>NZ_JAPJBQ010000010.1 GCF_026421305.1 Dyella silvae
GACTAGCTCATCATGGCCCGGCACCGCCTAAGCGGTGCAGCAACGAGAGGCCGGATATACGTGTGCAGTCGACACGGACGCCAGAGCTAGGGGATGCTTGGCAAAGGGGAGGAGTCCATATACGGACCTAAGGAGATGGGATGAACGAGGAAGCGTCGAAACTTGTCGTTGAGCTTGCAAAGCAGGCCATAGGGACAGTTCGCGTGACATCGCCGGACTGGATCGATGTCTTTATACGGTTCAACGCCGATGACGCCCAGTGCGGCTGGAAGGGCTCCTACGTGAACCCGACCGGCGTTCATATCTTTGATGTGCTGCGTCTAAGCAATGAAAGTGAGCGCATTCGAAGCCTTGGATTGTCGCTTAGGGACTCGCTGACCAAGGACGGAAGGAAGTTCGTCGTCTGCCTCGTACGGGCCAATTCCAACTTCCAGTATCAAATCGATTTTGAATGGCACGACGAGACCAAGTGGAACATCACTAAGCTTGGTGGGCGCTCGGGTCTTCCTGAGGGCTTGGAGTCACTGCCACCATTAGCATGAGATGTCCGCTTCCGACCCACGGCGGACTTTTCAAAACGGGGCAGGGGCACTTTCTCAAGCGACAGCGTACTCACCCTTGCGGATAGCCGGACGGATCGGCAGCGTGAGGTCGCCGGCGATGAGCTGCAGTTCGCCGTCCTGGATCAGGCATTGCAGGCGCATGCTGCGCTCGCACAGGGCAGCCAGTTGCTTTATGTCGGCGTGGTCGATGGCGAGCACGCTGAGGTTGTCGTGGCGGGTGAGCGTGCTGGCGATCTTGCTCCACCAGACGTCGACGGCATGGCCGCCATAGGCCAGCACCACGACGTGCCGCGACTGGTTGCAGGCTTTGCGCAAGCGTGTTTCATCAGGCAGGCCGACGTCGATCCACAGCTCGATCTCGTCGGTATAGGCCTTGCGCCACAGGGCCGGTTCGTCGGTGTCGCTGAGCCCCTTGCCGAACTCCAGCCGTTCGTCGGCATACAGCGTGAACGCGAGCAGGCGCGCCATCAATCGCTCCTCGGTTTCCGACGGATGCCGGGCGAGGGTCAATGCGTGGGTGGCGTAGTAGTGCCGGTCCATGTCGCTGATCGACAGTTCGGCCTTGTGAATGGTGGCGGTGAGGGCCATGGGGCACTTGAGTGGGCGTAAAGCGACCATTTTACGCGGCTTTGCCCCGGGGGGGGCGGAAAGACACCCGGGGCCATGCTTGGGCCGCCCGTCTTGCGGCCATGCCAGGAGGTTGGCCGTAGTCGTCCATCGAATGCAGAGTCGGGCTCACGCCGTTGTCTGTGTCGCCAAATCTGCCCGCTGTTCCGATCAACCCGCCAGCGTGGGATAACGAGCTAGCATTGGTCCGCTTTCGACCCGGAGCGGACGTTTCGGTATTGGTGGATTTGTCCAAAGTAAGGGCATGGGGGAAACATGATCGGCACCACATCGCTATGAATACTTGTCCGCACTGTGGGGCTCGCGCGAGCGCGATTCGCCTACTCTCAGCTACGAGGAGGTGGCCTTACCGGTGCAGTGGCTGCGGAAAGCAGTCGCGCTTGCTTGCGGAACAAAACACGCTTGCCGCGTTGGTCGTTGTCGCTGGCGTGATTGTATGTGCCTCAGTCATTTATCCAACCTGGGGCTTTGCAGTTGCGCTCGCTGCTTTTTTGGCTGTGTACGCTGTCCTCGGCATCGTTATGTTGTTCTATATGCGTCTTGAAAAGTTGCCGCTGACGTAGCCGGTGAAAGAGCGTAGATATCGTTAGCGGCGCAAAATTGAAACGTCCGCTTCCGACCCAGAGTGGATATCGAGAGATGTGTGGTTCAGCCAACCAAGCGAAGGGGCAAAAATGTCGAAATCATTTGTGCAATCGAGATTTATGACATGGGCCTGCCGTTCGCTCATTGGAAATATTGTTCTGTCTGAGCTGGCTTTTGGCTTGACTCTAATTGCCCTGTTCGGGGCGCAGGCGTACTCGAACGGCGACCTCACGATTAGATTCGGAATCTTGATCGTCGTAGTGAGCATAACGGCCGGCTTTCTGGGAGGAGTCATGCTCTGGTTCGGCCTAGCGCGTCCACTGCTGGCCAAACGAAGTGATGGGCGTGATCACTAACGGATCTGTGAAAGGTCCGCTTCCAACCCAGAGCGGACGCTCTTGTTGCCGGCTCTTAAGCCAGAATACCGGGCCGAATGACTCGCTTGCCAAACGTTCTGAGGGGAGAGAGCGACGATGAAGTGGACACCGCTCAATAGGGGGCTAGCTGTATTCGGGTTCTTCTTCTTTTCGTTTGCCGTCGTTATCAACGCTACGCCGAACAATTGGATAAATCTTTACAGACTTAGCAAGCAGGGTGTTCCCGTTCGCGCAACTGTCACGGCAATCCACCCGGAAAAGCATCGTGCTTGCGACTTTTCGTACGAAGTTGGTGGTCGCGTATACAGTCACTCGGAATCGTGCCATTTGGAGATTGGTGAAGAATCCGTGCTGAGCTACTTACCACCCACGCCATCGGTCGCAATTGGTCGGTCGGCGAACGACGAGCTAAAAGCGGCGGTGCTTGTCCCCCTTGGCATGTCCCTGGCATTTGCGATTTTTGCCGCCCTTGGTACGTGGTTGATGGGTCGGCATCGGGCGAGACACACTTGATGAAGCGTTCGCTTCCGACCCACGGCGGACACTGGGAAAATTGGCCACGAAGGAGGCGTAGTGGTTAAGGCAACCGAGGCACAGTCCCGAGAGATCCGAAAGCGGCGGAACCGTTTCTTTCCAGCCTTCTTTGCGCTGGCATTTCTGTGGTTCTGCGGTTTTCAGCTGGTGGATTGGCTATGGGGCGGGCGATGGTCAGATCTCTACGGTATTTCAAGTTTTGTAGTTCTAATTGGTCTGGTGCTTTTTGTCTGCCCGAATTATTTCCGCTGTCCTGTCTGCGGGAATCACCTCTCAAGGGGAAGCTATTGGCGCAAATGCGATGTATGCGGCACGGAGTTTGATGTCTAAATCAGGTGTCCGCTTCCGACCCAAAGCAGACCGTTTCCGCTACCAGAACATCAAGCTGGACAAAGCGACAGCGAGCCAAGAATGAAGCTTCGAGTGAGTCGTTCGATCCTGATTCCACTGGTGCTATACCCTGTCATCTGGGGCGTTAGCTATCTGGTATCCGGCAGGCTGGGCGATTTTCGGCGCGGGTGACATTAACGGTGATGGAAAGGCCGACCTGCTCTGGATCAACAAGTCGACCAACCAGGTTGCCTATTGGCTGATGGACGGCACCAATCGAATCGGTTGGTACGTGACCTCTTATGCAAGTGGCTACTACCCTGCAGCTACCGGAGATTTCGACGGTGACGGTCTGGTGGACATCATGTGGACCAGTGCAAAGAACGATTTGTACGTGTGGCTTGGCAATGCAAGAAAATCCACCGGTTTCACTCCGAAATTTGTAACCAACTATCCCGCCGGGTGGTCCATCGTCGGACGCGGAGACATTGACGGCGATGGGCGAGATGACCTCATCTGGATGCAGAGCTCTGGTACGAGCTGGGGCTACTGGCTGATGAACGGTGCGACCATTAAAAGCACGACTATCGACGCCGTATCAGCGGGGGAGACTCTTGCGGCCGTCGGCGATTTTTCGGGTCGCGGCTTTGCCGATCTCGTTTGGAACAACAACGGGGTAAGCCTGGATGTGTGGACAAATACCAGCGGGCTTCAAGGGACGCAGCTGAACATCAGCTTTAGCCGCGGGGGGGTGTTTCCAGGCGTCGATGCCAGCATGCCGGTGTTCAACAGCGGCATACCTCCTGCAACGGTTACTCATTGATGCTGAGTTGAAGGATCGTTCGAACAGTCCGCTCCCAACCGGGAGCGGACTTTTTACTTCCGGGGTTGGCGCTGGGGTGAAACCCGGGTCGGAGAGCACTTTTCCCATGTCCGCTTTCGACTGCGGATTCAGCCGGTCGTTGCAACAGATCGTTTAGTGCTCAAGACAATACTTGCTGCCTCAAATGAAAAGGCCGGACCCTGGGGCCCGGCCTTTTCGTTCGTCACATACCACTCAACAGTCGATGCGCAATGGCATCAGTGCGTCGGTGTGTAGCCCGCCGTGGCTGCACCCTGCAGGAGCGTGGGCTGCACTTTGGCACCAGCCGGGATGGCCAGCGGCACGCCGTTGGGGTCGGTCACGCGATAGGACTGGAAGCCGTTACCGTTGCTTCGCCATTCCCACACGTCACCCGCAGTTCCAACCCACAGGATGTCGGCGAGGCCATCGCCGTCGTAGTCGGCGATCGATGCCATCGAGTAGCCCGGGGTGACATTCCACACGTTCTGGCTGACCACAGAGAATCCGTTCATGACCCACCAGCTCATCTGGTGCGAGGTCTGGTTGATCCAGATCAGATCGGTCTTGCCGTCGCCATTGACGTCACCCGCTCCGTACAGCACAAAGCCCGGTGGGTGGTCGGCAATCGCGCGGCGAACGAAGTCGCCGGCCTGATTGTTGATCCACACATAGACGTTGTTGTTGTTCGGATTGGTCCAGACGATATCGGCGTAACCGTCACCGTTGACGTCCGCAATCGTCGGAACCCAACCCGACGCTGCCGCGAGCGGCGTCATCAGCGGTTCCACGGCGAAGTGGTACTGGCGGCCGCCAAGTTTGAAGAACAACGACAGGTCGAGCTGCCACCAACCGATCTGGCCGGTGCTGTCGTTACGCCAGAGGGGCTCGTCCTTGCCGATGCCATCGAAATCGCCGGCACCCACCAGGGTCCAACCTGGCGAATACACGCTGCCGACCTGATGGTAGATGTAACCGTTCTGGCCACCATTACCCTGCGAAAGCCACACGTACAGCAGATTGTCCGGCCCCGTCCAGGCCAGGCTGGCCGTGTTGAATCCCGCAGCCATCCACCCTGGCGACGTGTCGTTCATTTCCCAGTGCTGATAGAAGGCACCGATGGCGCCGATGGTGTAACCCTTTGCAATCGACTGCGAGTGCACCTGCATCGCGGTACTACCCTTCATGGCGATGTCGGTGAAAATGCCCTTCACCGGATCGACCAGTGCGATGTCGCTGTAGCCATCGGCACCAAACCCATAGGGGTTGAGGAAATCGCCGGGCGATGCGTAGCCGCGCTGATGAGGCGTGTCGTAAGCCACCACGGCCTTCACCAGATTGGCGGCATTGATCGTGCCCAGGCCGGTTGCGTAGTCGTAACCTGCATTGGTCAGCCATGCCGGTGCCAGCGTGGTATCGCCGCCGTGACTGACGACACCGAAGTGGTTGCCAGCCGCGCCGCTATAGCAGCTGGAGGTGCCTGCGTAGCAAGGTTCGTCGATATCGCCCTGGGTCACGTCGTAGAACACGCAGTCGCTGCCGACGGCGCTGCCATTGGACGAGTTACAGGCGTTGAGGCCAGCCTGGTTCGGCGAGGCATTGGTGCCGTATTCCTTCTCCGCAATCCCGTAGAACATCGGAGCGATGTTGCCGTGGGACTGGCCAGCCGCCTGGTTGATCAGCGCCTGGATGCCTGCCATGGCGGGCGCGGCAAATGAGGTGCCACCGGCGGAGTTGAAGAGGACGTTGTCCGGGTTGCTGTAGTCACAAGCGGTGCCGCCTGCCGCCGGGTCGGACATGCAGAACACCAGCGCATGACCATACAGGCCATTGGCCGCAAACAACGCTACGTCCGGCACCATGCGCGTATTGTTCTGCGAGGAGCCGTAGATGCCCGCCTGCCAGCTGGGCTGCGACCACATCACGCTAGGGCCGCCACTGCCGCCTCCCGTGTTCAAGAAGCGCTGTGCGGCTGCGTTATTGCATGCGGTGACGCCATCGCTGAGCTTGAGGATCGCGTCCAGCTTGCTGCTGGCGCACGAGTCGTTCCAGGTCTGTTCCGGAATGTAACCGAAGGCCGATTGCCCGTAAGGCAGATTGGTATCGGTCCAGTATTGGGACGTCTGGTGGTAGTCATCGAAATCCGTGCCACCCACCGCCACGTTGAAGGGCGTGGATGCCATGGTGTTGACGTTGATGCCGAACTGCGCGGCACGCTGGTTCTGGTCACACCCTGCCGAACCGGCATCGCCCGATGCAACGTAAACGGTGACACCCTGTGCGGCCGCCTGCTGCCAGATCAAGCCCGCTTCGCTGGTCACGTCCGTGATGCTGAGAATTTCGCACTCGCCATAGCTGAGGCTGAATACGGCCGGCGGTGGTGCCGCGGTGTTGTTGAGCAGATTCAATGCGGCCGTGAACGCACCAAAGGTCGGGCTGTTACTGTCATCGCAGGAGGCAAACACGATGGTGGCGTCGGGTGCCGCAGCACCAATCCATTCGGCGTCCAGCGCTGCCTCGCCCTCGTCGCCATTGGTTCCCGGGTCCGGACAGCTGGTGTCACCGGTGAACGCAATGGGATTGACGTAATTGACCGCACCTGTGGCATTGGCAGGCAGGAAGGCCTGGCGGAACGTTGCAATATCGGCAGGGAGTACGTCGGTGCGCTCCAGCACAGCGACGGTCTGTCCCGCGCCGCGAATTGGCGTGGACTGACTCCACAACGGCGCGACGTTGTAGATCGTGTTGAAGTCTGCCGGAACGACATCGTAGGTCGCCTTCGGATCGACCGTGCCTGGTGGGACGGTGAACTCCGGGCTGCTGGCCACTTGCGACCACTTGCCGGTCTTCTTGTTCTTATTGACGACACCGACGTTGTGGTACAGCGGCTTCGGGAAGAAGTTGTCCAGTCGGGCGACGCCCGCCACCACGGGAGAGAGTGCTTCGGGAATACTCATGTCGCTGACGTTGGCGAAATGGTTTTCACCGTTGAGCGTGAAGCTATGCAGCTGGGTATGGAACGCCCGGCTGACGGCCCCCGACGTGCCGGAGAAACGAATCATGACGCCCGACGGCATCACCTTGTCGACCTTCAGGCCCTGGGATGCCAGCCAGTTGGTGACTTGCTTGATGTCCGATGCCTCCGGACCAAACATGGTTCCGATCTGGCTCGCCGTGAGCCACTTGTGATAGTTCGGCGAGCTTGGGTTGTTGAGCTGATTGACGTAGGCGTCGAAGCGCGACTGCTTGTCGGGGCCGCGCTTCAACAGCAGCGTCATGTTGTGAATCGCCTTGCCATCGGCCAAGGCGCCCTTGTCTGTGGCCTTGGTGGTTCTGGGCGAGCGGCTGCCTGGCACTGTGCTCAGTTGCGCGTTGTCGACCGTCTTGGTGATGCGTGGGGCATCCGGCTTGCTGCTGGGCGACATCGCCGCCTGCGCCGATGCCGCCTGTGAAACCAGACTTCCCCCCAGTGCGAATGCCATGGCTACCGCCCATGGCCCCGCGCTTGTGTATCGATATCGGGTTTGCATATCCCCTCCCTTAACTAACGGAAAAAAATGCCCGTGCCAGGTCACGCAAAGTGACCCGACATCCACGCGCTTTAACGATCTACGGTCGATCCCCCCGCCACATGGAGATGTCATGGCGATGACATTCCAGGCCGCCTTCGCAACCTAGGCGAACAGACTGTTCACCGTCACGCACGACAATTCATCTCGACTCGCCAAATCTCACCGATCAATATGGGCGGCCCGGCCCGTTCCGGGGATCAAGCGAATGGGCCATCATGAAAGATGGCTGTCGATGGACTGACGCGCTGCAACAAGATCGCAACCGCACATCCAGACGACCGAGACGCCTCATGTGGCAACGCCTGAACACGTGGCTCAATGACCTGCCCATCACCGACCCGGTCGACCGCCGAAATGCGGTCTTCATGCAGCTGTTGCTTGCCTTCCAGGGCTTGCGCACGCCACTGATCAAGATCTACCTGCTGGCGTCCGAGTGGACCTACATGACGGATTCGTTCTTCGCGAACACCGCCTCTGGCGCCGCCGTCTCGATCACCATCGACCTCTTCACCGACCTGGTCATCACCGTTGCCGCATGGGTGAGTTTCTACTGGATCCGGAAAGGACGATTCCGCCGGGCGGTAAAGCAGTTTCTCGCTGCGCAGATGCTGTCCGGGCTGCTGGCATATGCCACGTTCGGCTTCAAGGTGATCCCTGGCGAAGCCATTCTCATCATCTCGCTCGCGCTCGGTGGCCTGATGCTTGGGCGGCGCGCGCTATGGATCATCTATGTCTCGATCTTGCTGATCTTGGCCTCGGGCATGACCAGCGATTACCTGCACATGCCGGCGGCATCGCGCAGTGTCTTCGCCGCTTACAACAACTTGCTGTTCCACACCTTCAGCTACGCGCTTATCACGATCATACTGGATCGAAGCAGTGGCGCCCTGCGCGACGCGCTGGCCGATTCGGACCGGCACCGGCGTTTGCTCCAGATTGAAATGGCCGAGCGGGAAAGGACGCAGGAGCAGTTGCTGCACTCGCAAAAGATGGATGCCATCGGACGATTGGCGCAGGGCGTTGCGCACGACTTCAACAACGTCTTGTCCGTCATTCTTGGTTTCGCGAGAGAGCGCCATTGCCTGGACGAACCCGATACGCGCCCGGGGGACGAAGTCCGGCAGCTGTCGCGAGCCTTGCTGGGCGTGGAGACGGCGGCCAAGCAGGCGGAATCGATCAGCCGAAAACTGCTCAATTTCAGCCGCCGCGACATGTCGCAAATCCAGACGATTGATGCCGGGCAGGCGGTGGGAGACATGCAGCCGTTGCTCCGCCAACTGTTTCCATCAAATGTTCAGCTGGAAGTTCATGTGCCGGATGAAGCGATGTACATCGACATCGATGCCAGTCAATTCGCGCTGGCGATCTTGAATGTCGCGTCCAACGCTCGCGATGCCATGCCGTCCGGTGGCACGTTCAGCGCCAGGGTGTCGCGCGCCAACACTGAGCTTGTCGAAATCGTGCTCTCCGACAATGGCGTGGGTATGTCGGAGGAGACACGCTCGATGATCTTCGAGCCTTACTTCACCACCAAGCCCATGGATCGGGGTACCGGCGTTGGACTGACGGTGGTCTATAACCTGATTCGCGGCGCAGGCGGCGATATCATGGTGGACAGCGAGGTAGGGCAGGGCACTGCGTTCCGCATCACGCTACCTATCGCGAGAAGGCCGGATGGCCTCAGATTGGCGCTCGCTGACGCAGACAGGGAAACGGCGCGACTCGGGCTTGCGATGCCGGGTTGAACGCCGCCCGGCGACGTCAGATTTGCACCAGCACGTAGCCCTCACCGTGAACTGCGCTCAGCGGGAGCGGTATGCCGAGAAGCTGCTGTACTTTTTTGCGCAGCCGGTGGATGAGCGAATCGAGGCGGTGAGGGTCGAAATCGTAGATGTTCGATGTGAGAACTTCGATAAGCTCCTCGCGGGATGTCACGTCATTGGACTTCTCGAAAAGCTTTGCGAGGATCCGGCCTTCCGTTTTCGTCAGCGCCACCACACCGCCGGTCGGCGAGAGCAGGCACCAGCCACCGGCATCAAGCCGCCAGCGTCCCTGGGGTGCCGGCGCTGCGGTCCGAAGCCGACGGACGAGGCTATAGAGAGTGGCTGCCAGCAGATCGACGTCTATCGGCTTCGTCAAATAGGTATCAGCACCTTCGTTGAGCCCGCGAATGCGATCGGCCGTGGCGTTGCGCCCGGTCAGCATGACGATGCCCACGTCGCTCATCTGCGCTCGTAAGCGCCGCGCAAGCTCGAAGCCGTCCGCATCCGGCAGGCCCACATCGAGCACCACGACTTCCGGGCGCCGCGACGGGATCAGGGCGTCGAGCGCAGCCGCACTTCCCACGGCGGATACGTCGAAACCAAAGCGTCGCAACTGCGGCACCAATACGTCGTCCCGCAGCACCTGGTCATCTTCCAC
This sequence comes from Dyella silvae, assembly GCF_026421305.1. GTDB lineage: Bacteria > Pseudomonadota > Gammaproteobacteria > Xanthomonadales > Rhodanobacteraceae > Dyella > Dyella silvae. The sequence continues at coordinate 9,851 of NZ_JAPJBQ010000010.1, forward strand.
TAACAGAACGTGCAACGGCGCCCCCTCCTGGCGCTCCGTCGGCTGATTCGCAATGGTGTCACTCATTCTGTGCCGTTCACGCCATCAAGTTCGTCATGTCGAAGAGTCGCCGATCCGAACTGGCTATACCGTCTCATCAAGGTTATTCGACCCCCAGGCAGAGCGATAACGCCAGGGGTGAAACCGCGATGGCGGCTGTGATCCGAACAGTTACGCTATCACAACATCTCGGATCAGGTTCTGGAGAGACCTGTTCAAAGGCCTGGGCAAAATGGGTGTATGTGGCTCATAGAGCTTGACTGGACCTCTGACGCCAGGTAGGTCCGCTTTCGACCTGAAGCGAACATCAGCACCGCCCTTCGGCGCGGAAGCGAAACGTGGCGGCACCAGACATTGGGGGCGTCTATGTTGGACCGGCGCCGCGCGACTGATCGCCAGCCAGGTGCCCGAAGGGACGTGATCGCGGTGGGCAATTCTTTATCGGAGCGAGGCGACAGTTCACAGGAGTTATGGAAGCAGCCGCGCTGACACGGCATACTTCTTGCGCTGGACCATTTTGGAGTACTAAGCGCGGCCTTGCGCCATGTCGCAAGCCTACGGGGGCTTAGGGCACTATTTCTAGGGATGACAAGCCGTGCAAGCAGCTTCCGGTCTTGGTGATCACACATCGCGCGCGCCTGCGGCGCGTACCTGTGCGCTGAGCATAGTAACCACCCTGTATCGATCCCAGGCTTATCTGGAGCGCTTCATCGCCGCGTGTGCTGAGGCCGCGCAGGCAGTAGGAGTGGACGGTGATTACGAAATCGTCTGTGTCGACGACGGCTCGCCGGATAACTCGGTCGAGGTTCTGAGGTCACTTCGCGAGGTTTATCCACAGATTCGCATCGTTGAGCTGTCGAGAAACTTTGGCCATCACCACGCTGCCGTTGCAGGCCTGCAATGTGCACTGGGCCACAGGGTTTTCCTCATCGACTGCGACCTGGAGGTCGATCCGCGCGAACTGGTGACGTTCTGGAAAACGCTTGAGGAACAGAACGCCGACGTGGTGTACGGGTATCAGGAGATGCGAAAGGGCGGGCTCGTTGAGCGTCTGGCTGGCGGATTGTTCTGGCGCATCTTCAACATGCTGAGTGATACGCACGTTCCCGAAAACGTCATTACCGAGCGGCTGATGACGAGCCGCTATGTCGACGCTTTGACGTCCCTGGGGGACAAGCATCTATTTCTGGCAGGCATGATGTACTGGGCAGGGTTCGTCCAGATCGGCCTCCCGGTCGCCAAGGGGCAGCGGGCCGGTGCATCGTCCTACACGCTGCGCAAGCGCCTCTCCTTGCTCGTTCGTGCGATCACCTCCTTTTCGGCGGTGCCTCTTTATGTGTGCATCTGGATCGGTGTCGCCGCGCTTGGCATGGCGTCGGTCAATGCTGGCTACGTTGTCGTGCGCAAGCTGATTCATCCTGCATCGACACTGACGGGTTTCCCGACGATTGTTGCGTTGCTGACCGCCATGTTTGGCTTTCTGATGCTTGGACTAGGCATCGTGGGCCTCTATGTGGCCCGCATTTTCGTGCAGACACAGGGGCGACCCTTGTTCATTATCAAAAATATCGAGTAGTTCTCGGGGAAACTTTTTTATGTCCATTGAGCAAGATCGCGACGCGTACATCCCCGGCTTTGCCTATTACGACGACAACATTGCCCTGCTGCGCGCAACGCTGGAGCAATTGCTTCGTCGTACCGGGCATCTTGATTCAATGCGAATGCTCAGCCTTGGCGTGGGGCATCGCTATGTCGTCAAGGGTCTTATCGACTCCCTTGGTGCTCGTCTGAAGCGCCATGTGATCGTCGAGGGATCTCCGGACATCATCGAGCTATTCAATAGCGAAATCGCGCCCCCCGCCCATGTTGAGCTGGTGCACTCCTACTTTGAGGAGTTCACGACGCCGGAGCGATTCGACGTTATCGAGATGGGCTTCATTCTCGAGCACGTTGATGATCCGGCGTTTGTTCTTCGCCGGTTTCGCGAGTTCCTCGCGCCGGAAGGGCGCATGATGATTGCGGTGCCGAATGCCCATTCGTTGCATCGTTTGATCGGCTACAGCGCGGGCCTGATGAAGGACCTTCATACACTGAGCGAGGCCGATATTGCACTTGGTCATCGCCGCTACTTCGATCCTGCTCAGCTGGACGAGTTGCTGCAAAGTTGCGGTCTCGAAGTGGTCGGGCGTGCGGGCTTGATGCTGAAGCCATTGACGACGTCGCAGCTGAAGTCCTTGAGCCTGGATGAGCGCGTACTTTCGGCTATGAATGAAGTTGGGTATGCACTTCCTGAAATCTGCAACGGCATCTTCGTCGAAGTGCGCAAATGCGACTGAACGTGCTTCTGGTCGCCGGCGGAGGCTTCCAAGGGCAGAGCTTGGTCGACGCCATCAGGCTGGGGCAGGATGTTCGCGTCATCGTCGCGGATAGTGTCGCGGATAATATCGGCAGGTTTGTCGCGGATTGCTATCGCGTGGCGCCGCCGCTTAGCGACGAGCGCTCGTTTAGAGAGTTTATAGAGGCGCTCGTGCAGGAAGAGCGCGTCGATCTGGTGCTTCCTTGCACCAATCGTGAGCTCGTGGCGCTCGCAAGTATCCGCGACAGTCTCGAGAAACTTGGCGCGCGGGTTGCAGTGTCGGAGCGTAGTTTGCTGGATATCCTCGCGGACAAACTTGCCGTGTACCAGGCGCTGCAAGCGGCCAATATTCCAGTTCAGCGCGTGGTGCCATTGACGGCCGAAGCGACGCTGCCGCTTTTCGGGAAGCCGCGTTCGGGGTGGGGCGGAATAGATACCCGGACACTGCGTACCGCCGAAGATCTGAACGCTATCAATCTGGTGGAACTTGCTTCCAGCCATTGCTGGGTTCCGTGGCTGGAGCACTTTGAGGAAGTTTCCGCAGATTTCGCCATCGGCTTCGGTAGAGAAATATCGCGCATCACTTTGCGGCGGCGGGTGCGGACGTCGGGTGGGTTCGCTGTCATCAGCGACTCGATACACGATGAATCAGTGCACGGAATCGTCAGAGAGGTCGCCGATTGGCTGGCTCACCGTGGCGGCGTCGGCATCTTCAATGTGCAGGTTCTTCGTGGCCAGGACGGCGCTCTGTACGTGTCGGATATCAATCCCAGGCATGGCACCTCGAGCGGGCACGCTGCAGCTGAGGGCAATCATCTCGTTGCCTTTCTTATGCAAGGAAAGCAGCCGGAATATATTCGCCCCGTCCGAACGGTAAGGGAGCTTGGCATGCGTGCCATCCCCCTTCCCGAAGGGACGGCCTGGGCCGGCGTCGTGTTTGATCTGGATGACACGCTGATTGACCACAAGCGTTGGATGATGGACAGACTGCGTCTGGCCAGCGTCGCCATGGCGTCGATAGTCGACGCCGGTAGCTTGCTCCGGGCGGGTTACATTGCCGTCGAAGAGGGGCCGCACGATCGACTGATCGACATCATTGTTGATCGGCTTGGGATTCCGCAACACCGCGATCGCTTGCTCGAGGCCTATCGATCCGCTGTACCGGCGAGGGCCGAAGTATTTCCAGAGGTGCGCGACGTGCTGAGAGAGCTACGTCGAATGGGCATACGCATTGGCCTGCTGACGGACAATCCGCCAGCGTCGCAGCAAGCCAAATTGCGCGCGATGGATGGCATGGAGCAGATGTTTGACGCAGTAGTCTTTTCACGCGAGCACGGTGGAGAGAAACCTGGCAAGCAGGGGTTTGACGAAGTGGCATCCCGCCTTGGGCTGCCGCCATCATCGCTGTTGATGGTAGGGGACCACCCTTGGCGCGATGCCATAGGTGCGCTGGAGGCGGGCTATGCGGCTTGCATGCTGGTTTCACGCCAAGGCACACGCTTTAACGTAAATAGTGCGCTATTAGGCGAAGTCTTTTTCGACGTATCGCCACGCATTTGGTCAGACCGTGACCTCAGGGCGCTGCCCTTTATCTTTAATCACGGCAAATCAGGGTTGTAGGGGTTCGTATGCGCGTTGCGGCTATTCAGTCGAGCTACATTCCCTGGAAGGGGTATTTCGACATCATCCACGACGTGGATGCCTTCATTTTTTACGATGATTTGCAGTACACAAAGCGCGATTGGCGCAGTCGCAATAGCATCAAAACGCCTTCGGGTCTCCAGTGGCTGACCATTCCGGTGGGCGGAAGCACTGACCGGTTGATTTGCGATGTTGCGATCGAGGATTCGTCCTGGCAGCAGAATCATTGGACGCGCCTGAAGCACAGCTATGGGCGGGCACCCTACTTCAGTTACTACGCTCCCTTGCTTGAAGAAGTGTACCTGGCGCAGCGGTGGAGCAACTTGTCGGTTCTGAATCAGCAAGTCACCATGCGGATTGCTCGTGAGTGCCTGAATATCACGACGCGCTTCCTGGACTCCCGCGAGTTCGAAGCCCAGGGGCGAAAGTTGGACCGATTGGTCGATCTGGTGGTCAAGGCAGGAGCCAGTCATTACATTTCGGGGCCGTCCGCGAGGTCGTACATCGACATGGCGCCGTTCGATGCGGCGGGGATCACAGTGGAGTTCAAAGACTACGGAAACTATCCGGAGTATGAGCAGCTTCATCCGCCTTTCAGTCATCAGGTCAGCGTTTTAGACCTGTTGTTTCATGTTGGACCCAATGCGCCCTGGTATATCTGGGGCTGGCGAGGAAGTTGACATGGGTTACGTCTTTGTTGCTCTGACGATCCTGCTGACCGTATATGGGCAGCTCGTGCTTAAGTGGCAGGTCGGGCGGGCGCCGCCGCTTCCATCCGAGGCAGCACCCATGGCGATGCACCTGCTGTCGCTGTTGCTTAGGCCGTGGGTTCTGAGCGGGCTCGCTGCTGCGTTTCTCGCTTCCATGTGTTGGATGGCGGCCGTTTCGCGTTTTGAAATTAGCCGTGTGTATCCGTTCATGGCGCTTAACTTTCTGATTGTCGGCTTTGCTGCCGTGCCTCTCTTCGGTGAAACGCTGACGCTCTCAAAGATCGCCGGTTTGATCCTTGTCGTTCTTGGCCTCGTCATATCAAGTCAAAACTAGTCGACCCATGATTCCTTTCAACAAGCCCTATATGACGGGTTGTGAGCTGGACTACATCCAGCAGGCGCACGCCAATGGCCATCTTTCCGGCGATGGTCCTTTTACCCATCGCTGCCAAACGTGGCTCGAACAGACGATAGGTTGCCAAAAGGCGCTGCTCACGCATTCGTGCACCGCTGCGCTTGAGATGGCAGCGATGCTTCTGGATCTGCAGCCCGGTGACGAAGTGATTATGCCGTCGTATACGTTTGTATCGACGGCTAACGCATTCGTGCTGCGAGGCGCGGTTCCTGTATTCGTCGATATTCGTGAAGACACGCTCAATATCGACGAGGCGCGGATTGAAGCAGCTATTACGCCGCGAACGCGCGCCATATGTGTCGTGCACTATGCAGGCGTTGGCTGCGAGATGGGCGCGATCATGGCGATCGCCAACCGTCACGGTCTCTACGTTATAGAAGATGATGCCCAAGGCATCCTTTCCACCTACCGGGGTCGTCCCCTCGGAAGCTTTGGCCACCTCGCGGCGCTGAGTTTTCACGAGACCAAAAATCTCATCAGCGGGGAGGGCGGCGCTCTTCTGATCAATGACCCGCGTCTGGTCGAGCGCGCTGAGGTTCTGCGGGAGAAGGGGACTAACCGCAGCAAGTTTTTCCGCGGGCAGGTGGATAAGTACACCTGGGTGGACATTGGCTCTTCGTACTTGCCGGGCGAGATTGTGGCGGCTTTTCTGGCTGCACAGCTGGAGCAGGGCGTCGCCATCACGAAGCGGCGGCTCGATCTGTGGGCCTCGTATCACCAGTGGGCCGAGACACATGAGTCGGCGGGGCAGCTCAGGCGCCCCATCGTTCCGGCCCACTGCGTTCAGAACGCGCACATGTACTACATGCTGCTACCCGATCTGGCTGCAAGGACGGCATTTTTGAGCGAACTGCGACGACTCGAGGTCGGCGCGGTATTCCACTACGTCCCGTTGCACTCGGCGCCTGGTGGTGTCCGGTACGGAAGGGTCCATGGGTCCATGGACCATACCGACAACTTGAGCGAGCGACTCGTGAGAATGCCATTCTGGGTCGGGCTTGAAGACCATCTTGGCACCGTCTTCGACGCGGCAACGAGGGCGCTGGAGACCTGCCATGCTTGAGCGCCAGCCGTGATGCACGGAGCTCACGGCCGGTGGCGGTCAGGCGCGAGGATGATGGGCAAGTCCTTGCAAGCGCCAGATCGTCATGTTGGCTGATGACAGTGATCGCTCCGCGCCGCTGTCGCCGCGTTTCGATATGTGCCGGGTGCGGCCCTTATCCATAACGGCTTTTGGCATCACGGCGCGACTTGCCAAATGTTGGTTTCACGATTGCTAGGGGTGTGGGGAATGATGCGAGTGGGTACCTGGCACTTCGGCATACGTCGCGCCACTGGATATTGGCAGGCGGCCGCGGCGGGTTTGCTCTTTCTGGCTGTCTTTGCCGTCGTCGGCAAGGTATGGCGGATTCATCTGCACATACCGCTCGACTACTCGTCGGATGCGTTTGAAGTTCTCGCTCACCTGACTCACAACTACATCAGCAACGATGTAACTGAGCGGCTGTTTGCTCCGCTCAACGCCATGCATGCATCCGCCTGGCAGTATGCGGTGAATGCTCTCTTTCAGTTCAACGGCAACCTTATGGTTCTTTGCCGGTGGCTGACCGGTGACGATGCCGCCGCGCTGAATCTCTATTTCTTGCTCACGTTTCCCCTGACGTTCGGTACTGCCTATTACGCCTGCTGGCGCCTGAGGCTCGAAAATCCGTACCGGTTCTGTGTGGCTATGCTCTATGCGTTTATGCCCTACCACCTGTGGCGTGGCGAGATTCACATCCTCGAATCGACGTATCTGCTGACGCCGCTCTATATCCTGGTGCTTTTGCGATTGTGGGCAGCCCGCCCTCTATTCTGGCGCCATGACGGAAACCAATGGCAACTCCACCTGATCGATCGCGCAGCTATCGGCCCGGCGGTCCTTCTGTTGTTCTTTGGTTCCTTTCACTATTACCACCAGTTCTTCTTCGCGATCCTTGCAGGCTTCGTCGGCCTGGGGGCATGGGCCTATCGCCACAACTGGCGTCATTTCTCCTCCGCTATCGGAGTGATTGCGCTCGCACTCATGCCGTTAGTGCTGAAGGGCGCTTTGTCGGCCTGGCTTGCGGACCCGATACTGCATCTGTCTGTCATCGGATACCCGCTCGCACGGCCCGGAGAGGACGAGTACTACCCGCTCAAGATCATTCAGCTGCTTCTCCCTGTACAACACCATCGCTGGGAGTGGTTGGCCCATTTTCGCGAGGTTTACGACAATACCCGACCGCTGGTTAATGAGAACTCGTCCACCTCTCTGGGTCTGGTCGGTGCGCTTGGTTTTGCCGTGATCGTGGCATTCGGGCTGCAGCCTGCGCGTCGCACCATGGGGGTGCTGACCAAGTTCGGTTGGGTGAGTCTGGTCATCCTCCTGGTGACCACGATGGGTGGCTTGAATACTGCGATTACGTTGGCCAGCCAGCACATCTTTGGCCTCGAATTTCCATTGTCCCAGGCTCGGGGATGGAACCGTATAGTCATCTATCTTGGCTTCTTCGCGTACTTCGGATTCTTTGTGGTGCTGCGCGGGATCAACAGGCGCGTCGAGGCTCGCTGGTCATCTCGTCATGCGCACATGGTGGCGTTCTGTGTATGCACATGCGTACTCATATTCGCTCTCTGGGACCAGGTGCCCAAGCCGTTGCAGCAGACAAAAGCGACAAAGGTCGCATTTAAAAGCGATCAGGCATTCTTTGGGGCGATGGAAGCGCATAGCGCTCCCGGCGCCTCGGTATTCCAGTTGCCAGTCATTGCCCATCACGTATCAGGTTCGGTTAACGGAGTGGACCACACGGAGGGGCTGCGTCCATTTATCAGCACAAAGGCCATGCGCTTCAGCTTCGGCGCCGATTACGGTAGCGCGCAGTTGGATCTTCTCCACCATATAGAAGGCCTTCCTACGGAGGAGAAGCTGCGCACGCTGTGCGAGTACGGCCTGTCGACGATACTCATCCATCGGAATATGTACGCGGATCCGAAGGCGGTGGAAGATCCACTGGCTGCGTCCCTCAACGTATCGCCAGTGCAGAGCGCCGATGGTGCGTTTAGTTATCTTCCGTTGGATGCCTACTGTGCCAATCATGCCATTCGACCGATCGGGCGGGCCGCGCTGGCTGACAGGCTCGCTGCAGATGCCGTGCACTACGAAGGCACCGATTTCCTACGCCAACTTGGAAGTGTCGTCGAGAACGGCAAGGATAAAAACTCCGTTGTGGCCGGTCGTGGAGCGGCAGGGTACTTGACCTACGGGCCCTATCGTCACTTGCCACCGGGAAGCTACGACGCGGTGTTCCATCTCACCGTCGAAGGCAACGCCGGAGATACCGTTGGCGGTATTGACGTCGATGGCGTCAATATGGGCGTGGCAGGGGTGCTGGCGAAAGCAGATCTGACGGTCGGCGATGCCAGGACGGACAGCCTGACACTTCACTTTTCATCGTCGTCGCCAGAGCAGGTTTTTGAGTTCCGCGTTTTCGTCAACGGGCGCGGCCAAGTCACTCTGCATGGCGTGGATGTCCAACCCGTCGGAAAGAAGACCGAGAGAAGATAGCCAGGGCAAGCGCTTCCACAGCCTCCGCTGATCGAAAATGGCACGCTGGTTCGGCTGCTGCCTGGCTGGAATGCCGATGCAGGATCGATCTTGCTTTACTCCTCGATACGCCCGACGTTGCTGGGTAGAACGCGCGCGTTCATTGCTCGTGTCATCGAAGCGTTTCAGCGCCCCAGCCGGTACCAGCCGACTTCCGTCATGCGTGACACAAGTGATGCCACGACGTCGTTTGTCGTCGATGCCTTGGGCGACGCTGCGTGCCTACTAAGGTACGCAAACGGTCTTCATAGTTCTTTACCGGCAGTACATATCGCAGCCAAACAGGCGGCCTAGCTTGTCGTCCCGCACATCTCGTGTGTCTCGACAACGCGAAAGGATCGCCATGGCTACCAGCATCGAATCGTTGCAACACCCTTCCACGCATCAGGCCAAGGCCATCCCGGCCGGTGGTGATGTCCGCCTTGCCGGGCTCGCCATCCTGACGAGCGCCATCGTATCGGTCGCCACGGTTGCGATGGATCGGGGAGCGAGTGGCAAGACTACGCAGGAGATCCTGCAAAGCATGGTGCAGATTCAGGCGTGGCATCAGAACGTGCACGTGGTCGCGATGGTCTGCATATGCGGCCTGATGTACGGCTACACCGTGCTATCCCAGCAACTGGATCTGCGGCGGGCGCCGGTGCTGATCGGGCTGATCACCTATGCGCTGGGTAGTGCGTTGATGTTGGTGGGCACCATTCTCGACGGTTTCATAAGCACCGGCATCGCGGCGGATTTCGTCAACGGTACGCCTGAGGCGGCGCAGGCAGCGCGCTGGATGATCCACGTGGTCGAATCCGTCGCCCTGACCGACATCGCACGTGTGGCATGGGTGCTGCAGTCGGTGGCGGCCATCGCATGGTCCGTGGCCCTGTTGCGCGACGCGGGTACGCGCCGTGCGGTGGGTTACATCGGGCTGGTCGCGGGTGGTCTGCCGGCGGTGATGGTGATCGGTGCCGGTGCGCACATGGACCTGAGTGTCGTTGTTGGCACGTTGCTGCTGCAGGCCATCTGGAACGTCGCTGCCGGCGTGCTGATGTTGCGCGAGCGGTCGTCTGTCTGACGGGCGTCTAGCCGCTTCACATTTCTTTACCTGGGCGACGCAAAGCCCTCATGCACGGGGCACAAGCTATGCCCCGTCAACACGACCGATCCCCAAATAGGAGGGAGAACCATGGCTATCGAACGTTCTGCACAAACGAACCGCACGCTGCGCGCCGCGCTTCTGGGCTTCATTGGCGGCACTGCGCTGGCGGCCGGTGTTGCCGTGCTGGCTAGTGACGGCGGCGTCCCAGCGATGCATCACATGTCCGGGCCTATGTCCCAGGCCGACATGGCAGCGCATATCGATAAGGTATGCCAGCACGTGTATGTCGAGATCGATGCGACGGACGCCCAGAAGTCCATCCTTGATCCGATCTTCAAGCAGGCGGCGGCCGATCTGCTGCCGATGTTCCAGCAGTTGCATACAGGCCATGCCCAAGTGCTGAACCTGCTGGCAGCCCCCACGATCGATCGCACTGCGCTGGAACAGGCGAGTGCCGCGCAGATCGCGGTCCACGACCAGATCGCGCAGCGCATGACCCGACTGGTGGAAGACAGCAGCAACGTGTTGACGCCGGATCAGCGGCAGAAGCTTGTCGCCCATTTGACCCAGCATATGGCGATGCCGTCGCCGATGCATGGTTGAAAGCACGATCCGGCGACTATGATGCGGCTTTCGTGCTAGAGCGGGAACGATGACCGAACGCATTCTGGTCGTAGAGGACGATCCGCGCCTGGCCGCCATGCTGGACGAATACCTGCGTAACAATGGGTACGCCGTGTTGCAGGCGGCAACCGGGGCTCAAGCGCTGGAACGTATCAGCGCAGACGCCCCGGATGCCGCCATCCTCGACCTGATGCTGCCGGATATGGACGGGCTCGACGTCTGCCGCAAGCTGCGCGAGCGATCCGATTTGCCGGTGCTGATGCTCACGGCGCGGGGCGATGCCATCGACCGCATCATTGGCCTGGAGATCGGCGCCGACGACTATCTTCCCAAGCCGTTCGAGCCGCGCGAATTGCTTGCGCGGCTGCGCGCCATTCTGCGCCGGCGTACGCCAGCCCCGGGGGCGGCCAAGACGATGGTGTTCGGCCAGCTGGAGATCGACACGGACGCGCATGCGGTGAAGGTCGCGGGAAGGGAGGCGGAGCTGACGTCCTATCAGTTCGAACTGCTGCTTGCGCTGGCGCAGCATGCGGGCCGCGTGTTGTCGCGCGACGTGCTGATGGACCTGGTGCGCGGCGAACAACTGGACGCGTTCGATCGCTCCATAGACGTGCATATCTCGCGCATCCGCGCGGCGATAGAAGACGATCCCAAGTCGCCCAGGCGCATCATCACGGTGCGTGGTGCTGGCTATCTGTTCGCGCGCAAGCAGGATTGAGTGGCCATGACGCGTCTTTACCTACGCATTTACCTCACCGTTGTCGCCAGCCTGCTGGCCTACGCGGCCGCTTTTGCGTGGGTATGGCACAGCAAGGGCGGTCCGTACGACATGGCGATGCATTCACAGACGCAAGTCATCCTCAATGCGCTGCCGCCTGCACGGGCACCCGCGACGGAGCAACAGCAGACCCTTGATAAGTTGGCACAGGGGCTGCCGGGACGCCTGGCATTGCTGGATGATTCCCGGCGTCTGATTGCTGAGTCAGGCGCGAGCCTCGGCATCGGTGACCAGCATGCTTTGCCGCGCTCAGGCGAGGCACTCTGGACGCTGCATCTGCCCGATGGCCGCTGGCTTCAGGCAAGTCTGCCGCGCGGTGGACATCAGCCGCTGCATGTCTTGCTGCTGAGCCTTTTTGCGCTGGCCGCCATCATCGGTGTCCTGGTATTGCCCGTGGTGCGGCGGATTACCGGTCGCCTTGAACGGCTGCAGCAGGCGGTGGAGTCGCTGGGCGCAGGCGATCTGCGCGCCAGGGTCGCGGTAGAAGGGCGCGACGAGGTGGCGCGTCTGGCGCTCAGCTTCAACCAGGCGGCCGATCGGATCGAAACGCTTGTCGGTCATCAGAAGACGCTGTTGGCCAACGCCTCGCACGAGTTGCGCACGCCGCTGACACGCATCCGACTGGCACTGGAACTCATCGGGCCCAACGTCGATGAGGGGCGTCGTGACGGCTTGCAGCAGGACATTGGCGAGTTGGACGCCTTGATTGGCGAGATCCTGCTGGCCAGCCGTCTTGAAGCGTTGCCGCATCTGGAAGTGACCGAGTCTGTCGATCTGTTGGCGCTGGCGGCGGAGGAATGCGCACGCCACGAAGGCGTCGATCTCGATGGGATGCCCGCAACGGTAAAGGGCGACCCGCGGCTATTGCTCAGGCTGATGCGCAACCTGCTGGATAACGCCAGCCACCATGGATTGCCGCCGGTGCAGGTGCTGCTGCGCACGGTAGAAGGCCGTGCTGAACTCGTCGTGCGCGATCACGGTCCGGGGTTGCCCGAAGACGAATGTGAGCGGGTATTCGAACCGTTCTACCGGGGTAGCGCAGCATGCGACCGCGCCGGCACCGGGCTTGGGCTTGCACTGGCGCGGCAGATCGCCCGCCATCACGGTGGCGAGCTTAGCTGCCGTTACGAGGCGGATGGCGCATTTGCATTCGTGTGGTCAATACCGGTCGTAACGTGATGCAGCATGGGGCCGGTGCTGCCTGCTAGCGTGCAGCGCCGTCAGCGAATCATCGGCGCTTCACGCCAGCGACCGAGGCCGGTGATTCACTTCTTCACGCCGGGCGAACATTTCCGGCCGTGTGGCGCACCGGCCGGCAGAAGTTGTAACAGAGCCGACACAGTAAACGGCCACCAGAGAGGCCTCTGAAAAGCCAATGGCGACCGCTTGCGAATGCGCGTATCGTGCTCCGGCGCATATAGCAAATATGCGTACTTGCGCGGGCGCTCATCGGCGCGGCCGATAGCAGCGTTCTACTAGGGGGCGCGGTCACCTAACGAAACGAACGGGAGACCAGTGTTATGAAGACTCGACTGCTCTTCGCAGCAGCAGCCATGGCATTTGCTACGTGCGCTTTGGGCGCATCCCCAACCACGCTCACTTTGCAACGAGGGGGAACCTCGGTACCCACCACCACGCCTCTCGGGGGCGCGCCGCTGACAAGTCTGGAACTGGATCCGGCGATGGTTGGCGGGGATGCCGATTCGGGCGATGGCCAGGACTATGGGCCGCCGGTTGTGAATCGCAGCATTTCCCATGGGCACACCGGCAGCAAGAGCATGGGCCATGGCGGTCGCGCCAAGTCGAGCCCCGAACTGCTTGGCGGTTTTGATGGCCTCAATTTCCACGACCAGCGTTATGCCAATGGCGGTAATCAGTTCTCGGTGGAGCCGCCCGATCAAGGGTTGTGCACCGGCAACGGATTCGTCCTTGAAAGCGTCAACGACGTGCTGGCGATCTACAGCAGCACCGGCACCAAGCTGGTCGGACCGGTTGACCTCAATACGTTCTACGGCTACTCCGCGGCGATCAATCGCAGTACGGGCGCTTACGGCCCCAGCATTACCGACCCTTCGTGTTACTACGATGCTGGCACGCAGCGCTGGTTCCAGATCGTATTGACGCTTGATCGTATTGGCACCACATCGGCGCTGGCGGGTACCAATCACCTGGATATCGCGGTCAGCCAGACCGCCGATCCCACGGGTGCGTGGAACATCTATCACCTGCCAGTGCAGAACAACGGTACGCAGGGCACCCCGGATCACGGCTGCGCAGGCGGGTTCTGCCTCGGTGACTATCCGCACATCGGTGCGGACGCCCATACGATCTTCATCACCACCAATGAGTTCTCGTTGTTCGGCCCCGGTTTCTATGGCGCGCAGATTTACGCCATCTCCAAGCAGGCACTGGCGTCGGGCGCCGCATCACCGAATGTGGTGCTGTTCAACGGTGGCGATCCGAGTATTCAGGCGAACGCATTCACGGTCATACCGGCCATCTCGTCCGGCGGGCAGTTCGCCGGGGCCCATGGTGGAACCGAATATCTGCTCAGTTCGGACGCCGTGTTCTTCGACTCGGGTCTCTCCAGCACCATCTGGCTGTGGTCGATATCGAACACGCAGGCCATCGACACCATGCCTACGGCGTTGACGTTGAACGTCTCTCCGCTGACCGTGCAGCAGTATGCCGTGCCAAACAGTCTGGCCCACCAGAAGCCAGGCAGTACGCCCTTGCTTGACTGTTTTGCCACGCCGAGCTGTGCATCGATCCTCGGCTACCCGAGTATCGTCTATCCCGGGCCGCGCGACCTGGCGGTGAATGACTCGCGCATGGAGCAGGTGAGCTACGCCAACGGCAAGCTTTGGGGCACGCTGGATACCGATGTCCTGCTGGGCGACGGCAGTCATGGTTCGGGCATCAATTATTTCGTCATCAACCCGAACTCCGGCGGCATCTTTGCCAACGGCACGCTGGCCCTGCCCGATGCCAATCTGACGTACGGCGCGGCAGCCGTTACGCAAAGCGGACGCGGCGTTATCGCATTCACCGTGGTTGGCCCCAACGACTATCCAAGCGCGGGCTATGCCAGCCTGGATGCGAAGATTGGTGCGGGTGATGTCCATATCGCGCAAGCGGGAGTAGGCCCTTGGGACGGCTTTACCGGTATTCCGTACCTCGGCGGTGGCCGGCCGCGTTGGGGTGACTATGGTGCGGCTGCGGCCGATGGCAACACGATCTGGCTTGCCTCCGAGTACATCGCGCAAACATGCACCCTGGCTCAATATCTGACGCCTCCGCTGTTCCAGTGCGGTGGTACACGTGGTGCGCTGGGCAACTGGGCGACGCGCATCTCGACGATCCAACTCTGAGTCATCGGTAACGCGTCTGACAACGGGCGTGATGGGCAGTGCTCATCACGCCCGTTTTTTTTTCTTTGAGAAGAGCGGGCCGTATTCGTGCCAGGCGCAGAAGCCGTGTCTGTTGTGCTCAAGCCTTTTTCAAAAAGCAGACCTTGAGCACCAATCCTTTGATCTTGTCGGAGTTGCCTTCGATGTGCTCGGCGTCGCCCTCCACCAGGCGAATGTTGCGGATCACGGTGCCTTGCTTGAGTGGAATGGACGAGCCTTTGACCTTGAGGTCCTTGATCACCACCACGGAGTCACCGCTGTTGAGCACATTGCCGTTGACGTCGCGCACGACCGTGTCAGCGTCGTCGGCGTGTGCGGCGACCTGCGGCCATTCGTGAGCGCAATCGGGACAGATGAAGTGATCGTTGTCCGGATACGTGTTTTCCATGCCGCAAACCGGGCAAGGGGGGATGTCATGGGTCGTCATGGGGGTGCTCCAGCGTTTTCCAAAAGTAAGTTTTGTGCGGTCGCGTCCGGCAAAGGCCCAAAGGCATGGCGGGCGTAGCGCTATGGCCATTCATAAGTGGCTGCTCGAACGGAGTGCGCGCTTGCGGCCTGGCTCAACCACGCACGGGTACGTTTCAGCGCCTGCGTCGCGCCGCTTCAGAACCTCAAAACCGATCCGTGCCCGCCAGATAGCGCCAGTGCCCCGGTTGCAGCCGGGCCATGGGAATGCGCCCGACACGGATGCGCTTGATCGCGACCACCTTCAGCCCGACGGCGTTGCACATGCGCTCGACTCTATCGGGCGCAATTCGCTTCAGGGCAAAGCGCAAGTGGGTTTCGTTCTGCCAGCTCACCTTGATCGGTGGCAGCGCATAGTTGTCGAAGCTGAGCCCGTGATTGAGCAAGGCAAGCCCATTCGGCGCCAGCTTGCCGGTCACTTCGACCACCAGCTCCTGCTCGATGCGGTCGAGATCTTCTTCCAGACGGCGCTTTACCCGCCAGTCCTGGGTAAACACCACCAGACCGCTGGCTTTGTCGGGCAAGGATAACGGCGACACCAGGCGCGCGAAGTGACGCTTCAGCATGCGCACGCCTGAACTGTCGTCGTCGGCGTGGCTCTCCTCGCGGATCAATGCCCGGGCATCGTCGACCGTGATGCCGGCAGGTTTATGCAATACCAGCGTGGCGGGTTCGGCGGGTTCGAGTTGCGCGTGCGGATCGATCTCGATGTGCTGCTCGAGCACCTTGAACTGCGGCTCCTCAATAGTCACGCCGTCCACGCGTACCCAGCCGCCTTCGATATACATTTCTGCCTCGCGCCGCGAGCACTGGGCCAGGGCAGCGACACGTTTGGCGAGGCGTACAGGTTCAGTCATGGGCGTAGCCAGGGGATCATGTGCGCCATTATAGGCGCCCCGACCGGGGGAGAACCTGTGGCCACGCAGACTTGCCGTTGGGCAGACTCGGACGGATCGCGTTCAACCCGAAGCGGGCAGCGCACCATCGCACCCACGTTCACGCGTGTGCTCGTGCCTGAAGTGCTCAGCCAAAGTCCGGCCCGTGCTTCCAAAGCTCGCCCCATGGCACTCGCGCAGGGCCGCACACAAAGATATCGGGGTGATCCCGGCTTTCTTCATTGACGACGCCCCAGGCGTTGGTCGTGTGGCCAGCAAGGCGGCAATCGGTGAAAAGTTCATCGGCGCGCTCGCGCGGATTTCCAAGCACGATAAGTGTGGTGGGTGCTGTCTGCGGATAGCCGCGTAGCCATCCGGAGTTGATGGTGGTGATCGGTGCGGGCAAGCGATAGCGCGGGCCCAGCAGGGCGATGGCGCCGTACTCGCCATAGTTGCCCACGGCAATGCCAAGATGGGCCTGCTGGTCGCCGGGCAAGGCGTCTCGAATGGCTGCGACCTGTGCGACGAGTTCGTCCCAACCGATTTCTTCACGGAGGTCGCCGTTGTTCTGCAGCGCAAAGTCGCGCAATGGACCGCTTGATGCGATAGGCACGATGCGAAGCGTCGCGTAGATGCCGACGGCGAACACCCCGGTGAATACCAGCGTGACCATCGCAACACGCCACACCGGACGCAGCGTGCGCAACCATCGCTCGCCCACCACCGATCCCATCGCTATCAGCATGGGGTAGGCGCCGCAGGTGTAATAGAAGCGCCCCTGCGCCATCAGGAAAAGCAGCAGCGGTACCACATACATCCAGGCAAGCATGCGATAGCGGCGGTCCCTGAAGTAGGCGAACAAGCCCGCCAGCCAGACGGGCGCCGTGAACAGGTTGGCATTCAACAGAAACTGATCGCGAAGAAATCCGTCCGCGCGCCCCAGACGTACATCGCGCGCATGAATACCTTGCAGGAAGTGGTAGGAGATAAAGTCGTGCCGGATGAGCCAGAGAAGATTGGGGGTGACGATAAGCAGCGCGATGACGCCACCGGTCCAGAACCAGCGATTCGCGATATAGCGCCGTGCGCTTGTGAGCAGCGCCCCCGTCAGTACACCGGCGAGTTCGAACGCGATCGAATATTTAGTCTGCAGTCCAACGCCGGCGAGTGCGCCAATGGCCACCCACCAGCGGGGTTCATCGTCACGCAACAGACGAATCACGCACCAGGCGATAAGCACCCACCACAACAGATCGAAGGAGGAATACTGAAATTCGGTCGCCTGAAACATCGGCAAGGGCGATAGCGCTACGGCGATGGCGGTAAAGATCTGAGCCAGCCGCCCACCCCCCAGGTCGCGCGCCATGAGGCCGCTGACGAAAATGACCAGGACTTGTGCGAGCACCGAAAACAGTCGCAGGCCTACCAGTGACAGGCCAAACATCTTGAGGCCCAGAAACTCCAGTGCTGCGGTCAAGGGCGGGTAAGGCACAAAGCCCCAATCCAGATGCTGCGCATCACTCAGGAATTGCCATTCGTCCCGGTGAAAGCCGTACTGCCCGTTGGTCACCATGTGAGCTGCCCCAAAGATCAGGGCAATGGCGAGCACCGGGAGCACACTCCCCTGGTGGTCTGGCGTGGCGTGCTGAATCGGACTACCGGTCGCACTCATGTATGCATCCTTGAAACAGGCCGACGGTTCGCCCGATGCCTGTCCGGCTCAGCGGGCGGTGATTCAAGTACTACCTAAGATAGCCAAAGTCCGCTGAGGTCAGTGCCCGTGGCGAAGGTGATTTCCGCCCGCAGTGGCGAGGAGTGCCGGCATGGGCGAGTGAGGCCGCACCGGCCGCCCTGTTCACGAAATCGCCCTATCAGGATATGGCGATACCAACCCCCGTTGGGCGCGGGATCCGCGTCGTCAGGCTGGTGCGTCAAGCCCGTCCGGTTGTACCGCGTGGCCCAGAACACGGAAGCGATAGCCCAACGGCAAAGATCCAAGTAATGTCAGTGTCGACAGCGTGGACGTTGGCTTGCTTATCGATAGCCGTCGGAGGGCAGATGAACGCAGACGTGGTCGAAGAAATGGCAGTCGGCAACTGCCTGATAAGGGTCCGAAGCGTCCGTGTTGAACCGTCAGGCGCCGCAGGCTGGGTGGGCACCTGGGAGGTCTACCAGTTGCCTTGGTATCGCAAGAAGCGCGCTGTGCACGTGGGTGAAACCGAAGTAGTGACCAGCGAGCGCATGGCACTGGGCATGGCGAGAACCATCGCTACCGCGATCGCCTTCGCCTTCTGATCAACGCAGGCGCAATGGCCTTCCACGGACAGGAGCAGGGCTGGCAGATTCGCGCTCAGCCCGAAGCGTCGCCACGTTCGGATGTCTTCTTTCGATCGTGGACCTGACCGGTACCTACGGGCGGGCGAGGCCAGCGTCCGCGTTTACCAGTTGAGCTCGCCGAGCATGGCGGCGTACGTCTCAATGCCGTCCCGGCGATTGTGAAATCGAGCCTCACCAGCTTGGATCTGGTGCTACCTGTCGCCCCATCGGGTTCCGCACGGAGCACTGTCCAGCCGAGATCTTGCAGCCACTTCTCCACCAGCCCGCGCTCTGGCGTCTGGTCGGGAACAAGCCGGAATTCCAACGCCTCCTCTGCGGTCACGTGCACATTACGGCGCTTGCCATGCACTATACCCTGGCCGAGATTGCCGACCGGCCTATCCATGCAAGGTGCATCACCCCATCACGTTCCTATGGAGTCCTATCGATGATTCGACAGCTTCTCGCGGTGTGTCTGCTTGCAGGTTTCAGCCTTGTTGCCGTCGCAGCCGTTCAACCTTTTCCTTCCACCTTCCGGGCTCAGGAAATGCAGACGGATGGCGCGACGATCCATGTTCGCGTCGGCGGCAAGGGGCCGGCTGTTGTATTGCTGCATGGCTTCGGCGACACGGGCGACATGTGGGCGCCGCTGGCTACCGATCTCGCTCGCAACCACACGGTGGTGGTGCCCGACTTGCGCGGCATGGGCTTGTCCTCGCATCCCGAGGGTGGTTATGACAAGCGGACGCAAGCGGCGGACATCCGCAGCGTGCTCACCCAGCTGGGCATCGACCACGCCGCCGTCGTCGGGCACGACATCGGCACCATGGTGGCGTACGCCTATGCGGCCCGTTATCCCGACAAGACAGATCGCCTCGTTGTGATGGATGCCCCTGTGCCAGGCATTCCGCCCTGGGACCAGATCGTGCGACTGCCTGCCCTCTGGCACTTCGACTTCGGTGGTCCTGACATGGAGCGCCTTGTGGCTGGCCGCGAGCGCATCTACCTGGATCGCTTCTGGAACGAGTTCGCAGGCGACCCATCCAAAGTCGACGAAGCCACGCGCGAGCACTACGCCGCGCTTTACGCCCGACCGGGTGCTATGCACGACGCGTTCGCGCAGTTCCGCGCCATCCGCAAGGACGCCGAAGACAACAAGACTGCCATGGCGACCAAGCTCACCATGCCGGTACTCGCCATCGGCGGAGAAAAGTCTTTTGGCGCGAACGAAGCCATCGTCATGCGCAATGCGGCCACCAACGTCACTGAACTCGTCGTTCCCAACGCAGGTCACTGGCTGATGGAAGAAGCTCCGGAAACGACCATGTCGGCAGTCCATCATTTTATCGATGGCAAGCCAGTGGGGTCGTCTGAAGCAAAGTAGGGCGAGCAGATGGGGAATGTCTGCTTCGGGTTGCGGATTCAGCCGTTCAACGAAACGCACTAAGGACGGGCAGGCGGAAAGAGTCGCATGGCGCGCAGATTCCGCGGACCCATAGTCGAACGGCGGATGTTCCTGTTGGGCGAGTGCTGTCAGGAGGGCGAGCAAGCTCTCCGCCTGCTCTGATCGATCGCCGGTTCGCGCATCCATGTGTCGGGTTGCCCCTGAATCGCGAAAGATCGCGATTCAGGGTGCGTCACTGACCCATGACGGGATGCGTCGTTCGATCCCGCTTCGCCGCATTAGTGCGCGGCGTTCGCTATGGTGAGTTCTACGCGGCGATTCTGAGCCTTTCCTTCCGCCGTATCGTTGGATGCCACCGGATTTTCTTCACCAAAGCCGTGAGCTGCGACAAGATCCGGCTTGACGCCCTGGGAAATCATGTACTGCATGACGTTGTCCGCGCGCTTCTGGGACAGGATGACATTGCTGGTGACACCCTGTTTCGCCAGTTCCGGACCGATCGGCGTGCTATCCGTGTAGCCGTTCACGTTGATCTTGTTTTTCTGGTGAGGTGCCAGAATCGAGGCGATCTTGGCAATGCTCGTCTTGGCCTCGTTCGACATTTCCCAGCCACCGGAAGGGAACAGCAACTGGCTGTTGAGTGACACCTTGATCGCGTCCTGCATCCGCGTGATGTGCATGTCGCGGGACGCAACCTCCGCCCCCATGGTCTGGTTCAGTTGCTGGTACTGCGCCTCGAGTTCGGCATTTTTCTGTTGCGACTCGTCATATTTCTGCTGCGACACGCAGCCTGCCATGAGCAGCGCTGCACCTAATGCACAAACCATCGAAATCTTTGTCATTGGGGTTCCCCTCTCGTCGAAAAGTTGTGTGGAAGCGATGGCGGCTATGGAAGGAATTGCCCGTCCATGGTGTGGTTCGCACCAAAAACACATTTTCGTTGGTCGTAAAGAAGGTAAAGCTTCCCGGCAGTTATCCGTAAACATGCGGCAACGAAAGCGTTACCTGAAAGCGGCCGGTACGGTGCAATAACGGTCGCGCCTTGTGATGCGACTCGATAGCGAACGTGTAAAAGTCGAGGTAGAGAGATTGCTTGCAGAAGAGAAGATGCCTCCGCCTCCTTTTGGCTGTTTCCCCATTCCCGCCGCAAAAAAATCGTAATAGACGAAAAATGAAGACAACGTGTCAGCGCAGGATGGAAGTGCCGGATATGGCAAAGGCCGATCGTCATTCGCCAGAAAACTTACGTATCCCAGCTAAGTAAAATTACTTGTCCATGTTGACCAGGCCGCGAATACGGGAACCGTCTGCTTTTGGTTCGAGACGATGAGATGGGCTCGTCCTCACCCGCTATCGGCTGCCTTCACTCCTCTCCGGAGGGGTTGCACATGGATGTTGCGATCGCTGGTGGGGAGGCTCTAGCCCGTTGGGCCGTTCATCACGACGGCGAATTCAGCATCGGCGCAGTCCGGGTTCCCCGGGTGACGTGCGCGAGAATCCACCCGCTGCCAGAGAACGGCATGATGGTGTTGGCTGACGTGTTCGTGCTCATTCGCACCGCGCTGGCTATGGATGATAGCCAGCGCGGTTGGAGAGCGTTACTCGGAGGGTTGCGCAGGTTGCCGCAGCATCTGGCGCACGCTGGGAATCGCCGAGCCACTGCGTGCAGCCAGTTCGTGCGCGATATCGACGTAACCGATGGTGCGTGCCACATCCGCCGCGGTGCGGCCGAAAGCATCCGCAGCCTGACGATCGGCACCACGCGCCAGCAGTACGCGGGCCGGTGCCAGCAGCGCGTGCATGGCGCAGGCGTGCAGCGCGGTGACGCCGCGCTGATCGGCATGGGCCAGCGTGGCGCCGGCATCCAGCAGCACTGGCACCAGTGCGCCGATATGGGTGGGGTCGCATTCGCTGCCCGGACGCAGGTGCGCACCCAGCAGCAATAGCAGCGGCGTCTTGCCTTCTTTGTCGGCCAGGCTCACATCGGCGTTGTGCTTGAGCAGCGCGTCGAACAAGCGGCGCGCGCGCAAGCTGTCGTTGTGCGTAAAGCCAAACTGAGAGGCCGCGTGGAGGGCGCTGTGGCCGCGCGAATCGACGGCGTTTACATCGGCGCCGCCTTCCATCAACTGTTCGGCGACTTCGGGATAACCCATCGCCGCCGCAATCATCAGGGACGTGGCATCACCCGGCAGTCGTTGATCCACGGCCGCGCCGTGCTGCAACAGCAGTGCCACCAGTGCTTCGCGGCGGGCGCTGACTGCGGCAGCCAGTGGGGTCATGCCGTTGGTTGCGGCCAGCGAGGCATCGGCGCCTTTATCCAGCAGGAGCGCTGCCACCTCGCGCTGTCCTGCGCCGCAGGCGTGCAGCAGCGCAGTAGCGCCCTGGTGATCGCGGGTATCCACCGCAAAGCCGAGTTCCAGCAAGCGCTCCACTGCCACCAGCGAGCCGGCAGCAGCGGCAGGCGGCAGATCTTCCGCGCGCAGCGGTCGCGCCGGCCGGGTCCAGTCGCCCCAGTTGAGCCAGCGCTCGATGGCTTCGTGCTCCAGCGACTGGCCGAGCGGTGTTTCGCCATTGGCGTCGATCGCTTCGGGGTCTGCGCCGTGCGCCACCAAGGCACGGACCAGCGGCAACGCGCGCTCGCCATGTTCCAGTGCGGCAAACAGCGGCGTGCGGCCGCTGCTGTCACGCGTATTGGGGTCGCAGCCACGGGCCAGCAGGGTTTCCAGCAACACTTGGTGGCCGTAAGTGGCCGCCAGATGCACCGGCGTGCGCTCGCGCGCATCCGGGCCAAAGGGATCGGCGCCGCGTTCCAGCATCACCACGGGCAGGGCGGCACCCTGTGCGCTGTCTTCCAGCCGTACCAGCGTCTGCGCGAGCAGACCCGCGCCGGCCGGCGTCGCGCCCGCGTGCAGCAGGTCATCCACGGCTTCGGTCGCGGCAGGCAGCTGTTGCAGCAACGCATCGAACAGGCGGCGGCCCAGCGGCGGCAACGGCGCTTCCACACCTTCCAGGGTTTCTGCGTCGTCTACCAGCTGCGGTTGCAGGCGTGCTTCGGGATCCAGCGCGTGATCCAGCAGCCAGCGGCGGCCAGCGTCCTGCCCCGGCGCTGCGAGATCCAGGTACATCTGCGCCAACTGTTCCTGCGGCCACTCGCGCACGCGGCCATGAAAGGTGGAGACGATGGCCCAGTGGCCAAAGCGCAGCGCATCCAGCAGATGGGCCGGGGTGTCGGCGCCTTCGGGCAGGGCGTCCATGCTCAGGCTGGCGGGCAGCGGCGTTTCCGGGTCGAGCAGGGCGACCAGATCCCAGCGGCCTGCGGCGGCGGCGTGGTCCAGCGCGCTACGGCCATCGGTGCCCACCGCTTTGGGCTCGGCGCCCAGCGCAATCAGGGCACGCACGACGTCGGCATGCGCCTGCGGTGACTGGCAGGCGAGCGTCAGCGCGTCGCGGCCATGGCTGTTGCGCACGCGCGCATCCGGCTGTGCCTCGGTCAGCAGCTTCACAATGCCCACTGCGCCAGCGCGGGCGGCTTCCATCAGTGCCGTATTGCCATGGCGGTCCGCGAGGTTCACATCGGCGCCAGCGGCACGCAGAGCGCGGGCAATCTGTTCGTGGCCCTCGGACGCGGCGGCCATCAGGGCGCTGCGGTGGCGTGCATCCACCGCGTTCACGGCGGCGCGGTGCTTGAGCAGCAACTTCACACCGCTCGTGTCGTCATCGGCGATGCCGGCAGCGGCAACCAGCGCAGGCTCGCCATCGGCGGGCGCGGGCTTGGCGCTGCGTTCCAGCAGAAACTTCACCACTGGCCAGTTGGCCGCGCGGCAGGCCACAGCGAGCGGGCCGAGGCCCGCCTTGTTGAGTGCGTTGATGGGGGCGCCTGCGTCCAGCAACATCGCCGCCACCATGGGTTCACCGCTGAGCACCGCGCCATGCAGGGGCGTGTTGCCCTGGCTGTCGGTCGCCAGCGCGTTGGCGCCGTTGGCTAGCAGCGTCATCACCGCTTCGGCGCGGCCATGCCAGCTGTCGCGGGTGGCGGCCAGCAGTGGGGTGAGGCCGCCGCTGGCGCGATTCACATCGGCGCCCTTGGCAATCAGCGCACGCAGCAGGTGCGTATCGGGCAGCAGGGCGGCCAGCATGAGTACGGGACGCTGGTCGCGGTCGCTGGACGGCGGCGCGGTGTTCGGGTCGGCACCAGCCTCCACCAGCGCCAGTGCCCGATCGATATCGCCATCGCGCGTGGCAGCCAGCAGCGCCTGCGCTTGTTCTGGTGTGCCGGCGGTGCGCTCTTCTTCGCTCAGCTGCGGCGCGGGCTTGGGCACCACCGGTGCGGATGCGGACTTCTCCACCACACCTGCCGCGGGCTGGCGCAGCGGGCGGCGGCGCTCGCACAGCAGCGCGCGCAGTGTGCGGTTGGCAATCACCAGGCAGCCCAGCGGCATCAGCACCGCACCGTAGAGCACCAGCGCCGCCGTGCGCAGTTCGGAAGGCAGCACGCCATACAGGCCCGTCAGCGCAATGGCGACAAAGGCCAACGCCAGCAGCGACACCGCCGCGGGCAGGAAATGCGTAAAGAAGCGTTCTTCGCGCGACAGGTGCCGGCCAAACGCCAGGCTGCGAGCGGTTGCCGTGAATATCCACGAGCCATCGCTCTGCGCCGGATACGCGTCATCCCACACATACACGAGGCCAAAAGCGGGCCAAACGCGCCACAACGCGGCCAGCGCGATCACCAGCGCACCTGCCAGCATCAGCGCCCCACCAAGCGTCGGGGCCTGGTTGAGCTTGAGCATCGGCCACGCCACCAGCAAAAACACCAGCACCACGTAGCCGGTAAACATCACCAGATAAGCGGCGCCGCGCCGCAGCACGGTGCGGCCAAACTTCGGTTCCGGATCAAAACCTATCGCGTGGCACACCGCCGCCATGGTCAGCGCGTTGGCCATCAGCAACGGGATCAATGCAAGCGGGTGCGCACCAAGCAGGGCGATCGCGGTGGCGATCAGTCCGGGCACGAACCAGGCGAGGGCTTGCAGAAACGGGGGCGGGCGACGCGTTTTTGAATAGGCCATGGGCGCGGAGTATAGGAATCGTGGCGACATCAGACGGTAATCCCGTGTTAACGGCGATCACATGCCGAGCATTAGGGGGCGCTGATTTCGTTCGTCATCCCCGACTTTGCAGGGAAGACGGCGCTCGTTCAGGCCTTCATCAGTGCTCGCGGTCCGGACCTTTCGGCGCGCTCTTGTAGTCGGGATGATTGGCCACCGACAGTGTCTCCTGCGGCGGCAACTGCAGATACCAGCCCTTCTCGGTGATGTGCTTCATCACCTGCTGGGCATCTTCACGGGGCAGCTTGCGTTGCTCGGTCAGCTCCACTTCCAGCACAAAGCGCAGCTCGCCCAGCATCAGGGCCAGCGATTCGGGCAGGCAGGTGAAGTCGTCGCGGCGGCCCAGCCACACGTAGGTATCGGACTTGCGCAGGCTGGCATAGACAAAACAGTGCATGGCGACACCCCATTGGCGTGCATTCGGAGGGTAGGGCGCACAGGCAAGGCGCAGTAAGAACTTGCTCCTTTTCGGTACCGGCATGGGTTCCGCGAACGTCTGGAGCAGGTTCGTAAGGGTAACAGTTCGCGCCGGCGAAAGACCCTGCTGCGCCGATCTTCGCCTATTCGCTGGCGATCAGCGGGGATCAGCCCCCTTTAACCTTAAAAGATTGTTGCAACCGCACTTGCAAGCCCTGCGGCGAATCGGCACAGTGCCGGCCGGGGGTGTCAAACGCACGTATGAAAATTGGGCGGTCGTCAAGCCCCTTGCTACTACCCAAGCCAGATCAACAAGAAGCAGGAGCATTGCTGATGCAGATGTCATTCCGTCCTTTTTCCCGTGCGGGCCGTCCGCTCACGCTTGCTGCGCTGAGCCTAGCCATCCTGGGTTCGTTTGCCGCGCCGCAGAGCGCGCACGCCAGCGCATTCCAGCTGCATGAAGACAGCGCCGCCGCCATGGGCCGCGCTTACGCCGGTTCCACCACTGCGGGCGGCGACGTTTCCGTGGTGGCCAATAACCCGGCCGCCATGTCCGACCTCAAGGGCACCTATTTCCAGGCCGACGTAACGGCCATCAACTTCGGCACCACCTTCAGCGGCTCGGCTCACGATGCGCTGGGTCGTCCGATCAGCGGCAATGGCGGCGGCGACGCTGGTACCACCATGCCGGTGCCCGCCCTGTTCTTCGCCACCCAGTTGGGTGACAAGTGGCATGTCGGTGGCTCCTTCACGGTGCCGTTCGGCTTCCAGACCGAATACGACCAGCAGTGGATCGGCCGCTACAACGCCATCAAGTCCAAGTTCGAGTCGCTGGACATCACCCTGTCGGCCTCGTACGACGTCACCGACAACTTCGCGCTCGGCGTCAGCGGTATCGCGCAGAAGACCTCGGCTGAGCTCACCTCGGCCATCAACTACAACGCCGTTGGCCTGGGCCTGGTGAATCAGGCGGTGGCGGCTGGCGCCATCCCGCCAGCCGCCGGCCAGGCGTTCGCTCAGCAGGTGAACACCGTGGTGCCGCCGGGTTCGGACGGTATTGCCCGCATCAAGGGTGACGACTGGGCCTACGGCTACCAGGTCGGCATGTTCTGGAAGATCACCCCGCAGGACAAGTTCGCGCTCGCCTACCGCTCCAAGATCTCGCACACCATCACGGGTACGGCCAACTTCACCGTGCCGGCCAACGTGCAGGCGCTGCTCGCCAACCCGACCGTGGCTGGCTTGCTCGCCGGTGCTGGCGGCGTGCCGTTCACCCACACCCAGGGTACGGCGCCGTTCACCACCCCGGCCGTGGCAACCGCCAGCTACTGGCACCAGGAAGAGAAGTTCGGCCTGGGTATGGACGTGGCCTGGACCAAGTGGGATTCGTTCAAGAACTTGAACGTTTACTACGCCAACCCGGCACAGCCGACCACCACTGAAGTGTTCAACTGGAAGAACAGCTGGTACATCGCCATCGGTGGCGACTACTACCTCAACGACAAGGTCACCCTGCGCGGCGGTCTGGCGCTGGATACCACGCCGACCTCCACCGCTACCCGCGACCCGCGCGTGCCGGACGCTACCCGTCAGCTGGTCAGCTTTGGTGTCGAGTACAAGGCCAGCGAGCACTTCGTGCTCAACGCCTCGTACGCGCACATCTTCGTCAACAGCGCGCGCATCAACAGCACCAGCTCCACCGGCGACGTGCTGACCGGCAGCTCGGACGACTACGGCAACCTGCTGAGCTTCTCGGCCCAGTACAAGTTCTGATCGCGGAACACTGCGGAACGAACCGTTTGAAAAAAACCTCCCCGCGTGAGCGGGGAGGTTTTTTTGTGCGTGATGAATAGTCTGTTCATTGGGGGACTATGAGCGGTGATTGTGCCTCGCCGTCATCCCAGCGAAAGCTGGTCATCCAGCGCCTTTGCACTGGTGTGAGGATTGCGCGACCTGGCTCGCCTGCGGCGGGCTTCCGCTGTCCTGCCGGACAGCGGGTCACTTCTCTTTGCGTGGCCAAAGAGAAGTAACCAAGAGAAAGGCCACCCCGATGGCGCGCCTTCCGGGCTGATAGCCCGGAAGGTACGCGGGCGGGTTACGGGGTTTTTCGACAGGACGTCCCTGTCCTGTCGAAAAACTGGCCGGCATCCATGCCGGCCACCCTTCGGGCTATTCCTCCACCCGCCCGCCGCGCCATAGGGGCCCGGAGGTCAAGAGCGAAAGCCAGAGCCAGAGCCAGAGCGGCGCGCGCCGCGCGCCAGAAGCGGCGTCCGTGGTTTCTCCGTGCTCATGGTTTCTCTGTAGGAGCGCACTTGTGCGCGATGTCGTTGCCGCTCCGTCGGTTCGTCGTGCACAAGTGCGCTCCTACAGACGAAAACAGCAGACGACTGGTGATGCGATGTGCCGCGCCAGCGGCACGAGCCTGATGCTCTTGATCTGAGGGGGCCCCTGTGCGGCGGTGAGGGTTGGACGATCAGGCCCGCAGGGGGATCGGCATGGATGCCGATCCCTTTTCGTCAGGGCAGGAAGCCCTGTCGAAAAGCCCGGCCAACCCTCACGGACTTGCCGGGCTATCAGCCCGGCAAGCGCCAAGCGGGGTGCTCTTTCTTTTGGTTACTTTTCTTTGAGCAAGCAAAGAAAAGTGACCCGGCGATCGGCAGATCGTCGGAAGCTCGCGGCAGGCGAGCCCGATCGCGGTAGCGCTCATAAGAGCGAAAGTCACTGGATGACCAGCCTTCGGCTGTTGTGAAGCGCTTCCCGCCTTCGCGGGGATGACGGTGAGGCGCGTGGGCTAAGCAGTGAACTGAGGGTGTCTTAGCCCAACCGCATCAACAGCTTCAGCATCTTCCTGAAGCGCTCGCCGTATGGCGGATTGAGCAAGCCCGCGCCGTTGAAGCGTGATTGACGAAACACCGGCTTCATGTGCGAGAACGCGCGGAAGCCCGCTTCGCCGTGATAGCCGCCCATGCCTGAAGGACCAACGCCGCCGAAGGGCAGGTCATGCTGGGCAATGTGGTAAAGCGTGTCGTTGATGGTGACGCCGCCCGCATGGGTGCGGGAGAGCACGTGTTCGGTGAGCGCGCGGCTTTCTTCAAACAGGTACAGCGCGAGCGGTTGCGGACGATTCGCGATATAGCTGATGGCGTCATCCAGCGAGTCGTATGGCAGGACCGGCAACAAAGGTCCGAAGATTTCGTCCTGCATCACCGCCATGGTGTCGTTCACGCCAGTCAACATCACCGGTGCAAGCAAGCGTTTGGCGGGCAGATCCTTCGCGTCGCTCAGCGGCTGGATGTGTGCGCCCGCAGCAACCGCATCGTCGCGCAGTTTGCTGAGGCGCTCATATTGGCGGTCGGACACGATGGAGGCGTACTGCTGCTGCCCGAGGTTGGGATACAGCCTTTGCGCCGTCGCCTTGGCCGTATTGATGAAGTCGCTCATGCGCTCGCGCGGCACCAGCACGTAGTCCGGCGCAATACAGGTCTGCCCTGCGTTGACCAGCTTGCCGAGCATGATGCGTTCCACCGCGTTGCCGAAGCGCGCGCCGGGGCCAATGATGGCGGGCGACTTTCCGCCCAGCTCCAGCGTGACCGGCGTGAGGTTGGCGGCGGCCGCTCGCATCACGTGGTGGCCGACCGCGGTGGAGCCGGTGAACAGCAGATGGTCGAACGGCAGCGCGGAGAACGCCTGCGCCACGTCGGCATCGCCGGTGATCACCGCTACTTCGTCGCTGCCGAAGTAACGCGCCACCTGCTCGGCGAACAAGGCCGAGAACCGTGGCGTGTACTCGCTCATCTTCAGCATCACGCGGTTGCCCGCTGTCAGCGCGTCGATCAACGGACCGACCGACAGGAAGATGGGGTAATTCCACGGCACGATGATGCCCACCACGCCACGCGGCTGTGGCATGAGCGCGATGCGTGCCGGCAGAAAGACCATGTTGGCCAGACCGCCGCGTGGACGCATCCAGCGGCGGCCGCGCTTCAGCGAGTGGCGCAGGTTGGACAGGCTGGGGTACAGCTCCAGCAGTTCCGTTTCTTCCACCGGACGGCGGCCGAAGTCCGCGTCGATCGCTTCGGCAAAAGCCCCGCGCTGCTCGTTGAGCATCTTCTCCAGCGCCCGCAGACGCGTGGCACGGACTTCCCATGACGGCATGGGGTCGCGCGCCTGCGCTTCGCGCAGGCGAAGGAGCGTGGTGTGCAGCGATGGGCTTGGCTCTTTCATGGTCAAAACTTCGCGCGTAGTTCGAGGCCCCACATGCGGGGCGGGCTGATGGAGGCGAAGGGCGTGCCGAACACCGATGCGCTGATGTTGTTTACGCCTGTCACATATCGCTTGTTGAAGACGTTGGTGCCGTACAGTGCCACGCCCCAGCGGTCGCCCGGTGCGTGCCAGTCCACGCGGGCATCGGTGCGTTGCTGGCTGGTGCCGATCTGGAAGTTCGGGCTGACGTTGCAGGTACCCTGAAACTGGGAATCGGAGTTGCAACGCGTCTTGCCGCGATAGGCCTGCGCCAGGTCGAATTCCAGGTCGCCGTTGGCCACGTTATGCAGAGTGTAGGCCAGCGACAGGGCGCCGGAGAAGTACGGCGCGCCGGTGGCCTGGCCGGTGAGATCGGTACCGTCAGGCGCCGTGCCCTTGCGATAGGTGGAATCGATGTACGCGCCCATGAAATTGGTGCGGAAACTTTCGATCGGCTGCCACTGCGCTTCCAGTTCCAGGCCCTTGGCTTCCTGATCGCTGCTGTTGACGATGTAGATCGGCACGCCGGAGCCGCTGCTGTTCGGATCGAGCGCCAGCGACTGTTTATTGTTGTAGCGGTAGTAGTACACCGAGCCGTTGAGCAGCAGGTTTTGATCGGGAAGCAGCGCCTTGATGCCGCCCTCGTAGTTGGTCACCTTTTCCGGCTGGAAGCGCGAGCCGATCTGCACGCTGTTGTAGCCACCTGCCTTGTAGCCCTTGGTGACGGACACGTAACCCATCACATCCGGCGTGAACTTGTAGCTGCCGACGACGCGTGGACTCCAGTTGTTCCAGGTGTTGCTGGCATACACGTTCTGGCCGACAGCGTTGGGGAAGATCACGTTGTTGCCGAAGGCAGCCAGCGCGCCCTGCGCATCCGGCGGCAGTTGCTGGATGACGCCCAGGCCGTTGAGGCCGGCAATGGTGGCGTCGAATGCCGGCGCGCTGCGCGGCATGTTGTACCAGCTGAAGTCCTTCTGATCGCGCGTATAGCGCAGACCCGTGGTGACGTCGAAGCGGTCGGTGATATGCCAGATCACGTCGCCAAAGGCGGCATACGATTTGAAGTTGCCGTCGTTGCTGATGGCCTCATGCCACGGATCGCCGAGCAGGCTCACTGGCAGGCCGAACGAGGCCAGCGCATTGCTGATATCGGCGAGCGGCGTGCCGACGCCAAGAACGTTTTGCGCCAGCGTGTCGAGGCTGTTGGTGTTGATGTTGGTCTGGCTGGTCTGGCGTGCCTGCTCCTGGTAGTAGCTGACGCCGGCCACCCAGTCCATCAGGTCGTTGTTGCCCGACAGCTTGAACTCCTGATACCAGCTGTTGTTGTGTTCGATGTTGGCGGTATCGAGGTAGGTGACAACGTGATTGGTGCCGTCGTAGTCACCCAGGTTGAACGTGTCAAAGCCGCGCCACGCGGTGGTGGATACCAGGCTGCCCCAGGAGAACGAGTGATCGACTGACAGCGTGACGCCATCAAAACGGCGGGTTTCCTTGGCGCCGATGGCGTCGTTGTAAAGCGGCGCGTGCAGCGGGTTGAGATAGGTGGTCGGGTCGGGCGGGAAGGGCGCGCGCTGGTTGGTATCGTTGGAAAGCGGAATCAGGCCGATAGCCGGCTCGGGTGGCTGATTGAGTTTCTCGTGATCCCACGACAGCAAGACGCGGGTGTTGTCCGTGACATTCCAGCGGAACACGGCGCGCGAGCCCCAGTCGTTGTCTTCGCCGTAGCGTTTTCCAGTGGCGGCGTCCTTGATCCAGCCGTCGCTCTGGTTGTCGAGCACGCTCAGGCGCAGCGCCATGTCATGGTTGAGCGGAATATTGACCAGCGCGTCAGCGTACTTGCGCCCGTCGTTGCCGATGCGCACACGGGCGTTGCCTTCGAACTTGTCGGTGGGCTCGTTGGTGACGATGGAGATGGCGCCCGCCGCCGCATTGCGGCCGAACAGCGTGCCCTGCGGACCCTTCAGCACTTCGATGCGCGCGATGTCGTTGAAAGCCAGCAGCGAGCCACCCGAACGCGCGGCATAAACGCCGTTGACGTACACGCCCACCGCCGATTCGGTGCCGATGCCGAAGTTGCTGGTGCTGATGCCGCGCAGCTCGTACGTGGGCTGCGTGGGCTGGCTGGCGTCGATCACCAGGCCCGGCACGAAGATATCCATCTTGCTGAGATCCGTGGCCGCCAGCGTGTCGATCTGCTTGGCGGTGACGATCTGCAGCGGAATCGGTACCGACTGCACTTCCTGACTTCGGCTCTGCGCCGTCACGGTGACGTTACCGAGCAGCTTGGCCTTGTCGGGATTCGCCTGGGTGGCGTCGGCCTTCGAGCCGGTGTCCTGCGGTGCCGGATCGGCAGCGGAGGCGATGGCCGGCAGGCCGGCAAGCAGACATACCGTGCTGCCGAGCAGTACGCGGCGCAGGCAGGCGGATAGCGGACGGATCTTCATGACCAGGTTCTCCCCTCAAAATGAAAAGGCCGCGATCTTGCGATCGCGGCTTGATGCTTGTTAGTGAATGGCAACGCAGCCCCCCGACTGCGCGGCTATCCATGCCTTGATCAGTGCCACGCCTTCGCGGTGCACGGTGCTTCTTCCCAGTTCCGGCATCATTTCGCCCGGGTCGGCCGAGTTCATCCGGTACGTGATGATCGAGTCGCCCGGCGAGCCCGGCACGATATCGAAAAAGTGATCGCCCGTACCGCGGCCCGCGGCGACCGGTGGCTTGCAGATACCCAGGTGGCGGTCTTCCGGCACGCTGACATCCAGCGACAAGCCGGTGGTGTTGGCCGCGCCCTTCGGGTTGTGGCAGTGGCCGCAATTGATATCGAGATAGGCGCGGGCGCGGGCGTCGAGCGAGGCGTGCTCATCCATCCAGTTGGCGTTGCGCGGTGCCTCGGCAGGTGCGGGCGCGCCGGTGAGGTAGCCCATCTTCATCAGATGCGCCAGCTGGTTTTCTTCGCCGGTGGCGTAGTGGTAATCGCGATTGAGGTGGCGTGCCTTGGGTCCGATGGGATGAACCTTGCGCGACACCCAGTCCTGCGCGTGGCAGCTGGCACACTGGCTTTCATCGGGTACGACGTAGTTGAAGTCTTCGCGAGCGTCGTTGTCGGACACCAGCGTGAGCGGAATCACCGCGCCGGTACGTGCAAGCAGGGCGTCGCTCTGGTCGTCCTTCCATACATAGGGAATGGCGGACCAACCCGATTCGCGGCGCACGAGGATGCGCGTTTCGACCAGGTGTACGTTGGCCAGATCCAGCCCCTCGCCAGCGAAGTCGCGAGAACTGTCATAGGTGCGTGCCACATCGGCGAACTTGCCGCTTGCCGCACGCGGGTAATAGAACGTTTTGCTGATGACGGTGCCGACCGGAAAGTCGAAGGTGTCGGTGGGGTCGTACTTGGCCGACACGCCTTTGGGCATCCATACCGTGCGCAGCTTGTGCGCATAGTCGGTGAACAACGGCGTGTTGAGGTCGTAGGGCACGACACCCTGGTTGAGCACCAGTTTGCCGTCACGCACTTCCACCACGTGCCAGTCGCTCAGCTTCGGCGGGCGGCCGTCGGCATGGAACGTCACGGGGTCGAGGTCGCGGTGGCACGCGCTTAGCAGCAACAGCAATGGAAGCAGCAAGAAGAGCGGATAGAACTTTGTCGACAACGTCATCGTGGAGCCTGTGCAAGTTCTTTTAGAAAAGGCGTTCGAAGTCCGGTGACGTAGAAAAGTCCCTCACCGTCATCCCGGCGTAGGCCGGGATCCAGTGCCTTTTAAACATCACGGCAAATCGAAAGTCGCTGGATCCCGGCCTACGCCGGGATGACGGTGAGGAAATAGTGCGGGTGACCATGGCGATACACCGCGATCACGCGCACGCATTCACGCCTTCGGTTCCGGATCCAGCACCACCGGCGACAACTTCGGCAGCGTGCACTGGTACGGCTTGGTATCCGTGCTGGGGTTCTTGTAGTCGTGCGGGCCGTCGGCGTTGATCACGCCCACATCGCCGTTCTGGATGCAGAAGCGATCGCTGTCCGGCGGCAGGCCATTCACCAGCGTCTTCTCGTTGACGTAGCCGTCCCACAAAATGTCCGGGAACTTGCCGCTCAGGCCGTACACGGCCGTCTTCAGCGTCTTCAGCTTGATGCCGTCCGGCGAATCGCCGCCGCCCTTGAAGCGGTTGTCGTAGATGAAGATGCCCTTGGGATACGGGTTGTAATCCGCCGCGACACCCTTGGTGTTGTAGTAGTTGGTCGAGAAGTAGCTGGAGATGATGACGTTGGCGGTCTGATTGTCGGCAATGTCGTTGTCGAAAATCTCCACCTTGTCGTTGGAGTTCACCACCACGCCCGAGCCACGCGGCACACTGGCCACGGCGGCGCCCTTGGCAGCGAAATTGTCGGTGTTGTTGGCAAACACCTTGTTCTTGAACACGCGCGAACTGTGACCCGCCTGCGAGAGGTTGGGCATGTTGAACACCAGGATGCCGCCGGTGTTGTTGGTGGCGGTGTTGTCGTACACGTCGGCATTCACCGAGTTTTCGATCTCGATGCCCGCCACGTTGTATTCGGCGCGATTGCGGCGCACCACGATGTTGTTGGACTGGCCCACGTAGATGCCGGCGTCGGAAGCGCCGATTACAACGGAGTCTTCCACCAGCACGTTCTGCGTCTTTACGGGATACAGGCCGTAAGCGCCGTTGGTGGTCTTGGGGCCGCCGGTCCATTCCACGCGCACGCCGCGGATGGTGATGTTCTTGCCCTGATTGATCTTGAGCGCATCGCCCTTGGTGTCTTCCAGCGCGAGGTTCTCGATGGTGAAGTCGTTGGCGTTCACCAGCAGGCCTTCAGGGCCGACCACCTGGCCCTTGAACGAGAGCACCGTCTTGTCCATGCCGGCGCCCTTGATGGTGACGCCATCCGTGCGCAGGCTCATGCCGCGTTGCAGGTGATAGTGGCCGGCCGGAATTTCGATAACGCTGCCCGGCTTGGCGTCCAGCAACTGCTGCTGGAGCTTGGCTTCGAACGAGACATCGTTGCTGCTCTGCGCCGGCGGCGCTTCCTGGCTGCAGGCGGCCAGCAGTACGGGTATGGCAAGGGCCAGAAGGGTCTTACGCATGGTCGCTTTCTCCCCATTAGCAGCGGTATGCATGACCTATCCACTGTCATGGAATGCAACCGTGGTGGGGAGGGCGGGAGCTGCGGGGAAGGGGGGCAAAGCGGCCAGCGTGGGCAGGGTATGACTAGCGGCACCCCGCTTTATGGGAGCCTTTGGGACCTGCGTCTTCGCAGGCTCTTGCGGTGATGGACGCGCCGCTTACGGCACGGGGCGCTGGTGGCACCCCCGGATGCCAATCGCCGGCCGTTGGCCTCTGCCTACTTCCATTTTACTGAGGCGAGCAAGTCAGACAGCCCAAGCCACAGCAGCTGCATGCCAATGCAGAACGTGACGAGCGCAAACAGGCGCATCACGATTTTGGTGCGCACGCTACCCAGAAAGTGCTCAAGCGTGCCGGCAAAGCGCATGCAGGCGTAGATGCTGGCGCAAAGCACCATCAGCGCCAGGGCGACGCCCGCGAAATGCGCGGCGGACAACCCTTCTCGCGGCGTGCTGCTGCCTAGTGCGATGGCGACTGAAATGGAGCCGGGGCCAACCATGAGCGGCAGGGTCAGCGGATAGAACGCTTTGGACTCGAGTGACCCCGTGGCGGGGGTGGCCTGGATCTCCTGCGTTTTGTCGGCGATGTCATCGTCATCGGGTTTCTGCAACAGATTCCAACCCGCCACGGCGATGATCAACCCACCGGATACACGCAGCACCGGTATGGAGATGCCGAAGAAGGTGAGCACATAAGCGCCCATCAGCAGCGACACCAGCAGAATGACAAAGCTGTTGGTCGTGATGCGCCAGGCGAGATCCGTGCGTTCTGCCGGCGTGGCGTTGGGCACCATGCTCAGCACGATGAATGCCGACCCGATCGGGTTGATGATGGGGAACAGGCCGGTGATGAGCAGCAGGGCGGTCTGGGTGAAGTCTTTCAGCATGGCGTGTGGGTTCCCATAAGTGCCTGCTGCGGGCCCGCCATAGGGGCGAAGCGTGCGACCCGGCGCAGCATCGGCAGAACAGCCAGAAGAGATCATGTCTGGAAGCGGCAAACTATCACGCAGTTTCCGTGATGACGGCCCCGCCCGGTGCCGTTATGACGTCGTCTTTCGCCGAAACCTGATGGCG
This sequence comes from Dyella silvae, assembly GCF_026421305.1. Taxonomy (GTDB): domain Bacteria; phylum Pseudomonadota; class Gammaproteobacteria; order Xanthomonadales; family Rhodanobacteraceae; genus Dyella; species Dyella silvae. The sequence continues at coordinate 45,588 of NZ_JAPJBQ010000010.1, forward strand.
GATGATGCCTGGGGTTTCTCCGTTCTTTGCGGCTGCTTGCTGCCAGCCACACGTGTCAGCTTTTCAGGCCGCGTGCTGGCGCGCGCTGCGAGGCGGCATGCCGGTCCACCGCTTGAATGCTCGGCGGAATTCGCGCGGATCGCTGAAGCCGATTTCCAGCCCGATTTCCGCCACGCTCAGCGTGCCACCGTGCAGCAGTTCCAATGCGCGTTCGGCGCGCACGCGGTCGTGAATCTCGCGAAAGATGCGGCCACCTTCGGCCAGACGACGGCGCAAAGAGCGCTCGCTCATGTTGAGCATGCGTGCTACGTCGGGCAGGCGCGGCTGATGGCGCAGGTGACTGCGAAGCAGGCGTTCGACCGAAGCGACAATTTCCTGCTGCACGCCATTGGCATCGTGCTGCTGGTTGCACAGCGCCAGCGCCTGTTGCGCGGTCAGCGGGTTGTGCGTGGGCAGCGGGTGTTGGAGCCACTGTACGTCGAGAAGAATGCGGTTGTAGCGGGCGCCAAACACCAGCTCGCACCGAAAGTAGTCGGCATAGGCCTGGGCGTGCGCGGGGCGTGCGTAGGTCAGCTCGAGCCGGGACGGGTTGAAGCCCGGGCCAAGTAGTTCGCGCGCGATGGCCAGCGAACTGGAGAACAGTTCTTCGCAAAGAAACGGCAGCAGTGGCGCGTCGTTGAAGCGCGGCCAGGCGGCCAGTGCCACTTCGCGCGGCCCGGCCACTTCAAAGCTCACATCGAGCAGGCTGCCGCTGACGCGATGATGATTGATGCCCACTTGCATGGCCTCGCCAAAGGTAGCCGAGGTCATCATGGCCAGGCCGAGCAGGCCAAAGCTGCCCAACGTTTCCACCCGGCCTACGGCCAACCCCAGACCTGCCTCGCCGGTGGTCTGCAGGGCGCGCCGGATCACCGAGCGGGCCTGCCGGTAGGACACGCGGAGGGTGGGATCGTTGAGCTGCTCGCGGGTCAGGCCCGAGCCGGCGAACCAGCCGTCGCAGCGCAGGCCGCGCGACAGGGCCAGCTGGGTCAGGTGGACGAGGATGTTGGGTGGCGTTTCGGCAGCAGTAAAACGCGCGTCGGCGCCAAGCGCCGTCGCGGTGGTGTCGTCGATTGGATGGCCAGATACGGCCGCCATGGACGTCATTCTGCGTGCTCTCCCTCACCCCCGGCACCGGAAAAGCCCGACACCGACTTGATCTATATCATGGCGGCCAGCCCGTCGCTTCATGCAATGCACCACGGTTCATATCCCGGACCCTGCCTGCGGAGAACGTACATGAACGAGGTTCTGTCCCCACCCCGCTGTATGGCGGCGCTGATCCTGGCGCTGGCGATGGCCGGTTGTGCACCGGTGCAGACATCGCCCGGCCATGCTCCGAACACCGCCGCGGCCGCCCCGGTTCCCCTGCGAACGGCCGAGCTGCTGCCAGCCGCGCCCAAGGCCGGGTCGCCACGCTATGAGGCCGACCGCGAGGTGTTCCGCGCCACGCGCCAGCTTGAGGGCACGCCGCGTTGGACACTGGCCCAGCAGGACGTGGACTACGCCACGCCGAAACTGATGGCGGACTTCAGCTGCGCGATGGGCGTACCGCTGAATGCCGCGACCTTGCCGCATCTGGCCGCACTGGTGGATCTGACGAGCCAGGCTGCCGATGCGTCCACCGGCCCTGCCAAGCAGGCCAATCAGCGGCAGCGGCCGTTCCTGATTGATCAGGGGGCGGTCTGCCAGTCGACGGCGCAGCTTGCCCGCAGCTTCGATTACCCTTCGGGTCATGCCACGCGAGGTTGGGCGGTGGGGCTGGTGCTGACGGAGCTGGCGCCGGATCGCGCTACCGACCTGCTGTTGCGGGCACGCGCCTATGGCGACAGCCGCGTGGTGTGCGGCGCGCACAACCTCAGTGCCATCGAGGCGGGTGTGATGAACGGCGCGGCCGTGGTGGCGACGTTGCACGCCTCGGATGCGTTTCAGGAAGACCTGGCGGCTGCGCGTTCGGAGCTGGCGGATTACCGCAAGTCAGCGCTTTCGAACGCGGGGACGCAATGCAGCGCGGAGCGTGCGTTGATTGAGGTGACGCCTTATTGAGGGTGGTTTTGAAAGGATAGTGCAGGCTATCTAACGACTCTCACGTTTACGCTCGTCATCCCAGCTTTCGCTGGGATGACGATGAGGGCGGATTTACCTTGAGGTACTCGTGGCTTTCCACTGTTCAACCCAGATGGTGAGATCTGTTAGCCGTTTGGACGGCTCATCGCGCATCGACATCCCCACCGCCGCGCCAGCAACGTGTCCGGACGGATCGATCAGCATCAGCGTGGGATAGATGCCCACGCCGATGGTATCCGTGAGCGCCGTGCCGTCATGCAACACCCGCCATGTCAGACCACGCTCGCTCACAAAGCGTTGCGCCGTGGCGGCATCTTCATAGGTGATCGCCACGAAGTTCATGTCGCCGTGCTCACGTGCATAGGCGTTGAGTGTCGGCACTTCGGCGATGCATGGCGCGCAGTCGGCGAAGAAAAAGCTCACCAGGGTATAGCGGCCGTTGAAATCGCTCAGTCGCCGCACGCCACCCTGCAGGGATGGCAACTCGAACGGTGGGAAGGCATCGCCGCGCTTGAAGGAGAAGCGTCCGGGTTGCCCTTCAGTGGCTCCGGGTGCTCGCAGGCGAAGCAGTGCTGCGTGTGCCTGGCTGTCCTTGGTGATGCTGAAGCTCCGCCCTTCGCCTAGTTGCTGCGCGAACGCCGGGTAATCCAGTGGCTTGCCCGCCGCGTCCAGATAGCGCAACTGAGGTGACGCACCAAGGTGCAGGCTGGCGGCGAAACGCTGTTCGCCGTCGTCCGCGGATGCCGCATGCAACGGCGCCATCAGCGCCAAGGTCAGCAGGCAGCCAAGCAGCACGGTGCGTCGCATGAAACCTCCGGGCATGAAAAAGGCCGGCGCTTTCGCGCCGGCCTTTCTGGTGCGATTACTCGCCGATCGTCAGCAACGACGCGTTGCCACCCGCCGCCGTGGTGTTGATGGTGAGCGTGCGCTCACCGGCAAAACGCAGCAGGTAGTGCGGGCCGCCGGCCTTCGGGCCGGTGCCGGACAGGCCTTCGCCGCCGAACGGCTGCACGCCGACCACGGCACCGATCTGGTTGCGGTTGACGTAGCAGTTGCCCACGCGTGCGTGGCTCTGGATGTAGTCCACCGTGTCGTTGATGCGACTGTGGATGCCCAGCGTGAGGCCGTAACCGGTGGCGTTGATCGAATCGACCACCTTGCCCAGCTCGTCGCCCTTCCAGCGGATGACGTGAAGCACCGGGCCGAAGATTTCGCGCGTCAGCGTCGACAGGCCCGGGATTTCATAGGCGCGCGGCGCGAAGAACGTGCCGTTGCCCGTAGCTCCCGCGTCGAGCGCCACTTCGCCGATCTTCTTCGCTTCCTTGTCCATGCGCGCAGCATGGTCAACGAGGATCTTCTTGGCGTCTTCGTCGATCACCGGGCCGACGTCGGTCGAGAGCTGGCCCGGATCACCGACCTTCAGTTCGGCCATGGCACCGGCGAGCATCGCGCAGACCTTATCGGCGATGTCTTCCTGCACGAACAGCACGCGCGCGGCGGAGCAGCGCTGGCCGGCGGACTGGAAGGCGGAGGAGATGACGTCCTTGACGATCTGCTCCGGCAGCGCGGAGGAGTCGGCGATCATCGCGTTCTGGCCGCCGGTTTCGGCAACGAGTGCGGCGATCGGCGCATTGCGCGCGGCGAGCGAACGGTTGATCGCCCAGGCGGTTTCGGTGGAGCCGGTAAAGGCCACGCCCGCGACGCGCGGATCCTTGGTGAGTGCGGCACCGACGGTGGCGCCATCACCCGGGAGGTACTGCAGCACGTCAGCCGGCACGCCAGCGTCGTGCAGCAACTTCACGGCGGCGTAGCCGATCAGGCTGGTCTGTTCCGCGGGCTTGGCGATCACGCTGTTGCCGGCGGCGAGCGCGGCGCTGACCTGGCCCAGGAAGATCGCCAGCGGGAAGTTCCACGGGCTGATGCAGACGAACACGCCACGGCCGTTGAGGAAGAGCTGGTTGCTCTCGCCTGTCGGGCCTGGCAGCTGTTCCGGATGGCCAAACAGGCGGCGCGCCATGGTGGCGTAGTAACGCAGGAAGTCGGCCGCTTCGCGGATTTCAGCGATGGCATCCGGCAGGCTCTTGCCGGCTTCGCGCACGCACAGTGCGATGAACTCGCCACGGCGCGCTTCCAACTGCTCGGCAGCGTGCTCGAGGATGGCGGCGCGGCTGGCGGCCGGCAGGCGATCCCACTGGTGATGCGCGGCGACGGCATTGGCCAGCGCCTTGTCGACGGTGGCGCTGTCGGCCGAGACGTAGCTGCCCACGACCTGGCGGCGATCGGCCGGGTTGGTCACCTGCACGGTGGCGCCGGTGCTCTTGGCGCCCGGCACCAGCGGCTCGGCGGTCCAGGGACCGTTCTTGCTCTGGATCGCCTCGGCGAGGGCCTTCAGTTCGTTGTCGTTGGAGAAGTTGACGCCCATGGAATTCTTCCGCAGTTCACCGTAGAGATTCACCGGCAGGGGGATGCGCGGGTGAGGGATAGAGGCAAAGGAGCGCACGGTCTCGCACGGATCGGCGACCAGTTCGCGCACCGGCAGGCTTTCGTCGACCACGCGGTTGACGAAGCTGGTGTTGGCGCCGTTTTCCAGCAGGCGGCGCACGAGGTAGGGCAGCAGGTCTTCATGCGTGCCCACCGGCGCGTACACGCGGCACGGCACGTTGAGGTTCTGTTTGCCGATCACTTCGGCGTAGAGGTCCGTGCCCATGCCATGAAGGCGCTGGTTTTCGTACGGACGACCCTGTGCCAGGTGATACACGGCGGCGATGGTGTGCGCGTTGTGCGTGGCGAACTGCGGATAGATCAGTTCCACGCCGGCATCGAACAGCTTGCGTGCGCACGCGAGGTAGGACACGTCGGTGTTCGGCTTGCGCGTATACACCGGGTAACCGCCGAGGCCGTTTTCCTGCGCGCGCTTCACTTCCGCGTCCCAGTACGCGCCCTTCACCAGGCGCACGTACCAGCGGCGGCCGGAGGCGCGCGCGGTTTCGATCAGCCAGTCGATGACGAACGGCGTGCGCTTGGCATACGCCTGCACCACGATGCCCAGACCATTCCAGCCTTCCAGCGAGGGGTGCGCGAACACATCGCCGATGATGTCGAGCGAGAGTTCGAGACGATCGGCTTCTTCCGCGTCGACGGAAAGCGCGATGCCTTGCTTCATCGCCAGCTGCGACAGCTCCAGCAGCTTGGCGGTGAGATCCCGGCGGGCGATCTCGCGCTTGGCCACTTCGTAGCGCGGATGCAGCGCGGAGAGCTTCACCGAGATCGACGGCGCATCGGTGTGGTTGGCGAACGGGCCGCGCGAACCGATCGAGGCGATCGCGTTGCGGTAATCCTGCTGGTAACGCTCGGCGGTTTCGCTGGTGAGCGCGGATTCGCCCAGCATGTCGTAGGAGTAGCGGTAAACCGCGTATTCCTTCTGCGCACAGCGGTCCAGCGCCTCGCTGATGGTCTGACCCATCACGAACTGGTGACCCATGATGCGCATCGCCTGACGCACGGCCAGACGAATCGCCGGCTCACCCGCGCGGCCAACCAGGCGGCGCAGCGCGCCGGTGAAGTCGTGGCGGGTGTCTTCGGCGAGGTTCACCAGCTTGCCGGTGAGCATCAGGCCCCAGGTGGAGGCGTTGACGAACAGCGACTCGCTCTGGCCGAGATGCTTCTTCCAGTTTGCATCGCCCAGCTTGTCGCGGATCAGCTTGTCTGCGGTGCCCTTGTCGGGAATACGCAGCAGCGCTTCGGCCACGCACATCAGCAGCACGCCTTCTTCCGACGAAAGGTCGTACTGGCGCATGAAGGATTCGACGGCGCTCTGATCCTTGGCGCGCGCACGCACACGCGTCACCAGATCGGCGGCGAGATCGATCACCTTTTCACGCTCGGCGGGCGGCAGCGTGGCCTGCGCCAGCAGATCGTTGACCGCTTCGGTTTCGTCGCGCAGCCAGTTGGCGGTGATGCGCGCGCGTGCCGGTTCGATGCCGGTCGGCAGTTCGGGGCTGAGAATAGGCTGAGTCACAGGGTTTTTTAGCCGAAACGTTGGTGGGGCGGGGAATCGCGGGATTGTACGCGCGGGGGCTGGCGCACGCATCCGTATGGGGTGTTGCGGTGCGGCAAGGGTGCTCGCCACACATATATATGTGGGCGAGAAGCAGCGCCGGGGCGCGGGCGGGTCATCAGGGGGTGAGATGGCCGCCGGGCAGCGACATGCTGAGACGACGGTGATGACAGGGATGTGGCAAACCGTCGCACCCTGGGCGCAGGTCCGCGCGGCATCGCAAGGCGTGTGCGTTAGTGGCGGCCCAAACCCATGACGTGCAACACAAACGCGCGTCAGTGCACCTTCGACACGCGCTCCAGCGCACGAAACTTCCTGTTCATCCCTGCTTCAAATCAAGCATCTGCGTCATTCTTGCTCATCGACGCCATCGCGGCCTATCATGCCTGCGTTCCAGGCACGCCGGGTTCTCATGATCGTGCTTCGACCAGCTGTTGCCGGCTTGCCGTGCGTAACGATGTGGCTCAAGCCCAATCGTTCCCTCAGCCACCGCGACCTGCGTCGATTGATCGGAGTACTGGCGGCGCTGGCATTGACGACGGCCGTGCTGGGGGCGTGGCAGGGGAATGTGTTCGCTCCGCTGTTCGCACTGGTCGAGTCCTCCGCGGTGGCTTTCGCCCTAGGCGTGGCCTGGCGGGCCGGCGACCGCAGCGAGCGCATCACCCTCGACGAATCGTCGCTGGAGGTGCAATCCCTGCCAGGTCGGCGCAGTGCGCGCTTCCAGACGTATTGGGTGCGCGTGCAGCTGCGGTCCGAAGGGGGAAGAGAACGTCTGCTGCTGGTGTCGCACGGAAGGGAGCTGGAAATCGGGGCTTTTCTCGGGGGAGAGGAGCGTGCCGAGCTGTCAAGGAAACTCGAGGTGTTGCTGATGGCACTCAACCAGAGGCAACGCAGGTAGGTTCAACAAAGGTGCATCACGACATGACATCTGGCGGCATCAGGCCTGGCAATATCAAGCGAGCAGTGGCGGCATGCGCACTCCTCGCTCTCGCAATGTTCGGCGGCGTGGCATTCGCCAATCCGCAGCCAGGACAGTTGAACATGACGCGCGGCGTGACCACCTGGTCGGGTGAGCCGTACTTCCTCAACAACGTTGCCCTCGGCGTCTGCGTCGTCATCGGCATCCTGGTGTTTGGCGCGATGTTCATCGCCATGTTCCGCTTCCGCAAATCGCGCGGCGCGGTGGCGGAGAAGTGGTCGCACAACACCACGCTTGAAATCGTGTGGACCACCATTCCGGTGATCATCCTGATCGCTCTGGCGTATCTCGCCACTGGCGGTCTGCGCACCTTCGCCGACACCACCGGCTCCGAGATGACCGTGAAGGTCACCGGCTACCAGTGGAAGTGGCGCTATGACTACGTCGAATACAAGGGCAAGGCGATCGAGAGCGTGGGCTTCATGTCCAAGCTCGACCGCGAAAGCGACGAGACCCGCCAGCTCAATTCCGGCCTCGATCCGAAGAACGTCAAGGTCGATGGTTACAACACCTACCTGATCAACGTCGACAAGCCGCTGGTGGTGCCGGTCGGCACCAAGATCCGCTTCGTGATCACCGCGGGCGACGTGATCCACTCCTGGTGGGTGCCGGCGTTGGGCTGGAAGATGGACGCGATCCCGGGCATCGTCAACGCCACCTGGACCAACATCAACGAGCCGGGCGAATACCGCGGCCAGTGCGCCGAGCTGTGCGGCCAGGATCACGGCTTTATGCCGATCGTGGTGAAGGCCGTGCCGAAGGCCGACTTCGAGAAGTGGCTGGCCGAACAGCAAGCGCAGGCCAAGCAGCCTGAGCCGGCTGCTGCTTCCACCGCCGAAAAGCCTGCCACCGCGCAGGTCGACGCTCCCGTTTCCCAGGGCCATCAGGGCTGATCTTTCAGCTCATCCAAACGTTTCCGCTTTTAGGTAGAGGTGTAAGGTTATGGCCCACGACGCCACGCACGATCACCACGACGATCATCACGGCGCGCCCAAAAACTTCTTCGTGCGTTGGTGCATGTCCACCAACCACAAGGACATCGGCACGCTGTATCTGGTGTTCTCGCTCCTGATGTTCTTCATTGGCGGCAGCTTCGCGATGGTGATTCGCGCTGAGCTGTTCAAGCCCGGTCTGCAGCTGGTGCAGCCGTACTTCTTCAACGAAATGACCACGATGCATGCGCTGGTCATGATCTTCGGCGCGGTGATGCCGGCCTTCGTGGGCCTGGGCAACTGGATGATCCCGCTGATGATCGGTGCGCCGGATATGGCGTTGCCGCGCATGAACAATCTGTCGTTCTGGATTCTGCCGTTCGCCTTCGCGCTGCTGCTGTCTACGCTGTTCCTTCCGGGCGGTGGCCCTGCCGGTGGCTGGACCATGTATCCGCCGCTGTCGCTGCAGGGTGATTCGGTGGCGTACCTGGTGTTCGCGGTGCACTTGATGGGTATCAGCTCCATCATGGGCGCGATCAACATCATCGCCACCATCCTCAACATGCGCGCGCCGGGCATGGATCTGCTGAAGATGCCGGTATTCGTGTGGAGCTGGCTGATCACGGCGTTCCTGCTGATCGCAGTGATGCCGGTGCTGGCAGGTGCGGTGACCATGCTGCTCACCGACAAGTACTTCGGCACCAGCTTCTTCAATGCCGCGGGCGGTGGCGACCCGGTGCTGTTCCAGCACATCTTCTGGTTCTTCGGTCACCCCGAGGTCTACATCATGATCCTGCCGGCCTTTGGCCTGGTGTCTGAGATCATCCCGACCTTCGCGCGCAAGCCGATCTTTGGTTACAAGGCGATGGTGTTCGCCATCGCGTCGATCGCCTTCCTCTCGTTCATCGTGTGGGCGCACCACATGTTTGCGGTGGGTCTGCCACTGGGCGGCGAAATCTTCTTCATGTACGCCACCATGCTGATCGCGGTGCCGACGGGCGTGAAGGTGTTCAACTGGGTCAGCACCATGTGGGGCGGCTCGATGACGTTCGAAACGCCGATGCTGTTTGCCATCGCGTTCGTCATCCTGTTCACCATCGGTGGTTTCTCGGGCCTGATGCTGGCGCTGGCGCCGGCTGACTTCCAGTACCACGACACCTACTTCGTGGTGGCGCACTTCCACTACGTGCTGGTGACCGGTGCGATCTTCGCCATCATCGCGGCCACGTATTACTGGCTGCCGAAGTGGACCGGTCACATGTATTCGGAAACGTGGGGCAAGATCCACTTCTGGAACAGCGTGATCTGGGTGAACGTGTTGTTCTTCCCGCAGCACTTCCTGGGCCTGGCCGGCATGCCGCGCCGTATCCCGGATTACAACGTCGCGTTCGCCAACTTCAACATGATCAGTTCGATCGGCGGCTTCCTGTTCGGCGCCTCGCAGCTGATCTTTGTGGGCGTTGTGCTGCACTGCGTGTTCTTCTCCAAGAAGAAGGCACCGGATCGCGTGTGGGAAGGTGCCAAGGGTCTGGAGTGGACTGTGCCGTCGCCGGCGCCGTACCACACCTTCGAGCTGCCGCCGGTGATTCACGACGACGAGCTGGCTCACGGTCACATCGAAGATTGATGTCGTAGTTCGCTCCGGCCTCGCGCCGGAGCGAGTAGGAAGCGAAAGAGATGAACCAGCCATCCAAGGCAGTGATCGAGGAAACGCGCAGGAAGGGTGTGCGACGCACCGTAACGGTGTTCGGCGCCATCGCCATCGCGATCTTTCTGCTCTCGCTGCTGCAGGGGCTGAAGTACTCCTGACGCGAGCCTGCCGTATTCCTTCGTTGCGCGGATGACGTGCAGCGGATTCAACTCCCGCGATGAGCGGGGGCGGAAGTAAACAAGAGCATTCCACGGGGATCTCACCATGGGTCAGCAGCAAGGCGCTTATTTCGTTCCGACCAAGAGCTCATGGCCGATCGTGGCCGCGGTCGTCATGTTCGTCACCGTGTTCGGTGCCGCGCACTGGCTGAATGCCCCGCCGGGCGAAGCGAGCTTCGGCAAGACCGTGCTTACGGTGGGCTTCGTCGGCATCTTGCTGATGTTCTTCGGCTGGTTCCGTTCGGTGATCCGCGAGTCGCTGGCCGGCAGCTACAACAGCCAGGTGGACCGCTCGTTCCGCATGGGCATGATGTGGTTCATCTTCTCCGAGGTGATGTTCTTCGGTGCCTTCTTCGGCGCACTGTTCTACGCCCGCATGTTCGCGGTGCCGTGGCTGGGCGGCGAAGGTCACGGCGTGCTGACCCATCAGTTCCTGTGGAACGACTACGCGGCCTCGTGGGGCGCTAGTGGCGGTAATGGCCCGGCCCGCGTCGGCGGCGATTTCCAGACGGTGGCGCCGTGGGGCCTGCCGCTGCTCAATACGCTGATCCTGCTTTCGTCCAGCGTTACCGTGACCATCGCGCACCATGCGCTGAAGGTGGGTCATCGTGGCAAGATTCTGTTGTTCCTCGGCCTTACCGTGCTGCTGGGCGCGACCTTCTTGTACTTCCAGGCACACGAGTACATGGAGGCGTACAAGGAGCTCAACCTGACCCTGCAGAGCGGCGTTTACGGTTCGACCTTCTTCATGCTCACCGGCTTCCACGGCATGCACGTGACGCTGGGCACGATCATGCTGGCCATCATCTGGCTGCGCGTGGCCAAGGGCCATTTCACCAAGGACCACCACTTCGCGTTCGAAGCGGTGGCCTGGTACTGGCACTTCGTTGACGTGGTGTGGCTGGGCCTGTTCATGTTCGTCTACATCCTCTGAGGCGCTATCGCGTCGCAGCAAAAAGCCCGCCTTTTGGCGGGCTTTTTGTTGGGTTTGGCCAATCCTCTGCGGGAGCGCACCCTGTGCGCGACTGTGGCGTTGCGGTGTACCGCTCCGATGGGTCGTCGCGCACCGGGTGCGTTCTCACAGAGGTGTCGAGCCGTGAAAGCAAAGGCCCGCCAGTGGGCGGGCCTTTGGTGAACCGGATGCCGCAGCGAAGCGCCGGCGGCGGCGGGACGCTACAATTACTGGCCCACGCCGTGCGGGTGAAGCCAGCCCATCCAGATGCCAAGGACGACCATCAGGATGAGCAGCACCGATAATCCGATGCGGCGCGTCAACGCCCACACCGTGCGCTTGCTGCCTTCCTTGTCGGTCATCATGAAGTACAGGGCCTGACCAAGATTGAACAGCACCACCAGCAGCAGGATCACCAGCGCATATTTGTAGATGGTTTCCACGTGATAGGTCCCGACGTTTTTGACATCCGCAGTATAGCGGCCGTGCGTGGTGCCACTGCGTGAAGTGGCTGCGCCGCCCATCCTGGTTCGCGCTGCTGCTGACAGTGGCCGGCGCCTTGTTGTTCATACGTTTAGGCGTGTGGCAGCTGCATCGCGCGGACGAGAAGGAAGCCATTCTGCGACGGTATGCCGCGGCAGAAACCGCAGCGCCGCGCGACTTTGCCGCAGTGGCCGCAAAGCCCCCCGTGGACAGCTATGCGCGTGTAAAAGTGCAGGGCGAATACATCGCCGATCGCCTCTACTTGCTCGACAACCCAAGGCACGACCAGCGCGGCGGCGTGGAAGTCTATGTGCCTTTCCGTCCGCAAGGCGGCGATCGTCTGTTGATGGTGGATCTCGGTTTCCTGCCGGGCAACGGCACGCACGAACCGCCGCAGCTGCCGGCGTTACCCACGGGTGCGCAGTGGCTGCAGGGCTTGTACATGCCGCCACCGGGCGTGGGATTTGAGATGGGCGGCGATGCGCTGGCCCGGCAAACGCGCTGGCCCAAGACCACGGTCTATTTCGACCTGCCGCAAGTCGCTGCCGATCTGCGTAGTGCGGTGTATCCCCAAGTGCTTGCGCTGGACGACGACCCCGCTGCCATCTACGTGCGCGAACACACCATCGATTTTTCCGCGATGCCACCGGCGCGTCATCGCGCCTATGCCTTTCAGTGGTTCACCTTCGCCGTTGCGGCCGTGGTGATTCTGCTGGTGCTGCATCGCCGCCGCCCCATGAAACCGTCGGACCGCTCATGACCCAGCCTGCTACTGCCACGCTCCGCGCCAGCCGTCTGAAACTGTTGTTGATCATGCTGGTGTTTGCCGCACCCATCGTTGGCGCGGGCCTGCTCACGCTGAGCGGTTGGCAGCCGAGCGGCAAGGCGTTTGGCGAATCCATTTCGCCCCAGCGCAATTTTGTCGCCGAGCAACTTCGCATTTCGCTCGCCGATGGCAAGACGTGGGCCTGGCGTGCCGAGGAGCCACAACTCACCCTTGTGGCACTGGCAGGCCCGGATTGCGGCAGGCAGTGTGTGGACACGCTTACCAAGATGGCCGCCGCGCGCATCACACTCAATCGCAATGCGCCGCGGCTGCGCCTGCTGTATGTCGGCACGCCGCCGGCGGATGCGGCTGCCAGCGGCATGACCAACTACTGGGTGGTGGGCAAGGACGAGCATGATGCGCTGGCAGCGTTTCGTCCGGCCACGCCCGACAGCGTGAGTGCGCTGCTGGTCGAGTCGGACGGCACGGCGTTGTCGTTGTATCCCGCCGGTTTCGATCCTTCCGGCTTGCGAAAGGATCTGCAGAAGGTGATCCGTTGATGACCGCCCGTTCTATCAGGATGCTGCGTGGCCTGGCGCTGCTCGCTGCGGTGTTCGCCTTTGGCGTGGTGATGTTCGGTGCGTTCGTGCGTCTTTCCAACGCGGGCCTTTCCTGCCCGGATTGGCCGACCTGCTATGGCAAGGCGACGTGGCCGGAACATCAGCACGACATTGCTCAGGCGAATCAGGCGTTTCCGGATCGCCCGTACGAAACACACAAAGCCTGGCGCGAACAGGTGCATCGCTTCCTGGCGGGCACGCTGGGGACGCTGGTATTTGCCCTGGCTTTGCTCGCGAGTTGGCGACGGCCGTGGGCACGTTATGCGGTGATTGCCGGTGCGATTTTTGCGGCGGTAGGCGTGGGGATGTACATCAAGGGTGAGCATCACTGGTCGTTGTTGCTCTCGCTGCTTGCTATCGGATTGCCGCTCTTCGCGGCGGCCGGGCTCAATCGCCCGGGTGCCTGGCGCATCAGCGTGCTGGCGCTTGCCGTCGTGGTGTTCCAGGCCATGCTCGGCATGTGGACGGTCACGCTGCTGCTTAAGCCCATCGTAGTGATGGGACATCTGATGGGCGGTATCACGACGTTCGCCCTGTTGGCTTACGCTGCGCTGCGTTTTGCCGGCATCGGCGCGCGCGACGACAGCTATGCCGGCGTGCGCAAGGCCGTGGTACTCGGTATCGCGCTGCTGCTGGCGCAGATTGCGCTCGGCGGCTGGACATCGTCCAACTACGCAGCACTGGCCTGCGGCACCGACTTTCCCAAGTGTCTCGGACAGTGGGTGCCGCCGACTGATTTCCGCGAAGGCTTTGTGCTGTGGCGTGGCATCGGCGTGAACTACGAGGGCGGCGTGCTCGACATGGCCGCGCGCAGCGCCATACAGATCGCCCACCGCATCGGCGCGCTGGTGGTGTTCTGCTATCTGGCCTGGCTTTCGCTGCGACTCTCCCGCAGTCGCCTGCGCGCGCAGGCGCTCGCCATTGCCGTGGTGCTGGTGGCTCAGGTCATGCTGGGTATCAGCAACGTGCATTTCGGCCTGCCGCTGCCGGTGGCGACGCTGCACAATGGGGGCGCTGCGCTGCTGCTGTTTACCCTGCTGGCCGCGTTGGCGCGCACGCAGAAGCGTCATGAAGACGCGATGTTTCTTTCCTACGGACACCGATGACGATGACCCGCCGTTTCCATGAGTATCTGGAACTGACCAAGCCGCGCGTGGTCGCGCTGCTGGTGTTCTGCGCCGTCATCGGCATGTTTCTCGCCGTACCCGGCATTCCGCCGTGGCGCGCGCTGGTGTTCGGCACACTGGGCATCTGGATGGCCTCCGGTTCGGCGGCGGCATTCAATCACCTGATCGATCAGCGCATCGACAAGGTGATGATGCGCACGGCGCATCGCCCGCTGGCCACCGGCCAGCTCACGCCGCGCCAGGTGCTGATCTTCGCCCTGGCACTGGGCGTGCTGTCGATGGCGGTCCTGGTGGTGCTGGTGAATCCGCTGACCGCACTGCTGACGTTCGGTGGCCTGATTGGTTATGCGGTGATCTATACCGCCTACCTCAAGCGTGCCACGCCGCAGAACATTGTGATTGGCGGTCTGGCGGGCGCGATTCCGCCGGTGCTTGGCTGGACGGCAGTGACGGGCGAACTGCATCCGTTCGCGTTGCAGTTGTGTCTGATTATTTTCGTGTGGACGCCGCCGCATTTCTGGGCGTTGGCGATTTTCCGCCGCGAGGATTATTCGCGTGCGCAGGTGCCGATGCTGCCGGTGACGCATGGCGTGGTGTACACGCGCTGGCATGTGTTGTTCTACACGATTCTGCTGGTGCTGGTGACGCTGTTGCCGGCGCTGACGGGTTATAGCGGGATGGTGTATCTGGGTGGTGCGGCGGTGCTCGGCGCGGGGTTCCTCTATTACGCGGTACGTTTGTTGAATCCGCCGGATGAGTTTTTCGCGATGAAGGTGTTCAACTATTCCATCGTGTATTTGATGGCGTTGTTTGCGTTTTTGTTGGCGGACCATTGGTTGATGGAGCCGTTGGTGCAGCATCAGGGTGTGGTGTTCGAGCGCGGTGCTTGAGGCGCGCTTGTTTTGACTCCCTCTCCCCTTCGGGGAGAGGGTTGGGGTGAGGGGCGGGTGCTCGCGACGAGACTTATTCCCCTCAACGTCATCCCAGCGAAGGCTGGAAGCGCTTCACAGCAGCCGAAGGCTGGTCATCCAGTGACTTTGCTCTTCCGCGGTGATGTAGCGTTCCCGCGACCTGGCTCGCCTGCGGCGGGCTTCCGCTGTCCTGCCGGACAGCGGGTCACTTCTCTTTGCGTGGCCAAAGAGAAGTAACCAAGAGAAAGGCCACCCCGATGGCGCGCCTTCCGGGCTGATAGCCCGGAAGGTGCGCGGGCGGGTTACGGGGTTTTTCGACAGGGCATCCTGCCCTGACGAAAAACTGGCCGGCATCCGTGCCGGCCACCCTTCGGGCTATTCCTCCACCCGCCCGCCGCGCCATAGGGGCCCGGAGGTCAAGAGCGAAAGCCAGAGCCAGAGCGGCGCGCGACGCGCGCCAGAAGCAAAGGTCAAAACCAAAGCCACAATCCGAAGCCAAAGCCACAAGGCAAGCGAGCACGTTGAACATTGATCCGGCTTCGCCCAGTGCGATGTGCAGCGAAGCTGCACGAGCCTGATGCTGTTGATCTCAGGGGCCCCTGTGCGGCGGTGAGGGTTGGACGAACAGGCCCGCAGGGGGATCGGCATGGATGCCGATCCCTTTTCGTCAGGGCAGGAAGCCCTGTCGAAAAGCCCGGCCAACCCTCACGGACTTGCCGGGCTACCAGCCCGGCAAGCGCCAAGTGGGGTGCTCTTTCTTTTGGTTACTTTTCTTTGAGCACGCAAAGAAAAGTGACCCGGCCTCCGGCAGGAGGTCGGAAGCCCGCCGCAGGCGAGCCAGGTAGTGCTAGCGCTCATAAGAGCAAAGTCACTGGATGACCAGCCTTCGGCTGTTGTGAAGCGCTTCCAGCCTTCGCTGGGATGACGGTGAGGAAGGATCCTCCGTGTCGCAAGCACCCGCCCCTCACCCCAACCCTCTCCCCGGAGGGGAGAGGGAGCGAGGCGTCGCGGATTGCAACATTCCGCACACACCTGGGCGCAACAACTTTCGCCCCAAAACGCCTGTCACAGGGTTGACACTTGCGCACCGCAGCAAGACAATTCGCGCGCCACCGGGCGCAACGCACCCCAAGTGGCCTCTGTCCTATCAACCCAAGGCATATGGACGTTTACCCTAGTCGCAACGTCGACATCCGCGAGCATCGGGTGCCGGCATTGCTTAACAAGCTGATTTGCTGCGGCGACCGCCTGCGGTCGGCTGGCGCTTTCCTCGACTAGGGAAGACCGGCCCACCTCTAACGGCGCCGTCAGCGCCGTTACCGAGGAGAAAGGGCCATGAAGCTCCTTCGCGATTTCTTCCGTCTGCGCACTGCAGCCCGCCCGCTGCTGGGCCGTCGTGCGGATTCCCGCCGTTCCTGGACCATTACCGTCCCTGCGCCGCTCCATGAGACGCAGGCCCCGGTGGTGCTCGATATGCATTGGCACGCCGATGCCTCGCGCGGCCGCCCGGTCGCCAACTGGCATGAACATGCCGCTCCGCAAGCACAGCGTCATCTGCAACTGGTATCCAGTCACTGATGAAGGCTGCGTCGCACATCGCTCTGCCCCGCAAGGGCTGGCCTCCGCCAGTCCCGTGGCATCGATTGCGGCGAAGTCTCTAGCTCAGGTCTTGGCGTTACGCGCGGGTTGAACCCGCCGGCTCGCTGGTCCGACCCAGGTGTTACCGAATCACGGAAGCGAGTCATGTTGAAGCACTCCACCCAGACCGTCACCGGCAAGACGGCCGGCAAGAGCGCCGCCGCCCCGGTGCGCGTGGCCGTCGCGCAGGAGGCGTTCCGCCATAACGAGGCCCTCTACGCGGCGCTGGACACCAGCGCTGCCGGTCTCAATGAGGAACAGATCACCGAGCGTCTGGATCGTGATGGCCTCAACGAGGTGTCGCACGAGAAGCCGCCGCACTGGTCGGTGCAGTTGCTGCGCGCGTTCAAGAACCCGTTCATCATCGTGTTGTTGGTGCTGGCTGCCGTGCAGCTGTTCACCGACGCCAGCGACCTCACGGGCCCGATCATCATTGCGGTGATGGTGGGCATCAGCGTGCTCCTGAGCTTCACTCAGGAATATCGTTCGTCGAAGGCCGCCGAGAACCTCAAGGCGATGGTGCGCAACACCGCCACGGTGACGCGCCGCGCGTCTGACGGTCACAGCGAGCGCATCGAAGTGCCGGTGGGCGAGCTGGTGGCCGGCGATATCGTGCATCTGGCGGCAGGCGACATGGTGCCTGCGGACCTGCGTCTGGTCTCGGCCAAGGACCTGTTCATCAGTCAGGCCATCCTCACCGGTGAATCGCTCCCGGTGGAGAAGTCGGCGCCCTCGCATATGCACAGCGGCGACGAACTGGACAGCGGCCAGCACGGCGACAACCCGCTCGATCTGCCCACCGTCTGCTACATGGGCACCAACGTGGTGAGTGGTAGCGCTACGGCCGTGGTGGTGGCAACGGGTGCGCGCACGTATCTCGGCTCGATCGCACGCACCATCGTCGGGCAGCGCGTGCAGACCAGTTTCGATCGCGGCGTGAACAGCGTCAGCTGGCTGCTGATCCGCTTCATGGCGGTGATGGTGCCGATCGTTTTCCTGATCAATGGTCTGGACAAGCACGACTGGCTGCAGGCATTTCTGTTTGCGCTGTCGGTCGCGGTGGGCCTGACGCCGGAGATGCTGCCGCTGATCGTGACGGCGAACCTGGCCAAAGGCGCCCTCGCGATGTCCAAGCGCAAGGTGGTGGTGAAGCGCCTCAACGCCATCCAGAACTTTGGCGCGATGGACGTGCTGTGCACTGATAAGACCGGCACGCTGACGCTGGACAAGATCGTGCTGGAGCGCCACCTCGACCTGTACGGCGAGGAGTCGGATGAGGCACTGGAATACGGTTACCTCAACAGCCGCTTCCAGACGGGCCTGAAGAACCTGATGGATAAGGCGGTGCTGACCCATCGCGATCTGGAAGAAGTCGCGCAGCACTACCGCATCGTCGACGAGATCCCGTTCGACTTCCAGCGCCGCCGCATGTCGGTGGTGTTGGGCAATGGCGACGGCAACGAGCTGCTGGTGTGCAAGGGCGCGGTCGAGGAAATGCTCTCGATCTGCGCGTACGCCAAGGCGGGGGATGAAGTGTTGCCGGTGACCGACGAGATGCGCGCCGACATCAAGGCCATGACGCGCGGCCTTAACGAAGACGGTCTGCGTGTGCTGGTGGTTGCCATCAAGCGCCAGCCGCCGGCCGGGCGCGCCTATGGCGTGGCGGATGAAAGCAATCTGATCGCCATCGGCTGCCTGGCCTTCCTCGATCCGCCGAAGGACAGCGCGGCCACTGCCATCGCGGCGCTGCATCACCACGGCGTCGAGGTGAAGGTGATCACCGGCGACAACGAGGCGGTGACGCGCAAGATCTGCCGCGAGGTGGGCTTGGACGTGGAGCACTCCGCGCAGGGCAAGCACATTGAGCCGTTGAACGACGATGCGTTGGACGAGCTGGTCAAGCGCACCACCGTCTTCGCCAAGATGTCGCCGCTGCAGAAGGCGCGCGTGGTGAAGTCACTGCAGCGTCAGGGCCACACTGTGGGTTTCCTCGGCGACGGCATCAACGATGCACCGGCGCTGCGCGAGGCTGACGTGGGTATATCGGTGGACACCGCCACCGATATCGCCAAGGAATCGGCGGACATCATCCTGCTCGAAAAGAATCTGATGGTGCTGGAAGAGGGCGTGATCGAAGGACGTATTACCTTCGGCAACATCATCAAGTACATCAAGATGACCGCCAGCTCCAACTTCGGCAACATGTTCTCGGTGTTGATCGCGAGCGCGTTCCTGCCGTTCCTGCCGATGCTTCCGCTGCAGATTCTGGTGCTGAACCTGCTGTACGACATCTCGCAGCTGTCGATTCCGTTCGACCGCATGGACGACGAATACTTGCGCAAGCCGCGCAAGTGGGATGCCAGCGACATCGGCCGTTTCATGGTGTGGATTGGTCCGGTCAGCTCGATCTTCGACGTCACCACGTTCCTGCTGTTGTGGTACCTGTTTGGCGCGAACTCGCCGGAGCATCAGTCGTTCTTCCAGTCCGGCTGGTTCATCGAGAGCCTGCTCACGCAGACGCTGATCGTGCACATGATCCGCACGCGCAAGATCCCATTCCTGCAGAGCATCGCCTCCGCCCCGGTGCTGGCGCTGACCACGGCCATCATCATCATCGGCATGCTGGTGCCGTACACCGGCCTGGGCGCGAAGATCGGCATGATGCCCATGCCGGGCGTGTATTTCGCCTGGCTGGCGGCGACGGTGCTCACCTATTGCGTGCTGACGCAGTTGATGAAGCTGGTCTATATCCGCCGCTACGGGCGCTGGCTGTAATCGGTCGCCGATGACCGGACGACGGCGCCCTGTATGGGGCGCCGGACCCGCCACCGCGACAGCACCACCCGTATAAGAGGGCACCTCACTGGTGCCGTGTATTCACGACGGACTCCCGCAAGGAAGGACGTGGACGCTTGCATCGTCCAAAACCGATAAAGGAGGTCTCGCCATGAAAGGCACCTTCGCTCTGCTCGACATTGCCGGCTACGTCGCCCTGTTGCTGTGGGGCACGCACATGGTCACCAGCGGCGTGCTGCGTGGTTACGGCAGTGCATTGCGTCGCTGGATGGGCCGCTATCTCGCCCATCGCCCGGCGGCGCTGGGCTTTGGCATATGCATTACCGCGATTCTCCAGAGCAGCACCGCCACCGGCCTGATGGCTACCTCGTTCGCCGCCAGCGGCTTCCTCGGGCTTGCTCCGGGTCTGGCTGTGATGCTCGGCGCCAACGTGGGTACCACGCTGATCGTGCAGGTGATGTCGTTCGACATTTCCATCGTGGCGCCCGTGCTGATCCTGATCGGCTTCACCATCCATCGCCGCACGGATGATGTGCGCTACGAAAACATCGGTCGCGTCTCCATCGGTCTCGGCCTGATGCTGCTGGCGCTGCATCTGTTGGTAGGTGCGATGGCGCCGGTGGAGAACGCCCAGGTGCTGCGTGCGATTCTGCAGAGCCTGGCTAGCGAGCCTGTGCTCGCGATGCTGGTGGCGGCTCTGCTGACCTGGGCGTGCCATTCCAGCGTCGCGGTGGTGCTGCTGATTGTTTCGCTGGCCACCGCGGGCGTGGTGGATGCGCCGGGCGCATTGGCGCTGGTGCTGGGCGCCAACCTCGGCAGCACGATCCCGGCCCTGATGGAGGCACATACGCCGGTGGCGCGCCGCCTCCCCATGGGCAACCTGATGGTGCGTGCATTCGGCTGTGTCGTTTGTCTGCCGCTGTTGCCGATGATTGCGCACTGGCTCGCGCCGCTGGGCGATACGCCGGCGCGCATCGCGGTGAATTTCCACACGGCCTTCAATCTGGCGTTGGCGTTGATCTTCATTCTGCCGCTGGAAAGCCTGGCGCGTCTGCTGGTGCGTCTGCTGCCTGAGCCGCCCAAGCCCAACG
Organism: Dyella silvae; assembly: GCF_026421305.1. GTDB lineage: Bacteria > Pseudomonadota > Gammaproteobacteria > Xanthomonadales > Rhodanobacteraceae > Dyella > Dyella silvae. The sequence goes on from NZ_JAPJBQ010000010.1 coordinate 65,915, forward strand.
ATCCGGGTGTGCCGCAGTATCTGGACGAGGGGGCGCTCGACTCGGCCAATGTGGCGCTGGCCAATGCGGTACGCGAGTCCATGCGCATGGCCGACATGGTGGAGGGCATGCTCAAGGGGATCGTCGAGGTCTTCGGTAAGGACGATCGCGCACGCGCCACCGCTATCAGCCGCATGGACTCATCGCTCGACCATCTCGGCCTGGCCATTCGCGAATATCTGGCCGACCTCGGTGGCGTGGCACTCAACGAAGAAGACGGCGAGCGTAGCCAGGAGATTCTCGCCTTCGTGATCAACATCGAGCACATCGGCGATATCACCGCCAACAACCTGATGGAGTTCGCCGCCAAGAAGGCCGCGAACGGCCAGGATTTCAGCGCCGAGGACATTGAGGATCTTGCGGCCATGCACACGCAGGTGATGGAAAGCCTTCGCCTGGCGCTCACTGTGTTCCTGCGCGGCGACCTGCGCGCGGCCCAGCAGCTGATGGCGCGAAAGGAATCGCTGCGGAAGCTGGAGAACGATGCCTCCGAGCGGCACATCAAGGCCCTGCGCGAACGACGTGACGGGGGCGGTGGCGCCGACGTTTACCTGCGTATTTTGCGTGACCTCAAGCGCGTCCACTCGCATCTGGCGGCCCTGGCCTATCTGCCGCTGGAGCGTGCCGGACTGTTGCAGGATCGTCTCGTGCGCGAGCCGGTGACGACCTGACGTAAGCCTTCATGGCTATCGTATTAAATCTGTAAAGGAGCAGCGGCAAATTGGATCCGGACCCATCGACTAGAACCGAGTCTTTCTGCTGACCGCACCACCCCCGTTCTTGTGATTGCTCCGTTCGGAGCGACACCCGCACGCGGCGGCCGGTGACGGTCAGTTCGCGGGCGGGTCATACGCCGCAACTTTCGGGCTGCGCGTTTTCCCCTTCGCCTCACGCGCCCTGTGGCCTGCTGGCTACAGCGGCTGCACGCATTTTTTTTAGGGGAAAACCCATGTCGTATCGTTTGTCCCAACTGTGTCTCGCTATGGCCCTGACCATGTCGCTGGCCGCCTGCTCCTCGCACCAGGCCGGCGACCAGTCGGTCGGGCCCGCGTTCGTGAATGATCACGGCGTGCTGCATGTGCCCGAAAAGTCGCCGCTGCGCAAAGAGCTGGTGATTGCGCCCGTGGATATGCGCGAGTCGCCGCATGCCATGGTGTTTCCGGGAACGGTTGAAGCCGATCCGGCCCACACGACCAATGTTGTGGCGCCGCTCACTGGCCGCGTCGCCCAGCTGAAAGTCGGCCTGGGCGATCACGTCGCGCGCAACCAATTGCTGGCGGTGATCGAATCGGGCGACATGGCTCAGGCCTATGGCGATGTGGCCAAGGCCAGCGATGCACTGAATCTGGCCAGGAAACAGCTGGATCGCGCGAAGGGCGTGCAGCAGGCCGGTGGCAATGCGGTGAAGGATCTGGAGTCCGCCCAGAGTGCCTATAACCAGGCGCAGGCGGAAATGGATCGCGCCCAGACGCGCCTGCATTCGCTCACCGCGTCTGGCGCCGCCGGAGCGGCCCATAGCATCCAGATCACCGCACCGACGAGTGGCTTCGTCACGACGCTGGCGACCTCGCCGGGCGCCTATGCGAATGACGCCTCCGCCGTGCTGATGACCATTTCCGATCTGAGCACGGTGTGGATTACCGCCAACGTGCCCGAGGCGGATGTGGGTTTCGTGGCCAAGGGGCAGGCGATGGATGCCACGCTTGACGCTTTTCCCGGCCAGGTGTTTCACGGCCAGATCAGCTTTGTGAGTCAGGTGCTCCAGTCGGATACGCGCCGCGACATGGTGCGTGCAACGTTCGCCAACCCGGACGGGCGTCTGAAGCCCAACATGTTTGCCAGGGCCAGCATCAACGTGCCGCAGCCGGCCCAGGTGTTTGTGCCGGATTCTTCCCTGCTGATGAACAACGACAGCACCACGGTGTTCGTCGAAGTGTCGCCCTGGACCTTCGAGCGCCGCACCGTCGAGCTCAGCTACGACGAACGCGCGGGTGCACGCGTGCTCAAGGGCCTCAAGGCGGGTGATCGCGTGATCGTGAAGGGCGGAGTTCTGCTCAATGATTAACGCGATCTTCCACTTCTGCTTTCAGAAGCGCGTGCTGTTCTGTGTGGTGTCGGTACTGGTGCTGTGCTTTGGCTACTACTCGTGGACGCAGCTGGCCATTGAAGCCTACCCCGAGTTGAGCGATGTCACCGCCCAGGTCACCACCCAGGTACCGGGCCTTGCCGCCGAAGAAATCGAACAGCAGATCACCATTCCGCTGGAGCGCGGGCTGGCCGGTACGCCCGGTCTGGTCAGCATGCGCTCGAGCAGCACGTTTGGTCTGTCGCTCATTACCCTCGTCTTCAAGGATGGCGCAGAAGACTATTGGTCGCGTCAGCGCGTGATGGAGCGCATCAGCCAGGTGACCTTGCCGCCAGGCATTACGCCTGGGCTGGATCCGGTGTCTGGGCCGGCCGGCGAGATCTATCGCTATACGCTCGAATCGACCAGCAAGAATCTGATGGAGTTGTCGGAGCTCCAGCGCTGGGTGGTGGTGCCCGCCCTGCAACGCGTTTCCGGCGTAGCCAACGTGGATATTTTTGGCGGCTTTACCAAAGAGTTCCGCCTGGAGCTCGATCCGGACAAGCTGCTGAAGTACGGCGTGAGTGTCAGCCAGGTAAGCAGTGCGATTTCGTCCAACACGGCCAACGCTGGCGGCGGTCGCGTTACGCGCGGCGAGCAGTCGTACATTGTCCGTGGCATCGGCATGGTGCACACGCTGAAGGATATGGGCGACATCGTGGTAACCCAGAGCAACGGCGTACCGGTGCGGGTGAGCGATCTGGGCAAGCTGCAATATGGACATCAGGTGCGCGAGGGCATTCTCGGCAAGGACAACAATCCCGACACCATCGAGGGCATCGTCGATCTGCTGAAATACGAGAACCCTTCGCGCGTGCTGGAAGGTATCCACGCCACGGTCGATGAGCTGAACAAGCAGCTGGCCTCGCAGGACGTGCGCATCGTGCCGTATATCGATCGCGACGATCTGGTCAGTGCCACCAAGGAAAAAGTCTTCCACACCGTGTTGGAAGGCGTGGGCCTGGTGTGCATCGTGCTGATCCTGTTCCTTGGCAGCCCACGCTCAGCCATGGTGGCCGCGGTGGCGATTCCGATGTCGCTGGTCACCGTGTTCATCCTGATGCAGTTCACGCACATGCCGGCGAACCTGTTTTCGCTGGGCGCGATTGACTTCGGTGTGATCGTGGACGGCACCATCGTGGTGACCGAGGCGATTCTCCGCCGGCGCGAGGAGAAGCCGAATGCGGTGCTGACCGAAGGCGACGTGATGACGGTGACCAAGCACGTCGGCCGCTCGATCTTCTTCGCCACGCTGATCATCATCACGGCCTACCTGCCGCTGTTCGCATTCGAGCATGCTGAGGGCAAGTTGTTCCGGCCGATGGCGTTCACCGTCGGCTATGCTTTGTTGGCGGCGCTGCTGTGCACAGTGACGCTCACCCCAGGTCTGGCCTATATCGCGCTGCGCAAGCCGCGCAAGATTTTCCATAACAAGCCGCTGGAACGGTTGCAGGCTGCCTATACGGCGACGTTGGGGCGGCTGTTGGGCAAGCTGCCGGTGGTTTACTCCGTGGCCGGCGTGGCATTTGTGGGCGTGCTGGTGTTGGGCGCTTCCATCGGGCGGGAATTTTTGCCGGAGCTCGACGAAGGCTCGTTGTGGTTGCAGGTACAGATGCCCACCGGCCTTTCGCTGGACAAGGCGAGTGCGATGACAGCCGAGCTGCGCCGCGCTGTACGAGAGTTCCCGGAGGTGTCCCATGTGGTGACCCAGATGGGCCGCAATGACACGGGCACGGACCCCTGGACGCCTTCCCACGTCGAGGCCGGTGTGGGCCTGAAGCCGTACGATGCGTGGCCGGACCATGAAAGTAAAGCGGAGTTCTTGCGCCGCTTCAATGCGCGCATGCAGCAGATTCCCGGCATCGCGGTGGGCATCAGCCAGCCGATTGTCGATGGCGAGAATGACATGATCGGTGGCGCACATAGCCCGCTGGTGCTGCGTATCTACGGCGACGATCTCAACGAGCTGCGTCGCATCGGAGCCCAGATTGTCGAGGTGCTGCGTGGCGTACGCGGTACGGCGGAGGCCTCGATCTTCCAGGAGCCGCCGATTCCCCAGATGGCCATCGTGGCCGATCGTGATGCGGCAGCGCGTTACGGCATCAATGTTTCGGACATCAGCAACCTGGTCCAGACCGCCATTGGCGGTTCGCCGATCACACTGGTGTATGTGGCCGACCGCATCTACAACGTGACGGCACGCGTCTCCAACGAAACGGCCAACAGCGTCGAGGCGGTGGGCGAGTTGCCGCTGACTTCGTCGACGGGTGCGCAGGTGCCGCTCAAGCAGGTGGCCTCCATCGCCATGAAGAGTGGCGAGAGCACCATTTCGCATGAGAACAGCAAGCGTCAAGTGACCATCCGTGTCGACAACCGTGACCGCGCGCTGTCGGAATATCTGGCCGACGCACAGAAGCAGATCGACGCGAAAGTGAAGTTCGATACGCAGAACTATCGCCTCGAATGGGCGGGCACGTTCGAGAATCAGCAGCGCGCGCAGGCTCGCCTGATCGTGGTGATGGGCCTGGTGCTGGCCATCATGGCGGTGCTGTTGTTTGCCGAGTTCGGCAAGTTGCATCAGGCAGCGTTGGTGCTGGGTGTGGTGCCGCTGGCAGCGGTGGGTGGTTTGATCTCGCTGCACCTGCGTGGCGAGACGCTCAACATCGCCACTGCCGTGGGTTTTATCGCGCTGTTTGGCGTGGCGGTGCAGAACGGCATCATCATGGTGTCCAACATCAACCGCGTGCGTAAAGAAGGGCACGCGCTGAAGGACGCCGTGATCGAAGGCGCCAGGGAACGCTTCCGTCCGGTGCTGATGACCGCCACGGTAGCCAGCGTGGGCATGTTGCCTGCCGCCCTCGCCACCGGCATTGGCACGGACGTGCAGCGTGGCCTGGCCACCGTGGTGGTGGGTGGTTTGCCGATCGCCACGCTGCTGACCCTGTTTGTACTGCCGGGTCTCTATTTCGCCGTCGAGCGCTTTATCGAGCGCCGGCGTCGCCAGCATCGCGCGCATCCGTCGCGGGAGCTCTGATCATGAACCACATCGCTAACCTGACTTTTTTCCGCACACCAGTTCGCCTCGCACTGGCACTGGCCATTGGCGTGGCGTTGGTGGGGTGCACTGTCGGTCCCAACTATAAGCGTCCGGATGCTCCCGCTGCGAAGGATTACGCTCCCACGCCGATGCCGAGCGGCACCGAATCTGCGGCCGTCAAAGGCGGCGAAACGCAGCAACTGGTGCAGTCGATGGATATTCCCGGCCAGTGGTGGACGCTGTTTCACTCCGAGCCGCTGAATGCGCTGATCGATGATGCGCTCAAGCACAACGCCGATGTGGAAGCGGCCCACGCCGCGCTGAAGGCGTCGTGGGAGGCCGCCTATGCGCAGCGTGGCGCGTACTTCCCGCAGGTCAACGCCAGCATCAACCCCACGCGTCAGGACATCGCCAAGGATCTGGCCAGTCCGGCCGCTTCGGGTGCGGACCTGTACAACCTCACCACCGCGCAGGTCAGCGTGTCGTATGTGCTGGACCTGTGGGGCGGCAATCGCCGTCAGGTGGAATCGCTGGTGGCTCAGGCCAATGCGCAGCGTTTCGAGCTGGAAGCAACCTATCTCACGCTCACCACCAATCTGGTGAACGCGGCCATTACCGAGGCGTCGACGCGGTCGCAGATCGAGACGACGCAACAGATCATCGAGGCGCAGAGCAAAGTCCTTTCGACCATGCAGCGGCAGCATGAGCTGGGCGATGTCTCCGATGCGGCGGTAGCGGTACAGGTCACCGCACTGGAGCAGAGCAAAGCCACGCTGCCGCCGTTGGAAAAGCAGCTGGCTCAGCAGCGCGATCTGTTGGCGGCACTCGCCGGCCGCACGCCGGATCAGGACATCGGTGCACAGTTCACACTCGATGCCCTTCAATTGCCCACGGAGTTGCCGAAGAGTCTGCCGGCGCAGCTGGTGGAACAGCGGCCAGACGTGCGTGCGGCGGAGGAGCAACTGCACTCAGCAAGTGCGAATGTCGGTGTGGCGATCGCCAACCGCTTGCCCAATGTCCAGATCAACGCGGCCTTCGGTCGAGCCTCGGAGAAAGCGAGCGATCTGTTTAGTGCCGGCAACGGTTTCTGGAATCTCGGCGCCACGGTGTCACAGCCGTTGTTTGACGGTGGCACGCTCAAGCACAAGCAGCGCGGTGCCGAGGCTGCGTTTCAACAGGCTGCCGCGCAGTATCGAAGCACCGTGATCCAGGCCGTGCAGAACGTGGCCGACACATTGCACGCCATCGACGCCGATGCGAGGGCATTGGCGGCGGCTGAGCGCGCCGAGCATGCGGCTGCGCAAAGTCTGGCGATCGCGAAGCGTCAGCTTGCGCTGGGTGATATCAGCGAGAGCACCATGCTTACGGCCGAACTGGCCTGGCAGCAGACGGCGATTGCATTAGTGCAGGCGAGGGCTGCGCGCTATGCCGATACCGTGGCGCTGTTCCAGGCGCTGGGCGGTGGCTGGTGGAATCGTCAGGATGCGACGGACGTGGCTGCCACGGTGGCACCCAAAGAGAAAGGTTAGAGAAGTCTGTGTAACCTTCACCGTCATGCCGGCCTTCGCCGGGATGACGGTGAGGAAGTCGTTGAGGTCGCGGCTAGCGTGGCCGTTAAGGCGACTCCGACTCGCAAGCCACCCGCCGCTTGTGCCGCCACCACAGCACCAGCACCACGATGAGAATGGCGCCGCCGAGCAGCCACAGACCGTTCTGGCCGCGATGAATCCACATGGCGAGCCACTCGTGGTTGTCCGCGCCGAAGTAGCCCAGATAGACCCAGATGGGCACGCTGATCAGCGCCGCAAGTCCGTCGAGCATGAAGAAGCGCAGGAACGACACGCGATGGGTCGAGCCGGCGGTAATGAATACGGCGGTACGCATGCCGGGTAGAAAGCGGGCAATGAACATCAGGCGATTGCCGTAGCGCTCGAATTTCTCCTGCACTTTGGCATACCGTTCCGGCGTAAGTACGCGAGCGACGAAACGTATCTTGAGGATGCGCGCGCCGAAGTGATGACCAAGCAGGAACATGCCGGCATCGCCCACCAGCACACCGGCCATACCCACGCCGAACATGGTGTGCACGTTGGCGTAGCCAAGGCCGGCGATCACACCGCCGGCGACGAGAGTGATGTCTTCGGGCAGCGGGACACCGGCGCCGCACAGCAACAACGCGATGAACACCGCGATGTAGCCGTTTTCGGCGAACAAGGTCACCAATTGTTCAAGCAGTTCCATCTACATCCATGCCCGGGTGTGTTGCCTAAGCCCTCAAAGAGGGGCCGATGATCCCATACGAAAGTGCCAAAGCGCTTGCCGCAGCGCAGGGTACTTCCAGGCCCCTCTCCCCCGAGGGGAGAGGGTTGGGGTGAGGGGGCAATCTTGCGGGGAAGATGGTTAGAACCGTGTTCTTTGGGTCGCTATCGCGAGCACCAGGCCCTCACCCCTTAGGGGAGAGGAAGCAACGCGAGTCAGACCGTTTTGGCCGGCGCCGCGCCCTTAGCCGCCAGCAGCTCGCGCAGCTCAGCCTTTTCCGCACTGTCCAGCGAGCTTTCACGACTTTTGGCAGTGAGAAAATCGCGCCGCTGCACGATGGCTTGCTGTTCCATGCGCGTCAGCGCATCGAAGAACTCGGCGCGCTGCGCTTCGGGTTCGCCCACGACCATCGCCGCCATCAATTTCTGCAATGCCGCGTATTCAGGGCGTTCGGCGTAATGCTCCACGAGCATGGCCGGATTGATGCCGGGGCGTGAGCGTGCCGTGTCAATGAGTTCGGCCAGCAGTTCCACGCCGGGTTTGTCCAGGCGAAGGAAACCATAAGGGCGTTCCACCTGGTCGGCCACGCCCGGCTGCGCGAGCAGCAAGGCAATGGCGCTACGCACCAGCGAGCGCTGCACCACGATAGGGCGCTGAACCGTGCGTCGTGCCGCAGGGTCTGCTTCAAGCACGGCGCGTGCGCCGGTGCGCTTTTCCAGCTCCTGTGCCATGAGGTCGCGAAACGCGCCGTCGGGCAGTTTGGCGATCAGCGGACGGGCGCGCTCAGCAAGACGAGCGCGGCCGTCGAGGCTCGCGGTATCCACGTCGTGCGCGAGTTCGCCGAAGAAATATTCCGACAGCGGCGTGGACGCTTTCAGGCGCTTCTCGAAACCGTCCTTGCCTTCCTTGCGGATCAGCGTATCCGGGTCCTCGCCGTCGGGCAGAAACAGAAAGTAAGCCTGGCGGCCGTCGCGCAATCGCGGCAGTGCGGATTCCAGCGCCTTCCACGCCGCCGCGCGGCCGGCGCGGTCGCCGTCGAAACAGAACACCACATCGGGCGCTGCGCGGAACAACACCTCGGTGTGTTCCGGAGTCGTCGCCGTGCCCAGCGTGGCCACCGCAATGGGCAGGCCCGCCTGATGCATGGCGATCACATCCATGTAGCCCTCGACCACCACGATGCGCTGCAGGCTCGGGTTGGCCTGCTTTACCTGCCACATCGCGAACAGTTCGCGGCCTTTGTGGAACAAAGGTGTTTCGGGTGAGTTGAGGTATTTGGGCCCCTGGTCCGACTGCAACACACGGCCACCAAAAGCGATCACGCGCCCGCGACGATCCAGAATCGGAAACATCAGGCGTTCGCGGAACCGGTCGTAGCGATGGCCGCGTTCGTTGCTCGCCACCATGCCCGCTTCATTGAGCAACTGCATGCGGCGGTCGCTGCCGCCGAGGGCCTTGATGACGCCATCGAAACCGGCCGGCGCCCAGCCGATGCGGAAGCGCTGGATGGTCTGCGCATCGAGTCCGCGTTTCTTGCAGTAGGCCTGCGCGTCGGCGCTCTTGGGCAATTCCCTTTCGTACCAGCTCGCTGCGCTGTCGAGCAGGGCGTAGAGATCCGTCTTGTCTTCGCGTGGCCGATCGTCACCGCCTTCGCGCGGCACGGTGAGACCTACCGATTGGGCCAGCTCCTCCACGGCATCCGGGAACTCCAGACGTTCGTAGTCCATCAGGAACTTCAGCGCACTGCCGTGGGCGCCGCAGCCGAAGCAATGGAAGAACTGCTTGGCCGGGCTCACGTAGAACGAGGGCGAGCGCTCGTTGTGGAACGGGCAGCAGGCCGTCCACTCGCGGCCAGCTTTTTTCAACGGCACGCGCCGCTCGATCACGTCGACGATATCGACACGGCCAAGCAGTTCGTCGATGAAGCTGTCAGGGATACGTCCGCGCATAAGCAACCTAGTTTAGAGCGTATGACGCGTTTCCGATGCAGCTGTGGCCGGATCGCCCCCCTGGCTGGCCCGGTGTTGCCACTGCGCGTGGCGTTTGGGTTGCCCTATGCTGGTTTCGGGGAAGCCGTTGGGCTTGGGGTGAACATGAAGGGTAATGTGCTGGAAACGGCAAGGTCGGGCGTGCAGGTGCGTTTTCGTCCCGCAGCGCCCGAAGACGCGTCAGCAGCGGTGCCGCTGATCTACAGCTCAGGGCCCGCGGCGTTCGACTTCGTATTTGCGACCAGTGATGGCGGCGACGCGCAGGCGTTCCTGCATCGCTGCTTCGTGGACGGTGCCGGTGAATTCGGCTGGCGCAATCATTGGGTCGGCGTTGCTGCGGGCCGGGTGGTGGCGGTGGGTGCGGGGTATGGGGCGGACACCAAGTGGCCGTTCACGCTGGCTGCGGCGCGGCAAATCCTGAAGCATTACGGCGTGGGTCGCGCCCTCGGCGTGATTTCGCGGGGGCTACGGGTGGAGTCGGTGATCCGGCCACCGGATGGCGACATGCACTACCTCGCACACCTCGCTGTGGCGCCCGAACTGCGCGGGCAGGGCATCGGTCGTGCGTTGATCGATCAGCTGATGAGTACGGCCCGCGCGGTGGGGCGGCATCGGGTGGTGCTGGATGTGGCGGCCAGTAATCCGCGTGCCGAGGCGTTGTACCGCCGCACCGGTTTTCAGGTGGTCGGCGAGCGCAAATCGAGGCTGGGCAACGCGTGGGGCAAGGTGCCCGATCACCGGCGGATGGAACGGTTAATCGACTGAGCGGGCAGCGGACCGGAACCGGTCCGCCGCCAAATGCGCTTGCTGGTGCTGCGATCAGCCGGCCAGGCGAGCCTTCACGCGGCCAGACACCACGCCCATATCGGCGCGGCCAGCGGCCTTTTCCTTCACTGCGGCGACCACCTTGCCCATATCGCGGGCCGAGCTGGCGCCCGTTTCGGTGATGGCGGCGGCGATCAGCGCGTCGATTTCCTCTTCGCTGAGTTTGGCCGGCAGGTAGGCCTCGATCACCTTCATTTCGGCGCGTTCCACGTCGGCCAGGTCCTGGCGGCTGGCCGCCTCGTACTGGCTGATGGAGTCCTTGCGCTGCTTGACCATCTTTTCCAGCACGGCCAGCGTCTGCACGTCGTCGAGCTCGATACGCTCGTCCACTTCGCGCTGTTTGACCGCGGCCAGGATCAGTCGGATGACGCCCAGGCGGTCTTTCTCGCCGCCACGCATGGCGGTCTTCATGTCGTCGGTGAGCTGCTGTTTCAGGGTCATGGGTCTTTTCCTTGGAAACACACAAAGCCGGCGTTGCACTTGGCAACGCCGGCTAGTGTAGGTCTACTGACTTAGCGGCAGCGGATGGACGCGCCAACTGCCAGGCTACCCGTCGTGGCGCCGAAGGCGCCCGGAACCTCTTGCCGTCCGCAAAGCGGACGACAGGCTCAGTACAGGCGCGTACGACGCGACGTGTCGCGCGAGAGACGACGCAGGTGACGCTTCACGGCGGCAGCGCGCTTGCGCTTACGTTCCTGGGTCGGCTTCTCATAGAACTCGCGCTTGCGGGTCTCGGCGAGGACGCCGGCCTTTTCGCAGGTGCGCTTGAAGCGGCGCAGGGCAAGCTCGAACGGCTCGTTCTCGCGGACTTTTACGCTGGGCATGGAAACTCCAAGTGGTAGACTGGCTCGCCTGAACGGGCCGTTTGAATACGGTGAGCCGCGAAGTATAACGTGGAAACGACAGCAATTTCAAAGCCCCAGATCGACCCGCCGGTAAATAAGCCGGTGTTGGGCATCGAGACCTCCTGCGACGAGACCGGCGTGGCCCTGCTGCGCTGGGAGCCTGGCGCGCCTGGCGACGGCCTGCTTTCACATACCCTCTACAGCCAGATCAAGCTGCACGCCGAGTACGGCGGGGTGGTGCCTGAGCTCGCCAGCCGCGATCACGTGCGCAAACTGCTGCCGCTGGTGCGCGAGGCGCTGGCCCAGGCGGGCCTGACCCCGGCCGACCTTGGCGGCGTGGCGTATACCGCCGGGCCCGGTCTGGTGGGTGCTCTGCTGGTGGGCGCTTCCGCCGCGCGGGCCATGGCCTGGGCGCTGGGTGTGCCGGCCATCGGCGTGCATCACATGGAAGGCCACCTGCTGGCCCCGCTGCTGGAAGAGGATCCGCCGGAGCCGCCGTTCGTGGCCCTGCTGGTGTCCGGCGGCCACTCCATGCTGGTGGAAGTGAAGGGCATCGGCGAATACAAGATTCTTGGCGACACCCTGGACGACGCCGCAGGCGAAGCGTTCGACAAGACCGCCAAGCTGATGGGTCTGCCGTATCCCGGTGGTCCGGCGCTGGCGAAGCTGGCCGAACAGGGGCGTCCGGGCGTGTTTCGTTTCTCGCGCCCGATGACCGACCGGCCCGGCCTCGATTTCAGCTTCTCCGGCCTGAAAACCCAGGTGTTGCTGGCCTGGCAGCAATCCGACCAGAGCGAGCAGACGCGCGCCAATATTGCTCGTGCGTTCGAAGAAGCGATTGTCGACACCATGATCATCAAGTGCCGTCGCGCCCTGCAGGCCAGCGGCGCCAAGCGTCTGGTGATCGCCGGTGGCGTGGGCGCCAACAAGCACCTGCGTGAGCAGCTGGCGGCGGCCGGTGCGAAGGATGGCTTCAAGGTGTATTTCCCGCGCCTCGCCTTTTGCACGGACAACGGCGCCATGATTGCCCTGGCGGGCGCCATTCGTCTCGCCCACGGCCAGCACCAGGACGAATCGGTGCAGGTGTTTCCGCGCTGGGATCTGGAAACGCTGCCAGCGGTGTAATCGCCGCGCCTTCCTGTCATGGGAGCGCACCCTGTGCGCGACAGGCATCCGGGCCAGTCGCGCACAGGGTGCGCTCCCACAAGGAGATCGCTACCCTATCGGCATGGATATCGTTTTCATTGAAGACCTGCGCATCGACGCGGTGATCGGCATTTATGACTGGGAGCGCCGCGTGCGCCAGACCCTGTCGTTCGACATCGAAATGGCGTTCGACAACACCGTGCCCGCCGCGAGCGACGACATTGCGCTCACGCTCAACTACAAAGACGTTTCCAAACGGCTGATCGATTACGTGAGCGCTTCCAGCTTCGGTCTGGTGGAGACGCTGGCCGAACGTTGCGCGGCCATCATTCGTGACGAGTTCGGCGTGTCGTGGGTCCGCCTGAAGCTGTCCAAGCCGGGTGCTGTGCGCGGCGCGAAAGCCGTAGGTGTCCGCATCGAGCGCGGCATTCGCCCGCAGTAATGGGATAACGATGGCGCGTGTTTATCTGAGCCTCGGCTCCAATCTCGAGCCCCGCCGCTATCTCCGTGCCGCGCTGGATGAACTGGGCGCGCGATTTGGTGCGCTGACTGTCTCGCCGGCCTATCGCAGCCGGTCGGTGGGTTTCGACGGAGCGGATTTCGTGAACCTCGCAGTGGGGCTGGATACCGATCTTTCGCCCGAAGCGCTCAACGAGTGGCTGCATGCGCTGGAAGATCGTCACGGCCGCCGCCGCGATGTGCCACGTTTTTCCGATCGCACCCTCGATGTGGATATCGTGCTGTATGACGATCTGGTGCGGCAGGGAGAAGGGCACCTCGATATTCCGCGCAAAGAGCTGCGCCATGCCTTCGTACTCAAGCCGATGGCCGACATCGCACCGCAACTGGTGCATCCGGTGAGCGGGCAGACCATGGCGGCGCTATGGGCGTCGTTTCCGGCAGAAAGCGAACCGCTCGAATTCGAAGCACTTTGAGTCGTGCGGCACTGTTACCGCTATGGCGCGGATGCTAGATAGTTTTCCATCATCACAAGGAGGCAGGTGTATGGCAGGTCGTTTTTCACGTAGTTGGAGCTTGATGAAGGCGAGCGCTGATGTGTTGCGTTCGGACAAGTCGCTGCTGATGTTCCCTCTGGTATCTGGCATTTGCTGCTTGTTGGTAGCAGCCAGTTTTCTTATTCCTGTCGCCCTTGCGTTCGTTGGTTCCGGTGTGGCGGGCGAGACACAGGAGCGTGCGCTTTCTGTTGGCGGCTATATCGCGCTGTTTCTGTTCTATCTGGTGCAGTACTTCGTGATCATTTTCTTCAACACCGCACTCGCCGGTGCGGCGTTGATGCGCTTGCGCGGTGAATCCACCAGCTTCGGTGAAGGCATGGCCATCGCCCGTTCGCGCATCGTCAGCATCTTCGGCTATGCGTTGATCGCCGCCACGGTGGGTTTGGTGTTGCGTGCGCTGCAGGAGCGATTGGGCCTGATCGGCCGGCTGGTCGCCGGTTTCCTCGGCCTCGCATGGACGGTGGCTACGTTCCTGGTGGTGCCGGTACTGGCCAGTCAGGACGTGGGTCCCACCGACGCCATCAAGGAGAGCGTGGACCTGCTCAAGCGTACCTGGGGCGAAAACATCATCGGCAACGCGGGTATCGGCGTGGTGTTCGGCCTGCTGATGTTTCTGGCCATCCTGGTATCGGCCGGCCTGATCATGGGCGCCGTTGCCATGCAATCGACGGCCGTCGTGGTCATAGCCGTTGCTGTCGTGGCCATCGGCATCACCTTGCTGGGCCTGATCCAGGCATCGCTGCAGGGCATCTATGCAGCGGCGTTGTATCGCTACGCCGAGGAAGGTCAGGTGGGTTACGGTTTCGATCAGGCGCTGCTCGAGCAGGCGTTCAAGCCGAAGAAGTAATCGGCGAGCATCGGCATCATGGGAAAGCCAACGTGGCCGCGCGGATGCGCGGCCACGTTCGTTTACACGGACAACGTCCGTCCGCCATCGATGCGAATGATCTGCCCCGTGACGAACGGCGCATCACGCAACAGCCACAGCACAGCACCGGCCACATCTTCGGGCGAGCCGGCGCGTTGCAGTGGCGTGCGGGCCAGCATGGCCTGCTGGTCGTCATAGGGCTTGCCGTCGCTGGGCCACATCACCGCGCCGGGGGCAACGCCGTTTACGCGAACATCGGGGCCAAGGTCGAGCGCCAGCGATCGTGTCATCGCGGCCAAGGCGGCCTTCGCCATGCAGTACAGCGGATGATGGGCGAGCGGACGCTCAGCGTAGATATCCACCAGATTGACGATGGCGCCGCGCGCTTCGCGCAATGCGGGCAGCGCGGCCTGCGCGAGGAAGAACGGCGCCTGCGCATTCGACGCAAACAAGTCATTCCACTGCGCCGGCGTGGCGCTGCCCACCGGCGTGGGATAAAACGCCGAGGCGTTGTTGATCAGCGCATCCAGACGGCCAAAGCGGGACAGCACCCGCTGTACCAACTCGGGCAGGCCGTCGATGTTTGCCAGTTCACCCTGCACCGTAAAAGCGCTGCCAGCGCGCTGACGTTCCAGCGAGCTGGCCAACAGCTCGGCCTCGGCGGCCGAATGACGGTAATGGAGTGCGAGGTCGTAGCCGGCTGCGTGCAGCGTGCGGGCGATCACCGCGCCCACGCGCTTGCCGGCGCCAGTGATCAGGGCAACGGGGCGCTCGTGACGTGGACTCATGCGTGGGCTCCTGCGTGACGCGCTGGGGTAACGAGCAATGGGGCGGTGAGCTTGCCGCAAAGCAAAGGCAGCGTCATCCGGTGCTTTCCGGTGGCCGCACGGCGGGGTGCTCGGTCGACACGGCGTCAGTCTCGATGGTGGCCATGAACATCTCAATGGCAGTGCGAGCTACCTGTGCTGTGTCGTAGTAGGCGTAGGCGCCCACGCCAACGGCGCCTACGACGGGCAGCCAGCGCGAAATGCCCCTGCCCACGGCGCGCTGCGTCACCTTGATGCCCACCGTTTTGGCGACGCGCTCGGCCACGGTGTAAGTGACGCGACGAAACAGCAAGCGATCACCCACACGCACGACCAGGTCGCGAAACGCCTGCGCGGCGGTGTGGCGGAACAGGCACCACAGCATCTGCTCGCGGCCCAGCTCGGGATGTTTGCCGAACGCGGCGGCGATGTCGGCGACCATCTGTGCCTGGATCTTCCAGATGGCGATCAGCTCCGGCAGCACGGTCAGCCAGCCCAGCGGCCCGGGCGGCAAGGCAAGCGTGCTGGCGGTGAGCGCCGCGCGCTGGGCGGCGCGGGTGGCCAGTCGCTGTGCCTCGGTTTCGGGCGTTTTGCTGCCGGCCACGGCGCTGTCCGGGATCTGGCTGACGAAATCCAGGATGGCCTGGGTCACGCGACTGTGGTCGGTGATCACAGCAGGTAGCTGGGAGGAGGGCTTGGCCATGGTCCGCGGCTCGCTGAGCGTTGAGAGCGCCAGTCTAGGGCCAGCGGGTGAAAGTCTGCTGACCTCGCGCGGTCAAGGCTTAACGCAGGATGTTGCACGGCCGGGCATGACTTTTGGGGCAGGCACGGGGTCGGCTAGAATGGCAATGTTATAACGTATCGAAAATAACAACCGACCGCCCCTCCCCGGAAACCCGATGAAACGTACCTTGCTTGCCTTGAGTCTTGCCGTTGCACTGGGCGCCGCTGCCCCCGCGGCATTTGCCCAGACCAGCCCGAACCCGGAGTCGCCCAGCGTCACCAGCAGCGACGCCAGCGGCGGCGCCGACGCAGACAGTGCCGGCCGCAACACGCCGGGCAAGGTGAAGCAGCTTGGTGCGGTGGATGTGAACGCGGCACTCGACCAGTCGCGTAATTCGCTGTCGCCGGATACCGGCAGCAGCCAGTACGTGATCGATCAGAAGGCCATCCAACAGTTGCCGCTGGGCGACTCGACCCCGTTGAATCAGGTGCTGCTGCAGGCACCCGGCGTGGTGCAGGACTCCTACGGCGGCCTGCATGTGCGTGGCGATCACGCGAACCTGCAGTACCGCATCAACGGCGTGATCATTCCCGAAGCCATTTCCGGCTTCGGCCAGACGCTCGATGCGCGCACCATCCAGAGCGTCAAGCTGCTCGATGGCGCGCTGCCGGCGCAGTACGGCCTACGCACGGCTGCGGTGGTGAACATCGACACCAAGAGCGGCCATGACCTCGGCAATGGCGGCAGCGTGGGTATCACGGGCGGTTCGTTCGGCACGCTCAATCCCAATGCATCGCTGTGGGGAAGCAACGATCGCTGGAGCTGGTTCGTCACGGCGAATTACCTGGAGAACGATGTCGGTATTGAAAACCCGACCTCCAGCCGCAGCCCGATTCACGACCATACCAATCAGGTGAAGGGTTTCGGCGATGTGTCGTATCTGATCGATAACGACACGCGCATCAGCTTCATGTTTGGCGCGACCAACAACCGGTTTGAGATTCCCAATAATCCGAACCAAACCCCGCAGTACGCCTATCTGAACCAGACTGAGTTCAATTCGGCTGACCTCGATGAGCGGCAGAAAGAGAAGCTGACGTTCGGTGTGCTCTCGCTGCAGGGCAAGTTGGGCAAGACGGACTATCAGGTGTCCCTGGGCCAGCGTTACACCAAAGTGGGCTTCGATCCCGACAATGTCGGTGACCTGATGTTCAATGGTGTGGCATCCACCATTGATCGCACCAACCGCGCCAGCACCTTGCAGGCGGACTTCTCCACGCCGCTGGGCGACAGCCATACGCTGCGCTACGGCATCTACGGTGAGTTCGAGCGCGGCAACATCAGCAACCATTCGCTGGTGTTCCCGGCCAACCCCGATGGCACGCAGGCCAGCACAACGCCAATGGCCATCTACGACGCCACCAACCTTCTGGCTCGTACATGGTCGGCGTATTTGCAGGACGAGTGGAGCATCGGCGAGAAGTGGACCGTCAACTACGGCCTGCGCGGTGATCGCTACGAGTTGTTCCGCACGGAGAGCCAGCTCAGCCCGCGCCTTGGCGTGGTGTATCAGGCGACCGACAGTACCGTCGTCCATGCCGGCTATGCGCGTTACTTCACGCCGCCGGCGACCGAGGTGATCGACGACAGCAACATCGCACGCTTCAACGGCACCACCAACCAACTGCCGAGCAGTGGCAACAACCTGCCGTTGTCGGAGCGTTCGGACTACTACGACCTGGGCATCCAGCAGCAGGTTGGCTCCACGTTGACGCTGGGGCTGGATGCGTACTACCGCAAGGTGCGCCGCCTGCAGGATGAAGGTCAGTTCGGCGCGGCACTGATCTACTCCAACTTCAACTACAACTACGGCCGCATCCGTGGTGTGGAGTTCACTGCCAACTACAACGATGGTCCGGTCTCCGCGTACTTCAATGCGTCGTTCAACCGTGCCATGGGCAAGCAGGTGCTCACCGGGCAATACAACTTCAGTCCCGAAGAGTTGGCTTACATCTACGACCACTGGATCCATCTGGATCACGACCAGAAGCTCACCTCGTCGGGCGGCGTCACCTACGCCTTTACCGACACGACCCGTGCAGGCGTTGACTACGTGTTCGGCAGCGGCTTGCGCAAGGGAGCGCCGGGTGTGCCGAACGGTGCGTCGTTGCCGTATTACTTCCAGCTCAACCTCAACGTGGCCCATGACTTCACCTTCGGCAGCTTCGGCAAGGTGAAGACCCAGCTCGCGCTGATCAATGCGCTGGATCGCAGCTATCAGCTGCGCGACGGCACCGGCGTGGGCGTGGGCGCGCCGCAGTACGGTCCGCGCCGGGGCGTCTATCTGAGCCTGCAGAAGGACTTCAGCTTCTAAACGTTTCAACGGTCAGCTGGGCCCACTCCGTCATAGCCTTCCTCCCCCTCACGAGGCTATGGCGGGGCTTGGGTTATTCTTTGCCGGTTTCCCAGCAGGCTGCAGGCATGTCTTTCGAACTTCCCGATCCCGGCGCCGACGAGCGCGTCCATTCCGACCGGCTGCTGACGCGCCTGCGCGAGGAAATTGCCGCGCACGGACCGATGCCGTTCTCCCAGTACATGGAGCGTTGCCTGTATGCGCCTGGCCTGGGCTACTACAGCGCGGGCAAGACCAAGTTCGGCGAAGCCGGTGACTTCATCACCGCGCCGGAACTGGGTGAACTTTTCGCACGCTGCGTGGTGAATGCGACTTACCCGGTGTTGGAACTGCTGGGCGAGGACGCCGATTTTCTCGAACTTGGCGGTGGCAGCGGCTCCTTTGCCGAAGCTGCGCTGAAAGCGTTTGAGGCCAGTGGCACGCTGCCGCGCCGCTATTACATCCTCGAGCCCAGCGCGGACCTGCGCGAGCGTCAGCGAGAGCGCCTGCTCAACGCCCTGCCTGCCAGCGTGTTCGCGCGCGTGCTGTGGTTGGATCGTCCGCCGGAGCAGGACTGGCGCGGCGTGTTGTTTGCCAATGAGGTGATCGATGCCTTGCCGACGACGCGTTTTGCCATGCGCGCAGGCGAGGTTTACGAGGAGTATGTGACGCTGGATGGCGAGGGCCGCCTGATGCGCGTCGACCGTCCCGCCGATGCGCTTGTATCCGGTGCGGTGCGTCACGTCGAGCGGGATATCGATACCGAATTCCGCGACGGCTATCGCTCGGAAGTCCTGCCGCAGCTGCCGTACTGGATTCAGGCGGTAGCCGGTTCACTCACCGCCGGCCTGATGCTGTTTATCGACTATGGCTACGTGCGCCGCGAATACTACTTGCCCGAACGCAGTGACGGCACGTTGATGGCGCACTATCGGCATCGGGCGCACAACGATCCGCTGTACTTGCCGGGGTTGAACGACCTCACCGCATCCGTCGATTTCACCGCGCTCGCCGAAGCAGGCAACAACGCGGGGTTCGGCGTGGCCGGCTACATGCCGCAAGCGCAGTTCCTGATTGGCAGCGGTTTGCAGGCAGCGTTTGAGTCAGCTTACGAAAACGCCTCGGATGAAACGGTGCGTTACCGCCTGGCTCAGGAAGTAAAGAAACTCACGCTACCCGACCAGATGGGCGAGCGCTTTCAGGCGATGCTGTTCGCCCGCAACATGGACGTGGTACCGCTGCCTGCCGAGCTGCTGGAGTCGGATCAGGGCGACCGGCTATAAGCCGGCCGCCCACGGGTTACCGCGATTCGCTCGCGGGAGTTTGGGGCTGCACGGGCGTACTGTCGTCCTGCCGGCGCTGCAGCTTGCCGTGTTTGAACAGCGTCGAGGCCACCTGATAGTAGGCCGTCGTATCGTCAACCTGACGCTGGTCGACTGGCGTGTTGGGCACGGCGTCGCCGTTGTCGTAGTCGGGGCGCACCTGTTCCAGCTTTTGCTGGGGCTCGAGCACGGTGAGCACGTCACCCTGCAGATAGCCGAGTTTCTCGTAGGTGGCGGGGAAGGCGCGCTCGCGGCCGGGTTCAAGCTGAAAGATGTCCGCGCCGAAGAAACGGCTGCGGTAGCTGAAGTTCAGCATGCCAAGCATTGTGGGAATGATGTCCACCTGTGACATCAAACGAGAAACGCGTTGTGGCGCGACATGCGCGGGCGAGTAGATCCACAGCGGAATGTGATAACGATTGACCGGCACGCTGGTGCGTCCCGCGCTAGACGCGCAGTGGTCAGCCGTGATCACAAACACCGTGTTGTCGAAGTACGGCCGGGTTCGTGCGCGCTTGAGGAAGTCGGCGATCGACCAGTCGGTGTACGCCACGGCGGCTTCGCGCGTGCCGTCCTGTTGCGTCACGCGGTTGGCTGGCACCGTGAAGGGGCGATGATTGGATGTGGTCATGACGTGCAGGAAAAACGGCTTGCCCTGCGCGTTCGCCTGATCCATCTGTTTCAGCGCCAACGTATACAGATCCTCGTCGGCCACGCCCCACACATTTTCATGATGAATGGTCTCGCCCTTGGCGATATCGCTGCGATCTACCGCGCGATAGCCGTTATGCGAGAAGAAGTAATTCATGTTGTCGAAATAACCGTAACCGCCGTACACGAAGTCCGACTGATAGCCCCGGTCATTGAAGACGTTGGCCACCGAGAACAGGTTCTCGTTGTTGTGCGCCTTCACGATGGAGTCGCCCGGGGTGGGCGGCACCGACAGCGACAGCGCTTCCAGTCCACGCACCGTGCGGGTGCCGTTGGCGTAGAGGTTGTCGAAGAACATGCTCTGGCTGATCAGCGCATCGAGATTGGGCGTGATGCCTCGCGTATCGCCGAACGCTTCGAGGAAGTCGGCCGAGAAACTTTCGACGCTGATCAGTACGACGTTGAGATGCTTCTCCGGCCCGGCGTGGCGGATCTCGCGGGTGAGATCCGACGGATCGTCGCTGATAAACGTGGCTTCCGGTGTCTTGACCAGCTCGCGCACACGCTTGAACGCTTCGTCCTGGGGCAGGGTGCGATAGAAGCGCGCATAGTCCAGATGGCTGCTGCGGAAGGCGGCAAAAAACTCGTACACGCCGTTGCCGGACAACTCATTGACATAGGCGTTATCGGTACGGTCTTTGTGCGTGCCCTTAAGCGCAAACGCCGTGACCACCGTGATCAACAGCCAGACCAGCGCCACTTTGCCGCGCTGCATGAAGTGGGTGCCGCCATCGCGGGCCTGCAAACCACGACGCGTCAGCCACACGATCACCAGCGTAGCCAGCGACAACAGGCTGATCCAGGTGCCCAGCGGATACGACTCGCGGATATTGCCGATCACCTCGGTGGTGTAGACCAGATAGTCCACCGCGATGAAATTGAAGCGCGTGCCGAACTCGCCCCAGAACACCAGCTCCGAAGCGCCGATGAACATCAGCGTGAACAAAAGCACTGCGCCGCCGCCGTACAGCAGCCACTGGCCCGTGCGCGACACGTAGATGCGTTGTGGTACCAGCCACAGATAGAGCACCAGCGGCCATGCCAGATAGACAAAGGCGACCAGGTCATACGCCATGCCCACGCCGAACGCATAGGCCCAGTACAGCGGGTTGAGCGGCACGCCGCTGCCCGCCATAACCAACAGGGCGACGCGCGTAAGCGCGCCAATCACCACATAGCAGATGGCCAGCCACAACAGCGGACGAAACCGCTGGCGTAGCAGCGAGGGCAGGTTAGGCGCAGTGGACACGTTGGACTCCGGGGTGAACGTAATGCCCCGTTTGACCAAACGGCGACAAGCAGCCCGCCTTTATACACGTCCTGGGATTCGCCTGGAAATCAGCCAAATACCTGCCAAGGCCATCTTCCGCTGACGTGGTCCGGTGTCGTTCAGCGGTTGTCAGTGGAAGCCATGGATTGCTTCAGCGCCGCAATGGCGGCCACGCGTGCGGCGGTCATGGCGTCGCCGATGGCAGGTCCCTTGAGTCCCTCCGCGACAAACGGCTCCGAACGCACCGCTGCCGCGGCATCGCGCGCGTGGCGCAGATAGTCGGCCTGCGGGTAGGCATCGTTCTCGTGGTCGAGGCGGCCGCGTTTGTCTGCTTCGCAGGCAGCGAGGAACAAATCCAGCCGCTCCGGACGACGCAGTGCATCCAGCGACGACAACACACGCAAGACGGTGGCCGGCTTCAATTCGAATGCGCGATGTGCACTGAGATGTTCGCGGCAGACGTGCTCGGCCAGCACCGCATGTTCGGTGGGCACTTTCAGGCGGGCGGTCAGGCGTTGCAGCGGTGGTACGCCCGCATGCTCATGCCCCACATGACGAGGCAATTCACCTGTGGGCGTAAGCGCCTTGCCGAGATCATGGGTCAGCGCACAGAAGCCCACCACATCATTGCCAGGCGCGATGCGCGCCGCCATGTCCAGCACCATCTCTACGTGCACGCCGGTATCGATCTCCGGATGAAACTCCGCGCGTTGCGGCACGCCATACAGTGCATCGACTTCGGGAAACAGCACAGCAAGTGCACCCGATTCACGCAGCACGCGCAGGAAAGCCGATGGCTGCGCCTCGCCGAGCGCTTTGCGTGTTTCCTGCCACACCCGTTCGGGCACAAGATGATCCACCTCGCCCTCGCGCACCATCTGCTGCATCAGCGCCATGGTTTCGGGAGCGACGGTGAAACCCAGCGGTGCGAAGCGTGCGGCGAAGCGTGCGACGCGCAACAGGCGAACGGGGTCTTCGACAAAGGCCGGCGAGACATGACGCAGCAGACGCTGCTCAAGGTCGCGCGCGCCATGGAAGGGATCGACCAGATGGCCGTCTTCGCCTTCGGCCATCGCATTGATGGTGAGGTCGCGCCGGGCGAGGTCGTCTTCCAGCGTCACGGAAGGATCGGCGTGGAAGGCAAAGCCGTGATAGCCACGGCCAGTTTTGCGCTCGGTACGCGCGAGCGCGTATTCCTCGCCGGTTTGCGGGTGCAGGAAGACCGGGAAGTCCTTGCCTACGGGGCGGTAGCCCTGTGCGAGCAAGTCGTCCGGATGTGCGCCGACGACGACGTGATCGCGGTCAGCGACGGGCCTTCCCAGCAGTTTGTCGCGGACGGCGCCGCCGACGAGATAGATGCGCATGGGGGGATTTTGACATGGGGGCGGCTGGTGGTTCTTTTGGGTGGTTGTCGGGGCTGGCTGGCGCGTGGCGCTTTTGGCTCCCTCTCCCCTCCGGGGAGAGGGTTGGGGTGAGGGGCGGGTGCTCGCGACATGGTTGATTCCCCTCACCGTCATCCCTGCGAAGGCAGGAAGCGCTTCACAACAGCCGAAGGCTGGTCATCCAGTGCCTTTGCTCTTTCGCCGTAACTTAGCGATACCGCCCCCTGGCTCGCCTGCGGCGGGCTTCCGCTGTCCTGCCGGACAGCGGGTCACTTCTCTTTGCGTGGCCAAAGTGAAGTAACCAAGAGAAAGGCCACCCCGATGGCGCGCCTTCCGGGCGAAGCCCGGAAGGTTCGCGGGCGGGTTACGGGGTTTTTCGACAGGACATCCCTGTCCTGTCGAAAAACTGGCCGGCATCCGTGCCGGCCACCCTTCGGGCTGATCCTCCACCCGCCCGCCGCGCCATAGGGGCCCGGAGGTCAAGGGCGGAGAGCCAAAGCCAAGAGCAAAAGCCAAGAGCAAACAGCAAAGAGCAAACAGCAAAGAGCAAACAGCAAAGAGCAAACAGCAAAGAGCAAACAGCAAAGAGCGATGTGCAGCTTTGCTGCGCGAGCCTTTGCGCTCTTGATCTGAGGGGCCCCTGTGCGGCGGTGAGGGTTGGACGATCAGGCCCCGTAGGGGTGCCTGGCATGGATGCCAGGCACTTTTCGTCAGGGCAGGAAGCCCTGTCGAAAAGCCCGGCCGACCCTCACGGACTTGCCGGGCTATCAGCCCGGCAAGCGCCAAGCGGGGTGCCTTTTCTCTTGGTTACTTCTCTTTGGGCAAGCAAAGAGAAGTGACCCGGCGATCGGCAGATCGTCGGAAGCCCGCCGCAGGCGAGCAAGCTGGCGGAAACGTCACACCAGAGCAAAAGCGAGAAATAGAAACGTTACCGCGAGCACCCGCCCCTCACCCCAACCCTCTCCCCGGAGGGGAGAGGGGGCTAAGAGCCGGGATGCCGCACCGTTAGCTGGCCTTCGAAAACGCGAAGATCAAAGTGCTCACGCACAGCGCCACCATCCAGCCACCTCAAAACGACCTCTTCCTCGCCAGCGTCATCCGCCGCTGCCGCGACGACTGCTTCAACAACACCGGCAACCAGGCAGAAAACGGCTGCGGCACAATGCCCAGTGCGGCATAACCATCGACCTTGCCCACCGAATCGGTGCGCAGCGAGCGGAAGTTGTCCAAGGAGAACGGCTTGCCAGGCAACAGTTCCGCAACCTGCGCCTGCAACCGGCCGAGACTGTCGGGCAACGCGACGATCGGCGTGCGCACACCCATGACGTCGCGGATCTGGTGCACGATGTCGCCCAGCGTAAGCACTTCCGGACCATAGAGCTCGAAGCTCTGATCGACACCGAGCTTGTCGTCGGCCACGCAGCGCGCGATGGCCTCTGCCACGTCGCCCGCCCACGTTGGCGCCATGCGTGAAGGTGCGCGTGCGAGGGGAAGCACGGGCATCTGGCGCAGCAAGGTGGCAAACCGATCCACCAGACCACCACCTTCGCCAAACATCACACTCGGCTCGTAGATGGTCCAGTCGATCGTCGCGTTGCGCACGTGCGATTCGGCTTCGCCCTTGGTCTTGAGGTACTGCGACAGGCCTTGCCCAGCCTTGAGCGCACTCATGTGATGCAGGCGAGGCACGCCGGCAGCGTGGCAGGCAGCAATCACACGCTGCGTCAGTTCGACATGCGCGTGGTGAAATGTCTGCTCGCCGAAGGCGTTGAGAATGCCGACCAGATTGATCACCGCGTCGGCGCCCTCGAAATGCCGGCGCAGGGCGTTGCCGTCGTAGACGTCTACGCTGCGCACACGCACGGATGGCAGCACGCTCATCTCGCGTTTGCGTTCGCGGTTGCGCGACAGCAACAGGATACGGTGGCCATCGGCTGCCAGTCGTGGCAGCAGGTGTGAGCCGACGAAACCGGTGCCACCCAGTACCACCAGTTGCTGTGCCTTACGAATCAAAGGTGATCTCCCCATCAGTGCGCGCTGCCGTTGCCGGACGTGGTTGCCGGCGGCGCCATGCTGCTGGCCGGTGCCGCCGAGGCGGCTCCGGCCGGCGCCGGGACGGCGGGACAGGCCACCAGCTTACGCTCACTGCGGCTGTCGGGCAGTCGGTAGGCGTCACCGATGGGTGTCATCCGCTGCGAAAGCGTCGTCGCGTTGCCGTGCTGGCGCCAGTCATAGATCACCGCGAACGACATCACGCGCGCCACGTACTCGCGGGTTTCCTTGTACGGGATGGTGGCGACAAACAGGTCCGGTGGCAGCGAGCCGCGCGCTTCGAGCCATTGGTCGACCTTGCCGGGACCGGCGTTGTAGGCAGCGCTGGCCAGCCAGATGGAGCCGCTGAAGCGGGAGGCCATCTGCGCGAGATAGCGCGTGCCGAGAATGATGTTGGTGACCGGGTCATACAGGGTGTCGCCGCCGCCCCAGTTGAGGCCGTTGCGCTTGGCGACGAGCGCGGCGGTGGAGGGCAGCAACTGCATCAGGCCTCGTGCGTCGGCACCGGAGCGGGCATCGCTCATCCAGGCGCTTTCCGCGCGAAGAATGGCGTATGCCCACGACGGATCGATACCGGCCTCCTGCGCCTGCGGCACCACGCCGTCCTGGCTGGCGAGCGGGAAGCGCTGCTCGTAGTAGCGCAGCGCGTCGCCGGTGTTGAAGGTGAAAATCGCGCGGTCATACCAGCCACGGCGATAGGCGAGGCTCACAGCGAGTTTCTGTGTGTCGGGGTCGGCACCGTCCAGTGCCTGCGTCCACTCGCGGCGTGCCTGCTTGGGCATGTCCACGGCGTACAACTCGAAGGCACGCTGCAAGCCTTGATTGGCCAGCAGGGTACGTTCGCGTTGCGGATCGCTGTTGAGCGAAATCTGGCAGATGCCGTAGGGGGCGTTGATGCGATCGGCCGCCAGGAAGCCGAAGAATGTGGGCTCCTGCGCCAGCGAGCTCAGCACGCGTTGCGCGTCGTCTTTACGGCCAAGTTCGGTTTGTGCGCGGGCGCGGAACCAGCGCCATTCGCCATCCTGTTGTTGCGTCGGCGGCATGGCATCGATCGCAGCAAGCGCAGCCTTCCAGTCCTGCTGCGCCAGCGCTGCACGCACGCGCCATTCGCGGCTGACATCGGTCTGCACCGAAGCAGGCAGTGCGATAAGTCGGTCCAGCGCGCTTGCGTCATAGTCGGTCGCGTGGAACAGCGCGAGCGCGTACATCACGCGGTTGCGCTGATCCGGCGTAAAGGCGAATTGACTTTGCAGCTTCTGCCAGGCGTTGTCGGCGGTGACGGACTGTCGCCGCGCCAGGCGTTCCAGCGCCAGCATGGCGGCCTGACGATCACGCGGCGTGTCGTTCCACTGGTTCGCCGCCGCGACGGCGCCACTCGGGTCGCTCAATGCCATGGCGATGCGTTTGGCCATCGGTGCCTGATCTGCGGGCAGCCAATCGGCGATGGCATTGATGGTGCCCGGCTGTACGGCATCTGCCGCGCGATCAATGCGGTCCCACACGCGTTGGGTGGTGAGCAGGCCTTGATCGTGTGCAGCGTTCAGCACCGGATCGCACGCACTGGGCAGCTTGGGCTTGACCCACAGCGCGCTGAGGTCACGGTCGAAATCGAGCGGCGTGCCCTTGCTCAGCTGGGCCTGCAATGCATTGCAGGTAAGGGCGTCGCCAAGGCCGGGCTGGTACATCGCGAGAAAATTGTCCCAGTCCTGCCGGCGCGCCAGTTCATTGAGAAAGTCGCGGCGCAGATCGCTGGCGGTCAACAGACCGGGATAACGCTTGAGGTAGTCCTCGACCTGAGGGCGCGTCACCTGGCGGATGTCGTGCGTGAGGGAGGCAGCTTCCAGGTAGGGGTAAAGCGGGTAGCTCTCCAGTCCCTTGGACGAGGCGCGCCAGCCATCACCGCCCTGCTGAGCTGCCGCGTAGGCTTGCTTGAAGGCGCTGCGCTGAGCGTCGGTGGGCTCGGCCGCACTGGCGGCACCGGCCAGCAACAGGCCGGCCATCACGGTAAGCAAGCGTCGGGCGCATAGCCGCGGTGCTGCGCGTAGGGACATGACAACTCCTTTTTTTGCCTACTCCGGCGCAGGGTACTTCGCGGGGTTCCGCAGGGGGCGGCGCGCTGCGCGGGACGAAGCAGGATGGCCAACGCCCGCTGAGCGTGGCGTGAAACAGCATTCCAGGCCGAAGACGTACATGGCGTGGCCGGGCCGGCTGTTAGAATCGGCGGCTCGCGGCGCCGCGTCCGGCGCATCTCAGGAAGTGCATGTCGCCTACGTCCTCGCCGTCGTCCCGTGTAGTGCCGCTCGTGTGGCTGATCCTTGTCGCCGCCGCGGTATGGGGTGCGCTCTGGTGGTGGCAAATTGGCCGCCCGGTACCCTTGCCGGACGCGCCCACCGCGCGCATTGCCTGCGTGTCCTACGCGCCGTTCCGCAAGCCGGGCGAGACACCGCTCGATCCCAAGGCGTTCGTGAGCCCGGAGCGTATCGACGCGGATCTGCGCGCACTCTCGGAGCGCTTCGATTGCGTGCGCACCTACTCGCAGGGCGCGGGCCTTAATGCCGTGCCGGAGATCGCGCAGCGTTACGGCATGAAGGTGCTGATGGGTATCTGGCTGGGCCGCGATCAGGCGTTGAACGAACGCGAAGTACAGATGGGCATCGCGACGGCCAAAGCGCATCCGGATGTGTTGCGCGGCGTCATCGTGGGCAACGAGGTGTTGCTGCGCGGTGAGCAGTCGTCGAAGGCCCTGACTGCTTACATCACCCAAGTGCGCAATGCGATCCACGACACCCACGTGCCGGTGACCTATGCCGACGTATGGGAGTTCTGGCTGCGCTATCCGCAGATGGCGGACGCGGTGGACTACCTCACCATCCACATCCTGCCGTATTGGGAAGACGAGCC
Organism: Dyella silvae; assembly: GCF_026421305.1. Taxonomy (GTDB): domain Bacteria; phylum Pseudomonadota; class Gammaproteobacteria; order Xanthomonadales; family Rhodanobacteraceae; genus Dyella; species Dyella silvae. The sequence continues at coordinate 93,623 of NZ_JAPJBQ010000010.1, forward strand.
CGTGGCGCCTCAGGACGCGCTGCAGCATGTGGCAGAGGTCTACGCGCGCATGAAGACCCGCTTCCCCGGACGCGCCGTGATGATCGGTGAAACGGGCTGGCCCAGCGAAGGACGGCCGCGCCGCCGCGCCAGTGCCAGCCTGGTGAACGAAGCGCGTTATATGCGCGACTTCCTTCGTTACGCCGGCAGCGTGGACATGCCGTACAACGTGATCGAAGCCTTCGACCAGCCCTGGAAACGCGCCCAGGAAGGCACAGTGGGCGGCTACTGGGGCATTTTCGACGTCAATGCGCGGCCCAAGTTCTCCATGCAGGGTCCGGTGGTAGAGGAGCCGCGCTGGGCACTTGGCTGGCTGGCGGGTCTGGCAGGCGCGGTCTTGTTCGTGCTGGCGGGCTGGTGGCGGCGGTACCTGCGCACCTTGACCGGCCGGTTTGCGCTGGCGATCGCCGGATTTGCCGCCGGCACCTCCATCGCGTGGCAGGGGCGGCGCATGCTGTTCGACTGCCGCAACGAAGCGGAGTGGGTGTTCACAACCCTGCTTTGTCTTGCGGCGCTGGGTACGGCGGTTCTGCTGGGGCGCTGGATCGCAGCGCGGCTGGCCCAGGTGCCTGCCAATGCGGCACCGGGACGGGGTCTGCGTTTTGTCTGGCTGTTCGGGCTCAGCTTCTACGGTCTGCTGATGGTGTTCGACGGCCGCTATCGTGACTTCCCGCTGGGGCTGTTCTGGCCGCCTGCAGTGGGCTATCTGCTGGCTGCGCTGCTGGAAACCGGGCGCAGCACGGTGGTGCCCTCGGTGGAGGAGCGCTTCATCGCGTGCTTGTTGCCGGTGCTGGCTGCTGTGGTGGTAGCGCAGGAGAGCGGGCTTAACCCGTCCACCTGGCTATGGCTGAGCGTGAATCTGGCCTTCGCCGGCGCGGTGCTGGTCGAGTGGCGCCGTGGACTCCGACTGCAGGCGTACCAGCCGCAGGCAGCCTACTAGCAGCGCGAACGCGCCCGGGGCAAAGCAGTACAGCAGCAGCGCCACCAGGCCGGTGGCGGCGGCGAGCCATGCGAAGAAGGTATTTTTGCGGATCAGTGCCAGCGCTGCGGCAGCGAGCGCGAGCCAGCCGTAGATGCCCATCTGGTAACCGAAAATGCCGGCCAGAATGAAGCCTTCCACGGTCAGGTGCCGGATCTTGCAGGCCAGCGCCTGGCCGGCTTCGCACGTATGCGCCATATCGGCCGATTCCACCAGGCCGTAACGCAGCACGCCGGCGCCCACGCCGATGGCAATCAACAGCAACCAGGGCGTGGCAAGGCTCAGAACTCGTTTCATCGGCGCAGTCGGTGGGGGCGGGGGGCGATATGGTCGGGCAGCCTGATCTCGGCCGCCAGCGGCAGGTGGTCGGAAAAAGCCTGCGGCAATGCCCAGACCTTGTCGAGGTGGATCTTTTCCGACGTGAGGATGTGGTCCAGCGCGCGGCGCGGTTTCCAGCTCGGAAACGTCGGCGTGGCCTGCTCAGGCGGCACGAGACTGGATCTGGCGAACAGATGCCTCATCTCGTTGCTGCGGATCTCGGTATTGAGATCGCCCATCAGCACGGCATGTGGGTAGTCCTGCAGCACTTCGGCAATGAAGCCGAGCTGTTTCGCGCGGGCAGGTGCGCTGAGCGACAGGTGAGCAATCATGACCGCCAGTGCATCGGCACCTTCGCCGAAGCGCGCGAGCAGGGCGCCACGGCCCGGAATGCGGCTGGGCAGCGGGTAGTCGAGCACGCTGGTCGGCTCGAGCCGGCTGATCAGGCCGTTGGCCGAATGCGCCAGCCGGACCATCGGGCGGTTCGGTTGATGGCTCCAGAATGGCATGCCGGCCGCCTCGGCCAGATACCGCGTCTGGTTGAGGAAGCCAGAGCGCAGGCTACCGGCGTCGGCCTCCTGCAGGCCGATCACATCGAACTGCGGCAGCAGTTCGGCCAGCCGGTCGAGATTGTCCAGCTTGCTGCGACCCGGCAGCACGGCTTTGAGACTGCGCGTGACGTACTCGCTGTAACGCTGCACGCTGGCACCGGCCAGGATGTTGCAGCTCAGCAGACGCAGGCGACGCTCGGGGACGGCAGCGGGGGCGGGATTGGCGCGATTCATGGGGCGGGCAGAGTAGTCGCAAAAGGTGACCGTCGCCATCCAGGCGACGGTCAACTCCATAAGCATGCCCGGCGGGGTGTGAACGCGGGGAAAGTCCCCGCAGAGCGCCTTACTTGGCGCCCGCCAACTCGCGCTTGGCCAGCCACTGGGCCACGGCGGAGAGTTCGTCCAGCGTCTTCACGTTGGCCGTGCGGTATTTGCCGTCGACCACGATGGTTGGCGTGCCGTCCACCTGCCACTGCTGCACGAGGGCGGCGTCCTTGCGGATCTGCGCCGTCACTTCGTCCGAGGTTGCGATACGCATGAAGTCTTCGCGCTTCACGCCGTTGCGGGCGTAGAAATCGGCGAGCTCATCAAGGCTGGATATCGGGTAGTGCTCGTCAAACTTCGCCTTGAACAGTGCCAGGTGGGTCTGCTCGAGCACGCCCAGCTTCTGCGCTGCGTAAAACGCGCGGGCATAGGGCACCCACTCGTCGTTAAAGGCGGCGGGCATCAGCTTGAATACAACACCTGGCGGCAACTGCTTGCGCATCGCCTCGGCGGCCTGGGCGAAATGAGCGCAGTGGATGCAGCCGTAGGAGAACACTTCGACCACTTCCACCTTGCCCGCGTCGCTTAGGCGATGAGCGGGAGCGGCCAGCGTCACGTACTCGGCGCCGTCGGTGTAGGGGGTCGGTTCGTTGGAACCGGTAGCTGTGCAGGCGCTGGCGAGCAGCAGGCCAGCGAACATGGCAACAGCGCGCAGAGAGGCAAAACGTTTGAACATGGGCGGTACTCTCAGTAGACGGGTGGTGGAGACGCAGTCAGACGGGCTTATTTGCCGGCTGCTTCCTTGGCCACCAGCCACTTCGTCAGCTCCACTGCCTGGTCGTAGCCGCCAGCCTGACGCGGCGTGACGCGGTACTTGCCGTTCACGACGATGGTCGGCGTCTCTTCCACACCGTAGGCCTTGAGCAGATCGTCAGCGCGCTTGACCTTGGTGTTGATGGTGAAGGAGTTGGCCACTGCCACGAACTCCTTGGGGTCGGCGCCGAACTTGGCGTAGACCTTGGAAGCGTCCTCGAGCGTGGGCAGGGCCGAGGTGGGCTTGAGGCCAGCACCCTGCATGGCGCTCAGTTCCTGCGTCTTCCACACCGCGTCGTACATGGCGTCATTGGCCTTTTCCGCCACGCCCAGTGCCTGGGCGGTGAGGAAGGCGCGCTGCAGCATCGGCCAGTTTTCCTGCGGCATGAAGGAGGCCGGCAGGTAGGCCACGGCGGCGTTGGCGGGCAGCTCCTGCACCAGCTTGTTCATGGTCGGGTGGAACTGATTGCAGGCCGGGCAGCCGTACGAGAACACTTCGGCCACTTCAATCTTGTCGGTATTGCTGACCTTGGACTGGGCCGGCTCGAGGCGGACATAGTTCTTGCCTTCCACCCATTTGCCGTCGTCCACGAACGCCACGGCCGGCGCGGGGGCAGGTGCCGGAGCCTGCGCTGCGGTGGCGGCGGGCGCCGGAGCGGCCGTGCTGGCAGCCGCCGGAGCGGCGGCCGTCGACGCGGCCGGCGGCTGGGCGGCAGATCGGAAGAGC
>NZ_JAPJBQ010000011.1 GCF_026421305.1 Dyella silvae
CTTCCGGGCTGCAAGCCCGGAAGGCGCGCCATCGGGGTGGCCTTTCTCTTGGTTACTTCTCTTTGGCCACGCAAAGAGAAGTGACCCGCTGTCCGGCAGGACAGCGGAAGCCCGCCGCAGGCGAGCCCGGTCGCGGTAGCGCCACATCAGCGCCAAGAGCAAAGCTGACAGATAGAAACGCTACAGCGAGCACCCGCCCCTCACCCCAACCCTCTCCCCGAAGGGGAGAGGGAGCTAAAAGCTCGCGCCATTCGCGTCGCCGCGCCCACTCAGTCAACCTGCAACCATTCCACCCACAACACCACCAACACCCCAACCTCCAAGTGTTTGATTTTCGTCAAATGAACACCCGCTAACCAAAACCGCCTCGCCTCGTGCAACTTTCGCCGCGCAACGCGTTCTTACTTTACGGATGCACGCAACGGCATCCGCCGGCTCACCACCTCCCTGGATGAGCCAACCGGTAAGCGAACCTCTCCCCTGGGTTTCGCTTCCATCCGGCCCCGAGGATTCCCCCCTAATCCTCGGGGCTTTTTTTCGCCCACAGTTTCTCTCAGGCCCGATCAAGGACAGCGACCGCACAAATCGCTAGGATTTGCGGCATCCTTCGCAATTGGCCACAAGGAGCGCGGCCGGCATTTCAAAGGTCACGGCTGCGTGCAGATCAAGGGAAAAGTCACCTCATTTGATATTGCCCATCTGGCTGGGGTCTCTCAGTCGACGGTCTCACGCGCCCTGCGCGGCAGCCCGCTGGTCAACGAGGAAACCCGCCGGCGCATCCAGGCAGCCGTCGATGAACTGAACTACAAAGTCGACAAGAACGCGTCCAGCCTGCGCGCCAAGCACACCGGCACGTTGGCGCTGCTGCTGTTTGAGGACCCGACGGCGGACGAGTCGCACATCAACCCGTTCTTCCTGTCGATGCTGGGCTCGATCACGCGCGCCAGTGCGCAGCGTGGTTACGACCTGCTGATTTCGTTCCAACAGTTCTCGCATGATTGGCATGCCGACTATGCGGACAGCAAAAAATCTGACGGCATCATCCTGCTCGGCTACGGCGACTACCTCGCCATCCGCGACAAGCTGCAGAAACTGGTGAATCAGGGCACGCGCTGCGTGCGTTGGGGCGCGGTGCTGGCCGACCAGCCGGATATCTCCGTGGGCTGCGACAATCTCAGTGGCGGACACGCGGTGACCACGCATTTCATGGAACAGGGTTGCCGGCGAATCGCCTTCCTGGGCGACGCCTCCAGCCACTACCCGGAATTCTTCGACCGCTATCGCGGCCACATTCGCGCGCTGAACGATGCGGGGCTGGAGGCCGAGCCGCTGCTGCAGGTGAATGCCGAGAGCACCGAACGCTCCGGCTACGACGCCCTCGAAACACTGCTTGCGCGAGGCATCACGTTTGATGCGGTGTTCGCCGCCAGCGACCTGATCGCCATCGGCGCCATGCGCGCCATGGACGACCATGGCCTGAAAGTACCGGACGACGTACTCCTGGCCGGCTTCGACGACATTCCCATGGCCAGCTTCGTCAATCCGCCGCTGACCACGGTGCTGCAGGACACCAATCTGGCCGGTGAGATCCTCGTGGACAACCTGCTGAGCCTGATCCGTGGCCAGCCCGCCGAAAGCGCCATGCTCCCGGCGAAGCTGATTGTGCGGAAATCGAGCCTGAGGGGCCGAGAAGACAAGAGCGAGAAGTGAGAAGTGAGAGAAGAGCGGCCCCGCCTGCTTTCTCTCACTTCTCACTCCTCTTAACTCACTCCTGGCTCCCAGCCGGCTCCGCCACGCGCAGCGTGCAAAGCCCCGCCATCACCAGACTTGCGCCCCCCATAGCCAGCGCCCAGATCGGCTGCCCGTGGAAGAACAGGCGCAGTAACAAACCCAGCACACTGGCCGCCAGCAACTGCGGTATGACGATGAAGAAGTTGAAGATGCCCATATAGACGCCCATCTTCGCGGCCGGCAGGTTGTCCGACAGCAGCGCATACGGCAGCGAAAGAATGGACGCCCAGGCGAAGCCCACGCCAACCATCGACAGCAGCAGCCAGTGCGGGTCGCGGATCAGCAGGAACGACAACAGCCCTGCACCACCCAGCCAGAGATTGATCAGGTGGCTCATGCGCAAACCCCAGCGCCGGACCATCCAGGGAATCACCACGGCAGCCAATGCGGCGAAAGCGTTGTAGGCGGCAAACAGCACGCCTACCCAGTTGGCACCGTCGTTATACGCGGCCGAATGCGTATCGGTGCTGCCAAAGTGCACGGCGGCCACCGCCGGCGTGGTATCGATCCACAAGGCAAACAGCGCAAACCACGAGAAGAGTTGCACCCACGCGAGTCGGCGCATGGTCGCCGGCATGTGGTACAGATCGCCCATCATCTGCCGCACCATGCCGCTGCTGCTGGTCGCCGAGAGCCAGACGAACAACGCGCCGAACACCAGCAGGCCACCTGCAAGCAGATACAACTCTTTTTCCAGGGAATAGTGATAGATCACCGGCACCAGCAGCGCGCCCAGCACAAACAACGTGCCACCGATACGCCACGCGCCAGATGCGCTGGTCACCGGCGCTTCTGCACCGGCATCATCGAAAGATGCGAGTTCCTCCGGCGGATACTCCGGCGTGGACAGCACGGTCCACAGTACCGAGATCAGCAGCACCGCACCGCCCAGATAGAACGCGTACTTCACTGTATCGGGTATGCCGCCCACGCCCGCCACATTGCTGACGCCCACCTTGGCGAGCAGCCACGGCAGCAGTGAAGCCACGACTGAGCCCACGCCGATAAAAAAGCTCTGCATGGCATAGCCGAGCGGCCGCTGCCGCGGCGGCAACTGATCGCCAACAAAAGCGCGGAACGGCTCCATCGAAATGTTGATCGACGCATCCATGATCCACAGCAAGCCCGCCGCCACCCACAGCGCAGGCGAATTGGGCATGCACAGCAGCGCGACGGTGGTGAGCACCGCGCCGATCAGGAAATAGGGACGGCGGCGCCCGAGCCGGTTCCAGGTGCGGTCGGACAGATAGCCGATGATGGGTTGCACGATAAGGCCGGTGAACGGCGCCGCAATCCACAGCGCAGGGATGTCACCCACGTCCGCGCCGAGCGTCTGGAAGATACGGCTGACGTTCGCATTCTGCAGCGCGAAGCCAAACTGGATGCCCAGAAAACCGAAGCACATGTTCCAGATTTGCCAGAACGACAGTTCAGGCTTGCGGGTCATGGGGTGGCCTTTTCTGTCGGCTGCGGCGACACCAGCAAGGCATCGATGGTGGCTTCGTTGACCGGCCCGCCCGCACCGCCCTGCTCGCCCGTGTAGTGAGCATTGTGGCTGAGGTAACTCATGTTGAAGCCCTGATCCAGGCTGAAGCGGCAAGGTGTGCCTGCGTGCGCCGTGATGGTGACAGAGGTGGAGCGCTGCGGGCCGGCACTATGTGGCATCAGCACCGGAAGTGGCTGCGGCTGGCCACTGTCGCAGCGGATATCGAGTAGTTTCACTGCAGCAGTCACGCCGGTGTTGATCGGCCCGTGGGCGTTGGTATACGCGAATGCCACGCGATAGGTGCCGTCTGCCGGAGCACGCCACTCCCACGGTCCCTGACCGGCGACGCGTGCTTCATCGCCTTCGCAGGTTTCCTTGCTGGGTAACGACTCCATGCCACCTTCGCCCACCTGGGTGAGCTGAAAACATTGACGGGTGCCGCTGTCCGGCACCACCAGGCTGCCTTCAACAAGCCCTGTGCGGCGGCCATCGACATAGAGCATCGCCTTGCTCGGGGAGGCAATCTGCCATCCCTTTGCGGTTGCTGTCACCGACGGCGCATCGGGCATGGCCGGGCCGTAGAGCGGCGCATCGATGCGCAGCGGTTTCGCACCTGATGTGATCGCTTTGAGCTGGACGATGGTTTCGTCACCCTCACGAGACTGCGCCGCGGCCACCAACAGATCGCCATCGGCATTGGCAGGGCGCACCAGCGTGATGTGCTGGCTGCCCAGATCCAGCGTAATGCGCTGCGCGTCACCGAACAGCGGCGCCAGCCATGCCGACGGCAGCTTCGGATCAATGCGTCCGTCGTCGCCAAGACCGAATACACCAGTCATCACCATGTCGAGATAGGCAGCTACCGACCACAACTGGCGCGGTGAATTCACGACCGGACCACTGAGCGCGCCTTCGTCGACATGTACCGCCTGCGAAACGAGCTCGTAATTTTCCATGTTGGATGCAGCCAGCGCTGCGCCCCGCACCAGCGAATCCATTTCATGCGCGATGCGCGGAGCATCGTTGACGGCGCGTGCGGCGCGCAGCGCATAAGCGCTCACGAACGGCCATATCGCGCGATTGTGATAGATCGGCTGATCTGCCCGCTCGGGCCAGATCACCGGGCTGCCGGCCGGCCATGAGGGGTAGTTCGCCAGCGCCTGCTTCGCGCGCCCTTCGTCCGCCACACCGCTGGTGATGGCCAGTGATAACCCGAGCAGGTCATAGGTATCCACCGGCATGGCGTTCGGGCCGATGTAACTCATATACATGCCGCGCTCATCGCGCCAGAAATGCGCGTTGATGGCCTGCCTGAGCGCATCAGCCTGCGCGCGGTACTCGGCGGCTGTCGCGTCATGGCGCTGCGCTGCCTGCTGTGCAGCGAGTTGCAGGGCCTGATAGTGCAGCACATTGGTCGACAAGGCGAAGGACTCGCCGATAAAGCGCACATCCTTCTCGGTCCAGCGCGGATACGTCTGCTGGCGCCAGTCAAGGAAAGAAGTTTCGCCGCGATACAGGCCCAGCCTGCCATCGAAGGTATAGAGCCGATCCTGCGCCAGCGTGTCTTTCAACGCGCGCCACGTGTCATCCGCAAACGCGGCATCGTCCAGCAGGTGCCGCGCGCCGAGGAACCACACCACGCGATCGGTACTGATGGGCCAGCTGCCACCCGAGCCGGTGTCCTGCATCACGTACAAGCCTTGCGGCGCCGACGGTTCGCGAACATCCGAAAGCTTGAAGCGCATCGACTGCCGCGCGCGCGCCGGATCCAGCCGCCACAGCGCAAGATCGACCGAGTACGACAGGTCACGTGTCCACACAAACGGCCATTTCGCGCCGGTGGCAAAGCACTCGCATGGCATCGGGTGGCCGTGGTCATACGCGCCGTCGCGAATTGCCGCGACAGAGTCCTGCTGCAACTCGGCCTGCGCCATGGCAAACAGGCCATCAAACATCGGGCTAGCGGTGTGCACCGCCAGTTTCTGAGCGGCGATCTTGCGTTCACCCTTCGGCGCATGCAGCACGAAGCCGCCGTTATTGCCGGCACTCATGCTGGCGACCTTGTCCTGCCAGGCAACGTCGCCCTTGGCACCGATGACATCGGCATGCGCAGCGGCGGCAGACAGCATCACGGCACAGGCGAGTGCCAGACGACGACGCATCAACGTTGCCATCATGGCTGCACCGCCATGCCGTCGAGCTTCAGCTCGCGCGCCTCACCCGCCGTCACCTTGACGTAGGTGACATCGCCAAAGCGATCCTTGCCGCGCGCCCAGCCCTCGCCGGCTGCCGCGCACAGGGCGTCCACACTGTCGAGCATAGGCAAGGGTTTGCCAGCGCTGGTCGCGGCGCGTGCTGCACCGCCGTGGATCGCGAGCACGTAGTTTTGCCAGCTGGACGAGAAACGTCCGCTGCGGGCTGCGGCGTGGAATGTCACGACATCACCCTCCCGGCGCACGCGGATGGGCTGCAGGAAGTACGCACCCTTCTCATAGCCATAGGTTTCCCCGTCATCGTCGTACAGCTCGAAACCGCTCTCGCTGTCGGCAGGGAATATCTGCACGTCCAGCGTCGTCACCGGATGCTGCCCAACGTAATCCATGACAGGCTGCTGGGGAATGATCGCGCCCTCACGAATAAAGAGTGGAATGTCGCTCCAGCCTGCCGCGTCAACCGCCAGCGTGATCTCGCGCCCACCTTCGTATGCCTTGCCGTCAAACCAGCCGACCCAACGGCCGGATGGCAACGCCAGATGCTTCACCTTTTGCCCCTGCTCCACCACGGGCGACACCAGCAGATAGTCGCCAAACATCCAGGCGTCGATGCGATCGCGCTGCGCGGCGTCGGTGGGGTAAGCAAACTGCAGCGGCCTCACTACGCCGATGCCGCTCACGTGATTCATGTGTTCGTAGGCGTAGATGTACGGAATCAGGCTATAGCGCAGGCGAATGGCGTCCGTCGCCGCTTTCTCCGCCACCGGGCCGTAGACCCACGGTTGACGCTTCTGCCCGAAGTCGCCATGCACGCGGAATACCGGCGTGAACGCGCCAAACTCGATCCATCGCGCGTAGTTCTCATCGGTGGGACGCGGTGCCTTGAAGCCGCCGCCATCCATGCCCCAATGCATCGCGCCGACGTTGAAGGCCGCCAGCATGCGCTGCCGCTGCGCCGCCATGCTGGCAAACCCGCTTTGGATGTCGCCCGACCACACACCATAGGCGTAGCGCTGGGAACCCAGGTAAAAATTGCGGTTTACGGACCACACGCGCTGATCGCTATGCGCGCGCTGGCCGTCGTACATGGCACGCTGCATGTTCAGGAACTGCGTGTCGACGCCGCTGTCATCCGCCTCGTCGTTCCACCAGCCGGCGATACCCGTATCGAACGAGTGCTTCAGCGCATCGTTGAAGAACCATGCACGCACTTCCGGCTTGTCGAAGTCCACATCGCGCACCGGCTTGTGCGAGAAATAGTCGGGTGCTTCTTTTGATTGCGCCAGCCAGTACCCGCGTTCGGACGCTTCGCGCCCTTCCACGGTATTCACATGCAGGCGCGGCTTCATGATGCCGGTCATGTGCATGCCGCGCTGATCCATCAACTTTTTGAGCTTGCCGTCCGGTCCATCGGGAAAGGTTTCGGTGTTCCAGCGGAACTCACCCATGTCCTCACCCCACGCCTTCCAGTCGAAGTCGAAGGTGAAGTTGTCGATGGGAATGTGTTTGGCGCGATAGGTATCGACCAGTGACAATGCCTCCTGCTGATTGATACCCCACTGACTGTTGGTGAAACCCATCGACCACTTGGGAAACATCGGTGCCGCCCCGCTGAGCTGACGGAGCTGCGAGAACAACGCGACGGGCTGGCCCGCGAGCAGATAGATCGTGTGGATCGGTTGCTTGTCCGCGTGAATGGCAATGGCGGTGTCGGACAGATCGAAATGCGCAGGCTCGGCATCGGCCAGCACGCCATAGCCCGCCGTACTCCATACGAACGGCGCACCGGTGTGACCTTGTCTGCCCGCCGTAGCGACCTGCTTACCCTGCCGCAGCAGATCACCGGTTTGCGCGTCGAACGCATTGAGTCCGCCCACGCCGTACTGCGGATCGCCCTTGGCATGACGCAGCGACCAGTGGCCCTGCATGGCGTGGGAGAGATCCGCATCGAGCAGCAGGTGACCGTGCTGGTCTTCCATATGCAGCACCGCCTGGCGCGGGTTCCAACGCAGAGTCACGCAATCGGATCGCATCACCTGCTCGTCGCCTTGCTGCTCGCGCCTCACCGGCACCGGGTCGAAACTGGCCTGCGGATCGATGACCGGCGTCGCCGGTTCGCGCGTGCCATCCACGCGCAACTGCACGATGCCGGGCGCGAGCAGGCGCAGTTCGAGCTTGCCCTGGGGCACCGCCAGCTCCATGCGGTCGGCGGACGCATCGGCCGCCTGGGCCGCGCCACCGAAAATCGACAGTAGCCCCAGCGCAAACAGGCGGCGGCGCATCAGTGCAGCACCACGGTGCTATAGGCCGGGAGAGACAGCTGGCCCTTTTCCAGGGCGGCTTGCGGTTGGGTCGTGAGCAGCACGGCGGCGTCCTTGGGCAGCAGTGATGCCTGAGGTTTCCACATCGCGGCCTTGCCGGAAAGGTTATGCACGACCAGCACGCGCTGCTTGCCGTCGTCGCGCCAGTAGGCAAGCAGGCGCGGATTGCCGGTGGCCTGCTGCTGCAGTTTGCCATCGCGCAGTGCGCTGTTCTGTGCACGCCAGCGGATCAGCGTGCGATACGTGTTGAGCAGCGACGAGGGGTCGTCCTGCTGCGCCTGCACCGATACGGCCTGACCCTGATGCACGCTGGAAGGCTTCCAGCGGGATTCACCCACGCTTGCTTCGCGCTGCCAGCGCATCGGCTCGCGCAGGTTCTCGTCGGGCTTCCTGCCCTCCATGCCCAGCTCTTCGCCGTAATAGATATACGGACGGCCCGGCAACGTCAGCAGCATGGCCGCAGCCACGCGCATGTGATCGAGATTGCCATCGAGGCGGCTCATCACGCGTTCCTGGTCGTGATTGGACAGGAAGGTGGAGTCGATGAACGACGTGTCGCCCGCTTCGCTATAGGCCGCGTAGGTGTTCTTCAGCAAGGTATCGAGCTTACCGACGCGTTCGCTCTTCGCGCTCACGATCAGCTGCTCGGCCAGCGGAAAGTCGAAAATGGAACCCAGCGGCTTGAGATAGGGCGCCAGTTCCTTCGGCGATGTGGCGCTCACCTCGCCCACCAGGGTCACCTTGGGATTCACCCTGGCCAGCGCGTCGTGGTACTCGATCCACCACTCGACGTTCTTTGTCAACGCCTTGAGGCTATGTACGTCCGACTTGAAGTCGACGTAGATGTGCTTGGCGGCATCCAGGCGGAAACCATCCACGCCCTTGCCCAGCCAGTACTGGCCCACCTTGATCATCTCGGCGCGCACCGCCGGGTTGTCGTAATTGAGGTCCGGCATGTGACCGCCGAACACGCCGATGTACCAGCCATCATCGCCGGCGTGCCAGATCGGTGTATCGGTGGCGCTAATCGCCTTGAGGTCTGGCCGCGCGGTGCTCCAGGTGTACCAGTTCCGGTAGGGATCGTTGGCCTTCTGCGCTGCCTTGAACCAAGGATGTTCGTTGCTGGTGTGGTTGATCACCATATCCATGGTCACAGCGATGCCGCGCTTGTGCGCTTCGGCGATCAGCCGTTCGAAATCGGCGATGGTGCCGTACTGCGGGTTGATGCCGTAGTAATCGGTGATGTCGTAGCCGTGATAGCTCGGCGAGGTATTGATCGGCATCAGCCAGATGCCGCTGATACCCAGCGATTTCAGGTAATCGAGCTTGGCGGTCACGCCATTGAGATCGCCGATGCCATCGCCGTTGGTGTCATACCAGGCGCGGACAAAGATCTCGTAGTAGACGCCGGAGGAAGGGGCCGCCTGTTGCGGCGTGATGTCCTGCGCGTGAGCGGCCGGAAAAGAGGCTGCGCCAACGGTGGTGGCGACCAGAAAAGCCAACGAGCTGAACAAGCGGGTCCGAAACATGCCGTGCTCCATTCGAAAGCCGGGAAGCTTCGATGGAACGGTACACCGAAACGTTGCAGCGCTTCGGACCGGTGACCGCCACGCCGGGCCTCGCGGTAGGCGGGCCTGCGCAACATGCGCAGCCCCAAAAACATCGCGCCGGTGCCCTTGCGGGACACCGGCGCGATCGTGGTTTACAGCTTGAACTCGACGCCGAGGTAAGTGGTACGACCGAAGTACTGGATCGTGCCGGTCTGCGAAGGGTCGGAGCCGAAGTAGGTGCGGGTCGGCTGGTTACTGAGATTCAGCACCTGCGCCACCGCGCGCCACTGGCTGCTGATCGCGTACGACGCCTGGAAGTCGTAGACCGTTTCGGCAGCGAAGGTGACCATCTGGTTGTTCACCGACATCTGCGTATCGGAGGCGAACTTCGAGCGGTAATTGCCCGATACGCGCGCCGAGAACGGACCGTAGTCATAGAACACCGCCGCGCTTGCCACGCGCTTGGACAGGCCCGGCAGACTGAGGTTCGCCGTGGGGCCGCCCAGCGTGTTCGGATCACGCACGTTGCTGGTGGTCAGTGCGAAGTTCGCCTGCACGCCCAGGCCTTCCCAGATGCCCGGGAAGATGTGGTTCTTGGCGAACGACATTTCCAGGCCCTTCACGCTGCCGCCTGCGGCGTTGTACGAAGTCTGGTACTGGCCGTTCTCGTAGGGCTGACCGGTGGCCGGGTTGGTCGGCACAGGGATGCCTGCCGCCGCGAAGTCGTAGCCGTTGTAGGTCACGTCCTGCACGAACGAGTCGATGTGCTTGTAGAACACGCCAGCACTGACCATGCCCGACTGATCGTCAAAGTAGTGCTCGTAGCCCAGATCCCACTGGAACGCGCGCAGCGGATCGAGCAGTGGGCTGGTGCCGCCCCACACGTTGTACTGGGCGAGCGGACCGGCACCCGACACCCACGAACCGGAACCCGCCAGCATCTTGTTGATCGGCGGACGCGCCAGCACCTTGGCGGCCGAGAAGCGCATCTGGTCGTCATCGGTCAGGTGGTACACCAGGTTCAACGACGGCAGCCAGTCGGAGTAGGTCTTGCCGACGTGGAGCGGCGCGTAGTCGGTGCTGGTGTAGCCATTGCCGTCGGTAATCGGCACGCCAGCGCCGTTACCCACCTGCTGCAGGCCATCGCTGTACTGGTACTGGTGCGAGTAGCGAACGCCAATGTTGCCGGTCAGCTCGTGGCCGAAGACATTCTGCGAATCGATATCGGCCTGGAAGTACAGGTCGCGGGTCTGCTCATTGACCGAGCCGCTCTGGATCATCGACCAGCTGTTGTTGTGGATGTCCTTCACCGGGTTGGCGACGATGCCGTGCGCAGCGAGGATGGCCGGGCCATTCAACTGCAAGAAGCATGGCATGCCGGCGAACGTGCCCTTCCAGCAACGCACGTTGGCGGCGCTGGACGGAATGGTCAGCGGGAGGCCGGCCGTGGGGTCGGTACCCCATTCCGAACCGTAGACGTAGACCTCGCGATCGGCGTTGTACGTGTGATTGTTCAGGTAAACGCCCGCTTCCAGCGCCGAGAACCACTCGCTGTTGGGCAGGTCGTACTTCACGTCGGTACGGAACGCCTTGATCTTGTCGTGATAGATGTAGGGGTACACGCCATAACGCGACAAGCCCATGTCGTTGAGATTGGTGTAGATGCCCGGGTTGGCGAACGACACCGAACCCACGCTACGACCGGCCAGCTGATAGGTGGTGGACTGCGCCATCAGCGACGGGGTCGCCGTGCCCAGACCGTTGTACGGATCGGCCGTGGTGTCCACGTTGATCTCGTTGCTGGTGGCGCGTGACAGCGACAGATCGGTGTTGACGTGCCAGCGGTCGTGGTTCCACTTCATGTTGAGACCACCCGAGAACACGCTGGTGTTCGTCGTGTAGTTGTCGGCGGTGGTCTCGTTGGAGAAGTTGTTGGCGCCCGGGCTGGTCACCGTGCCACCGGTCATGGTGCCGTACGGACCAAGCACGGCGTTGGAGATCAGGTTCTGGTTGCCGTAGATGTTCTGCGTGCGGAAGCCGTAGCCGAACGAGGTGTCCTTGAACTTCGAGTAGAACGCGTCGGCGCCGAACTGCAGTTCGTCGGTGGCCTTCCACACTACGGTGGCCATTTCGCCGGTACGACGCTCGTTACCGCCGTTCTGCTGCACCTGCAGACCCTGGGTGAGGTAAGCCTGCTGACCGCTCGGCAGCGTGACACGGTTGCCGTCGGACGCTTCGCCCACGAACTGCTCGGCCACGTGCGGCTGGTACATCTGCGCCACGCCCAGGCCGACACCCAGCGTGTCGTTGAGGAACTTGCCCTGCCACGCGGCGCTCACGCGATAGCCGGTGGAGTTGGCACCTGCCACATCATTGGCCTGGCTGTTGTAGCTGCCACGCGCGTCGATGTTGAGGTTCTGCTCCTTCGGCGCATTGAGCGGGTTGGCCGTCTCCATGGCGATGGTGCCGCCCACGCCGCCGGTGATCAGCGACGACTGCGAGGACTTGTACACCGTGGCCATGTTGATCAGTTCGGAAGGGTACTGATCGAAATTGATGTAGTTGCTGCCGCTGGTGGACGGCTGCTCGCGACCATTGAGCGTGGTCTGGATGAAGTTGCCCGACAGACCACGAATGTTGATCTGCGAAGCCTGTCCGGCAATGCGCTCGGCCGACACGCCCGGCAGGCGGGTCAATGCGTCGGCAATCGACTGATCGGGCAGGCCGCCGATGTCGGCAGCGGTGATTACGTTCTGGATAGTGTCGGCGTAGCGCTGGTAGTCGATCGCCTTTTCCATGCCCTGGTTGTAGCCAGTCACCGTGATGGTGGACAGGCTCTTGGCCAGCTGCTGGTCCTGCGTCTGCTTGGACTTGTCCGCGCTCTGGTCGTTCTGCGCGTTGGCAGGCGCTGCCTGGTCGCCGGTTGCACCATTGCCGGCAGCGACACCACCGGTGTTTGCATCCGTCTCAGCCGGCGTCGCGTGAATGCCGGCGGTAAAACAAAGGCCGGACGCCAGCGCCAGGGCCAGCACATTACGTTTCAGTATCACCGTCTTCCCCTCCCACGGGTTTGCACTTCTATGGTTTTGTAGTTGCCGCCGCAGTCCCCACAGACTGCGGCGGGCTACGCGCCAGTGCATGCCGAGTATTCGGAGGGCCCCGTCGCGTGGCGGCCATGGTAGGGCTGCGCCAAAGGGCGAACAGGTCTATGCATACGTATTCATGACCGCGTTTTTTTGTGCACCTTTGACAAAATTCTAATGGCTCGCACGTTCGGTTGACACATCAAATCGCGCACACCGCGAAGATCACTCTGCGGTGAGACTGCCAATGGTGCAGCGGTTTTTACGCGTTGACGCACCATCGGCGCTCGCGATTTTTTTCATCGCGCCAACGCGGCAACGCATGCTGCTGCATCGCAATATCGCGTTTTTCTGAATACGTATGCAGTCAAAGCATCTGCTTCGCACTCTGCCTTTAAGCTGCCCCCGCGCTTCGCTCTGGGCGGGGTCCGGTGATGCGCGCATTGGGCAAACGGGACATGCGACATGAGTGATGCACCTTGGTGGCGCGGAGCAGTCACCTATCAGATCTATCCACGCAGCTTCATGGACACCAACGGCGACGGCGTGGGTGATCTGCCGGGCATCATCGACAAGCTCGACTACGTGGCCAGCCTTGGCGTGGACGCGATCTGGATCTCGCCGTTCTTCCGCTCGCCCATGGCCGACTTCGGCTACGACATTGCCGATTACCGCCTGGTCGACCCCTTGTTTGGCAGCAACGACGACTTCGACCGTCTGCTGGCCAAGGCCCACAAACTGGGCCTGAAGGTGATGATCGACCAGGTGCTCAGCCATACCTCGGCCGAGCACGCCTGGTTCAAGGAAAGCCGCGAAAGCCGCGACAACGCCAGGGCGGATTGGTACGTGTGGGCCGACGCCAAAGACGACGGCACGCCGCCCAACAACTGGCTGTCGCTGTTTGGCGGCGGCGCCTGGCAGTGGGAACCGCGTCGCGGCCAGTACTACCTGCACAACTTCCTGACGTCGCAGCCCGACCTCAACTATCACAACCCGGACGTACGCCGCGCTGTGCTCGGCGAGGTGAAGTACTGGCTGGACAAGGGTGTGGACGGCTTGCGCCTGGACGCGATCAACTTCTGCTTCCACGACGCCGCGCTGCGCGACAACCCGCCCAAGCCGGAAGACAAGCGCGTAGGCCGTGGCTTCAGCCCGGACAACCCGTACGCGTTCCAGTACCACTACTACAACAACACGCAGCCGGAAAACATTGCGTTTCTCGAAGAGCTGCGCGCATTGATGGACCAGTACCCTGACGTGGCGGCCATCGGCGAAATTTCGTCGGAAGATTCGCTCGCCACCACGGCCGAATACACCAGCGGCCATCGTCTGCACATGGGTTACAGCTTTGAGCTGCTCACCGATGACTTCAGTGCGGCCTACATTCGCGGCACGGTGCAGAACCTCGAAGCGCAGATGCTGGAAGGCTGGCCCTGCTGGGCCATCTCCAATCACGACGTGACGCGCGTGCTCAGCCGCTGGGGCAATGGCCAGGCCTCTCCTCAGCTGGCCAACTTGCTGAGCGCGATGGTGTGCTCGCTGCGCGGCTCGGTCTGCGTCTATCAGGGCGAAGAGCTTGGCCTGACCGAGGCCGACGTGCCGTTCGATGCGCTGCAGGATCCCTACGGCATCACCTTCTGGCCCACCTTCAAGGGCCGCGACGGCTGCCGCACGCCGATGCCGTGGAATGCCGGCATCAACGCCGGCTTCAGCATGGCCGATCCCTGGCTGCCGGTACCGCCCGAACATCAGGCGCTCGCCGTCACCGCGCAGGAAGCGGCGCCGGATTCGGCGCTCAATGGCTTCCGCGCCTTCATGACGTGGCGCAAGACACAGCCGGCGCTGCGCTGGGGCGATATTGAGTTCATCGAGACGCCCGAGCCAGTGCTGGCTTTTACGCGCCGGCATGGCAACGACACCCTGCTGGCTGCCTTCAACCTCTCCGGTCAGGCGGTAACGATGCCGCTGCCCGCACGGGGTACGGTCACGGCAGTCAACGGGCACGGACTCGCCCAGGGCCATCTGGCCGGCGGCACGCTCAGCCTGCCGGCGCACGGCGCGCTGTTTGCGCGCGTGGACTGAATCACTGGTTACTCCCCCGACGGCGGACGTGTTCGATAGCGCCGCCGTCGCTTTTCCCTCGCACGCACCGCTTCTATGATCGAGCCCTCGATCCCCAGGGAGCCTTCCCCATGCGTGCAGTTCTGATCATCCTCGGCCTCTTGTTGCTGGCCGGCGGCGTCTGGGTTGTCTTCGGCAACGGCAGTTACCAGACCACCGATACATTGCTGCAGATCGGCTCGGCGAAGATCACTGCCACGCACGACAAGGCCATTCCGTCCTGGATCGGCATGGCGAGCATGGCTGTCGGCGCGTTGATGGCGCTGGGTGGATTCCTCAAGAAGGGCTGACGATATCGTCCCACCCAGTACACCGCGCTTCTTAGGTTCGTCATTCCGGCGCAGGCCGGAATCCAGTGACAGTTGCGTTCGATGGTCGCGATCACGAACATTGACCAACAGTCTTGCCGTATCGCGAAGTCCAAGCGACGACGCCACTGGATTCCGGCCTGCGCCGGAATGACGAGCATGTAGGCTTGCCACGTCATCACACCGGGGAAACACGCATGGAACGACGCCAATTCCTGCGCCAGGCGGGCGCCACGCTCGCCGTGGCCTCCACGGCAGGCCTCGCCGCCTGTGCAGGGCAGCCATCGCGCCCGGTGTCGACGGGGCGCGCGCTTTCGCTCGCCCCCATCCGCGCAAGCACCGATCGCATCACCGGCGTCTATGTGTGCACGCGTCCCTTTCGCGCGGCCGGACCGCGCATCGAGATGCAGAAGCTCGGTGCCAAGACCATCGTGCACAACTATGGACATGGCGGCAGCGGCTGGTCGTTGTCGTGGGGCGCAGGCACGCTGGCCTTGCAGATGGCGCAAAGCACGGGCGTACGGGAGCTGGGTGTCATCGGCTGCGGCGCCATTGGACTCACGACAGCCTTGCTGGCACAACGCGCAGGGCTTGCGGTGCGCATCTACGCCAAGGCGTTGCCGCCCGATGTGTTCTCCATGCGCGCCTCCGGCCTGTGGACGCCTGACTCGCGCATCTGCGATGCCGCGCATGCGCCCGCCCTGGCGGACCGCTGGGAAATGATGACGCGCATTTCCTACGCGCGTTACCAGAGCCTGCTCGGCCTGCCGGGCAACCCCATCGAATGGATCGACGGCTATTCGCTATCCGATGCGCCGTTTGGCAAATTCCACGGCGACGTGCCGGACGAACCCGAATACGGCGACTTCGCCGATCGCGTGCGCGATCTCACACCGAGGCCGGTAGAGCTGCCGCCGGGCAGCCACCCGTTTCCTGAGCCTTACGTGCGCCGCTACAGCACCATCATGTTCAACATCAGCAGCTACGCCAATCTGCTGATGTCCGAATTTCTCGCGGCGGGCGGCAAGATCGAAGTGCGCGAGTTTCAGCACGCCGATGAGCTGCAGAAGCTCCCGGAGCACACGCTGGTCAACGCCACCGGTTATGGCGCACGCGCGTTATTCAACGACGACTCGGTGATTCCCGTGCGCGGCCAGACCGCACGGCTGATTCCGCAACCCGAAGTTACCTACGGCCTGCGCACGCACAATCTCAGCGTGGTGCCACGCACCGACGGCCTCATGGTGCAGGTGCTGGGTGACAGCGGCAATTTCAACAACGACGACATCACGCCTCATCGCGAGGTGTCCGAGGCGGCCGTGCGCGAACTGGCGGAAGTCGTCTCGCAGATGAAAAGCGACCCGGCGCACAGTCCCGCCTGAAAGCTCGCTGACGCGCGTTGACGCGACGCAGACGCCGGACTGGGTGCGGCGCGGCATACTGGACGCCCGTTTTCGCCGCGCCCCACCCTTCAAGGAGTCACGCATGCCCCTCGCCGCGCCCGCCGTGAAGAGCCGGTTCCCGTGGCGCGAGCGCATGGCGGCGCTGGCATTGATGTTGCTGCCGATGACGGTCTGGGCGCAGTCGCCAATCCAGATCACGCCGTTGCCGGAGGCGAAACACGCGAGCGTGACCCCGTTGGGCGCCGCCGACCTGAGTGCCACCGACCTGCAATCCTGGTTGGACGCGCCGATGAACGGCCTGATGCAGCAGGGATCGGCGACAGGCTCTGTAGTGGTCGTGGTGAAGGATGGCGAGATTCTGTTTGCCCAGGGCTACGGCTATGCGGACGCGGAGACCCGCAAGCCCGTCGATCCCGCCACGACCCTGTTCCGCGTGGGCGCGATGTCCGGCATGGTCACGGCGACGGCTGTGATGCAGCTGGTGGAACACCACAAGCTCGACCTCGATGCCGACGTCAATCGCTACCTCGACTTCACCATCCCGCCGCGCGATGGCAAGCCGGTCACGCTGCGTGACTTGCTGACCAACACTGCGGGCTTCGAGGACGTGATCAAGGGCCAATACGTCACCGACCCGAAGCTGATCGACAGGGACGAGCTGGGCATCCATCACGGAACCCGAATACCCGCACGAATCTATCCGGCAGGTGAAGTACCCGCCTTTTCCGCTTACGGCATGGCACTGGCGGGTTACATCGTGCAACGGGCATCGGGCCAGCGCTTCGACGAATATGCCGAGCGCCATATCTTCGAACCACTGGGCCTGCAGCACACCACGTTTCGTCAAATGTCGCCGCTATGGAAGGGGCTCGCGACCAATGCCGGTACGGGAGGAGTGCCGGAACCCGTGACGAAGCTGGTCATTCCCACGCCCGCACTAGGACTGACCATCAGCGGCGCTGACATGGCTCGCCTCATGATGGCGCAACTGCAATACGGTCGCGTGGGCCATGCGCAGCTGCTCGAGCAGGCCAGCGTGAAGGAGATGCAGAACGCTTCGCGCGCGACGATTCCCGGCCTGCCTGGCATGGCGCTGGGCTTGGCTCGCATGGAACGCAACGGCCTGACCACGCTTCGTCAACACGGTCATTTCAACGGGTTCCACAGCCTGCTGGCGCTGTTCCCCGAACAGCATGCCGGCATCTTCATCGCGACCGTCGGTGGCGATACGGGGCTGCTGCTGCGCCCGCTGGCCGAGGGTTTTGCCGATCGTTACTTCCCACCGCTGCCGCAACTGAAACAACCCTCGCTCGCCACTGCCACGGTCCACGCCGCGCAACTGGCCGGTCGTTACACCTCCAGCATCACGTCTCAAAGCAACGTGCTCGCGCTGCGCAATGTGTTTCACCAGAGCACGATCAGCCTCGGGACCGATGGCTCGCTGATCACGCCCATGTTCGCCGCGGCGCACTGGCGAGAAGTAAAACCCTATCTATGGGTCGATGACGCCACGGGCCGACACCTCGGCGCCGTGGTCCACGACGGCAAGGTGCGCATGCTGTCGATCGACACGCTATCCCCCACGCAGGCCTACCTGCCGGCCACCGGGGTAACACCCGCGACCATCGTACGCGTGGCGTCGCTGTTGCTGGCGTTTTTTGCGTTGATCGCACTCTCGTGGCCGGCCGTTGCCTGGCTGGCCCGGCGTCAACCCTCGCTGAACTTGCCTGAACGAGACGAGCGCTGGTATCGCCTCAGCCGCATCACGGCCGTGCTCTATCTGCTGTTTGCAGGCGGGTGGTACCTCATGTTGCCGCGACTGGGCGCGCTCCATCTTGAGATGCGTTTGTTTCTGCTTTTCGTGATCGGCTTGCTGGCCGTGCTCGGCACGGTGGCTGTCGCTGTTGAAAACTGGCGGGCGTGGCGTAGCGGGCACTGGTGGCGCAGGATCAGTGGCGGGATTTTGCTGATGTGCTGCCTTGGCGCCATCGCGTTCATCGCCTCGTGGCACCTGTTGAGCATCAATCCCGCCTACTGACACTAGCGGCCGCCCCTGCACGTTGACGGGGAATTCGGGACCGATTTCGCCTCGCCCGGTACAATAGGCGGGATGGATGTCTCCCACCTGATCGACAAGCTCAACGACGCGCAACGCGAAGCCGTGTGCGCGACACCTGGCAACTACCTGGTGCTCGCCGGCGCCGGTTCCGGCAAGACACGCGTGCTTACCCACCGGATTGGCTGGCTCACCCAGGTTGAAGGCGTACCGCCGTGGGCCATTCTCGCAGTGACCTTTACCAACAAGGCCGCCGGCGAAATGCGCGCACGCCTGGATCAGCTGATCCCGGGCGGTACGCAGGGCCTCACCGTGGGCACCTTCCACGGCATTGCGCACCGCTTGTTGCGCCGCCACTGGCGCGAAGCGGGTTTGCCCGAAAGCTTCCAGATCCTGGATGCGGATGACCAACAGCGCATCGTCAAGCGCGTGGTCACCGGGCTGGGTTTGGACGAGGCGCGCTTTCCGCCACGTCAGGCCACCTGGCAGATCAACCAGTGGAAGGACGAAGGCAAGCGCCCGGACAGCATCGAGCACCGCGATCACCCGATGACGCGCACGATGGTGCAGATCTATCAGGCTTACGAAGAGGCTTGCCGCCGCGCCGGCCTGGTGGATTTCGCCGAACTGCTGCTGCGTGCGCATGAGCTGTGGCTCAACAACCCGCATGTGCTCGAGCACTATCGCGACCGCTGGCGCTACCTGCTCATCGACGAGTTCCAGGACACCAACACGCTGCAATACGCGTGGATCCGCGTGTTGGCCGGCACCACGGGGCAGGTGTTCGTGGTGGGCGACGACGACCAGGCCATCTATGGCTGGCGCGGCGCCAAGGTGGAGAACGTGCAGCAGTTCCTGCGCGACTTCCCGGGCGCCAAGACCATCAAGCTGGAACAGAACTACCGTTCCACCTCCACCATCCTCAAAGCCGCCAATAGTGTGATCGCCCGCAACGGCGGCCGCCTCGGCAAACAGCTGTGGACGGACGGCGGCGAAGGCGAGCGCATTGCGCTGTACTCCGCCTACAACGAGCAGGACGAAGCGCGCTTCGTGATCGAACGCATCCGCGAATACATCTCGGAACACGGCGAGGCGCGCGACTGCGCGATCCTCTATCGATCCAACGCACAGTCGCGCAACTTCGAAGAGCAGCTGATGCAGCGCGATATCCGGTTTCGCGTGTACGGCGGCCAGCGCTTCTTCGATCGCGCGGAAATCAAAGACGCACTGGCTTATTTGCGCCTGTCCTCCAACCGCCACGACGATGCTGCGTTTGAACGCGCCGTCAACACGCCGCCGCGAGGCATCGGCGATCGCACGCTGGATGTGCTGCGCCGACGCGCGCGCGTCGAAGGCAGCTCCATGTGGGAATCGGCGCTCAGTGAATTGAGCGGCGGCAAAGAGCTGGCTGGCCGTGCCAAGAATGCGGTGAAAGCCTTTCTGGTGATGATCGAAGACATGGCGCGTGCATTCGCTCCCTCTCCCCTTCGGGGAGAGGGCTGGGGTGAGGGGTCAATCTTGCCGGAAGGCCTCGCTTCGAATGCCCCCTCACCCAACCCTCTCCCCGAAGGGGAGAGGGCTTCCAGTGGAATGACCCTTGCCGAGCAAATCGATCACGCCATCACCCACACCGGCCTGCGCGACTTCTACGAGAAGGACAGCCGCGGCAACGCCGAATCGCGCGTAGAGAACCTGGACGAACTGGTCAACGTGGCCAGCCGTTTCGAACTGACGCCCGACGATATCGACGCGGGCCTGAGCGAACTGGCCGCTTTCCTCTCGCATGCGGCGCTGGAGGCCGGCGAAGGCCAGGGCGAAGCGTGGGACGACTGCGTGCAGCTGATGACGCTGCATTCGGCCAAGGGGCTGGAGTTCCCGGTCGTGTTCCTGGTCGGCATGGAGGAAGGTCTGTTCCCCAGCCAGCGCTCGGTGGAAGACGAAGGCCGCCTCGAAGAGGAACGCCGCCTTGCCTATGTAGGCATCACGCGTGCACGCGAGCGCCTGTTCATCACCTTTGCCGAATCGCGCCGCATGCATGGCGTGGAGATGCTGGCGCGTCCCTCGCGTTTTCTGTCGGAGATTCCACCCGAGCTGATCGATGAAGTGCGCCCGCGCGTGCAGGTGAGTCGTCCGCTTTACGGTGCCCGGCCCGGCGCCAGCGGATCGATCTCGCTGGAAGAGAGCATGCCGCTTAAGCTCGGCCAGCGCGTCAGCCACCCAAGCTTTGGAGAGGGCACCGTGGTTAGTGCGGAAGGCAGTGGTGCGCACATGCGCATCCAGGTGAATTTCGCCGGCAACGGCAGCAAATGGCTGGTCTACGCCTATGCCAATCTGACGCCGCTGTAATCGCCCTTACGATGAACACCCGACAGCCCTTGCGAGAGAACCTGCGGCGCCTGCGTGACGTCGAGCAGGGCCTTGGGGCGTTGTATCAACGGCTACCCTGGACGCAACGAACGCTCAAAGGCCTGTGGCAAGCACTGCTGGCGCTGGTGGCCGCAAGCGCCGCCTACGCCCTTGGCCTGCTGCTGCACACGCAACAGGCGTTCTGGGCCGCGCTGACCGCCATTGCGGTGACGCAGCAGAGCTATCTCGATACTCGCGCGTCCTCGCGCGACCAGATCGTCGGCGCGCTGGTGGGCGGCGTGATTGGCCTCGGCACTGCCTTGCTGTGGGGCGAGCACTACAGTGCGTATGCTGTCGCCATCGTGGTTGCCATCACTACCTGTTGGATGCTTGGGGTAGGCAGCGCGGGGCGCCTGAGCGGCACCACGACGACCATCGTGATGCTGGTGCCGCACACCGGCCCGTTCTGGCTGATCGCGTTGACGCGTATCGGGGAGGTTGCGTTGGGCATCGCGTGCGCGCTGGCCGTGGTCGGCGTGGCCGAGCTGCTGGCACGTCGCTGGTTGCAACCCGCCGAACCGGAACTGTAAGCCAGCCGGGCATCCGCTTCCTTAACGCAAATCCGCCCGCGGGGAACCCTCGGGCCATGCACGAGCTCCATGTTTCCATGGTTTCTCAGAGGCAGGCCAGGCCATGACACCGCAACCCTTCGAAGATGCACCCGAACGCCCTCGCACGCGGCTGGATCACGACATCTGCGTGCACATCTTCACCGCTTCCGCCGCGATGGTGGGCGTATGCCTCACGGTCATCGGCATCCTTCGTGTGGTGATCTCGATACGCAAGGAAGACTTGCTTGGCGACGATCTTCTGGCCGTGAATTCGATGCTCTATCTGGCCTCGTGCCTGCTCTCGTACTGGGCACTGCGCACGCGCAGTGCCCGCCGCAATCACCGGCTGGAAAGGACGGCGGATATTATTTTTCTGGCCGCATTGGTGTTCACTGCGGTCAATGCCGGTTTCATCACCTGGGCGATTTCAGCCAGCTGACCGAACTTACTCAGGCAGGCGCGGCACACCATGCTCGCTGCGCTCTTCCATCGCGATGGGGCGTGTATCCAGCCGAGTGGAGCGAGCACCCTGCGGCAGTTCCTGGATCGGTTCGCCACGCGCCAACGCCAGCGCGTTGCGATAACAGCGCTGGGCCAGCGCGGCATCGCTTTGACCGGCATACACGTCACCCAGGGCTTCCCATGCACCGCTGCTCGGCGACAGCGCCAGCGAGCGCTCGAGATACTGCGTCGCCTTGCCCCACAGACTCAGCCGTGCGCACATGCGACCCAGTGTGAGCAGCAGATTCGCATCGTTGGGGTGCGCGTCCAGCCAGGATTCCGCGCGACGCAGCCGCGCTTCGATATCGTCGCCACCCAGCGCGCCGTACGTTTCGATCAACAGCGGCGACCACTCGCGGCGCAATGCCGATTCCACTTCGTCCATCGCCGGCAACACCATGCCGAACGATGCGGCCTGACGCGCGTACGCATCGATGGCAGCCGGCACGCGGCGCTGCGCCTTGGGCAACTGCGACCACAGTGTGTTGAGCGCCGCGGCATCGGGCGAGGCCCGCAACGAGGCGGACAGTACATTGGCCTCCAGCGCAGCGAAGCCGCGTGAGCCGAGCGCGCCACTCTTCTGCAGCGGCTCCAGTGCCTGTCGCGCGCGACGCATGTCGCCACTGTCCGTTGCCGCCAGGGCGAGCTCGCGCCAGCCGCCCGGCGTGAGGCTGCCGCTGTCGGCATCGGCGGCCAGCAGATTCACCGCTTCGGTCGATTTGCCTTCGCGCCGCAGCACGCGGGCACGCAGCACGCGCGCAGCGCGCGGCGATACCTGACCGGCTTCATCCAGCGTGGTCAGCGCACGGCTGTGTTCGCCGCGGCGCGATGCCGCTTCCGCCGCGGCAAGCAAGGCGGGCCCGCGCAGCACGTCCAGACGCGAGGCGCGATGCAGGTCGCGCTCGGCATCGCCGTGACGACCTTCCATCAGCGCCACCAGGCCTTCGCTCATCTTCTTCCGGCTGAGCCGGCGATGGCGGCGCGTCAACGCGCCAAACGGCCAACGCACGGCAAACCACGCTGCGCCAAGCAGCGCCCAGGCCAACAGCAGAATGACCAGGGCAGCGACCACGGTGGTCTCCGCCTGCCAGCCGCGCAACTGCACCAGTACGTAACCCGGGTCTTCTGCCACCCAATGCCAGCCAAAAGCGGCCAGCGCGGCAACGATCACCAACAACAGCAACCAGCGCCACAGCTTCATGACTTGGCCCCGGCCGACGCGCTGCTTGCGGGTTTCAGCGAATGCACCGCACGCAGGTTGCGCAATTCGTTCAGCGCGGCGCCCAGCTGCACCGGCGTGGACGGCTGCTGTGTCATCAAGGTCGCAAGCTGTTCGCGCGCGTGCTTGACCACGGGCGCGTTGACGTCGAACTGCGCGGCGATGCCTTCATCGGCACGTTTGAGCGCTGCCGCGTAAGCATCGCGGTCCGAAGCCAGCAAGGCAGCCTGCGCCTGCGCCAGGTCGATGGACGCCAGTTCGCGCGCAAAACGTGCATCGGCGACGGAGAGCGGCGCGCCGTTGGTGCGTTGCACCTTCACCACGTTGTTCAATGCCCCGACGATGCGCGACCAGCTGCCGGTCGTATCGCCTGCCTCAGGCGCATCCAGCGGCTTGAGCGGCAGCTCCTGCATGGACGCACGCAGGCCGGTGAGCGCGGACAATGCCGCGTCCAGCCCGGCAGGCTGACTCTTGGCGAGTGCCTCGCGCTCCGCGCCGATGCTCTGGCGCAGACCGGAGAACGCGCCGTCGTTCACCGCCGCCAGCGTCTGATCCGCCAACCCGTAGGCGGTCAATGCGCCCTGCGCGTCGTGGAACAGCTCGTAGCGCTCCTTGGCCATGCGCAGCAGCGATTCGGTTTCATCGAGCAGCATGGCATCGTGGCCAGACAGCGTCTTTTCGGACAGCTTGGCCACCGCATCTTCGAGATTGCGCGTGCGCTCGGCCTGGCTCAGCAGCTCTTCGCGCAGCGAGCGATTGACCTGATCGGCATCGCCGAGTCGCTGACGCAGCAGATTGCGCTCGCTTTCGCTCGCCGTCGCCGCAGTTTCCAGACCGTTGACGGTTTGCTTGAGCGCACGCAGGTCCGCGCTATCGGCAGCGCTGCCCTGCTCGTGCTGCCATTGGCGCCAGCCCACATAGCCACCGCCGCCGATAGCAACCAGCGAAAGCAGCAAAGTGACCGCCAGCGTGCCGCCACCCCGACGAGCCACTGGGGCTGGACGGGTGCTGCGGGAAGAAGTGGCGTCGGGTCGCGCGCTCGTGGACGCGCCAGTATCGGGAGTGGAGTCGTCGTGGCTCATGCGCGACATGCTAACAGCCCACGGCGGGGTGCTCGCATCAAGCGTGCGTGAAGAACGGCGCGTTGGCCTGTCGTCGGACCGCTACTTACGGCTCAGCGCGCTGCAGCCGCCAGCAAGTCGGAGGACAACGCCGACGCCGCCACGACGACCTTGCTGAACCCGCCCGCACGCGCGGCCTCGGCCAATCGCTCGCTGCTCACTACCGCCACCGCGGCATGAAGCCGCGCGTAGCCCGCCGCGGGCAACCCTTGCTGCAAGTTGTCGAGCGCTTCGGCGCTGGACAGCAACACGCGCGCGTCAGCAGGCAATTGCGCCAGTGCATCGAGCTGGCGGCGCCGCCAGCGGGGCGTGCCGCGCCGATAGACGTGGACCTCGCGCAACTGTGCGCCGCGTGCGGCCAGTTCGGTACGCAGCACGCCGCGGCCGCCGGGCGCCCCGATCAGTGCCACGCGGCGCCCGCGCAGATCGGCGAGGGTGTAATGATCAAGCAAACCTTCGCTGTCCTGTCGCTGCACCGGAGCGAGCGGCTCGCTCACGCCATGGCGGCGCAAGGCCTGGGCGGTACCCTGCCCCACCGCCAGCACCACGGCCCGGGTACGCAGCGGGGTCAGGCGGGCAGCGAAGCGGACGGCCGCTGGACTGGTGAATACCAGCAAGTCGTCTCCCATGGCGGCTCGCAAGGCATCGGCCATGTCATCGGGGCGGTCGGTGCCATGCAGCGAGAGGCCGGGCAACAGCAGGGCGATCCCGCCAAGGCGGCGCACTTGCCGCGCCAGCGGCGAACCGGTGCCCGCCGGACGCGTAATGACCACGGTACGGCCGTTAAGCGCAGGCCCGGCGGTGGTCGTGGATCGCGTGGTCATGAGCCTCTCCATGGGAACGCCTGGCAGTGTACCGGCCGTTGCGGCCATGGTCCTGGGCGGGGGGTGCTCTGCTCCATTCCGCGTGCCCGGCATGACGTCCAGAAGGCCCGCCGGCAGTGTCGCGTGGCGCAGGGCAGACTGGCCGTCTGTTCAAGCCGCGCGGTGCTGCCGGCGGGCCTGCTGGACGTCACCCCGTCAATTCAATTCAGAATGTTGGGGCCGCACGGTATGCGCGCAACGCTTCGCCCCGCCGCCTCGACAGACAGCCAGTCTGCCTTCGCCGTCGGGACTATGCGTTGCGCGCATACCGTGCGGTGACGGGCACGCGGAATGGACCAGAGCACCCCCTCGGGTGCGTACACTACGCCTCCCCCCAAGTCGCCTCCCCCACACCGATGAGCAACACCGAACGACAGACGCTAGCGCGCAAGCTGGTCAGCTTCATGCGCGACGAAATTCCGCTGGCGCAGAACATGGATCTGCGCCTGCACAACTGCGACGAACGGCAGTTTTCCATGGCCGCGCCTCTCATGCCCAACGTGAACGACAAGGGGTGCGCGTTTGGCGGCAGCCTGGTGAGCACGATGACACTGACCGGCTGGGGTCTGGTGGAGCTGGAACTGCGCATGCGCGGGCTCGATTGCGACGTTTTCGTGGGCGAATCGACCGTGCGCTACCTCGAGCCGGTCTGGACCGACTTCGTCAGCGAGGCACGCCTGAGCGACGGCGCGGACTGGGCCACGTTTTTCGAAACGCTCGCCGCACGCGGCCGCGCCCGCATCGAAGTGACGTGCCAGGTACCGGGCACGGCAGAAAAGCCAGCCGCCACACTGTCAGCCCGATTCGTCGCCAAACGGCGCTCACCCGACGCCGTATGAAAACGCGGCCTCGCTTGGGCACAATGCGGGGTATCGCCCAAGGGGGAAGTTCCATGCGCCGCATCCTGATCTTGCTGGTCACGCTCACCACGCTGCTGCTCGGCGGTTGCGCCACCGACCAGCGCAACGACGCGCTCACCACAACACTCAACGCCTACGCGCACACGGTGCGCTGGGGCGATTTCAACAGCGCGCTGCAGTTCGTCGATCCCAAAGTGCGCGAGGCGCATCCGATTCCCCCTCTGGAAATGTCCCGCTACCAGCAATACAAGGTGAGCGAATATGACGAGGGCAAGGGCCCGATTCCCAAAGGCGAGTTCGAAGTGACCCAGGTGGTGCAGATCAATCTGGTGAACGTGAACACCCAATCCGAGCGCACCGTGACCGATCACCAGACCTGGCGCTATGACGCCGAGGGCAAGCACTGGTGGTTGGTGAGTGGGTTGCCGGATATCAGCCGGCAGTAACCGGCATCAGGCACACGACGGGCCGGCGGCAAAACAGCGTCATCCCCGCGCAGGCAGGGATGACGCGCGCGGGCCGCAGGCGCAAGAAAGCCAGCCCCAGCACCGCATGACCCCGCCAACCCGTATAATCGCCCGTTCTGTCCAACCCACGCGGCCCCTGGCTGCGCCTGCGGAAGCTTTCGAATGAGCGATGTCCTGCACAAGCTGCCCGAGTTCATCGGCAACCATCTCGCGCTCGTGGCGCTGTTTGTGGCCCTGCTGCTCGCCGTCATCGTGACGCAGCTGCTCTCGCTGTTCCGCAAGTACAAGGAACTGACTCCGGGCGGCCTGACCCTGCTGATCAATCGCGAAAGCCCGCTGATGGTGGACCTGTCCGCCTATGCGGACTACGAAAAGGCGCACGTGCCCGGTTCGCGCCACGTGGCCATGAGCCAGTTCGATCCCGAGCAGAAGGACCTGGCCAAGGCCAAGGATCTGCCGGTGGTGCTGATCGACAAGGACGGCCGCGGCGCCAGCGAAAAGGCCGCACAGCGTCTGGTCAAGGCGGGCTTCACCAAGGTCCACACCCTGGGCGGCGGCGTGCTCGCCTGGCAGCAGGCGCAGTTGCCTGTCGCGAAAGGCAAGAACTGAAGAAGTAAGAGTGAGGAGTTAGAAGTGAGAAGTGAGAGAGAGCCAGGCGCTATTCTCTCGTTACTCACTCCTCTTCACTCGTTTCTCGCTCCAAAATCCCGGCGCGGCTGCCCAGGATCTGCGCCAGTACATCGGGCGCGTAGTCGAACGAGTCGTAGTAAAGCCGCTCTTCCGGCAGATTGGCCTCGATGAAGAGCTTGCGCCCCGCGTCGATCATCGCGGGCGGACCGCTCATGTAGACGTCATAGCCGGCGAGATCCGGCTGGTCTTCCAGCAGCGCCTCGTGCACCAGGCCCGCGCGTAGACCACTGGCAGCGGCCTGCTCGGGGTCGGAAATCACCGCCTGAAATACCAGGTCGTGGGCCGTGCGTGCCCAGCCTTCGGCGAGTTCGCGCAGGTAAAGGTCGGCCGTGTTGCGCGCACCCCAGTACACCCGCATGGGGCGCCGGGTGCCCAGCGCAAGGAAATGCTCCACGATCGCCTTCACTGGCGCGAAGCCAGTGCCACCTGCCATGAAGATCATTGGCCGCTCGGAATCCTCGCGCGGCACAAAGGTACCCAGCGGCCCTTCGATGCGCAGCGCCTCGCCCTCTTTCAGCGCGTCGTTCACCCATGAGGTAAAACCGCCGCCGGCCACGTGCCGCACGTGCATTTCGATCGTGCCGTCCGGCTGGGGATGATTGGCGATGGAAAACGGGCGTCGCCGCCCCTCATCCAGCAACACATCAAGATACTGGCCCGGGAGCCAGGTGAGCCGCGCCTGCCCCGGAGCGGGCTTCAGGTGCAGACCCACGACATCGGGCGCCAGCATCCATTTGCGCGACACCACCACGTCCAGCCGTCGACGCACGATGTCCTCTACCGAGGTCACTTCGCGCGCTTCGATGCGTAAGTCGCTACAGGGCACCGCCTGGCACAACAGGATGGCGTGTTGCGAGGGCGCCGTGCCGCTCAGGGCCAGCGGCGGATTGCGCGGATAAACACAACCACCCTCCAGCAGCGTAGCCTTGCAGCTGCCACATACGCCGGCACGACAGGAATACGGCAACGCGATGCCGGCCCGCTGCGCGGCTTCCAGCACGGTTTCGCCAGGCGCCACCGGGAATTGGCGGCCCGAAGATTGAATGGTGACAATAAACACTAGGGGTGCTCTGTTCTATGAAACGCGGGTGTCACCGGCTCTGTCTGCCCGCAGATGTGTGTCGCGTCGGTGAAGGCTGGCTGGCCGCCTGTCGAGACGACGTGGCGCGCAGCAGCCGGCAGACAGAGCGGCCTTGCGGGTGATGTCCAGAAAGCCCGCAGGCCGCGGTGTGCGGCTTGCCCAGGCAGCCAGCCTGGGCTGCGCCACACCCCACATCCTGCAAGCTTTCTGGACATCATGCCACCCACGTTTCATAGAACAGATCACCCCGAACATTGTCGCGGCTACAACGGTCGAACGACAATGTGGGCCCCCTCGCGAGAATCAACCACCATGGCTATCTGGAAGCAGGACACCTCGCTCGACCGCCTCAACGGCATGAGCGCCAACACCATGATGGAGACGCTGGGCATCCGCTTTACCGAGACCGGTGATGACTGGCTCCGGGGCACCATGCCGGTGGATCACCGCACCCATCAGCCTTATGGCTTGCTGCATGGTGGCGCCTCCGTAGTGCTGGCCGAGACGCTGGGCAGCATGGCCGCCATGCTGACGCTCGACCCCGCGCAGGAAGCGGCGGTGGGCCTGGACATCAACGCCAACCACATCCGTGGCGTGCGCAGCGGCACGGTGACCGGTACCGCACGCGCGGTGCATATCGGCCGCTCCACGCAGGTGTGGGAAATCCGCATCGAAACCGAAGTGGGAGAGCTGGTATGCATTTCGCGTATCACCATGGCGGTGATTCCGGCTCGCGCGGTAGCGCCACGTTGAGTCTCGAAGCTCCTTACGCATCGCTCGACCCCGATCGTGTGCTCGACGCCGTGACGGCGTGCGGCTTGTGGCCGGATGGCCGCCTGCTCGCGCTCAACAGCTACGAAAACCGCGTATGGCAGGTAGGCATCGAGGATGCCTCGCCGGTCATCGCCAAATTCTATCGCCCCTATCGCTGGAGCGATGCGGCCATTCTGGAAGAGCACGCCTTCGCGCTCGAGCTCGCTGCCGACGACCTGCCGGTGGTCGCACCATTGGTATTTGGTGGCCGCACGCTGCTGCACCACGAGGGCTTTCGCTACGCGCTCACACCACGACGCGGCGGCCGTGCGCCGTCGCTGGAGTCGGCCGAACAACTCGAATGGCTTGGACGTCTGATTGCACGCATCCACAGCGTGGGCGCCAGGCAACCGTTCCAGCATCGTGGGCGCATAGATCGCGCCACGCTGATCGAGCAACCGATGAGCGCCGTGCTGTCGTCATCCCTGTTGCCGCCTTCGCTGCACGCCGCGTATCGCGCTGCGGCCGAGAGAGTGGATCAGGCCGTTGCCCATCGTTTTGAAGCCGTCGGCCCGGTACGTCAGTTACGCCTGCATGGAGACTGCCACCCAGGCAACGTGCTGTGGACCGATACGGGCCCGCACTTTGTCGATCTCGACGACGCGCGCATGGGCCCCGCCGTGCAGGACCTTTGGATGCTCGCCAACGATGAGGCGGCCATGCAGGCCCTGCTCGACGGCTACCAGCAAATGCGCGACTTCGACTTCAGCGAGCTCGCCCTGGTTCCTGCCTTGCGCGCCATGCGCCAGCTGCACTATGCGGGCTGGATCGCCACCCGCTGGCACGACCCGGCCTTCCCCGCCGCCTTCCCGTTCGTGGCCGAGCCGCGCTGGTGGGAGCAGCACATCACTGACCTGCACGAACTGGCGGACGAGCTCTAGGGATGCTCTGAACAAGTTTGCGCAGCCGCCATGATGTCTGGAAGACCCGCCGCCTGTGTTGTACGGCGCCGGGAAGACTGGCCGTCTTGCCAAGCCGTGCGGCGCAGGCGGCGGGCCTTCCAGACATCACCATAACCCTTAAATAATCCGGCGATGGCCGGCTCTGTCTGCCCGCATCTCTTCGGGGCGCCGGCTCGACAGACCGCCAGTCTGCCTTCGCCGACTCCCCTGCGATCTGCGCGCAGACAGAGCCGGTGGCGGCTGCGCAAACTTGTTCAGAGTATCCCTAGCGGCATGTCCCTGTACGGCACCCGACGAAACGCCAACCGGCTCTGGTAACACGGCGGTGGCGATCCGCTAAGCTCGCCGCTTTCGACCCTGGATCTGGCACGTGCGCAATTTCCTTTTCCGACTTATCGGCATCCTCGAGGTGGCGGGTGGCTTCTTCGGCATGGTGAACATGCTGCGCCGGCTGTTGCCCTTCGGATCGCACGACTCGCTGGTGGCGGTGATCGGTCTGGTGCTGTACGTGTTCGTGATGGTGGCGGGTGTGCTGTTGCTGGAAGGTAGCGAGCGCGGCGTATCGCTCTCGGGCTGGGCACAGGTGCTGCAGCTGCCGCTGATCGCTACGCCGATCCTGAGTTATGCGCTGTTCTCTGGTGGCTACGTGAATGTCTACGCCACGCTGCATTTGCCGGTGAGCCTTGGGCTGGATTGGCATTTCGGCAGCGAGGGGTTTGTGTTGGCGGTGGCGGGGCCTTCTGTATCGAGGTTGGGTATTAATTTGCTGGCGTTGTTGTCGTGGTTGGCGTTGCGGATTCGCTGAGTTTTCTTTTGTTGGTCGTTGATTGAGCTCGTGGCTTCGCCACAAGTGGCTGAGTTAGCGCAACGCTTGCGCTTCTAGCTCCCTCTCCCCTCCGGGGAGAGGGTTGGGGTGAGGGGCGGGTGCTCGCGGTAACGTAGATTTCCCTCACCGTCATCCCTGCGAAAGCAGGGATCCAGTGACTTTGCTCTAGTGTGGGGTTTCCGCGACCTGGCTCGCCTGCGGCGGGCTTCCGACCTCCTGCCGGAGGCCGGGTCACTTTTCTTTGCGTGCTCAAAGAAAAGTAACCAAAAGAAAGAGCACCCCACTTGGCGCTTGCCGGGCTGATAGCCCGGCAAGTCCGTGAGGGTTGGCCGGGCTTTTCGACAGGGCTTCCTGCCCTGACGAAAAGGGATCGGCATCCATGCCGATCCCCCTGCGGGCCTGATCGTCCAACCCTCACCGCCGCACAGGGGCCCCTCAGATCAAAAGTACACGGCTCGTGCCGCTGGCGCGGCACATCGCATCACCTCATATCGCGTGCTTTTTTTGTAGGAGCGCACTTGTGCGCGACCAGCCGACGGAGCGGCAACGATGGGACGCGGCGGTCGCGCACAAGTGCGCTCCTACAGTGAAATCATGGGCATGGGGAAACCACGGCCGCAGCTTCTGGGGCGCCTCGCGCGCCGCTCTAGCTCTGGCTCTTGACCTCCGGGCCCCTATGGCGCGCCATCGGGGTGGCCTTTCTCTTGGTTACTTCTCTTTGGCCACGCAAAGAGAAGTGACCCGCTGTCCGGCAGGACAGCGGAAGCCCGCCGCAGGCGAGCCAGGGTGCGGAACTCTGAAAAGAGCGAAAGGCACTGGATGACCAGCCTTCGGCTGTTGTGAAGCGCTTCCAGCTTCCGCTGGGATGACGGTGAGGGGAATGAGCGTTACCGCGAGCACCCCCCTCACCCCAACCCTCTCCCCGAAGGGGAGAGGGAGCTAAAAGCATCGCCGACTCGCGTCCCCATACCTTCAGCATCACAAATACAGCCACCCACAGCCCCAACCAGACCACCCTCCCACACCAGTTATCATGTGCGGATGAGTACCCCCGATTCCCCCTCCCCCACCATCCGCCTCAAAACCGACCGCGCCCCCGGCCACCCCTGGGTGTGGTCCGCCCAAGTGCACAAGCCCGAAACGCGGCTGCCCCCCGGTTCCGTCGTCAATGTGGAAGACGCCAAAGGCCGCTTCGTAGGCCGCGGTTTCTGGAATGGCCACGCCCGTATCGCGCTGCGCCTGTTGACCACCGACCCGGATGAGGCCATCGACACCGACTGGATCACCGCACGCATCGACCGCGCCGTGGCATTGCGCCAGGACTGGCTGCAGCTCGATCACGTGAGCGATGCCTGGCGCGTGGTGCACAGCGAAGGCGATGGACTCTCCGGCCTCGTGGTGGATCGCTACGCCGACATCCTGGTGATCGAGTACTTCGCCGCCGGCATGTGGCGCTTCCGCGAAGCCATCCATGCCGCGCTGCTCCGCCACTTCCCCGGCGCGCGCCTGTACTGGTTCGCCGAGACGCATGTGCAGAAGCAGGAATCGTTCGACTGCCGCATGGCCGAAGCACCCGCGCCGGTGGAAGTTCATGAGCACGGCCTGCGTTTTCATGCGGCACCCGGCTACGGCCACAAGACCGGCTTCTTCGCCGACCAGCGCGAGAACCGCCATCACTTCGCGCGACTCGCCAAGGGCCGCCGCGTGCTTGATCTTTGCTGCAACGCGGGCGGCTTTGCCGTTCATGCGCTGGCCGCCGGTGCGCGCGAAGCGATCGGCGTCGACATGGACCCTGGCATTCTGGAAATCGCCCGCGCCAACGCTGCGGCGAATGATGTGCCGGCGGTGTTCGAGCAAGGCGATATCTTCGACTGGCTGCGCAACGCGGTGGCACGCGGCGAGCAGTTTGATGCGGTGATTCTCGACCCGGCCAAACTCACGCGCGATCGCAACAAAGTTATGGACGCGCTGAAGAAATACTTCGTGATGAATCGCCTGGCGCTCGACGTGATTCCGCCGGGCGGCCTGCTGCTGACCTGCTCGTGCACCGGTCTGGTCAGCGAAGGCGATTTCCTGGAAATGCTGCGCCGCGTGGCACTCAATGCGGGGCGCGAGATCCAGGTGCTGCACGTGGCCGGCGCCGGTGCGGACCATCCGTTCCGCAGCGATGTGCCGGAGGGGCGTTACCTGAAGGCTGTGTTCTGCCGTGTGATGTAACCACCCGCTCGTGGAGGACGTGACATGATCGATGTCGTCGAAGCCATCCGCAGTTACAACGCCAAGCGCGATCCCGAGCGTTTGCAGCGCAAGTACACGGCGATGCGGCACGACCCTTTCACGTTCCTGCGCGGCACCTGCCATCTGTTCTACGCGCAGCTCCCGGCCGCCAAGGTGCTGGCCAAGGCGCCGCCCACCTGGGTGTGCGGCGACCTGCATCTGGAAAACATGGGCAGCTACAAGGGCGATAACCGGCTCGTCTATTTCGACCTCAACGATTTCGACGAAGCCGCGCTGGCTCCCTGCAGCTGGGAGCTGATCCGCCTGCTGACCAGCGTGCACATCGCGGCGAGCAGCCTGTCGCTGAGCCGGGACCAGGCCAGCCAGTTGTGCCGGCACTTTCTCAACGCCTATGTCGGCGCCCTGCGCAACGGCAAGGCGCGCTGGATCGAGCGCGACACCGCCACGGGTATGGTCGGCGACCTGCTCGGCAGCCTGCGGGGACGGCTGCGGCCGCACTTTCTCGACTCTCGCACCGAACGCAAGGGCAAAGTGCGCAAGCTGCGGCTCGACGGACGGCGCGCCTTGCCAGTGACGGACAAGCAGCGCGACAAGGTCACTGCGCTGGTCCACAAGATCGGCGCGCGGCAACCCGACCCAAGTTTCTACAAGGTGCTCGACGTGGCGCGGCGTATCGCGGGCACCGGCAGCCTGGGCGTCGAGCGCTACGCCATTCTGGTGGAGGGCAAAGGTTCACCCGATGGCAATTACCTGCTGGATCTCAAGCAGGCGATGCCCTCGTCGCTCACGCCGCATCTCAACATCGCACAACCCGATTGGGACACCGAAGCCGAGCGCGTGGTCTCGGTGCAACGGCGCATGCAGGCCATTTCGCCTGCCTTCCTGCAGGCGGTGACCATGGGCCGCAAATCCTACGTATTGCGCGGCCTGCAGCCCACTGAAGACCGTGTGGCACTCACCGAATGGAACGGCAAACTGGAACGCCTGGACGGCGTGCTGGAGGCCATGGGCAAGCTGGTGGCCTGGTCCCAGCTACGCAGCAGCGGCCGGCAAGGCTCGGCCACGACGGACGAGCTGATCGCCTTCGGCGAGAAGGCGCGCTGGCCCAAACAGTTGGCGCAACTGGGCCAGGAGAGCACCAAACAAGTGCGGCGCGACTGGAAAACCTACTGCAAGGCCTACGACCAGGGCGCCTTCAAGGTCTGAACGCACCGCGCTGACGAAAATCCCGGCTTCTGAGACGTCAGCGCGTACACTTGGCCCCCTGTGCTACCGGGTGTTGCCATGTCCGTAACCGACATTCTGTTGATCGTGCTCGTTCTCGCCGTGTTGGTGATGATCGCGCTGCAAACAATGAGCCTGCTGCGTCATCGCGACGATGGCGGTCTCGCCGCGAGGCTCGACACCCTCAAGGACGACAACCGCCACCTGCGCGATGCGCTGGCACAGGAGCAGCGCGCCGGGCGCGCTGAAATGAGTCAGTCGATGGGACAGTTCCGCTCGCTCATGCAGGAGCAGCTGAGTGGCATGAGCACGCAGCAGCACGAACGCATCGCACAGTTCGGCCAACGTCTGGAGACCCTCACTGAGCGCACCGACCAGGGCCTTCAACAACTTGCGCAGCGCCTCACCGAAGACGCACGTCACAGCCGCGAAGAACTGACGCTGACACTCAAGCGCTTCGGCGAACAACAGCAGC
Source organism: Dyella silvae (assembly GCF_026421305.1). Taxonomy (GTDB): domain Bacteria; phylum Pseudomonadota; class Gammaproteobacteria; order Xanthomonadales; family Rhodanobacteraceae; genus Dyella; species Dyella silvae. The sequence continues at coordinate 34,570 of NZ_JAPJBQ010000011.1, forward strand.
AGGGTCTCGCTACGCTTACCGCCGACAACGAGAAGCGCCTCAACGAAGTGCGCGCCACGCTGGAAACCAAGCTCAAGGCGATTCAGGACGACAACGCCGCCAAGCTTGAGCAGATGCGCGCCACAGTCGACGAAAAATTGCAGACCACGCTGGAAACCCGCCTGGGCCAGTCTTTCGCACTCGTCTCCGAACGACTGGAACAAGTGCAGCGCGGCCTCGGCGAAATGCAGAACCTCGCCACCGGCGTGGGCGACCTCAAGCGCGTACTCACCAATGTGAAAACGCGCGGCATTCTGGGCGAAGTGCAGCTCGGCGCCTTGCTTGAACAGATGCTCACGATCGAGCAGTACGAATCGAATGTCGCTACCGTCCCCGGCAGTGCTGAGCGTGTGGAGTTTGCTGTGCGCATGCCTGGTCCCGGTGACGAGGCGCCGCTCTACCTGCCCATCGATGCGAAGTTCCCGGTAGAGGACTACCAGCGCCTGCTCGACGCCCAGGAAGCGGCAGACGCCGAAGGCGCCGCGGCGGCTGGCCGCGCACTGGAAGCTCGCGTACGCGAGGAAGCCAAGCGCATCCGCAGCAAGTACGTCGCCCCGCCACATACGACCGACTTCGCCGTGCTGTTTCTGCCCATGGAGGGCCTGTATGCGGAAGTGATCCGCCGCCCCGGCCTGTTCGAAGCGCTGCAGCGCGATCACCACATCACCGTGGTTGGCCCCACCACGCTCACGGCGCTGCTCAACAGTCTGCAGATGGGTTTCCGCACGTTGGCCATCGCCAAGCGCAGCAGCGAGGTGTGGACACTGCTTGGTGCGGTGAAGTCCGAGTTCGGCAAGTTCGGCACGGTGCTGGAGAAAACCCGCAAGCAGCTGGATACGGTGCGCAACAGCATCGACAGCGCCGGCCAACGCACGCGCGCCATCGAGCGCCGCCTGCGCAGCGTGGAAACGCTGTCGGGCGAGGATGCCAAACAGCTGCTGGGCGACGGCTTGCCAGCCATCGAGGATGCCGACGAGGACGATGTGGAGGTTTAGGAGCCCGGTCAAAAATTGCTGGCTTTGAATTCCTTAGCAACCTAATCGCCCCCTCACCGTCATCCCCGCGAGGCGCTTTTCAACAGCCGAAGGCTGGTCAAGCGGGGATGACGGTGAGGTAACGACAAGACGGTGCGCGGATTCTGAAAGCGCTCTCAGACTCCGTCAGAATTTCTAAACCCCATTGCGCGTCACGCGACGTTTCATTAGATGCATCGGCTGGCGATGCATCCTGGAGTCGTCGCATGAAACTCTCACTCGTTGCCCCTGCGTTGCTGGCCGCTCTGATCGTCAACACGCCGGCCTTGGCGGTAGGCCGCCTGCTGGACATGAGCGTGTACGACCGCACCACGCAACAGGAGTTGCCGGTCTATCGCTACGAGGGCCGCTACTACATTGCCGGGCAACCCGGCCACCGTTACCAGATTCAACTGCACAATCGCGAAGGCAGCCGCGTTCTCGGCGTGCTTTCGGTCGATGGCGTAAACGTGCTCTCCGGCGACACCGCCGACTGGTCGCAAACCGGCTATGTGCTCGATCCGTTTGCGGCATCCGATATACGCGGCTGGCGCAAAAGTCTTTCGCAAGTGGCCGACTTCGTCTTTGCCGATGCGTCGCGCAGTTATGCCGCGCGCACCGGGCGCCCGGACAATGTGGGCGTGATCGGCATGGCCGTGTTCCGTTCGCGCCCGCCGCTATTGCCCATTCGCCCCATGGCGGTGGCGCCGGCGAACCGGGCCACCGAGAGTTCTGCCGCACCGGCAGCCGCAGCGCAGGCTGCGCCGTCCGCCGAGGCGAAAGCAATGGCGGACCTTGGCGAACCCTTAGGCACCGGTCATGGTCAGCGCGAAACGTCGGTGGTGAGTTACACCGACTTCCGGCGCGTCTCATCAACCCCCGACGAGGTGGTCACGCTGTATTACGACACGCGCGAGCGCCTTGTCGCGCAGGGCGTGATTCCAGCGGCCGAGCGCACGTCAGTGACCCTGCCCGACCCCTTCCCGGCCGGTCACTTCGTGCCCGATCCGCGATAACGCCAGCGCGTTCAACTTCCGTCAGGCTGGCGCATGTCAGCATGCCTGTCGTGCGCCGTTGACGGAACCCCTCCATGCCGAATGCTTTGCACAACCTGATCGGCGATCTCGAAAACGATCGCTCACTCGACCAACCCACCCGGTGGCGCGAGCGTATCGATGCGTTGGAGCGCATCGAAGATCTGCTCGTGTACGAGGCCGAGGCACTTCCCCCAGCTACGCCACTGCACCAGCGCGTGCGGGCGCTACAGTCACGACTGGAGAGCATCCAGAGCCGCCTCTACGAAGCAATCCGCATGGCCATCGTGCAGGGCGCCGGCGCCCAGGCGTTGCGCGGTTGGGCATCGCCGTGTGACGACGCCGACCCGCAAAGCTACGACCATCTCGATGCGCTGATCAGCGATGTGCTGTCGTTCGAGGAACCTTCGGGCGCGATCGCGGCGCTGGACGATGAGATGGTGTTCTACCAGCCCACGCCCGCCCGCCATGTGTTCGACCTGATCGAACGCGCCGGTATCGGCCCGCACGATGTGCTGATCGATCTGGGTTCAGGGCTCGGGCACGTGCCCTTGCTGGTGTCCATCTGCACCGGTGCACGCTGTATCGGCATCGAACGAGAGGCTGCCTATGTCACGGCGGCACGCCGTAGCGCAGAAAGCCTGAAGGTGCGCGATGTGGCCTTCATTGCGCAGGATGCACGCGAGGCCGATCTTTCCCGCGCGACCGTGTTCTATCTCTATACGCCATTCACCGGCGGCTTGCTTCGCGAAGTGCTCGACAAGATCCGGCACGAGGCCGGCAAACGCGCTATACGCATCGCCACGCTGGGCCCCTGCACCGCGATGGTGGGTGCCGAACCCTGGCTGACACCGGTTGGCGCGCAGCACGCCCACCGCATCACCCTGTTCCGGCCGAACGCGCTGCCAGGTCGCCATTAAGCGGAGAGGAAAGCCTTTCCGGGCTTCGCCCTTGGCATGCCAGCGCGTCCATGGGCACAGCATGATGGTGTTGAGCCACTCCCGCAGGTGCGGTCGCCGGGCGCGCACCCTGCCAACCCCTTGATCCCGAAAGACTCAGGGCAGCGCTTCGGCTCAAAGCTTGACGGTGGCGTTACACTTGCGCGTCTGTGCTGTAACCCCCGAAGGAACCCGCATGAGCGAGCGTCACGATCCGACCGAAGTCACCCGCGAACAGGCCGAAGAGGCCGTGCGCGTCCTGCTGCGCTGGTCGGGCGAGGATCCCAGCCGTGAGGGCCTGCTGGATACGCCCAAGCGCGTGGTGAAGGCGTATCGCGACTGGTTCTCCGGTTATCAGATCGACCCAGGCGAATATCTGCGCCGCACCTTCGAAGAAGTGGCCGGTTACGACGAAATGGTGGTGCTGCGCGACATCGAGTTCGAAAGCCACTGCGAGCATCACATGGCGCCGATCATCGGCCGCGCGCACGTCGGCTACCTGCCGACCAACCGTGTAGTGGGCATCAGCAAACTGGCGCGCGTGGTCGACGCTTATGCGCGCCGCTTCCAGGTGCAGGAAAAGATGACCGCGCAGATTGCGCAGTGCATCCAGGAAAACCTGCAACCAGCCGGCGTGGCCGTGGTGGTCGACGCCAGCCACGAATGCATGACCACGCGCGGCGTACACAAGCGCGGTGTGTCGATGATCACCAGCCAGATGCTGGGTGCGTTCCGCGATGACGCACGGACGCGCTCGGAGTTCCTGCAGTTCATCGGCATCCGCGGCGGCAACCGCTGAAGCCGTCCGCTTGATGCATTCGATCGATAGCGCAGACGCCGACGAGCGTCTGCAAGACGTACTGCGCGGCGGCGTCAGCGCCGAAGACCTCCCAGCCGTATTTCCGCTGCTGCGCGGCCGCTCGCTGCTGCGCGCTTTCAGCGCCCTGTTCCATGGCAGCGAAACCCAGGTGGTGCTTCGCCTGCTGGTGCTGCGCACGCTGGGCGCGCGCGCTCACGCACCGGAATGGACGCCCGCCGAGATCCGTGACCAGCTCGCGTTTGTCGAGCCGGTGAAGCTGGAAACGGTGGTGCAACGCCTCAAGGAGCACGAGCTGCTCACCTGGGACAACGAAACGCTGCGCTATCGCGTGAGTCCGTTGGGCCGCAAAGCACTCGCCGCCGTCAGCACGCTGCTCGAATTTGAGCGCGACGACGAAGACGGCCTGGGCTACATCACCGCGCAGCTCGCCGCGGGGCAGGCAGTGGGCCGCATTTCCGCCGACGAGCTCGGACACCTGTTGTCGCGCCTGTCGGAGCTGAAGGAAGACTTCGACCGCGCCGTGCTGTCCGGCTCCGAACACCGTATTCGCCGTGCGGCGCTTCGCCTGGAATCGGTGTGGACCTGGGTGGAGAAAGGCACCGAGGTGGTGAGCGCTATCGCCGATAGCGAAGAACTCGACTCCGCCGCGCACCGTCTTGCCCAGGCCGTCGGCCGTGCGCAAAGCGCGTTGCTGCGGCAGGCCGGCGTATTCCAGCGCGAACTCAACAAGATCGATCAGCACCGCGTGCATCTCGGCCGCACGGGCCTTTCGTCGTCCGATCTCGTGGCGTGGCTGCGCTCGCTGACGCCCGATGCGCTGGCCCAGCACGCCGACGAAGCACATCAGCTGCCGCTGCAGCCGCCCTTTCTGCAAGACCAGATCGCGCTGGACGTGGCCGAGTACGAACTACTGGAACGCGAGCGTGCCGCTGCTGAAAGCACCGAGCTGCCAGCATCGGAAAGCACGCCGACCACGCACGATCTGCCGATCGACGAGGACGACCTGTCGCCGTTGCTTACCTGGCACAGCGAACTGGCAGCCGTGAACGAACCGCTGGAACTTACCGATGCGTTGCGCGGCGATGACTACGCGCTAAGCGCCTATCGCCTTTCGCTGCTCGGTCTGCTCGGCGATCCCGAATCTTCTGCGCTGCAGGGCCCCACCGCCGACCTGGCACGGTTGCCGCTGAAGCTGGAAATCGAACCGCGCCTGATCGATCCAGGCCTGGCGACGATCGCGCTGGTCAGCGCGGGTCGCCTGCATCCACGCAAGGATAAGAAACCCCATGCATGACGAAACCGCCGCGCTCGTCGCGCGACTGTTATCCCAGCGCTGGCTGCCACGCGACGACGCGCAGGCACGCAAGGCGCTGCTCGACGAAGCGTTTCGCGAAGAGCTGGACCGCCGCCTCGCGGCCGTCGGGCTGGAACTGCGCGAACACCCCTACTCTGCCTATATCGGCGTCGCCGTAGCCCGCGCCAACGAGAAGCACGTGTTCGGCGGCAGCGACAGCTGGATCTCCAACACACTGCAACTGGATCGCGACGCGGTAGCGTTGCTCGTGGTGCTGTGGGCGCTGATCGTGCTGCCCAAGCGCCAGCGACAGCTCGAGCGCCAGCAGGCCGAGGCCGATGCCTCGCAGACACTAATGTTTGCCGAGGCAAAACCGATTTCGCGCGATCCGTCGCTCTCGCCCGTAGTGGCCGAGCGCACCCTGCTTGCCGACTTCGCCGACAAGCTCGGTGGCAAGACGCGCGTGAACTTCAATCTTGGCCTGCTCTCGCGCCACGGCTTCATCGCCCGCCGCAAAGGTGACCTCGCCGAGGGACCGCTGCTCGATCTGGTGTTCGATTACGAACGCACCGCGCGACGCATCCTCGATGGCGCACTGGGCGATCTGCTTGCCGGCCTCACGCCTCGCGACGCCGGCAACGACAGTGACGAGCCCTTGTACGACGACACCGAACTCGAAGACAGCGAAGTGACCGACGATGTTTGATTTCCGCAGCCTCGAAGTCATTCACTGGGACTACTGGCAGCGCTTCAGCCTGCCACTGGATACCAACATCGTTACCGTCGTGGGCCCCAACGGTTCGGGTAAAACCACGCTGCTCGATGCGCTGCGCACGCTGCTCACCATCGATTGCGCCGGCAACCGCGACTACAAGAGCTATCTGCGCCACAACGGCAAGCCGTTTTCGTGGCTGCGCGCCCGCGTAGGCAACATCCCGGGGCCACGCGGCGAGCGTCCGTTCTTCCCGATCATGGACAGCGAAGTGACGCTGGCCGTGCGCATCCAGAAGAAGGGCGGCGAATGGCAACGCCAGTACGCCGTGCTTGGCGGCGACGTGAGCATCGATGACATCGAAGCGCGCAACGATTGGCTGGGGTTGCGCGAGTATCGCGTACGGCTGGAAGGCGCCGGCCTTTCGCAAGCGATTCGCCGCGTGCTCACGCTGGAACAAGGCGCCACCGACAAGCTTTGCCAGATGGCGCCCAAGGCGCTGCTCGATCTGGTGTTCGACGTGTTCGGCGACAAGGTCGTGCTCGAGGACTACCAGCGCGCGCGCAACGAACAAGCCGAGGCCGATCGCGAGCTGCACGGCCTGGAGCATCAGCTCTCCCTGATCGGCGTAAGCCTGCAGGAGGCCGAGGGCCGCGTGCGTTCGTGGCAGGAGTGGGACGCGCTCAAGCACGAGCACACCGATCTCGTGGCCGAAACATTACCGCGCACCGAGCTGGCAGAACTGCACGCCGCCATCCGTGGCGCGCGCCCGCAACTGCTTGGCCTCAAGCGAAAGTGCCGCGATCTATCGGCACGCGACGTGGAATTGCAGCTGCACCTCCAGACGCTCGACGCCCAGGAAGAGCATTTGCGCGGCCAGCAGCACTCTGCCGACCAGGCTCGTCAGCAGGCCAAGCAACAGCTGGATGAGGCACGCCGCGCCGAGACAGAGAACGCCACGCTGCTCAAACAGGATCAGCACCTGCGCAAGCTGGTGGCCGAACAGGATGGCGCTGATCACGAGAAGCAGGGTAAGCAGCTGGTGGATGCACGCAGCCAGCTGGGACGTCTGCAGACGGAAGAGACTCGTCTGCGCGATCAGTTGACCACGCTTACCGCCCAGCTGGGCGCATGGCGCCGCGGCCAGCGCTACACGCCAGAGTTCGAGCAATCGTTCCGCCGTGCCCTGGATGATGCCGGCATCGGCCACAGCATGCTCAGCGAAATCGTGGAGATCAGCGATCCTCGCTGGCAGGCCGCTGTCGAAGCTGTCCTCGCGGGTTATCGCCATGTGGTGCTGCTCGATCATCCCCGCGACCGCGAGGCAGCGTGGCGCCTCGGCGAACAGCATCGCTACAAGCATTTCGTGGTGGCCGATCGCGCGCCTTCCACCACGCCTACCCGTGGCTCGCTGCTCGAAGTGGTGGATTTCAACGCCGCCGCGCCCGAGTGGCTGTTGCGCCAGCTCGATCGCATCCGCCGCGTCGATGACGTGGCCGACGGCGCCAAGCTGGGCAAGGATCAGGATTGGATCACGCCGCAAGGTTACTTCCGCGAACGTCGCGGCGGCCGTCATCTCGGCGTGGACGATGTCTATTTCGGCAGCGCTGCACGCGAGCGCCAGCTGCGCGAGGGCGAGGCGCGCTTGCAGTCGATCGAGCAACAGCTGCGCACCATCGCCGAGCAGCGCAAGCAATGGCAGCAGCAGGCCAGCGATGCTGAAAGCCTGCTACGCGGTGCCAACGCCAGCGGCCAGCTGGCCGACCGCGCCGATGAATTCGCGGACGCGCATGAAGCGCAGGCAGCGCTGCAAGATGACGTACAGCGTTGTGCCGACAGCTATGCCGCTGCCGAAGCCCACTACGAAGCTGTGCGCGAAAAGCGACAGCAGAACTCGCGCCAGCGCGACAACGATGCGCGCGAACACAAGCAAGTGCAGCAGCAACTGGCCGACAGCGCGCGTCAGTTCAACCAGTTCCGCAACGAGCAAGTGGATCGCCTCAAGGCGTTCCGGCACAAACGCGGCCACGTGCGCCCCGCTCACCGCAGCCGCCGCGCCATGCTCGAACTTCGCGAACGCTACGAATCGCCTGCATCCGTGCGCCGCGAAATCGATCGTATCGAACGCCGCCTCAACGAAGGCCACTGGGAAACCGACGAAGGCTGTCTGCCGCTGCGCGACAAGTACTCCAACGACCATGAAGGTCTGAAGGACGATCTGCAGCGCCGCCGCGTACACCTGGAACGTGCCGGCCGCATCACCACCGAAGCACGCGGCGCCTATCTCAACGTGCTGCGCAACACGGTGAAGCGCTACGCCCGCAATCTCAAGGTGTTGGCGGACCTGGCGGGCATCGGCGTCGAAGTGGATCTGCCGGAGCTGTCCAACGAAGACCTGGCACTGGCGCAGGCTGGTCTCACGGTCCGCTTCGAGTTCGACAAGAAGGGCTGGATCGGCATGGACGACGGCGAAGCCTCCGGCGGTCAGCAGGTGATGAAGTCGCTGTTGCTGCTGGTGGCGCTGATGCGCGACGAAGATCGCCCCGGCGGCTTCGTGTTCATCGACGAACCGTTCGCCCATCTGGACATCTTCAACATCGATAAGGTGGGCGCCTTCCTCAAGTCGACTCGCGCCCAGTACATTCTCACTACCCCGGCCACGCACAACATCAACGTGTTCCAGCCCAGCGACCTCACCCTGGTGACCAGCAAGCGCCGTCCCGGCGCCACCTGGGCGCAACCGTTGGCGGTACTGCGCCGCCGCACTGAGGCCGCCTGACCATGCGCCGGCCTGCGTCACCTGCCTTTCGCAGCGTGATGCTGGCCGGCCTGCTTTTGCTGCCGATGGCGCTCCGGGCGCAGAGCACGCCTGAGGAGTATCTGCGCACGTTTGACACGGATGGCGATGGGCGGGTCAGCGAGGCTGAGTATGTCGCCCATTTGAGTGAAGGTTTTTACCGGCTGGATCGCAATGGGGATGGGGTATTGGAGGCCGATGAGTTGCCGGGTGGTCATGGCAAGCCGGTGACGCTCAAGCAGTTTCAGGACAATTTGCGACGGCAGTTTCATAAGTTGGATCGCAACCACGATGGGTATCTGGACGCGCGTGAGTTGACGCAGCCGCCGCAAGGGTGAGGCTGCCTCCGATCTTCGCTCCTGCCCTTATCTCCCTCTCCCCTCCGGGGAGAGGGCTGGGGTGAGGGGTGGGTGCTTGCGGTAGCGTTTCTATCTCTCGCCTTTGCTCTGATGTGACGTTTCCGCCAGCGTGCTCGCCTGCGGCGCTTCCGACGATCTGCCGATCGCCGGGTCACTTCTCTTTGCTTGCCCAAAGAGAAGTAACCAAGAGAAAAGGCACCCCGCTTGGCGCTTGCCGGGCCTTATGGCCCGGCAAGTCCGTGAGGGTTGGCCGGGCTTTTCGACAGGGCTTCCTGCCCTGACGAAAAGGGATCGGCATCCATGCCGATCCCCCTGCGGGCCTGATCGTCCAACCCTCACCGCCGCACAGGGGCCCCGCAGGTCAAAAGCGCAAAGGCTCGTGCCGCTGGCGCGGCACATCGCATTGCAGTTCGTCTGGCGGTTTTTCTGTAGGAGCGCATTGGTGCGCGACCAGCCTACGGAGAGGCAACGACATGACGCTGCGGTCGCGCACAAGTGCGCTCCTACAGGGAACCCATGGGCACGGAGAAACCACGGCCGCGGCTTCAGGCGCGCGGTGCGCGCCGCTCTGGCTCTGGCTTTCGCTCTTGACCTCCGGGCCCCTATGGCGCGGCGGGCGGGTGGAGGAATAGCCCGCAGGGTGGCCGGCAGGGAGGCCGGCCAGTTTTTCGTCAGGACAGGGATGTCCTGTCGAAAAACCCCGTAACCCGCCCGCGTACCTTCCGGGCTGCAAGCCCGGAAGGCGCGCCATCGGGGTGGCCTCTCTTTTGGTTACTTTTCTCTGGCCAAACAGAGAAAAGTGACCCGGCCTCCGGCAGGAGGTCGGAAGCCCGCCGCAGGCGAGCCAGGTCGCGGAATCCTCACACCAGAGCAAAGTCACTGGATGACCAGCCTTCGGCTGTTGTGAAGCGCTTCCAGCCTTCGCTGGGATGACGGTGAGGGGAATGGGCGTTACCGCGAGCACCCACCCCTCACCCCAACCCTCTCCCCGGAGGGGAGAGGGAGCTAAAAGCATCGCCAGAACTCCCCCTCCCCCACACCCCTCTTCCCCCCAATCAGCTATCGTGCATGCCTCCCCACGAGTCTCATCTCATGGACCAGCCCACCCCCACCGACCTTCACCCGCGCCGTCGCGCAGCGCTGGCACTCATCTACGTCACCGTGGTGCTGGACATGCTGAGCTTCGGCATCGTCATACCGGTACTGCCCCATCTGATCGAACAATTGGCCGGCGGCGGCATTTCCAACGCGGCATGGTGGGTAGGCGTGTTCAGCACGGTGTTCGCACTGGTGCAATTTGCATTCTCGCCGGTGCAGGGCGCGCTTTCCGACCGCTTCGGCCGGCGGCCCGTGATCCTGATTTCCAACGCAGGGCTGTCGCTGAACTTTGTGTTGCTGGCTATCGCGCCAACGCTGTGGCTGTTGTTCGTGGCGCGTGTGCTGCTCGGCATGACGGCGGCCAGTTTCACCACGGCCAATGCCTACATCGCCGATATCACGCCCAAAGAGAAACGCGCCGCTGCTTACGGCATTCTCGGTAGCGCCTTTGGGCTCGGCTTCATCATCGGCCCGGGCGTTGGCGGCTTTCTTGGGCATTACGACCTGCGCCTGCCGTTCTGGGTGGCGGCGGTGCTGGCCGCCTGCAACTTTCTCTATGGCTTGTTCGTGCTGCCGGAATCGCTGCCCAAGGAGCGCCGCACGGCACGCTTTGAGATGCACAGCGCCCATCCATTGGGCTCGCTGAAACTGCTCCGTCGCTACCCGCTGGTGCTGAACCTCGCCGTGGTGATGTTTCTGGTTTATCTGGCGCACTACGTGCTTCAGACCACCTTTGTGCTGTATGCGGATTACCGCTACAGCTGGGGCCCGCAGGCGGTGGGTTATGTGCTGATGCTGGTGGGCGCCTGTGATGGGTTTGTGCAGGCGGTGCTTACCCGCCGTCTGGCGCCTCGCATGGGCGAGCGACGCCTGATGCTGAGCGGCATGCTGTGCGGTATCGGCGCGTTTCTGGTGATGGGCCTGGCCAACACCGGCGCCATGTTCTTGCTCGGTATCCCGCTAATGGCGCTGTGGGGGCTGTCACAACCGCCGATTCAGTCATTGATGACACACCAGGTCGATCCGTCCGAGCAAGGGCGTTTGCAAGGGGCCATCAGCAGCCTGGCCAGTTTTGCCGGTATTTTTGGCCCCTTTTTGTTCGCCCAGGTATTCTCGTTTTCGATTTCGCCGGCCTCGCCGTTGCACTTGCCAGGTCTCGCGTTCGTGTTGTCCGCCGCATTGCTGGCTATCGGCGCCGCCATCGCGTGGCACGTGACAAGGCACACCAGCGACCTCGCAAAAGCGGATGACGCTACGCCCCATGCATCGCCCGGCGAACTGTCTTCCGTCGTCTCGCTGCAAGGCACGACGACTTCCACTGAAACATCGGAGCATTCCCCATGACACTGTCGATGTACCAAGCCTCGGTTCCGGTCTTCCTGCGCGCGCTCAACAATCTGCAGCACGTGCTGCGTAAGGGCGAGGCACACGCTGAGGCACGCAAGTACGAGTCCTCCCTGCTACTGCAATCGCGCCTGACGGTGGACATGCTGCCGCTGACGCGCCAGGTACAGATCGCCACCGACATGGCCAAGAATTGCTGCGCTCGCCTGGCCGGGGTCGATCCGCTGAAGTTCGACGACAATGAGACCAGCTTTGCTGAGCTGCATGCCCGCATCGATCGCGCCATCGAGTACATCAAGAGCTTCAAGGCGGACCAGATCGATGGCAGCGAAACGCGCGCCATCACGCTCAAGCTGCGCAGCGGCGAACAGCATTTCGAAGGTCAGGGTTATCTGCTTCACTACGTGATCCCCAACGTGTTCTTCCACTGCACCACTGCCTACGCCATCCTGCGTGAGGCTGGCGCGGATCTCGGCAAGGCGGATTTCATCGGCAAGCCGTGAGAGCCAGGAGATAGTGAAGAGGAGTGAGTAGTGAGAGGTGCAAGCGCGCTTTCTCTCGTTTCTCACTTCTCGCTCCTCACTCCTAAAACCACTTGATTTCTGACAGCTCAAGTCCCACTAAGAGCTGATCGAAACCTGTACGCAAGAGCCAGTTCATGACCACCCCTACTCCCATCAAGATCGACTTCGTCTCCGACGTGGTGTGCCCGTGGTGTGCCATCGGCCTGAAGTCGCTGGAACAAGCGCTGGAGCGCATGGGTAGTGACGTTTCGGTGGATCTGCATTTCCAGCCGTTTGAGCTCAATCCGCAGATGGCGGCTGAAGGCGAGGACATTGGCGAACATCTGGCGCGCAAGTACGGCAGCACGCCTGAACAGATGCGCGCGAATCAGGAAGCGATCCGGCAGCGTGGCGCAGAGCTCGGTTTTGTCTTCGACATGAACCGGCGCAGCCGCATCGTGAACACCTTTGACGCGCACCGCCTGCTGCATTGGGCCGCGCTGGAAGGTCGCCAGGCGGAGCTCAAGCAAGCCCTGCTCGCCGCCTATTTCACCGAAGGCCGTGACGTGAGTTCGCGTGATGTATTGGTGGATGTGGCGGCCCGGGTTGGGCTGGATGCGACCGCCGCCCGCCACGTGCTGGATGAGGATCGCTATGCGCAGGAAGTACGTGCGCAGGAGCAGTTCTACCAGTCGCAGGGTATTCAGGCGGTGCCGTCGGTGATCGTCAATGACCGCTATCTGATCCAGGGCGGGCAGCCGCCGGAAGTGTTCGAGCAGACGTTGCGAAAGATTGCGGCGGAGGGTTGAAGCCTTCGCCAAGCGCGTCGGGCCAGCCCCCAGCCGCTCAGCCATGCGAAAATACCCGGCCGCTCCCCCTGACCGCCGCATCGCATGATCCGACTGACTGACATCAAGCTCCCGCTGGACCACGCAGAAGGCGCCGTCGAGGCCGCTATCCGCGCGAAGCTGGGGCTGGGCAAGGACAGCCTGTGTGGCTTCGCCGTGTTTCGTCGTGGCTACGACGCCCGCAAGCGGGGCGCCATCCAGTTGATCTATACGCTCGATGTGGACGTGACCGATGAGGCCGCCGTATTGAAGCGGCACGCCGACGACAAGCACGTACAGCCATCCCCGGACACGAGCTACCACTTTGTGGCCAAAGCACCGGAAGGGTTGCAGCAGCGCCCTATCGTGATCGGCATGGGCCCCTGTGGCCTGTTCGCCGGGTTGTTGCTGGCGCAGATGGGTTATCGCCCCATCATTCTCGATCGCGGCAAGGCGGTGCGCGAGCGCACGGTGGATACCTGGGGCCTGTGGCGCAAGCGCAAGCTGGAGCCCGAGTCCAACGTGCAGTTCGGTGAAGGCGGCGCCGGCACGTTCTCCGATGGCAAGTTGCACAGCCAGATTTCCGACCCGCACCATCATGGCCGAAAGGTACTCACCGAATTCGTGCTGGCCGGTGCGCCGGAGGAAATCCTCTACGTCAGCAAGCCGCATATCGGCACGTTCCGCCTGGTTACCATGGTGGAGAACATGCGCGCGACCATTGAGTCACTGGGCGGCGAGATCCGCTTCAGCCAGCGCGTGGAAGACGTGTTGGTCGACACCGCCGCCGACGGCACGCGGCAGGTGCGCGGTGTAGTGCTGGCCAATGGCGAATCGCTGCTCAGCGATCACGTGGTGCTCGCCGTGGGCCACAGCGCGCGCGACACCTTTTTCATGCTGCATGATCGTGGCGTTTACCTGGAGGCCAAGCCGTTCTCCATCGGTTTTCGCGTGGAGCATCCGCAGTCGATTGTCGATCAGGCGCGCTTCGGTCCGCAGGCCGGCCATCCGATTCTGGGCGCAGCGGATTACAAGCTGGTGCACCACTGCAAGAACGGCCGCTCGGTCTACAGCTTCTGCATGTGCCCTGGCGGCACGGTCGTTGCGGCCGCATCCGAACCGGAACGCGTGGTCACCAATGGCATGAGCCAGTATTCGCGCAACGAGCGCAATGCCAATGCCGCCATCGTGGTGGGCATCGACCCCAAGGATTTCGCCGCGTTTGACGACAGCGGCAGCCCGCTGGCCGGTATCGCTCTGCAACGCGCGCTGGAATCACGCGCTTATGAATTGGGTGGGCGCGACTACAGCGCGCCGGGGCAGCTGGTGGGCGATTTCATTGCGGGCAAACCGTCGAACGAGTTCGGCAGCGTGCAGCCTTCCTACAAGCCGGGCGTGCATCTCACCGACCTGGCGCCTGCGCTGCCCGATTACGCCATCGAGGCGATTCGTGAAGCGCTGCCGGCCTTCGATCGCCAGATCAAAGGCTTCGCCATGCACGACGCCGTGCTCACCGGCGTCGAAACCCGTACGTCCTCGCCGGTGCGGATCCGCCGCGGCGAGGATTACCAGAGCCTCAATACGCGCGGCCTGTACCCCGCTGGCGAGGGCGCCGGTTATGCCGGCGGCATCCTCTCCGCGGCCGTCGACGGCATCCGCGTGGCCGAGGCCATGGCGCTGGCCATCAACGCGGCACGCTGACGCCACCCAGGCGAATCTCCTCGCCAAGCCCTGTGAAGGTAGCCATGCATTGGCTGCCAACGACGCCGTGTGCCTGACCGCCTGCGAGTGACTGCGGCCAGATCTCCCCCTGCATCCATCACCACTTCTGCCCGCGCACCTAGGGGATCAGGCGACCCGTGACTTGTCGCCTATGGCCTCTATGAATTTGCGCTTCGTCAGTTTCATGCAAGGCAATTGTGATCGAATCGTAAAATCTTGCTGCTACCCCCATAGCAAGAACCCCCGCCGACGGCTGTCCCCGAGTGACGTTGCAAGACGTCGGCTCTCCATAACTCTATGCCCCGTAAGGGAGAGACGGTTGCATGAAGAACCCAAATTACACCCGCAAACTGCTGGCCCTGGCCTGCTTGGCCGCTATCGCTGGCCCGGCCGCCGCGCAAGATGCTGCGAAGAACGACGCCTCGCCCGCTGATGCCAGCCAGGCCACCAAGCTGGAGACGGTAACCGTTACCGGTACCCGCATTTCCAACCCGAACGTCATCTCGCCGACCCCGGTCGCCGTGATGAGCGCCGCCGAAATCAAGGCCACCGGTGCGATCAACATCGGCGATTTGATGACGACAATGCCGCAGCTGGCTACCACTTTCACCATGGGTAATTCGGGCCGTTTCATCGGCACCGCAGGCGTGGCCGAAATGGACCTGCGCAACCTGGGTACCAGCCGCACGTTGGTGCTGGTCAATGGTCGTCGTTTTGTGGGTTCCAGCGCGGGTGACACCGGCGTCGACGTGAACCTGATCCCGGCCGACTGGATCGAGCGCGTTGAAATCATCACCGGCGGCGCCTCGGCAGTGTACGGTGCCGACGCAGTGACCGGCGTGATCAACTTCATCCTCAAGAAGAACTACCAGGGCGCCAACCTGCACGCGCAGCTCGGCACCTCGGAGCACGGTGGCTTCAAGAAGGGCCTGTTCTCGCTCTCCGGCGGCATGAACTTCGACAACAACCGCGGCAACATCGCGGCGTCGGTGGAGCATAGCGACCAGGACGAGCTGATGTTCCGCGACCGCTTTGGCCACGAAGCCTACGCGACGATCAAGACGCCCAAGGGCCCGACCAACTCCGCCCTGTTCGACAACGCCGGCGGTTACACGCGTGTCGATGCCGGCACATTCTCGATCGGCAAAGCCACGGACGTCTCCAAGCGTTACGTGTTCAACCAGGATCACACGATCCGCAAGCAGCAGTTCAACGGCATCTATGACGACGCCGGCTACTGCCAGGATTGCGATCGCTCGGACAACAATAAGTACGTGCAGCTGCAGCCGAAGTATGGCCGCACCACGCTGAGCACGATCGCCAGCTATGACCTGACGCCCGAGCACAAGCTGTACTTTGAAGGCACCTACAGTCACGTCGACGTCAAGCAGCAGTCGTCGCCGGCATTCGACAGCACCCGCGCCAAGGGCAATGGCTATGTGATCACACGCGACAACGCCTACATCACGTCCGATCTCGCCGCGCTGATGGACGCCAACAAGCTGAAGTCCATTCGCGTTTCCCGCATCGACGGCGATGCCGGCGTGCGTGGCGAAGACACCAAGCGCGACACCGCACGTGCCGTGTTCGGCGCGAACGGCGTGATTGCCTCCGACTGGCAGTACGACGCTTCGGTGAACTACGGTGTGACGGACGAAACCCGCCACAACCTCAACAACCGCATCCATGATCGCTTCTTTGCGTCCATCGATGCTGTAAGGGACAGCAACGGCAATATCGTCTGCCGTTCCAGCATTAATCCGAACTACATCAACCCGAACCACATCAACGTGGCTCAGAACAACCGCGGCGGCGTACTCAACCCGATCGCGCTGGGTGGCGGCTGCGTGCCCACCAGCATCTTCGGCGCTGGCGTGATCAACCCGGCGGCGGCACGTTGGTTCAACACCACCACCACCACCACGTCGCATCTGACGCAGTTTGTGGGTGGCGGCTCGATCACCAACAACAATCTGTTCCAGATGCCGTTCGAAGCGGGCGCCGCCAGCATGGCCGCCGGCATCGAGTACCGCCGCGAAACCAGCAGCCAGACCACGGATCCGCTGGACCAGCAGGGCTTGACCTTCCTCAATGCCATCCCGAGCTCGGGTGGCGCGTACAACGTGAAGGAAGGCTACATCGAAACGGCGCTGCCGCTGATTTCCGGCCGCCCGTTTGCGCAGAACCTGACCTTCGACGCAGCGGCCCGTTTCTCCGACTACAGCACCATCGGCCACACCAAGGCTTGGCGCTGGGGCCTGGACTGGTCGATCATCGATGACCTGCGCCTGCGTGGCACCATGTCCAGCGCCGTGCGTGCACCGAACATCGGCGAGCTCTTCGGCGGCCAGACCCAGAACTTCTTCACGATCAGCAACGACCCGTGCTCGGCCGACCAGTTGCAGAACGGCGCAAGCCAGGCCGTACGCACGGCGAACTGCGCCGCGCTGGGCATTCCTGCGGGTTGGCAGTCCACGCGCACTTCCTCTGTGCAGGGCGTTTCGGGAAGCAATCCGGATCTGAAGCCGGAGCAGGGTCGCACCTGGACCGCGGGCATGGTGATCACGCCGCGCTTTATCGACAACTTCGGCCTGACGCTGGACTACTGGAACATCAGGCTGACCAACGCGATCACCGCGCCGGGCGGCTTGGACATTGTGGATCGCTGCGTGGACACGCCGAGCGGCATCAACAACGTCTACTGCCTCAACGCAGAGCGTGATCCGGTGACGCATGAGCTGGTGTCGATCCGTTCGGTCAACCAGAACATCTCCGCCCTCAGCACCTCGGGCGTGGATATTGGCGCGTACTACAGCACCGAGGTCGGCGGCGGCAACCTGAAGTTCAACCTCAATGCCACCAAGGTGATCGCGTTTACCGAGCATCCGTTCCAAGACGACCCGAGCACGGCCATCCAGGACAATGGCACCGCCACGACCAATGGCGCGTTCCCGAAGTGGAAGGCCACGCTGTACACCACTTACGGCTGGAACAACTGGGTGTTTAACTGGAACATGCGCTACTTCTCCTCGATGCTTCGCGTGAGCAACGAGAGCTACGCGTCGAACCCGATCCAGACGACCCCGATCAAGACGGGTATCGGCTTCTTCAACGACGCCAAGGTCAGCTACTCGATTCCCAACAGTGGCTGGCAGGTGTACGGCGGCATCACCAACGTGTTCGACCGCAATCCGCCGGTGAACTTCTTCGGTACCGGTGCTTCCAGCGGTATCTACGATGCCATCGGCCGCGCCTACTACGCAGGCTTCAACTACAACTTCTGATCCTGGGTGGCAGCCCAGGAGCTTGGGGTGAAAGGGCCGGCCTAGCCGGCCCTTTCTTTTCTAACCACCCGAGCAAAAAGAAAGGCCCCCTTGCGGGGGCCGGGGGTCAGACCTAAGGGGAGGAGCCTGACCCGATGCTCCCAGAGGGATGGCATGGGGGATATGCCCAGGGAGCGCACGTAGGTTGCCCCGTACCGAACCTTTCGCCTATCGGCGACTTCCGATAGTTATGTCGTTCATGGACGTCACATCACCTCACTGCCAATGCCGGACAAATCAGGCTTCTACTTTCAGATTCGTCTTATGTTTTGCCGCCCCACCGACTCATAGAGTGACAGGCGTCCCACGTGAGCAAGGAATGCACGCGGGCCCGCGGTGACGCGCGCGACGAGTCCGGGGATAAGGCTCCTGCCCCCTTTGGAGCCGGGAAACGTCGGGACATTTGAACAACGTGTGATGGGGAGAGCGGGTGATCTGGGTCACCCGCTCTTTTTTTGTTTGAGATAAGGGTCGGCCGGAGACTCCCGCAAATAGCTCCAACAGCCGTGCAGGACGCTCGCTCGGGGCTATCGGGTTGGCTGGGCCGCCCGTCCGTCCACCGTCCAGGGCAATACCCGGTCCGACATGCGAGAATGACCGACCGACGCGGCCACCCTCGCCCGACCTGCCCCCATGCTTGCCGACACAACCAAAGACGCGATCCGCGCCGCTTATACGCGCCTAAAGGACGGCCTGCCCGGCTTTCGCGCACGTGCGTCGCAAGGAAAGATGATTGCCGAGGTGGCGAAAGCGCTGGCACAGGAGGGTGGCGCAGCGGTTATCGAAGCGCCCACCGGCACCGGCAAGTCGATGGCCTATCTCATCGCCGGTGTCGAGGTAGCGCGCGCCCACAAGAAGAAACTGCTCATTGCCACCGCCACCGTGGCGCTGCAGGAGCAGTTGGTACAGCGCGATATCCCGCTTTATCTCCGGCTCAATGGCAGCGAAGCGAAGGTGGCCTTGGCCAAGGGGCGCGGCCGCTACCTGTGCCCGCGCAATCTCGCCATGGCCAGCAATAGCCTCAGCGAAACAGCGCAGATGGGCTTAGGGTTCGACGCCGACCTGGCCTTGTGGACCAAGCCGCCGCAGGAGCGCGACAAGAAGGCGCTATCGAAGCTGGCTGGCCTGTTCGATCGCAACGAATGGAACGGCGATATTGACGCCGCGCCGGAGCCGATCAGCGACGTGCTGCGGCCCATGATCACGACGAGTGCGGGAGGCTGCACGGGCCGCAAGTGCGTGCAGTTCATGAACTGCCCGTTCTTCGCAGCACGGCGGGCGGTAGGCGACGCCGACATCATCGTGGCCAATCAGGACCTGGTGCTGGCCGACCTCACCATGCCGCGCGAGGAAGACGGTTTTGGCGGCGTGATCCTGCCGAAGCCGGACGAAACGCTGTACATCTTCGATGAAGGTCATCACGTACCGTCGAAAGCGATCGACCGCGGTGCTGCCGAGGTCTATATCAACGCGGCTGTGCGGCAGTTGAGCCGGCTTGGCCGCCAGATCCACGCCGCCTATTCGCTCACCGACAAGGAAGTGATCGGCAAACTGCCGCTCGATGCCGGTGATCAAAAGCTGCAGGAACTCAGCGATGCGCTGGAGGAGCTGGAGAAAGAAATCCGGCTCAGCTGGCTGCCTTCGCCCGATGACGACGAGCCGATGTATCGCGGTTCGCTCGGCCAACTCCCCGACGCGTGGGTAGAGCACGCGCGGGCGCTTTACGTGTTCACTGGCGAAGTGGAACGTTGGGTGGGCGCAGTCCGTCGCGCCGTGCTGGAGATGACGGAAAGCGGCCCAACACACGAAGCGCTGTCGCGCGAACTCGGTATGGCCCTCGAACGCATCGATCGCCAGCTGCGTACCTGGCGTGCGTGGTCCGCGACCGACGGCGATAATTCGCCGCCATTGGCACGCTGGGTGACGCTGAGTCCAGACCAGCAGTTGATCTGTCATGCATCGGCGGTATCGGCAGGCGGCTTGCTGCGCAGCGTGCTGTGGGGCAACGCGAGCGCCGTCGTGATGACGTCGGCCACGCTGAGCGCCGGCGGCAATTTCCGCGGCTTCGCCGATGCGGTGGGCTTACCGGATGATTCCATAACCCTGAGCCTGCCGTCACCGTTCGATCTCGCGTCGCAGGCACGGCTGGAAGTTCCTGCCATGCGCGCACTGCCTGATGCACGCGAAGAGCACGTGCAGGAGATCTGCGACTGGCTGGCCGAGCATCTTGATTGGGACGCCGGCAACCTGGTGCTGTTCACGTCGCGCGCAAAACTCGATCGCGTGTTGCAAAAGTTGCCGATCGAACACGTGCGCAAGGTTCGCGCGCAAGGCTCGCTCGGCAAAGCGCAACTGGTTTCCGAGCACATTGCCGATATCGAAGCGGGCAAAGGCAGCACACTGTTCGGACTCGCTTCATTTGGTGAAGGTCTCGATCTGCCGGGCAAACTGTGCGAGACCGTAGTGATTACGCAACTCCCCTTTGCCGTGCCCACGGACCCCGTGGGTGCCACCTATGCGGAATGGCTTGAATCTCGCGGGCGTAATCCATTCATTGAAGTCACGGTGCCAGAAGCCACGCGGCTGCTTACGCAGTATTGCGGGCGCCTGATCCGCACAGAAACCGATCGCGGCCGCATCGTGCTGCTGGATCGCCGCGTTGTGCTCAAGCGCTACGGCGAACGCATGCTCAAGGCGTTGCCCCCGTTCACCCGCGTCATCGAGAAGGTCGCATGAGTTTTCATATCATCCGCGCAGCCGACATGAAACCTCAGCCGTGGAAGAACGGCCTGGGCACGACACGCGAAATTGCCCGCTTTCCTGCCGACGCGGGCAGCGACGATTTTCTGTGGCGTGTGAGCGTGGCGGAAGTGAACAGCGCCGCGCCGTTCTCCGCTTTTCCGGGCATCGACCGGCAGATTGCGCTGATCGATGGCGAAGGCTTCACCATGACCATGGATGGCCAGCACACGCATGCGCTGACCACCCCCTTCGCGCCGTTCGCCTTTCCGGGCGAGGCCCATGTGGATGTCGTGATGGCTGGCGGCGCCACGCGCGACTTCAACCTGATGGTGCGCCGCGCCTGGGGCCGCGGCGACGTCCGCGTTCGCACGCAGGCGGGAAGTCACGTACCCGATCCCGGCTGTGTACTGATCTATATCGCACGCGGCACGGCGACGACCATCGACGGCGATCTGCAGGCGGGTGACGCCTGGCAGCCTGATCGCAGCCCATTCGAGCTAGGCGAGGACAGCGTAGCGCTGCTCGTCATGGCGGAACCGCGCTAACGACTGTCACCTCAGCGGCAACCGTAAGGGCTATCATCGCCGAGATTCCGCCAACCCCACGGTGAGCCCATGGTGCTGCTGATCCTCGGTCTGGTGTTGTTTCTCGGCGTGCATTCCGTACGCATCTTTGCCAACGACTGGCGTAGCCGCCAGCTGGCCCGCCTCGGCGAAAAACGCTGGAAAGGGCTCTATACGCTTATTTCCATCGCTGGTTTTGTCCTGCTTATCTGGGGCTTCGGGCTGGCGCGGCAACAGCCGGTGCTGCTCTATGTGCCGCCCCTGTGGCTGCGGCACCTCAATGCGCTGTTCACGCTGGTGGCCTTCATTCTGGTGATCGCCGCCTATGTGCCCGGCAATCACCTGAAGGCCAAGTTGGGCCACCCCATGCTCGCCGGCGTGAAGACTTGGGCGTTTGGCCATCTGCTGGCCACCGGCATGCTGCATGACGTGGTGCTGTTCGGCGCCTTCCTGCTGTGGGCAGGCGTGGATTTCCTGGTCTGCCGCCGCCGTGACCGCGCCGCTGGCGTCACCTACCCCGCCGGCACGATGAAGGGAGACATCATCGTGGTAGTGGCAGGCTTCGTTTTCTGGGCGATCTTCGCTTTCTGGCTTCACGGCTGGCTGATCGGCGTAAAGCCGATGGGGTGAAGGTAGTCATCTACGCGGCGCCATGCCGCTGAGCTAGAGTGGCGCCAACTTCGGGACGAGGATCGGGCTATGGCTGCTTTTCTGCTTTGGCTTTTGCTGCTGGTGATCTGCTGGCCGATCGCCCTGGTGGCGCTCATTCTTTATCCCATCGTGTGGTTGCTGATGCTGCCGTTCCGCCTGATCGGCATCACGGTGAGCGCCGTGTTCGCAGCGCTCGCTGCCATGCTGATGCTTCCCGCGCGCGTGTTGCGCGGTCGTCCGGTTTAAGTGGAAAAGCCCGACGCGCCCTCCTGCGAGCGCAACCGCGATCCCATCCTCGATGTGTTGCGCACGTACTTCGCCGATCGCCGGCACGTGCTGGAGATTGGCAGCGGTACCGGGCAACACGCGGTGTATTTCGCTGCGGCGCTGCCGCATCTGCAGTGGCAATGCACTGATCGCGCGGAGAACTTGCCGGGCATCCGCATGTGGCTGGATGATGCCAGCCTGCCAAACACACCCGCGCCGCTCGAGCTGGATGTAGGTGGCCCATGGCCTTCGCGTCGATATGACGCCGTTTTCAGCGCCAACACGCTGCACATCATGGCCTGGGACGAGGTCGAGCAACTGTTTGAGCATCTTGCCGGCGTGACCACCGACGACGCCATGCTCGTTATCTACGGCCCGTTCAACTATGACGGCCACTACACCAGCGACAGCAATGCTTCGTTTGATCAGTGGCTACAGGCGCGCGGCGTCCACATGCGTATTCGTGACGCGGAAGCCGTCGATGCGCTGGCCGAGATTCATGGGTTCGATCTCATCGACGATATCGCCATGCCTGCCAATAACCGGACTCGCATCTGGCAGCGCAACCGCTGACCCCTGAATATTCGGCATTGGCATTTGGATGGGAAGGCGGCACGATGTGCTCAGCCCTTGACCCGGATCATGCGACCCTACGTGCAAGCCATTGACACGCTAACCCCTTGCCCCTGTGGCAACGATGCCGGCTATGCCCACTGCTGCGGACTGCTGCATGACGGCGGCATCGCGGCCACGGCCGAGCAGCTCATGCGCTCGCGTTACAGCGCCTACGTGCTCAAGCGCGAGGACTACCTGCTTGCCACCTGGCATCACAGCACGCGCCCGGCACACCTGAAGCTGAGCGCCCAGCAACCGGCACCGACCTGGCTGGGACTCACGGTCAAGCGCCATGAGAGCGATGGCGACGAGGCTACGGTGGAATTTGTGGTCCGGCTGCGCTACGGCGGTGGCAAAGCGCAGCGCATGCATGAGATCAGCCGCTTCGTGCGTGAGAACGGACGCTGGTTCTACGTGGACGGCGAATTTCCGGAAGGATCCACCGACTGACTTTCCTTTGCAGGAGCGCACTTGTGCGGCCCTGCGACAGGCAAAGGATCACGGTGAGAACGGGATAGCCGTCTCGCCCTCTTCGCGACCAAACGGTCCAAAACGCCGCTCCACCACGACACCGCGACCGTCGTAACCCACAGCCACCACCGTGCTTGCGCGCGTGCCGTAATGCTCGCCTCGTATGAAGGCGGATGACAGCCAACGCTCCCGTTCCAGACCAACACCCGTATCGGGCAGCTCGTCATCGGGATAGCCACGGGGATCGGCCAGCGCTTCGAACAAGGGCGCGAACTCGTCGTCATGGCCCGCGTCGATCCACGCCTGCAATTGCTGCATCAGCGTGCGTGTCTTTGGCCATGGCGTATTGAAGTCGGCATTCGAAAGACCATGCACGCCAGGCGTTACCGCCTGCGCACGCGGCTCGGGTCGATTGCCGAGATAGAACGCATGCGTGGTGTCGAATGTGAGCAGATTGAAGGGTCTGTAATCGGCGGCGGTCTTCAGCAACGCATCGGCGTGGTTTGTCGCATCGGCGACGCCGCCAAGGTAATCCAGGGCAAGCAGCCCACGCGAACGCCCATGTTGCGGGTCGCGCGGATCGCGCACGTTGGTCACGACGCTGCAACGCCCGCCGTCGGTGACACCCAGCCAGGTGCCACCGGCTTCCAGATCCTTTCCCGCGATGATGGGCGGCGTTTCCCAACGCGCCAGCGGCACACTGGGTCGTGCATGGAATTCGTCACGGTTGCCGGCGAGCAATAGCCGCCAGCGCGGGTGAACCTGCCATGCGAAGGCGATCAGGCACATATCGATGCGGCTCCGAGCGTGAGGCCGCCATTGTCCGCGAGCATTACCTTCAACGCCAGCTGGCGCGCGAGCGTACCGCTGCTGCCCAACGCGCGGCCACGCGAGGCGAGGTCATGCACACCGCATCGTCGGTGCGCGTGGTAACGGCACGCTCAAGCAGCTGGATATCCGCCTCGTGCTGTCGCGCGACATGCGGGTCTTCAAAAAAGATCACGCGTTGGCAGCGCCGTTCCAGCACAAGGTCGGCAATCTGCGCATCGCCACCCATCGGACCACTCTGATAGCGCGTCACCCATGGCACATCCTTGGGCCAACCGAGGCTCCACGCCAGTTCATTCAAGCGCTGACCCGTGGTTCCCGTGCCGACACGATGCGCAAAACGCGACAACACGTCGAAGTGCTCGGCCGCGTACGCCAGCATCTGCGGTTTCATGGCGTCGTGTGCAATCAACGCAACCGTTTGCGTCTCCAGTGCGTAGAACCCGTTCGCCCCGACATCCGGGGCCAGCCCACCATGGATACGTTCCATCTCGATCCAGTCCCGGGCAGATGCCACCGTGGAAATAAATGGCTTGCCATGAATGACGCACTGACGCTTGAGCGCCACCGCTTCGGGAAAAATCGATGACGGATCAACCGGGTCGATCAGGTAGATGGCGCCATTCAGCACACGATCGCCCAACCCCACCACCTCGGCGACCAGTTTCATCAGGCCGCCTTCCCGCCCGTAGGGATAGCGTTGCAACGACGCATAGCCATCCAGATAACCGGTGCGATGAATCGCATCGTAGGTGCGCCCTACGGCATGCAGACCCAGCTTAAGTTCGCGGATGCCTGTCTCGCAGGCACGCAGCCAGCGGAACAGCGCAGCATCCGCATGAGCGTGGTGGAGTTGGTTGGCGGCGAGGCCGAGACGCATGGGGTCTGCTCCGGGGGAGATGGCTTGGAGGGTGAGAGGGTAGCCGAATGGGACAAAGCGAAATGCGCTTTGAAATGATCGTGTCGCAAGATTGGCCCCTCACCCCAGCCCTCTCCCCGAAGGGGAGAGGGAGAAGTGCGGTGCCTCGCAAAATACCCAAAGCGCCAGCAAAGAGAATGCGAAGCGACGTTCGGCTTTAAGCCCTCTACGCGATGGCGCGTTGCGAAGCGCTCTGAAGTATCCGCTGTGTGGCGGCGGAGGTTGCCAAGCAACAACGCGCCTCGCGCGTTCGGGCTTATCCCTGCGCAATGCTGCCAGCTCTTAAGGCCATTTTCTTTGGGTACTTTTCTTTTGGGCCAGCAAAAGAAAAGTGACTCGGCCTCCGGCAGGAGGTCGAAACGCCCGCTGCGTAAGCGGCCAGATCGCGGCATCGCGGCAACCGGAGGCCAGGAGCAAAGTCACTGGATCCCTGCCTTCGCAGGGATGACGGTGAGGGAGAACCATGCTAATCGTGAGCCCCCTCCCCCTCGCTCGCCGCAGGGGAGAGGGAGTACAGCCATTACGCATGCGCGAACGCAGGCAACTCCACTTCCTTCAGCAACTGCACGATGGACGCCGCGGCCTCACGCCCGTCGTAAACGGCACGCACCACCAGGTCCGCACCGCGCACGTTGTCGCCACCCGCAAAGATTTGTGGATGACTGGTCTGATGTGGCAACGCACCTTCTGCGCCGGTGATCACGCGCCCCGTCCGGTCCAGCGCGACCCCATGAGAAGACAGCCACTCCGGCGGGCTCGGCAGAAAGCCGAACGACTGGATCACCACATCGGCATCAATCACGTATTCCGAGCCCGGCACATTCTGCGGCCGCAAGCGGCCGGAACCGTCATCGACAAGCGCGGTTTCAACCACGCGCACGCCGCGCACGTTGCCACGCGCACCGCCCAGAATCTCCAACGGCTGGCGCTGGAACAAGAAGGTGACACCCTCTTCGCGGCTGTAGTTCACCTCACGAGCCGAGCCCGGCATGTTCGCTTCGTCGCGACGATAAACACAGGTAACGCTGGCCGCGCCAAGGCGAACCGCCGTGCGGTTGCAGTCCATACCGGTATCGCCACCGCCCAGCACCACCACATGTTTGCCGCGCAGATCGAAGGACGGCGGCGGCGCCTCATCGCGCAACAGCCGTTCGGTGTTGGCAATCAGGAAGGGCAGCGCATCGTGGACGCCACGCAGATCGCGCCCGGGCAGCGCGGCATCGACGTACGTGTAGGCGCCGGTGCCGACGAATACCGCGTCGTACTCTTCCAGCAACTGACCGAACTCGATGTCGCGACCCACATCGCGATTCAGCAGGAAACGCACGCCCATGCCTTCGAGCAGCTCGCGGCGCGTGCGCACGACGCTCTTGTCCAGTTTGAACGGGGGAATGCCGAAGGTCAGCAGTCCGCCGATGTCGCTCTGGCGATCGTAGACATCCGCCGCAACGCCGGCGCGGCGCAGGCGATCGGCGCACGCAAGGCCCGCCGGACCCGCGCCGATGATGGCAACGCGCTTGCCCGTCTCCTTGACCGCGGATAGATCCGGCCGCCAGCCCTGACGCAATGCTTCATCGGTCACCCAGCGTTCGATGCTGCCAATGGTTACCGCACCGAAGGCGGTCTGCTCCAGCGTGCAGGCGCCCTCGCACAGGCGATCTTGCGGGCAGACGCGGCCGCAGATCTCCGGCAGGGGATTGGTCTCGTGCATCAACGTGGCCGCTTCCATCAAGCGGTCTTCCTGCACCAGCTTCAGCCAGTTCGGAATGTAGTTGTGCACGGGACATGCGTGCTCGCAGTAGGGATTGCCGCAATCGATGCAACGCTCGGCCTGCGTGGCAGCCTGCGGCGCGGCAAAGTCGCCGGAAATCTCGCCGTAGCCGAGCACGCGAATCGATACGGGTACCGTGCGGGGAGTCTTTCGCTGCACGTTGATAAACTGGAAGTTCTTGTCGCTCATGCAGCGCTCCTCAGCTCTTCCGCCAGCGCCGCCAGGCTTGCCGCCTTGGGCTTCACCAACCAGAACTTGTATTGCAGACCACGGAAGTCGCGAAGAATGCGGCGGCCCCAGTCACTGCCGGTGAGTTGGACATGCCGCTCCACCAGACTGCGCAGATGCTGCATGTAGTGCTCCATGCCTTCGGGTGAGATGCGAAGAATGTCCACCAGCTCGTGGTTGTAGCAGTCGACGAACGTGCGCTCGATATCGAGCACATAAGCGAAGCCACCGGTCATGCCTGCGCCGAAGTTGAGGCCCACCTTGCCCAGCACGGCAACGACGCCGCCGGTCATGTACTCGCAACAGTGATCACCCGCGCCTTCGACCACAGCCAGCGCACCGGAATTGCGCACCGCGAAGCGCTCGCCCGCACGCCCTGCCGCATACAGCTCGCCATCGGTGGCGCCATACAGACAGGTGTTGCCGATGATGGCCGCATCCTGGGTGGCAAACGGCGAATCCGCCGGGGGACGCACCACGATGCGGCCACCGGCCATGCCCTTGCCAACACCGTCGTTGGCCTCACCGGTGAGATCGATATGCACGCCGCCTGCATTCCAGGCGCCCAGGCTCTGTCCCGCTGCACCGGTGAGTTTGAGCAGGAGTGGGTGTTCATCCATGCCGTGATCGCCATGGCGGCGCGCCACTTCGCCCGAGAGTCGCGCGCCGATGGCGCGATCCGTGTTGGCGATATCGAACGCAAACTCGCCGCCACGCTTGCTCACCACCGCCTCTCGTGTGGCCGCATCGATACGCGCGGCAAGTTCGGCTTCGTCACGCATCGGGTTGCGCGGCAGCGTGCAGGCGAAGTCGACATTGGTTCCCAGCGCACCGTCGCCTAGCAGCGGCGTGAGATCGAGCCTGTGCTGCACCGGCGTGGTGCCGTCCACCTGTTCCAGCAGATCCGCGCGACCGATGAGCTCGCTCAGGTTGCGCGCGCCGAGCTGCGCGAGATGGCCACGTACGTCTTCCGCCAGGAAGCGGAAGTAGTTCATGACCATTTCCGGCAGGCCAATGAAATATTCCTTGCGCAGCACCGCGTGCTGCGTGGCGACACCGGTGGCGCAATTGTTGAGATGGCAGATGCGCAGGTACTTGCAACCCAGCGCCACCATCGGCCCGGTACCGAAGCCAAAGCTCTCGGCCCCGAGCAGCGCGGCCTTGATGACATCGAGACCCGTCTTCAGGCCACCGTCGGTCTGCAGGCGCACGCGGCCGCGCAGATCATTGCGGCGCAACGTCTGCTGCGTTTCCGCCAGCCCAAGCTCCCAGGGCGTGCCCGCGTATTTGATGGACGTGAGCGGGCTCGCGCCGGTGCCGCCGTCATGACCACTCACGGTAATGAGATCCGCACCCGCCTTCACCACGCCCGCCGCGACCGTACCCACGCCGGCATGGCTCACCAGCTTCACCGACACCAACGCCTCGGGATTGACCTCCTTCAGGTCATGGATCAGCTCGGCCAGGTCTTCGATGGAGTAGATGTCGTGATGCGGTGGCGGTGAGATCAGGCCAATGCCAGGCTTGGCGTAGCGCAGACGTGCAATGGTGGCATCCACCTTGTGACCGGGCAGCTGGCCACCTTCACCGGGCTTGGCGCCTTGGGCGATCTTGATCTGCAGCACTTCGGCATTCACCAGATAAGCCGGCGTTACGCCAAAACGGCCGGATGCCACCTGCTTGATCTTCGACGTTTTCTCGGTGCCATAGCGCGCGGGATCCTCGCCACCCTCGCCCGAGTTGCTGCGTGCGCCAAGACGGTTCATCGCAATGGCCAGCGCTTCATGCGCCTCGGGCGACAGCGCACCCAGCGACATGCCCGCCGAGTCGAAGCGGCGCAGAATGCTTTCGGCCGACTCCACTTCCTCAAGCGGAACGGGTGCGCCCAGCGGCCGTGGCGACAGCAGGTCGCGCAGAGCGGAGGGCGGACGGTGATCCACAAAGTTCGCGTAGGCGCGATAGTCCGCCTGACTGCCCGTGCGCACCGCCTTCTGCAGGCTGCCGATCACGTCCGGGTTGTACATGTGGTACTCGCCGCCGTACACGAACTTGTAGATGCCGCCAGCACGCAGCGGCGAGGCATCGGTCCATGCTTCGGCTGCGAGGATGCGCTGATCGTGTTCCAGTTCGGCAAACCCCGCGCCGCCAATACGCGACGGTGTTCCAGGGAAGCAAAGCGCCACCACCTCAGGCGCGAGCCCGACGATCTCGAACAACTGCGCGCCGCGATAACCCGCCACGGTGGAGATGCCCATCTTCGACAGGATCTTCAGCAGACCTTTGCGGATACCGCGCCGGTAACTTCGGCCGACTTCAAAACGGTCGCTGGCGATATGCCCTTCGCGGCCGAGCTCAAACAGGCTCTGGTACGCCAGCCACGGATAGATTGCGGTGGCCCCAAAGCCCAGCAAACACGCGAACTGATGAGGATCACGCGGCGTCGCGGTCTCAACCATGATGTTGCACTGGCAACGCAGCGCCTTGTCGATCAGATGCGCGTGCACCGCGCCTACGGCAAGCAGGGAGTGAATCGGCAATAGATCTTGTTGCGGATAGCGGTCGCTGAGGAACACCAGCGAACACCCGCCTCGCACGGCCTGCTCCACCTCGTGGCATAGACGACGCAACGCCGCTTCCAGCCCTTCTTCTGGTGCGTACATCAGATCGAAGCGCGGTGTATCGACGAACTGCGGCAGCGCCAGCAGCTGGCGTAGCTTGCGCTGCGAGAGCACCGGCGAGTTGATCAGGATCTGTTTGGCATTTTCCGGCGTGAGATCGAACACATTGGCTTCTGGGCCAATCTGCGTCACCAGCGACATCACCAACTTTTCGCGCAGCGGATCGATCGGCGGGTTAGTGACCTGGGCGAAGCCCTGCCGGAACCGGTCGAACAACGGCCGCACCTGGCGCGACATCGCCGCCACCGGCGTGTCGTCACCCATCGAGCCGGTGGCCTCCTGCTCCAGTTCCACCATCGCCTTGAGCACGGTTTCGCGCTCTTCGCGAGAGAGACCGTACAGCTTCTGATAGCGGCGCAACTCATCCGCCGGCAGCGGCTCAGCCGCCAGCGACGGGTCGATCAGATCCGATTCCAGATAGCTCACGCCGGCACGAAGCCAGTCGCGGAACGGCGCGCGCTTGCGGTTGATGTCGTCGATATCGGCGTCGCGCAGCAAGCGATGCTGCTGCAGATCCACCGCAATCATTTCGCCGGGTGCAAGCCGTCCCTTGGCGACTACCTGAGACGACGGTACATCCCACAGGCCCGCCTCGGAGGCGACGATGAGATGGTTATCCGCCGACAACGCCCAGCGGGCGGGACGCAGACCGTTGCGATCCAGCGTGCAGGCCGCGTAGCGGCCATCGCACATCACCAGACCTGCCGGGCCATCCCACGGCTCGCTGTGCAGGGCGTAATACTCGTAGAACGCCGCGAGGTCTTCGTCGATGC
Organism: Dyella silvae; assembly: GCF_026421305.1. Lineage (GTDB taxonomy): Bacteria > Pseudomonadota > Gammaproteobacteria > Xanthomonadales > Rhodanobacteraceae > Dyella > Dyella silvae. Next base: position 64,899 of record NZ_JAPJBQ010000011.1, read on the forward strand.
CTTCACGCGCAGCGAATGCCGGCGGCACCAGCACGCGCATGGCGGCAATCAGATCAAGCCCACCCGCGATCAGCACCTCCAGCGCGTTGTCGAGGCTTTCCGAATCCGATCCGGTCTGGCGCACCAGCGGACCGATGTCGGACAGATCGACCAGCGGCGAGTGCAGAATGGATTCGCGCGATTGCATCCAGCGCCGATTGGCACGGATCGTATTGATCTCGCCGTTGTGCGCGAGCAGACGGAACGGCTGTGCCAGGCGCCATTGCGGCAACGTGTTGGTGGAATAACGCTGATGGAATACCACCGCATCGACGGCGAGGGCAGGATGCCTGAGATCTGCAAACACGTCGCGCAATCGGCCGGGGGCAGCCATCGCCTTGTAACCGATAACCTGAGCCGACAACGTGACCACGTAGAAATGCGCGTCATCAGCCAATGCCGTTTCCGCGCGACGACGCGCGCGGAACAAGGCGCGTTCGAACACACCGTCATCCATCGAAGCATCGGGCTCGACAAAGACCTGACGCACACGCGGCTTGGCGGCCGCCGCGAGCGGACCGCAGGCATCCACATTCACTGCCACGTCGCGCCAACCGGCTATGCGCAGGCCTTCTTCGCGCAGGCGCTGCTCGAACGTCAGCACTGCGTCGTCATTGCCGTTCGGATCGAGGAACACTACGCCTGCAGCGAAGCGCTGACCCAGCGCAATGCCAGACTCGGTAGCGAGCGCTTTCAGCCAGCTCAGCGGACGATGGAACAGCACGCCGCAGCCATCGCCACTCACGCCATCGGCATTGACGCCGCCGCGATGGGAAAGTTTGGCCAGCGCCGTGAAAGCCGTGTCCACCACCCATGCGCTGGCACGCCCGTCGATCTGCGCGACCAGGCCGAAGCCACAGCTGTCGTGCTCAAAGGCAACGTCGTAAAGCGTCGCTGAAACTGCTTGCGCCATCTTGCCTCCCCGGCCGATGGATAAAGACACGCGGTCCCAACGGTGCCGAAGGCTCCGCTGCCACATGTCCGAGTGTGGCCTCGACTAAAACACAATTGGTGCGTCGCGTCAAAGACATCTTTACGGCTAAATGAAAGTTTCAATTGGAAGTTTTTTTGTCCACAGGACAAAACGCACACGCGACGAGCGCAACGCATCGACGACATCGACGAGACCACTTCCATGCATGTGCATCGACACGTACTACTGCGCGTGGTGGATCTGACGACCTGATGGGGCATACCAGTGTCGATTTCGGCGGCCGTGACCGAATCCGCGACACGGTTCAGCGGACGGCGGGGACCGGCTCGCACGCCATCATCGTGCTCTGTGATAATCGGCCGATGCCAATACCCATCCGTTGTGCCCGCCCCCTTGCCTGCGCCATCACTGGCGCGCTTGCCCTCTCGATCGCCGCCCTGCCCGCCCGGGCAGCGCAGGACAACAAGACCAAGTCCGAGCAGGCCGAAGCCCAGAAGAAGCTCTCGGATGTGCGCAGCAAGATGGACGCGCTGGCCAAGGAGCAGGCCGAGACGGCGGCCAAACGCGACAGCGCCACGGCTGAGCTGGCCAAGCAGGCCAATGCCGTGGCCTCTGCTGCCAAGGCTGTTCGCGACACCGATGCGCAACTGACCGCCAAGCAGAAAGACCTGGATCAGCTGCAAGTCCAGCGCGCCGAGCTACAGAAGAATCTCGAAGGCCAGCGCGCAGCCATCGCCGACCTGCTGCGTGCCACCTACGCGCTGGGGCGTGGCTCGGACCTGCGCCTGCTGATGGGCGACGACGACGTGGCCCGCATCGCCCAGGCTCTGGCCTACTCCAAATATTTCCAGGAAGACCGGGTCCAGCGCGTGCAGAAGCTGATGGGCGACCTGGCCCGCCTGCAGGATCTGGAAAGCCAGATCACTGCCCAGCAACAGGCGCTGCAAGCCAGTCGCGCCGAACGCGAGACCCAGGCCAAGTCACTTGAACAACAACGCGCCTCCCAGGCCAGGCTGGTGGCGGATACCGACGCCCAGTACAAGGACCAGGCGAGCCGGCTCGCCGCCCTGAAGCAGAATGAGGCTTCGCTCAATTCGCTGGTCGCCACCCTGCAGAAAGCGATTGACGATGCGGCCCGCGAGGCCGCGCGCGCTGCCAAGGCCAACGAGGGCAAGGCGGCCCCGCCAGCCGGCAAAGGTCTGGCCAATATCCGCGGCAACCTGCCTTGGCCAGCGCCCGGCCCCGTCAATACCTACGGCAACGGCGTGCTGATCAAGGCGCCCGGAGGCAGCGAGGTCAAAGCGGTGGCTCCGGGGCGCGTGGTCTACGCTGCCTTTCTGCGTGGCTACGGCATGCTGGTCATCGTCAGTCACGGCAGCGGCTGGATGACCATGTACGGCAACAACGAGACGATCCTGCATGGCGTGGGCGACCAGGTTACCGCCGGCGAGGCCGTCGGCACGGCAAGTGCCCCCACCGGGGTGAACACCGGTGTCTACTTCGAGCTGCGACAGAACAACCAGCCCGTGGATCCGCGCACATGGCTGGGTAAAAAAGGATGATCCGACATTGACGCCGCGTGCGCAGCGTCGCACGCTAACCTTCTTGTAGCGCGTTGAATTTTAGCGATATCCGGCGGTCCAAAAGAGCTACGTTGCCCGCCGCCGGCCGCAACCCCACAAGCTTGACCGGAGTCCCCATACCATGCGGTTTTCCACCTTGAGCCTGGCCGTCCTGCTGTTGGCGGCGCCGCTGGCGCAGGCCCAGACCGCCCCAGCGCAGAGCAGCGGCGCCAAGCGCCCGGCCGCATCCGCCAGCGCGCCCGCAGCGGCGTCCTCGGTGCCCGACCAGGTGGATCTGGACGACATCCGCAATTTCAGCCGCGTCTACGAAATCGTACGTCAGGCCTATGTGGAGCCAGTGACCAACAAGACGCTGATGAAGGCCGCCATCAGCGGCATGCTCAGCGGGCTGGACCCGCACAGCGAGTACCTCGACAAAGATGGGCTGACGGAACTCAACGAGGACACCACCGGCCAGTACGGCGGCCTCGGCATTGAAGTGCTGCAGGTAGACGGCACGCTGCGCATCATCGCCCCCATCGATGACACGCCAGCGGCCCGCGGCGGCATCAAGGCCGGCGACACCATCGTCAAGGTCAACGGCAAGCCGGTGGATTCGGAGAACATCGATGAGATGTTCAAAGAACTGCGCGGCGACCCCGGCACCAAGATCACGCTCACGGTGCTGCACGAGAAGAGCGACAAGACGGTCGATATTCCGCTGGTACGTGAGCGCATCTCCGTTACCTCGGTGAAAGTGCGCGAACTCGAACCCGGCTACGCCTATGTACGCGTCAGCCAGTTCCAGGACGACACTGCGCCCGATCTGGAAAAGAAACTGGGCGAACTGATTCGCAAGAATGGCCCGCAGAAGGGCGCGATTCTCGATCTGCGTTCCAACCCGGGCGGCCTGCTCACCGCGGCAGTCGGCGTCAGCGACGATTTCCTCAACGCAGGCACCATCGTTACCACGCGCGGCCGCCTGCAGGACTCCAACCTGAGTTTCGAAGCGCATCCAGGTGACCTGCTCAACGGCGCGCCGATGGTCGTGCTGGTCGATAACGGCACCGCTTCCGCGGCTGAAATCGTATCCGGCGCACTCAAGGACAACCGCCGTGCGCTGATCATGGGGCGCCGCACCTTTGGCAAAGGCGTGGTGCAGACAGTCCTGCCGCTCGACGCCGAGCATGCGGTGAAGATCACTACCGCGCGCTATTACACGCCCAACGGCACGTCGATCCAGGCCGAAGGCATCAAACCCGATATCGCCCTGGCCGACCTCGCGGTGAACAAGGCCGACAGCCCGGCGGCACTGATCAGCTCCGAAGCCGACCTGCCCAACCACCTCGCCAACGAGGATGGCACCAAGGGTGGCAAGGACATCGACAACGACGGCAGTGCGGAGAATGCCAAGCTGGCCACGCAGGACTATGCGCTGTCGCAGGCGCTGAATGTGCTGAAGGGCATGGCGCTCAATCGGGTGGCACCGGCGGCACCCGCGACGAAGCACTGAGTTCGGTTTTGCGACCTCTTTATTCCCGCTCCCCGAAGGGGAGCGGGAGCATGGGCTAGAAGCCGATCTCCGGCACAAGCCCCGCCAGATGGCTCGCCAGCGGATCGCTTTCCGCCAGCAGCTCAAACCCGTCGTACTCGAAAGCCGGCGCCACTAAACACGTCATCAACGCATAGCGACCCAACGGACGCGCGGCCTGCCACGCACCAGCCGGCACGACCACCATCGGCTTGACGTCCACACCCGGCATCCCGAGACAGCAACGCTCGAGGCTGTTGCACTTGGGGTTGTAGATCAAAAGCTCCAACGGCTCGCCTTCGACAAAATGCCAGGCTTCCTCGGCGTCCACGCGATGCCAGCTGCTGAATTGACCAGCCTCCAGCAGATAGTGGATAGCGCTCATGGCGTGACGCGGGTCAGCGCCATCGCCCTTGCCCTTGGGCGGATGGAATCGGCGGTAATGCCCACCTTCAACATGCGGCTGCAGTTGCAGCGAAGCCTTCAGTTCCTCAACGCGGGCCGCTGCGTCGCTCATGCCGACGGCGCTTCGGTGGGCTTGATCAGCCAGCGTACCGCCAGCAGGCCCAACTCATAGAGCAGACACATGGGAATCGCCAGCATGATCATCGAGGTGATATCTGGCGGCGTGATAAAGGCTGCAATGGTGAACGCGCCTACGACGGCGTAGCGGCGACTGTTGCGCAGCTGCTCCAGATTGACCACACCGATCGCCGCGAGAATCACCACCGCCACCGGCACTTCGAAACACAGGCCGAAAGCGAAGAACATCAGCATCACGAAGTCGAGATAGTGCGTAATGTCCGTCATCATTTCCACGCCCTGCGGCGTCACCGCCGTAAGGAAGCGGAAGGCGGCAGGCAGCACCAGAAAATAAGCGAAGGCACAGCCCATGTAGAACAGCACCAGCGCAGCGACCAGCAGCGGGCGTGCCAGACGCTTTTCATTGCGGTACAAGCCGGGGCTTACGAAGGCCCACAGCTGATAGACAATCACCGGCATGCTGATGAACAGCGCCGCATAGAACGCCAGTTTCAGCGGTGTGACGAACGGGCTCGCCACTTCAGTGGCAATCAGGTGCGCGCCTTCGGGCAGACGCGATACCAGCGGCGCCGCCAGTTCGGTGTAGAGCCGGTTGGCAAACGGAATAAGTGCTGCCAGCACCACCACCACGGCGATGATGGCGCGCATCAGACGCGTACGAAGCTCGATCAGGTGCGAGAACAGACCCTGTTCCAGGCTATCGGACTCGGGACCGTCCAGCTCAGGCGCCGCCATGCGGTGCTTCCTTGACCGACTCGGTGTCGGCAGTTGTGGCGTTCACCACCGCCTCGGCAGCAGGTGCGGGCGCAGGGGCCGGCTCACCGCCGGTGGGACGCATCTTGCGCAAGGTTTCGTCCAGTTCGGCCTGGGCCGCCTGGGCGCGATCCGCCGCTTCGCGCGCCTGCCGACGGATCTCCTCGACCTGCAGTTCGCGCTCCACTTCGGCGCGCACGCTGTCCCAACCCAAACGCACGCGACGCATCAGCGCGCCTGCGGTGCGCGCCGCGTGCGGTAGTTTTTCCGGGCCGAGCACAATCAGCGCGACGAGCGCTAGCAGTACCAGCTTGCCGAAGCTGATCTCGATCATCGCCTGCCAACCCGTCCGAGTTACTTCTGCTCGGTAGTGTCGTGCTGGTTGTGGTTCTGACTGGTGCTGGCCGGCGGGTCGGCACGCAGGCGTTCGCCCGAGTCGTCATTCGGCTTGGAGGCGTCTTCGCCACCGTCCAGGCCCTTCTTGAAGTCGCGCACGGCGCCGCCGAGGTCGGAACCGATATTGCGCAGCTTCTTGGTGCCAAAGATCAGCACGACGACGACCAGCAGAATGAGTAGATGGGTAATGCTCATGTATCAGGCCTCAGGGATGTCCAAGCGGCGGAACGTCGCTGTCGCGCTATCGCGCCGCCGCTCCACACATCAGCGCTGAGTGTACTCCTCCAGGCGGTCCCTGAAATCGACTACCTGGCCCGGGACATTGCTTACCCCGCCTTCGAAGATGCGGCGTGGCGTCACGCCCTGACCATAAATGGCGGCGTTGGCGTCGTAATCGATGCGCAGGGCCGATCCATCCAGCGCCACGCCGGCGAAAAGGCCACGCGAGCGGGAGTAGGAGTAAATCTCAGCCTTGAAGTCGCTGTCGGTGGAGGCGGTAGCGGTGCGGCCCACCGGGCCAGCGGCAGCCGCCGCGTCGGCGCCCAGCGTAAATTTGCCGTTGACGATGCTGTCCACGCCACGCTGGGTGCGGAAGACCAGGATTACGTCAGTGGAAGAGGCGCCAGCCTGAAAACCCACGCTGCCGCCGGTCATGGTGATGAAGCTCGGGTTGGACCAGGTGCCATCCGCGCCCTTGACCGAGATCAGGCCTTCGCCACGTCGGCCACCAAAAATGAAGCCCACCTTGAGCAGGTCCGGGATCACTGCGATGGCCTTGGCCTCCTTAAGCAGGTCGGTCGGGATCGACTTGTCGGGCGCCTCCATGATTTCCTTCAGCACACGCACCGAGTTCTGGGCGCGCACCAGCGGCGGGTCTTCGGCATGGGCTGTCATGGCCGGCAGCAGCAGGACCAGGGTGGCGAGCAACAGATGGCGCAATGATGCTTTGAACATGGACAACTCCTGAGCTGACTATTGGATGGGCCGCCTGCGGCGAAGGTTCCAGGGGCCCACGCGATGGCTTGTGGCAGACTCTGCAACGGTTTTCACCGTCGCAGCCACCATGCCACGCAGCCACGACTATACCGGCCTTGCCGGTGCTTCCCATGACCCGCCTGTTCAGGCTGCAGTGCTATTGGTGAACCTCGGCACACCCGAGGCGCCGACAGCGAGCGCGGTTCGCCCGTACCTTGCCGAGTTCCTCGGCGATCACCGCGTCATCGATTACCCACGCTGGTTGTGGTGGCTGATTCTGCACGGGGTCATTTTGCGCGTGCGCCCTTCGCGCTCGGCGCATGCGTATCAGCGCATCTGGACAGCACAGGGCTCCCCACTGCGAGTCGGCAGCGAGGCATTGGCGGCACGCCTGCAGGAGGCGCTGACCCAACAGAGTGCCGCTCCCGTCCGCGTGGCCCTGGCCATGCGTTATGGCCAGCCTTCGGTGCAGCAACAGGTCGAGCAGTTGCAGCGCGAGGGTGTACGGCGCCTGCTGGTGCTGCCGCTGTATCCCCAGTATTCCGCTACGTCGACCGGTTCGGTGATCGATGCGGTGGCGGACACCATGAAGTCGCTGCGCTGGCCACCGGAGCTGCGCATCGTCAACGACTATCACGACGACGCGGCGCACATCGAGGCGCTGGCCCGCAGCATCGAGCAGTGGTGGGCCAGTCACGGGCGCGGCGAGAAGCTGCTGCTGTCGTTTCATGGCATCCCCGAACGTTACGTGCGCGCGGGCGACCCCTATCTCGATCAATGCCAGGTCACAGCGCATGCGCTACGCCAGCGCCTGCAGCTCGACGAATCACAGCTGCTGGTGAGCTTCCAGTCACGCGTGGGCCGCGAGCAGTGGCTGCAGCCGTATACCGACGCTACCGTGCGCGAGCTGGCTGCCAGCGGCATCAAGAAGCTGGACGTCGCCTGTCCCGGCTTTGCAGTGGATTGTCTGGAGACACTGGAGGAAATCGCCATGCAGAACCACGAGTTCTTCCGCGAGGCCGGTGGCGAAGCGCTGCGCTACATTCCCGCGCTCAACGATTCCCCCGGACAAATCGAAAGCCTCACTACCCTCGTATTGCGGCATGCCGGCGGCTGGCCCGAGTTTGCGCGCCCGTGAGTGCCACCCTACCGCCAGTCGAACACGACATTGCGCTACCGCACATGCGGTTGCGCGCCCAGCTCTGGGGCCACGCCGATGCGCCACCGCTGTTGGCATTGCACGGCTGGCTGGATAATGCGGGCAGCTTCGCCAGATTGGCGCCACTGCTGGCCGACCGCTGGCGATTCATCGCACTGGAGCTGCCTGGGCACGGTCATTCCGAGCACCTGCCGGCGGGCATGCACTACCACTTTGTCGATTATGTGCGCAGCGTGCTCGCCGCCGCCGATACGCTCGGCCTGCAACGCTATGGCTTGCTCGGTCACTCGCTTGGTGCGGGCATCGCCTCGCTGGTGGCGGCAGCGCAGCCGGAGCGCATCGACAGGCTTCTGCTGATCGAAGGTCTTGGCCCCATCGGCGATGACGGGCATCTCACGCTGCGCCGCTTTCGCGATGCCATGGCTGCCCATGCGACGGGACGCTCGTTGCGGGCCTTCCCGTCCATCGAGAAAGCCATCAGTGCGCGCACCATGGCCAGCGGGCTGCCGGGTGATCAGGCCCGCCCCATTGTCGAGCGCGGCCTGCGTGAAACCACAGACGGATGGCACTGGCGCAGCGACCCGCGACTCAATCGGCCTTCGCCACTGCGCATCGCCGAGTCACAGATCCACGCGCTGTTGCAGGGCATCGAGGCACCTGCCGCCTTGCTGCTCTCGCAGCCAGACACGCCTTATCTCCCGGGCACGCAGATGCAGGCGCGCGCCAACTGCGTAAGCGATATGGCGGTAACGCACATGGACGGTGGACACCATTTGCACCTGGAACATCCCGCTGCAGTCGCTGCCTGGGCGATCGAGCATCTGCAGCGGGCCTGACCGACGGCACATGCCACCGGGCGTGGGCGGCCTAGACTGGCGGCATGCTGCATCTTCAGCGTGCCAATTACGGATCACCTGAACACGTACGCCGATTCGGCGGCGTGCAGGTATCCACCACGCCGTACACCGGCGGCGATGCCCTGCCCTGGCACGAGCACGATGAGGCTTATCTGTGTCTGGTCGCGGCCGGTGGATACATCCAGCAATCGGCGGACCAGGACATCGCCTGTGAGCTGGGTCTGCTGCTGACGCATCCGCAAGGCCACCGACACACCAATCGCTTCGGTCCGAACGGCGCGCGCTGCATCAGCATCTTCTTCGCTGACGAACCCAGTGGCGCCGTCAGGCGTTTGCTCGGGGACTATCGCCAGCTACGCCTGCCCGGCGCCGACCGCCTGCTCGCCCGCATCGAGAGCGAGCTGAGAGCCACCGACGATGCGGCGTCTCTCGCGCTGCAGTCGGCGGTGCTGGAGTTGACCGCGATTGCCTGCCGCGCGAGCGACGCCAACCGGCGACCGGCATGGCTGCAGCGCGTGCTGCAACGCCTGCACGACGATCCGTCTGCGACGCTTTCACTGCTCGAACTGGCGGCGCTGGCGGGTGTCCATCCGTCGCATCTGGCACGCAGTTTCCAGCAGGCGCAAGGTGTATCCGTGGGCGAATACCAGCGCCAATTGCGCATCGAACTGGCACGCAAAGCCCTGGGTGACCGGCAACGATCCATCGCCGAGGTGGCAGCCGCCGCCGGGTTCAGCGACCAGAGTCATTTCGCACGCGTGTTCCGACGCGTGACGGGGCAGACGCCCCGTGACTATCGGCAGCAATTGCAAAGCGCATCCTGATTTGTCACGGACGTGCTAGATCACGTCGCCCTTGCTCGACAACCATCACGCCATTCCCCACATGGAACTCGTGATGCTTCGACGCTCTCTCTTCTTTGCAAGTCTGCTACTGACCGGCCTGGCCTCCCCCGCCATGGCCACGAACGCCAACGATGCGGACGCGTTGCTCCACGAACTGCGGCAGGCCTACGGCACTTACTGGAAGGACGCCAGCGCCTGGCACGCCGAGGGAACGCTCACCAGTGAAGGGCTTACCAACGATTGGCAGGCCACCGTGAATCTCCGCAATGGGTTCTACATCACCATGGCGAAAAACGAGATATTTGCAACGGCAGAGGGGGTCGACGCCCAGGACCATTGGCGCCAGGACATGTCCGGCCTGTCGCATCCGCTGGACTCCGATGAGGCGAAAATCACCGCGGCCAACGAAAACTGGCTCCGGGGTTTTGGCTTTCTGCGACCGACGATTCCCACGCATTATCGGGTGCTGCCGGATGCGAAAGACGGGCAGCGCCAGTATCAGCGGCTGGAGGCAACGCCAGCGGGTGGCCGTCCCATAACGCTGTGGATTGATCCCAGGACGCATCGTCTGGATCGCGCGATCTGGCAGAACTCGTTCCTTACCGTGACGCTGCGCTACTCCGACTATCGCCCCGTCGATGGCGTTCAGTTGCCTTTCCACATGCATGAATCCCAAGACACCGTCATTGGCACGAATGTCATTGAGAGCGACACCCTTGTGACGAGCTACGACATCCTGGGCAAGGATGCCGTCGTGGACACCATGCGCCCCGCCAACACCGTGCGCGATGTCACCATGGCACGCAACGCGCTGTTTGCCACGACGCCATTGCGCGTGGAGGGCGGCGTTGTCCTGGTCGATGTCAGCATCAATGGACATCCGCCGGCACCCTTCATCCTGGATACTGGCGGTCACGCCATCCTCACCGCTGATGCGGCGAAAAGGCTGGGGTTACAGACACGCGGCCAGGGCGTCATCGCTGGCTCGGGTCCCGGGACCATGAGCTCTTCGTACACCATGGTGGGTGATACGGCGCTGGGCGACGCGCACGTACGCGACCTTCCCTTCAGCGTGATGCCCTTCCCTTATGGCTTCTATGAGCGCGGCGAAGGCAACGAGCCGATAGCGGGCATTCTTGGTCTGGAAATCTTCTTGCGATTCGCGGTGACCTTCGACTATGACCGTGGCGAACTGCAGCTACAGCCCTTCGACCACGGACGGGCACCTCCCGCAGTGAAAGGTGATGCGCTGACGTTTCGCTTCACCGACGACATGCCCTTGATCGTGGCGCAGCAGGACGGCCACGAAGGCATGTTTGGCATCGACACCGGCAACTCAGGCTATGTGATGACCTTCCCTCAATGGGCCGAACGCAACGGCATCACGGCGCATTATGCCAACGGCGCACCCATTCCCACGGGCGCCGTGGGCGGGTTGTTCACGGCGCACCTGGCACACGCGCGCGACTTCGTACTGGGCAGGCAGCCGCTGGACAACGTCGTCGTCATGCTGACTCGCCCTGACGCCGGCGGCGCCGGCAATCCCACCGAAGCAGGCAATCTTGGGCAGGACGTGCTTTCACGCTTCAATCTGCATTTCGACTATCGACGCCAGCAGATGGTCCTGATGCCACGCGCGAATGCCCCTGCCACGAATTACGCGATGGCAGGTATCCGCGTGCTCAAAAAGAAAGAGCAGCCCGATCGCTTCCAGGTCATCGATGTCATGCCCGGCAGCCCCGCTGCGCAGGCGGGCCTCAAGCAAGGCGACGCCATCGTCGCGGCCAACGGCAAGCCGGCATTGACCATGGGCTCCTACGATCTGCGCGACATCAGCACTCGCCAACCGGAAGGGACGCCATTGACGCTGAAGTTGGCCGATGGACGCCTGCTGGAGATGAAGATGCGGGATCTGGCGCCGAAATAGCTTGCACCAGCCATGCCGAAGCACACGCTCCCCGGCGCATGTCCGGTGAAACCCCAGCGTGACTACTGGCACAGGCAGCAACTGGCGTGCTGATATGCCACGCGCGTCCTAGACCTGACGCGCGCGCCGATGGAGCATGACCACACCCGAACCAAGGAGTGCCCCCATGCTTCATCGTGCCAGCCCCCTGCTTGGTCTCTTGCTCGCCAGCGCCCTGAGTCAGGCATTGGCCGCTTCCGCCAATGACAGCACCGCGTTACTGCAAAGCATGCGCCAGGCCTATGGCGGCGCGCACTGGAACGATGTGGCCGGCCTGCAGATGGATGGCAAGGAGGATGGCGATGGACTCAGCGGTCCGTGGCAGTCCGCCGTGGACCTGCGCACCGGCCAATACGTCTCGCGCATGCGCAACGATGTCTTTGGGTCTGCCCAGGGCGTCGACGCCAACGGTCAATGGCGCGAAGACATCACCGGCATGGTCCATCCGCTCGACTCGGACGAGGCGCGCGCCGTCGGCACCACCGAAAGCTGGCTGCGCCGTTTCGGTTATCTCGATCCGCACGCATCGGTGAGCTATCGCCGCCTGCCCGATGCGCAAGAACACGGGAAAACCTATCAGCGCATCGAGGCCACGCCGGCGGGCGGTCGTGCGGTCACGTTGTGGATTACGCCGACGACGCATCTGCTGGACCGGGCGGTCTACGCCAGCTCGTTCCTGATCGCGACTGCACGCTACGGCGACTACCGCGAAGTGAGTGGCTTGCACCTGCCATTCCGCATCTCCAGCTCGAGTGCCAACCTCGCAGGCAACAGCGATGGCGAAAGCACCGATACCGTCGGACAGTACCATCTGCTCACCAGCGCTCCGACGACTGCGCTGCAGCGTCCCGAAGGCAAGGTACGTGATGTGACCATGGCCAACGGGGCCCGCGATGCCATCACCCCGATGCAATTGGAGGGCGGCATCCTGCTGGTCGACGTAAGCATCAACGGCAAGCCGGCGATGCCGTTCATCCTCGATACGGGCGGCCACGCCATCCTCACCAGCGATGCCGCCAAGCAACTGGGCTTCCAGACCCAGGGACAAGGCGTGAGTGGCGGCTCAGGCTCCGGCACGATGAGCACGTCCTATACCAAGGTGCACGACACAGGGCTAGGCAACGCGCACGTACGCGACCTCACCTTTACCGTGCTGCCCTATCCGTTCGGCTTCTACGAGCGAGGCGATGGCATGCCGATCGCCGGCATCCTTGGCCTGGAGATGTTCGAACGCTTTGCCATCACGTTCGACTATGACCATCACCAGTTGAAGCTGACGCCGTATGACACCGGCGAGCAACCGCCCGTGGCAAAGGGCGATGCGGTGACGCTGCGCTTCACCGACGACATGCCACTCGTGCAGGCAACCCAGGATGGTCACCGCGGCATGTACGGCATCGACACCGGCAACGCCGGCTATGTGCTCACCTTCCCACAATGGGCCGAACGCAACGGCATAGCAAAGCACTATGAATCCGGCCTTCCGATTCCCACCGGCGGGGTGGGTGGCCTGTTCACCGCGCACATCGCTCATGCAAAGTCATTCGAGCTGGGCACGCAATCCCTGGACAATGTCGTGGCCATGCTGACCCGAGCCGATGCTGGCGCCACCGGCAATCCCAGCGAGGCGGGCAATATTGGTCAGGACATCCTGTCGCGTTTCAATGTTCACTTTGACTACCGTCGTCAGCAGATGGTGCTGATGCCGCGCGCCAACGTGCCCGACTCGCACTACGCCATGGCTGGATTCCGCGCAGAGAAGACCCTGGGCCATCCGGACCGCTTCGACGTGGGCAACGTGATGCCCGGCAGTCCTGCGCAGCAGGCAGGCCTCAAGCAGGGAGACGCCATCGTGGCGGCCAACGGAAAGGCCGCCAGTGCATTGAGCTTCGGCCAGTTGCGAGACATGAGCAGCCATTTGCCCGAAGGCACGCCGCTGACGTTGAAGCTGACAGACGGGCGAGAAGTGACGATGACGATGCGGGATCTGGCGCCAAGGTAATCCCATCGCCGCCAGTCCCAATGGGAGCACACCAGGTGTGCTCCCACGTCACGAGCCGCTGGATCAGGGCTTCTGCAAACCCAGCACATCCAGCCCTTGCTCAAAGGTGATATCTACCGGGATTTTCGCCTGATCGAGACGCTTGAGATCGCCAGCGAGCGTGGCATCCACATTGCCCATGGTGTCGGTCAGTTTCTTCGCCGCGTCGTAGTCGCCATCACCCTGGATGGTGAGCAGTTTGGCTGACAAGGCGTTCATGGCCGCCGTCATCTTGTCGAAATCCACGCGATAGCGGCCGCTGGCGGCATCACGCGTGAACGCGCCCTGCTGCTGGAAGAAGTTGAAGCGCACCATGTTGGCCTTGGCGTGCGCGTCGCTGGCACCGAAGCGCACCGAACGCAGGATGCCGGCGAGGAAGGTGACGTAGTTGTCCATCAGCTTCGCCTTGTCCAGCTCACCCTTCTCGGCGAGCTTGGTGACCATGTACAGGCCCAGGATGTCGGCCTTGCCTTCTTCGAAGCTCGATGCCTGATCCTTCAGTGCCGTGCGGACCATGCCCTTATCGGTCAGCGTGTTCTTGATGCCGAGACCGTGTGCGACTTCGTGGAACATGGTGTTCTCGAAGAAGGCATCGAAAGTGAGGTGCGACTGCTGATCGCTGGCGATCAGCTCCTTGGCGATGGGCAGCATGATCTTGTCGAACTTCGCCTGCATCACGTTTTCCAACTGCAGGCGGCGCGTGCCCTTCTTCAGCTGCACTTCTTCGTCGTTCGGCAGATTGATGGCGATCGTCTTGGCGCCGACGTTGGCATCGCCAGCGTAGTACACGGCAAAGTAGGCGTTGAGATCGGCATCGGAGCCGGGCTTCTCAGCCTTGTATTTGTCGTCTACCGGCAACTCGCGCTGCAGCTCCGGAAGGTATTTGGCAAAGCGCGCAAGCTTGGCGCTCCATGCCTGATCCTTCACCAGCACGTAGCTTTCGTAACTGGCCTTGTAGCCGTAAAGCTGGTCTTCGTAGGTTTCAATCGGGCCGATCACGATGTCGACCGGATTGTTCTTCATCGACATCCACGCGAAATCGCTGGGACGGTAATCGTCGCTCAGCAGCGCGTCGGCACGCTGTTTGAGATAGCCGGCGAATTCCTTATCGGCGGAAAGCGCAGCGGCTTTGCGCAGCAGATCCGCCGCGCGCTCAAGATCGGCCTTGTACGCGTCACGATAAGGCACCGTGACGAGCTTGCCCTGCGCGTCGCGGCGCAGCAGCGTATAGAGACCAGTCTTGTCCTTGAGATCCGCCTTGTCGAACTCATCCTTGGTCATATCGGCCGGATAGAACTGCGCGCCCACCGGACGCGGACCGACGCCGGCAACGAACGGCTGATCGTTGTCGAGGCGATCCCACGGGCCGTAGTTGATCTCGGCGAAACGTCGCGTAGTGTCGTCGGGAATGCGCGCCATCAGCGCCGCCTTGTCGCCCCAGGATTGCTGCCAGTAGATGTCATTGGTGACACCGGCGGCTTCAACCAGCAGCGCGATCATCTGCTTCTGCTTGTCGTCGAACGTGGAGAGGTCCGCGGTGAGCTTGACGGGTGCGTAGTTGGCCATGCGTTGCGCGGCGTTCTCGGCGTCGGTCGATGGGGGCGCGACGGCAGGTGCTGAGGTAGCCGGCGTCGGTGTTGGCGTCTGCGCTGCGGGAGTGTTGTCGTGGGAGCTGCAGCCGGCCAGGGCGGCGAGGAGACTCAGGGCTAGGAGGTGGCGGCGCATGGCGGTTCCCGATTGATGGAAAGCCTCATGGTAGCGCTACCCGATACTCCCTCTCCCCTTCGGGGAGAGGGTTGGGGTGAGGGGTGGGTGCTCGCGATGACGCTCGTTCCCCTCACCGTCATCCCCGCGAATGCGGGGATCCAGTGACGTTGCTCTTATGGGTGTTACCGCACCCTGGCTCGCCTGCGGCGGGCTTCCGACCTCCTGCCGGAGGCCGGGTCACTTTTCTTTGCTTGCCCAAAGAAAAGTAACCAAAAGAAAAGGCACCCCGCTTGGCGCTTGCCGGGCCTTATGGCCCGGCAA
>NZ_JAPJBQ010000012.1 GCF_026421305.1 Dyella silvae
CGCTTCACAACAGCCGAATGGCTGGTCATCCAGTGCCTGAAAGCAAAGACACTGGATGACCAGCCATTCGGCTGTTGTGAAGCGCTTCCCGCCTTCGCGGGAATGACGAGCAAAATCAGAACGTCCCTAAGAATTAATGGGTCAGAGTGCTTTTTGGTCCGATGAATCTCGCTGTGGCAACCTGGAAAGCAGCCTGACTCCATTTTTCTCGCTACAGCACCCAGGAAAGGAAAGCTGATCGATGAGTACATCTGCTTTGGTACTGACGCTCTTCATTGCATGGGCACTTTTCCTGCTCGTGCTCATGGAGATCATCCGCTCTTACCTGGTCGTTTCGGGGCAGGCCAGGTCCAATGAGTTCACGCCGGACAACGCAGAAATAAGGGGTCAGAGTGCTTTTCTGCTCGATAGCTTTTGCCTGGTCAATCAGGAATGCGCTCTGCCCCTATTTTTGCTTCCAGGAAATGGCCAACAAGACTGGCAACGGTGTCAGGTGCGTCCAGCGTCGCGAAATGCGTTGAATTGAGGATGTGAACTTCTGCATTTGGCACGGTTCGCTTGTACGCATAAGCGCCAGGCGTGGTGAAGAACTTGTCCTGGTTGCCCCATAGCACGAGCACCGGCACGTTCAGGCGGCTAAGCAACGACTGCCATTCCGGATAGTGCTTCACGTTGGTTCCATAGTCGTACCAGAGGTCGTTGCGGGCATCGATGACTCCCGGGCGTTGTACGGCCGCCACCATTTGCATCAGCGCATCTGGGCCGGCATGGTCTTCGTCGCTCCCATGTTCGAACGTTGGATAGCCGAGTGACCGGACGTAGTCGGCGCGGCGCTTATCCACGGCCGGATTGCGATGGTCCCAGTGTTGTCTCAGTTCGCCTTCGGGATCCTGGGCACTGGGGAATCCGTCCAGATGGATGACGCCGTTCTGCACCATCACGGCGGTGATGGCCGTGGGATGAAGTGCCATCAGGCGGAAGCCGACGGGCACGCCGTAGTCCTGCATGTAAAGGCTGAATCGCGTTATCCCGCGCGCTTTCAGAAAGTCATCGACGGTTTGTGCGACGTGATCGAAGGTATAGGCATAGGCGTGGTGATCGGGCGCGTCGGAGTAACCGAATGAGGGGTAGTCCATGGCGATAACGTGCAGGTGCTGCGTGTTCGCCAATGTCTCCATGACCTGCACATACATGATCGACGAGAGCGGATTGCCATGGAGGAACACGACCGTCGGCGCGTGCGGGTCCCCGCCTTCCCGGTAGAAAATCTGCATGCCGTCGACCGGCTGCCACCCTTCGCGCAACGCCTCGGAACGCGCAGGGAAGGACACCAGACAAAACAGCAACAGAGAGATCAGGCCGAGAGGTCGCATATAGGCTCCATGCGTTACAAAGGTTAGCCGGGCAAGCACGCACCACCGCCCGGCGGGCCGCGGCGGGAGAGCAAGGAAGGTTGCCCGGAGGCTGCAGTTAGTATTGGCGCGGCGCGAAAGGTCGTACATCGCTATTTCTTCAATCGCGGTTGAGCAGGATTCAACGCAAGGAACCCCCATGGCCCAAAGTCTTCCGCCCATGCATACGCTGAGAACCTTCGAGAGCGTTGGCCGGTTACGCAGCTTCACCGGTGCGGCGGAAGAGCTTCACCTCACGGTGAGTGCGGTCAGCCATCAGATCCGCGCACTGGAAACGTTCTATGGCATGCGGCTGCTCCAGCGCGGGCATCGCGACGTGACTTTGACCAAAAGTGGCGAGTTGCTCTGGCAGGTGGTGGAAGAGTTGCTCGATAAACTCACCTCTGTCGGGCGGGTGCTGCGCACCCAGCCGACCAACCGTCTTTCGCTCAGTGCGCCGCCGTCGTTCGTCAGCCGCTGGCTGATGCCAAGGCTGGGCGGGTTTCTCGATGCGCACCCGGAGATTGATTTCACGTTGCAAGCGACGACGGACCTTGTCGATCTGGAGAACGACGAGGTGGATCTGGCCATCCGCTACGGCGAAGGAAACTGGCCGGGGTTGCATGGAGAGAAGCTGCTTGAGGAGACATTGTTTCCCGTGGCGTCGCCTGCCTATCTCGACAAATGGGGCATTCGCGATACGGAGGACCTGGGCAAGGGTGTCCTTCTTCGCGATGATTTCTTTGGTTGGGATGCCTGGTTCGGCCAAATGGGTGTGACGGGAGTCGCCAGGCCCACGGGCCCTGTCTACAGCGATTCCTCCCTGCTGTTGCAGGCGGCCGAAGAGGGCCATGGCATTGCCCTTGGCCGTAGCGTGCTCGTGGAGACCGCACTTGCCAGCGGAAGGCTTGCACGTGCGGGATCAACGTCGCTGAAAGGGGAAGGTAGCTACTACCTGGTGCGCTCGATGACGATGCAGAACAGCGCCACGGTGGAACTGTTTCGGGCGTGGCTGTTTGGGCAGGCGCAGCGCGAACACCTCTGATTGTCTGGCTGACGCCAGACACGCCTCCCTTCGGCTTAAGGCGGGCAACGTGTGCATGGTCAGCCTCCAAGGGGATGGAGCATGACCGGGCATAAACGGGTACTCCAGGCGCGCGCAAGAATTAGCGCGATCCCCTTTTCTGCTTTTCCCTTCGGCGTGATGTAACAGCGCCAGCTCCGGGCTCGTGGTGCCAGGGCACCGCGGGCTCGCCAGGGCGGCCTCGTCCCGCAGGCCACCGCCCGGTTCGCACATTCTTGCGTCTAACTTGCGCCAGTCATTCGCTAAGCTTAAGCGAAACCTTCGTTCAGGCTGCCGTTTCATGCCGGAACAGCCATAGCCTAAGCAGCTGTTTCTGTTGAAACTTACACAAAGCTTACAAAAATCGTTGACTTTCAGCGGCGGCGACCTCTAGGTTCGTGAAGGGTTGCAGGGGGAGTCCGCAATTTCCTGCTGATTCATCGCTTTACGGAACCGCCTTCACAGGCGGCGCCGCGGGGATCCGTGTGCCCAAGAAAAGGCCAGGAGGACGCCTGGCCCTCACTTCATCCATTGATCACGTCGTTAGGGGAGCAAAAAGCGTGAAGCACTTCGAAAACAGCAAGCTGTCGGTAGCCGTTCGACTCGGCCTCGCGATGGGCGCACTCGCCGTCGCAGGTTCCGCCTTTGCGCAGGATGCCGGTGGCACCCAGGCCAATCCGGATTCAGCCAAGAAGCTTGAAACCATCACGGTCACCGGATCGCGCATCCGCAGCGTGGACGTGGAAACCGCCCAGCCGGTCATCACTCTGTCGCAGGCCGACATCCAGAAGACCGGCCTTACCAATGTCGGCGACATCCTGCAGAACCTCACCATCACCGGGCAGCCCACCTTCAGCAAGGCAGCGGTGCTGACCAGCAACACCGAGGAAGGCGGCCAGTACGTCAACCTGTACAACCTCGGCGAAAACCGCACCCTGGTGCTGGTGAACGGCAAGCGCTGGATGACCAGCCTCAATGGCTACACCGACGTTTCCACCGTTCCGGCTGCGCTGATCGACCGCATCGAAATCCTCAAGGACGGTGCTTCTTCGATTTACGGTTCCGATGCTGTCGCCGGCGTCGTCAACATCATCCTCAAGGATCACTTCAACGGCGCTGCGGTAAGCGGCCAGATCGGCGAGAACGAGGGTGGCGATGGTACGCAGCAGGCGTATTCGTTCACCGTAGGCAACAGCACGGACAAGTCTTCGATCGTGTTCGCCGCGACGTACAACAAAACCGGCACGGTGTGGGCGAAGGATCGTGACATCACCAAGTACACCTATGGTCCGTCCTTCCCGGACGCGGGCTACAGTGCCACGGGGCCCTGGGGCCGCTTCAGCTACAACGGCCACAGCTATGTGCTCAACCACACAGGCAATCCGAATCAGATCGGCACGGGCGCCGATGCGACCCAGTTGAGCAACTATCACGTCGGCGTGCAGGACAACGATTACTTCAACGCCACCAATCAGATGATGGAGCAGCTGCCGACTGAGCTGAAGTCCATCTTCACCGAAGCCAGCTACAACCTCACCGACAACGTGACGTTCAAGGCCACCGGCATGTATGCCGAGCGCAATTCGTCAACCCAGGTGGCCGGCTACCCGCTCAACAGCAACAGCCAGCCGGGCTTCCCCGTCTTCATCAGCGGCGAGAGCTACTACAACCCGGTGCCGGGCCAGGATCTGACGTTCGCGCGCCGTATCACCGAGCTGCCGCGCGTGACGAGCGAAAGCGCGAAGTCGCTGCACTTGGATGCCGGCTTTGAAGGCAACTTCGAGTTTCTCGACCATCCGTGGAACTGGGATGCGGGCTTCAACTACAACAAGTACGACGTCGACACGAGCCTCACGGGCAACATCAATCTGCTGAACCTGCAGCAGGCGCTGGGTCCGTCGTTCCTCAACAGCCAGGGCGTCGTGCAGTGCGGTACCGCGGCGAATCCGATCGCGCCGGGCCAGTGCGTGCCGTTCAACATCCTCGGCGGCCCGAGCGCTTCGAACAAGCAAGTGCTCGACTACATCATGGCGCGCGAGAACGCCACGGCGCAGAGCGTCACCAAGGATTTCACCGCCAACGTGACCGGCGGCCTGTTCGAACTGCCGGCCGGCACGTTCAGCTTTGCGGCGGGTGTCGAGCATCGCAACAACAATGGCTATGACACGCCCGATGAAATGGCCAGCGCCGGTTACACCACCGACCTCGCCGCCGGCCCCACCCTGGGTTCGTACACCACCAACGAAGCTTACGTGGAGCTCAGCGCGCCGCTGCTGAAGGATCTGCCGGGCGCCAAGTCGCTGACGGTGGACGTAGCCACCCGCTACTCGCACTACAGCAATTTCGGCAGCACCACCAACAGCAAGTACAGCTTCACGTACGCGCCGATCGAAGACGTGATGCTGCGTGGCACCTTCGCCAAGGGCTTCCGTGCGCCGACGCTGGGTGACCTGTTTGGCGGCGGCTCGCAGACGTTCGACAATTACACCGACCCGTGCGACGCCGTGTACGGCAGCACCAGCAACCCGACCGTGGCGAAGAACTGCGCCGCCGCCGGCCTGCCGGCGAGCTTCCGCCAGACCGATCAGGCCGGCAATGCAGTGAAGGGTCCGAACCAGCAGGGATCCACGCCATTCGTGCAGGGCGCGGGCAACCAGTACTTGCAGCCGGAGCACAGCACCACCCGCACGCTCGGCCTGGTGTACAGCCCGCACTATGTCGATGGTCTGGACATGACGCTGGACTACTACGACATCAAGATCACCAATCAGATTCAGGGGATCGACGCCAACTACGTGCTGGACCAGTGCTACCAATACTCGGTGCAGGATTTCTGCCAGGCGTTCCAGCGTGATGCCAATGGTCAGGTGGTGAGCCTGCACCGCGGCAACGCCAACCTGGGCTGGATCGAAACCACCGGTTACAACCTAGGCGTGAACTATCGCCTGCCTGCCTTCTCGTTCGGCAAGTTCGTGTTCAACATGAACGTGAACTACCTCGACGACTGGAAGCAGGCGAGCACCAACGATGCCCCGGTCATCAACTACGCCGGCCAGTACGGCTACGCGCACTGGCGCGCAAACTTCGGCCTGGACTGGACGCTGGGCAACTGGGGCGCCAACTGGGGCATCCGCTATTACGGCTCGTTCCTCGACCAATGCTTTGATCAGCCGTCCGGCGCGCACTGCAACATGCCCAACTACACCAGCGTGAACTGGGGTTACGGCACCGGTGCCAACCGCATGGGCGCCGTGGTGTTCAACGACGCCCAGGCTCGCTACAAGCTGCCGTGGAAGGCGCAGATCGCATTCGGCATTCGCAACATCTTCGACAAGAAGCCGCCGAACACCATCAACGCGTACACCCTCGGCTACAACTCGTCGGGCTCGCTTGATCCGACGCTGGACTTCGATCGTTACATCTACCTGCAGTACAACCAGCAGTTTTAACGAAGTAGTTGCACCCTCCCAGCTGTAATTTGCCGGAGCACCGCAAGGCGCTCCGGCCTTTTTTTTGGGCCAGTTGGGCATGGTGCAGCGAAGATGGATGTACAGCAGATGTTCGCCGCGCGGGACAGGCGCGTTGACGTTGTCACACTGCCTGTCGCGTTGCCGTAAAAGTGGCCAGGCGATTTCGGCAATGCTTTGGGTTGATCCTTTCACATGGCGGATTGATAGAGTTCGACGACGCGCCCGGACGTGTTATTTCCTTCCCGATTGGCTTCCTCAGGGAGCGCCTAGTCGCCACCGAAAGTGGAAGAGAGAGAGTCGTCGGTGTGCGACGGTGGATGATCATTGTCGAATGGCATCAGGTTCATCACTTCATCGATCACACTGACATCATCGACGCAGATGCTCCATGCCATGTAGTCGTATGCCGAAAGAAGAAGGACCGAGGCCGCAAACACGGGGGCGCTTGG
This sequence comes from Dyella silvae, assembly GCF_026421305.1. Classification (GTDB taxonomy): domain Bacteria; phylum Pseudomonadota; class Gammaproteobacteria; order Xanthomonadales; family Rhodanobacteraceae; genus Dyella; species Dyella silvae. The sequence goes on from NZ_JAPJBQ010000012.1 coordinate 6,374, forward strand.
CATCCAGCCCGGACGTTTGATCGCCATGAGGTTACTTCCCGGATGCGCCTTTTCTACTGGCCATCCACTAGTCGTGGAATGCCCAACGGATTCGCTTCGCGGAGCGGCTCGGGCAAGAGTGCGTCGGGAAAGCCCTGATAACTCACGGGCCGCAGGAAGCGTTCAATCGATGTCATTCCGACCGATGTGAACCGACTGTCGGATGTAGCCGGGAACGGGCCACCGTGGATCGAGGCAAAGGAGACCTCCTGCGGATGAGAGAACGCATTGACAACCACGCGCCCGGTACGGCGTTCCAGCTGGGGAAGAAGGCGGCGCGCAAGCGGCATGTCCTCCGGCTCCAGGTGCATCGTGGCGGAGAGCTGTCCGCGTAGGGCGCGTGCTATGGCAAGCAGTTCTTCCGCATTGTCTGCTTTTACGAGCAAGGCGGATGGACCAAACACTTCGTCCGCCAACACGGGGTTCGCCAGGAACTCGGCACCGTCCACTTCCCAAAGCATGGACTGTCCATCAAGCGATGCGTTCGGTTCGCCACCTTCCGCGATGCGGTGGGCGCCGGCACTCTCCAGTTTGTCCAAGCCGCGCACGTAAGAGGCGTGAATGCCGGGCGTGAGCATGGTGCGTGCAGGTGCCTCGCCGATGCGCTTGATCAAGGCTCGCCGCAAAACATCAAAACCTTCGCCTTGCACGCCAACGAGAATGGCGGGCTTGAGACATGCCTGCCCCACGTTGACCAGCATGCGCTCGCCGAAGCCGTCGCCAATGGCTGCGCCCCGTGATTGCTGCGCAGAAGGCAGAACGAAGGCGGGGTTGACGCTGGTCATCTCTGTGAAAACCGGAATAGGGTCGGGGCGTAGCTGCGCGCGTCGATAGAGCGCCATGCCGCCTGCCTCCGAGCCGGTGAATGTCACCGCCCTGATCAGGGGATGTTCGACCAACGCCTCACCGATGGCATTGCCGCTACCGCGTAGCATCGAGAAAACACCCTCGTGAAACCCGCTATCGCGAACAGCATCGCGAATAACGCGTGCCTGAATCTCTGATGCTCCAGGATGAGCGTTGTGCGCCTTGACGATAACGGTGGCTCCGGCTGCCAGCGCCGAAGCGGTGTCGCCACCGGCCACAGAGTACGAAATGGGGAAGTTGCTTGCGCCGAAGATGGCTACGGGGCCAATAGCCATCTTTTGGAGCCGATGGTCCATACGCGGCCGAGGCTGACGTTCTGGCAGTGCAGGGTCGATGGAGAGCTGGAGAAAGCGCCCCTTTCGCACGACGTCTGCGAACTGCCGGAACTGCACGCCCGCCTTCGCGGCTTCGGCTTCGAGCTGCGCCTCGGGAAGCCCAACCTCCAACGATGCCCGCGCAGCGAGTTCCTTTCGTGCGGCATCCAGATGGTCGGCAATGCGCTCAAGGAACTGCGCGCGTGCCGTCAACGATGTGTGGCTGTAACTATCAAAAGCGTCATCGGCCAGGGTGGCGGCCCGATGCACTTCCGCTAAGCCGCCGAACGCAAAATCCGGTTCGATGGGTTGGTTGGTCGCGGGATTGAGCGCCTTCATGGTGCCCTCGGTGGCCGCAACTTCGCTGGCACCGATCAAGAGGTTTCCGGTCAATTTCATGATGAGTCACCCACACATAGTCGTGGCCGAGTCGCGAAGTGCGACGCCGCCGCAGGTCTTTAAGTCGCTTGAGTTCGAAGGAGAGGAGACGTTTCAACCGTCGCCGGACGTTTATGCGCCGAGGCTGGCGACCAACTCGTCCGTCGTCACAATGGCGTGGGCGAACGTGGGGCCATTCAGCTCATGGGCGGCATGCATCATTTCCGGCTTCATTGCGGCCGTCGCGTCGCGTACCAGTGTCACGTGATATCCCATTTCGCTCGCATAGCGAGCCGTGCACTCAATGCAGGTATTTGCCAGAAGGCCCGCCACGATCACGTGCGTGATGCCCTTTTGCTTGAGGCGGAAATCAAGGTCGGTATTGGCAAATCCACTGGATCCCCAGTGCTCCTGAACGATGGTGTCGCCCGCCTTGGGCGTGAAGTCCGGATGCCACTCGCCGCCCCATTCGCCACGCGCAAAGTGGTGCATCTTGAACACCTTCATCTGGTTGGGATTGGGGTGATCCCAGTCTTCGTAATCGCCAGGCTCCCAGCGGCGGTGCGGCACGAAAAACACCGGAATGTGTTGCTTGCGGACCTCGCGGTCCAGTTTGCGCAGGTTGTCGAGCAGACCTACGTCTTTAGCCACGGGCTCGATGAAGGGATAGACCTTGCCGCCTTCCGAAAGAAAATCGTTGTACGGATCCACCAACAGGTAGGCGGTGCGATCGGCGGGATATGCGGTGGTGGACATGGCGTGTCTCCAAAGGGAAGAAAATGCCAGTCACTGCTACGTGGCTTTACGCTTTCGCGGGCTGGCCGGATGTGCGCAAAGCTAGACCCTTCCAGATTCGCCTACTAGATAGTAGATTCGAGAGGCAGCCTTTCACTGGTGAGAGGTTATGGACCGACTCGAAGGCATGACCATCCTGCTGGCCGCGGTGGACACCGGCAGTCTTTCCGCAGCCAGTCGCCAGTTGCGCATACCGCTGGCCACCGTGAGCCGACGGGTCTCGGAACTGGAAGAACACCTCCATATCCGACTGCTGCTGCGTGGCACACGCAAACTGACGCTGACGGATGCCGGGCGCGACTACGTTGCCTCATGCCGGCGAATCATCGAGGACATCCAGGAAGCGGAGCGAACGGCGGCGGGCGAGTATCGCGCACCGCAGGGGGAACTGATGATCAGTGCCCCCCGGGTGATCGGGCCCAACCATGTCGTTCCCATCCTTGTGGAATTTCTGCAGATGTATCCGGACATCAGCGCGCGCCTTCAGGTGTCCGATCGCGTCTCGAACCTGCTGGAGGAACACATAGACCTCGCCGTGCGTCTTGGTGCATTGCCTGACAGCGATCTGGTCGCCACGCGAGTCGGACTCTTCAGCCGCGTGGTGTGTGCGAGCCCCGCTTACATCAAGTCACATGGCATCCCGAAGAAGCCCGAGGACCTGACATCTCACGATTGCATTACCTACGAGGGATACTCCGCCGCGGACCGATGGGAATTTCGCTCAGGCCAAGCCTCGCAGATCGTTCAGGTGTCCTCGCGTCTCACCGTCAATTCCTCAGAGGCCGCAGTAGCCGCGGCGATCACCGGCGGGGGCATCGCCCGCATTCTGTCGCACCAGGTCGACGCCCTGTTCAACTCAAAGGCACTGGTGCGGTTGCTGGAATCGTTCGAGCCATCGCCGACGCCCGTCAGCCTGGTGTATCCACGTCAGCGCCAGGTGCCGCTCAAGCTTCGCGCCTTCCTGGACTTCGCTACGCCACGGTTGCGGGAGCGACTCGGCTACAAGAACCCGTAGAGCCATCAGGCAGATCGCGCTGACGGGTGGATCTTTTGCTCCCTGTTTGCTTGTCAGGTATGCAAAACGCCATCCACTCGCGTCACGCAAGCGCCGCCGATCCAAATCTGTCCATCCAATGCTTGCACGTGGATCCGGCACTTTCTGCTGATGGCAGTGCCTTGAGCGATAGTGAACGATGATGGCGCCATGCCTGTGTCGATGAGCCAGCGGGCTATCCCCGCGTTGAGGCTACCTGTGGCAGGATCCTCGGGCATCGCATCGCCTCCCACGAAGGCGCGCACTTCGTAAGCCGCATCGCCCTGCGATGGCGCGATCAGGCCGATGGGAAGTCCATGCAACGAAGCCAGGTCCGGCGTCAGTGCAAGAAGGCGTGCGTCGTCATTCAACATAAGCACGAGCCATCCCGCTCCGTTGTCGACCCATTCGGCGTGATGCACCTCGTTCCTGCGCAGACCAAAGGCGGTAAGAATGCGTTCGATCAACGCCTCGTCAACAGCGCCTGTCTGCACGAGCGGAGGCGCCTCGAAGGCCAGTTTGTCGTCCCCGACGCGCACTGGCACCAGACCGATAGCGCATTCTTGCGTCACCGTCGCACCGCGGCGCACACCGCCCGCAGACAACCAGGCATGACACGTGCCGAGCGTGGGGTGTCCAGCGAATGGCATTTCGCGAAGCGAGGAAAAGAACCGCACGCGATAGTCGGCTCGCGGGTCGCGCGGCTCCAGAAGGAAGCAGGTTTCGCTAAGGTTGGTCCATCGCGCAAGTGCCGCCATGTCTGCGTCGGAAAAATCATCCGCGCCATGCACCACCGCAACGGGGTTGCCTCTGAAGGGCTCAGCGGAAAAGACGTCGACTTGGGTGAAGCGCTTTGGCGACATGCAGCATGTGTCCTCGGACAGGATGGATGTCGTGGAAGCACGACATGTGGGACCGAGGCAGTTAAAGAACTCAGTCACCTCCATCCAATATTAGCGGTGCGATGACGACCTCGATAGCAAGTGGGCACGCGCTAACGGAAACGGAGGCAGTCAGGTTCACTGACTACCTCCGCTCCCTATGGCTATGGGCCTTCATGTGTGCCGCTATGGCGAAGAACTTACCAATCGCCGCAGCACTTCAGGAAGATCAGAGCGTCGCGATGAAGTCATGGACTGCCTGCTGAAACTTCACGGGCTGGTCGATCATGACGAAGTGACGCGACGGCGAGATCGACACGACTTTTGCATTGGGCGCGCCGGCCAGAAGACTTTCGTAGTAGCCGGCCTTCTCCGCTTCCGTGAATTTCATCGGCGGGTTGCTGAAGTCCGGTGCGTAGTAAGGCGAGATCTCGACGATGGGCACATTGGCGTTCTTCAGGCCAGGCCGGTAGTCGGCGGCCATGTCCTCGGCCATGTATTCGGCAGTGGCGGCGGCATCGCTTCGCGCGTTCAACGGCGCATAGCGCTCCGCCTGGCGCGGGTCGATGACGCCGGTGCTCTTCATGTACTCCAGTACCTGACCCTTGAACTGTTCCGGAGTCGCCGACGCCATCTGGTCACGCGTCTGCGAGGCGATGGCCTTGCGCTCGTCCGCACTCACCTGATCCATGCCGGGAATGATCGGCAGGCCATCGGCTGCCAACACACCGGCGATGCGCTCCGGATGCTCACTGGCAAAGCGCAATGCCAGCGTGCCGCCCAGGCTGTGGCCGATCAGCACGGGCTTGTCGAGCTTTTGTTGGTTGATCAGATCCAGCAGCGAAGCATCTGCGCGGTCCAGCAATTGACTGGCATCCTTCGGCGCCGGCATACCGTCGAAGCCTGCCAGCGTGACCGCATACACCACGTGGTCTTTCTGCAACTGCGCGATGGTTTTCTCCCAGACCCATGGCCCACCTTCCAGGCCCGGAATCAGAATCACGGGGCGACCATGATCGCCATGCCGCTCGGCCTTGAGCGTGCCGACATGAATGTCAGTTGCCGGTGTGTCTGCAGCCAGAACGCCTTGGCTGACGGACAGCGCGAGCGACGCGGCGAGTAGCGGATACATCAATCGGCGAAACAGCGCGGATCCTTGCATGATCGTTTCTACCTCAAGTTGGAAGTGTCGGGCTGGTGTCAGCCATGTCTCATGGCTGAGGTTCTCCTGGGTGCCGCGTGGTGTCGTCCGCGATCAGTGATCCGACGCGCATCGTGGCCAGAAATATGAGCTGTTCGTCGTGGACGGATGCCAGGAATGCGAACTGCCAGGCGCCGGCATGATCCCGCGAGATTGGCGCAGCCAGTACGTAGGTACCGTCACCGATGTTGTCTGACAGTTGTCACGGCGCCTTGGATAGTCGGGCAGCCGACTCCCTCGCGCTCAGATGCGCCAAGGTGAGCAAAGGAAAGGCTCCCAGGGGATGGATTCCATCGCCGCCGCCGTACCGTAACTCACGCTCAAGGTGACGCTGGTCACTGCAAAACGACCTTTCATCCCGTTTGTGGCGATGCCTCGCCACACGCTTGCTAGCGTGCCGCATGCAGCCTCACTGGCAGTTACCCACCTTAGCGAGCGCATCATGAAGTCATCTCTTCTCATAGCTTTTCTTATGTTTCTTGCAAGAAGCGTCGACGCCGATGGCGCGTCAGGCGACCGGTATCTGACGCCGCAATTCAGTGCAGGCCAGACCTACAGCAACGTCTTTTCCATCTTGCGATCCGTCAGGGCAGAGGGTTATGACGAACGCGCTTCGCGCAATGGCGGATCGGCCGACTACACCATCCTTTCAGCAAACGCCGATAGCTGGGGCGCCAGGGCGAGAAGTCGCTACGATGGTCAGGCGAGTGGTGATGACTCGATAGAGTTTCGGGACAACGGCAGCACCTATTGCATGGCGAATGCCGAAGGCAAGACGACCTGCAATGCGTACCTTGAAGGAAGCGGCCTGGCCTACAACACAGCGATCTGGGGTGTTCCGCCAAAGCCGTTGGCGCCAGGGATGAGCTGGACGGTTGACCTGAAGCAGGCGTGGGAGCTCGGTGGCTCCAATGGCACCGAGAAGGTCACCGTCATCAGCATGGATCCGGCGACCGATACGGCGGTCCTGTTGCGAGAGGGGACGTCACAAGGGTTTTTCGCGGAGAGCGACCCTCATACCCTTCAGCTCAGCCATGACGGTCATACGGAAATGCTCGAGGTCAAACCGGGCACGGCGCATTGGAAGGGCTATACCACCTTTGTGAAAGGCGTGGTGTTCAGCGATGAACTTGTCGTGACGCGTGACGATGTACTGATCAGCAAGAGCGGCAGCACGGTCAATGCGACTGAGCGGCGAGTGATGCTGCTTAATGTCGCGCCGTTTCCTACGCTTTAGTCGCCGCCATGGAAAAAGGAAAAGTGCCTTTTCTATCGTGGAAAGGCACCTGATCCATTTTCACAAAACGTCTTAGTGCTGAAGATTCCATCTGACAATGGCACGCACTTCGCGCTCGAAGCCAAGCACGCTGATGGCTGCCGTATCGAGCGCAAGATGCGCGCCCAGTGATGGCGCGCCAGTCGCCCATACGGCAGCGAGTGCGCGCAAAAAGTGCGCATGCGAGAAGAGCGCGATGTTGTTCACCTTGCGGCTCAGCAAGCGGTCGATAAGCGCCTGCGCGCGTGCGCCGACTTGCGCGGCATTCTCGCCACCGGGAATAGGCGACGTCCAAACGGACCAGTCGGGCGCCTCCGCGCGGATATCCGCCGTCTTGCGCCCCTCATAGATGCCGTAATTCCACTCGTGCAGCTCGGGCTCGATCTCGGCCTGATCGCCAAGGCCGGCAAGCCGGCAGGTGTCGATGGCGCGTTGCATCGGGCTGGTCAGCACGATGTCAAACGTTTGCGTCGCGAGCAGCGGTGCCAGCGTTGCCGCTTGCATGCGGCCTTGCTCGGTCAGCGCGATGTCAGTCGTTCCGGTGTGCTGGCCAGACTTGCTCCATTCGGTTTCGCCGTGGCGAATCAGCCAGATCTGCGGGCAGGGGTTTGACGTCACGTGGCTCATGGCGGTCCGGTAAATGGGTGAGGGGCGGTGCGGTGCGCTTGCGTGTTTTCGCGTGTGGACAGGTCAAAAGCGTTTCAGCGTTTGAGCCTGCACGTCCTTGCGGGGTGCGCTGAGCGTGGCATACATCGGCATCGACCAGGTGGCACTTTGCCCTTTGCCGCACGAGCCGTAGCCACATTCGTTCCAGATGTAGACGCTGGCGATGTGGTCTGCAGCATCGTACAGCGTGGACACCTGCGCCGGCCCATGACCGTCCGCGGGCTTCAATGTGAATGTCCATTCCCACATGGTGCGTGTGTTGGGCACGGCAACCACCGGGCCCGAGCCGATAAACACATAGGGTCCGGCGGGGAGGGTGACGAGCTTTCCCCGCTCAATCGTGAGCACGTACTCAGTGCCCACCTTCCAAACATACGGTGCACTACGCTGTGAGTCTGGCCCGTTCTGCATGAGCTGAAGATCCGACGCCGGATTCTCCTCGCGATAGTCGGCAGAGCCGCCTCCGCGAGCGACCAGGCCACCCCAATTCATCTGATACTTGCCGTCCACCAGCTGCGGCCCGCCGTGTGCCCAGGTTTTGTTGGAGAAGTTGACCTGGATCGCGAAGAAGTTGAGCCCGTGGTCGACGGCATCGGTGACACGCACGTGCGATGACACCTTGATGATGTCATTGGGCAGGTGAGGAAACGACGCATGCGAGTGAGGGTCGCCGGCTTCCGGGCCAATCACGAACGCCGATGGTGACGACACCCCAGTCGCTGGTGCAGCCGCCGAGGCGCAACCGGCCGTCTGTAGCGCTTCACCCAAAGCCAAAACGGCCAGCAGAAACGCGCGTGTCACGGAATGTTTCATTTTCGATGCTTGAGGTCGTGGCCCTGCTGACAGCGGTCGGCGCCGTTCAGAGGACCTTGTAAACGGCACGCGACATGTTTCGTGTCGCAGAGGAATTAGGTAATTCTACCTAAGCAACGATACATAAGACGTGTGCGCTGACTAACGACCGGACTATGCGCTATCTTGATGCGTCGGCGCGGGAACGTGTTGTCTCGAGAGTTGTGCTGCCACGCGCCCTGTCGTGATGCCGGGAGGAACGTAGCCGTGAGCAGCGATGCGCTTTTGCCGATCTCCGCTGAAGCACCGTCGAGCAAGCAACGCTTGTTCGCTCGTTACTTCATGGGAATCCTGATGGATCTGGTCGTGTTGAATCTTTTTGCGGAGTACTGGAGCAAAAAGGTATACATCGACACGTTCACCACCTCACTCCTTGCTGCCATCGTCCTTCAAATATTGCTCCGGGCGACGATCGCGGTTGAACACAAGGTGGGTTCCTACTTCAAAGGGAAAGGCGGCGGATTCAATAAATTCTTGCGAATTTTCTTCGCATGGCTCGTACTGTTCGGTTCCAAGTTTGTCATCCTGGAAGTGATCGCACGACTCTTTGGCGAAGACGTCCGGTTCTACGGCATCTATCACGGCATCGTTCCGCTCATCATCGTGATCGTGGTGATGCTGCTTGCGGAAGAGGGCATCGTGCGGATTTACCGGCGGCTCAGCGATTGAGTTGCCCATGGGACGGAGGCCAGGCGCCTCCGGTCCCTAGGGATGTTCTGATTAATTCCACGTGCCCGTCACCTCACGGTATGCGCGCAACGCACAGCGCCGTCGGCGAAGGCAGGCTGGCTGCCTGTCGAGACGGCGGGGCGAAGCGTTGCGCGCATACCGTGCGGCCCCAACGTATTGAATTTAAATGCTGGGGTGACGTCCAGAAGGCCCGCTGACAGTGTCGCGCGGCTTGAACAGACGGCCAGTCTGCCCTGCGCCACGCGACACTGCCGGCGGGCCTTCTGGACGTCATGCCGGGTACGTGGAATTAATCAGAGCATCCCTAAGTCAGAGTGGGTCTACGGTATCCAGGAGGCGCGCTGGTAACTGTCGCGCACGCTATCGGTAAGGTCTTTGAGCGCGCCGGTGTCCCACCATTGGCCATGCGCCATCACACCGACCGGTGTGCGAAGCGTGGAAAGCGTTTCGAGCGGATTCGCTGCCGAGAGAATCAGGTCGGCGCGATAGCCGGGAGCGATGATGCCGAAGGGATCGCCTCCTTTCGTCCGCGCAATGAACGTTCCCGGATTTCGGGTGGCAGCGGAAAGTGCCTGAAAGCGCGTCAGCCCGGATACCACCAGTTCGTCGAGATCGTCGTGCAACGAAAAGCCCGGAAGCATGCCCGGGATGGCCGGGGCATCGGTACCTGTCACCAGTTCGACGTGGGCGTCCGCCATGGCCTTGACGAGCGATCGCAGGAACGTGAGCTTCGCGTCCAGTTTCGCGGTCTTGCTGACGTAGTCGTTGCGTTGCCAGGCGAGGCGATCGTTGGGTGACAGATAGGCGCTCTCGGGTCTGGCGAGGAAAGCGGCCACCACATCAGGGCGCTGCATCTGGTGGTCGATCGCTGCATACGTGGCCAGGTCGGTCGTGACGGTCGCGTTGTACTTTTTGGCCAGCGCTACGGCGTCAGGTATGCGTTTGGTGTCGGGCGGCACATCCGATTCCTGCGCGCCGGCGGGCGTAAAGAACGTATAGAAGAACTCTTCGGAATGCGCGACCAGGACTTGACCGGCGGCGAGCTGGTTTTCAAGGCGAACCGCGGTTACGCCGTGGCCGACCAGCGGCATACCGAGGCGGTGCCCCTCATCCGCGAGCGCGGCGAAGACCTCCGGCGACAAGCCGACGTAGACCTTGATGAAGTCGTATCCGTTGGTCTTGGCCAACCCGACGATGGCGCGCGCCTCAGCGGGGGTTTTGATGACGAAACCGTTGTAGTCCGTCGAGCCATCGACCAGAAAGCTCGTATAGACATGGGGGCCAGGACGGGCACCCGTATTCGCCGCGGGCACCAAGCTGTCGACAAAGCCGGAATGGGCGCCACCCATCTGCAACACGGTCGTGACGCCGTTCGCGACGTAAACGGCCAGATCATTGCGTGTTTCCGAATGGGTGTGCATGTCGGCCAGGCCTGGCGACAGATACGCCGTTTGGTGGCCATCGATCGTCCGCGCGTTGGCGGGCACGGCAAGGTGCGGCCCCATCGCCACGATTTTGCCGCCCTCCACAATCACGGTTTGATCGTTCAGCACGCGCTCGCGATCCATCGGTACGACATTCACGTGCACGAATGCGGTTGTGGTGGGCGCGGATGCCTGAGCGGCGGCTGGCCACAGATTGACGCAGACCAGCAGGCCTAACACTAGAAGACGCACGTTGTTTCTCCGATGCGTTGTGAAAGAAGTCGACGATGGGCTGACGCCACATCATCCGCGTGCAACGCGCCACCAGCACGCTTGCACAACATGGAACCGACCAAACGAGTGTTTGTAGAGCGTCTGCCGTAGAAGGCGCGTACTGCATCCGCCATGAAACCCTTTTTCTCGCACGAACGGTATCGGATGCATCGCCATTTTTAGCGGGAATAAGTGATGCCTTCACTGGGCCATGAGTCATGGCAACCCTTTCATGGGCCGGTGCATCAGATGCCCTGGGAGTTGGGTATATCGATTGTCCGCAAGACCGAAGTCCGTTTGTCCGGACACCGTCCGCGGACAGTGCACGCGAAAAGGCGTCTCTTGCTGAAATGGCTTAGTGGCGCGGTTTTCCAAGCATATTCGCGGTTGGCACGGCGATTGCTCTATCTCCAGTGAAAGCAGAACCCACCCACTTAAGGAGAGCCATCATGAAATTCGAAAATATCATTCTGCATAGCCTGTTCGCCGCTTGCTTCCTGGTTTGCGTGCTGACCATCGGCGCCATGATCACGGCCAAGCCGTCGCCCGTTTCCAATGCCGTTGCCAGCCAGACCAGCGCTGCTACCGCCACCTTTGAAAGCTGATCGACCTGCATGGCGCCGCGAGAAGAGAGAACGAAGGTAGCTGATCACTTCACTACCTCCGCTCTCTCGATGCGGAGTGCAAGGGGCAGCGAACACTCCGGGGCAACGTGCTGCGAGAGTTCGTCTGCCAGTGAGCGGGATGGCTCGCCCACGTAGGGCATGAGGCCACTCAGGCCATCGTCAGGCGATTCGCCAGATGTTGCAGAGCCTCCCGCAAAAGCGAAGGGCTGTTTATCCGAAACCCGAACGGCAAGCGCGCCAGTTCGCGGGCCAGCCAATCCAGGTCGTCGACCTGACTGCGCATCAACACACCGCCTTCCACCGGTTCAAACACGCCGATGGCGCTGCCGAGGTTGTTCATGGCATTGGCCAGGTCCGTGCGCAGCTCCACTTCAGCGAGATAGGTGCGCGGCTGGGTGGCGAGGCTGGCGGTGAGGTGAGTGAGCGTGTCGAAACGTTCGGGACGCTCAAAGCCAATGGCAAGCGCTTGCGCGCCCGTGATGCGATCCAACCGGAACGAGCGTAGCTCCTGACGCAGGTGGCAGCGGCCCACGAGGTACCAATGACCCTCACGGTGCCCAAGACCGAAGGGGTCGACATCGCGTTCGGTGTGCTCGTCGTGTGGCGAGCGATAGTTCAGACGAACGCGATAGCGCGCGTGGGCAGCCTTGCTCAACTGCATGAGCAGGGCGCTGTCGACATTGGGGGCTATGCGGCCACGATCCAGGCTGACGGTTTCGGTGAGTGCACGCACCTGTTGTTGCAGTGGCTCGGGCAGCACGCGTTCCAGTTTGGCCTGGGCGCTGGCAGCCGCTGTGCTGGCTTCGGTCATGCCCAGTCGTTGGGCGGCCAGCAGTCCTACCGAGAGCGCCAGGGCTTCATCGTTAGTGAACATGATGGGTGGCAGTTTGAAGCCGGGCACCAGCATGTAGGCGCCGTGACGGCCACGTTCCGTGGTGATGGGGATGCCGATCTCTTCAAGAATGGCGATGTAGCGGCGCAGAGTGCGCGGGTGAATATCGAGGCGGCGGGCGAGCTCGCTGCCGCTGATGCGGCGATGGGCCTGCAGCAACTCCAGAACGGCCAATGCGCGGCTGGTGGGGTGGTACATGCGGAGGCCCTGGGGATGATTTAGGACACAAACTGTCCTAATGGCTGCCTAGCATGCGGGCGTACCGCGGGCACCACAAGTGAGCAGGGTCGTGTGTGCCGGCAGTCTCTTTCGTCTTTGCCAACTGAGGGAACGCGTTATGAAAACTATGGGTTACGTCTGCATCGCCTTGTTGGCCTGCGCCCTGGCCTCACCCGCGGCCGCCGCTGCAGGCGCCCCTCGTTGCGCCGATGCGGCGCACCGTCAGTTCGATTTCTTCGCCGGCGACTGGGAAGCCTTTGAGAAGGGCAAGCTGGTAGGGCACAACCGCGTGGAAATAGCGCACGACGGCTGCACCTTGATCGAGCACTGGAGCGGCGTGGAGGGCGGCACGGGCACCAGCCTCAACACCTACGACGCCAATCGCAAAGTCTGGAACGAAACCTGGGTGAGCAGTCACGGCATGTTGCTCACGATGGAAGGGAGCATGCAGGGCAAGCAGATGGTGATGATCGGCACGCACGTGGAAGATGATGGCCGCGTGGCGCTGCATCGCAATGTCTGGACGCCTATGCCGGATGGCGTGCATCAGGTATGGGACTACTCATACGACGGTGGCCAGACCTGGACCGTGAACTACGACGGCTACCTGCGCCCGGCCAAAGCGAAGCGCTGAGCCCTGAAGAGGGTTGGCGATGGCCAGCCCTCTTCCAAAGGACCGCGCGCGCATCAGAGGTTTTCGCGCACCAACTCCAGCACCTCGGCGCCGCGCCCGTGCAGGATGGCCCGCGTTGAATACAGCGCCATGCCCATCGCCGGTTTGAACTCGATGAAGGGTGGTTTCACCAGCTCCAGCGGGCTCACCGGCACGTTGAGCAACGCAGGGCCGGGCTGCGCAAGCCACTCCTGTACGGCAGCTTCGATGTCGGTGGCTTTGCTCACTGTCTTGCCCCACAGACCGATGGCTTCGGCCACTTTGCCAAAGTCAGGATTCTTGAGCCGGGTGAAGGTGTCGAGCATGCCTTCCGCTTTCTGTTCGATTTCAACGAAGCCAAGCTTGCGGTTATCGAAGACGGCAATCTTGATGGGCACGTTCTCCTGAATCACGGTCAATAGCTCGCCCAGCAGCATGCTCAGGCCGCCATCGCCGCACAGGGCGATGACTTGACGGTCGGGAGCTGCCTTCTTCAACCCCACCGCATTCGGCAGGGCTGTCGCCATGGTTCCGTGCAGAAAGCTGCCGAAAATACGGCGCTTTCCGTTGGCCGTGGTGTGCCTCACCGCCCATACGATCGGCGTTCCATCGTCACCGGAGAAAAGCGCATCGTCGTCGGCGTACCGGTCAATGACGGAGGTGAGATACGAGCCGGGAATGGTGTCGTCGTGTCCAGGCACCAGATGGCTTTTCCATGACGCCATCGCCTTTGCGAACCGATCCACATAGTCCTGTTGGAACGACGCATCGCTGCGTTGTTTCAGGCGCGGAAGTAAAGCTCGCAAGGTTGGTTTGGCGTCTCCCACCGCGCCAAACGTGACGTGATGGCGCCTGCCAATATGGGTGGGGTCGATATCGATCTGTACGATCTTGGCCTTGTCCGGATAGAACTGGCGCCACGCGAAGTCGGCACCGAGCAGCAGCAGGGTGTCGCAATCAAGAATCGCCCGGTAGCCTGCTTCGCTACCAAGGATGCCGGTCATGCCCACGTTGTACGGGTTGTCGTGCTCCAGAAAACTCTTTGCACGAGACGTGTGTGCGACCGGTGCCTTGAGCGTTTCAGCGGCGGCCTTGATCTCTTCCAGCGCGTCTTTGCAGCCGCTGCCCGCATAGATGGTGATCTTGTTGCCGGCGTTGAGGATGCCGGCGATGTGGTCGAGTTCCTCGTCGTTCGGCGTAACGACAGGCCGGCTGTGGTGAACCCGATAAGGGTAATCCTCATGCACCTCGCTATGCGAAACATCGACGGGCACGATCAACACGGCTACGCCGCGCTTTGCGAGCGCCGCCTGGCAGGCCATCACGGCCTTCTTTCGCGCCTGGTCAGGGGTCAGCACCATGTCGCAGAAGACGCTGCAATCTTTGTAGACCGACTTGAAATCGACCTCCTGTATCGATTCGAAGCCAAGGTCATTCATCATGATCTGGCTGGCGATGAGAATGACAGGGGCGCGATTGCGATTGGCCTCATACATCCCGTTGATGAAATGCAGGCTGCCCGGTCCGCAGCTACCGGCGCATGCGGTCAGGTGGCCGGTGAGTTGTGCTTCGGCAGCGGCGGCGAAGGCGCCGGCTTCTTCATGGCGAACATGGACCCAGCCGATGGAGCTGCGTTCCAGATGCTCCGCGAACAGATTGAGTGTGTCGCCCACAATGCCGTAACAACGTTGGACGCCGGCTTGTTCGAGAACTTCCACCAGGACTTCTGCGACTTTCTTGCTCATGACTCGCTCCGCGTTAAGACATAGGGGTAGGGTCCCGCCGCAAAGAGCGAGATTCGCGCGAGAGCAGCCATCTCCCAATAACGTGTTGTCGTACTTCCTGTGCCGCGTCTAGCGCTTACGCTGACGTCGTCCTGGTTGGTGTTGGGTGGGACACGCCATCATGGTCAGGTGCGATGGCGGTGCTTCATCGTCGACCAGGCCAAGGACGAAGGCCTTTCCTGCTCAGGTCTTCTTGGGCGCGTGAGATACGCACCATCCTTTGGCGTTGACTGCCTTCCCCGGGAACAATTGGCACGGGCCGTAACCGGTGGCGCCGCCGGAGTAGAACTGGCAGTTGGTACAGGTGTCGCCTGCTTTGTGTTTGGCATCGGCGGTCTTGCTGGCGTCTTCGACGTAGCCAAGTGCCTTGGCGGTGGGATCCGATTCGGCCAGGTGCGGCAGGTCGGCGGCGAAGGCGAAGCGGGGCAGGTTACCCATCACGGCAGCCGCGGCCACGGTGGTGCTGACCGTTTTCAGAAAACGGCGGCGGGACTGGGTTTCACGTTCTTTCGACATGGTGGTCAACTCCGTCGATGCGCCATCGGGGCCGCCATGGTGCCCCCGCCGCATTTACGGTCGTGTGAAGAAGCTCAGCAGCGGCGGCCGTGACGAAGGGTGCTGCGCCCGAGCCGCTTCAGCGGGGCGGCTGAGGATGGGGTTGTCGGCGAATCGCCATCGCCCCCGCCGGTTCGTGACGTTCGGTTCCAGCGCTCGCAAGCAGGTGCGTCGCTGCATCGCGATCGGCATTTGGGCCAGGCTTCACATCGCTGAGCAAAGCTCTGGCCTCGGTGTGGAGCCGCGTCGCCGCATCGACATCGCCGAGCGACGCATCGATGCGCGCGAGATCCGCTTTGGCGTAGGCCATGAGTGCGCTCGGCGCGGGTGTGATGGTGCTGAGGGTCGAAAGCACGGCCTCGAGTTGAGACTTCGCCTCGACGTTTCGGCCAAGCGACAGCCACAGGTCGCCGAGCAAAAGGCGTGCTCTGATCGCCTTGTCGGTGCGCTGATCATCCAGCGCGGTGTACATGGCCACGGCTTCTTCGCATAGATCGGCCGCGCGGTGGTGGTCGCCGCTGGCTGCCATGAGCTCTGCGTCGATCATGAGAGCGAATGCCGTATCAGGATGAGCATCACGATAGCGCCGCCGTTCCTCCGCCACCGCGGCGTTGACGAGTGGTGCTGATTCGTCAAGGCGCCCGCGGGCAATCAGAATCTCGGCCAGGCGGGCTTTGTCGTATCCAAGGTTATTGTCGCCATAGTCAGCGCCGAGCAGGCGCTGCTTGCGGGCGATGGCATCGCGGTAGCCGGCCTCGGCACCGACATAATCGCCCTGCGCGAAACGGAGCCTGGCCAGATTGCCGATGCTTACCGCCTGGGTAAGATCCGCCGCGGGCGCCACGGCCAGGTCGATCGCCATGGATTGGTCATACAACGCTTCGGCCTCGTTGAACCTGTCTTCAAAAGCGAGCACGTTGGCCAGGTCGTTGAGATGCCAGGCGGTATGGGCGTTGGGTCGTCCGTAAACGCTGGTATCCATACTGACCGCATCGCGCAGCAACTGCTCGCTTTCGCTATACCGGCCTGACTGCATCAGCGCCTGGGCCAGAAGATCCATGGTGTCGGCCACGTCACCGTGCCGCGCGCCCAGATGGCTGCGTTTGCGCGCGAGCGCTTCGCGCAACAGCGGGACGGCGGGCTCAGGATGGCCGGCATCCATCAAGAGCCAGCCGAAATTCAACACCGCTTCCGTCAATGCGTCACTGTCGTCTGGCAGTACGCGGCGTGCAAGCGTGAGCGCTTGCTGGCCGATCTCAATCGCCTTGGCGGAGTCACCGCTGCGCTCATCAAGGCCAGCTATCCACGCCAATGCCTGCACTTCTTCCGGAGAATGAGGGTTTGGCCCTGACTGGAACGCACTGACCGCACTCTGCAGGCCAGCAGTCGCTTCGTGGACGCGACCCAGTTCATCAAGCTCTTTGGCGAGCAGATACTGGACATGCAAGGTGCGCCGGTCGCCCGCGCCAAACTGTGTCTTCGCCAGTGCAGCCGCTTCTTCGAGGGGACGCAGTGCGCGATCGGGGTGGCCGCTGCGACGCTCGAGGTCTCCGATCAGCGCGATGATCTCAACGCGAAGCGCCGGTTGCATGGCGAAATCCCGGTCGGCACGCTCGCGACCGACGGCAAGCAGCTGTTCGATGGTTTCGGTGCCTTTGGTTTCCGGTGATGCGCTGTCGAACAGACCTTCGAGGAAGATCTTGAGCGCATCGGCGCGTCGTGCCTCGCCTTTGGCAGACATCGCCTGCATGTGGGCGTCCTGGGCGGCGCGACGTGCAAGATGCGCTTCGTGCAGGCCGGCGATGGTGGCGCCGCTCAACATGAGCGCTGCAACGGCAGCGGTTGAAACGGCAAACGTGTGTCGCCTGGCGAACGTAAAGACGCGGTAGGCCAGCGTGTCCGCCCGGACCTGCAACGGCTTGCCGTCAAGGAAACGTTGAACGTCCGCACTCAGCGCCGAAACGCTCGCGTAGCGGCGGTTAGGATGCTGCCGCGTTGCCTCCTGCACGATGGCGTGAAGGTCAATGCCGAGCCTCTTGCGCAGCACGTGACTATCAAGCGAAGACGTTGGCTCGGCGTCGTTTTGGCTGTCGCGTCGCGGCTTCTGACCGCAAATAAGCTCGGTCAGAAGCACGCCAAGCGCGTACACGTCGATGGCGGTGGTCGCAGTATCGCCGGAAAATTGTTCAGGCGCCGCGTACAAACGGGTAAGGCGCCGCGCCTCGGTGCGCGTGCGCTCGCCATCGCCGGTCAGCAATTTGGCAATACCAAAATCGACGAGTTTGACGCAGCCATCCGCCCCGACCAGTACGTTGCTTGGTTTCAGGTCGCGATGAACGATCAGGCTGCGATGGGCGTGTTCCACGGCAGCGCATACGTCGATGAACAACGCGAGCCGCTCGCGCATGCCAAGGCCACGTTGCTCGCAATGCCTGACGATATCGTCGCCCGCCACAAACTCCAGCGCGAGAAACGGCGTGCCCGTCGGCGAAAAACCAGCGTCGAGCAACTGGGCGATATGCGGATGCTGCAGCCGCGCGAGAATGCGTTGTTCGCGCAGAAAGCGGCCGCGTTCCTCGGCATCGTGAACGTCGATGCGCAATAGCTTGAGGGCCACGGTTTGCGGGCCGCCGGGTAGCTCGCGCTCGGCTTCGAAGACGCTGGCCATGCCGCCCGACCCAACGAAGCGAAGCACGCGATAACCCGCGATGGACGGCAGCCCTTCAGGCACATCATCGGCAAGCCCCGGAAGCCATTGCGCCATGCCGCGTTCGAGTGCCTCGTTGCCGGCCGCATGATCCAGCGCCTGCGCTACCAGCGCGCGTAGCGTGGCGTCACCGCAGTGCTTGTGCAGCCAGTCGGTTCGTTCGGCGGCAGGCACGTCGAACAGCTGGTCGATCAGCGGTTCGATCTCAGGCCATCGTTGGGCAAACTCGGCGATCATGGGCAGCGCTTTTCCCCAGTCCGATATACCTCTATAGCGTATTCACGTGGCAATTCCCGACAGGGAGTCACGCGGCTGGCATCAGACAAGCCGCGAGAAAGGTACGTGCCTTGAGCCAGTCGCGCTCGACCGTGCGCGCGTTGACGCCCAAGGCCGCCGCAATGTCCGGGCTCGAAAGGTCGGCAAATAACCGCAGCTCCGCGACGTGCGCCAGGCGCGAGTCAACGGCGGCCAGCCGCGTGAGGGCCTCGTCGATGGCCAGCACGTCGATGATGTCCGAGGCGTCTTCCGGTGCCGTCACGTCGGGGGCCTGTCGCTTCTGCGCTTTCTTGCGACGAGCGTGGTCGATCAGGATGTGGCGCATCACCTGGCTCATATAGGCATACAGGTGTGCGCGGTCGGTAAACGTCGCGCCGCCCTGGGTCACCAGTTTGAGATAGGCCTCATGGACCAGCGCAGTGGTTTCAATCGTGTGTGCTGCTTCATGGGCGCGCTGGCGCCGTGCCAACTGGCGAAGCGCGGCATAAATCTTGGGGATCAGCGTATCCAGTGCGGTGGGGTCACCGTTGGCAGCGCGCACCAGGGCTTCAGTGACCTGAGGCTCACTGTTCATGCAGGTCGGTTACGTGGTGATTGCGACGCGCCCATGCGTTGCAAAAAAACGCCGACACCGTCCGGGCGGACAGCAAGCCTGCCGAAAGCCATCGCCTGTCGCCTCCCCTTGAGGGTCGAAGTCATGCCGAATCATGGCGCTGTGTCATGACAGCTCACAAGTGCGGCGAGCGAAGTTGCGCCCGTTCAGTCTCGTGTCGCAAGAACGGGGCGACTGTCTTTCAGTGAGCTGACGTTTGCGAACGACACGCTGAACGTTGATGCCTCAGATGCGAAGAGTCCCCGTTCTATTCATCGCAAGTATCACCCGCTGTGCCATGGTTTATCCCGCCGCCGTCATCGCTGACGCATCGGCATTTCATTCACGAGCAGGAGTCGGGTCATGCGCTATCTCATCCCTCTGGCATTGGTTGCTTCGTTATTTGCCATGCCGCTTATGGCGGCCCCGCAGGCGCATGGTGGCGGCGGTGGCGGTGGTCATGCAGCGTCCATGTCTGCACACGCGCCCATGAACCATGACATGCATGGCGATGCTGTATCGGCCCAGGCCAAGTCCGCCAAGGCGGCCGATGAAAAAGTGGGTCCGCAGGTGCGTACCGTCGCGCATGACAAATCGAACGGTAAGGGTCTTACCAAGACCCACGGCAAGGGCCACTAAGAAGGTCCTTCCGTTATTGGCGTTGACCAAGGTATCCATCGCAGGCGCATCCATGGTCACCGGCGCGAATGGCACCCCGTTCGCGTTGGTGACCGGAATCATTCCCCAACTGCGCACTTAACGGCACGTAGAACCGAGCCATCCATTTGCAAGCAACGCTGCTAATAATGCGTCCACTTTCACAACCGAGGGGGACGCATGAAATTGCTTTGCAAGCGCATGATTTTGACTGCTGGTCTGGCTGTGTTGTTGCCGCTGTCGGCGCACGCGGATTTGCCGGGCCGGCACCCTGCTTACCTGCATGCGCTTTCCGACCTGCGCGCAGCGCGCTGGATGCTTGAGCATCGTCCGGGCGATGCTGCCGTGAGTAGCCAGGAAGACATCGCCATCTCTGAGATCGATCACGCGATCGGCGAGATCAAGCGTGCCGCCTACGACGACGGCAAGGATCTCAACGATCACCCGCAGGTCGATGTGTCGATGGATCAGCCGGGCCGCCTCCATCAGGCGGAGAAGCTGCTGGCGAAGGTGCACCACGATATCGACCGCGAAGAGGATGATCCGGAAACGCGCGAACTGAAGCACCGCGCCATCGCTCACGTGGACAACGCATCCGCCGCGGTGGAGCGGGCTATCGACGACGTGCACAACTACCGCTGATCATTCCGCCATTTCGCAAGACAGCCACGAGAATGCCGCCCGTCGATGGGCGGCATTTTCATTTGGAAGGGTGCGTCCGGATCGCAACAGGGACGCCGGGGCAGTGCCCCCCAGCCGCCAAGGACCCGGAGGTCAGGTGTTCCCACGGGCGTTTTAAGTAAATTTGCGGTTCACCTTTGCCGGCGACAGGCGTCAAATGAAGTACTGGCGACAGGCTTCATGGCGACGTCAATGCCTTCCATTGCGAGGTGGAACCGATGTCTAAAACGACGGCTGAGCAGCAGCTTCCGAAGGTGGTCAAACCGCGTCGAACCAAGGGCGCGGCACAAGCCAAACCCCATTTCCTGACGCCCGCGCGCGGCGGTGGTCACCTGTCGCAGGAGACGTTGCTTGAGCGGCCAGCAGAGCGGCAGGCCAGGGCCAAGGCCTTGCGCGAAGCCTGTCCACGCAAGTCGCTGGGCGGCTGGCGCGCGCCGAACGATCGGCCGGATCCGATAGATATTCTTATTGAGTCCTCGAAGGGGCGTGTGGAATCGTTGGTGCCGATTCGCAACGCCCGCATGATGGCCTCGCCCTTTGCGTTCTATCGTGGTGCCGCCGCGATCATGGCAAGTGATCTTGCCAGCACCGCCCGCACCAATGTTCTTCTGCAGATTTGTGGCGATTGCCATCTGGTGAACTTTGGCGGTTTTGCCACGCCGGAGCGCAAGCTTGTCTTCGATATCAATGATTTTGACGAAACCACCGTCGGCCCATGGGAATGGGATGTAAAGCGCTTATGCGCGAGCCTGGTGGTGGCCGCGCGAGCCAATGGTTTTAATGCGGGCGAGGCCAAAGACATCGCCTGGGAAGCAGCCTCGGCCTATCAGTCGTACACGGCCTCCTTCGCCGAGATGCCGCTGCTCGAGGCCTGGTATGACCAGATCGATCTGGAGGATGTGATCGATCACATTCAGGACGAGCAGGTGAAGAAGCTCGCCATCAAGAATGTGAAAAAGGCCATGCAACACACGGTGCATACCAAGGAGTTCATCAAATTTACCGTGGCGGGCGGCTCGCCGCCGCGCATCCAGGACGAGCCGCCGCTGATCTATCACGACGCAGCACTGCAAGACACGTTGGGTCCCGATGAACGTACGCGTGCATTTGAACTCTACCGGGAGTCGCTGTCGCCCGAGCGGCGCGTGCTGCTTGATCGTTTTGAAATCGTAGATGCCGCCGTCAAGGTGGTTGGCGTGGGCAGCGTGGGTACTTACTGCGGCATTCTGCTGATGGTGTCGGGCAACGGCGACCCATTATTCCTGCAGTTCAAGGAGGCGCGCGCATCGGTGATTGATCAGTTCATCGGCAAGAATCCGTACAAACACCAGGGCCAGCGTGTCGTGATTGGGCAGCGCCTGATGCAGTCGGCGAGCGACATGTTTCTTGGGTGGACCGAAGCGCCGCTCCGCCACTTCTACCTGCGGCAATTGCGCGATGCCAAGATTTCGCCTCAGATTGAGGTGATGAGCGCGACTGTTCTGCGTCGGTACGGCAGGCTGTGTGCACACGCATTGGCGCGCGCGCATGCCCGCTCGGGTGACGCGGTGTTGCTAACGGCCTATCTCGGCAAGGGTGATGCGTTTGCCGATGCCATCGCGTCGTTCTCGGTGGCCTATGCGGATCAGAACGAGCGCGATCACGAGGCGATGGTGAAGGCGGCGAAGGCGGGGCGCATCAATGTGGCGTCGTTGACGTAGCGTTGCGTGGCGTTGGATTTTTCTGACGCACGTCAGCATGCGTGCCGCTTTTAGTTCCCTCTCCCCTCCGGGGAGAGGGCTGGGGTGAGGGGCGGGTGCTCGCGACTAGGCTGGGTTACCCCTCGACGTCATCCCTGTGAAGGCAGGAAGCGCTTTACAACAGCCGAAGGCTGGTCATCCAGTGACCTTCGCTTTTGGGTTGGCGTTCCCGCCAGGTTGCCGCCTACGCGGCGGGCGTTTCGACCTCCTGCCGGAGGCCGAGTCACTTTTCTTTTGCTGGCCCAAAAGAAAAGTAACCCAAAGAAAATGGCCTTAAGAGCTGGCAGCATTGCGCAGGGATAAGCCCGAACGCTCGAGGCGCGTTGTCACTTGGCAACCTTCGCCGCTACACAGCGGGTACTTCAGAGCGCTTCGCAACGCGCCATCGCGGAGAGGGCTTAAAGCGGAACGTCGCTTCGCTTCCTCTCAGTTCGCGCTGCGAATTTGGCGAGGGCACCCCACTTCTCCCTCTCCCCTTCGGGGAGAGGGCTGGGGTGAGGGGTCAATCTGGCCCCATCATTCATTGAGCCAAGCTTCTTTTGATCTCCAGGAAGATGCCTTGTGACGAAATAACAAGCTCGAGCATCTACTGCGTTGCGTGAGTGACTCTTAATGCGGTGGCGTACCTGCATCACCAGCCGGCAACGCCAACAGACGTTCCGCCAACGCCACACTGCGTGGCGCAGCAAGACCGCCATAGCGCGTATCGATCGCCTGCAGCAATCGAAGTGCGTCATCGGTCTTCCCGCCGTTCAATAGCGCTTCCGCCTTGTCCAGCTGCGCGGCAAGGTCGTGTTCGATGCGAGCGCGGCACGCCGCCAATGCAGCGGCGTCATCATTGCGATGCTTGTCCAGCGAGATCAACGCACGATCCAGCGATGACGCATCGGCCAACTGGTGGCCTGTCCATGCCATGGACAGGGTGTCGATATCGGTGACGCATGCATCACGCAGTGACTGGCGGCTTTGTCTGTCGGCGTCTTGACGAGGTGTGTCCCGCTCGCCAGTGACAAAGACCAGGCGTGTTCCTTCCTGAAAGCGTGCCATCAGCGGTTCTGGCGGCAACGGAATGGTGTCGCCCACGGTGTCACTGCCTGCATTGAGGAGTACGCCGCGAAACAGATCGGGGTAGCCGATCGCCAGGCGTAACGCGACGCGCGAACCACCCGAAAAGCCGCCGATGTAGATGCGCTGTGGATCGACCCGATAGCGCGCCATCACATTGATGGCGGCCAGCAAGGCGAGCGGCTCCCTTCGGTCGAGCGGGTTGGCGTCGTTGCCGGCGTTGGCTGCAGTGACCAGGATGACGCCGTGGCGGTCCAGCGTGGCTGTCCATGCCGGCGGTACTTTGGCCTTGTGCCATGGCGGTACGAATACCAGCACGGCGTAGCCAGCGGGCGGTGGCTGGGCCGGTACATAAAGTGCAAACCGCTCTTGCGCGAGGTCGATGGCTTGTTCCCGAAGGCCGGCGCCGGACGCTTGTTGCCGCAGCCGTCGGGCGTTGAGCGGACTGACCAGCCGCCGGAGCAGTTCGGCGCTGCCGGAGAGGTCGGCATAGCGGGAGAACACTACGTTGTCCTGCAGGCCCGTCGGCGCGCTGGTGGTGTCATCCGCCATCGCCACCCACGAGAGTAAGCCGAGAAACGGCAGCAAAACTCGCCAGTTCATGGACGCAGGCTAGCACCGGCCTGCGTCCGGCGAGTGTCACAGCAATTTCTTGCGGCGCCGGTATGATCCGCGGCTCGTTTGCGCGCTTTCATCGAAAGGGGTTGCTGATGTTCGACTGGTCGCCGCGGGCACGCCGTGCCGCGCTGTTTGTTTCGTTCTCACTGCTGAGTGCCTGTTCCAGCCAGGCGGTACAGCCACCTTCTGCCACGTCTTCCATTGACGTGCCGGGCATCCAGCGGCCGGATGGCGAGACGCCGCAATGGTGGTTCCGCAGTGGCGCGGCCGCTGCGTCGCAGCTGGCGGCGCAGTCGGGCAGCCATGGTCAGCGGGCCAAGAACGTTATTGTATTTCTGGGTGATGGCATGAGCCTCACCACCATCGCGGCCGCGCATGTGCGTGCGGGGCAGCTCAAGGGAGTGGATGGCGAGAGCTATCGCCTGAGCTTCGAGCGGTTTCCCTTCAGCGCGTTGAGCCGCACTTACGAGACCGATCAGCAGACCCCCGACTCTGCCGGCACCATGACCGCCATCATGAGCGGCGTGAAGACGCGTGGCGGTTTCATCGGCGTGTCGCAGGTGCCGCGCCGTCAGGACTGTGCGGCCTCGCACGGCCAGGAGCTCGTGAGCACGCTGGAGCTCGCTGCCGCCGCGGGCATGAGCACCGGCGCCATCACTACCACGCGCATCACGCATGCCACGCCGGCGGCCACGTACGGCCACCTGCCCGAGCGCAACTGGGAAGTCGATGCCGACATGCCAGCCGAGGCCAAGGCGCAGGGTTGCAAGGATTTCGCCGCGCAGCTGGTGGACTTTCCAGCCGCGACCGGACTCACCGTCGCCATGGGTGGTGGCCGCACCGAGTTCATGCTCGCCGGCGAAGACGATCCGGTGGAACAGGGCAAGGTGGGGCAGCGTCTGGACGGGCGCGACCTGATCGGCGAATGGAAGCGCAAACATCCGCAGGGTGCGTATGTGTGGAGCGGCCAGCAGTTGAAGTCGCTGGATCTCTCGCACACGCCCCAACTGCTCGGCCTGTTCAACGCGTCGCATCTCAATTATGAGCATGAGCGCGTCACCGACAAGCTGGACGAACCCAGCCTCGCCGACATGACCACCAGCGCCATCGATGTGCTCAGGCAGAATCCGAACGGTTTCTTCCTGATGGTAGAGGGCGGCCGTATCGATCACGCCCTGCATGCCGGCAATGCTTACCGCGCGCTGGATGAAACGATCGCGTTTGCGGATGCCGTGCAGGCCGCGCTACAGCACACCGATCCACGCGACACGCTGATCGTGGTCACCGCGGATCACAGCCACACGATGACGTTTGCGGGCTATCCCAAGCGCGGCAACGACATTCTGGGGCTGGTGCAGGGCCACACCGACAGCTACGACGATGAAGGTGGCGCGGGCATCGCGCGCGATGCCGCCGGCAAGCCGTACACCACCCTGGGTTTCGCCAATGGCCCCGGCTATACCGGCGCAAGCGACACGCAGCCGGAGGGCAGCAAGCAGTTTCCCCATGTGGCGCACGATTATTCGCATGTCACCAAGGGGCGCCCGGATCTGAGCAAGGCCCGGACCAACGCCCCGGATTACATGCAGGAGTCGATTCTGCCGATGAAAGCGGAAACGCATGGCGGTGAGGACGTGGCGATCTTTGCCAATGGTCCGGGTGCGGCAGCGTTCCATGGCGAAATGGAGCAGAACACCATCTTCCATGTGATCGTGCAGCACACACCGCGCATCCGCGATGAACTGTGCAAGCTTGGCAGCTGCAATGCCGATGGCGTACCGGTGGACCGGCCCACGTATCAGGCGTGGTTGCAGAAGGCGTCGGCGCCAGCGGTGCGGTGATACGCGCGAGCGTCATCTGACGCTGGAAGTGAAGTTCTGCGTGATCGGTATCGCGCGCCGGAGGCTCTGGCAAGAGCCTCCGGTGCACCGTCGCGGCGTCAGGGCATTTTTGCTACATCGCCATGCTTGGGAAACTGCATCTTGCTCGCGCCATAGGGAGCGTGCAGCGTGCCCTTTGCATAGTCGATGGTCATGCGCATGTAGCCTTCGGCGTAGCGCGTGGATACGCGTGTGCCGTCGGGCGCCAGTTCGAACTCCGTCATGCCGTGCTCGGCACCGGGAAACAGCGCGGTGGTGACTGGCAGGCCCTGGGCTTGCAGCGTACCGAGGCGGCGCAGCGTTTCAGCGCTGGGTGCGTCGATATCCATGCCGCCCAGCATCCACAGCTGCGGTGTGTGCAGCTTTTCCAGCACGGCCATGGCGTCGTAATGCCATGGGGTGGCGGAGAACATCTGGGTCTTCTCGCGAATCTCGTCGTCGCTCATGGGCAGGGCGAGGTAGGTGAAGTCACCGCGCACATCCTTGTACCAGGGTTCATTGCGATACCTGGCGCGCGCGGCATCGAACTGTTCCACACCCTGAGTGAAGTTGCTGGAGACCATCAGGCCGAGTGAGTCGGACAGCTCCCACGCCTTGTCGATCACCGACTGGTCATAACCCTTGAGCTTGAGCCCGAAGGCGACCGCTTCGCGATCCTCTTCCAGCGGCGAAATGGCGAGGCCGTAGCCCACCATCACGAAATCCACCTTGGTGCGCGAAGCGGCCAGCGGGGCCACCCAGCCACCCTGGCTGCCGCCACGGAAACCGACGCGGCCGGCACGTTCGCCCGCGAGCCTGCGTGCTTCGGTCACCGCCGCCACGGCATCGTTGGCGAGCACGCTGTAATCCTGCGTGTACTTGCCATCGGAGTCGCCGGTGCCGCGCTTGTCGTACACAAACGCGCCCACGCCTTCTGCCGGCAGCTCGCGCTGCATGGCATCCCAGATGCGCGCCGAATCGGTTTCGGAGCCGTGCACGAGCACCACGACCGGCACCTTGGCCTTGCCGGCAGGAAGAATCAGCCGCCCCACCAGGCGCGTGCCGCCTTCGCCCTTGAACACGGTGTCGTGTACGTCGAACGCGATGCGCTGACCGTCCATGCCGCCAAAGCGGATGCCGCCCCTGGCGCAATCGGTGAAGGTCACATCCTTGTGATCGGGACGATCGGTCCAGCCAGATGTGCTGGTCCACACGTCGCCGTCTCCGTGCTTGAGTTTGCCAGTGCTGCCGTCGATGCGGCGCCAGCGCAACCCATCGGGTTGGGTGGGTGCGACGTCGACGGTGCTGCCGTCAGACAGGCGATACGCACCGACGTGGCAGTCGATCGCGGGTTGCGCGCTGCTGAGCAGGCTGGCGAGCAAAATAGAGAGCATGAACGTTCCCCGACGTTCGTGAAGTGGAGGTCACGCTATCACTGGGGCCTGATCAAGCCATTGGCCGCAAGTCACAGGGTGTCGTCAGTCATGGGGGCACGCAAGCTCGTCATTCTCGCTTTCGTGCTTTTGCTTACACATGGCTTGCGTATGCTGTTGTTTCAAACGGCGTGCCTCGCCCATGTCAAGGAAACGACATGCAACGGCGTCACCATGGCTGGATGGCTACGCCGGAATGGCGTTTCGCGATGGATCACGAGGGTTTTGCCGTGGGTCGTTTAAGCTGGGCCGTCTTCCTGGCGGGTGCGCTGCTGATGGCTGCCGATGCAAGCGCGAATGAAGCGCCGCTGGCGCAGAAGGTGCTGGTGATTGGCCACCGCGGCGCGAGTGCGCTGCGCCCGGAGCACACGCTCGCGTCGTATGGCAAAGCCATTGCCGACGGCGCCGATTTTATCGAGCCAGATCTGGTGATGACGCGCGACGGCGTGCCGGTGGCGCGGCACGAGAACGAGATCAGCGGTACCACTGACGTGGCACAGCATCCGGAATTCGCCTCGCGCAAGACCACCAAGACCATCGATGGCCATGCGGTCACCGGTTGGTTCACCGAAGATTTCACGCTGGACGAGCTGAAGACGCTGCGTGCGCGCGAGCGTCTGCCCGAGTTGCGTAGTACGGCGTTTGACGGCCAGTTCCAGATACCTACGCTCGACGAGATCATCGATTTCGTGGCGACCGAGTCGGCCACGCAGGGTCGGGTGATCGGCATCATTCCCGAAATCAAGCACGGCACGTATTTCCAGAAGGCGGGCCTGCCGATGGAAGATCGCGTGCTGGCGATTCTCGCCGCGCATGCCTATACGCGTACGGCACCGGTGGAAATTCAGTCGTTCGAGATTGCCAACTTGCGCTATCTGCGCAGCAAGCTGGGCCACGCGAATCTCCATATCCGCCTGCTGCAGTTGCTGGATGATGCCAAGGAGCAGCCCTACGACGTGGTGGCGGCGGGCGGCAAGCTCACCTATGGCGACATGATGAAGCCGGCAGGTCTGCGCGAGATCGCCACCTATGCTGACGCCATCGGCCCGAATATCCGCGCCATCATTCCGCTCGCTGCGGACGGCAGGCTCGGCAAACCGTCCGCGCTCGCGCACGACGCGCATGTGGCGAAGCTGGAGCTTCATCCCTATACGTTCCGCCCGGAAAACCATTTCCAGGCGAAGAACTTCTGGCAGGGCGGCGACCCGAAGACGTTCAATGAAGCGGGCTCCATCGCGGAGATTCGCGCCTATCTCGACGCCGGTATCGATGCCTTC
Source organism: Dyella silvae (assembly GCF_026421305.1). Lineage (GTDB taxonomy): Bacteria > Pseudomonadota > Gammaproteobacteria > Xanthomonadales > Rhodanobacteraceae > Dyella > Dyella silvae. The sequence goes on from NZ_JAPJBQ010000012.1 coordinate 34,695, forward strand.
TTTACCGACGATCCGGCCATCGGTCGCAAGGCCGTCGACGGCCGCTGATCCTTCGCCAACAGTCTTCGACCGGCCTGCCAGCGTCGCCGAAAGACGGTGTACGCTGGTTCTGCTTCGCACGCTCCCAACCCTGTGGTGATCTGACGATGCGTTTTTCCCCCTTTCTATGCGCGGCCGGACTGCTGTCCATGGTCTTCGCTTTGCCGGCTACTGCGGCACCGGTGCTGATGATCTCCATCGACGGCTTGCGCCCCGCCGATGTACTGCAGGCTGAGCAGCGCGGGCTGCACCTTCCCAACCTGCAATCGATCGTGGCGCATGGCACCTATGCGTCGTCGGTGCGGGGTGTACTGCCTACGTTGACCTATCCGAGCCATACGACGTTGATCACCGGTGTGTCGCCTGACCTGCACGGTATTGGCGGCAACCTTACGTTCGACCCGTACAACAAGAATCAGCTGGGCTGGGACTGGTACGCCAGCGATATCAAGGTGCCCACGCTGTGGGACGCAGCGCACGCCGCAGGCTTGCATACCGCGAATGTGCACTGGCCGGTAAGCGTGGGTGCGCAGGTGGACTGGAACTTGCCGCAGATCTGGCGCACCGGTACACCGGATGACCGCAAGCTACTCGCAGCGCTGGCGACGCCGGGCTTGCTGCCCTCGCTGGAAGAAAAGCTGGGTCCGTATGCCGACGGTATCGACGAGAGCATCGCGGGCGACCGCACGCGCGCGCACTTCGCCGTTGCTCTGCTGGAATCGCACAAACCCGATTTCATGACGGCTTACCTCACCGCACTGGATCACGAGCAGCATGTCAGCGGCCTGGATACGCCGCAGGCGAAGGCGGTGTTGGGGCAAATCGATGAACTCGTCGGCGAACTGGTCGATGCCGCGCACCGCGTGCACCCGGATGGTGTGGTCGTCGTGGTATCCGATCACGGCTTTCTCCCTGTGCAGACCGACGTGAATCTGTATGCGCCCTTTCTTGCGGAAGGCCTCATAACGGTGAAGGACGGTGTCGTCACGGATTGGCAGGCGGCGCCGTGGAATGACGGTGGCAGTGCCGCCATCGTGTTGCGCGATCCCAACGATGCAAAGGTGCGTGCGGAAGTCGATGCGTTGCTTGAAAGGCTGCAGCAGGATCCGGCCTATGGCATCGCCAGCGTGCTGGACAAGTCGCAGGTGGCGAAGGGTGGCGGTACGCCGCTTGCTCAATGGTTCGTGATGTTCAAGCCGGGTTTTGAGATGGGCATCAAGCCCGATGCGCCGGTGCAGTCACCAGGCCATTATCGCGGCATGCATGGCTACGACCCTTCACTGGCGCAGATGCGCTCGACGTTTCTGATGCAAGGAAAAGGCGTGCAAGCCAACAAGAATCTTGGCGATATCGATATGCGCGATATCGCTCCTACGGTGGCGCACGTGCTTGGTGTCAGTCTGCCGCAAGCGAAAGGCAAGTCGTTGCTTCCTTAAGCGTCAGCGCTAACGTGTGATGTCACACGTTAGCGCTTTTTCGCCGTGTTTCGTGCGTGTTTTAAATATGTGTGTCATCGCCGATACACACGCAGCCTTCACGATTTCCTAATGCCGACCGAATGGTTCGGACGGCTATTTCCCCTTTCGTTTCCAAAAACCAAAGAACGTGCGGATTCAAGGTGAATCTGCGCGCAAGGACTTGTCATGCCCAAGCATTCCCTTCGCAGGACCGCGATCGCGCTGGCTACCCTGGCTTCTCTCTACAGCGGCGTGTTGCTCGCCGACGATGCGGCATCCGCCGCCGCGGCGCCTGCCGCCGATGCATCGGCCAACATCAACCGCGACAAAGCCAAGAACATGGAGGCCGTTTCCGTCGTGGCCTCGGGCGAGACCCGCCAGGTGCAAAAGATCACCAGTGAGGATCTCAAAGCGCTGGCACCGGGAACCAGCCCGCTGAAAGCCCTCGACAAATTGCCGGGCGTGAATTTCCAGGCAGCCGATCCCTGGGGCGATTACGAGTGGTCGACGCAGATCACCCTGCACGGTTTTGACCAGAGCCGCCTCGGTTTCACCCTTGATGGCATTCCGCTGGGCAACATGACCTACGGCACCACCACGGGCCTGCAGGTGACGCGCGCGATCAGCAGCGACAACATCAGCACCGTGGAGCTGGCGCAGGGCGCCGGCGCGCTGGGCACGGCCGCCAACACCAATCTCGGCGGCACCATTCAGTTCTATTCGGCTGACCCCGATGCCGTGGCTGGCGCCCGCATCAATCAGGTGATCGGTTCGGACTCCACCACGCGCACCTTCGTGCGCCTGGATTCCGGCGACTTCCATGGTTTCTCCATGTACGTGTCGTACGACCACGCCTCGACCGACAAGTGGAAAGGCTACGGCGACCAGCGCAACGACCAGATCAACCTGAAGTCGGTGTACCAGTGGGATAGCGGCAGCATCAGCTTGTTCTACGACGAGTCGCGCCGTAAGGAATACGACTACATGGATCTGTCCCTGGCCAGCCAGAAAGCGCTGGGCTGGAACTGGGACTATCTGCAGCCGGACTGGAACACCGCCGTGCAGATCGCCAATGCGTACAACGGCAAAGGCAATTACCCGGCCGTACTGTCGCCGTTGCCGGCGGGTTATGACCTGGTGGACTCCACGTACTACGCGGGTGGTGGTATCCGTCGTGACACGCTGACCGGCCTGAGCGGACAGTTCAATCTGGCCGAGCACACCACGCTGAACCTCGGCACGTATTACCACGACGATCGCGGTGAAGGTCAGTGGGCGACGCCGTACGTGGCTTCGTCGCCGACCGTGCCGCTGGCGATGCGAACCACCGACTATGGCCTGGATCGCTACGGTGGCACTGGCTCGCTGCTGTTCTCGCTCGGCAATAACGATATCGAAGTGGGCTTCTGGGCTGAAAACGCCAAGACCAATCAGGAGCGCAATTACTTCTATCTGACCGGCGCGTACAACTACCTGAGCAACTTCTACGAGAATGAAGCACCGTTCCTGCGCGGCTTCTTGCAGCACTACGTCACGCAGACGCGCATGGCCTACGCCTCCGACACCATCCATCTGATGGACGATCGCCTCACCGTGAACTTCGGTGCCAAGGCGCTCGGTGTCACCAACTCGGCCGACTCGCTGGTGCCCACCAGTGCGCTGGCGCAGGGCCGCATTCGCGCCAGCGACGGCTTCCTGCCGCAGGTGGGTGCCAACTACAAGATCGACGCCAATCAGGAGGTGTATGCCTCCTACAGCAAGAACATTGCGGCGTTCGGCTTCTTGCCCTTCAGCCAGTCGCAGGCGGCGTTCAACGCGAGCAAGGGCTCGCTGAATCCGGAGCAGTCGCAGACGTTCCAGACCGGCTATCGCGTGCATGGCGATACCTTTGAGGCGTCGGCCGATGCGTATTACACGCGCTTCAGCAACCGCCTGCTGGCCGTATCGCCGTGCAGCGCGGTGCAGACCTGCTCGGCCATTCTCAACAACGTGGGCTCGGTGAAGAGCACGGGTGTGGACCTGGCGGTTATCTGGCGCCCGATCGAACACCTGCGCTGGCTCAACTCGGTGTCGTACAACAACTCCAAGTACCAGGACGACTACCTCAACAACGGCGTCGTGGCCACCGACGGCAAGTACGTGGTCGGTATTCCCACCTGGATGTTCACCAGCGATCTCAGCTACAGCTATGGCGGCTGGTCGGCGAGCATCGACGGCAAATACACCGGCCGCCGCTACATCACCTACATCAACGACTCTCAGGTGCCGGCGTACTGGCTGTTCGATGCCGGTGTGAACTATGACTTCGGCACGGTGTCCGTACTGAAGGACCTGAGCCTGGGGCTCAATGTCACCAACCTGTTCGACAAGCACTACTACGCCACCACGGGCACCAACGGCTATGTGGCCTCGGATGCGCAGGGCTGGAACCAGACGTTGATGGCCGGTGCGCCGCGCCAGGTGTTCTTTAGCATCAACGCGAAGTTCTGATCGGGCGCATGTTTGGTTTGAAGTGCCTTTCTCCCGAGTGAGAAAGGTCGAAGAGGAGGCGCTGTCCCGCCGGCGCCCCCGCTTCTTGCAAACCCTCTCCCGCGAACGGGAGAGGGTTTTTTTTGCGCTGCGACAGGCAAAAACAAAGGTTGGCGATACCATCGAGCGGATCGATGTCGCGGGGATTCCATGCATGGCTGTTTCAAACGCTGCCGCGAGGTTGCCCTCGCCGCTGTGGAGTGATGTAGCAATAGCTGTTCTGGCAGTCGGTGCGATCGCTGGCGCGAGTCTCGGCGCCACAGGGACGACGGATGGCTGGCATTGGCTGCATTGGGTGTGCAAGCCGCTGACGACGCTGCTGATCCTCGGGATGACCTTGCGTGCCGAGCCGCCGGTTTCCCCGCGCTACCGGCGCTGGATGGTGGTGGGCATGCTGTTTTCGCTGGCGGGCGACGTGTTTCTGATGTTGCCGCAGGACGCCTTCGTGCCTGGGCTGGTCGCGTTTCTGATCGCCCACGCCTGCTTTATCAAGGCCTTTCTGGATGACAGCCGGTTTGCCGAGCGCCCCTTGGGCATGCTGGCGTGCGTGGCCTACGGCGCATTGAACCTCTGGGCGCTGTGGCCTTCGTTGCCGGCGGCGCTGTACGCGCCGGTGGTGGTCTATGTGCTGGTCTTGGCCGGCATGGGCGGTCAGGCGGTGGTGCGGGCGCGGCGGCATGCGGCCGACGCGCTGACCCGATCCTCGCAATGGGCCATGACGGGCGCGCTGCTGTTCATGCTCAGCGATACACTGTTGGCCTGGAACCGGTTCCGCGTCGCCCTTCCGTTGTCGGCGCTGTGGGTGCTGGCGACGTATTACGCCGCGCTGTGGTGTCTGGCGCGGTCGGTTCAACGGAGTGGCCAGGCAGCATGAATACGCAGGAAATCATCATCACCTGGGCTACGCCGGTGTTCTTTGCGCTGATCGCGCTGGAACTACTGGTGGCAAAGCTGCGCGGGCGCACCGTGTACCACAGCACCGATGCCATCAACAGTCTGGGTCTGGGCGTGATCTCGCAGATCGTCGCCGTCTTCAGCAAGCTGCTGACGCTGGGCATCTACGCGTGGTGCGTCACGCACTTCGCCATCTTCTCGCTGCCGGCAAACAGCGTGTGGGTGTGGATCACCGGCCTGCTGTTCTACGACCTTTGCTACTACTGGCTGCACCGCGCGGGCCACGAAGTGAATCTGCTGTGGGCGGCGCACGTGGTGCATCACCAGAGCGAGGATTACAACCTGTCGACGGCGCTGCGCCAGACCGGCAGCGGCGTGCTGCTCGGCTGGCTGTTCTATCTGCCGATGGCGGTGATCGGTTACCCGCTGGAAGTGTTCGTGGTGGTGGCACTGATCGATCTGCTTTATCAGTTCTGGGTGCATACCGAACTGGTGGGGCGGCTGGGCTGGTTCGATCGCGTGTTCTGTTCGCCATCGAACCATCGCGCGCATCACGCGGTGAACGACAAATATCTGGACCGCAACTATGGCGGTATCCTGATCGTGTGGGACCGCCTGTTCGGCACCTTCGTGGAGGAAGACGACACTGATCCGCCGATCTACGGTACGCGCTCGCCGTTGCGCAGCTGGAATCCGCTGTGGGCCAACGCCGAGGTGTACTGGGCGACGTTCAAGGATGCCTGGCATGCACGCCGCTGGCGCGACAAGCTGCTGGTGTGGTTCAAGCCGCCGGGCTGGCGGCCGGCCGATGTGGCCGCGCGTTTTCCCAAGGCTGAATTCGACATCCAGCGTGATCGTTACCAGCCACCGCTGTCGCGAGGGCTCATCCTGTACAGCCTGGTGCAGTTCGCCCTGCTGCTCGGCATGGCGGTGCAGTTTCTGGATCTGGCCAAGCATCTGCCCGCGTGGTCGCTGACCGGTTATGCGGTATTTCTGGTCTTGAGCCTGACCGCCCTGGGGGCGCTGACCGAGGGCCGCCGCATCGGCGTGGGCCTGGAGCTGGCGCGGCTGATGGCGACGGCGGCGATTCCGCTGCTCACCGGAGGCTGGTTTGGTGTGCCGCAGTTGCCCGCCAGTGCGGTTGGCGCGCTGGTGGCGATCCCCGCGCTGAGCGCGCTGGTGATGGGCTGGCTGGCCGTTTCTACGGCCGGCCATGCGGGTACGGGCAAGCCGATTCCCGGGTAAGGCAGGGCCCTACCGCGCAGCTGCAGCGTGGCAGGGGCGGGGGCATTCGCTATGATCGCGGCTCAATTCCCGGGGATGAGCTGATGGGTGTCTTGAATAAGTTGGTGCGCCACAAGCCTGTGGAGCTGCTTCAGGCCGAGGCCGGCAAACGGGGTGATTTCCGGCGCGTGCTCGGGTTGTGGCAGCTCACCGCCATCGGCATCGGCGGCATTATCGGCGTTGGCGTGTTTGTGCTGGCGGGCCAGCAGGCGGCGATGAATGCCGGTCCCGCGGTTGCCATTTCCTTCCTGATTGCAGGCATTGCCAGCGCAGCGGCGGCCTTGTGCTATGCCGAGTTCGCCGGGTTGATCCCGGTCACTGGCAGCGCCTACACCTATGGCTATGCGGTGCTGGGCGAACTGGCGGCGTGGCTGATCGGCTGGGATCTTCTGCTGGAATACGCATTGATCGTCGCCGTGGTCGCCATCGGCTGGTCTGGCTATGTGCAATCCGCGCTTGCCAGCATGGGGTTGGATATACCCGTGTGGGCGAAGGGTGCTATCGGCACCGGCGAGGGTCACGTGTTCAACGTCATCGCCGCACTGGTGACGCTGGGCGTATCGGCCTTGCTGATCTTCCGCACCGAATGGGGCGCACGCTTCAACACGGTGGTGGTGGCGATCAAGGTGGCCGCGGTGGCGCTGGTGATCGGTGTGGGCGTGTTCTACGTGAATCCTTCGAATTGGGTGCCGTTTATTCCCGCACGTGTGATGGGGCCGGATGGCGTAGGCCACTTTGGTTTCCAGGGTGTGGCCACGGCGGCTGCGGTGGTGTTCTTCGCCGTGTTCGGATATGACACGCTGACCACCGCTGCCGAAGAGTCGAAGAATCCCCAGCGCGATCTGCCTCGCGCAGTGCTGCTGTCGCTGGCGATTTCGATGGTGATGTATCTGGCGGTGTCGCTGGTGCTGACGGGCATCGCGCACTACGCCACGCTCAACACTGACGCACCCGTGGCCGATGCCTTCAAGGGCCTGGGCCTGAAATGGGTGGCAGTCACCGTTTCGATTTCGGCAGTGTTCGGCCTGATCAGCGTGCTGTTTGCCTTCATGCTGGGTGCGACGCGCATTTGGTTTGCGCTCGCGCGCGATGGCCTGTTGCCAGGTTGGTTTGCTCACGTGCACCCGCGCTACGGTACGCCGCACCGCCCGACCGTCGCACTGGGCCTGTTTACTGCGCTGGTGGCTGGGCTACTGCCCATCGAGGAAGTCGCCAAGCTGGTAAACATTGGCGTGCTTTCGGCCTTCATCGTGATCTGCAGCTCGGTGATCATTCTGCGCAAGCGCAAGCCGGATCTGCATCGCTCGTTCCGCACGCCGATGGTGCCGCTGATTCCGCTGATCGGCATCGGCTTCTCCATCTGGCTTCTGTCGGAGCTGCCGGCCATCACCTGGAAGGTGTTCCTGATCTGGGTGAGCCTGGGTCTGGTGATCTACTTCAGCTACGGCATGCGCAACAGCAAGCTTGAGAAGCAGTCGTAAGTTGAGATCTGCCAGGTAACAAAAAAGGCCGCGAAAGCGGCCTTTTTTTTGGTCGAGGCAGGCGCTCCCACAGGAGATCCCATATGCAGACAAAAAAACGGCCGCTTGCGCGGCCGTTTTGTGTTGCTGCACCAAACGCTTTGCTTAGAAGCGGTATTCCACCGAAGCGGAGTACGCAGAGATGTTGGTGTTGTCCTGCGACTCGCTGGAACCAGCGCGGCCGTACTTGACGTGGTAGTTGTCGTAGTTCAGCGCCAGGCTGACGTTCTTGGTCACGTCGTAGCCCACGCCGGCACCGGCATACCAGCCGTTGTTCCAGCTCTTTTCCGACACGGACGCATTGCCCACGGTGACGCCGGCAGTGGTGCGCGAACGCAGGTAGCCGCCGTGACCGGTGACGTACCAGTTGTTGTAGAAGTTGTACTTGGCGGTCACGCCGAGCTGCGCAACGCGCGGCTTGGCCCAGGCGCTGACGAAGTCGCTGTCGTTCTTGGCCTTGCCAAGGTCGGCGTAGCCAACTTCGGCACCGACGATGCCGTTCCAGCGCCAGCCGAAGCGCAGGTTGTAGAAACGGTCGCTCTTATCGGAGATGCCGCCAATGCGGTAGTTGCTCTGGCCGAGGTTGCCGGCAACGAAGAAGTTGTCGAGCTGATTGCTCTCGTCGGCCTTGGCGGCGAAGGGCGCAACAGCGGCGACGGCCAAAGCGGCCGCAATGAAAGTCTTATTCATGGAGTGCTCCATCTCTTTTTGTGTTCCGTCGCGACGACTAAGGGGGAAGGTCGCGTCGGTCCGCGTGGGGATCGCGGTCATAAAAGGATACGGGTTTTTAACGCGCGTAAAACCGTTTGCGGGTTCCGCGGGATGGGCGAGGTTCAGACACTTCCATGACCAATGGCAGGGTGTGAGATGTGTCAACGCGCACTAGCATCAAAGGTTCATCTGTCGTGCAGCAACGCTTTTGCACGGCTACGGAACCTGTAGGAGAACCTCTTGAAAGTCTCGCGTCTCGCATCCGCCATTCTCGCTTCCGGCCTCGGATTGTGCAGCTTTGCTGCGCTCGCAGACGTGCCCGCACCGAAAGACACACCGTTTGATGGCACGCTGAAAATTCAGGTGGACGCCACGGATATCGCCCATCGCGTGTTCCGCGTGCGCGAGACGGTGCCGGCGCAGCCGGGCCCGCTGACGCTGCTGTATCCCCAGTGGCTGCCGGGCAATCATTCGCCGACGGGCGCGATCGACAAGATGGCCGGACTGGTGGTGAAGGCGAACGGCAAAGCGCTGGCGTGGACGCGCGACCCGCTCAACGTGTATGCCTTCCACATCGACGTGCCGGAAGGCGCGAGCAGCGTGGAAGTAGAGTTCCAGTTCCTCTCGCCGCAGGACACGCGTCAGGGCCGCGTGGTGATGACGCCGGAAATGCTCAACCTGCAGTGGAATCTGGTGTCGCTGTACCCGGCGGGCTATTTCGCCCGTCAAATCAAGGCCGAAACCAGCGTGACCCTGCCGGCTGGCTGGCAGTACGGCAGCGCACTTGAGATGGTTTCGCGCGACGGCGACACGGTGCGCTTCAAGCCGATCGACTACGCCAATCTGGTTGATTCGCCGATCTACGCCGGCAAGTACTTCAAGCGCGTGGATCTCGATCCGGGTGCGAAGGCGCCCGTGTTCCTCAATATCGTGGCGGATGATGCGAAGTACCTGGAGATCAAGCCAGAGCAGCTGAAGGTGCATCAAAACCTGGTGCAGCAGATGTACAAGCTGTACGGCGCGCATCACTACGATCACTACGACTTCCTGTTCTCGCTGAGCGAAAAGATGTCGGGTAACGGCCTGGAGCATCACCGTTCCAGCGAGAATGGCGTGGGTACCGGCTATTTCACCGAGTGGGATAAGAACGTAATCGTGCGCGACTTGTTGTCGCACGAGTTCAACCACTCGTGGGATGGCAAATATCGCCGTGGCGCGGATCTGGCCACGCCGAACTTCAATGTGCCCATGCAGAACAGCCTGCTGTGGGTGTACGAGGGCCAGACCCAGTTCTGGGGTTATGTGATGGCGGCGCGTTCGGGCCTGTGGAAGCAGGATCAGGCGCTCGACATGCTGGCCAACGTGGCGGCCACGTACGACAAGGGCCGTCCGGGCCTGGCGCAGTGGCGCAACATCCAGGACACCACCAACGATCCAATCATCGCGATGCGCCGCCCGTTGCCGTATCGCAACTACCAGCTGAGCGAGGACTACTACTCCGGCGGTCAGATGATCTGGCTGGAAGTGGACAGCAAGCTGCGCGATCTCAGCGGCAACAAGCGCTCCATCGACGACTTCGCCAGGTCGTTTTTCGGTATGGAGAACGGCAAGTGGGACGTCAATCCCTACACCTTCGAAGATGTGGTGAAGGCGCTCAACGACATCGCGCCGTTCGACTGGGCGCCGTACCTGCGCGAGCGCCTCGATGGTCATGGTCCGCTCATCGGCGGCTTCGAGGCTAACGGCTGGAAGCTGGTCTACAACGACAAGCCGTCGGAAGTCAGCAAGGCGGTGGAAACGCGTTACGGCGGCGCCAACCTCACCTATTCGCTGGGCCTGTCGATGGGCAAGGGCGGCGACATCGCCGACGTGCTGTGGGATGGCCCGGCGTTCAAGGCCGGCCTGTCACCGGGCATGAAGGTGATTGCGGTGAATGGCAAGGAGTACTCCAGCGATGCCATCAAGGACGCCGTGACTGCGGCGGCGAAGGACAAGAGCCAGCCGGTTGAATTGCTGGTAAAGAACTTCGATGAGTACAAGACGCTGCGCATCGATTACCACGATGGCCTGAAGTATCCGCACCTGGAGCGTGTGGCGGGCAAGCCGGATCGGCTGTCGGAGTTGCTCAAGGCGCGTTGATAGGTAGCGCGCGACTCATTCCCTCTCCCCTCTGGGGAGAGGGTAGGGTGAGGGGCGGGTGCTCGCGGAGGTGCCTCTACAGGGCCTGGCCTGATCAAGCCGTATCGCAAGATTGACCCCTCACCCCAGCCCTCTCCCCGGAGGGGAGAGGGAGAAGTGGGGTTCACGGGGCGCATGGGCTCCCGCCCCCAACTCCGCTATACTGCGCGTCCGCCGTGTGCCGAACCCCGGTTCATCACACGCGCCAACGTCCATGCGCCCGTAGCTCAGCCGGATAGAGTAGTGGCTTCCGAAGCCATTGGTCGGGGGTTCGAATCCCTCCGGGCGCGCCATCTCCCTGCGACGTTTCCAGCCCGTTCCCGGGCCGCTTTCGTATCGCCTTTCCTCCACGCCCGGTTGGCTAACATGCCCGCAGCGGCAGGCGGGGCCGTGCCAGGCGCTTGACCCTGAAGGCGCGACATCCGGTCTGCATGGCCGGATTTGAAATCCAGCCGTTGGCGACATATATTAGAAATATCGAATATATGCATATAACGGAGTAACCGTATGCACCCGTGGGTACTCTCCGCCATCGGCGGTGTGTTGATCGGCCTGTCGGCCGTGCTGCTGATGGGCACGCTGGGCCGCATCGCCGGCATCAGCGGTATCGCCAGCGGGCTGGTAGCCGGCGCGAGCGATCGCGGCTGGCGCGTGGCATTTATGGTGGGGTTGATTGCCGGGCCGCTGCTGTTGCTGCTGTTGCGCGGCGAAAGCGGTATCGGGGCGCCGCAGGTGTCCCTGCCGTGGATGGCTGCAGCGGGCTTGCTGGTGGGCTTTGGCACGCGCCTGGGCGGTGGTTGCACCAGCGGTCATGGTGTCTGCGGCATGGCGCGGCTTTCACCGCGTTCGTTGACGGCGACGATGGTGTTCATGGTGGTGGGTGTCGCCACGGTATTCGTGATGCGTCATCTGCTGGGAGGTTCGGGCGTATGAAACTCGGTATGGCATGTCTTGCGGGCCTGTTGTTCGGCCTTGGCCTGAGTCTTGGCGGTATGACGCAGCCGGCGGTGGTCCTCGGCTTTCTCGATATCTTCGGGAACTGGAATCCACGCTTGCTGTTCGTGATGGCGGGCGCCGTCCTCACCACGGCGATCGGGTACCGCTGGGTGTGGGGCCGGGCGCGCCCCTGGTTCGAATCGGAGTTCAGGCTACCGGCCACACGGCAGATCGACAGCCGCCTCGTGCTGGGCGCAGCCTTGTTCGGTATCGGCTGGGGTATCGCGGGTTACTGCCCGGGCCCGGCTCTGGCATCGCTCGGTAGCGGGCTGGTGCCGGTCGCAACGCTGGTCGCCACGATGGTGCTGGGTTGGTGGCTTGCCGCCAGGTTGCCAGCGCCCGCCAAACCCACGACGTGAGATGTGAACGATGAATCGTCCTGACGTACAAACCTTTTTCGACGAGCCGACCAACACGTTCAGCTATGTCGTGTGGGATCCGGTCACGCAGAAGGCGGCGGTGATCGATAGCGTGCTCGACTACGATGCCGCGTCAGGCCGCACAAATCATGCATCGGCTGATGACATCGTCAATTTCGTCGAGGCGAAAGGCCTGACGGTGGAGTGGGTGATCGATACGCACGTGCATGCCGATCACCTCTCGGCGTCGCCTTATGTGCAATCGCGTCTGGGCGGCAAGCTCGCCATTGGCGAGCACATTCGCGCGGTGCAGGAAACCTTTGGCAAGTTGTTCAACGCCAACGACGGATTCAGCGTCGATGGCAGCCAGTTCGATCATCTGTTCAAGGATGGCGAGCGCTACGTCCTGGGCTCTATCGAAGCCGTGGCGATGCACACGCCGGGACATACGCCGGCCTGCATGACCCATGTCATCGGTGATGCCGCTTTTGTCGGCGATACCCTGTTCATGCCCGACTACGGCACCGCACGCTGCGATTTCCCTGGCGGCGATGCACGTGCGCTTTATCGCTCCATCCACCGCATCTTTGCCTTGCCAGAGTCAACGCGCATCTTCCTCTGTCACGATTACAAGACGGCAGGTCGCGATACCTACGCTCACGAAACCACGGTGGGTGAGGAGCGCCGCGCGAACATTCATGTGCATGACGGTGTCGACGAAGATGCGTTTGTAAACATGCGCACGGCGCGCGATGCGACGTTGTCGGTACCACGCCTGCTGCTTCCCTCGGTGCAGGTCAACATGCGTGGCGGTCTGCCGCCGGCAGAGGATAACGGCGTGCGCTATCTCAAGATTCCACTCGACGCTTTCTGAGGGCGCCGGCGCCATGAATCGTTCCGCCAAATCCGTCCCGTCGCGCAGCCGCAAACCCGCCATCAGCATGGAGGCCATGCAACGCCATGCCGACGAGGCGGTATCTGCGCTCAAGGCCCTCGGCAGCCCCAACCGCCTGATGCTGTTGTGTCAGTTGCTGGACGGCGAGCGCTCGGTGAACGAGCTGGCTGAGGCGCTGGAGCTGGCGCAGAGCGTGGTATCCCAGCATCTGTCCTTGCTACGCCGCGATGGGTTGGTGGCCGGCCGCCGCGAGGGGCAGTCGATCTACTACGGCATTGCCGACGAGCGAGTGCATGCGCTCATGGCCAAGCTGTTTGAACTCTACTGCGCAGATGATTGACACAGGCCCTCCCCCAAAGAGGGGGAGGGCGCAAACGTTGGTTGATGCGGATTAGTGGTGACGAATCTCTTTCTCAAAGGCTTTGACTTGCTTATCGGCCTCGTCACGCGCCATGCCATAACGCTCTTGTAGTTTGCCCGAGAGGTACTCGGAGTTGCCCTGAGCCACTCTCAGATCGTCGTCGGTGAGTTTGCCCCAGTGCTGTTTGATCTGACCGCTGAGCTGCTTCCACTGACCTTGGATAGTGTCTTGATTCATGATGTGTCCTCGCATATGGGCGGTATGCAATGCGCATTGCAGGGACCGATTCGAACAATGCACGAGTTAAGTGCGTGTGCCCATGACGTTGACTGTGGTGGAAGCGGTTCATCGCCGTATGGCAGCGCCTGATACGGCGTTCGCATTTCGTCGACATGGAAGATGCGTCGATGGCGTCTCGAAGGGGAGAGCGACAGGCTGACGTGGCCCGAGGTAAGCGGCGGACAGCAGTGTCTTTCTCGAGACGGTCTACTGGCCAAGGGCCGATGCCGGCCCATTACTCAACATGACGGAGGGGCGCGACATGAGTTCTATTCTGCAACGCGGGGTCAGTCGTACGGGTTGGCTGCTGATGTTCTACGGCATCATCTCGATACTGTTCGGCATCAGCGCATTGTTCTGGCCGGGCAGTACGATCGTGGCTTTGGCCTGGGCGTTCGGGCTGATGGCCGTGGCTGAAGGGGTCATCAGCCTGTTTGCCTTGTTTCAGCGTCAGGTGGCGGTGTCCCGCGGCTGGCTGGTGCTGTATGCGCTCGCATCCATCGTGTTTGGCGTGCTCGCCATCATGCATCCGGTAGCGGTGCTCAATGTGTTGCTGATCTTCCTTGCCGCCTGGCTGATGGTGGCGGGTGTGTACCGCATCGTGTTTGCGATACGCGTGCGCAAGGAAATCACGGGCGAGTGGATGATTGCGCTGAGTGGCGTGTTGGCGATTCTGTTGGGCGTGTTGTTTGCGGCGTACCCCGCAGCGGGGCTGTTGACCGTGGCGATCTGGATCGGCGCGGCGGCATTGGTTTACGGTGTGCTGCAGTTGGTTGCCGGTGTACGCATGTACCGCTGGAAGCGCGCGCTGTAAACGAATAGCCGATCATCCGATACGAAAAAGGCGCCGCGAGGCGCCTTTTTCGTCAACGGGATTCAGCGTGCGGCTTCAGCTACGCACATCGAAACCTTCAGTGGCAACCGTCTGGCCGTTGAGGGTAATGACGACCTTGTACTTGCCCTTGGGCCACGGGTTCGGGTTCTGCACGCTGAACGTTGTGATGGCCGGCCCATTGGTGGCGATCGACTCGCTGGTGCTGCTGAAGGTCTCCTCCTTGCCGTCTACATACGTCCACTTGGCGTTCAACGTGGCGTTGTCAGTGTTGCCGGTGGTGGCGACGCTGGCGTAGATGGCCTTGTCCTCAGGTGCAAAGTGGCGCTGTTCCTTGCTGATGGCATTGGCGCTGTCGACCTGACTGCCGATGGTGACTGTCGCGACGCGGATGGTGCTGGCGGGCGTGAGGCTGGTCGACTTGCCCGATGTGCTGGCAGGCGCCGGTGCCGTTGTGGCAGGCGCCGGCTCGCTCTTGGCAGGAGCCGTCGCGGCGGGCGCTGGCGCGGCCGGAGCCGGTGCACTGGCGGCAGGCGTGGCCGGCGTCGTGCTGGACGCCGGTTCTTGCTTGCCGCACGCGGTGAGCATCAGCAGGCCGGCGAGGGTCGCGCAGTACAAAGCGGTGTTGCGTGCCTGAATGTTCATGACTGACCCCGTGGCTGGTGGCGGAACATGCACCCGGCGATACCGCTGCAGCCGGGTGCCCCAACCCATACAGGCTAGTCCTTCTGGACTGAAGCGCTGATTACCAGCGGCTTTCTTCAACACCGCCTTCACACAGGCAAAAGGGGCGTTTTTACTGGCGTGCCCCGCGCGGATTGTCCGGCGCGCCGGTGCCCGTGCTGCGGTAGGGGTTGATGTCCAGGCCGCCGCGCCGGGTGTAGCGCGCGTAGACGCTGAGATGTTCGGGGCGGCAGCGCTGCATGACATCCACAAAAATGCGTTCCACACACTGCTCGTGAAATTCATTGTGATTGCGGAACGACACCAGATAACGCAGCAGCCCGGCCTGATCGATGGGAGCGCCGCGATACTGGATCTGCACGCTGCCCCAGTCGGGTTGCCCTGTCACCGGGCAGTTGGAGCGCAGCAGGTTCGACACCAGCGCTTGTTCGATGACGGGTTGCGCGGTGTCCGCATGCAGGTAATCCGCGCGTGGCGGGCCGTAATCGTCGATATCCAGCGCCTGGTCGTCGATCAGCAGACCTCCGAGGTCCACCACGGCATGTCCCTGGGCGCGGGCATCGCTCAGCAGCACGTCCACCGGTGCGCCGGCGGCAGCGGAGAGATCGCGCTCGAGCGTGGCTATGAGCGTCGCCGCGTCGGCCATGCGCTCCTGCGAGAAGCCGTTGAGGTAAAGCTTGAACGACTTCGACTCGATGATGTTCGGCGACGTGGCCGGCACGCGGAATTCCGCCAGTGCTACCACCGGCTTGCCACGCGCATCCAGCCAGGAAAGCTCGTAGGCATTCCAGATATCCACGCCGTGGAACGGCAGCGGCTGGGATACGCCGATCTCTTCGCGCTTGGCCGTGCGCGGTATCGGAAACAGCAAGCTGGGGTCGTAGCGGTCGGCGTAGGCCGTGGTCTTGCCGAGGGGGGAATGTTCGGGAGTACTCATCGCTCTATTGTACCGCCCCCCGCTTTGCGCCATCGCAGGAAGCTGCGAAGGGCAAACCATGACCACTGACCCGGTTCAGCTGGGCGCGCAGGTTCCTATAGTCTGGCCTTGTATCTGGGGAGAGGAAGGAAAGCCTGCATGCGGAAAACTGTCCTGGCCTGTGGCATGGCCGTGCTTGTGGCCGGCGCATGGTGCGTGCAAGCCCGCGCCGATGACGCCCATGCGGGCCTTGCGCGCTGGCATGCCGAAGCCAAGGCCGTCACCATCACCCGCGACGACTGGGGCATCGCCCACGTGCACGGCAAGACCGATGCCGACGCAGTGTTCGGCATGGCTTATACGCAGGCCGAAGACGACTTCAATCGCGTCGAGACCAACTACCTCAATTCGCTGGGCTGGCTGGCCAAAGCCGAAGGCGAGAAGGCGATCTGGTCCGACCTTCGCCAGCAGTTGTGGATCGATCCGGTTGAGCTGAAGCGCATCTACGCCAAGAGCCCGTCCTGGCTGCGCGATCTGATGGACGCGTGGGCGGATGGCCTCAACTATTACCTCGCGATGCATCCGGACGTGCATCCGCGCGTCATTACGCACTTCGAGCCGTGGATGGCGTTGAGTTTCAGCGAGGGCAGCATCGGTGGCGACATCGAGCGCGTATCGCTGAAGGCGTTGCAGGCGTTCTATGGCAAGCCCGCCGATACGGTGGCTTTCGTCGACACGCCGTCGAGCTGGGTGGAACCCACCGGTTCCAACGGCATGGCCATTGCGCCGAAGCTCTCGGCTGACGGCCACGCGTTGTTGCTGATCAATCCACATACTTCGTTCTTCTTCCGTTCCGAACTGCAGATGAGCAGCGATGCCGGGCTGGATGTGTATGGCGCGGTGACCTGGGGCCAGTTCTTTGTCTATCAGGGCTTCAACAAGCACATCGGGTTCATGCACACCTCCACCACGGCCGACGTAGTGGATGAGTTTGCCGAAACTACCGTGCGCGATGGCGGCAAGCTCGGTTATCGCTACGGCAAGGACGTTCGTCCGGTCACCGTCAGGCCGATCACCATCGCCTATCGGAAGACGGATGGCTCGATGGGCGAGCGCGCGTTCACCACCTACGCCACCCATCACGGTCCCATCGTGCGCGAGGAAAGCGGCAAGTGGATTGCGACTGCGCTGATGAACAAGCCCATGGAAGCGCTGGAGCAAAGCTGGCTGCGCACCAAGGCTACGGACTTCGCCAGCTTCATGAAGATCGCCGAGCTCAAGGCCAACTCCTCGAACAACACCATCTTCGCGGACGACAAGGGCGAGATCGCCTATCTGCATCCGCAATTCATCCCCGCGCGCGACAACCGCTTCGATTACACCAAGCCCGTCGATGGCAGCGATCCGGCCACCGATTGGCATGGTCTGCTGCCGCTGGATGCGGCGCCCCATCTGCTGAATCCGGCCAACGGCTGGATCATGAACACCAACAACTGGCCGTACTCCGCCGCTGGTGCATCCAGCCCCAAGCGTGAAAACTATCCGCGTTACATGGATAGCGTGGGCGAGAATCCACGTGGACTCCACGCCACGATGGTGCTCAGCGACAAGCACGACTTCACCCTTGCATCGTTGATCACGGCAGCCTTTGATTCGTACCTGCCGGCGTTTGCGCGGCAGATACCGATACTGGTTGCGGATTACGATGCGCTGCCGGCGCATGACCCGCTGAAGAAGAAACTCGCGGGACAGATTGCCCTTTTGCGCAGCTGGGACTATCGCTGGGGCATAGCCTCCATGCCCACGTCGCTTGCCGTGTTCTGGGGCGACATTCTGTGGGACAAGGTGGACAAGTCGGATGTCTCCGAAAGCCTTTCCGTCTACGACATCATGGCTGAGCGGGCTGGCCCGAAAGCCCGGCTCGAAGCATTGGCCGAAGCATCCGACCGGCTGGAGAAGGATTTCGGCAGCTGGGGCGTGCCATGGGGTGAAGTGAATCGCTATCAGCGCATCAATGCCGCCATCGTGCAGCCATTCGATGATGCCAAGCCGAGTATCCCCGTGCCGTTCACCTCATCGCGCTGGGGTTCGCTGGCATCGTTTGGCGCGCATCGCTGGCCCGGCACCCGGCGTTACTACGGCACCAGTGGCAACAGCTTTGTCGCTGTGGTGGAGTTCGGCGACAAGGTGCGTGCACGCGCCATCACCGCCGGTGGCGAAAGCGGCCACACCGACTCGCCACACTTCAACGACGAAGCCGAGCGCTACACCACCGGCAACCTGCGGGCCGTGTACTTCTGGCCGGACGATCTCAAGGGGCATACCGAGCGGGTCTATCACCCGGGTTCGTGAACGCATGGGTGGCCAGAACGTAGCGGCCATCCATACGTCCGCAACCTGATCGTAAGCTACGGACTCCATCATCCCGTGATCGGGTCCGTCTGCGGTGCCTTCGCAAGTTTTCACAGGCCTGTCCTGCGCCGATCTCTGGCCAGCCAATCCCAATCATTGAGGGGCAGTGATGAAACGCGTTCTATGCGTGTTGTTGGCTTTCAGCGCCATGCTTGCGCTACCTGTCTTCGCTCAGACGGCTACCGGCACCATGGATGTGCAATGGGATGCCGGCAAAGCGGACTGCAGCAACGAAGCGCCTCGCCCGTTGCAGGTGCATCGTTACAACGACAGTACCTATGTGCTTCGCGAGAATCTCTGCACCACCTACGAAGCGCCTTTCATGTACTTGCTGATCGGCGAGGCGAAAGCTTTGCTGATCGATACCGGTGACGTTGCGCAAGCGCAGAAGGTGCCGCTGGCTTCGACGGTCATGTCGCTGCTGCCGAACGTGCAGGGCGCAAAGATGCCGCTGATCATTGTGCATACGCATGGGCATCTGGATCACCGCGAAGGCGACGCCCAGTTTGCGTCGATGCCCAACGTGCAGATCGTGGGAGCCGATCTGGATCACGTGAAGGCGTACTTCGGATTCCAACAGTGGCCCGATGGTGTAGCCGAGGTGGATCTCGGTGGCCGCATCGTGGACGTCATTCCCACGCCCGGCCATTACCCTTCGCACGTGTCTTACTACGACCGCAACACCGGGCTTGCCTTCACCGGCGACTTCTTCCTGCCGGGCCGGCTGATCATTGATGACGCCAATGCGGATCGCGCCAGCGCCAAGCGCCTCGCGGACTTTCTGCGTACGCGCCCGGTCACGTACGTGCTGGGCGGCCACGTGGAGCTCAATCGTCACAATGATCTGCAGGAGATGGGTTCCAGCGTGCATCCCGATGAGCGGCCGCTTCCGCTCAGCAAGGACGACCTGATGAACTTGCCGGCGGAGCTTGCCAACTACAACGGCTTCTACGGCCAGAGTGGCATGTTCGTCATGTACAGCCAGACGCGCGTACTGCAGGGTATGGCAGCGGCTGCCGTGGTTCTGTTGATCATGTTGGTGCTGGCGGTGCGCTGGATGCTTCGCCGCCGCAAGCGTGTCAAGGCCGCTAAGGCATCCTGACGAGCGATACCCCGTTGTTTACTGTAGGGTGAACAACGGGGGATATCGCAGGATCGTGGCGCAGGGCGCGACGACGGGCGCTCCCCCGTCGTTCCGCCCGCTTACTGCCCACGGAGATCCCGCTGCATGCGTTTGCTGCCTCTTTTTGCCGCCATGGCTTTGTCATCCGGTTCCGTTGCTGCTGCCTTGGCTGACGATGCTCCCGCGCCTGCGCGCGTCGCTGTCCGCGCGGCCCATCTGGTCGATGTGCAGACGGGCACGGTGCGCGACAACCCGCTGGTGATCATCGATGGCGAACGGATCACCGAGGTGCGGTACGACGGACAAGTGCCGGCCGGTGCGAACGTGATCGACCTGGGCGGCGCCACGCTGCTGCCTGGCCTGATCGATTGCCACGTGCATCTGACGGGTGACCCGAGTGCGGTAAAGGGTGATTACTACGAAGCCGTGCTCAAGCGCGGTTCCATCGATGCCGCAATCGTTTCGCCCGTGTATGCGAAGCGTACATTGGACGCAGGCTTTACCACCGTGCGCAACCTCGGCGCTGACGATTACGTTGACGTGTCATTGCGCGACGCGATCAATCGCGGCGATGTGCCCGGTCCGCGCATGTTCGTGTCGGGGCCGCCGCTGGGCGCGACCGGCGGCCACGCCGACGGCACCACGGGCTTCTCGCCCCTGATCGAGTTTCACGGCACCACGGGCGTCGCCGACGGCGTGGATGCCATTAGGCATCGTGTGCGCGAGAACGTGAAGAACGGCGCTGACGTGATCAAGTTCATGGCGAGTGCGGGCGTGCTCAGCGCAGAGACCTCGGTGGGCGCACCGCAGTACTCGCAGGAAGAAATGAACGCGCTCGTCGATGAAGCGCATCGCTGGGGCAAGAAAGTGGCCGCGCACGCACACGGTGCGGAAGCCATCAAGATGGCTATTCGTGCGGGTGTCGACTCGGTCGAGCACAGCAGCCTGATCGATGATGAAGGCCTCAAGCTCGCCAAGCAGCGCGGCACCTATCTCGACTTCGACGTTTACAACGACGATTACATTCTCAGCGAGTACGCCAAAAAGGGTTTCCCGGCGAGCACCGTCGAGAAGGAGAAGTTGGTGGGCCGGCTGCAGCGCGAGAACTTCCAGCGCGCAGTCAAGGCCGGCGAAAAGATGGCCTTCGGCACCGACGCGGGTGTTTATCCGCATGGCTGGAACGGCAAGCAGTTTGCCACCATGACGCAATGGGGCATGACCCCGATGCAGGCCATTCAGGCCGCTACTGTCAACGCGGCTGATCTGCTCGATATGAAAGGCAAAATCGGCGCGGTTGCTCCGGGCTACTACGCCGATCTCGTCGCGGTGAATGACAATCCGCTGAGCGATATCACTCAGCTTCAGCACGTCGCCTTTGTGATGAAGGGTGGCGAGGTGGACAAGAACGAGATCAAGCGCTGAAGTGATGCGGCGATTTTCAAGCGGTCATGGGATCGGTTGGCACCGCTAAAGACAAAGCAGCGGTATGGAAACGCGCACCCGCAAGCCGCGACCTGACGGCGCATCGAGCAGTTCGATCGATGCGCGGTGCAGGCCGGCGGCGCGTGCCACGATGGAAAGACCCAGGCCATAGCCTTCACCGCGCGTGCCCGCTTCGCGATGGAAGCGGGCAAACACGGCCTGGCGTCTTTCCGCCGGAATACCGGGGCCATCATCAATCACTTCCAGCGTGGCCTCCTGCGTGCTCTGGGCGATCGACAGTTGAATGGCGCCGCCCGCGGGTACATAGCGCAGCGAGTTTTCCAGCAGATTGCGCAGCAGTGCAGCCAGCGCCGGTTCGTAGCCCTTTACCAAGACGGAGGCGTGCTCTCGGGTAAATGCGAGATCCACGCCACGTCGTTGGATGGCGGGCGTCAGTTCGTGCACGACGCCATCGGCCAGCGTCACCAGATCGACACTGGCTGGCCGGCTCGATGCGGCGCCCGCCTCGAGCTTGGCCAGCGAAAGCAGTTGTTCGATGCGCCTGGCCAGCGTGCCGACGCTGTTTTGTGCGCCGGCGAGGCTGTCCTGAATCTCGTCGAGATCAGCGGTGGCCATGGCGCTTTCGAGGTTGAGCATGATCGACGCCAGTGGCGTGCGCAGCTCGTGCGCTACATCAGCGCTGAAGCGGCGTTCGCGCTCCAGCGCATCCTCCTGACGAACCAGCTGATCGTTGAGTGCGGAGAGCACCGGGCGGAGTTCCTTCGGTGCATCGGGAAGCGTGATGCGCTCGCGGCTGCCGGGTTCACGCACCGACAAGGCCGTGGTCAGGTCTGCCAACGGGCGCAGTCCGCGCGCTACGGCCCAGCCCACCAATAACGCGAGCACGGGCAGACCGAGCATGAAAGGCAGACCGTGATCGAGCCACAGTGTATTGACGATTTCCTCGCGGCTGTCATAGCGATCGGCAACGCGGATGATGTAACCGCTGTTGGGGTCCACGTAATTGAAGGTGCGCCACACGTGGTGCTGCTTCTTCAGGTCGTGGTAGGCCGATCGATCGTCCGGCGTGGCCGGAAGCGTGACCAGGTTGACCGTGCCGATCACCAGCTTGCCGTGGCGATCGAACACCTGAAAGCCCACTTCCGACTCATGCGTGGCGACTTCGCCCAAGGCCTCCAGGACACTTTTCTTTTGCACGGGCACGAGCATGCCCTTGTGCTCTTCGAATGTCTGGATGCCTGCATGCTGGATCAGCGTGGCGATAGTGTGCGCCGCTTCAGCCAGCCGGGCGTCAGACACCACCGCCATCTGGGCGCTGGTGCGGATAAAGCTGTAGATCGCCAGCGGAAGCAGGAACAGCACCAGCAGCGCGATGATCATCCAACGCAGCCGGCCGCGCAGGCTGTTGAGTTTCACCGCGGATCTCGCGGGATCATGTAGCCGAAAGCGCGCACGTTTTGAATGGTGTCGAAGCTCAGCTTGCGGCGCAGCGAATGCACCAGTACGTCCAGCGCGCCGTCGGTGACGACTTTTTCACTGCCGTAGAGCGAGCTTTCCAGGGTGTCGCGACGGACCAGGCGGCCCGCGCGTTCCATCAGTGTCTGCAGCAGTGTGAGTTCGCGCCGGGTGAGGTCCACCTTGTTGCCGTGGAAGGTGACCTCCAGCGTGGCCAGATCCAGACATAGTGCGCCGGCTTCGATACGGTTGGCGGCAAGGCCTTGCATGCGACGCGTCAGCGAGCGAATGCGCGCGCCAAGTTCATCGAGATGGAAGGGTTTGGTGAGGTAGTCGTCGGCGCCCGCATCCAGGCCATGCACGCGCGCCTGTACAGCGTCGCGAGCGGTGAGGATGAGAACAGGTGTGCGAATGTTGTCGCGGCGTGCTTCCGTCAGCACGTCGAGTCCGTCCTTGCCGGGCAGGCCCAGATCCAGCAGCACCAGATCCGCGTTTTCTTCGCGCATGGCGGCTACCGCATCCGTGCCATCGGTGAGCCACGTCACTGTGTACGACAGACGATCGAGCGCACGCTGGATCGCCGCGCCAAGCTCCAGATCGTCTTCCACCAGAATGATGTGCACCTTGCCCCCTGTGACGGATGCGGCAGGCGATGTTGCCTGCCGCGTCGTCCGTCGATTGTCTTGCCGTTCTGTTACGGTCCGGGGAAAAAAGTGCCCATCCTTGGGCGTGCTCCAAAGAGATTAAGGGGACTTGGGAGCCAAACCGGCCGCGCGCAGTTCCTCGCGCGCCGCCGCCAGATCGTGCTGCATGGCTGGCGAGGCCAGCATGTCGATGGCCAGCGCCTGGCCGAATTCACGCCCTGCGTAGATGTCCTGCAGGGTGTGCACGCCCTTCACCACGCGGCGCCAGCCGATATCGCGGGCGTGCTGCATCAGTGCGTCGGCATCCTGCGGAAACAGCTGCGCCAGCAGGATCGCGTCGACGGCGGCACGGCTGGCATGGCCGCTGGGATAACCGAAACTCTTCTTGGCGGCTTTCTCTGGGTGCAGTGCGCATGCGGAGGCGGGTGGGCAGGGGCGCGGGCGCTTCCAATGGTTCTTGGAAAGGTCTACGGCATCCTTGGTCTCGGTCTCGGCTTCCTTGAACAGCGCGGCTACGTGCGGCAACTTTTCGGCGCGAAAGTCCACGCCGATCACCGGCGCGAAGGCGAACGCGTCGAAGTCGTCTTCCTGTTTGGCCTGATTGAAGTCCGCTGCGGAGCGCTCGGCAAAGGCGCGATCCGTCGCGGCGCGATCAGCGAGATCCTCCGCGCTGCCCGGCGCACTGGGCGCGGGCAGTGCGGCCATGACGGTGTTGACCTGCGTATCGCTCAGGTAGCTGCCGGAAGCGTGTGCGTTGGCAGTGACACCGAGCAGCGGCGTCATCAACACGAGGGCAATGGCGAGGGGCTTCTTCATCAGTACATCCCCACCCATCACAGGCCCAGCGACACAGAAGCGAACCAGCTGCGGCCCGGCAACACGTAGTACGAACCCACGTTACCGCTCACCGAGTTGATCACCAGGTTGTGCGCATCGAACAGGTTGTCCACCTGCAGACGCAGCTTGTAGCTCTTGATCACCGAGCCGGTGAGGTTCTGGCCGTAGCCCACGCTCATGGCCGCCTGCCAGTAGCCCGGGGTGCTGACAGTGGACGTCACTGAGGAGGCGATATCCGGATTGAAGGTGGAGTTGTACGCCTTCTGGCCGCCCGAATACTTGTCATACAGCGAGGCGAAGAAGCCGCTGTTCTCGTACATCATGCCGATGGCCGCCGTGCGATTTGGCACGTTGGGCATGTCGAGGTTGGAACCCTTGAAGGTCGCGTCTTGCAGCGAGCCGTTGACGAACGCACTGGCACCGCCGCCGATGTAATAGGTCGCCTCGCCTTCGATGCCTTTGATGTACGCGCCCTTGGCCAGGTAGTACACCGGATCGGTCGTACCCGGCACGGTGGTGGAGAACTGGTAGTTCTTGTAGTTGATGAAATACACGTCGGCGTCTGCGTTGAAGCGCTCGGTCTTGTAGACCGTGCCGAACTGGTAGTTCATGGTCTGCGTAGGATGCGTGTTGTTGGCCGTCGGGTCCGGCACGTAGAACTGGTTGAGGTTGGGCGTGAGAAAACCCTGCGCGGCGGTAGCGTAGATGCTCCAGTCCTCACGCAGCAGATAGTTGGCGGTGAGGTACCCCAGCGACTTGTCCCAGGTCTGGCTGTAGTAGAGCGGCGTCTTGGTGCCCTGGTTGATCGGCGCCTGAATGTCACGCGTCACGTGGAAGTACTTCACGCCCGGCGTGACGCTGAGGCCGTCATAGGCGTACCACTCGTATTCGGCGTAGAGCTGACCGGTGTGCAGTTGATCCGTCATCGTGTACTTGTACGGACCGCTGTACACGCCCTTGCTGTTGAATGTGCCAAAGGTGGATGCGCCCGGCTTCACATCGATGGCGCCGTCGCGGCCATAGTCGATGGCCACGCTGCTGCGGTTATTGTCGGTGTACTCGTACCAGCCACCGGTACGGAACTGACCGTGGTCGTCCGCATGCACCAGGGCAAGCACATCGCCCCACGCGCGATAGTTGTTGATCTTCACAAAGCCACCCATGTTGGTCTTCGAGACCTTGGTGCCCACATAGGGGCTTTCATGGCTGGTGTTGTCGTACGCGTAGGTATAGACCTTGTTGTCCACCGACCAGGTGTCCGACAGCAGGCTATGCACGCCGAGGTATTCCAGGTCGGTTTCCTTGGTCTGGTAGTTGTAGCAGGCGCAGTTGGTGCTGGTGGGGTCGTTATTGAGCCCGAAATTGCGGTCCAGCTGCTGAATCTGGTCTTCGGTCAGCGAACTCAGATTGGGATTGTTGAAGCGGATGTAGTTGTAGTTGCTGAGGAAGGTGAGTTCGGTGCTCTCGCCGATCGGCTGCACGTACTTGATGTAGCCGGTCTTGCGCGACATGTCGCCGTTGGTCTTGGCGGTGTCGGTGCTCATGTACTGCGCGCTGGCAATGAATTTGCCGCCGCCCAGATCGTTGAGCTTGCCGGAGTTCACTTCCAGGTGAGTCAGCGAGGTGCTGTAGCTGCCGAAACTCTGCGTCGGAATGAACGAGAAGCTGTCGGTCGGGTCCTTCGAGCTCAGCGCCACCGTACCGCCGAAGGTGGCCTCGCCGATGGTGCTGGCATTGCCGGGGCCGCGATCGATCACGAGCTGGCCCAGCATCTTGGCCGGGAAGTAGCTGCTGGTGTGATGACTGAAGTCGTTGGTGTCACCGAACGGAATGCCGTCATAGGTAACGTTGTACTGGTTGTCGTTGAAGCCACGCAGGGTCAGCTGCTTCGACTCGCCGAGGCCTGGGCCGGCGGGGTTCACATTGGTCACGCTTGGCGCGATCGCGGCGATGGTGGCGTAGTCGGCGGTGGGCGCGACGTGGTTGCTGATCCAGTCCAGGCCGATGACCGACTGCGGCTGGGTAATGGTGAGGTCAGCCTGCGTCGGCGCCTGCGTGAGTGCCGAGGTGTCGGCATTCGCGCGTACTTCGACTTCCTCCAGCTCCTTGGCCGGCTTGAGGGCGTTGGGGTTGGCGCGCGAGGGCGAGGGTGATGCATCGGCGGCCGGCGCGCTGGTGGCGTCGGTGTCGGTGGCGTGCACCGGCATGCTCAGGCACAGGCCCGCCAGCATGGCCAGGCCAATGGCGTGGGAAATCGGGCGCAAGGCAAGGAACGACGCGGGTGCGCGCCGGCTGGAAGCAAGGGACATGGCGAGGTGTCTGGTGGCTGGATTCAGCGCACTAGCGTGGGGTTGCCGTTTGACAGTTCTGTTGCATGAGGGTGATGCGCGCAGGCGGTTTACTTAGGTCTGTCTTAGACAGTCCTGAGGAGCGGGCTTTTGTTGTGCAGTGGGAGCGGACGGTGTTACTTCACCGGCTCGGCCAACGGCTTGCCCTTGTCGACGATCCAGGTGGACAGCGCCACCCCGCCGTCGCCGCCCGGTGCGGCGGCAAGGCTGTGCACGGCGCCGCGCGGATTGAAGAAGTGATCGCCAGCCTTGAGCACACGGTCGGGCTGGCCACGCGTCTTCAGTATCAGGTTGCCCTTCAGCACATAACCCGATTCGTCGCCCTCGTGCACATGCCAGCCGATCACCGTGCCAGCGGGCAACTCCGCCGTACCGATCACGATCTCCTTCCCCGGCACGCCGCTCTGATCGTGCTGATCGAGAATGGTGCGCTTGGGCTGCACTGCGCCCGGTGGTGTGTCCTGAGCAAAAGCACTCAGCCCCCATGCCGCGGCAACAAACAACGCGGTGCTCGCGATATAACGGAGAGACATGGCGGATACCTCGGTGCAGGCCCGGTGTCCGCGCATTGTGTGCACCCGTGCGTGACCGGATTGCGAAGCCGCCGCGTGCGGTCAGTGGCGCGAAGGTTCCAGCGTCACCCGTTCGCTTTGCATAACCTTGGTGGCGTCCTGGCTGCCGAGCGCTAGTGCGGCCTGAATGTCGGTAGCCGCCGTGCAATTCCAGGTGGAAACGGGCACGCGCTGGCTAGGTTGCAAGTAGTGGCGGCCGCGGTAGCGAAACAGCGTCGGCAACTTGGGGTAATGGCGGGTAAGCAGTACCAGCGTGGTGGCTCTCGCCGCCGACGCTTCGGGCAGCACCGGTACGCTGTCCAGATACCCGCCATCGATGGCCACGCCGCCTGCGACGTGTTGTGCCGAAAGAAACGGTGGCGCTGCTGCCGCTGCCACCAGCAACGTCTGCGCTTCGGCGAGCGTGGCGCATTGCTGTAGTCCGACGAACTCCTGACGCAGACCCAGCATGCGCGGCAGGCGAGGGTGCAGGCGATTCCACAGGAACTTGTCCACCAGATAGGCGCAGGTGCCTGCCACCATCGAACCCTTCAGGCCGAGCGCGCGTGCGGGCCGCGTCAACGCCACGATCAGTTGCTGCGGCGCTTCGCGCACGGCGTCGAAGGTGCTGTCGTTGACGAACGAGGCGAGCCACGCCGGATAGACGCGGTGATGCGCAAACCGCCATTGCCGCGGCGTGCGGCCGCGCCATTCGAACAGCCGCGGCGTATCGCTGAACAGCTGCCGGCATGATTCAAAGGCGCGCTGCAGCCCGTCACTGGTGAGTGCCGCGGCCGCCACGGCGGCGCCCGCACTGGTGCCAACCAGAGTCGGCGGCAGGTGCCAGCCGCGCTTCATCCAGTCGGACACCATAGCGGCCTGCCACCAACAACGATTGCCGCCGCCGGCGAAAACCAGCGTTTCGATCTCGGGCAAATGCAGGCGGTTGACTGCCTCAACGTGCATGGTGATTTTGCGGGTGGCCGATAAGCCCGCAAGCATGGCGGCGGTTCGCGGAGGACTCAAGGGCAGGGCGTTGCAGCTGCCCAAAAAGGATAGGCCCCCTTTCGGGGGCCTATGGGCCGGAACTAGGGGGGCGACCGGCCCGGTTGCCGCTCGTTCGTGGAAACGACCGGCATGCGTAGATTGCCGCAAAGCACGGTGCCTTCTGTGTAAGCGAAAACCTACGTTGTTGGTAGGTGCAAGGATCGTCTCGTGTCGGGCTGACAGGGTTCGGCAACCCATTCACTGTGCGCGCACGTTTCCATCGCCGATGCCCAGGCAAAGACGTGCAGGCCAGGTGAAGAACCCACTGCGCGTGATGCGTTGCTGACGCGTGTCGTGCTCATCGCGTGGCGGTGGGGCGCTCAGTCGTTGCGCCAATCGTAGATCGGTGATGTAACCGTGCAGAAACAACAGATCAGTCCATAGCGAGCGCATGCGGGTCTCCCGTGGGCGGATGAAAAGCTCAGTCGACGGTGTCGCCGGTCAGTGGCGTGGCGAGCATCGAGGGACGTTGGATAAAAGCGCGGTACCACGCAGAAAGGTGTGGCCGGCCATGCTCAAAGTCGGGCAGCTCGCGAAACGCCAGCCAGCTCAACGCGGTTGCCAGCGCGATCTGGCCAATGTCGATGCGGCACGGCGGCGATGGGTCAGCCCATTCGCGCTCGAGAAAATCGTAGGCCGCCACCAGCTTCTCCATCTGCCCATCCCGCATGGCGGGATAGCGCAGCGCTTCCGGTCGGCGCACGGTTTCGTGGCGCACCGCGATGCCCGCATCGCACAGGCCCTGGGCCAGTGCCTGCAAACGAAGACTGCGCCATCGTTCGCGCGGATCGCTGGGGATGAAGGTCGGGCCGTCATGCAGGCCGTCCAGGTATTCGCAGATCACGCTGGAGTCGAACAGCGCGGTGCCATCATCGAGCACCAGCACGGGCACCTTGCCCAGCGGGTTCAGGCAGAAAACCTCTTCGTTGCGCCAGGTGGGGCTGGTCTCGTGATGCACGACGTGGAGGCGGTTGGCGAGGCCAGCCTCGTGGGCCATCACCAGCACCTTGCGGGCGTAAGGGGAGTGGGTCTGATAGAGAAGCTGCATGGTCTAGATGCGTGGGGCGGGTATGCGCATTCTGGCCAGAGTTCGTGCGGCTGAGCTGCGTATTGGCCCTCTGTGGCGTTGCCTGGCCGCATCTTTTGCCGTATCTATGCGGCATGGCGACCGACTACCAGCTGGATGATTTCGACCGGGAGATCCTGCGCTGGGTGCAGCGCGACGCACGCGTCACGGGAGAGGAGATCGGCGCCAGCATTGGCCTCTCTGCGGCGGCCGTGCAGCGCCGCCTGAAGCAACTGCGCAAGGTGGGCGTGATCACCGCCGAAGTGGCGCTGGTGGATCCTGCTGCCGTGGGGCAGGTGATGACCTTCATCGTGGGCGTGGAGCTGGAGCGCGAGCGCGTCGATATGCTCGATGCGTTTCGTGGTGCGGCGCGCGCCGACCCGAATGTGCAGCAGTGCTATTACGTCACCGGCGAGGCGGACTTCGTGCTTATCGTCACCGCCAAAGACATGGACGACTTTGAGGCGTTCACGCGGCGACTGCTGTTCGACAACGCCAACATCCGCCGCTTCACCACGCAGGTGGTGATGGCGCGCGACAAGGTGGGCAGCAGCGTACCTGTGTAACGCCGTACCGCGCCGCCCTGATGCGGATGGTGGTGAGGGCTGAACAACGAGCTGGCACGGTCTGAACAAGGTTCCAGTGTTGCTCACCTTGCGGCCACCGCCCGATTTAGGCCACACCCGTAAGGCCTTCTATGGGTCGGGAGCGGACCTTTTGCTACTGGCTATCTCGACTTTCTAGCTCGGTAAGTCGATCACGGGCTTTACGGACCTCTGCATATAGCTCCGAGTCATTGATGGCGGTTTCCGACAACGTTTTTCGAATCTCAGCATCGGCGCAATATGCGTCAACAACGCCAAACAGCGCATCGAGTATCTGGAAAAGGGGTTCTTCCATGAAAGCCTCTCGCTTGAAGCGCTCTAGGTAGAACCGTTGAAACTGCACAGGATGGATGCTGCCGCCAAGTAACTCATCCATGAGTTGCCCGTAATTCTGGATTAGCTCCCCCATCACTCCATCTCCTAAGTCCACCTACGCCCTTCCCTTCATGATGTCCCCTATGGGACGGAAGCGGACCTTGGCGGCTAGTGCTTTCGACGAGACGCGGCTACCGCCGACAAGGCCAAAAGTCCGCCCAGGATGAGCGAGACCCAGCCTGCCGGGGCCTGTCTATCGGAGTAGAGAATAGCCACGCCCATTGCGGCCAGCCCAACCGCCATGATGGCCTGAACACTTCGTTGCGCTTTGTAGATGCTCGCGTTTTTCAGCGTAGTTAATTGAAGCTGGGACAACGCCTCTGCTGTCGGCCTGCATACTTCGGAGCACGCCAAGCCGTTGGTGACCGGAATACCGCAAGTTCTACAAACACCCTTAGCACAACACTTGCACACACCGACGGCTGCTGTATCACCGTGAACGTAGCACTGCATGCGAATCCCCTTCGTTTTGCCTAAGCCAGCGCCCGCATTGGATGACGGCCAGCGCTCTTATGTCGAGTGTCTGCTACGGGTCGGAAGCGGACAGTTGCGTTTCAAGTATTACAGCACACTGAATCCGTACAGCAGCATGGTTGCTCCCTCGAAGTCGCGGCTATTGTTCGTCAGCTATTTGTAGGGCACGGAAAAGGGAGCGGAGTTTTCATCTGTTTGATTGCCCCTGGTAGCACTCCGCCCCTTTTTCTCTGTCATCCATAGATATCGATAGCGAAGGACCGTCGTCTATGGTCTGATCTGCGCGCCCAACGTGTGGGTACGCATTCAGGTCAAGAGCATGAATCCAGTACACAGAAGCCGAGCCGAATACTTCCAGCAACTGCATGCGGGCGCGGAGCCGTTGGTGTTGCCCAATGCCTGGGACGCTGCTAGCGCGCGAATCATCGAAAATGCTGGTGCCAAGGCCATCGCCACGACCAGCGACGGCATGGCGTGGGGACTGGGATATCCCGGCGGTCAACAGATGACGGTGCAAGAGCTGCTGTCGACCTGTCTACGCATTTGCCGCGTCGTGAACGTCCCCGTAAGTGCGGACATCGAGCAGGGCTATGGCAGCGATGCGCAGGAAACTGGCGAGCTTGTTGAAGCCCTGATCCGCGGTGGAGTCGTCGGCATCAACATGGAAGATGGCATGGCATCGGATGGCCAAACGCTCGCCTCGTCCGGTGTGCTCAGCGAACGCATCGCTGAAGCTCGGGCGGTGTCGCTGCGCCTTGACCTTCCGCTTTTCATCAATGCGCGCATTGATACCTACTTTGCCCCCGGCCTTGATGCACAGACGCGATTTGAAGAAACGTGTACGCGCGCCCGGTCTTATATCGACGCCGGGGCCAGCGGCATTTTCGTGCCCGGCCTTGCTGATCTGGAACAGATCGCCAGCCTGGCCAAGCTGCTTCCGGTGCCGCTGAACATTTACGCCGGCTATGCCGGTGCACCAATCTCCACCGTACTGGGGGAGTTGGGTGTGCGACGCATCAGCCTGGGTTGCGGCACCATGCAAGCGAGCCTGGCGCACCTGGATCGCATTGCCCGGGAGGCGCTGGCTCAAGGCTGCTCCGCAACCATGGGCGGCCTGATGCTTTCGGTCTCGCAAGCCAGCAACTTGTTCCAACCCCGCTCATAAAAGCGAGGTCAGGGCGGGCGTCAGCACTCATGTCGACGCAAGAAATTCGACCAGCGAGCGCTGGGCGCTGCATCGCCACTTCAGCTCGAAATAAGAAAGCCTTGGGAGAGAAACTGTGCGCTTCGGGTCGGAAGCGGACCTTCCGAGGTACTTTCCAAAGTGGCTGTGAATGAGCCCAACAACCGTCTCCCGGTCCTGTTCGATGCCTGGGGACCGATATTGATCTGGCTCCCGACTCACCCAGCCATCGATGATGCGGACACCGGCTGAGAGCGAAAAGGGGTCAGACTGCTTTTTCTAGTCCTTAGAAAAAGCACTCTGACCCCATTTCGCAACCCGACCGGATTCGCATTGTGGCGTCAACCAAGCAGGTTCCGATCCTGCAAGGCGAGATTTATTTCAGCCGAGAATTCCGGGTCGGACTTGTACCGCTCCCAAAGAAATTGTTGCGACGCGTGCGAGAGCCCAGTGCGGCGCGTTACGTTATTTGCCGACCAAATGGAAATGGCGATGGAAACGGCCCAAATGCCGAAGGGACAAGCAAGGAACGGCATCCATGTTCCTAGATGCCATGAGAGAACGCCAAACAGCAAAACCGCAGGAAGTGTCGTGGTGCGGATGGCCTTCAGAGCAGCGAGTCGATGCGCGAGAGCGATCACCATGGCCCTCTGAAGGTCGACTTCCGAGCAGAAATCGTTATCCATGCGATTCTCCCGCATTTATAGAAAGAGAATTCCTAGTGCGTGTGCCGCCACACGAAATAGATAAATGCGAAGGGTACGGCGAACCACGCAAGGCTGTTGAGCACTCGCAGGCCAAGTAGCACCCATACGCCAGAGGCGATGATGGGTGCCGTACTGGCCCCAGAGAATAGTTCGGCGCCGCTGGCTTTGAGCTCGGCAAGGCGCCGGCGAGCCCAGTACCCCAGGCCAAGGAGCGCAGCAATTGCCGCGGCGGACTCGACCCAAAGCTCTCGCTCCTTCTCTCGCTCGCGAAGGCGGTCGTTTACCCAGCCGACGAGGGGTGACCGTGCCAAGGGGAGGTAGCTGGCAGGGAGCTGACGTTCGTCCATGTAACGAAGTTGGCTTGGCGGTATGGCCAGTAGCTGCTGGACGACTTCGACAGACATAGGCGTCGCATGGCCGTCATACAAGATCGTGCCCTCCTGGGAATTGATGGCAAAGGCGACCTTGCCGGGAGGCTCCGACTCCGGGGTGCTCCATTCCTGAGCCATAGAAAGTGTGGCCGCGAAGAACATTGCGACAAGCAAGAAGATGGAACGGCAGCACATATTCGTCAGCCTCCTGTTCGAGTCGGTTTTCCCCGGCCACACTGACCCACGTCCCATGATGCCGTCAGCCAGACAACACTTTCTCCACGTCACAGCTCGTGCCGCTGTTGAAGATCAGCTTGCCAATGCTGTAGCCCGCCGGTGAATCAATGCGAAGGATGGCGTCATCGGTATAGACATATTCGTAACAATACCGAGTCTTGATGTAGACCTGCCCGCCCTGAACCTCGTAAATGTCTTGCGGCTTTCGGGTTACCGTCACCTTGTACACGTCGGACGCGTGTGCAACCAACGGCACAACCGAAGCCAGCAGCACCCACAATAGTCGCTTCATCACTCCCCCCAGTGCTGTGATCGACCACCCCAATCTTAGGCGATTTCGCTGTTCACCTAGCCTGCCATGCCCTTTGGTCCGGAATCCGGTAATGATTGAACGGCATTCCGGTATGGTCTGAACAACCTGCTGGTGTTGGACACCTTGCTGGTGTTGCCCAACTTAGACCACGCCCGAAAGGTCCGCTCTGGGTTGCGACTTCAGCCGGTCAACGCAACACACTATAGACGCGCAAGCGGAAGGAGTGTTGCATGGCACCCAGAGTCCGAAGGCACATAACCGATAGCCAGAAGGCGGTGATGTGGGAGCGCTGGCAGCA
>NZ_JAPJBQ010000013.1 GCF_026421305.1 Dyella silvae
GGTTACTCGCAGGCTAAACTCGACGCCGTGGCTCGGCAATTGAATGAGCGTCCAAGACAGACACTCAACTTTGAAACACCGGCCGAACGATTCCAGCAATGTGTTGCAATGACCGGCTGAAGTCGCAGTCGAAAGCGGACGTTCCAATGGCCGCCTATTCCTCACGGTTAGATGGTACGGCATCTTCGCCGAAGTGCATTTCTATCGCCGCGCGTACTAAGCCAGGGTAAGCGAACCAATACTGGCGTCTCGTTGCATCCGACACGAAGGCCGCACCATAGTCGTCGATAGCAAGGCGGCGTTCGAACTCTGACAACGGGGCTCGATCAAAACTGAGAAGCGCACGCCTATAGCGAGTCATAAGGCGCTTGAAATCCCCGGCGTTGCTAATCCCGAGCGCCGTCAGCTCTGGGACCAACTCATCAAACGAACCAATCCCGTAGTCGTTCCTACGGGGGAAGAGGCTCGACATGGTTCGGTGTATGAGTGCCCCGGTCAGGGGCCTTTCGTATGCGATCCGTCTGGCCGGCAATCGATTCGCCATTTCCCCCTCCAATGGAACTGTCCGTTTTGGGTCGGAAGCGGACATTTTTTAGCTAACCCGACCTCCGGACACTTGCACCTTCGCAAGAATGAAAGCCTTCAACTCGGGCGTTACGTCTGCGAGCGGCAAAGTGAAGAACTGCGATTTAGAAAGCAGGAGCAGCCAGCAATCTTTTAGCTGCCATATCTCCACAACGGCTGCCCATGGGATTGATGCGCTACCGGCGCCGGACGAAAGCGACAATGTGTTATCGGAAGCTTCGAGCGTCGCCTGAGGGCTCCCCATATCCCTGAGCTTTTGAAAAGTGTTGCGGTGGTGGACCACGTACAGGGCGACCGAAAAGAGAATCCCCGCCACTAGAACGCTACTCAGCACACCCGTCACCCAGAAAGTGTCGCCTTCGTGGATGGACACTACGAGGCCGATAGCGACCGCCGCCAAAGCGATGAAAAAGCGCAAGCCGGTGACCCGCCACCAAAAGCCGCGTACAGCCTGACGCAGAAGCGGTGGGTTGAAGTTGAGGACTGCTCGAATCATTCAATGACGCCTGAGTTGCCGTGATTTAGAAATCCGAACTCTCTGCTATGGGTCGGAAGCGGACCTAGGCGGTAATAACAGGGGACGGAAGTAGTTAGCTGATTCAACTGCCTCCGTCCCTTTTGGTCCCAGGTCGTAACCGTGAGCCAAGTTCGGCCGTCAGGTCATTCAGTCGGCTTGCCGGCTGACACAAGGGTAGCGCGTAGCGGCAAACCCCTACAGCGGTCCATGGCGGCCCTGAGTACTCTCGAAGGGTCGCTCGCGGTGTCTGTTCACCGGTTGCCGCGAGTGACCATGGCAGTGATGTCATGAAGCGCGGGTCGTAAGTGTTTGGCGCACTCACGACCCGCTGACCAAAACCAACGTTAGGAGTTGATCTTGGCTACCCACGATCATACGGCACGCGCACGCCTGCCCGTTCCCGCCGGCAGCACCCACACTCCTCCACCCGACACCCTCAAGGGGTCGGCGTCGGCACTCCCTCCTGAGCTCGTGTTCACTCGCGAAGACCTCGCCCTGGCTGCCTATGCCCTGACGCGTCTGCGCATCGATCACGAGCAGTGCCTGCACGCCCACGCCCAGGGGTTTCCCCACAAGTCGTTGGAATGGCCGCTTTCGGCCTCCGTGGCCATTGCAGTGGCCACCGCTATCCAGTGCCTTGAACGTCTGGTGGATGGGTACGGTGAGGCGTTGAGAGTGAACGCTTAGCCCCGTCCTGTGATCGTTCCCCGTGGCGCGTCGATACCCATCGATGCGCCACACCTGGGCGATCACGCACAGCGTCGCAGGACATTCCCCGACACGCATCGATGTCATCCCTGATGCGTCGCCTTGCCGTGCCTGACCGGAAAACCCGATGAATCTGATCCGCCCCGACCCGCAGCTGCGGGTGGACCCTTCACTGCGCCTGCGCACCCCCGGCGAGGTGCTGCGGGACGACTATCTGAAACCCCGCGCCATGACCCTTTCCGCTCTCGCCCGCCGCACCGGCATTACCGTGACCAGCCTGCGGCGACTCATCATCGGCGAGGTACCCATGCGCGCCAACGACGCCATCCGGCTCGCCGTGGTACTCAACACCAGCGCGCTCTACTGGATGCTGCTGCAAGTGCAGTGCGATCTGGAGCGGGAAAGGCGCGGGCGCGAATTCGCCATAAAGGAGCCAAGTGCTCCTTCGCGTTAGGTCGCCCAGATAGCGAAAAGGGGTCAGAGTGTTTTTTCTAGTCCTTAGAAAAAAGCACTCTGACCCCTTTTTCGCGACCCCTTTTTCGTCGTACCGCGCCGCCCTGATGCGGATGGTGGTGAGGGCTGAACAGCGGGCCGGCATGGTCTGAACAAGGATCCGAAGTTTCTCACCTTGCGGCCGCCGCCCGATGTAGGCCACACCCGTAAGGTCTGTTATGGATCGGAATCAGACTTTATCGATTTAACTACCTCCGTCCCCTATTCGCGGCTTAGCGGCTGAACACGTTAGTTTCCTGTTTCATGGCCTCTCGCAAGCTCGGCATGTCCGGCGACAAAACATCATCGATTCGCCACCCGCTCTTAGTTTTTACGAGCTTCAGGCGTAAGGTGCGCCTTGATCCAAGATTTATGAATGAAACCGTTGCTAACGCATTCTTCTGATCTTGCATTGATATGTGGATGTTCTCGAGCGAAAGATCGAAGTCTTGGCATTCGCACAAAGGGTCCGCATCCAAAACACCGGCTTCGCCGTGCATCGCTTCCGCATCACGCTTAATGGCTTCCAGCAGGTTGGTCGTCGCTACCTTGCCGGCATCTGGACTTATCAAGGAAATCGGTGTGCCCCCGGCCTTGTAGTGTGCATAAACGCCTCTCACGAAAGCTTCGGGAGAGGAAGTCTGAGCTGAAGCCGACCGACCGATGATTATCACGGCAAGCAGCATTGCAACGACAAGAAAGGCCTTGAGCGGATGACTCTTGGTATGCCGTATTTTCATTACTGTTCCGCCGCGCGATAGATCTCATAGTCAGGCTGATTTGAACGATAGACCGGACCTGACCACATATCCCTTTGTTTAAAATCCGATACCCATTGAGTGCCAAAACAGGGGTCAGACTGCACTTTGTCCCGCCCTGCGCACCGTCAAGCAAGGAAAGACGACTCTGACCCCCTGTTTTGGTGCTGGGCATAGGCCTTGAATCGCGGAGAGGAAACTTTGGCCGCTGTGGGGACGGCACCGCCAATTCTTCACATTGGGCCGTCAGCAAGATTCCTGTACGGAATGTGCAACCTACGGTCCGCCTGCATAGCCGGGAAAGACCGTCGTTGCGCCGCGAAAGCGAGCGATCCAAGGAGCCAGGGCCGGGTGCACGACCGTTCCGAATGCCACATCATTGGAGTAGTAGCGGATGGTCCCATCGGCTCCGCCACTTTTGTCTGCTACGTCCGCGCGTGCCGCATAAATTCGTCCATCAGGGTATATGGCAAAGACGGATGCCTCATAGAGGTAAAGGTCGCGCAACCACCCCTCGACAAGCAGGCCTCCACCAAGGAGCCTTCTTGGTTCTCCCCAGACGTCAAAGTTACTCACGAAGGGCTGATAGTCGGCACCAAGCAACAGCTGGAGTTTGTGCTGAATATCTTTGTCGTCATCAATGCGCGCCACAGTTTGGAGCGTTGCGTACGATGGCAACGACGTGACCGTTTGTGCGTGGCATGATGAAATACATAAAGGCGCAACCAGAGCCAACACCACCAGAAGCCCATAGAGGTTGCGTAGCAAATGGTTAATTCTGAGGGTTGTCATGCGATAAATCTTCAAATGCCCTGGCCTCTCAAGCGTGGCGACTATTGAGGTAGGTCATGGGTACTGGGGTTACCCAGGTGCCGTCTCACGTGGCCTTGTTGAACCACCCAATAAAACACTAGATATCAACCCATTTCCCGTGCTCGCTCGCCAGTTGCTCACCACGGGTTGACTGAATAGTGAGCGTTCCGTTGTCGGTAATGTAGTAGTCGCTACTTTTTGAAGAGAATTTGAATCCGATATGCTGACACGGCTCATTCTGGCGCGGGCAGCGGCGAACCCAGTCGGCGCCCTTTAGCTGAGTAACCTCCCCCGACGCTCTATCCACACCGACATAGAGCACATCCGGGCAATCAATCTCGCCTTCATCGCACAAGACCAGAACAATTACGATGCGCGCCGGGGTAGAGAGTAACCTCTGGTACCTCGCGAACGCCGGAGTTGAAACAAGCGCGGCAAGGCAGAGTACTAGCCATAGTGAAAGCGACTTCATACTCATTCTCCGTAGTTTCCGTTGTTGAATAGGTCAAGCTCAGCGTTTCGCCTGTTTTCAAGGCCGCGATTGACGCGGCCTTGAGATCTATTCCAGGCACGCCACGCCTCATCTACAGATGTGTAAGGTGTGCTCGCTTGCGGATCATTGATCATCTGCAATGCAGATGACTGCCGAAATGCTCCCGGCCCGATATTGAAGCAAAGTATCACTAGGGCATCGAACTGACTTTGACTTGCTCCTCGAGTCAAGCTCGCGTTCACGGTATCTATGAATGGCTGTAAATCGGATACGAAGAGCGCATTCCCCTGATCCTCGGTAATTCCCGATGAAAATTGGGGCCACTGATCCTGAGTGATTAGATGGCCATAACCTATGGTGGCGCCTGGCACCCAATGGTCAATATTCAACCCCGTTTGATCGTCATAAGGAGCTAAGTGCATCGAACCCTCCGCTCGCTTTAGCATACCGATGCCTTGCTCGCTGAACTGCAATGGCGACGTAGAGCCATCAGTGTTGATGGCTGCAGCGGTACCCAGTGCGGGTGGCCCCACCTGGGCTGTCCAAAACCTCGGATCGCCATAAGCCGCTCGCGCCATGGCGATGTCATCCAGTGACGCGAAGTTACGGGAGGGGTCGACGGGCTTGATCACATCCGCCTGAGCGGACGATGCCATGCCGGTGAGTCGATGAGGAAAGAGTGGCGCTGTCGTAGTCTGCGATGGTGCGGCGGACGGTTGATAGTGAGGCGCGGGTGTTTCGCCGCCACCCGGCGCACGACGCGAGCGGCCACTGCCCGCACTACCGAACCCAGGAAATGGGTTGAAGTTACCCATTACACCACCAAAGAGCATCGCGGCCATGGGCGGGGTGGAGATGATCAGCACGGTCATCAGCAAGCCCACGCCACCTTGCTGAAAGGCCATGGTGCTGAAGCCTTGGGCATCCAAGCCCGTCATGCGGCTGAGCGCGTCGGTGGTCCATAGCGCCGCTGCCACCCGTGTGGTCAGGTCTAACGCGATGGAGCTGACCCAGTTCAAGGTGGCCATGGAGAACACCGTGCCGATGGCGTACATCAGCCATCGTCGGAACAAGTCTTTGGTGCGATCAAACGCCAGACACAGGAGGAACAGCGGCGCGAGCCCCACGATCAGGGCGATGGCCAGTTGGTAGAGCAGCAGCATGGCGCCGGCGGCCATGGCGGGGGCGCCAATACCAAAGGTGGCCATCATGGTGGTGTGTGCCTTTGCGTCGGCCAGCGCGATATCACCGCTGGGCACTTGCACCATGTCGATAGCGCTGGTGGCGACGGAGATCAGCAGCAGGTTCTTGTCGATCTGTTGGACGGGTGAGGCGTCCGACCCGGCCATGATCTGGTTGACCTCGCGCGGCAGTTGTTTGTACAGCACGTTGTACAGATCGACGCCGCCGAACGACATGGCTTTGGCGGCGGTGACGATCAGGGCGATTTTGATCAGGCGCGTGACTGTGTCCATCATCGGCGCACGCAATTGGCCGGTGACCATGGCGTAGCCGCGAATGAACACCCACAGCGTGACGAGGATGAAGGCAACGCTGGTCACCCCATCGATGGCTCGGCCCATCGTGTCGATGGCGAAGCGCTCGATCTTGTGGGTAAGGAAGTTGAAGATGAGGGCGTAGTAGGCCGAGTCCATACCGAGGTCGCTTATGCCCGCCACCGCTGTCAATAGACGCGGAATGGGGAGGGCTACGTGAGTTCGACCTGACAAGGTTAGGCACGGCTCGCCTTTTCGGTAGCGTCATTGACCGACATCGCCTGTCAGTTAAGGCGACTTCAATGGCAGGGGATAGCGCCACGGGTCAGTTGGGGTGTGAAGTCCGGCTGGCGCACAACGTTGGTGGAAGTGGCGGAAGCCAACCCGCACGTGCACGGCTGACCTGTATATCCAACGATTGAAACGAAAAAAACGCGTGGTGATGAGCCGGGCGTTTTTCTTTGGACGATTCGATGAGCTGAGTCGCACACAGGGCGCGCTCCCACAGAGTGGGTCGATCCCTTGTGGGAACGCGCTCTGTGCGCGACTCGAGAAACCTCAGGCGTCACGCCAGCGCCAGCACATCCCCCAACATCGCCTGCGCCGTCACCTCAGGCCCCGCACCCAGCCCCTGAATCACCAGTGGTTCGTGTTGTAACGCTTGGCGCTGAGCACTAGCTGGTTGTCGGTGCCATACAGGCGCGTGGCCGGATGACTGGCAGGTACCTCGACCAGCCCCACGCGTCCACGGGCCACGCTGATTGAGGTGTGCTAGGAAGCGCAACGCGCGGCCTTGTTCGGGGCCGCGCGGTACAGGT
The DNA here is from genome assembly GCF_026421305.1 of Dyella silvae. Taxonomy (GTDB): domain Bacteria; phylum Pseudomonadota; class Gammaproteobacteria; order Xanthomonadales; family Rhodanobacteraceae; genus Dyella; species Dyella silvae. The sequence continues at coordinate 6,681 of NZ_JAPJBQ010000013.1, forward strand.
GGATCACACGTTGACCATGTGCATGCCGGCCTCGGTGTAGCGGGTACCGGCAATCGCTTCGGGTGGGAACACCGCATCGATCGCGGCCAGCTCGCCAGCGCTCAGTGACACTGCGAGTGCGCCGAGGTTTTCATCCAGACGGTCGCGGCGCTTGGTGCCGGGGATGGCCACCACGTCCTTGCCCTGCGCCAGCACCCAGGCCAGCGCCAGCTGCGCGGGCGTGCAGCCTTTGTCGGCGGCCAGCGCCTTCACTTTTTCCACCAGCTCAAGATTGCGGAAGAAGTTCTCGCCCTGGAAGCGCGGCGACTGGCGGCGGTAGTCATCGGCCTCGAAGTCATCGGGGCTGGCAAGCGCGCCCGTCAGGAAGCCGCGGCCGAGCGGGGAGTAGGCCACCAGCGAGGTGCCGAGCTTGCGGCAGGCTTCGAGCATGCCGTTCTCCTGCGGGTCGCGTGTCCACAGCGAAAACTCCACCTGCAGCGCGGTGATGGGATGCACCTTGCTGGCGCGCTCCAGCGTGGCGGCGGAGGCTTCGGACAAGCCGAGATAACGCACCTTGCCGGCCTTCACCAGATCGGCCATGGCGCCCACGGTTTCCTCGATCGGCACCTGGGTGTCGACGCGATGCTGGTAGTACAGGTCGATATGGTCGAGGCCCAGCCGCTTCAGGCTGCCGTCGCAAGCCGCGCGCACGTATTCCGGGCTGCCGTTGACGCCGCGTGCGGTCGGGTTGCTTGGGTCGCGAACGATGCCGAACTTGGTGGCGACAAAGGCCTGGTCGCGGCGGTCGCGGATGGCCTTGCCTACCAGCATCTCGTTGGTATGCGGGCCGTACATATCGGCGGTATCGAGCAGGTTGATGCCGCGTTCCAGCGCGTGGTGGATGGTGGCGATGGATTCGGCATCGTCGCGGCTGCCGTAGAAATCGCTCATGCCCATGCAGCCGAGGCCGAGGGCGGAGACGAGGGGGCCGTGCTGACCGAGCTGTCGCTTCTGCATGGGTATGTCCTTGGTGAGTGGGAGAGGCATGGCGCGCATTGTTCGCCTTGGCGGGCGGGCGATAAATACTCAATAATCGCCATATCTGTTGTTGAAATCGCCAACAATCTGCCGAGGCCCCGATGGACCGTCTGCAAGCCATGCGGGTGTTCACGCGCATTGTCGAGCTGGGCAGCTTCACCCGCGCTGCCGATGACCTCGACCTGCCGCGCGCCACCCTCACCCACACCATCAAACGGCTGGAAGAACGCCTGGGCGCGCACCTGCTGCAGCGAACCACGCGCAGCGTGCGGCCCACTCGCGACGGCGAGGTGTACTACAACCATTGCGTGCGCCTGCTGGCCGATCTCGATTCGGTGGAAGCGGATTTCCGCGAAGCCGCCGTGCTGCCCAAGGGCAAGCTGCGCATCGACCTGGCGTCTTCGCTGGCGCGCAGCGTGGTGGTGCCGGCCTTGCCGGATTTCTTCGCACGCTATCCGCAGATCGAGCTGGATATCGGCACCAGCGACCGTTTCGTCGATCTGGTGCAGGAGGGCGTGGATTGCGTGTTGCGTGCGGGCGAGCTGTCCGACTCCAGCATGATCGGGCGCCGCGTGGCCAACATGTCGCAAATCACGGTAGCCAGCGCGGACTATGTGCGCCGGCATGGCATGCCGCAGACGCTGGCCGATTTGCAAAACGGGCATATCGCGGTGAACTGGGCCTCACCTACCACGCGCCGCACCACGCCACTGGAATTCATGGTGGGGCGCCGCCTGCGTGAGGTGATGCTGCCCTCGCAGGTCACGGTGAGCGGCACCGAGGCTTATCTCAGTTGTTGCGAGGCCGGTCTGGGCATTGCGCAGTTTCCGCGCTATCGCATGGCCGATGCATTGGCCGGGGGACAGCTCGTGGAGTTGCTGCCCACCATGCCGCCGCCGACGTTGCCGTTGACTGCCCTGTACTCATCGCAGCGGCAATTGCCGCTGCGGTTGCGTGTGTTTGTCGACTGGATGGCTGAGCTGTTGCGCGGGTTGCCCTGAGCGAGCCTCACTCTTCCCAGGCTGGCCGATGGCTGATGCCGCCCTCGGTGCGCAGCGCGTTGGCGTCCATCAGCTTGCCGTCCATCATCACTACGTCGGTATGCCGCAAGTCGCCGATGTTCACTGCGGGGTTGCCATCCACCAGTACGAGATCCGCCGCCTTGCCGGTCGCGATGCTGCCGGTGTGCGCGTCGACGCCGACCAGATGCGCGGGGGCGATGGTGGCGCTGGCGAGCGCCTCGGCGTTGGTGAAGCCCGCCTGCACATAGAGTTCCAGTTCGCGCACCAGCTCCATGCCATTGCCGTCGGTGCCGGCCACGATCGGCACGCCGGCCTTGTGCATCGCACCTACCAGCGCCTGCAGTTTGGCGAAGCTGGCGCGGTAGTCGGCGCGGGTAAGGTCTTTGGGCACGGCGAAACCGCCCTGGCGAAATCCGCGTTCCACCGAGGGCGGAAGGGTGCCTACGAACGGGGCATAGGCCGGTGACAGATCGCCGTCCTCTGGGACAAAGAGGACCTCGGCAACCACCAGGGTGGGGTCGGAAGTGATGTGACGTTGTGCCATCGTCGCGATCAACGACTTCATCGGCTCCCCGTCCAGGGCGACATTGCGCGCGTAGCGGCCGGGTCCTTCGAAGCGTGCGATGCCGTTGGAGACATTCACCACCGAGTCCGGCATGGCCTGCATCATCACGAAGTAGATGTGCGTGATCTCGTCATAGCCGGCGTTGATCGCGTCCATGGTACGCATGCCCGCCGGCAGGTGGCCGTGCACATGCAAGCCAACCTTGTGCGCTTCGGCGGCGGTGGCGGGCACCCAGGCCGGATTGAAGCTGCCGTAGATCTTGATGGCGGTGAAGCCGTCGGCTTTCGCCTTGTCCACAATCTGAATGGCTTGTTCTTGCGAGGTGGCGACGCTGGCCTGTTGCGCTGTGTTGGGTCCTTTGCCGTCGATCAGCACGGACGGATAGACGTGCGGCAACAGCAGCTCGCCTTTCGCACGGCGCCGTGCGCGCGACAGTGTTTGCGCATCGTCGTTGCCGGGATCGCGTGCGGAGGTGATGCCGAGCGATAGCAGCATGGGGCCGCTCGCATCGTCGGCGACATGCTGGTGGGCATCCCACAGGCCGGGCACCAGCGTCTTGCCGGTACCGTCGATGACCTGCGCGTTCTTCGGCAAGGTCGCGGTGGCGGCTGGGCCAACCTGCGTGATCACGCCGTTCTCTACCACCACCGTCTGGTCATCGACGAAATGCGTGCCGTCGACGAAGGCGCGCACATGGGCGAAGGCGACCGGGCCGGTAGGTGTCTTCTGCAAGAGCGGGACAATGGCCTTGGCATGCTCGGCCATGGCGACCATCTGCGCTTTGTTCAGTGCGGGCTCCGCCGATTCGTAACCTTCCGGCAACCAGGTCAGGCCGTCGACGAAGCCGAAGAAATGACCTTTTGCATCTGCCCACACGGGCACCGGCGTGTTGTTGAGGCCGCTGACCGCATAGGCGGTAACCTCTTTCTTCGCGGCGCCTTCGCCAACGGTGACGGTCACCAGCTTTTGGGCATGGGCCTTGCCGCCGGGAAGCAGGGCAAGCGTCATGTCGGGCGCGGCCAGCAAGGCTTCGAACATGTCCGCGGTGAGGCTCATCGGGCCGCCGAACGGCACGTATTCCGCAGGCGAACCGTAGCTCGCAGAGCCCGCGTCCACCGGGCTTTTCCAACTGGCTTTGCCGCCCAGCACCGCGAAGGTCTCGCCCGCATTGCCACGGGGCGTGCGGCCTCGAATCACGACGTTTTCCAGCATGCCGTCGCGGCCAAGCGTGGCCCGGCTGTCCACCTCGGTCACCATGCCACGCAGCAGCAGGCTCTCGCGACCCATGCGCGTGCCATCGGCGGCGACCCAGCGCTCTGAGTGGCCGTGTTTGCCGGCTGAGGAGAGGATGGTGAAACGCTGCGCGTTGGCCGGTGGCTTGGCCAGTTGTTCGACGGGCGTGGGAGCAGGGGTGTCAGCGAAACAGGGAAGTGCGAGACACAAAGCGAACACGACAAACGGGGCGCGCATAGGTAAGCCTCCGACAGGGTTCTCCGCGGAGTATCGCCGGGCGGCTGCTGCGGCGACAGTCCCAGACCGGCATGCCTGATGGCCTAGGCCGTACCCCGGTTAGCGCCGCGTTGACGTCAGCCAAACGTCCGCAGGCGCCAAACTGTGCCGCCGCCTTCGGAGGACAGCGATGGAGCCGACGCAACCGTCCGTGCTGATTGTGGGCGCCGGGCCAACGGGTCTGGCGGCAGCGCTGTTTCTCGCACGCCGTGGCGTGGCGGTGCGCATTGTCGACGTACTGCCGCAAGCCTCGATGTATTCCAGAGCGCTGGCGGTGAACCGGCGCACGCTCGAGGTGCTGCACGATACCGGCGTATCCGATCGCATCGTTGCGGAAGGCTGGGCTGTCCAGGGCGCCTGTCTGCGCGCGGGAGATCGCGAGGTGCTGGTAATGAATCTTCCTGACGCGCACGGGGCGCCCCAGGCCATGACGGCGCTGCCGCAGGCGCGTACCGAGGCCTTGCTCGCCGAGGCCTTGCTGGCGCAGGGCGTGCCGGTGGAGCGTGGCGTTTCCCTGCAAACGCTGACGCAGGATGCGTCGCATGTCACCGCCACCCTGCGGCATGCCGACGGCGAGATCGAGCAGGCGCAGGTCTCGTTGCTCTTCGGCGCCGATGGCGCACGCAGCGCCACGCGCGAAGCGTTGGGGCTGACGTTTGGCGGCAGACATCTGCCGGAACCCTGGTCGCTGTGGGATATCGACATGTATACGTCGCTCGATCCATGGCATGCGCACGTGCTGTTCTTGTCCGACGGTTTCATCTTCACGCTGCGACTGAAAGGCGACACGTGGCGGGTGATCGCCAATACCGCCGATCCGCTCGCCACCCTGCGTCGTTACGGCACGCTGGGCAGCGTGGCATGGCAGTCGCAGTTCCATATCGGCCATCGCGTGGCTTCACAGGCCGCGCTGGGTCGCGTCGCACTTGGTGGCGACGCGGCGCATATCCATTCACCTATCGGCGCGCGTGGCATGAATCTGGGCATCGAAGACGCCTACGTGTACGCCGACTGCGCGGCTGACGCGCTGGCTGGTGATCTTTCCCGCCTTCACGATTACGGCGTGCTGCGTCATGCCGTGCATAAAGCGGTGGTGCGTCGCATTGGCGCGATCACCCGTCTGGTGCGAGGGCGCCCGCCGTGGTTGCGTTGGCTGCGAGACGAAGTGGTGCCGCTGGCGGGTCATATGGCCTCCGTGCAGCAACTGATGCTGCGCACGGTGGGCGGGCTCGACCATCCGCTGAAAACCCATCCCGGCCGTAGCTGAGGCGCCGGGGCGTCAGCCTCAAGTTAGCCGGCGTTGCGCCGATAACCGGGCATACCCGCCATCTGCCCATGGCGGACGCCCGATGGGATGCAATGACTGCTCACAAGCCGAACATCAAGGGGAGCCGCGTGGACTGGAGCGATCCACGCCTGCAAGCACTGTTGCGCAAGTCTGAGCACTGGAAGCTCGACAACCGCGGCACCTACGTCCCCAAGGACGTACAGGTTCATCTGGGCTGGGGCGCTACGACCGGCCAGCCTGCGCTGCTGATCTGGGAGCGCGATCAGGTGATGATGCTGGAAACCCGTTTTGCCATTCCCCTGGGCGAGCACTTGCGCGTGGACGAACCGCAGGGCGAAACCCTGCGTACCGTGTGGGGCATCGTGGCCGAGAGTCGCGAAGGGTTTCGCGCCGAAGATCGCGCCAATGGCGTGCATCTGCACTGGCTGCATCTGCGCTGAGACCATGCATCGGGGCGCAGCCCCTATGCATCGCCATTACTCCATGCGCTCAAAACCCTTGCGCGGCGGCTGCGTGCCCATGGTCCACGAGGTCAGTGGCGCGCCGGCGGCGGCCAGTGCGGCGCGTTGCTCCATCAAAGGCATGCGCAACATGGCCTCTTCCAGCGTGGCTAGCTTCTGAAAAGCGGGCAGGGCCTGCACTTTCTCCACCAATGCCGCCAGGCGCGGCCAGCGTTGCGCATCGATGGCATAGCGCACGAAGGACGCCGTGCGGAAGTACGCCGTCATGCTGATATCCGCAATCGACAGCTCACCGAACACATAGCCTGCAGGCGGCAACTGGCTTTCGAGGTAATCGAGCGCGGCGGGAATCTCTTCCTCGCGTGCCTTGGCCACAATGTCCTCGTCCGTGGTTTCGCCAAACACGTGGCGGCGGATCGCCTTCTGATAGAACAGCTTCCACACCAGTACGCTGGCCAGATGCGTATCGCAGTACTCCTCCAGCCAGCGCGCCCGCGCGCGATCGGTGATGTCGGTGGGATAGAGCGCGGGCGTGGGAAAGCGATCTTCCAGATACTGGCAAATCACGGACGAGTCGTTGAGCACCATGTCGCCCTCGATCAGCACGGGGATGCGGCGCAGCGGGCTCAGTTTGGTGAAGCGTTCATCGCCAATGAAAGGCGCGATGGGGTCGATCTCGTACGACAGCCCCTTGAGGTCCATGCACACCAGCACCTTGCGAACATAGGGCGAGACATAGTTGCCGATCACGGTGAACTGGGCAGGCATCGCGGGGACTCCGGGTGAGGACCTGTAGAGCGTGGGCGTGCGCTGGTGCCGGCGTCAAGGGTGGTCAATCGTGGCGAGACGCGCGCTTTTGCTCGTCATTCCCGCCTTCGCGGGAATGACGAGCTATTAAAGACAGAGGTCGCAATCAGACTTTCGCAGCGATCAGGCACCTGCCGCAGGCAGCGGCGGCACGGTCGCCGGCGCGCCATTGGAATCGAGTGCCACCATCACGAAACGGCCGGTGGTGCAGACGCGGCGGTCGCCGGTAAGCGGATCTTCTGCCGTGAGCTCCACTTCCACCGTCATCGAGCTGTGACCGACGTGCACGATGCGCGCCACCAGTTCCGCCAGCTGCCCCTTGCGTACGGGCACGCGGAAATTCACTTCTTCGGAGCGCGCCGTGACCACCGTGCGGCGTGCATGGCGTGACGCGACGATGAAGGCGGCCTTGTCCATCCATGCCAGTGCCTGCCCGCCGAACAGCGTGCCGAGATGGTTGGTGTGATCGGGAAACACCATCTCAAGCATGCGGGCTTCAGGCAGTGACGTGGTGTCGGACGATAGGGTCATGGGCGTGTTCAGTCGGGGAAAAAGGTAGGATGGGGCACTCATGCGCGCAGCAAGGAGAACGGCATGCGCTACTGGCTCTTCATGGCCGCGGCTATTGTCACCGAAGTCATCGGTACATTGGCGATGAAATACGGATTGCATCACCAGGCCCATACGATGGGTATGAGCGTGATGTACGTGATGCTGGTGTTGTCCTACACCAACCTGGCGCTGGCGGTGAAGCGAATCCCGCTCGCGGTGGCCTATGGCGCGTGGGAGAGCCTGGGGCTGGTGCTGATTACGCTGTGCAGCGCATGGCTGTTCGCCGAGGCGCTGACGCCGGTCAAGCTGATCGCCATGGTGCTGATCATTGCCGGCATCCTGTTGCTGGAGCGTGGCACGGACGAGGCTCCGGCGGAGCGCACGCATGCTGCCTGACTTCCAGCCGATTCATCTGCTCTACCTGTCCATCGCGATCGTGCTGGAAGTTGCCGCCAACGTGCTGATGAAGCGCTCGCATGGCTTCACCTACAAGGGCCCCGCGGTGGCAGCCATCGTCTGCGCGCTGGCGGCATTCACGGCCCTGAGCTACACCATCGAGGGCATCCAGTTGTCGGTGGCCTACGGCGTATGGGGTGGCGTCGGCCTGATCGCAACCACCGTGCTTGGCATCACCATGTTCGGCGAGCATTTGCGCCGTTCGGGCTGGCTGGGGCTGGTGCTGATCACGGCGGGCGTGGTCCTGATGAAATTCGCCTGAGGACGGGACTCATGGCAGGCGTTCCTTGGTATAAGCAGCGCTAGGATCAAGCGTTGATCGGGGCGTCCAGTGTGACGCCCACCATGAGCTGTCCACTGGGGAGAACACATGATTTTGAAGGCACACGGCGCGCGCCTGCTGGGCGCGATGGTGATGAGCATGCTGTCGGCCGGCGTGGCCGCCGAAGGCCGCACGCTGACCCACGATGATTACGCGCGCGCCGAACGTTTCGCGGGCTACAACACCACGCCGCTGGTGGATCACGCCGTGCAGTCGGTGATCTGGCTGGACAATGACCACTTCTGGTATCGCGACCACGACGCCAAAGGCGACCACTTTGTGCGCTTCGATGCCGTCACCGGCAAGACGGCGCCGGCTTTTGATCATGCCCAACTTGCCGCCGCGCTGAGCAAGGCGCTGGGTAAGCCCGTAAGTGCCGACACGCTGGGCATCACCAGCTTCGCCGTAGCCGCAGACGGACGCCTCGACGTCACCCTGAAAGGCAAGCGCTACCTGTGCGACACGAAAGCCGAAGGCGCCTGCAGCAAGAGCCGCGACGAAAACGTGGAAGGCGTGGGCAACGAGCCGGTCGTTCTCTCGCCGGACAAGCGCAGCGAAGCCTTTGTGCGCGACTGGAATCTGTGGGTGCGCGACGTAGCCACCGGCAAGGAGACCCAGCTGACCATCGACGGTGTGGAAAACTACGGCTACGCCACCGACAACGCGGGCTGGAAGCATTCCAACAAGGCCATCCTTGTGTGGTCGCCGGACTCCAGGCAGATCGCCACCTTCCAGCAGGATCAGCGCAAGACCAGCGATATGGTGCTGGTGGGCACCAACGTCGGCCAGCCGAAAGTGGAGAAGTGGAAGTACCCGCTGGTGGGCGACAAGAACGTGACGATGATCGAGCGCGTCATTGTCGATGCCGCCAGCCGCAAGGTGGTTCGCCTGAAGATGGAGCCCGATCAGCATCGTTCCACGCTGTGCGACGACATCAGCTGCGGCCGCGATGGCGGCTGGGACGACGTGCAGTGGGCGCCGGACGCCAGCTCGCTGGCTTTTGTGTCGTCGTCGCGCGACCACAAGCAGGCTTGGTTCCGCGTTGCTGATCCGCGCACTGGCGACGTACGCACGGTGTTCAACGAAAGCGTGCCGACGTATTACGAAAGCGGCAACGGCAGGGTCAACTGGCAGTACCTGCCGGAGAGCCACGAAGTGGTGTGGTTCAGTGAACGCACCAACTGGGGCAACCTGTACCTGTATGACCTGGACAGCGGCAAGCTCAAGCGCGCTATCACCACGGGCGAGGGCAACGTCACCGAAGTGCTGCGCGTGGATCGCAAGTCGCGCACGCTGTGGTTTCGTGGCGTAGGCCGCGAACGCGGCGTCGATCCGTATTACCAGCAGTTCTACAAAGTCAGCATGGACGGTGGCGCACCCGCGCTGCTGGCGCCGGAACCCGCGGACCACACCATTACGCTGTCGCCGGATGGACGTCTGTTTGCCGACGCCTATTCCACCCCGGCCACGCCGGCGGTGACCGTGCTGCGCAGTTCGGATGACGGTCACGTGATGGGCACCATTGCCAAGGCGGACATCAGCCGTCTGCTGGCGGCGGGCTGGCAGCCGCCTCAGTCGTTCACGGTAAAGGGGCGCGACGGCAAAACAGATCTGTACGGCCTGATGTTCAAGCCGACGCATTTCGATCCTGCCAAAAAGTACCCGATCGTCGACTACGTCTATCCTGGCCCGCAGACGGGTTCGGTGGGCTCGCGCAGCTTCAACCCCACCCGCAGCGATCATCAGGCGCTGGCCGAGTTGGGCTTCATCGTCGTGGCCATCGATGGCATGGGCACGCCCTGGCGCTCCAAGGCGTTTCATGATGCCTACTACGGCAACATCGGCGACAACACGCTGCCCGATCAGGTGGCAGGCCTGAAGGAGCTGGGCAAGCGCTACCCATGGATCGACATGGAGCGTGTGGGCATGTGGGGCCATTCCGGCGGCGGCAACGCCACCGCGGCCGCCATGTTCCGGTACCCGGACTTCTTCAAAGTCGGCATCGCCGAAAGCGGCAACCACGACAACCGCAACTACGAAGACGACTGGGCCGAGAAGTGGCAGGGTCTGCTGGTGACGGACAAGGACGGCAAGAGCAACTACGACGATCAGGCCAACCAGAGCTTCGCAGCCAACCTCAAAGGCCACCTGCTGCTGGCGCACGGCACCATGGACGACAACGTGCCGCCGTACGAAACGCTGCTGGTGGTGGACGCGCTGATCAAGGCCAACAAGGACTTCGATCTGCTGATGATTCCCAACGCGCACCACGCCTACGGCAGCGCCGTGAACTACATGATGCGCAAGCGCTGGGATTACTTCGTGCGGAACCTTGCGGGCGACACGCCTCCGAAGGAGTACGCGATGAAGCCGCCGAAGGATTGAGGTTTAACCATATCTTCCGCCCGCTTGGCAGGTATGCGATTTCGCACACGCGCACCGCATACCTGCATTAGACCCTCACCGTCATCCCCGCGAAGGCGGGGATCCAGCGACTTTCGGTTTCCCTCAGCGTCTTAAAGGCACTGGATCCCCGCCTTCGCGGGGATGACGGTGAGGTATTAGCTGGTCCACTCAGTATTGAAAGAGCTCGCAGAGCCTCAGCGCTTGCTCAAAGGCTGCGCCACACCTTTCGCCAGCGCCTCATCCAGCAACCTGGTCATCTGATCGTTCGCCTTGGCGGTGGCCTCTTGCTGGCGGCGGCCCAGTGCTTCCTGTTGCTTGCCGAGCGCCTCCTGCTGGCGTCCCAGAGCTTCTTGCTGGCGCTCGAGTTCGGCGCGTTCGCGTTCGATCTCCGCCGTTTCCGCCTTGATGCCGGCGCGCTCACCAACACTGGCGTCGCCCGACTTGCCCAGGCTTTCCCGCATATCGAGCGATGCTTCGCGCTGAGCGATAGCTGCCTGCCGCATGCCCAGCGCACCTTCGCGAGCGCCAATAGCGCCTTGCTGACCACCCAGCCGGCCTTGCTCGCCGCCGAGCTTGCCTTGCTCCTGGGCAAGCGCTGTGACTGGCGCGTACGCGGTCCTGGCACGAGCGACATAGGCCTGGTCCTGGATCACGTAGGACTGACTGCCGCGACGGAACAACACCAGCGGTTCTCCGTTCTTGCGCAGATGTTCCGCAGCCTGCAGGTCACCTTCCGTGCCATTGACCGTGACCGAATCGCGATCGAGCAGCGCAAACCCGTATCCCTCATCACTGTGGGTATCGATGTGCACGTGGCGAGCGGAGAAGCCGGAGGCATCAGCGGGGGCGGGCGGCGCCGGCGGCGCGGGTGGCGCAGGCGGGACTGCCGGCGTCATGGGCACCGGGGGTGCCTTCGGCACGGGCGGCACCGGCGGTACAGCAGGCAATGCGGTGGACGTCGTTGACGTGGTCGTGGTCGTGCGCGTCGCGGGTGCCGTGGCTGCCGAGGACGAAGCGGCCGGTTGCGCGGCAGGCTGGTCGGGTGTTGCTTGCGTGACGCGATAGGGCAACACGCCGATCGCCGCGACCAGGGCCACGAGCAGCCAGCTGCGCGTGGGCGAAGTGGTGTCTTGCTGACTGAGTTGCAGCATGGTGAGTCGTCGCCTCAGGTTGTGAAACGTGGGAGATGCGCCGGCAAGACCGGCATGCGGTGGATGCGCCACGCCAAGGCGCAGCAGCAGTCGTCCATAGGCTTGTGGCGCGGTGTGGTTCTGCTGCACTACCTGCGCATCACAGGCGGCCTCGCGATGGAGCGCGTACTCGCGCATCGCCCAGCGCACCAGCGGGTGGAAGAAGAACATCCGCTGCGCGATCGCCGGTATCCAGCCCATCCACAGATCGCCACGACGGAGATGGGTCAGCTCATGGGCCAATGCCAGCGCGGAATCCTCTGGCGACAGCGTATGGCGGGCAGGCAACAGCACCGTGGGGCGCCACAAGCCGCTCACTTGTGGCGAGTCGATGTCGTGCGATACGCGCAGCGACGGACAGCGGCGCAGGCCGAGGGCGCGAGCCTGGGCGGCGCACGCAGCCTGCAATGCGGGGTCATCGAGCGGTTGCGAAGCGCGCACGATGGCTCGTGCTTCGCGCGACTGTCGTACGGCGATGACCAGGTGAACGAGTACGCCGGCCAGCCACAGTGACAACAGCACGGTCTGCCAGTGGAACGACACCGCACTTTCGTTCTGTACGGACGTCCCGTGCAACGCGGTATTGGCAAGGGCATTCGGCGCGGCGGCCACCGACGCGTTGAATCCGTCGATGCGGTGTTCGCTGGGTGCCGTCAATGCAGGCGTCATAGGCTGCGTGGATGGCGCGGCCATGACGTGCGCCGGTGAAGGCGACAACAGCGGCAGCGATACCGGCGTGGGCATCAGCAGCCCCAGCAGCAATTGCACGCCGAGCAACCACCACAGGAGCGAGCGCGTGGCGGCGCTCAGCCGCGGCAACTGCCGGGCAGCCAGCCACACGAGACCGACAAGCAATGCGGCCTGCACCGAGGTCCACGCAAGCCGGCTGACGAGGTTCTCTGCAATAAGCGCCATGGTGTTCATGTCAGCCGTCCTTCTTTCGCGACTGCAGTTGCGCCACGAGGGCTTCCAGTTCGGCCAACTCGGTGTCGCTTACATCCGTGCGTTCGGACATCCATGCGACAAACGGCGATACCGAGCCGCTCAAGGTCTTCTCGACAAACTGGCCCACGGCGCTGCGCATCACTTCGCCGGGCCCTGTGGCCGGGCTGTAGCGATATATGCCCGCTACCTGGCGCCGCTTGAGGTAGGCCTTGCCGCGCAGGCGTTCCATCATGGTCAGCACCGTGGAGCGGGCCAGCCCGCGCGGTTCGCCATACCCGGCGGCCACTTCGCCTACCGATGCGTTCGTGTGCTCGGCGATGTATTGCAGAAGCGCCAGCTCCTGATCGCCTATGGAAGGTTTGCCCATGGTTTCTGTCCTGTGACTACAGCTGTAGTCAAACTAGTCCGTGACTACAGCTGTAGTCAATAGGTCCATAGGGCTAAATTGCGTCACTACTGACTTGTTGCATTGCACAAGATTCGGAGTAGAGTGCGCGCCGTCCTCATCCAGCAGCGCCCATCGGAGTGCGCTTATATGAAGGCCGCATCCATCTGCTTTGCCCATCCGCACTGTCGCCAACAGCGACGCTTGCGACGCCAGGGTTAGCGACTCCCAACGGCCCTCCATCAGTCGGCCACCCGCAACACCTAGCGCGTGTTGCCTCGGTGGGCCGCGCCAGATGGACGTCCAAACCGGCATTCGCCACTGATACAGACCACGGGGAAATCATGAAAACGCTTGTCGACTGGCTGGCCCATCGGCTGTGGCCGTTCGTCGTCTGCCTGCTCCTTTACATCGGCTTTATCGGTCCGGAACTGATCTCAGCCACCAGCACGTTCGCCGTGCTGGCTGGTCTGGCTCTTCTGGCATTGCTCGCGGCATGGGGCTTCCTGCTGCTGCGCCGCGGTTTCACCCACAAGGAATGATCCACTCATGAAATGCGTACTGACCATGTTGTTGTCGCTTTCCGTCCTGGCGCTGGCGGCATGCTCCAAGGTGCCGGCAGGCAACGTCGGCGTGAAGTTCCAGATGTATGGCGATGGCAAGGGTTCGCTGCAGGAATTGCCACCGGGCCGCTACTGGGTGGGCTGGGGCTATGAGATGTACACCTTCCCCACGTTTACGCAGACCTACACCTTCACCCGTTCGGCCTCGGAAGGCCGTCCGGTGGACGAGTCGATCAGCTTCCAGACGGCGCAGGGCCTGACGGTGAATGCCGATGTGGGCATCACTTATCACATCGATCCGGCCAAGGTGACGCTGATTTTCCAGAAGTACCGCAAAGGCATCGACGAGATCACCGACGTGTATCTGCGCAACATGATTCGCGATGCGTTGGTGAAAGAGGCATCGAATCTGGATATCGAATCGGTCTACGGCAAAGGCAAGGCCAGTCTCATCGAAGCCGTGCAGCGCGACGTCAGCGAGGAAGTATCGGCCGTCGGTATTGATGTGGAGAAGATCTACTGGATCGGCGAATTGCGTCTGCCGGAAACGGTGGTGCAGTCGATCAACGCCAAGATCCAGGCGACGCAGATGGCTGAGCAGCGCCAGAACGAAGTGGCGCAGGCGAAGGCCGAAGCGGAAAAGGTGGAAGCTGAAGCACAGGGACGTGCCCAGGCTCAGCTCACTATCGCGGAAGCAGAAGCCAAAGCCATTTCGCTCAAGGGTGAAGCGTTGCGCCAGAACCCCAACGTGGTTCAGATGTCGGCGATTGAAAAGTGGGATGGCCATCTGCCGACCTACTCGGGCACGGGCGCGGTACCGTTCATCAGTCTTGGCGCGCCGGTTGCCAAGTAATTCAACAGAGATGTCCGGGTGGCCGTGCCACCCGGACATTCGCGATGCGGCTTAGTGTCGCGAAGATCGAATGGATATGGCTGTCAATGATGCATATCAAACCATGGCCTAGGTGGATGACCACAAATGGTGTCCACTTACGCGTATGGAAGGCAGCGGTATGTCCTACATGGTTTGGCAGGACGATCTCAACACCGGCATCAGGGTGATCGACAACCAGCACAAGCGCATCGTGGAGATGATCAATCATCTCCACGATGCATTGGATCATCGCGAACGAGCGGAGATCGGTGACATTCTCGACGAGTTGGTGGACTACACCCTGTCGCATTTCACCTTCGAGGAATCCCTGATGGAGGATGCCGGCTACGAATTCAGCCGGGCGCACAAGCGGGTCCACGAAGTATTCATCAAACGCGTGGCGGACTATCAGCTGCGCTTCCGTGCCGGCGAGGATATCGGCAGCGAACTTCTGCACACGCTCTCGCACTGGCTGTTCAACCACATCCGCAATGACGACAAGGCCATCGTCGACGCGGTGCGTCGCCATATGCAGGAGGCGGCCGTCGACGATGGCAGCAGCACCGGCTGGTTGGGCCGTTCCCTAAGGCGGTTCTTTGGCGTAGCCCGGCGATAACGGTGGGTTGACCCACATCAAGTCGCATGGACGGCGGCCACGCTATCACTTGCCGCCCATATAACGCGCCTGAGGGGAGGCGAGATGGGTTATCTGTCCTGGCAGGGGGACCTCGATACCGGCATCGAGGTGATCGATAAGCAACACCAGCGCATTGTCAGCATGGTCAACGCGCTGCACGAGGCACAGCGGGAAAGTGACCAACCGTGCGTGCAGGTGGTACTGGAAGACCTGGTGGACTACACCTTGTCCCACTTCGCTTTCGAAGAGGCGCTGATGGAAGACGCCGGCTACCCGTTCAGTGACGCACACCGGGCCATCCACGAGCGATTCGTCGAAACAGTGAAGCGTTATCAGGATCGCGCACGCGCAGGAGAGGACGTTGCGGAAGAGCTCAAATCGCTGCTGTCACGCTGGTTGTTCCAGCATATCCGCGGTGATGACAAAGCCTATGTGCCCGTCGTGCGGCGCAAGCTGCAGAAGTTGACCGGAGACACCCGGGAAGGCGGTTGGCTGGCGACGGCGATGCGTCGCTTTTTCGGACATCGGGCCTGAGTGATCGAGGGGAGGGCGGCGCATCGCTGATGGCGGTGCGCCGCCCTTCATCATCAGAACGACATGTCGAACGCCACTTCGCCCTGCACGCCCACCTGATAAGCCGACACGCGGCGCTCGAAGAAGTTGGTCACTTCCTGCACGTCCTGCAGATCCATGAAGTCGAACGGGTTCTTGGCGCCGTACTTTTTCGGCAAGTCGAGCTGGGCCAGACGCTGATCGGCACAGTACTCCAGGTATTGGCGCATGTCCTTCACCGACAGGCCAGCCACGCCACCGGAAAGCACGTCTTCGGCGAACTGGGTTTCGCAGGCGATGGCGTCTTCCAGCATCTCTTCGATCTGCGTGCGCACCTCGTCGTCGAACAGGTCGGGCTCTTCGGCGCGCACGGTGCGCACCACGTCGAACGCGAACGCCATGTGGCAGCTCTCGTCACGGAACACCCAGTTGGTGCCCGAGGCCAGGCCGTGCAGCAGGCCGCGCGAGCGCAGGAAGTACACGTAGGCGAACGCAGCAAAAAAGAACAGGCCTTCGATGCAGGCGGCGAAGCAGATCAGGTTCAGCAGGAACTGGCGTCGATGCTCGCGCGTTTCGAGCTTCTGCAGGCCCTGGATGGAGTCGATCCACTTGAAGCAGAACTCGCCCTTCTGGCGGATCGACGGAATGTTCTGGATCGCGTCGAACGCCTTGTTGCGCTCGGTCGGATCGGGAATGTAGGTATCCAGCAGGGTGAGGTAGAACTGCACGTGCAGCGCTTCTTCGTACAGCTGGCGCGACAGATACATGCGTGCTTCGGGCGCATTGATGTGCTGGTACAGGTTCAGCACCAGGTTGTTCGCCACGATGGTGTCGCCGGTGGCGAAGAAGGCCACGAGGCGATGGATCAGGTGGCGGTCGGCCTCAGACATCTTCGACTTGAGGTCGGTCGTGTCCAGCGAGAAATCCACTTCCTCGACCGTCCAGGTGTTCTTGATCGCGTTGCGGTACATCTCGTAGAACTCGGGATAGCGCATCGGGCGCAGGGTGAGTTCGAAGCCGGGATTAAGAATGTGCTGGGTGGACATGGGTGTTCCTCTTGTCTCTGCGGCGCCGATGGTGCGGCGCGCCGTTGTTCTTTGATCGTCATTCCCGCGCAGGCGGGAATCCAGTGACTTCCCTCACTTCACTGAAACGTGTCAGAGAAAGGCGCTGGATCCCCGCCTACGCGGGGATGACGGTCGTATTGGGTTGTCGATGACGGCAAGCTCGGGCGGTGTGAAACCGGAGCCCTTCGCATGCGCAATCGCCAGCCCTGCGTTTACATTCTCGCCAGTAGCCGTAATGGCACCTTGTATACGGGCGTCACTTCTAACCTGTTGGCTCGTAGCTGGCAGCATCGCAACGATGTCGTTGAGGGTTTCACCCGTCACCATCACGTCCATCAGCTGGTCTGGTACGAAATGCACGATTCCATGGAGTCGGCCATTTCACGGGAAAAGGCGATCAAGAAATGGAATCGAGCCTGGAAACTGAGGTTGATCGAAAAGACCAACCCCTGCTGGCGCGACCTTTATTCTGACCTCATTCCTTGATCGTCATTCCCGCGCAGGCGGGAATCCAGAGCCTTTCGAACCTCGCGAAAGAGTCACTGGATGACCAGCCTTAGGCTGTTGTGAAGCTCTTCCCGCATTCGCGGGGGACAACGATTACTGACACGCCTCGCAATACTCCGGATTCTCCAGCGAGCAGAACACCGCCGCCGTCGCCTGCTCCTGATCTTGATCCGCCACCGGCGCCGCCTTCGAAGCCGGTGCTGCCGACACCGTGGTCTTGGCAATCTTGGTCGCCGGACGCGAACGCAGGTAGTAGGTGGTCTTGATGCCGGACTTCCACGCGTACATGTACATGGAGCTGAGCTGACCGATGTTCGGGTTTTCCATGAACAGGTTCAGCGACTGGCTCTGGTCGATGTACGCACCGCGAGCCGCACCCAGGTCGATCAGCGCCTTCTGCGGAAGCTCCCACACCGTGCGGTAGATGGTGCGCAGGCGTTCCGGAATCGCGCTGATGCCCTGGATGGAGCCTTCGGACAGCTTGATGGCGTCACGCACGTCGGCGGTCCACAAGCCCAGCGTCTTCAGCTCTTCCACCAGATAGCGATTCACCACCAGGAAGTCGCCCGACAGCGTTTCGCGCTTGAACAGGTTGCTCACCTGCGGCTCGATGCACTCGTAGCAGCCCGCGATAGAGGCGATGGTGGCGGTCGGTGCGATGGCGATCAGCAGCGAGTTGCGCAGCCCCTTGGCCTTGATCGACTCGCGCAGTTCGTCCCAGCGTGCCTTGTCGGTGGGCGTGGCGTTCGACCAGTAGTCGAACTGCAGCTCACCGTTGGCCGCGCGGCTTTCGGCAAAGCCAGGGTGCGCACCGTTCTCCGCGGCCAGCTCGTTCGACTGCCACAGCGCGTTGTAATAGATCTCTTCGGCGATGCGGGTGGAAAGCATCAGCGCTTCGGCCGAATCGAACGGCAGACGCAGCTTGAAGAACACGTCCTGCAAGCCCATCACGCCCAGACCCACCGGACGCCACTTGTTGTTGGCGACCTTGGCGGTGTCGATCGGGTAGAAGTTGAGATCGATCACGCGATCGAGCTGGCGCACGGCGGTACGCACCGTGGAGGCGAGCTTGTCGAAATCGAACTGGCCGTCCACCACGTGGCGCGACAAGTTCACCGAACCCAGGTTGCACACCGCCGTTTCATCGGCGTTAGTGACTTCCAGGATCTCAGTGCACAGGTTCGAAAGGTGGATGACGTTTTCCGACTTCGCCGTCTGGTTGCTGGTGGCGTTGCTGCGGTCCTTGAAGGTCATCCAGCCGTTGCCGGTCTGCGCCAGTGTGCGCAGCATGCGGGCGTAAAGCTCGCGTGCCTTGACCTTCTTGGTGGCCAAGCCAGCGGCTTCCGCTTCACGGTAGGCCTTCTCGAACGTCTCGCCCCAACTGTCGACGAAGTGCGGCACGACCTTGGGGTCGAACAGCGACCACTCGCCGTCGCTCTCCACGCGGCGCATGAACTCGTCCGGGATCCAGTTGGCGAGGTTGAGGTTGTGCGTGCGACGGGCATCGTCGCCCGTGTTGTCGCGCAGCTCGAGGAATTCCTCGATGTCGCCGTGCCACGGCTCCAGGTAAACGCAGGCCGCGCCTTTGCGCTTGCCGCCCTGGTTCACCGCCGCCACGGAGGCGTCGAGCGTCTTCAGCCACGGCACCAGGCCGTTGGAGTGGCCATTGGTGCCCTTGATCAGCGAGCCGCGCGAACGAACGCGCGAGTAGGCGAGACCGATGCCGCCGGCGAACTTGCTGAGCTTGGCCACGTCGCCGTACTTCTCATAGATCGACTCCAGCGAGTCGGCCGGTGAGTCGAGCAGGAAACATGAGCTGAGCTGCTCGTGCGCGGTGCCGGCATTGAACAGCGTCGGCGAGCTGGCGATGTATTCCAGCGAGGAAAGCAGGCGATAGAGCTCCAGCGTCTCGCCAATCTCGTTGCCGCCCAGCGCGCAGGCGATGCGCATGAAGAAATGCTGCGGCGTCTCGACCACCTTGCGCAGCTGCGGATGACGCAGCAGGTAGCGGTCATACACCGTGCGCAGGCCGAAGTATTCGAAGCGGCGCGTGGCGTGCGGGTCGATCGCGTCGTTGAGCTTGCGCGCGTTGGTGGCGACGAAGTCGCGCAGGCGATCGTTGAGAATGCCCAGTTCCGCGCCGCGTGCGATCGACTGCGAGAAGCTCTGGATTTCCTGTCCGCTCACTTCCTTGTCGATGTACGCAGCCAGCAAGCGCGCGGCGAGCTGACCGTATTCGGGTTCTTCCGCGGTAAGCGCGGCAGCCGTGCGGATAGAGAGCTGATCCAGCTCTGCCGTGGTGGCGCCGTCGTACAGGCCGCCGATGGTCTTGAGCGCCACGCGCAGCGGATCGACGCCGTGCAGGCCTTCGCTGCTGCGGGTGACTGCGCGAACGATCTTGTTGACGTCCACCGCTTCCTGGCGGCCGCTGCGCTTGGTCACGCGCATCTGGCCGGGGTTGTGCGGCGGGGTCAGGGCAAACGGAGTATCCGCGCGCGGCGCTTCGGCCACGACGGCATCGGCGGGGAAAGCAGCATTGTCGGCGCGCTCGTTGTCACGTTCGCGGCCGGTGGTATCGATAGGTTGCATGGCGACTTCGCTCCAAGCTTGGTCATCAACCGCCTGCTCCCGCGCGCAGGGCTGAAAAAAGGGGTGAGATTTCGCGGACAGTCGAGCAGCAGGGCTGGTTGCCCTGCGCATCGACGTACTTCCCCGCGGAAGCCGTCACCCACACCACGACGCGTTGGCCGCAGCTGTCGGCAGGTCTTCGGACTTGCGGACGCGGGTCTTGCGACCCTGCCTACTCGCTCCCGCTTCCCAGCCGCTGAGGGCCAGTGCGTTGTTGGCTTTCGTTTCCGCTTACCGCTGCGGGGCAGTCCCGGATTTCCACCGGATTCCCGTTTTAAGCCATTCCGACCGTTGGTCTGAGAGTGGCACCGACGGGGCACAACATATCGGGCCGTTCAGGGCCGGTCAACCCAATAGATTGTGGATTAGGCGTGGATAAGCCGGAAAAGCCGAGCCGGATGACGGGGTTAGCGGGCGGTAGGAAATTTTCCTGCCGGGAAGGGGAAGGAGCGAGTGAAGAGGAGTGAGAAATGAGAGAAGAGCCGGTCAGCCCCATCTCTCACTCCTCACTTCTCACTCTTGCTCTCAAGCATTGCCGCGAACTCGCGGGCGAACCGGTGCACGTCGCCGGGCCAACGGGCTGAGACGTAGTTGCCGTCGCGCACGACGAAGGCCGGGGTGTCGTCAGTGTCGGTGTCGCGCACCAGGCCCGACGTCTTGCGGCGGTAGTGCACGGCGTCGCGTGGAACATCGAGGAAGTCTTCCGGGCGTGCCAGGGCACGCGTCACTTCCTGCTGCACCGACATGTAGCCGACAGGCTGGCCGGGACCATCCGGATAGGTGCGGTAGTAGTCCGGATCCCAGAACCGCGTGATGCGTGTAAGCGACCACGCGGATTTCTCCAGTGCCCAGGTGAGCCCCGTCGTCCGTCGCCCATGCAGCACCGAGCGGCCATTCGCACCGCGGCTGCGCGCGGCCAGCACCACGCCGTGGCAAATGGCGGCAACGGGTTTGTCTGCGGCGAAGAACGCCGCCACTGCATTTTGCAGCAGCGTGCTTTCCAGATAAATACGTACACCGCGTGCGCAATGTCCGCCAGGCAATAGCAGGCCATCGAAGTGAGAAGGATCGATGGCGTCCCATGGCAGCGGCGCATTGAAGTTCGCGTCCATCAATAAGGACGCGTAATCGCGCCGCGCGTCGGTATTGGCACGCAGCAAGCGGCCGAAGAGCGTCAGTTTGCGCAGCCCTGGTATGAACCCCCACGGATCCAGCCCTTCACCGCTGATCATGATCGGATCCGCGCTGGCGGTCTGGCCGTCTGGTGTAGCGAAAACGACTTTATGTCCGGCCGCAGTCAGCACGCGCCACGGCACGGCCACCTCGCTGGGGTCGAAGTCCTGATGAGGCAGTGGTACCAGCACCGTCGCCATGTGCCTCACCAGATCCGCACCCGATCCTTCGAGTCGAGGTAAAGCTTGTCGCCCGACTGCACATCGAACGCCTGATACCACCCATCGATATTGCGCACCGGTCCGTTCACGCGGAAGGTGCGTGGCGAATGCGGGTCGCTGGTGACCTGGCGGCGGATGGCGTCGTCGGTGAGCTTGCCGCGCCAGGCTTGTGCCCAGCCGAGGAATACGCGCTGGTCGCCGGTGAGGCCATCAATGACCGGTGCAGGCTTGCCGTGCAGGGAGGCACGATAAGCATCGAGCGCCAGGGTGAGGCCGCCGAGGTCGGCAATGTTCTCGCCCATGGTCAGATCGCCGTTGATGTGTACGCCTGGCAACGGTTCGAAGGCGTCGTATTGCGCGCCGAGTTTTTTCGCGCGTTCATCGAAGGCCTTGGCATCCGCGGGTGCCCACCAGTCACGCAGTGCGCCGTCGGCGTCGATCTTGCGGCCTTCATCGTCGAAGCCGTGCGTCAGTTCGTGACCGATGACGCCACCGATCGCACCGTAGTTGATGGCGGGGTCGGCGTTAGGATCAAACATCGGTGGCTGCAGAATGGCGGCCGGAAAGACAATGTCGCGCAGCGAGCCGTTGTAGGCGTCGTTGGTCTGCGGGGTCATGGTCCAGTCGCTGCGATCCACCGGACCATGCAGGCGATTCACGTAGAACGACCAGTCGGCTTGCGCGGCACGCAACACGTTGCCGGTGAGATCGTCGTTGCGCATCGCTACGTTCGAGTAGTCGCGTGGATGGTCGGGATAGCCGACCTTGATGGTGTAAGTGTCGAGCTTGCGCAGCGCTTCCTGGCGGGTTTGCGGGCCCATCCAGTCGAGCTTCTCGATGCGTACGCGATAGGCGGCCTTGAGGTTGGCTACGAGCTCTTCGATTTTTGCTTTCGACGATGCGGGAAAGTATTTGGCCGTATAAAGCTGGCCTACGCCCCAGCCCAGGTTGCCGAAGCAGGAAAGCCGGTCGTTGACGCCGCAGTCGCCGCCCGAGACGGCATGCACGCCTCGCTTCCAGCGCGCCTCGATCTGCTGCTGACCGGCAAGCGTCTTGTTGTGCATCTCGAAGTACGCGTCCTGGAATGGCTGGGACAGGTAGTACGCGGCATCGTCCGCAATGCGCGCGGCTTGCCATGCCTGGATGGTGCCGACGGGTGTCTTCGCATATAGCGCGGTGAGTTTGGGGAACGCCGGTTTCTCCATCACCACGACGTTGTTGAGATCACCCAGCTGCGAGGCCTTCAGAAAATCTTTCCAGGCGAAGCCTGGTGCAAGCTTTTCTAGTTCGGCGAGGCTCATCGGGTTGTACATTGCCACCGGATCGCGTTGCTCGACCTTGCTGAGGTTGGCCAGCGCAATCGCTGTTTCGAAGGCGACCACATCCTTCGCGGCAGCATCGGGCTGTGGCCAGCCGGCCAGGGTAAGCAGGCGCGTCACATACGCTTGGTATGCAGCCTTTTGCTTGGCGAACTCGGGCTTGAGGTAGTAATCGCGATCCGGCAGTCCGAGTCCGGCCTGCGAGAGATACACCGTGTAACGCTTGGTGTCCTTCAGGTCGATATCGAAGTTGACGCTGAACAGCGAGCCTTCGAAATCCGTATTGGTGCGCCCCATCAGGGCGGCCTGCGCATCACGCGTGGTGGCGTGGCGCACGGCATCCAGTTGCGGGGCGATGGGCTTGGCGCCCAGCGCATCGATGTGAGCGCTGTCCATGAACGATTGGTAGAACGCGCCCACCTTGCCCTCCAGCGTGGTGGCCGGTTCATGGCCGTTGGCAGCGGCCTCCATGATGTCGTGCAGGCGCTGCTCGGTGAGGTCGGACATGGCCAGCCGCAGGCTCACGGCGGGCTTGTCGGCAGGAATGGGCGTGTGATCCAGCCAGGTGCCGTTGGCATAACGGAAGAAATCGTTGCCGGGCTTGGTGTGGGTATCGGCGCCAGACTGATCGAAACCCCAGGCGCCATAGAGCGGCTTGCCGGCGGTGGGATCGGCGGCGTGCGCCGCCCCGACGATCAATGCACCCAGACAAGCGACTGCCAGCATCCGGTTGACCATAAACCCTCCCGCCTTGGTTGAGTGCCCGGATACTCGCACGCCGGCAAGTGGCCACCAGTGCTGGAAGTTGTGCCGCGCCGCAAAAGCCAACGGCCCGGCGATGGCCGGGCCGTTGCTGTCACATCGTGTGTTGCCCGGATCAGCCGGCAGCGCGCTGCTTATGGATGCGCTTGCTGTCCTGGTTCAGCGACTTGTTGAGGTTCTTCTGTTCCTGCTTGGTCAGGTGGCCGCCATGCTGGGCTTCGTCACGGCTTTCGCGTGCGGCGATGTTGGCGTCCTGCTTTTCATCACGCGTCGCCTGCTTGGCGTTGAGCTGGCCGTCGGCCACGCCTGCCTGGATGCGATCCTGCTGGTTCTCCAGACGCTGGTTCACTTCAGAAACGCGCGGGTGGCCGGGGATGTTCTCCGGCGAGGTGGACTGCGCCATGGCGCCGGCGCTCGCGAGCACAGCGGCCATCGAAAAAGCGATCAGGCTGAAACGCGTCGTCATCTTGGTCTGCATGGCTTTGAATCCTTGGTTCCGGGTGAGTTTTTGCAGGGCAAAGCTCGCCTTGGGGGAGTTTCACCCCGCGTCGTAAGAGCGCTTGCCCCTGTCGCCACCCGGTTGAATGGGTGGCTCAGGGCGGAAAACGAGCCTGCGTGGGCCCGGTTGACGTCGTTGATGCGCCCGGCCGGTTTTGTTCAGCCGCAAGTAGGATTTGCTGCGAAAGTTCGTCAGGCAGGCGAAAGCATTTGCTTCGCAATGGCCGTCTTTTGTGGAAATGCCGCCTTTAGCGGCAAGCAAACGTTCTGCACAGCATGGTTGTTACCTCACCGTCATCCCCGCGAAGGCGGGGATCCAGCGACTTTCGATCTTCCGTGACATCTAAAAGGCACTGGATGACCAGCCTTCGGCTGTTGTGAAGCTCTTCCCGCCTTCGCGGGGATGACGGTGAGGGATAGGTACGAGTGCGCTAGATAAGGGAAACGGGGGCGGATTCTTAAGCCCGCGCTTCCACAAGCGTGCGCAGATTGCCGAGGCCCTCCTCGAAATCCTTGCCGATCATCTTGTCCATGTTGATCACCAGGCCCATCAGCTTGCTCGTGAAGTTCGACTCGCCATGCAGCGCCCAGGTAACCTGGGTAGCCGCACCGCGCGAATCGAGCCGGAACTCAGCCGTATGGCTGGCTTTGAAGGGCGCAAAGAAATCCAGTTTCATCTCGATGCGCGACGACGGCGTGGACTGGCTGATTTCCATGCGGCCACTGCCGACGTTCTTGTTGCCGTTCCATCCGTAGGTGGCGCCGACGCCCGCGTCCGGGCCTTCGTAACTGCGCTGCATGTTCGGATCTTTCTTTTCGTACGGCGACCATGACGGCCAGCGGTGCAGGTCGTTGATGATCGGAAAAATCCGTTCCGGCGCCGCCTGGATGGTGGCCGTGCGTTCGACGGTAAAACGGTCGGGGCGCGTGGCGGCGATCACCAGCACGGCGGCGATGATCAGCAGAATGATGACGAGTGCGATAAGCATGACGTGTCTCCAGAATAAAAATGGCGAGGGCCTGGTCAGGCTGCCGCGGGTTCCTTGGGCACCATGTGCATATAGGGCTCGGCTTCCCTCAGTACGCGATCAAATGAGGGACGTTGCATCAGGCGCAACAGGTAGGCCGCGGTGTGCGGGTATTCCTCTTCCAGCGGTATCAGCAGATTGCCGTAGAACAGCGCCGGTGCGGCGGCGCAGTCGGCCATGCTGAAGCTGTCGCCTGCGGCCCAGGCGTGATGGCCCATGCGTTTTTCGAGGATGCCCAGCGACACATGCAAGCGATCGCGCGCCTGCGCGACGCCATAGCGATCGTGCTGATCCGATGGGCGCAGACGATCGGTAATGATCTTCTGCACCTGGTCATGCACGTAGATGTCGATGAAGCGGTCCTGCAGGCGCACCTCGCGCGCAGCGTCGGCATCAGCGGGTATCAGGACCACCGGGCCCGGATAGTGCTGAGCGAGATACTCGATGATGATGCTCGATTCGGGTATCTGCTGATCGCGCGCATCGTCGTGCAGCAACGGAAAGCGGCCGATGGGCCACCGCTTGTAGAAAGCATCGCGCGCCTCGGCGTTGGCCAGATCGACCAGGTGCGGACGGAACGGCGTGCCGTTCTCATACAGCGCGACCAGTACCTTGTGGCAGTAGGACGCAAGGGGATGCATGTAGAGCGTGAGTGACATGGGCGTGTACCGTCGATGCGTCATCAGTGTTGAGGGGTGGCCAGTGCCACCTTGCCGGTGTTGCTGCTTTCATCGATCAGGGCTTCCACCTGGATGCGCAGCACCACGTCCATCTTGAAGCCGTAAGCTTTGCCGCTGTCCATGCCGAACGCATCACGCTTGAAGCTTGCGATGGCGTCTGCGCCGCACAGTTCGCGCTTGTACATCGGGTGCGGCATGCACTTGAACGAGTTGAGGGTGAGGTCGAGCGGTTGGGTGACGCCGTGTAGTGTCAGCTCGCCAGTCACCTTGGTGGGCGCGCCGTTGACGAAGCCGGCGAGCGTGCCGTGATAGGTGGCCTTGGGGTACTTGGTCACGTCGAACAGCTCGGTGCCGCGCGCCGCTTCGTTCATCTTGTCCAGGCCGAAGTCGATGCTGGCGGTATCCACGGTGATATCGACGCTGCCGGTGCCTGCCGCTTTATCCAGCGTGACCTTGCCAGCGGTGCTGTTGAACTTGCCGCGCCAGGTCGACAGCCCGCCGAAATGATCGGCTTCAAAGCTTGGGTAGGTATGAGCGGGGTCGATGGTGTAGCTGGCCGGGGCGGCCTGGGCTGCGCCGGTGGCGGCCAGGGCCATCAGCAAAGCGGTTCCGGTCAGGCGCCGGGTGGTGCTGTTCAGTGCAGACATCGTCAACTCCTTGTGAGATGGGCTGGCGCGGGCATGTTTGCCGCGCTCCCTGTCATGACGAACCGGCCGCGCCGATTTCGACACAGCTCCAAGAGCCTGCTCGCGGTCTCCGCATGGCCCGTGCCGGGTCTGTTTGCCCGTCATCCTGCGTCATCACTCGGTTGTGTATCGACATACACGCCCTCGTTCTTCCTTGTCTGACGGGCAAACCGTTCCCGGCGCGGGCCATGCGGAGATCGCGAACAGGCTCTCATCAGACTTATGACAGGGTGTAATCTCGCGCCCAAGTGCAGCCACCCCCGGAGGCTCGTGCCATGCGCGCGCCCGCAGGATCCGTCGTCGGCTTGTGTTCTGCGTCCGCCACGTTGTGTGCGATGGGCATGGCGTTTCTTGGCTATTGGGGTGTGCACGAGCCAACGCCATGGCGTTTCATCGACGCGATGGTGATCGTGTTTGCCTTTTTCGGTTTCGCCGCACTGGCATCGGTGCCGTGGATCGTGACCACGCCCGTGCCGGAGGAGAGCGCCGAGCGCATCGTGGCTGCCCGGCGCGCGTTCGTGATCGGTGTGGCGGCGATCTGGCTGGCCGCCGTGGTGGCTATCGTGGGTTAGGCAAACGCCGTCAGTCGACGATAAACAGCCGGGCACCGGTCGGTGTGGACGAGCGGTGCGCTGCATCGCCGAAATCGGATACCTGGTAGCTCATGCCGGCGGTGAGCACGAAGCGCCGGCCATCCTTCAATTCGGTATGCAGCTCGCCATCCAGTACATAGAGCACGTGGCCGCGATCGCACCAGTGGTCGGCCAGATAGCCGGCGCTGTACTCCACCGTGCGTACGCGCAGATCGCCGATGGAAAACGTACGCCAGTGCGCTTCGCCGGCCTCGCCCGGATGGACCGTTGCCGGTAGTTGGTCCCACTGTGTGGGCGTAAACGGCAGCATGGGGATCTTCACAGACAAATATCTCCTGAGATCAAGCGTGGGTATCGACGGGGTACGGTCCGTCGGCAAATGTTTCGGTGTGGTAGCCCTTGGAGCCCACCCGCCGCGCCAGCGGGCTGCGCAGATCGTCGCCTGCCTGCAGCCGTGCGATGAGCGATGCGAAGTCGTGGCGCGGCGATCAGCCGAGTTCGTGGCGGGCACGCGCATTCACGTAGACGCGATCGATGCCCGGCGCCATGTTCCAGCCACGCTGCGCGTAAACCGCCTCGTAGCCCGGCACGCGCCGGTGTACGGCGAGCGGCGCGTTGGCGCGCAGATCGGGCAGGTCGTCGGGAAGAAACGGCGTGGTGGCGCTGATGATGTAGCGCCTGAAACCCAGCACGGGCGCACGCCGCGCGGCGAGCAGGTGGGCGCTGACCACATCTTCGATATCGACGCGCCGGTGCAGGTACTCGTTGAGTTTCAGATTGTCGTCAACGTAGTTGGCGCGAGCGCTGCGGCTGTCGTCCTCCTCGGGAAAGAAGCGCGAGGTGCGCAGCACCATGGTCGACAAGCCCTGGTTGCGATGAAACAGCTGGCACAGATCTTCCGCGGCAGCCTTGGTAACGCCATAGATGTTCTTGGGTACCGGCGTGACATCTTCGGTGATCCAGGCAGCAGGTTCCCCCGGCGGCGGCACCAGCGCATCGCCGAAAACGCTCGTGGTGCTGGTGTACACCAGGGATTCGACGCCGGCAGCGACCGCTTCTTCCAGCAGGTTCAGCGTGCCGGTGAGGTTGACGTCGATAAAGGCCTGCCGGCTGTGCGTGGCCACATGCGGCTTGTGCAGGGTGGCGGGGTGGAACACCTGGCTGACGCCCGGCATCAGGCGCCGCACCACCGCGCGGTCGCTGATGGAACCGACGTGCGTGGTGGCGGGCCCCGCGACGATATCCAGCCCGATCACCTCATGGCCGAGTTCGCGCAGTGTCAGCGCAAGCGCTTCGCCCAGGTGACCCGAACTGCCCGTGACCAGGATGCGCATGCCGATGGCGCCCGTTCGAAGGAGAGCCTCGATGCTATCACCGGCTCTTGGAGCTAGTGCAACGTTCCAGAATGGTCTCGTCATTCCCTCACCGTCATCCCAGCGAAAGCTGGACAAGCGCGAAGCGCGCAGAACGCCCGCAGGGCGGCCCCGAAGGGGCGAGCGTAGCGAGTCATCCAGCGCCTTTAAGCGCCTCAAAAAGCCGAAAGTCACTGGATCCCAGCTTTCGCTGGGATGACGGTGAGGCATGGATGTAGGTGTCCTGGAGAGGCACACCAATATTTTGAACAGGCGCTACTTCTCACACTTCCGCTTTGAACGTTTTCCCCAACGCATTTCCGCGCCCCACGTAATGCCGAAACAGATAAAACAACGGCTGATAGCGCACGGGATCGATATGCTGCGTACCACTCACCACGATCTCATCGTGCGCATGCACCTGCACCACTTCCAGTTCGATGATGGCGTAGCCGCCGGCGTCGCCGTGCCATGGCTCGATCGGCCGCTCCACCGTCAACAGCACGCGTGCCTCCAGCTGCAACGGACATTCCGCGATGCGTGGCGCGCTCACCGATACCGATGGCGCCGCATGCCAGCCACCAAGACGGAACTTGTCGGCCTCGTGGCGATAGCCGATCGTCTGCTTCCAGGCTGGTACCGGATGGTGCCCGGTGGTTGGCGCGATACGCTCCACGCCTTCGCACATATCTTCACTGGCAAGATTGAGCACGCACTCGCGCTCGCGTTCCAGGTTTGCCAGGCCTTGTCCGCCGCCGGACAAGCCGATGACCACGCGGTCGGCCAGCGCCCATGCGGATGACATGGGCGTGATGTTGGTGGAGCCATCCGGATTGCGTGTGGTGATAAGCACCACCGGCGTGCCGAAGTACAGGATGGAAGGGTGAATGACGCGGGTGTCGGGGGCGTGATAGATGTCCATGAGCACAGTGTCGTCATGGCGCGCCGCGGTTGTTTCGGTGCCCAACGAAATATCAAGGAGGGCGGAGCGCTAGACTTCGCCCATGACCGATGCCGTTTCCCCCAGCCGCTACCAGTTGGCCGAGATCGGTGCCCTGCTGGCCGAGCCTGCACGCGCGGCCATGCTGTTGGCACTGATCGATGGCACCTCGCGTCCGGCCGGTGAACTGGCGCGCGCAGCCGGCGTCGGCGCGGCCACCGGCAGCGCGCATCTCAAGCGACTGCTCGAGGGCGGCCTGCTGGCAGTGCATGAACAGGGACGCCATCGCTACTACCGGTTGGCCAGCGACGATGTAGCAGCGTTGATCGAAGCGTTGGCCTTGCCGCGAACACGCCCCGTGTTGCCGGATCCATCTGGCGGCGACCGGCGCCTGCGCATGGCGCGCACCTGTTATCGCCATCTGGCCGGTCGGCTCGGCGTGGGTCTGTGCGATGCCATGCTGGCCAATGGCCATCTGCATACCGCGAGCGAGGGCATACGCCTGCTGGAGAGCGGCGCGGAGGCGCTGGTGTTGGCCGGACTCGATCAGACCCTCGTGCAGGCCTTGCTCCCGCTCGCCGGGCGCGGCTGTCTCGACTGGACCGAGCGCCGGCTGCATCTGGGCGGTCCGCTGGGCGTGTCGTTGACCGATACCCTGTTGGCGGCAGGATGGCTGCGGCGTCATGCCAGCAGCCGCGCCTTGCAACCGAGCGACGACGGATTGCGTCGTCTCGCCCAGCTGGGTGTGCGGCTGGATGCTTCGCACTGAGAGCCGCCGGACAGAAGCGGCGGCTCTCCATACACTCACATCGGCGTGGCGAACAGCGCACGTAGCGCCATGTCGCTGCCCGCAGGCGAGAGCAGCAGCAATTCATCCAGCAGCGCCACCTGTTGGTGGCACAGTTGCGTGTGGTAGTCCGGTCCCGGCTGCACTGGCACCGTTTGTGCGACATGGCTGCGAACCCGGTTCAGTTCGCGTGTGCCCAGTGTCCAGTCGACATCGATGCGGCGGGCTGGATCGTTGTCGCTCAACAGCCCGACATAGCTTTGCCCGTTGGTCTCGTAGATGGCATCGGCCTGCTTGCCGCCAATGAACGAAAGACCGGCAAGATAACGCCCGCAGGCATCCGCCGAAAACTGTTGGCTGATATCCATCAGCATGTCGCGCCGGGCGATGGCGAAGCTGCGCACGTGATCAGCCGCGGTGGTATGCATGGCTGCCGCGCGCGCTGCGTGCAGCGCATGCCACAGCGAGACGTTGTAGTCGGCAAGGCGATGGTCGCGACTGGCCTCTTGTTCGATCTGCAGGTCGCGTGCGACCCAGGCGTCGTAGATGCCTGGCGATTGCTCGCGGATCAACGTGAGTGCCTTGCCCATCGGCTGCGAGCTGGGGCTGAGGCTGAAGCCGTAGAGAAATTTCTCGGTTCGCCACTGCGCTGCGGAGAACACGCGATCGTCGATGCGAAGACCGGTAATGATGTGGTTGGCAAACAGTGCGGTGGCATCCGGTGAATAGAACTCGTCACCCTGTTTGGCAAAGGCGAGGCGAACGAAATCGGGTGAGGCGCCGAGTGTGGTCAGTATCGATTTGAATCTTTGCTGCTCGTTGTCCACGTAATCATTCGACACGCGCGAATCGATCATCGAATGCATCTGGTGAAAACCCAGCGTGCCATGGACGGAAACGACGCGTTCAGAGGCGCCCGTGAATACCACGGTGCAGGCGCTGACACAGGCATGATCGACTTCAGCGGTGATGCCGGGGTGGGCGGCAAGGTAGTCGTGCAGTTGCATAGCGTTGTCGACATCGCCGCCCAGGCTGTCGAGCACCAGGCGATGGATGTCCGGATGCGCGTTGAGGGCCTCCACGACGGCGTCGGCGTAGCCCACGCCCACGTTGCCCTTGACGACGATGGCGTGCGCGATGGGGTCGGGCACAAGCGTGAAGTTGCTCAGCCGCCGCTGCGCGGTGGCGCCGTGCGACAGTGCCTGCAGCTCGTGGATGCGTGCGGGCAGGCTGCCAACCAATCCGAGGATGGCCAGCACCATCAGGATGTTCACCGGAACAGCCCAGCCACTGGCGCTGAGCGCCGCCGAACGCAGTATGCCCACCACCTGCCATACCGAAATGGTGAGCCGCGCCGCTGCATAGACGGATGCGAGCACCAGCATCGACGTCAGCGAGAGGTGATGCGCCTTCAGCCATTCCAGCAAGGCCGTTTCGATGATCAACAGCGCAATACCCACCAGCGCGCCGCCTACCCAGAACGATTGCCAGATCGGGAATTCACCGCGCCAGTGCGCGACGATGTACGGCGAACGGGGCCGAGGCGCGGCGGGTGGTCTGCGTGATGGTGCCACTGGCGGCGGCATGCGGCCGTCCCAGCGGGGCTCGATGCGTTCGTTACGCCTGACCGGCGGCTCCGCGTACGTCATGGAACGTTCTCTCCCCCTGTCGAAGTGAACCCCACGTTGGCCATGTCACACCGCGCAGCCCGCATCACCGAGCCGCACGGTACTCGAGTCATCAGGCCTGTTTGCGTTTGAACAACTTGCCGATGGCGCCGGTCACTGCTGCGACGCCCAGCAGAATGAATTTCTTGAACGCCAGCAACATCACGCCGAGTTTGGCGAACAGGCCGGCCTTGGCCGCAATGCCGCCCGCCACGAGCGCGGCAATGCCGTAGGCGGCCGTCTTGTCCGTCGAGGCGTTGTAGTCGGCGTAACGCTCGCCGGTGTCGAATTCGGCCATCTCGACCACGGTCGGCATGTCGGCCCGCACCTGAGCGAGCTGATCGATCGGCGCGATGGCGTTGAGCGAGAGATAACCTTTGCGGCCCAGCACGCGAATGGCGTAGTTCAGCGTGTGGCCGTTGTCGGAGCCGTCGGCCTTCTTGAACTGGAGGTCGCGTGCCCAGTACAGCTTGTGCGAAGCGGCGTCGTAATGGGGTGGCTCGGCCCAGCCCAGCAGTTCGATGGCGGGGTAGCCTTCCTTAAGGCGCGCGGGATTTTCCTCGCGGGTCGCCTTCTGCAGATCCTTGAGCATGTCGTTGTAGTCGATTTTGGCGGCGTCCCCGTCGGACACGTAGCCTTCGTCGACAAAGGTGACCACTACCGCCCAGTTCTTCTCATGCAGAACGGAGTGTGCATCCGTGCTTGGAATGATCATGCCAAGCACGCTCTCGTCAGGCGGATTGCCCCACGCCTGGGTAAGCACGCGCTGCGCGTCCTTAGCGGGCAGAAAGCTGTAGCCGTCGGCGATCGTCAGCGTCGCCTGCGCGCCCGGAAGGGGCACGCTGCCCGTCATGGGGTGCAGTTGGCTGACAAATTCCTCCGCGGTCATGCGGTGGCCGCCAGCTTCGGCCGCAGCGGCTGGCGAAGGCGCGGTCAGGGCAAAGGCGGCCAGCAGCCCGAGCGCTGGCAGAAAGGTCGTGCGAAACATGATGGAACCCCCGGTATCGTCCATTGATACGCATCCCCCGATGCGGCCGCTGCTCCCCCTTGGCGCAGCGGCGGGGCCATCTTATCTCTACTTCCGATCCGTCTGGTTACTGCGACTTGGCTGCCGGCGAGCGTTCGAAGCTGCCGGCATCCCCCGGAAATACCACCGGGCTCTCGTAGCCATCGGCTGATACGGCGGAGACGCCGAAGAACCAGTCGTCGATCACCACGTCTTTGATCACGGCCTGATCCACATTGCCCACGGCGCGGCGGTGTTGCCATTGCGGGGCCACCGTGTCGCGCCAGTGCACCACGTAGCCCGATGCTCCCGGCACCTTCTTCCAGTGCACCGTGGTGTCGGTGGCCAGTGCGCCTTCGGTGGTGACGCCGGAGGGCGGCGCCGGGGCGCGGCCGAGGGCTGCCATGGTGATGGTGTTGAGCGCGGTCACGCGGGCCAGATAGCGGAAATCCACACCGTCGACCGTGTCGCCGTAGTGGATGCCATCCGCGGTGCGGAGGTCCTGATGCTGACGGGTGTAATCCTCGTGGCCTTCGGTGACGCGCACAGCGGGGTAGCCGGCTTCCAGGAACGGCACCTGGTCGCCGCCGCGGCTGTAGCGGTCCGTGCGATAAACCATGCGCACGCGCAGATCGGGCATATAAGTCGCTGCCATCTGCTCCATGTAGCGCGCGATGTTGCGCGAGGGCGAATCCACTTCGCCGCCATGGTAAGCACGGTACTTGGCCTGCTCGGCCGTCTCGTTGGTCTTGGTGCCTTCGGAGAAGACGCGCACCGTGGTGTTGTCGAGTACGCCGTTCTGGCCGTGGCTGTTGCCCACGATGTCGTTGTTGAGGTCGGCCTGCACCTGCCAGCCCTGGGCGGTGGCGTAATCGGCCAGTACCTTGCCGCCGTACAGGCCTTGTTCCTCGCCGGACAGCGCGGCAAATACCAGGGTGGCGTCGTTGTTCTGTTTGGAAAGAATGCGCGCGGCTTCCATCAGCGCGGCCACGCCGGAGGCGTCGTCGTTCGCGCCCGGCGCGTCACTGGTGGCATTCATCACGTCGGTGACGCGCGAGTCGATATGCCCCGTCATCACGATCACCCGCTTTGGGTCGCCCTTGCCGCGCTTGATCGCCACGACATCCATCACTTCGGTCGGTTGCGGAACGCGCTTGCCGGTAAACACCTGCGATGGCGTTACCACCTCGATACAGCCGCCGCACTCCTTGGAGATCTGTTCGAAGCGAGACTTCACCCAGCGACGCGCGGCGCCGATACCGCGAGTGTCGGACTTGGTATCCGACAGGGTGTGGCGGGTACCGAAGCTCACCAGCTTCTCGATGGTGGCACGCAGCTCGGCCTCGCTGGGCGCCGTGGACAACGCCTGCAGTGAGGGCTGCTCGCGGACCACCACCGGAAGGTCGGCAGCCTCGGAGGCGAAAGAGGCGGTGATCAGTGCGGCGAGGCAAAGGGTTCGGCGGGACACGGCTTCATCCGGCAAGTGGTGAAGCCTGCACCTTACTACGCGGTTTGGACGTCCGGGATGGGGCGATGGTCGGGGCCTCGGGGGCCGCTCCTGCACTGGGGCAGTGACGTGACCGATCAGTGCAGCGCACGCACCCGGAAATTACGCCCCTTGATGCGTCCCGCACGCAGCCGTTCCAGTGCCTTGTTCGCCAGATCGCGGCGGATGGCGACGTAGGCGCGGGTGGCGAACACATCGATCTTGCCGATCTGCTTGGCATCCAGGCCCGCATCGCCGGTCAGTGCGCCGAGAATATCGCCGGGCCGCAGCTTGTCCTGCCGTCCGGCATCGATCACCAGCGTTCGCATCGGCGCCAGATGCAGCTGCTTGCCGCGCGGCGGGGATACTTTGAGCGGGTGCCAGGACAGGGCATGACCCATCTGCTCTTCGATATTGAGTGCCTTGGGACGCTCGCGTGGCGTGACCAGCGTGATGGCCAGACCATCTTCGCCTGCACGGCCGGTGCGTCCGACGCGATGCGTATGGGTGTCCGGATCGTGCGCGATGTCGTAGCTCACCACCAGCGGCAGCGAGGCAATGTCGAGCCCGCGTGCGGCCACGTCGGTTGCGACCAGAATGGAACAGCTGCGGTTGGCAAACTGCACCAGCACTTCGTCGCGATCGCGCTGCTCCATGTCGCCATGCAGCGCCAGTGCAGTGAAACCGCGCTTATCCAGCTCAACGGCAACGGTATCCACGTCCTTGCGCATATTGCAGAACACCAGTGCATGCTGGGCCTGCTCTTCCTTCACCTGATCTTTGCCCAGCAGCTGGGCAAGCGCGTCCATCTTTTGTGCGGGCTCCACCTCGTGGAAGCGCTGCTCGATGGTCACTTCGTCGTGCGGTGTTTCCACCGTTACTTCCACCGGATCACGCTGCAGGCGCTTGCTCACCTGACGGATCTCATCGGCATAAGTGGCGGAGAACAGCAGCGTCTGATGGTGCTTGGCGATGCGTCCGACGATGTCGTCGATGGCTTCAGAGAAACCCATGTCCAGCATGCGGTCGGCTTCGTCCAGCACCAGCACCTTGATACCGCCGCCATGCAGGCTGCCGCGCTTGAGATGTTCCTGCACGCGGCCCGGCGTACCGACCACGATATGCGGATCGTGGGTGAGCGACGCCAGCTGCGGGCCCAACGGCATGCCGCCGCACAGCGTCAGCACCTTCACATTGGGAATATGCGTCGCCAGCTTGCGGATGGATTTGCTGACCTGATCGGCCAGCTCGCGCGTGGGGCACAGCACCAGCGCCTGCAGCCGGATGGTGTCCACTGAAAGGTGCTGCAGCAACCCCAGCCCGAAGGCCGCGGTCTTGCCGCTGCCAGTCCGGGCCTGGGCGATCACGTCGCGGCCTTCCAGCATCGGTGGCAGGCTGAGCGCCTGCACCGGGGTCATTTCGGTATAGCCGAGGGTTTCCACGCTGGAGAGCAGCGCGGGCTTGAGCGGGAGCGTGCGGAAATCGGTCATGCGCCATGATCGCATGTGATGGGGTTGAGGTCGCGGACCGCGATTCACCGCACTTCTCCCTCTCCCCAGAGGGGAGAGGGGGGGATGCTCGCGACGGCGCTGGTTTTCCCTCACCGTCATCCCAGCGAAGGCTGGGATCCAGTGCCTTTGCTCTTGGACCTGATCTGGCGATACCGCCAGAGTGCCGCCTACGCGGCGGGCGTTTCGACCTCCTGCCGGAGGCCGAGTCACTTTTCTTTTGCTGGCCCACGCACGCGCAGGAGCGCGTGCGAACGGCGAAGCCGGCCCGAAGGGCGCAGGGCAGGATGCCCGGAGTCAAAGAAAAGTAACCCAAAGAAAATGGCCTGAAAGGCTCGTAGCGTCGTGTTTAATACGAGCCTTGGCGGCCTCGACAATCGGCACCTCACGATCCATCCGACACGCGGTACGGCTACACCGCAACGCGCCACAGCGGAGAGGACTTAAAGCGCAGCATGCTGGTGCTCTCGGTGTTTCGCGAGATACCCCACTTCTCCCTCTCCCCTCCGGGGAGAGGGCCGGGGTG
Organism: Dyella silvae; assembly: GCF_026421305.1. Lineage (GTDB taxonomy): Bacteria > Pseudomonadota > Gammaproteobacteria > Xanthomonadales > Rhodanobacteraceae > Dyella > Dyella silvae. The sequence goes on from NZ_JAPJBQ010000013.1 coordinate 42,666, forward strand.
AGGGGTCATTCTTGCGATCCGGCTCATCCATGCATCCCGAGATATCAGCCCTTCAGCGCGCCAAAAAAGAAACCCCTGCGCTGTTCAGGCACAGGGGTTTGAGGCGGGCGAACGGAATGCAAGCGAGGGCTCTCAACCCCGCATATCTTCCAGCTCCATACCCTTCGTTTCACGCACCGACATCACCACAAACACCAGCGATATCAGGGCGAACAGCGCGTACAGGCCATAGGCGAACGACAGGCCCACCTGGGCCAGCGCGGGGAAGGTGGCCGTGATGGCGAAGTTGGCCAGCCACTGGGCGGAGGCCGCGACGGCCAGCGCGATAGCGCGAATGCGGTTGGGGAACATCTCGCCCAGCAGCACCCACACCATCGGGCCCCAGCTCATGCCAAAGAACACCACGTAGGCATTGGCGGCGACCAGCGCCACGTAGTTCCACGGTGTGGGCAGGGAGAGGTTTTCGCCGCTGCCGGTAGCCAGAGAGAAGCACCAGGCCATCAGGCCCAGTGTGACGGCCATGCCGGCCGAGCCAATCACCAGCAGCGGCTTGCGGCCGATGCGGTCAACCAGGGCGATCGCCACCAGCGTCACCAGCACGTTCACCACGGACGTGGCGACGGTGATGGAGAACGAGTCCGCCTCGCTGAAGCCCACCGAATGCCACAGCGTGTTGGAGTAGTAGAAGATGACGTTGATGCCCACGAATTGCTGGAACACCGACAACAGGATGCCAACCCACACCACTGGCAACAGCCCCAGGCGCGGGCCGCGCAAATCACGCAGGCGCGGGCGGTATTCGGAACGCAGGCTTTGCTCGATGTCCTGCAGTTTGGTGTCCAGTGCTGCTTCGTTGTGGATATCGAGCACCTTGCGCAGCACTTCACGTGCTTCAGGCAGGCGGCCCTTGGCCACCAGATGGCGCGGCGATTCGGGGACGCCCAGCACCAGCGAGCCATAGATCAGCGCAGGCACCACGGCGACGAGAAACATCCAGCGCCATGCGGCCAGCCCGAGCCACAGCGGCTGCGAAGCGCCGCCGGCAGAACCGGCCAGCCATGCGTCACTCAGCAGCGCCGCGAAAATACCGAGCACGATAGCGAGCTGTTGCAATGAGCCCAGCCGTCCGCGCACCTGTGCAGGCGATACTTCGGCGATGTAGGTCGGTGCGATCACCGACGCCATACCCACGCCCACGCCACCGATCAGGCGCCAGAAGATCAGGCTGCCCACGCTGCTGACGAGGCCCGCGCCCAGTGCGCTCGCGGCCAGAAACAGCGCCGCCACTTGCATGCTGCGTACGCGGCCCAGACGATCCGCCAACGGGCCGGCATACCAGGCGCCTACCGCCGAGCCGAGCAGCGCGCACGACACGGCAAAGCCGATTCGGCCCGCGTCGAGACCAAAGTTGCCGCGTACGGCATCGACCGCGCCGTTGATCACCGCGGTGTCGAAACCGAACAGGAAACCGCCCAGTGCGGCGGCGGCGGCGATCAGCACGACACGCGCTGTAGCGTGTTGCCCAAGGTCGTCGACGGCGTTCTTCGGCGCCGATGTGGAATTCAGATTCATTGCCTCTCCCCAATCCAGAGTCCGGCGATTCTGCGCTGGCGGTGCCGGTTGTTCGAAGTGAATACGTATGCACCAGAGGGGAGGTGATGTCGAGCGGTGGGTGGTTTTGTGGCGATTTGTGCAGGTGCGTTATTGGATCGGTGGCCCGTTGTCGCTTCAAACGTAGCGTTTCAATGAATGCGAGTCGGCGTAAGTGGCGCGCTGCAGCACGTTTTGCCGTTGATCGCGAAAATCCTGAAGAGGGTGTCGCAAGATTGGCCCCTCACCCCAGCCCTCTCCCCGGAGGGGAGAGGGAGAAGTGTGGTGTAGCGCCAAAGCGCACTACCACTGCGTGCGGTTGGGCAGCAGGCCCTTCAGTTCTGCGTCGGTGAGATTGCGCCACTGGCCGGGCTTCAGATGCCCCAACTTCACATTGACGACGCGCACGCGCCGCAACTGCGTCACGCGATAACCAAACGCTGCCGCCATCAAACGAATCTGCCGGTTCAGACCCTGCGTAAGAATGATCGCGAAGCCAAACTTGGCGATCTTGCGCACCTTGCACGGCTTGGTCATCTGCCCGTGAATGCGCACGCCACGCGCCATGCCCGCGAGAAACTCGTCGGTAACGGCCTTGTTCACCGCCACGAGATATTCCTTCTCGTGGTTGTTCTCCGTGCGCAGAATCTCGTTGACGATATCGCCGTTGCTGGTCAGCAGAATCAGCCCTTCGGAATCCTTGTCCAGGCGCCCGATGGGAAAGACGCGTTGCTGGTGGTCGACAAAGTCGACGATGTTGTCCTTCACCGTCTGGTCGGTGGTGCAGGTCACGCCCACCGGCTTGTTGAGCGCGATATAGACCGCGCGCTTCGCCGATGGCGTGGCGGCCAGGATGCGCGCCTTGACGATCTCGCCGTCTACGCGCACCTCGTCACCCTCCAGCGCTTTGGCGCCGGTGGTGACGACTTCGCCATTGATGGTGACGCGGCCGGCCAGCAGCAGCTCGTCCGCCTCGCGGCGGGAGCAGATGCCGGCTTCGCTGATGTATTTGTTTACACGCATGGAAGAGCTAAGAGTGAGTGGAGAGGAGTGAGTAGTGAGAGAGAGCTTTCCTCTCGTTTCTCACTTATCTTCCCTGTTTTCTGCCTTTAAGAGCGTAGCCCGATGCCGCGCTTGAGCAGGTTCAGCGCCACGGCGGTAAGGCCAATCACGAAGGCCAGCATCACCGCAAACGCCACGCCGATATTCACATCGCTCACGCCAAGCACGCCGAAGCGGAACGCGTTCACCATGTACAGAATCGGGTTGATCATCGAGATGCTGCGCCACGGTTCACCCAGCAGGTCCACCGAGTAGAACACGCCGCCGAGGTAGGTCAGCGGGGTGAGCACGAAGGTGGGGACCAGGGCGATGTCGTCGAACTTCTTGGCGAATATCGCGTTGACGAAGCCGGCCAGCGAGAACACGGTGGCGCCCATCAGCACCGACAGGAAGGTGATGACCGGGTGCGCTACATGCAGGTCGGTGAAGAACAAGGCGATCAACAGCACCAGCGCACCGACCACCAGACCGCGGGTTACGGCACCGGTCACGTAGCCGAGCAGAATCACCCAGTTGGGCATTGGCGACACCAGCATTTCTTCCACGGCACGGCTGAACTTGGCACCGAAAAACGAGCTGGAGATGTTGCCGTAGCTGTTGGTGATGATGCTCATCATCACCAGGCCCGGCACGATGTACTGCATGTAGGTGAAGCCATGCATCTGGCCGATGCGGCTGCCGATCAGCTTGCCGAAGATCACGAAGTACAGCGTCATCGTGATCGCAGGCGGAATCAGCGTCTGCGTCCAGATGCGCATGATGCGCACGATTTCGCGCCGGACAATGGTGTTCAGCGCGACGATATTGGCGGTGCTGTTCATGCCACCTTCTCCACGTTTTCCTTGGTGCTACGGCCGTTTTCCACCAGACGCACGAACAATTCCTCCAGGCGGTTGGTCTTGTTGCGCATCGAGGTCACCGTCATGCCGCGCTCGCTCAGGCTGGCGAACAGCGAATTGAGGTCGTGTGAGCGCGACATTTCCACTTCAAGGGTGTGCTCGTCGAGGCGGCGCAGCGTGATGCCGGGAATCACAGGGAGTTCGGCGGGCACGTGGGCGATGTCCAGCACAAAGGTTTCCACGTCCAGCGTGGCCAGCAGGCGCTTCATCGACGTGTTTTCCACGATGGTGCCGTGGTCGATGATGGCGATGTTGCGGCAGAGCTGTTCGGCTTCTTCCAGGTAATGCGTAGTGAGGATCACCGTGGTGCCGGCGGCATTGATGCCGCTGACGAACTGCCACATGGAGCGGCGGATTTCGATATCCACGCCAGCGGTGGGCTCATCGAGAATGAGCAACTTCGGCTCGTTCATCATGGCGCGGGCGATCATGAGACGACGCTTCATACCGCCGGAGAGCATACGGGCCTGATGCTGCGCCTTATCCCACAGACGCAGCTCTTTGAGGTACTTCTCGGCGCGTTCGGCGGCGATCTTCCGCGGAATGCCGTAGAAACCGGCCTCATTCACGCAGATGTCGAACGGCTTTTCGAACTGGTTGAAGTTGATTTCCTGCGGCACCAGGCCAATAAGCTGCATGGCCTTGCCGCGCTGTTTGTTCACCGATACGCCAAAGACCTGCGCATCGCCGCTGGTGGCGTTCACCAGCGAGGAGAGAATGCCGATGAGGGTGGATTTGCCAGCGCCGTTGGGGCCGAGCAGGGCGAAAAAGTCGCCGGGCTGGACCGTGAGACTGATGCCTTTGAGAGCTTCGACGCCGTTGCTATAGGTCTTGCGCAGGTTATCGACGACCAGCGCGGGAGTGGGACTTGGGGACATGGGCTGCACCGGAGGGGCTAGCCCCTTATTATACGTGGCTTGCCCAGCCCGTCCGTTCCGATGTGGCGGCCACACTGTTTCTCCCGGAATACCCATGGCAGACCACTTTCAGCTCCGTCTCGTCGACAGCACCATGCTGGCGCCCACCGTGCGGCACCTGGCGTTCGAGCGCGCAGACGGACAGCCGCTGGCCTTTGTGCCGGGGCAGTTCCTGCAGATCCACTTCCACTACGACGATGGCACGGCCACCAAGCGCAGTTATTCGGTGGGCACGGTCGGTGACGGCACCTCGCCGGTGCAGCGCATCGAAATCGCGGTGAGCTATGTGGAAGGCGGTGCCGCCACCAAGTTGTTGAGTGAGCTGCCCATCGGCGGTGAGATCAGCGCCAGCGGCCCCTACGGCCGGTTCTGCCTGCAGGCGGGCGACACCAACAAGCGTTACCTGCTGTTGGCCACCGGTACGGGCGTCACGCCGTATCGCGCCATGCTTCCGCAGATTGCTGAACTGGTGAAGCAGGGTCGCGAAGTGGTGCTGCTGTATGGCGCGCGCAACGAAGTGGAATTGCTCTACGGCGAGGAGTTCGAAGCGTTCGCACAGGCCCATCCGGGCTTCAGCTTCCATGGCTGCCTGAGCCGCCAGCCCCGTGCCAGGCCGCGCCCGAGCGACCGCCAGGGCCACGTGCAGAACGTGCTGGCCGAGCTGGCCCCGAGCGCCGAGCGCGATATCGCCTACCTGTGCGGCAACCCCAACATGGTCGACGCCGCTTTCGCGGCCTTCAAGGAATTCGGCCTGCCGGTGGCGCATATCCGCCGCGAGAAGTACATCTCCTCGCGTTAAACGACCTGGGGCCGCTGGCTTAACGCGGCCCGAACGCACCACTTAAGTTCCGCCCGTCTGGGCCGCTAACCCGGCAGCCCAGCCCCGCCTTTTCTTTCCAGAACAGCCCTTTCCCGCCCGCAGGCGGCCGAAAGTGTGATTCGGCTCACATGAAAATGTGATCTGGTTCACATGGCCGAGACGTGCCCGGCGTTCCGATATCAAGCCTCGGGGACTCACGCCGATAGATCCCATCAGGTACCCCTTTTTCCGTAGGGGGTGCGGGAAGGGGCACTTATGAAGGGCTGGATTCGCTGGACCTGGACGGGTTGTTGCGTAGTCGCCTTGGCGCTCGGTGGGCCGTTGGCGCACGCAGAAGGTGGCCGCATAACCTTTTCAGGTCAGATCGTGACATCGACGTGCGAGCTGTCAGCGGGCGGCGTGCCGGGTATGGGTTCGTCGAGAAGCAGCTGCGGCGAGGTGGGAACCGCACCGCCCTCTTCGTTTTATCGGCAAAGCGTGGTTCCGCTTGAGGGCGAAGTGCTGATGCAGGACCGGCTTCTCGCTTATCTCGTCAACTATGCTGGCGCCGAAAACGCTCGTCTGATCGTGCGCGCGTACGACTAAAGCCAACGGGCTCTATTTGTAGGACATGGTGAAGGTCGCCGTCGCACAGACGGGCCCCGCGCTCACCGGCGTGGCTGTCTGGTAGTACTGGGCATAGTACGGAATGGTCAGCGTGCCATCGGGCGAATTGCCCAGCGACTGCGCCTGCGAGAACGACATCGGGGTGTAGTCGCTCTGAAGCACCTGCACGCCGACGTTTTTCGCTGGCGTCTGTGAACTGCTGGGGCAGGCGGCGCTCGACGAAAGCACACCAAGGGTGCTCGACCACGTCGTGGAAGAGCTCATGCTCATCGAGAGCTTGGCGCCTGTCGAGCACTGATAGGTGAGGTTGAACGGCGTCGTTCCCGCCACGCTTCCGGTGCCGCGCAACGCGTTGGTCGAGATGGTCGGCAGCGTTACCGCCAGCACGTTCTGATTGCCGATGTTGAGCGAACAGGCCGCCGATGTAATCGACGTCGAGTTCACGGAAACGGTGGTGATGGGCCCCACGCTGGCGGTGATGCCGTAGATGTACCAATAGAAGCGCAGCAGCTGGTTGATCTTGGGCACTGTGCCCGCGCTGACCGTCGTGCCAGTCTTGATCAACTGGGCGGTCAACGTGACGGTGACGCTGCTGTTGGGATAAGTGATGGTCGCCGCTTCCCAGCCACGCGTAGAACCGGGGCCGCAGCGCAGACAGGCGTTGTCCGAGGCCTGCACCGGTGTCGCCGTAAGTTGCAACGAGACACCGCTCTTGCTGGTACTGAACATGATGCCGCCGCCAGTTGGCGGATCGTTGGCCGTGTCAATGGCGGCCAGATCGCCGGCCTGGAAGGTGACCGTCTGACCAAAGGTCGACGAGTCGTAGGGCAGACCTGTGCAGGTGAACGTGGCGGTGACCTGCGTCGGCGGCCCCAACGGTGCGCCCTGCGGCGTGTTGCTGGAGACCGTGACGCTGGGCAGAGTAATCGGCAGGGTGCTTGGCCCTGAGCACGACACGGCCGCCAGCGCGCCCGGTGCCCACACTGTTGACAGCACGAGGCATCCGAGCAGGGCGAGCCAGCGCATGGGACGTGCAGTCCTCCGTCGGGATGGCATCACGGGTGATTCCTCATTGTCTGGGCCACGGCACGCGGTGCGGTGCACACGGCGTCGATGGCTGCGTATTTTGCGAGTGCCTGGTTCTTGTCCGGCGCCGCAAGTTGATAGGTGAACGAGCAGGCTTGCGACATGCCGCCGTCATCCTGCCAGCGCGCCGTGAGCTCGCCGGCGTTGGCAGCAACGCGAATCAGCGCCTGGCCGCCCTGGCCGACCATGCCAAGTGACGTGCCCTTTTCGTCGAGCACTTCGGTGCCAAACGGCACGGGTGTGCCGTCGGGCTGGTGAATGTTGGCTACCAGCGTGCGGCCGGTCTTGGTCTTGAACTTGAGCATGACCACGGCACCTGCGTGCGGAGCGACCTGCGCGCTGGTGGCGTCGAGCTGCACATCCAGCGGCAAACCCTTCGGGTCGAGCTCGATGGTGTTGAGCAGATACGGCGAGAGGTACGGCACCAGCGCGTAACCGGAGGCATTCACATGCGCGCCGATGGAGCTGCTGACGCGTGCGCCATCGGCGCCCGGCGCGTAGATCACGCCCACCGTATCGCCCAGCGGTTGACCGAAGGTGATGCCGCCCGCGTGCACCACCACGCCGCCGCTCATGCCCACTGAGGTCTGCGAATAGCCGCTGCCCTTGCCGACGCTGGCGTTGAACGTCGCAAACGGCGCGCGGTAGCCGCCGCTGACGCTGCCTGCGGTGCCACCATTTTCGTTGTGCGACGCCATCGCGGTGTAGTTGTACTGATCTTCGCTGCCGGCCGATCCAGCGAGCATCGCCTGCTCCTGGTTGCCGCTGATGGCATTGTGATTGAACGTGAGGTTGAGGCTCGGTGCGTGCACGCTCTCGCCCAGCGGGATCTGCACGGTCAGGCCGTACTCGTTGTCATAGCGACCCAGCGGATCACGCGTGCGCGTCGCAGACAGCGTGTAGCTGACGCTGCGGACAGCGCCGTTGTAACCCACCTGGAATTGCGTGTCGGTGCCGTTGCGATTCCAGTAGTCGCTGACCGAACCATTCGCGTAGAGCGTGCCGCCATGCTCGCCCAGCTGCTGGTTGAGCGTCAGGCTGAAGCGGTTGCGCTGGCGTTGCAGGCCGACGACGGCGAGCGAGGGGTTGTAGGTGGTGCCTGCCAGCGTGGCTTGCTGGCCCGGCGTCAGCACCGTCTGCAGTGGCACGCCATTGACCAGCGTCGGCGTCGACGTGCTGTACTCGGTGAACGCGTTGAGTCCGCGCAGTGCGTAATCGCGAACCACGGCCGCATCGCTCAGGCTCAGGAATCCGCTGGTCGAGTAGCGATACGCTGCCACTGACAGCGACGTGCCCGATTGCGGAAGAATCTTGCTGTAGCTCAGGCGCACGCTCTGGCCAGACTGCGTGGCGTACCCGGGAATCTCCGTGCGCGCATGCGTGACATCCGCAGCGAATGCGCCGAGCGGCGTATTCACGGCGGCGCCGGCGAGTATCGATGCGTAGTCCTGCGCGCCCTGCAAGCCCGCGTAACCGGTGATCAGATTGCTGAAACCGTACTGCGCCGTGGCCTGCACCACGTTCGGCCGGTGCTGGAGGGTCTGATTGCGGAGTTGTCCCGCCGCCATGCCAAAGCGCAGCGTGCCCGGACGCAGCAGTTGTGCCACTGAGGCATACGGCACGCTAAACGTACGCACGCGGCCATCGGCTTCCGTCACGGTGACGTCCAGATTGCCGCCGTAGCCGGTCGGATAGATGTCCTTGATGACGAACGGCCCCGGCGCCACGGTCGTCTGATAGATCTGCGCGCCGTTCTGGCGCACGGTGATCAGTGCGTTGGTGTCGGCCACGCCGCGCACCACGGGCGCATAACCGCGAACCGATTCCGGCAGCATGCGATCGTCGGTGGCGAGTTGCACGCCGCGCACGCCGAAACTGTCGAACACCGAGCCATCGGTAAAGCTGTCGCCGACGGTCAGCTGCGCGCGCAGCGAGGGCAGGTCGCGCTGCACATAGGTATCGATGTTCTGCCAGTGGCGCTGCGATGACGTGGCCGCTGTAGCCGATAGCCAGTTGAGCGTTGAATCGTGGCGGAAGTGCCATGCGCCGATATTCACGCCGGCATTCAGGCCCAGATACGACGACGTCTGGCTCTGACCCTGGCTGGTGCTGCGGTAACTGTTGAAGTTGTAGTTGAGTCGGGCGGCCGGCACGCCGGTATCCCAGTATTGCGGATCGACGTAACCGCGAGGCGTGCGCCCCACATAGGCCTGCGGCACGCTGATATCCAGCCGCAGCTCGCCCATGTCGAACGATGTGGTCGCGCCGGGAATCAGGTCGCCGATAGCCACGCAGGCGGCCGGATCTTTCAGCCTGGCCTGCAGCTCTTCGGATGGCGATGCCGCACGCAGCCCGGTCTGCCGGAATAGCTCGGCAGTGATACAAGGTGCGGCGTTGTCGTTGGGCGAGGGGGCCACGAAACGCACGTCGGTGCGGGCAATCCATGCGCCGTTGAGCTTGACGTCGGTGTTGTATGTACCTGCCAGCACCGGGTTACCGTGCTCGAAGCGCGACAGATCCGTCGTCGTGTTCTGGCCGGCGCCCGAAAGCAGGTTGCGGTCAAAGTCCGCGTAGCCGCCATTGGCCGAGGCATCAGCGCCGCTGGCAGCGGCTGCAGCGAAGGACAGTGCCGGGTAAGGGCCAAGAAGTGCCGCAATGGTCGCGCACCAAAGCACGCGCCGACGCACCACCTGCCTGGACAGGCGATTCGTGGTGGCGCGTGAAAACATCACGGAACAATCGCGCTCTTGAGCGACGTCGCGGCGCCGTAGTCATTGATGGTCTCGTACTGCACGACCGTGCCCGGGGCTGGCGCGTGCTTCATGTTGGCCAGTTCCAGGCGCAGGTCGGCGAGGGGAGCGACCATGCCGCCCTCGGATGTAAACGACTGACCATCGCTGCCCACAGTGAGCGCGCTGATGGTGACGTAGTACGGCGTGGGGTTGTGCACGACCAGCGCCGAAGCGGTGGCCTTGAACGTCAGCGCGCTGCCGGCCTTCTGCGCATCACCAGCCAGGCCAGGCGGGCGATAGAACAGCTTCAGGCGCGAACGAATGGCGAGCTGCAGATAATTCTTTCCGGCAAATTCCTGGCCTGACGGCTTCGGCGGAATTTCCAGCACGTTGAGCCAGAACAACGATTCGCGATCGGCGGGCATCGTCTGCTTGCCCGGCGTGAAGATGATGCGCAGGCTCTGGTCCCGGTGCGGCTCCATGCGGAACAGCGGCGGGGTAATCAGGAACGGCGTGTTGACCTTGTCCGGCGTGGAATGTTCGTCGCCGGCATCGACCCAGGCCTCGATGAGCGCTGGCGCGTTGTTGTCGTTGGTGAGGCGCAGCGTGACTTCGCCGTCGCTGGCGGGGAACACCACGCGCGTACCGGCAATGATGACGTTGGCATGCGCGGAAGACAGAACCAGGCAATAAGCCAGCAGTCCCGTGCCCATGGCGCGGAAGAGGCGTTTCATCAAGGGAAGTCCGATCAGGTCAACGGGGGGAAGAGCCCCGTGGCCATGGCGGCCACGGGGCGTCCGGTGCTTACTTGTACGTGATGCTGTAGTTCACAGCACTGGCAACCGTACCGGCACCGAGCGTGCCGCCGTTGTTGTAGTACTGGACGAAATAGTTCAGCGTCGCGTTGCCGCCGGTGACCGCCGCCGTGGTGGCGTTGGCCTGGGTGTTCAGGTTGATCGCGGCCTGGCTGTTGTTCAGCACCTGCAGGTCAACGCCGGTGGCTGCACCCGCGCCGCTGTTGGTGTTGTTCAGACGGCCATTGGTGTTGATGGCGGCGCTGGCGTCGAAGTTGGCCGCAACCGTGTTGGTGCCGGCCGGGCAGTTGGTCAGGCTCAGGCTGAACGGGGTCGTCCCGGCGGTGACGCCAGCGGCGGCACCCAGCGAGGCCTTGGAGACGGTCGGCAGCGCAACGGCGAAGTTGGCGGTACCGGTGGTGCCGTTGGCGCTCGAAGCGATGGTGCAGGTGCTGGCGTTGACGTTGCCGCTGAAGGTGATCTGTCCGTCGGAGGCCGTGGCCGCCATCGGAGCCAGAACGGCGCCGCCAAACAGGGCGGCCAGGGCGGTAAGCATAACTTTCTTCATACGATGTCCTTTGACTAGGCGTAAGTATTGAAAACAACGAGTTATGCGCCTCCGGACAACGAGATACACCGCCTTCCGATTGCGCTGTTGGCTTCTGGCCCTAGCCCCTGTCGGCCGGAAACCAGATCGCTTACCCCGCCCTAAGCAACCCCCGTGCCAACGCGGACGGGGCCATGGAAATGGCCTCGCCGTGAGCATTTCGAGAACTGGGTGTTAAGAGGGGGTGACGATTTTTGTAAGCCGGACCGCGTCACATCGGGCCCCAAGACCGGCTCAATGTGCAAATTGTGTCACATTTTTGGAAATGTCTTATTGCTTACGCGCTCAAGTTCCTACGCCAAAGGCCGATATCCGCCTCTTGTGTAAAGCACGCTTGACATCGCGAATTGCCACCCCTTAACCTGTGTCAAGTTGACTTGACATGCGGTCCAGGGAGGAAGGCCATGCGATACGTCGAGAGCAAGGGTGGGCAGCCATGAACATGCCGGTGCGAAACGCGGGCTGGTACCGCGCCCCGATGTACACCTGGCCCCGCTGGGCCCGCTGGCTGGTCATGCTGCTCAACTTCACGCTGATGATCGGCGGCGTCTGGTTGATGGTGAAGGGCAACCTGGCTCTGCGCGTGATAGGGCTGCTCGTCTTTGCGGGTTCGGTGCCGCTGATGATCCACATCAATCGCGCGGTGATGCGCGAGCGCAGCCGCCAGATCGACCACCGCTACGCCCGCGAATTCATGCCGGCCATGCTCGTCTACATGCTGGTCATGCTTTACGTATGGCCGCTGCATCGAACCATGGAACCCGGTTGGCTCAAGGTGATCACGGCCTTGTCGCCCGTGCTGCCGGTGGCCTGGGCCGTGCTCGTCTCCATTCGCTATGTACTGGGCAGCGATGAGCTTGAGCGTCGCCAGCATATGGAGGCGCTGGCTATCGGCGTCGCGATCGTGAGCGTAGTCAGCATGACGTTTGGCTTCCTCGGTGCGGCCCATGTGCTGACGATCGACGGCGCGCTGGCGATGCTGTTGGTGTACCCGGCGCTGTGCTTGTCGTATGGCCTCGCCCACTGCGGCATGCTCTGGCGCAACCGCTGCCAATGAACAACCGCATCCGCGAACTTCGCAGTGACCATGGCTGGTCGCAGGCCGACCTCGCTGAGCGGCTGGATGTGTCACGCCAGACGGTCAACGCCATCGAAACGGGCAAATACGATCCCAGTCTGCCGCTGGCGTTCAAGATCGCGCGATTGTTTGGCCTTTCCATCGAATCGATTTTTGAGCCGGGCCCCTAATGTCCGGCCAAACCTGTACCACCCGAACGGAATGAGGGGAGAGCTCAAGTCATGGCAATCAAGGGACGAATAGGCACCGTAGCGCTGGGACTGGCGATACTAGGCGGCACGCACTGGCATCCGCATGCGGCCATGGCCGCGCCGGAAGGCAGCGCTGCTGCCGTAGCCGCTGCCGGGTCATCGCAAGCTGCAGCAGGCACAACGCAAACCTGGCGACTCGGCTCACTCACGCTGACGCCCTGCGAACTGGGCCAGCCCAACAGCGGGCTGTCGACCGCCGCGTGGTGTGCGCCGTTCGAGGTGCCGGAGAACCGCGACGATCCGCACAGCCGCAAAATCGGCCTGAAGCTGGCCGTGATTCGCAGCAGCGCGCAGGTGGCCAGCAAGGACATGCTCGTATTGCTTGCCGGCGGCCCCGGCCAGGCCGCCACGGAGTCGTGGCCGGGCGTAACGGCCGCGCTGCAACCACTGACCGCGCATCGCCATGTGGTGCTTCTCGATCAACGTGGAACTGGTGGTTCCAACCCGCTCACCTGCCATGACGACAACGAAGGCGTGGAAAGTGGTGCGGACGATACGGACGCCCACCCAGACCGGCAACGCGCAGAAACCGAGCGCTGCCTGAGGCAGCTCGCAAGCAAGGCGGACCCGCGCTACTACACCACCACCATCGCCGCGCAGGATCTGGAAGAAGTGCGCAAGGCGCTGGGCTCGCCCACCTTCGACCTGGTCGGCGTTTCCTACGGCACGCGCATGGCGCAGCAGTACGCCATGCGCTATCCGCAGGCCGTGCGCAGCATGGTGCTCGATGGCGTGGTGCCCAACGAGCTGGCGCTCGGTCAGGACTTCGCGCGGAATCTCGACGACGCGCTGAAGGCGCAGTTTGCGCGATGCAGTGGCAACGACGATTGCCGCAAGCGCTTCAACGATCCCTATCAGACGCTTTACCAATTGCGCGACGCGCTGCGAGCCAATCCGCACAAGGTGAGCTTCCGCGATCCGCAGACCTACCAGAGCGTGCAGCGCGAGTTGAACGAGTATTCGCTGGCCAGTGTGGTCCGCATGTTTGCCTATACGCCGCTTACCGCCGCCTTGCTGCCGTTGTCCATTGACGCGGCGGCGCATGGCGACGTGGGGCCGTTGCTTGGTCAGGCCAAGCTGTTGTCGGGCGATCTGTCCGACACTATGAACGGCGGCATGCAGCTTTCGGTGATCTGCAGTGAGGACGCCGACCTGCTGTCATCACGCCCGGAAGATGCGCACACCATTCTCGGCACGCGCATGATTGATACGCTGCGAACCGTTTGCGCCGCCTGGCCCAGGGGCGCGCGTCCCGCCGACTTCCATCAGCCACTGAAAACCGACACGCCCGCGCTGCTGCTTTCCGGTCAGTACGACCCGGTGACGCCACCGCGCTACGGCGACGAAGTGGCAAAGCACCTGCCACAGTCGCGCCATCTCGTGCTTACCAGGCAAGGGCACAACGTCATCAATGCCGGCTGCACGCCCCAGATCGTCAAGCACTTCATCGAGGAACTGAAGCCCAAGGCATTGGACGTCACCTGCCTGGATCGACTGCAGTCCACGCCGATGTTCATCGACTTCAATGGAGCCACGCCATGATCGAAGTAAAGGATTTGCACAAGGCGTTCGGCTCTGTGAAAGCCGTCGACGGCGTGAGCTTCACCGCACGCGACGGTGAAATCACCGGCCTGCTCGGCCCCAATGGCGCCGGCAAGACAACCACCTTGCGCATGCTCTACACCCTGATGAAGCCCGACCGCGGGCAGGTCATGGTGGATGGCATCGATGCCGCAGACGACGCACTCGCCGTGCGCCGGCAGCTGGGCGTGCTGCCTGATGCACGCGGACTCTACAAGCGCCTCACTGCCCGCGAAAACATCGACTACTTTGCCCGCCTGCATGGCCTGCCGGAGGACCTGATGGCACGCCGCCGCGAAGCGCTGGTGAAAGCGCTGGATATGGAAGACATCGGCGACCGCCGCACCGAAGGTTTCTCGCAGGGGCAGCGGGTCAAGACCGCCATTGCCCGGGCGCTGATCCATGATCCGCGCAACGTCATTCTCGATGAGCCAACCAACGGTCTGGACGTGATGGCCACCCGTGCGTTGCGCCAGTTCATGCAACAACTAAAGGCCGAAGGCCGATGCGTGCTGTTCTCCAGCCACATCATGCAAGAGGTCGCCGCGCTGTGCGATCGTATCGTGGTGATCGCCAACGGTCGCGTGGTGGCCGACGAATCGCCGGCCGCACTCCGCGCGCAAACTGGTGAAGCCAATCTGGAAGACGCCTTTGTGAAAATCATCGGCAGCGAAGAGGGTCTTGCCGCATGAATATGAGCACCCTGACAAAGGTCGGTCGCACGCGTGCCTTCCTCACCGTATTTCTCAAGGAAGTGAAGGAAAACCTGCGCGATCGGCGCACGCTCACCAGTGCGTTTCTCACCGGACCGCTGCTCGGTCCCATCATTCTGGTGATGATGCTCAACATCACGCTCAATCGTCAGTTCGACAAAGCCGAAAAGCCGTTGCCAGTGCCAGTGATCGGCGGGCAGTACGCACCTAACCTGATCGCATCACTGAAGGCTGGCGGCATCGTGCCCACCGATGCCATTTCCAATCCGGAACTCGCCGTGCGCAAGCAGGACGCCGACGTGGTGGTACGCATCTCTCCCGATTACGCCACTGCGTGGCGCAAGGGCGAGCCGGTGCAAGTGGAGTTGATCTACGACTCGTCGCAACGTGACGCCAATGCCGCCGTCGAGCGCGTAACGCAACTGGTGGAGACCTATGCGCGGCAACAGGGTGCGATGCGTCTGGTAGCGCGAGGCCTGTCGCCCGGCACGGCGTGGCCGGTAGTCGCTGCCAGGCGGGATCAGGCTACAGCGCAGGCGCGCGCGGCGCTGGTGTTCTCCATCCTGCCGTACTTTTTCGTGCTCACGGTGTTCATGGGTGGCATGTATCTGGCGATCGATCTGACAGCGGGCGAGCGTGAACGTCAGTCGCTTGAGCCCTTGTTTGCCAACCCCGTGCCACGCTGGCGCATTCTGGCGGGCAAGCTGGCGGCGATCTGTACGTTCTCCGCGGCGAGTCTGCTGATCAGCCTGCTTGCCTTTGCCGTGGTGGGTCGTTTCATTCCCACTGAGAAGCTCGGCATGGAGCTGGATCTTGGCGCGCGCTTCGGCGCTCAGGTGCTGGTGCTGATGGTGCCGTTGATCGTATTGCTGGCTGCGCTGCAGTCGATGGTGGCGGCGTTTGCCAAGAGCTATCGCGAAGCGCAGACCTACCTCTCGCTGCTGATGTTTGTGCCGGTGCTGCCGAGTATTTTGCTCTCCACCATGCCGATCAAATCGCAGGATTGGATGTATGCGGTGCCGCTGTTGGGGCAGCACCTGGGCATCATGCAGCTGTTGCGCGGTGACGGTGTCACCGGGGAGCAGGTGGGTTTGTGTTTGGTGGGTAGTCTGGTGGCGGCGGTGCTTGGGGTGTTGGTGACGGCGCGGTTGTATCAGTCGGAGCGGTTGGCGATTTCTGGCTGATCATCACTTTTAGCGTCCCTTATGGGGGTGCCCGCTAAGCTCCCTCTCCCCTGCGGGGAGAGGGTTGGGGTGAGGGGCGGGTGCTTGCGGTGACGTGTCTATCCCTCGCCGTCATCCCAGCGGAAGCTGGAAGCGCTTCACAACAGCCGAAGGCTGGTCATCCAGTGCCTTTCGCTCTTTTTGACGGTGCGGCGACCTGGCTCGCCTGCGGCGGGCTTCCGCTGCCCTGCCGGGCAGCGGGTCACTTCTCTTTGCGTGGCCAAAGAGAAGTAACCAAGAGAAAGGCCACCCCGATGGCGCGCCCTTCGGGTGCGCGGGCGGGTTACGGGGTTTTTCGACAGGACATCCCTGTCCTGTCGAAAAACCCCGTA
>NZ_JAPJBQ010000014.1 GCF_026421305.1 Dyella silvae
TTGCTGCCAGCGCTCCCACATCACCGCCTTCTGGCTATCGGTTATGTGCCTTCGGACTCTGGGTGCCATGCAACACTCCTTCCGCTTGCGCGTCTATAGTGTGTTGCGTTGACCGGCTGAAGTCGCAGTCGAAAGCGGACCCAAAAGACGCCGACGAAACATACCCCGAGGCGACACCGAGACGCTAACGCAAACAGCCTGGGTCACTGGAAAAGGAGACCATATAGGAGTCCAGCAATACCCAGAGCTGGGACAACAATGCCAGTCCAATAAAGTTCCGGATCCTTGGACTTGGAATATGTTCGGTAAACCAGAGTCGCGCTGCCGGTCGCAATTCCATTAATTAGGATCACCACTAGAGCAACGAGTAAAGCCAAGACTATGAAGTTGTGAGACAGCCAACTATGGATCGTCACGCGCTTCATCCCTCGGTCTGCAATGCGTTCCAAATGTCGTCCATCAAGCCTGACGGACCGACGCCCCTTTTGCGGCTCCCCTCCTCATGTCCGCTCCGGGTCGGAAGCGGACCTAGGCGGCAATAAAAGGGGACGGATGTCGTTAGCTGATCTAACAGCCGCCGTCCCTAATTGGTCCCGGGTCGTAACCGTGAGCCAAGTTCAGCCGTCAGGCCATTCAGTCGGCTTGCCGGCCGACACAAGGGTAGCGCGTAGCGGTAATCCCCTACAGCGGCCCGTGGCGGCTCTGAGTAATCTCGAGGGGTCACTGGCGGTGTCTGTGCACCGGTTGCCGCGAGTGACCATGACAGCAATGTCGTGAAGCGCGGGCCGCGAGTGCTGGAACACTCACGACCCGCTGACCAAAGCCAACCTAAGGAGTTGATCTTGGCTACCCACGATCATACGGCACGCGCACGCCTGCCCGTTCCCGCCGGCAGCACCCACACTCCTCCACCCGACACCCTCACGGAGTCGGCGTCGGCACTTTCCCCCTCGCTCGTGTACACCCGCGAAGACCTCGCCCTGGCCGCGTATGCCCTGACGCGGCTACGCATCGATCACGAGCAGTGCCTGCACGCCCGCACCCAGGGGTTTCCCCACAAGTCGTTGGAATGGCCGCTCTCGGCCTCCGTGGCCATTGCAGTGGCCACCGCTATCCAGTGCCTTGAACGTCTGGTGGATGGGCACGGTGAGGCGTTGAGAGTGAACGCTTAGCCCCGTCCTGTGATCGTTCCCCGTGGCGCGTCGATACCCATCGATGCGCCACACCTGGGCGATCACGCACAGCGTCGCAGGACATTCCCCGACACGCATCGATGTCATCCCTGATGCGTCGCCTTGCCGTGCCTGACCGGAAAACCCGATGAATCTGATCCGCCCCGACCCGCATCTGCGGGTGGACCCTTCATGGCGCCCACGCACACCGGGCGAAGTGCTGCGGGACGACTACATGCTGCCCCGCGCCATGACCCTCTCCGCCCTCGCCCGCCGCACGGGGATCAGAGCGCCACGCCTGCGTCGGCTCGTGATCGGCGAGATACCCATGTGCGCCAATGTCGCCATCCGCCTCGCCGTGGTCCTCAACACCAGCGCGCTCTACTGGATGCTGCTGCAAGTGCAGTGCGACCTGGAGCGGGAAAGGCGCGGGCGCGAATTCGCGATAAAGGGGCCACGTGCTTCTTCGCGTTAGGTCGCCCAGAAAAGGAAGCAGAAAAGCACTCTGCCCCTTGGGAAAACAGGGGGCCGATCGGAAGCGGACCTGACCCTCGCGCGACGACGGTGAAATTACGGTCTCTTCACGGCGTGCTTCGCACGAAACGACGGCTTGTTCACAGCGCTTCCGCTTACGTTGAAAGCCCTCAACACTCCATCGAATCGGCCACTCAATCAGGGTGCCCGCCGCCACCGCTGGATCGCCCGTGAGAATTAATCCAACCCCTCTTTCGGTGGCGCTACTCGCTTGTGAGCCCCTGCTCGTGCTTGCTCAAAACGCGGAACCCACCCCCATCTGCACGGATCGCCCCACCAAAGCCAATGTCACATGTACGGTGCCCAAGGGCGATTGGCAATTGGAATCCGATATCGCATATACCAGCCGAGACCGTCAGAACGGGGTTACAACCGAGACCTTCTACTCCGTCAATCCTTATCTCAAGTATGGCCTGAACGATTTCCAGGACATCGAAATCAGTTGGGCACCATCCATCCGGCAACGCACCAAGGAAGACGGCCAAACGCAAACCACCTCTGGCGCGGGCGATGTGTATCTGCGACTCAAATCGCGGCTGTTCAGCGGCGACACCCTAAGCATGGCGCTTATCCCCTTCGCAAAGGCTCCCACGGCCACGCACGGGCTTAGCAATGACCGATGGGAAGGTGGCGTGATTGCACCGTTGGGCGTGACATTGCCCCGGGGGTTTTCGCTTACTTTCGGTCCGGAGGTCGACGTACTGGCTGACATGGAGGGCCATGGCCACCACGTCGCGATCACTAACCTGATCAACGTCTCGCACGCACTCAACAGTCGGCTGTCTTTAGCCGTCGAACTATGGGCGCAAGACAACTACGATCCAGCCGGCACCATCCATCAGCGATCAGCCGACGGTGCCCTGATCTTTCTGGTTAACCCGAGACTTCAACTGGATATGGGTGCCAATTTTGGCCTTAACCACAGCACGCCGAACAGCCAAATATATCTTGGCCTGTCATACCGATTTTGATGCCCACGAGGGTGTCCGCAGTGCCAGACCAGAATGGAACGTGCCCGAACATGAGCATCAGCTCGACAACCATTACCTGGCACACGTCGGCCTCAAGGTATGGCAGCAAGCAATCCCGGGATGTTGAAAACGATGTGGACGAGAATGGCTGGAATCAGGCTGCCACTTCGTCGCCGCAGTTCGCCCGCCAGCAATCCAAGAACCAGCGCCGCTACCGCAGTCCAGGGGCCGACCGCCAAATGAACCGATGCGAATAGAAGCGCTGCGGTGACCAGCGCAGCGACGTTTGCCTGTGCCATCACGGGAACGGGGTTGGTGAGGCTGTGAGCAAATGTCGTCTGCAGCAGGCCTCGAAATATCAGCTCCTCCTGCAGTGGCGATCCCAATCCAAAGTAGATCCATGCGAGGGCCGGTGTGAGAACAACACCTGCCAAGGGGCCGGGCTCATGGGCGAATGTCAGCAACGTATTGATAAGCCATGCGAGCGGCACAGCGATCAACATGGCGACGATCGCGCTTTGCCAACGGCACCAGCGAAATCCAAAGTTGGCGAGATTCAATGCCATGGAGGAGTGACGCAGTGCCCACATCAACAGCAGCGCAATCATCGTGCTCACCACGATGATCACCGGGATAGCATTTGCCATAGGAAGATGCAGGTGGCCGACCAGGGCAAACGTCGGGATGTATACCGTTAGCAATAGCGTCGCAGTGACGCCGAATGCGCGTATCCAATGTCTCTGTGGAGAATGCGATCTCATCATGATGAAGTGATCCTTTCTCAGGTGTTGGTGGCCAAACGGTGCAACTATGCGCCCCATTCAGGATGGGCATCACGAAGACGGCGCTGCGCTGCTTTTGCCCGACGCCGGGGATTCAATGAAGCGCATGAGGGCTCGATTGAAGTCGTCCGGAGCATCGACAAATACGGCGTGCCGGGCATGGTCAACCGCGATGAACTGGGCGTTCGGAAGTGCTTGAACCATGGCTTTCTGTGCATCCAGCAGCAAACTTTCGCCGGAAGCTATCACGAGCGTCGGCTTGTCGAACTTCTTAAGACTGGGTCGGCGATCCGTCGTGAGTATGTCTGAAACGAGCATGGAGATGCCGGTATCAACGGGCGTCTTGAGCGATTCGGTGGTAAGCGTGTCGAAAGTGAGCGGTGCGGGTGGTGCTTTCATGATGGCTTGAATCAAGCCCTTGGAGTACGCGTCGGGCGTGCGCGCGTACTGGCCAAGGCCTTGAAGCACTTGTTTCACCATGCCCGATGTTTCCGTGACATCGGCAGGACCGGCACTGACTGGACTATCGACCAAGACGATTTTGTCCACCGAAACTGTTCCGAATTGTGCAACGTACGCAGCAACGTCCTGAGCGCCCTGTGACCAGCCAACCAGAGTGAGGTGGGTGAGTTTCAGATTCGATATCACCCGATCTACGTCCTGCGCGCGGTTCTCGGGCGTATTGCCGCTGGCAGAAATCGTAGATTCGCCTTGCGAGCGGGGATCCATCGCAATGACGTGAAAACCTTTCGCCGCAAAGTAATCGATCTGTTGCGTCCATACCTTTGCACTGACCCGCCATCCCGGGATAAAGAGCACATTGCGCGATGCGTTGGCGGGGCCTGCTTCTATGTAATGGATGCGTACGCCATCGGCCCCTTCGGTAAATGCCTCACTTGTGGGCGGGTGAGCCGATGGCGCCATGGCCAGTGCGATAAAGAAGAAGCTGCTTGGAAAGTCCATAAAGCCTCCGGTGCGTACTGTGGGTTGGTTGCGCTACATGGTGCGACTTGGTTCGAAACAAGCTCTAGAAGTTGAGTCCAAGCGGTCGGTTGCAGTTGTATTTCTCAGCTTCCTCTTCTACGTCAGCCAACGTGAGGTGCCTGTCTTTCAATTCGTCCGGGGTAAGGTGTCGCCACACATCGACATCGATGCAATGGTGATTCGTGACGCCAAAGAGACGTTGGGCGTTGCGCATCACCGAGCCGATGCCCTGATCCATGGGGTTGGTCAACTCGATGCCGGGCGCGAGACGTCTGTCTGACCCGGGGACCCCTCGAGTGCCGGGAGCGTGCTGGGCATTCGACATCCGGTCTCGAAATCCACCATCTCCCACGGGGGATGAATTGCTTGTGTCCTGATCGATGGTGGCAGACAGGTCAGGCACGACAGTCAGGGGCGAATCGCTGATGGCATCTGCTTTATGAGCCCGTGCCGCAGCACGCGCCGCGCTTTGGGCTGGCAGTCGCACCCCGTCTTTCGCTGGTGCCCGTGGAAGAGCGTCCGGACGGAACCCGGGTGATGCCGGTGGCGCAGTTTTCGGTCGCGGTGGCGAAATGAACTGCACGTTGAGCGCAGCCTCGTCATCGTTCCGTTTCGGAGGCATATCAGTACTTGGGGCTGCCGGTCGCAGCAGTGCCATCAACAGAAAAAGATGGCAGCCGATGGCCACCACCAAGGCCAGGATCCGGGGACCCGACAAGGGAAGGCGTTTAGACTTCTCTCCCTTCAACCCCATCAGCGAACTCCCTTTGCAGAGGGCGCCATGCCCGGTGCGGCCATGGACGTCTGTTTCGCTTCAATTCAACGGCACGTATTCCCGAGGAGAACCGCCAGGCCTGATCGATACCCAATGGCCTCTCAAGTGGCGATAGGCTCGATCAGCGCAGGCCGGACGCTCTTCAAGCATCGAGCAACGGGAATGGGACCGTGCCGGCCCTGCAAAGTTCTGGCAAAGGCTAGACGTGACTGGCAGGGGGATGTCCGCTTCGGGCCGAAGGTGGGCAGACCTCATGACTGACCCGTCTACTTGGCCTCAGGATAAGGGTGCGAGGTGATGTCGGTCCTCAAGGCAAGGATCGCCTGGAAGTCCAGCGTGGCGCCACCCGGGTACGCAATATCAAGTGAGTTGTTCGACGTCCAACGCATCGTTACGGCAGTAGTTCCTGCCGGATAAGCGGAGTCATTGGTCATCGAAAGAATCACATTGGGCTGAGCCGTGCGATCCGAGCTTTGGTGGAGTTCAACCGTGGTACCGACGTAATTGTTGCCAAATCCAGCCCACTGGTAAGTTTGGGCTGTCGCAATCAATAGCCCGTCCGGAGATGAAGCGCGGGCCGACCAAATGACCACCGGCTCGCGGTCGCACCCCGCGACGAGCAGCGAAAGCCAAACCACGCAGACAAGCAATACCAGTCGTGCCTTGCGTATATGTCTATCCAATCCCGTCGCTCCCCATTTCGCCGGATCAGTATAGGAACGGCCTCTGGCGCAGTTAGGTCCACTTCGGGTCAGAAGCGAACCGTTGAAATGTGCACTCTGACCCCGGCTTTCAAACTCACATTGATCGCCTAATCAGCTGCTTGCATTGATGTCGGCGTGCCTGCGGCGAAGTGCTCCGTCCACTTGCAACCAGTAGGCCGGATAGCCGAGCGCTTCGCGGTAGCTGGAATAGATGTCCCGCAAAAACCAACGACGTGGATAGGTGCCGCCGGCATCAACTGCGCCCGCCTGGTGCAGGGCGAGCCGCGTACGCGGAAGATGGTAAAACTGAGAAACAGCCACGACGCTTCGTTTGTCATGCGCGGCAAGCCACGCCTCTGCATGCCGGGCGGAGGCACGCGTGTCATTCCCGTAGGGGTCTTCTTCGATCTTCTGAGACGGCACTCCGTGGTCGACCAGCCACTGCTTCATGCCCGCAGCCTCGTTACGATGGTCGTGTGGATCAATTCCGCCGCTAACCATGATGGTCGCGCAACCGCCGTTGGCATACAGCGCCCTGGCCGCTTCAAGGCGCGCCTCAAGGCGAGGCATTGGGCGATTCCCCCTGGTCACGGTGTTCCCTAGGACCAGAGCGAGATCGGCACGCTTGGGCGTCGTAAGCAAACCGGCGATCGCCATGGTTGCAGCTGCGATCGTCCATATCGCGAATACCCAACAGACAAGCCGCCACCAGCGGGTATGCGGGCGAGTGCGTGTCATTGCGTGCCACTCCTCATTCGTCAAAGCCAGAAGTCTGCGCCATGAGCACAGCGGACATCATGACCAGAAGAAGGCGGAATGCGGGCAGCGCTTCCCTGGGAAAGGCGACTCTGCCCCGCTTTCTTGATTTCAGTGTGTTAAACGTCCGGATCACCGCCTTTCCCGGCACGACCAAGAACGCTCAATAGTCAGAGTTCCGGCTTTTGCGGCAGCCAGAGCATGTCACGCCCTTTGCCGCGCAGCACGTTCACGACAATCGCACTCATGGATGGACCAATGAGAAGCGGTAGAAGCTGCGCCCAATGAGGGGCATGCCAAAACAGCCCCAACGCAAGATATAGGGCGACGCTGATCGCGACACACATGAGATACACGACAACCAAGCCGATATTGCGAAGGTATCTTTTCATCGAGTGTTACCCAAGCCTGTAGGCAAGATGTCCGCTCCGGGTCGAAGGCGGACGTTGAGTTTCCCTAGATCGGCAATGATTCGAAAAGTGAAACGTCCCAGCTTGCTATCAAGCAATATTCTTCGAGGCAGACCCGATCCTCGACGGAAGTCGATCGGATTCCAGAAGCAAAACGATTGCCGCATCTAAGCGCTTCCGAAGCCTAATGCACTCAAAGTAGGCGTTAGCGGCCAGAAGAAAGCCGGCTCCCGTCGCAGCGTAAACAACGAAGACACCGTTGGCTCCCGCGTGCCCTCCGAACCATGAGATACCGACTCCAACGGCGATCGTGAGGCACAGGTGCCACACGTTCCACTTGCGGCTTTCTGTATTCAGAGTCTCAAGCGCTTCCGAGCGTCGAGCCACTGACTTCGCCAATTGATCGCCAGCTATTCGCAGATCAGGATTCATAAACATTCCTTGTCTCAGTTAAATCAATGGATCTCCGCTCCGGGTCGAAAGCGGGCACTTTGTCAGGGAATGGATCGTTCAATGCGTTCAATGGCCTCTCGAAACCCCTTGATGGAGCCATCAACACCGAATTGACGTCCATTGCGCAAGAGAAAAACGGCCGAAACGCCACCTTTGTAGTTGGCCATTTCCATTCTCACCATGTCGCAGAAAAGTACCTCTTGTCTGATAAACCCTTTCTCGACCACTCGATCAGCCTTGATGGTCAGGGAATACGTTGACATGTAGACGATAAATACGAAGATCGGAATGGCGACTGCCAGGCAAAGAAGGACAATCTGCCACGCAACTCCCCTGGTGTATCCAATTGAAACTGACCACCAAGGGAACGTCAGGATCGCTAGCTCAATGAAGACCGACATCAAGATCCTGGCAAGCGAATATGTATAAATGTTCCCGGGCGACTTTTGCTGGGCAACTTCTTTTGAGAGCGTCATTGACGCGCGGCCCTTTGCTGATCTGCCGAGCAGCGACAGTGTCCTTGTAGTTGCACGATCCAGCGATCCGTCACGATATTTCTCCTGTCGTCCCGAATGTCCGCGCCGGGTCGAAAGCGGACCTGAGCATCAAAGCCTAAATGGCCCGTGGCTGAGCGGCGACTGGCTGGCAGGACTGCCTCATGACACCGCCTTCGGAATCGATGCGCGGGGCCGTGCCCTTGGAGCAATGCATCTGAATGCGCTTGACGGCCCCATTTGGAAAGTACTCGAAGGAGACAGTGGCACTATTACCGCCACCCAGCGAAGGACCTCCGGCAGCCGTGCCACCGGGCTGAGTATGCGCAAGCTCGTTGCCGTCGACGCGAGGGCCGTCATTCCCATCCGCTAGAGCGATGGGTACATACAGCCCCGAGATACCAAGAGCGATCACCGAGATGCTGAAAAACCTCAAAGCCATCGAGCATGTTGCCGTCACTTGCCATCCTCCTTGGAAAGAATTTTGAGATCTTCCTTGTACTTTCGCGATGTCCGCCTTGGGTCGGAAGCGGGCGTTCTATTCCTACTCGTAGACCAAGTTCAATTCATCACTTGGCGAATATCAACTCAGGGTGAGCGAACGTGATGCAGAGAAATATCGCACCTCCCATCGCGCCCAAGGCATTGAGCACCCGAACCATAACGATGCGTCGGCGGATGTCTTTCCCATGCTTCGGATTGGGAAGCTTTCTATCGAAGAGCATACCCAACACGCAGAACAGAGAGTGGATGTCCCACCAATGCAACTGGCCGTCACGAGTCTTGAAGTAGCTCGGGTCAACAACCTTTAGCCGCTGGGCTACCTGCCAGATCATCACGTTGCTGACGACTACCGCGATGCCCAAGACATCCACCACAAGCCCGTACCGCATCCCGCCCCCTTTGCGAAAGATCCAATCGCCTTTTCCTTAAATCTGTCCGCTCCGGCTCGAAAGCGGACCTATTAGAACGCTCGCAAATTAGCAGAGCTTCGGCGCCGCCAAACAAAACTATTGGCCCGGTCCTAGCTTCTCTCGGCATACGCACACCATAGATATCTCATCACTGTGACGCCTCTCGTCGACCAATGATGACGAGGTACCCGGACAGGAATCCAAGCCACATACCAAGTAGGCAGGACAGATCCGTCTGCATGGCATGCTCGGTTTCCGGCGACCGAACCCACATTGACAGCAAGCCGAACAAGAGAAACAGACTGAGAACAGCAATGGATCGATGCGCGGCCAGACGACGATCTCTAGAGTTTGTGACGATCGCTTCGTTCGGCCCCAGCCATTCTCGCCATTTGTCGCCCCATTCACCCGCGGTTATCGCAAACCCGATCAAGGAGCGCGGCAACTGCGCTAGCAGAATGAAAAACAATCCCCCAAAGAAGAAGCCATTTGTCATCCATGGATTCAGCACAAACATGAAAACAGCAGCGTTTGAAGCCACCAGTCCTAATGCGATCGCGATGAGCTGCAGGACGTTCACCGGCACCCTCCTTCTTAGTTCAGCTCCGTAAGTAGATGTCCACTATGGGCCGGGAGCGGACATGCTTCGTCATGGAACACATCGGACTTCAGTCCCTTTTAACAGCCTTCCATAAACAAACCATTGAAAGGAAGGCGATCACTCCGGTTCCGCAGGTAAGCGCGAGGAACGTGATCCCAAAGAGCAACGGATGTTCGTCACGATGGAAGGTAGCTTGCCCTCCGCCACGACTCCTGCCAACCACCACGCCAGCATCAAGCGAATACAGCATTCCGCGGATACAGCCGAAGACGTAGATTCCGATGGCCGTGCCGATGAGGGCCCAGGCTAACCTGGCCGCCCAATTTCGGGCGCCGTCGGCGAGGGCCTTGTTTAAGAGCGTGACGAGGATGCCAGCACTGAATGTGCCGGCACACGCAAGGTCCAACATCGTTGCCACGAGCCGACTGCCTCCCTGCATGCCTGAGCTTCAGGGTGAAAGTCTGCCACAAGGCGTCGCTTACCCTAAGGTCCGCTGTGGGTCGGTAACGAACATGCTCTTTTCACGACCTGTCAGGGCGACTGGGGGCGCATCTTGATGGGGCTGTCGAGTGCTACGCTCTGGTCGCCAATCGGGTGCTTGGTGGGCTCTGCTGGCGAGTCAACGGACCGTTTAAGCTCAGGGGCGTATTGGAGTTTGCTTACGCTGTCGCGCAGATCGAACGAAACCGGAACGCGAACCCAGGTCTTTACGGGATGCCCATCGACCATCTCCGGCTCGGCATGCCACGAGCTTATGGCTTCTGTTGCGGCTCGGACGAACTGGCCGACGCGCTGCCCGCCCGTGCTTTGCGCTGATTCAAGATGAATGTCGCTAAGGCTTCCATCTGGCTGCACTAGTACGAGCATGGTCAGTAGGGCCTGGACGCGGTCGGACACCATTTGGCTCGGATACGAAGGCGATCTATCCCGTTCGAGCCGAGGGCCGTTCCCAATGAATACAAGACGGGCCTCGTAACTGCTTCCCTGAGGGCGGAATTCGAATACGCCATGCAGGAACGTATGAGCTGCTGCTGGCTTGCCATTTTCGGTCGCGGGCTCGAACTCCCAGTGGGACATGGTGGACTTGGCAAGTGGAGCGAGCTGCGCCGCAAGCTCCGTGCCGCCCTTGTCTTCGACAGGTAATAGCTCGATACGCTCGACCTTACCTTGCGAGTCGATGTCGGCAACGCCAGTCACGTACAGCGCCGACCGCTTCCAATCGTTTGGAACCTTGTCCGCAGCCAGGACGGCGTGGGTAAGCATCAGGGCGGCAGCGGCAGCGCCAGCAGCGAAGCGATTCATTTCGTTCCCCCGGAAGATTCTGATTTACCAATCGGCATGATGGGCTGAGATTACTTGAACTGTCCGCTTCGGGTCGAAAGCGGATGTCCGAAAGACCAGATGTCCGCAAGCGGCCACGCCAACATTGGCCACAAGAGATCGTTCAACCCGAAATGGCGAGCGTCGCGGTTTGCGAGCTGATGACCTGATCGTTGTCATGGATGTCGCTGCTGTACAAAGCGCTGGCCCCTGACGGAGAAACCGTGACCGTAGCATCGACCGAGATCAGGCCAGGCTCACCTTTAGCACCGACTTCGATTCTTGCAGGAATGCCTGCACGGGTTTTCAGCTTCGGTTGTGCCAAGGTCTTACCTGTCTTCAGATCGGATATGGTCGCCAAGATCTCGAACATGTCGGCATCGCTCGCGCGTCGGACTTGAATCTCGACTTTTGGCCTGGCATTGCGCCAATCGCCAGTTGTTCCAACTCCGGATGCGTCTGCAAGTGCTGCAGATGCAAAGAAGGTCAAGCCAATCGCCAATAGAACCTTACCCATCGACATCTCCCTGTTGGTGGATATATGAACACTCAAATGCTGCTGCGGTGACTTTCTAACGTCCGCTCCAGGTCGGAAGCGGACATTCCATCGTGTCCCCGGAAGCTCCTCGCCCGACCACTTCTAGCCGTTCGAAAGCCAGTCCCCAACCGTACCGCCCAGCGCTGCTAGTACGGCAGCAATGAGGGCGAAAGCATTTAGAGGCAACCCTTTCCAAGCGCGAATTGCACTGGCCAGCCCCACGCCCGTGGCGATGCCTATCGCTACCAAGGGTTTGAAATAGCCAACACCGAAGAACGAGAGAACAATCATCGCCAAAAGCACACCGAAAAATGCCCAAAGGTACGACGCTCTAAAGGTTCTGAGGATGGTCAAAATTACCTCCTTGTATTTAACCTGCGGTCCCCAAGGATGGGGCGCTCGTCAGTATGCAAAACCAGGTCCGTCTGGATCGGAAGCAGGCCTCCGACGAAGTGCCGCCCAATGCAGCTCAAGTCGCCCTACCCTGACAATGCAAACGCACTTTACTACCTGGGCGCTTCCGCAACCCTCAGCGTCCGTGGGGCGAGGCAAGATCAGCGTTGCTGCGGTTTTCCATGGCGTGGCTCACCACACTTCGCGCGGCTTCTTCCGCCTCATTCCTTGTTGCATAAGCGCGAGTGGTGCGATCCTGCGCGATCTGTACGCCTTGATGCAGGATGCGATAGCACCCAACGAACCGGCCGTCTGGTGCCTCTTCGGACCAGATCGAAACGGAGTCCCGTGACATGCTTAATCCCCCCTCTCTCCGATGTCACATCGTCGCCTGATTCAAATAGCGGCGCAATCATCCAAAAGGCGCAAGTTGCACTCTGCAGCCGTCCATCCGGGTGCGGTGGCCGAGTCACTACTTTTACGGCGCCCCAGCTCTCGCTTGTCATGTCTGCTTCGGGTTGGAAGCGAACACTTTCAGCTTGCCACGAAGTAACGACGTGAGGCACGCGCCTTGGCGCGTCTGATCTGGAGACCATCGACGTCCTTGCGGCCCTTGCGGCGGCGATGGGAATCGAAGCCTTTTCCACATACGTGAAAGGCGATCTGGAGCTGCGCTGCCAGATCGCCTGATAAGGACAACATCGTCCATTCTGCTGTTCTGGAAACGGGCCGGTAGCCATGGCATACCGGCCACGTTTCCCCTGCAGTTACTTAGAGATCCACGCCGAAGCCGGCACCCACTGACGTCTGTGAACCACTGGCCGTGCCACCCACGCTGACATGCATGCGCTCACCCAGCGGCGCGGCATAGCCGACCGAGATGGCCGAACGTCCCGACTGCACACCCACGCCGGCCGCGATACGGCCGTTGCCGGTGGCGCACGCCGCATTGATCGCCATCTGGGTGGACGCGGCACTCATGGCGCCCTCCTCATTGATGCGCTTGTTGACCTGCTGGAACTTGTCGTTCAGCTGGCTCTGGGCGTTGCTCAACGCGGTATCGGTATAGGCCTTGGCCGTCGAAAGCGTCTGCTGGGCGTTGGCATCGGTGTAGCTCTTCGCCGTGGCCAGTGCCGCGTTGACCTGGCTGCTCACCTGGCCCACGTTGGCCGCATCGGTGGCGTTTACGCCGGCGGCGACATTGGTGATCTGGCGCTGGTTGGTAGCGGAACCGACAGACACCGTGTTGGCGACGTCGGCGACCGAGCCCTGGCCCAGGGCCACGGCATTGGTGGCCGTCACCGACGAGCCCTGACCGATGGCCGTACCCGAGGGTGCCGTGACAGATGCGCTTTCACCGACGGCTACGGCATTCGTCGCCGTGGTGGCAATGACCGTGTTGGCGCCCACGGCGGTGCTGCCATCGGCATTCACCTTGGCGTTGCCGCCCAGCGCGGTGTCGTTGGGACCAGCAGCGAAGCTGCTGCCACCGATGGCAGTGCCCATCGCGCCGCCGGTCTTGGCGTTGTTGCCGATCGCCACATCACCCGAGTTGCTCTGCACCGACGCGCCGCCATTGCCGTCGACTGCGATCGTGGACGGCATCGCCGTGCCAGCCACGGTCTGCTGCAGGTTCGTGATGGAGCCCTGCACGGTGCTGATCTCGCCGTTGAGCACGCTGATCGCCTGCATGTCCTGGTTCTCCAGCGTGCTAAGCGCATTGAGCTGGCCCATGTTCACCGCGTCGGTGTTGGCGACGCCGGCGGCAACGTTGTGGATCGTCGTGCCGTTGGCTCCGCCCAGCGTGGCGCTGTCCATGGCTGCCGTGTCGTAGTTCACTGCCATGGCGCTGACCTGCGACATGCCCGAGGAAACGGCCGACGTAAGCTGGCTGAAATTCACCGCGTCGGTGGCCTGCGTGCCGGCGGCGACGTTGGACAACTTCACCGGCGTCACGCCGTCACCCAGGGTCACGCCGGTATGCGTGCCGTTGGTGTACATGACCGCGTTGCTGAGGGTCTGGTTGGTCGCATACAGCTGCGAACCGTTCACCGCATCGGTACTGGTCGCGGTGAGCTGGCCGGCGGTCACGTTGGTGATGCTGCTCGTGAACGCAGTGCCGCCCGTGGTGCCGTCATTACCCACCGACACGGTGTTGCTGGCAGACGCGCGCGCATTGGCACCCAACGCGACCGCGTTGCTGGCCGAGACGATTGCGCCATAGCCCAAGGCGGTCTCGTTGGTGTTAGGCGTTGCCGCCCCGGTCGGCGTCGACACTTTGGCGGTGGCACCCAATGCGACCGAATTGTTGGCCGCGGCGATCGCGCCGTAGCCCAAGGCGGTCTCGTAGCTGTTCGGCGATGTCGCTCCGGACAGCGTCTGCGCTTGCGAGGTGCCGCCCAACGCGACCGAATAATTGGCCGAGGCTTTCGAGGAGTTGCCCACGGCAACCGCGGAGGTGACCTGCGTGGTCGACGAGCTCGGAGTCGCCACGCTCGCGGAGTAGCCAATCGCCACAGAATTGCTCGGCATTAAGGTGGCCGGGGCGGTTGGATTAATGCCATAAGCACCGTAATTGTAGACGCTGGCGTTATAGCCAAGCGCCACGTCATTGTTGCCTGCCGCAGCGCTGTAACCCAGCGCCGTAGCGTTAGCCGTTACGACAGCGCCGTAACCGATCGCCGTACCGTAGTTGTAGCCGTGGTCGTTGTTCGAAGAATCTACATACACACCGTTCTGCGACCAGCCACCTACAGCGACTACTTGTTGGCCAGTGGCCAGCGAATCGTAACCAACGGCCATGGAATAATTGCCGTTTACGATGGCCGCCGTGCCTACCGCGAGACCATATTTAGCAGTGCTCTGTGCCTGGAAACCAATGGCGACCGCCATGTTTGCAGAGGTGATGGCGTTGTAACCGACCGCGGTGGTGCCCGCACCGAAAGACTGGGCATAGGTACCGACCGCCGTTGACTGATTACCCTCGGCAATCGACTGATAGCCGATACCAATCGATTGCCCACCGATGGCGGAGGAGGTGTCGCCGATAGCAACCGAACTCCCACCGGAGGCGGACGCGGTATAGCCGATAGCAACCGAACTCGGACCGGAGGCGGACGTGGCATAGCCGATAGCCACGGACACGTCGCCCGTAGCAACGGCCCCGTAGCCGTTGGCGACGCTGGCGACGCCCTGCGCCATCGACGCAACGCCCAAGGCCATGCCGTAATCGCCGGTGGCAGTGGAGGAATTGCCGATGGCCACGGCATTCGTACCACTCGCCTGGGTGGAAACGCCAAGGGCGATGGAGCCATGGCCCGAAGCGACCGCACTGGGACCAACGGCGATGGCGAGATCACCCGTGGCGGCCGCCGCCTGCGGGTTGCCGGATGCGTCGTAAACGTCCGGGTTATTGTTGGCGTCCACCGCGACCCCACCCAGCGCCACGGCGCTGCGGCCAGTAGCCTGTGCGTTGGCGCCAACCGCGACCGCGTTCCAGTTCGTAGCGCCCGCACCGTAGCCGAGCGCGGTCGCGTAGTCGGCGCCGGTGTACGCGCTATGGCCGAAGGCCGATGAGCCAACGCCCGCCGCCATCGAGTTGCCGCCCACCGCGGTGCTGTAGTCGTCCACCGCGAAGCTGTTGTAGCCCAGGGCTGTGCTTTCGGTGCCCATCGCGGTACTCAGCGCACCACCGGCCACACTGTTGGTGCCGACTGACAGCGCGTTGTCGCTGCCGTCACCGGCGCCGTCGGCGGAGAAATAGTTGGCCGTGCCGGGAACCGGCGTCGGTGCGGAAACTTGCGGCTGCGCTTGCTGCGTCGTATCGGCGGCCATCGCGGACGTGGCCGACAGCGCCATGCCGATGGCCAGCGACAGTGCCGCCACGCCGGTCTGCACGCGCTTGGTACGGCCGCCCTTGCCGTTTGCCTTGGCCAACTCGCTGGCAACGACGGTTGCACCCAGCGACTTGCTCCAGATCTTGCTGTGAATCTTGTTCATTGAATTCCCCGGAATGTTGAATCCGCGGCGCATGTTCCGGCTCGTCGACGATGGGTGACGAAGCGCGTCATGCGGCGGACATCGGACGTCTTTACGTCCAAAAAAGTGAGATCAGAAGCCAGCACCCGCACTGATTCGCGGACAAGCCGTCCCCCGGCAGCTTCGAGAAGCCGCCCTGGTCGGAAAGAAAGTCCACTTGCCAGGAGCCCAGACTTGGCCGGGCTCCTGGCAGTTCGGGCAGGCGCCCGGCGGCTTACTGCGCGGTGCCCAGCACGCTGACGCCGGTGAACACGGCATTTCCGCCCGTGACCGTCAGGTAGTAAGTACCCGCGGCAGGGGCTCGGATCGTGATGGCTTCCGTGTTGGTGCCCGCGTGCGCCGACACGTGGTCGTAGGACGATGCGCTGGCAGGGCTACCGAACTTTTCATACAGGGTGACGTCACCCGAGCCGCCCGACGTGCGGAAGGTCAGCGTGGTTTTGCCAGCCGGCACGTTCAGCGTGAACTGCTGAGCCAGACCGGGGTTGCCCTGCGTGGTGACCGCAACATTGTTGGTCAGCGCGGTGACCGACGGCGGCGGCGGCGTGCCCGTCGGCGGGGTGCCGTCACCCCAGGTGTAGGCCAGCTGGTTGAAGGCATTGATGTCGAGCGAGCCAAAGCCCGTGGTGAGGTCCCAGCCCGTTCCGGCGTTGTAGCCGTAGGTGGTGCCGGCAAGCGTCACGCCGTTGTTGCCCGAGGTCACGTCATGCAGCACCTGCGGATTGTTCGGAAAATCCCGGTACATGTTGCTGGCCGGGAAGCCGATCGAGTTGTTGGCGTAGGTTTGTGCACGCGCAAACACGCCGACGAAAATCGGCGAAGCGAGGCTGGTGCCGCCGACGCCATTCTTCTGGCCGCCGACATAAATGATGGCGCCGGTATACGACGATGCGTCAAATGCGATGTCGGGTAGCTGGCGCGCGGTTGCTCCCAGCGTCGTGACCTGCCATGC
The DNA here is from genome assembly GCF_026421305.1 of Dyella silvae. GTDB lineage: Bacteria > Pseudomonadota > Gammaproteobacteria > Xanthomonadales > Rhodanobacteraceae > Dyella > Dyella silvae. The sequence goes on from NZ_JAPJBQ010000014.1 coordinate 16,792, forward strand.
CGGTGCCGTTTCGAACGCGCTGTAGCCACCGCCGGTGGCCCAGACGCGATTGTTGCCGTCGCCGGCATCGGCAATGCCGTCGTTCCAGGTAACTTCGCCCGCCCAGGCGACGCCATTGGTGGTCAGCTCCGTGCCACCCACGGCGATCACGTTGGGCGACGTCGCCGGCTCGCTCGACGAATAGGTGCTGAGGCTGAACGGTGCCGGCAGTACCACGCCTGCGTTGCTTTCGAAATCGCCACCGGTCGCGGTGTACACGCCCTGGTCACCGGACGAGACCGAGAAGGTCTGACCCTGCGCCACGGCCTGGGCAAAAATCTTGTCATCCGCTGCCTGGACGCCCGACTGGTTTTGAGCCGTCTCGTCTCCGCCCAGCGACACGTTGATGATCTTGGCGATGTTATCGGTAACCGCCTTGTTGAAGGCGGCGCTGATGCCGGCATCGGTCAGCTCTTCGTCCTGAGGTCCCAACTTGCCGTTGGCCGCCGTGTAGAACACCAGCTGCTTGACCCCGCCGGACGTGCCGATGATGGTCTGCGAATCCAGACACCATTCGACGTCACCGCCGGAGTCATCGGAGAAGTCCTTCGCGGTGCCGAGCGGCACCTGCACGACCGTCGCGTTGACGGGATTCATGCCATTCACCGTCGTCATCGTATTCAGGTCGGCCAGCGTCTGGGTCAGGTCGCCCCAGGTGATGATGCCCACCGTGGTGTTGTATCCGGTCGGCGTGTTCTCGCCGTCATAAATCAGCGGAAACTGCGTGGGCGAGTGCAAAATGTTGGTCGGGCTGGTCTGCGTGCCGCTCTGCGTGCCCGTCTCGGCCAGCGGGGAAACCTGTGCGCCGAGGATGTTGTGCGGATGCCTCACGCTGACGTTCTGCAGGCCGGTCACCGAACCGACAATGCCGCTCAACGCCTGCGGCACCATGGCGTCGCTGTCATTGGCGAAGTGAAGCTTGCCGTTCTCGGTGTACGACTTCATCGACACATTGAAGGCCGTGCTCACGGCTGCGGCATTGCCGTCCGCGAACACCAGCGTGTTGTTCGGCGACACCGTGATGTTGGTGAAGCCCGACTGTTGCAGGTGCGTCACAACAGACTGCACTTCGGCGTCGGTGGGCGAGTAAGCCGCCTTGAACTGAGCCGGGGTGAGGAAGTGGTGGTAGTTGGCGCTGCCCTGCGTGTTCACGCTCTTGTTGAAGGCCTGCAGCTGGTCGGCGTTATGCAGGTTGAGGCTCACGGCCACATGCAGCAGCTTGGCGCTGTCCAGCGCCGAGACCTGCGCCTTCACGGCGGGTTTGCCGTGCGCGTTGATCCGGTAAGTGGTGGCCGAGGCACCGGCGCTGCTCATGCCGGTGACCGAAGTCGACTGGTCTTTCAGCAAGGCGGCATGCGTCGTAGTAGGCGCCCACGCGGTGGCAGCGTGGCCACTCATCGAACTCACCGCCAGGGCCAGGGCCAAGGGCAGCAACGCCTTGTTGCAGGACTCGACACCCGATTTCAGCTTCTGTATGCGACTCAACATCTTTAATCCCCAAAAAAGATGGAAGGCCCCGCGGCGCTTTTGCCGGCGGCTGCCTCGGTTTTGACATGCGCCGTCAGGCGCGTACGCAAAGCACAAACAACAACATCTCGCGGAGCGAGAGGGACGCACTCATGGCCGACGAGACCATGACGGACGCGACACACCGGTCGGATGCATCCGTTTACTTGCGCCTCCCCGCGCCTCCCCATGCCGACAGCCAGCCCCTCGCCATCGACCTGGGGCAATTCAGAGGCAACACCTGTCCGCTGGAGCGATTTGCTCCAGGGCCAGTTGTCCAACTCGTTCAGCTAAAACCCCCCGTTGAATGCCGACGCGATGACCGGCGTTGGCCGTCGGTCACGTTCGCGTGGCACTGCAATCCCCGCCCCTGGCAATCCCCATTGCCATTCGGCGGTGTATGGACGTCAAGATGTCCAGCGTCCTGCAATGTCCCCGAGGAGACAATTCGCTATTTGGGCTTTGGAGTCACGCACGCTTTTCCACGAAATGTTTCATGAATTTCCCAAGTTCACGCAACATTGCAGTTGCTCACGCAACGTGGCTGTTGCTCACGGAACAAGCTCATGCGACAACTGTCGGGCGAGAGGTCGCGATGCGAGGGGCGCAGTGATCAAAAAGGTTTGGCGTGCCATAGATGAATGGCTAACCCGGGCCCCGGTGACGGATCCCGTGGACCGGCGCAATGCACCTTTCGTGCAGGTGCTGCTGATTGGCATGGGTTTGTTTTGGCCGATCAACAAGGTGATCCTGCTGTGCTTCGGTTCGCTTTGGCACAGCTTGAGCTTGCCCGTGCTGGTCGTCGACATACTCACCGACGTACTGCTCACGACGGCTGCCTGGACGTGCCTTTATCTTGTCCGCGTCGGGCACTTCCGGCTGGCCGTCCGCTGGTTTCTTGGGGTCATGCTCTTTTTGGCCATGTGCGCCTATGCGGTGATCGGCCAGAAGCGGCTGGCAAGCGATCCGTTACCACTGCTTTTGCTCGGCATGAGCGGGCTGGCCCTTGGCCGACGTGCACTATGGACGGTGTTTACGCTGCTGATGGTGGTATTCGCCATTGGCATCGCGTCGGATGTCCTGAAGCAAGGGGGGCAAGGCGGCGTGGCATTGGCCTTGAGCAGGCAGGAATCGACGGTGCTCGGCTACGTGATCGTGGCCATCGTGCTCGATCGCACCATCGCCAGCCTGCGCGAAAGCCTGGCCGAGTCCAACGAACGCGGGCGAATGCTGCAGGTGTCCAATGAGCGGTTGCACCGCGAGATGGAAGATCGAGCCCGTGCCCAACAGTTGTTGATCCATGCCCAAAAGCTGGAGACGGTTGGGCGAGTCGCCGGTGGCGTGGCTCACGATTTCTCCAACGTGCTCGGGGTGATTCTGGGTTATGCGCAGCGCCGCGAGCGGCTTGCCGACAGTGGGCCTGAGGCTCTGCTAAACGCCCTGCAAGGCGTGGAAATGGCGGCCCGGCGAGGCCTGGCCATCACCAGTCGCCTGCTGAGTTTCAGCCGTCAGGAGCCCACCGAACTGGAAGTCTTCAGCGCCGGCGAAGCACTGCACGAGCTACTGCCCATGGTCTGCCAACTGTTCGAGGCCAACGTGCGCGTAAGTCTGGCGGTGAGCGAAGGGCCTCTGCCTATTCGTTTCGACCGTTCGCAGTTCGAACTGGTGATCTTCAACATGGCGGCCAACGCCCGCGATGCGATGCCCGAAGGCGGACACTTTCGGCTGGGCGCTCGCCCATGCAAGCAACGCCCTGCCGAACTCATCGAGATCACGCTGATGGATAGCGGACACGGTGTGTCGGAAGAGGTGAAATCACGCATGTTCGACGCCTTCTACACCACCAAGCCGCCGGGCAGCGGTACCGGGCTTGGGCTGGCCGTGGTGAAGGATCTGGTCGAGGACGCGGGTGGCCGCATCGACGTTAGGAGCTCGCCCGGGCGAGGCACTTATTTCCGCATCCGCCTACCCAATGCGGACGTGGCACACGCGGAACAGCACCTATCCGTCTGAACCTTTGCTGCCCTTCCTCATGGGAGAAGCAGACGGCTAAATGACAACGACGGGATCGGTGGACTAGTCCACATCAGGGCGCTCAGTGCTGCATCTCTGCTACGAAAATGTACCCACTGCCGCGCGCCGTGAGTAGCGGCACGGCCTCGTCGGTGCACTTGCTTATCTTCCGACGCAGGCGATGGATCATCATGTCCAGCCGATGAGGATCGAAGTTGTAGACATCCTTGGTAACCAGGGCAATCAGCGCCTCTCGATCGACCGGTGCACCAGCCTCCGCTATCAGCGTGCGGAGCAGGCGGCGTTCCGGCGCGCTAAGGGCGATGACCTGGCCCCTGGGGGAGACCAGGCACCAGCCATCGGTATCCAGATGCCAGCGCGCATGGGCGTCCGCCACTTTCTCGGGCGCCACCTCCGGCGCAGCGCGCCTGCGTATCCGGCGGGAAAGGCTGTGCAGCGTTGCCGCCAGCACTTCAATATCGGCGGGTTTGGCCAGGTAAGCGTCGGCACCTTCGCGGAGCGCGCGCACCCGATCGTTGCGTGAATGGCTGCCCGTAAGCATCACGATGCCAAGATCGGGTAGCTCTTGCAGATGGCGAACCACGCTAAGGCCGTCCTCGTCGGGCAAGCCCATATCGAGCACCACCATGTCGAAGGCGTTCTTCACCATATGCCGATACAGCTCTGCCGCCGTGCCGGCTGCAGTCACTTCAAAACCGAAATCGCGCAGGCCCGGCAGGAGAATGGCCTCCCGCAGTTCGGGATCGTCCTCCAGGACAGCCACGCGCAGCGACTTGAACGTCATGCCAGCGGTGTTGGATTGCACGCTATCTTTCATGGATGTAGCCATCTCCGCACATCAACAGATATTGCCGGATAACGATGCAAACGGGGCTACCCGTGTCGATTCCACATGCCGCATACGCAGCCTGCTTGGCATAGGCCTGCCTTGATGATGTTGTGTCCGGTTTTCGAAGCATCACGCTCGTGTACGTCTCGCCTGGGCGCCCAATGACGTGCCTCACCGGCGTGGCGAGTCTCTCAACGAGAAATCACGATGGCCGGCCCCGTGCAAACGCTGGACGCGCGAAGCCAGGACACGCATGCGATGCCTCTCTCCCCCGCCCCCTGAGGCCACCAGTGGTAGCTTCCGGATAGCCTAGATTCGCGCCGATGGTCGCGGAAGCCCCCCCCTACTTGGGTGGGGGTGGCGGAAGGATGTGATGAGTGCAGCGCCGAAAGCCGGCGCTGACCACCATCACTCGATGATAAATACCTGTTTTTAAACGGATCGACGCGCCCTTTCCTGAATTTGCAGCCCCTATGCGGTCGGGTACTTAAGAACACGGACTATGGCGCTGCCCGCGCTCGCGGACAGCGCGCGATGCCGACTATCCCACCAGGTAGCGTGCGGCGGGCTCCGACCGAGAGAGATTGGGTAGCAGCTTCTCTCGCGAGTCTTCGTACGAACGCCAGTCCGCTGCGTCTGGCAAGGCGGGAACGGTGAAGACTTCACCCTGATCAAATCCTGCGAGCGCGGCGTCCACCATGTTCTCTGCGGACATGACAATGGCCGAAGGCAAGTCACTCACCGGGCGGCCCGCCACATCCCAAAACTCGGTAGCGGTGGCACCTGGCAGCACGGCTTGCACGCGCAGGCCGCGCTCTGCCAGTTCGTGATGCAACGAGCGCGTGAACGCCAGCACATACGCTTTGCTTCCGCCGTACACACCGTTGAGCAGCTCCGGGGCCACCGCCACGACGGATGCGATGTTGATGACGGCGCTGCCACCGCGCTCGATCATGCCGGGGACCGCCGCATAGGTAAGCCGGGTCAGCGCGGTGACGTTGAGCGAAATGATGTCACTCATGCGCTCCACGTCGCCTTCAAGCAAGGGCGACACCGAGGCGACGCCCGCGTTGTTGACCAGCATGGAAATGCTGCGATCGGTGCGCAGCAGCTTTTCCACCTCGGCCAACTCAGCCGGGTTGTTCAAATCGGCGGGAAAGGTCTGGATGGTGCGTCCCGTAGCGTCGGCAAGGCGGCGTGCGAGTTCGCCAAGGCGCTCGCGGTTGCGCGCTACCAGAATCAGGTCATAACCACGGCGCGCCAGCCGGTCGGCGTATACCGCACCAATGCCGGTGGATGCGCCCGTAATCAGGGCGGTGCCCTTGCTAAAGCTGCTCATATCGATTGCTCCCGCATACCGGCGGAATGCCGGCGTCTGGCGGTAGTTGTATGTCCGGCGAGTTTGGACTTAAATGTCATGTATGCCACCTTTTATGCCATCTTCGGAGGCGGCCATGCAGCGCATAGGTTTTGTGGTCTACCCGGGCTTTCAGGCGATGAGCCTGGCGGCCACGTCGGCCTTTGAGTTCGCCAACCTCACGGTGGGGCAAGCCCGTTACGACGTTTGCCATCTGTCTGAAAACGGCGGACAGATTCCCAGTTCGTTCGGCATGACCATCGACACCGAAGCCTTCGATCGGCAGCCGTTCGATACGCTGATGGTGGGCGGTGGCGTAGGCATCCCGCCATCCACGCCGCGTTTGCTGAATTTCATTCGCGAAGCGCCCGCATCGTCGCGGCGTGTCGCAGCCATCTGCACTGGCGCCTTCCTGCTTGCCGAAGCGGGTTTGCTCGACCAACGCCGCGCCACCACCCACTGGCTGCTCGCGCAGCAATTCAAGAAGCTCTACCCCAGGGTGAAGGTGGAAGAAGACCGCATCTTCATCATCGATGGCCAGCTATGGACGTCCGCCGGTATGAGCGCGGGCATCGATCTCGCGCTCGCCATGGTCGAGAAGGATCTGGGCGCCGATGTTGCGCACTCGGTGGCGCAGAAGCTGGTCGTTTATCACCGCCGCTCGGGCGGCCAGTCGCAGTTTTCAGCTCTGCTTGAGCTGGAGCCCAAATCGGATCGCATCCAGAGCGCGCTGGCCTACGCCAAAAGCCATCTGCGCGCCGCCCTCACCGTCGAGGAACTGGCGTCGGCGGCGAATCTCAGCCCGCGGCAGTTCAGTCGTGCGTTCACTGCCGAAACCGGTCAGTCACCCGCCAAAGCCGTGGAACATCTGCGTGTGGAAGCGGCACGCCTGATGATGGAGCAGACCCGCCACCCCATCGAAGTCGTCGCCCGGGAAGTCGGCTTTGCAGATCGCGAACGCATGCGCCGCGCCTTCCTCCGTGCGTTCGGGCAACCGCCGCAGGCGATGCGGCGCAGGGCATCCCAAGGACAGGATGACGAGCTGACCGAAAGCGAGACGCCGCACGCCGCCTGACGAGAGCCGGTTACGGCAAAACGATGGTCGCCATGAGACCACCGCCTTCGCGATTGGCCAGGGTCAGTTCCCCGCCGATGGAACGCGTCAACTGCGCGGCAATCGCAAGGCCGAGGCCTGCGCCGCCGGTATCGCGGTTTCGCGATGCCTCCAGCCGGTAGAACGGTTGCAGCACCTGCTCCAGTTCACCTTCGGGAATGCCCGGCCCGCGGTCGGAGACGCCGATGCACAAGGCGCCCCGGGTATCCCGCCAGGCGCTGACTTCGGCTGCACCGCCATACTTGATTGCGTTGTCGATCAGGTTGCCAAGCACGCGCTTCAGCGCCTGCTGGCGAAGCATGGCGGTGCCACTGACGGTGGCTGACAGCGATACCGGGCGGCCGACATCCTGATAGTCGAACACCATGCTTTCCAGCAGTGCAGCAACGTCGACGCGCACCGGTGTCTCTGCGCCGCCGTGCGCGCTGCGCGCATAGGCAACGCCTTCGCGCACGAGGTGTTCCATCGCCTTCAGGTCACCGAGAATCTTCTGACGCTCCTCGCCCTCGTCGAGCGATTCAGCGCGAAGACGCATGCGCGTGATCGGTGTCTGCAGATCATGGGAAATTGACGCCAGGATATGCAGGCGTTCTTTCAGGTGACGTCCGATGCGCTCCTGCATGGTGTTGAAGGCCACCGCGGCCTGAGCGACTTCGGTGGGGCCTTCCTCGCTCATTCGCGGCCCATCCACCGTCGGCGTCATCGCTTCGGCCGCCTCGGCGAGACGGGTCAGTGGCCGGGTTGCCAGCCGCACCGCCAGCCAGGCGCTCAGCAACAGCAGCAGTACCTGCAGCACGAGCACAAACGGCAGCCAGCGGGCGATGGGCGTCAGGCGGGGCGTGATCTCCAGCGTCAGCGGCGTGCCGTCGTGCAGGGTGAAATGCACCTGGTAGCGTTCCGGCTGAATGGAGATGGCGTCGGCATGCACGTGGAAATCAGGGCCGACTTCTTTCTCGATCCGGTGCGTCACCTCGCGCGAGCGTTCCGAGATCAAGGGCGTGCCCGCTTGTCCCGGGCCAAGCAGGTAGCGGTAGTTGTCACGCTGCAACCGACCCAGCCAGCTTGCGCGTTCTGCGGCGGGCAATCGATCGAGCACGGCCACCGACGTGCCTACATCGTGCTCCACGGTATTGAGCATCACCGCCGTGGTGCTTTCATAACGCTCGTACAGCACCAACGCGAGCGAAAGCCCCTGCGCCAGCATGAGGCCGGCAAGGATGATCAAATAAAGACGTGACGCCATGCTGCGCGGCAGCCAACGCGATACCCCACGGCTCATGTCGGGGTTCCGTGCACGGTGACTGGCATGGAGAACACGTAACCCTCGCTGCGTACCGTCTTGATATACGACTGTTCTTTCGCCCCGTCGCCCAGGCGCGTGCGCAGGCGACTCACCAGCAGGTCGATGGAGCGGTCAAACAACTCCGCATCGCGGCCCTGGGTCAGGTTGAGCAGCTGATCTCTCGACAGTACGCGCTGCGGATGATCCAGAAACACCCGCAGCAGACGAAACTCGGCGCCGCTCAGCGCGACGATGGTGCCGTCTTCGTCCATCAGATGACGTGCCGTGGTATTGAGGCGCCAGCGGCCAAACGAGATGGTGTCGCTGGTCTCGGTCACGCGCAGGTTGGGCGGCAACATGTGCGTGCGGCGGATCACGGCCTTGATGCGGGCCAGCAGTTCGCGCGGCGAGAACGGCTTTACCACATAGTCGTCCGCACCCATTTCCAGACCGATGATGCGATCGGTTTCATCATCGCGCGCCGTCAGCAGCAGGATCGGCATGGCGCGATGCTTACCACCCCGCAACGTGCGGCAAAGCACGAGACCATCATCGCCCGGCATCATGATGTCGAGCACCACGAGATCGAAGGCGGACGCCTCGAGCTGAGCAAACATGTCGCGGCCATCCACCGCCGCACTGGCGCGCAATCCATTCTTGCGCAGGTAATCGACCACACCCGTGCGGATATCGTGGTCGTCATCGACGACGAGAATGTTCTCAACATGATCCATGCGCTTATTCCTGGCCTTGCGTTGACGCGTTAGGGTGCCTGTTCCAGCAACTGGCGAACCTGCGACTCGGTTTCATCGTAGTTGCCTTCGCCAAAATGGCTGTATACCAGACGGCCGTTGCGATCGATCAGATAGATGGCCGGCCAGTATTGGTTACGGTAGGCATTCCAGATGCGGTAATCATTATCCACCGCCACCGGCCAGTCGATCTGGAACTGGCGCATGGCCTTCTGCAGGCTGGCCACGTCCCGCTCTTCGTCATACTCCGGCGTGTGCACGCCTACCACCACCAGCCCATCCTTGGCGTACTTGTCATACAGCGCCTTGGTATGCGGCAGCACGTGGATGCAGTTGATGCACTCCCGCGCCCAGAACTCGACCAGCACCACCTTGCCGTGCAGGCCGTCGATCGTCAGAGGTGGCGAATTGAGCCAACGGGTGGCACCGGCGAGGTGAGGTGCCGGCGCTGGCGTCGTCACCTCCTTGGCGTTAACCCCGCTCCAGGCGCCCGGCCAGGAAGCCGCCAGCGCGCCAGCTATGACGACCGCAGCCGCCATCGTCCGCAAAGAAATCATGGTTCTTGCCTCGTGAGATAGGGGCGGTACCACAACGCACCGCACTGAAGTGTATGAAGCGCTCCTCACTTGTCCCGGGCGTGTCCGCGCCATCGGCTTTTTGTATCTGTTTGTACAAACGCCATGCCCCCCGCTGGCGACGGTGGATGGGTGTCTTTGTATCGGAACGTATCCCACCCCGCCATCTACACATTGCGATGCCTTTTGATGCCTGCGGCGACACACACGGGATACGCCACGACGGTTTCCTATGCACACCGGCCAGCACCTCGTCACCGCATCGGTACGAATGGCCCAACTCAGAGGAAACCACCATGTCTCAGAACAACACCATTCTCTACACGGGCAAGACCCACACCACCGGCGGCCGCAACGGCGCATCGCGCAGCAGCGACAACCGCCTGGACATCAAGCTCTCTGTACCGGGCTCCGACGGCGCCGGCACCAACCCTGAGCAGTTGCTTGCTGCGGGCTGGTCTGCCTGCTTCATCGGCGCCATGCAGAAGGCGGCCCAGGCCGTGGGCGCCCGCTTCCCGGCCGATGCCTCCGTCGATACAGAAATCGATCTGGGCAATACGCCGGAGAAGGGCTACTTCCTCCAGGCCCGTCTCAACGTGAGCCTGCCCGGACTGGATCGCGCCGTGGCCGAGACGCTGGTCGATCTCGCCCATAAGACCTGCCCCTACTCCAAGGCGACGCGCGGAAACATCGACGTTGTCATCACCGTTGTCTGAGCCGCGCTCACGACAAGCCCCCACTTATTCGAGGAAACCATCATGAAGAGCACCCGCGCGGCATTGGCCGCCACCTTCGCACTTAGCCTTGCCTGCTTCGCTGCCGCCGGCCACGCCGAGGACGCCAAGAAGCCCATGGAGAAATGCTATGGCGTTGCACAGGCCGGCAAGAACGATTGCGCCGCCGGCCCGGGCACGACCTGCGCCGGCACCGCCAAGGCCGACTTCCAGGGCAATGCCTGGGTACTGGTCGACAAGGGCACCTGCACGACCATCAAGACGCCCAAGGGCCACGGCACGCTTGAGGCCAAGTCGTGATCACGTCGTCCGAAGCGAGCGCTGCGTCAATTCCGGTGGCGGTCAGACCAGCCACCGGCGGGTTGACTCGCCTGGTTCCGGAATCCCTGCTACTGCTCGTCGCGCGACTGGGCATCGCGGCAGTGTTCTTCCAGTCGGGCCGCACCAAGGTGGAAGGCTTGCTGACGATCAAATCGTCGACTTACCAGCTATTCGCCAGTGAGTATGCGTTGCCGCTGATTCCATCGGACATCGCCGCACGTCTGGCCACGGGCGCGGAACACCTCTTTCCCGTGCTGCTGGTACTCGGGCTGTTCACCCGACTGTCTGCCTTCGCCTTGCTAGGCATGACCACGGTCATCGAGATCTTCGTCTATCCGGATGCATGGCCGACGCACCTGAGCTGGGCCGGTCTGTTGCTGCCGCTCGTGGTTCGCGGCGGTGGCACGTGGTCTCTCGACTACTTCCGCCGCAACAGGTTGCTGCAGCGCTGACCGCTGCAACGCCCCACCCTCTCCATCGACATCACCCCATCAGGAAACATCATGCGAAAGCCATTGAGTTTATTGCTGCTCGCGCTGGCATCGACCGCCCCCGCGTTTGCCGCTGACGCCGTACCCGAAGGCGTCAAGAACATCGTCATCGTCCCCGGCGCCTTCGTCGACGGTTCGGGCTGGCACGTCGTACACGACATCCTTATCCACAAGGGTTATTCCGTACACGTCGTGCAGCCACGCATCGACACGCTGAGCAACGATGTTGAAGCCGTCGAGCGGCAGCTGCGCAAAGAAAGCGGCCCCACCCTGCTGGTAGGCAGTGACTACGGCGGCGCCGTGATCACCGAGGCTGGCGTTCGCGACAAGGTGAAAGGCCTCGTCTATGTGGCCGCCGTCGCCCCGAGCAAGGGCGAAAGCGTCAACATTCTTCTCAACTCCATGCCCGAACCCAGCAACGACATTCAGGCGTCCTGGGATGGCTTCAGCTACGTCAACGAGAAGAATTTTGGCGCAGACCTCGGCGCTGACCTGACCACCAACCGCACCAACTTCCTGGCCATTTCACAGGTGCCCGGAACGACCGCCGCGCTTGCCGCCGTTACCGAGGCCGCTGCCTGGAAGAACAAGCCGAGCTGGGCCGTGGTCGCGACCGAAGACCACTTCTACAGCCCCGATCTCCAGCGCTCGATGTATCAGCGTGCCGGTTCCAAAGTCACCGAGATCAAGGGCAGCCACCTCGTCTACATGTCGCAGCCGGAACAGGTTGCACAAGTGATCGAGAACGCGGCGAAAAGCCTGAAGTAACGCCGCACCATTCCACCCCGTTCAAACCAAAACCCCACACGTACAGGAAAACCACTCATGACCACTATCGCCACCAAGTCCCGCAGCAGCTTCGCCGCCGCAGCCGCCGTCGTTGCCCTCGCTCTCGCCTCGCTCAACGGCGCTGCGCACGCCGCCGACCAGTCGACGCAGAAAGAACAGGTGACCCGCTGCTATGGCGTCAACACCTGCAAGGGCGAAAGCCTCTGCGCGACCGCCAAGCACGACTGCAAGGGCCTCAATGATTGCAAGGGCCAGGGCGTCGTCGTCAAGACGCCGAGCGCCTGCGTCGCCGCCGGCGGCACGCTGACCGAGCCGAAGTGATCGCCTGGCTGGACCCGCACCGTGCGGGTCCAGCGCCATTCCCTTGCCCAGGAGTACCGCCATGTCCGTCTCGCTCCCCACTTTTTCCGGTTATGGGCTCGGCCTGCGCCGAGAGCATTACCGCGACTTTCTTGAAACCGATGTGCCTGTCGATTTCGTGGAAGTGATCTCCGAGAACTTCATGGTCGATGGCGGCCAGCCCCTGGATATTTTGCGCCGCGTGCGCGAGCGCCATCCGGTCGCGCTTCACGGCGTGTCGATGTCCATTGGCTCGGCGGATGGATTGAAGCCGGCGTATCTGCGCCGCCTCCGCACGCTGGTCGATCGCATCGACCCCTTGTTTGTATCGGACCATCTGAGCTGGTCGCGCTTCGCACACTTCAATTCGCACGACCTGCTGCCCCTGCCCTACACCGAGGAAACGCTGGTCGTCGTCTGCCGCAACATTCAGGCCGCTCAGGAGGCCATCGGCAGGCCGATGCTGTTTGAGAATCCGTCGAGTTACGTCACCTTCTCCGCGTCCACCATGACGGAGTGGGAGTTCCTCAACGAAATGACCCGGCGCACGGGCTGCGGCCTGTTGCTCGACATCAACAATATTTTCGTCAGCGCCCAAAACCATGGTTGGGACGCGGACGCCTACTTGCGCGGCATCCCCTCTGAGCGCGTGCGCCAGATCCACCTCGCAGGCCACGCCAAGGGCGAAGACATGCTGATCGACACGCATGACCAGCCGGTGGGCATGGACGTGTGGGCGCTGTATGCAAAGGCCGCGTCCATGCTTGGCCCCGTAGCCACCATGATCGAACGCGACGATGCCATTCCGCCGCTTTCCGACTTGCTGGACGAACTCAACATTGCCCGCCAGCTACGGCAACGCAATTACCCGCTGCAGGAGGCCGCATGATGCTCGCCGACATGCAACGGGATTTTCAGCAGTGGCTGGTCAACGCAGATGACGGCGCGCCGCTTCAACGCCAACTCGCCTCATCGCTGGGGCTTGCGGCTTACCAGAACAACTATCGCTCCCAACTGGTGAGCGTGCTCAGGGCCAGCTACCCACAGCTTCTGAGCAGGATGGGTGATGAAGCCTTTCTTTCGGCCGCTGTCCATCACATAGACCATCATCCGCCGTCGTCTTGGACATTGGACGACTATGGCATGGACTTCCGCCAGACCCTGCGCGTCATGTACCCGCACAACCCGGATCTCGAAGAACTGGCCTGGATCGAATGGGCCCTTTCGGAATCCTTCGTGGCGCCGGACGCGACCGGCATCGCCATCCATGAACTTGGCGACGTCGACTGGGACCATGCGCGTCTTCGCCTCACACCAAGCTTTCGCCAGCAACTGATCACCACCAACGTCGTCGACGTATGGTCAGCGTTGCAGGAACAGGATGAGCCTGTGGAAGCGGAGATGCTTGATGCACAGGCCGGCGTGATTGTCTGGCGCCGCGCGTTTTCATCACTCCTGCGGAAGGCCGACCCGATCGAACACCTTGCCTTGCTGTCGCTACTTTACGATGGCAGCTTCAACGCCATGTGCGATGTCGTCGTGGAACACCTTGGTGAAACGGATGGCGTTTCCCGTGCCGGCAGCTTGCTGGCTGACTGGATCAACTCTGGCATCGTGGTAGCGGTGGACGTCGGTGATTGAGCCACGCGCACAGCATCAATAAACCTGCCGTTACAAGGAACACGGCATGCAAGCCCACCCAGGCACCGATTAGCCCGCCGATCAGCGGCCCTATCACTTGCCCGGCAAATTGCGCTGATTGCAGGTAGCCCAAGGCCTTTCCGGCCTTACTTTCGTCCACTACGTGTCGCAAGCGCTTGGTCACCGCAGGGAGCAGGCCGGCCATGGTCACCCCCATCAGCCCGCGCAACAGCGCGAGCTGCCACCATTGGGAGACGAAGGCTTGTGGAAGCATCATGGCGGCGGTCGCCAACAGGCTGCCGACGATCACCTTGTTACTGCCGATGCGATCGGCAAGCGCGCCTATACGCGCCGCCGTCAGCATGCTGCCGAAAGCGGAGATCGCCATGACCAGTCCTGCCACGCGTGCAAGGCGATCTCGGGGCACGCCAAGCTCGCCTATGTAGACCGTGATGATGGGCTCGATGGACATGTTCGCCAACAGCACCATCATCGCCGTGACCAGTAGCGTCAGCAGCAAGCCGCGATCGACTGATGCTGGCGCGCTGCCCGAGAAGGCATGCGTCTTGAAATCCAGGGTGGGGTCGAAATCCTCCCGGACGAACAGAATGGTGACTATCGCCGCCACGGCGATGACCGCGCCACCTGCGAAGAACGATCCGCGGATGCCGATGAGCCCCGGAAGAAAACCACCGACCAACGGCCCAATAAGCGCCCCTGAAAGTGCGCCGATGGACAAGACACCCAGGGCCCAGCCGGATTTCTCGCGCGGCACTTGCGTGCCAATCATGACGGTTGCGGCCGAAGCGTAACCACCCACCAGGCCTGCCACCAGCCGCAGCAACACAAGTTCGATCACGCTGTGCGCCGTGCCGATGAGCGACATCATCACCGCCATACCTATTGCCGCGCGCACCAACATGGGCTTTCGCCCGTACTTATCCGCCAAATGTCCCCATAGCGGTGAGGTAACGGCTGTACCAAGAAACGTCGCGCCGAACGCGATACCAGACCATTGCACGATAGCCGAGCTTGAACTGACGCCCAGTTGTTCCACATAGAGCGGCAGGAACGGCAACAACAGGGTCAGGCTCACCGCGGTGCTGAAGGACCCGAACACGCTGATCGCAAGGTTGCGCTTCCAGTACAAGGCATTGCGTTCTACGTAATCGGGGCGATCGTTCGCCCGGTTACTGGCATACGACTGCACGTTCACTGTCGCTGACATTTCTGCTACTCCAGGCGCGAACTACCCCGCCGATACCTCTGCAGGCGGCGTCGATGCTCGCGGTGTTATGAGGTTGGCGGTTACATGGCATCGCCACGCAACCGAACCCGCTACTTTTGACTCGATCGCTGTTTGCGCAGTTCGGGGACAGGCAGACCACCCCACCCCCAGTTCTCCAACTCCACTTCTTCAATGACGACGAACGTGGAGTCCAGCGGCTTGTGCAATACGTCGAGCAGCAGCTGGCTGACACCCTTGATCAGGGCGGCTTTTTCCTCAGCGGTGGCCGCACTGCGCCCCGGCCCCGATCCTTCACGGGTGATCTGGATGTTGACGATAGGCATGACGTTCTCCTCGAAGGAATGGGGTGAGCAAGACGCTCACCCCATTTCGTTTTAGTGGCCGGCGCTCTGGCCGCCGTCGACGTGCAGGATTTCGCCCGTCACGAACCCGGCGCCATCGAGATAAAGCACGGCGTCCACGATGTCGGAGATGTCGCCCATGCGACCCACCGGATGCAGCCCCGCCAGCGCACCATGCGTTTCCGGTGCATGCATCGGCGTCTTGATCACGCCCGGTGCGACTGCGTTGACGCGCACACCACGCTTGGCGTACTCGATGGCCAGCGACTTGGTAGCCGCATTCAGGCCACCCTTGGTGAGCGAGGCTAACACCGACGGCACACCATCGATCGCGTGATCGACCAGGCTGGTGGTGACACTGACGACGTGGCCGCTGCCCTGCTTTTCCATCTCCGCGATGGCGAGCTGGGTGATGTTGAAGAAGCCGGCGACATTCACCGAAAGGTTATTGGCGTAGTCTTCCGCGGTGTAAGCTGTGAAGGGCTTGGCCATGAAGATGCCGGCGTTGTTGACCAGCGTGTCGATACGGCCGAAGCGCGAAAGGGCTTCCTTGATGATGCGCTCTGCCACGGCGCGCTCTGCGATGTCGCCCGGTACGGTCAACACGTCGGGATCGCTGGACGCTTTGATGGAACGGGAGTTGGCGACAACGCGATAGTTACGGTCACGGAAGGCCTTTACCAGGCCTGCGCCGATACCCTGGGATGCGCCGGTAATGATGGCGACTTTCTGCTGGTTGCTCATGATCTGTCTCGCTCTTGATTGGAAGGTGGTTCAGCGTGTGCTGATCGGGCCTGTGGCGCCGACACCTCCAATTTAGGAGCGCAAGACAGCTGTGCGAATCCACGCTATCCGGCAGACATTCTTCCGCGGCGCGGAAGAATCGGCTTATCCGGCGGTGTTTCCGCCTCCTTCGCAAGGGCGGCAAAACGCGCGCGCAAACGCGGCACCGCAAAGTCGACAAAGGCGCGCACCTTGGGCACGGCCAACCGGCCATAGGGCGTCACGATATTCACTGGCAGAGGCGCCGGTTCCGCGTCAGGAAGAACGATTTGCAGCAAGCCCTGTTTGATTTCGGGTGCTACGTGGTAAGCGAGCAGTCGCGTCACGCCGTGGCCGTCCACCGCCGAAGCAATGGCGCCGCGCACGTTGTTCACCACGAGTCGCGGCGTGAACGGCACCGAACGAGGCACAGAGGAACCGTCCAATGGAGGAAAAGTCCACGAATCCTGTCCCAGATGCGCCATGGCGATGATCTGGTGTTTGCCAAGATCCGCGGGTTCTTTGATGCGCGGATGGGTGGCGAGATAGCGCGGCGACGCCACCAGGACGCGCCGCGATTCGCCGATGCGATGCGCAACGAGCGTCGAATCCGCCAGCGGCGTCACGCGCAAGGCCAGATCCATGCCTTCATCGATCAGGTTGACCGGCCGCTCCAACAAATAGAGCCGCACGTTCACCGTGGGATAGTCGTCCATGAAAGCATCCACGATGGGACGCAGGATCTCCACGCCCACAAACATGGTCGAGGTGATAGTCAGCGTGCCGCGCGGCACGGAGCGCTCGCCCGCTGCGTTGCGATCAGCCTCTTCCAGATCCGCCAGCACCTTGCGACAGGCAGCGGCGTAACGTTCGCCCGCTTCGCTCAGCTTGAGGGATCGCGTGGTCCGGTGCAGCAGCGGCACCCCGACATGCGCTTCAAGATAGGCGACCGCGCGGCTCACGGCGGCAGCGGAGCGCCCCGTCTTGCGACTGGCACCAGCCAGACTCCCTTCGTCCAATGCCGCGACGAAAACCTTCATGGCATCCAGGCGATCCATAACGCAAGCCTCAGCGGTCAGGGTGCGAAACCGGCACCTGCGACAAGTGTCCTACACTTTGCATGCGTCATGGTGTCGTCGACGGCGCTTAGAGTCGCTAACAAAGCGTAGCGAGCGGCCGTCAGGTGGGCGTGGGCGGCGCGCAGGAACCGGAGTGTACTGGTCGTACATGAGGATTCCGAGCACCGAACGCGCCCGCCTGATGGTCGCGCAGTAGTTTTGTTAGCGACTCTTAAGCGGGTATCTCCAGTGCGACGGCCGTGGCCTCTCCACCACCGATGCATAGCGAGGCGACGCCGCCTTGAACACCTGACCGCCGCATGGCATGAACCAGGGTCACCAACAGTCGGGCGCCCGTGGCGCCAATGGGATGGCCTAAGGCACACGCACCGCCATTGACGTTGATCTTCTCGCGAGGGATGCCGAGCTCTTTGGCGGCGATCATGGGAACCACCGCAAACGCCTCGTTGATTTCGAACAGGCCAACGCTTTCCGTGGACCACGCGAGTTTGGCGAGCAACTTCCTTATCGCGGGTACCGGTGCCGTCGTGTACCAGGCTGGATCATGCGAATGGGTGGCATGCCCTTTGACGACTGCCAGTATGGGCCAACCGGCTGCCTCGGCCTTCGAACGCCGCGTCAGTAACAACGCCGCGGCACCATCGGCATTCGCGGAAGCACTGGCGGCCGTGATGGTGCCCTGCTCGCGAAATGCCGGCTTCAAGGTCGGAATTTTTTCGGGGGATACTTTTTGGGGGTGTTCGTCGTCTTTCATGACGAGGGTCCCCGTCCGGTCTGTCAGCTCGACGGGCACGATCTCGTCGCTAAACGCCTGATCGCTGATCGCCGCCTTCGCCCGCTGCAACGTCTCGATCGCCCAGGCGTCTTGCGCTGCGCGATCAAACCCGTAGCGCTCCGCTGCCATTTCACCGAAATCGCCCATGGGGCGGCCCTTGTCGTACGCATCCTCCAGGCCGTCCAGCATCATGTGATCGAAAATCTGGTCGTGCCCAACCCGATATCCGCTCCTGGCCTTGGGCAACAGATATGGGGCGCCCGACATCGATTCCATGCCGCCAGCAACAATGACCTCTGCGGAACCTGCAGCAAGCAGGTCATGCGCCAACATCACCGCCTTCATGCCCGAACCGCAAACTTTATTGACCGTTGTCGCGCCGGTGTTGTCGGGCAACCCTGCACCGAGTGCAGCCTGGCGTGCCGGCGCCTGGCCCTGACCTGCCGGCAGCACACACCCCATCAGCACTTCATCGACAGACTCTGGCGCGGCGCCTGCGCGGGCAAGCGCCGCACGAATGGCGATGCTTCCCAACGAGTGACCAGAAAGCTGAGACAGTGCTCCCTGAAAACGGCCCAGGGGAGTACGAGCGGCGGAAACGATAACAACGGGATCATCAGCGAGCATGATCGCCTCCAGCGTAAGCAGTGGATGTGATTGAGTGGGTAACCTTAGGCTGCTTGGGGCAACCTTCGGCGGGCCAACCGACGGAACGATCAGCGTTCAAGCGACGGCTGGCACCTGGAAGTCACTTTCGTTTGGCGCTTTGAGCGACCGTCAGCATGGCCATCGCGGCTTTCTTGCCTGTATCCAGAATTCGGCGAGACAACGCATCGTCGGGTGTGGCACGCGCGAGCTGCATCGTGCCTGACATCAGGCTGTACAGCACCATGGCGCGATCGATGGCCGCTTCGTGGGAAAGATCAGGCCATTGCGTCGCCAGCAGCTCAAGGTACTGAGCAAGCCCATCGGTAAACGATTGGCGCACCTCATCGGTATGGCGGGCCACTTCGGCCGCCAGCGTGGCGGTGGGACATCCCGTGCCGGGGTTGTCGCGATGCGACACCGACAGGTAGCTGTCGATATGACCCTCAACACCACGCCCCGCATCAATGTGCTCCTGCACGGCCTTGAGGCGCTGACTGAGTCCGGCTGCGATTGCCTCTGCGATCAAATCTTCCTTGGACTCGAAGTGATTGTAGAACGCGCCATTGGTCAGCCCGGCATCCGCCATAAGCGCCTGCACGCCGGTACCGTCAAAACCTTTCTCGCGAAAGCTTCGCGCTGCGGTTTCAATGATGCGCTCGCGTGTCTCTTGCTTGTGGTTGCTTGAATATCTCATCGGGTGTTCCTCTCAATGTAACGATGCTACCGGTTCCGCGGAGGATTGCGGGGCATCCCAGCCACCGCCAAGGGCGCGAAACGCCGAAACGGCCGCTCGCGCTTCGTCGGTATGGGTGAGCGCAAGAAGATCGCGGGCCTCGAGCAGCTGGCGGTCTTCATCCAATACTTCGATCAAGCTGACGGCGCCGCCGGTATAGGCGTCTTGCGCGGCATCCCGCGCCTGGACATGCGCTGCCACTTCGTCCGTAAGCACGGCATGTCGCGCGTCGAGTTGCGTCAGGTTGACGACGGCATCTTCAACATCTTCCGTTGCCCGCAGTATCGAACCGCGATACTTCGCAAGCGCCTCCGCATTGGCGCCCTTGGCGCCCTTGACCTCGGCGTCTACCCGCCCGAAGTCGAACAGCCGCCAGTGCAAACCAAGCGCTGCAGCAGGCTGGAAGGCCGAGCTCGTGAACAGCTTCCCGGTGCTCAACGAACTGAAGCCAAGCAATGCGGAGAGTGAGAACGATGGGTAGTACTGCGACAGCGCCGCGCCGATCTGCGCATTGCTCGCCGCCAGCTCGCGCTCGGCGGCGATAACGTCCGGGCGGCGGCGAAACAGTGACGCTGGCCCCTCGGCCGTGTCGATAGCGGGAACCACGAACGCCCCGTTTTCAGGCGTAATCTCGGCAGCGTAAGTGCCGGGCGAAGCCCCCATCAAAACGTCGAGACGATTGAGTTGCGTCTCCAGTTCAATCTTCAGTGGTGGAACGGTGGCCTGAGCCTGCAGCAAGAGCGCTTCCGCCTGTGCTGTCTCGCGAGCTGTGCCCAGACCGTGCTCCTTGCGCAACCTCACCAGGTCGAGCAAGCCTTGTTCGTTGTGAATCTGATCCTCGGCAATGGCAATGCGGGCCTGAGCCCCACGCACCCTGAAGTACGCATCGGCCGCTTCGGCCGCCAATGACACGCGTACACCGGCGTGCGTCGCTTCAGCGGCCTGATACTCGGCATCGGCGGCTTCCGCCTGGCGACGCAGACCACCGGCGAGATCGAGTTCCCAGCTCGCGCCCGCGCCGATCTCTGCCAAGGTCTGGTTACGGTCATAGCCCGGGGAATGGCTGGCTATCTTGCCCAGCGGGCTGAGCACGGACTGATGCTCTCTGGTGATGCTCCCATCCAGTGAGCCTTGCGGCAGACGATCGGCCTGCGCGTGCTGGGCAGCGGCACGTGCCTGCTCCACGCGTGCGGCAGAGGCCGCCAGGTCGAGATTCTCCGCCATGACGCGATCCATGATGCGCACTAATTCCGGATCCTTGAATCCCGTCCACCAGGTATCCAATGGCACAGGCGCAGCTTCTGCTTGCGGCGTCAGGGTAGTTGTCTCGTGGAAGGTCCTGGGCGTCGGCAGCTGCGGCTTCACGTAGTCCGGTCCGACGGTGCAGCCGGCCATACCAAGGGTTAGCAAGGCAAAGAGAAGTTTAGTGCGCATCGGCGGAGGGTCCTGCTGGAGGTTGGACTTTGCGCATCAACGGAACCATGACCGTGGCGACCGCAAAGCAAAGCATGATGCTGAAGAAGGCGTCGCTGAACGTAAGCGTCAACGCCTCGCGATAGGTCAGTTGCCATAGCTGGTTAAGCGCGGCGACTGACGCCTCTGTGGTGCCGGAGAGGTCGGACCAGAGGCCGTTCATCGTTTCGTTCGCAGGCGTCAGGTGTTCGGCCATGCGGAAGAAGTGCAGATTGGTACGATCGTTGAGCACCGTCTCGCATCCCGCGATGCCCATGGCGCCACCGAGGTTGCGCATCAGGTTGAACAATCCCGACGCGAACTTGAGTCGTGCCGGCGGCAGGCTGCCAAGGGTCAGTGTCACCGTGGGCGCTACCGCCATCTGCTGAGCCATGCCGCGCAGCGCCTGGGGAAACAGCAGCTCACGGCCGCCCCAGTCATGCGTGATCGGCGTGAATTCGATCATCGACACGGTGAACAGCGCCAACCCGAGCATGAGGATCCAGCGCAAGTCGACGCGCGTGGCAAGGAAGGAATACAGCGGAATGGTCATGATCTGGAACACGCCGGTCGAGAACACGGCCTGTCCGATCTGGAGAGCGCTGTAGCCCTCTACTCTTCCGAGAAACAGCGGCGTCAGATAGATGGTGCCGAACAAGCCGATGCCGGTGACAAACGAGAAGAAGCAACCTAAGGCGAAGTTGCGATCTTTCAGCGCGCGCAGGTCAACCACAGGGTGCTCGGCGGTGAGTCCTCGCCATATAAACATCACGCCTGCAATTGCGCTGATCCAGGCCGTGGTACGAATGGTCGAATCTTCCAGCCAGTTCCACCGCGGCCCTTCTTCCAGCGTGTATTCGAGGCAGCCAAGGAACAGTGCAATCAGTGTGATGCCGGCCCAGTCGCCTTTCTTCAACAGATGGAGGTCGGGCTCATCGATCTTAACCAGCGCCGGCACCGCGAACGTCACGAACGTGCCAGGCAGCAGGTTGATGAAAAAGAGCCAGTGCCAGGAATAGTGGTCGGTAATCCATCCACCCAGCGTCGGCCCCAGCGTGGGCGCTACCGACGCGATGGCGCCAATGGTGGCCGCAGCAACCACGCGCTGCTTGCCATCGAAGAACACAAACGCGGTGGTGAACACCAGCGGGATCATCGAGCCGCCAAGGAACCCCTGGGCCGCGCGGAAAATAATGATGCTCTTGATGTCCCAGGCCACGCCGCAGAGCAGGCTCGTCACAGTGAAACCGGCGGCGGAAGCGGCGAATAGCCAGCGCGTCGAGAAGACGCGGCTCAACCATCCGGACAGGGGAATGACGACGATCTCGGCAATCAGATAAGCCGTCTGCACCCAGGCCGTGTCATCGGCACCCGCTGACAGGCCACCACCGATGTCGCGCAGCGACGCGGACACGATCTGGATGTCCAGCAGCGCGATGAACATACCGAGGCACATGCTGGCAAAAGCAAAGATCTTTTGCCCCGGGGTCAGGTGGGCGACCGGGCTCATGGCGCTTTCGTATTGATCTTGGCCGTCACCGAAAGACCCGGGCGGAGCACACCAAGGTCGCCATCGGTGCCATCCAGCGCCACGCGAACGGGCACGCGC
This sequence comes from Dyella silvae, assembly GCF_026421305.1. Taxonomy (GTDB): domain Bacteria; phylum Pseudomonadota; class Gammaproteobacteria; order Xanthomonadales; family Rhodanobacteraceae; genus Dyella; species Dyella silvae. The sequence goes on from NZ_JAPJBQ010000014.1 coordinate 39,243, forward strand.
TGGACGATCTTGGTGAAATTGCCCGTGGCATTTTCGGGAGGCAACACACTGAACTGCGATCCGGTCGCCGGAGCCAGGCTTGCCACGTGCCCCTTGAAGACACGATCTGGCATGACATCCGCGCGCACGTCGACTTCCTGACCCACGTGCATGCGCTTAAGTTGGTCTTCCTTGAAATTGGCGTCCACCCATAAGCCGTGGGCGGGCACTACCACCAGCATCTGGCTTCCCGCGGCCGCATACGCACCCACACGGGCGCGGCGATTGCCCACGGCACCGTCCACCGGTGCGCGCAGCTCCGTATAGGAAAGGTTGAGCCTGGCGATGTCCGCCTCCGCCTTGGCCTGCAGGAGTGCGGCTTGCACCTGATGCTTCTGCGTATCGATAACGCCGAGCTGCCGCTGCGCCGCTTGCACGGCCGCCATCGCACGATCGGTTGCAGCGGATGCCGTAGCGAAATCGGCTTCGGCGCGTTGGGCGCTCTCGATGGACACGGCGGCGCGGCCGGCCAGTTCGCGGTAGCGCGCATCGTCCAGCTTCGATCGCTTGGCTTCGGCGTTGGCGGCGCTCAGCGTCGCCTGTGCCTGGGAAACCACGGCCTCCTGCAAATGAGCCTGCGCATCCAGATTGCCAAGCGATGCCTGCTGCGCTTCGACGGCGGCATCGGCCCGGGCGACCGCAGCCTTGTAGTCGCGGTCGTCGATCTTGATCAACAAATCGCCCTGGCGCACCACCTGATTATCGACAACCGCCACCGACTGGATGTAACCGGGAACTTTCGACCCGATCACGGTGGTGTCACCGCCGACGTAGGCGTCATCGGTGTCTTCGACGAAGCGCCCCGAGTTCCACCAATGGAGCCCATAGACAGCAAGACCGACCCCGGCGACGAGGCCGACCAGGGGCTTGAGAACTCGCTTTTTGGATCGCTCAACGACGATCTGCTCAGCAACGGCGGACATGGCGGGTACGGTTCAGTAAGTTAGCTTACGATCATAATATTACGACATGTCACTAATGTCAAGGACCGTGAAAAGCAGGGGTCAGACCACGTCAGTCGTTCCCTACGGACGGACAGAACCAGGCGACAACACAGAGCGTCGGCCATGGAACAAACGGCGCGCCCCAAGTCACCGGCGGGCATAACGGATGGCCCTGACACGCAATCAACCTTCCGGTAGCAGTGACCCGATTCGTTGAGCTATCCCGCCAGAAATGCATCGGCATACACCGATGCCATCAACACCGACTTCATCGTCACGATTTTCTCGCGACAGGCTTGGCGTTGTGCTTCGTCGTCGTGCTCTTCACGCATGAGGGATGTGTGCAACGGTGCCCTGCGTGTCGACATGGGCTTATCGACGCATGGGCGAACGAGCTTTCGGAATCCACGGAACCGTGCCTAAACTACGTGAGACCATGAACGAGGGATCGCGCGTGCCTTCTGTAATTTCACAGCCGGTGACGGCAAAACTCACACCGGCCGCCATCTTTCTTGTCGTGACGCTGAAGCCTGAGCCTCAACATGCTCGCGCTGTCCGGGCGCTGTGTGGCGACCTTGCCGCGCTTTTGCGTGCTGTGGGATTCCGCGATCTCGAGGGCCGCCTGTCTTGCGTCATGGCGATTGGCTCGGATGCCTGGGACCGCGTATTCGAACAACCCAGACCGGCGGATTTGCATCCGTTCCGTGAAATCAAAGGCGTGCATCACGCCGTTTCCACGCCGGGCGACCTGCTCTTCCACATTCGCGCCACGCGGATGGATCTGTGCTTTGAGCTCGCCACGCAAATCATGGCGAAGCTCGGCGACGCCGTCGCTTCGTCGGATGAAGTGAAGGGCTTCAAGTATTTCGACGATCGCGATCTGATTGGCTTTGTCGATGGCACCGAGAACCCGGTGGACCAGGATGCACTCGACGCCACCCTTATCGGCGACGAAGACCCAGACTTTGCCGGTGGCAGCTACGTGATTGTGCAGAAGTATCTGCACAACATGCCGAGCTGGAACAAGGTGCCCGTCGAGGAGCAGGAGCGGATTGTCGGCAGGACCAAGCTGTCGGATATCGAGCTGGACGACGCGGTGAAACCGTCCTATGCGCACAACGCACTGACGAGCATCGTGGAGAACGGCGAGGAACTGGAGATCGTTCGCGCCAACATGCCCTTTGGCGATACTGGCAAAGGCGAGTTCGGCACGTATTTCATCGGCTATGCCCGATCGCCGCACCGCATAGAGCAGATGCTCATCAATATGTTCGTCGGGCGCCCCCCGGGCAATTACGACCGGCTGCTCGATCACAGCAGGCCCGTCACCGGCACCCTGTTCTTTGTGCCGTCGGCGACGTTTCTGGCAAACGTTTCAGTGGAAGACATCGCACCACCGGGAGTCAGCCTGTCATCGGACGGACCTGCAGCGGTGACAGCATCCGAATCTCGCAAGCCGTCCTCCGATGGTTCGCTCGGCATCGGTTCGCTCAAAGGAGAGTCAGCACATGAATAACCTTCACCGGAAACTTGCGCCGATCTCCGAAAAGGCGTGGGCACTTATCGAGGAAGAAGCCTCCCGCACGCTCAAGCGCCATATGGCCGCGCGCCGCGTGGTGGATGTAGTCGGCCCCACAGGCACCGACTGCGGCGCGATAGGCACGGGTCATCTGCGCCCCATTGAACATCCCGGCGACGGCGTCCAGGCCGCACAGCACGAGGTGAAGCCGCTCGTGCAGCTTCGTGTGCCGTTCGATCTGTCACGGCAGGCCATCGACTCGGTGGAGCGCGGCGCCAACGATCCGGATCTGCAACCGCTGAAAGACGCTGCCCGGAAACTGGCGCTTGCGGAAGATCACGCCGTCTTTGAAGGTTACGCCCCGGCAGGGATACAAGGTGTCCGGCAAGGCACCAGCAACCCGGTGATGTCGCTTCCCTCCGACGTGGATAACTATCCCGCGGCGGTGGCGCAGGCCGTGAGCCAGTTGCGCCGCGCAGGTGTCAACGGACCGTACACGCTGTTGCTCGGCGAGAAGGCCTACACCTCGGTCAGCGGCGCCACGGAGGATGGATATCCCGTGCTGCGGGATATCCAGCATCTGGTCGATGGCGAGATCGTATGGGCGCCGGCCATCCAAGGCGGCATGGTGCTCAGCACGCGCGGCGGCGACTTTGCGCTGCATCTGGGCCAGGACATTTCCATTGGCTATCTGAGCCATACCGATACCGACGTCCGGCTTTATCTGCAGGAGACCTTCACCTTCCTGCTGCTCACCACCGAGGCGTCCGTGGTGCTGGAGTCCTCCGGCGCCTGATCGCCGGGCATTCACTCTCCGATACGGCCAGCCACCCAGGGTCTCCCGTGGCTGGCGTTTTCGCCGCAGCTTCTTGCGCAGCCCCAATGCATGAGCGACACCGGGCCGCGACAAGATCCTGCCGCTATCGCTATATAGTCTGATATATAGCGATTACACGTCGGGGATGGCGGGAGCAGGCCAACCCTCGGAGCCGTGATTTCCAGGTGCAGCGCGCAATAGGTGATCGTTGCGTGGCTACGCGCCTGCCCTCCGTCACTTCGCCAGAGGTTGGCCATGCAGAAGAAACGTCTTGCTGTTGCCGTAAGCGTGATGTTGGCTGCGCTGATACCCGTTGCCCATGCAGATAGCACCGGTCTCGACGATATATTCACCAACGGCCACGTCGACGGCGAGTTGCGCGCGTATTACTTCAGCCGTCTGTACGACACCGACAAAACGCCGGACGCCCGAGCCTTTTCGCTGGCGGCGCTGATCAATGCACAGACGGGCACGTTTCTCGGTGGCTTCAGCGTGGGCGGTTCGTTCGCCACCGCCAATTCGCTTGGCACGCAATCCGATGAGGTGGCCAAGATCGACGTGTCGTTGATGGGTCCGCATCAGTCGATCGGCGCCTTCAGCCAGGCGTACCTGCAGTTCAGCAAACCGTGGTTGCAGTTGCGCGGCGGCTATCAGTACCTCAATACGCCATGGATGGGTAACAACGACTCGCGCGTCATCCCCTCCTCGTACAACGCCATCAGCGCCATCGTCACGCCATTGACGGGCTGGAACCTCATTGGCATCCGCACGTATAGCTGGAAAAGCCGCACGTCCAATGGCATGTACGAAGACAACCTGTACTACCCATCCACGTACGACGGCGACCAGATGTACGGCAACAATGGCTCGCTGCCCGCCACAGCGCCGCGTGCTCGCGGCACCTGGGCCGGAGGTACGACCTATACCAATGAGTCCTTCAAGGGACAGCTGTGGTACTACGATTTTCTGGATTTCGCGCGCATGGGTTATGCCGACGGCACCTATACGCTGAAAACCAGCACGCCGTTGAACCCCTTTGTTTCGGCGCAGTACCTCAAGGAAGACAGCGGCGACGGCAATATTCTGGTCGACACGCATACCAAGTTGTTCGGCGTCGCCGGCCACCGCGTACGCAGCGAGGCCTGGGGCGTCGACCTCGGTACCTCCATTTTCGACGGCAAGATTGATGTCGCCTACAACAAGCTCAATCACCAATCTGGAGCTGTCGGTGATGGCGCGCTGATCTCGCCCTACACCACCAACTACGCCACCGATCCACTGTTCACCACGTCCATGATTCGCGGTCTGGTCGAAACGGGCCCGGGGCACGCGTGGAAGGCGCGCGCGTCGTACAACTTCTTCAACAAGAAGCTGCAACTGGTGGCGGCCTATGCGAAGTACACCACCGATCTGCGCGGAAGCAGCCACGACCTCTACTTCGACATCATCTACAGCCTGGATCAATACCTGAAAGGCCTGACGATACGAGATCGCTGGGAGCGTTCCGCCGGCGGCATTGCCAACCTCAACCCTGGCAATGAGTCGTTTACCTATAACCGCCTGATGATCACCTACAAGTTCTGACCATCGTTGATACACCCCGGCTCGCCGCTGGGCGAGCCGGGTGCATCGCGATTAGTCGACCGTCGCAAGAATGATGCTCGATGCCTTGACGATGGCGACGACCTCAAGGCCTTCGGCAAGCTGCAATGCGTCAGCGCTCGCCTCGGTCACGATGGCCACGATGACATTGCCATTCGGCAACTGAATCGCGACTTCGGTGTTCACCGCACCGTGGGTCATCTTCGAAATGGTGCCGGCCAGCTGGTTGCGCGCCGACAGACGCAGGGCGTCGCCAGGCAACCCTATGAGCACCGACGACGCCTTGATCAGCGCGAATGCTTGCTTGCCCGGCACCAGCCCCAGACTCTTCGTGCTGTCGCTGGTAACGGTGGCCACGATGCGTTGCCCGCCCTGGATCGCCAGTTCCACGACGTCATTGACCGCACCGCTTTCCACCATCACCACGGTGCCGGCCAACTGATTGCGCGCGCTGGTTCTCATCATGAATCGCCTCACTAGTTCGATGTCGTCGTGCGTTGCCGGCTCCATCGAGCTCAGCAGAGTCACCAGGCGCTGCTGCTCCGTCTCGATGGTGCGAAACATCTCGATCAACCGCCGCGCCCGCGGCGTCAGCTGCGCACCACCGCCGCTGCGGCCGCCAACGGCCCGCAACACCAGCGGCTCGTGGGCGAGATTATTCATCGCGTCCACCGCATCCCAGGCGCCCTTGTAGCTCATATTGACAGCCCGCGCGGCGGCGGCGATAGAACCCAGTTCGCCGATTTTCGCCAGCAGCGCTATCCGGTCTCGCCCGCCCAGGGGGCTTTCGCCAGCGTACAGGGAGAGGATGCCCTTGAACTCAAACATGCGAATGTCCCGCCGACCGGTGCCGTCGGCGGACGATGTTCCCACAGATCGCCATGGAATCCCTATGGCGCGTGCGGAGCAGGTGGTTTTCCGGCCATCCCTTGCACTTGTAACCAGTTATAGAAGTCGTCCATCCAGTGATCGCTGCTGGTGCCTTGCTTGCGCATGCCAAAGCCGTGACCACCCGCGCTGTAGATATGCGCCTCTGGCTTGTAGCGCGCCGCTTTCAACGCGGCATAGAACTTCACTACTGCATCCGCGGCGACAGGATCGTCTTGTGCCCACGCCATGAAGACCGGAGGAAGCCTGGCGGGGATCGCTGGCATCACGCCGAACGGGCTGCCATAGATCAGCGCGGCAACGTTGGGGCGTGCGGCGGCGTCCGGTTGAAGCAGCGCCCCGCTCGTCACCATGGCCCCCGCAGAAAAGCCGAGCATGCCGATCTTGTCGGGCGAAACGCCCCACTCGGCCGCGTGCTGACGAACGATTTTGATGGCCTGTATGCCGTCGGCGATGCCGTACTTGCCGGCCTCATCCATATCCAGATCGGGAATGCCTTCCTGGCGCTTCTCCACGGTACGGTACTTGAGTACAAACGCGGCAATGCCCCGACTCTGCAGCCAGCGCGCGACCTCATTGCCTTCGTGATCGATGGCGAGCGCAACGAACGCGCCACCAGGAGCAATGATGATGCCGGTGCCGGTCGCTTTGCCGGGTTCAGGCAAATAAGCCGTCAAGGTCGGCGTCACCACATTGATGATCACCGTTCCGATCGGCGTGCCCTGCTCCACCTTTTCTTTCTGCGTCCACTGCTCTGAACCCGGGGCTTTGCCGGGCCAGAGCGTCACGGTCTGCGGGTATCCGCACAGCGGAACGAGCAGGATCAAAGCGACCATCAGCATTCGCCACATAGCGGCTCCCTCCTTCGCTGCTGCTTGGTGCCCTACGCGCCATCAACGCAGCGTGAAGCGGATTCGCGGCGAGGGCCTGTCCACCATCGCTTTCACCTGCATCAATCTTCAGGCTTTTGCCAGCGGGCCAGCTGCTGCTTGAGGGCTTCGTTCTCTGCCGTCAGCTCGGCCACTTCCGCGGTCAGCTGCGCGACGCGCTTGCGCAAGGTCGGCAGATCGTCCTCGTTGGCCGGATCCTGCTCCTTGGGTGGTTTACGCCGCGACTCACGCACGCGCTTGGCCGCCTGCTTCAGCTCGTCGCCGCCGGCGACTGCCGCGGCCCGCTGCTCTTCCTCCGGCAGGCTTGCCACAGCCGCCGCCGCATTGATCGACAGTGCGCCAGACTTCACCGCAGCGACCACTTCCGGCGCCGCCTGCTTATGGATCTTCTCGATCATCACGACCTGGCTGTTGCTCAGGCGGGCTTCGCGCGCCAACGCCTGGCGACTGGGCAACGGCTCGGACCGCGGCTTGGCGGCTGGCGCATCAGCAACGGGCTCGGTCGCCTCGGGCGCTGCTTCTTCCTCAGGCGGGGCAGGTACTGGCTCGACCACATCCCGACTCTGGCGGCGAGCCGACAGAATCTCGCGCTTGCGCAAGGCCAGCACACCGCGTTGAAAGTCAGACACGCTGCGGCGGCCCAGATGCTGCTCGATCATCCACAGGTGGACGTCCTCCATGGACTGGAAGCGCGTGTTCTGCACGGTTTGATACGGCAAATCGTGCTTCTGGCAGATGCCATAGCGATTGTGGCCGTCGACCAGGATGTTGCCCCACAGCACCAGCGCATCGCGGCAGCCTTCGGCGAGCAGGCTGCGTTCCAGCGCCTCATGCTCGTCCGGGGTCAGGGGGTCGATATAGGCCTTGAGTTCTTCGTTGACGACAATGTCCATGGCTACGGCTGGCAAACGGCAAGGGGGCGGCATTGTAGAGAACCCCTTGCGCCATTTCGCGACTTGCAATGAGCGGCCCAACGTGCGCATGACGCTCGGCAGGGGCGCGGCCTGTCGTCGGCTCTGCTACCTTGCAGGCTGTTCACCCTGGGGAGAGTCCATGCTGCTGCGCCGCTGCCTTGTCGTTGCACTCGCCGTCACCTTGTCCGCTTCTGCGGCAGCCGACGAAGCGAAGCCAGCCCATACGCCATCGCCCAAAGAACTTCTCGCCAAATCGCAGCCACGGGAGTGGCGTACGCCCGATCCAAAGGACCTATTGGTGATGGAGCTGCCGCAGGGGCGCGTGCTGATCGAACTGGCGCCGGACTTCACGCCGCTGCACGTCGCCAACATCCGCACCATGGCGCATGAGCACTATTACGATGGGCTCGTCATCGAACGCGTGCACGACAACTTCGTCACCCAGTGGGGCGATGCGGCCAACGAGGACGAGAGCCATGCCAGCAAGCTCAAACCACTGGGTTCCGCCAAGGACAGGCTGCCACCGGAATACACGCGCCCGTACGATGCCAAACTGCCCTTCACCATTTTGAAAGATGGCGATTTCTACGCGCCAGAAGTCGGTTTCTCCGAGGGCTTCCCGGCCGCGCGCGACAAGGCCAACCAGCAGGAATGGTTGACCCATTGCTACGGCATGGTTGGCGTAGGCCGCGACATCGATCCCGAGACCGGTAGTGGCAGCGAGCTGTATGCCGTGATCGGCCAGGCACCGCGCGCACTCGACCGCAACATCGCACTGGTGGGCCGCGTGCTTCAAGGCATGGAATTCCTGTCCGGCCTGCCGCGCGGCACGGGCCCGCTGGGTTTCTACGAGAAACCCGAACAGCGCATCGCCATCCGCTCCGTTCGCCTGGCGGCCGACCTGCCCGCGAGCCAGCGCCCGAACGTCGAAGTGTTGCGCACCGACAGCGTTACCTTCACGGCCCTGGTCGATGCCAAGCGCAACCGCCTCGACGATTTTTACCGCATCCCGGCGGGCAAGGTCGACGTATGCAGCGTGAGCATTCCCGTGCGCGACGCCAAGCCATCCCGCTAAAGGGGCCGACGTTGCCGACGTTCGGGCGGCAACGTCGCTGATGCTCAGGGTAGTCAGCTTGCCTCGCGCGCTCGCGATTTGCGCGTCACCTTGCGCCAGACCCAACGCCACACCAGCGCCAGCAGGAAGACCAGCGGCAGGAAAGGAATGGCATAGGCCAGCATCGACAGGGCGTCGCGAACACCGTCGTACAGCTGATCGGTCCATTCGCCGAGCGACATGCCGAAGCGGTGACCACGCGTTTCATCGCTGAAGTCCATCTGCAGCAGGTTGGTGTCGATACGACGTTGCTGTTGGGCCGCGGTGTTCTGAAGATTCTCGCGCTCCATCTGTATCTGGGCGCGCTCGTGACTCAACGCGATGAGATCGCTCGCCGAGAGATCCTTGCGCTGAGCGAGCTGCTCGACTTGTGCGGCATGGGTCTCCAGCTGCTTCAGCTTTTGCGCGTTGTCGTTGACCGCATCGGCGAGATCTTCCGCGCGAGTCTGCCGCCAGGCCAGCTTGCCGTTCTGGCTCGCCAACGCGCTGAGCGGCTCGACGCCCGAAGGCACCATGCGCACGGTCAGCGTTCCGTTGTGCTCGCTCTGCTCGATGCGCAAGACGTTGCAGGCGCCAAAGCGCGCCGACTCGCAGGCGTCGCGCACGGCGGCCATGCGTGGTGCGATCTCGCCATTGCGCAGCTCAATGCGCAGGTGATGCTCATAGGCCAGCTTGGCGCCCGCCTTCGGCGTTTCGCCGGCGACAGGCAAAGGCCCTGTTTCCTGCTTCTTCGAACAACCGGCAGCTATCAGCGCACAGGCTGCAATCAGAATCCAGCGCGTCATTCCAGGCATGCTCTCCCCTCGGTTTCCCTGATGAACGATAAATTCGCCATTCCATCGCTGCATGCGCATGCACTGGGTGAATGCTGCCTTAGCCCTAGACCCCAAGACGACGCACTCTTCACCCCGTCGGTCGGCAGGATGCTCGTGTCTCCATGAGGGAGCGAAACATGCGGCGACCCTGGAAGATAGTGGCATGGATCATCGGCGTCTGCCTGACGCTGATCGTGGTACTGCTGATCGTCATCGCCACCTTCGACTGGAACCGCCTCAAGCCCACCATCAACGCCCGCGTCAGCGAAACGATCGGGCGGTCGTTCGCCATCAACGGCGACCTGAGCGTGCACTGGCAACGCGAACGCCGCGCCAGTGGCGTGGAAGGCTGGGTGCCATGGCCGGAGTTCGTGGCGAAGGACATCCGCATCGGCAATCCGGACTGGGCCAGCCAGCCACTGTTCGCGCAACTGGAAGCGTTGCGCTTCCGCATATCGCCCCTACCCTTGATCGCGCATCGCGTGGAAATTCCGGTGCTATATCTCACGCAGCCTACGATTGACCTGGAACGCAACAAACAAGGCCAGGCAAACTGGGATTTCACATTGCCTGGCGGTGGCTCGCCTTCCGCCTGGCAGCTTGATCTGCGCGCCATCGGCTTCGACCGCGGCCACGTGGCGCTCACCGATGCCGTCAGCAAGAGCGCACTGCAGGTTACGGTGGAATTGCTGCAGCATGCGATTCCCTACAGTGACATCGTCGCCCAGCAATCCGCCGATGCACGCGGACAGGCCGGCCGCACCGTGGGTGCCGCGGGCAAGAGCGAACTGGCCAGTAATGCCGGTAAGGACGGCAACGAGCCTGGTCACACCGACGCGACCTACCAGTTCGCCTGGCAGGCGCTTGGCAAGTATCAGGGCACGTCCGTCGACGGAGACGGCAAGACCGGCGGCGTGCTGGCCTTGCAGCAGACAGACCAGCCGTTTCCGTTGCAGGCGGACCTGCACGTGGGCGACTCGCACATCGCCATGGTGGGCACGCTCACCGATCCGTTGCACCTCGCCTCACTCGACATCCGCCTGTGGTTTTCCGGCAGCAGCATGGCGAAGCTGTATCCGCTCATCGGCGTCACCCTGCCCGATACCCCGCCCTATGCGACGGAGGGCCATCTGAAGGCGAACCTCAAGCGTGGTGCCAGCCACTTTTCGTACGACCATTTCCGCGGACGCGTGGGCGGTAGCGACCTGGCGGGCGATCTCGCGTTCGATTCAGGTGGAGCGCGCCCGAAGCTGACCGGCAAGATGACCACGCAACTGCTGCGGTTCTCGGACCTCGCGCCGCTGATCGGCGCCGACTCCAACGCGCAGAAAGAACAACGTGGCGATGCCACACTCCAGCCTGCCGACAAGGTCTTGCCGATCGAGCCCTTCCGTACCGACCGCTGGCGTGCGATGGATGCGGACGTCACCTACAGCGCCGGCAGGATCGTGCGCGAAGCGGCCCTGCCCATCAATGGACTGTCGACGCACGTCATCATGGACAACGGCGTGCTCACGCTCGATCCGCTCGACTTCGACCTTGCCGGCGGCCAAGTTGCCAGCCAGTTGCACCTTGACGGCAGCACCACGCCGATGAAGGGCGCCATCCGGCTCAAGGCTCGCCATCTCAAGCTCAAGGAACTGTTTCCCACCTTCGAGCCGATGCGCACCAGCTTTGGCGAAATCAACGGCGATGCCGCGCTGGATGCGCGCGGCAATTCCGTAAGCGAGCTGATGGGCACCTCCGGCGGCGAACTGAAGCTGTTGATGAACGACGGCGCGATCAGCAAGACGCTACTGGAGACGGCCGGCCTCAACGTGGCGAACGTGGTGATCGGCAAGCTGTTTGGCGACAAGACTGTGAAGATCAACTGCGCTGCCTCGGACCTGGCAGCGATGAATGGCCTTTACCAAACGCGACTGTTCGTGTTCGACACCGAGGACGCCACCATTCGCGTGAACGGCGACGTCAACTTCGCCAACGAGACGCTCAACCTTGATGTACGCCCAGCATCCAAGGGCCTTCGCGTACTGTCGCTGCGCTCGCCGCTCTACGTGAAAGGCACACTCAAGAGCCCGGACGTCGGCGTGCAGGCCGGGCCGCTGATCCTGCGGAGCGGCGGTGCTCTGGTGCTGGGCGCATTTGCCGCGCCGGTCGCGGCGCTGCTACCGCTGGTCGCAGCCAGCAAGGGTGCGCCAGACAATACATGCGCCACGGTGCTGGAGCAGATGCGAGGTTCGTCCAAGGCGACGCCGGCGCCGGTTCCCGCAAAGACGAAGGCCATTCCCACGCGCTGACACGGTGTGGCGACGCTAGAATGTCGGGCCATTCATCCCACGACGTTCGAGCATGCAATCGGTAACCAAAGCCCGCTGGCAGATCCATTTCTGCGTTCTGCTATGGGGTTTCACCGCCATCTTGGGCAAGCTGATCACCCTGCCCGCCCTGCCACTGGTGTGGTGGCGCATGTTGCTGGTGTCGGCGGCCCTGTTACTCATGCCCAAGGTGTGGCGCGGATTGAAGGCCATGTCCGCCCGGTTGCGCTGGGCTTATGCGGGTATCGGCGTGCTGGTGTCGCTGCACTGGCTGACGTTTTACGCCGCGATCAAGCTGGCCAACGCCTCGGTGGCGGCGACCTGCATCGCGCTCGGCCCGGTTTTCCTGTCATTGGTGGAACCATGGATCGCCCGGCGCAAGTTTGATCCGCGCGAATTGCTGATCGGCGTCGCCGTGGTACCCGGCGTGGCCATGGTGGTGGGCGGCGTACCGGTGGATATGCGTGTGGGCATTGCCGTGGGGGCGGTCTCGGCGTTGCTGGTGGCGCTGTTTGGCGCCTTCAACAAACGCATGGTGGAGCATGGCGACCCGCTTACGGTCACCTGCCTGGAACTGGGCACGGGCGCGTTGTTCCTGACCCTGCTTGCGCCGCTGCTGCCGCACGCCGGCCCCGCCTTTGTGCTGCCCAGCGCTCACGACGCCGCGCTGCTGGTGGTGCTGTCGTTCGGTTGCACGCTGCTGCCGTTTGCGCTCGCGCTGGTGGCGCTTCGCCATATGAGTGCGTTCGGCACGCAGATGGTGACCAATCTGGAACCGGTCTACGCCATCGTGCTCGCCATCCTGCTGCTAGGCGAACAGCGCCAGCTGGATGGATGGTTCTACGCGGGCGTTGCGGTGATTCTGGCCGCCGTCTTTATCCATCCGCTGCTCAACCGCCAGCAGAACACGCCGACGCAACCCGAACTGCTGGGCACGGCGGAAAGCCATAACGTGGTGGAGTAAGCGCGACTACGCCGGCTCCGCCAGTGTGGCGCGCAGATGGTCAATGAACGCCCGCACTTTGGCGGGCGGCTGGCGCCCCGGGTAGACGGCGTAAATGCCGCAAACTGGCAAGCTGTATTGCGCCAGCAGCACGGTCAGCCGCCCTTCGCGAATATCGTCGGTCACCAGATAATCCGGTAGCACACTCACCCCTGCGCCATGGCGCACCAGCGCATGGGCCGCTGCCACGTTGTTGGCTTGCGCCACCTGTTGCATACGCACCGTGCGGCGAGAGCCATCAGGCGCCGTGAAGGTCCAACGCAGCGGCGTAGACAGCAAGGTCAGCGCGATCCAGTGGTGCCCGGGCAGATCGGTCAGGGTTCGCGGCTGCCCATGTTGCGCAAGGTACGCCGGCGAGGCCACCAGCAATTGGCGAAAACTGCTCAGGCGTGCCGAGCGTAGATTGGAATCACGCAGCCAGCCCATGCGAATGGCGAGATCGAAGCGCTCGGCGATCAGATCGCTCATGTGGTCCGTAAGCACCAGATCCACCTGCAACTGCGGATTGGCACGCATGAAATCCGCAAGCACCGGCGCCACAACAGCGGTGCCGTAATCCCCTGTCGCGGTGAGGCGCAGCGTGCCACTGGGCTTTTCCTGACTGCGGCCCACCTGCTCGATGGCCGCCTCCGCCTCGGCGAGAATGCCGACGCAGGCCGCATGAAACGTGGTGCCTGCCTCGGTGAGCGTCATGCGGCGGGTACTGCGCGAGACCAGGGTGACGCCCAGTTCGCTTTCCAGTTTTGCCAGATGCTGGCTCACCATCGCCTTGGTCATGCCCAGCGTTTCGGCAGCGGCCGTGAATGACCCCGCCCGCACCAGCGCAACGAAGACGGCCAGCCGGTTGAGATTGACGTCAGTTGCCATGGTTCACTCCACTGTCAATCCAAACTTTACAGTGAATTCCCGTTTGATGCGTTTATCTGCATCGACGGGTAGCGCATGCTTATCGCAAGACCCCACTACTGGCAGCGCTTCCACGCCTCGCGCGGCACCGTGCGCCAGCCCCATCTTCCCCGCTGGAGAGCAACATTCATGAAGATCGCCCTGTTCGGCGCCACTGGCCATGTTGGCCACGCCATCCTCGACGAAGCACTGGCCCGTGGTTACGAAGTCACGGCTGTCGTGCGTGACCCTGCCCGTCTGACGACGACCAACCCTCAGCTGAAGGTGGTTACCGGCGACGTAGCCAAGCCGGACACCTGGCTGGACGCCGTGCGCGGCGCCGATGCCGTGGTTGCCAGCCTTTCCGCCCGCCGCGACGGCACGCCCGACGCCATTCCGAATAACGCAGTGACTCTGCTGGACAACGTGTCCCGCGCCGGCGTGAAGCGTTTGGTGTGGGTCGGCGGCGCCGGCTCGCTGGAAACCGCACCGGGCGTGCGCGTGATCGATGATCCGCACTTCCCGGATGCCTGGAAGCCGGAGGCCACCGGACAGGCCAAAGCACTGGAGGCCTTCCGCCATGGCAAGGCCGATCTGGATTGGACGTATATCAGTCCGGCCGCTTTGCTCGAGGACGGCCCGCGCACCGGCAAGTACCGCGTGGGTGGCGACCAGTTGCTGATCGACGCTAACGGCAAGAGCCGCATCACGGTGCCTGACTATGCCGTTGCCTTGCTCGATCGTGTCGAGAAGAACGATGCGAAGCGCCAGCGCATCACCGTTGCCTACTGATGACGACAACGGGCGGCCCCTGGCCGCCCGTTTCATGGCTTAGCTCATGACGAGGGGCGCATCGCAGGGTGAGCTAGTGCGCGTCGTGCCCTGACGTGTCGTGATCGTGGTCCGCATGATCGTGATCATGCGCATCCTGATCGTCAGCCGCGCCAGCCTCGTGATGATGCTCATGCCCACCACCGTGGCCATTGTCGCCCGCCGAGCCGGCCATCTCTTCAAACTGCGCTTCGTCCAGCTTCGGCAACTGACGCACGAACGCCACCATGTCCCAGATCGCGCCATCATCATGACTGCGTCCCCAGGCAGGCATGGCCGTGAGCTTCACGCCGTGCTTGATGATCCAGAACGCCTCAGCAGGATCGTGCACGCCGTGCCTGGGCAGATCCGGCGGCTGCGGATACAGACCCTGGCGCAGCTCCGTGGTACGCATACCCGGCGTGAGATGACACGCCGAACACATGGCCGCGTAATGCTCCGCGCCGCGCCGTATCCGCTGCGG
The DNA here is from genome assembly GCF_026421305.1 of Dyella silvae. Lineage (GTDB taxonomy): Bacteria > Pseudomonadota > Gammaproteobacteria > Xanthomonadales > Rhodanobacteraceae > Dyella > Dyella silvae. The sequence continues at coordinate 54,282 of NZ_JAPJBQ010000014.1, forward strand.
ATCATCAAGATCAGGGACGGTGATGCCTCCAGCCCTGCTTTCAATGGAACGATCCCGCAACACGTCGATGGCACGTTCGGTAAGTTTCCAATGGGGCTTATCCGCAGCGATATCGTAGGTGCCCGACCAGACAAACGCTGCCGCTGCCAGTAGCAGGACCAACAGGCTCGACAGCGCGATCACGATGAACTTCATGTGGAATCTCCTCAGAACCAAAGTCGCACACCAGCAACCCACGTCGTCTCAAGTGCATGCACTTCGGGTGCATCCGGAACGTCGCCGTGGCTCCCCCAACGCCGCGTCCAGTTCACCCCAATATAGGGCGCAAACTTGCGGCTGAACTCGTAACGCAATTGCAACCCCGCCTCAAGCTCCGACAACCCCGAAGCAATGGCGCGCTGCAGGTCGTCCTTGCCATAGAAGTTGAGCTCCAGCTTTGGCGTGAGAATCAGCCGCTGCGTAAAGAGCATGTCGTAGCTGCTCTCCAGCCGCAGTGCCGTACGCCCTTGCTCGCCCACATAGAACGTCGCCTGCGTCTCGAACCAGTACGGCGCCAGCCCCTGCACGCCCATGGCTGCCCACTGGCGCTTCGGGCCCTGTCCAAAATCCTGGCGCGCGCCAAGTTGCCAATCCCAGAAGCTGGTCCACGCGTGGCTCCACAGCACATCCACGCGTCCATCCTGCGTGCCTGTGCTGCCGCGCTCGCCCTCGGTCTTCAGCCACAGGCGGTTGATCGGTGTGCCCCACCACCCTTCGGCCTCCCAGCTCGTAGCGTAGTCACCCGAGGTGCTGCGGCTGCGTTCCAGACGATCAACCAGCACCATGCCCGTGGGCGCGGCGTCGTCCATCTGCATCAGCTCGGTCATTTGCGATGGCGTCATGTCATGCACGACGTATTGCGGTGGCGGTGGCGCTACGTGATTGTTGGGAGGTAGCGCCTGCGTACTCATGGAGGACATGTCGTGGCCCGCATGATCCATCGACATATGGTTATGGGTGATGCTGTCCTGCGCAGATGGCTGAGTGGCCGCATCGCCGGCGTGCGTGTCCTCATGCTTTGCGTGATCGGCCGGGTTCGCATGATCGTCGTGCGAGTGCGGCATCGACATGCCCGGCATGTCCCGCATATCCATGCTCTGCGCCCATGCCGGTGAAGCCACGGCAAGCGCCAGCGCAACAGCGAAACGCATTTGGCTGTTCATGCCACCACCACTTCACGGAACATGCCCGCTTCCATGTGGAACAGCAGATGGCAGTGATAAGCCCAGCGTCCCGGCGCATCCGCGCTCACCCGGTAACTGATGCGCTGCGCCGGCTGCACCACAACGGTGTGCTTGCGCGCCTGGAAATGGCCTTCCGGCGACTCCAGCTCGCTCCACATGCCGTGCAGGTGAATCGGGTGGGTCATCATGGTGTCGTTCACCAGTGTCACCCGCACGTGCTCGCCGTGGCGTAGCCGCAATGGCTCAGCCTGCGAGGCACGCTTGGCGTCGAACGACCATAGGTAACGCTCCATATTGCCGGTGAGACGCAGCGTGATTTCCCGGTCCACCCGCGGCGAAATCGGCGCATCGACGGCGTGCAGATCGGCGTACGTCAGTACGCGGCGGCCATTGTCGCGCAGCCCCACACCCGGGTCATCGAGTTTGTTGCGTGGCGTCGTCACACGCATATCCACTTCAGGGCCGGTTTTCAGGTCTGGTGCGGCGTGTGCGTGCTCCATGGGTATGCCGGGCATGTCGTGGCCCATGCCATGCGACATCCCGCCATGATCCATGGCCCCCATCATGTCGCCCATGCTGAGCAGCGGACGCGGATCGAGCGGCGGCACCTCTGATGACATGCCGGTACGTGGTGCGAGGGTCGCTCGCGCATAGCCCGTCCGATCCATGCTCTGCGCAAAGATGGTCCAGGCGCGATCGGCTGACGGCTCCACGATCACGTCATAGGTTTCCGCCGTACCAATACGGAACTCGTCGACCGTCACCGGCTCGATGGCTTGTCCATCAGCGGCAACCACGGTCATCTTCAGACCGGGTATGCGCACATCGAAGAACGTCATTGCTGCGCCGTTGATAAAGCGCAGCCGCACCTTGTCACCCGCGCTGAACAGCCCCGTCCAGTTACCCACCGGTGTCTGGCCGTTGACGAGATAGGTGTAGGTGGCAGCGGAAACGTCGGCCAGATCGGTGGGATTCATCCGCATCTGATTCCACATCTGCCGGTCAGCGAGCGCCTTGGAAATGCCATCGCGCCCGGCATCACGCAGAAAATCGCCCACCGTTCGCTGACCGTAGTTGTAGTAGTCGCTCTGCTTTTTCAGGTTGGTGTAGATGGTTTCCGGATCGGCGTCGGTCCAGTCGTTCAACAGCACCACGTAATCGCGATCCACCGTGTGGCGCTCGCCATCGCGCGGCTCGATCACGATAGGGCCATAGAGACCGGTCTGCTCCTGAAACCGCGAGTGGCTGTGATACCAGTATGTACCCGACTGGTTCACGGTAAAGCGATAGACGTACTCGCCGCCTGGCGGAATGCCATCGAAACTCAGGCCAGGCACACCATCCATATCCGCCGGCAACACGATGCCGTGCCAGTGGATGGAACTGGGCACACTCAGCCGGTTGCGCACGCGCAACGTCACCGTATCGCCCTGCCGCCAACGCAACAGGGGCGCGGGCAACTGCCCATTCACCACCGTGGCGATGCGCTTGCGCCCGGTGAAATCCACCGGCAGCTCGCCGATCTCCAACTCGAAATGGTCACCACGCAACTCGGCACGTGGCGCCGCCATCTGTGCGAACGCGTTGCCACGCCAAAGTCCCAGCCCGGCCGCCACGCCGCCAAGCGCCAGTCCCTGCACGAAACGCCGACGCGGCAGCTGAAAGCCGCGCGGTTCTTGCTTGCTCATGGTCTTGCTCCGTCAGTCGTACCCGCATTGCGGGTGCGTTACATCGGCCGGTCCACCGGCCCCTTGCATCGAACGGAGAATCAGGCGAGCGGTGGCCGCAATGGCGGCTCGTAGACCGGGTGTGGCGCTACCTCACGGTGAGCCTGCCAGGCTGAGTTGCCGGGCTGCGCGTGCAGCACATGCCCGATCATCGAAGGCGGCACGGTAGCTGCTGCATGGGCGCAGCATCCATCGGCGGTCATCGAGGTGGCATGCGCGTGGTCGTGCGGATGCGTTGTATTGCCACCGTGATGCGTCGACATGCTCATCGGCGAGGCCGTGGTGTTGGGGCAGCAGTCGTCGGGCTGCGCCCACGCCATGCTCGACAACGCCAACCATGCGCACAGGGCCAGCGCGAACAGCGCGTGGCAGTGGCGTAGTTGGCGGAGGAGGTGGCGGATCATTTCGGGAGCATAACCAGCGTGTGCGCGGGGCTACAACTCTGGAGTTGGGTTCATCGGGAGTGCCTGAGCAACAGGGAGATGTGACGCGCGCTTAGCTCCCTCTCCCCTCCGGGGAGAGGGCTGGGGTGAGGGGTGGGTGCTCGCGGTAGCGTTTCTATCTGGCGTTTTTGTGCTTTGCCCTTTTGTGGCTACTCCGCAACCGTGCTCGCCTGCGGCGGGCTTCCGACGATCTGCCGATCGCCGGGTCACTTCTCTTTGCTTGCCCAAAGAGAAGTAACCAAGAGAAAAGGCACCCCGCTTGGCGCTTGCCGGGCTGTTAGCCCGGCAAGTCCGTGAGGGTCGGCCGGGCTTTTCGACAGGGCTTCCTGCCCTGACGAAAAGGGATCGGCATCCATGCCGATCCCCCTGCGGGCCTGATCGTCCAACCCTCACCGCCGCACAGGGGCCCCTCAGATCAAGAGCACACGGCTCGTGCAGCTTCGCTGCACATCGCATCGCCTTGCATCACTCGGCTTTGTCTGTGGGAACGCACCCTGTGCGCGACAAGCCGACGAAGCGGCAACGACGTGACGCTGCGGTCGCGCACAAGTGCGCTCCTACAGGGAAACCATGGGCATGAAGAAATCACGAGCTCTGCTCCTGGCGCGCGCCGCTCTGGCTCTGGCTCTGGCTCTGGCTCTGGCTCTGGCTCTGGCTCTGGCTCTGGCTCTGGCTCTGGCTCTGGCTCTGGCTCTGGCTCTGGCTCTGGCTCTGGCTCTGGCTTCCGCTCTTGACCTCCGGGCCCCTATGGCGCGGCGGGCGGGTGGAGGAATAGCCCGCAGGGTGGCCGGCATGGATGCCGGCCAGTTTTTCGACAGGACAGGGATGTCCTGTCGAAAAACCCCGTAACCCGCCCGCGAACCTTCCGGGCTATCAGCCCGGAAGGCGCGCCATCGGGGTGGCCTTTCTCTTGGTTACTTCTCTTTGGCCACGCAAAGAGAAGTGACCCGCTGTCCGGCAGGACAGCGGAAGCCCGCCGCAGGCGAG
>NZ_JAPJBQ010000015.1 GCF_026421305.1 Dyella silvae
TCCCGAACTCGGAAGTGAAACGCAGCTGCGCCGATGGTAGTGTGAATCCTCATGCAAGAGTAGGTCACCGCCAGGGGCTTTATCCCTCAAACGCCTTCCCATCCGGGAAGGCGTTTGTCTTTGCGCGTTTCAAAAATCGGCGTGCCTGGCGCACGTAAGCAAGCACACAAGCTTGTATGCATGGGTGTCATGTGCGACAAGGCTTATTGCCTATGATGCGTGGCCCATTGTCCCGGCAGCGTGCGGAGCGCCTATCTCGTGTTTGTCCATGTCGAAGTCCGTCGTCGCCGTCACGTGCAATGGGCCACCGTGCTACTGGTGGTCGTATGCGTGATCAGTTTTGTGGGTCTGGCTTTGATGCCTGCCCCGCAACGCGTTTCGACGTGGCTTGAATGGGGCACGGTACCGGCCAATATCTTTGATCCCAAAGCGCCCTTGCTGCCCCAGCTGCATGACCCGGCGCTGTTGCGTCTTTTCACGGCGCTATTCATTCACCTCGCCTGGCTGCACTTGCTGGGCAATCTGCTGTATCTGGTGATTTTCGGTATTCCTGCAGAGCGGGCCCTGGGCTCGTTGCGCTTCCTGCTGCTGTTTGTGTTGGGTGGCATGGTGGCCAATCTGGTCGGCGCGCTTTCACTGGCCGGCGTGCGTTCGCCGATCATCGGTTGCAGTGGTGCTGTGTCAGCCGTACTTGGCACGTATATCGCTCTGTTTCCTCGGGCGCGACTTGGCCTGGTGCTCCCACTGGGGCTCTATCTGGAATTCGTGCGAGTGCCGGCATTCCTGTTGATTGGCATCTGGATACTGCTGCAGCTGCTTTTCAGCTATGTCGGACCGAGCTATGGCGCCGTGGTGTGGTGGACGCATATCGCCGGGTTTCTGTTTGGCGTCGTATTTGCCCTGTTTTCACGCGATTCGATCGCGCGGCGCTTGCGCGGATAAAATAGGCGCATGCGTACCAAGAAACTCTACAAAGTGACCTTCCTGCATCTGGGCAAGTGCTACGAGCTTTATGCGCGGCACGTGGCGTCGAGCAGCCTTTGGGGCTTCACCGAAGTGGGCGAGCTCGTGTTTGAACCGGTAGGCGATGGGCTGCTGGTTGATCCCACCGAAGAAAAGCTTCGAGACGAGTTCAAGGACACGCGTGTCCTGCATCTGCCGATGCAGTCAGTCGTCCGAATCGAAGAAGTCGAGAACAAAGGTGCGCTGGTGATTCGCGACGCGAGTGACGGCCAGAAGATCACACCCTTTCCGATGCCGCCGCGAGGACGCTAATCGGCACGTTTACACGTGCCGGATCACGGCGATCGCAATCTCCAGCACGATCAGCACAATGATCGCCAGCTCCAGCAGTTCGCCACGCTTTCCCGAGGCTTCTTCATAAAGCGCTGCATAGCTGTCGCGAATGATGGCCAGTTTGCGATCCACTGCCTTGCTCACGTGTGGTACGCGAAATAGCTCCAACGCGGCAGCGTAGACGCGTGCGAGATAAACATCTTCGGTGACCTGCAAGGCGTTATCGACTTTCTCAGTGATCTCGGTGACCTCAGCCACCAGCGTATACAGATGACGGGCGAGATCCGCATAGCGACGAGCTGCCAGTGGATTGGCTACGTGGTGTGTGGCTTCCACCAGGTCGTACATGCGAGGCAATTCGGCATCCAGCAGCTCGTCGTAATAGCGCAATTCGAGTAGCTGCGCATTGGCGACCTCGAGAATGTCGACCACATCCGATTCATTGCGAGGCTCGTAAATGAACGCGCGATCCCAGGTGACCACCGCCAGGTCGTCGGCGTAGTAGGAGAAACGCTGTCGCAGCAATTCCTGCCTCGCCTGTTCTGACAATGGACGCGACTCACCGGAAAGCAGGGGCACCAGATCGAGCTCATCGTGCAGCCTGGACGTGCTGGTGACGCCCTCCAGGGCATGCACCAATCCGAGCAGATAGTCCTCATACAAAGGGGACGGGCTTGGCCGGAACAAAGCCGGTCGCAGGACGTCCATGATCTCCTTGATCAACTGCGTCCAGACCGTGGTACTGGAAGCAATGCCAAGCGCTGTATCGACCGCGTTGACGCGTGCACTGAAGTCGGGCCAGGAAAGATCGTCTGCCGGCACGCGCACCGAAAATGCAGCGACACCGAACTCGTAAAGTCGCGCCATCACGGAGGTCTGCACGGGACGGCCGCCGATATCCATCTGCAGCGGTCCCAGTGTGAGCTGCACGGGTGGCACGCCGAAGGTCATCGCTTTGGGTGAGGCGGTAAGCAGGCGGCTGCGCGCAGCTGCGGTCCGCGCATGCTGCGCCCACAGAGCCTCCACGGCAGCAAGGTCGATGGAGTCGGCGATATCGACCAGGCGCATCGCGATGACCGAGGCCCGATGCACGTGCGGTTGCTGTAGTCCCATGGAGCCTGTCCCTGCAGTAGCGGCGCGCAGCATCAGCTGATCGCGCCTACGGCACGATTCTAGGCTTTCAACATGACGGGAGCGTCAGCGTGAAGCGAGTCCGTGCTGGCGTGAAAACTGGCGGAACAGGCGCCGCGCCAGCGGTGTGGGAGCGACCTGGCGGAAGGTGTGATGAGGATCGAACCCCTCGCGTCGCATGTCATGGTGCTTGCGGTCGATATAGGCACGCATCACGTCGGCATTGAACTCGGGATGGAACTGCGCACTCATGGCGTTGGCGCCATAGCGCACCAGATGATGCGGATCACGCGCCGAACTGGCCAGAACCGTCGTGCCTTGGGGTAGTTCGAGCACGCTCTGTTCATGCGTGGCGTGGGCACGAAACTCCGCAGGCAGGCCGCTGGCCAACGGGTCGTCTTTGGCTGCATCGAGCACGTTGAGCGTGACGGTTCCGATTTCGCGGCCGCCAGGCAGGTAATCGACGCGGCCTCCCAGTGCATGCGACATCAGCTGATGGCCGTAGCACACGCCAAACATCGGCAGCTCTGCATCCATGGCATCGCGAATCCAGCCGGCTGTGCGCTCGCTCCATGGCGCGCGCTCGGTCACCATCGCGGCGGAACCGGTGATCAGCGCACCTGCCACCTCGTTGGGAGCCGGCAACGTCTCTCCGGCTTCCACATCGACGACCTGCACGCGCTCCGGCGAAAGCGCTGCGCCGAGCCGGAACCAATGAGGAAAATCACCGTGGCGTGCGCGAATGGGAGCGGGAGCGCGACCGGTGCGGATGATCAGAACGGGTTTCATGCGGTAAGAATGATTGGATTCGGTGAGAAACAGATCATGCGCACTCAGGCTGAACCGTGCTCTATCGGCGGTAGCACCGTGATGACTTCCTGGACGGTGGTAAGCCCACGGGCCACCTGGGTGGCCGCAGAGATTCGCAGCGGCCGCATGCCTTCGGCCAAGGCAGCGTGGCCGAAATGGCCCAGATCCAACTGCGCCGAGATCAGGCTACGCAAACGTTGCGTCAGCTGCATCATCTCGTAAATGCCGGTGCGGCCCATGAAGCCGGTATTGCGGCACTCCAGGCAGCCGACCGGTTTAAAGACTTTGTCGGGCAGCGGCACCGACCAACCATGGGTCAGGGCGGTCCACTCATGTGGATCCTGCGCGGTTTCCTGCTTGCAATGAGGGCATAGCGTGCGCACCAGACGCTGCGCCACGATGCCGGTGACGGTGGACTGGATCAGATAGTGCGGCACGCCCAGATCAAGCAGGCGGGTAACCGCGCTGGGGGCGTCATTGGTATGCAGCGTCGACAGTACCAGGTGACCCGTGAGCGAGGCCTGGACCGCCATCTGTGCGGTTTCCAGATCGCGGATTTCGCCCACCATGATGATGTCCGGATCCTGGCGCAGCAGCGTGCGCACACCCGCGGCAAAGTCCAGATCGATCGCCGGTTGCACCTGCATCTGGTTGAACTCGGGGCTCACCATTTCGATGGGGTCTTCCACCGTGCAGACGTTCAACTCCGGCGTAGCGAGGTGCTTGAGTGTGGAATAAAGCGTGGTGGTCTTGCCTGAGCCGGTGGGACCGGTGACCAGTACGATGCCGTGCGGACGCTCGACCATCGAACGCCAGGTGGCATCTTCTTCCGCCGAAAAGCCTAATTGCGCAAAGTCCTTGGCGACGATGTCCGGGTCGAAAATACGCATCACCACCTTTTCGCCGAAGGCGGTCGGCATGGTGGAAATGCGCAGTTCAACCTCACGGCCAGAACTTGAGCGCGTCTTGATGCGGCCATCCTGCGGCCGGCGCTTTTCGGCCACGTCCATGCGCGAAAGGATCTTGATGCGCGCCGTCACCGCAGTCATCACCGGCGGCGGCAGTTCGAACACCTTGTGCATCACGCCGTCGATGCGAAAACGCATCAGGCCGGCGTCACGCCGAGGCTCGAGGTGAATATCCGAGGCGCGTTGTTCAAAGGCGTACTGCAACAGCCAGTCGACGATGTGGACGACGTGACGGTCATCGGCACCCACCTCGCCACTCTTGCCCAACTCCACCAACTGCTCGAAGTTGAGCAGAGCGGCGGCGTTGTAACCGGTACCCTTGGCGTCCTGGGCGAGCTGGATCGACCGCTGGACGCCGTAGAACTCCTGCAAGTAACGATTGATGTCCAGCGGATTGGACACCACGCGTTGCACGTCCCGCCGCAGCATATGCGAGAGATCGGCGGCCCAGGCGTTATCGAACGGCTCGCAGGTGGCGAAGGTGATCTCACCCAGCGCAACGGCCACCGGCAAGATGCGATGGCGCTCTGCGTAGGCGCGGCTGACCACCTGGGTCACCGCGGCCACATTGATCTTCATCGGGTCAATCTTGAGGTAGGGCAGCTTCGCGTGTCCGGCCAGCCACTCCGTCAGCATTTCCAGGTTCAGCGGGCGTCCCGGATCGCGCTGATTGGGCAGCTTGGCGTTGGCCACCACCACCAGCGGGTGCAGCTCGACGGTACTGCGACCGCTTCGGCTGCCCAAGCGCACCAGCTTGGCATCCTCGGCCAGCAGGTAACCGTCCACCACCAGGGCAGCGAGCATTTCATCCAGAGCGAGCCGTGTGCGGCGGCCGAGCAGGGATACGGGTTGCGGTGAAGCGGCCATGCTTTGATACCTCCCCTGGTATTTCGCCTGAAAATTCAGCGGCGAAAGCGGTCCCGGCTATACTAACGCGCTTTATTGACGCCCACGGGAAGCCATGTCCGCGCGCACCTTCCAGGATGTGATCCAGACCCTCAACCGCTACTGGGCGGCGCAGGGTTGTGTCTTGCTGCAGCCCCTCGATACCGAGGTTGGCGCCGGCACCTTCCACCCCGCCACCTTCCTGCGTTCGCTCGGTCCCGAGCCGTGGGCAGCGGCCTATGTGCAGCCCTCGCGCCGTCCCACCGATGGCCGCTACGGCGAAAACCCCAACCGTCTGCAGCATTACTACCAGTATCAGGTGGTGATGAAGCCGAACCCGGACAACATCCTTGACCTGTACATCGGGTCGCTGAAGGAGCTGGGCCTGGATCCGCTGGTGCACGACCTGCGTTTCGTCGAAGACAACTGGGAATCGCCTACGCTCGGTGCCTGGGGTTTGGGTTGGGAAGTGTGGCTGAACGGCATGGAAGTGACTCAGTTCACCTACTTCCAGCAGGCCGGCGGTCTGGAATGCCGTCCCGTCACCGGTGAGATCACCTACGGTCTCGAGCGCCTGGCCATGTATCTGCAGAACGTGGACAACGTCTACGACCTGGTGTGGACCGAAGGCCCGTACGGCAAAGTGACCTACGGCGACGTATTCCATCAGAACGAAGTCGAGCAGAGCACTTACAACTTCGAGCACGCTAACGTGCCCGAACTGCTGCGTTGGTTCGATGTGTGCGAAGGCGAGGCCAACAAGCTGATCGCCGCGGGCTTGCCGCTACCTGCCTACGAGCAGGTGATGAAGGCCAGCCACACCTTCAACCTGCTCGACGCGCGCCGCGCGATCAGCGTGACCGAGCGTCAGCGCTACATTCTGCGCGTGCGCACGCTCGCGCGTGCGGTGGCCGAGGCGTATGTCGCGCAACGTGAAAAGCTCGGTTTCCCGGGCCTGAAGAAGAACGTGAAGGAGCAGGCCGCATGAGCGCCGCCACCAAGCCGCTGTTGATCGAACTGGGCTCGGAAGAACTACCGCCCAAGGCGCTGGACGAACTGGCCTCCGCGTTCCTGCGCGGCATCTGCGACGGACTGACCAAGCGCGGTGTCGACGCAAGTCTGGACGAGGCGACGCTGTATGCCTCGCCGCGTCGTTTGGCCGTCTATATTCCTTCGGTGGCGGTGAACCAGCCGGAACAGAACATCGAGCGTCGCGGCCCCGCCGTGAACGCCGCACTGGATGCCGAAGGTCAGCCGAGCAAGGCGTTGCAAGGTTTCGCGCAGTCGTGCGGCGTCACTGTGGAACAGCTGGAAAAGCTCGAAACCGACAAGGGTTCGTGGTTTGTGTTCCGCGCGGTGAAACCCGGCCAGCCCGTTGCCGCGTTGTTGCCCGAAATCGTCGACGAAGCCCTCAAGGGTCTGCCGATTCCCAAACCCATGCGCTGGGGCGATCACGACTACACCTTCGTACGTCCGGTGCACTGGCTGGTGATGCTGCACGGCGCTGAGATTGTTGACGGTTCCGTACTGGGGCTGACCAGTGGCCGCAAGTCGCGTGGCCACCGCTTCATGCATACGCAGCCAGTGCACGTGTCCGATGCGGACATCTGGCTTGACTCGATGCGCGCTGCCAAAGTGCTGGCCGACCCGGCCGAGCGTCGCCAGAAGGTCCGCGATGAAGTCGCGCGCGTGGCGAAGGAAACCGGTGGTACGCCGCAGCTGGATGACGCGCTGCTCAACGAAATCGCCAACCTCACCGAGTGGCCGGTGGCCATCGCTTGCAAGTTCGATCGCGAATTCCTCGCGGTGCCGCCCGAAGCACTGGTCACCACCATGGAGACCAACCAGAAGTTTGTGCCGGTGTTCGATGCCAACGGCAAACTCACTGAGCACTTCATCGGCATCGCCAATATCGAGAGCAAGCAGCCGGCTGAAATCCGCAAGGGATATGAGCGCGTGATCCGTCCGCGTTTTGCTGACGCCAAGTTCTTCTGGGATGAAGACCTGAAGACGCCCTTGGCCAGCTATCAGGACCAGCTGAAGAACGTCACCTATCAGCAGGCGCTGGGCAGCTTGTGGGACAAGAGCGTGCGCGTGGCCGAACTGTCGCGCGTCATCGCTGGCCGCGTCGGTGTGGATGCCGGTGCGGCGACCCGCGCGGCGGCCCTGAGCAAGTGCGATCTGCTCACCCGCATGGTGGGCGAGTTCCCGGAATTGCAGGGCGTCATGGGGCGCTACTATGCCGCGCAACATGGCGAAGCCGCCGATGTGGCCGATGCGCTGGACAGCTACTACCAGCCGCGTTTCGCTGGCGACGCCATCGCGGCGGGCCAGGTCGGCCGCGTGCTTGCCGTGGCCGATCGCATGGATACCCTTGCGGGTATCTTCGCGGTGGGCCTTAAGCCCAGCGGCAACAAGGACCCGTTCGCGTTGCGCCGTGCCGCGCTCGGTCTGGCTCGCACCCTGGTCGAGGGTGGGCTGGAGCTGGATCTGCGGGCGACCTTTGCCGAAGCACTCGAACTCTTGCCTGAAACGGCGCTCGCCGCCGGCCTCAAGCCGGGCAAGGATGGCAAGGCTCCTGCACTCGACGCCGGCAAGCGCCGCGCCACCCTGCTGGGTGAGTTGGTCGATTTCGTGTTTGAACGCCTGCGCGGCTACTACGCCGAACAGGGCTTCACCAGCGAACAGTTCGAAGCGGTGCTCGCCGTAGCGCCGACGAGCCTGGTGGATTTCGACCGCCGCCTGCGGGCTGTCGGCGAATTCGGGCGTCGCCCAGAGGCCTTGAGTCTCGCGGCCGCCAACAAGCGCGTGGCCAATATCCTGCGCAAGCAGGCCGAGGAGGCCGGTGCTCCGGCCGAGGGCACCGCGGTCGATCCGGCCCACTTCGAAGCGGATGCCGAACGCGCGCTGGCTTCAGCGCTGGATGCTGCGCGCGCTGACACGGCGCAGCCGCTGCAGGCAGGTGACTATGCGGCGGTGCTCACCCGTCTGGCGCAATTGCAGGCGCCGGTGGATGCGTTCTTCGACAGCGTGCTGGTCAACGCAGAGAATCCGGCGGTGCGCGCCAACCGTCTGGCTTTGCTCGGACAGCTCAAGGCGCAGTTCGGCGCGATTGCCGATATCGCCCGCCTGTAGCAGGCGGGCGCAACGCCCACAGCAAAACGGCAGCCCGCGGGCTGCCGTTTTCTTTTGCGTGGTGCTTACGCGATGGCCTGGCGGCCGCGCTTCACTCGCTCGTGGAGGCGCTGATTGAACGCCACCATGGCCGTGGCGTCCACATCGGTGCCGCCCGGGCCGAGGATTTCGTACAGGTCGGCCAGCATGTCGGCGTTGTCAGCCAGGGTGAGCCGGCTTTCGGCCAGGTCCAGCTCCGACTGCAGGATGCGCAGTGCCGTATTCAGGCGATGCGGATCCATGGCCATGCCGCTGGCATGCAGCGTATCGGCGGCCGTACGCAGCTTGGAGCGGTGACGGTTGGCGCTGGCTTCGGCATTCGGAAGCTCCTCGCCCGAGGCGATCACATCTGCCTGGATGCTGCCCTCGCCGGCGACCAGCCACACCAGGGAAATCCCCAGCGTTCTGGCCAGCGTGACGCAGCGGGCACGGGACGGATCGGTGTTGCCATCACGCCAGCTGCGCACGACACCTTCGGAGAAACCGCACATACGGGCGATTTCCGTGACGCTGCCCACGCGCTGAATCAGCACTTTGATGCGATCAGCGAAAGTGTTCGCGGGCTCGTTTGTCGAAATTTTTTGCATATTCATCGCATTTTCCTGGCGGATGGCGACAAGTTATAGAGAGCATGAACCCCAAAATGCCGATTTCACGTGAGTCAATCGTTACAAAAACGTTGACATTCGTAAGATCATTCCTATAGGTTCGTAAGTTCTTGGTGGTAGTTAGCCGGAGGGGCATGACTACCACTGAGACCAACAACGCAATTGTCGTTGATTGGTGATCACAAATGCGCTGCCTTGTTCAGCTGGCAGACAGCAAGTTCTGGAGGTGCAACGCCGCCAGAACTTGGAACTTGCGACGCAAGGCAGCTTGTTGACCCCGGAAAGGGCTGGGGTCTTTAACTGGGGAGAGAACATGCAGTTCCGTAAGATCGTTGACAACAAACTTACGGTGGCCGTGCGCTTTGCACTGTCACTGGGTGCCTTTGTGGCCGTGGCGCCGGCGTTTGCCGAAGACGCCCCGAGCCAGGGCGATGCCAAAAAGCTGGAAACCATCACTGTGACCGGTTCGCGCATTCGCAGCGTGGACATCGAGACGTCGAAGCCGGTCTTCACCATGACGCAGGCCGACATCCAGAAGACCGGTCTGGTCAGCGTGGGCGATATTCTGCAGAACCTGACGGTTGCGGGCAGCCCCACGTTTAGTAAGGCCAGCGTGCTGACCTCCAACTCGGAAGAGGGTGGCCAGTACATCAATATGCGTAACCTCGGTGAAAACCGCACGCTGGTGTTGGTCAACGGCAAGCGTTGGGCCACCAGCCTGGACGGCTACACCGATATGTCGACCATCCCGGCGGCGCTGATCGAGCGTATCGACGTGCTGAAGGATGGCGCCTCGGCCGTGTATGGCTCCGACGCGATTGCCGGCGTGGTCAACATCATTCTGCGCGACCACTACAACGGCGCTGAAGCCAGCGCCTATGTGGGCGAGAACGAGGGCAATGACGGCACCAAGCAGGCCTATTCGTTCACCCTGGGCAGCACGAACGAGAAAACCTCGCTCATGTTCAGCGCGGCCTATAACAAAGAAAACGAGATCTGGGCGAAGAACCGCGAGATCACCCGTTACACCTATGGCCCGAATCATGCCGAGGATGGCCTGAGCGCGACCGGTCCCTGGGGCCGTTTTCGCAATGTCAGCGCCACTGGCGGCGCGACGGGCACCACCTACGTGCTGAACCACACGGGCAGCTGGGACGGCAAGGGCGTGGGTGAAGACTCGCGCAACCTGTCCAGCTACCACAAGGGTGTGAACGTTCCCGAGGATTACTACAATCCGCCGGATCAGATGATGTGGTCGCCGAAGAACGAGCTGAAGACGATCTTCGCCACGGGCAGCCACCACTTCAATGACTACGTCACGTTCAAGACGAACGCGATGTACGCCGAGCGCGACAACACCCGCCAGGTGGCAGGTTATCCGCTCAACAGCCTGAGCCAACCGACGCACCCCGTCTACATCAGCGGCCAGAGCTACTACAACCCGGAGCCGGGCAAGGACCTGTTCTTCTACCGTCGCACCATCGAAATCCCCCGCGTCACCGAAGCCAACGTGAAGCAGTACCACTGGGACGCTGCTTTTGAAGGTGCCTTCGAGCTCGGCCAGCGGACCTGGAACTGGGATGTCGGCTTCGACTACAACAAGTACGACTACACCGAGACCAACACCGGCAATCTCAACCTGCTGAACCTGCGGCAGGCAGTGGGTCCGTCGTTCGTCAACAGCAATGGCGTCGTCCAGTGCGGTTCCGCAGCTAGTCCGATCTCGCTCGATCGCTGCGTGCCGTTCAACATCCTGGGTGGTCCGAGTGCCTCCACGCCGCAGGCGCTGGCCTATATCAACGCCCGTGGTCAGAGCACCCAGCAGAGCCTGAGCAAGGACTACACGGCCAACATTACCGGCGGCCTGTTCGACCTGCCGGCCGGTGAGGTCGGGCTTGCAGCGGGTTACGAGCATCGCCAGATCTCGGGCTACGATCGTCCGGATCAGCTGTCGGCATCGGGCTGGTCGACCGACCTTGCCGGTGGTGGCACCAACGCCAAGTACAACACCGACGAGTTCTACGTCGAAGTCAACGTCCCGGTGCTGCGTGACCTGCCGGGCGCGAGGGAGCTGTCGTTCGATATCGCCAGCCGCTACTCGGACTACAGCAACTTCGGCCACACCACCAACAACAAGTACAGCATCCTGTGGAAGCCGATCGATGACCTGCTGGTTCGCGGCACGCTCGCCAAGGGCTTCCGCGCACCGACGCTGGGCGACACCTTCGGTGGCGGCTCGCAGACGTTCGATTACTACACCGATCCCTGCGATGCCAAGTTCGGCTCGGCGGCGAGCAACGCCTCCGTTGCAGCGGCCTGCCGGGCAGCGGGTGTGCCGGCCAATTTCCGCCAGACCAACTCGGCGGGCCTCCCGATCTCCAGCCCCGACACGCAGGGCACCTCGCCGTTCAACGCGGGCGTCGGCAACTCCAGCCTGGTTCCGGAAACCAGCCTCGGCCGCACCGCTGGTCTGGTGTACAGCCCGTCGTGGGTGCCGGGCCTGGACGTCTCGCTCGACTGGTATGACATCCGCATCGTCCAGCAGATCACGGCGGTCAGCGCGAACTATGTGTTGAACCAGTGCTACGTCAGCAACGTGCAGCAGTTCTGCAACGACTTCCAGCGCGATCCGGTGACTCACGCGGTGGTCAACCTCAACCGTGGCAACCTCAATCTCGGTTCGCTGCGCACGTCGGGCTATGACTTCGGTGTGCACTATCGCCTACCGGAATTCGGCTATGGCAAGTTCGCCGTCAACCTGGATTCGAACTATCTGAAGTCCTATGACGAGCGCAGCACGTCCGCTTCCGACATCATCGGTTATGCCGGCCAGTGGAAGTATCCGCGTGTCCGCGCCAATCTGGGCATTGATTGGAGTCTGAATCAGTGGGGTGCGAACTGGACCATGCGCTACTACGGCGCCTTCCGCGACCAGTGCTGGGACCAGGACGCGAAGATCGAGTGTAATCAGCCGAACTACCAGGCGC
Organism: Dyella silvae; assembly: GCF_026421305.1. Classification (GTDB taxonomy): domain Bacteria; phylum Pseudomonadota; class Gammaproteobacteria; order Xanthomonadales; family Rhodanobacteraceae; genus Dyella; species Dyella silvae. The sequence goes on from NZ_JAPJBQ010000015.1 coordinate 11,860, forward strand.
CGGGTTGGAGCGGTGTCGGTGCGAACCGTAAGGGTGCCAGCACCTACCACGACATGCAGGTTCGCTACTCGCTGCCCTGGAACGGCACCGTCTCGTTTGGTATCCGCAACGTGTTCGACAAGCAGCCGACGATCACTTACTCCGTCGACACCAGCAGCACGGCGAAGCTGGATCCGACGCTGGACATCGATCGTTACTTCTACCTGCAGTACACCCAGAAGTTCTAAGCGTTACCCGAACCGATGGGTGGTTTTAGCCGGGGGCCCCTATGGGCCCCTGGTTTTTTGGGGGGGGCTTCGTAAAGGCCGGGCGTCATCGCCGCTGCCGCCTTGCACGTAGGATATGCGGTGCCTGCGCGTGAGGGTTGTGGTTGGCGGAACCGGCCTGTCTGGGGCAAGTATGTGTCGGCCAACCATGAATCGCGGCGTACGCCAGCGCATGGTTCGGGCTTTTACAAGCCCTGCCGTTTGGGCTATGGTGATAGCTTCCCCCGTGTAGAGTCGAGGCGTGTTGGGCGCCTGTTGGTTCTCGCGCTAAGCCCTGACTATCGAAAGAGGTTTTTCCCATGCGCCGTCTTGTTTGGTCGCTGATGTCGGTCGCTGCACTGGCTCTTGCCGGTTGTAGCAATTCTTCCCAGCCGTCCGAGGGCGGTTCTGAGGGCAATGCTGCCCAGACGCCGGCTCAGGCCAACCAGATCACCGGTCAGGTGACTCTGCGTGACGCCACTCAGGTGTCGGCGTCGGCCAAGCTGGAGCTGACGCTGGTCGACCAGACCACGCCGGACGCCGCGCCGCTGGCCACCAAGACGGTTGAGCCCGCCAACACGTTCCCGCTGCAGTTCCAGGTGCCGTTCAACGCGGCCGACGTGAACCCCAATGACATGTATGTCATCAAGGCCACGCTGATCGACGGCGACCGCCATTACAACCCGCCGCTGCAGACCATGGTGCTGACCAAGGGTGCGCCGACGCAGGTGAGCATCCAGCTCGCTGCCGAGCAGACCCAGGGCGAGAAGGAATTGGCCGCCTTTACGGCCGTCCAGAAGCAGATCGGCGGCATGAAGATCAGCAGCGGCACCAAGCTGGAAGACAAGGTGTCGCGCGGCTGGCAGGTGTTCCGCGAAGCCGGCGAAGTGAAGTTCATCCGCGAAGAAGTCGACTACGGCGACAAGGGCTTCACCAGCACCGATTACGCCTACAAGGACGGCAAGCCGTGGGTGGTCGTGCAGCAGAAGAAGTCCAGCAAGGACGCCAAGCCGAGCTCGACCGAGCGCGCTGCATGGGCGCAGGACGGTTCGCTGGTGCTCAAGACACACGACGCCGGCGGCAAGACCTCGCCGCTGAGCGATGACGATGCCGCCAGCCTGCAGAAGCAGTCCCAGACCATCCTGGGTCTCGCGACGAACGGCAAGGGCAAGTAAGTCCCTGAGCCAGTTCACCTGAAAGCCGCCCCCTGGGGCGGCTTTTTTGTATCCGGTGCGCGTAGGCGCGGGGCGTCCTGAACCCGGTCAGCGCAGCCAGTCCGCTACCATGCCATTCGCCCAGCGCCGCGCTGGGATGACCGGATCGCCATGGGACGCTCCATGTTGCAACGAATCTTCAAGCTCGCCGAGCACGGCACTGACGTGCGCACCGAGGTGGTCGCGGGGCTGACCACCTTCCTGACCATGTCTTACATCATCTTCGTCAATCCCGAGATTCTTGGTGGCACGGGGATGGATCGCGGCGCCGTATTCACCGCCACCTGCCTCGCGGCGGCGTTTGGCTCGCTGATCATGGCATTTGTCGCCAACTATCCCGTTGGCATGGCGCCGGGTATGGGGCTCAACGCCTTCTTCGCGTTCACAGTGGTGGGCGCCATGGGTTATGGCTGGCAGCAGGCGCTCGGTGCGGTGTTCATTTCCGGATGCATTTTTGTCGTACTGAGTGCGACCGGTATACGTCGCTGGCTGATCGCAGGTATTCCACGTTCGCTGCGTTGTTCCATTGCCGCAGGCATCGGTCTGTTCCTTGCCATCATCGCGCTTGGCAATGCGGGCATCGTCGTGGCGGACCCCGTCACCAAGGTGGCTCTGGGCAATCTGCACAGCGCACCGGCACTGTTCGCCATGGGTGGGTTTTTCGTCATCGCCGTGCTCGATGCGCTCAAGGTGCGCGGCGCCATCCTGATAGGCATTTTGTTCAGCACGCTGGGCAGCATTTTGCTCGGCTACACACCGTTCCACGGGGTTTTTTCCAAGCCACCCAGTCTGGCGCCGACGCTATTTCAGCTGGATATTCCCGGCGCACTGCACCACGGCTTCTTCCATGTGGTGCTGGTATTTGTGCTGGTGGAAGTCTTTGACGCCACCGGAACACTGATGGGGCTCACCCACCGGGCGCAGCTCTCGCAAGGGCCTCACAAGGCGCGCCTCGGTCGCGCCTTGTTTGCGGACAGCGCCGCGATCCTTGCCGGATCGGTACTCGGTACCAGTAGCACCACGGCCTACATCGAAAGCGCCGCGGGCGTGGAAGCGGGTGGACGCACGGGCCTCACCGCGCTGGTGATCGCCTTGCTGTTTCTGGCGGCGCTCGTGCTTTCTCCCCTGGCTGCCGCCGTGCCCAGTTATGCCACTGCGCCAGCGCTGCTCTATGTAGCGGGGCTCATGCTGCGAGAGCTGGTGGATGTGCACTGGGACGACCATACCGAAGCGGTGCCCGCCGCGTTGACAGCGCTGGTGATGCCTTTCAGCTACTCCATTGCCAACGGCCTTGCGTTCGGCTTTATCAGCTACGTGGTACTCAAGCTGTTCACCGGGCGCGCGCGCGAGGTGCATGGTGCTGCCTGGGTGGTCGCGGCATTGTTCCTGGTGAGGTATGTCTTGTTCACGGGGACATGAAAAGAAAAAGCCGCCCGCTTGCGCGGACGGCTTTTGAGTCGGGATGACAGGACGCCTTAGAAGGCGTACTTCACGCCCAGGTTGATGCTGTTGTAGCTCTGGCTGCTGTCGCTGAAGCGGCCGCTGTAGCCCAGCCAGCCGGTGAGCACCGGCGTGAACTTGGCGCTCAGGCCCACGTCCACCGTGCCCCAGGTCTTGTCCGGCACGAAGCCGGTCAGAGCGAAGCTGCCCGGCATGCCGTTGAGGCCGGCGGTGACGTCGCGTGCGTCGGCCTTGCTGTCGTGGTTCCAGGCGAGCTCGGCGTACGGCAGCAGCATGGTGTTGCCGGCCTGCCACTGGCCTTCCAGGCGCCAGCCGATGGTGGAGATCTGCGCGTCGCGCTGCTGGCTGCCGAACCACATGGCAGTGCTGTCGCTGCCAGCTTCGTTGTAGCTGTTGACCTTCACCGTCTGCCATTCGACCGTAGCGAACGGACCGGTGCGTAGGCTGGACACATCGAACCACCAGCCGCCGGTGAGGCCGGCACCGACATGGTTGCCGTCGGCCTTGGCCGTTTCGGTGCGGCGAGATGCGCCGAGCTGGATGTCGCGCTGAATGTCAGAGAAGTTGTCCTGACCGAAGTCAGCGTAACCGCCGATGTAGCCGCCACCCTGGTGGTAGAAGAGGTAGCCCAGGCCGGAGACATCCTGCAGCTTGTAACCGCCGCCGCCCGAGTAATCGGCGTTGTGCTGGCCGATGTTCATGGCCACGCCACCCGTGAAGTTGTCATTGAAGCGGACGTCTGCACCAAAGGTCAGGTTGACGTTGTTGCTCTTGGTGCGTGGCGAGGTGCTGCTGCTGTCAAAGCGCTGGTCGCCATAGTCGACATTGGCCCACACGCGCGTGTCAGTGCCCTGGCCATCGGCCATCATCTGGTTGCGGACCGCGCGGTTCTGCGCTGCGATCGACGCCAGCGGCGCTTCCGCCAGCAACGAAGCGTAACCCGGGGCGCTGAGGATGGAGACCACATACTGGCCCAGCATCACATCGGCGGCGGTGGTCGGGTGCACGCCATCGGCAAACAGATAGGTCTGGTTCGTGCCCGGTGCGTACGTATACGGCAGGCCAGAACCCTGCGGGCCGCACTGCACCGAGCTGGAGCCCACGCCGCAAGCCGGTGTGGTGACGTTGGTAAAGCCGAAGGCGGTCGGGTTGGCGATCGCCTCATTGAGCAGGCTGTAGGTATCGACGGGGATGATGCCCTTGCCCAACCTGGCCAGGCCGGCGCTGAGCTGGCCGTTGAAGACCTGGCTCAGGCCAGTCAGTGCGGCGGCAGCGGTCGGACCCTGCGCCGTGCCATCAGGCGTCAGGCCAATATTGGGCAGGTTGAACACCACAATGTTCTTGGCGCCGGCTGCCTGCAGCTGGCCGATCAGCTTCACTTCCTGCTGGGCGGCGGCGGCGATGGTGGCCTGAGCCTGGTCTGGCGTCATCAGCGAGGACACGCCAGCGCCCGCCGTCACCTGCGCCACCACCGCGGTGGTCACCTGCTGGGTGATCGTCGGGAGGGCGGCAGCGATCTGGGCCGGCGTTGCGCCCAACGCCTGCAGATTGGCTACCTGCTGGGCGACGGTCTGCTGGATCAGCTGCTGCGCCACGGCGGCAGCGCCGACCGAGGTGGCCGCATTGAAGATGTCATTGGCGCCGCCCCAGATGGTGTACAGCGCTTTGCTGTCGACCTTGCTGGTCGCCAGGTAGTAATTGACCTGCGTGGAGATGGTCGGCACGGCTGCCGGGGTGCCCGGTGAGTTGTTGAGCACGCCAGCGCCGCCCCAGGCGAAATCGTTGCCGTTGGCCAGCGAAGGGCCCAGGTTGAAGCCGTAATGGCTGGCCACGTTCTGCACGGTGACCGCGCCCGGGTTGGTGGTGAACTGCAGCGGCGGCTGGATGGCCGGGTTGGTCGCCAGCGAGATGTTGCCGGCATCGCTCAGGCTGTCGCCAAATGAGATGACGTTACTGAACGGGGCGCTCGACGCCATGGCGGACGAGCTGAAAATCAGTGCGGCGGTAATGGCGCCGGCGATAAGGCGAATGCGGGGCATGTCAGTAACGCTCCTGGACCGGGATGGTCTTTGTTATTCCAACGTTACGTTAATGCATGGCCATACGTAAGCGCATGCTGCGGCGCACCGCGAAAAACCCTACACGACAGGCTTCGTAAAACGGCAGGAGCGCACCCCGTGCGCGACCGGTCCACCTGCCGTATCGGCCTGGATCGGTCACGCACAGAGTGCGCTCCTACAAAGGGGCTGGGCTCAGCGCTTCAGGGCCTTGGAGAAGGCGTCCGCAAACGCACTGTTGCCGGGGGCCGGGGCCGGTTTCGGAGCGCCGCCACCGGGGCGAGGGCCACGGTTGTCGCGCTGACCGCCGCGGGCATCGTTCCCGCCCGCCGGGCGCGCGCCCCGGACCTGCTGACCCGGTTCATCGTCCAGGCGCATCGACAGGCCGATACGCTGACGCGGCAGGTCAACCTCCATCACCTTCACTTTGACGATGTCGCCAGCTTTCACCGCGTCGCGCGGATCCTTCACGAACGTGTGCGAAAGCGCCGAGACGTGCACAAGGCCGTCCTGATGCACGCCGATATCCACGAAGGCGCCGAAAGCCGCAACGTTGGTTACGCGGCCTTCCAGCACCATGCCGGGACGCAGGTCCTTCAGATCTTCCACGCCTTCGGCAAAGCTTGGCGCCACGAACTCGGGGCGCGGGTCGCGCCCGGGCTTTTCCAGTTCCTTGAGGATGTCGCGCACGGTCGGCACGCCGAACTTTTCGTCGGTGAACTGCTCGGCCTTGAGGCCACGCAAAAAGCTGGTGTCGCCCATGATGGAGCGAACCTCGCGGCCGCACTGGGCAATGATGCGCTCGACCACCGGATAGGCTTCCGGATGCACCGAGCTGGTATCGAGCGGATTGTCGCCGTTGGGCACGCGCAGGAAGCCTGCGCACTGCTCGTACGCCTTGTCGCCGAGGCGCGGTACCTTCAGCAGCGCTTTGCGGTTGGCGAACGGGCCGTTGGCGTCGCGGTGCTTCACCACGTTCTCCGCCACGCTGGAAGACAAACCGGCAACGCGTGACAGCAACGCCGCGGAAGCGGTGTTCACATCCACGCCCACGGCGTTCACGCAGTCCTCGACCTTGGCGTCCAGCGCGCGCGCCAGCTTCACTTGATTCACGTCGTGCTGGTACTGACCCACGCCAATGGCCTTGGGTTCGATCTTCACCAGCTCGGCCAGCGGATCCTGCAGGCGACGGGCGATGGACACGGCGCCGCGCAGGCTTACGTCCATATCCGGAAATTCCTTGGCGGCGGTTTCGGATGCCGAATACACCGACGCACCCGCTTCGCTTACCACCACCTTCGACAGCTTGTGCTCCGGATGCGTTTTGGCCAGACCCTTGATCAGTTCGCCAGCGAGCTTGTCGGTTTCACGCGAGGCGGTGCCGTTGCCGATGGCGATCAGGTCCACGCCGTGCTTCTGGCACAGACGTGCCAGCGCGGCCAGCGATTCGTTCCATTGCCGGCGCGGTTCGTGCGGATAAATGGTGTCGGTGGCGAGCACCTTGCCGGTCGCATCAACCACGGCCACCTTCACGCCGGTGCGGATGCCCGGGTCCAGACCCATCACGCTCTTGGCACCGGCGGGCGCGGCAAGCATGAGATCCTTCAGGTTGTCACCGAACACGCGGATGGCTTCGTCTTCTGCACCTTCGCGCACGCGGCCGAACAGATCGAGCGTGAGATGCAGATGCAGCTTCACGCGCCAGGTCAGGCGTACGGTTTCGCGCAACCATGCATCGGCGGCGCGACCGCGGTCGATGATGCCGGTATGCGCGGCGACGCGGCCTTCGCCTTCGAGATGACCTTGTTCCATATCGAGCGCTGGTGAGAGCTCGAGTTCGATCACGCTCTCGTTGCGTGCGCGCATCAGCGCAAGCAGACGATGCGACGGAATCTTGCCGATGGGCTCCATATGATCGAAGTAATCGCGGAACTTCGCGCCTTCGTTCTCCTTGCCCGCGACCACTTTGGCGCGAATCTGGCCCTTTTCCCATAGCCAATCGCGCAGATTACCGAGCAGGCCGGCATCTTCGGCAATGCTTTCCATCAGGATGGCGCGCGCGCCGTCGAGCGCGGTGCGCACGTCGGGCACGCCCTTCTCGGCGTCGATGAACTGTTCGGCGAAAGCATCCGGCGATTGCGTGGGATCTTCGCGCAGGCCCGCCGCCAGCGGCTCGAGGCCCGCTTCGCGCGCGATCTGTGCCTTGGTGCGGCGCTTGGGCTTGTACGGCAGATAGAGATCTTCCAGGCGCGCCTTGGTATCGGCGGTGAGGATGTCGCCCTTCAACGCATCCGTCAGCTTGCCCTGTTCCTCGATGCTGGCGAGGATCGCGCTGCGGCGTTCTTCGAGTTCGCGCAGGTAGCGAAGGCGCTCTTCCAGCAGGCGCAGCTGCGTGTCGTCGAGACCACCGGTGGCTTCTTTGCGATAGCGTGCGATGAACGGCACGGTAGCGCCACCGTCGAGCAGATCCACCGCGGCATGAACCTGATCCGGCTTGGCGGCGATGTCCTGGGCAATGCGTTGTTCAATGCTGAGCATGAGGCTGAGACAATTCCTGAGCGTTCGACAAGACGGCAGGCGCCTGTGCGGCCCGCCGGATCACCGATCATAGCAAGTTGATCCCCTCGCTCACTGACGCGCTGCCGGCGCCTGTTCAGGGCGTAGCACCAGATAGCCCGCCGCATGCATCCGCGCGGGTATATCGTCGCCGCCGCCCGGATATCCCGTAGCAGTGCGGTGGTTGCGCGGCCAGTGCCGGACATGCCAGGCATGCTCGTAGGGCGTGCGGGCAAATGGCATCAGCACGACGGCGGGGCGGGGCAGCGCGTGGGTCGGCGCGAAGTGATCGATGGGCGGGTGCCACACACTGGCCGCCGCGAGCATGGCGACAATCAACACCAGGGTGATCGCAGCGGCGAGCCATCGCATGCGCGTCGGTCGGGGCCGCAGCGCCAGTGGATCTGCCGCGAAGAGCGTGTCGCCATCATCGGGTGACAGGGCGATCTCTGCATCGGGAGCGGCAGCAGCCGGCATGCGATGCACGTTGCCAATAAACCGATAGCCCAGGCTGTGCACGGTGGCGATATAGCGCGGATTGCCGGGGCAGTCGCCCAGCACGCGCCGAAGTTGCGAGATGGCGCGCGTAAGCACACCGGGCGTGACGTGGCGATGGCCCCACGCGGCATCGAGCAGCGTGTCTTTGCCGACGACTTCGCCAGCCTGCTGCAGCAACACGACGAGCACGGTGTAGGCCTTCGGTTCCACAGAGAGCCCGACGCCCGCGCGTTCGAGGCGATGTGCACGCGGCTCTACGACAATATCGTCGCACTGATAAATCCAGCCGCATTCAGGTGAGTACTGGGCCATGGGCGAACCTGTTCCGCGGCCCCCTGTCTGGATGAGCATGCGCCCATCCATCTGCGTGCGCATCCGCCATAGGTCATAACGCGCACCACCCGCCCCGCGCGCAGCGCTGGCATGTGCATAGTGCGCATGCCACAGTCGGATCGATGTCCATTTGTCATCGGCACGAGGACGCGATGCCACCTCTGTCCAAGGGTCGAGCAAATGGAATCGCGCTGTGAACATCGTGTCGTGTTGACGTAAGCCGTGCGACTCCCGAACAACGAGACGGTTCCGCTATGGCGTGGCCTCTATGTCTTTTCATGGATGCGGCGAAGGTGCACTCATCTTGTCGCGCTCGATGGCCAGCGAGCGCATGAGACGCTGCTGCTGCTGCGCAAAGTCCGCATCGTGCGCTAGTGGCTTCCATGCCAGGTCGCGTCGTAGGGCGGGACCATCACGAAAGCCGTGATCGATCGCCAGCGTGAGTATTCGTGTCGCTTCATCATGGTCGCCGAGAAGCGCGGCAAGCGCGGCCTCGCGGTAGTAGAGCGAAGGCAGCTCCACGCCAGCCGCACGCAGTTGTCGATATTGCGTGTGCAAAGCGTCGACGATGGCTTTGCGTTGAGGGTCATTGGCGCTCAGCAGGGCGGCGAAGTTGGCGAGTTCATTGGGGCCGAGATCGAAACTGCCGATGTCGAGGAAGGGGTCGCCATAAGCATGATCGCCGGTAAAGACGCTGCGGTATTCGGTGACCGCTGCGCTTGTCTCGCCCTTGAGTGCGAGCGCATGCGCGAACAGCGCATGGGAAAGTGCCGCGATGTCCGGCGGCGGGCGGCTATGGCGAAGAAATTCGATCGCGCCATCCGGGTCGCCTTGCGCGAAAAACAAGTGACTGTGCAGCTCCCAGTAGTCAGCGGCGGCAGAGGATCCTGCTCTGTTCAGTGCCGAGGCCGTTTGCGCAAGCGCATCCATCTTCAGGTAGACACGCGCCTGATCAAGCCACCAGGGCGGTCGTGCCGGCTGATCGGCTTGTAGCAACGTGGAGAGCACATGAGTGGCCTGAGCCAGTTCGCCGTACTGTTGTGCAATCCAGGCTTCGGCAGGTTTGCGGGTCGATGCCGGTTCGCTGGTGGCGGTGAGGCGAACCAGTGAGGCGCGCGCCGCCACGGGATCACCGAGAATGGCCTGCGTTCTCGCCACGTTGATCAGCAAGGGATAGAGCTGGGGACGTTCTGCCAGCGCCTGCATGGATTCCTTGAGCGCGTCGCGCGGCCGCTTCTCGCTGAGCAGCGCATTGCCGAGCCAGAAACGCGCGAGCATGAAATCGGGGTCAAGCGTGATGGCCCGGCGCAACTCTTTTTCGGCAGCGAGGCCGTCGTCCTGCACCAGGTAGAGATTGCCCAAGGATGCGTGACATTCAGCGGCGGCCGGGTTGAGCGCCAGACCGCGTCGAATGGAAGGTTCCGCTTTTGCCAGGGCAACGTCCGACGCCATGGCGCCGCTTTCGCCCAGCGTAAGGTAGCTGTCGCCTATCTGACACCACGCCGGTGCGTGGTAGGGGTTGGCGGCCAGTGCCTTCTGGTCGTGGCGGATCGCCTCCAGCTCCGAGCTGGCGCTGAAGCGGTACCAATCGCGCTGAGCAAGCCAGTAGTTGTCGCGGGCCGCCTCGGTGTCGACGCGCTCGTTGGCCGCGTCCATGGTGGCGGCACGCGGGAATGTGCTCTGCACTTCCATCTGAACCGTTTTCGCCAGCGCCGGCAGTGAAAGCAGCGTCAACGGGTGGTGCCATGACTGCGGCGACAACACCGCCCCCGCCGTGGGTAGCAGCCGCAACTGTAGTTGTATCTGACCATCGCGCCCCTTCGACAACGCTGAGAGCAACACGTAGTCAGCGTGCAAGGCGCGGCCGGTAGCGCGCACGTCCAGGACCGGACTGGATAACGCCGTTATTCGCCCCTTCGGCACCACGCGCAGTTCGGGTCGCGTGGCCAACTGATCGATCAGCGAGTCGGTGAATCCATCCATCTCTGCACGAAGGTCTTCAAGCCCTGCCGGCAGCGTCATGGGAAGAACGGCCAGCGTCGGTGGCGGAGGCGTCGCGTGATCCGGATGCCCTCGCCAATGCGTCAATGCGATGAGCAGCACCAGCGTCGTCAGCACGGCAACGGGGATGGCGAGCCACAGCCAGAGCCGGCCGTCAGCAGTGTCCTTCGGTGGAGGTGGTACGCCCAGGCGCATTGATGCGGCCAGCACCTCCTCCGGGTCGTATGAATCCTCTGGCACGGTTTCGCTGGGCGGGGGGAGCACTTGCTTCCGCCGCACATGGCCAATGAAGCGATAGCCAAGCGAATGGACGGTGGCTATATAGCGGGGCTCGGTCGCGGCATCGCCCAGGGCATGGCGCAATTGGGAGATGACGCGGGTGAGTACGCCTGGCGTGACGTGGTGGTGCCCCCAGGCCGCATTCAGCAACGTGTCCTTGTCCACCACGTCGCCCGCGTGCTCAAGCAGCACGACGAGCACGGTATAGGCCTTGGGTTCCAGCGTGATGTCTTGGTGTGCGCGCGTAAGCCGATGGGCATAGGGCTCAACGACAAAATCATCACACTCATAGATCCAGTGGATCGTAGGTTCGCGCTGAGTCATCACTGCGACTGCCGAACTCTATTTCGAGCGATTCATCATCCGCGCTACGGCAAAAACTGCTATCTATCAGACGATATAAACGCAGCGAGGGCGCGCAGCGCGATAGCTGCGCGCCCTCGGCAACATCGCCGTATCACGCGTTGAACGAGCCGTCGCTGGGTCCGGTATCGGCTGCGCGAGGCGGCGCATCGTTCGCGCGGCCATTGAGCACCAGCGCATGCGCGAGCAGATCATGAAGACCCTGCTTGCGCTCTGTCCAGGCTACCGCGATGTAGCACACAAACGGAATGAGGCCGGTGATGACGTTGGTGAGGCGCACGGCGTTGCGAAGCGCAGCGCGCCCCACTGTGAGGCCATTGCCGTCGACATCAGTGACGCGCAGGCGCAGTGCGAGTTTGCCTGGCGTGGCCTGCCACTTCGAACTTTCGAACAACGTGTAGTAGAGGAAACCGATCACGAAGGTGGCGATATTGGCGCCTTGTGTGGCTTCCGCGTAATCGCGAATCGCGGTGCTCATGTCCGGATTGGCCTGCAGCTGCGTGAGCATGTGCGTGTACGCAGTAAAGCCGCCCATGGCATAGAACGCGATCATCGAAGGCACCATCAGCACCATCAGGTCGATGACCCACGCACCGAAGCGCTGCCAGAAGCTGGCGTAGTCGAATGCCACTGCGGCGACGCCCGCGCCAGCAACCGGCGACGAAGCGACGCTTGCGGATGGTGGCGGCGGCGGCATGCCAGCGCCTGAGGCGCTGTCGCGCTCCAGTTCTTCGGGAAACAGACTCGACAGCGGCTGCCAGTCCGCCATGCCCTCGTACCAGCCGAGGTCGTCGGCGCTCACCTGACCGGAGCGGAGCCACTGACGCACGTCCATCTCTTTGTAAGGGCCGTGTCGTTCGCCATCGCGCCCGATCCAAACTTCCATGATGTGCTCCGAATGATCTTTCAGGCCGGCATGATGCCATGCGGGCGCGTGGTCTTGGTGCGATGCTGCGACGTAGTTCAGGCCGCGTCGCGGCGTTTCAGATGCACCAGCAGCAGCGAGATCGCGGCAGGCGTTACGCCGCTGATACGGGAGGCCTGGCCAACAGTTTCGGGCAACGCACGCTTGAGCTTGAGTAGCACTTCGGCCGAGAGGCCGCGAACCTTGTCGTAGTCGAAGCCGTCGGGAATCGCGGTCTGCTCATGGCGGCGCTGGCGCTCGATTTCCTCGCGCTGGCGCTCCAGGTAGCCGGCGTACTTGGTCTGCACTTCCACTTGAGAGGCGACGTCGTCGTTGTCCACGGCGGGGCCGATGCCGGTCACGGTGGTCAGCCTGGCGTAATCCAGTTCAGGGCGGCGCAACAGATCCAGCGCGCTGGTTTCGCGGCTCAACGTGATACCGAGCGCATCGGTAATGCAGGTGCCCAGCGCATTGGTTGGCGCTGCCCAGATGGCGCCCAGGCGCTGCATCTCGCGTTCCACGGCGTCGCGTTTGGCGCGCAGCGCGTCGAAGCGCGTCTGCGGCACCACGCCGAGCGTGTGGCCGGTTTCTGTCAGACGCAAGTCGGCGTTGTCCTCGCGCAGATACAAGCGATATTCCGCGCGCGAGGTGAACATGCGGTAGGGCTCGATGGTGCCATTACTGGTGAGATCATCGATCAGCACGCCGATGTAGGCCTCGTCGCGGCGCGGATACCACGGCGCCGCGCCCTTCACCGCGAGTGCCGCGTTCAGGCCAGCGATCAGGCCCTGCGCGCCGGCTTCCTCATACCCCGTGGTGCCATTGATCTGGCCGGCGAAATAAAGACCCGGAATGGTCTTGGTTTCGAGCCACGGGTGCAGCCCACGGGGGTCGAAGTAGTCGTACTCGATGGCATAGCCGGGGCGCGTGATGTGCGCGTTTTCAAAGCCCTTGATCGAGCGCACCAGCGCCAGCTGCACGTCGTAGGGCAGCGACGTGGAGATGCCGTTCGGGTAGATCTCAAACGTGTCCAGGCCTTCGGGTTCGATGAAGATCTGGTGCGAGCTCTTCTCGGCGAAGCGCACCACCTTGTCTTCGATCGACGGGCAGTAGCGGGGCCCGATACCTTCAATCTGGCCGCTGTAGAGCGGTGAGCGATCCAACGAACTGCGAATCAGCTCATGCGTGTGCTCGCTGGTATGCGTGATCCAGCAGCTGACCTGACGCGGATGCTCCTCGCGCGAGCCGAGATAGGAGAACACCGGCGCCGGGTTGTCGCCAGGTTGTTCCTCCAGCCCGCTGAAGTCGATGCTGCGCATATCGATGCGCGGCGGCGTACCGGTCTTGAGCCGGTCAGCCGCCACCGGCAGTTCGCGCAGCTTTTGCGCGAGCGTGCTGGCTGGCGGATCACCGGCGCGGCCACCCGCGTACTGCGCTGGCCCGATATGGATCTTGCCGGCGAGAAAGGTGCCGGCCGTCAGCACGACGGCGCGGGCGCGGAAGGCCAGACCCATCTGGGTCACCACGCCCGTGACGCGGCCACCCTCGAGGATCAGGTCATCCACCGCCTGCTGGAAGAGTTCCAGGTTGGGCTGGGTTTCCACGATGCGGCGAATCGCGGCTTTGTAGAGGGCGCGGTCGGCCTGGCAGCGGGTGGCACGCACGGCGGGACCCTTGGAGGCGTTCAGCGTGCGCCACTGGATACCGGCAAGGTCCGCGGCATGCGCCATGGCGCCGCCGAGCGCATCGATCTCCTTGACCAGGTGACCCTTGCCGATGCCGCCGATGGCCGGGTTGCAGCTCATCTGGCCAATCGTCTCGATGTTATGGCTCAGCAGCAGGGTGCGTGCGCCCGTACGGGCCGAGGCGAGTGCAGCCTCGGTACCGGCATGGCCGCCGCCGACCACGATGACGTCGTAATGAGTGGGATGAAACATAAAGAGCCTGCTCTGTCTCTATTCGTAGCCTGCGTTGGTCACATGCGGCCGCCAGGGAGTGGGGCGTGGCGCAGCACCTGACTGGCCGTCAGGTCAAGCCGCGACCCACTCCCTGGCGGCCG
>NZ_JAPJBQ010000016.1 GCF_026421305.1 Dyella silvae
GGCTCTGGCTTTCGCTCTTGACCTCCGGGCCCCTATGGCGCGGCGGGCGGGTGGAGGAATAGCCCGCAGGGTGGCCGGCATGGATGCCGGCCAGTTTTTCGTCAGGACAGGGATGTCCTGTCGAAAAACCCCGTAACCCGCCCGCGTACCTTCCGGGCTTCGCCCGGAAGGCGCGCCATCGGGGTGGCCTTTCTCTTGGTTACTGCTCTTTGGCCACGCAAAGAGAAGTGACCCGCTGTCCGGCAGGACAGCGGAAGCCCGCCGCAGGCGAGCCAGGTCACCGGAACTCTGAAAAGAGCGAAAGGCACTGGATCCCAGCTTCCGCTGGGATGACGGTGAGGGGAGTGATCGTTATCGCGAGCACCCGCCCCTCACCCCAACCCTCTCCCCGGAGGGGAGAGGGAGTTAAAAGCTCGCGCGACTAGCGCCAGCTACACCAACCCGTGCGGCAACTCCCCATCCGCCCCCGCCTCCAGCGCCTCCCTCACCGTCCGCAACAGCTTCACCGTAGAGATCGGCTTGTCGACCAGATACAAATGCTCCATCACCGGCAACTCATCCATGTCCGGCGGCGCATCAGGGCGCGCCAGCAAAATCACCGCGCGGCGGTAGCCATGATCGAACAGCGCGGCCAGCGTACGTACACCGGTGAACAGGTTCATGTCCGCATCCAGCACCACCAGATCCGGCACGCCCTGCGCTTCGAGCCATTGCAAAGCCGCCGTACCACTCTGGCTCGCGTGCGCCTGATAGCCCCACGAGTCGAGCGTGTCGACCAACAGCGAGAGCTGGCCGGCTTCTTCCACCACCACCAGCACACGCTCCGCCTCACCCTGCAGATCGATGGTCTCCTCGTCCTCGCAAACATCAACCGCCTGCTGCAGTAGCGGAATGTAGAGATGGAAGCTGGTGCCATGCCCCGTCGTGCTTTCCACGCGCATGACGCCACCGTGCGCCGTGACGATGCGTTTGCACGAAATCAGCCCAAGACCCGTGCCCGTTTCCTTGGTGGTAAAGAACGGCTCGAACATGTGACGCAGCACGTCCGCATCCATGCCCGTGCCGGTATCGGCGACTGTAAGGCACAAGTAGTTGCCTTCGTGTGCCTCCTCGCCAGACTGAAAAAAACTTTGCGGCAAGGATGACTGTGACGTGCGGATGCGAAGGTAGCCGCCCTCCGGCATGGCCTGGAGCGCGTTGAGACTGAGATTGAGCAGGCACTGCTGCAGTTCGGTGTGGTTGCCGTCGAACGTGAGGTCCGGATCGTAGGCGTCCATCTCCAGCGTCACGTTACGCGGGACGCTGCCTTGCAGCAGCAGTCCCAACGCATCGAGCAACGCGCCCACACGCACCTGCTCGGCGCGGCGTGCGCCGCGCGCGAAGGAGAGCATCGACTGCACCATGTCCAGACCGCGCTTGCCGCAGTCGCGCACCAGCCGCCCCAAACGGGCGAGGCGCGGGTCATTCTGGTAGTCCTGCAGGCTATCGCCAGCCAACAGCAAGGGCTGCAGCAGATTGCGCAGGTCGTGACTGAGACCACCTGCGAGCATCGCCAGGCTTTCGAAGCGTTGCGCGCGGATCAGTTCGGTTTCTGCGCGCCGCCGTGCGCGCTGCGCCTCCGCTTCGCGCAAGGCACGCCGCACCGCGGAGGCAAGGCGGGCCGGGTTCTGTTTGAGAATGTAATCGGTGGCACCGTTGCGCAGCGCCTCGATGGCTGCCTCTTCGCCCAGCGTGGCGGAGACGAAGATGAAAGGCAGGTCCTGATCGCGTTCGCGCAGAATGTCCAGCGCGCGCTGCCCGGAAAAGCCGGGCAAGCTGAGGTCCGACAGCACAATATCCGGCTGAAAGCTCTCCAGCGCCCTCAGGTATTCGAGTTCTGCGTCTACCAGGCACACGTCGTACTCGATCGCGTCAGCGTCGAGCTCAGACAGCACGAGCTCGGCATCGAGCTGGCTGTCCTCGATCTGCAGCACACGAATTCTGGGAACATCCCAGTGTTGCCTATCCGCCATCTGCGACTCCGTGTTGGGGCATCCCTACCCCGGTCCCACTCAGTATTGCTTTGATCAATTCTGCTCGGGCCCCTGATTGAGCACCGCCCAGAATTGTCCCAGCGTTCGTACCGCTTCAAAAAACTGGTCGACATCAACCGGCTTGATCACATAGGCATTGGCGCCGATATCCCAGCTGCGAGCCAGGTCGCTTTCTTCGCGCGACGACGACAGAATCACCACCGGCACACGGCGAAAACGATCGTCGGCGCGCAACTGGGTGAGCACTTCGAGACCACTCATGCGAGGCATCTTGATGTCCAGCAGCACCACGGCCGGGTCAATCGGTTCGCGGCTTGCCCACTCGCCACGGCAATAGAGATAGTCCAGGCAGTCCACGCCGTCTTCGAGGTGCACAACAGGATTGGCGAGGTTGGCGCCGGCCAGTGCGTCCATGGCCATTTCGGCGTCGGCCATGCTGTCCTCGACCAGCAATATGGTGCGAATGTCTCGGTGGTTCATGGACGTCTCTGCGCAAAGCTTTCTGCCAGATCCGAAGAAGGCAGAGTGAAATGGAAACGCGCACCCTGATTGGGTTGCGCGTCTGCCCACACGCGGCCGCCATGGCGCGTCACGATGCGCCGTACATTGGCAAGGCCGATGCCGTTACCAGGAAACTCGGAAGCCCGGTGCAGCCGCTGGAATACGCCAAACAACTTGCCGGCGTATTGCATGTCGAAGCCCGCGCCGTTATCACTCACCACGAATTCATAGCTGCCGTCGCGGTTGCGCTGCACGTCGACGTCGATGCGCGCCACATCGCATTTGCCGGTGTATTTCACGGCATTGCCAAGCAGGTTCTGCCAGACCGTGCGCAACATGTTTTCGTCGCCGATGACGATGGGCAGCGGCGCAATCGACCAGACGATGTGACGGCCATGGGCGTCCGTCTCTGCCAGCGCGCGTGCTTCGTCGGCCAGCGACTGCATATCCACCGGTTGCAGGCGCAGCGCGCCGCGGCCCAGGCGCGAGAACACCAGCAGGTCTTCGATCAGCAAGGCCATGCGGCGTGAGGCGTCGTTGATAACTTCGATGTAGTGACGCGAACGCTCGTCGGCACCATCGCCGAGATGTTGCGCCAATTTGCCGGCGAAGCCGCTGATATGCCGCAACGGCGCTCGCAGGTCATGCGAGACCGAGTAGCTGAAGGCTTCCAGCTCGCGGTTGACGTCGGAAACCTGTTCGATCTTGCCTTCCAGCTGCCGGTTGAGTTCTTTCACCTGCTGCTCGACCAGTGCGCGTGCAGTCACGTCGCTAAGCGTAAGCAGCAGCACCGGGTCACCGCCACCGTCCTGCTCCAGGCGGCGTGCATTGATCACTACGTGACGATCCACGCCATCGATGGTGCGCTGGATGAGTTCGTAATCCCACAGTTCGCGATCCAGCAGCAGCACGTCGTTGAGTCGCTGCAGCAGCGCGCTGTCGGTCCAGGCGCCATCGCCGATTTCGGTCAGCGGCATGGATTGGCGGAAATCGGGGGGCAAGCCATACAGCTCACCGAATGCAGCATTGACCAGCAAGGTACCGAGGCTGGCGTCGAGCAGTGCAATGGGTTCGCGCACCGCCTGCACAATGAGCTGCGAACGCTGCACCGCCTGCCCTTCGCGCACTTCGGCCCGCAGGCGGCGGCTGATCTGCCGCTCTGAGACGATCACCACGATGGCCAGCAGCAACACCTGCGCAAGGGCTGTAATGGTCAGCGCCAGGCCGCTGTTGAAGGACTCGCGCCTGGCTTCGTCCCGCCGCTTCAGCAGTGTGGCGTTTTCATTGCGCACGATGCTGTCGATGAGGTCGTCCATCTTGAACAGCGTGCCGGAGTCCCGCATGGCGTCGGCGGCGCCGTCCTGATCGCCATGCTCATGCCGCATGATCGCCTGCCCGCTCAGCGCCAGCCGCCCGCTGACGGTGGAACTGAGCGACCCGATCAAGGCTTGCTGGTCCGGGCTGTCACGGGTCATCTCGCGCAGTTGCGAAAGCAGGCCCGGCACTTCGTGACCGGCCCGCTCTGCCCGCAGGCGCACTTGCGGGTCGAAGTCGCCATGGATCAGCCGGTAGATGGCTGCCTCGCTGTCGCGTGTCACATAAGCGATGCGATAGGTAAGCGATTTCACCTCGGTCGAGTGGGTGACGCGCTCGTTGGCCACGATGGCTTCGCTGGCGCCGTTGCGGGTCACCATGTAGGGCAACGCCACGATCACCAGCACGGCGGCCAATAGGCCACCCAAGCGCCACCGTAAGGCCACACGGTCCTTCATGGCCGGCCGGAGCGTCGACGCTAGTTTCCAGGATGAGCGCAACATGTCAGGCATGTTTGCAGAATCACCCCGACTATTACCACCTCTCGTCGCCCGCTTTTTGATACGCCTTTAGTAGGAATTCCCCGACACCGATTTGGATCCGCCCATTGCCGTGCTCATCGAGGATGGCCGGGCTTCCACCCGCTGCCCCCAGGAACGATTGGGCTCAGCCTGCATGGTGAAGTGCAGCTCGCCACCGGCAAGGATCTCGCCGTGCCGCAGGTAGACCCGATCCAGCGGTTTGCCGTTGAGGGTGACCTGCCCGACATAGGGGTGAGCATCGTCCAGCGGCGCGGCGCTGACCGTAAACGTCCTGCCGTTGCTCAGGTGCAGGGTGGCGCCAGCCACGAACGGGCGGCCGATGGCGTACTCGTCGCTGGCCGGCGTCACCGGATAGAAACCCAGCGCCGTGAAGATGTACCAGGCGGACATCTGGCCCAGGTCGTCATTGCCCGCCAGCCCGTCCGGACGCGTGCCGTACTGGGTGTCCATGATCTGCTTGAGGCGCTTCTGGGTTTGCCACGGCGCGCCGGCGTAGTCGTAGAGATAGGCCAGGTGGTGGCTGGGTTCATTGCCGTGGGCGTACCAGCCGATCAGGCCGGTGATGTCCTCGACATGGGCGAATTGCGAGGGATCCACTTTCGCGTCGAACACGCTGTCCAGCTTGGTGACGAAGCGCTGATCCCCACCCATGGCTTTGACCAGGGCGGCCACGTCCTGCGGCACGTACCAGGAGTACTGCCACGCGTTGCCTTCGGTGTAGTCGGTCCCGTAGCCGGCCGCGTCCGGATTGAACGGCTCGCGGAACGTGCCGTCGCTTTTGCGCGCCCGCATGAAGCCCGTCTTCGGATCGTAGGCGTTACGCCAGTTGCCGGCGCGCTTTGCGAAGGTGACGGCCACGTCCTTGCGTCCCATGGCCTTCGCTATCTGCGCCAGCGACCAGTCGTCGTAGGCGTATTCGAGCGTCTTGGAGGCGCCCTCTGGCTCCTTGTCGATGGGCACGTAGCCGAGCTTCATGTAGTCGCCCAGACCGCCATAGGGCGCATAGGTCGCGCTTGCCACCATCGCCTTCAGCGCCGCATCGGCATCGAAGCCGCGCACGCCTTTGACGTACGCATCGGCAATCACCGGCACGGCGTGGTAACCGATCATGCACCACGTCTCCAGGCCCTGATATGCCCACACCGGCAGGATGCCGAACGGGCTGGCCTCGCGCGAGGCGATCAGCGAGCGGATGAAGTCGGTGCTGCGCCCGGGCATCAACAGCGCCATCAGCGGTTGCTGCGCGCGGTAGACATCCCACAATGACCACGTGGAGTGGAATTCGAACTTGCCGTTTCGATCGGCGGCCTGATGCACGGCACCGTCCGGGCCGCGGAATTCGCCGTTCACATCCATGCTCAGCGTGGGCGACAGCAGGGCGTGGTACAGCGAGGTATAGAAGCCCACGCGCTGGTCTTTCGATGCATCCACATCGATCACGCTCAGCGCCTTGTCCCAATCGGCGCGAGCCTCGGCGCGACGCGCATCGAAATCCCAACCCTGCCCTTCGGCGTCGAGGTTGGCAACGGCATTGGCTTCGCTGACCGTCGAAATCGCCACCTTCACGCCAAGCGGCTGCTTAGGCGATCCGAAATCGAATACACCCACCAGCGCGCGGCCTTTCTGCGCGTCGTGATCCTCAGGTTGATTGCCCGGTCCTTGGAAGCCCTTGTAGGTCAGGTCGCCTTCGCGGTTGTAGAGCGTGCGCGATTGCATGGGCTGCGAAAAACGTATGGCAAAGCACAACGTGCGCCCCGGTGCCCAACCGCGCGTTTCGCGGCAGCCGGTAACGGTGCCGTCCTCGCGCACACGCAGTGATGCCCATAGGACTTTGCCCGGGTAGTCGTAGATGCTGGGCCGCAGATCCAACAGGAGATGGGCGGGCTTGCCCTTGGGGAAGGTGTAGCGATGCCATCCAATGCGGCGCCCGGCAGTCAATTCGGCACGCACGCCGTAGTCGCTCAAGGTCACCGCGTAATAGCCCGCCTCGACCACCTCACTGTCATGACTGAAGCGCGAACGGTAGCCGCTACCCGGCGTGGCAGGATCGCCCTGCTCCAGGCGCACATCACCGGCGATCGGCATCACCAGCACGTCGCCAAGATCCGAATGCCCGGAACCGGAAAAATGCGTGTGCGAAAAGCCCAGCAAGCTGCTGTCGCCATACTGGTAGCCAGCCGCCCATTTGTAGGCATGCTTGAAATCAGGCATCGCCGTATCCGGCGACAACTGGATCATGCCGAACGGCACCGTGGCCCCGGGAAAGGTGTGACCGTCGCCGCCCGTACCAATGCGCGGATCCACATCGGCCGAATGGCCCGTTTCAGCCAACGCCATGCCGGGCGCGGCGAATGAAAACGAGATGGCAGCGGCCAGCAGACATGGCAGCCAGGCACGGATGGGCGAACAGCGCATGAGATCCCCCGGGTGATCGATTTGAATCGTTCTAATTTCAACCGACGCTAGCATCTGGAACGGCGCTGTTGCATGCTGCGACGCGCCATCGATAGGTGTTCCGTTCGATGCACGCGGCAGGTTACCTTTGGATCGTTCCAATTACCCAGGCCTGCGATGGAAAGCCAGACCCCGGTTGGTCGCAAGATCACATTGAACGACATCGCAGCAGGATGTGGCGTGTCTCGCGCCACCGTGTCCCTGGTGCTTCGCGGCAGCCCGCTGGTCAACAAACTCACCCGGAGCCGGGTTGAAGAGGAACTGCGACGCCAGGGCTACGTGTACAACCGCGCTGCAGCAAACCTGCGCCGCCGTACGTCCTCCAGCATCGCCTTGGTACTCAACGAGTTGGCGAACCCCTTTTTCGGTGAATTTGCAGCGGGTGTCGACGAAACCCTGGGCGAAGCCGGTTTCGTCACGCTGCTGGGCAACACCAGCGAATCGGGTGCCCGCCAGCGGGCGGTGCTGAGCTCGTTGGTCGAACACGGTCCAGGCGGCATCATCCTGTCCCCCGCCGAAGGCAGCGAAGCGCGCGATGTACTGGCGGCGGTCGGTTCGCACACACCCGTGGTGCTGTTCAATCGCGAGCTCGGCGGGACCTTGCCGGAATACGCGCACTGGGATCGCCTGATGCTGGATAACCAGCGCGGCACCTGCCTCGCCACCGAACACCTGATTGCCCAGGGCCATCGCAAGATCGCCTTTTTCGGTGGCCACGACGACGCCAGCTCTACCCGCGAACGCCATGCAGGTTATTTGCAGGCGATGCAGGCGGCGGGCCTTGCCGTCGCCCCGCATTGGCGCATTCAGAGCACGCCTACTCGCATGGCGGCCGCCCGCGCTGCGCCGGCATTGTTCGAAGGCGAAACCACACCGACTGCAGCGGTTTGCTACAACGACGCCGTAGCGCTGGGTCTGATGCTGGGCTTGCACCACTGCGGCAGGCAGGCGGGGCGCGACTTCGCGGTCACCGGCTTTGATGACATTGCCGAAGCCTCCATGAGCATGCCGTCGCTGACCACGCTCTCCACCGCGCCGCGTTTGCGCGGACGACAAGCCGCCCATCTGCTGCTTGCCCGCCTGCGTGATCCGCTGGCGCCGGCAAGCACCACCATCGCGCCCGTAGAACTGGTCGTGCGCGAAAGCAGCTGCTCTCTTTCCTGACAGACGGATTCCGCATGGCCTTTTCAGCTCCACCCTCCCAGTCGGCGGCCACGGCACCGGCTGCCGAATCGGCGCGTTACACCGACTACCCCATGGCGATGGGGGTACTCGCCACCATCTTCTTCATGTGGGGCTTTCTCACCGTCCTCAATGACATCCTGATTCCGCACTTGAAGACGGTGTTTGAACTGAACTACGCCCGCGCCATGCTGGTGCAGTTCACCTTCTTTGGCGCGTATTTTCTGATGTCGCTGCCAGCCGGCCGTTTGGTGGCCGTGCTGGGCTACAAGAAAGGGATCGTCGCGGGGCTCGCCATTGCCGCCCTCGGTGCCTTCGGCTTCTGGCCTGCCGCACTGCTTCATTCCTACGGCGCGTTTCTCGGCGCGTTGTTCGTGCTTGCCACCGGTATCACGGTGTTGCAGGTGGCGGCCAATCCGTACGTCGCGCTGCTCGGTCCGGAACGCACCAGTTCCAGCCGTCTGACGCTGGCGCAGGCGATGAACTCGCTCGGCACCACGCTCGGTCCCTTGTTTGGCGGTCTGCTGATCCTGTCGTCAGTGTCCGCATCCATTCCAGACGGCGTGCGCAAGGCACCGGAGACGGTGCAACTGGTGCAGACGCTCAACACCGCGCCACCCGCCGAGGTTCTGCAAGCCATCCAGCAGGCGCCCGCACCGCGTCTGGTGGCGGCGATCCATGACGCGGCAGCCACAGCGCTCGATCGCATTCCCGCCAAGGAAGTGGCCGCCAGCGTCGCTCAGCTGGCTCCGGCACAGCTGGCCGATGTGCTGGACAAGCTGCCGGGTGAGGCATTGCTCGACACACTTTCTGCGCAATCGCCGCAGCAACTCGCCGCATTGCCGGCCGAGCGCCTCTCCGGCGCGCTGGACAAGCTCACCGCCTCGCGCCTGGACGCGACACAGTCAGCACAGCTCGCCGCCATTCGCTCCGCGCTGACGCCGGAGACGCTTCAGCAATTGCAGTCCTATCGCCAGAAGCAGGCGGAGCTCGTGCAGGTGCCCTATCTGGGTCTCGGTATTGCGTTGCTGGTGCTGGCGACAGGCGTCGGTCTGTTCCGCCTGCCCGCGCTCACCGAATCCACTGAACGTGCCGACACGCAGCATCACACCTTGCTCGATGCGTTGCGCCACCCGCATGTGTTCTTCGGCGTGCTGGCGATCTTCTTCTATGTCGGCGCTGAAGTATCCATCGGCAGCTTCCTGGTGAACTATCTGTCGCTGCCAGAGATTGGCCACATGAGCGAGCAGCAGGCGTCGCACTATGTGTCTCTCTATTGGGGTGGTGCGATGGTAGGACGCCTCGCCGGCTCTGCCCTGCTGGTGCGCTACAACCCGCGCAAATTGCTGGCGCTGTTCGCTGGCGTGGCAGGCTCGCTGGTACTCACGACCATGCTCACCCACGGTGCGCTCGCCATGAGCAGCGTCATCGCCATTGGCCTGTTCAATTCGATCATGTTCCCGACCATCTTCGCGCTCGGTATTGAGCGCATGGGGCCGCTCACCGGCAAGGCGTCGAGCCTGCTGATCATGGCTATCGTCGGCGGTGCCTTGCTGCCGTGGGTGCAGGGCAACCTGGCCGATCAGGTCGGCATACAGCATGCTTTTGTGCTGCCCATGCTGTGCTACGGCTACATCGTCTTCTTCGGGCTGCGCGGCTCGCTTATCCGCGACACCGAATCTTCTGTTTCCACCGTTGGTACTACTTGATGTCACGCAGCATTCTCTGTTTTGGCGAAGCGTTAATCGATTTTCATAGCGAGGGCGGCGACGAGCTCGGATTTCCGCGTGCATTCGTGCCGTATGCCGGGGGCGCGCCGGCCAATGTCTCCGTTGCCGTCGCAAGACTGGGAGGCAACGCCGCTTTCATCGGCATGCTGGGCAACGACCTGTTCGGCGGCTTCCTGCTCGACAGCCTGCATCGCGCAGGCGTCGATATCTCCGGCGTGGTGCGTACGAGCGAAGCGAATACGGCACTCGCCTTCGTTACGCTGGACGCCAAAGGCGAGCGCAGCTTCAGCTTCTATCGCCCTCCGTCCGCCGACCTGTTGTTTCGCCCCGAGCACTTTCGCGAGGAGAGCTTTCGCGACGCAGCCGTGTTCCACGTCTGCTCCAACAGCATGACCTGCCCGGCCCTCGCCGAAGCCACACGCGATGGCATGCGTCGGGCGCGCGCTGCCGGCGCCCTGGTGAGTTTCGACCTCAACCTTCGCCCTGCACTATGGCCAAGCGAAGCCGAGCCCCGGCCACTGTTGTGGCCCGCGCTGCATCTGGCGGATGTGGTCAAGCTGAGCGCCGAGGAATTTGCCTGGCTCGCGGTGGACGGCGAGGAAGCGGCGCTGGAAAAACTGTGGGAAGGCCACACCCGCTTGCTGGTAGTCACGGATGGAGCCCACACGCTGCGCTGGTTCCACCCCGATGCCGAAGGCGAGCTGCCTGTGTATTCGGTACCGGCCGTGGATACGACCGCTGCCGGCGACGCTTTTGTCGGTGGATTGCTGTGTCAGCTTGCGGCACTGGAGCCCACGCCTGACCGCCTCGACCATCTGGTGACTGAGCTGCCGCGCTTGCACGCTGCGCTGCGCTACGCCGCCGCCTGCGGCGCCCTCACCGTCACCCGCCAAGGCTCGTTCACCGCCATGCCTGACCAAGCCGAAGTGCTCAGCTTCATGGAGACATACGCATGACTGCGCCCGACTTTCGCAGCGAAGCGTTTCTGCGTGGCCATATCGCGAACACCATGGCGTTCTATCACCCGCGCGCGATCGATCCGGCCGGTGGATTCTTCCACTACTACAAGGACGACGGCACGATCTACGACCGCAGCCATCGCCATCTGGTAAGCAGCACGCGCTTTGTCTTCAACTACGCAATGGCGGCCATCGAGTTCGGCAACCCGGAATACCTGGAAGCTACACGCCACGGCTTGCGCTACCTGCGCGAGGTTCATCGCAACCCCGCCACCGGCGGCTATGCCTGGACCCTTCGCGACGGCCAACCGGAAGACCGCACCAACCATGCTTATGGCGTGGCCTTCGTACTGCTCGCCTACGCCACCGCGCGCAAGGCCGGCATCCGCGAAGCCGATGCATGGATGGACGAAACCTGGAATCTGCTCGAACAGCGTTATTGGGACGCGGGCGCTGGCCTGTATCGCGACGAAGCTGACGCGCACTGGCACTTCAGCGATTACCGCGGCCAGAACGCCAACATGCACATGTGCGAGGCGATGCTGGCGGCGTATCAGGCCAGTGACGAGCCCCGCTACCTCGAACGCGCACTGATGCTGGCCGACCATATGACGCGCCGGCAGGCTGCCAAAGCCAATGGCCTGGTGTGGGAGCACTACGACGCGCAATGGAACGTGGACTGGAACTATCACCTCGACGATCCGAAGCACCTGTTCCGTCCGTGGGGCTTCCAGCCCGGTCATCAGACTGAGTGGGCCAAGCTACTGCTGATCATGGAGCCCTTGTTGCTCGAACGCGGACGTGAAGAGAACTGGCTGGTGCCTACCGCCATGCATCTCTTCGATACCGCACTGGCGAGAGCCTGGGACAAAGAACACGGCGGCATCTGCTACGGCTTCGCTCCGGACGGCACTGTGTGCGATGACGACAAGTATTTCTGGGTGCAGGCGGAGTCTTTGGCAGCCGCTGCGTTGCTGCACGCGCGCACGGGTCTGGCGGTGTACGACGCGTGGTATGAAAAGCTGTGGGCTTATGCGTGGACGTATTTTGTCGACCATCGTTATGGTGCGTGGTATCGCATACTTACGCGGGACAATCGCAAGGTCGATGACGAGAAGAGCCCGGCGGGCAAGACCGACTATCACACCATGGGGGCGTGTTATGAGGTGATGGCGCTGGTGCGTGAAGGTGGCGTGCCGTAAGGGTTCTGTTTTCTTTCTCGATGTGAGTAATGTTGGTTGCGTTCGCACACGCCGCTGAATCGTTGCGCCTATTGCAACGACGCTCATGCTCTTAACTCCCTCTCCCCTCCGGGGAGAGGGCTGGGGTGAGGGGCGGGTGCTCGCGGTATCGTTTCTATCTCTCGCTTTTGCTCTTCGGCGCTGATGTAGCGCTACCGCGATCTGGCTCGCCTGCGGCGGGCTTCCGACGATCTGCCGATCGCCGGGTCACTTCTCTTTGCTTGCCCAAAGAGAAGTAACCAAGAGAAAAGGCACCCCGCTTGGCGCTTGCCGGGCTGGCAGCCCGGCAAGTCCGTGAGGGTTGGCCGGGCTTTTCGACAGGGCTTCCTGCCCTGACGAAAAGGGATCGGCATCCATGCCGATCCCCCTGCGGGCCTGATCGTCCAACCCTCACCGCCGCACAGGGG
>NZ_JAPJBQ010000017.1 GCF_026421305.1 Dyella silvae
TTCGCTGAAGGTGTTGACGGACTGGAAAGATGATGTAAGATGAGCGGCTCACTCGGAACGAAATGTTCCAACGCTGAAACGGAAACGGTCAGCAAGTGATTGAGATCTTTGACAGTGTGCGCAGGTGACTTGTGTGGGCGCCTTGCGGTGGATGACTGAATGTCAAACATATGCAAGCGTCTAACCTAAGAGTCAATTCAAAAGCTTGACGTTTTATGGTTAGGACAACGCTTCAGAAAGATAGATCATCTTCGGATGGTCGAAAACTTAAGTGAAGAGTTTGATCCTGGCTCAGATTGAACGCTGGCGGCATGCCTAACACATGCAAGTCGAACGGCAGCACAGCAGTAGCAATACTGTGGGTGGCGAGTGGCGGACGGGTGAGTAATGCATCGGGATCTACCCAAACGTGGGGGATAACGTAGGGAAACTTACGCTAATACCGCATACGTCCTATGGGAGAAAGCGGGGGATCGAAAGACCTCGCGCGGTTGGACGAACCGATGTGCGATTAGCTAGTTGGTAGGGTAAAGGCCTACCAAGGCGACGATCGCTAGCTGGTCTGAGAGGATGATCAGCCACACTGGAACTGAGACACGGTCCAGACTCCTACGGGAGGCAGCAGTGGGGAATATTGGACAATGGGCGCAAGCCTGATCCAGCAATGCCGCGTGTGTGAAGAAGGCCTTCGGGTTGTAAAGCACTTTTATCAGGAGCGAAATGCCATTGGTTAATACCCGGTGGAGCTGACGGTACCTGAGGAATAAGCACCGGCTAACTTCGTGCCAGCAGCCGCGGTAATACGAAGGGTGCAAGCGTTAATCGGAATTACTGGGCGTAAAGCGTGCGTAGGCGGTTATTTAAGTCTGTTGTGAAATCCCCGGGCTCAACCTGGGAATGGCAATGGATACTGGATAGCTAGAGTGTGATAGAGGATGGTGGAATTCCCGGTGTAGCGGTGAAATGCGTAGAGATCGGGAGGAACATCAGTGGCGAAGGCGGCCATCTGGATCAACACTGACGCTGAGGCACGAAAGCGTGGGGAGCAAACAGGATTAGATACCCTGGTAGTCCACGCCCTAAACGATGCGAACTGGATGTTGGTCTCAACTCGGAGATCAGTGTCGAAGCTAACGCGTTAAGTTCGCCGCCTGGGGAGTACGGTCGCAAGACTGAAACTCAAAGGAATTGACGGGGGCCCGCACAAGCGGTGGAGTATGTGGTTTAATTCGATGCAACGCGAAGAACCTTACCTGGCCTTGACATGTCTGGAATCCTGCAGAGATGCGGGAGTGCCTTCGGGAATCAGAACACAGGTGCTGCATGGCTGTCGTCAGCTCGTGTCGTGAGATGTTGGGTTAAGTCCCGCAACGAGCGCAACCCTTGTCCTTAGTTGCCAGCACGTAATGGTGGGAACTCTAAGGAGACTGCCGGTGACAAACCGGAGGAAGGTGGGGATGACGTCAAGTCATCATGGCCCTTACGGCCAGGGCTACACACGTACTACAATGGTCGGTACAGAGGGTTGCAATACCGCGAGGTGGAGCCAATCCCAGAAAGCCGATCCCAGTCCGGATTGGAGTCTGCAACTCGACTCCATGAAGTCGGAATCGCTAGTAATCGCAGATCAGCTATGCTGCGGTGAATACGTTCCCGGGCCTTGTACACACCGCCCGTCACACCATGGGAGTGAGTTGCTCCAGAAGCCGTTAGTCTAACCGCAAGGGGGACGACGACCACGGAGTGGTTCATGACTGGGGTGAAGTCGTAACAAGGTAGCCGTATCGGAAGGTGCGGCTGGATCACCTCCTTTCGAGAACGACATCTTTCCTCCCCGCAAGACGTCCACACAAGACACCTGCACTTTATTTCACGCGAAGTTTGCTTCACGCGACATCCTTGTCGCGAAGAGCAAGACCAGCCATCCCTGGCTGGACTCTTCACGAAACGCCCGCTTCGATGCGCGTCATCGAACAGTGGGTTGTTTTCGTCGAAGAACGAAGGTTCCCGGGTCTGTAGCTCAGGTGGTTAGAGCGCACCCCTGATAAGGGTGAGGCCGGTGGTTCGAGTCCTCCCAGACCCACCACCAAATCACTTGGGGCCATAGCTCAGCTGGGAGAGCACCTGCTTTGCAAGCAGGGGGTCGTCAGTTCGATCCTGACTGGCTCCACCATTTGGTGACACGACGTGAAATGAAGGCAGCGCACACATAAAGATTTAGAAACGAGGCGGCACTGTGGCCGTTCTTGTGTTCTTTGAAAATGTAAACGAGTGACAAGCGTTTTGGTTCGAAACCGAACCGAGATGTGTCGTTGAGGCAATTAAGCGAACGCGTTGTTTGGACATCGATGGACATCACCTCGTAAGTGATGCGTCATCGGCCCTGAGGCGACTTGGGGTTATATGGTCAAGCGACCAAGCGTATACGGTGGATGCCTTGGCAGTCAGAGGCGATGAAGGACGTGGCAGCCTGCGAAAAGTGTCGGGGAGCTGGCAACAAGCTTTGATCCGGCAATGTCCGAATGGGGAAACCCACTGCGTAAGCAGTATCCTGCAGTGAATACATAGCTGCTGGAAGCGAACCCGGGGAACTGAAATATCTAAGTACCCGGAGGAAAAGAAATCAACCGAGATTCCGTCAGTAGCGACGAGCGAACGCGGACTAGCCCAAAAGTCTTTAGTGTTTTAGCCGAACGGTTTGGAAAGGCCGGCCATAGCGGGTGATAGCCCCGTAGGCGAAAGGGCATTAGAGATGAAATTGAGTAAGGCGGGGCACGAGAAACCCTGTCTGAACATGGGGGGACCATCCTCCAAGGCTAAATACTCCTGACTGACCGATAGCGAACAAGTACCGTGAGGGAAAGGCGAAAAGAACCCCGGAGAGGGGAGTGAAATAGACCCTGAAACCGTATACGTACAAGCAGTGGAAGCCCGCAAGGGTGACTGCGTACCTTTTGTATAATGGGTCAGCGACTTACTGTCAGTGGCAAGCTTAACCGTATAGGGGAGGCGAAGGGAAACCGAGTCTGAATAGGGCGCATAGTCTCTGGCAGTAGACCCGAAACCGAGTGATCTATCCTTGGCCAGGTTGAAGGTGCGGTAACACGCACTGGAGGACCGAACCCACATCTGTTGCAATAGATGGGGATGAGCTGAGGATAGGAGTGAAAGGCTAAACAAACTCGGAGATAGCTGGTTCTCCTCGAAAGCTATTTAGGTAGCGCCTCGTATGAATCTTCCTGGGGGTAGAGCACTGTTATGGCTAGCGGGCCATCGCGGCTTAGTAAACCATGGCAAACTCCGAATACCAGGACAGAATGTACGGGAGACACACGGCGGGTGCTAACGTCCGTCGTGAAAAGGGAAACAACCCAGACCCGCAGCTAAGGTCCCAAAGTTATAGCTAAGTGGAAAACGATGTGGAAAGGCATAGACAGCCAGGAGGTTGGCTTAGAAGCAGCCACCCTTTAAAGAAAGCGTAATAGCTCACTGGTCGAGTCGGTCTGCGCGGAAGATTTAACGGGGCTAAGCTATACACCGAAGCTCGGGGTGCACACTTTGTGTGCGCGGTAGAGGAGCGTTCCGTAAGCCTGTGAAGGTGGATTGAGAAGTCTGCTGGAGGTATCGGAAGTGCGAATGCTGACATGAGTAACGATAATGCGGGTGAAAAGCCCGCACGCCGAAAGCCCAAGGTTTCCTCGCGCAACGTTCATCGGCGCAGGGTGAGTCGGCCCCTAAGGCGAGGCAGAAATGCGTAGTCGATGGGAAGCTGGTTAATATTCCAGCACTTGTCTGTAGTGCGATGTGGGGACGGAGAAAGTTAGGTCTACCGGGCGTTGGTTGTCCCGGGGAAAGGCGGTAGGCATGAGGGTTAGGCAAATCCGGCCCTCTTTATGCCGAGCACCGAGACGAGTCCTATTGGACGAAGTGACTGATACTACGCTTCCAGGAAAAGCCACTAAGCTTCAGCTACAGAGAAACCGTACCGTAAACCGACACTGGTAGGCAGGGTGAGAATCCCAAGGCGCTTGAGAGAACTCGGGTGAAGGAACTAGGCAAAATGGCACCGTAACTTCGGGAGAAGGTGCGCCCTTCGACGTGGTCACATGCGTGACTGAGCGTTGAAGGGTCGCAGTAACCTGGCCGCTGCGACTGTTTATCAAAAACACAGCACTCTGCAAACACGAAAGTGGACGTATAGGGTGTGACGCCTGCCCGGTGCTGGAAGGTTAATTGATGGGGTCAGCCGCAAGGCGAAGCTCTTGATCGAAGCCCCAGTAAACGGCGGCCGTAACTATAACGGTCCTAAGGTAGCGAAATTCCTTGTCGGGTAAGTTCCGACCTGCACGAATGGCGTAACGACAGCGGCGCTGTCTCCACCCGAGACTCAGTGAAATTGAAATCGCTGTGAAGATGCAGCGTTCCCGCGGCAAGACGGAAAGACCCCGTGAACCTTTACTACAGCTTCACACTGAACGTTGAGTTCTTCTGTGTAGGATAGGTGGGAGGCTATGAAACCGAGACGCTAGTTTCGGTGGAGCCATCCTTGAAATACCACCCTGAAGTGCTTGACGTTCTAACCTAGGTCCGTAATCCGGATCAGGGACCGTGTGTGGTGGGTAGTTTGACTGGGGCGGTCTCCTCCCAAAGAGTAACGGAGGAGCACGAAGGTACGCTCAGCGCGGTCGGACATCGCGCACTGTGTGCAAAGGCATAAGCGTGCTTGACTGCGAGATCGACGGATCAAGCAGGTACGAAAGTAGGTCTTAGTGATCCGGTGGTTCTGTATGGAAGGGCCATCGCTCAACGGATAAAAGGTACTCCGGGGATAACAGGCTGATACCGCCCAAGAGTTCATATCGACGGCGGTGTTTGGCACCTCGATGTCGGCTCATCACATCCTGGGGCTGTAGCCGGTCCCAAGGGTATGGCTGTTCGCCATTTAAAGTGGTACGCGAGCTGGGTTCAGAACGTCGTGAGACAGTTCGGTCCCTATCTGTCGTGGGCGTTGGAGATTTGAGAGGGGCTGCTCCTAGTACGAGAGGACCGGAGTGGACGTTCCGCTGGTGTTCGGGTTGTCATGCCCATGGCATTGCCCGGTAGCTACGAACGGAAGCGATAACCGCTGAAAGCATCTAAGCGGGAAGCGCGCCTCAAGATGAGATCTCCCGAGACTTCGAGTCTCCTTAAGGCACCATCAAGACTAGGTGGTTGATAGGCGCGGTGTGGAAGTGCAGCAATGCATTGAGCTTACGCGTACTAATGAGCCGTGCGGCTTGACCATATAACCCCAAGACGCTTCGCTAGAGACAACTCGTCTCAACGAACCATCTCGATCGAATTTCACCAGACGCTTGTCACTCGTTTACTCCCTCTGCGGAACTGGCGCATTAGTGCGCTGTTCCCACCCTTTCCCTGGCGGCTATAGCGCTGTGGTCCCACCCGATCCCATCCCGAACTCGGAAGTGAAACGCAGCTGCGCCGATGGTAGTGTGAATCCTCATGCAAGAGTAGGTCACCGCCAGGGGCTTTATCCCTCAAACGCCTTCCCATCCGGGAAGGCGTTTGTCTTTGCGCG
>NZ_JAPJBQ010000018.1 GCF_026421305.1 Dyella silvae
ACTCGCAGGCTAAACTCGACGCCGTGGCTCGGCAATTGAATGAGCGTCCAAGACAGACACTCAACTTTGAAACACCGGCCGAACGATTCCAGCAATGTGTTGCAATGACCGGCTGAAGTCGCAACCCACAGCGGTCATTTCCGGATAGGCTCAATGCCCGACAGCCAAGAAGGGGGCTTTGGTGAAACAGGGGGCATGCATTCTCTTTGCAGCGAGCCTATGGCTTGGCTGCGGCGTCGCGACCGCAGCCTGCATCGACCTTCGGGGTAAGGAAATAGTCCCCAGGCATCCATCCGTTCCCGAGGAATATGCGTCCGCTCAGTGGGTGGTGATCGGTCGCGTCGCTGCGAGCAGGGACGTGGCAAGTCAAGATGATCCCGGGTTCTATGACTGGACGGTCTATGACGTCGAAGTCGTTGAATCCTTGAAGGGCAAGCCACCTCACAGGATCAAGCTGGAATCGGAGAACACCAGCGCAAGGTTTCCCATGGACAACGGAAGGCAATACCTGCTTTTTGTAAGCCACTCCAATACCGCCGAAATGGCAGGCAGCGAGAAGCTTCCGCAGAATTACATCGATAACTGCGGAAATTCCGGAGCGGTGGACGAAGTTGAAGCCACGGTGAAGAAGGTTAGGGGCCTGTCAGGAGGTCGGTAAACATCTGCTTCCGACGCGTAGCGGACACTTTCATTTGGGGGCGATGTTGTGAACTGGCATGAAGTTCTCAAAGACGTGTTGATTGGCCACGGACTTCTAAACTGCGTCGTGAGCTGGTTGATCGCGCGCAATGAGGGCCTGTCCTCGGGCCAGAAACTTGTGCAGCTTTTGGCCGTATGGCTAGTTCCGATCTTTGGCAGCTTGTTGATCGGCACGTTTCTTTGGACACAGGGCCGTCCGGCACCTGTGACCGGCTACCCGTCTGAGCCTCGTCGAGGACCGGAGGGAATTGGGACTGTGTCTAACCAGGGTCCGATGCCTCCTGCATCCGGCGGATGAATTGAGCACGGAAGTGTCAGCGGGACTAGGGGACGGAGGTAGTTAAGTCCATTGTCGCGAATTAATTACCTCCGTCCCTTTTTTTACTCTTTCCGACCTCGCGCACCGTCAAAGAAGGAAAGTCGACTCTGACCCCTGTTTTGACCCGGCCTACTTACGCCAGCCGCCCGGCCCGGCTGTCCTCACACATCCGCAAACGGCCAATGCCATCGGCATCACGTTCCGCGCGATAGGCTGATAGGTGGTGCTGGACGACACAGCACGCCCGACACCATACCTGGTGCGGTACGCACTGAAGCAGCTTGCCGCGTACGTCACGGAGTAACCCATGAAAGCGCGAATCATCGTCATCGCTATCCTGTGCGCCTTGATTCTCACGGCGATCGGCTTGGGCGTCTTTGAGAAGTCCAGGCACCCGAGAGTGACGCCGGACGTCGCCGCGCCAGCTGCGCCCAGCACCCGCTAGGACCCGCGGCCGGCGCCAGCGGGGTGTTCGGCGGTCAGTGGAGTAAATGTTCAACCTGACCGGTATCGCACTTGGCATGTGGAATGTCTGCTTCCGAAGTGAAGCGGACCTTCGGAAGAAGCTGGGTGCTTTCCGGACAACCAGGCAAGGAGCAGCATGAAACGGCAGTCCCTTGCCACCGCACCCCTCGCCCTGCACGTTGGCCTAACGTTGCCGCACAAATCGAGGAGAACTACGTGAACATCAAATACGTTGCAGCAGCTATTCTGATGTTTGCCACCAGTGCCAGCTTCGCCGTGGAGCCCAGCCAGCAGGGCGGCCAAGCCTCGGAGGCGGGGATGCCTGGCGCACAGGTGTACTGGGTTTTCACCGTCACAGTCGACCAGATGGACAAATTCAAGGCGCTCATACCAAAGCTTGTTGCTGCGACAGCGAAAGAATCTGGTGCGCTACAGTTCGAGTTCAATGTCAGCGACGACCAGAAGACGGTTGACATCTTTGAGCGCTACAAGGATTCGAAAGCGGCCCTGCTTCATCAAACGCAAAGCTTCGGACCCTTATCGAAGGAATTCTTCGCTGTGGCTAAGCTCACGCGCTGGGTGGTCTA
Organism: Dyella silvae; assembly: GCF_026421305.1. Lineage (GTDB taxonomy): Bacteria > Pseudomonadota > Gammaproteobacteria > Xanthomonadales > Rhodanobacteraceae > Dyella > Dyella silvae. Next base: position 2,071 of record NZ_JAPJBQ010000018.1, read on the forward strand.
TGGCACGCCATCGGACGAATTCAAAAAGGCAAATGCCGACTTTCATCCGATTTATATGACGCGAATCGATGGCTTTGTCAGGTGAGCGGATTGGCTTGTGAGCGTATCCGAAGACGCCGGTTTTCGACCCGTTGCGGACGTCGCGAACCATGCGACTTCAATCTGTAGAATTTGGCGTCCAGACCATTACAAGGCAAGGAAGTAGCATGCATCACAAACGAGGGCGATCTAAAGCGCGCCGGGCTGGCTGTTTGTTGTGCAAGCCAAACAAGCTTGGCCAAGGCATGGAGAACAAGGCTGGGCATCATGGCTTTGCCAAGGTGCGAAAGGAGATCGGCGCCAAGCTCGACCTCCGGGACGAAACGAAGTACCGCTCCGACTGATCGACTGTGCACAGAGGCGCGAGGATGTCCGCTTCCGACCCGAGGCGGACATAGCGCGAACATTGGATCTGGCCATAAGGTTCCCTTGCCATGAAGCCGAATGAAATCCTGAAACGACGGCGCCTAGAGCTTGGGCTGTCCGAGACTGAGGTCGCCAAGGCTTCCGGCCTAAGCGTCTATCAGATCGGTGATGTCGAGCAGTACGAGGACGAGTTGCTTTCCGCCATCACATTGTCGGAGGCAAGAATGCTATGTGCCGCATTGGCGCTGTCTCTGAACGACGCGGTTCGCATTCCTCCGGGGGGAGGGGCACTGGCGGGCTCTAGAGCGCAGGCAATCTGCTTTGCGCGGATGCAAAAGGGTCTTACGGTCGAGGAGCTTGGCGACCTGATCGGATTTGAAGCCGAGGCAATTACGAACATCGAGGCAAGCCCCGATTTCGTGGACGAGTTGCCTGGAGAGGTGGCGTTGAACTTGGCGAGGATATTGGGGCTTTCAGCGGCAGCTTTGCTGCGGCCAGGGACTTAACTTTATCAATCCGTTTTGAGTTCTAAGGTCCGCTTCCGATCCGAAGCAATGAGATGGACTCCTCTCCGTCTTCGGCATCAAGTGCCAGACTGGAAGCGATTAGAACCAGTCGCTGGCGAAGAGGAGTCCACCCATGAAGCTTACGCGCATTGGAGTCGACGTGGCCA
>NZ_JAPJBQ010000019.1 GCF_026421305.1 Dyella silvae
GATCGGCTTGAGCAACCGGTATGGCGTCGCCGCTTGTCGCGAGATCGCTGGCTAAAGGCTGTCATGGAGGTGGCCGAGCCCGGCTGCGAGATCGGCATGGAAGCCTGCGGTGGCGCGCATCACTGGGCGCGTGAACTGCAGACACGTGGCTATCGCGTGAAGCTGATCGCGCCGCAGTTCGTGAAGCCGTATGTAAAGAGCAACAAGAACGACGCCAACGATGCCGAGGCGATCTGCGAGGCGATGAGTCGCCCGAGCATGCGCTTTGTGAGTGTGAAGAGTGTGGCGCAACAGGATCTGCAAGCGATGCATCGTGTGCGCGCCAGCCTGGTGGAGCAACGCACGGCCAAAGGCAACCAGATCCGTGGACTGGTTGCAGAATATGGTCTGGTGGCCCCCAGGGAGATGTCATCGCTGCGTCGCGCGATTCCGTGCTGGTTGGAAGATGCCGATAACGGGCTGAGTGCGAGCTTCCGATACTTGCTGCATGGGTTGTGGCGGGATTTGCGCCTGGTCGATGAGCGCATCAGTGAGCTAGACGGCCAAATCAAAGAGGCGGCCAAGGCCGATCCCGATGCGCGTCGCTTGCAACAGCTGCGCGGTGTCGGTCCGGTGGTCGCTACAGCCTTGGTGGCATGCGTGGGCGATGCAACGCAGTTTGCCAACGGTCGACAGATGGCTGCGTCGTTTGGCCTGACGCCACGGCAACACAGCTCGGGTGGCAGGGAACGCTTGCTTGGCATCAGTAAACGAGGCGACGCCTACGTCCGATCGCTATTAGTGCACGGCGCCCGCGCCATGTTGCGAACGGCGCCACGTCACGACGATGCCTTGAGCCGGTGGGCGCTCCGCCTCTCGGCGCGAGCGCACCCGAACGTGGCCTGTGTAGCGATGGCCAACAAGACGGCGCGGATGGCCTGGGCCATGCTTCGCCATGGTACGAACTATCAACCCGCCTTAGCGGCGGCCTGAAGAGGAGCGTCCGCGAACATCCTATCCACGATTGCGAAGCAACCCGCGTGATGACGTACCGGTCGGACCGGCGTCGGCAAACCCCGAGATGTCCGTGTGCTGCAAGCACGCCGAAGCGATAGGGAGACGACGCGCGACTAGCTCATCATGGCCCGGCACCGCCTAAGCGGTGCAGCAACGAGAGGCCGGATATACGTGTGCAGTCGACACGGACGCCAGAGCTAGGGGATGCTTGGCAAAGGGGAGGAGTCCATATACGGAC
>NZ_JAPJBQ010000001.1 GCF_026421305.1 Dyella silvae
GACTAGCTCATCATGGCCCGGCACCGCCTAAGCGGTGCAGCAACGAGAGGCCGGATATACGTGTGCAGTCGACACGGACGCCAGAGCTAGGGGATGCTTGGCAAAGGGGAGGAGTCCATATACGGACATGCAGAGATCAGGGAGATCTATGAATAGGAAGCTTCTTCTTGTCTACCTGGCGTGCTTCGCGGGCACGGCCTTGGCCGATGCTCCCTTGCCGCCGCCGACTAAAACCGTTGTGTGCTCACACTCGGGCGAGTTTTGCGCAGCGTCCGACCCTGGCACTCAGATGACGAGCATTACGCGCCGGGGTGTGCCCGGCCCGCTGTGGGCAATCCCAGGTTGGCAGCGATGGCTAATCGTCACAGACGATGGACAGCGCGTCGTGATTGGCTATGGCGGCCTAAATCTGGTTCCCAAAGAGGCGCCACTGAGCACGCCCGTTCCGCTGTTCTATGGACCGGCAGGCTTAATTAAATCCGTCACGCTGGGTGACCTTTATCGAAGTACAGCCGAGATGACGGAGACGGTCTCCCACTATCAGTGGGAGCAAGCAGTCTACTTGGATGCCGCAGGCCAGCTAGTCGTGGAGCGTGTTGACGGCAGCAGGGTGGCTTTCGATCCCAATAATGGGGCTCGCCTTTAACTTCGGCGGGAGCGAAAAGTCGTTACCGCGTCCGGCAAGTTTAGGTCCGCTTCCGACCCAATGCAGACTTTGCGGCTTAGGGCTAATCGTCGCTAGGAACACGAATGGATACACCATTGAAGATAGCCGGTTCCGTCCTTTCCATTGGCCTGGTGTTGTCGGTCTTCGCCTCACCGGTGGTGGCAGCGGGAAGCAATGTGATCTGTACGCCCGGTGAGTCGCAGGTTGCGATCAGCGCTCTTGGTCAGAGGCAGTTGAGCATTCAAGGGACGAGGCTTCTGTATGCGGAATTTGATCTGTCAAACAGGTCAGGTAAGGCTATCAAGGTGTTTGCAGACCATTACGCAACGAAGTTCTGGGTTGTTCATCCCCATTCTGTTGCGCTTGAACGGAAGGATGGCGGCACTTGGTCGAGGGACGTTCGTAGCTTGTCGGAATACGAGGGGCCAAACAGCAAGTACACCGTATCCCCCAATACGGCGTGGCATTTTTATTATTCTGTCCAGGATTTGATCATCAACGGAGCAAGCCGAACTCAGCAGTATCGGCTGGTCGTTACAGACGCTGATCGATGCCCTTATGCCTCGGAGGCGTTTACTCTGGAGTCGCTTGATAGGCTTGGGCACTGAGGTAGGCGACGTGTTTGTGGCGTAATGGCTAAGGTCCGCTTCCGACCCGAAGCGGGCCTAATGAAAAGTGAGATGTGAATGAAGAAATACACGTTGCCGGCTTTGGTTGTGCTGAATCTTGTTGCCCTGTCTGTCGTAGGAAGCCGCTTCTTCGTGACCTTTGCTGACGTGTCAGTTCAGGGCATTCCGGCATCGTGCTCCCATGCGTATCACCAGGGTATGGCGGACATGCAGAACTACTTGCTGCCATGCTTGCCTTGGTTCATTGGTGCCCTGGTTATAAATTTTGGCGTTGCGGTTGTTCTATCGGTCAGGCCGGGCAAGCCTGAATCGCAATAATGCTAAATGCCCGCTTCCGACCCAAAGCGGACACGATCAAAACTGGGGTAAGAGTGCACTTTTCGAATTCCGGATCGGCCTAAAAAGTGCGCGCTTCCCCCGGCCTACTGAAGAAGTAACCGCATCGACAACCCAACAACTGGCAAGGACGCCATGAAGATTAAAACCCTTCGTCTCGCCGCAGTGATCATTGCCGCGGCTCTCACTGGTTGTGGTACCGCTTGGGACTTGCCGCTCGCAGAGATTGACCGGCCAGAAAACGCCAAGCAGCTGATCAAATCGCTGGCGCCTGCGGATCGGCGAGCCTTGGCCGAATACGTGGCCATGCACTCGAAGTGCGGTGACCTCAACTACAAGATGACCGTTTGGCAAGCGCTCAAGGCCCAACAGAGAGAGGCTTCTAAGGGTGTCACAGCGAAGAACTCCGCCTGCGCGATCCAGTGACCAAACAAAACTGGGGAGTAGGGGACGGAGGTAGTTAAGTCCATCCTCGCGAATTAACTACCTCCGTCCCCTTTTTCGCTTTGATCTTCGGGCCTATCAAGCAGGCACTAACTTCTGTAGTCAGCCAGGATACGGGCTGGTAATGTTAAACGGATGGTGTAATCGGAGCATAAACGATCCACGAGCCGCGGACTGGCTGGCCCATTCGAGGGTGTAAGCATGCGGACAGATCGCTGGATCGTCGTGTTTGCCTTCACGATCCTTTGCCTATTTCTTCAGGCGTGCTCGACACTCCCGCCCAGTGCCGAGAAAGTGGAGACTCGCCACTTGCCGGCAGCCGCCGATACGGCATCGGCGAAGTACGACCATTCGGAGGTGGCCAAGCATCCGAACCAATCAGGCTTTCGGTTGCTGACATTGAGCACGAACGCACTGCTCAGCCGGATAGCGCTTGCCGATCATGCCGCGCACTCGATCGACTTGCAGTACTACATCTTCGCCAATGACATGACCGGGCATCTGATGATGCAGCATCTCCTTGCCGCGGCCGATCGCGGCGTACGTGTCCGGATGCTCATCGACGACAACAATTTTGATGACAAAGATCATCTGTTTGAGGCACTGGACTCGCACCCGAACATTGACGTTCGGCTATTCAATCCGTTCCAGACGCGAAATCCGACCCTGCTGTCCCGTGCCGCTCAGCTCATGCTGGAGTGGCGACGCCTCAATCGGCGCATGCATAACAAGTCATTCATCGTCGACAACAACGTGGCTGTCATCGGCGGTCGCAACATTGGCGACCCCTATTTCGATGCGAGCAGCGACACGCACTTCCGCGATCTCGACGTCGTCGCCATCGGCCCCGTGGTCCAACAGGCATCCGAAGCGTTCGATGCTTACTGGAACTGCGATGCGGCCTATCCACTCAACCAGCTGAAGAAGACGGATAGCTCTGGCCAGCGCCTCGCTGCAGCACGGTTGATTCTTCAGAAGGAGGTGCGGGCATTCGCACAATCGGACTATGCGCAGGCCGTCCTGGAAGAGTTACCCAACGGGCCGACCGCCGATAAGCGAGGCACCTGGTTCTGGGGCGATGCTGAGCTCGTGGCCGATCAGCCTGAAAAGGTCGAGACGACTGGCGATGTGCCGACATTGCGCATCGGCCCCCGGCTCAAGACCATGCTGGACGGCGCCCAACACGAGATACTGGCGACGACGCCCTATTTCATCCCTGGTGATGCCGGCACGAAGCATCTCGTATCGCGGGTACAGGGTGGTGTGTCCATCAAAATACTGACGAACTCACTCGCATCGACAGACGAGACGGCGGCGCACGCGGGCTATGTGCACTATCGCAAGGCGCTGGTCGAAGGCGGCGTGCAGCTGTACGAACTCAAACCCACGTCAGGCCAGAGTCAGCCATCCACATCCATCGGCAAATCGTCAGGTATCAGCCTTCATGCCAAGACCATTGTCGTAGACAACCGCCAAGTCTTCATCGGCTCGCTCAACATGGATCAGCGATCCAAATTGCTCAACACGGAAATGGGCGTCATCGTGGATTCGCCTGGATTGGCCCGCGCCATCAGCGACTTTTTCCATACGGCGACGCAGCCTTCCAATGCGTACAAGGTGACGATCGATCCGGCTTCTCACCACCTCATCTGGCAGGCAGCGGATGATGGCAGGCCGGTGACTTATGAGAGCGATCCCGGTGCAACTACCAAACGACGCGCGGAAGTGACGCTTCTTCGCCTGCTTCCCATCGATGGTTTGCTCTAGTCGTCGCGTTATCGAATAGGGGACGGAGGTAGTTAAGTCCATCGTCGCGAATTAACTACCTCCTTCCCCTTTGTTTCGCTCGTTCTCTGGCACGTCTTTCACCTGAGCCAGACGGGAAAGTCTGGAATTGTCGTTCGTGATCGTGCTCCCAGGGAATGGACCAGAAGGCAGTTGGCCTCAAGCGACCCAGGAGGAGCCGCGGATCACGCTGCAGAAGTTCCCGGCATGGAAGTGCACTTCCTTGTCTCTAAGCACGTCCGCTTTGACATTGCCAAAGGTGGTGTCGGGCTTGTGTTTGATGCCGTCATAGAACGTCTGGATGATCTCTTCCTTGAACTGATTTCCTCGCGGATGGGTGCGCACGACCGCGTCGCGCTCAGCATCGCCGTATTGGTCATAGGCGATTCCAAGCACGTCCATCTCCACGCCGGCAGTAACCAACGCAATCAGGGGATGCATGTGCTTTGGTATCCCAGGTGTGGTGTGGAGCGCGATGGCCGTCCACACGGTGTCAACGTCCTGTTGCTCAATGCCGTGGTTCCTCAGAAAGTCGCGAGCGGCGTTGGCGCCGTCCACCTCGAACCGCTCATTCGGGCTGCTGTGTCGATGAGAAAGCCCCATGTCGTGGAACATGCAGCCGCAATAGAGTAGTTCCGGATCGAATTTCAGACCGCGGCGCTTGCCGGCCAGTGCGGCGAAGTAATACACGCGGCTGGAATGGTGAAAGAGCAGCGGCGAGACGGTATCCCGGACTACATCGGTGATTTCACGGGAAAGCTGGCTGTCGGGAATAGCAATGCCATTGATATTGAGGGACATGGTTGATCTCCATTGGCTGGGCACACTCATTGTCAGAATGGCCAGCGATGGCCTCAATAGGCGCGATACGTCATATACTGCCATTTAGCGCGAAATGCGGACGCGTAGGAGGCTGTAGCCCAATGGCCAAAATTGTTGCCGTCGTCGCCATACCAGGGGTGCAGTTGCTTGATGTCTCCGGACCGCTAGACGTGTTTGCACAGGCGAATGTCGAAGCAGGCAGGGAGTTCTATGCGCTTAAGGTCATCGCATGTCAGCGGGGCCCCATCGTCACCTCGTCCGGCGCACGCCTGCTGCCGGATGAGGTCGCGGGCGAATGCGCTGAGCGCATCGATACCCTGTTGGTGGCCGGAGCCCCGAACGCCGGAAAAATGGCCCTGCCGGCCCATCTGCTGAAGTGGCTGCGAACGACCGCCAAGCGCAGTAGACGCTATGGCTCGATATGCACAGGCGCCTTTTTGCTTGCGGAGACGGGATTGCTGGATGGGCGTCGCGTCACTACCCACTGGGCAGTTGCGGCGGACCTGGCGCGTACTTATCCCACGCTGCAGATCGACGAAGATGCGCTATATGTCCGCGACGGGAAACTGCGCACTGCTGCGGGCGTTACTGCGGGCCTGGATCTGGCGTTGGCGCTCGTGGAGGAAGACCTGGGCCGCCCTATTGCAAAGCGAGTCGCCGGCCAGTTGGTCATGTACTTCAAGCGGCCAGGAGGGCAATTGCAGTTCAGTCGAAAGGGCGAAACGCGCCCCCTGGGGCGCGCGGCGCTACAGGAGGCGCAGCGCTGGGTGGCTGCGAGTCCGGATTTGGACCACAGCATTGCCAGCTTGGCGAAGCGTGCAGGTCTAAGTCCCCGCCACTTCGCGCGTCTCTTCCATGCCGAGGTGGGTATTACACCTGCGGCGTGGGTTGAGACCGCCCGTGTATCGGCAGCTCGCACGCTTCTCGAAAGTGGGCACGATACGCCCAAGCTCGTTGCTTCCAAGTGCGGCTTTGCTAATGCCGACATGCTGCGGCGGTCCTTCAAGAAGCACGTTGGCGTCACCCCGGCGGAGTACCGAAAGCAACATGTGCCGAATAGCGGACGGAGGTAGTTAAGTCCATCGTCGCGAATTAACTACCTCCGTCCCCTTTGTTTCGCGATGTCCATATCGATGCCGCGAAGATGCGATGTCGTATCAGTCGAAGCGGACGACGCCGAAGTGCGTAGGCAGGTTGATGGTGAAGCAGTTGTTCCTGCCGAGTGCGTTTTCGATGTTCGTGAAGTGCCGCTGCCTGAAGGCTTCGCGGCGATCCGGTGGGATGCGGTCGATAAAGCCCCGCAGGCCCGAGTTGTTGGCCAGTAGCCACCACTGTTCGAGGCTGGCCACGCGGTATGGCGGTGCCTCGCTGATGAGCGACGCGCGTCCGCCGAAGCTGCTGAGAAGGTCCATCAGCACGACAGGGTTGGCGAAACGGTGACGAAAATCCGCGATCTCGTCTGGCAACGTGGGGATCTCGGTGGCGAGGTCCTTCAGGAGGATTTCGCCCAGCGGCGGAAAGCCCCGTTCGGCCCAGAACGAAAACGCCCACCTTCCGCGCGGCGCCATCCACTGGCGGAATCTCCACAGGGCGTCTTCCATGTTCGGGAGGAAGAATAGCGAGAAGCCGCCAAGGATGGCGTCGAATCGGCGGTCCGGTATGAAGGTCGCTGCGTCGGCTTCGAGGTAGCGCAAGCCCGGAATACCTGCTTCGCGGGCACGCTGCTGTGCCGTCGTGACCATCGTCGGTGCCATGTCGATGCCCAACACTGACCCTTCGGGATACGCCGCGGCAGCCGCGGCCATCGCGACAGCGCCCGTGCCAGAGCCAACATCGAGCACATGCTGCCCGGGCGAAATATCCGCAAGCGTTACCAGACGTTTGCCGAGTAGCGACCAGAAGTCCAGCGGCGGCCGGTCGAACTGGTTGGCGATGCGACCGAAGAGGATTCGAGTCGTGTCGTTTGCTGATGAATCGATCGGGGATGTTGGATCGAGTGGATTACGTGGTCCGTTCACAGGTTGATACTCAAGGGCGTTCGCTCTTTCAAGATGGGCGCGTGTCGGCTCGTGATGAATCGAGGCGATGTCGCAATGACGCGCATGCATGGCGCGGCCGGTGATGCGGTACCAGCCATCCAGGCTGGCGCCGCTGGGATCGCAAAAAAAAGAGAGCACGTCAGTTGATGAGTCGGGCTCGCGCTATGAAGATCCGTATCTTTAAAGTAGAAAAAAGGGTTCCACACGACGCGAGAACCTGACGATGGCGAACTGCACCGGAAGTTCTACGGTCAAGAACGTATTCTTGCCAAACCATTCCTCAATGCGATGGAAGTGACGTCGCTTGAATCCTGCAAGCTGCTGGGGATCGATGTGTTCGATGAGGAGGCGCATGTCGCTGTGCATGACTAAGTTCCACCACAGGTCGGTGGTTCCGACGGGAAAATGGTGTAGCTCAGATACAACCGAAACGCGGCCACCAAAATCCGAGAACAAGCTCGCCAGCGTCGATTGGTCGGCCGCCCTGTGACGAAATGCCTCGACGTCGGCGGACAGGTGGGGAAACAAAGTGCCAAGATCCTCCAGCAACATATCTCCAAGAGGCGCAAAGGGCAGTCGCGACCAGAACGAGAACGACCAGCTACTGGTGGGCTTCATCCAGTCTTGAAATCGTTTGAGGGTCGCGCGCATGTCCTCGATGAAATACAGCGAAAAGCCCCCCAGAATGGCGTCCAACCGCCGGTGACTGGCAAACGTGTGGGCATCCGCATGATGGAAGCTCAAGCGAGGCGCGCCAGCCTCGCGGGCCCTGCGCCCGGCGACATCGACCATGCGTTGCGCAATGTCGATGCCAAGTACCGATCCGCCCGGATGGACAGCTTGCGCGGCTGGAATCGACACGGCTCCTGTGCCAGAACCGATGTCCAGTACCTGCTGTCCTGGTTTCAGCTCCGTCAATTCGACCAGGCGTTGACCCATGAGCGACCAGAAGCTGAGCGGGTGACGATCAAAGTGATCCGCCATCCGGCTGAAAAGCTCACCGGCACCCTCTGGAATCATGCAGGAAAGGTGGCTGGTGGGTTTGATATGCACGTTCAAGCGAGTGTGTCCTCCGGTGTCTCGCCGGTAACCGAGCATGCCTCGAGGGCTGATAGACGACATCCCCGGGCTGCCGCGGTCCAGCTTGGCTGCAGTGAGAATCTAGTGGTTCTCAACGCGCCGAAAAATCGGACTAAGATGGATTGACTGTGCCACTGCTGAGACAATGGCCATGCTCGATCTGAACGATCTCTACTACTTCTCAGTACTGGCCGAGAAGCGAAGCTTCTCCGCCGCTGCCGAAGCAACCGGCGTGCCGAAAGCTACCTTGAGCCGGCGTCTCCAGGTGCTGGAACAGGAGCTTGGGTTGCGACTGGCCAACCGGACCACGCGCAAGTTCTCGCTGACAGAAGCCGGCGAGGAGTTTCAAGCACACTGTGAACGCGTGATGCAGGAAGTGCGCGCAGCCAGACAAACGGCGCAATTGCGCGTGCGGGAGCCGGCCGGGAGGATTCGCATGACCTGCGCTGCTGGAGTTGTCCGCATGGTGATGGCGGACATCATGCCCATCTTTCTCAAAACGTATCCAAAGATCGATGTGGAGCTGGTGACGACCAGTCGCTATGTGGACATCATCGAGGAAGGCTTCGACATCGCGCTTCGAAGTCACACCGCGCCGTTGCAAAGTTCAACACTCGTCGCGCGTGCTGTCGCCGACACGAGGATGATCCTCGTCGCAAGCCCCAAACTCTTCCCCAAGGGGTTGCCCAATGAGCCGAAGGATATCGAGGGAATGAGCGGCCTGCAGCTGCAACGGCGGGACACTCTGGATGTATGGAAACTAAGCAGAGAGGACGGTCTCTTGGCGAGCGTTCCATTTCATCGTCGCGTTCGTTGTGATGATGCGATGCTTATTCACGCCGCCGTGCTCGCGGGAGTTGGCGTCGCCGCATTGCCTACACCGCTATGCCGCGCCGAGCTTGCGGCTGGACTACTCGTACATGTATTGCCTCGCTGGCATGTGCCGCAAGGCACGTTAAGCCTTGTGCGTCCCTCGAAATCCGGCACGTCACCAGCCGTGCGGGCTATGGTCGACTTCTTGGTGGAGGTGCTACCGAAATACCTCAACGTTTGAATGCTGCGCGTCCAGCACTTGTCCGACTTCCGACCCGAAGCGGACGCCGTAATAGACATGTGCGCCCTTGGCACGCCACCGGCGTAAGCTGTTCTTGCACGTCGGCCAGCCCAGGGGGCGGTGGCGTGGCGATAGCGTGTTGTCAGAGGAGGATCAGGCCATGCGTCCTTGGGTGGTAGGCGGTTTCCTTTGCTGCATGGTGTTGTCCGCGTATGCGGGGGAGCCCGCCTCGGGGTTACTGGATCCTCCCGTCATCAAGTTGTCTTTGGATGGCAAACCGGCGTATTCGCTGGATCGTGCGGCGTTGGCGGCGTTTCCACGAACGACGGTAAAGACCGCTGCCAATGGCGAGCCACAGAGCGCGTGGCAGGGCGTGGCGCTTGAAGATATCGTCGAGCGCGTGTGCGTGGCTTCGGGTGATTCGTTATATGGGCGCGCGCTTGCCAGGTTTGTGCGCGTCACCGCGGCCAATGGTGCTCAGGTCGTTTTCAGTGCAGCCGAACTTGCGCCTGACTATGGGAAAACCGAGGTGATCCTCGCCGATACCAAGGATGGCAAGCCGCTGGAGCAGGGCGCACCCTTCAGGCTGGTCGTGCCTGGGGATAAGCGCACCGATCGCTGGATAAGTCATGTCACGGCGATCGAGGTGGTGGACGCATCCACACCGTAATGACGTTCGCGTACTTTGGGCACGCGCCGGCCCATGCCGAATACGGCGGCTTTCCATAAGAGGGGGCGGCGCGCGCTTCCTGGCCATTCGGCTGCCACCGGGATTCGCGAAGATGGCGTGAAACCGTGGGAATCCGGCCGCCGCTCCCGGCAATTTGTGCTACCTTTTTGACCACGTGGCGGTGTCATTTCCGCCACGGCCACGGAGATTTTCGAGCCACGTCCGCCGCCTAACCACCGGGCGGTATGTCCAGCCAGATTTCCCGGGAGCACGTCGATGGCACTCACGCGCCGCGAGTTCATCAAACTCACCGGCCTGGGCTTGGCAGCATCAAGTCTGGGCATGCTCGGCTTTGGGGCTTCCGGGGTGGCGCAAGCCGCCGCCGTTCGGCCCTTCAAACTCTCCCGAGCCACAGAGACGCGCAACACCTGCACTTATTGCTCGGTCGCCTGCGGCATTCTGATCTACAGCATGGGTGACGGCGCCAAGAATGCGCGCTCCAACATCATTCATATCGAGGGCGACCCGGACCATCCGGTGAATCGCGGCACGCTGTGCCCCAAGGGCTCGGCGCTGCTCGATGTGGTGCATGCGCCCACGCGCCTTAAGGTGCCACGCTATCGGCCGCCGGGCGGAACGGAGTTCAAGGATGTTTCCTGGGACTTCGCGCTCGACCGCATCGCACGGCTGATGAAGGACGATCGCGACAAAAACTTCATCGCCAAGAACGCTGCCGGCACCACCGTCAACCGCTGGACCAGCGTGGGTATGTTGGCGGCGTCGGCATCGTCCAGCGAAACCTCGTACCTCACGTGGAAGGTGGTGCGCTCTCTCGGCATGGTGGTGTTCGACAACCAGGCGCGTGTCTGACACGGACCGACGGTGGCCAGTCTGGCCCCATCATTCGGTCGCGGTGCGATGACCAACACCTGGCAGGACATCAAGAACGCCAATGTCGTGATTGTGATGGGTGGCAACGCCGCCGAAGCACATCCGTGCGGTTTCAAATGGGTGATCGAGGCAAAGATCGAGAACGGCGCCAAGCTCGTCGTGGTCGATCCGCGCTTTACGCGCACGGCGTCGGTGGCCGATTACTACGCGCCCATCCGTCCGGGCACAGACATCGCGTTCCTTAGTGGCGTGATGCGCTACCTGCTGGAGAAGGATGCCATCCAGCACGAATACGTACGCGCATACACCAATGCGAGCCTGATCGTGAAGGATGGATTCACGTTCACGGACGGCCTTTTCAGCGGCTACAACGAGGACACACAAACCTACGACAGGTCGAGCTGGGACTATGAGCTGGACAAGGACGGCTTCGCCAAGGCCGACGACACCTGGCAGGACCCGCGCTGCGTCATCAACCTGCTCAAGCAGCACGTGTCCCGCTACACGCCGGAGATGGTGTCGCGTATCTGCGGCACGCCACAGGACAAGTTCCTGCACGTGTGCGAGCTGATCGCCAGCACGGCCGCGCCAGACAAGGCGATGACGAGCCTGTTTGCGCTGGGTTGGACGCAACACTCGGTGGGCGCGCAGAACATCCGCAGCATGGCGATGGTGCAGTTGCTGCTTGGCAACATCGGCGTCGCGGGCGGTGGCATGAACGCCTTGCGCGGGCACTCCAACATCCAGGGGTTGACCGACGTCGGTTTGCTGTCCAACCAGATGCCGGGCTACATGAACCTGCCCACCGACAAGGAAACCGACTTCGACGTTTACATGTCGACGCGGCAGTTCAAGCCGTTGCGCCCTGGTCAGATCAGCTACTACCAGAACACCCGCAAGCTGTTCGTGAGCTTCATGAAGGCGCTGTATGGCGACGCCGCCACGCAGGAGAGCAACTGGGCTTACGACTGGCTGCCGAAGCTCGACATACCGCTGTACGACATCATCAAGGCGTTCGAGATGATGAACAACGGGCAGATGACCGGTTACATCTGTCAGGGCTTCAATCCGCTGCAGGCGTTTCCTGATCGCGGCAAGATCCGCCGCGGCCTGAGCAAGCTGAAATTCCTGGTCACCATGGATCCGCTGGACACGGAGACTTCGCGCTTCTGGCAGGACTTCGGCCCGCAGAACCCGGCCAACTCCGCTGAAATTCAAACCGAAGTGTTCCAGTTGCCGGTGACGTGTTTTGCCGAGGAAAACGGCTCGCTGGTCAATTCCGCGCGCTGGCTGCAGTGGCACTGGAAGGCGGCCGATGGCCCGGGCAAGTCCATGTCGGACATCTGGATCATGAGCGGCATCTTCCATCGCCTGCGCGAGCTGTATCGCAAGGAAGGTGGTGCATTCCCCGATCCGCTGCTCAACCTGACATGGAAGTACACCGATCCCATCAGTCCCGATCCGGAAGAACTGGCCAAGGAAATGAATGGCCGCGCGCTGGCCGATCTCACCGACCCGGCCAGCGGTGCAGTGACCAAGGCTGGCACGTTGCTGGATGGCTTCGGGCAATTGCGTGACGACGGCACCACGTCGTCCGGCTGCTGGATCTTCTCCGGTTGCTTCACCGAGAAGGGCAACCAGATGGCCAGACGCGACGCCACCGATCCGCGCGAGCAGGGCATTGCGCCGAACTGGGCGTGGGCCTGGCCGGCCAACCGGCGCATTCTCTACAACCGCGCCAGCGCCGATCCGTCAGGTAAGCCGTGGAACCCGGCCAAGCCGGTCATTTCCTGGAACGGCACGCGCTGGGTGGGCATCGACGTGCCCGACTACACACCCACGCTGGATCCATCGAAGGGTGTCAGTCCGTTCATCATGAACGACGAAGGCCTGGGCCGCCTGTTTGCGCGCAAGCTGATGGCGGAAGGGCCGTTCCCCGAGCATTACGAGCCGCTGGAATCGCCGGTGGAAAACCTGCTGCATCCCAAGGTGAAGAACAACCCGGCGGCCCGTGTGTTCCCCGGCGACCGCGCGGCGTTTGGCAGTCCGGACAAGTTCCCGTATGTGGCCACCACCTATCGCCTCACCGAGCACTTCCACTACTGGACCAAGCATGGGCTGATGAACGCGATCCTCCAGCCGGAGGAGTTCATCGAGATCGGCGAGGTGCTGGCCAAGGAGAAGGGCATCGAGCAGGGCGGCTGGGTGAAGGTGACGTCCAAGCGTGGCGTGGTGGTGTGCAAGGCGTATGTGACCAAGCGCATCAAGCCGCTCTCGGTGGATGGCAAGCCCACGCACGTGATCGGCGTGCCGATCCACTGGGGCTTCACCGGACAGGCAAGAAAGGGATACGGCGCCAACACGCTGACGCCGTCGGTAGGTGACGCGAACACGCAGACGCCGGAGTTCAAGGCGTTCCTCGTCAACGTCGAAAAGACCAGCGCACCGGTCGCGGCCTGAGGACATAGCCATGTCAGATCTGCAATCGCAAGACTATGTCCGCCGCTCCGCATCGACGATGACGCCTCCGTCGGCGCGGAGTCACGAGGAGCAGGTGGCCAAGCTGATCGATGTCAGCCGCTGCATTGGCTGCAAGGCGTGCCAGACGGCGTGCATGGAGTGGAATGATCTGCGGCCGGAAATCGGTCACTTCGAAGGGACCTATCAAAACCCTGCGGATCTTGGGCCCAGCGTGTGGACCCTGATGAAGTTCGCCGAGTACGAGAACGAGCAGGGCAACCTTGAGTGGCTGATCCGCAAGGACGGTTGCATGCACTGCGAGGATCCAGGCTGCCTCAAAGCCTGCCCGGCACCCGGTGCCATCGTGCAGTACGCCAATGGCATCGTGGATTTCATCAGCGACAAATGCATCGGCTGCGGCTACTGCGTGAAAGGCTGCCCGTTCGATATTCCGCGCATCAGCAAGACCGACCACAAGTCGTACAAGTGCACCCTTTGCTCAGATCGCGTTACGGTCGGGCTGGAGCCGGCTTGCGTTAAAGCATGCCCCACCGGCGCCATCATGTTCGGCTCCAAGGCCGACATGACGCATCAGGCCGAGGAACGCATCATCGATCTGAAATCGCGCGGCTTTGAAAAAGCTGGCCTGTATGACCCGGCGGAAGTCGGCGGCACGCACGTCATGTACGTGCTGCATCACGCGGACAAACCATCGTTGTACTCAGGGCTGCCCGACAAACCGCAGATCAGCCCGATGGTGACGGTGTGGAAAGGCATCGTGAAGCCACTTGCTATGGTGGGTGTAGCGATGGCCGCGTTGGCGGGCTTGTTCCACTGGGTGGCCGAAGGCCCGAACGAGGTAACCGAAGCAGACGAGGCGGAAGGCGAGCGCGTTCTGCGCGAATCGGAAACGGAGAAGTCATCATGAGCGCGTCGAAGACCGTGATCACCCGGTACACCACGCTCAACCGGGTCAACCACTGGATCAATGCCATCTGCTTTGTGGTGATGGTGCTGTCGGGCTTGTCGATGTTCCATCCGATGTTGTTCTTCCTGTCCGGCCTGTTCGGCGGCGGGCAATGGACGCGGGCGATGCATCCGTGGGTGGGTATCGCGCTGTTGATCAGTTACTCCGGTCTGGTCGTGCAGTTCTGGCGTGAGAATATCTGGCGCAAAGAGGACTTCGCCTGGTTGAAAGCGGCGCAGTTTGTGATGGTCAATGAAGAAGAACATGCGCCGCCGGTCGGTTGTAACAATGCGGGTCAGAAGCTGGTGTTCTGGTCGATGACCTTGCTGATCCCGGTGCTGTTTCTCACCGGCCTGGTGATCTGGGAGGTGTATTTCGGCGAATCCACGCCGATTCCTGTGCAACGCGCCGCCGTGCTGATCCACAGCTTCGCGGCGATCGCGGCGATCATTGTGTGGATCGTCCATGTGTATGCGGCGATCTGGGTGCGCGATTCCATGCGTGCCATGACGCAGGGCTATGTGACGCCGGGATGGGCGTGGCGTCACCATCGCAAATGGCTGGAGGAGCTGGCGTCTGGTCAGCATGGCAAAAACATCATCAGGAAGCGTCCGTGAGGCAGGCCGAAGCTCCACCCGACAGCAAATGGACCGGGCCGTCGCACGCGGGCGTCAAATCACCCGATCCGATTCTTCTCGCCGATCCTGCCAAACGCTTTGCGGCGACCGCGCAACGGCTGGAACAACTGGCTGCCGGGCATCCGCTGGAACCCTGGTTGCGCTTTATGGCCACGTTGGCCTGGGCGCAGCATGCGACGGCCACTACGCTCGCTCCCGCCACGGCGCTCAGTGCAGAGGCGGTAGCGCAAGCCGTCGATGCGCGTTTGCCGCCGCTGGCGGCGGATGGTCATCGCCGCGACGCGTCGTGGCGCGAAGGACTCGCCTTGCTGCTCGAACGCATCGACAGCCACGCGCTACCCCTTGCTGCGCAGGAGGCCGTGGAGCAATTGCGGCGCAGCGATGCTGCGACGCTTGACCAGCTGGCCGATCAGTTTCTGCGTGGAAGCGTGGCGACGCTGGATGCGGGTGCGGCCGTCTTCGTGGCCGCGGCTCTGCAGGTCTATTTCACCTGCGCCGCGGCGCAGTTCAGGGCCGACGACTTGCGGTTGCTCGAAGAGCGCGGGCTCTGCCCTTGTTGTGGCTCGCCTTCTGTAACCGGCGTCATCACGGCCACTGGTGTCACCCCGGGTACCCGCTATCTGTATTGCTCGCTGTGCTCGACGGCGTGGAACCATGTGCGCGCCGTGTGCATCACCTGCGGCGGTACGCGCCAGCTGCTTCTGCAAGGCATCGAAGGCGATGCTGGCCTGATCAAGGCTGAGACCTGCGGCGACTGCCACACCTACGCCAAGCTGCTTTACCCGCTTCGCGACATGCAGGCCGATCCCTATGCGGACGATCTCGCCTCGCTGGGCCTCGACCTGCTGGTTGCCGAGGAGGGTTTCGCTCGCCACGCGCCGAATCCGCTGCTGCTGATGGGTGATAGCGAAGCCGTGGCGGAATAAGACCCGCCAAAACCGGCGCTTGCCTTGACCTTGCGCCGTACACCCAGCAGCATAAGGGCCATCAAGTTTCCATCGCCGAACTCCCAAATTGCCGTCTGGGCGTCCAGCGGTGTCAGTGGATGAGCGCCATGGCCGAACCCGAGGTCAACGTCCTTCGCCATCTGCCTGCGGTTGCTGCCGTGCTGGCGACCCGTGAGGGGGCGTTGCTGGTGGAGCGCTACGGCCACGTCATGGTCACCCACGCCATTCGCCAGGTCATAGACGATGCGCGTGATGTGTTGCGCACGGCGCCTTCTGCCGTACCTGACGTCACCGAGCTGGCGCAACAAGCCCAGCGCCTGCTCGATGCGCAGATGCCGGGCCTGCGTCCGCTGTTCAATCTCACCGGTGTGGTGCTGCATACTAATCTCGGCCGCGCCGTGCTGGCCGAAGCGGCGGTCGACGCCGCGGTGCAGGCGATGCGCCACGCCGTAGCGCTGGAATACGACCTTGCCAACGGCACGCGCGGTGAACGCGACGACCATCTGCGGGCGCTGCTCTGTGAATTGACCGGTGCCGAAGACGCCACCGTGGTCAACAACAACGCCGCGGCCGTGCTGCTCTGCCTCAACACCTTCGCGCTGGGCCGCGAGGCGGTGGTGTCGCGTGGCGAACTGATCGAGATCGGTGGCGCCTTTCGCATGCCGGACATCATGGCGCGGGCTGGCGCACGCATGGTCGAGGTAGGCACCACCAATCGCACGCATGCCGCCGACTACCGCAACGCCTTCAACGAGCACACGGGTCTCGTGCTCAAGGTGCATACGTCGAACTACCGCATCCAGGGATTCACGGCGGACGTCGCCGCGAGCGAGTTGGCGCACATGGCCAGAGCCGCTGGCGTGCCACTGTTGAACGATCTGGGCTCCGGCAGCCTCGTGGATCTCTCCCGCTACGGGCTTGCCAGGGAACCTACGGTGCGAGAGGCCGTGGCCGAAGGCGCGCAGCTGGTCACCTTTTCCGGCGACAAGTTGCTGGGCGGTCCGCAGACAGGATTCATCGTGGGCGATCACGCGTTGATCGAGCAGATCAACCGCAATCCACTGAAACGTGCGCTGCGCGTGGACAAGCTTCGGTTGGCCGCCGTGGAGGCAACGCTCAAACTCTATCGTGACCCTGACCGTCTTGCCGAACGCCTGCCCACGTTGCGTTTTCTGGCGCGCAGCAAGGCCGATATCGAAGCGCAGGCTCGCCGCCTGCAAGCGGGCGTGGCCGAAGCGCTTGGCAGTGCATTCGTGGTTGAGGTGGGGGATTGCCTCAGTCAGATCGGGTCCGGCTCACTGCCGACGGATACACTCGCCAGTACCGCGTTGCTCATCCATCCGCGTGGCAGCCAGCGCAGGCTGGAAGCGTTGGCTGCGTCGTTGCGCACGCTGCCACGACCCATCATCGGACGTATCGCCGATGGCGCCCTGCATCTGGATCTTCGCTGTCTGGCCGAAGCGGACGAGGCTCTCTTTTTGACCACATGGACGCAGCTCGACATCAGTGATCTGGCTGCGCGTCATCCATGATTGTCGGCACCGCGGGCCATATCGATCATGGCAAGACCGCGCTGGTCAAAGCGTTGACCGGCGTTGATGCCGATCGCCTGAAGGAAGAAAAGGCGCGTGGCATCACCATCGATCTGGGGTTCGCGTATCTGCCATTGGACGATGGCTCCGTGCTCGGCTTCGTCGATGTGCCCGGACATGAGCGATTTGTACACACCATGGTGGCCGGTGCCAGTGGCATCGATGTGGCCTTGCTGGTGGTGGCAGCGGACGACGGCGTCATGCCGCAAACGCTCGAACATGTGGCGATTCTGGATCTGTTGCGGATCAGGCGCGGCCTGATCGCGCTGACCAAGGCCGATCTGGCGACACCGTCACGATTGACCGAAGTAACAACGGAGATTCGTCAAGCAATAGCGGGCACCGTGCTCGAGGGCGCCGATATCCTGCCGGTGTCGTCAACCACGGGCTCCGGTATTGACGCATTGCGCGATCGGCTCGCCCGCGAAGCGCATGCATTGGGCGAGCGCGCTGCCGATGGCCGCTTTCGTCTTGCCGTGGATCGCGTGTTCACCCTGACCGGTATTGGCGTGGTGGTGACCGGCACCGTGCTATCCGGCGAAGTGCGCGTGAAGGATGCCGTGCGGCTGAGCCCGTCCGGGCTCACGGCGCGTGTGCGTTCGCTGCATGCACAGAACCGTCCGGTCGAGCGTGGACGGGCAGGGGACCGTTGCGCGCTCAACCTCACCGGCGAAGGCATAGCAAAAGATACGATTCGTCGCGGCGACATGGTGGTCGATGCGCTCCTGCATGCGCCCACTGACCGGATCGATGCTCGTCTGCGCCTTCTTCCGGGTGAATCCCGATCGGTGGGGCAATGGTTTCCGGCCCGGCTGCATCATGGCGCCGCCGAAACCGGTGCTCGTGTCGTCGTGCTCGATGGTGACAAGCTGCTACCGGGCCACACTGCAGATGTGCAACTGGTACTGGATCGGCCGATTGCCACCGCTGCGCTGGATCCTTTCGTATTGCGTGATGTCTCCGCGCGACGCACCATCGGTGGTGGTCAGTTCATCGATCTGCATCCGCCGGCGCGTCAACGCCGTACCGCCGAACGCAAGGCTCAACGTGCCGCACTGGCTATCGCTGATCCGCAAGAGGCGTTTGCCGCCTTACTCGACACGCCGCCATTCGCCTGGAATCTTTCTGCCTTCGCCCGGGATCGCGCGTTGTCCGCAACGAGTAGCGATGACCTGGTATCAGCCCTTGCACCGGTGACCTTCGATCTCGACGAAGGGCGCATGGCTGTCAGCCCAGTGCATTGGCGAAGCTTTGTTGCGGATGTACTTCAGCGCCTCCAGAACTTCCACGCCATCTGCCCCGACCTGCAGGGCATGGGGCGGGAACGATTGCGGCTTGCGTTGTCGCTCCGGCTTCCTTCCGTGGCCTTTGCGTTGGCGCTGCAGCATGCGGACCTTGCGGGCCAGGTGGTACGCGATGGTGCCTTTGTGCGGCTCGCCAGCCATTCGTTGCAACTGAGTCCGGAGCGCGAGGCGTTGTGGCAGACGGTCGCGCCGTTACTAGGTGACGATGTTCGATTCCGCCCGCCACGCGTGCGCGACATCGCCGGGACACTGGCGCGTTCGGAGCAGGACATCAGACAGTTGCTGAAATTCGCGGCTCGTCTGGGGCTGGTCGATGAAGTGGCACACGATCATTACTTTCTTCGCACAACCACGCATGAGATGGTGCTGATTGCTGCGGATATCGCAGTCCATGCCCCCGATGGCCGCTTTACCGCCGCGCAGTTTCGCGACCGTCTCGACAATGGCCGAAAAGTAGCCATCCAGATCCTTGAATTTTTTGATCGGCAGGGTGTTACGCTCAACCGCGGTACCTTGCGCAGCATTCAGGCGCGTTATCTCGATTTGTTCGGTGCTGCTTCCGCTGCATCTGCAGTACATGGAAGAGAATCGTCTCCGGTGGGGCGTCCGGACTTCAAATCCGGGTGAGGCAGATAAGACTGTCTCGGGTGGGTTCGACTCCCATTCTCTTCCGCCACTTTCGCTTGTCATTCCGGCGTAGGCCGGAAGCGCTTCACAACAGCGAAGCTGGTCATCCAGTGGCGGCCACGAGAGATTTTCGCGACGGGACGACACTCTTTAGGTGTGGCCGCGAAAACCAAGCGACACCGCTACTGGATGACCAGCTCCGCTGTTGTGAAGCACCTCCGGCCTACGCCGGAATGACGAGAAAACGGGGGCGCTCTGGTCACACCACTTCAATGCCCGGCGCACCTGTCACCGCTGCACCAATCACACGCGACTGCGGATAGCCCTCATCTTCGATCATCGAGCAGATCGCCTCAGCGCGATCCGCTTTGCACGCAATCAACAGGCCGCCCGAGGTCTGCGGATCGGTCAACAAGGCGCGTCGCCATTCCGGCAGGTCAGAGGGCAGGGCGACGTCATCGCCGTAGCTGAGCCAGTTGCGCCTGGACGCACCCGTCACATAGCCCGCTTCGGCCAACGCTTCGGCCTGAGCAAAAAAAGGAATGCGGGCTTGTTCGATCCTGAGCCGCACACCGCTGCCGCGGGCCATTTCCATGCCGTGACCGAGCAAGCCGAAACCCGTGACATCGGTGATCGCATGCACGTCTTCGCCCTTGGCGAGCGCATGGCCAACGCGGTTGAGCAGCGTGGTTGAAGCCAGCATCTCCGCATAGGCCTCGGCGGAAAGCGCCTGCTTCTTGAAGGCCGCCGAATAGATGCCGACGCCGATGCCCTTGGTCAGTATCAGGGCATCGCCTGCTCGCGCACCCGAGTTGCGGCGCACGTTGTCCGGCGCACATAAACCAATGGCGGCGAGACCGTAAATCGGTTCGGCCGAATCGATGGAGTGGCCCCCCGCAATCGGAATGCCCGCCTGTGCGCAGACGGCCTCGCCGCCGGCAAGAATGGCGCGGACTGTCTCTATCTCCAGTTTGCCCAACGGCATGCCAAGGATGGCTAACGCCATGATCGGCTTGCCGCCCATGGCATACACATCGGACAGCGCGTTGGCAGCAGCGATGCGGCCGAAATCAAAAGGATCATCGACCACCGGCATGAAGAAGTCGGTGGTAGCTATGACGCAAGTGTGCTCATCCACCTGCCATACGGCCGCATCGTCGCTGGATTCGGTACCCACCAGCAGCTGTGCAAACGGCATCGCCCCCGGTTTGTCGGCAAGCAACTGCTGAAGCACGGAAGGCGCGAGCTTGCAGCCGCAGCCGCCACCGTGAGCCAGATCGGTCAAGCGAACGGAGGTCATGGTGATCCTTCGAAAGTCCCGACAGCGTGGCGGCCAGTCTACCCTTGTCTTTGTCGATCGTGCCCGATCCCATGGGACGTCCATACGGCGTCGCAAAATCTTACTTGTGACGAAACTCCGTGACGTTCTTCTGTGCTCCGCAGGCTGAGTTGGCTGCAACGCACTACTCTGATTCCACGTATTGGCCGGGGGAGCAACCGACCGTCTTTCGGAAGTCGTTATTGAAATGCGCTTGATCGAAGTAGCCCATGTTCTGCGCGAGTGTTGCAGCCCCCACGAGCTCGCCCGCCGTGAGCTGAGTGAGTACGTCATACACGCGATAGCGCTTGATGACCCAGCGCGGGGGCGCGCCTACATACCGATGAAACAGCCGCTGGAGTTTGCGTTCTGACAGGCCAAAACGGGCAGTGAGATGCTCCACGCGTGTGATCGATCCATCATTCACTACGGCCTCAACGATACGGCTAGCGATCTCCACGTTTGGGTCACGCACGGGCAGGTGAGTGATCAAGAACTCGGCGGCAGCTGCCACCATGGCGTGATCATCGCCGCATGCCAGCACGCGCTGCTCAGCGGATTTGGCATCAGGGAAGACGTGTTCTGCGATGACGGACGAATTGGCGATCAGGCTGACCGGCTTGCCGAAAAAGGGATAGAACGCGCCCGGCCGGAATTTGATGCCAAGAATGCTGTCCTGATCGCTCAGCTCCCTCGAAAAGCGACGCAACTGAACGCCGTAAACCTTCGAGCGGCCGGGCGCGAACACGAGATGCACGCACGGATGCGGAAGCACGACCCGCGTCTGAGGCGAGCACCCCCGAAGATCCCACTTCTCCAGCCAGAAATGCTCGACCCATCCGGCCAGTTCTTCCGGTGGCGCATGGCGCGTGTGCTGGTAAGTGCCTGGCGTTGGCGAATGGTGCAGTACACCGCAGCCCTGGCCGAACGCCCCCCGATCAGGCGGGCTTTCCGGGGCGCCCTGCTGCGCATTCACATGTCGGGTTTTTCCAATCATCTTCGCGTGACCCGCGATGCAATTAGAGGGTGGAATGCCGAGGGAGGGCGAAAGCATGAGGTTGTTCAGCGAGGCACCCTTCCGTGGTGTTCATCCTACTACCACGCAAACCGAGAGCTCATGCTTATGAAAATAGTCACGAAGAACTTTCTCGCTTGCCTTGTATGCAGTGTCCTGGCGCCAACATGGTCCATGGCCGCAAGTCCGGTTGTGTCAGGCCCCGGCACATCACAGCTTGAGCCAGTAAAGACGGTTCAGTTGAAATTTGAGGCATTCAACCGGCATGACGCCGCCGCTATCGAAACGCTCTATGCCAGCGACGCCATCTTGCGTAGCCCAGACTACCCGGAACTTGTTGGCAACTCGAAAATCGCCGATACCTACCGATGGATTTTCGACGCGATACCTGACGCCAAAGACAGCATCGTTTCCATCGACAGTACGGAAAACCGCGTCTACGTTCAGTTTGTCCTGTCCGGTCATATGAAAGATCCGGGGCATAAACCCATCAGCGTTCGGATCATGTCGGTTTACACGATCAAGGATCACCGGGTAGTGAGTGACTCCACCTACTACGATCGAAAGGCGTCATAGCAATGGCGGCTCCCCACCCCAGCGCAAACAGAAGCGCTGGGGCTGCAGGGCCGAATAGGGAGCGGAGTTAGTTAGCGTGATAGCTTCAGCTATCCCGGCTGCCCGTTTGCCCTGACGGCGGCAGCACCACCGCGGGATCTCCTGCGCCTGTGCATCATTCAGCACCGCCTGACCCTCGCTTCCTGCAAACCGCGTCCTCGGGGTGTTTTGAATGACCCTGTGGGTAGCCTGGATCCCTGCACGGCGCCCTTGACGACCTTCCCCCACGATGAGGGCGTGCTGCCCGCACCGGAGATCGCCCCCTCCTGTAGACATGAGCCTCCAGCGCCGCAGGCGCGCCTTTCACATGGGTGTTGGTAAATGGACCCGGGCGTGACACCGCCTACCGTAAGGGGTGGCTATGGACAATCGTGAGGCGACGGGCAATGGTGGTCAAAAGCGTCTTTTGCAGATTCGTAACGCCATTCAACAGGCGGAGTGGTGTGCGGGCTGCCTCCCGGATACGTTGGAAGCCATCCTGGACCAGTCGACCGTTCGCGAGCTAAAGCGAGGCGAAACGCTTTCCCGCGTTGGCGAACATATCGATCAGCTGACTCTTGTCGTCCATGGTGTCCTTGAAGTCAGTTACACGGCTGGCTCAGGCAGGCGGCATATTGCGGGGTACGTAACGACGGGTGACTTGTACAATCTTGTACCCCTCATGGATAACGTGCCTGCCACGCACGACACGGTCGCTGTGTGCGACTCGTCGACCCTTCAGCTGAGCAAATCCCTTGTCACCACGTTGATCGGTCGCGATGCCGCCTTCAATTCGGCCGTCATCGTATTGCTTTCGCAACGTTCCCGGCGCGTCTACCTCAGCCTGGCAGACAGTCACTTGCTGCCGCTTCGCCAACGCCTGGCCCGCATCCTGCTCCATCTGGTGAATCAATTCGGTGTGCCACGCGATGATGGCATTCATCTGGCCATGAAAATGGCCCAGGACCAACTCGCGGACTATGTGGGGTGCTCACGTCCTGTCCTCAATCGCGAGTTGAAGCTACTGGAGCATGACCGGATCATTCTGATCCGCTACTCCCAGATCATTGTCATGGATGAGCCTTTGCTTACGTCCATTGCGATGGATGGCTAAGGGCACGCGATGGCTTGTGAGCACGATCCACAACGATGGCGCCTTTGACGTTGCGCCATACCGCCGATGTGCCGTAGCCAGGTCCCGGGACGAGACCTGGTTCCTTCTTATTCCATGGCCAGCGCTAGCAGCCGGGGGTGATCGAGAATGCGGATGCGCGAGTAGAAGATCTCGATGAGTCCTTCGCGCTCCAATTCCTTGATTTCCAGATTGAGCTTGGGTCTTGAGCATCCGACGACGTCAGCAAGCTCGCCCTGGGAAACTTTCAGCCCGATAAACTTTCCCTTGCCCGTATCCAGGCCAAACGTGTCGGCGAGGTACAGCAGGGTCATCATGCAGCGCTTTCTCAGTGAAAGCAGCGAATGATCTGGGAGCAGCTGGTAAACCTTTCTGGCCCTGTAGCAAAGCTTGTCGATCAAAAGACGCGTCAGGCCGGGGTCGGTCGCGCGCGCCGTCTCGGCGGTATTGCGCGTTACCGCAAGCAGCAGGCCATCTGTTCTTGCGATTGCGTCATAAGCAACCACGCCTCCGTCCAGATAGGGTACGAGGTTGATGAATTCGCCATGGCTGATGAAGCTGGCAATCTGCTTACGGGCTTCTGGCGAAACAATGCTGACTTCGATCGCTCCACTCAGGACGATCCAGAGGTAATCGAACTTGTCGCCTCGGCGCGTGATCACTTGATCGCGCTCGACAAATTGCAGCTTTCCTTCCCTCAGGAAGAGTTCGATAGTCGATGGGTCTAGGGCGTCAATCCATTCAAAGCGACGAAAGGCTGCTGCAGCCAATTCAAGTTGTTTGGCGCGGCTGGCATTCGGAATACACCTCGGGGTCTCGATCGCCATGCACTCCGACGCCACAGCGCATGATTCGCCACCCGCCAATTCGCATGGGGTCCTGGACTGATGCGTTGGCCTTGCAGTCGGGATCGTCAGGATCGAATTTTCAAAGTAGGTCATGATGGGATTCTTTGCCATGGAGGCACCGTGCCTACGGTGCGGTATCCGTCAAGGCTTCATCCAGGTCCGGTCAAAGACGTGACCGGACAGCGTGACGTAGGCATAGCGTAGGAAATCGCCCCGGCAAACACTGTCATGGTGATGACAGTTCCCTTGCCAAACATGACGTCATCGACGTAAGCGTGCTTGTGATTTGTCACGCAGGAAACAGAATGCCGACAACAGCCCTGCGGTTGGCAATCGCTTAAAGCGCAGATTTTCGATGCAGGAGGCACGTGACTCGATCGTTCGTTCGATGAGATCTTTCCATACGTCCGCGTTTTCACATGGGCTCATGGTGAATGAGCCCATGCTCTACGGCAGCACGCGAGGTGACACTTCGGAGTTATGCCAGTTCTCTATCCAGGTCCTGTCGATGGACACGCTGTGTCCCGTAGTGACGTCTGTGGTGATGCTCAATCGCCTCGCGATCCGGCCAATGCATCGGCCGTTCTGGCAGAAGGATCCTATGGCCCTGCAGCGCAGCGCCGACGAACGTGTCAGCTTGCACGTTGCCATCAGTACGTCCGGAAGGTGGCCGGAATACCACTTCGTGGCCGGTGGTAATGGTCATCCGGCCCTCGGTGAACAGCCGGTGGTGCGTGGCGCATAACAGCAGGCCATTGGCGGGGTTCAGACGCTGTGTCGGTGATGCCTCATCCCAGGGAATCACGTGGGTCGCGCAGCGTTCTTTCAGACGGGCGAGCTTCGCCTCACCGTGCTCGAGGGGCATGTTGGAGCCGTCACGCTCAATAACAGCTCCCGCGTGAATGATGATCGCCTGGCGCGCCTGGCTACGGAGGCACTTTGCCCGGACGGCGTGGGCGATGCATGCCCGCTGACCGCGAAGCATCTGGAACGTGCCCAGTTGTTGCTGCAGGACGAACCTGGCGTTTCGGTGGCGCCTACCGCCCTGAGTCCGGAGGGTGTTGCGGTGGGGCAGACGTCGGTGAATCTGACGACCACCTCCAGCATTCCGTTGGTGTCCGGCTATGCCGGTATCGACAACTACGGCATCCCTGCCAGTGGCATGAATCGCCTGGGTGCAGGCGTCGTACTCACTGACCTGTTGCACGCGGGTGCCACCGGCAATAATCAGATTCTTGTGCCCGTTTGGTCGTTAGCGTAGCTAGAGGCTATCAATTCTCGCGTGCAGATCTCTTGTTGAAAAATTTGGACCTGGCTTACGCCGCTTCAGCCGGGGTTTGTGGAGAGCTGAAGGGGTATCTTATTCGAGCAGACGATCTACGGGCAGCTGAGGGAGCGAGCGTAATTCACAAGCACCATTTGGAAGAGGCCATCTATGGAGCGAAAGAGCTCGATACTCTTCATCGCGATGCGGAAGCCTTTGATGCTTTAAGGGCCTCGGCAGCACCTTCAGCCATAAGGGAGGTGCTGGCCATTGGCGCCTGAATTCTCCTCTGGAATTGATCGAGCGCGCGAGCGATGGACGGTGTTGCCTCCTCTGAAGTTGCGTGGCATAGGCACACCTCTGGTCGAATCATTGCCTAGCTACGTCAGCCGGGTGTTGGCTACCACCGGAATGGGCACCACTCATTTGGCGAATGGCCTCGGTCTTCCATTGCCCGCACAGCTGAAGCGAATTGGATCATTCCTCACCGCAACGGACTTGCCTCAAGCGGAGAGTGCCATGGACCGGCTCGAGCGCCTAACCGGTAGTCGAAACCTTCGCTTGGGAACATTCTGGGCGCTGTCCGGAATCCTTACTTCTGACAATCAATGTGTTCACAAAAGATCTCACCGGAGATGGTGTCCCATGTGCTACGGAGAGTGGGAGAGGAATTCCTACGAGCCGCTTGCCTGGACCGTTGATTTGATGCGGACATGCTCGATTCACGGATGCGTGTTGAGCAGTGCCTGCCCCTCTTGCAGGAGACCTCAGCGATATCATCTAAGTGAAAGACGTCGACGCGTTTGCACTACTTGCGGAGCCGATCTGAGCGGGGCAGTCAAATGGATCAAACTCCACCCATTCCTTCAGTGGGTCGAAGGTCAGGTGCTCAATCTTATCGAGTTCTGCGCTACTCCTCGCGATCAGCCAGTGTCACATGAGGTGTTCAGGGAGTTTATCCATGGATTGCACCGCACCGCAGGTGGTCGTCGTGGGGACGTTTTAGCGAAGCAGATCAAGCAGTGCGCATTCAGTGCGAGGTTGAGGGGGCGTCGAGTGTCTATGCGCTCTCTCATCAACCTCTGTGCGGTTCAAGGCGTAGCAGTAAATGAATTCCTCGCAGCTCCTCGCGAAACCTCAGGTTCCTTTCTATTCGAACGCTGGGGCGGGCTGAACTACATGCCTCTCCCCACTCCCCGACAGGCACAGAAGATCTATGTGGCTCGCCAATGTTTGAAAGAGTTCTTGCGATTGCGGCCTACCTATCTGCCGCCAATATCCTTGTTTCTCCGTCCATTCAACGTTCAGCTGCTCGCAATTCGGGACGTTGATGATGAAGCCTATGATTTCTATGAGGCGGCTCACTTCATACAAGGTGATTCGATCATCCAGAAGAGGTTGCAAGCCGCCTTTCTAAGTGCCAAGAGCTTGATGTCGACAGAAGCATCGGGTTCATTGCCAGCCCTCGATTGGATTGCAGCGAGGGTGGCGGGTCGAGCAGAAGTTGCCTTGGCTCTGGCTGAGCACGCCACTAGGAGTGCAGCTCTCGTACGGCAGGCTCAGGCTGAAGAGATAGTCGAGCGATACGAGAAGGAGATGCCAGCCGACATGGCTGTCGATTGGTTTGTCCAGAACAGGAGGTGCTCCTGGAGTGGAACGAGCTAACTCTTGAACGCCCTGAATGCGCCTTATGCGGCGGTCATTGAGCGAGCAGTTCATTGCTGCGTCCGTGGTGGCCAGGGACACGTCCGCTTCCGGTACATGGCAGCCTTGTCTTGGGCCGCTAGAACGAGGCCAAGCCGGGGCCTTGGACCGGCGTTCGCCAATCAGTCCCTTATGTAGCCAGCTGTCGCCTGTCTCTTAGCTGGCTGAGCCCGGTGACACCAATGTTTGTACATGCCCTTTGGCACCAATGTTTGTACAACGTGCACAAACATTGGTGTCATGCCCAGGGGTGCCTTTTGGCACGGGTATGACTTCAGGCCCAGGTCACTACTACTAACTTCGCACTACGCTTCACTTCAAGGTATGTAGCAGTGCGGGTGGGATGTGGAAGACAACGCCGTCCATCTGAAGAAATTCCAGAAAGAGCTGTCAGCGGGCACGGTGTCACTGGTGCTGCTGGCGGTGCTGGGGCAGTCGCGGCAGCCGATGTACGGCTACCAGATTGCCAAGCGCCTGGAGGAAGTGGGAGAAGGCGTGCTCGCTGGCAAGCAGAGTGCGCTGTATCCCGTGCTGCGCAATCTCGAGGGGGCGGGGCTGTTGGCCAGCGAAGTGGAGCCTTCCATCAGCGGGCCACCGCGGCGCTACTACCGCATCACGAAGCCGGGGCGTGAGGTGTTGCGTGACTGGGTGCAAGCCTGGAGCGACACACGCGATTCCGTCGATGCCGTTTTGCAAGGAGGGGTGTAATGAACGCACCACGCACGATCGCCGAGTATCTGAAGCAGCTGCGAGCCGCGCTGAAGGGGGCCGACCCGGCGCTTGTTCAGGATGCGCTGTACGACGCGGAGGAACACCTGCGCGCCGAGCTCGCTGACAACCCGCAACGCAGCGAAGCGGAGATGCTGGCACATGTCGTCGGCACGTATGGCGCGCCGGAAGAAGTGGCGGACATCTATCGCGACCAGGAAATCAAGATTCAGCGCGCTCTGCGTCCGCCGCCGATGCCCAAGCGGCGCTCGCTGCTGGGCCGGTTCTTCGGCGTGGCGGCCGACTCGCATACATGGGGTGCGTTGTTCTACATGCTGCTGTCGCTGGCGACGGGCATCTTTTATTTCACCTGGGCGGTGACGGGCGTTTCGCTCTCCGTCGGGCTGTCGGTGCTGATCATCGGCATCCCGTTCACCATCTTGTTCCTGGGCACGGTGCGTGCGCTGTCGCTGCTGGAAGGGCGCATTGTGGAGTCCATGCTGGGTGTACGCATGCCGCGCCGCCCGCCGTATCCCTCCAATGCGGGGAAATCGCTAGGCCAGCGCATTGGCGCGATCTTTACCGACGGGCGTACCTGGACCACGTTGTTCTACATGGTGCTGATGCTGCCATTGGGCGTCGTTTACTTCACGGTGACGATCACATTGCTGGTCCTCTCGCTCGCTTTCATCGCCACGCCGCTACTGAAGGCGTTGAGTGTTGCCGACGTGATCTCTCTTCAGTGCGACACCCCACAGTGGCTATGCGATAACAACTACTGGCCGCTGGCCGTACTGACCTGCATCGGTGGCGTGATCCTGCTGTTCGCTACGCTGCACCTGGTGCGCGGCATGGGCAAGTTCCACGGCGCCATTGCAAAAGGCCTGCTGGTGCGCAGCGCCGGCGAGGGGCATTGAGCCGTGTCCGCCAACATGCTGGCCCGACTCGCGGGCGAATGGCAGGGCGAGGAAACCATTGCGACGACGCGATGGGGGCAGGGTGGTCCGGCAACCGGTCATGTCACGGCGTCATTGCAGCTCAATGGCCGGATTCTTGTGCAGGACTATCGCGAAGAACGTGACGGCAAGACATCGTTGCAAGCGCACGCGGTATTCGTCGCGGAGCCTGACCACGACCAGTACAGCCTGTACTGGTTCGACAGTTATGGCTTTGTGCCTGGCACCCCGGCACCCGGCGTATGGGATGGTGAACGTCTGACGTTCGTGCGTAGTTCGCCGCGCGGGCAGACGCGGCATGTCTATATGTTCGAGGGCGACGACGCGTTTGCCTTGAAGCTGGAAAGCTCTTTTGACGGTGGAGTAAGTTGGGAACCGGTGTTGAGCGGTTCTTATCGTCGTCTGGTTTGAGTGACGAAGTGCGTCGCGCACATGGTGCGCTCCCACGACAGGCCTGACGGTGGGAGCGCACCCAGTGCGCGACGGCTCGTTCAAACCAGCTGCAAATCCCGCGGGTGCGCCCCGGGAAACACCGACTGCAACTGGCTGCCCGACAGCCCCCACATGCGCCCCAGCAGCCCACCCAGCACGTCACGATAGTTGTTGAGCACGGGATAGTCGCGGTTCTGGAACAGGTTCTGCGCATTCACGGCCACCTGCTGGCCGGCCACCCGGCCACCATTGACCTTGCCACCGAGTACCCAATACACCGTGCCGTGTCCGTGGTCGGTGCCCTTGTTGCCGTTCTCGTGGAAGGTGCGGCCGAACTCGGAAACCACCACCACGACGGTGTTGTTCCACTCGTCCCCGAGCGCATCGGCATACGCGGCCAATCCCTTGCCAAGATTGGTGAGGTTGTTGGCCAGCTGACCGGTGGTGCTGCCCTGATTGACGTGCGTATCCCAGCCGCCCACATCCACGAAGCCCAGGCGGTACTGGTCGCGCATCATGGTGGCGATGCGCTGGGTTTCGTCGGCAAAATTCTTGGCGTTGGGAGCACCACGGTTGGCCTTCATCATTTCGTCTTGCAGCTCTTTGGAGACGGTCTGGCGTAGTTCCAGACCGTCCGCCGCCGCCGAGGCCAGCGAGGTGTCGCGATACATGCCGGCCAAAATGCCCGACTGCCGGTCATCGAACACCGGCTTGGGATTGCCGCGCAGCGAGATGTTGGGAATGTCGCGCTTACCGCCCTGGAAGCTGAGCGGCAGCGCATCCGTGAAGGCGATGGGCGGTACGTCGGCCATCTGTCCCGAGAGGCGCGCCATGAAGCCGGAGCGGAAATCGCTGCGGGTGCTGCTCGGTTCGCCCGACTCGATGTTGTCCTGCGTTTCGAAGTGGCTGCGGGTCAGATCGTCGGTACCGGCGAATGGCACGAATGCGATCTGCCGCTTCTGCCAAAGCGGATAGATGGAATCGCGCAGTACCGGATTGAGTGCCCATTCGCCATCGAGTCCGATGGCGCTGTTGGTGTTGTACGGGTCGGGCCTGGCAATGGAAAGTGTAGGGCGCGATTCGTAATAGAAGTCGCTGCTATAGGGCACCAGCAGGTTGTTGCAGTCGTAGCCGCCGCGCAAGAACACCAGCAGGAAGCGCGGACTGGTGGCCGGGGCGGCAAACAATTTGCCGGAGAAGGAGAGGGCAGGTGCGGCGACAGCAGCGGTAGCGGCGGCGAGCAAGAATTCGCGGCGGTTCATGGCAGTCTGCCTCAGCGGTAGTTGAAGTCGGGCGAGGAGAGCAGGAAGGTGTTCCATTCCTGCTGCGAAGTGGCCTTGGCCAGTGCGTCGCGCGTGGGCGCGCTCAGCTTGGTATCGAAGGTGTCGTAGTACAGGCGGGTGGTGAGCATGGGGAAATCGCCGCCCGTTTTCGGCTGTCCTTCCGGCGTAAGCAGGCGGTTGTTGCCGGTGCCGATGGCGCCCGCGATCTCGAAGCGTTTGGCCATCTGTCCGGAGCTGGACCAGCCGCTGCTATCCAGCGGCCAGCCGTCGGGCGTAAGACGGCCAAACACCGGTTCGCCCAGCTGGTTGAGCCAGTTGAGCAGCGGCTTGGCGTTGGCGATGGGTTTGCCGTCGTAGGCCATGCGAACCGAGGAGACCACAAACTGCATGGGATCCTTGAACTTCTTGCCGTAGCTGGCGGCCAGCTCCTTCGAATCGAACATGGTGCGAAGCACTTCGGCGATGTCGCCGTCGGTACGCTGGAAGGTGTGGGCCATCTTTGCCACCAGTTCGGGCGGCGGGTTATCGGAGACGAAGTACTCGGCGAGTTTCTTCGAGATGAACTGGGCGCAAGCCGGCTGTTTGGTAATCAGGTCGACGGCTTCAGTGATTTCGTCAAAGCCGCTGCCCTTGATCTTGTGGCCAAGCAATACCTTGTCGCTGTAATCGTGGCGCGCCGGGTTGAACTCGAACATGCCGTTGCGCACGAACATGGCGGCGAAGCGCGGATGCTGTTGCAGGCCTGGGCGGTCACGCAACGGTGCCACGCCGGCACCGGTGAGGATGAGTGCAAGCTGCTGCACGTCCTGCTGCGTGTAGCCGGAACCCACACCCAGCGTATGCAGCTCCATCAGCT
Organism: Dyella silvae; assembly: GCF_026421305.1. Lineage (GTDB taxonomy): Bacteria > Pseudomonadota > Gammaproteobacteria > Xanthomonadales > Rhodanobacteraceae > Dyella > Dyella silvae. The sequence continues at coordinate 31,063 of NZ_JAPJBQ010000001.1, forward strand.
CGCGGGCGTAGTTCTCGTTGACGTGATCCTTGGCGTTTTGTGCGTTGTCCAGGAACTCCATCATCGCCGGACTTTCCAGCGTCGCCATCACCAGATCGCGAAACTTGCCCAATGCGTGGGGGCGAATGGCGTTCTGCGCATAGTCGGCGGCCACCCAGCGCACGCGGCCCTTGGCGCCGTACACACTGAAATGATTGAGCCAGAACCACACCATCTGTTCTTTGAGCTGGTTGGGCCCATAGATGGCGTGCAGCATTTCGATCTGTTGCGCCTGCTGCAGCAGATCATTGGCATGTTGTTGCTGCGCTTTTTTGGCGGCGTTTTTGTCGTCGCCGTCGGGCATGTTCTTGATCTTCTCCTGCTCGTCGCGCAGGTTGGTCAGCAACTGCTCGGTGGGCGTATTGGCTACTTCGTACGACTGGATGAGGGCGGTGATCGGTGCCGGCAGGTCGTCGTTGATGCGTCCGTCCAGCTGCCGGTCGAACAGGCGCGAGCGGCCGATGTCGCGGTACATGGCGACGGTGGAGCTGTCGAGTTCGAAGCTGTCCCGGCGCAGCCAGTCCACATCGTCCTGCGAAAGTGCACGGGCGTCGCGTGCCGCTGCCGTGCCGGTGCCGAGCACGAGCAGCATGCCCAAGACGGTCAGCCAGGGGCGGACGTAGCATGAGGGGTGTTTCCGGGTATCGCGCATGCGTCGGGGTTCCAGTCGGCAAGGTTGAACGACGGCGTTGGCTAGGCAGTGTCAACGCGGCAGTTGACGTCCGGCTTACCGGATGGCGGGCGGGATGTGCAAATTTGTTCGGCGCGGATTCATACGATGGCGCCTTGCCGCTCGCCCGGCCGGGCGGAGCGCTAAAACTCGTCGACGAACTCCACCACCGCCCCCAGCAGCGAGGCCTCGACCTCTGTCACCGCACGCACGGCGTCGGCGTGCAGGGTGTCCGAGGCCTGTACTTCGATCAGGAATAGCTCGCCGCCGTTGTCGTCCACCAGGTCAGTGGAGCTGGAGTCGTCGCGCAGATGGCCCGTCTCGTCATCGAGCTCTTCGACGTGCTCGATGCCATCGATGCCGTGCAGGATGCTCAGCATCGTGTCCGCGTCGTCGCGGCTTCCGGTCATGCGGATGTGGATCGTGGGCATGTTGGGCGGCTCCCAGATTCCAGCATCGCTATGCTGAGACAACCCATGTTCAAAACAGGTGATTGCCGCCAGTAGGCTAGACTTATGGCGTCACTGGAGAGTCTTTGTGTCCAAGATTTACGACCGCGCCTATTTCGACAAGTGGTACCGCCACCCCGATCACTCTGTCGCTTCCACGGCAGAGCTGAAGCGCAAAGTGGCCATGGTGGTGGCACAAGCCGAGTACTACCTGGGCCGGCCCATACGCAACGTGCTCGATGTGGGGTGTGGCGAAGCCGTATGGCGGGCGCCGCTGCGCGCGCTGCGGCCCGGCATTCACTACCAGGGACTGGATGCCAGTGAATATGCCGTCGCGCGCTACGGCCGCAGCCGCAACATCGGACTGGCACGATTCGGACAGCTGGAATATCTGCGCTTCGATCACCTGTTCGATCTGATCGTCTGCACGGACGTGCTGCATTACCTCAAGCCTGCGGAAATCCGCGCGGGTCTTGCGGGCATCAGCGACATGCTCGAAGGCGTGGCGTTCCTCGAAGTGTTCACCAGCAAGGATGGTGTGGACGGCGACATGGAAGGCTTTCATTCGCGCGCGCCGTCCTGGTACCTGAAGACGTTCAACGATGCCGGCCTGATGCCGTGCGGTTCGCATTGCTACCTTGGGCCGAGGCTCGAGCGCCGGGTAGCTGCGTTGGAGCGTGCTCAGAGCATCTGATGTTTTTATGCAGGAGCGCACTTGTGCGCGACTGTAGCGTCGTCGCGCATGCAGGGTGATCTCAGAACTCCACGTGTGCCCGCAGGCCCACGAAGCGCGCCGGGCCGCGGTCGCGGTTGTAGCCCGGGTTGTGGATCAGCTGCAGATCCGGGCTCAGCGTGAGGTGGGCGATCGGCGTGAAGCTGTAGTACGCCTCGAGAATCTGCTCGTGCCCGTAGTTGAGCGCGCCATCACCCAGCACGAAGCCGTCGCCACCCAGCGCGAGGTAGTTGCGATGGTCGCGTGACAGGCCGTTGATATCCAAGGCGACGGCGAAATGATCCGTGGGGCGGCCCCAATGCACGCCGGAAAGCTGAAAGCCTCCGCTTAGTGTGCGATCGACCTCGGTGAATACGAACGATTCGGTACGGCCGTTGTTCCATCCCGCACGCATGAACAGACCGGTGTCGCCCTGATCGGCAAGAGGGAGTTCGCCATTGATGGCGAAACCGTATTTGAGCCTGCCCGGCTGGTCATTGGCGCGGATGTCGGGGCGCTGGCCCGTGGCAAGCGCGATCGCGATGGCATCGCTGTAGATGCCCATGCGCGCCGTATTGCGGAAGGCCAGAAAGCGTAACGCCCAGCCATCGGGTGAAGGTTGTACGGTGAGTTCGATCTGCTGACCTTGCGAGTCGCTGAGCGAACTGACCAGCCGCTGGCCGTTGGCCTCATAAGGCATGCGATAGATGCCGTAGCGCAGGCTCCAGCCGTTATCGAGCCACGCCATCATCAGGCCTTCGGTGTAGCCGCGTGTGTCGGCCGCGAAATCCCACGCGGTGTTGTTGAACAGCGACCAGTTCATGAACTGCGTGCGTGTGCTGCCGGCGTAGCGGTTCTTGTCGAAGTCATCGTTGACGGCCATCTTGCCGAGCTTCACTTCGAAGCGCCGCGTGGATTCTTCTCCGGGCAGTTGATCCTGCGCGCGTTCCAGCGTGGTGGTGTCGCCGCCCAATGGCCAGGTCCAGCGCAGATAAGCGCGCGCAAGATAGGGCGTCTTGCCAAGCGATACCGTGCCCGAACGGATCACGTCGCCGTTGGTGAGGCCGCCGAGGCCGGTGGCCCCGGACACCCCTTCGCCTTTGAACATTTCCACGTCGGCATAAAGTTGCAGACGAGCAGGTAATGCCACGCCGAAATACAGGCCAAAGGTATGCGAGCGCGCCGTGTCGCCATCGGGATGCAGGCTCATGTCGCCTGCATAAGGCGAGTGCAGCCAATCCTGATGCTGATCGACAAAGGTGTACTGCGCGCCCAGCCATTGCGGTATGAACAACGGCGCCTCATCCGCGTGCAGGGCGCACACAGTGAGCAAGAGCGACAACGCAACGGGTACGGTCTTCGGTCGCATCAGACGGGGCTGGGTGGCGGAAGAGGGTGGGTGAATTACCTTATCGCAGGTGGACGGCATCACCCATGCAAAAGGGCCACCTTGCGGTGGCCCTTCTGTGACGCATCGAATGGATCAGGCCACGCCGCGAGAGGCTTTCTTGCGGTCGTTTTCCGTCAGGTGCTTCTTGCGCATGCGGATTTCCTTCGGGGTGACTTCGACCAGCTCGTCGTCGTCGATGAAGTCCAGCGCCTGCTCCAGCGAGAACTTGGTCGCCGGGGTGAGCTGGATCGCATCATCCTTGCCGGAGGCGCGCATGTTGGTCAGCGGCTTGGGCTTGATGGCGTTGACGGTGAGGTCGTTGTCCTTGGCGTGGATGCCGATGAGCTGGCCTTCGTACACCGAGTCGCCTTCCGCAGCGAACAGCTTGCCGCGATCCTGCAGCGGGCCAAGCGAGTAGGCCGGGGTGGTGCCGCCGGCGTTGGCGATCATCACGCCGTTGAGGCGCTTGGCGATGGCCACCGGCGTGTACGGACCGTAGTGGTCGAACACGTGGAACAGCAGGCCCGAACCCTGGGTGAGGGTCTTGAACTGGTTCTGGAAGCCGATCAGGCCACGGGCCGGGATCAGGTACTCAAGGCGCACGCGGCCCTTGCCGTCCGACACCATGTTCTTCAGGTCACCCTTGCGGATGCCCAGGCGCTCCATCACGCCGCCCTGGTGCTGCTCTTCGATGTCGACCACCAGCTGCTCGATCGGCTCCATCTTCTGGCCGTCGATTTCCTTGATGATCACTTCCGGACGCGACACGGCCAGCTCGTAGCCTTCGCGGCGCATGTTTTCGATCAGCACCGAGAGGTGCAGTTCGCCACGGCCCGAGACCAGGAACTTGTCGGCGTCGGAACCATCTTCCACGCGCAGTGCCACGTTGTGCACCTTCTCGCGGTCGAGGCGCTCACGCAGCTGACGGCTGGTGAGGAACTTGCCGCCCGACAGGTCCTTGTTGCCGACGAACGGCGAGTTGTTGACCTGGAAGGTCATGCTGATCATCGGCTCGTCGACGCTCAGCGCCGGCAGCGCTTCGGGATTGTCGATCGAGGTGACGGTGTCGGAAATGGTCAGCTCGGGGATGCCCGAGATGGCGACGATGTCGCCGGCCTCGGCCGTATCCTGCTCGATGCGCTCGAGACCGAGGAAGCCGAGCACCTGGCCGATCTTGCCCTGGCGCTTCTTGCCTTCGCGGTCGATCACGGCGACCGGCATGCCCTTCTTCAGGGTGCCGCGCTGGATGCGGCCGATGCCGATGACGCCGACGAAGTTGTTGTAGTCCAGCTGGCTGATGCGCATCTGGAAGGCGCCTTCCGGATCCACGTCCGGCTTCGGCGCGTGCTGCATGATCGCTTCGTACAGCGGGGTCATGTCGCCTTCGCGGGCGTTTTCGTCCAGCGAGGCGTAACCGTTCAGCGCCGAGGCGTAAACGATCGGGAATTCCATCTGCTCGTCGGTGGCGCCGAGCTTCTCGAAGAGATCCCACACCTGCTCGACCACCCACTCCGGACGGGCGCCCGGGCGGTCAACCTTGTTGACCACGACGATGGGCTTGAAGCCCATGGCGAACGCCTTCTGGGTCACGAAGCGCGTCTGCGGCATCGGGCCGTCCATCGCGTCGACCAGGATAAGCACGGTGTCCACCATCGACAGCACGCGCTCCACCTCGCCGCCGAAGTCGGCATGGCCTGGGGTGTCGACGATGTTGATGCGGTTCTTGGCGCCGGTCTTCTTGTTTTCCCAGGTGATGGCCGTGTTCTTGGCCAGGATCGTGATGCCACGCTCCTTTTCCTGGTCATTGCTGTCCATCACGCGCTCGGCGAGCACGGTGCGCTCGTTGAGGGTGCCGGACTGCTTGAGCAGCTGGTCGACGAGCGTGGTCTTGCCATGGTCAACGTGGGCGACGATGGCGATATTGCGCAGATTTTCGATGGACATGAGGTCGGCTCGGGCGGCTCGGGGCCGTCACGTGAGGTTTCAGTAGGGATAACCCGACGATTATACGTACTTATGTGACAGCTTGCCTGAAGGCCGTGCGCGACCCCCTTTTGGGGCCGTCCGGTCACCGGCCGTGCGGTGCCGGGGGAGGGGTCATCACCGCATGGCGACCGTACCTGTGCTGGACTTTGGCGCAGTTGTGGGCGCGCTGACGCGCGCAAGGGTGGACGGCATGGCCAATCGCCTTCCCCAATGGATATGGTTGCTTGCCCCGGTACTGGCGTCGTGCGCCGCGGGGCCTGCACCCATGACCAAGGAGACCGGCATGCAAGCCCCTGCGTTTGTGCACGGTGAGGTACGTCTCACCGAGCACCGGGAAGGTGACGACTTATTGAGCGCGGGCCTGGGGTTGGAGGGGCTGGCGGGCCCACCGGTGTCGTTCGCGCATCCTTCGCATCCGACCCCGGCGGAGTTGCGCCGCCGTGCCGTTCAGTCGAGCTGGAAGGGCATTGCCGATCTGGGGCCCCTGGGCGGTTATGGCCGGGTGTATGGCGCGGTGCCCAATGTGCCGGGGCGCGAGTACCAGGCTTTTGCATGGATTCCCGGTGCCCACGCGCCGCATCGCGTGCTGGTGCAGGTGCCGGACCAGTTCGATCGATCGCGCCGCTGCCTGGTGGTGACTGCGTCATCGGGCTCGCGCGGCATTTACGGTGGCATCGCATTGGCGGGTGCCTGGGGTCTTCCTCGCGGTTGTGCCGTGGCCTATACCGATAAGGGTGCAGGCACGGGCTATTTCGATCTGGCCGACGATAGTGGTGTGGTGCTGGATGGCACGCGCGCCCGGCGCGGCACGACGACGCTGGAGTTTGAGCCCGAAGAAACGGGCGGGCGCACGGGTATCGCCTTCAAGCATGCGCATTCCGGGGACAACCCCGAAGCCGACTGGGGCCGGCACGTGTTGCAGGCAGCTCGCTTCGGGCTGTCCATGCTTGATCGCGCGTTCCCCGACCAGGCCCCCTTCACCGAGCAGAACACACGCATCATTGCGACGGGTCTCTCCAATGGCGGTGGCGCGGTGCTGCAGGCGGCTGGTCTGGATGACGACTATCTGCTTTCCGGTGTCGTTGCGCTGGAGCCGAATGTGCATGTGCCTGATCAGGGGCGGGCGCTGTTCGACTACGCGAGCGAGGCTTCTATCTGGCTTCCGTGCGCCTTGGCCGGCACCCGCTTCGATGCGGCGCCCATGGCGCGTACGCCGAAGGGTGAAGTGCCACCGGCGTGGGCACAGCGCTGCCATCTGCTGCATCAACATGGCCTGGTAAGCGGCACGCGCGTGAACGCGCAGGCATCGCAGGCGTATGAGCATTTGCGTGCCAGCGGATGGTCCGATGAAACGATGATCACGGCGGCATCCACCACGGCTTTTGATATGTGGCGTGCCGTTACGGCGGCTTACGCGTCCGCGTATATGCGTCGTGGCCCGCACGATATGCCGTGCGGGTTCCGTTACCAGGCAGCGGGTGCACACGGCGTAGCTGATGCGGCGGTTCGCGCCGGCTGGTGGGCCGATGCATCAGGCATTCCTCCGGGTAATGGCGTGGATTTGTTGGGAGGCACGGATCATTCGGCGGACCCCACGCTGCCGGGCGCGCTTTGTTTGCGCGCCGTATGGGAGGACACCGATGCCAGCACTCAGCCATTGCGGGACGGCGTCGCGGCAACCGCCGTCAAGTTGCCGCGTGGCAGCCTGGCGGTGTGGGTGGTGCATGGCGCGTCCGACGGATTGCTGCCTCCGTCCTTCACCTCCGAACCCTATGTGGCGTGGGTCCATGCCAAGGGTGGGCATTTGTTGTACTGGAAGGTGCCGTACGCCCAGCACTTCGACGCCTTCCTGGCGCTGCCGGGGTTCGGCGAACAGCATGTGCCGCTGCTGCCGTATGGCTACGCGGCGTTGGATCGCCTGTGGGCACATCTTTATGAAGGGGCGCCCTGGCCTGCGGTGGTGCCGACACCCGCGCCGCGGCCGCGTGGTACCGGCGAACTGACCAGAGAAGCCCTCGACCTGCCGGCCGCCTGGACCCAGGGTCCGAAGTAAGGGCGATCCTTGGACGTGACAACAAACGCCTGCCAATGACGCCAGCTGGAGTATCCTTGCCGGCCCGCAGGGCGCCTGTGGTTGCGCCCTGTTTTTGAAAACAAGGATTTCCGATGACCATCAACGTCACCATGAACACCAACCGCGGCCCGATCCACTTGCGTCTGCACGACGACAAGACCCCGGTGACCGTGGCCAGCTTCGTCAACCTGGCTCGTCGTGGCTACTACGATGGCCTGTCGTTCCACCGCGTGATTGCCGACTTCATGGTGCAGGGCGGCTGCCCGGAAGGCAGTGGCCGCGGTGGTCCGGGCTACCGTTTCGAGGACGAGTTCAATCCGTCGCTGCGCCACGACAAGCCGGGCGTGTTGTCGATGGCCAATGCCGGTCCGCGCACCAACGGCAGCCAGTTCTTCATCACCCACGGTGCTACCCCGTGGCTGGACGGCAAGCACAGCGTGTTCGGCGAAGTGCTGAGTGCGGAAGATCAGGCGGTGGTCGACGCCATCCGCCAGGGTGACGTGATCGAGAAGGTCATCGTGGAAGGCGACGTCGATGCGCTGCTGGCCGCCCAGGCTGACCGCGTGAAGGAATGGAACACGGTGCTCGACGAGCGCGGCTGAGCGCAAACGTGCAGCTGATGTGAAGAAGCCGCCGATTCTCTGGAATCGGCGGCTTTTTTTGTGCATTGCTGTCATGGCGGCAGAGGCATCGGCGGCCTAGAATCGATGGGCTCCACACGACACACGATGTGCGCCATCCCATTCCCAAGGAGATGTAGTCATGTCATTTCTCAATGATTTGCTCGGTGCAGTTCAGGGCAATCAGGCCGGCGGTTCCACGCTGGTTTCGGTGGCAGGTCAGTTGATTGAAAAAGCCGGCGGCGTGCAGGGCCTGGTGGCCATGCTGCAGCAACATGGGTTGGGCGACGCCGCGCAATCCTGGGTGGGCACCGGTGCCAACCAGGCGGTTTCAGGCGAGCAACTGGGTCAGGCGCTGCAGAACGGCGGCCTGGGTTCGCTGGTGCAGGAAGCGGCAGGCAAGCTGGGTGTCGATCAGAACCAGTTGCTGGGTCAGCTTTCGCAAGTGCTGCCGCACGCTGTCGATCACCTTACGCCCGATGGTCAGGTGCCGGCACAGGGTGGGCTGGATCTGGGGTCGCTTGCCTCATTGGCGGGCAAGTTGTTTGGCGGCGGCAATAACGCTGCCTGATGCAAGTTGGACATGACCCCGACGATGCGCCATGCATCGTCGGGGATGTCTGCGTCAGGAGCTAGCGCCGCGACGGAACAGCGCGTGATAGATCACGAGCAACACGACCGCGCCGATGATCGATCCGACGAAGTGCATGAAACCGGCTTCCGGCCACCATCCCAGCTTCTCGCCGACGTAGGTGGAAATGAACGAACCGGCAATGCCGAGGAGGGCGGTGATAATCCACCCCATGGCCTCTTTGCCCGGGGTTACCGCCTTGGCGATGATGCCTACGACCAGACCGACAATGATTACCCATAACCAATGCATACTCGTATGTCCTTGGTGAGTGTTGGAAAGGTCTCCTGTTCGAAACGGCTGGCCCGCATCCCGCGGGCCCCTGCCATGCGCCCAGTCCCTTCCGGGTGGGACGGTTCTGGCGCGCCCATGATGCCCTCAGCGCGGCGCTCGCGCACGCCCCTCATGCGGGGTTCGACCATCCGATGACGCCGGGGGCGGCAGATGACGCGCCGCCGCATGCTAAAATTGCCGGGTTTGATGTCTTTCCCCCGCACAAGAGGAAGTCATGCCCCAGCTCGCCCAGCGTGTCGGTCGCGCCAAACCCAGCGCGATCATGGTCATCGCCGAAAAGGCCAAGCAGCTCAAGGCTGCCGGTCGCGACATCATCAGCTTCTCCATCGGTGTCCCCAATTTCCTTCCTGGCGAGCATGTGTATGCCGCCGCACGCGAAGCGCTCCAGCACGACACCGGTCAGTACGGTAGCAACCGCGGTGCGGATGCGTTGCTCGACGCGTTTCTGGTGCACATCGAAAAGCTTGGCTTCAAGGGCTACGGCCGCAACAACCTGTCGATCGGCATCGGTGCCAAGCAGGTGCTGTACAACCTCGGCGAAGCGCTGCTGAACGAGGGCGATGAAATCGCCTTTGCCGCGCCGTTCTGGACCACCTATCGCGATATCGCGGACATCCTGGGCGCCAAGGCCAACATCCTGCATTGCGGCCCGGAGCAGAACTACAAGCTCACGCCTGCGCAGCTCGATGCTGCCCTCGTGCGCAAGCCCAAGGTGTTCCTGTTCAACAATCCGTCCAACCCGACGGGCATGGTCTATACGCGCGATGAAATCGCCGCGTTGGCCGAGGTGCTGGCGAAGTATCCGGACACCTGGATCATCACTGACGACATCTACAACTCGATGGTGTTCGACGGCATCGGCTATCACAACTTCGTGCACGTGAAGCCGGAGCTGAAGGATCGCCTGATCTTCGTCGATTCCGTGTCCAAGACCTATGGCATGCCGGGTTGGCGTGTGGGCCTCATCGCCGGCCCCGAGAACGTGGCCAAGGCCATCACCACGCTCAATTCCAATCACATCACCAGCGTGCCTGAGGTCGTCACGGCGGCTGCCGTCGCCGCATTCAGCGGCCCGCAGGATGTGCCCGAGGCCAAGTGCAAGGAATTCGCCGGCAAGCGTGACGTTGTCGTCAATGCGCTGCGCGCGATTCCCGGCGTCGTGTGCCCCTATCCGCAGGGCGCGTTCTACGCGTTCCCCGATATTTCGGTGGCGTTCGGCAAGAGCCACAACGGCGTGCGCATCAACAACGACGTTGAGTTCTGCGCTGCGCTGCTCGAAGCCAAGGGCGTGGCCTGCGTGCCGGGCTCGGCCTTCGGTGAAGAGCGCGCCATGCGCATTTCCTACACCTGTCCCACGGCACAATTGCAGCCTGGGCTGGAACGTATCCAGGCGTTCTTTGCTGAACTGACCTGATGATCTTGGGGCCCATGCCGCGTGGCATGGGCCTTGTCTTTTGTAAGCACTAGCCAAGTTGAAGGAGTTTCTCCGATGAAAGCCCCCGTTCGTGTTGCCGTTACCGGCGCTGCCGGCCAGATCGGTTACGCCCTGCTGTTCCGCATTGCCGCGGGCGACATGCTGGGTCCGGACCAGCCGGTGATCCTGCATCTGCTGGAAATCACCCCGGCGCTGCCCGCCCTGCAGGGCGTGGTGATGGAACTCAACGACTGCGCGTTCCCGACGCTGGCCGGTGTCGTGGCCACCGACGACCTCAACGTCGCGTTCAAGGATGTGGATTACGCGCTGCTGGTCGGTGCGCGTCCGCGCGGCCCGGGCATGGAGCGCAAGGATCTGCTCGAAGCCAATGGCGCCATCTTCGGCCCGCAGGGCAAGGCCCTGAACGATCACGCCAAGCGCGACGTGCGCGTGCTGGTGGTCGGTAACCCGGCCAACACCAACGCGCTGATCGCTCAGCAGAACGCTCCGGATCTGGATCCGAAGTGCTTCACCGCGATGGTGCGCCTGGACCACAACCGTGCGCTGTCGCAGCTGGCCGAGAAGACTGGCAAGCACAACACCGACATCAAGAAGATGACCATCTGGGGCAACCACAGCTCCACCCAGTACCCGGACCTGCACCACGCCACCGTGGGCGGCAAGCCGGCGCTGTCGTTGGTCGATCAGGCCTGGTACGAAAGCGACTTCATCCCGACCGTGCAGCAGCGCGGCGCGGCCATCATCAAGGCGCGTGGCGCATCGTCGGCCGCATCGGCCGCGTCGGCCGCGGTCGACCACATGCGTACCTGGGCACTGGGCACCGCAGAAGGTGACTGGGCTTCGATGGGTATCCCGTCCGACGGTTCGTACGGCATCGCGCCGGGCGTGATCTACGGCTACCCGGTGACCGTGAAGAACGGCAAGTACGAGATCGTGCAGGGTCTGGACATCAATGCCTTCTCGCGCGCCCGCATGGACGCCACCGACAAGGAACTGCGCGAAGAGCGCGCTGGCGTCGAGCACCTGTTCGCCAAGAAGTAAGCGAACAGTTGTTGATGCTGAGACAAGGGCGGCCATGTGCCGCCCTTGTTGTTTCGGAACCCCTTAGTGGGTGCGCGGCGCGGCTTGTAGCGTGGCAAGGATGCTCCTCACGTAACCGATCAGCGCCTCGTCTGCCCACGAACTCTCGGTGAGGTCCGGCTCTTTTGCGTGGGCTTCGCGGATGCGTTCGTGCGTGCCCGGATCGGTGCCCGCGTAACTGCAGAACAGCGTCATCCAGTGTTTGCCGAGTGCGCGGGCTTCGGTGTCATGTGGCTGCACGCCATGGGTCATCGCCTTGCGCAATGCGACCAGCAACGGCGGCCATTCGTTGAACGTCGCGCCGTAGTGTTCGCGCATGAAGGCGAACTCCGCGGGCTTCAGATAGCGCTGGTAGATCGCCAGCCGGCCCTCCACGAACGCTTGCTCCACGAAGCGCCGCATGGCTGTCGTGACCCCCATGGCATCCCATGAACCCGGTTCGTTGTCGTGCATGGTGTTGAGGCGCACCAGAAAATCCGGATTGCCACCGGTGTCCCGATACAGCGTGCGCATCCAGCGCATAGCGAGGACCTGTGCTTCGGGCGCCTCCGGCGAAACGCCACGATTCAACGCTGCCTGCACCGCGCTGACCATGGCGCTCCATTCGGCGCGGGTGTCTGCGTCGTGAAGCAGTGGCAGTTGCTTGATTTCCTCGGCGGAAAAATAGTTCTCGTACATCGTCATCAGCTCCAGGGTGTCCAGCCATTCGGCCAGATCAGGGGGCTGTCCGGAGGTCAGCTGCGCACGCAACTGAATGAGCCTGCCGCGTAACCGTGCGGCACGTGCCAACTCGCGATCAATCTGTGCCAGCTGACGGTCGATCAGTTCGGCCAGCGGCAGCTCAGGCCCGGACAGGGCTTTTCCGATGTCAGCCAACGACAGGCCCAGCTGGCGCAAGGCCTGGATACGATGCAGGCGTTCGATATTCGCCCGGTCGTAGAGTCGATAGCCGGCAGCGGAGCGCAGCGAGGGCACCAGCAGGCCGATGGCGTCGTAATGGTGCAGCGTGCGGACGGTGAGTCCGCTGCGCCGCGCAAGTTCGCCTACTGTCAGTTCCATGGGGTGTCCTCGTTGCGTGCCGGGCACTCTGGGGGCTCACGTTACGTGAGGGTCAAGCCTCTCCGTGTGACACCGCATCTATGGTTAAATCAGCGAATCGTCGACTGGAATATGGATATGAAGCAACTTATTGCGATCACCACCTGCTGTGTGCTCCTGGCTGCCTGCGGCGGCGTTCATGGCGTGCGCGACACCACGCCCAAGATGAGCAGCCGCACTCACAAGGATATTCCGACCTATCTGGAGTGCGTGCAGACGAAGTGGTCCGCGACGGCTCAGGTCAGCACCTCCTCCAAGAAGGAAGAGGGCACCTTGTCGGCGACCGACAAATCCGGCGCCAAGGAGCTGATCAGCGTGACGCCGGATGGCACGGGCGCGCAGGTGATGATGTACGAGACGCAGGATACGAAGAAGGAATACAACCCCGCCTATCGCGACGCGGCGGTATCCTGCCTCTGATGGCTCGGCATGGGTGATGGCCGTCGCCGCCATCACCCATGACAATGCTCGACCAAGGTCGCAAGGCCCGTTTCCCGCTGCTGATCTAGGCTAGATCGATAGCATGAGGCGAAGGTGTCAGCGATGCGTTATGAGGCGTTTTATCAGCGTTCGGTGGAGCAGCCGGAGGCGTTCTGGGCCGAGCAGGCGCAGCGCATCTATTGGCATGTACCACCCCGGCAGATTCTCGACGTGTCCAACCCGCCATTCCGGCGCTGGTTTGTCGGTGGCACCACCAATCTTTGCTACAACGCTGTCGATCGTCACCTAGAAGAACGTGGCGGTCAGCTGGCGCTGGTGGCCATCTCTACCGAGACCGGACTGACGCGCGAGCTCACCTATCGCGAGCTTTATCGCGAGGTGAATACCTTTGCCGCGGTGCTGGCATCGCTGGGCGTGGGCAAGGGCGACCGCGTCGTCATCTATATGCCCAATATCGCCGAAGCGGTATTCGCGATGTTGGCGTGCGCGCGCATCGGCGCGATCCATTCCGTCGTGTTCGGGGGTTTTGCGGCCCACAACCTCGCACTGCGCATCGATGACGCACAACCCAAACTATTGATTGCGGCCGATGCCGGCATGCGCGGCGGCAAGGTCATTCCCTACAAGCCATTGGTAGATGCCGCGCTGGAAGAGGCCCGGCACCAGCCGCCAAACGTGTTGATCGTCGATCGCGGTCTTGATCCGCAGATGACGCGTGTCGCCGGGCGCGATCTCGACTACGCGAGCTTGCGTGCCTCCTACGAGGGCGCGGAGGTGCCGGTGACGTGGCTCGAATCCAACGAGCCGAGCTATTTGCTTTACACCTCGGGTACCACGGGCAAACCCAAAGGCATTCAGCGCGATGTGGGCGGCTACGCGGTAGCGATGGCGTTGTCGATCACTACGGTGTTCGATATTTCGCCGGGGCAGGTGATGTTCTCCACGTCCGACGTGGGCTGGGCCGTGGGGCATTCGTATAACGTCTATGCGCCGTTGATTGGTGGCGCAACATCGTTGTTGTACGAAGGGTTGCCGACGAATCCCGATCCGGGTATCTGGTGGCAGTTGTGCGAGCGCTATGGCGTACGCACGATGTTTTCCTCGCCCACCGGCATTCGCGTGCTGAAGAAACAGGATGCCAGTTGGCTGAAAAAGTACGACCTGTCACGGCTGAAATGGCTGTTCCTCGCCGGTGAGCCGCTGGATGAACCTACCGCGCACTGGATTACCGACGGCCTGGGCGTGCCGGTGATCGACAACTACTGGCAAACCGAAACGGGGTGGCCTGCGATCACGCTGATGCCGGGGCTCGACCTCAAGCCTGTGAAGTTCGGATCGCCGGGTTTGCCCAGCCCTGGTTATCGCATGAAGGTGATCGACGAAAATACCGGCGAAGAACTGCCACCTCACCAGAAAGGCGTGCTGGTATTCGTGCCGCCCTTGCCGCCTGGCTGCCTCACCACGGTGTGGGGTGACGATCAGCGCTACATCAACAGCTACTTCAGTCACTTTAAAGAGCTGTTGTACAGCTCGCTGGACTGGGCCATCCGCGACGAGAACGGCTACACCACCATCCTCGGCCGCACCGATGACGTCATCAATGTGGCGGGCCATCGCCTGGGGACGCGCGAGATCGAGGAGTCGGTATCCACGCACCCCGCTTGTGCGGAAGCGGCAGTGGTTGGCGTGCACGATGAGCTGAAAGGCCAGGTGCCGGTGGTGTTCGCCACGCTCAGACAAGGCGTGACCGAGATGCCGGCGGAGGTGGCCAAGGGCATGCAGCAACGCGTGGTGGAGCAGCTGGGCGGTGTCGCCAAACCGGCACGCATCTATGTGGTCAATGCGCTGCCAAAAACTCGCTCCGGCAAACTGTTGCGTCGCTCGCTACAGGCGCTGGTGCAGCACACCGATCCGGGCGATCTGTCCACGCTCGATGATCCGAATGCGCTGGAGGAAGTGCGGCGTGCGCTGGAGCGCGGGCCGGAGCAGGGCACCTGATATTGCGCATGGGTTTTTCGCTCTCCCCTTTGAAAGAGGGGGCCGCGGCACGCTTGCCTCGCCATTCCATAAAAGGCGTCGCCCCGGCGTAGGCGGGGGCCGGTGGCTCCGGTCTTTGGGTTTGGCGCTGCCTGGGATGTGGTGCGATGACGGGCGGGTAGTCCCCATGGGACGGACGTGCCTCGCCGCAAGCATGGCGCCTCATCCTGGCCCTTTCCCCTCCGGAGAGAGGGGGGCCGTCGTCCGTGATGCCGTGGGACGATCGCGGCCCTCCACTTTCATCACACGCAGCGTTCGAAACCATGCATGTTGCCGCGCAACAGCCCTTGAACACGCCCTGCGCTAAAATCGCCCCTTTATGAGCGGAGGTTTCATGGCCCAGATTGCATCCCCCGGCGCAAGGTTCCGCGCCGCCGTCGCCGCCGAAAGTCCCCTTCAGGTGATGGGTGCCATCACCGCCTACGCCGGCCTGATGGCCAAGCGTGTGGGTTACAAGGCGCTTTACCTCTCTGGTGGCGGTGTTGCCGCCAACTCGCTGGGCATCCCTGACCTCGGCATTTCGACCATGGAAGACGTGCTCACCGACGCACGCCGCATCGTCGACGCCACGCAGATGCCGCTGCTGGTTGATATCGATACGGGCTGGGGCGGCGCGTTCAACATTGCGCGCACCATCCGTTCGTTCATCAACGTCGGCGTCGCTGCCGTGCATATCGAAGACCAGGTGGGCCAGAAGCGCTGCGGCCATCGTCCGGGCAAGGAAGTAGTGCCCAAGGAAGAAATGGTCGATCGTGTGAAGGCCGCGGTGGACGCGCGCACCGATGACGGCTTCGTCATCATGGCACGCACCGATGCCGCCGCCGCGGAAGGGATCGACGCCGCCATCGACCGCGCCTGCGCCTATGTCGAGGCCGGCGCGGACATGATCTTCCCCGAGGCCATGAAGACGCTGGACGACTACCGCCGCTTCAAGGCCGCGGTGAAGGTGCCGATCCTGGCCAACCTCACCGAGTTTGGTTCCACGCCGTTCTTCACCACCGACGAACTGCGCGATGCCAACGTGGATATTGCGTTGTACTGCTGCGGCGCCTATCGCGCCATGAACAAGGCTGCGCTGAACTTCTACGAGACGGTGCGCCGCGAAGGCACGCAGAAGAACATCATCGACACCTTGCAGACCCGCGCGGACCTGTACGACTTCCTCGGCTACAACGCCTACGAGGACAAGCTCGACGCGCTGTTCGCCAGCCAGAAGAAGGCCTGACCGGCCGCCCCATTCGTCGGCCGTGGTGCGCCACGGCTGGCAAAGTCGCATGTTGAGGAGACGTATCCGATGAGCGAACAAACCCTTCCCAAGCCCAAGAAATCCGTCGCGCTGTCAGGCGTGGCTGCAGGCAACACCGCGCTGTGCACGGTGGGCCGTAGCGGCAATGACCTGCATTACCGTGGCTATGACATCCACGATCTGGCGGCCAAGGGCTGCTTCGAGGAAGTGGCTTACCTGCTGGTGCACGGCGTGTTGCCGAACTGGGCGGAGCTGAATGCCTACCGCGCCAAGCTCAAGCGCCTGCGCGGCCTGCCTGCGCCGGTGAAGAGCGCGCTGGAATTGCTGCCGGCCGCTACCCACCCGATGGACGTCATGCGCACGGGTTGCTCGGTGCTCGGCACCGTGCTGCCGGAGAAGGATGACCACAACGTCACCGGCGCGCGCGACATCGCCGACCGCCTGATGGCCAGCTTCGGTTCGATGCTGCTGTACTGGTTCCACTACAGCCACAACGGCAAGCGCATCGAAACGGAGACCGACGACGAGTCCATCGCCGGGCATTTCCTGCACCTGCTGCACGGCAAAAAGCCGAGCGAGCTGCATGCGCACTCGCTGGACAAGTCGCTGATCCTTTACGCCGAGCACGAGTTCAACGCGTCCACGTTTACCGCGCGCGTTATCGCCGGTACGGGGTCGGACATGTACTCGGCGATCACCGGCGCCATCGGCGCGCTGCGCGGTCCCAAGCACGGCGGTGCGAACGAAGTGGCGATGGAAATCATTGCCCGCTACCGCAATGCGGCTGAGGCGGAAGCCGATATTCGTGCCCGCGTGGAGCGCAAGGAGATCATCATCGGTTTCGGTCACCCGGTGTACACCGTGTCCGATCCGCGCAACGAGATCATCAAAGAGGTCTCGCGCAAGCTCTGCACGGAGGGTGGCAATGAAACCCTGTTCGACGTGTCGGAGAAGATCGAGAAGCTCATGTGGGAACAGAAGAAGATGTTCCCCAACCTCGACTGGTTCTCGGCCAGCGCGTACCACATGATGGGCGTGCCGACCGCCATGTTCACCCCGCTGTTCGTGATTGCCCGTACCTCGGGCTGGAGCGCGCACGTGATCGAGCAGCGTGAAGACGGCAAGATCATCCGCCCGAGCGCGAACTACACCGGCCCGGAAGACCAGACTTACGTGCCGATTGAGAAGCGCTGAGCCGAATTACAGCGTGGCGTAAGAAAAAAGGGGGCTTTAGCCCCCTTTTTTGCGCGCATCTTTCGTTACGGTTCAGGACCCTGTACGACATTGCTATCCTTTCGTATGCACCGGTGTAACGCATCCGATACAGCCGTTCCACAGCGGAATTCAAGCTGCGAAATGCGCCGTAACGCATTGATCCATCGTCTTATGACTCCGCGTTTATGTCCGGGGCGCCGCACTCGCGGATAGATGGGGTGTAACAGGCATGAATCACCCAGGGCCTTTATGTGACTGACTGAAGCCAGACTCACCGGCCATGATTCCGTTCAAACACCTGATTTCATGGCTGTCGCACTGGAGCTTGCGCCGATTCGCGACGTGGCATGCATGTTGCGACTAATCCGTGCTGGACTTGCAAGACCAGCAACACAGGGGGTCACCGCATCGTTCCAGGAGTAATGACTATGCGTAAGACTCTAATAGCGACTGCGATTGTTCTGGGATTGGGGCTGGCACTCCCGGCATTCGCGGACAATACGGATAACTCAGGCAACTCAGGTGCCATCACTAGTAGCAGTACCAACTCGAGCACCCACAGCAACTCGAGCACGCACACTAAGACCTTCACGGATGCTTTCAATTCAGGCGATGCGGCCGCTTCTGGCGAGGGCACCGCCGCAGCTAATAACGGCGGAACGGCAAACGCTTCGTTCACCGATTCGTTCAACACCAATATTGCGGTAGCCAACAGCGATCTGTCGGGCTCCGTCAGTAATGTTGGCGTGAGCGGCATTGGCAACTGGGCGCAGAACAACGGCGACGCCAGTGGCGGCGACGGCGGCCGTGGCGGTAAAGGCATCGGCGGCAAGGCCATCGGCGGTAACGGTGGTGACGGCGGCGATGGCGGCAACGCTCATTCGCGTAGCGGTCATGCCGGCGGCAGCGGCGCATCCAGTGGTGATTCGGGTGCATTCGCAAGTGCCTTTGGCGGCGATAGCGAAGGCGACAACTACGCCAATGCTCATTCGCGTAACCATGGCAGCGGCAGCAGCGGCAATGCGACCGGTGGCAACGGCAGTTGGACAGGTGGCGCAGCAACCGGAGGTACTTCGACCTCAGCTAGCGGCGCTGCTTCCTCCACTGGCGGTACCAGCGGTTCATCGACCGCTTCGGCGGGTAGCGGCGGTGCCGGCGGTGCTGGCTCTGGCGGTACCGGTGGTGCTGGTTCGGGCGGTTCGGGCGGTGCTGGCGGCGCAGGCGGAACGGCCTATGCCGATGCTGGCACTTTCGACATGTCCAACCAGATGAACAACGCGGCAGCAGCGGCTGCGGGCGTCACGATCATTGCTCAGAACAGCGGTGCGGCATCGCTGCTCCAGCAGAGCGTGAATGTCCAGGCCAACCTGAACTTCAGTCACTAACAGGTAATAGCCCGGCACGGTGGAGCGTTCGCGCTCCACCGTGTTCGGTCACGTCATCAAACGCCTGAGCTCGAGCGGTCGGGGCGTCGTTGCCCGAACGCCCACGTCATGAAGTCGGGGAGGTTTGCCGTGCGATCCTTCAAGTGGATGCTAGGTTTTACCGTCGCCTGCGTAGCTATAGCGCCAGCGGCGCTTTACGCGGAAGACGCGCAGATTCCCGCGGCCTATCTCGCGACTGGATCCGATTCGCCGGTTGCCGTGTACACGGCAGCGGTTCGTGTGACTGGCGACACCACGCCCGGCGCGCTGGGCGAGAGCGTGGACAACACTGCGCTTGCCGGCATGAGCGGCGGCACCATGGTGATCCAGGACACCACGATTACGGGCAGCGTCACCAGCGATACGGCGGATCACGTCATTTCCGGAGACAACCTGATCAGCGGCGGCTCTTTTGCCGGCGCCGCGGGTGTTCCCGTGGTGATCCAGAATTCCGGCAGCAATGTATTGATCCAGAACGCAACTGTGCTCAACGTACAGTTCAAACCATGAATAAGCGGGCGGCGCTGCTGATCATCATCGCGGCGCTGCCGCTGGGAAGCCATGCCTCAACGCCCGTGGGAGTGGTCAGCGGGCAGGGCGGCAACTATACGGTGCATCTGACGAGCCTCAAGGAAGCCCGCTACAAGAGCACCCTCCATCAGAAATACGACTTCAGCTGCGGCTCCGCTGCGGTAGCGACCTTGCTGACCTATCAGTACGGCTACCCGATGAATGAGCAGGTGGCTTTCGAGCAGATGTACATGCATGGCGATCAGGCAAAGATCTCCAAGGAAGGTTTCTCACTGCTCGATATCAAGCGTTTCCTGGGGGCGAACGGATTTGACGCGGATGGCTTTCGCGTGCCGCTGGATAAGCTCCAGCAGGAGAATTTGCCTGCCATCGTCTTGATCGACGAAAAGGGCTATCACCATTTCGTGGTGATCAAAGGCATGCAGAATGATCGTGTGCTTGTGGGCGACCCCGCACGCGGTACGCGCGTCATCTCACGCACCAAGTTCATGACGCTGTGGCAGAACGGGATCGTCTTCGTCATCCACAACCGTCGCAACCTCGCGGTATTCAACAGCCCGACCGACTGGAAAGTGGCGCCACCGTCGCCGCTCAGTGAGGGCATTGACCACAATGGTCTGTTCAACACCGTCATGCCCAAAAAAGGGCCGGGTGACCTCTGAGGACATGACGATGAGATCGACGATACGCTTGATCTGCCTCGGTGCCATCTTCCTTGCGTGCGGCTATGGCGCAAAGGCGCAAGATGCCATCACGCCGCCTGCGTCTTCTGCAGTTGTTGCGGCGGGTGATACAGCCGTGCTCGCAGGGGGGGACGACGTAACCCAGTGGGTGCCGGTGAGCCAGGACACCCTGGACGATATGCGTGGCGGTTACGACATGGGCAATGGCCTGGTCGCATCGTTTGGCATCGACCGCGCCGTTTACGTCAACGGTGAGCTCGTCACCTCCACCAGTTTCTACGTGCCAGACATCGCGCACATGACAGCCGCGCAGGCGACGACCATGGCTACGGCGCTCAACTCGGTGTCGTTGACGCAAGTGGGCCCCAACAACACCTTCAATCCGTCGGCGCTGGGTGGCATGTCCGCTGGCACGGTGATCCAGAACACGCTGAACAACCAGAGAATCCAGAGCATCACCACGCTCAATACCACGGTTAACACGCTCAACGCGTTCCGCGAAGCGAATTTCCAAGAGGGATTACAGCAAGCGCAACTGCAGTCGCTGGGACATTGATCGCTATGGAACGCCCGCAGACAGGAGTCGTTGCCCACCATCAATACGCAGCGGTTCATCGCTGCAGCGTGTTGGTTGACGCCGGACATAGAACCGTGAGCCATGAGGAAGCATGATGCGATACGCAACGAGGAGAACTCTCTGGTCAGCGGTGTGTGCAGGGCTGGTGACGCTCGGCGTGCCGGTGGCCGCGCAACAGACCCAGGCGCCTGCGTCTGCATCGACGAATTGGACCAGACCGGCCGCCGCCTTGATTCCCGCAGCCGCCAGCACGGTTGCCGCTCGTCCAGATGCATCCACGCCAGCAACGCCGCCGGCGGATATTCGTAAGCAGGTAACAGAGCAGGGCGAACGCATCGATGCGATGCGGAGCCAGATCAGTGCGCAGATGGAACAACTCGATGCCATGAAGCGCGCACTGGCGGAGCAGGAGGCGGACTACAAGGCGTTGCGTCACGCCGTGGGTATGGACGAGCTGGATAAACAGCGCGCTGGCAGTATTTCGGCCGGTGGGCCTGGCGCGTCGGCGCTACCCATGCCTGCAGCGCAAGCAGTGGCAGCCAACGCGCCCTCGGGTCCACAGACGGTGGGTGAGGCGCCTAAGCCGGACACGCGACCTCCGGAAGTCGCGCCTATTTTCCAGCAGCCCGGCGTGCTCACGCCCAAGGGCAGGATCATCATCGAACCCGCCTATCAGTTCGGGTACTCGTCGCTCGACCGCGTGGCGCTGGTGGGCTATACGGTGATTCCCGCCATTCTCATTGGCCTGATCGATGCGCGACAGGTCAAGACGACGACGCAAATTGGTTGGCTGACGGGCCGTTACGGCATCACCAATCGGCTCGAAGTCGAAATTCGTGTGCCCTATGTCTACGCGCATACCGATACGGTCAGCCGCGAAATTTTCACCGGCACCGCGACGAATGTCGCGTTTGGTTCCAGTGGTCACGGTCTGGGTGACATTGAAGGAACCGTGCGCTATCAGCTCAATGTGGGCGGACCAGATAAGGCGTTTTATGTCGGGTGGCTGCGCGTGAAGTCGAACACGGGCAAGGATCCATTCCAGGTCGTTACCGACTGTATCAACCGCTGTGTCGAAAGCGTGATCAACGAAGTGGACCTGCAGGCAACCGGTACGGGGTTGCCGCTGCAGCAACCGACCGGTTCGGGTTTCTGGTCGATACAGCCGGGCGTCACCTGGTTGTATCCCACCGACCCGGTCGTGTTCTTCGGCAATGTGAGTTATCTCTACAACGTGCCGCGCTATGGCGTTAGCCGCAAGATTCTTCTAGGTGGTACGGAGGAGCTGGGCAAGGTGAAGGTCGGTGACGTTACCGACCTCAGCATAGGCCTGGGTTTGTCGCTCAATGAACGAGCGTCCATCAGTATTGGCTACGACCAGAGCTTCGTAGGTATCACCAAGCAGAACAATCACACCGTGCCAGGCTCGGTCAAAACCGTGCTTGGCACGCTGCTGCTGGGTGGCTCGTGGCGAATGAACGACAAGCGCACGCTCAACTTCACCCTTGGTGTAGGTGTGACGCGCGATACACCAGACGCCACGGTCACCGTGCGCGTGCCGATGATGTACTAGCGTTTTGAGCGTGCGTGCCTCCGGGCGGAAGCCTTGCCGCTCAGAGCCCTTCTTGCTGCATGGCCGCCTTGACGCCGGCATCTTCCAGCATGCGCTGATGGAAGCGGGCGAGGTTGTCGAGCCCGCTCAGATCCACGCCCTTGGCCATGGCCCAGCGCACCACCACGAACAGATAAGGGTCGGCGATGGAGCGCGTGCCGGCCAGCCAGTTGCGGCCCTGCAGCTGAGAATCGAGGCGCTCGTAATAGCGGCGCAACCGCTCGAGGGCTTTGCGGCGCACCGCATCCTGAGCCGCCTCGTCGTCGATGAAGCGCTCCGGACGAAACACCGGGCGGAAGGCGGGGTGCAGGTCTGAGTTGATGTAGGCGAGCCAGCGGTTCACTTCCGCGCGGCTACGCAGACTGCCATCGCCACCAAGGCCGGCTTGCGGATATTTGTCCACGAGATAGTTGAGGATCGCGCCGTTCTCGGTGAGGACCCAGCCATCCGCTTCCTGCAAAGCGGGCACCACTCCAGCCGGATTGACCTGCAGGTACTCGGGCGTTCCCAGCTCATGGCGTTCCACGCGGTGCGCCTCGTAGGGCTGGCCGATCCATTCGAGCACGATGTGATCGGCCAGCGAGCAGGCCCCCGGCAGGTAGTACAGCTTCATGCATGTGTTCCTTGTTCGATGAAAGCTTTGCAGTGTCGCCTGCCCGGTGCGCGTGCCTCAAGCCTCTGCCTGAGGGCGCAGGCGGCGACGCTGCATGACCCAGCCTCCCGCACACACGCCCACCACCAGCAGCGCGTCGAGGGCATACGCCGCCCATGCGTTGGCTTCAAACCAGGGGGCGAGCCAGATGTCGTGGGCGATCATGCGCCCGGCAGTCCACGCGATAGCTGCGGCACCGAGGGTAACGATGATCGGGAAGCGTTCGAGCAAGCGAAGAATCAGCGACGAACCCCACACCACCAGCGGCACGCTGATCGCCAGGCCAATAATCACCAGCAGCATATGTCCCTTGGCAGCGCCGGCGATGGCCAGCACGTTGTCCAGGCCCATCAGCGCGTCGGCTACCACAATGGTGCGTATGGCAGCCCAGAAGCTGCCCGCTGCGCTGGCCTCATGGGCTGGCTTGGCGTCGGATCGGAGTAATTTCCAGGCAATCGGCAGCAGCAACAGGCCGCCCACCAGCATCAGGCCCGGCAGGTTCAGCAGGTAGACCACCACGCAGGTGAGTACCAGGCGCACGGCGATGGCGCCGACCGTACCCCACAGCACGGCCTTCTTCTGCAGCTGGCGGGGGAGGTTGCGTGCGGCAAGTGCAATCACGATGGCGTTGTCGCCCGCGAGCACCAGATCGAGCAGCACGATGGCCAGCAGGCCGGAGAGGAATTCGGTAGCGGCAATATCCATGAGCGTACCTCTGCGCGTAAGACAAATGCAGCCATGACGGACACGCGCGGCCCGCCATGACTGCAAAAGTCTCGTTCACGGCAGAGCCGCTGCAGTGACCGGAGCGTGGTTTCGCTCGTGATGACGGCCATTGCAAGAACGCCTGATGAAACGGCGCCCGGAACTACTCCCTTTTGGGATCAGTATCCGCTCATTGTCGATGCCGCCGTGCATACCAGTCAAGCCAAACCCCTTAAGGAAAAGGCTTTCTACCGCTAAAATGGCCGGACCACGTCAGCCCGGCGTTTTTCTCCAGGGTTCCCGATATTTATGAATACCGTCTACCGCCAATCCCTTCCCGGCACTTCGCTGGATTATTTCGATGCGCGTGCCGCCGTGGACGCGATCCAGCCGGGCGCCTATGACACGCTGCCCTACACCTCGCGTGTGCTCGCCGAGAATCTGGTGCGCCGTTGCGATCCGGCGATTCTCACCGAGTCGCTCAAGCAAATCATCGAGCGCAAGCGTGAGCGCGATTTCCCGTGGTTCCCGGCGCGCGTGGTATGCCATGACATTCTCGGGCAGACCGCTCTGGTCGATCTGGCTGGCCTGCGCGATGCGATTGCCGAACGCGGTGGTGATCCTGCCAAGGTGAACCCGGTGGTGCCGGTGCAGTTGATCGTCGATCACTCGCTGGCAGTGGAGTGCGGTGGCTTTGATCCGAACGCGTTCGCGAAGAACCGCGCCATCGAAGATCGCCGCAACGAAGACCGCTTCCACTTCATCAACTGGACCAAGAAGGCGTTTGAGAACGTCGACGTGATCCCGCCGGGCAACGGCATCATGCACCAGATCAATCTGGAGAAGATGTCGCCGGTGATCCAGGTGCAGGACGGTGTGGCCTATCCCGACACCTGCGTAGGTACCGACAGCCACACGCCGCACGTCGATGCGCTGGGCGTTATCGCCATCGGCGTCGGTGGCCTGGAAGCAGAGAACGTGATGCTCGGCCGTGCCTCGTGGATGCGCCTGCCCGACATCGTGGGCGTGGAGCTCACTGGCAAGCGTCAGCCCGGTATCACCGCCACCGACATTGTGCTGGCACTCACCGAGTTCCTGCGCAAGGAAAAAGTAGTCGGTGCGTACCTGGAATTCCGTGGTGAAGGTGCAGCCAGCCTCACGCTGGGTGATCGCGCGACCATCTCCAACATGGCGCCCGAATACGGTGCCACCGCTGCGATGTTCTTCATCGACGGTCAGACCATCGACTACCTGCGCCTCACCGGCCGCAGCGACGAGCAGGTCAAGCTGGTGGAAACCTATGCCAAGGCCGCGGGACTGTGGGCCGACACGCTGGCGCACGCGCAGTACGAGCGCACGCTGACGTTCGACCTGTCTTCGGTCGTGCGCAACATGGCTGGCCCGTCCAACCCGCACAAGCGTCTGCCGACGTCTGATCTTGCCGCGCGTGGCATTGCGGGCGAGTGGACGGAGCAGCCGGGCCAGATGCCCGATGGCGCGGTGATCATCGCCGCCATCACCAGCTGCACCAACACCAGCAACCCGCGCAACGTGATCGCAGCCGCACTGCTCGCGCGCAACGCGAACGCATGTGGCCTCACACGCAAGCCGTGGGTGAAGAGTTCGCTCGCGCCTGGTTCCAAGGCGGTGGAGCTGTACCTGAAGGAGGCGAACCTGCTGCCGGATCTGGAGAAGCTCGGCTTCGGCATCGTCGCGTTCGCATGCACCACCTGCAATGGCATGTCCGGCGCGCTCGATCCGGCGATCCAGCAGGAGATCATCGACCGCGACTTGTATGCCACTGCCGTACTGTCCGGTAATCGCAATTTCGACGGCCGCATCCATCCGTATGCCAAGCAGGCTTTCCTGGCCTCGCCGCCGCTGGTGGTGGCTTACGCCATCGCCGGCACCATCCGGTTCGACATCGAGAAGGACGTGCTTGGCGTTGACGCCAACGGCCAGCCGGTGACGCTCAAGGACATCTGGCCCAGCGACGAAGAGATCGACGCGATCGTGTCCTCCAGCGTGAAGCCGGAGCAGTTCCGCAAGGTCTATGAGCCGATGTTCGCGCGTACCGGCCACGTCGGCACGAGTGCTGCGCCGCTGTACGACTGGCGCGCGCAGAGCACCTACATTCGCCGTCCGCCGTATTGGGAAGGCGCACTTGCGGGCGAGCGCACGCTCAAGGGCATGCGTCCGCTGGCAGTGCTCGGCGACAACATCACCACCGACCATCTGTCGCCGTCGAACGCGATCCTGCTCGATAGTGCCGCGGGCGAGTACCTCGCCAAGATGGGCCTGCCGGAAGAGGACTTCAATTCGTACGCAACGCACCGCGGCGATCACCTCACCGCGCAGCGTGCCACCTTCGCCAATCCCACGCTGCTCAATGAGATGGCGGTGGTCAATGGCGAAGTGAAGAAGGGTTCGCTGGCGCGCGTGGAGCCGGAAGGCAACGTCATGCGCATGTGGGAAGCGATCGAGACCTACATGGATCGCAAGCAGCCGCTGATCGTGATCGCCGGTGCCGACTACGGCCAGGGCTCGTCGCGTGACTGGGCGGCGAAGGGCGTGCGTCTGGCAGGCGTGGAAGCCATCGCAGCCGAAGGCTTCGAGCGCATCCATCGCACCAACCTGATCGGCATGGGCGTGCTGCCGCTGGAGTTCAAGCCAGGCACCAACCGCAAGACGCTCGGCATCGACGGCACCGAAACCTTCGATGTGGTCGGCGCTCGCACACCGCGTGCGGATCTCACGCTGGTCATCCATCGCAAGAATGGCGAGCGGGTGGATGTTCCGGTGACGTGCCGTCTCGATACCGCTGAAGAAGTGTCGATCTACGAAGCGGGCGGCGTGCTGCAACGCTTCGCACAGGACTTCATCGAAGCTTCCCAGGCGGCCTGACTAGAAGCCCCTCTCCGAGAAAAGGAGAGGGGAGGCGACAGCGTTGCACCGATACAGGATTCCCATGAGTCATAAACCCCAGATTCGCATTCCCGCCACTTACATGCGCGGCGGTACCAGCAAGGGCGTGTTTTTCCGCCTTGAGGATCTGCCTGCCGCAGCTCAGGCGCCGGGTGCGGCGCGTGATGCGCTGCTGCTGCGCGTGATCGGCAGCCCCGATCCCTACGCCAAGCAGATCGACGGCATGGGCGGCGCCACCTCCAGCACCAGCAAGACGGTGATCGTGTCCAAGAGCACGCGTCCGGACCACGACGTGGATTACCTGTTCGGTCAAGTGGCCATCGACAAGGCCTTCGTCGACTGGAGCGGCAACTGCGGAAACCTCTCGGCAGCCGTCGGTCCGTTCGCCATCACGGGTGGCCTGATGGATCCCGCGCGGGTGCCTCGCGATGGCATCGCCACCGTGCGCATCTGGCAGGCCAACATCGGCAAGACGATCATCGCCCATGTACCGGTGACTGACGGCGCAGTGCAGGAAACCGGTGATTTCGAACTGGATGGCGTGACGTTTCCTGCGGCCGAAGTGCAGCTGGAGTTCATGGATCCGGCCGCCGAAGAAGAGGGCGCGGGTGGGGCGATGTTCCCGACCGGGAACCTGGTCGACGATCTGGAGGTGCCGGGAGTCGGCACGCTCAAGGCGACCATGATCAATGCCGGCATTCCCACGATCTTTGTCGAGGCTTCCGCCATCGGTTACAACGGCACGGAGCTGCAGGACGCCATCAATAGCGATGCCAAGGCGCTGGCAAAGTTCGAGACCATTCGCGCGCACGGCGCACTGCGGATGGGCCTGATCCGTTCGCTCGACGAAATCGCCACGCGCCAGCACACGCCCAAGGTGGCCTTTGTCGCCAAACCTGCCGATTACCTCGCGTCGAGCGGCAAGCTGGTTGCGGCAGGCGATATCGACTTGCTGGTGCGCGCGATGTCGATGGGCAAGCTGCATCACGCGATGATGGGTACGGCGGCGGTGGCCATCGGCACCGCTGCAGCCATTCCAGGCACGCTGGTGAACATGGCTGCAGGTGGCGGTGAACGTCAGGCCGTGCGCTTTGGCCATCCATCGGGGACGTTGCGGGTGGGGGCCGAGGCGTCGCTTGTTGACGGTACGTGGAGTGTCACCAAGGCGATCATGAGCCGAAGCGCGCGCGTGCTGATGGAAGGCTGGGTGCGTGTGCCTGTGGCGTGAGCCCGCAGAGGAGGGCGCTGACTCTCTTCTGTCGCAGCAGCGTGGTTAGGTAGGTAGCGTCGACAAGGTTTGCGTCATACGACGGGGTTGAGCCATCGCGATGCCATGGCGATTCCCCGTGCCGCCAGGAGACAAGCCTCATGAGTGCGCATGACATCCGCTCCGCCAGGCGCCCTGATCCCGATCAGCCGATGGTCGACGTCGCCAACTACGTCGTCGACTACACCATCAATTCCACCGAGGCGTACGACACCGCGCGCTACATGCTGCTGGACTCGTTGGCCACGGCGATGATGGCCATGAAGTTCCCCGAGTGCGTCAAGCATCTCGGCCCGGTCGTGCCCGGCGCCAACCTGCCGGGTGGCGCCCGCGTGCCGGGCA
Source organism: Dyella silvae (assembly GCF_026421305.1). Taxonomy (GTDB): domain Bacteria; phylum Pseudomonadota; class Gammaproteobacteria; order Xanthomonadales; family Rhodanobacteraceae; genus Dyella; species Dyella silvae. The sequence goes on from NZ_JAPJBQ010000001.1 coordinate 59,198, forward strand.
CCAGCCACGAACTGGATCCGGTGCAGGCGGCGTTCGCCATTGGCACCCAGATCCGCTGGCTCGACTTCAACGACACATGGCTGGCTGCCGAGTGGGGTCATCCCTCGGACAATCTCGGCAGCATTTTGGCGGTGGCCGACTACCTGAGCCGCAAGGCGGAGCGCGAGGGCGGCACGCCCCTGACGGTCCGCGACGTGCTGACCTGGGCCATCAAGGCTCATGAGATCCAGGGCTGCTACGCCCTCAAGAACAGCTTTAATCGCGCCGGCCAGGACCACGTGATCCTGGTGCGCCTGGCCTCTACGGCGGTCGCCACGGCCATGCTGGGCGGCACCAAGGAGCAGATCATCACTGCGGTGTCGCACAGCTGGATCGACAACGGCGCCCTGCGTACCTACCGTCATGCCCCGAACACGGGCCCGCGCAAGAGCTGGGCCGCCGGTGACGCCTGCCGCCGCGCCGTCACCCACGCTATTAATGCCGTATACCGGGGCGTCGTCGGGTACCCGTCGGCCCTCAGTGCCCGGACCTGGGGCTATTACGACGCCGCATTCCAGGGCAATGCTTTCCAGTTCGAGCGCCCGTTTGGCAGCTATGTCATGGAAAATGTGCTATTCAAGATCAGTTTCCCGGCCGAATTCCACGCCCAGACGGCGGTGGAGTGCGCCATGACGCTGCACGGCGCCGTGGCTGGCAAGATCGACCAGATCGATAAGGTGGTGATCGAGACCCAGGAAGCGGGCAGGCGCATCATCGACAAGACCGGCCCGCTGGCCAACTACGCCGACCGCGACCACTGCATTCAGTACATGGTGGCCGTACCGCTGATTTTCGGCCGTCTCACCGCCGATGATTACAACGACGAAGTCGCCGCCGACCTCCGTATCGACGCCCTGAGGGAAAAAATGGTGGTCAGCGAGAACCCGCAGTTCACCAAGGACTATTTCGACCCCGAGAAGCGCTACATCGGCAATTCGGTCCAGGTGTTCTTCAGGGATGGCACCCGCACGGAAAAGGTCTCCGTGGACTACCCGATCGGCCACCGCAAGCGCCGCGCCGAGGGTATCCCATTGCTTCTGAAGAAGTTCGAGGGCGCATTGCGCGGCCACTTGCCAGCGCACCGTGTGAAGGCCATTCTCATGGCCACGGCAGACCCGGCTAAGCTGGATGCCACGCCCGTTCAGGATTTTCTGGGTCTCTTCACGCTGTAAAGACGGCGTGAGCAGAAAATGAACGGGCGTTTGGGGTCGATTTGCAATTGCTTAACTTTTGCTAAACTACTCCGCGCCCGTTTCGGGTAAAAAGTTGTTAGGTTCTAAGTCATGTTAGGGGGTTCGTAAGGAGTTGGAGCCCCTGGCTGATTGCTTTTCCCGTCTGGGGTGAACGGACGCGTACACCAATAAACGAGGAGACACCTGATGAAACGTAAGGGCCTGTACATTCTTATTGCCCTCGCCCTGGGCGGCGCCGGCGCCGTTCACGCGCAGGACAACACTGCTTCTGGCAGCTCTGCACCGACCACAACGTCCACGACCACCTTCGACGATCGCTGGTATATCGCACCGACCGTCGGTGGCTACTACAACGACACCGACCGAAACACCAACAGCCGTCAGTTCTACTACGGCCTGGGCTTCGGTAAGTTCTGGACGCCCAACTTCTCGGTGGATGCCTTTGGTGATCGCACCAAGCGCACGGTCGACACCGCCGTCGGCCATGGCCGCTGGTCGAACAACGTCTACGGTCTTGCTGCTCGCTACTACTTCCTTGATTGGAACGCATGGCGTCCGTACATCCTGGGCGGTGTGATGGGAAGCCAGCACATCAGCAGCTATGGAAATAATGGCTGGTCGCCTGCCGCTGAAATCGGCGTGGGTGTATCCAAGACTGTCACCGACAGTGCGGACATCCGCATTGAAGGCGGCTACCGTTACGACTGGGACGACAGCACGCAGCCGGCCCCGGCCAAGAACAACGGTTACGGCGACTGGTTCCTGGGCTTCAGCATCGTGCAGCGCTTCGGTGCACCGCCGGCTGCGCCGGTTGCAGCGGTGGCACCGCCGCCGCCGGACTGCTCCAAGCAGTTCCGCAATGGCGTGAACCTGTGTGACAACAAGTGCCCGGATCTGCCGGAAGGCACGATCGTTGGTCCGGATGGCTGCCCGCAGAAGGTTGTGATCGACCTGCGCGGCGTCAACTTCAAGTTCGATCGTCCGAAGAAGGGCGAGAAGGACATCAAGAAGGCGCTGGCTGAGCCGACCGCTGACTCCTTGGCCGTTCTCGACCAGGCTGTCGACACCCTGCAGCGTTATCCGCAGGTCAAGGTTACCGTCGCTGGCTACACCGACTCGGTGGGTAAGGACGCGTACAACCAGGATCTGTCGGAGCGTCGCGCGAAGATCGTGTACGACTACCTCACCGCGCACGGCATCACCGCCGACCGTCTGGTTGGTCCGATCGGTCACGGCAAGAACGATCCGATCGACTCCAACGACACGGAATCCGGTCGCGCTCGCAACCGTCGTACGGAACTGCAAGTTCAGCAGTAATCGAACTTTGTCAGGTAACACTGAAAAGCCCGGCGTATGCCGGGCTTTTCTTTTTATAAGTGATCACACACAGACAACCTGAGAAACGTGTACGTCGATGCGCGACACGGAATCCGGTCGCGCGCGCAACCGTCGTACGGAACTACAAGTTCAGCAGTAATCGAACTTTGTCAGGTAACACTGAAAAGCCCAGCGTATGCCGGGCTTTCTTTTTGTAAGTGATCACACACAGGCAACCTAAGATTTCAACTGCTAATCGTGTACGTCGATGCGCGACACGTTGCCGCATCTCAAGTGATTGCGTGCAACACACGCATGGTCTGCCTGAACCTTCGTTCACCAAGCTCGTCTCTTAATGCGTGCGATGAACTTAACGGTTTTGCTACACTTCGCGGCGCTTTGGATCTTGTGACACTTTTTAGATCGGGACGCAAAGCAAGGGACGGCAATTGTCCCTGGACGTAGAAGCAGTTTTTATGCGCGTTTTCCGTCTGGGGTGGAACGGACGCGAATACCAATAAAAGTGAGGAGACACCTGATGAATCGTAAGGGCCTGTATTTTGTTATCGCCCTAGCCCTGGGCGGCGTTGGTGCCGCACACGCGCAAGACAACGCTGCCGGTGCGACCACACCGAGCTATGACGGCCGTTGGTACATCGCTCCGACGGTGGGCGGCTACTACAACGACTCCGATCGCAACACCAACAGCCGCCAGGTCTACTACGGTCTGGGCGTTGGTCGTTTCATTAACTCGTACACCTCGATCGACCTGTTCTTCGACCGCACCAAGCGTGACGTCGACAACGCCGTCGGCGGTGGTCGCTGGTCCAACAACAATGCTGGCGTGACCGCTCGCTTCTACTACGGCGACTGGAATGCATGGCGTCCGTACGCCCTCGTTGGCGTGATGGGCAGCTACCACCAGAACCCGGGTGACCACGGCTGGTCGCCGGCTGCTCAGCTGGGCGCTGGTATCTCCAAGACCATCACCGATAGCACCGACTTCCGCGCTGAAGCCGGCTACCGCTACGACTGGGACGACAAGAGCCAGCCGAGCAAGAACGGTTACGGCGACTGGTTCCTGGGCTTCAGCATCGTTGCCCGCTTCGGCGAGCCGGCTGCTGCTCCGGCCCCGGCTCCGGTGGCTCCGGCCGCTCCGGACTGCTCCAAGCAGATCCGCAACGGCGTGAACCTGTGCGACAACAAGTGCCCGGATCTGCCGGAAGGCACGATCGTTGGTCCGGACGGCTGCCCGCAGAAGGTCGTGATCGACCTGCGTGGCGTCAACTTCAAGTTCGACCGTCCGAAGAAGGGCGAGAAGGACATCAAGAAGGCGCTGGCTGAGCCGACCGCTGACTCCGTGGCCATCCTCGACCAGGCTGTCGACACCCTGCAGCGTTACCCGCAGGTCAAGGTCACGGTTGCCGGTTACTCCGACGCTGTCGGTAAGGACCAGTACAACCAGGATCTGTCGGAGCGTCGCGCGAAGATCGTGTACGACTACCTGACCGCTCATGGCATCACCGCCGACCGTCTGGCGGGTCCGTTCGGTCATGGCAAGAACGATCCGATCGGCAGCAACGACACGGAAGCTGGCCGCGCCCAGAACCGTCGTACGGAACTGCAGGTCCAGCAGTAATCGGATCTGTTCGCAGTACCGAAAAGCCCGGCGCAAGCCGGGCTTTTCTTTTTGGCGTGGCGTATGGCGCACGCCGATCATCTACCATCAATCGCATGCGTCCCTCCCGACCTTATCCTCCCAAGCGTCCTGTTGCTGGCGTACCGAAGCACGGCTTGGCTCGCGTGCTTAGCAAGGCGGGCGTGTGCTCACGCAGCCAGGCGGAGAAAGCGATACGCGAAGGGCGCGTGACCGTGGATGGCAAGGTCGTGCTCGATCCTGAGCGGCCGGCCGATGCGCAGCGTCAACGCATTGCACTGGATGGCGTCCCCGTGGCGGAGGCATCGCGTGTCTACATTGTGCTCAACAAACCTCGCGGCATCGTTGTCAGTGCAGCTGACGAGCGTGGACGCGATACGGTGTACGACCTGCTGAAAGACGCGGGCCTGCCGTGGTTGGGGCCAGTGGGCCGCCTCGACAAGGCCAGCGAAGGCTTATTGCTGTTGAGCAATGACAGCGTGTGGGCAGCGCATCTGACCGAACCGAAACACCACGTGGACAAGACGTATCACGTGCAGGTGGACAGTGTGCCCGATCAGACATTGCTCGACGCACTGCTCGGTGGCGTAGTGGAGCAGGGCGAGCGCCTTGCCGCGCGTAAAGCCACGTTGTTGCGGCATGGCGAGAAGAATGCGTGGCTGGAGATTGTGCTCGACGAAGGACGCAACCGGCATATTCGCCGCTTGTTGGCAGCGCACGATGTGGCTGTGCTGCGACTGATACGCGTAGCTATCGGGCCGTTGGCGCTGGGTGAACTGCCCAAGGGGCAGTGGCGGCATTTGTCGCCGGAAGAGGTTCGGTTGCTGGGGCCGAAGCCGCGCTAACAGCTGGAATGGGTTTCTGTAAGAGCGCACGTGTGCGCGACCTGCGACAGGCTGGACGCCACGCTTCGCAGGGTCGCGCACAAGTGCGCTCCTGCAGAGAGGCATCGCCTTGCCGCGGAGGGCAAGGCGATGCGTTGATGCTCAGATCACGCCCAACTTCTTGCCGACCTTGGTGAAGGCAGCAATCGCCTGATCGAGATGCTCACGCGTGTGCGCCGCACTCATCTGCGTACGAATGCGCGCCTGGCCCTGTGGCACCACCGGGTAGAAGAAGCCGGTGACATAGATGCCTTCATCGAGCAGCTCAGTCGCCATCGACTGCGCTTTCTTCGCGTCGTAAATCATCACCGGCACGATCGGATGCACGCCTGGCTTGATGTCGAAGCCGGCCTTGGTCATCTGCTCGCGGAAGTAGCGCGTGTTCTCCTTAACCTGATCGCGCAGGTCACCCGCGGCAGCCAGCATGTCGAACACCTTGATGCCGGCAGCCACGACGTGCGGCGGCAACGAGTTGGAGAACAGATAGGGACGCGAGCGCTGGCGCAGCATTTCGATCACTTCGCGGGGGCCTGTGGTGAAGCCGCCCAAGGCGCCGCCGAGGGCCTTGCCCAGGGTGCCGGTGATGATGTCGATCTTGTTGAGCACGCCGTTGACTTCAGCCGAGCCGCGGCCGGTGTCGCCGAGGAAGCCGGTGCAATGGCATTCGTCGATATGCACGAGGGCGTTGTACTTCTCGGCCAGCGCGGTGATCTTGTCGAGTGGCGCGATGAAGCCGTCCATCGAGAACGCGCCATCGGTGGTGATCAACTTGGTGCGCGCACCGGCGGCATCAGCCGCCTGCAGCTGCTTTTCCAGATCGGCCATGTCGCAATTGGCGTAGCGGAAGCGCTTGGCCTTGCACAGGCGGATGCCGTCGATGATCGAGGCGTGATTGAGCGCGTCGGAGATGATCGCGTCCTCTTCGCCGAGCAGCGGTTCAAACAGGCCACCGTTGGCGTCGAAGCAGGCGGCGTAGAGGATGGTGTCCTCAGTGCCGAAGAAGTCGGCGATCTTCTTCTCCAGCTGCTTGTGCAGATCCTGCGTTCCGCAGATGAAGCGTACCGACGCCATGCCGAAGCCGTGGGTGTCCAGCGCGTCCTTCGCGGCCTGGATCACTTCCGGGTGGTCGGCGAGGCCGAGGTAGTTGTTGGCGCAGAAGTTGAGCACTTCCTTGCCGCTGTCCAGGCGGATCTTTGCCGACTGCGGCGAGGTGATGATGCGCTCGGCCTTGAACAGGCCTTGCTCACGGATCGATTCGAGTTCGCTGGCAAAGCGCGACTGGCCGGGGTAGCTCATGGGGATATTCCAGCTGGGCAAAGCCATATTTTGATCCCTCTGGGCGGTGCTGTGAAGAAAGCACAACGAAAAAGGGCGCCCGATGTATCCGGGCGCCCTTGGGGATGGAGAGAGTGAATGCGGTCAGCCCTGATGCAGACCGAACTCCGCCCTCGTGGTCTTGCCCTTGTCGTCAATGCCTTCGGTATTGAGCTTGGGATCCTTGATGGCGACGCGCTTGTCGTCCAGCTTGCCCTTCAGCCAGGCCTGTACGGCGGCGGCACGCCGGCTGGCCAGGTCACGCATGGCCTGGTCATCGACCGAGACGTTAGTTTCCATCAGGCTGCGCATTTCGTCGGGTTCGAGGGACTTTTTCAGGCCCAGAACGTTCTTGGGCTTGCCCTTGAAGTCGTCGTCTTTGTAAGCGCGCTTGAGGTACTTCTCGTACTCGTCGGGCGTCACGTTCACCTCGGCCAGGGCGGCGTCCGAGGTATCGGCGTTCTTGCCCGACTGGTCCAGCACCTTCTGGCGGCGAACCAGGTTGTCGACGGTGACCTTGCGCAAGCCATCCTGGTCCTTGCTCGGGTCGACACGGCCGATGATGTCGAGATTCAGGGCGGTCTTCTGATTCAGCATAGTCACGATCTTGCCGAGCCTTTCCTGCGCACCCTTGTCGAGCACGGCCGAGCCCGGGTCGAATTCGACGTAGCCCAGATCCTCATGACTGCCACCGCCGAAGGCTGCACCGAGGAGGCGGAACGGGGCAGTGGCCGCCTTGGCGATCAGATTGCCGATGGCGCGCCAGATCAAGCCGCCCATGCTGAATTGCGGATCGTCCAGTGATCCGGAAACCGGCACGTTCACATCGATGTTGCCCTGCGTGTCCTTCAGCAAGGCAACCGCCAGTTTCACCGGCAGATGCTGGACACCCGGGCTTTCGTCGCGCTCGCCAAAGGTCAACTGGGTGATGAAGATGTGGTTTTCAGCGTTGAGCTTGCGCTGGTCCAGCATGTAGTGGACGTCCACCGTCAACTTGCCGGCCGTAATCGGATAGCCGGTGTACTTGGTGGAGTAGGCGGTAAGGTTGGTCAGCTCGACCTCGTTCGCCTTGCCCTTGATGTCGAGGAATGCCACCGGCTGCAGCGGATTGATGGTGCCGTCGATGTCGACGGGCGAGTTGTCATCGAGTGCAGCCTGCACCGATAGGTCGGCAGGCGGATCGCCGGGTGTGGTGCCAAAACCGCCGATCTTGCCGGTGAGCTTGGTCAGGTTGGCGGTGTAGTTGGGCTTGATGAAGTTATCGGTGTAATTGAGCTGGCCGTTCAGCAGTGTGATGCCACCAATGTGGATGTCGGCGGCGGGCGCTGCGGGTGCGCTCGGGGCTGCTGCTACAGTCGTGGCTGGCGTCGTCGCTGCCGGAGCAGGTGCTTGCGGCTTGGGCGCCGTCGCCGCAGCAGCAGGCTGATTGTTCTCGGTACGCGTCACCGAGACCGGCGCCTCCTCGGGCTTGGCCACCACATCCGATAGATTCAGCTTGCCGCTCGGGTTGACGATCATGCGCGCATAGAACGAGCTCAGTACCAGAGCACCCACGTGCATGCGCGGCGTGCCAGGCCCGTACACCACATCAAGGTTGGACCCGCTGAGCGTGCGCCAGCGCAGAAAGTCGTCGCCAGTGAGCTTGTCCTGAATTCGCACCTGCTCCAGTGCGGCATTGCCTTTGTACGTGAACGCCAGTTCGGCGCCGCGGCCGTCGTAATGCACCTTACCGTTGCTGCTGATGCGTGCGCTGGAGATGGTGACGTTGAGCGGTACGCTGATATACGGCTGGAAGTTGGAGATATCGAGCTGCTTGGTGGTCAACTGGATGTCGGCCAGCATGGGCATTGGCTGCAGCTTGCCCGTGGCAGAAAAGCTGCCCTTGCCGATGTTGCCGTCGAACTTGAGATCACGCGGCTCATTGAGCTTGTCGCTCAGGTTGTCCATGCCGCCGCTGAGCGAGTCCACCTTGATCTTCACTGGCTTGTCGCCAACGGCCATATCAGTGAATGCGACGGCGGCTTTCTCAAAGCCAAGGTGAGCAATGCTCCAGTGCCAGGGTGGGCTGTTGGCCGCGGGTTTCTTGTTCTTGGCGTCCTTGGCCGCGAACAGCTGAAGCAGGCTGATGTACTTTTTACTGTCACGTTGCACGTCGAGGCTGAGGCCAGTGGCCGTGACTTTGCCCAACTCGGCTTGCTGGGTGGTCATGTCGACCTGATGGATCTCGGCCTCCAGCGTGTTCCAGGCCACCGGCGAACCCTGGCCTTTGAACTGGGGCTCCATCGCGAAGTCCGTCACGGTCGCATGCGCATTGCTAAGGTGCACATTGACGGTTTTGGCCCAGTCGACCTGAAGTTGCCCCGTGGCATCCAGCTTGCCCTTGGTGAGGCGGGCTGCCAGGCCCTGATAGGCGGCAGCCTGCAGGGAGGCCAGGTCGACATGCTTCTGATCCAATGTCGCTGCCAATTTGCTCGCCGCCAGATCCACCGTTCCGCGCATGGCGAGTTCGCCACCAAAGAACGTCGCCGCCGTGTCGAGTTTTGCTGGCGGTGCAGGCAGCATGCTCAGCCCCTGCATGCTGCCATGCACGTTGCTCAGGTCGATCTTGTTCTGATCGGCATTGGTGTAGTGGATGGCGCTGCCAGCGAGCACCATCGAGGCAATGCGCATATCGGTAGGCGTCGCCTTCTTGTTGGCTTCCGCGGGCGCGGAAGGCGCCAGCAGCGTGTCGAAGTTGCTGTGGCCGCCTTCGCCGGACGTGTAGTGCAGCTGGGCCTGATCGAGCTTCAGCGCACCAAGGTAATAGCGTGAAATCAGCGGCTGCACATCGGTCAGTTCAGCCGTGCCGTGACCGAGGTTGAGAATGGCCTCACCCTTGCTGCTGTTGAGCGTGAACTCATCGAGCTGCAAGTTGCCGGTGAGTTTCAGCTCAGGGGTGGGCTTGGCCTGCACGAAGTGCAGTGCCAGTGCGCCGCTCAGGAAACCCTTGGGAATAGCCACCGGGAGCTGGGTGGGCACGTAGCCCATGTAGCGCCCCAGATCCAGTCGGTTGAGTTGAAAGTCGATGGTTGATTCGCGATTGTCAGCGAAGGGTTTGGTGCGGCCCTCGATGCGCAGCGGACTGCCATCCACATTCATGGAAAGCAGCGGTTGCACAAAGATGTCGGTATCGCTGGGCAAGTTGGCGATAAATGGAATGCCCAGCTCCAGTTGCTGCACGTGGTGGCTGGCTTTCAGTGCCTCGTCGTCAAACTGAATGTCGCCGTTGTGTACGTGAATGTTTGACAACGCATAGCGTGTGGGCGGCGCGTTCGGATCCGAGGTGGCGGCGAAGCGATCGACGATGTCGCTGAAGTTGAAGCGCTGATCCCCGGTGCGCACGATGCGGATGCGCGGGTGTTGCAGGGCAAGCTCGTCCAGTACCGGTTTCAGGCGGAACACGGATGACCATGACGCATTGATGACGGTCTGGTCGATATCCACGAAAGCGGATTTGCCATCGCGATCGGCAATGTGCAGCTGGTCCAGCTGTAGCCGCAGCGTGTATGGATTGAGATGCACGCCGCCCAATGTCACCGGGCGCTGCAATGCAGCGCTGGCGCGCGTTTCAATTTGACTTCGAATCAGTGAGGGGGCGGCGAAAAAGCCGATCAGGCCAAAGATCACCAGCACAATGGCGGTGATCAACAGCCATTTGCGCATCCGATGTGATCGGTATATGGCCAGGGCGCGGTCGCGTCCCGCGGCCAGGTGAGGGTTGCTGAGTAAGTCAGCCATCCGACGATGCTCCCATGACATCGCGCGCCGACCGTGCACGGCCCTCGGGCCCTACACCTTCACAATCCCAGCGATTCTGTCGGCCGCCCTGGCAGAAGTGTACTAGGGCGGCCGAGATTTCAGCATGGCATTCCGTGTGAATATGCCAAGGTGTGACAGGTTACGCTCAGGTCCAGGAGCAGACGACCTTGCCGCACTTGCCGGCGTCCATCAGGTCGAAGCCCTTCTGGAAATCGTCGATATGGATTTGGTGCGTGAGCACCTTCTGCAGCGGGAAGCCGGTCAACACCATCTGGGTCATCTTGTACCAGGTCTCGTACATGCGGCGGCCATAGATGCCCTGCATGGTGAGGCCCTTGAAGATCACCTTGTCCCAGTCGATGCCGGCGCCCTTGGGCAGGATGCCGAGCAGGGCGATCTTGCCGCCGTGGTACATGCAGTCGAGCATGTCGTTGAAGGCGCGCGGGTTGCCGCTCATCTCCAGGCCCACGTCGAAGCCTTCCATGTGCAGATCTTTCATCACGTCCTTCAGCGACTGGTTGGCCACGTTCACCACGCGTGTGGCGCCCATGTCCGCCGCCAGCTTGAGGCGGTAATCGTTGATATCGGTGACCACCACGTTGCGGGCACCCACGTGCTTGGCGATGCCGGCGGCGATGATGCCGATCGGGCCGGCGCCGGTGATCAGCACGTCTTCGCCGATCAGGTCGAACTCCAGCGCGCAATGCGCGGCATTGCCGTAAGGGTCGAAGAACGCAGCCAGCTCCGACGGGATCTGGTCGGGAATCGGCCACAGGTTCGAGGCCGGCATCGTCATGTATTCGGCGAACGCACCATTGCGGTTCACGCCGATGCCGACGGTGTTGGGGCACAAATGCTGGCGGCCGGCGCGACAGTTGCGGCAGTGGCCGCAGACGATATGGCCTTCGGCCGAAACGCGGTCGCCGATCTTGTAGCCGGTCACGCCCGGGCCGATCTCCACGATGCGTCCGACGAACTCGTGGCCGATGGTCAGGCCCGGCTTGATGGTGCGCTGGGACCAGTCGTCCCACTTATAGATATGCAGGTCGGTACCGCAGATCGCGGTCTTTTCCATCTTGATCAGCACCTCATTGGGGCCGACCTCGGGAACAGGCACTTCTTCCATCCAGATGCCCTGTTCGGGGTTGCGCTTGACCAGGGCTTTCATCATCTGAGGCATGGGATTTCCGTGGGGAAGGGCGGGAAAACATTCATTATAGGACGCCGCGCGAGACTGACCTCTTGCACTGCAGCGTTGCCCGGGGAGCCGTCAGGGATTATGGTCGCAATTTTTTGCGATGGCCCGAGGGCAAGACGATGCGAGCAATGAACAAACTGCTGGCTGCAGCGATAGGACTGGCCATGGCGACCGCCGCGCAAGCCGATGAAGGTATGTGGATGCCCTCGCAGTTGCCGGCCATTGGCAAGCAGCTGCGTGCGGCTGGCTACCAGGGCAACCCTGCCGATCTGGCCGACCTGACCAAGGCGCCGCTGAACGCGGTGGTGAAAGTGGGCGGCGCCACGGGTGCCTTTGTCAGCAGCGATGGCCTGGTGCTTACCAATCACCACGTGGCGTTCGGGGTCATTCAGTACAACAGCAATGCGCAGCGCGACCTGATCCAGAACGGCTTCGTGTCGCACGAGCGCGCGGAAGAGCTGCCCGCCAATCCGGATTTCCGTCTGCGCGTCACCACCGGTTTCGACAAGGTCACCGACAAGGTGCTGGCCACCTCCAGAGGCAAGAGCGGGCGGGCCTATTTCGATGCGGTCGACGCCAGCAGCAAGGCGCTGGTGGCCGAGTGCGAGCGTGAGCCGGGCATGCGCTGCAGCGTGGTCAACATGTTCTACGGGCGCGACTTCTATCTGGTCAAACAGCTCGAGCTGCGGGACGTGCGACTGGTCTATGCGCCGCCGCGTGCCATCGGCAACTACGGCGACGAGGTCGACAACTTCGTTTGGCCGCGTCATGCCGGCGACTTCACTCTGCTGCGTGCCTACGTCGGACCCGACGGCAAGCCGGCGGATTACGCCAAGGACAACGTGCCTTATCACCCTCCGGCCCATCTGCAGGTGGCCACGCAGGGCGTCCGCGAAGGGGATTTCGTGATGCTGGCCGGCTACCCGGGCATCACCTATCGCCACCGTACGGCCGCCGAGTTCGCAGATCAGGTGCAATGGCGCTTGCCGACGACGGTCCAGGTGATGCAGCAACTGCAGGCGGTGATCGAGGACACCGGGCGGGAGGACCGTCAGGCAGCTATCCGCTACGCCTCTCAACTGCAATCGCTGAAGAACGGCATTAAGCGTTTCATCGGTGAACTGGATGGCCTTAAGCGCAGTGATGCTGTCGCTATCCGGCGCAAGGACGAGGATGCGATGCTGGCCTGGCTTGCGTCGCAGCAAGAGGCAAGTACCTTGCGTCCGCAGATTGACCAGATGAATCAGCTCATCGCAACGGCCAATGCCATGCGCGAACGCGATTTGTTGCTGGGGCTGCTGCAATCGCAGACGCAGCTGATGCGCTCGGCGCTGACCTTGCAGCGGCTCGCCCACGAGCGCGGCAAGCCGGATGCGCAACGCGAAGCGGGTTATCAGCAACGTGACGAGGATCTGATCGCCGGCATGTTGCGTCAGGTGCAGCGTCGCTACGATTCGGCGGTCGAAAAGCAGCTGCTGAGCGCTTTGCTCATTCGCTACCAGAAGCTGCCCGATGCACAGCGGGTGCCCGAATTCGACGCCGCCTTCGGGCGCACGCCTGCCGAGCTGAAAGCGAAACTGGATCATGTGTACGCAGCCACTCGACTGGGTGACGAGGCACAGCGGCTGCAATGGTTGAAGGCCGATGCGATGGCGTTCCATCAGTCGGACGATGCGCTGTTGGAGCTGGCCGCACAGCTGCAGCCGGCACTGCTGCGCATGGACGATGAGCGCAAAGCGCGCGAAGGCGATCTGCTGCGTCTGCGACCGGCTTACATGGAGGCGTTGATCGCGTATCGTGAAAAGCAGGGGCGCGCGGTGTATCCGGACGCGAACGCCACGCTGCGCGTGAGCTACGGCAAGGTGACGCCGCTGAAGGCGCGTGATGGCGTTTCGTACGAACCGCTGACCACCACCCGGGGCATCGTTGAAAAGAACACCGGCGCCGAGCCGTTCGACGCACCCAAGCCGTTGCTGGACGCCATTGCGAAGGGCGATTACCGGGGCTATGCCGACGCCGGGAGCGGCGTCATGCCGGTGGACTTCCTCAGCAACCTCGACACGACGGGCGGCAACTCCGGTTCGCCCGTGCTCAATGCCAAGGGCGAACTGGTGGGCCTCAACTTTGACAGCAACTGGGAAGCGGTCAGCGCCAGCTGGATGTTCGACCCCCGCTACAAGCGCGCCATCCACGTTGACCTGCGCTACATGCGCTGGCTGATGGACAAGGTCTACCCGGCGCCGCGGCTGCTTGAAGAGTTGGGCGTGCCCGCGCACTGAGCAGAACGTAACTCCCTTAGGTAAGGGCGCACTTGTGCGCGACCGGTGCGTAATGGTCTGCCCCGGTCGCGCACACGTGCGCTCCTGCAAGCGGAAGGATTGGCAGGAGTTCACACCGGTTTCATCGCTGGAGGCGTCCAGTTAACGTCTCTTTTGGGGGCCATACAGGCCTTTGGGGGCGTTATGAATCTCCACGAGAATGACTGCTGTACGACACAGGCAGACGCCGGGCGCCGCACGCTTTTGAAATCCGCTCTAGGCCTCACTGCCTTAGGGCTCCTGGGAGGCGTACCCGCGCTTATCCCGGGTGTGGCGGAAGCGGCTGCGTTGACCAAGGAGCAACGCGACCGTCTGTCGCCTGATCAGATCATCGCGCTGATGAAGGAAGGCAACGAGCGCTTCCGTACCGGCAAAATGCAGTCGCACGACTATCTTGCACAGAAGCGCGCGAGCGCCGCTGGCCAATATCCCGCCGCCGTCATCCTCAGTTGCATCGATTCGCGTGCGCCTGCCGAGATCATTCTGGACGCAGGTATAGGCGATACATTCAATGCCCGCGTGGCCGGCAACATCATCAATGACGATCTGCTGGGCAGCCTGGAATTTGCGTGTGCACTGGCGGGCGCCAAGGTCGTACTGGTGATGGGGCATACGGCCTGCGGTGCTATCAAAGGTGCCATTGATAGCGCCAAGCTCGGCAACCTCACTGGTTTGCTCGACAAGATCAAGCCGGCCGTCGAAGCCACGCAGTTCACTGGCGAGCGAAGCAGCAAGAATGACGCTTTTGTCGATGCCGTAGCCGCTACCAATGTACGTCGGACCATCGATGAGATGCGCCGCCGCAGCGAGGTGCTCGCGGGGCTGGAGAAGGACGGCAAGATCAAGATCGTCGGCTCGATGTATCAGCTCGTCGGCGGCAAGGTGGAGTTCTACGCCTGAGCCTTCGCGCTCCTGCTGGAATCGGCAGATTCGCCGGTAGAATGGGCGGATGCCGATCGATCAGCGCCCGCTTGCCGTGTTTCTGATGGGCCCGACCGCGTCGGGCAAGACCGCGCTTGCGTGCGAATTGAGCGAACAATTTCCGGTAGAACTGATCAGCGTCGATTCCGCGCTGGTCTATCGCGGCATGGATATCGGTACCGCGAAGCCGGATGCCGCCACGCTCGCGCGCTATCCTCACCGCCTCATCGATATCCGCGATCCCGCCGAGCCTTACTCGGCAGCGGACTTTCGGCAGGATGCCGTCGCAGCCATGCAGGGCATCACGGCCAAGGGCAAGGTGCCATTGCTGGTTGGCGGAACGGGTCTGTACTTCCGCGCTTTGCAACAGGGCTTGTCTCAGCTGCCGGTAGCGGACCCCGCCATTCGCGAACGGCTCACGAGCGAAGCCACGGCGCTGGGTTGGTCTGCGCTGCATGAACGACTGCGACAAAAGGATCCCGCTGCCGCTGGCCGCATCGGCCCCAATGATGCGCAGCGCATACAACGCGCGCTGGAAGTGATCGAGCTCACCGGGCGCCCTTTGTCTGACCAGCAGCAAGGCGGCAACGGCCTGCGCTTCCCCTGGCGTGTGCTCAAGCTTGCTTTGTTGCCTGCGGATCGTGCGCCGCTACACGTCCGGATCGCCCAGCGCTTCGACGCCATGGTCGCTGCGAATTTTCTGGATGAAGTTCGCGCACTGCGCACGCGTGGCGACCTGCATGAGGATCTCCCGGCGATCCGGGCCGTCGGTTATCGCCAGGCCTGGGAATATCTGGACGGCCAGTCGGATGCGGCAACGTTTCGCGATCGCGGCATTTTTGCGACGCGCCAACTTGCCAAGCGGCAGATCACCTGGTTGCGCAGCGAGCTGGATGCTCGCGTGCTTGATCCGGACCGACCGCTTCTGAGAGAGCGGGCGCGGGACGCCCTGCAACTGTTTCTCGGCGAGCCGATGTAGCCATCGGTGAGACGCCATCTGAACGTCTTTTTCACACCTCGTAGATGGAAGCATTTTCTCTTTCATCAACGGTTTAAAAGTGGTTAATATTCATAAGTCTTGGGCCGGGGCGCCTTGCGCGTCTTTTCTCCGGCCCGTCCGTTTGCAAGGGGAGAACAAGAAATGTCCAAAGGGCAATCGTTGCAAGATCCATTTCTCAATGCACTGCGCCGGGAGCGCGTTCCGGTCGCCATCTACCTGGTCAACGGCATCAAGCTTCAGGGCACCATCGAATCTTTCGATCAGTTCGTCGTGCTGTTGCGCAACCAGGTGAGCCAGATGGTCTACAAGCACGCCATCTCCACCGTGGTGCCGAGCCGCAACGTGCGTGTCGGCAATGGTCATGAGGGTCATCCCGACACGGCCATGGCGGCCGGCGACACGGAAGGTTGATTCAGCGAGGCGGGCAACCCATCTGAGTAGGGACGGCGCCTGGCTAGTCCGGCGTCGACATACACTCTCCACTCCAGCCAACGCTGCGGGCGATCGTGCCCGCGGCGTGGCATCGCTGATATAGGTCTATCCGCCCTCGTGTTTGATCGTCAAAAGAAAGGCGAACGCGCCGTACTGGTTCTCCCGCACTCGCGCGGCATGGGTGATGCGGAGCGACGCGCCGAAGAGTTCGCCGAGCTGGCCGGGTCGGCTGGTGCCGAGATTCTCGGCAGCATCACTGCACGCGTCGACGTTCCCAATCCCCGCTATTACATCGGCACCGGCAAGGCCGATGAGGTGGCCGAGGCCGCGCGCGCTCTCGAAGCGGATCTGGTGCTGATCGACCACCTCCTGACGCCCGTGCAGGAGCGCAACCTCGAAAAGCTGCTCAATATCCGTGTGGTGGACCGCGCTGGCCTGATCCTGGACATCTTTGCCCAGCGTGCCCGCTCGCACGAAGGCAAGCTGGAAGTAGAACTGGCTCAGCTCAAGCACCTTGCTACCCGTTTGGTGCGTGGCTGGACCCATCTGGATGCCCAGCGTGGCGGTGCCATCGGCAACCGCGGTCCGGGCGAAACTCAGCTTGAAACCGATCGCCGCCTGCTCGCCGAGCGGGTGAAGATGCTCAGCAAGCGGCTGGAGAAGGTGCAGACCCAGCGTGTGCAGCAGCGCCGCGCCCGTCTGCGCAACACTGTGCCCAGGGTGGCGCTGGTGGGTTACACCAACGCCGGCAAGTCCACGCTGTTCAATGTGCTCACCGAAGGTGAGGTGTTTGCCGCTGATCTGCTGTTCGCCACGCTGGACCCGACGGTGCGCAAGCTCGATGGTCTGTCCTGCGGGCCGGCGGTGCTGGCCGATACCGTCGGTTTCATCCGCGAACTGCCGCACGACCTGGTGGCCGCTTTCCGCGGCACCCTGGCCGAGGCGCGCGACGCCGACTTGTTGCTGCACGTCAGCGATGCCGCCGACGAGGAGCGCGAGCGGCTGGCGCGGGTGGTCGACACCGTGCTCGAAGAGATCGACGCGGGCGACCTGCCGCAGCTGCGCGTCATGAACAAGATCGACCTGGCGGGGATGGAGCCGCGCATCGATCGCGATGGCGATGGCCGGCCGACCACGGTCTGGCTGTCGGCGGCGACCGGACAGGGGCTGGATCTGTTGCGTCAGGCGCTGGGCGAGCTGCTGGGCGGGGAGCGCGTGCAATCGGAGTTGCGTCTGCCACATTCCGCTGGCCGTCTGCATGCCCGCCTCAAGGCGGCTGGCGCCATTGCCGGCGAAGAGGTGGACGAAGAAGGCTGGCGCCTGAGCATCGACGCTCCGCGCAGCGTCATCGCCCCGCTCAGTGGTGGCAGCGCCGCTGAGGCCGCGCTGCTGCGCAGCCTGCTCGGCACCGCAGAAGAGCCTGAAACCCTGTAGGAGCGGGACGAGGAGGGAATCCCTGTCCGGCTCTGATAGAATGCCCAGTGTTTGTGCGGCCATCCGTGCCTCGGCGGCACACTTGCCACGACAAGCCCCCGACACCATGCCCAAACCCGCTCAACGCGCTTTCCGGCTAATGCTGCCGGCCTCCCAGCGGCCTCAAGGAGACTGACCATGGCCTGGAACGAACCCGGCAACAACGGGCAACGTGATCCCTGGGGCAAGAACCGCCAGCCCGGCAACAAGCCGGGTCTGGAGGACATGCTCAAGCAAATCCGCGACCGCCTCGGCAAACTGGGTGGCGGTGCCGGTGGCGTGTTCACCATCCTGCTGGCCTTTCTGCTGGTGTGGCTGGTGATGAGCAGCTACACCATTGTCGATGCCCGTCAGGCTGGCGTGGTACTGCGTTTCGGCAAGTACTCCCGTACGTTGCCGCCGGGTTTCCACTTCAAGTTACCGGGTCCGGTGGAGACGGTGACCAAGGTCGGTACCACCGAAGTGCGTTCGGTGTCCGACAAAGTGCGCATGCTGACCAGCGACGAGAACATCATCTCGGTCGATTTCAACGTGCAGTACCAGGTGTCCGATGCCCGCAAGTACCTGTTCTCGCTGAGCGGTCCGCCGGAGGACACGCTGCGCCAGGCAGCTGAGGCCGCCGTGCGCACGGTGGTGGGCGCCAACATCATGGACAACATTCTTACCAGTCAGGGTACGGAGCCGGTCGCCGCGCCTGCATCGGCCAGCAGCACGACGGCCCCCGCCGCGCCAGCCGCTACGGCAGTCAATGCGCAGACGCGCGACACGCTGCAGCAGCAGACTCGCGAGATCCTCCAGGCCACTCTGAACGAATACGACGCCGGCCTGGTGGTCACTGACGTGAGCTTCCAGAACGTGGCGCCGCCGCAGGAAGTGAAGGACGCCTTCGACGACGTCAACGCCGCCCGCGAAGACAAGCAAGGTACCGAGAATAACGCGCGCGCCTACGCCAGCCAGGTGGTGCCGGTGGCTCGCGGCGATGCCTCGCGCATCTCCGCCGAAGCCCAGGGCTATTCCGCGCAACGCGTGGCAACGGCCACGGGCGATGCCTCCCGCTTCAATCTGATTCTCAAGGAATACAAGGCTGCGCCGGACGTGACCCGCCGCCGCCTGTGGCTCGAAACCGTCGAGGACGTGATGTCCAACAACCCGAAGGTGCTGGATGGTTCCGGTGGCCGCAACATGATTTATCTGCCGCTCGATCGCGCGGCGGGTAAGGAAGTGCAGGGCGTGGGCGCGGTGATGCAGTCCGCTGCCAGCGACAGCCTGACTGGCAAGGAGAAGCAGCCATGAAATTCGCCGTCGGCATTATCGCCGTGCTGATCGCGCTGCTCGGCTTCAACAGCCTGTTCGTGGTGCACGAAGGCCAGACTGCGCTCGTGTTGCAGTTCGGCCGCATCGTGCGCACCGGCGACCAGCCGGGCCTGCATGCCAAGCTGCCCTTCATCCAGCAGGTGATGACCTTCGATAACCGCATCCTCACGCTGGAAGCGCAGCCCGAGCGTTATTTCACCTCCGAGAAGAAGAGCGTCAACGTCGACTTCTACGTGAAGTGGCGCATCGCCGACAACGCCGCGTATTACCGCGCGACCGCCGGCGACGAGTTGCAGGCAGCCAACCGCCTGTCTCCCATCGTGAAGGACGCGCTGCGCTTTGAGTTCAATGGCCGCACCCTGCAGGAACTGGTTGCCGCCGGCCGCAAGGACGTTACCGAACGCGTGCGCAAGCAGACCGATGCAGCCTCGCGCAAGAATCTCGGAATCGCCGTGGTTGATGTGCGCATCAAGCGTATCGACCTGCCGGACGAAGTGAGCGAGTCGGTGTACAAGCGTATGCGTGCCGAGCGCGCGCAGCTGGCCAACGAGCTGCGCTTCACCGGCCAGCAGGCCGCCGAAACCATCAAGGCTGATGCCGATCGCCAGTCGCAGGTCATCAAGGCCGAAGCCGAGCGTGACGCGGCCAAGGTGCGCGGTGAGGGCGATGCCCAGGCGGCTGCCATCTACGCCCAGGCCTACGGCCAGGACCCGGAGTTCTTCGCGTTTTATCGAAGCCTCTCCGCGTACCGTACGTCGTTCAAGGACGGCAAGGGTGTGCTGGTGCTCAAGCCGGATTCGGAGTTCTTGCGGTATTTCAACGACGGCGCGTCGTCACGGCACTGAGTGGTGACGGGCGATGCCGCGTGAGCTGGTGGTTGCATTGTGTCTGGTGCTGGTGATCGAAGGGCTGGTGCTGTTCGCCGCGCCGCGTGGCTGGCAAGCCACCATGCGCGAAGCGGTGAAACTCAGCCCGCGCATGCTGCGCTTGTTTGGCGCAGCGGCTATCGGCGTCGGATTGATAGCGCTGCAGCTGGTGCATTGAGTTAATACGGCGGATGGGCCGTTCAACCCATCGGGATTCCAACGAAACCTCGCCGTTGTCCCAGGCAGCCTGGGGCCCAGTGACGAGAGGTTTCGAACAGTTCGCGCCCTTCGGGGCACCCGATTCTTCAAATTGACGAGAGCAAGATCATCATGGGCAAGTCAGTAGTCATCCTTGGTGCGCAGTGGGGCGACGAAGGCAAAGGCAAGATCGTCGACCTGCTGACCGAACGGGTCGGCGCGGTGGCACGTTTCCAGGGCGGCCATAACGCCGGCCACACGCTGGTCATTGGCGGCAAGAAGACCGTGCTGCATCTGATTCCCTCGGGCATTCTGCGTGACGATGCGCTGTGCCTGATCGGCAATGGCGTGGTGCTGTCGCCGCAGGCGCTCAAGCAGGAAATCGAAGAGCTGGAAGCGCAGGGTGTGGAAGTGCGCTCGCGCCTGAAGATCAGCCCTGCCACGCCGCTCATCATGCCGTACCACATTGCCGTCGATAAGGCGCGCGAAATCGCCGCCGGCAAGAGCGCCATCGGCACCACCGGCCGCGGTATTGGCCCGGCGTACGAAGACAAGGTGGCCCGCCGCAGCGTGCGCGTCGCCGACCTGATGTACCCGCATGAGCTGCCGGAGAAGATCAAGGCCGCCGTGGAGTACCACAACTTCATCCTGACCCAGTGGCTGAAGGCTGAGCCGGTGGATTACCAGACCGTGCTCGACGATGCGCTGGCTTACGGCGAATTCATCCGCCCGATGGTCGATGACGTCGCCACCATCCTGCACGACGTGCGCAAGGAAGGTGGTCACATCCTGTACGAAGGCGCGCAGGGCGCGCTGCTCGACATCGATCACGGCACCTACCCGTATGTGACCTCGTCCAACACCACCGTCGGCGGCGCACTGGCCGGCACCGGCGTGGGCGCTGGCGACATCGACTACGTGCTGGGCATCTGCAAGGCCTACGCCACGCGCGTCGGCGGCGGTCCGTTCCCGACCGAGCTCGAAGACGAGATGGGCGAGCGCCTGCGCAAGGTCGGCAATGAGTTTGGTGCCAGCACCGGCCGTCCGCGCCGTTGCGGCTGGATCGACCTGGTTGCACTCAAGCGCGCTGTGCAGATCAACGGCATCAACGGCCTGGCCATCACCAAGCTCGACGTGCTCGACGGCCTGCCGACCATCAAGGTCTGCATCGCGTACGAATACCGTGGTAAGCGCCGTGAGCTGGCTCCGCTCGACGCCGATGGTTGGGCCGAGTGCAAGCCGGTGTACCTGGAATTCCCGGGCTGGGACGAATCCACCGCTGGCATCCGCGAGTGGGACAAGCTGCCCGCCGCTGCCCGTGCCTACCTGCGCGCCGTGGAAGAGCTGTCGGGCTGCAAGCTCTCCCTCGTCGCCACCGGCGCCGACCGCGACGACACCATCGTGCTGGACGATCCGTTCGCCTGATCGTTGCCACGCATGGATGACAAAAAGCCCCGCCATGTGCGGGGCTTTTTGTTTCCCTATGCAACGAGGAGGGGATCGCGAGCCGGATGATGAGCCCGGCTCGCGTGGTGTCAATCAACGCCCCAGATCGCTGAGGAACCGTTTCGTGTACTGCAGCGGCGTGCTGCTCGGCACCGAGTTGCAGGTTGCCGAGGCGGTGGTCTGGCTGCACGGGTTGTCGCGGTCCAGCGACCAGAAGTGAAGGCCGGCAAGTCCGTTGGACACCGCGTAGCTGGTGATGGTGTCGGCGTTGGCGACGCTGAAGTTCTCGCTCGACACATCGTTGACACCGATCATCGGAGTCAGCTCGATCTTGTTGGGCGAGATGCCGTAGGTGTGTTCCAGATTGACGGCGGCCTGGATAGCGCTCTGGCCCATATCGCACACGCTCCCCGAGACCACGCAGACGCTGGCGCTTGGGCCGCCGAAGTCCATCACCATCAGGTTGATGGTGTAGTTGGTGAGCGAGGAAGCCTTGATGGCCTTCACCACCATATCGCCCAGGCTGTTCACGCCGCCGTAGCTGCCGTCGGATGCGCCGAGCGTGGCGATGGTGAAGGAGAAGCGCAGAGTGGGATACAGCGACTGGCCGTAGGCGGCGGCAGCGACAAGGTTGTTGATGTCGGTTTGCGATTGGCCACCTTCGATGTCGAAGTCCACGCCCACCATTTGCGGCGACATGTAGCGCGACAGGAACGTAGCGAAGTTGGCGGTACTGCCGCAGGTGAAGGTGCCTGCTTCGCCGCCGGTGGAGACCACGTAGGGCAGGCCAGCACTGGAAAGTGCAGAGATGTTTGCGCTGGCGAAGCTTGCGCCCGGTACGCCGCCCCAGTTTTCGCTGCCGCATTCGCCCGTAGCGAAGGCAAGGGTGAGTGCACTGAGGTTGGTCACGTAGTTCGACTTGAGGCTGCCGGCGCCGACGACGGGAATGGCCGAGCCCGTTGCGGTCGCCGTCTGCATGGCATTGGTGTTCCAGTTGAGATTGACCGTGACGTCCTTGTACGGGCTGAACAGCAGGTTGGCGCCGGTACCCGGCGGATTGGTTGTGCCACCACCACCGGTGCCGCCACCTGTGCCACCGCCCGTTCCTCCACCGGTGCCGCCACCCGTGCCACCACCACTGCTACCAGTACAGGAGCCTTGCGAGGTCCACGGCTGGCCGGAGCCCGAGGGGCCACTACTGGTGGCGGGATCGTTGCCCTGGGTCCACCAATTGGCGACGTAGTTGGTGCTGTTTTCGCTCACGACGGCGCCGCCGTTGTAAGCGGTGGTCGATGTCCATGCAGCGGCGCAGGTGCCCGATGAACCGCCACCGCCACCGCCGCCGCCGCTACCCGTGCCACCACCGGAGCTTCCGCTGCCGCCGCAGGCGCCTTGCGAGGTCCATGGTTGTCCGGAGCCGGTCACGCCATGGTTGGTGGCTGGGTCATTGCCCTGGGTCCACCAGTTGGCGACGTAGTTGATGCCGCTCTCGCTGACGACGGCGCCGCCGCTGTAGGCGGTACTCGCACTCCACGCTGCAGCACAGGCGGGCGCGCTTTGCGCATGCGCCGTTTGTACGGGAGCCATCGTCATCAAACTCATCGCCATCGCGCCACCTGCGGCAGTGCCGATGGCATGGAGTGCCGTGCGTAGCCAAACAACCGACTTCTTCAAGCGCATGGGAGGGCCTCCTGGTTGTGTTGCGTGACTAAAGCGGAAGGTGTCAGTGGCGAACGGCTGCGGGTCTCTGGCCTTGTGACCCCTTGGGATTGGCCAACCCTGCGTGCCGTGGCCGGCCAGGGCCGGAGACGTGTCGTCTTCGCGCCCTGCAATGACAACGTTGTCTTCAACGGGTTTGGCAAACTGTGATGTCTCGCGTGAAATCAAATAGGCAGGAATTTGCGACAAAAATTCGACGATGTGCATCGCCTTTCTATTGCGATGCAGCAGTCTTTCGGCAGGGACTGGGTCACTACTGGTCGAGAACCATCCATGCGCTGACAACGTTGTCTATCTGGCAAGGAGGCGATGAATCACGTAGGCCATACCGCCGGCTCTGTCGAGTCGCTAGCATGCGTTCGACCACGGTGCGGAGGGCGCCGGCGGCACTCAACGTGACAGGGGACATCACGTGGCAAGGAGCAGCAAACCAGATCGTATGTATTGGCCCGAGATCGGCAATCTTGCCGACGCGGAGCAGGCCTCGAATCAAGGATTTTGGGCAGCAGTGGTCTGTGCGGTGATAACGGCGCTTTTTGCGACCATCGCCGCGACGTCCGGCAATGCAGTGGCGGGCATCGGCCCGGTGGCCTACGCGGACGCGGCAGTGTTCGCGGTGATCGCCTGGCGTATTCGCGCGCGCTCAAAGAGTTTTGCTGTCATTGGCCTGGTGCTGTTCGTGATCGAGAAGATCTTTCAGCTCGCTACGCAGCCGTTGAGTCTAGGGTTCGGCATTCTTGTCGCGATAGCACTGCTGCTGGCTTTCATCACTGGCGTTCGCGGCACGTTTGCCTATCACCGAATCAAGGAAGCCCAGTCGCTGGAGCAGGCAGCGACTCAGGACGCCTGAGGGCGCGATGTGAAATACCACTAAGGCTTGCAAACAAAAAAGGGCTCCGCATGCGGAGCCCTTTTCGTTCACAGCGCGAGCGCGATTACGCCACGTTCGGTTCGCTGAAGGCTTCGATCTCGCCCTTGAACGCTTCCACCGGCACGCAGCTGCAGAACACGTTCTTGTCGCCGTAGACGTTGTCCACGCGCGCCACCGGCGACCAGTACTTCTGGAATCGCAGGCTGGGCAGCGGGAAGGCAGCCAGTTCGCGCGGGTAGGCGTGGGTCCACTCGGAAGCCGACACCATGACAGCGGTGTGCGGTGCGTGCTTGAGCGGGTTGTCCTCGCGGTCGAGCTTGCCTTCGTCCACGGCGCGAATCTCGTCGCGGATCTGGATCATGGCGTCGATGAAGCGATCCAGCTCGTACTGCGATTCGCTTTCGGTCGGCTCGACCATCAGCGTGCCGGCCACCGGGAAGCTGAGCGTCGGGGCGTGGAAGCCGAAGTCGATAAGGCGCTTGGCCACGTCTTCGGCGCCAATGCCGGTGGCGTCCTTCAGCGGGCGCAGGTCGAGGATGCACTCATGCGCCACCAGGCCGTTGCGGCCGGTGTAGAGCGTCTCGTAGTGCGGCGCCAGGCGCTTGGCGATGTAGTTGGCGTTGAGCAGGGCCACCTGGGTGGCGCGGCGCAGGCCGGCGGCGCCCATCATGGTGATGTACATCCAGCTGATCGGCAGGATCGATGCCGAGCCGAAGCTCGCCGCCGACACCATGCCCACGTCACCTTCGCCGCCAAACGTGCGCGGCAGGAACGGAGCCAGATGCGACTTCACTGCGCACGGGCCCACGCCCGGGCCGCCGCCGCCGTGCGGGATGCAGAAGGTCTTGTGCAGGTTGAGGTGCGAAACGTCCGATCCCCACTTGCCCGGCTTGGCCACGCCGACCAGCGCGTTCATGTTGGCGCCGTCGGTGTAAACCTGGCCGCCGTGCTCATGCACGATTTCGCAGATCTTGACGATGTCTTCCTCGAACACGCCGTGCGTGGACGGGTAGGTGATCATCAGCGCGGCAAGGCGGTCGCTGAATTTTTCGGCGGCGCGCTGGATGTCAGCCACGTCCACGTTGCCGTTCGCGTCGCACTTGGTCACCACCACCTGCATGCCGCACATCTGGGCGGAGGCGGGGTTGGTGCCGTGGGCGGATTCCGGAATCAGGCAGATATCGCGATGGCCCTGGCCGCGCGAGCGGTGGTAGGCGCGAATGGCCAGCAGGCCGGCGTATTCACCCTGTGCGCCGGAGTTCGGCTGCAGGCTGACGGCGTCGTAGCCGGTGCACTCCACCAGCATCGCTTCCAGCTCGTCGATGAGCTGCTTGTAACCGGTGGCCTGATCGGCCGGAGCCAACGGATGGATGTTGGCGAACTCCGGCCACGTCACCGGAATCATCTCCGCGGTGGCGTTGAGCTTCATGGTGCAGCTGCCCAGCGGGATCATGGTGCGATCCATCGCCAGGTCTTTGTCGGCCAGCGAACGCATATAGCGCAGCAGCTCGTGCTCGCTGTGGTGCGTGTTGAAGGCCGGGTGGGTCAGGAACTTGGTCTTGCGCAGTAGCTGCGGCGGCAGGGCGTCGTGCACGCTGGCATCGAGTGCATCGATGTCGGCAATCGACGCGCCGAACACGGCGGCCAGCGCGATGACGTCGGCGCGCGTGGTGGTTTCGTCAAGCGCGATACCGACGCTGTTCGCATCGATCGGGCGCAGGTTGATACCGGCGGCACGTGCCTTGGCATGCAGCGCGGCGGCATCGACGCCGGTGATGTGCAGCGTGTCGAAGAAGTGCGTGCCGGCGGCAACGCCAGCCTGACGCAGCGCCACGAACAGGATCGAGGCCAGGCGATGCACGCGGCGGGCGATGCGGGTCAGCCCCTCCGGACCGTGATACACGGCGTACATGCTTGCCATCACGGCCAGCAGCACCTGCGCGGTACAGATGTTGGAGGTGGCCTTCTCACGGCGGATGTGCTGTTCGCGCGTCTGCAGCGTGAGGCGGTAGGCCGGCTTGCCTTCGGCGTCGATGGACACGCCGATCAGGCGGCCCGGCATCGAACGCTTGTAGCTGTCGCGGCAGGCCATGAAGGCGGCGTGCGGGCCACCGAAGCCGAACGGCACGCCGAAGCGCTGGGTGTTGCCGACCACGATGTCAGCGCCCCATTCGCCCGGCGAAGCGATCAGGGTGAGGGCGAGCAGGTCGGTGGCCACGCAGACCACGCCGTGGCGCGCGTGAACGGTGTCAGCGAGGGCCTTGTAATCGTTGATCTGGCCGAAGGTGTTGGGGTACTGCAGCAGCACGCCGTAGCTTTCGACCTTGGTGGCTTCGCTGTCGTCGCCGATATGCAGATCGATGCCCATCGCCTCGGCGCGGGTCTTGAGCACTTCCAGCGTCTGCGGATGCACGGCGCTGGAAACAAAGAAGGTGTTGGACTTGGACTTGGCTGAGCGCTTGGCCAGCGTCATCGCTTCCGCGGCGGCGGTGCCTTCATCGAGCAGGGACGCGTTGGCGATCTCCATGCCGGTGAGGTCGGCGCACATGGTCTGGAAGTTGATCAGCGCTTCCATGCGGCCCTGCGAGATTTCCGCCTGGTACGGCGTATAGGCCGTGTACCACGCCGGGTTCTCCAGGATGTTGCGCAGGATGACGTTCGGGGTCAGCGTGCCGTAGTAGCCCTGGCCGATGAAGCTCCTGAACACCTGGTTCTTGTCGGCAATGGCGCGGATTTTGGCGATCGCTTCCACTTCGGTGATCGGCGCCGGCAGGGTCAACGGGGCCGGCGACTTGATCTTGCCCGGCACGATGGCGTCGGTCATCGCTTCCAGCGAGTCGTAGCCCAGCAGCGCCAGCATGGTGGCGATTTCCGCGTCGTTGGGGCCGATGTGACGCTCGATGAAGGCGTCGTGGTGCTCAAGATCACGCAGGGAAGGGTTGGCGTTCTGACTCATGGCAGGGGCGTCCGTAAGAAACGTGCAAGCCGCACGCGAAGCGCCCCTCTGTCCTTTTGCCTGAGAGTTTGGAAGCTTGCGCTTCGTGCCCCTTCGGCGCCGGATTCAACCGGTCTCTCCAGAGTTTTGCGCGTGTGATGGTCTGGGGCCTGAGCGATTACGGGCGTTGCGCCTTCGGCAGCGGTTCGCACCGCTTCTCCCACCACACGCTAAACAGCGATTATAGATTGCCTTGGCCTCGTTTGCCTCCCCGGTCGGCTGGGCTTCACCTGCGGTGCGGCCCGGGTCTCAAACGGCATTAAGATGGAAGGCCCCCTTGGAGCCTTCCCCATGCCCCAGCCTCCGTTTCAATTGGCCAGAATCGATCACGTGGTGCTGCGTGTTACCGACACCGCCGCCATGCAGCGTTTTTACTGCGAAGTGTTGGGGTGCCGGGAAGAGCGCCGCCAGGATGAGATCGGCCTGGTTCAGTTGCGCGCCGGCGATTCGCTGATCGACCTGGTGGCGCTGGACAGCAAGCTGGGCCGCATGGGCGGCGCGGGCCCGGGCGAGGAAGGGCACAACATGGATCACCTGTGCCTGCAGGTGGAGGGCTATGACGAGGCCGCCATCGTGGCGCATCTCAAGGCCCATGGCGTGCGCATGGGCGAGACCGGCTCGCGCTACGGCGCCAAGGGCGAGGGTCCGTCCATCTACCTGTATGACCCGCAGGGCAACATGGTCGAGCTGAAGGGGCCGCCGGACGCCTGAACGGCCCTCGCCATCCTGCGGCACCACTTTCACCTGGCGGTCGCAAAATCTTGCCTATAGTCGCCCCCCGTTGGTCCCGGTGGCGTGGATGTCATGCCACCGGAGGTGCCCCGTCCCTGGCAAGCCGCGGTCCGGCGCCACGGGACAAGCGCAATGTCTGATGCCGCCCAGCGTCCCATTGTCACGTTGGATCCAACACGGGAGAACGAGCATGGCGACATACATCGCGCTTACGCACATAACCGAGCAGGGTATGCGATCGATCAAGGACACCACCAAGCGGGGCGAGGCGGTGAAAGCCGCGGCGGGAAAGTTCGGTGCCAAGGTCAAAGATCTGTACTGGACGCTCGGGCAATATGACCTGGTGGCCATTATCGAGGCACCAGACGAGGTGTCAGCAACCGCTTTCGGCTTGACCATCAGTGCATCCGGAAATACGCGCTCCGAAACGTTGCGGGCATTCTCTGGCGAGGAGATGCAGGCGGTGCTCGTCAAGATGGGGTAGGACGTTCCAACCGGGACGGACCGAACCCGTCACGATGGGTTTGGTCCTTCTCGCTGAAAGACCTGTGCATGTTCCGCAAGCCGCTAGAACTGATAGATGGTGCCGAATCCGCCGCCGTTGGTGTTGAGTTTGATCTGGTTGCCGTCCTCGTGGCTGCTCTCGTCTTGTGAGTAGTAGCGATGGAACAGATAGGCCGACAGTTTCCAATGAGGCGACAGGGTGTATTCCAGACCAAATACGGCCTCCCAGTTGGTCTGCGCCGTTTTCACCTCACCGCCTTCGGTGCGAAAGCTGTTGACCCATGGCAGGCGGCCCCAGGTGCCATCGGCAGTGAACCTGAGTGAGTCGGTCAGCGGATAGCGCAGGTGCAGGCCGAAGATGGGCACGGGCATTTCCTGCACGTAAAAGTCTTCCTTCAGCTCATTGCCCACACTGTCAGCGGCGATGGTGCCGCTGACCTTGAAGTTGAGCATCACGTAGGTAGCGCCGACGCTGCCCCAGAGCTGACCGTCGCCCCCGAAGGTCATCAGCTGATGCCAATACGAAGCGTCGAAGGCAATGAAGTCCTGAAAGTGCGTGGTGGTGTCGAGCCGCCCCGGCGCGATGGTGGTGCCGTTGAAGTACACCGGCACGTCGGTGCTTGAATGGCCGTCCAGTTGGCTCGTGGAAAACCCGAAATGCAGCTCACTGACATCCGAAAACGGCTTCCAGGCCAGTAGCCGGATGGTCTCCATGTCGTTGACGTTGAGGTCGCTGCCGAAATGCAGCCGGGTGCCCTGAATGGCGTTTTCGCGCACCTGCACCCAACCGTTGGGGGAGCTCAGCTCACCCGCAAGCTCAAGGTGCCAGGAGGTGTCGTTGTCAGCGCGCGCTGGTAAGGCCAGCAGCATCCCCACGATCGGCAGCAGGATCAGCCCGCTCCGAGCACTTGAAGCATGCCGCATTGTCGCTGGCGTAAACGCGATCATGGTCATCAAGGCGGCGACATGTCATGCGCCATCCCTTGCTAGCGATGCCAGTCGCTGTGCCTCAATCCGTTAGCCTACTCTCCCGGCGTCATCCGGCAATGCGCGTTATGTGAAAGCGGAGTGATCCGGAGACGCCGGTGGACAAGCCCAGGATCATCCCTGAGGGATTCCCGTCATGTCAGGCAAATGATGGGCGATGCCCTTGTGGCAGTCGATACAGGTTTTCTCGCCCGTACCCAACCAACGCTTATGGATTTCCGCCGCGCGCGTTGATTGCCGGGTGAGGTCCATCGACGTGTAGTTGTGGCAGTTGCGGCACTCGAGCGAATCGTTCGCTTTCAGGCGTGCCCACTCGTGCTCTGCCAATTCCAGCCGATGGTCGAGAAATTTCTCGCGTGTGTCGACGGTGCCAAAAATCTTGCCCCACACTTCCTTGGAAGCCTGCATCTTTCGGGCGATCTTGTCGGTCCAGTTGTGGGGCACATGACAGTCGGGGCAGGTGGCGCGTACGCCCGAGCGATTGGTGTAGTGGATGGTGGTCTTCAGCTCCTGAAACACGTTGTCGCGCATTTCGTGGCAGCCGGTGCAGAACGCCTCGGTATTGGTGGTCTCAAGAGCGGTATTGAACGCCCCCCAGAACATGACGCCGGCGATAAAACCTCCCAGCGTCAAAAAGCCCAGGCTGTAATGAACGCTGGGCCGGCGCAGCGTGCGCCAGACGCTGGCGCCCCACGACTTCATTCGCGACCACATGGTCAGTTCGCCTTCTGCTGTGGCTGTTCGGACAGCACCGTGTCGATGTCCTTGAAGTTGTTTGCAACAAGGGGTTTGGCATCGGTTTGCACAACGTGGCACTGATTACAGAAGTAGCGTCGCGGCGAGATGGTGGCAAGAAACTGATCGTCACGATCCATGTAGTGAGTGACGCTGACCGGTGGTGCCTGGAATTTGTCGGCATTGGCACGCGCGTGACACAGCAGGCAGCGATTGGAGTTCTTGTCGATCTGGTAATTGTCGATGGTGTGCGGAATGGTCGGCGGCTGCATGGGGTAGGCGCGATTACGCTTGATGTCCGCGTTTTCGACGCGCGCCATGAGCGGCGGTGTGCCTTCCTGGTCGATCGGTGTGCCGCGACGGATCCCGTCGATCTGATTGCCACGAGGCGCTGCTTCCGTGGTGGATGGTGCGGCCGGTGTCTGCGATGCCGTGGCTGCGGTTGCCACGACGGGATGCGGTGACGGTTCGCCGCCCGACTTGCGGCCTGCCATGAAGGCAATGGCAGCCACGACCAGGACAACCAGCGTGCCGATGGCAATAAGCGGTTTGTCGCGCATAGGGATGTCCTCTTAAACAGCCACTACTTTGACGGCGCACTTCTTGTAATCGGTTTGCTTGGAGATGGGGTCGGTGGCATCAAGCGTCACCTTGTTGATCAACTGGCCGGCATCGAACCAGGGTACGAACACTACTCCGGGCGGCATGTGGTTGCGTCCACGCGTTTCGATGCGCGAGCGCATCTCGCCACGGCGCGACACCACTTTGACCTGATCGCCGCGCTTGAATCCGCGAGACCTGGCGTCATCGGGGTTCATGAACACGACCGCCTCGGGGAAGCTGCGATACAGCTCAGGCACACGCATCGTCATCGAGCCGGAATGCCAGTGCTCAAGTACGCGGCCAGTCACCAGCCACAGGTTGAATTCATCATCCGGTATTTCGGCGGGCGGTTCGTAGGGCAACGCCCAGATCACCGCGCGCCCATCGGGGTTGCCATAGAACTGGAAGCCGGTACCCGCCTTGACGTAAGGGTCGCTGCCCTCGCGATAGCGCCAGCGCGTCTCCTTGCCATCGACCACCGGCCAACGCAGACCGCGCGCCTGGTGATAAGCGTCGAAGGGCGCGAGGTCGTGACCATGGCCGCGGCCGAACTCGGCGTACTCTTCGAACAAACCCTTCTGTACATAGAAGCCGAAAGCAGCTGATTCGTCGTTGTCGTAACCGGCTTCGATGTCCGAAACGGGGAAGCGATCCACCTTGCCGTTCTTGAACAGCACGTCGAACAAGGCCTTGCCCTTGAACTGCGGGTTGGCGGCGAGAATATCCGCAGGCCAGCATTCGTCGGTGGTGAAGCGTTTGGAGAATTCCATCAGTTGCCACAGGTCTGAGCGCGCCTGGCCCGGTGCTTTCACCAACTGATGCCAGAACTGGGTGCGGCGTTCGGCGTTGCCATAAGCGCCTTCCTTCTCCACCCACATCGCGGCGGGAAGAATCAAATCAGCAGCCTGCGCCGTGACGGTGGGGTAGGCATCGGAAACGACGATGAAATTCCGGGGGTCGCGATAACCCGGATACGTTTCCTGCATCAGGTTGGCACCCGCCTGCATATTGTTGTTCACCTGCACCCAGTAGGCATTGAGCAGGCCATCCTTGAGCGCGCGGTTCTGCTGGACGGCGTGAAAACCGGGCTTGGGCTGAATGATGCCGTGCGGGATCTTCCAGATGTCCTCCGCATGTTTGCGATGTTCGGGATTGGCGACCAGCATGTCGGCCGGCAGGCGATGGCTGAACGTGCCGACTTCGCGCGCTGTGCCACACGCAGAGGGCTGGCCAGTCAACGAGAACGGACTGTTGCCCGGCGTGGAGATCTTGCCGGTGAGCAAATGGATGTTGTAGACCATGTTGTTGGCCCACACACCGCGTGTGTGCTGATTGAAGCCCATGGTCCAGAACGACACGACCTTGGTTTTCGGGTCCGCATAGAGTTCGGCCAGCTGCTCCAGCCAACCCTTCTCCACGCCAGTCATTTCCACCGCTTTTTCCAGCGTGTATGGCGCGACAAAGGCGGCAAACTGGTCAAAGTCGATCGCTTCGCTCGCGTTAGGATCCTTCGCGTTCTTCGCTTTCAGTTCCAGCGGATTGTCAGGCCGCAAGCCATAGCCAATGTCCGTGACGCCGCGCTTGAAGGTCGTGTGCTGGTTGACGAAATCCTTGTTGACCCGCCCTGTCTTGATGATGTGGTTGGCGATGTAGTTGAGCATGACCAGATCGGTCTGCGGCGTGAACACGATGGGAATGTCCGCCAGCTCGAAACTTCGATGCTCGAAGGTCGATAGCACCGCCACCTTGACGTGCGGATTGGAGAGGCGGCGGTCGGTCACACGCGTCCACAGAATGGGATGCATCTCCGCCATGTTCGAACCCCATAGCACGAACGCATCGGCGGCCTCGATGTCGTCGTAGCAACCCATCGGCTCGTCCATGCCGAAGGAGCGCATGAAACCCATGACGGCCGAGGCCATGCAATGGCGAGCGTTGGGATCGAGGTTGTTGGTGCGGAACCCCGCCTTGAACAGTTTGTTGGCGGCGTAACCCTCCCATACCGTCCACTGGCCGGAGCCGAACATGCCGACGGCGCCGGGGCCTTTCTCTTTCAGCACGCGCTTGAATTGCGCTGCCATCACATCGAAGGCTTCATCCCACGATACGGGCGTGAACTCGCCGTCTTTGGCATAAGCACCATCCTTTTTGCGCAGCATGGGCTGCGTCAAACGGTCGGCGCCATACATGATCTTGGAAAGGAAATAGCCCTTGACGCAGTTGATGCCGCGATTGACCTCGGCGAGCTGGTCGCCATGCGTCGCCACCACGCGGCCATCCTTCACGGCAACATTGACACCGCAGCCGGTGCCGCAGAAGCGGCACGGAGCTTTGCTCCATTTGAGCTTGGTCATGTCCCCTTCCAGCAGGACATTGGTCGCGCTTGCCGGCAAGGCCAGACCGGCCACGTTGGCCGCCACCGCGATGGCGGTGTTGCGGATAAAGTCCCGTCGCGTCATGGTCAGCGTCATATGCCTGCTCCTTGAAGCGGGGATACCCGTTCGTCCATAGCGGCCTGGGGCTCCACGTGGTGGTAGATCAGCGATACGTTGATGATGCCGGGCAGCGCTTCCAGTGCGTCGATGAGATCCATCACGGCTCGCTGACTGTCGGTTTCGCACACCATCACGCAGCGGCAATCGCCCCGCACGGCGATGTCCAGCGCGGGGTACTGATCAACGAAGGCTTTCAGTCTGTCAGCGGCATCGGGGCGATGCAGGACGACAAGGCTGGAGATGTGGTGATCGTCTTTCATGGTATTCCCCGGCGGCATGAGGGAACTTCAGACATGGGGTGGGCCACTCACGAACATCTGCCAAAACCACACCGCGAAGCCGAAGGCTGCAATGAACATCACCGACAACACGGGAAACAGCACTAGCAGCAATAGAAACGTCGTTCGTTCCAGCTTGCGGGTGCCGATAGAGGTCGATGGTTCCACGCGCACCTCCTTTCAGTAGGGCGGCTCTAACCAGATCTACGCGTCAAGCTGAATCAGTGGCTTCCCTGGGCTGCTGACCTGAATCAGATCGACACGCTGGTGTTGGCAATGGTCTGCAAAGCATGCTTGGGTGCGAGCCTGATGCAGTGTACGCGGCGCGGTTTTTCCATACTATGAAAACCGCGTGAATTCCCTTGATAAAGGAGCAAGGCGTGACAAAACCGGTGGGTACGTGGTTTTACTTAAGTAGCTTCTTTCTTGGTGCCTGCCTGGTGTTTGCGGCTCATGCAAACGATGCGCCCACGGCCGTAACACCGGCGGGAGTGCAGGTGCTGGCGGCGGGCAAGTCCCCGTTGACGCTGGACGCGAAAACCTTGGCCGGCATGCCGCACGAGGAAGTCACGGCGTCGTCGCATGACGAGCCTGCCAGTCAATGGCGGGGCGTGAAGCTGGTCGATGTGCTGGCGAAGGCGGGCGTGTCGCTTGAAAAGCCACTACACGGAAGGTCATTGGCCTCGTTCGTTCGCGTCACGGCGGCGGATCGGTATCAAGTCGTGTTTGCTCTTTCCGACCTCGATCCTACGTTAGGCAACACGCGGGTGCTGTTGGTCGACATGCGCGATGGCAAGCCGCTGGAAAAAGATGGCCCATTCCGGTTGTTGGTGCCGGGTGACAAACGACCGGCGCGCTGGGTGCGCAATGTCACGGTGATAGAAGTGGTGGACGGCAGCTCATCAGACGCGCGTTGATGAGGGGTTCGCTCAGGGTGCGTCTGCCGGTGGCGCATCCAATCCGGTAACCGCTTCTCTGGCAAGCGGAAGCAACCCCTCGCCACCTTCGGCGAGATAGGTTTTTAGCTGGCGGCGCATCACCGGATCCCAGAACCGCTTGAGGTGATCGCGCACGCCACCCACGGCTGCGGCATGGTCAGGCTCGACCGCGAAGTAGGTCGCGATGTCGTTGGCCATGGTGATGAGTCGTTCGATTCTCATGGCCGCTCCTGTTGTGCCGCGGGTAGCAGGCGTTGAGAGTGGGTGTAGACATTGTGGCTGCCGGGGCGCGCAAAGCCCACCAGGGTCATGCCTGCGCTGCGTGCCAATTCGATGGCCAGCGCGGTTGGGGCGGAGATGGCCGCCAGCAGGGGAATGCCTGCACTGGCGGCCTTGGTGACCATTTCGTAGCTTGCCCGGCTGGTGACGAGCGCCATGCCATCGTTCGAAGGGATACCCGCGCGGCGCATCGCGCCAATCAGCTTGTCCAGTGCGTTGTGCCGGCCCACGTCTTCACGCACAAGTACGATGTGCCCGGTCCTGTCAGCCCATGCCGCAGCGTGAACGGCGCCGGTGGCGCTATTCATCGGCTGCAAGGTTTGGAGTTGGTGCAAGGCAATCTCGAGCGCATCGCGCGTCAAGGTCACACCGGCGGCCACGGAACCGCTTTGGCGAATGGCGTGCTCCAGGTCGCGGGTACCGCAGATGCCACAACCGCTACGGCCCGGCATCAAGCGCTGCTGTTCGATACGCGCCCCCGGGGCATCGTCGGTTACGCGCATGGTCAACTCGATGCCTTCGAGCAGCGCATGGCTTTTCACTTCCAGCAACTGAGCGGCATCGTTGATCAACCCTTCGCTCAGCGAGAAGCCAAGCGCAAAGTCGTCAAGGTCATGCGGTGTCGCCATCATCACCGCAAAACTGCTGCCGTTGTAGACCATGGCTACGGGCACCTCTTCGGCAACGAAGTCGTCCTCATGCACGGGCTTGCCGTGACGCCAGCGGTCGATCGCGCGGCGCACGAATCCTTTAGAGGTGCCTTCTTGCTCGGGCGTGCTCAAGCGGGTTTCACCGACTGTTCCAGCAGCGCCTCCTGCGCCTCGGTAAACGCCCGATGGCGCCGTTGCCATTCGGATGGCTGGGTGACACGCGTGACCTGTACGGCCGTGACCTTGTACTCCGGACAGTTGGTGGCCCAGTCCGAGTTCTCCGTGGTGATCACGTTGGCGCCAGAGCCGGGAAAGTGGAAGGTGGTATAGACAACGCCCGGTTGCATGCGTTCGGAGAGGGTCGCGCGCAGCACGGTTTCGCCGGCGCGGCTTGCGATGCCGACCCAGTCGCCTTCAAGAATGCCGCGTTCTTCCGCATCGTGCGGGTGAATTTCCAGCCGGTCCTCGTCGTGCCACATCACGTTGGCGGTACGCCGTGTCTGTGCGCCGACGTTGTACTGGCTGAGGATGCGCCCGGTAGTAAGAATCAGTGGATGCTCGGCAGTGACCTTTTCTGAGGTGGGCACGTACTCGGTGAGCATGAAGCGCCCCTTGCCGCGCACGAACTCGCCGACGTGCATGACCGGCGTGCCGGAGGGGTGCTCTTCGTTACATGGCCACTGGATGGAGCCCAGCTGATCGATCTTTTCGAAGCTCACGCCATGGAAGGTGGGTGTGAGTCGCGCAATCTCATCCATGATTTGCGAGGTATGCGTGTAGTTCATGGGATAGCCCATCGCCTGTGCGAGCAGCTGCGTGACCTCCCAGTCCGCGTAGCCGCCTTTGGGTTCCATCACCTTGCGCACGCGGGAGATGCGTCGCTCGGCATTGGTGAACGTGCCGTCTTTCTCCAGGAACGAGCTGCCGGGCAGGAACACGTGAGCGAACTTGGCGGTCTCGTTGAGAAACAGATCCTGCACCACGATGCATTCCATGGCGGTGAGAGCGGCGGTCACGTGCTGGGTATCCGGATCGGACTGGGCGATGTCCTCGCCCTCGATGTAGAGCCCTTTGAAACTGCCGTCCAAAGCCGCTTCGAACATGTTGGGAATGCGCAGGCCCGGTTCGGCCAGCAGCGGCACGCCCCAGGCTTCCTCGAAGGAATGACGCACGGCGTCGTCGCTGACGTGGCGATAGCCCGGAAACTCGTGCGGGAACGAGCCCATGTCGCACGAGCCCTGCACATTGTTCTGTCCTCGCAGCGGATTCACGCCCACGCCTTCGCGGCCGATATTGCCGGTGGCCATGGCGAGGTTGGC
Organism: Dyella silvae; assembly: GCF_026421305.1. GTDB lineage: Bacteria > Pseudomonadota > Gammaproteobacteria > Xanthomonadales > Rhodanobacteraceae > Dyella > Dyella silvae. Next base: position 95,671 of record NZ_JAPJBQ010000001.1, read on the forward strand.
GATGGCCATCACCGCCGTGGAGCCTTGCGCGTGCTCAGTGACACCCAGGCCGTAATAAATGGCACCGTTGCCACCGGTTGCGTACAAACGCGCCGCGGCGCGTGCCGACGCTGCCGGCACGCCAGTGACGTTTTCCATGGCCTCGGGGCTGTATTTCTCCTGCGCGACGAAAGCCCGCCATTTCGCGAAGGCTTCCGTCTCGCAACGACTGGCAACAAACGTCTCGTTCACCAGATCCTCGGTCACGATGACATGGGCCAGCGTATTGAGGAGCGCGACGTTGGTGCCGGGGCGAAGACGCAGGTGGTGGTCGGCCTTGATATGCGGTGTACGCACCAGGTCGATCCGGCGCGGATCGATGACGATCAGGCGCGCGCCGGCGCGCAGGCGCTGTTTCATCTGCGAGCCGAATACGGGGTGCGCATCCGTCGGGTTGGCACCGATGACCAACACGACGTCGGTGGATGCGATGGAATCGAAATCCTGCGTGCCGGCGGATTCGCCCAGCGTCGCCTTGAGTCCATAGCCGGTGGGCGAGTGGCAAACGCGGGCGCAGGTATCGACGTTGTTATTGCCGAAACCCGCGCGCACCAGCTTTTGCACGAGGTACGTTTCCTCGTTCGTGCAGCGCGAGGAGGTGATGCCGCCAATGGCATGGTTGCCGTAAGCGGCCTGCAGTCGCCTGAACTCGCTGGCGACATGAGCGATGGCTTCGTCCCAGCTGACGGCACGCCACGGGTCGGAGATCTTCGAGCGGACCATGGGCGTGGTTATGCGATCCGGGTGCGTGGCATAGCCCATGGCGAAGCGGCCTTTTACGCACGAATGACCGTGATTGGCGTGGCCGTCTTTGTTCGGGACCATGCGCACCAGATCCTGGCCCTTCATTTCCGCGCGGAAGCTGCAGCCCACGCCGCAATAGGCGCAGGTGGTGACAACGCTGTGCTCCGCCTGGCCTTTGTCTATCAATGAGGTTTCTGAAAGCGTCGCCGTGGGACAGGCCTGCACGCAGGCGCCGCAGGACACACACTCCGATTCAAGAAAACGATTGTCCTGGCTGGCCGATACCTTGGATTCAAAACCGCGCCCCTGGATGGTCAGCGCGAACGTTCCCTGGATTTCGTCGCAGGCGCGCACGCAGCGCGAACAGGCAATGCACTTGGAGGGGTCGAACGTGAAGTACGGGTTGGATTCGTCCTTGGCCGCGAACAGCGGATTGGCCGTGCCGTCCTTTTGCTTCGCATAGACGTGGTTGGCGCCGTCGTAGCCGTAACGTACTTCGCGCAGGCCAACCACGCCGGCCATATCTTGCAGTTCGCAATGGCCGTTGGCGGGGCAGGTAAGGCAGTCCAGTGGGTGATCGGAGATGTAAAGCTCCATCACGCCGCGGCGGATCTGAGCCAGCTTGGGCGTCTGCGTGGCGATCTTCATGCCTGCGCTGACGGGCGTGGTGCAGGAGGCGGGATAGCCCTTGCGGCCCTCGATCTCTACCAGGCACAGGCGGCACGATCCGAACGCTTCCAGCATCTCCGTTGCGCACAACTTGGGGATGCTGATGCCAGCTTGTGCCGCCGCACGCATGACCGAGGTCCCTTCGGGCACTTCGATGCGCTGGCCGTCAATCTCCAGCGCAACCATGGTTTCTGACCGGGACTTGGGCGTGCCGTAGTCGATCTCGACGATGGAAAGCATGTCAGTGTTACCTCGTCAGACCACGGTCTTGCCGTGGCCCAGGAAATCGTCGTGGAAATGATCGAGCGCGCTGAGCACGGGGAAGGGTGTCATGCCGCCCAGGGCACACAGCGATCCGGCCACCATGGTTTCGCACAGGTCGCGCAGCAGTGTCTCGTGGCGTTCCCGTTCGGCGCGGTCACCGGCAAGCATGCGGTCGATCACTTCCACGCCGCGCGTGGAGCCGATACGGCACGGGGTGCATTTGCCGCAGGATTCAATCGCGCAGAAAGCCATCGCATAACGCGCCTGTGCCGCCATGTTGACCGTGTCGTCGAACACGACCACGCCGCCATGGCCCAGCATGCCGCCGATGGCGGCAAGGGCTTCGTAATCGATCGGCGTATCCCATTGCGACGCGGGAATATAAGCGCCCAACGGGCCGCCCACCTGCACCGCACGCACCGGTCGCCCACTCGCGGTACCTCCGCCATAGCCCTCGATGAGTTCGCGCAGCGTCAGGCCAAAGGCGCGTTCTACCAGACCCGGCCGCTTGACGTTACCGGCCAGCTGCAGGGGCAGGGTGCCGCGCGATTTACCCGTTCCATAGTCGCGGTAATACGCAGCGCCCTTGTCGAGTATCAGCGGCACGCAGGCGAAGGTCACCACGTTGTTGATTACCGTGGGTTTGCCGAACAAGCCGCTTATGGCTGGCAGCGGTGGCTTCACGCGAACCTGACCACGCTTGCCCTCGATGGATTCGAGCATCGAGGTCTCCTCGCCACAAATATAGGCACCACCACCCATGCGAACTTCGAGGTGAAAGGCCTTGCCGCTGCCGCGCACATCATCCCCCAGATAACCTTGGGCCTTCGCCACGGCGATGGCTGCCTCCATGGCACGCTGCGCGTGGGGATACTCGACGCGTAGATAGACGTAACCGTGGGTGGCGCCCACGGTAAGGCCGGCAATGGTCATGCCTTCGATCAACATGAAGGGATCGCCTTCCATGATCATGCGGTCGGCAAAGGTGCCCGAATCGCCTTCGTCGGCATTGCACACCACGTATTTGCGATCGGCCTGGGCGTCCAGGCAGGTTTTCCACTTGACGCCGGTGGGAAAGGCCGCGCCGCCCCGGCCACGCAGGCCGGACTCTGTGACCGCCTGCACGATCTCCGTGCCGCTCATGCGCAAGCAGGCTTCCAGGCCGCGGTAGCCGCCGTGCGCCAGATAGTCGTCCAGGCTGCGCGGATCGACCACGCCGACACGTGCGAATGTGAGTCGCTGCTGGTTCTTCAGATACGGAATCGATTCCGTAGGCCCCCATGCCAATGCGTGGCCGCCGCCATGCAGGAAATCGGCTTCAAACAAGCCAGGCACGTCTTCCGACTGCACTGGGCCATAAGCGATACGCCCTTGCGCCGTTTCGACTTCCACCAGCGGTTCCAGCCAGTACAAACCGCGTGAGCCGTTGCGCACGATGCGTACATCGATATCACGCCGCTTTGCCTCGTTGGCGATCGACTCAGCCACCGCCTTGGCCCCCAGCGAAAGAGCGCCCGCATCACGCGGTACATAAACGGTGATGCTCATGGCGCCTCCGCAGCGAGCCACGCGTCGAAGCGTTCGGGTGTGATTCGGCCTTTCAGTTCGCCGTCGACCATCATCGCCGGCGAGCAGGCGCAGTTACCCAGGCAGTAGACGGGTTCCAGCGTATAGGCGCCGTCGGCGGTGGTCTCGTGAAAGCCGATACCGAGTCCTTGCTTCACATGCTGCTCAAGCCGTGCCGCGCCCATCGCCTGACAGGATTCCGCCCGGCACAGATGAATGACGTGCCGCCCGGACGGCTTCTGGCGGAAGTAGTGATAGAAACTGATGACACCGTGCACGTCGGCGCGCGAGAGGTTCAGCTCGCGAGCGATGAGCGATACGGCTTGATCCGGCACATAGCCAAGCAAGTCCTGCACCCCGTGAAGTACGGGCAGCAGGGCGCCGGGCGTGTCTTTCAGCCTTTCCGTGACGTCGAGCACGACGGCTCGGATGGGTTCGGGAATGTCCGGCAGCGTGGTGCCGTTGGCCGTGCGTTTCATGTTTCCACCATCCAGATATCTTTCACAGCAGGCCTGCCACCGTAGTCATCGTTACCCATACACCGATCGGTCAATGAATGCCAAGGAGCCTCCGGCTACCCAATGGGTGCCATCCAGGGCCGGCCCAGCCGCTTTGAACGAGCGGACAGGGATAGTCGCAGCCTCATGTTGCACAGCGTGCTTACGTTCCGGTTCCCTGTATGCCACCGAAGCCCTGATGCATCCGCAAACCGCACTCATGATCGAGCGCCGTGGGCGATGGATGCCGACAATACCGGGACTGTAGGAGGGTGCGTTGTTGCGCCGCAGCGAGCGATATTCACAAAATGACCAGAACCCTTGCGCGGCGCCGTGTGTCCGCCGAGCATGTCGGTGGTTCTGCTTTCTCTTTCAGTAACAAACCCTTCAAGGCCCCATGATCGGTTACGAACAGGCACTCGAACGACTCATGGCGCACGCTCGTCAGCTACCCGCTGAGCGGTGCGCGAGGTCTGCAGCACTCGGACGTGTGTTGGCGAGCGACGTGATCAGCCCCATGGCGTTGCCCTCGTTCGACCATGCGGCGATGGACGGCTATGCGCTCAACGCCAGTCAGCCTTGCGAGGCGGGCTCCGAGCATGTGGTGATCGGCTCGCAGGCCGCGGGCGACAAAGCGCAGTCATCGTCTGGCATGGCGTGGGAAATCATGACCGGGGCGCATTTGCCGGATGGCCTGAACGCGGTGGTGCCGGTCGAGCGAACCCAACTGCTGGAGACGCGCGCCGATGGCGCGCCCCAACGCATTCGTTTGCTCGACAGGTTGGAGCAGGGCGCCAACGTGCGCTATGCGGGCAGCGATGTGGCGGAAGGGCGTACCGTGATCACGGCCGGTACCCGCATCGAACCGGCGCATGTCATGTTGCTCGCCGCGCTCGGTGTGGCGACCGTTGCGGTGGTGCGTGCGCCGCGCGTGGCGGTGATAGCGACGGGTAAGGAATTGCAGCCGGATCCCACCCAGCCACTCGTGCCCGGTCAAATTTACGGATCCAACGGCCCTTATCTGGTTGCGGCATTGGCGGCTGCCGGCGCGCAAGTGCTGTCGTGCGACACCGTGGACGACACGGCTGACACCTATGCCGATGCCATACAGCGCGCCCATCGCGCGGGTGCCGATGTGATCATCAGCACCGGCGCTGTCTCGATGGGGCGTTACGACTTTGTGCCCGATACCTTGCGCGCGCTAGGCGCCGAGCTGTTGTTTCACAAGGTCGCCATGCGTCCCGGCAAGCCACTGCTGGCCGCCAGGCTCGCTAACGGCACGTTGGTGATGGCCCTGCCGGGCACACCGATGGCGGTGGCGGTGGGATTCCGGTTTTTCGTGGTGCCCGTGCTGCGGGCCATGCGTGGTCAGGCGACCGAGCGGCCGCTTTACGCGGTACTCGATGCCCCGCAGCAGTCCAAGCCGGGTCTTTGCCATTTCCTGCGTGCCACGGTGACCCAGGATAGGGAAGGGCGTTTGCACGCCCATGTACTCAGTCGTCCGCAGCCATTTCGGATGGAGCCGTTCGTCCAGGCCGATGTCTGGGTGGTGCTGCCCGAGAATGCCGGTGAATGCCTGGCGGGCAGCATGGTGCTCATTGCTGGCTTGCAACCCGGTGCACTGTTTGCCGAGATGAGTCAGATGCCGCAGGAGGCAGCTTCATGAAACTTCAGATTGAAGGACAGCATTTGCGCGTGCGCATCGGTGAGGATGAGCTGGCCCAATTGCTGGCGGGCGAGCCGGTGCGTGCCAGCACGCAGTTTGCGCAGGCGTTTGCCATGACTTGCACGTTGCGCCTCGCTGCGGGCAGTGAAGCCCGGTTTGCCGGGCAGCCCGGGGCCTGGATCATCGACATGCCTGAAGCTGCCGTGCGAGAGCATACGGCACGACTGCCTACGCGTGAGGGGCTCACCTTCATCCTGGCTGGCAACGATGCTGGCGAAGCGCTCGAGTTATTGTTCGACGTCGATGTGCGGGACAGCGTGCGTCAGCGCCTATCTCGTTAAAACACATGCACCAGGACCCGATTCGGCTACTCTCGGGGTATCGCCGACATGAGCGCGAAGGAATAGCCGAATGAACCGTGGGATATGGCGTGGACTGTTGTTGCTCGGCGTCGCACTCGTGCCCTGGTCGATGGCTTCGGCGGCCGATGATCACATCACCGTCGCAGCGGCCGCCGACCTGCACCACGCCATGGACCAGGTCGTCGAGGCCTATCGGCATGACCATCCAGGCAGCCGCATCGAGGTGGTCTACGGTTCCTCCGGCAATCTGCTGACCCAAATAGAGCAAGGCGCGCCATTCGAGCTGTTTTTTTCCGCCGACAGCGACTACCCGCAGCAGCTGGTGGCACATGGCAAGGCGGGTGGAACGCCGGTGCCTTACGCGCTCGGTCATCTCGTGCTGTGGAGCGCCAGCCTCGACATGACCAACGTGCAGGTCGCCGACCTTGCCCAGCCGCGCTTCGGCCGCATTGCCATCGCCAATCCGCAGCACGCGCCGTATGGCAAGCGTGCCGAGCAGGCGCTGCGCAAAGCGGGCGTATGGGACAAAGTGCAGGACCGGCTCGTATTCGGAGACAACATTGCGCAGACGGCGCAGTTCACACAGAGCGGCAATGCCCAGGTCGGCCTGGTTGCCGAGTCGCTGGTGCTCGCCTCCCCCGGTAAGGGTAGTTACGTACCCGTACCGCAGGCGTTGTATGAACCGTTGCGCCAGAGTTTCGTGGTGACCCAGCGTGGTGCTCAAAACGCGCTGGCGCAGGACTTTTCGCATTATGTGCAGGGCGCACAGGCAAGGGCGATTTTGAGCCGTTTCGGATTCAGCCTGCCTGACAACACGGTGCCCTAAGCGACGAACATGACGCTGCTGTCCGACCAGGATCTGCAAGCACTCGGGCTGACGTTGCGGCTGGCCACAACGGTCACCGCGCTGCTGCTTTTGCTCGGCACGCCGTTGGCGTGGTGGCTGGCGCACACGCATTCTCGCTGGCGGCGCCCGGTAGCGGCGGTGGTGGCATTGCCGCTGGTGTTGCCGCCGACCGTGCTGGGTTTCTATCTGCTGATGTTATTGGGCCCTGATGGCGCCGTTGGACGGCTTATCGCTGCACTGGGTTTGTCGGCGCTGCCGTTCACCTTCAAGGGTCTGATGGTGGCCTCGATGCTGTATTCGTTGCCGTTCGTGGTGCAGCCGCTCAACAACGCTTTCGAAGCCATCGGCAACCGGCCGATGGAAGTGGCTTCATGCCTGGGTGCCGGTCCGTTGGACCGCTTTCTCACGGTAGCGCTTCCGCTGGCGTTGCCTGGCATCCTGACCGCCACCGTGCTGGGTTTCGCACACACCGTGGGTGAGTTTGGCGTGGTGCTCATGATCGGCGGCAACATCCCGGGGCAGACGCGCGTGCTGTCGATGCGTATCTACGATCACGTGCAGGCGGGCGAATATCACCAGGCGAACGTGTTGTCGTTGTGCCTGCTGGTGGTGTCGTTCACCGCGCTGTTGGCGATGTCGTTGTTACGCACTCGCAGGTATCCGCGTGACTGAGGCGCTGCACGGTCTGGATGCCCGGCTTTCCTGGCGGCGAGGAGATCTCGCGCTGGATATCGATATTGCCTTGCCGCCGCGCGGTATCACCGCCTTGTTCGGGCCCTCTGGTGCAGGCAAAACCAGCTGCCTGCGCGCCATCGCAGGCCTGGAACGAGCGGAGGGGCGCGTCTCGTTTGGTCACCAGATGTGGCAGGACAGCGCAAGCCGCGTATTCGTGCCGCCGCACCGGCGGAAACTGGGCTACGTGTTTCAGGAAGCCAGCCTGTTCAGCCATCACACGGTGGAAGGTAATCTCGATTATGGCTATCGGCGTGCGGGCAGACCGGCACATCTCGATCGCGAAGGGCTGATTGATCGCTTCGGCGTGCGGCCCCTGTTGAAGCGGCGCGTCAGCGGGCTCTCAGGCGGCGAGCGCCAGCGGGTATCCATGGCGCGGGCGCTGCTATCGGATCCCGCGTTATTGCTGTTTGACGAACCGTTGTCGGCGCTTGATGGAACGGCACGATCGGACCTCCTCGGCTGCCTGGAAGATCTGCACGCCACGCTGCAGGTACCCATGATCTACGTAAGCCACAACGTCGATGAAGTGTCGCGGCTGGCCGATCATCTGGTGCTGATGGAGGCGGGCCATGTCGTGGCGCAGGGACCGCTGCAAGCCACGCTGACCCGCCTCGATCTGCCGCCGGCGCTGGGGGAGGCGGTGGGCGCGGTGATTGAAGGCGAGGTGGTCGGTTATGACGCCCACGACCAGCTGATCGGGCTTGCCTTTGCCGGAGGCCACCTGTGGCTGCCCTACCGTCACGAGGTGGTGGGGCAGACCTTGCGCTGTCGCATCGGCGCACGCGATGTGGTGCTGACCCATGCGCCCCAGGAGGGGAGCAGCGCGCTGAACCAGATCCCGTGCCGCATCGTTGCCATGGCTGATGCGGATCATCCCTCGCAATGTCTGGTGCAGCTCGATGCCGGAGGCTGCACGCTGCTTGCACGCATCACGCGGCGGTCGTGGCACGCGCTGGGGCTTGAGCCGGGCGGCGAGGTTTGGGCTCAAGTCAAGGCTGTGGCATTAGGCCCCTGACGCAAACCCCTTTCGTGGTTGCGAGCAGGCACTACCGTGACCATGATGGTCGGCAGCACCCCGTCTATCGGTATCCACCCCACTAGTCATGTCCATGACCGAGCTGATCAGCGTTGCCCAGGCCGAAGCCCTGATAGCCGAACACATGCCATCCTTTGGCAGTGAGCGGATTCCCCTGGAGCAAGCGGCGGGCCGCGTTTTGCGCCAGGTAGTGCAGGCCGAGCACGATCATCCGCCATTTGACCGCGTGATGATGGACGGCATTGCGTTGCGCTGGAGCGAGCCGCTGCCCCGAGAGTTTGCCTTCGCCGGTACGCAAGTGGCCGGCATGGTCAGGCAGGCGCTGCAAGCCGGCGACACCTGCATCGAAGTAACCACGGGCGCCATGCTGCCGGCCGGCTGTGATTGCGTCGTTCCGGTAGAGCAGCTTCGTCGCGACGGTTCGCACTATCAGCTGGTCGACGGCTATCAGCCCGCCCGGGGACAATTCATTCATCCGCGTGGCTCGGACTGCCTCGCAGGGGCGAAATTGCTGGCCCCTGGTACGCGCATTGGTCCGCCAGAGGCAGCGTTGCTCGCGGCAAACGGTGTCGCGGCCGTCGAAGTCGCGTGCATTCCATCGATCGCCATCGTCTCGACCGGCGATGAGTTGGTGGACGTCGAGGCCGCGCTCGGGGAGGGGCAAATCCGCCGCTCCAACGACATGGCCATTGCCACCGCATTGCGTCTGGATGGCTTCGACCGCGTGACGATGGAACATATCCCCGACGACGCGTCCCTGACCCAGGATAAGCTGGCCCAGCTGCTGGAAAGGCATGACGTGCTGGTGCTCTCCGGTGGCGTCTCGATGGGGCAGCGTGATTTCGTGCCAGGGGCGCTTGATGCGCTGGGTGTGCGCCGCGTTTTCCACCGCATCGCCCAGAAGCCCGGCAAACCCATGTGGTTTGGCATGGGTTCGCGCCGGCAGGCCGTGTTCGCCTTGCCGGGTAACCCTCTGTCTGCCTTGGTTTGCGCCAGCCGATACGTAAGGCAAGCCCTACGGTTATCCCTGGGTATCCCGACATCACCGCCGGAATTTGCCTGCTTGGACGCCGCCGTAGATACCAGCACCATGTTGACCTGTTTCGTACCCGCCCATGTCCAGACCGATCCGCAGGGCCGGTTCATCGCCTATCCGGTTCCTTCACGCACCTCGGGTGATTTTTCTACCCTGCCGCGTACGCAGGGGGTGGTGCAGTTGCCACCCGGCGAGAGCCGCGCGGCGGCGGGTACCGTTGTAGCGTTCTACCGGTGGTGACATGAGTGCAATCGATGCCGTTTCCGAACTGACCGAGGCGCTGCCCCGCGACCAGCGAGGCCGGCCGCTGCACGACCTGCGCATCTCGGTGATGGATCGCTGCAACTTTCGCTGCCCCTACTGCATGCCCGAGGCCACCTACGGCGAGCACTTCACCTTTCTGCGCAACGACGAGCGGTTGAGCTTTGACGAAATCGAGCGCTTGTGCCGCCTGGCCGCTTCGCTGGGAGTGAGCAAGCTGCGTCTGACCGGCGGCGAGCCTTTGCTGCGCCCGCAGTTGGCCGAACTGGTGGCGCGGCTGCGTCGACTGAATGGCATCACCGATCTGGCGCTCACCACCAACGGCGTATTGCTGGCACGGCACGCCACCGAACTGCGCGAGGCCGGCCTGGATCGCGTCACCATCAGCCTGGATACGCTCGACCCCGCGTTGTTCCATCGCATGAGTGGCGGGCGTGGCGCGCTGGACGATGTACTGGCTGGCGTTGAAGCGGCGCAGGCCGCCGGCTTCCCTAATGGCGTGAAGCTCAACACCGTCGTGCAGCGCGGCGTCAACGAACACACCGTCACCGATCTGGTGGAGCGCTTTCGCGGCACCGGTATCGTGGTGCGTTTCATCGAATATATGGACGTTGGTAACCGCAATGACTGGCGCCGGGAGGCAGTGGTGCCATCGCAGGAGTTGGTGCAGCGGATTCATGATCGCTGGCCGCTGCGAGCCGTGCCGCCCAAATACCCCGGTGAGGTGGCCACGCGGTATCGCTTCGAGGATGGTGCCGGCGAGATTGGCATGATTTCCTCGATCAGCCAGCCGTTCTGCGGCGGCTGCTCGCGAGCCCGGTTGTCCTCGGAGGGCATGCTTTACACCTGCCTGTTCGCCGATCACGGCACCGACCTGCGCCATCCGTTGCGTCAGGGAGCCAGCGACGACGAACTGACCCGGTTGCTCCGTGATGTCTGGCTGCGCCGCAACGACCGCTACAGCGAAGAACGCGCGGAGCGCCATAGCAAACCCAGCCACAAGATCGAGATGCATTACATCGGCGGTTAGAGGGTTTCCTCTAGACAGTTTCTTAATGTCTGTGCTGCCCACCGGGAAGATAATCGTAAATGCCGACACCATTCATTCGGAGCACGCCGTGACCGTCACGTCTGCCACGCTGTCCCACGTCGACGAGGCGCAGCAGCCGCGCATGGTCGATGTTGGCGCCAAGCCGGTCACGCATCGCACCGCGCAGGCGCGGGCGCGGGTGACTTTTCCGCACGACGTTGCCCAGACGTTGCACGCTGCCGGCTATGTCACGCCGAAGGGCGCCGTGCTTACCGTGGCGCAGATTGCCGGCGTGATGGGTGCCAAGGCGACGCCGCAGCTGATTCCGCTGTGCCATCCGCTCAGCATCGACCGATGCGATATCGCCATCCACATGGACGGCGACGATGCGTTGATCGACTGCACCGTGTCCTGCCGTGGCAGCACGGGCGTGGAGATGGAAGCGCTGACGGGCGCTTCCATCGCGGCACTGACCATCTATGACATGTGCAAGGCGATGTCGCATGACATCGTGATTGCCGAGATCCGCCTGGTGAAGAAGACCGGCGGCAAGCACGATTTTGGTGCGCAGGAGCAGGCATGAACGCATCACGTCCGCCACTTTATGGCCTGTTGCTTAGCGGTGGCGCCAGCCAGCGCATGCGGCAGGACAAGGCGGCGCTCGCTTATCGCGGGGAGCCGCAACTGTTGCGTGCGTGGCATCTACTGGAGGCAGTGACCGAACGCTGCTTCCTTTCGGTGCGCGAGAGTCAGCGCGACGACACCTTACGCGCAGGCTTACCGCAGATCGTGGATAGCTACGACGCGATCGGCCCTGCTGCCGGCATCCTCTCCGCACAGGAGCGTTACCCCGAAGCCGCCTGGTTGGTGCTCGCCTGCGATCTTCCCTTGCTCGGTGCCGATACGCTGCGCTCGTTAATTGCGGCACGCGACGCCGGCGTCGATGCCACGGCTTTTACCAGCCGCCACGATGGCCTGCCCGAGCCGCTGTGCGCTATCTGGGAGCCATCTACCCATGCGCTGCTGAAGCAACGGTATGACGCAGGCAGTTATTGTCCGCGAAAGACATTGATTCAATCCCGCACCGTTTTGCTGCCAGCGCCCGGCGAGGCGCTGGATAACGTCAACACACCCGAAGAAAGAGAAGCCATGCAACATCGGTTGGAGTCGCTGGCATGACCGTGGTGAATTTGCAGTATTACGCACAGCTGCGCGAGCAAGCCGGCACCAGCAGCGAGCAGGTGACGACAACGGCCGCGTCCCTGCAGGAACTGTATGAAGAATTACGCGTACGTCGCGGCTTCTCGCTGACGGCTGAAGCGCTGAAGGTTGCCGTCAACGCTCAGTTCAGCGCCTGGGATCGCCCGCTACGCGATGGCGACACGATTGTTTTCATTCCGCCGGTGGCAGGTGGCTGATGCGTTTTCGTCTTTCCAGCGAGGCCGTGGATTCGGCGCAGCTGCGCGATGCGCTGCGGCATCCTGCAAGTGGTGGCTTCTGCGCCTTCGAGGGCTGGGTGCGCAACAGCAATGAGGGGCAGGAGGTCGACGGGCTCTCCTATGAGGCTTATGCCGATCTTGCGATGGCGGAAGGCGAGCGCATCGTTGCCGAGGCGATCGAGCGTTATGGCGTCACCGATGCGTGCTGCCTGCATCGCACGGGTGATCTGAAGATTGGTGACATGGCCGTGTGGGTCGGTGCGTCCGCCCCGCATCGCGACGAAGCGTTTCGTGCCTGCCGCTACATCATCGACGAAATCAAACACCGGCTGCCGATCTGGAAGAAGGAGCACTACGTTACCGGTGAATCCGACTGGGTTGCCTGCACGCACGTGTATCGCGAGCACGAACACGAGCGGCATCACCATCATGGGCACGCGCACCACACCCATGCGGAAGCCTTCGTTCCGGATTACTCACGACAGGTGCGGCTGCGCGAAGTGGGCGAGGCGGGGCAGGCGAAACTGGCGGCCGCACGGGTCCTGGTAATTGGTGCGGGTGGCCTGGGGTGTCCCGTCATCAGCTATCTGGCGGGAGCAGGGGTGGGAACGCTCGGCTTGGTCGACGGCGATCGCCTCGATGCCAGCAATCTGCATCGGCAGACGATGTACCACGCCCGCGACATCGGTGAGCTTAAGGTGGATCTGGCGGCTCGGCGCGTCGCTGAGCTCAATCCCACCGTTACCGTGCAGACGTGGACGGAGCCGCTGGACGTTGCGAATGCGGTCGACGTGTTCGGTCAGTTCGATCTGGTGGTGGAGTGCACCGACGACATGCGTAGCCGCTATCTGAGCAGCGACGCAGCGGTGGTCAGCGGTACGCCGCTGATACTCGCCAGCATCTACCAGTACGAAGGGCAGCTTCAGTTTGTGTCGGCACAGCCCGGTCAGCCTTGCCTGCGCTGCCTGTGGCCGGATGAGCCGGCGCCGCATGCTGTGGGCAGTTGCGCGCAATCGGGCGTGCTGGGTCCCGTGCCGGGCGTGCTCGGCGCAATGCAGGCGACGGAGGCGTTGAAAGTGCTGCTGGGGTTGCCGCAGCCGAGCGGATCATCATTGGTATTGGTGAATCTGCTCGATTTCACTATCCAGCATCTGCCGATCGATTCCGCCCAGGGCTGTGCTCTTCACGGTGGCTGCGTCGAGGTAGCGCGTCGCGCGTTGTCTGAGGCAGAAGATGAGGCAGGGATCGATCTCGCGTTCGGGCGATTGGAAGACGCCATGGCCCAGGGTTTCACCATCGTGGATTTGCGCGATGCAGATGAGATCGCCCTGGAGCCGATGCCGGTAACGGTTGCGCGATGGATTCCTTCCGCACAGGTCATGGCTCGCTCTTGCGAACTGACCGCGGGGAGGCAGTTGCTGGTGTGCGCCAGCGGTCGCCGTAGTGCGCATGCGGCGCGTCAGTTGCGCGCCAGGGGGATGCGAGAGGTGTATTCGTTGGCAGGCGGCTTGGCTGCGCTGCGCCTGACGATCTGAGCATGAGCTGCGGAAACGCAGCTCGAAAACCCGATCTCCAGAAACGAAAAAGCCCGCATCGCTGCGGGCTTCTTCTATAATTGGTGCCCAGGAGAGGACTCGAACCTCCACGGTTTTACCCGCTAGTACCTGAAACTAGTGCGTCTACCAATTCCGCCACCTGGGCAGGTGTCACGCTTCGCTAAGTGGTCTGCGTGAGCCGCGTAGATTAGGCATGTGCCGGTGAGTTGTCAACTATTCTTTCACTGATTTTTCATTGGAACGCCTCACCCGCGCTCCCACGCCCTCAGAAAACCAAATAAAGGCAAGGATGTGACCAGAAAAAAAGAACCGCGCAACGGCAAGCAGGAGGCCAAGCACGGCCCGCAGGCGCCGAAGAAAGGCGCTGGCCGTATTAAGCGCTCGGCGGTCGATCCGTCGCGCCGCCAGGTGGGTGTCGTCAGTGACCCGCAGGCCGAGCGCGAGGCGCAGCGGTATGAGCGCCCCATCCCCAGCCGTGAGGCCATCCTCGCGTTGCTCGAACAACGCGGCGAACTGCTGACCGAGGCGCGCATCGCCGAGGCGCTTTCGCTTCTCGACGAATACGAACTCAACGCCCTGCGCAAGCGCCTCGGTGCCATGGTGCGCGATGGTCAGTTGTTGCTGGGCCGCCGGGGCGGTTATGCGCCGGCCAGCAAGCTGGATCTGCTCCAGGGCGTGGTGCTGGCTAACGCCGAGGGCTACGGGTTTCTGCGGCCGGATGACGGCAGCGAGGATCTGTACCTCTCGCCACAACAGATGCGCAGCGTGCTGCATGGCGATCGCGTGCTGGGCAGCGTGGTCGGTCTCGACCGGCGCGGCCGCCGGCAGGGCGCCATTGTGGAGGTGCTTCAGCGCCGTTCGCCGCGTCTGGTGGGGCGGGTGGTCATCGAGAACGGCGTGACGCTGGTCGCGCCCGACGATCGCCGTCTGCACCAGGATGTGATGATCGTGCCCGGGCAGGATATGGGTGCGCGCTCCGGTCAGATCGTCGTGGCCGAGATCACCGATCCGCCGACGCCGCATCGTGGTCCGATGGGTGCGATCCGCGCCGTACTGGGTGAGCGCCTGCAGCCGTCTTTGTTGGTCGAGATGGCCATTGCCAGCCACGACCTGCCGCACGATTGGCCCGATGCAGTAACGCGCGACGCGGCTCAGGTCGAACCGCAGGTGACCGCGGCCGAACGCGAGGGCAGGGTGGATCTGCGCTCGCTGCCGTTGGTCACCATCGATGGCGCCGATGCGCGCGACTTCGACGATGCGGTTTACGCCGAGCCCAAGCGAGGCGGCGGTTACCGGCTTGTGGTGGCCATTGCCGATGTCTCCCATTACGTCAAGGTCGGCTCAGCGCTGGACAAGGAAGCCTACGAGCGCAGCACCTCCACTTATTTCCCGGGCTTCGTGGTGCCGATGCTGCCGGAGACGCTCTCCAACGGCATCTGCTCGCTCAATCCCAAGGTCGAACGCCTGTGCATGGTGTGCGACATGCACGTCAATACCGAAGGCGAAGTCACCCGCTCGAAGTTCTACGACGCGGTGATGCGCTCGCACGCCCGGCTTACTTACGATCGTGTGTGGCAGGCCATCGGCCTCAATGATGCGGATGCACGCCACGAACTGGCCGACGTCATGCCGCAGATCGAGCACCTGCACGGCCTCTACAAGCTGATGGCTGCGCAGCGCAAACGACGTGGTGCCATTGATTTCGAAACACCGGAAGTGAAGTTCCGTCTCGATCAGCGAGGCGAGGTCGAGCAAGCAAGCGCCACGGAGCGCAACGATGCGCACAAGCTGATCGAGGAATGCATGATCGCCGCCAACGTGCAGGCGGCGTTGTTCCTCGACAAGAAAAAGATTCCCGCCTTGTTCCGCGCGCACGAGCCGCCGCCGGCGGAGAAGTACGAAGATCTGCAGCAGTTTTTGCGCGAGTTCAAACTGCGCATGCCACCGGTGGAGGAAGTAACGCCCGGCGATTATGCCGATGTGCTGCGCCTGGTGCAGGATCGCCCTGAGCGTGAGCTGATCCAGTCCGTATTGCTGCGCTCGCAGAGCATGGCAGCCTATCAGCCTGACAATCGCGGCCACTTTGGCCTGGCGCTGGAGGCTTACGCCCATTTCACCTCGCCCATTCGGCGGTATCCGGATCTGCTGGTCCACCGCGCGATTCGCTATGCCATCGCCGGTGGCAAGCCCTCCGGCTATAGCTACAGCCCGGGTGAAATGGCAGCCATGGCCGTGCATTGCTCGCAGCGCGAGCGCCGCGCCGAAGAAGCCGAGCGCGATGTGGACGAGCGCTTCAAGTGTGCATGGATGTCCAAGCACGTGGGCAGCGAATTCGACGGTACTGTCACCGGCGTCACCTCGTTCGGCCTGTTTGTCGAACTGGACGAATCGAAGGTGTCGGGTCTGGTGCATATCAGCCAGCTTTCCAACGACTACTACCACTTCGATCCGGTACGCCACCTGCTGAAGGGCGAGCGGTCGGGCATGCAGTTCCGCCTTGGCGATCACGTGCGCATCCAGGTACTGCGCGCCAGTCTGGAGGATCGAAAGATCGATTTCCGGCTGGTGTCGCCCCGCAAGGAGAAAGCGACGGTACCGCCACCGCGTACCGAGCGGCGCTACGACTATGCCGCAGCCGGCGAACGCTACTCGCTGCCGCCGGGCAGGGGGACGCCGCGCCCCGCGCCGCGCGATAATGCGCAACCGGTGTCGTCGCGCAAGACGGCAGAGGGCAAGCCGACCAGCAGCCAGGGTGTGTTCGGCAAGGTCAAGTCGGCCGCCAAGGGCAAGTTGAAGGCGGCCAAGGACGCGGTAACCAAAGCCCGCAACGCAGGCAAGAAGAAAGGCAAACGATGAGTGAGAGCTGGATTGTCGGAATCAACCCGGTCGAGGGTGCGCTGACCAACGATGCGTCGCGCGTGCGCGAAGTACTGGTGGAGCAGGGTCAGCGCAACGCGCGTGTACAGGAGCTGGCAACGCGGGCCAAAGCGTTGAACATTCCAGTACACCATCGCCCACGCGAGCAGCTCGACAAGCTGGCCGGTGAAGCCCGGCATCAGGGTGTGGTGGCGCTGTATGAGGCGCCGCCGATGGGCAACGAAAACGATATCTTGGGTCTGGTGGAAGCGGCAGGACAGGATGCTTTGGTGCTGGTGCTGGATGGCGTGACCGATCCGCACAACCTGGGTGCCTGTCTGCGCAGCGCAGCGGCAGCCCGTGCGACGGCCGTGATCGTGCCGAAGGATCGCGCAGTGGGCCTGACGCCCGTGGTGCGTCGTGCGTCTGCTGGTGGCGCCGATCGTGTGCCATTGATCGCGGCTACCAATCTTGCGCGCGCCCTGCGAACGCTCAAGGATGCCGGTGTTTGGATCACGGGTCTCGCCGGAGATACCGACACAAGCATTTACAGCATCGACATGAAGGGACCTGTCGCATTGGTACTCGGCAGCGAAGGCGAGGGCATGCGCCGCCTCACGCGCGAGACCTGCGACTTCGTAGCAAAGATTCCCATGCCGGGCACTATGGAAAGCCTCAATGTATCGGTGGCTACCGGCGTCGTCCTGTTTGAAGCACTGCGTCAAAGGAGTGAAAAGCGATGACCTTCTTATGGCACGACTGGGCGGGTTACATCGGCGTGGTACTAGTGCTGCTGGCGTTCCTGCTGCTACAGGCTCACAAACTGCATGGCAACGGGCTTGTCTATCAGTTGATGAACGTGCTCGGTGCTCTGGGCGTGATCCTGTCACTGGTGTTCGGCACGGCCATGAATTGGCCGGCCTTCCTGATGCAGGTCGCGTGGGTCGTCATCGGCGTGTACGGCATCATGCATTCGGCGCGCGCGCGGCGCGAAGCACGTGAGCTGGGCGACAAGATCGCTTCCTGAATAAGGAATTCAGGCGGCTTGTGTAAAATGGAGCGACTGGTCCCGCAATGGGGCCAGTCTGCGGGGACGACTCCGCAAGCATGTGTTATCGCAGGGACGGCCCTGCGCTTCATCCAGAGGAGCACATCATGCCCTGGATTTATCTTGCTCTTGCCGGCCTGTTCGAAGTGATCTGGGCCATCGGGCTCAAATACACCGAAGGCTTCAGCCGCCTGTGGCCCAGTGCTATTACCGTGTCCGCCATGACGGTCAGCATCATCCTGCTCGCGATGGCGGTGAAGACATTGCCAATCGGTACTGCTTATGCGATCTGGACCGGCATTGGTGCAGTGGGTGCCGTTATTCTCGGCATGGTGCTGTTCGGTGACTCGGCCTCGCCATTGCGTTTGGCCTGTGTGGGTCTGGTGCTGGCTGGCATCGTCGGTCTGAAGCTCACCAGCGGTCAGACCTGATCGCCGGCTCAAAAACAAAAAAAGCCCCGGATCCATGTCCGGGGCTTTTTTTTGTTTCGATGCTTACGGCGCTCAGTCGTCCTTGTTGCCCAGCTTGGTCAACTCAGGATTGGACGTGAAGTCGCGCTTGGCACGCTGGGCGTTGAGCGGTTCGCCGTTGACCTGATACCAAATGCTTTCGGCGATGTTGGTGGCGTGGTCGCCGATGCGCTCGATGTTCTTGGCCATGAACAGCAGATGCGTGCACGGCGTGATGTTGCGCGGATCTTCCATCATGTAGGTGAGCAGCTGGCGGAAGTAACCGGTATAGGCTTCGTCCAGCTCGGCGTCGTCCTTCCACACCTGATAGGCGCGCTCGGCATCGCGGTCGCGATAGGCGATCAGCACGTCACGCACTTCCTGCGCAGCCAGCTCGGCGAGATAGCCCAGGCCTTTGGTCGGAGCGATGGGAGCGACCATCGACAGCGGGATGGAGCGCTTGGCCACGTTGGCGGCGTAGTCGCCGATGCGCTCGATATCGGCGGCGATGCGCAGCGCGGCGAACACGTTGCGAAGATCGCCGGCGATGGGTGCGCGCAGGGCCAGCAGACGCACCACGTCGTGGCTGATTTCCTGCTCGAGCTGATCGATGGCGTCGTCGTTGTTGACCACGTGTTGCGCGGCGCGCTCATCGCGGCGGTCGATGACATCGATGGCCGATTCCAACTGGCTCACCGCAAGCTCGCCCATGCGAACGATCTCGCCGGTGAGGCGTGTCAGCTCGTCGTCGTAGCTCTTGATGATGTGTTCTTTGCTGCTGCCGCTCATGGGGGAGTCCCTATCAGTGGAGGGTGAGGCGGCGTGGCCCCTCACCCCAGCCCTCTCTCCGGAAGGGAGAGGGAGTGACGTCGTGTTTTAACCGAAACGACCGGTAATGTAATCCTCGGTCTGCTTCTTGCTCGGCTTGGTGAAGATCTGCTCGGTACGGTCGAACTCGATCAGCTCGCCCAGGTACATGAAAGCCGTGAGGTCCGAACAACGGGCCGCCTGTTGCATGTTGTGGGTGACGATGACGATGGTGTACTGGCTCTTGAGCTCTTCGACCAGCTGCTCGATGCGGCCGGTGGCGATCGGGTCCAGCGCCGAGGTGGGTTCGTCCAGCAGCAGCACTTCCGGCTTGAGCGCGATGCCGCGGGCGATACACAGACGCTGCTGCTGACCGCCGGAGAGGCCCAGCGCGCTCTGCTTGAGCTTGTCCTTCACCTCGTCCCACAGGGCGGCGCTGCGCAGCGCCTGCTCCACACGGATATCCATATCGGCGCGCGACAGCTTCTCGTGGTGACGAATGCCGTAGGCAACGTTTTCGAAAATGGTCATCGGAAACGGCACCGGCTTCTGGAACACCATGCCGACCTTGCTGCGCAGTCGGTTCATGGAATAGCTGGCATCGAGAATGTTCTCGTCATCCAGAACGATCTCGCCCTTGGCTTCCAGCTTGGGATAGATCGCGTAGATGCGGTTGAAAATGCGCAGCAAGGTGGACTTGCCACAACCGGAGGGGCCGATGATGGCCGTAACCTTCTTCTCCGGAATATCCATGTTGATGCCTTTCAGCGCATGGAAACCGTCGTAGTAGAAGTGCAGGTCGCGCACCTTCAGCTTGGTGGGCGCGATAGGGGCCGACGTAGCCGCGGACTGCGGGTGGATGCCGGCGGCGGCGGACTCAGTCATGGGACACCTTATTGCGTGAAAGGACCAGACGGGAAGCAAGACTCAGCAGCAGCACGAACATGGTGAGCACGAACGCGCCGGCCCAGGCGATGGCGTGCATCGCGTCACCCGGATCGTTGGCGTACTGATAGATCACCTGGGGCAGGCTGGACATCTTGTCCGACGGGTTGAAGGTCATGTAGTTGTTGCCGAAGGACGTGAACAGCAGCGGGGCGGTTTCACCGCTGATGCGCGCCAAAGCCAGCAACACACCGGTGATGATGCCCGAGCGTGCGGCACGGACGAGAATCTGCAGGGTCAGCTTCCACTGCGGAATACCGAGCGATAGCGCGGCCTCGCGCAGGGTGGAGGGCACCAGGCGCAGCATTTCGTCCGACGTGCGAACGATTACCGGCAGTGCGATCAGCGCCAGCGCCAGACCGCCGGCCCAGCCGGAGAAGGTGGTCGAGCCGCTGGTGAGCGCCGTGGTCGGCAGCACGATGATGGTGTACACGAACAGACCCAGCACGATCGATGGCGCCGACAGCAGAATGTCGTTGAGGAAGCGAATCGACTCGCCCAACCGGGTGCCGTTCGCGTACTCGGCCAGCCAGGTGCCGGCCAGCACGCCGATCGGCGTGGCGATAAGGATGCCGATCAGGTTGACGATGAGGCTGCCCACCATGGCGTTGGCCAGGCCGCCGTCTTCGCCGTAAGCGGTGATCTTGGTGAACAGCTGCGGATGCAGCGCGCCGATGCCCTGGCGCAGCGTTTCCCACAAGATCCAGGCAAGGAACAGCAGGCCAACCAACGTAGCGCACATGCTCAGCGTCAGCGCCACGATGTTTTTGATGCGGCGGTGTGTGTAGAGGAAATTGCTGCTGGCCATCAGCGGCCCTCCTTATGAGCCAGCTGGCGCAGCATCCAGCGTGCGATCAACAGCACGATGAAAGTAACCACGAACAGCAGGAAGGCCAATGCCATCAGCGTCGACTTCTGCAGGCCGGCGGCCTCGCTGAACTGGTTGGCGATGGTGGATGCAATGGAAGCACCCGGATCGAGAATGGATGCCGACAGCGTCATCGCATTGCCCAGCACGAAGGTCACCGCCATGGTTTCACCCAGCGCGCGACCCAGGCCCAGGAAAATGCCGCCAATCACGGCCGAGCGGGTGTAGGGCAGCACGATGTCCCATACCACTTCCCAGGTGCTGGAGCCGAGCGCATAGGCCGACTCCTTCAGGCGCGACGGTACGGTTTGGAACACTTCGCGCATCACCGAGGAGATGAACGGGATGATCATCACCGCCAGCACCATGCCCGCGGTAAGCACGCTAGCGCCAAACGGATAGTCACTGCCGAACAGCTTGCCGACGAACGGAACGTGCTGTGCCACCCAGGAAAGCTTGCCGTCATCCGGCTTGTTGCCCAGATAGTTGGTCAGCCAGGGCTTGATGTGGTCGGCGAAGAAGGGCGCAAAAATAAACAGGCCCCACATGCCGTAAATGATCGAAGGGATACCGGCCAGCAGTTCGATGGCCGAAGCCACCGGCGTGCGCAGCCATGGCGGTGCCACTTCGGAAAGGTAGAGTGCGATGCCAAAGCTCACCGGCACCGCGATCAGCAGGGCAATCAGCGAGGTGGCGATGGTGCCGTACACCGGCACGAGCGCGCCGTAGGTGTCGGAACTCGGATCCCAGGTGTCGCTGACCAGGAAATGCCAGCCGAATGTGCCGAAGGCATGGCGGCCGCCCCACAGAGTGGCGCCTGCGGCACCAAGCAGACAGGCCAACACGAGCAGGGCGCAACCTTTGAGCACCCAGCTGAACAGCCGGTCGTGCCTTGCGTCGCGATGCGCACGCGCTTCCTGTGCCAGGGTGGAGGCGACGGCGCCAACATTCGCTTGCATGTGGAGTGCTTCCCTCAACATTGGGTCCGGCCGGCACGAGGGCCTGTCCGGTCGGTGGACGATGCGCCGCTTCCCGGCGCCTTTCAACGACAGGCCGCCCGAGGTTAGTCGGGCGGCCGTGGTCATGCAGTCAAGCGGTCAGAGTAGGGCTCGTCGGTTGCCGTAGCATGACCGAGCGAGACTCCTCGGCTTAGTGCTTGTACTCGGTGCTCCAGTAAGCCGCGATCTTCTTGACCAGGCTGTCCGGCAGGGCGACGTAGTCGAGCGAGGCGGCGTCCTTCTGGCCGTTCTCGAGCGCCCACTTGAAGAACTCGAACGCCACCTTGGTGTGCTCGGCGTTCTTCGGCTTCTTGTACATCACCACCCAGGTGGTCGCCGTGATCGGCCATGCCTGCGCACCCGAGGCATTGGTCATGATCACGTTGAAGTCCTTGGCGCTGCCCCAGTCGGCGGTAGCGGCGGCAGCGGCGAAGGCCTCGGCGCTCGGCGCGACGACCTGGCCAGCGGCGTTCTTCAGGTTCACCCAGCTGATTTTGTTCTTCACGGCATAGGCGTATTCGACGTAGCCGATCGAACCGTTGATCTGCTTCACGTACTGCGACACGCCTTCGTTGCCCTTGCCGCCCACACCGGTCGGCCACTCAACGGCCGTGCCGAACTTCACCTTGGATGCCCAATCCGGGCTGACCTTGGAGAGGTAGTTGGTGAAGTTGAACGAGGTGCCCGAACCATCCGAACGATGCACAACGGTGATCTTCTTGGCCGGCAGGTTCACGCCAGCGTTCATCGCGGCGATCTTGGGGTCGTTCCACATGGTGATCTTGCCGAGGAAGATGTCGGCGAGGGTGGCGCCGTCCAGCTTGATCTGGCCAGCCGTGATACCCGGGATGTTGACCACCGGCACGATGCCGCCCACCACGACCGGGAACTGACCCAGACCGTACTGTGCGAGGTCTTCAGCCTTCACCGGAGCATCGGTGGCGCCGAAGTCGATGGTGCCTTCCTTGATCTGGGCCACACCGGCGCCCGAACCGACGGACTGGTAGTTGAGCTTGTTGCCGGTCTTTTCGGCGTAGTTGGCCGACCACTTGGAGAGCACCGGGTAGACAAAGCTCGAGCCCGCACCGGTGATATCGGTGGCGTGCGCGGACATGCCGAACAGCGAAGCCGCAGCGAACACTGCGGTGGTGCCGATACGGGACAGGTATTTGGTTGAGGTCAACACGGTGGCTCCTTAAGCGATAAGGGTCTCGGGGGATTCCCGCCCGCCGTTATTTCATGCGTCACGTGTTGCAATGAAATGAGCTCAATGTTTCACCCATATGACAATCCGCCGGGTGTTGTCATATGACATTGATAAAGAAGAGATTAAGAAAACAGGCCAGGCCGGAGTTCAGGCGCCTGATTCTCTTTACATGGACTCAACGCCTATATGTTCGCGTTCGAACATTTCGAGCGTGCGCCAGCGATTGACGATCGTGCAGAACAGCTCCGCCGTGCGCTCGGCATCGTAAATGGCCGAATGCGCCTCGCGCGTATCAAACGGAATGCCTGCCGCCTGCACGGCCTTGCTCAGCACGGTCTGGCCAAAAGCGAGGCCGCTCAGCGTGGCCGTATCGAAGCAGCTGAAGGGATGAAATGGATTGCGCTTGTGTCCCACGCGGCGCACGGCAGCATTGAGAAATCCCAGATCGAACGCCGCGTTGTGACCCACCAGAACGGCCCGCTGGCAATCGGCGTCACGCATGGCGTCACGTACCGGTTTGAACACGTGATCCAGCGCCAGGCGTTCGTCCAGCGCGCCGCGCAGCGGGTTGTCAGGGTCGATGCCGGTGATTTCCAGTGCACGGGGATCGATGTTGGCGCCTGGAAAGGGCTGCACATGGGCCGAGACAGCCGGCATCGGCTGCAGATACCCCTCGGGCGTCATGCGCAAGATGACGGCGGCGATCTCCAGTAACGCATCGCGCTCGGCATCAAAACCGCCGGTTTCCACGTCCACGATGACCGGCAGAAAGCCACGAAATCGCTCGGCCATGCGGCCGGCCATGCTGTTGCAGAGGTTATCCATTTACTAAGCATATCAGCCGGCGCAAGCCGCCCTGTCGACGGCTATTTCACATGGCCCGAGGGGATGTGTGCCGCTGCTTGTCTCCGTTCTGTCACATAACAGGCACATAACGGTAAAGGCGCGAGCCCATCCTGCGCTCCGATCGTGCTTGAGCCGCCGGAGATCGATAGGGGATCAAAGGGGGCGGCTCAGGTGGTTCTTACCTACATGCGGAGAAAAACCATGCGTTCCAAGTTGCTCGCGGTGGCTATTGCTGCCGGTTTGGGCGTTACCAGCTTCCACGTTGTCGCCGATCCGGCGCCGGCGAAGTCGACCTCCAAGACCGGCACCAGCCAGTCCACCCAGGCCGCAGAGATCGAAGCGCTGAAGGCTCAGTTGCAGGCCCTTCAGGCGAAGGTCGTCGAGCTCGAGCAGCGCACGGACGCGCAGTCCGACATCAACGTCTCCACCGGCCAGGCCGTCGAGACCGTGCAGAAGCAGGTCGCTGCCACCGACGCACAGGTCAAGAAGTCGTCCGACAAGCTTGCCTACAAGGGCGTGAACATCACGCTGGGCGGCTTCCTCGCTGCCGAATCGATCTACCGCTCGCACAACACGGGCTCGGACATCGCCAGCAACTTCAACACGATTCCGTTCAAGAACGTGCCGCAGGGCCACACCAGCGAATTCCGCCTGAGTGCTCGCCAGAGCCGCGTGTCGCTGCTTGCCCAGGGTGACGTCGACCCGAATACGCACCTGGCCGGTTACATCGAGGCGGACTTCCTCGGCGGCGCCCAGACCGCGAACCAGAACGAGAGCAACTCGTTCAACCCGCGCATGCGCAACGTCTACATGACCGCCGATTGGGACAACCAGGGCCTGCACCTGCTGGCTGGCCAGAACTGGTCGCTGCTCACGCTCAACAGCAAGGGCATGCTGCCCCGCACCGAGCTGACCCCGCCGCAGATCGACGCCCAGTACGTGCCGGGCTTCACCTGGGCTCGTCAGCCGCAGCTGCGCCTGGTCAAGGATTGGGACAAGAAGTACTGGCTGGGTATCTCCATCGAGAACCCGCAGACCACGTTCTACCTCAACGGCAACCAGGCTAAGGCGCCGGTGCCGGCAGTCGCCGCCGGTGGCGCCATTCCGGCCACGGGTCCGTACTCGATCTACAACATTGGTGCTGGTTCGGGTTACGACTCGGTCAACACCCTGTCGCTCAACCACATTCCTGACGTGATCGTGAAGTTCGCGGCTGACCCGGGTTTCGGTCACTACGAAATCTTCGGCCTCGGTCGTTCGTTCTACAACCGCTACGCCGGTGAGAACCACGACGCCTGGGGCGGCGGCGTTGGTATCGGCATGGTGCTGCCGCTTATCGACAAGACTCTCGACTGGCAGTTCTCGGGTATGACCGGCAAGGGCATCGGCCGTTACGGCAGCGTCCAGATGCCGGACGTGACGTTCAGCCCGAACGGCAACCTGGCTCCGATTAAGGAAAACATGCTGCTGACGGGCCTGACCTGGCACGCCAACTCCGATGTGGACGTCTATCTGTTCGGCGGTCGCGAGCAGGAGTCCAAGAAGGATTTCAACGCCGGCAAGAACGGCTCGCTGGCCCTCGGTTACGGCAACCCGGCTTACAACAACAGCGGTTGCGACACCGAAGGTTCGACCGCTTGCGTGGGCAACACCAAGAACGTCTGGCAGGGCACCACGGGTTTCTGGTGGAAGTTCTACCAGGGCAAGTTCGGCAAGATGCAGTTTGGTGCGCAGTACTCGTACACCAAGCGCGAAGCGTTCGCGGGCCAGGGTCTGGTCAACGGCGTGCTCGTCAACGGTGCTGCTACGCCGAAGGCCACGGAGAACATGTTCTTCACGTCCTTCCGCTACTACCCGTTCTAAGCATCACCGGTACGGTTATCGCAAAGGAGTTCCACCCAAGGATGGAGAGACGGCGGGCTTTGCCCGCCGTTTCTGTTTTTGCTTTCTGCAAAGAAAACCTATGGCGAAACACGCGCTACAGCGCTAAACGCTAGCTGACCCCTTTGGGAATGAAGCGCCTGAAAGTCATCGCAAACACTTGCGACTTAGGATGGCTTTCGATAGTTTGCTCTGCATGTCTTCGCGTCGTTGCCACTCTCCGTTCGCTGTTTTCCTGGCGTGTCTGTTCGGCCTGCTCTTGCTGGTCGGCACGCCGGTGCGTTCGGTGCAGGCGTCCGCAGCTTCGTTCGAAGACAAGGCAGTGGCGACCCAAGTCATGTCCGATGACGTGGCGGACGCCGCAACCGATCACGGCGGCGACTGTTCGCTGGATGACAACACTGGCAACAACGGCATGGACGACATTCTCCATCCGTTCGACGTTGCTTACCTGTGGGCTCCGATGCCCTCCGTGGCTCCTGTAGCCGGCTCTTACGATGTAGGGCCGCACGACCCGGCGCGACTGCTGCGCCCGCCCGAATCCATCTGATACGCCACCGCTGACGCGGTCTGCGTTCCACGTGCGCGCATGCGACGTTGCGTGCCGCCGTTGATGGCCATGCCTGTGTACTGACGTGTTTCGCTGCGAGCGCGTCGTGCGTTCGTGCGCCTTCCTGGCCATCCGTTCCTCTTTTTCTTTTGACGCCCGTTGTGTGGCGCGATGTGCCGTGGGCGTCGTCCCTGCATTTTGTCTGGAGTATTCGCATGAAGCGTTTGATCGAAGGTTTCGAACAGTTCCGCAATGAGGTTTTCCCTGCGCAGCGAGAGCTGTTCGGCAAGCTGGCCAAGGGCCAGAGTCCCAGCACCATGTTCATCACTTGCGCCGACTCGCGTGTGATGCCGGAGATGATGTTCTCCTCGCAGCCCGGTGAGCTGTTTGTCTATCGCAACATCGGCAATATCGTGCCGCCGTACGCGCAGCACGTCAGTGGCGTGGTGGCTGCCATCGAATATGCCGTGAAAGTGATCAAGGTCCGCCATATCGTGATCTGTGGCCACTCCGACTGCGGCGCGATGAAAGCGCTGCAGTATCCGGAGCTGGTGCAGGACATGCCGTCGGTGGCGGCGTGGATGAAGCACGCCGATGTGGCGCGTTATGTGGTTGAGCAAAACGGGCCCAGCCTGCATGGTCCGGAGGGTCTGCGTTGCCTTACGGAAGAAAACGTCGTGGGCCAGCTGGAAAACCTGCGGACGCTGCCTGCCGTCGCTGCGGCGCTAGCAAGTGGTCAGCTGCGTATTCATGGCTGGGTGTACGACATCGCGCATGCGGAGCTGAAGGCCTTCGATGCGCAGCAGGGGCGTTTCGTCGCGATCGAGCCCGGTAAGGGCGACGTGCCCGAGGCGACACCGCATGCGCGCTTTTCCATGTCCGTGGCATCAGCCGCTTGAGGATGGCTGTCGTGATGAGTCAGTACGTTAAACAGGGACTGTTCGGGCGCGATCTGCTCGGTTCCATTGTGGTGTTCCTGGTGGCGTTGCCCTTGTGCATGGGCATCGCCATCGCCTCGGGCATGCCGCCTGCGGCCGGTTTGATCACCGGCATCATCGGCGGCATCGTGGTCGGTGCCATCGCGGGCTCTCCACTGCAGGTCAGTGGGCCGGCTGCTGGTCTCGCCGTGCTGGTGTTCGAGCTGGTGCGGGAGCATGGCATCGTGGCGCTGGGGCCGGTGGTGTTGCTGGCGGGTGTTATCCAGATTGCGGCGGGTTTGTGTCGCGTCGGCATGTGGTTCCGCATGTGCTCGCCGGCCGTCGTGGCGGGCATGCTGTCGGGTATCGGCGTGCTGATCGTGGCTTCGCAGCTGCACGTGTTGATCGATGCCGTGCCCAAGGCGCGTGGCCTGGAAAACTTCGCGGCGCTGCCCGGCGCAGTGATGGATGCCGTGCAGGGTGAGGTGGGCAGCCTGTCCGCTTTGGCCGTGGGCGTGGCCACCATCGCGATCATGCTCGGTTGGGAGAAATTGCGCCCGGCGAAGCTGCGTTTCGTGCCGGGTGCGCTGCTGGCGGTGGTGGCTTTGACTGCGGTTGTGCAGTGGATGGGCCTTCCCGTGAAGACGGTAGATGTGCCGTCGAACCTGATGGCTGCCGTCACGTTGCCGACCTGGAGCAGCCTGTCGGGTCTGCTTGAGCCGGCGCTGCTGATCGCTGCGCTCACCTTTGCCTTCATCGCCAGTGCCGAGACGCTGCTTTCTGCCGCAGCCGTGGACCGCATGCACGATGGCGCACGAACCAAGTACGACCGCGAGTTGACCGCCCAGGGCGTCGGCAACCTCTTGTGCGGTCTGCTCGGCGCATTGCCGATGACCGGCGTGATTGTGCGCAGCGCGGCCAACGTGCAGGCCGGTTCGGCCACGCGGATGGCGACCATCATGCATGGCGCCTGGATCCTGGTATTTGCGTTGCTGCTGCCATGGCTGATGCGCATGACGCCCGTGGCGTGTCTGGCGGGCATCCTGGTCTTCACCGGCATCAAGATGGTGAATTTCAAGCAGGTAAAAGCGCTGGCGGTGTACGGCAAGGGCACCGCGTGGATCTACGTGGCCACCACGGTGGCGATTGTCGCGACGGATCTGCTGGCAGGTGTGCTGATTGGTTTCGCGTTGTCGCTGTTCCGCCTTGCGCTGCATTCATCCCGTCTGAAGGTGGGCCTGGATCAGCACGAGGAACCGGGCACGGCCTCGCTGCGGCTGGAAGGTTCGGCCACCTTCCTGCGCGTACCGTCGGTGGCTCGTACGCTTGAACGTGTGCCGCCGAATACGCGTTTGCAGCTGGTGGTGGATCGTCTTCACCACGTCGATCAGGCGTGTCTGGAATTGCTGCGCGAGTGGGGTCGCAATGCCTCGGCGCGCGGTTGCGAGCTGGTGGTGGACTGGCATCAGCTCAACCAGCGCGTCGAAGGCGTGCGGCGAGTGGCATAGGGCCTCTCGTCATCAAGGAGCTCCTCGTGCTTCCCCTCCCTCTCTACATGAGGAGCTCCCAAGGTCCCCAGGCGGTCGCGACGGCGTAGGTACCGTCGCGTCAGCGGGCCTGGGTTGTGCTGTCGGCCATCGCGCTCGCGGTGGTCGACAGCTGGGCTGAGTCCCAGCCGCCGCCAAGGGCACGAATCAGATCCACGCTCGCCTGCAGGCGTCGCGTACGCACTTGTTCTGCACTGCGTTCGGCTTGCAGGGCCGCAGTCTGCGCACTCACCACGTCGAGATAATTCACCGCACCTTCGCGATAGCGATTGGTGGCGATCGTTTGCGAGTCGTGCGCTGCGCTCGCCGCATCATCTTGCTGATGCGCTTCCTTGCCGAGTTGTTGCAACAAGGTGAGGTTGTCTTCCACCTGCTGGAACGCGTTCAACACGATGCCGCGGTACAAACCCGCCGATGCATCAAGATTTGCCTGCGCCGCCTGCACTTTCGAGCGACGCAGGCCGCCATCGAACAACGTCATGGCCAGCTCGGGACCCAGCGCCCAGTAGCGATTGCCTGCGCTAAGCAGATCGCCCATGCCGGTGTCCTGAAAGCCAAAGATGCCGGACAGACTCAGGCGCGGAAAGAACGCCGCGCGCGCCACGCCGATGTCCGCATTGGCCGCGTAAACGCGACGCTCAGCGGCAGCGATGTCGGGACGCCGTTCCAGCAATTGCGATGGCACGCCCAGTGGAATCGCAGGTACGTCCATCGGTGATTGGTCGGCGGGCAGTGAGAAGCGGGAGGCCGATTCGCCGACCAGCGTGGCAATGGCATGCTCGGTCAATGCGCGCTGCGCCACCACTTCGGAGACTTGCGCCTGGGCATCGGACAACTGCGTCTTCGCACGGCTCACGTCGAGACCGGATGCTACGCCGCCCTCGAAGCGGCGTTCGGTCAGGTCGAGTCCCTGCTGATACGCATCGAGCGTGTCCTTGAGGATGCGCTCCTGCACGTCATAACCGCGCAGCGCGATGTAGAGATCCGCCAACTGAGCCTCGAGGCTCAGTTTCACCGACGCGAGATCGGCTTCCGCAGCCGTGGCGTTTGCCTTGCCGGCAGCGACTTCGTTGCGTACGCGGCCCCACAGGTCCAGCTCGTAACTGAGTCCGAAGCCAAGCGTGTTCGCGCTGTATTCGTTGGGCTGATTGCTGCCGCGCAAGGGCCGGTTGTCTGACTGGCGGTTGCGGGTCGCGGCGGCGCCGACGCCTAGCGTCGGGTACTGATCCGAACGCGCTTCACCGAGTAGCGCACGCGCGGCGTCGTAGCGTGCGAGGGCGACGGCAAGGCTGGGATTGGAGTCGTCAAGCTGCTTTTCCAGCTTGTCGAGTTCCGGGTTGGCGTACACCGACCACCACGGACCTCGCGAGGCCGTGTCCGCCGGGTGTGCGGGTGACCACAGGCCATCGGCTGTCTGGCCGGCATAGCTATCGGGCACTGGGCCGACGTCGGGCTTTTGGTAAGTGGGTGCCAGCGAGCACGCTGGCAGCACGGCCACCAACGCGAGCGGCAGTAGTCGGCGCAGGAAGGGCAGGTTGAGCGTCATGGCGTCAGTTCCGCTTGGCCACGTTGTCAGCGTCGGCGTGCGCTATCTCGACGACATCGCCTTGCGCCAGCGAATCGGAAGGGTGGTTGATCACGCGGTCACCCGGCTGCAGGCCCTTGTCGATGCGCAGGTGGTCGCCAAGATCCATCGCGATATGCACGTCGCGCAGCGATACCTTGTTGTCGGTACCCACGACGGCCACCTGCGGTCCCTGCGCACGGAATATCAGCGTGGTTGCGGGCACCGTAAGGGTCTGACTGCTGCCTGTCACGGGGATGTGCACTTCGGCGTAGGCGCCGGGCAGCAGAGCGCCCTTCGGATTGTCCACTTCAAATTGCGCCAGCAGCGATCCCGTCGCCTGGCTCACTGCGCCCGAGTTGCCGATCAGGCGGCCGGTGAACTGTTCGCCGGGATGATCTGGCACGTCGAGTTGCACGTTCATGTCCGGCTTGATTGCGTCGGCATAGCCCTGCGGCACCTGCACGTACAGGCGCATGCGCGAAGTGTCCGATACGGTGAAGAGCGCCGGCGTGCTCTCGCTGTTTGCGCTGATCAGGTCGCCGATGTCGGTGTTGCGCGCGGTGACGGTGCCGGCAAACGGCGCACTGATGTGCTTGAATGCTTCCAGCGCCGCGATGCGGTCGACATCCGCCCGTACGGCAAGCACGTTCGCCTGCGCGGCTTCCGCTTCACCCGCTTTCTCGTCCGCTTCCTGCTTGGAGACCGAGTTGGAGGTCAGCAGGTTCTTCCAGCGCTTGTCGGTGAGTGCAGCCAAGCGGGCATTCGCCTGGGCGCGGGCGAGATTCGCTTTGGCTTGTTCGAACTGCTGGTCAAGTTCGGGGGTATCGATTTCTGCCAGCGACTGGCCGGCGGTGACCTGGCTGCCAATATCGCTGCTCCAGCTCTTGAGATAGCCGCCGACGCGCGCGTGGATAGGCGCGCTGATCCACGCGTCCAGATGGCCGGGAAGGGTCAGGCCCTGAAGGCCGCCGCTGCTTTCCGGCGTAACGACCTGCACGCTCGGCGTGACCTGAGCATCGGTCCATTTCACCACGCGGTGATAGTCGTAGGCTCGCACCGAGATACCGGCGATGGTGGCGAGTACGGCCACGGCCAGGCCGATGCGCACCGCACGCCCCAGCTTCGGCGTTCGCACAGGTGTTGCGTTGGTGGCGTCATGCGACATGGACGGGTTCTCCAAGAGCGGAATCGGATTCGGGTTGCGCCTGCTCGCGGCCGTGCACGATGCTGAAGATCACCGGCACAAAGAGCAGAGTGGCAAAGGTGGCGAACAGCAGGCCGCCGATCACGGCACGGCCCAGTGGCGAGTTCTGTTCCTGCGTCATGGCCATCGGCATCATGCCGATGATCATCGCAAGCGCGGTCATGCAGACCGGGCGGAAGCGCGTGAAGCCCGCTTCGAGCGCCGCCTTCATGGCATCGCCATGTTCGGCGAGGCGTTCGCGGCAGAAGCTGACGACCAGGATGGAGTTGGCGGTGGCGACACCCATGCACATGATCGCGCCAGTCAACGCAGGCACCGACAGCGTGGTGTGCGAGAGAAACAGCATCCACACGATGCCTGCGAGTGCGGCGGGCAGGGCGGTGATGATCACGAACGGATCGAGCCACGATTGGAAATTCACCACGATCAGCAGGTAGATCAGCACGATCGCGCCGACGAGGCCAAAGATCAGGCCGCTGAAGGCCTCGTTCATGGTGCCGACCTGGCCATGCAGGCTGACCAGAGTGCCCTTCGGACGCGAGAAGGCAAACTGGTCCAGCACCTTCTGCACGTCACCCGCCACGGCGCCGAGATCGCGATCCTGCACGGAGGCGTAGATATCGAACGACGGCATGATGTTGTAGTGCGACACCACCGCGGCGCTAGGCACGCGCGTGAACGTGGCGAGGCCGCCGAGCACCTGGCTCGCGCCCGTGCTGGCGGGCGTGACGGGCAGGCCGGCAAGGTCCGACATGCTGTCCATCTTGTATTGCGGCGTGGCGGCGACGATGGGGTAGGACACGCCATTCTTCGGATTGAGCCAGAACGTCGGCGCCACCTGCGAGCTGCCGGCGAGCGACGCCACCATGGTGTTGGTGACGTCGCGCTCGGTCACGCCCAGCATGTCTGCACGCGTGCGGTTCACCGTGACGTTGAGCTGCGGATAGCTGGTGCTCTGCTGCAGGCGGACATCTGCGATGCCGGGCACTTCGCGCAGGCGCTTCATGATCTCCGTGGCGTAGGCCTCGTTGGCCTTCAGATCGCGGCCAGCGATGGAGACGTCCAGCGGCGCCGGTGCGCCGAAGTTGAGGATCTGCGAGCTCATGTCCGCCGGCAGAAAGGCGAACTGCGTACCGGGGAATTCACGCGGCAGACGTGCGCGCAGCTCGCGTACGAATTCGTCGGTCGGCGCGTGGCCTTCCTTCAGCTCCACCTGAATATCGCCATCCTGTGGGCCGATGGTGCCGCTGGCGTTGTAGACCATATTCACGCCCGACAACGGCAGGCCGATGTTGTCAATCACCGTGTCCAACTGGTCCGGCGGAATGACCTTGCGGATGGCGTTTTCAATACGGTCGAACTCGGCCGCCGTTTCCTCCACGCGGGTACCCATCGGCGCCCGCACGTGCAGCGCGATGGCCCCGGCATCCACATCGGGGAAGAAGTCGCGGCCGAGGAACGGCACCAGCGCGAACGAGGCGAGCACGAAGGCGAGAAAGCCGATAACGAAGCGCTTGCGATGGGTGAGCGCCACGCTGAGCGTTGCATGATAAACGTCGCGCACTTGGGCAAAGCGGTGCTCGAAGCGCTGCTGAAAGCGCACCATCGCCGCGAGGAATGTACTGCGCTTGCGCGGCGCCGGCTGGTCGCCCTCGTGGTGATTGATGTACTCGTCTTCCGGATGATCGCCGGGGCCTTCTTCGATGTGGTGTGGCTTAAGCAGGTACATCGCCAGGGTGGGCACCAGCGTGCGCGACAGCACGAACGACGACACCATCGCAAAGATCACCGCCAGCGCCATCGGGCGGAACAGGAAGCCCGCGATGCCGTCGAGCAGGAACATCGGCACGAACACGATGCAGATGCACAGCAGCGAGACAAAGGCCGGCGTCACAATCTGTTTGGCGCCATCCATGATCGCGTCATGGACGCTCTTGCCTTGTTCGAGATGCCAGTTGATGTTCTCGATGGTCACCGTGGCGTCGTCCACCAGGATACCCACCGCCAGCGCCAGGCCGCCCAGCGTCATCACATTGAGCGTCTGCCCGGTGACCGAAAGCAGAGCGATGGCCGAAAGGATCGCGAGCGGGATAGACACCGCGATGATCACGGTGGAGCGCCAGCTACCCAGGAAGATCAGAATCATCACCGAGGTGAGCAGCGCCGCGATGACGCCTTCGCGCGCCACCGAGGAAATGGCGCCCTTCACAAAGGTCGACTGGTCGCTCAGCAGGGTGACCTTGAGGTTGTCCGGCAGCGATTCGCGCACCAGCGGCATCAGCGACTTGATGCCAGACACCACCGCCAGTGTCGATGCATCGCCCACCTTCAATGCCGGCATCAGTACTGCGCGTTTGCCGTCCACGCGCACCACGTTGGTCTGCGGCGCGGCACCGTCGCGCACATGGGCCACGTCGCCGATGGTGATGGTGGCGTTGTGCACGGTCTTCACCGGCAGTTGGTTCAACTCATCAATGGCGTTGGGGCTGTTGTTGAGCTGCACGTGGTACTCGTACGTGCCGATCTTGGCCGTGCCCACCGGAATGATCTGGTTCTGCGCGGCGAGCGCATTGCTCACGTCCTGCGCGGAAAGGCCGTTCGCGGCGAGCGCGCGCGGATCAAGGTCGAGCGTCACCTGGCGCGCTGCGCCTCCGTAAGGCGTCGGCACGGCCACGCCTGGCACGGAGGTGAGCATCGGGCGCATCACGTTGAGGCCCTGATCGAGGATCTTGGCTTCGGACATGCTCTTGCTCGACAGCGCCATTTGCAGAATGGGCACGGTCGAAGCGTTGTAGTTGAGGATGAGCGGCGGCGTGATGCCCGGCGGCATCTGCTTGAGCACGGTCTGCGAAATCGAGGTGACCTGCGCGGTGGCCGTGCGGATATCCACGCCCGGCTGGAAGAAGATCTTCACGATGCCCATGCCGGGCAAGGACTGCGACTCAATGTGTTCGATGTTGTTGACCGAGGTGCTCAGCTGGCGCTCGTAGTAGTACACGACGCGCCCGGACATCTGGTCTGGCGGCAGGCCGTTGTAGCTCCACACCACACTGATCACCGGAATGCCGATGTTGGGGAAGATATCGGTGGGTGTGCGGAAGGCCGCCAGCGGGCCGGCAATAAGGATAAGCACCGCCAGCACGATGAACGTGAGCGGGCGGGACAGGGCGATTCGGACGAGGCCAAGCATGAGGTGTTCCGGTGGTCCATCGGCACACGAGGGCGCCACGGCGCGACGGCGGTTGCGTCACATCGGTGATATCTGCGGGGGAATCAGCAGGGCGGTCCGGAGCTGGGTGGAACGCGGCGACAGATCGTCATGGTGTGGCTCGGTGCGGGCGGGGCCCGATGTGGCCATCTTGGCAAGGCAATCTTGTGGAAACCTTTTGGGGGGGGCTGAAGGGTTGCCAAGTGGCTGTGGTACATGGTTTTGCTCCCTCTCCCCTCCGGGGAGAGGGTTGGGGTGAGGGGTGGGTGCTCGCCTCGCCGTTTCATTCAGACCGTCTTCCAGGCGAAGGTCGGAGAAGCGCGCAGAACACCCGTGGGGTGCTCGCGGTGGCGTTCATTCCCCTCACCGTCATCCCCGCGAAGGCGGGGATCCAGCGCTTTTGCTCTGGTGTGAGGATTCCGCGACCTGGCTCGCCTGCGGCGGGCTTCCGCTGTCCTGCCGGACAGCGGGTCACTTCTCTTTGCGTGGCCAAAGAGAAGTAACCAAGAGAAAGGCCACCCCGATGGCGCGCCTTCCGGGCTTGCAGCCCGGAAGGTACGCGTGCGGGTTACGGGGTTTTTCGACAGGGCCTCCTGCCCTGACGAAAAACTGGCCGGCATCCCTGCCGGCCACCCTGCGGGCTATTCCTCCACCCGCCCGCCGCGCCATAGGGGCCCGGAGGTCAAGAGCGAAAGCCGGAGCCGGAGCCGGAGCCGGAGCCAGAGCCAGAGCCAGAGCCAGAGCCAGAGCCAGAGCCAGAGCCAGAGCCAGAGCCAGAGCCAGAGCCAGAGCCAGAGCCAGAGCCAGAGCGGCGCGCGAGGCGCGCCAGAAGTCGCGTCCGTGGTTTCCCTAGACTCATGGTTCCCTGTAGGAGCGCACTTGTGCGCGACCGCAGCGTCACGAGGATGCCGCTCCTTCGGCAGGTCGCTCACCAGTGCGCGCCTACAGAAAAGAGCACGCGATACGAGGTGATGCGATGTGCCGCGCTAGCGGCACGAGCCGTGTGCTTTTGATCTGTGGGGCCCCTGTGCGGCGGTGAGGGTTGGACGATCAGGCCCCGTAGGGGTGCCTGGCATGGATGCCAGGCACTTTTCGTCAGGGCAGGATGCCCTGTCGAAAAGCCCGGCCAACCCTCACGGACTTGCCGGGCTATCAGCCCGGCAAGCGCCAAGCGGGGTGCTCTTTCTTTTGGTTACTTTTCTTTGAGCAAGCAAAGAAAAGTGACCCGGCGATCGGCAGATCGTCGGAAGCCCGCGGCAGGCGGGCCAGGTCGCCGGAACGCGCACAAGAGCGAAAGTCACTGGATCCCTGCCTCCGCAGGGATGACGGTGAGGGAAATAAACGTTACCGCGAGCACCCACCCCTCACCCCAACCCTCTCCCCGAAGGGGAGAGGGAGAAAAAAGCGCGCTCACCACTACGACTCACACGCCATCCGAATGCGCACCAACAACCCCCGCCCCAACGGAGACTCCAGCAACTCAATCGACGCCTCCTGCAACTCAATCGCACGCTGCACGATACTCAGCCCCAGCCCATAGCCGCGCGTCGCGCTCTCCACCTCGCGATGGAATCGCTGAAACACCGCCTGACGCCGGTCTTCCGGAATGCCTGGCCCGTTGTCGCAGATATCGATGACGACCTGGCCACCCTCACGCCGAATCGCCACCTCCACCTGACCCGCGGGCTGCGTATAACGCAGCGCGTTCTCGATCAGGTTGCGAAACATCGCGTTGAGCGCCACCTCATGACCCAGCACGAACAGCAGTGTGTCGTCGTGGTTGAGGCTGAACGCGATGTCCTTTTCGGCAATCAGTGGCGCCAACTCCTCGATCACCTCGATCACGATGCGGCTGAGATCGAGCCGGATGCGCTGTTGCGATGCCGCGCCGGCTTCCAGGCGTGCCATCGCCAGAATCTGTTCGATGCGGCGCCCAAGCCTCGCCATGCTCTGCTGGGCATTGCGCACGGTGAATTCCATCTCAGCCGGGTCGTCGGCGATCATCGCGCTTTCGAGATGAATCATGGTGGCGGCCAGCGGTGTACGCAGTTCGTGCGCGACGTCTGTGGCGAAGCGATGCTCGCGGTCGAGCGCGTCTTCGAGTCGCTCCAATTGTTGGTTGAGCGCCACGATCAGCGGTTTGATCTCGCTCGGCGCAACCTCGGCAGGCATGGGCTTGCGGCTGCCCGGTGTGCGCCGGTCCAACATCTCGGTGAGCAGGGCCACGGGTCGCAAGCCCCGTTTCACGGCAAGACTCACCAGCAAGGCCAGCAGTGGCAGGCCGATCAGTAAGGGCAGGGTGTGCTCGATGACCAGGCCGCGTGCGATATCCAGGCGGTTATCGGAGCGCTCGCCGATGCGGATCACGAGATGTGCGCGATTCTGCATCGTAAATGTGCGCCACAGTCGCCCCTCGTGCTGTATGTCGCGAAAGCCGCGTTCGTCGGTGGTGGGAGGCGGCAGATCGGCGAGATTCGACGTGGCGGCGATCAGTTCGCCGTTCGGGTCATAGGCCTGAAAACCGACTTCGGGCTCGTAGTTGTGCGGGTGCACCGAGACCACGACGCCGTGATGATGGGCATCGGCGTTCTGAGCAATGTTGGGAAGGTCCGCGTCCCGCAGCGGTAGCTGGCCATGCGCGATCAATGTGCCGAGCGTGCGTCCCGCCTGGGCGAGACGGCCATCCAGCAGCTCGTTCATCTCTCGCAGTTCGCGGCGATAGCTGATCCAGCCCAGGGGGATGAGCACCACGACCATCACCGCGATGATTAACCAGGTCAGGCGTGTGCGTAGGCTGGCTGGATGCGGCTTCATTGCGGCTCACGCGGAATCATGTAGCCAATACCGCGTACGGTGTGGATCACCTCGGGGCTGAGCTTGCGCCGCAGCCAGTGCACCTGTACTTCGATGGCGTTGCGTTCCACGATGGTATCGAGCCCGTAGACAGAGTTCTCCAGGGTTTCCCGGCGCACGATGCGCCCGGCGCGTTCCATCAGTACGCGCAACAACGCGAATTCGCGGCGGGTCAGGCTGACCCGTTCGCCACGGAACTCCACTTCAGCGGTAGCGAGGTTCAAGCGTAGCCCACCTACTTCCACCAGGTTGTCGGCCAGGCCCTGCGTGCGCCGGGTCAGCGAGCGAATGCGAGCGGCAAGCTCACCCAGGTGGAAGGGCTTCACCAGGTAGTCGTCGGCACCCAGGTCGAGGCCACGGATACGCATCTCCAGCGCGTCGCGTGCCGTCATGACCAGCACCGGCGTTTTCACGCCGGCCCGACGCGCATCGGCCAACACCTCCAGACCATCCTTGCCAGGTAAACCCAGATCGAGCAGCACCAGGTCGACGGGGTCGCCGCGCAGCGCTTCGGTGGCTTCGCGGCCATCGCGCAGCCAGGTCACGGCATAGGATTGATGTTCCAGTGCGTGCTTGATGGCCGCGCCTAACTCGGCATCGTCTTCGACCAGCAGAATATGCATGCCATACCACCCGTGTCGGTGTCGGGAGGGCGCGGATCTCACCAACGCCCGGCACCATGATCGTGAACCTTCCTTTTGTGGATCTTTTCCCGTCGAGCGGGATCAGACGCTGTCACGTTGGCGCGTGAGATGGGTTCCGTCAATCGGTGGCAGACAAAAAGAATGACGGCAGGCTGCCGCCCACCGTCATTCTCCCTGCGATAGCGCCGAAAGGAGGCGCTGGTGAAAGTTTTCGCTGTGCGAAGCTCTCAGGGCCCCTTTGCCAGCGCGGCGGCAATGATGGCTTGCTTCAATTGAGCCTGGTTCATCGCGGTGGCCTGCGATTGGTCGATGGCCACGGCCTTGATGGACTGCGGTTTAAGCATCAGGTGGCGCTGAATTTCCCAATTGGCGGCCTGGTGCTGTGCAAGGGCGAAGTCTTCAGGGGTGTTGCCGACAAAGCCGACGACGGCATAGCCGTTCAGATCAACGGTGTAGCTTTCAACCGCGGCACTGGCCTGACCTACAAAAACAAGACCGAACGCGATCAGGGCGGGGAGAAGTACGCGTTTCATGGTGTTGCCTCCTGCGGGGGGAATGCACTATCCGGGGGAGGCTTGACCTTAGGCCGTTGTGGCGGCTCAAGCTTGAGGAAGTCGCGCGAAAGGCTGAGGAATTTGTGAGGCTTTCGGGTTCGTTTTGCGCAATATGTGCCACTCGTCATGCATGGCAGGGGCATGAGCGACTTGAAGTGGTAAGAAACGTCGTGTGGGCATGACATATCGCGGACACGCTCGCGATACGTGATGGAAATGTGCAGGGCAAGCTGTGGGCTTCCCTTTGATCCTTCAGTTGCAAATGTAAGCACTGCAAGCTGACGATGGGCACGCCATAAGCCGCGTCGAGAAGTCGCTGCGACGCAGATACCCAGTCGATCAGGGTTGGGTCTTGTCCTTGAAGCGACACAGATCGCGAATCACGCATTGCGGGCAGTCCGGTTTGCGCGCTTTGCAGACATAGCGGCCATGCAGGATCAGCCAGTGATGCGCGTCCTGCTTGAACTCAGGCGGCACCACCTTCTCCAGCTTGTCTTCCACTGCGCGTACGTCTTTGCCCGGCGCGAGACTGGTGCGATTGGAAACCCGGAAAATATGCGTGTCCACCGCGATGGTCGGGTGCCCGAACGCCGTGTTGAGGACCACGTTGGCGGTCTTGCGTCCCACGCCCGGGAGTGCTTCCAGCGCTTCGCGCGTGCGCGGCACTTCGCCGTGATACTGCTCGACCAGGATGCGGCACAGCGCGATCACGTTCTTGGCCTTGCTGTTGAACAGGCCGATCGTGCTGATGTACTGCTTGAGCTTCTCTTCGCCCAAATCGAGCAGGGCCTGTGGCGTGTTGGCCACGGGATAGAGCTTCTTCGTCGCCTTGTTGACGCCCACGTCGGTGGCCTGTGCCGACAGCACCACGGCGATCAGCAGTTCAAACGGCGTGGTGTAGTTGAGCTCGGTGGTGGGGTGGGGATCCAGTTCGCGCAGGCGGGTGAACAGCTCGACGACGTCGGCCTTCTTCACGTGGGCTTTCCTTGCTGTTTTGCGCGTGCGCGGGCCAGTGCCGCCAGCACGGGGTTGGCCTGGTTGGCGCTCGCATCGACTGCAGCCTTGCGTTGCGCCAGCTCCGCTTCGCGCTGCGCTTGCTCTCGCGCAAGCCGCGCCTCGCGACGCTGGAAGTGCAGGCGGGAGGCATCGGCGTGCGCCGGATCATCGACCTGTGAGAGCGGCATCGGCTCAAGCACGATGCAGTCGACCGGGCAGGCGGGCACGCACAGTTCGCAGCCGGTGCAATCGTCAGCGATCACCGTATGCATCAACTTGGCGGCACCTACGATCGCATCGACAGGGCAGGCCTGAATGCATTTGGTGCAGCCGATGCAGTCGGCTTCCACAATGCGCGCCAGCATGCGCGGCTTTTCGATGCCGTGCTCAGGATCGAGCGGCAATACCGGCACATCCAGCAACGCCGCGAGACGGGCGATGCCAGCGGCACCGCCCGGCGGACATTGGTTGATCTTTGCTGCGCCGCTCGCGATCGCTTCCGCGTAAGGGCGGCAGCCGTGGTAACCGCATTGTTCGCATTGCGTTTGCGGCAGCAGGGCGTCGATGCGGTCGGCGAGCGACATGGCGGCGCGAAACTCAGCGAACCGTTGCGCCCGGCTTGGCGCCCTGGTCGGCATCGAGCAGGAACAGATCGCTGCCGCCGTCGCCGGCGGAGAGGATCATGCCCTCGGACAGGCCGAAACGCATCTTGCGTGGCGCGAGATTGGCGATGAACACCACGTTGCGACCGACCAGCTTTTCCGGCTCGCCATAGGCGGCGCGAATGCCCGAGAAGATCTGGCGCTTGCCCAGCGGGCCGGCATCCAGTTCGAAACGCAGCAGCTTGTCCGAGCCATCGACGAACTCGCAGACCAGTACCTTGCCAATGCGCAGGTCGAGCTTGACGAAATCGTCGATGCCGATGATGGCGGCGCCGTCGATGGCGGGAGCGGTCTGGGTGGTGTTGGCGTCACTCATGGTCTTGCCGGAATCCTTGAATTTCTTGGGAGCAGGCTTGGTGTCGGCGGGCGCGAGCGAATCTTTCGACGCTTCCACCATGGCCTCGACTTGCTTGGGATCGATGCGGCCGAGCAATGGCTCGAACGCATTGACGGTGTGGTTGTGCAGCTCGGCGCGGGCGTCGTCAAAACCGCTGATCGGCGCGGCAAGGAAACGCTCAGCCGCTTCCACTGTGGCGGGCAGTACCGGCTTGAGCAGGCCGGACAGCAGGCGGAATGCGGCCAGTGCGAACGAGCACACCTGATGCAGTTCGGTGCGCAGGCTTTCGTCCTTGGCCATCGCCCAGGGCGCCTTGGCCGCGATATAGCCGTTGACCATGTCGGCCATGGTCACGAAGCGGCGTGCGACCTCGGCGAACTCGCCGCTGTTGTACAGCGCCGGCACGTCGCCGTAGTGCGACAGCAGCTCGCGCCACAGTTCCTGTTCTTCGTGGCTGAACGCCGGCGCCAGACGGCCGTCGAAATACTTGTGCACAAAGCCGGCGGTACGGCTGGCGATATTCACCCACTTGCCGACCAGGTGCGAGTTGACGCGCTCCTCGAAGGTCTTGAGATCGAGGTCCACGTCTACCGGCGTATCGCTCAGCATGCTGGCGAAGTAGTAGCGCAGAAATTCCGGATGCAGGCCGGAGTCCAGATAGGTGCGGGCCTTGATGAAGGTGCCGCGCGACTTGGACATTTTCGCGCCGTTCACCGTCAGGTAGCCGTTGACGTGCAGCGCCGTCGGCGTGCGGAAATTCGCGCCGTGCAGCATCGCCGGCCAGAACAGGCCGTGAAAGTTGATGATGTCCTTGCCAATGAAGTGGTGCATCTCGGCGCGGCTGTCCACGGCCAGGAAGTCTTCGAACTTCAGGTCGGTGCGGTCGCACAGCGCCTTGAAGCTGGCGAGGTAGCCTACGGGTGCGTCCAGCCACACATAGAAGTACTTGCCCGGTGCGTCAGGAATGGGGAAGCCGAAGTAGGGCGCATCACGCGAGATGTCCCAATCTTTCAAGCCGCCGTCCAGCCATTCGCGCAGCTTGGCCACCACGCCGCTGTTGGCCACCGGCGTGCCGTCGGTGAGCTTGCCGCCGAACCAGTCGCGCAGCAGCGGCTCGAACTTGCCGAGCTCGAAGAAGTAGTGCTCCGAATCGCGCAGCACCGGCGTGGCGCCGGACATCACCGAGGTCGGATTGATGAGATCGGTCGGTGCGTAGGTGGCACCGCAGTTCTCGCAATTGTCGCCGTACTGATCGGCCGTGCCGCAGTTGGGGCAGGTGCCCTTGATGTAGCGATCCGGCAGAAACATTTCCTTTTCCGGATCGAACAGCTGCTGGATATCGCGGCGGGCAATGAAGCCGCCGTCACGCAGGCGCGTATAGATCAGCGAAGCGAGTTCGCGGTTCTCTTCCGAGTGGGTCGAGTGGTAGTGGTCGAATGCCACGCCGAAGGCGGCGAAATCCGCCTCATGCCCAACGCGAATGTCTTCGATATATGTCTCGGGAGACAACCCGGCCTTTTCCGCCGCCAGCATGATCGGCGTCCCGTGCGCGTCGTCGGCGCAGACGTAGACCGTCTCGTTGCCCTGCATCCGCTGCGCGCGCACCCAGATATCGGCCTGGATGTAGCCCAGCAAATGACCCATGTGGAGCGGGCCATTGGCATAGGGCAGGGCATTGGTAACGAGTAGGCGACGGCTCATGGGCGGCGGCGGTTGAGGTGGGGCCGTCCATTATGGCATGCGATCTCAATGGACACTGCGCTTGTGCATCTGGATGGCCAGATCCGATAACGGTGGCGCAAGTGAGCAAGCATTGAGGAACGGGGCACGAGCGTAAGCCCTGTCCGTGCAAACACCACGAGATGCATGACGCCGAGTTGGACATCATCGGGTGCGCGCCTGCATCGACCGAAGTCCATGGATGGTTTGCGGCGACTCTGCCGACAGACACGGGCATTGGGGGCGTGAAGCAGCTTGTCTAACCGGGCCTCTCGTTGTTGCATGTTGTTGCACGTTTCAATACATTGATGCCTGGTCGCTTCCCCGAGTCATTTGTGAAAGCTTCACTCGAGTCTGTTCCCACGGGCGGCCGCTCGGCCGTTGTGCCCGCTGCCAAACGCGCCACCCGCTGGATCTTTCTGGTTGCCGGTATCGCCATGTCCGCGTGGGCGCCGATGGTGCCTTACGCCAAGGCAAGGCTGGGCCTGGACGACGCCCAGCTGGGCCTCGCTCTGCTGGCATTCGGCGGCGGCTCCATGCTGTCGAT
The DNA here is from genome assembly GCF_026421305.1 of Dyella silvae. Classification (GTDB taxonomy): domain Bacteria; phylum Pseudomonadota; class Gammaproteobacteria; order Xanthomonadales; family Rhodanobacteraceae; genus Dyella; species Dyella silvae. The sequence continues at coordinate 138,628 of NZ_JAPJBQ010000001.1, forward strand.
GCCGTTTGTCGGCTGGCTGGCGCATCGATGGGGTAATCGCGCGGTGATCATGACGTCGGGTCTGCTCACCTGCCTCGCTTTGCCGATGCTTGCATCGGTTCCCAGATTGTCCACATTGATGGCTGCGCTGCTGTATTTCGGCGCGACGCTGGGTGCGTTGGACGTGGCGATGAATGCGCATGCGGTGGATGTCGAACGCCTGGATGGCGGCCGCTTGATGTCAGGTTTCCACGGGCTCTTCAGTTTGGGTGGTCTTGCCGGCGCGGCGGTGATGAGTTCCCTGTTGGCGATCGGTGTGTCGTTGACGGTCGCTGCGTCACTGATCACTGCCGCGTTGGTGGCAACGGTGCTCGCACTACGCGGCGGCTTGCTCGATGACGCATCACATTCTATCGACGCACCCAAAGAGCCCCTTGGCATGCCGCACGCGCTGGCCTGGCTGCTGGGGTTGCTTTGCTTCGTGAGCTTTCTGGCGGAAGGCGCCATGCTGGATTGGAGCGCCGTGTTCCTGCGTGATTTCCGCGGACTGGCGCCGGCGTCGGCAGGGTTGGGGTATGCGTGCTTCTCGGTGGCGATGGCTACCGGCCGCCTGTTTGGCGATCGCGTGATAGCCCGTCACGGGCCAGCGTGGGCGGTGCGCACGGGCGCGGCGTTGGCAGCGTGCGGCTTCCTGTTAGTGGCCTGCGTGCCCACTACGGCGACGTCGCTGGCTGGCTTTGTAGTGATCGGCCTGGGCGCATCCAACATTGTGCCCGTGATGTTCAGCGCAGCCGGGCGTCTGCCGGGCACGCCGCCGGCGATCGCGATTGCTACCGCCACCACGCTGGGTTACGCGGGCTTGCTCAGCGGGCCGGCATTGATAGGTTTCCTGGCACACGCAAGCAGCCTGCCGATGGCGTTCGTGGCGGTCGCGGGATTGTTGGTACTGGTGGGACTTTCAGCGAGGATCGTGCAGCGATGAGCAAACGTGTCGATACGGTGATATTCGATCTGGGTAACGTGTTGATCGGTTGGAACCCGCGCCGGCTTTATCGTCAGCTGTTTGATGACGAGGCGGAGATGGAGTGGTTCCTGCGCGAGGTCTGCAGCAGCGCATGGAACGAACAGCAGGACGCCGGGCGTTCATGGGCGGAAGGTACCGCCCTGTTGCGTGCGCAGTTTCCCGAACATGCCGTGCTGATCGATGCCTACCACCTGCGCTGGGAAGAGACCTTGCTGGGCCCTATTGAGGAGAGCGTGGCCTTGCTGGCAGCGCTGCGCGAGCGCGGCGTGCGCTTGCTTGCACTTACCAACTGGTCGCAAGAAACATTTCCCGTGGCGATGCAGCGCTATGCCTTCCTACAGTGGTTCGAAGGCATCGTGGTGTCCGGCGATGAGAAGCTGATCAAGCCCGATCCACGCATCTACCAGCGGTTGCTGGATCGCTATGGCGTGGATCCGGCTACGGCGCTCTATATCGACGACTCCGCGCGCAACGTTGCCGCGGCGGAAGCACTTGGTATGCATGGCTGGTGGTTCCGCGATCCCGCAGGTTTGTCCGAACGCTTGCAGCAACTGGGGTTGCTGGAGCTATCCGCCCGCGAGGTCTCGCATGGTTAAGGTGACGCCCGCAGACAACAACGCGCTGCCAGAGGAGCGCCAGCAGCGCATCCTGTCGCGGCTGCGCAGCGATGGCCGCGTGGTAGCGGCGGAGCTGGCACTGGCGTTCGAGGTGTCGGAAGACTCGATCCGGCGCGATCTGCGCGAGCTGGCGGCGCAAGGGCTATGCAAGCGGGTCTACGGTGGCGCGCTGTTGCCGGCCGTCACGCTCACGCCGCTCAAGCAGCGCCGCACCGAACATTCCGCCCGCAAGGAGGCTCTGGCACGCAAGGCCGTCAGCCTGGTGCAGGCGGGGCAGACCTTGTTGATCGACGCGGGCACCACCAATGCGGCCATTGCGGCAGCGCTGCCGCGCGAGGCCGGGCTGACCGTTATCACCAACGCGCCGCATATCGCGCAGCTATTGCTGGATCGCGAAGGATTCGAAGTGCTGTTGATCGGTGGCCGTATCGATACCGCGATTGGCGGCACCGTGGGTGCGCAAGCGGTGGAGCAGGTGAGGCGCGTGCGTGCTGATCTGTGCTTCCCCGGCGCGTGTGCGATCGATGCAGCGCATGGTCTGTGGGGCTTCGACAGCGAAGAGGCACTGTTCAAGCGCGCGATGATCGAGGCCAGCGACGAGACGGTGGTGGTCGCTACCGATGACAAACTCGGCGCTGTGGCGGCCCATCAAGTGTCGGAGTTGTCGCGCGTGCAGCATCTGGTGGTGGAGCATTCGGCGGATCGCGCTGCGCGTACGGCGTTTACGTCGCGGGGTGTGGCGGTGCATCGGGCCGAGGCCACGGCGGGCTGAGTTCATCTTGCCCGCCTCGGTTTCTAGTGGGAGCGCACGATGTGCGCTCCCACAGTCAATCCAGAGCGCTTACTGCTGGCGCAGCCATTCCTGGCTGCGGCCAAGCAGCGAGAAACCGATATAACCGCGCACGGTGAGCTTGCTGCCATCTGCGCTCGGCTGCAGCTTCACCTTGTAGACCTTGCCGGTCTTGGGATCGAGGATTTTGCCGCCGTCCCAGATATCGCCGTCCTTGTGCACGCCCCACATGATGTTCATGCCTTCGACGGGCTTGTCCTTGCGCTCGCCGTCGCAGTTCTTGCAGATCGGGTGCGGACCTTCGTCTGACTGCAGCACCTGCAGCACGGTAGCCTTGAGCTCGCCGCCCTCGTCGGTGATCTGCACGATGGACTTGGGCTTGCCCGTTTCATCGTCGATGGTCTTCCAGGTGCCCACCGGCGTGTTTTCGGCGGCGAACACGGCGCCGGTACCCAGCAACAGGCTGGCGGCGATGGCGATGCGAAGCAGTGACTTCATCAGGTATTCCTCCCCGTACGAAAGCGTATGTCCCGAGCCTGACCGACCTTGCGCAAAGCCGTCAAGCTGCATTGCGAAAGTCTGTCGCAGGCGCCCTCAGGCGCTTGGCTGGCATAATGGGCGATCCCCAAAGACAGGCCTCATTGGTTTATGACGCAGGCGAGCGAAGCCCTGGTCCGCCGCATTCTTGGCGAGCTGGTTGACCCCCATACCGGCGCCCCCGTCGGCGAGGCCATTCGTGCCGTAGGCGTGGACGGCGATCGCGTTTCGGTGGATATCCAGCTCGGTTATCCCGCGGCCGGTGCGGTCGCTGCGCTGAGCGCACGGGTAAAGCAGGCACTGGAAGCCGATCCGGCCATTGCCTCGGCCTCGGTGTCGATCGGCTCACGTATTCACGCGCATAAGGTACAGGGCACGCTGGCGCCACAGCCGGGCGTGAAGAACGTCATTGTGGTGGCGTCGGGCAAAGGCGGCGTGGGCAAGTCCACGGTGGCGGTGAATCTGGCCCTCGCGCTTGCGGCAGAAGGCGCAAAGGTCGGCATTCTCGATGCCGACATCTACGGCCCGAGCCAGCCGCGCATGCTTGGCATCAGCGGCAAGCCGCAGTCGCCGGACGGCAAGACCATCATCCCGATGGAGGCGCATGGCCTGCAGGCCATGTCGATCGGTTTCCTGGTGGACGAGGAAACCCCGATGATCTGGCGCGGCCCCATGGTCACCCAGGCCATGATGCAGCTGCTCAATGACAGCCGCTGGGAGCAGCTCGATTACCTGGTTGTCGATCTGCCGCCGGGCACTGGCGATATCCAGCTCACGCTGGCGCAGAAGGTGCCGGTGTCTGGCGCGGTGATCGTCACCACGCCGCAGGATATTGCCCTGCTGGACGCGCGCAAGGCGCTGAAGATGTTCGAGAAGGTGGAAGTGCCAGTACTGGGTGTGGTGGAGAATATGGCTACCCACGTTTGTTCGAACTGCGGTCACGAGGAGCACATCTTCGGCGAGGGCGGCGGCGTGCGGATGGCGGAACAGTACGGTGTGGCTTATCTGGGGTCGTTGCCGCTGGATATCCGCATTCGTGAGCAGGCGGATGGTGGTACGCCGACTGTGGTGGCGATGCCTGAGTCCGATCTTGCGGCGCGTTATCGCGAGATCGCACGGAATGCCGCCGGCCGTCTTTCGCGGACGCCGCGGAACAAGTCGTTGGGGTTGGGCAAGATCATGGTGGAGGGGGCGCCGTAAGCGTCTCGCCGGCTTGCTCTTCGGGACATAGGTTTCGGTTGGGCCGTGTGTTTTTCTCCCTCTCCCCTCCGGGGAGAGGGTTGGGGTGAGGGGCGGGTGCTCGCGGTAGTGCCCATTCCCCTCACCGTCATCCCAGCGGAAGCTGGAAGCGCTTCACAACAGCCGAAGGCTGGTCATCCAGTGACTTTCGCTCTTGTGTGCGTCCCCGCGACCTGGCTCGCCTGCGGCGGGCTTCCGCTGCCCTGCCGGGCAGCGGGTCACTTCTCTTTGCGTGGCCAAAGAGAAGTAACCAAGAGAAAGGCCACCCCGATGGCGCGCCTTCCGGGCGAAGCCCGGAAGGTTCGCGGGCGGGTTACGGGGTTTTTCGACAGGACCTCCCTGTCCTGTCGAAAAACTGGCCGGCATCCTTGCCGGCCACCCTGCGGGCTATTCCTCCACCCGCCCGCCGCGCCATAGGGGCCCGGAGGTCAAGAGCAAAAGCCAGGGCCAGAGCGGCGCGCGAAGCGCGCCAGAAGCCGCGCCCATGGCTTCCATGCACTCACGGTTCCCTGTAGGAGCGCACTTGTGCGCGACCGCAGCGTCACGAGGATGCCGTTCCTTCGGCTCGTCGCTCACCAGTGCGCTCCTACAGAAAAAAGCGCGGGATACGAGGTGATGCGATGTGCCGCGCCAGCGGCACGAGCCTTTGCGCTTTTGATCTGAGGGGCCCCTGTGCGGCGGTGAGGGTTGGACGATCAGGCCCGCAGGGGGATCGGCATGGATGCCGATCCCTTTTCGTCAGGGCAGGAAGCCCTGTCGAAAAGCCCGGCCAACCCTCACGGACTTGCCGGGCTATCAGCCCGGCAAGCGCCAAGCGGGGTGCTCTTTCTTTTGGTTACTTTTCTTTGAGCACGCAAAGAAAAGTGACCCGGCCTCCGGCAGGAGGTCGGAAGCCCGCCGCAGGCGAGCCCAGTCGCCAAATCGCAACAACCGAGCCCAGTCGCCAAATCCCAGCAACCCAGCCACAAAACCATGAGACCCAGGCCCCCCAAACGCCCAGTCTCACACCCCATGACTGGCGGCCCACCCGCCATTTCCGCTATTTTCGCGGTCTTTACGCCGACCGGCGTGACAAAACCGCCCTCCGGGAGTTCGAGTGAGCATCAAATCCGACAAATGGATCCGCCGTATGGCCGAGCAGCACGGCATGATCGAGCCGTTCGAGCCGGGCCAGGTCAAGACGCGCGACAACTCCAAGCTCGTGTCGTACGGCACGTCGAGCTACGGCTACGACGTGCGCTGCGCGCGCGAGTTCAAGATCTTCACCAACATCAACTCGACCATCGTCGACCCGAAGGCATTCGACCCGTCCAGCTTTGTCGATGTCGAAGCGGACGTGTGCATCATTCCGCCCAATTCGTTCGCGCTGGCGCGCACGGTCGAGTACTTCCGTATTCCGCGCAAGGTGCTCACCATCTGTCTCGGCAAGAGCACGTATGCGCGCTGCGGCATCATCGTCAACGTGACGCCGCTGGAGCCGGAGTGGGAGGGCCACGTCACACTGGAGTTCTCCAACACCACGCCCTTGCCCGCAAAGATCTACGCCAATGAAGGCGTCGCGCAGATGCTGTTCCTCGAATCCGACGAGGAGTGCGAGACCAGCTACCGGGATCGCGGCGGCAAATACCAGGGCCAGCAGGGCGTTACCTTGCCGCGCACCTGACGCTGTTTCTTGCGCTGCTGCGACGGCCCTGACCGCGCACCTGAATGGGTGCCGTCCGGATCCGACGCAGGGGCGTGAGGCGGCGCTACACTTCCCCTTGTTCACACCGATGCATTGCAGGAGATCCGCATGACCCGTTTTTCCACGCTGCTGACCCGCGCGGCCGCAGCCATCCTGCTGGGCAGCATGCTGGTGCTGACCGGTTGCCATCGCGGCAGCGCCAAGAATGACGTGCGCACCGCCGACATGAAGAGCCAGTTCGACGCCGTAATCCAGGCCTATAAGAGCGGCCAGTTCATTGTCGATGGCGCCGTGTTGTCCGCGCTCGATACCGGTAGCCACTTCGCCTACCTCAAGGATCAGGGCAGGTTGCCCAAGACTGTGCTGCTCGAGCCCAGCGACGATTCCAAGATTCGCAAGCAGCACCTGCAGTACATGGCACGCCTGCAGATCGACTATGGCTTTACCGTGTACTACGACGATGGCGGCACGCTGAAGAAAATCAGCGTGGTCGATACCAAGGCTCGCGAGCTTGAGGATTACAAGGCACCGCAGAAGGCCGAGGCACCGCCGCCGCAGCAGCATTACTGATTGCTGACAGTTCCATCAAAAAGCCCGCGGAGTGATCCGCGGGCTTTTTCTTTGGGTCGCTCGAAAAAGTCGCAACGCTTACGGCATCAGCTGATGACGCAGCTCGGACATTCGTGACGCCAACGCGTCCGCATCATAGGGCAGGGCACGACCGCTACCCCACACCGGGCCCGGCCAGGCAGCATCGCCTTCACGGCGACCCACCACGTGGATGTGCAACTGACGCACGATGTTGCCGAGAGCGCCGAGATTGAGCTTGTCGAACGGCGACGTTGCACGCAACGCTTGCGAAGCGAGATTCACTTCGTGCCAGAGCAAGGTCTGTTCATCCGCTTGCAGGTCGCAGATTTCCACCAGGTCGGCCCTGCGTGGCACCAGCACCAACCAGGGAAAGCGGGTGTCGTTCATCAACAGCACGTCGCAAAGCGCAAGCGATGCGACGCGCCGGGTATCGGCCTGCAGGCGTGGATCGAGCGCGAAGCCGGTCTCGCTCATGCGCCGTGTGCCAGATGCTTGTCGAAGAATGCCAGCGTGCGTTCGTAGGCCAGCTTGGCGCTGACTTCGTCGTACTGCTGGCCGACATCGCGATTGAACGCGTGATCGGCGGGGTAGGTGAACACCTCCATCTGCGGCAGCATCTCGCGATGCTTTTGCACCATCTCGGGCGGAATGCTCTTGTCCTTTTCGCCGAAGTGGAACATCACCGGCGCCTTGGGCTTTTCGCCCAGAAACGGGACGTTGCGGGCGCCGTAGTAGCTCACCGACGGCAAGCCAAGACGGATGGCCGAAAGCATGGCGATCGTGCCGCCCCAGCAATAGCCCACCGTGCCAATGCGCCCGGCGGACGAAATGGCTTCGGCGGCGCTGGCCACGTCTTCCACCGCGCGATCCATGCCAAGTTCCATCACCAGGGCCTTGCCCCGCGTGTAGCCTTCTTCGTTGTAGCCCAGCTCCACGCCGGTCTCCAGGTGATCGAAGAAGCACGGCGCAATGGCGGTGTAACCGGCTTCCGCAAAGCGGTCCGTCACGTGCCTGACGTGCTCATTCACTCCGAAAATCTCCTGGATCACCACTATGCCGCCCTTGGATTTGCCTGCCGGCTTGGCCAGATAGGCCCCGATGCACTGCATCCGCGTGGTGTTGAGGTTGATTGACTGGCCCATCACTCGTACTCCCTCGTGGCGATGGGTCATTCTAGCCATTCAGGGAAAAGCGTCCGCCTGCGATATAATGGTCTGTTTTCCGCATAGTTACGGTTGCCCAGCCATGTCGCAGGTTTCGCCCAAAGTCGGTTTCGTCAGCCTCGGATGCCCCAAGGCGCTGGTCGACTCCGAACGCATCCTCACCCAGCTGAAGGTTGAGGGTTACGAGATCGTGCCGAGCTACGGCGCCGCCGATGCGGTGGTGGTCAACACGTGCGGCTTCATCGATGCGGCCGTGCAGGAATCGCTGGATGCCATCGGCGAGGCTTTGCACGAGAACGGCAAGGTGATCGTTACCGGCTGTCTGGGCAAGCGCTCGGAGCTGATTCGCGAAGCCTATCCGGATGTGCTGGCCATTACCGGTCCGCAGGACTACGCCAGCGTGATGCATGCGGTGCATAGCGCATTGCCGCCGCAGCGCAATCCGCTGCTGGACATCATTCCGGATACCGGCGTCAAGCTGACGCCGAAGCACTACGCGTATCTCAAGATTTCCGAAGGCTGCAATCACCGCTGCAGCTTCTGCATCATCCCGTCGATGCGCGGCGACCTGGTGTCTCGTCCGGTGGACGAAGTGCTGCTGGAAGCCGAGCGTCTGGTGAAGGGCGGCGTGAAGGAGCTGCTGGTGATCTCGCAGGACACCAGCGCCTACGGCGTGGATGTGAAGTACGCCGAGCGCCAGTGGCGAGACAAGAGCTATCGCACGCGCATGACCGAGCTGTGCGAAGGCCTCTCCGAACTCGGTGTCTGGACGCGCCTGCACTATGTCTACCCGTATCCGCACGTCGACGAAGTCATGCCGTTGATGGCGGAGGGCAAGATCCTTCCGTACCTCGATATCCCGTTCCAGCACGCCAGCCCGCGGATCCTCAAGCTGATGAAGCGCCCGGGCAACATCGACAAGACGCTGGAACGCATCCGCAACTGGCGCAAGGTGGTGCCGGATCTGACGATTCGCAGCACGTTTATCGTGGGCTTCCCCGGCGAAACGGATGCCGAGTTCGAAGAGCTGCTCGACTTCCTGCGTGAGGCGGAACTCGATCGCGTCGGTGCGTTTGCCTATTCGCCGGTGGATGGCGCCAAGGCAAACGAATTGCCGGGTGCCGTGTCCGAGGAGTTGAAGGAAGATCGCCTGGAACAGTTCATGGCAGTGCAGGCGGAAATCTCTGCGGCCAAGTTGCAGCGCAAGATCGGCCGCACCATCAAGGTGCTGGTGGACGAAGCGGGCAAGGATGGCGCCGTGGCGCGTTCCGCGGCCGATGCGCCGGAGATCGATGGCGTGGTGCACATCGCCAACGGTCACTTGCTTAAGCCGGGTCAGTTTGTCGACGTCGTGGTGGAAGACGCTGACGAACACGATCTGCACGCGCGCCTGCTGGGTTGAGTCGCGGCTACGGCCGGGTGTGATGCGTTACATCGCACCCGAGCGGGGAAGCGTCGAACGATCGCAGTTCGGGCAGTCACCTCTGCAAGACTGGGCGGCCCAGGCCGAATGGTTGCAGGGAAGCGAATGGCCGTCGATCGCGGCGCTCAATGCAGCGCGGCCGGAGGTGATGTCCGAGTGTTTCGTTGCGCAGACCACGACGCTGTTGAGTGATGGTCTGCATTACGAACAGCGCATCGCTGAACGTGGCGAGATAGCCACGCGCGAGGCCAACTGGCACGACTTGTTCAACGCGTTGATATGGCTGCGCCATGGCGGCATCAAACGCGCCCTCAATGTGCAACAGATGGCCGAAATTGCGCATATGGGGCCGCGTGACCGGTCGCGCGCCCAATACGCCATGACGCACTTTGACGAAGCCGGTGTGTTGGTCGCGGTGCGTGATCCGCGGTTGCTCGAACTGTGGGATGCGCATGACTGGTACGGCCTGTTCTGGCGTGAACGAGGCGCATGGACGGATGGGCGCATCTCGGTCGAGGTGTTTGGCCATGCGTTGCTGGAGCATGCCCTGACGCCCGATAAGCTGCTGGTGGGCAAGGCGCTGGTGTTCGTTGGCAGCGCAACAGCGGAAAGTGTGGAAAGCAGCTGCGCCAACGGGATTCTGGCAGGGCGTCTGCTGCGCGACCCGCTTGAACTGCGCCCCTTGCCATTGTCTGGGATTCCCGGCTGGCACCCGGACAACGACAGCGAGGCGTTCCATCGGGATACACCCTGCTATCAACCGCGCCGGCTCGGGCGACGGTATCCGGCCCCCAGTTTGCTCTGACCTTGCACCCTCCCGGTTTTTGCGAAATTGCCCCGGCGTCACAATCGCGCTAAAACGTCACTAGCGGGGCACCAGGACCGAGCAACGCTGGGGCGGGCATGGATATGGCTTGTCGTGGGCGCTTTGGCATGAGGCGTTGGTTGCTCAGGGCTGGACTGCTGGCCTGCTTGTTGGCGCCTGGACTTTCTTTGCGCGCAGACAACGCGGCTCCGGATACCGGAGCCGCCCCCATCCGTTTCGGCATTCTGCCGATTGGCAGCGCCGCCGAGTCGCGCGAGCAGTGGCGACCGTTGCTCGATGATCTCGAGAAGAAGCTGGGGCATCCGGTGACGACGGTCTCCGTGAGCAGCTATGCGGGTCTGTCGGGTGCCATCGGCGACCAGCGTGTGGATATGGCCTTTCTTTCAGGGCGTTTGGCCATTGAGGCGGTAGTGCATCAGCACATGGGCGTCGTCGCCCAGTTCGTGCGCGACGACGGCGCGAAGGGCAACGTCGCCATGCTGATTGTGCGAGCCAACGGTCCCATCCATAACCTCAAGGATCTGTTGGCCCGCCCGGGGCGTTGGCGCTACGGACGAGGCGAAACGCTTTCGGTGACCGGTTATGTCGCGCCTGAAGCCGAGGTGTTCGCGCCGCGCGGGCTCAACTCCGACACGTTCTTTGCCAGCGTGCACGTGGGCAATCACCAGAACAACGCGCTTGCCGTGGTGAATGGCGAAGTTGACGTCGCCACGTGCAACAACCCTGATCTGGATCTGTTCCGGCGCAACTTCCCTAATGAGGCTGCGGAGCTTCGGGTGATCTGGCGCTCCACGCTGATTCCCGCCGGCGTACTGGTGGTGCGCGACGGCTTGCCTGACCCATTGCGCGGACAATTGATCGACTTCATGCGTCACTATGGGCGCGCACCGGGAGCGGCCGGGGAGCGTGAACGTGCCAATCTGGCGCGCATCCCCGATCTGGCGGGCTTCGAGCCGGCCGATAGCCGTGTCTTGCAACCTTTTGTGGATCTGGAGTTCAAACTCATCCGCGAACAGGCTGAGCACGGCCGCTGGATCAATGAGCAGGCCAAAGACGCCCGCCTCAAACAGATCGATGCGGATTACCAGAAGGCTTTGCACCAGTTGATGCGCAACCGAAGCCCGATCTGACGCCCCGGTGCTAGGGTGTTGTCATGGCCGGGGGCGTCCGGCGAATTTGATGGAGATGTTGATGTCTGCTTTCAATCATGTATGGCGTGCGTGCCGCCTTGGCGTGCTGTTGCTCCTGTTGGCCGCGGCACCGCTGACGCATGCCCAGGTTGCACCGCCCGGCTTGCCGGAGGCGGACAAGCAGCAGATCAAGAAGTACACGCTCAATGATGACGTGTTCAATCGGTTGGTAGCGGCCACTCAGGAAGCGCGCGCCACCGGTATTCCGCCGCAGGCGGCGCCTGACGCCACCAAGGTGCACAGTCTGGATGACCTGGCTATGCAGGCGATGGGCGGCGATCCGCGCATTCCCCAGCTTGTGAAGAAGTATGGCTTCACGCCACGCGAATTCATGTTGGCCAATATCGCGTTGATGAACGCCATCATGGCCTCACGCGCCCGCAACGATCCCGCGATGGCCAACAACCTTAATCAGGTCTGGGACAATCCTGACAACATCCGCTTCGTCGATGCCCATCAGGCGCAGATCGCGGCGTTGCTGCAGGGGCAGGGTGCCCGGCCTGAGGGTCAGTAAGTCACTTCGACAATGACGAAGCGTGTGCGGCCGCCGGGAAGTTCGGCTTCGAACTCGTCATCCACGCGCTTCTTGAGTACGGCACGGGCCATTGGAGAGTCGATGCTGATCCAGCCCAGGCGTGCGTCCGTTTCGTCGGGACCGACGATGCGATAGCGCAGGGTCTCGCCAGAATCGGCATTTTCCAGCTCGATGCTGGCGCCAAAAAACACCACGTCACGATCAGCGGGCGCCCCTTCGGCCACCTTGAGCGAGGGGATGCGCTTGCTGAGGTAACGCACGCGGCGGTCGATCTCGCCGAGCTGCTTTTTGCGGTAGGTGTACTCGGCGTTTTCCGACCGATCGCCTTCGGCTGCGGCTGCGGCAAGCGCTTTCACCACTTCGGGGCGCAATGTGTGCCACAGGTGATCGAGTTCGGACTTTAGTCTCTCGAAGCCGTCGCGGGTGATGATGGCGGTGGAGGATGGTGACGGTGGGCGCCAGCGGCTCATGCGGATTTCGTCTGTGCTTGCAGTTGTTGCGCGAATGCGTCGATGTCACGGCGCAACGGATGGTCGGGCCAGTGGGCGGATAGTTTACCAAGCAGCACCACGGCATCGGCCGTACGCTCGGGCGTGGCGGCAAGCAGGCGCGCGGCCAGCAGTCCGTAAGTTGGCGCATCGGGCGAACGCGGCCATCGCGCAAGAAAGCCGCGGCACATGCGCAGCGCCAGGTGACTCATGCCCGACCGCGCCGCCAGCGCGGCCAATGGGCCAGCGATGGAGGGATCGTCCGGCAGAAAGGCGCTATCGATCTCCTGGCATTCCTGCACCAGGCCGAGTGCACGACGCGATTCGCCATTAGCCATCAGCGCGGCGATCCAGATGTGTCCGTGTTCCAGCAATCCGTCGCGCAGCCCTTCCTGTCGCAGCAGCTCGCGATAAGCCTGATGCAACGGTGCGGGCGCGCTGCGACCCTGCATGCGCGTTACCAGCATGGCAATGGCCGTACGGCGATCGCTCGCCGCCACTTCGTGCACCTGCTGCAGTAGCAGGGTGTCTTCATCCTGTCCGTTTTCACGCACAAGTTCTTCGGCCTCGGGCTCCAGGCCGAAACTCTCGTGGCGCTGGTGAACCATGGCGCCCATCAAGTGCAGGTTGAGAATGATCAGGTAGGTATATGCGAAGGCGAACAACGGCAGCGAGAGCAGTTTCGGCAACATGCCGGTGGCAACCGAGGCCAGAATAATCAGCGCGCCCGTCGCAAGATTGAGCCCCACGGGAATCAGGTACGCCCAGCCGAATCGGCGGATGACCTCCCACCAGGTCACCGGACTCATCGCCAATTCCATATTGCCGTCGAACGCCAGCGACATGTCGATGGCGGGCAGCATCACCGCAAACAGGATCATCAACGGCCACAAGGCTTGCGGATAGAACAGACTGCTGACGAAACAGAGTGCGAACGCAAGCAGGTGAACGGCAGTGAGTCCGTTGCCTGCGGCGGGGTTTTCATCCACGCCGATGTCCGGTGGATCGGCGAAGCCATTGGCGGTGTACGTCAGGCAGATGGCGGCATACCGCCATGTGGCCGCCCACAACGCGAAACTCGCAAAAATCCCGATGAACGCGGGCAGTATGACGAGGTAATGCGCCAGCGCGAGCGCCGCGCAGGTGGCCAGTCCGCCGCCACGCAGGGGATAGCTCAAGCCGGTGACGAAGCGTTCGCTAAAGGGCGTGTCAGGCGAAACGATGGCGATGCGAATCATGGGCGTTCAGCGCTTGCCGCCGAAAATACCGCCCAGTACGCCGCGCACGATCTGCTGCCCGAGACGTGACCCGACGGCGCGGCTGGCAGATTTCGCCATGGCTTCGATCATGCCCTGGCGGCGGCTGGTGCCAAGCAAGGCGTCGCGCACGGCATCGGACCAGCCTGGCTCGCTGCTGGCGCTGGTACCGGCAGGGGCATGCGTTGCCACCGCCTGCGGATCGGCCGCCTTTTCGTTGGCACGCCTGGCAAGGATTTCCGCAGCCGATTCGCGATTGACCGGCGTGTCGTAGGTGCTGCCTACCGGAGAGCGCTGGCGTACGGTGCTGCGTTCGGCATCGGTGATCGCGCCGATGCGGGCGGTGGGGGCCGTCACCATCACGCGTTCGACCGGCGAGGGCACGCCGCCATCACGCAAGGTCGAAGCCAGCGCTTCGCCCACGGCGAGCTGGGTGATCGCTTCGGCGACGTTGATCGCCGGGTTCGCCACAAACGTTTCGGCCGCGGCCTTTACGGCTTTCTGGTCACGTGGGGTGAACGCGCGCAGCGCGTGCTGCACGCGATTGCCGAGCTGTCCAAGGATGTTGCCGGGCACATCGTCTGGATTCTGCGAGCAGAAATAAACACCCACGCCTTTGGAGCGGATCAGGCGCACCACCTGTTCCACGCGCTGCTGCAACGCCGGCGGGGCATCGTCGAACAACAGGTGAGCCTCGTCGAAGAAGAAGACCAGTTTCGGCTGGTCGAGATCGCCAACTTCCGGTAGCTGTTCGAACAGTTCCGACAGCAGCCACAGCAGGAACGTCGAATACAGGCGTGGTTTGAGAATCAGCCGATCTGCGGCGAGCACATTGATGACGCCGCGGCCACTCATGTCCTGGCGCATCAGATCGCTTAATGCCAGCGCGGGCTCGCCGAAGAACTGGTCCGCGCCATCTTGCTCCAGCTTCAGTACGGAGCGCTGGATCGCGGCAATGCTCTGTGCGCTGATCAAGCCATAGTGCGCCGAGATGTCCTTGGCGTTCTCGCTGGCGAAACTCAGCATGGCGCGCAGATCGGGCAGATCCAGCAGCAGCCAGCCCTGATCGTCCGCTACCTTGAAGATGACCTCGAGCACGCCTTCCTGGGTGTCGTTGAGCTCGAGCACGCGGCCCAGCAGGGTGGGGCCCATCTCACTGATGGTGGCGCGCACCGGGTGCCCGAGCTTGCCGTAGATGTCCCAGAAAATGACCGGGTTTGCCTGCGGCTTCCAGTCCGTGATCCCGAGTTGGGCAAGCCGCGCTTTTAACTTGTCGCCCGGCTCAGCGGCGGGCATGGAAAGACCGGCGAGGTCGCCTTTCGCATCGGCGAGAAAACAAGGCACGCCCAGTTTGGAAAAGCCCTCGGCCAGCACCATCAGCGATACCGATTTGCCGGTGCCCGTCGCTCCCGCGATCATGCCGTGGCGATTGCCGTAGCGCGCATCCAGGTTGACGCTGGCGTGGTCGTTGCGGCCGATGAGAATGTCCGTCATGGGATTTCTTCCTTTGAGTGCTGCCCGATTGTAGCCACGCGCGTCCCTGAGTGAATGGCGTCTTCACATGCACGTGACGGCGCGCACCGGCACTACGTCGCGTTGCAAATCGGTTGAGTCGACGCTCCCGGGGCAGTAAGGTCGGCCCTTCGATTGCACAGCGAAGTTGCCCATGGTTTTCCCCGTCGTTCCCCGCTTTCCGCGTCTGGCTCCCCTCGCTGGCGTGACCCTGTTGCTGGCTGCCTGCGCCAGTGGCGGCAGCACCAAGCCGACGCCGCAGGCTAGTCAGTTGTACGCGCAGTTGGATCAGGCCAGCCGAGGCTATGAAACGGCCCTGGCGCAGGCGCGGGCCGGCGATGCGCAGGCGTCGCAGAAAACCCTCGACGCGTCGCTGGACCAGCTGAAGAGCGCGTCCGCTCAATGCCCGTCGACGCAGGGTTGCGATCCGCAGCGCTTCTTCTCGGTGTTCGACCGCCTGCTGCGCCTCAAAGACGGCAATTTTTCGCTGGGCGATGACGTCGGCGGCATGGATGACGACCCGCCGGAGGGCAGCAACAGCGGCAAGCAAGGGGCGGCCGCGCTGCCGGAGGCGCAGCGCAGCGTGACGCTGCTGCGTGGGCAGCAGTTGTCGCAACTGATTGCCATGAACGGCCCGGTGAAGGCCGCGCTGGAAATGTGGCTCACCCAGTGGCGCGGCAACCTGATGGATGCCTACGTCAATTACGAGTTCCTGCGCTACCAGATGTGGCCGGAATACCAGAAGCAGGATCTGCCCGAGGCCTTGCTGTTCGGCATCATCGCCAAGGAATCGGGAGGCAAGGTGCACGCGGTGTCGCGTTCAGGCGCGGCGGGGCCGCTGCAGTTCATGTACGCCACGGGCCTGCGCTTTGGACTCAGCACGGAAGATGGTTTCGACTCGCGCTTCGATCCGGCCGCTTCAGCGCGCGCCAATGCCGAGTATCTGGACGAGCAGCTCAAGATCTTCAACAACAACCTTGAGCTGACGCTGGCTGCCTATAACGGTGGGGAAGGGCGCATGCGCCGTCTGGCGGGCGACAACACCTCGGTGAGCCTGTACGACCCGACCATCTACAACCAGCTTTCGCAGGAAACGCGCGACTACGTGCCGTCGGTCCTCGCCGCGGCCTGGTTGTTCCTGCACCCGGAAAGCTACAACCTGCGATTCCCGAAGATAGATGGCGCGCAGGGCAGCATTGTCCTCAAGCGCTCCGCATCGCTGACCGAGCTGACGGTTTGCCTCGGTTCTGCGGGCGGCATGAGCGATGGCTGGTTCCGCACCCTGCGCAATCTCAATCCGAGGCTGGATCCACAGGTGGCCCAGCCGACCGGCGTGCGCATCATCGTGCCCAAGGTGCTGGAAAAGCCGTATGAGGCACGCTGCGTCGATGGCCCCTGGCCGATCCTTGCCAACGACCTGCACACCGCCGTGTTGCCCGTGGTGCCATCAACGCCGGCACCGGCGCCCGCCGCGTCGGCAGCACGTTCGTCGAGCACTGGCAAAACGCGTGGTTACGTGGTGAGGCGTGGCGATACCTTGACCAGCATCGTCGGCAAGCTCGGGTGTACCTCGGTGCAGGAGGTTGCACAGATGAACGGGTTGAATCACCAGCACATCAAGCCGGGTCAGACTCTGAAGGTACCTGCCTGCCGCTGATTCACTCGAACAGCCTGACCTGAAAAGGAAAACGCCGCCCCGGAGGGCGGCGTTTTCTTTCTACGGCAACTAGGGCCTGGCCACACGGATAGTGTGAACAGGCCCTAGCATCAGGCTGCAGCGGGCGCCTGCATCCATTTGTGCGCTGGATCGGCGCGGTGTTCTTCCTTCAGTTCACGCAGCAGCCGCATCACTTCGCGATGGGGCGCCTTCAAGTTGGCGTGGGGGGTGTCCTTGGTTTCGTGATAGGCCACAGCGAGCCACAGGGCGATGCCGCGCATGGCCACCTCGGGGTTGTCCGAGCGGGCGCGTGCCAGGCCGATGTCGGTGCCCTGGCCCCACGGCAGATAGCGTTCTTCCGGCGAGGTGCCATAGAGATGGGGGAAATCACTGCGCGACGCCTGACCGATCTCCCGCAAGGCCATCGTGCCCAGCCGTGCGCGGCTGCGCTTGGGCAGTGCATAAACGCTGCGCGCGATTTCGCGGAGCTGCTGACTGAGCTGGCGCGCGCGATTCATCGCGATGAGGCGGGTGACGATGCGCATGGAGTGTCCTTGATTAGCCCCAGGGGTGGCGGCCGCGCATGGCGGTGCCGGGCGAGGAGGTTAACCCCACCCGGCGAGGCAGTGCGCCAAAAAGGTCACAAAACGACGCGATGCGTCACCGTGGCGTCAAATAATTGACGCCAGTTGCTCAATGTTTGAGCAACGCACCCATGCGCTGGCCCACCTTGACCGCCTGTTGCGAAGGCAGGGCGTCGAGTTCGGTCATGCCGTCGGGGAACAACAAGATCACGGTGGAACCCATGTTGAAGCGGGCCATTTCGGCGAAGCGTTCCAGCGTGATGTTCTGTCCGGCAAACGACTTGCGGCGGATCGAAGAGGCATAGGGCGGAATCACCAGGCCGTCCCACACAGTCGCGACGCTGGAGACCAGGATCGCGCCCACCATCACCACCACGAACGGGCCGTGCTCACCTTCGAAATGGCAAACCAGCCGCTCGTTGCGGGCGAACAGGCGAGGGATCGCTTCCACCGCGAACGGCGCCACGCTGAAAATGCGGCCGGGCACATGCACGGTTTCCTTGAGCGTGCCCTTCAGCGGCATGTGCACGCGGTGATAGTCGCGGGGCGACAGATAGATCGTGGCGAAGCTGCCGTTGCGGTACGGCGTGGCACTGGCCTCATCGCCCAGCAGCTCGCCCGCGGTGTACTCCTGCCCCTTGGCCTGGAAGATGCGGCCGTCGACGATCTTGCCCATCTGGCTGATCTTGCCGTCGGCGGGCGAGATCACCGAGGCGGCGTCGCTGTCAGCCTGACGCGCATCGGGGCGCAACTTACGGGTAAAGAACGCATTGAAGTGCTGATAGGCCAGCGGATCGGGCTGCGTGGCCTCGGCCATGTTGACCTGGTAATTGCGCACGATGGTGCTGATCAGAAAGTTCTTCCACGGCTTGAACGTCCAGCGCGTGGCCCAGTAGACCACCCGCGACAGGGCGCGATGCGGAAGGATGTATTGGAGGAGTACGTTGAAGGTCATCTCGCAAGTATGAATGATGTGGGGGGATGCGCCCACCCGGCCCCGTGAAGGGGCTCTTTGCGGAAAAGGAGGGCCGGGATCGAATGCCGGCCCCTTGCCAGTTCAGTTTCGCGCGCCGACTAATGTCCAGCCGGACGGGTAGCTACCGATGGACAGGTAGTTCCAACCTGAGCCCGTGCTCGACATCGTGGACGTATACCAATGCAGGGAGCCGGGGCTGGAGCCGCCATTGGCAGTGTCGTTAGCCCAGATCGCCACACCTTCGTTGAGATGTGCGTAGTTGCCGATGGCACCGAGATAGTCGCCGGCGTTAATTGGGAAGCTGTTTTTGAGAGTAAAGGTGGTCGAAGCCACTTGGTGCTGGTTGTTGTATGACTGCACCCATTCATACTGCTCGAATTTAAGCGTCGTGTCGTTTTGGACGTAAACGTTGACGCCGCCAAAGTCGCCTGCCACTGCGGCTCCTATGATTCTTCCTTGTGCGTCGTAATTGCCCAAAAATGTGGAGCTGAACCAATTACCCTGGCCTGCCCACAGGTAGACGTCGTTTGCCGCGCTGGTCCATAGCAGGTCGAGATGCGTGGTCTGCATGAAATGCCCGATCGCGGCCACGTGATAACCGCAGGTGACGTTGAACGTCTTGATGTTGGCAATCTTGCTTCCATGCATGATCCAGTAGCCGAACTGACAAGTGCTTTCGTTCCACCACAACAGATCCGCGTCGCCATCACCGTCGATGTCGCCCGCGCCGAGCAATTGCCACCCGGCGGGATAGGTGCCGATGTACTCAGACTTGAACGAGCTCCCCTGGGAGGTCCACAGGTACAGATCGTTGTTTGCACTAGTCCAGATCAGGTCGGACTTGGTATCGCCGTTGAAATCGCCAATGGCTCCGATGTAGTAGCCCGGGGTGATATTGATCACCTGATAGGAGCCCCTGGCATATCCGGTGTTACTGCTGGTGGAGCCCGTGATCCAGAAGGCAAACTGGCTGGTGGTATTGTTGAACCAGAGCAAGTCACTTATGCCATCACCATCTATGTCGCTAGGGGCGACATAGTTGTTTGGATAAAAAACCTCGTTGGCAACTTGCAGGAACTGAGGTTTGGCGGGCGCGCCGACTGCCAGGGCCTTACCGGGCAGCACTGCCGCGAGCGCGCACAAAACGGCGAACAACCGGGCCATTGCTGCCCGTATTTCCTTATCCATAATCCCCCCCGTGGACATATTTTTTTGGCGCATCCCGGCTTCCGCCGGTGGCGCCCGGATTCTGGGGCATGGCATGAGAGGGGGGCAATCGGCCGCCACTGCCCAGGCGCCCAGGTGTCCGGCCAAGCAGGGCGCATTCTGTGGCAGCTATACTTTGCGATCCCTCGAAGCCCAGAAACCGCCGTGACCCACGAACTCGCCTCCATCATCGACTTCATCCGCTACGGCGCCAGCCGATTCTCGGCGGCCGGGCTCACCTTCGGCCACAGCCACGACAACCCTATCGACGAAGCCACGCACCTGGTGCTGGCCAGCCTGCATTTGCCGCCGGATATCCCGCCGGCTTATGGCGCAGGCCGTCTGACCACCGCAGAACGCGAGCGCGTGCTGGCGCTGATCGAGCGCCGCGTCAACGAGCGTCTGCCGGTGGCTTATCTGGTGGGCGAGACCTGGTTCGCCGGGCTCAAGTTCAAGAGTGACCGCCGCGCGCTGGTGCCGCGTTCGCCGATCGCCGAGTTGATTGAATCGGGCTTCCAGCCGTGGCTGGACCATCGTCACGTGGAACGCGCGCTGGACCTGTGTACCGGCTCGGGCTGCATCGGCATTGCCATGGCCGAGTACAACCCGGAGTGGCAGGTGGACATCGTCGATATCAGCGATGACGCGCTGTCGCTGGCACGCGAGAACATCGTGTTCCAGCATGTGGAAGGACGCGTCGAAGCCATCAAATCCGATCTCTTCAATGGCCTCAAGGGCCGTCGTTACGACCTGATTGTCTCCAATCCGCCGTATGTCACCGAAGACGAATACGCGGCACTGCCAGGCGAATACAGCCATGAGCCGAAGCTTGGGCTGACCTCCGGCGAAGATGGTCTGGACATCTGCGTGCGCATGCTCAACGAAGCTGCGGACTACCTCACTGAAGATGGCCTGCTCATCGTGGAGGTCGGCGAGAGCGAACACGCGCTGGCGGCCTTGCTGCCGGAAGTCCCGTTCGTGTGGATCGAATTCAAGGTGGGTGCGATGGGCGTTTTCGCGATCGAGCGCCGCGACCTCATCGAGCACGCTGACGCCATCCGCGCGGCCGCCAACGCGCGCCAGGGGCGCTGATTCCTCGTGGAACTGGAGACGCCGCGCCTTCGGATCGATGCCTTGCATCTTTCCGATGCTGCGGCGTTGTTTGGTTATCGCTCCCTCCCTGAGGTAGCGAAATACCAGAACTGGTGGCCCGAGACGGTCGACGAGGTCGAGCGTTTCATTCGTAACCAATCGCGTCTGCTGGCGCCTGCGCCCGGACAGTGGTTTCAGCGGGCCATTCGCTGGCGCGATGATGGTGCGCTCATCGGCGATCTGGCGTTCTGCCTGTCGGACGACGGTCAGGCGGAATTCGGCATTAACCTCGCGGCTTCGCATCAGGGCAAAGGCCTCGCTCGCGAAGCCCTGCAGGCGGTGCTGGAGCGGTTGTTCGGCGCCATGGGCGTGCATCGCGCGCACTGTTCGGTCGACCCGCGCAATCTGCCCAGCATGGCGTTGATGCGCTCGCTGGGCCTGCGCCAGGAGGCCCATTTTCACGAAAGCCTCCGGTTTCGTGGCGAGTGGGTGGATGATGTGATCTTCGCGATGCTGGCACGCGAATGGCGGGCTCGCATGGCCGAGAGCGCAGACGAGGCCGCATCGCGTTAAGCTGTGCCGGTTTCCCTGCAGACGACCCGAGACTCGTGTCCAGCAACTCCTTCGGCAAACTCTTCACCGTCACCACGTTCGGCGAAAGCCACGGTCCGGCCATTGGCTGCGTGATCGATGGTTGCCCGCCAGGGTTGCCCATCACGGCCGAAGAGTTCCGCACAGACCTGGATCGTCGCGCCACCGGCAAGAGCCGCCACACCTCGCAGCGCCGCGAGGCGGACGAGGTGGAAATTCTTTCCGGTGTCTACGAGGGCAAGACCACAGGCACGCCGATCGGGCTGCTGATCCGCAATACCGATCAGCGCAGCAAGGATTACGGCGATATCGTGCAGACGTTCCGGCCGGGCCACGCCGATTACACCTACTGGCAGAAATACGGCATTCGCGATCCGCGCGGTGGCGGCCGCTCCTCGGCACGTGAAACCACCATGCGTGTCGCCGCGGCGGTGATCGCCAAGAAATGGCTGGCCGAGCGCTATGGCGTGCGGGTGCGTGGCTATATGGCGCAGATCGGCGAGATCACGCCGGGTTCATTCGACTGGGCGGCGGTGGAGCAGAACGCTTTCTTCTGGCCCGATGAGCATGAGGTCTCTACGCTCGAGTCGTATATGGACGCCTTGCGCAAGTCAGGCGATTCCGTAGGTGCGCGCGTCACCGTGGTGGCCGATGGCGTGCCGCCGGGTTGGGGTGAGCCCATCTACGGCAAGCTCGATGGCGACCTGGCGTCGGCGCTGATGTCGATCAATGCGGTAAAGGGGGTCGAGATTGGCGATGGCTTCGGCGTCGTCCCCCAGCACGGCAGCCAGCATCGCGACGAAATGTCGATGGACGGCTTTACGTCCAATCATGCAGGCGGCATTCTTGGCGGCATCAGTACGGGGCAGGCCGTGGTGGCGTCCATGGCGCTCAAACCCACCTCGAGCATCCTGATTCCTGGTCGCAGCGTGAACCTGGCGGGTGAGCCGGTCGACGTGGTGACCAAGGGCCGCCATGATCCCTGCGTGGGTATTCGCGCCACGCCCATCGCGGAAGCCATGATGGCGCTGGTACTGATGGATCATGCATTGCGCCACCGTGCCCAGTGCGGTGACGTTGGCGAGGTTGCTCCTCGCATTCCCTGATAAGAGCCGGTCCGTAATTCGGACTGGCGCGGAACAGATGTAGAAGATGACCGCCAAACCGAAAGTCTGGGTATCCCGTCCTCTCTTTCCCGACGTGCTGGCTCGCCTGGCGCAGTATTTCGACGTTGACGCGGAAGCGGTCGAGCGCCGGCACAGTGCGGAAGAACTCAAGCGCAAGCTTGCCGGCGTCGATGCAGCCGTGCTGGGGCTGACCGACCGGGTCGATGCCGCTGTGCTGGAAGGCAATCAGCGCCTCCGGGTGGTGGCCAATCTCGGTGTGGGGTTCAACAACCTCGATATCGACGCACTGACCCGCGCCGGCGTGCTGGCCAGCAATACGCCGGATGTACTCAACGAAAGCGTGGCCGATTTCGCCTGGGCGCTGATGCTGGCGGCAGCGCGCCGGGTCGGGGCGGCGGAGCGCTGGCTGCGGGCAGGACACTGGCCGGGCAGTCACATGCGTTTCGACGACTGGCTGGGCCTGGATCTGCACGGCCGCACGCTGGGCATCCTTGGCATGGGCCGCATCGGCCGCGGCGTGGCGCGACGCGCGGCCGGGTTCGACATGCGGGTGCTGTATCACAACCGCTCGCGACTGCCGGACGAGGTGGAGCGCGAATGTGGAGCGGCGCTGGTGAGCAAGGCCGAACTCTTGCGCCAGGCTGATTTCCTGGTCCTGGTGCTGCCATTTACCCGTGAGAATCGCCACGCCATCGGCGCGCCCGAACTGGCGCAGATGAAGCCCTCGGCGGTTTTGGTGAATATCGCTCGTGGGGGCATTGTTGACGATGCCGCCCTTGCGGCGGCCTTGCGCGAAGGCCGGCTGGCCGCGGCGGGCCTGGATGTGTTCGAAGACGAGCCGAACGTGCATCCGGACCTGCTCACGTTAGACAATGTGGTGCTGTGCCCGCATATCGCCAGCGCCAGCGAAGAAACGCGCCGCGCCATGGCGAGCCTGGCAGCTGACAATGTGGTGGCGGCCCTGGGCTATGGCGAGGTGGCAGGAAAGCCGCCGACACCGCTGAATCCGGCGGTCATGGCACGCTGGACCGCATCCAAAGCGTGATGACATTCACGCCCATGCGTGTCGCAGGTTGTTTTGCGCGCCGCCCCGGCTAGATTTCCGCAGATGCGGAGATCAGGTCACCCCCAGCCGGGACGGTTTTCCGATTCCTCCTACCTGATACCGGGACATGAGCAAGAAGAGCAGTTACAAGGTGGCAATGGTCGGCGCGACGGGCGCCGTAGGTGAAACGCTGCTGGCGATCCTGGCCGAGCGTGAGTTTCCGATCAGCGAGCTGGTGCCTCTGGCGAGCGAGCGCTCTGCCGGCGAAAAAATCACCTTCGACGGCAAACAGGTCGTCGTGCGCAACCTTGCCGACTACGATTTCGACGGCGTCGACATCGCGTTCTTCTCGGCCGGCGGCTCGGTGAGCCGCGAGCACGCGCCGCGTGCGGCCGCCGCGGGCGCGGTGGTG
Organism: Dyella silvae; assembly: GCF_026421305.1. Taxonomy (GTDB): domain Bacteria; phylum Pseudomonadota; class Gammaproteobacteria; order Xanthomonadales; family Rhodanobacteraceae; genus Dyella; species Dyella silvae. Next base: position 162,172 of record NZ_JAPJBQ010000001.1, read on the forward strand.
ATCGATAACACCTCCGAGTACCGCTACCAGGACGACATTCCGCTGGTGGTGAGCGAGGTGAACCCGCATGCCATCGCCGAGTACACCACGCGCGGCATCATCGCCAACCCGAATTGCTCCACCATGCAGATGCTGGTGGCGCTGGCGCCGATCCACCGTTCGGTCGGCATCGAGCGCATCAATGTGGCGACCTACCAGTCCGTCTCCGGCGCCGGTCGCAGCGGCATGGAAGAACTGGGCAAGCAGACCTCCGCCATGCTCAGCTTCCAGGACGTGGAGACTAAGAAATTCTCCAAGCAGATCGCTTTCAACGTGATTCCGCACATCGACGACTTCCAGCCGAACGGCTACACCAAGGAAGAAATGAAGATGGTGTGGGAGACGCGCAAGATCTTCGAAGACCCGACCATCCAGGTGAATCCCACTGCCGTTCGCGTGCCGGTGTTCTATGGTCACTCCGAGGCCGTGCATATCGAAACGCGTGACAAGATCACCGCTGAGCACGCGCGTGAGCTGCTTGAAAAAGCCGAAGGCGTCGTCGTGGTCGACGAGCGCAAGGCGGGCGGCTATCCGACGCCGGTGACTGACGCCGCGGGCAAGGATCCTGTTTTCGTGGGCCGCATTCGTGAAGACATCTCGCACGAGCGCGGGCTCGATATGTGGATCGTGTCGGACAACATTCGTAAGGGCGCGGCGCTAAACGCCGTTCAGATCGCTGAACTTCTCATCAAGGACTATCTGTAATGAAAATGATGCTGTCGGGGCTGGTCATGTTTTCATTGGTGCTTGCCGTGCCGGCCCAGGCAGCACAGGCCCAGCCGTCGTCCGCCGTCAAGGCGGGCGACCAGAAGCAGGTCGAGCAGGCCATCGAAAAGCAGCAGGCCACCCTCAAGCAGTTGCAGGGTGATGTGAGCCGTGAGGAAAACCGCTCCCACGAGGCGGACGCCAAGCTCAAGCAGCAGGACCAGACCATTGCGGATCTGCAGCAGCAGCTCAAGGCATTGCAGGGGGCGTCCACGGATGCCGGGCACCCCGCAAAAGGTGGCTGAGACCCGCCACCCTACAAGAACAAGTGGTAGCAAGACACTGTAAATATTGGCCAATGCTATTGTTGATTGGCCCGTACCTAACTTAAAGTGACGCCTCGTTCCCGGTCCTGCCGTTTTGCGGCAGGCCGATGAGAAACGTCACGGGGTCGTTCGGGGGATTACACGATGAATCGTTCGTTGAAGCTGTCGATGCTGCTGGCGCTTGCCTTGGGCAGCACCCAGGCAGCTGCGCTGGAACTGGGCCAGATCCAGGTGAAATCGGCTCTGGGCCAGCCCTTGCTGGCCGAAATACCGGTCAATCCCGACAGCCCGGCCGAGTTGCAGAACCTCACTGCCCGACTGGCCTCCGCTGAAGATGCGGCCCAGGCTGGCGTCGCGGCCGGCCCGACGATTCCGTTGCAGTTCTCTGTGGTGGACGGTGCCAACGGCAAGAAGGTCATCCGCATCACCAGTGCCGCGCCGGTGAACGATCCTTACCTGGATCTGCTGGTGGAAGTGAATAACGCCGCTGGCAAGAGCCTGCGCGAGTTCACCATCCTGCTCGACCCGCCCAACAGCGTGTCCAGCGCGCCGGCCACGACGGCGCCGACGCAGGCCGCGCCCAAGTCATCGCGTCACGCGACGGCACCGGCCGCAGCCAGCAGCAGTCAGGCGAATGCCGCTGCACCGGCTCCCGCTCCCGCGCCGGAGGCAAAGCCGGCCAAGCCCAAGCCCGCACCTGCGCCGCGCGCGGCGGGTGGCAGCACCTTCGGTCCGGTCGAGCGTGGTCAGACGCTATCCGGGATCGCCCATGAAACGGCCCCGGACGGCGTAGACGCCAACCAGATGCTGCTGGCCCTCAAGCAGGCCAACCCGGATGCGTTCTACCGCGACAACATCAACGCGCTGAAGAGCGGCGTGGTGTTGCGCGTGCCCACCCGCGAGGACGCTCAGGCCCTGGCCGTCGCTGCCGCCGCAGCCGAAGTGCGCCGCCAGAACAGCGATTGGCGTTCGGGTGCCGCTCGCACGCCGACCACCGTTGCCGATGCCGGTACACGCGCAAACACCTCGTCCGCACCGACCACGGCGGCTCCGGGCGGCGACCATCTGGCGCTGGTCCCGGCCAAGGAAGGGTCGGACAACGCTGCTGGCAAGGGTGGCAAGGGCGATAAGACCGAAAAGGGTATGGCCGCGCTGCATCAGGATTTGCTGCGCAGCCAGGAATCGCTGGCGTCCCTGCAACAGCAGGGTGACGAGCTGAAGTCGCGCCTGAAGGATCTGGAAGGCATCAATGGCAAGAACGAGCGTCTGTTGTCGCTGAAGGACAACGAGATCGCCGATCTGCAGAAGAAGCTGGCTGACGCCCGCAAGGCGAAGGGCGTGCCCGCTGAAGCGGCTGCCAAGCCTGCTGCGGCGGCCAGCGCTCCGGCCAAGCCCGAAGCGGCCAAGGCTGCAGACGAGACCGTGGTGAAGGCCGGTACGCCGGCCACGGCACCTGCGTCGGCCAGCACCAGCGCTCCGGCCGCCGCTGCGGTGGCCAGCAGTGCCGCTACGCCAGCCCATGCCAGCACGGCGGCAACGCCGGCCGTGGCAAAGAAGCCCGCAGCGCAGCCGGCCGCCAAACCGGCGCCGGTGGCAGAGGAAGAGCCCTGGTACATGCAGACCTGGGCCTGGGGTGTAGGCGCGGGTGCTGCCGTGTTGCTGCTCGTGCTGGGGCTGCGCGGCCGTGGCCGCAAGCCGGCCGCTGCCGCTGCCACGGGCACGTCCTCGCTGGCCGATCGTTTCGGTACGGTGCCGCCCGGTGGCCCGGCCAGTGCCGACCCGGACCAGGACGAATTGCTCGATCAGCTGGCCGAGCATCCGGATGACATCGGTTTGCACCTGGAGCTGGTGAGCCTGTACTACAGCCGCCGTGACGTCGATCACTTCGAGGCTGCGGCCGAGGCCATGCACGCCCATATCGCTGATGTGCAGCAGCCCGAATGGGTGGACGTGGTGCACATGGGTGAGGATCTGGTGCCGGAACATCCGCTGTTCGCTCATGCCGCGCCGCGCGTGCCGCAGAGTGGAGAGGAGCATGAGGCCCTGGATCACTTCGACCTGGGCCGCTACGCCAATGATCATGAGGACGATGATCTGCCGCCGCCGATTCCGTCGACCTCGGCCCAGCAGGTGCATCATCCGAAAGTCAGCGAATACCACTTCGATTTCGATCTGACCCCGCGTCAGACCAATCTCCACGCTCACGCTCCGGCCTCGTCGTCGTCGGCGACGGCGGTCGAAAAGGAAGTGGAAGAGCAATTTGAAACCCATGGCTCCACCTGGGAATTTGCTGAGCCGAGCGCCGATTCGGCGAGCGACGCTGCGCACCACGAATTGCATCACGACCTGGGTCAGCTGAACGACGATCCGGTGGACACCAAGCTGGACCTGGCCCGCGCCTACCTGGACATGGGCGACCCGGACGGTGCCCAGGCGATGCTGGAAGAAGTCATGCACGAGGGCACGCAGATGCAGAAGGACGTGGCCAAGCGCCTGCTGGACGGCATTCGCTAAACCCTCGAAACGCTAGTGTTGCCAAGCACGGGCCGGCTTTTGCCGGCCCGTGTGCGTGTGGGGCCTGCTAACCTTGCGCTTTCGTTGACGGCAACTGTTTCTTCATGCGCATCGCCCTGGGTATCGAATACGACGGCACCGAGTTTTCCGGCTGGCAGCGACTGAGCCACGGCAACACCGTGCAGGGCGTGCTGGAGCAGGCGCTGTCATTTGTCGCTGCGCATCCCGTGGAAGTGGTCTGTGCAGGGCGTACCGATGCCGGCGTGCATGGGCGTTGCCAGGTGGTGCATTTCGATACCGAGGTGCAACGCGACATGCGCAGTTGGGTGCTGGGCACCTGCTCCAATCTGCCGGCGAGTGTGGCCGTGCTGTGGGCGCAGCCGATTGACAGCACGTTCCACGCGCGCTTTTCGGCGCGCAGCCGACGTTATCGCTATCGCATTCTCAATCGCCAGGTGCGTGCCGCACTGGATGCCCGCTATGTCACCTGGGAGCGTCTGCCGCTTGATGCTTCGCGCATGCATGAAGCCGCGCAGGCGCTGGTTGGCGAGCACGACTTCACCGCATTCCGCGCTATATCCTGCCAGGCGCCCCATCCGCGACGTGAGGTGAAGGCGGTGAGCGTGCGGCGCGAAGAAGAGCACGTCATCATCGAGATCGAAGCCAATGCCTTTCTGCACCATATGGTGCGCAACATCGTCGGATCGTTGTTGCCAATCGGGCGCGGCGAGCAACCGGTGGCCTGGATGGGCGAATTGCTGGCAGGCTGCAACCGCGAGGTCGCCGGGCCCACGGCGCCGGCATCGGGCCTGACCTTCCTCGGTCCGCGCTACGAATCACACTGGGGCTTACCAGCGGAGGTGAGTCAGTGACCCGCATCAAATGCTGCGGCATGACCCGTGTCGAGGATGCGCAGCTGGCGGCGCAGCTCGGCGCAGACGCCATCGGCGTCGTGTTCACCGCACGCAGCAAGCGCCGCGTGACGATAGCGCAGGCGCAGGCGATAGCCGAGGCAGTACCGCCGTTCGTCAGCATCGTTGCGTTGTTCATGGATGACGACGCATCGCTGGTACAAGCCGTGATCGATGCCGTTCAGCCCGATCTGCTGCAGTTCCATGGCGGCGAGCGCAACGACTGGTGCGCGCAATTCGGCCACCGCTACCTCAAGGCTATAGCGATGGGCGAGGGCGAGGCCGCATTGCCGCGGTTGCGCGAGTATCCCGGCGCGGCGGGGTTGTTGCTTGATGGACATGGTCTGGGCGAATCGGGCGGCAGCGGCAAGGCGTTTGATTGGTCGTTGATGCCAAAGGATCTTTCGCAGCCGTTGATCCTGGCCGGCGGTCTGACGCCCGCCAATGTGGCCGAAGCGATCCGCGTGGCGACGCCGTGGGCGGTGGACGTCGCCAGTGGCGTCGAGTCTGCGCCTGGTATCAAGGACCCGCGCAAGCTCGCGGACTTCATCGAAGCTGTGCGAGCAGCTGGCTGCTAGCATCGCCTGACACCCGCTTTCTGCTCCAGGTCGCCCATGCCCGTTCCGATGGAAGAGTTTCACTACGACGGCCAGCCCGATGCGCTGAACACCATCCTTCGTGGCGAGCGCCCTGTCGTGATCCGGGGTCTGGTGAGACACTGGCCCATCGTCAAGGCGGCCACGACCTCGGATCAGGCTTTTGCCTCGCAGCTGATGGCGCTCGACAACGGTTCTATCGTCGACGCGCTACTGATGCCGCCGGAAGAGCAGGGCGTGATCGGCTATCGCGGCGATGCGGACGCTTTCAACTTCAATCATCACCGCGTGTCCGTGACGCAGGGTCTGCAAAAGCTGCTGCAGTTCGCCGACAAAGAGGATGCGCCCGGCATTGCGTTGCAGAGCGCGCCGATTGCCACCTGTTTGCCCGGCCTGCTTGATGACCATGCGATACCGTTGCTCGACGAGGCGATCAAACCGCGCCTGTGGCTCGGCAATCGCGTCACCACGCCGGCGCACTTCGACGAGTACCACAACATCGCCTGCGTCGTTTGCGGCACGCGGCGATTCACCCTGTTTGCGCCAGAGCAGGTGCGCAATCTCTATATCGGGCCACTGGATTTCGCGCCGACCGGCGCTGCCATCAGCATGGCCCGCCTCGATCAGCCGGACGATCCGCGTTTTCCACGTCTGAAGCTCGCGCTCGCTGAAGCGCAAGATGCGGACCTGCTACCGGGTGACGCCATCTACATACCGCCCATGTGGTGGCATCACGTGGCTTCGATGGGCACGCTCAATGCGCTGGTGAATTACTGGTGGAAGCATGGGCAGGGCGCCGGCCTGGTGCCTAACACCCGATTGGGCGGGTTGCTTCACTGCATCCTTCTTTTCAAGTCGTTGCCGCCGTCAGAGCGCGCGGCGTGGCGCGAGCTGCTCGACCACTACGTATTTAGCGGCGAGGATCCGGCGGCGCATATTCCGGAGGCGCGTCGTGGCTGGCTGGGGGAGCTGGATGCGGAGCAATCCACGAAATTGCTGGAGCGCATTCGTCGTTACCTGTGAGGGGGCGTCATGCATCGCGTGATGCGAAGTTTTCCACAGCGAGTGTGGATGCACATGGGAGAAGCTTGTGGATAGGTTAGCTATCTCACTGATCGCAAAGCGATGCTGACGCATTGATGTTCAAATGTGCAGAGTGAGGTGGGTGGTGTTGCACACCTGCACACTGCCACGTGGGAGCGCAGCCTCTGCGCGACGAATCCACGAGAGCGCATCGTGTTTTCCACAGCCGATGTGGATCGCCCGGGGAAAAGGCTGTGGATAGATGCGCTATCTCCCTGATCATAAAGCGATGCCGACACGTTGATGCGCAAATGCTCAACGCGAAAGCACATTGCACATAAGCGCACCCGCAGAAGCGCACGGGTGCGCGACCGTCATGCGAAACCGTGTGGTGTTTTCCACAGCAAATGTGGATGCGTACGGGAAAAGCCTGTGGATAGATGCGCTATCCATTTGACGACAAAGCGATGTCGACGCAGTGATGCGCAAATGCGCAGCGGCTCAGTGTCCCGCGGTCGTTCCGCGCGCAAAGGCGTCTGCGAGCCACAAAGCAAGCGCTTCGGATCTCGCTGCTGCCGCACGAACCGGCGTTGCCAGCACCCACTGCGAGGCGGTGTCCATAAATCCCCAAGGCGCGACCAGCCGCCCGCTGGCGAGATCGTCGGCGACAAGTGGTTCCGGCGCGATGGCGATGCCGCGACCGGCGACCGCGGCTTCGATCAGGTGGTACAGGTGCGGGTAAGCCTGGCCGAGCTGCAGCTGTGCGTCATCCAGGCCCGCGCTTTGTGCCCAGATGGACCACGCGCGTGGCCGCGATGAGGTGTGCAGCACCGAGTGTTGCAGCAGCGCTTGCGGCCGGCTGCGCGTGAGCTGATGCACTTCGGCAAAACTCGGGCTCACCACCGGCCCCACGCGTTCACGCACCAGCGGACGTATATGCCAGCCCGCCGGCCAGGGCGCCTCGCCGGCCAGCACGGCAGCATCAAGCCCATGGAGTGCCTCATCGAACGGGGCTTCTTGTGGGCGCAGATGGAGATCCAGCTCGGGCAGGTCCGCCATCAGGCGCTCGAGGCGCGGAATCATCCAGCGCGCCAGCAGGCTGACCGGGCAGCCGAGCACGAACGGAGATTGGGCCCTGTCGGTGCGCAGCGCTTCGCACGCATCGCGCAGCTGCGCAAACGCGGCGGTGCTGGTGTCGCGCAGGCGCTGGCCCGCCGGGGTCAGTGCCAGGCCGCGCCCCTGCCGTTGAAACAGCGCTACGGTCAGTTCCTCCTCCAGTGAGCGAATGTGTCGGCTTACGGCGCCGTGGGTGACGTGCAGCTCTGCCGCCGCACGGCTGACGCTGCCCAGGCGGGCCGCGGCCTCGAAGGCATGCAGGGCGTTCAGCGATGGCAGCGGGCGGGGCATGGCATATGTGAGTTTTTCTGACAGATGGTGTCCATCATATCGCTTTTGGCGCCATCGCCTTTGGGATAGGGTGGGCGTTGCCCTCCGTCACTGTCCCCGAGTGCCATCTATGAGCAAGATCGACTTCAGCGCCTACCCCGATGAGCACGGGCGCTTTGGCAACTACGGCGGCAGCTTCGTCGCCGAAACCCTGATGGCGCCGCTGGCCGAGCTCACCGAGGCCTATCTGCGGCTGCGCCAGGACCCCGACTTCCTGGCCGAGCTGGACCGCGATCTGAAGTACTACGTGGGTCGCCCGAGTCCGGTGTATTACGCCGAGCGGCTGTCTCAGCACGTGGGCGGTGCACGCATCCTGCTCAAGCGTGAGGACCTGAACCACACCGGCGCGCACAAGATCAACAACACCATCGGCCAGGCGCTGGTGGCCCGCCGCATGGGCAAGCCGCGCATGATCGCGGAGACCGGCGCCGGCCAGCACGGCGTAGCCAGCGCCACCGTGGCCGCGCGCTTCGGCCTCAAGTGCGTGGTGTACATGGGCGCCGTCGATATCGAGCGGCAGAAGATCAACGTCTACCGCATGAAGCTGCTCGGCGCGGAAGTAGTGCCGGTGACATCCGGTTCGAAGACGCTGAAGGACGCACTCAACGAAGCGATGCGCGACTGGGTCACTAACGTGGCGGATACCTTCTACATCATTGGCACCGTCGCCGGTCCGCATCCGTATCCGCTGATGGTGCGCGACTTCAATGCGATCGTGGGCCGCGAAGCGCGCGTGCAAGTGCAGGAACAGTTTGGCCGACTGCCCGACGTGATCACCGCGTGCGTTGGCGGTGGCTCTAATGCCATCGGCCTGTTCCACACGTTTCTCAATGACGAGCAGGTACGCATCGTTGGTGCCGAAGCGGCGGGTGAGGGCATTGCCACTGGCCACCACGCCGCCTCGCTGGCGGCGGGGCGTCCCGGCGTACTCCATGGCAATCGCACTTACGTGTTGTGCGATGACAATGGCCAGATCACCGAGACGCATTCGGTGTCCGCCGGTCTCGACTACCCCGGCGTGGGCCCGGAGCATGCGTTTCTCAAAGATGCGGGGCGTGCGGAATACGTCGGCATTACCGACGATGAGGCGCTGGAAGCGTTCCATCTGCTGGCGCGCACGGAGGGCATCCTCGCGGCGCTGGAGTCCAGTCATGCCGTCGCTCAGGCGATCAAGCTGGCGCGCGAGTACCCGAAGGATGCCCTGGTGCTGTGCAACCTCTCCGGCCGCGGCGACAAGGACGTACACACGATTGCCGCGCGCGAAGGAGTGCAGGTATGAGCCGCATCGACCGTCGTTTTGCACAACTGAAGGCCGCCAGCCGCACAGGACTGATCCCGTTTGTCACCGCTGGCGATCCGTCGCCGCAGCACGCCGTGGCCTTGATGCATGCGCTGGTGGGTGCCGGTGCCGATGTCATCGAACTGGGCGTGCCTTTCTCTGATCCCATGGCAGACGGCCCGGTGATTCAGCACGCCAGCGAGCGCGCCATCGCCAGGGGCGTCGGGCTCAACGATGTGCTGCGCTGGGTGGCTGAGTTCCGGCAGCGGGACGATGAAACACCCGTCGTGTTGATGGGCTACCTCAACCCCATCGAGATTCACGGTTACGGGCGTTTTGCCCAGCAGGCCGTTCAGGCCGGCGTGGATGGGGTGCTGGTGGTGGATTGTCCGCTGGAAGAATCGGCCGTATTGCAGCCGCTGCGCGAGGCCGGGCTGCAACAGATCCTGCTGGCCGCGCCCACCACCGCACCCGCGCGTATGGTGCAGTTGTGCGGGTCGGCGCAGGGTTTCCTGTACTATGTCTCGTTCGCCGGCATCACGGGCGCGGCACGATTGAGCACCAGCGACATCGCCGCACGCGTGGCCGATATCCGGGCGAAGTCGAAGGCGCCGGTGGCAGTGGGGTTCGGTGTGCGCGATGCGCAGTCGGCCAAGGCCATCGCCGGATTCGCGGATGCGGTGGTGATCGGTACTGCGCTGGTGGAGCGTCTGGCTGGTGCGGTAGGTGTCGACGACATCGCCGCGCGAGCAAAGGCTTTCCTGGCGCCGATCCGCGCCGCGCTGGATGCGCATTGAAGACACGCTGCGTCTGACGCGGCGTCGCGTCATGAACGTTTGAGGTGTTGCGATGAACTGGCTCCAGAAAATCATGACTCCCCGTGCTCGCACGGAAGCCACAGGTACGGCTGGCAAGGGCAAGGTGCCGGAAGGTGTGTGGGAGAAGTGCGGTGGCTGCGGCACGGTGCTGTACCGTCCGGAGCTCGAGCGCAACCTGATGGTCTGCCCCAAGTGTGGTCACCACCACACCATCGACGCGCGTGCACGTCTGGACTCGTTCCTCGATCCGGGCTCGGCGCAGGAACTGTGGGCAAGCATGGAGCCGAGCGACCCGCTCAAGTTCCGTGACTCCAAGAAGTACCGCGACCGCATCATTGCGGCGCAGAAGTCCACCGGCGAGAAGGATGCGCTGATCGCCATGAGCGGCCGCCTCAAGGGCCGTCCGCTGATGGCGGTGGCGTTCGAGTTCAGCTACATGGGCGGCTCGATGGGCTCGGTGGTGGGCGAGAAGTTCACCCGTGCGGCGGAACGCGCACTGGCTGATCGCAGCGCGCTGGTGTGCTTCTCCGCTACGGGCGGCGCGCGCATGCAGGAATCGCTGTTCTCGCTGATGCAGATGGCCAAGACCTCCGCAGCTCTGGCGCGTATGCGCGATGCGGGCGTGCCGTACATCAGCGTGCTCACCCATCCGACCACGGGTGGTGTGTCGGCGAGCCTGGGCATGTTGGGTGACATCAACGTGGGCGAACCGAAGGCGCTGATCGGCTTCGCCGGCCCGCGCGTGATCGAGCAGACCGTACGCGAGACGCTGCCGGAAGGCTTTCAGCGATCGGAATTCCTGCTGGAGCATGGTGCGATTGACCTCATCGTCGATCGCCGCGAAATGCGGGACAAGCTGGCTGACCTGCTCGGTATCATGATGAAAGCGCCGCGCGTCGCCTGACCGAATCCCGCATCATGCATCTATGAAAAACAGCGCCTTTTGGGCGCTGTTTTTTTGCGCGCAGTTTTCCACAGCACATGTGGATGCATGCGGGAAAAGGCTGTGGATAGGTGCGCTATCTGACTGATCGCAAAGCGATGCCGACATGTTGATGCGCAAATACGCAGAGGCGAGCATGTGTCGTGCACACGTGCGCTCCAGCAGAAAAAGCGCAACGCCTACCGTGGGAGCGCGCTTGCGCGCGACCGTTTCGCGCGAGAGCGCATCAGGTTTTCCACAGCAGATGTGGATGTCACCTGCATAAGCCTGTGGACAAGCCAGGCACATGCCTTTACCAACAATCACTTGTTACAGCGTGCTGATCTTTTGACCAGACCGCCGATGTTTTCCACAGCGCTTGTGGATGTTGATGGAACAAACCTGTGGAAAAGCATCGCAACTCGTTGTTGCGTGGTGCGTTCACTACGTCGTGCTGAAAATATGCGCAGTATGAGATGCCTGCGCGTCCCCGGTTTTCCACAGCGTATGTGGATGCGCGTGGGAAAAGGCTGTGGATAGGTGCGCTATCTATCTGACAGCAAAGTGATCGCGACGCATTGATGCACAAATACGCAGCGCCACGGCAGCATGCTCACGGGCAGAGCCGGTGGCTCACGCCACCAGTGCATGCAGTGGCATCAGCCACAGCGACAACACTCCCAGTGCGCTGCCGATGGCTGTCGCGGCGATCACATCGCTGGGGTAGTGCAGGCCAAGGATCACACGGGATGCACCCACCAGCGCGGTGAACGTCAGCAGCAGCGGTGCAAGCACGGGATACCACGCCAGCGCCACGACGGTGAAACTCACCGCCTGCAGCGTGTGGCCAGAGGGAAAGCTGAATTCATCCAGCGGTGGCACGTGGGCGATCACGCCAGGGCAGGCGCGAAAGGGGCGCGGGCGACGCGTCCAGCGCTTGAGCAGGCGGTACAGCAGTAGCGCTGCGAGTCCGGTGATGGCCATCTGCACGGCGGCCAGCAACCCTCGGCGTCCGTCGACGAGGGCAAGCACCGCCATCAACGAATACCAGAACACACCATCGCCAAGCCGGCTGATGATGCCGAAGAACACGCCGACAGCACGGCGTGTGCCCCAGCGATTGGCCGCCACGCACATGCGGCGGTCGATGGCAAAACGTGGACCTGCAGGCAGTTCAGGCGTGTGCAGCGGTGGCATGGTGCTCATGCGCATTCTCCTCGGCCAGTTCACGCAACAGGTTCTCGAATTCATGGATGACCGCACCGGGCGATAGCCCGGCGATGCTGGCGTGCGCCGCGCGCCCCATGTGGCGGATCAGGCTGGCATTGCTCGCCAGCGTGGTAACCGCTTCCATGAAGGCCCGCTCGTTGCCAATGTCAATGCGATAACCGTTGTGGCCCGTGCGCAGATGTTCGCGCGCGGCGCCTTCCTCATAAGCCACCACCGGCAGGCCCGAGGCGAGCGCTTCGAGAATGACGTTGCCGAAGGTTTCGCTGAGGCTGGAGAAGGGGAACAGATCGGCACTGGCGTAGTGCTGGGCCAGGGCTTCGCCACGCTGCATGCCGGCGAAGATGAAATCGGGGTTGGCCGCCTGCAGCGCGGCGCGCGCGGGGCCATCGCCCACCCACACGTAGCGGGCCTTGGGCACCTGCTGCTGGATGGCGCGGAAGCTGCGCACCGCGAGATCGAGATTCTTCTCGGGAGCGATGCGGCCCACATAGAGCACCACCGGCGTATTGCCGTCGACGCCCCAGCTCTGCCGCAGCTCGGCGCTGCGATGACGCGGATGGAACAGCTGGGTGTCTACGGCGCGGCGCAGCAGTCTCGCGGTATCCACGCCCAGTGACGTCAGTTCGCGCGCCAGCGCCTCGGTGGGCACCAGCGTGGCGGCGGCGCGGCGATGGAATCCGCGCAGGTAATGGCGTACCACCGGGGTGAGGAATCCCACGCCGTAGTGGTCCGCATACGTATCGAAGCGGGTATGGAAACCGGTAGCGGTAGGAATACCCAGCCGGTTGGCTGCGCGTACGGCAGACCAGCCCAGCGGGCCCTCGGTAGCGACATAAATGGCGTCGGGGCGCAGGCGCGTCCAGCGTTCGCGCAGTGCTCCGCCGGCGGGCAAGCCGAAACGAAGGCCAGGATAGCGGGGCAGGGAGGCGCCGCGGACTTCCAGGGTGACGATGCCCGGCTCGTCCTTGAACGGCTGCAGCTGACGGGGGCGGATGAGGTCGACCGTGTGGCCCTGCGATGCCAGTCCGGCGGCAAGGCTGTGCACGGTCAGTGCCACGCCGTTGATCTCGGGTGGATACGTTTCGCTGACGATGCCGATGCGCACTTGAAGATACCGTTGGCTGGCCCGGTGCAGAATCCCCTTCAGGCGTTGCGGGGGCATGGCGCGTGTATGACGGGTGCGTGACGGACGCGACTGCTCGTGCTCCGCTGGACGCTACGGATGGGCCTTCGCGAGTACACTGGTTCGACTTGTCAACGCGGAGACACGCCGATGAAACGCTTGTTGCTCGCTGTCGCACTCGCCACTCTCACCGCGGGCACCTTCGCCGCCGATGCACCCGCAGGCCTGCCGGTAACCAAGGCGCCGGCCGGGGCCGAGGTCTACATCATTTCGCCCAAGGACGGTGCCATCGTTGGCCCGGAAGTCACCGTGCAGTTCGGCCTCAAGGGCATGGGCGTCGCCCCGGCTGGCACGAAGAAGGAAGGCACCGGCCACCATCACCTGCTGGTCGATGTGAAGGACATGCCTGCCGCGGGCCAGCCGATTCCGAAGGATGAGCAGCACCTGCACTTCGGCAACGGCCAGACCGAAACCACCCTCAAGCTGGCTCCCGGCAAGCACACGCTGCAGCTGGAGCTGGCGGACGAGAACCACGTTCCGTTCGATCCGGCGGTGGTGTCCAAGCCGGTCACCATCACGGTGAAGTGAGTTGATCGGGGTTGCCTCAGCGGGCAACCCAGGTCCCGGTCGAGGGTGCGGATCGGTTAAAATGGCCGTTTTCGCCTTTCAGGACAGCCGCGTCCCATGACCGTCCGCACCCGTTTTGCCCCCAGTCCTACCGGTTTCTTGCACATCGGCGGCGCCCGCACGGCGCTCTACTGCTGGCTGGAGGCCCGTCGCCGCGGCGGTGAATTCGTGCTGCGCATCGAGGACACCGATCGCGAGCGCTCCACCGAGGCAGCCGTACAGGCCATCCTCGACGGCATGACCTGGCTGGGCCTGCGTCATGACGAGGGTCCGATCTACCAGACCGCCCGTCTGGAGCGCTACAAACAGGTCGCCGACGAGCTGCTGAAGGCCGGCAAGGCCTATTACGCCTACGAGTCCAAGGACGAGATCGAGGCCATGCGCAACGAGGCAATGGCCAAGGGCGAGAAGCCCCGTTACAACGGCTATTACCGCGACCGCAACGAGCCCTATCGCGACGATCCGAACCGCGTGATCCGTTTCAAGAACCCGCTGGAAGGCTCGGTGGTGTTCGACGACAAAGTGAAAGGGCGCGTGGAGTGGAGCAACGCTGAGCTGGACGATCTGGTGATCTTCCGCTCGGACGGCTGGCCCACCTACAACTTTGCCGTGGTGGTGGACGACATCGACATGGGCATCACCGAGGTGATCCGTGGCGACGACCATGTCAACAACACGCCGCGCCAGATCAACATCTACAAAGCGCTCGGCGCACCGGTGCCGGAGTTCGCGCACCTGCCGATGATTCTCGGTCCCGATGGCCAGAAGCTCAGCAAGCGCCACGGCGCGGTGAGCGTGATGCAATACCGCGACGACGGCTTCCTGCCGCATGCGCTGCTCAACTACCTGGTGCGTCTGGGCTGGTCGCATGGCGATCAGGAAATCTTCTCCGAGGAGGAGATGATTCGCCTGTTCGACGTGGCCGACGTTAACAAGGCAGCCTCGCGTTTTGACGTTACCAAGCTGTCGTGGCTGAACCAGCATTACCTCAAGACCGAAGACCCTGCTTCGATTTCGCCGGAGTTCGAGTGGCACCTGACACAGGCGGGCGTCGACTTCAGCAAGGGCCCGAAGCCGGCCGATGTCATCGTGGCGCTGCGCGATCGCGTGCAGACGCTGAAGGAAATGGCTGAGCGCGCCAAGATCTGGTACGGCCCGATCACCGAGTGGGACGACAAGGCCGTCGCCAAGCATCTGCAGAACGACTCGGCGGTATCGGTGCTTGAGGCAGCCAAGGCATTGCTGGCTACCTGCGAATGGTCCCCGGAGCCGATCCATCAGGTCATCGAGCAGGTTGCTGCCAAGCTCGAGCTGGGCATGGGCAAGATCGCTCAGCCGCTGCGTGTGGCCATGACCGGCACTCAAGTGTCGCCGTCGATCGATCACACGATCTATCTGGCGGGTCGAGAGGTGGCTCTTAAGCGTATCGATGACGCTGTCGCCAAGGCGCGCGGCTGATTTCATTACCGTCATCCCAGCGAAAGCTGGGATCCAGCGCCTTTCCGATGCGCCTCAAAGTCACTGGATCCCAGCTTTCGCTGGGATGACGAGCAAAGGTAGAGCCGCTGTTAGTGTGAGTTCGCCGCCTGCGCTGACGCCTGGGATTCGCTCCAACCACCGCCCAGCGCCTGTATCAACGCCGCCGTATCGCTGAGCCGCGCAGCTTGCGCCTGAATGCGTGCGATGCGCGCTTGCTCATACGCCTGCTGCGCATTGATCAGCACCAACGCACCAACGTAACCCAGTTGTTGCTGCTTCCCGGTGAGATCCAGTGTGCGCTGTGCGGCGCGTTCGGCGTCGGTGGCGGCAGCTAGCGTGCGGGCATCCGCATCGATCGCGTAAAGCGTGTCGGCCACATTCTGAAAGGCGCCGAGTACCACACTGCGGTATTGGGCGGCCGATTGTTGCAGTGCCGCCTCGGCTGCGCGTTGCTTGTGCTTGAGTGCGCCGAAGTCGAACACCGTCTGGGTCACGCTGCCGGCCAGCGCCCAGAAGACGTTGTCGTCGGTGAACATGCGGGTGAACGATGTCGAGCTGCCGCCATAGGAGGCACTTAACGCGAATTGCGGCAAGCGATTGGCCAGCGCCACTCCTACCTCGGCACTCGCCGCATGCACGTTTTCTTCGGCAGCTCGCACGTCGGGGCGTTGTTCGACCAGTTGCGAGGGCACGCTCATCGGTAGCGAGGCGGGTAGGGTGAGATGCTCCAGATCGAATTCCGGCGCGCCGCCTTGTGCCGGCGGCTCACCGCACAGCACCGCCAGCAAATCGCGATTCTGTTCCAGTTGTTTCTGCAAGCCGGGCAATGCTTGCCGCGCCTGGGCCAATGCGCTTTCCTGCGCGGCGACGTCCATAGCAGAGGCGTAACCCAGCCGCGCCTGGTCATGCAGGATGGCTAGCGCACGCGTCTGTGCGGTGATCACCGCTTCCGTAGCTTGGATCTGCGCGCGCAGCGAAGCCTCCTGGATCGCGGCATTCACCACATTGGCCGCCAAAGAAAGCCGCGCTGCTTCGAGCTGGAGTCGCTGGTTGTCCGCCTGCGCCTGCAACGATTCCACGGTGCGCCGGTTGAGCCCGAATACATCGGGCGCATAGCTGATATTGAGCTGCGCGGTGTGCAGCGTGTAGTACGTGGCGTTCGAGGTGAGCGCGGGCGACAACGTGCCTACCGCATCGCGCTGGCGGGATGGCGAATAGCTCACCTGCGCAGTGGGGAAGAAGGTCGCGCGCTGTGCCGCGACGTTCTCCTGCGCCTGGCGCAGCGCGGCCTGCGCTGCATCCAGATCCGGGTTATGGGCCAACGCGCGCTGCACACGGTCGTTCAATGCATCCGAGCCGAACACCTGCCACCACGTCTGGGCAATGGTTTGATCGGAGACCAGCTGCTGTGGATGTCCGGTGTCGTCACCCAGCGTGGCCGGTAGCGCCTCGCGGGTGAACTGGGTCGACGCTGGCGCGGCGGGACGCTGATAGTCCGGGCCCACCGCGCAACCGGCGCAGCTGGCAGTGAGGGCGGCCCACAAGGCGGCGCGGCGCCATGGCTTCATGGACCGATTCATGGCGTACCTCCGCTCAGACGGCGCTGTTTGCGCTTCTGCGTCCACTCCACCACCAGCACCTGCAGCGCCGGGGCCACCACCAGCAGCATCACAGGGCCCAGCAACATGCCGCCCACCACCACGGTGGCCAGCGGGCGTTGCACCTGACTGCCGATGCCGGTGGATATCGCCGCCGGCAACAGGCCGATGCATGCCGAAAGCGCGGTCATCAGCATCGGGCGCATGCGTTGCTCGGCGGCCTGAGTCATCGCATCGATCGGCGAATGACCGGCAAACACCAGATGATTGAAATAGGTGATGACCAGAATGCCGTTCATCACCGATACGCCAAACAGCGAAACAAAACCGATAGCGGCCGATACGCTCAGATCCAGCCCTGAAAGATAGAGCGCGATGATGCCGCCGGCGATGGAGAACGGGATCGCCGCGAGGGTCAGCAGGCTGTCGCGCAGGGAGTTGAACAGCGCAAACAGCAGCGCCAGGATCAGGCCCATCGCGATGGGCAGCACGATAGCCAGCCGCTGTTTGGCCTGCTGAAGATCGTTGAACTCACCCGCCCACGCCAGGTGATAACCCGGAGGCAGGGGAACGTGTTCGGCGATACGCTGCTGCGCTTCGGCCACGGTGCTGCCCAGGTCACGGCCGCGCACGCTGAACTTCACCGGCACAAAGCGTTCGTTGCGTTCGTGGTAGATGTACGAGGCGCCGGTATCGAGTGAGATTTTGGCCACTTCGCGCAGCGGCACATAACCGGTGCCACCGTTGGGCAGGCTGTAGCCGACCTGGATGTTGCCAATGTCTTCGATGCTGCGCCGGAATTGTGGCGCCAGCCGTACGACCAGATCGAACTGGCGATCACCCTCCAGCACCGTGGTTGCCGAGGTGCCGCCCGCCGCGGCTTGCACCACCGCGTTGATGTCGCCGGTATTGAGCCCATAGCGCGCCGCTCTGGCACGGTCGATGGTGATATTGAGATTGGGCTGGCCCAGCACGTGGAACACGCCCAGGTCCTGCACGCCGTGCACCTTCTGCATCTCGTGCATGACTTGATCGGCGAGTCGTTCGAGTTCCGGCAGCTCGGGGCCGACAATCTTCACCGAGTTGGCGCCTTTCACGCCGGAGAGGCCTTCCTCGATGTTGTCCTGAATGTACTGGGAGAAGTTGAACTCAACGCCAGGCATCGCGCTGTCGAATTCCCGTTGCAGTTCGGCAACCAGCTTCTCCTTGGTGTGGCCGCTGGGCCATTCGTCTTCAGGCTTCAGTGGCACAAACAATTCCACGTTGTAGAAGCCCGACGCATCGCTGCCGTCGTCGGGGCGGCCGTGCTGCGATACCACAGTGACCACTTCCGGGTGCTTGAGCAGAATGCGGCGCAGCTGATTGACCTTGTCCTGGCCCGCTTCCAACGAAATGGTCGGCGGCATCGAGGCGCGTATCCACAGATTGCCTTCTTCGAGCGCGGGCAGGAATTCCGTACCCACGCGGGTGAGCAACAGGGCTGCCAGCAGCAGGAAACCCACGCCCAGCCCAACGGTGGTGCGCCGACGGGCGAGTGCCCAGCGCAGTACCGGGGTGTAGACGCGGCGGATCGCACGCACGAACAGCGTCTCGGTTTCCTTCACGTGACGCGGCAGCAACAGCGAGGCAAGCACCGGCGAGATGGTGAAGGTGGCGATCAACGCACCCGACAGCGCATAGGCGTAAGTGCGCGCCATGGGGTTGAAGATCTGGCCTTCCACGCCCTGCATGGTGAACAGCGGAATAAAGGCCGCCACCGTAATGGCGGAGGAGAACAACACGGCGCGATCCACCTGCATGGCGCTGATGAACATCAGGCGCAGGCGATCCGTCCAGCCTTGTGTGCCGGCGCCGCGCATGTAAGTGCCCAGATCGCTTTGCGCCGCCTCGTGCAGGATCTCCCGCTGCTCGTCGTGCGTCTTCTGGAAGTTGCGGAAGATGTTCTCGATCAGGATCACTGCCGAATCGACGATGATGCCGAAGTCCACCGCCCCCAGGGAAAGCAGATTCGCCGAATCGCCCATCAGCACCAGGATGATGATGCTGAAGAACAAAGCCACCGGAATATTCGCGCTGACGATGATGGCGCTGCGCAGATCACCCAGGAACACCCACTGGATCAGGAAGACCAGCAGGCAGCCGAAGATCAGGTTGTGCAGCACCGTATGGGTAGTGACCGCCACCAGCGTCGAGCGGTCGTAGAACGGCACCAGCTTCACGCCGGCCGGTAGTGTGCCGTCGCTGTTGAGCTTCGCGACTTCGTCCTTGACCCGCGCCACCACTTCGTTGGTTTGCAGCGTGCGGTTCATCACCACGATGCCGGTGACTACATCGTCCTGCGTATCGCGGCCTGCACGGCCAAGACGCGGCACTGCGCCTACATTTACTTTTGCTACGTCCTTGACCAGCACCGGCGTGCCATTGGTCTGGCTAAGCACGATGTTGCCGATATCGTCGACGTTCTTGATCAACCCGACGCCGCGGATGTTCACCGACTGCTGGCCGATGTTGATGGTGCGCCCGCCCACGTTGCTGTTGGCGTTACCGATGGCGGTGATCAACTGGGGCAGGGTGACGCCATAGCCTTGCAGCTTGTTCAAATCAGCGTCGACGTCGTATGCCTTGGTCGTGCCGCCCCAGGTCACTACCTGGGCGATGCCAGGCACCGATAACAGACGGCGCGTCACCACCCAGTCCTGCAGCGTACGCAGCTCGGTCAGGCTCATGCTCTTCGGGCCGGTCAGCTGGTAGCGAAAGATCTCGCCGACGAGGCTGGACGCCTGAATCTGCGGCTGAACACCATTAGGCAAGCTGACGTTCTGCTGCAACGACAGCGCGGCCTGGGTGTAGTCGAAGTAGTAGTCCGTGCCGTACTTGAAGGTGACGCGCACAAACGACAGGCCGTAGAACGATGTCGACCGGATGCTTTCCACGCCTGGCGTGGTGGCCAGGCCCACTTCCATCGGGCGCGTATAACTGCGCTCCATTTCCTCGGCGGACAGGCCCGGTGCCTGCGCGGTGATTTCGAGGATCACCGGCGCCGGATTGGGGTAAGCCTCGATGTTGAGCTTGGCATAAGCCGCCAGGCCAGCGATGACAAAGGCTCCCAGCGCCATCAGCACGATGGCACGGCGGGTCAGCGCAAAGGCGACAAGACCTCTGAACACAATCAATCCTTATGAATGACAAGAGGCCAATGCGCTCATTGCGCCTGCAGGGCCAGCGCGTTGCTCAGAAACAACGCGCCCTCGGCCGCGATGCGCTGGTGAGGCGGCAAGCCGGATAGCACGGGGTAATAACCATCCTGCAAAGGACCCACGTCGACGGGGTGGCGGGTGAAGTGCAGGCCGTCGGTGGTGGTGAACACCACCATCGCACCGGTGCCTTCGCGGACCAGCGCATCCACCGGTACGGCGTCGTAGCGCGTGGGGGCCGCCGTAGCAATGCTGTAGTTGGCCAGCATCTGCGGACGTACGCCGGGCGGTGGCGCGTTCAGCACTGAGCGCAGCAGTACGCGATGTGTTGCCGCGTCCGAACTGTTGCTGACGTAGTCGACCGTGCCGGTGATGGTGTGCTGAGGCAAGGCCGGCAGCATGGCAGTGAGCGGGTCGCCGACGTGCACCTGCGGTGCGTCCGACTCGGCGACGTTGGCCACCAGCCAAAGTCCGCCCTTGTTGGAAATGCTGAAAGGCGCGGGACTATTGCCCGGCTGCACCAGATCGCCCGGTGCAATGGTGCGCGCCGTCACCTGACCGTTGGTCGGGCTGTCGATGCGCAGTTCACCATCAACGCGCCGCGTGTCGGCTACGCGATCGATCTCCGCATCGTTCTTGCCGAAGATATGCAGCGCGCGGCGTGCGGCCTGATAGTTGCCTTCGGCCGTCTGCTGATCGGAAACCGCCTGTTCGAGATCGCGCGGTGCATTGGCTTCCACCTTTGCCATGCCCTTGGCGCGTTCCAGCGCGGCTGTGGTTTGCACGCGTGCCGCTGCGGCACTTACCAACGTGGCTTCAGCCTGCGCCAGATCGGGACTGTCTACGGAAAACAACGCCTGGCCGCGGGTGACGTTATCGCCAGCCTTGGCAAATACCTCGCGCACGCGCCCCGCGTACGGCGAGGTGACCTGAGCCAGGTGATCCTGATCAAAATCGACATATCCCACGGCTTCGACGCGCGGCGTGAATTCACGCGTGATCACGTCGGAAACATGAACCTGCTGCGCCTGTTGGGCGCTGATGGTCACGCTTTGCTCATCGGCGGGCGGGGCCTTCTGCGGCGCCGCTGCCGGATCGTGTGGCACGAACAGCGCCAGCAGCACCGCTGCCGCAACGCAGCCGCCAGCGATGAGTCGTCCTTGATGCTTATTCATGGGCCAATGAGCAGATAGGCCATGCGCAGGGGCGGCGCGAGGCGTGGCGGGCAGGGTTCCGGGGTGGGCTTTTCCCTCGCGCCAGCCGTGCGACAGGGGCTTCTGGCCGGCGCGCGGGAAGACCCGCCGGCACCTTAGTGGTGCAGCACCGCAGGAGACAGTTACGGTTTGGAAAGATTGGCCGACGGCAGTTCGATGTCGACTTTCAGGCCGGGCGAAGTGTTGGCCAGTCGGAGTTGGCCCCGGTGCAGCGCCACAACGGCCGAGACGATGCTCAGGCCGAGTCCGTTGCCGCGCTGGTGGCGGCTGGCATCCACCCGGAAGAAGCGCTCAGTGGCGCGCGCAAGCGCTGCCTCGGGGATGCCCGGGCCGTTGTCCCTGACGCTGATGACCACGTGGTCTGCCTGTTGCGCAGCGTGGATTTCCACATGGGCTCCCGCACCGGCGTACTTGAAGGCATTGTCGAGCAGGTTGGCCAGCACGCCAGCCAGCAAATGGCGATCCGCCAGGACGCAGGGATCGCCCTCTACGGTGCAGCGCAGATCAATCGCCAGCGGTTCGGCGGCCGGTTGGTAAAGCTCCATGATGTCATCGAGCAGGCCGCGCAGCGCGAGCGGTTCGAAGCTGCCGCGCCGTATGCCGGATTCGGCCTCGGCGATCTGCAGCAGCTTGTCGAGCACGGTAATCAGACCGTCGATCTCATCGATGGCGTATTGCGCACCCTGCGGCAATCGCGCATCGCGCTGGGGGGAGCGCAAGGCTTGTTCAAGCGCCGCGCGCACCCGGCCCAGCGGCGTGCGCAGATCGTGGGCGATGGCGTTCGATACCTGACGTGCGTTGTCCATCAGGCGTTCGATTTCATCGAGCATGTCATTGATATCGCGGGCGACGACGGCAAACTCGTCGCGCGACGTGCCTACGCTGACGCGGCGATCCAGTTGGCCCGCGGCAATTTCCGTGGTGGTGCGATGAATGGCCCGCAGCCTGCGTTGCAACTGGGAGTGGAACAGCGCTGCGCCACCGCCTGCCAGCAGCAAGGCCAGCACGCCGCCCAGACCCAGCGCCACCAGCGTCCGGTGCTCCAGTTCGCGTACGTCGTGCATGTCGCGCCCCACCAGCAGCACATTGCCGTCGGGGAATCGATAGGCCAGCAAGCGGCTGGCGGAGTGGCGGCCGAGCCGTTCGACTTCCAACTGGCGCAGGCCGCTGCTCGATACCGCTGCGGCAGGCCATGCGGTGAGGTTGCCGATCAGCTTTTGACCCTTGGCGTCGAGCAGCAGATAAATCTCGGTGTCGCTGTCCTTGTTATCCGTCAGCAGGCTGTAGATGTCATGCACCAAAGCGCCGATGCCGTTCTGCGCTTTTACCTGCACCAGGTGGCGCGACGTGCTGCGCAGTTGTTCGTCGATATTGCGGCGAAGCAGGCCCGCGGTGGCGATATAGAACACGGTGGAAATAAGCGCCACTGAAAACAGCAGCAACAGGCCGTAGCCTGCGGCCATGCGAAAGACCACCGAGTGGCGGAAGCTAGGCATCAGCATGCGGGTCGTCTTCAGCGGGGGCGCCAATGGTGAAGCCGATGCCGCGCACGGTGCGGATCAATGGCGGCGCGCCATCCTGATCGATCTTGTTGCGCAGCCTGCTCATCTGCACGTCGATAACGTTGGTCTCCGGGTCGAAGTGATAGCCCCATACCGCTACCAGCAGCATCTTGCGCGTTACCACTTCGTCCTGATGGCGAACCAGATATTCGAGCAGCTGGTATTCGCGTGGCTGCAGCAGGATCGGGCGTCCGTTGCGGAATACCCGGCGCGTGCGCAGGTCCAGCGTCAGATCGCCCACCATAAGCAGCTCAGGCTCGGCGCGCTGGCCGGCGCGGCGGGCCAGTGCTTCGACGCGCGCCAGCATTTCGTCGAGTGCAAACGGCTTGGTGAGGTAGTCGTCGCCGCCGCTGCGCAGTCCGCGGATGCGTTCGTCCAGGCTGCTCAATGCGCTGAGCACCAGCACCGGCGTGCGGTCGTCGCGCAGGCGCATGGCCGCGAGAATATCCAGGCCGTCGAGGCCGCCCGGAAGCATGCGGTCCAGCACCACCAGATCCCACAGCTCATGGCTGGCGCGTGCCAGGCCGCTGGTGCCGTCGTTGCACACCTCGACCTGATGCCCGGCCTGGGTCAGGCCTTCGCGAATCAGTTCGGCAGTGGGAAGGTCGTCTTCGATCAGCAGACAGCGCATGGCTCCGGTCCGGCTAGTGGGTGTGACGTCGGCGGGTGCAAGCAGGCCGCAGACGCATCATCATCTGCCTATCGTAGATGAGCAGGCGGAGCTCTCGTGGAAGAGTGGCTGGACAAAGCAACCCAAGGCGTCGATATGGACAGTCCCGACGCCTTCCTGCACATCTTCCTGAACCTGATGAACTTGGTTCCCTGGGCTGCGATGTTCTGGTGGAGCGTGGTGTTCGTGGTCGTCGGCGCGCTGCTTGGCTGGTGGCGTGGACGCCTGGTCGAAGGCATTGTCTGGGCCGCCGTGCTGGGGCCTTTTGGCTGGGTGGTGGTGTTGATGCGCCCACGTCCCAGGCCCGCGGCGGAACCGCCGCCGTTGCCTAAGAGCCGCTGACAAAACGTGGCGACTCTGAGCGAAGCTGAAGGCGGACTTGCGCCGGGGTGTATGATGGACGTTGAGGTGAATCCCGTGAGTCAGACCGCTACCAGCAAACCGCATACGCATCACCATCACCACGACGATGCCCAGAGCTTCGTGCGTGCGGTGGAGCATGCCAGCGAGGAGCGCGGCCTGCGCCTGACTCCGCTGCGCAAGGAAGTGCTTGAGCTGGTGGCTGCCGCGGGCAAGCCCGTGAAAGCCTATGACCTGCTGGATCAGTTGCGCGAACGCCACGGCAACGCCGCGCCGCCCACGGTTTACCGGGCGCTGGATTTCCTGCTGGAGCACGGCTTCATCCACAAGCTGGAATCCATCAACGCTTTCGTCTCCTGCCACCATCCGGCCGAGGCGCACCAGGTGCCTTTCCTCATCTGCGACAACTGCTCCAGCGCGCAGGAAGTGTGCGACGAGCGCGTGGCCGAGCTGATCGAGGCGCAGGCCAAGGCGTTTGGCTTCCGCCCGCAGGCGCAGACGCTGGAAGTACACGGCCTCTGCAAGAACTGCCGCAAGGCCTGATCCCCCGAGCCAATGCCGGTGGCCTGCGTGGCCCCGGGGCGGGGTGGTTTGCGTTTGAGACGTTATAATGTAACATGCGCATCGATGGGCCTCCCCTGGCCTGACTCGCGAAGTGCTCTGGCCCCGATCCGATGGATGCCCGACAAGAGAACAAGAGCCGTTGGTGGTCCCTGGCAGACAGGGTAGGCGCGACTGCGTCGTTCCTGTGCGCCATTCATTGCGCAGCGCTGCCGTTTGTCTTCGCGTTGCTGCCGCTGCTGGGTCTGGGCTTTCTCGCCGATCACGCGTTCGAGCGCGGTTTCGTGATGTTCGCCTGCACGCTGGCGCTCATCAGCCTGATCAGTGGTTATCGCCATCACCACCGTCCGCTGCCGTTGCTGCTGGCGTTGCCGGGTCTGGCGCTGCTTGTCGTTGGCGTGACGTTTGCGGAAAGCTACTCCGTGGCGCTGCACAGCGTGCTGGTGACGTGCGGTGGCGTGCTGGTGGCCACGGCGCATTTCGTCAATCTGCGTACGCATCGCGCGCTGCACGTTCACGGGCCGCAGTGTGTCCACTGAGGCCATCGGCGAAAGCCGCCGTGATTGTGTAACGGGGCAGGTGGTTCCTAGCATTTGCGCGATGAACACCGCTCGCACGCATACCCACGACCATCACGATCATGACCATGCCCATCATGGTCATGCGCACAGCCATGACCACGACCACGGCCAGATCAGCGGACGTGAGCGCAAGCTGATTTTTGCCTTCGTGCTCACCATGCTGATGATGATGGTGGAGGCGGTGGGCGGCTTCTGGTCCGGCTCGCTGGCACTGGTGGCAGACGCCGGCCACATGCTGATCGACGCGCTGGCGCTGCTGCTCGCCGTGGTCGGCGCCTGGTTTGCCCGGCGGCCTGCTGACGCCCGCCGCAGCTACGGCTACGGCCGTCTGGAAGTGCTGGCAGGTTTCGTCAATGCACTGACTCAGTTCGCGTTGGTGGGTTTTATTGCCTACGAGGCGGTGATGCGCCTGTTTGAGCCCACCCACATCCTGTCCGGCATGATGCTGGTGGTCGCGGTGATCGGCCTGCTGGTCAACCTGCTGGTGCTGCGCACGCTGCATGGGCATGCGCACGACGATGTGAATCTCGCTGGCGCCACTTTGCATGTACTGGGCGATCTGCTGGGTTCGGTCGCTGCGGTAGTGGCTGCGTTGCTGGTGCGCTGGCAGGGCTGGAACTGGGCCGACCCGGTGCTTTCACTGCTGGTGTCGCTGCTTATTCTGAACAGCGCGTGGCGGCTGCTGCGCCGCTCGGCGCATATCCTGCTGGAAGGCGTGCCCGAAGGCATGAACACCGGCGACGTGGCTGAATCGCTGCGGCATGCCCACGCGTCGATCCGTGACATCCATCATCTGCACGTGTGGCAGCTGGCCTCCGGCTCGCGTATGGCGACGCTGCACGCCGAGCTGTACGACGACACGAGCAGCTCCGTGGCCATTACGGCGATCAATCACCTGCTGGCTGAACGCTTCGGCATTCAGCATGTCACCGTACAGATCGACGCGGAGCAGTGCCCTGATCACACCCGTGGCTGCGCCGGACACGGCCCGCGCTGACTATTGCGCTTTGGGCCGTCGCTGATACGATGGTCGGCCGAGTTCACCCCAACGAATCAAGGAGTTCCCCATGGGCAAGGGCGATCGCAAGACCCGTCGTGGCAAGACCTACCGTGGCAGCTACGGCAACAGCCGCCTGCACTCGCTGCAGCCGGCCGTGGCCGGTGCCAAGGCGACCGTGACCAAGCCGGCCGCCGCCAAGAAGGCCGCTCCGAAGAAGAAGTCGGCCTAAGCCGCTTCGGACGCTAAAAAACCCCGCCCCGGCGGGGTTTTTTTATGGGCGTTCACACTTCGCGCGATATGAGCTCGCCGCCCAGGAAGACCTCGCGCAGCACATTGCTGCCGCCGATCCAGTAGCAAAGTTCGGCTGGCGCGCGAACGTTCCATACGGCCAGATCGGCGCGCTGTCCCACTGCCAGCGTGCCCCGATCAGACAAGCCCAGCGCGCTGGCGGCATGAACCGTGACGCCACGCAGGGCCTCTTCTGGCGTCAGGCGAAACAACGTGCACGCCATGCCCGCGGCCAGGCGCAGCGAAAGCAGCGGCGAGGTGCCAGGATTGCAATCGGTCGCCACGGCCATGGGTACCCGGTGTTCACGCAGCCCGGCGATGGGCGGGAGTTTGGTCTCGCGCAGCGCATAGAACGCGCCGGGCAGTAACACTGCGACGGTGCCTGCCTTCGCCATCGCCTGGATACCACTGTCGCTGAGATGCTCGAGATGATCGGCAGACAGCCCCTGGAATGCCGCCACCAGTGCGGCGCCGTCGAGGTCGGAAAGCTGCTCCGCGTGCAACTTCACCGGCAGACCGAGCTGCGTGGCCCGTTCGAACACGCGGCGCGTCTCTTGCGGTGTAAAACCAATGGACTCGCAGAACGCATCGACGGCATCGACCAGTCCTTCGCTCGCCAGCGCCGGCAACATCTCGTTGCAAACAAGATCGACGTAGGTGTCGCGGTTGTCGCGATACTCCGGCGGCAACGCGTGCAGGCCAAGAAACGTCGTGCGTACGGTGATTCCCAGTGCCTTGCCGAGGCGGCGCGCGACACGCAACATCCGTCGCTCGGTGTCGAGATCCAGGCCATAACCTGACTTGATCTCCAGCGTGGTGACGCCATCGGCCAGCAAGGCATGCGCACGCGGCAGCGCTTGCGCAAACAAGGCATCTTCGCTGGCTTCGCGCGTGGCTTTGACGGTGGAAACGATGCCGCCACCCGCGCGCGCGATTTCTTCGTAACTCGCACCGTTGAGGCGCAGATCGAACTCGTGCGCGCGGTTGCCGCCGAATACGAGGTGCGTGTGGCAGTCGATCAGCCCCGGTGTCACCAGCGCGCCATCGAGATGCTCGACGTGCGCAGCGAGATGTTCTGCGTCGACAGGCAGATCCTGTTGGCGCCCCACCCAGGCGATGCGCCCTTCATGCAGCGCAATGGCGCCGTTGGCGATCAGTCCGTAGGGTGCGTCGCCAGCAAAGGTCGCGAGCGTGGCATCGAGTAGCAGATGGTCCCAGCGTGTCGTCATGGCATAGGGCGGTCGTGTGGTGGCTCGTCGTCGTTGCGATCGTGCCTGGGTGGAATCGGCGTGGAAGGTTCTTCCACCATCGTTGGGTGTGGGTGTGCTTCTTCGTCGGCATGGTCGCGGGTGCTGAAGTCACCCTGATCATCAGCGGCTTCCTCGGCGGCGCGGCGCGCGAGTTCGTGCTCGTAACTTTCAATCAGCTTGTCAGCCAGTGCGCGATACACCGGCTTAGGCGAAAGCAGCGATGACGCTGCACGTGCGAGCAGGCAGGTAGCCATGATGGGCAGCACCATCTGCTGGTTTGCAGTGAGTTCCATGGAAATCACAGTGGCCGTCAGCGGTGCCTGCGTCACGCCGGACAGATAGGCCGCCATGCCCAGCAAAGCGACGGCCGACGGATCGACGTTGGGCAGAATGGTGCTCAGGTTGTTGCCCAGGCCCGCACCCACCGCAAGCGCGGGCGAAAAAATGCCGCCGGGAATGCCAGCCCAGTACGACGCGATGTTGCCCATGAACTTCAGTACGCCGAAGCTCATCACCGTATCGGTGTGGTTTTCCAGAATCTCCTTGGCCTGCGCATAACCCGTACCGTAGAGGCCGGTATGCGTGAGCTGGCTCAACAGCACCAGTGCCAAGCCGCAGGCCGCTGCAAACACCACAGGTTGACGCGCACGCACGCGGCCCATCAGACCACGCATTCCATGGTCGCTCGGCTGGATCAGGCGTGCGAACAAGCCACCGGCCAGACCGCAGGTGATGCCGGTGGCCAGCACGGCCCACCAAGCCTTGCCCAGTGGCAGGCCGATATCGAAGTGGCCGAAATACGCGTAATTGCCGAGGATGCCCAGCGACACGACGCCTGAGACGATCACCGCGGTGAGCAAGGTGCCGCTCATGCGGTGTTCGAATGCGCCACTCATTTCCTCAATGGCAAACACCACACCGGCGAGCGGCGTGTTGAACGCTGCCGCGAGGCCAGCGGCGGATCCGGCGAGAATGAAGCGTCCGGCTGCAGCAGGCTCGGCAAAACCGAAGCGCCGCCCGAGCGAGTAGAGCAGGCCCGCGCCGACATGCACGGTGGGGCCCTCGCGGCCTACCGATGCACCCCCCATCAGTGCGGCAAGCGTCAGCGCCATCTTGCCAATCGCCACGCGCAACGACAGCAGGCTCTGGCGGAAATCCTCGTCTTCGACCTTCAGTGCCGCGATGGCTTGCGGAATGCCCGAGCCACGCGTGGGTTTGAGCACACCCTGCGTAAGCCAGGCCAGCAGCGCAAACGTAAGCGGCGTGATCAGGAAGGCCCAGTAGCGGTTGTGCGACACCACGCCACGAAACACACCGAAAGCCCAGTCGGCGGCTTGCGCAAAACCCACCGCGGCCAGACCCACCAGCACAGCGCCACTCCAGAACAACACGCGGCGGCGCCATTCAACCGGCGAAAACAGTTCCGAATCGGTCAGGCGCTTCAGGCGCCCCGGCACGTTGGAGCGAGCGCCGGTATCGTCGTCGCTGCGGTCCCTCACGACTTCTTCTCCGACTTGCGGGTCCAGCGGGTCTCGTAGAGATCGAAGCGGCGGTCCTTGAGGTTTTGCACGGCACCGGCGTTACGTGCACGGGCCAGACTTTCCAGGCGCAGGTCGGCAAACAGCACGGTTTCGATGTTCGGCGTGGAATCGGCTGCGATGCCGTCGCGCGCAAACGGGAAGTCGCTTGGCGTGAGGATGCAGCTCTGGCCGTACTGAATGTCAAAGTTGTTCACGCCGGGCAGGTTGCCCACGTTGCCCGATAGCACCACGTAGCACTGGTTTTCGATGGCGCGGGCCTGCGAGCAATAGCGCACGCGCAAGTAGCCCTCGCGCACGTCAGTGCAGAACGGCACGAACAGGATCAGCGCCCCTTGGTCGGTGAGGTGACGCGCGACCTCGGGGAATTCCGAGTCGTAGCAGATCATCACGCCAATCGGGCCGCAGTCGGTCTGGATGGTGGCCGCGGTGTCGCCGCCGCTCACATTCCACACCGTGCGTTCGCTCGGTGTGGGATGAATTTTTTCCTGCTCGTGGATGGAACCATCTCGCAGGCACACGTAGCAGACATTGTGAATGTCGCCATTGGCCTGCTCAGTGGGGTGGGAGCCACCGATGATGTTGATGTTGTAGTGCACCGCCAGACGGCTGAAGAGTTCCTTCACCTGTGGCGTGTACTGACTGAGCTTGCGAATCGAGTCGACCGGCGACAGCTCCTCATTTTCGATCGACAGCAGCTGCAGCGTGATCAGTTCGGGGAACGTAACGAAGTCGGCGCTGTAGTCGGCCGCGATATCCGTGAAGTACTCCACCTGGGTGGCAAACTCCTCGAATGAACGGATGCGGCGCTGCTGATACTGCACCGTAGCCACGCGCACCGAATCCGGCAAACGCTGAGTGGAAGGTATCGACGGAATGTCCGGCTGATTGAGTAGCTGCGGATTGCGCCATACCAGATGCGCGGCATAACCAAGCGAGTCATAGTCGGAGGGCACGTAGCCGCGCAGCAGGCCGATGACTTCGAAATCATTGCTCAGCTGAAAGCTGAGCGTGGGGTCGCGACGCCGGCCTTCCACCACGGCCTGCACGTAGCCGTCGGCGCTGCCATAGCGGTGAATGTTACGGGCAAGTCCAGGAATGCGTCCGCCAAACACGATGCCGCGCAGCTTGAGATCGGTACACACGCGCTTGCGCGCCTGATACAGGCGCTGACCGATGCGCATGTTGCGGTAATCGGGATGCACCACCACTTCCATGCCATACAGCCAGTTGCCGTCGCGGCGATGGCGCGAACCCATGCCACCACCGGTGATCTGCATCCAGGTATGCGGCGCCAGCGCAGTGGCTTCGTCGATACGGAAGGTGGCGCAGTAGCCCACAATCTTCCCCTCGTACTCGGCCACGAACTGGCCTTCGGGGAAGTGAGTCTGCTGGGAGCGCAGCATTTCGGCCGAGTGTCCCCACTCGGCCGTGTAAACGCGCGCGGTGAGCTCGACCAGCGCCGGTACGTCGGCAGGCTTCGCCTGGCGAAGCAGCAGTTTCGGGGCGTGTTCCTGGTTCTTCTTGGCCATCGGCGCATTATGCCGCAGCGGCGTGAACGAGATGACCTGATGAACGGTTACACTCGCTATTCACGTCCCCAGGAGCCAGCCCATGGCCGCCGCTATCCCGACCCATTACACCGCCGATCGATTGTGGACGCCGCATGGCTGGACGCGTGACGCCGGCGTGCAGATCGACGACCGCGGGCAGGTAGTGGGTTTGTCGTCGGGTGAAGGCGAGCGGCTGGGACACTGGGTGCTGCCGGGCATGCCCAACCTGCATTCGCACGCGTTCCAGCGTGCCATGGCGGGATTGGCCGAACGCAAGGGCAAGAGCGACGACAGTTTCTGGACCTGGCGCGAAACCATGTATGCGTTCGCTGCCACCATCGGTCCGGAAGAGTTGCAGGCAATCGCCGCGCAGCTCTACATGGAAATGCTCAAGAGTGGCTACACGCACGTGTGCGAGTTTCACTATTTGCATCACCAGCCAGACGGCAAGCCGTATGCGCAGCCCGAGGCGATGTCACTGGCGTTGATCGAGGCGGCGCGCGAAACCGGCATCAACCTGACCTTGTTGCCGGTGCTCTACATGACGGGTGGCTTCGACGGCCGGCCGCTCGCGCCGCGTCAATGCCGCTTCGGCCATGACGTACCGTCCTATCTGCGCTTGCTCGAATCGCTGCGCGCGCATGAGAACGATAAGCTTCGCGTCGGTATCGCGTTGCACTCTCTGCGCGCGGTGCCTGCGGAAGCCATGCGCCTCGTGCTGGCGGACGATACGAACCGGGATTGTCCCGTTCACATCCATATCGCCGAGCAGATCGGCGAGGTGCAGGATTGTCTGGCTACGCGCGGCGCACGCCCGGTCGAATGGCTGTTCGAGCATGCCGAGATCAACGCGCGCTGGACGCTGGTGCACGCCACGCATCTGAGCGCACATGAAACGTCGATGTTGGCGGGCAGCGGCGCTGTGGCGGGTTTATGCCCGACCACCGAAGCAAACCTGGGCGATGGTCTGTTTCCGCTCGCCGATTACCTCGACGCGCACGGCACGCTGGGCATCGGTTCGGACTCGCATATTTCAGTGTCGCCGGTCGAAGAACTGCGTTGGCTCGAGTACGGCCAGCGCTTGTCGACGCGGCATCGCAATATCGCCGCCCGCCGTCAGGGCGACAGCGTGGGCGATACGCTGTGGCCAGCGGCGTTGCGCGGTGGTGCCCTGGCATCGGGTATGCCGATTGGCGAATTGCGTGTCGGCGCGCGTGGCGACCTGCTGGTGCTGGATGACCGTGCGCCGTTGCTTGCCGCGCGCGACGAAAGCTCGCTGATCGACAGTTTCCTGTTCGCCGGCAATGTGCCGCTGGTGCGCGATGTGATGGTCGGTGGTGAGTGGGTGGTTCGTGGTTTTGTTCACCACGACGAAGATCGCATCGCCGCGCGTTATCGCACCGTCATGGCGCGGCTGGCGCAGCGCTGAGGCGAAAGCTTGGTGTCAGCATGAACGGCAGCCATCGGCATCGTTGCCATGGCGTCATCTCGCGCTTGGCGTGGGCGTTTTCCGATGCAAACCCCCTCACCAAGGAGAGCGTCATGCGTCGACTCATGCTGATTGGTATCGGTCTCGCTGTCATGGCCGGTGCGAGTCTCTCGCTTACCGGTTGCGTCGTTGTGGCACCGCGCCCGCACTACGCTCGCGTGTGGGTGCCGGGTTACTACGCACCGGCTGGCGTGTACGTCTCGGGCCACTGGCGCGCTTAACCTCATGTTGTAAAGCGTCCGGCGCGCAGGCGTCTGGACGCTCTTACAGAGGGTACGCCGACTGCGTGGATTCGATGTATCTGCGCAGGTGCTCAATGAACACGCGCAATTTTGGCGGCACCTGCACGCGGCTCGGGTAATAGAGATAGAAACCGTCAAACGGCGGTAGCCAGTCGTCGAGCACGGTTTCAAGTCGGCCTGCGGCAATCTCGGCGTGCACGGAAGCTCGCACCATGTGCGTCAGCGCCAAACCGTCGAGCGCCGCGCGTATCGCCACGGCGGGCTCATTGGTGGTGATGGGGCCATCCACATCCATCTCGAACCATTGCCCTTTCGAGGGCCCGGCGGGGTGTGCGAATTCCCACCGGTAGATGGCGTGGCTGCTGAAGCGGAAGCGCACGCAGGCGTGCGATGCCAGATCACGCGGATGTTGGGGCCGCCCGTTGGCGGCGAAGTACGCCGGCGAGCCGACGACAACGGCGCGCTGCGGGCCCCCTAACGGTACGGCCACCATGTCGCGCGCGAGTCGCTCGCCCAGACGGATGCCAGCGTCGAAACCTTCGGCGATAAGATCGGTCAGCCGGTTCTCTACCTGGATGTCCAGTTTCAGTTCCGGCCACGCTCGCATGAACGGCGCCATGACAGGGGCGATCAGGTGATCCAGGACCATCTGCGGTACGGCGATTCGCAGCGTGCCCGCCGGCCGGTCGCCGTGCTGGCGCAGGGCGTCGATGGCGGCATCGATTTCGCTCAGGGCAGGGGAGATCCGTTCCAGAAACGCCTGTCCCGCTTCGGTGAGGCCGACCCGGCGTGTGCTCCGGTGCAGCAGGCGCACGCCCACGTGGGTTTCCAGCTGGCGCAGGGTCTGGCTCAGGGCCGAGGCGGTGACCTCCATGTCCATGGCGGCACGCGTAAAGCTCCCGTGCTGGGCGATGAGCCGGAAAGCGCGCAAGGCGGTGGCGTGATCGTTGGCCATTGATTAGCTTTACTTAATAAAGCATGCACACGATCCGGGTTTTTCCACGCAATGGCAAGGTGCAGACTGCGCGCATCCCCCCACTGAGCAAAGGGAATTCGCCATGTCGCTTGATGCCTACTACACCCTTGGCCGCTCTGGCCTCCGCGTAAGCCGTCTGGCCCTGGGCACGATGACCTTCGGCGAAAGCTGGGGGTGGGGCGCCGCCGAAGACACCGCCCGCGCCATGTTCGACCGCTATCTGGCGGCGGGCGGCAATTTCATCGACACCGCGGATCTGTACACGGAGGGTGCGAGCGAAGAGCTGCTGGGCCGTTTCATCGCCGAAACCGGCACCCGCGACCGCGTGGTGGTGTCCACGAAGTTCAGCTACAACGCGCAGCCCGGCAACCCCAATGCAGGCGGCAATGGCCGCAAGAACATTCTGCGTGCGGTGGAGGGCTCGCTGCGCCGTCTGCGTACCGATTACATTGACCTCTATCTGCTGCATACCTGGGATCGCCTGACGCCCGCCGAGGAAGTGATGCGCACGCTCGACGACCTCGTGCGCGCGGGCAAGATCCGTTACGCCGGTTTGTCCGACGTACCGGCCTGGTACGCCTCGCGCGCCCAGACCTATGCGGAAGCCCACGCGCTGACCCCGCTGGTCAACATGCAGCTGGAGTACTCGCTGATCGAGCGCCACATCGAACACGAATTCGTGCCGATGGCAGGCGAGCTGGGCATGGGCATCACCGCGTGGAGCCCGATGGGCATGGGCCTGCTGTCGGGCAAGTACAAGCCCAGCGAGGCGGGCGGAGCGGGCGAAGGGCGTCTGGCCAAAGTCTCTGGCGTGCCGGGGTTCGATCGTTTCACCGAGCGCAACTGGGCAATTGTGGCGACGCTGGAAGACGTTGCTAAGAAACTCGGCAAGCCGATGGCGCAAGTGGCGCTCAACTGGGTGGCGACGCAGCCCGGCATCGCTTCGGTCATCGTCGGCGCGACCAAGCTGGCTCAGCTGGATGACAACCTGTCGGCGTTGTCCTTTGAGATTCCCGCGGAACTTCGCGCTCAACTGAATGCGGTCAGCGCGCTGGATGCCACCTTCCCCTACTGGTTCTTCGGCGACGTGCAGCAGTCGCGTCTGCATGGTGGTGTCGCCGTGGGCAGCAAGCCGGCCAGTTATGCGCCGCCGGTGTATGTGCCGGGCCAGCCGGCAGGCGCCTTCAAGGCCGACTGATCAAAAGCGGGCAAAAAAAATCGGCGCCAGCATGCAGACTGGCGCCGAGGTTTATGTGGCGCCGGAGATGCGCCCATTTTGTTGTAGTTACGTAGTTGTAGTTACGCCGTTCCGATTACTGCGCCGTGGACGAACCCGGCGCCGGATGCGTGGCCTTGAACTGCTCCCACTGCTGGTGGCGAGCCATGCGCTCGGCCTTGAGGGAGGCCAGTTGCGATTGCTGCGCCGGGGTCAGCAGGGTGTAGATCTGCGCACGGATCGCCGCACGCTGCTGCACGCGAGCCTGTGCGGCGGCGCCTTCAGCCTGCGCGAGGGCGGACGCGGCCGCCTGGTAGCCCGATGCGTTCGGGGCCATCTGCTCAAAGGCTTCGCGCTGCTGGCGCAGGTTCTGGCGCTGCGTCTTGGTCTGCGCAAAGGCGTTCTGCATGATCTGCTTGATGTTGGCCTTCTGGGCGTCGGTCAGGTTCAGCTTGCTGTACATGGCAAATGCGGCGCCGCCGTGACCGTGGCCATGACCCTGCCAGCCGCCGTCCTGCGCGGAGGCGATGGCGAATGGGGCGAGAGCGACAGCAGAAGCCAGTACCAGGGCGAGAGAAATGTTCTTACGCATGGGGGAAGTACCTTTGTCGTTGGAATGGTCTTGCTCGGCGTCCACGGGGGAGTGAATCGCTTGGTGTCCATTTGACGACAGCGCTACGTGTATGTTCTTTGCGGGAAGGTAAAGAAGGGTAAAGCCGGTAGAGTTCGCCCTCCTGGCGCGGCTTGAATGGCTCCGAACCACAGAACCGAGCATCCCCGCATTCCCCATGCCAAGAATTCTCATCATCGACGACGACCGCGCGCTGGCCGCCCTGCTGGCGGAATACCTGCAGCGCGAGGGCTTTGTGGTGGACGTCGCCCACGACAGCGAAAGCGGCCTCGCCCAGCTGCACAACCAGGCAACGCGCCCGGACTTGCTGATCCTCGACGTGATGATGCCGGGACGCGACGGCCTGGATACCTTGCGCGAATTGCGGCTCAAGCACCGTCTGCCGGTCATCATGCTTTCCGCCAAGGGCGAGCCGGTGGACCGGGTGATCGGGCTGGAGCTAGGGGCCGACGACTACCTGACCAAACCCTGCCTGCCGCGTGAGCTGCTGGCCCGCGTGCGTGCGCAGTTACGGCGCAATACGCCCACCACCGCCGGACCCTTGCAGATCGGCAGCCTGCGGCTGGAGCCGGCGGAGCGGAGGGCCTTTGTGGATCAACAGGAGCTTTCCCTGACGGGCGCGGAGTTTCAGTTGCTGCTGGCGCTGGCCCAGCGCGCGGGCGAGCTGGTGGACAAGGCCACGCTGACGCGCATGGCGTTGGGACGCGAGCTTGAGCGATTCGATCGCAGCATCGATGTGCACGTCAGTCGGCTACGCCACAAGCTTACGGAAGCCTCGGCGCAGGCGCCGCGCATCGAATCGGTGCGTGGAGCCGGTTACAGCCTGGTAGCGGGGGCTGCGTGAGTCCATTCAAGAGTTCGCTCTACTGGCGCCTGCTGATCAGCTTTTGCGCCGCGAATCTGCTGGCGCTGATGTTCGGCGGATTTCTCACGCAGCGCTTCATCGAATACAGCACGGCCGTGGAGATCAACTGGTCCGCGCTGGGGCAGAGTGCGGATCAGGTCTTTCAGAATGGCGGCGCGCGGGCGCTTGCCGAGTGGTCGGTGCAGCAGCGGCGCGAAGAAGGCATCGAGGCCACCTTGTTCGAGGATGGGCAGCCGCTCGTGCCGATCCGCATACCGCCCTCGGTGCAGTCCTCGTTGCAGACATGGCTGGGCGAGAAGCGCGACATGGTGCTGCAGCCCTGGCCAAACCTCTATCTCGCCATCCAGCAAGTGCAAGGCGAGGAAGGTCACACCCGTCAGTTGGTGGCTTTGAGCCGCACGCATGCACGTATTCGCCCGCGCACGCGGCAATCCATTTTCCTGGTCGTTCAGGGCGTGCTGTCGCTGCTGTTCATCGGACTGGTGGGCTGGTGGGTAGCGCGCAGTGTGGCGAAGCCTGTAGAAGCGATTCGCACCGCGACGCGTCGTATGGCGTCGGGGGAGCTATCCGCTCGCGTCGAAGGCCAGCAAGGGCGTGCGCACGATGAGCTGACACATCTCGCACGCGACTTCGACA
The DNA here is from genome assembly GCF_026421305.1 of Dyella silvae. Lineage (GTDB taxonomy): Bacteria > Pseudomonadota > Gammaproteobacteria > Xanthomonadales > Rhodanobacteraceae > Dyella > Dyella silvae. The sequence continues at coordinate 198,634 of NZ_JAPJBQ010000001.1, forward strand.
CCATGGCCGAGCGCATCGAGGCGCTGGTGGCACACGACCGCAGCGTGCTTCAGGACCTTTCGCATGAATTGCGTTCCCCGTTGGCGCGCTTGCATCTGATTCTCGACCTGGCACGTCGCAGCAGCGATCCGGATGAGGCCGCACGGTATTTCCAACAGGCCGAACAGGAGATCAGCCGGCTGGACGACATGACCGGCGAAATGCTGGCGCTTTCGCGCCTTGAAGGCGGCATTCCCGGCGCCCATCGCGAAGCGGTGGATGTGACTGCACTGTTGGCCGAATGCGTGCGGCGATCGAGCCTGGAGGCACAGGCGCGCGAGATCACGCTCAGCCTGAGCACCGGGGGGCTCGCCATCGTGTCAGGTAACGAGCTGCTGCTGGAGCGTGCGTTCGACAACCTGATCGCCAACGCCATCAAGTTCAGTCCGCCGGGCGGGCATGTCGAACTGGCTGTGCAGTCAGCCAACGCGCAGGTGGACGTCACCATTCGCGATCGCGGCCCCGGAGTGCCGCCGGCCGAGCTGGATTCGCTGTTTCGTCCGCTGTTCCGTGGCAGCAATGCGGCACGTGCGGAAGGACATGGTCTGGGGCTCGCCATTGTCCAGCGCGTGGTACGCGCGCACGGCGGCGATATCAAGGCCAGCAACGCGGAGGATGGTGGGCTCGAAGTGAGCCTGCATTTGCCGTTGGCTGAGGCGGCCGATCTGACGGCCTGACGTTCGTCGCCGCTGGCGAAGCGGGCAGGACTTCGAAAACGCGTCCGCATTTGCCACACTCAAATTTTTGGCAGCGACCTCGCAATGCGCTCTAACGCTTTTGCCGCGGTGGGTCTGGCGCTGTGCGCGGCGCTGTTCTTCACCATGACCTATGTACTTAACCGCAGCCTGGTGGCGGGGGGCGGTCATTGGGCGTGGGCGGTGATCTTGCGATATCTGATCACGCTGCCGATGCTCGCGTTGGTGCTGCCATGGCAGGGTGGGCTGGGTTCGTTGCCAAACGAGTTGCGCCGGTATCCACGCACCTGGTTGCTGTGGAGTGTGGTGGGCTTTGTGCTGTTTGGCCTTCCGCTGACATGGGCGGCGAACAGCGGGCCATCGTGGCTGGTGGCCGGCAGCTTTCAGACCACGGTACTGGCGGGCCCGTTGCTGGCGCCCTTCATCTATCGGGACGAACGGCGGCACCTGGCCTTGCGCAGCGTTGGCATTGGGCTGCTTATCGTGATCGGCGTGTTCGCGTTGCAATGGGGCCACGCTCAGGGTGGCCTGACGACCAGCGACTGGCTGGCGATAGCCGCCGTGGTGTTCTCCGCATTTGCCTATCCATTGGGCAATCGGATGATCCTGTTGCATCTGGAGCACAGCGGCACGCGCATCGGCGCGACGCAACGTGTGTTCGGCATGACGTTGTGCAGCTGGCCGTTGTGGCTGGTGCTTGCCGCGGTCACATGGTGTGTCGTCGGCCCGCCGGGATGGCGCGAGATCCTGCTTGCCGGTGGCGTGGCCTTGTCCTCGGGCGTCATTGCCACCGTGCTGTTTTTTCGCGCTACCGACATGGTGCGAAGCGAGCCCACCGCCCTGGCCGCGGTGGAGGCGATGCAGGCCGCCGAATTGCTGTTTGCCACCGTGATCGGCGCCACGTTTCTGGGTGAAGCATGGCCGCACGGCTACTCCGCCTTTGGCGCGGTGATGATCGTGGTGGGGATTGCCTTGTTCGGCTGGGTGAGCGGACGCTCCGCCGCCGGGCATGAAGAAGAGGTACGCACGTTGCGCACGGATCGCGGGGCTTGAGAGCAGGAGAGAGAAGTGAGTAGTGAGAAGTGAGAGAAAGCGTGCCCTCTCCCTTGCTCTCTCTCACTTCTCACTACTCACTCTTTACTTCTAGCTCTAACGGAACTTGCCCCTTGCCGCCTCGTCGGGTTAAACACCTCGTTCCGGCGCGCGTAAGTGCTCCCGGCTTTTTGGCTATCTGGGGTGAACATGGGGCATCGACGTAGTGCTTGGATCGTGGCGGGCGTATTGCTGGGCGCGGCGTGCGCAAGTGTTGCGCAGACGCCCGTGACGCAGCAGCCGCTGCGCTGGAATGCGGATGCGCTGGGCAATCATCGCTATCTGGTCCAGGTCGATGCGCCAGCGACAGCGGTGCGCGTGGTGATCCCGTGGCGCCGTCGAGATGCCCATCCAGAGCATGTGGCCGTCATCGTGACGGCACCGGATGGATCAACCGTCGCCAACGTGCGGCGCGGCCGCATCGATCAGGCCAGCGGCGAACTCGCGTTTCAGGCAGCGCAGGCCGGCACCTATGCGGTTTACTACCAGCCCTATGTGAGCAAGGGGCGCAGCAACTATCCGACGGTGACCTATGCCGGGCCGAAAGATACGGCGGATGCCGCTTGGGCAGGCAAGGTGGGCGATGCGACGCGCTGGCCGCGCTTGCCGCAGGCGAAAGTGCTGCGTTACGAGGCTGTCGATGATTTCGATGCCTACACCTCGATGGAGCGCACCGCGACACCGGGCGAGTTGCAGGCGTTGCTGGCGAAGCACGCTTCCGATCCCTTGCTGTTGTTTCCCGAAACGCGCGCCAACCCGATACGCATGTTTGACACGTTGCCGGAGAGCTGGGCGCAACGCGGTCCCGGCGGCAAGTTGAATGACAAGGTGCTGCGTGGCGAATACCTGAGTTTCCAGATCGGCGCGTGGGCGCCGCGCGAACGGGTCGACAACGTGCAAGTCACTTTCAGCGACTTGCACAGCGAGGATGGCGCCAGCATTCCGGCGGCTGCATTCACCTGTTTCAACCTGGGTGGCGTCGATTACGCCGCCAAACCATTCACGGCTCGCGTCGATATCGCGAAAGGAGGTGTGCAACCACTGTGGGTCGGGCTGGATGTGCCAGAGTCCGCCAGGCCAGGTGTGTATCGTGGCGAGGTCACTATCGTCGCGGATGGCGTGGCGCCGCAACGCGTGCCGCTGTCCATCACGGTGGGTGAGGCCACGGCGGTGGCCCATGGCGACAACGATCCATTCCAGCTCACACGTCTGCGCTGGCTCAACTCCACACTGGCGCAGGACGATGCGCTGGTGAAACCGTTCACTGGGATTACGGTGAAGGGCGCTACGCTCGGCATTCTAGGCCGCGACCTGAGGCTGGGTGCCAGCGGCCTGCCGACGCAGATCACCAGCCGCTTCGATGAGCGCATGACCGGGTTTGCCCGGCAACCCAAATCATTGCTCGCGGCGCCCATGCGACTGATCGTGGAGGACACCACGGGCGCCCACGCGCTTGACGCGGCGGGACCGCCTCAGGTGCAAATAGACGGTCCGGGCAAAGTGCACTGGCAGGTCGCTGGCCACGTGGGTCCGCTACAAGGCGATGTAACGGCGAGTCTGGAAGCGGATGGCACGCTGGTTTATGCCATTGCATTGAAAGCAACCCAGCTTACCGAGTTGCGTGATATTCGACTGGAGATCCCGCTTCATCGCGACGCGGCGCAGTATCAGCTGGGTCTGGGGCGGCAGGGCGATCGCGCGCCGGACGATTTCAGCTGGAAATGGAATGTGCAGAACAACCAGGATGGCGCCTGGATCGGTGCAGTCAACGCGGGCCTCGAATTCCATCTGCGGGACGAGCATTACCAGCGCCCGTTGAATACCAACTTCTACCATCAGCAGCCACTGCGCATGCCGGTGTCGTGGGACAACGGCGGAAAGGGTGGTATTCGCTTGCACAGCGAACAGGCTGACTATCTTGCTGAAGCCTTCAGTGGTCCGCGCACCATGCAGGCGGGCGAAACGTTGCGCTACGACATCGTGATGCGCATCACGCCCTTCAAGACCATCAACCCCGCTGAGCATTTCGCTGAGCGCTTCTTTCACAAATACGGCGACCTGGACGCCATCAAGGCGGATGGTGCAAACGTGGTGAACATTCACCACGCCACGCCGATTAACCCATGGATCAACTACCCGTTCCTGGAACCCGACGCGATGCACGCGTACATCGGTGCCGCACACGAACGTGGCATGCGCGTGAAGATCTACGATACGGTGCGCGAGCTGACCGATCGCGCGCCGGAACTGCCCATGCTGGAGAGCCTGGGACACGAGGTGATCAGCAGCGGCAAGGGCGGCGGTTTCTCGTGGCTGCAGGAACATCTGGACGGCGACTACATCGCGGCCTGGCACGTGCCGGAGAATCGCGATGCAGCGGTGATCAATGCGGGTCAGAGCCGTTGGCACAACTTTTACATCGAAGGCCTGGACTGGCTTGCCCGCAATGTGGGCATCGATGGCCTGTATCTGGATGACGTGGCTTACGATCGCACCACCATGAAACGCGTGCGCAAGGTGCTGCAGGCGCATCGCCCGCAGCCGCTGATCGATCTGCATTCGGCCAGCCAGTACAACCCGCGCGATGGCTATATCAACAGCGCATTGCTGTACATGGAGCTGTTCCCGTACATCGACCGGCTGTGGTTTGGCGAAGAGTTCGATTACGAAAAGACCTCGCCCGCGTACTGGCTCACCGAGATCTCCGGCATTCCCTATGGCCTGATGGGCGAAATGCTGCAGAACGACGGCAACATCTGGCGCGGCATGGTGTTTGGCATGACCAATCGCCTGGGTTGGTCGCCGGGAAGCGACCCGCGCGGTCTGTGGAAGCTATGGGACACGTTCGGTATCGAACAAGCAGACATGGTCGGCTGGTGGGTGCACGACACACCGGTAAAGACCAGTCGCGACGACGTGCTTGCGACCAGCTATGTGCGCAAGGGCCGCAAGACGATGATCGCGCTGGCCTCGTGGGCACCGCAGAAAGTCGGCGTGAAACTCATCATCGACTGGAAGGCCCTGGGCCTTTCGCCGGGCAAGGCGACGCTGACGGCATCCGCAGTCGATGGTTTTCAGCCGGCGGCCACGTTTAAACCCGGCGACGCGATTCCGCTGGAGCCCGGCAAGGGTTGGTTGATCGTGGTGGAATGAGGTCGTGCGAGGGCAGGGGAATCGTATGCAAGCAAAGCGGTGGCAGTTTGTGGCGCTGGTGGCAGCCATGGTGTTAGGCATGGGCACAACGGCCCATGCGCAAAGTGCAGTAACGACGGATGACATGGTGGCGATCAAGCTGACACTGGATGCCGCAGCGTTCGCGCCGGAGCAGCTCAAGTTCACGGTCTATCTGCCACCCAGTTACGCCGAGAAAAGTGCTGCCGGCGTGCGATACCCCGTGCTGTATGCGAACGACGGCCAGGATATGGCGGCCGTAGGGCTGCACGAGACGCTCGCGACGCTCTATGCCGATCACGCCATCGAGCCGGTGATCGTGGTTGCCGTCGACATGCTGGCCGACCGCGCTTCGGGTTACGGCCTTTCTGATCGGGCGAGAAAGCGCAGCGTGGTGGGCGGCTCGCGCATTGGCCCCATCGGCAGTCGCGCCTACGAGTACTCGGATTGGGTGGCGACGCAGCTGGTGCCGTATATCGATACGCACTATCGCACCAGGGCTTCGGCGGACGGACGCACGGTGCTCGGCTGGTCGCTGGGTGGTTTGAATGCCTTCAACCTCGGCTGGGAGTATCCCGATGTCTTCGGGCGCGTTGGCGCGTTTTCGCCTTCATTCTGGCTGGCCGCGGATCGCAGCAGTGCCCAGGCGGTCGAATCCACGCGACTCGCGCAGGCTATGGTGAGCCGTGCGGATGGCCGGAAGTCCGTGCGCTTCTGGTTTTCCGTCGGCGGGCGCGAAGAGACCAACGACCGCAACGGCAATGGCGTGATCGACGCTGTCGAGGATGTGCAGGACCTGATCAACGGCTATCACGCCATAGATGGTTCGACGTGGCGCGGGCTGCACGATCTGGGCTACCGCATCGACATGGATGGCACTCAACCCACTGCGCGAAACGCCGATGTCGCGTTCTATCTGTTGCCGGATGGCGAGCACAATCAGGCGACATGGAAACGCATGTTGCCGATATTTTTGCGCTGGGCGTACGGCACAGACAGCGACAGGTGAAGCTTTTTCAGGCGGGAGATGCTGGCCGTGTCAATTGGTCGCCCGGTGCCTGCAGCTCGTGAGACACAATGCGATTGCGTCCTTCGGTCTTGGCGCGATACAGCGCGGCATCGGCGCGTGCGATAAGGTCGTCTGCCGTATCGGTGGGGCCGCCTAGATTGGCGATGCCGATGCTGATCGTGGTCTGAAAGGTGTTGCCGCGTGAATGCACCTGTAACGTCTCGATGCTATGCCGGATGCGCTCACCAACCGCCATCGCGTTGTCGCGGTTGGCGCCGGGCAACGCCACTACAAATTCTTCGCCGCCGTAACGGCCTAGCCAGTCGGCGGGGCGCAGCTCGTCCCCGATGGCTTCGACGACGGCGCGCAGACAGGCGTCGCCTACCTGATGGCCATAGTGATCGTTGACGGATTTGAAGTGGTCCATGTCGAGGAACAACAATGCGAGAGGGGCGTGTTGTCTGCGTGCTTCGGCGATACCCGTGTGCAACCTGCGAACCAGTGCGCGGCGGTTGAGAGCGCCGGTAAGCGCATCGTGATCGGCCAGGTGATGCGCCACGTCGCGCTCACGGCGCGTGCGCAGTGACAGATCGGCCAGGCCGATCGTAACGACGATGCTGAAGAACGCGATGGAAAACGGAAAGCTGTATTCCAGCCAGCGTGGCAGGTCGAGTGAAAGCAGCACCTGGCTGACGCGCAGGCAGGTAAGCAGTACTTGCGGCGTCCATGCAATCAGGAAAAAGCGAGCCTGCCTGCCGCGGCGCATCACCGCGAGTATCACGGTGCCCAGTGCCCACAGCGACGTGAACATGAACCAGACGTTGTAAACGGACGCCAGCGCATGCACCCGTTCGGCGAAAGGAAAACAGAGCAGCGGCGCAAGCACCAGGTAAGGCCAGCGCATCAGGCCGAGCAGGCGCGCCGCCACCGGGGTGATGTCGCGCAGTTCGCAGAACTCGATGATGAAGGAGATGGACAGCGGCGCACTCAGCGCGGCGAAGAGCCATGGCGCATGGGTGCCCAATGGCACCAGCAGCTGGCCGACGGGCAGTTCGTAGATCTCGCCGCTCGTCAGCATCAGATACACCAGCATGAAACTGGAGTAGCCGATGAAATACGCCAGCACGCGGTCGCGCAGTACCACCCACAAGCACAGCGCGGCCAGAATCATGGTGACCTGCACGCTGGAGAACAGCGTGGTCAGCCGCACATGGGTGAGATCCTGCGCCTGGTAGGTGGCCATGTCGGTGATCCCCGCCCTGATCTGCCGCGTGAAGCTGTCGGCAGCAATGCGCACGTAGACCGGCTGGCCGGCGCGAAGGTCGTGCGGCAGCTCCATGGCAAGTTGATGGCGCGAGAAGCGTGCGGAGCTGTCGGTCTGGGCAAACCAGAGTTCCTGCCGCCGGTAGTCCGGCGGGGCAAACACCGAGATCCGTATGTAGGTGGCGCCGCTGAAGTGGAGTACCGGCGAGCTGCTTTCCTTCCAGTCGGAGGACAGGGTCAGCCGGTACCAGCGCTGCGTCTCCACCGCGTTGGGCGTGTAGGCAGAGCCGGTGGGGGCAAACCCGGCGTCCATCCCGCCATGCACGACCTGGTCGGGCAGCGGGGCCGGGGTGATGGCGGGCAAGGCGGCTATTTGCAGGACAGGTCGTTGGCTTGGCGCCACAGAAGCAGCATGCGCGACAAACGCATACAGCGCCGCGAGCACACATGCGACGAAGACCACGACGGGTGCGCGATACACCATGTTCCCCCTCTTTGTCCCGGCCCCTGGCGCCGGTTCTTGAGTCCGGCCGTTCCCGCGGCTGAAGACTCAATGCGCACTATGTATCACGTTCTCTGGGCGAGATGTGTCCCTCGTATCGCGTCCCGCGGCGTAGGGAATGGCTTTCCAAACAGACGTTTGAGACATGGGTCGAACGCGCTGGCGGCAGGCCCTATGCTTGTCGCCTTGGGTGCTCCAGGGCAATGAAAAACATGGCAAGACGGGAAGGCGAGGAAGCGGTGTCTCACGGAGAACATCGGCCGCAAACGCGCGAACTTGAGTCACCGGACTTCATCCGGCACGGCACACCGGTATTCCGCCAGACCAACCTCGCCCTGTTCGCAGCCGGTGTGGCGACCTTTGGCCTGCTGTATTGCACCCAGCCGCTGATGCCCGAGTTCAGCAAAGACTATGGCGTGAGCGCCGCCACCGCGTCGTTGTCGCTGTCGCTCACCACGGGCGTGCTGGCCTTTGCCATGCTGTTTGCCGGCGGCGTCTCCGATGCCTGGGGGCGCAAATCGGTGATGACGCTTTCGCTGCTGTCATCTGCCGTGCTGGTACTGCTGACAGCGATGGTGCCCGACTGGCACATGCTGCTGATACTGCGCGCACTGCTGGGCCTCACCCTGAGCGGGTTGCCGGCGGTGGCGATGACCTATCTCAGCGAAGAGATGCACCCGGAGTCGATCGGCCTGGGGATGGGGCTCTATATCAGCGGCAATGCGATTGGCGGCATGGGTGGCCGGTTGGTGGCCGGCGTGCTGACCGATTTCGTGGGCTGGCGCTGGGGCGTAGCGGCCGTCGGCATGATCGGCCTGGTCGCCGGTCTGCTCTTCTGGCGCAGCCTGCCGCCGTCCCGGCATCACGTGCGACAGCCGCTGCACCCTGGCCAGTTGCTGGGACGTTTTGCGCTCGCGTTTCGCGACGCGGGCTTGCCGTGGCTGTTCGCCGAGGGCTTTCTGCTGCTGGGGGCTTTTGTCACCGTCTACAACTACATTGGCTATCGCCTGCTGGCGCCACCGTACAGCGTGAGTCAGGCCGCGGTAGGCGGCATTTTCAGCGTCTATCTGATCGGCACGTTCAGCTCAGCCTGGATGGGGCACCTTGCCGGGCGGCTGGGACGCCGCAAAGTGCTATGGACCGCGTTCGCACTGATGCTGCTGGGAGTGGGCCTCACCATGACGCAGCCACTGGTGTTGATTGTGCTGGGCATTGTCGCAGTGACGTTCGGTTTCTTCGGCGGGCATTCCATTGCCAGTAGTTGGGTTGGGCGTCGCGCAGGCAGCGCGAAGGCGCAGGCTTCGTCCATGTACCTGTTTTCGTATTACATGGGCTCCAGTATCGCGGGTGCCAGCGGCGGCCTGTTTTACGCGTCGCATGGGTGGAATGGTGTCGCGTTGTTTGTGGCGGCACTGGTGCTGGCTGGCCTGCTGATCGCGTGGCGCCTGTACCGCCTGCCTCCGTTGCCGGGGCCACCGTCGCCGGGTACCGAGCCGCCGATTCCGCAGTGAGGTATGGGGTGGCTGCGAGCTGGCGGCGCTTTTAGCTCCCTCTCCCCTCCGGGGAGAGGGCTGGGGTGAGGGGCGGGTGCTCGCGGTAACGTTCATTCCCCTCACCGTCATCCCGGCGCAGGCCGGGATCCAGAGCCTCGGTGTCTGGTTTTAGCGATACGGCCAGCGTGCCGCCTACGCAGCGGGCGTTTCGACCTCCTGCCGGAGGCCGAGTCACTTTTCTTTTGCTGGCCCAAAAGAAAAGTAACCCAAAGAAAATGGCCTGAAGAGCTGGCAGCATTGCGCAGGGATAAGCCCGAACGCTCGAGGTGCGTTGTTGCTTGGCAACCTTCGCCGCTACACAGCGGGTACTTCCAAGCGCTTCGCAACGCGCCATCGCGGAGAGGGCTTAAAGCGGGTGGTCGCTACGCTTCCCGACCGCTGAGGCAAGGTAAAGAGGACGCTACGCTTCCCGACCGTCGTGGAGAACTCGCTGCATAACGGCATAGCCTTCCGGCATTCAGGCACGAACAACGTGACCCAACAACGCGATGTGCAGCGCAGCTGCACGAGCCGTCGGCTTGGCGCTTTTGATCTTCCGGGTCCCCGTATGAGGCGGCGGGCGGGTGGAGGAATAGCCCGCAGGGTGGCCGGCATGGATGTCGGCCAGTTTGGCGTCAGGGCAGGATGCCCTGTCGACAAACCCCGCAACCCGACCGCGTACCTGGAGGGCGAAGCCCGGAAGGCGCCTCATCCGGGGTGCCCTTCTCTTTGGTTACTTTCTCTTGGGCAAGCAAGAGAAAGTGACCCGGCCTCCGGCAGGAGGTCGGAAGCCCGCGGCAGGCGAGCCAGATCGCCGTATCGCGACAACCAAGTGCAAAGTCACTGGACCCCGGCCTGCGCCGGGGTGACGGCAAAGATGAAGCGGTGAGGCTAGTTTGAGCCCCACCATTGCGACTTTTCAGCGCTGCTTACTGCGCCTCAGGCTTAAGCATCTCCTTCACCGCCTGATAGTCGCCATCATTGGCGGCAGGCGGCAGGTCGAGCAGGTGGGTCATCAGCGGATAGACGTCCACGTTCGGGAACGCCGGCACCGCGGCGCCCTGGCGAAACGCCGGGCCGTGCGCCACAAACAGCGCCTGCATCTGCGGCGCTTCATTGTCGTAACCGTGTTCGCCGAGACTTAGCTTGCCTTTCTTCTTGGCCAGCGAGTCGGTAGTGGCAATACGCCAGCCCACATCCGCCAGACACAGCAGCTGCGGCACGCGCGGGTTGCTGCCATAAGCGAGTCGTGCGGGCACGCGCGATTTGTCCCAGCACGTCATGTGCTTCTGCGGCTTTTCCAGCTGCGCTTCGATCTTGGAAAAGTCATGGCCCGGCGTCGGGTTGAGGCCGGCGAGCACGCCAAGGCTCACTACCTCCGCGCGATGCAGCGGAATGACTTTGTCCAGCAGCACGCTGTTCTTGGCCGGCACCGACGCCATGCCGTGATCGGCGAGGATGATGATGTTGATGCGATCGAGCAGGCCGCGCTTCTTCAGCCCCTCCACCAGGTAAGCGAATGCGGCATCGGTCTTGCGCAGCGCGTCGTCGACCTGCGGCGTATCCGGGCCGTAGGTATGGCCGGCGTGGTCCACGTCATCGAAGTACAAGGTGATAAACGTGGGGCGTTCGCCTGCCGGCATGTCCAGCCACGACAGCACCTGATCCACGCGCTGTTCCGGCGTGATGTTGCCGTCGTAGGTACGCCAGTAATCCGGATGCCTGCCATGAATATCCGCTTCGGAACCCGGCCAGAACATCGTGCCGCTCTTGAGGCCGTGTTTCGAGGCGGTCTCCCATAGCGGCGTGCCTTCGTCCCACCAGCGTCCGTTGCCCACCGCGTCGCGATTGCTCAACGAGAATTTACCAAGCTCAGGATCCATCATCGTGTTGTTGACGATGCCGTGGTGATCCGGGCGCAGGCCGGTGACGATCGTGTAGTGGTTCGGAAACGTCAGCGACGGAAACGATGGCTGCATGCTGGCAGCACGTACGCCGTCCTTGGCCAGCAGGGTCAGGTTGGGGCTGAGACCGCGCTCAAGGTAGTCAGCGCGAAAACCGTCAATGGAGATCAACAGCAGTGGCGCAGGGGCCGGTTTCGCGGCAACGGCGGTGGGCGCGGAAGACCCTGAGGACGGCGACGTGGATGGCGTTGCGCAACCGGCACTAAGGGCAATCAGCGAACAGAGCAGCAGGCGAAACGGGATTTTCATACGTCAGTCCGTACCATCGATACAAACCCCGTATCATTACCCAGCCGTATGACCAATACACGTCCTTTCTTTTACGCGATGTCGATGGCCTTGCTTGGCGCAGTCGGTACGGCGATAGCCACGCCGGTACCAACACAGGCTTCGGCCGATGCGCCAACGACCACTGCGCCGATCACCGCATCGCAGACCAGGCATGCGCAAAAGCCTATGTTGCACACGCACACGCCGGTGGTTAAGGAGCATCGTCAGTCACAGGCCTTGAACCGTACCGCGAAGGCCGGCAAGCCCGTGGTTGATCATCATCTCTATGCGCCGCAAGTTGGCCGTCCGATGGCCGCCTACCAGAACGCGGTGACGCCGCCGCCGGTGGGCGCGGGGCGCTGAGTGTTTCTATTAGGGCCTGTTCACACTATCCGTGTGGCTCGCGCCGGGAGCTTTTTGCCCGCCAGACAAGGAAGAGTGAGGAAGTGTATGTCGATACACGCCCGAGCGATGACGCAGGATGGCGGGCAAAAAGACCCGGCCCTACGGGTTGCTTGTGCGTGGCCGCCATGCGGCAGCGCGCGGCTTGACCTGGCAGCCGCCAGGCCTGTGCCACGCACTACCACCTGACGGCCACGCACAAGCAACGCGGGCTACACGGATAGTGTGAACAGGCCCTAGTTCTGCACGGCCGCTACGTCGCGTAGCGACATGCCAAATAAATCACCGTGCGCGATGCGCTCTTCCAGCGATAGCAGGAAGCGCTTGGTAGGCAGGCCGCCGCCGAATCCGGTGAGACTGCCGTTCGCGCCAATCACGCGATGGCAGGGCAGGACAATCGGCAGCGGATTGCGACCGTTCGCGGCCCCCACCGCTCGCACCGCCAGCGGCTGACCGATGCGACGCGCCAGCTCTCCGTAGCTGATGGTAGCGCCGTAGGGAATACGCGCGAGCTCCCACCAAACGTCGCGCTGGAACGATGTGCCGAGCGGATGCAGCACCAGATCGAACTGCTGACGCGTGCCGGCAAAATACTCTTCCAATTGCTGCCGCGCCTGCGCCAGGGGTTCTGCGGCTCGCCGCCAGTGCGGCTGGGGTGATTTCTGGTGGCGTCCGGTTTCAAACCAGATCTCGCGCAATCCCTGATCGTCAGCAACCAGCCGCAGCATGCCGACAGGGCTCGGCAAGTTGTCGTACCAGATGGTGGCGCTATCGGACATCACGCCACCTTCTTCGCGGCTGCGCTGCCGGTGTCGCTGGTGCTTCGCCAGAGATGCATCACTGCATAGGCTCGCCACGGGCGCCATGCTTCGGCCAGCGACGTGAGTGCTTTCGTGGACAATTCGGGGCCATCGCCCGCGGCAGCACGGCGAAGAATCAGGTCGGCCGCGGGGAATGCGTCTGGATGACTCAGTGCACGCATCGCCATGTAGTGCGCGGTCCATTCACCAATGCCGGGTAGTTCGACCCAGCGTTCGACAAATTCATCCAACGGTTGCTCGCTGCGGAAATCGATCCTGCCGTCCAGCAACGCCTGCGCTACGCCGCGAACCGTCGCCGCGCGTGCGGTGGTCAGACCCACTTCACGCAGGTCGACATCCACCAGTGCTTCCGGTCCGGGAAACAGGCGTTCGAGACCAGCTACGGGCGACGTTACCGGCGTGCCAAAACGTTGCACGATACGCGTGGCCAGCGTGCGTGCAGCAGCAACGCTTACTTGCTGGCCGAGAATCGCACGTACGGCAATTTCAAAGCCGTCCCAGCCGCCGGGCAAGCGCAATCCCGGACGTTTGCGCAGCATCGGGCGGAGCACCGTGCTCTGCTTCAGGGCTTCGCCAATGGATTGCGGGTTGGCATCCAGGTCGAACATGCGACGCAGCTTCGTCACCACGCCGAGCATCTGTGCCGGTTGCGGACAATGCAGTTGTAACTGCAACGCGTGGACATCACCGGGCCATGCACTCAGACGCAGCCAGCCCGGCGCATCGGCAGGACCGAATACGCGTGAATAACTGTGTTCGTCCACCGCTTCCACGCCGGGCAGCGCACGTCCGCGCAGAAATGCGAGGATGGCGGGGAAGTCATACGGCGGACGAAAACCGAGCCGCAACGTCAATGCATCACCGTTAGTCGCCGTCGGATGGCGCCGCAACTCGCGCGGCGGCACGCGGTTGGCCTGCAGGAATGCGGCATGGAACCGGCGCAGGCTGCGAAAGCCAGAGGCGAGCGCAACTTCTGTCACCGGCAGTGTCGTTTCCGTCAGCAGCTGTTTGGCGAACAGCAGGCGGCGCGTGGTGTGGACACTGATCGGCGGCGCGCCGAGCCGCTCGACAAACAAGCGGCGTAATTGACGTGCACCCACGCCCACGCGTTCGGCCATCGCCTCAGCCGATAACTCGTCGAATACACCGCTATCCATCAACTTCAGCGTGCGCGCGATGACATGATCGCCGCGTTGCCACGCATCGTTGCCTGGCGCGAGCTCGGGGCGGCAGCGCAGGCAGGGCCGGAAACCAGCGGCCTCCGCAGCAGCCGCGCTGGCGTAATACCGGATGTTTTCCGGCTTCGGCGACGGGGCAGGGCACACCGGGCGGCAATAGATGCGCGTGCTGGTGACGGCAGTGAAGAACAGTCCGTCGAAACGTGCGTCACGGCTCAGGCGTGCCTGTTCGCAGGTGCGCACATCGAGAAGTGGGTCGTGGGTGGTAGGCATGTGCTCAGGCTAGCACCACCGGCACGACCCGACTCGCCGTTTTCGGACATCAATGCCTCAGCCCCAACGCGCCTGTTATTTGATGGGGGCCATCAGATGCTGGTAGGGCGTGCCCGACCACATCACGTAGGGCGCGCTGGTATCCGGATCCGCGCTCTTGGGGTAGCTGTCATAGAACGCCGGCTCCGCGCCAACGATCATCACGTGCGCGCCCGTCTTGATCCAATGATTACCCGCCGTGGGTTGTTTTGCGTAGGGATCGGTATTGCTTGCATCGGTGCCGCCTTCCAGCATGTACATCAACCCGATCTTGCCCGCCGGCGGCGGTTTATGGGCCATATACGCGTTGACCCACTCCATGGCGTTCTTGTCCATGCACATCGAGTCGGGGCCCGGCGTCGCCGGATTGTCGGGCATGCAGGTAAAGCCATTGGTGCCCTTGCGGAGCGTGCGCATATTGCCCTGCTTATCCACGGTGATGATGGTGGCGTCCTTCGCAACGCCGGGCGGCGCGGCGCGCATCGCGCTGGCGATCAGCTCCTGGTCGGAAGGCACGCTCTTGTCCGCCGCCTGCGCGGCGGCACAGGTGCCCAGCACGGTAAGCAACAGCAAGGCAACAGGGTATTTCGGGGTCATGGTGGTTCTCCCACGCGTCGCCGTGACAGCCATGCCTGGATACCCCCATTGGCAGTCTGGATGTGCGAAATCTCACGATCAATCAGCCGGAAGGCGGAGATTTGCGCTTGTTGGGGGCTTTTGCCGCAGTGCGGTTTGCGGGCGTGGCCCTGGCTCGCCACAATCAGTGTTTTCCACTGGCTGTGACGCTCCCCATGAACGCTCCCACCCGTATCGATACCACCCGTACCATCCGCGCGCCGCGCGGCAACGAGCTGAGCTGCAAGAGCTGGCTCACCGAAGCGCCGTTTCGCATGCTGCAGAACAACCTCGACCCGGAAGTGGCCGAGAACCCGGCAGAGCTGGTCGTTTATGGCGGTATCGGCCGCGCCGCGCGCAACTGGGAGTGTTTCGATGCGATCCTGCGGGCGCTGCGTGAGCTCAACGACAACGAGACGCTGCTGATTCAGTCCGGTAAGCCCGTGGGTGTGTTCCCGACCCACCCGGATGCGCCGCGCGTGCTGCTTGCCAACTCGAATCTGGTGCCGGCCTGGGCCAATTGGGAGCACTTCAACGAGCTCGATAAGAAGGGCTTGATGATGTACGGCCAGATGACGGCCGGTTCGTGGATCTACATCGGCTCGCAGGGCATCGTGCAGGGCACCTACGAGACGTTTGTCGAAATGGGCCGCCAGCATTACAACGGCAGCCTCACCGGCAAGTGGATTCTCACCGCGGGTCTCGGCGGCATGGGTGGCGCGCAGCCGCTGGCTGCCACGTTGGCCGGTGCCTGCTCGCTGAATATCGAATGCCAGCAGAAGAGCATCGATTTCCGCCTCAAAACGCGCTATGTGGACGAGCAGGCTACCGATCTCGACGACGCGCTCGCGCGCATTGCCAAGTACACCGCCGCAGGCGAGGCGAAATCGATTGCATTGCTCGGCAATGCGGCCGACGTGCTGCCGGAACTGGTGCGCCGTGGCGTGCGCCCCGATGCGGTGACTGACCAGACGAGTGCGCACGATCCGGTCAACGGCTATCTGCCGCAGGGCTGGACCGTCGAGCAATGGTTCGAGCGCCGCAAGAGCGACCCGGCCGGTACGGCGAAAGCTGCGAAGCAGTCGATGAAGAAGCATGTGGAAGCCATGCTCGCGTTCCATCGCCAGGGCGTTCCCACGTTCGACTACGGCAACAATATTCGCCAGATGGCGAAGGACGAAGGTTGCGCGGACGCGTTCGCGTTCCCGGGTTTCGTGCCGGCGTTTGTCCGTCCGCTGTTCTGCCGCGGCGTGGGTCCGTTCCGCTGGGTGGCGCTGTCGGGTGACCCCGAGGACATCTACAAGACCGACCAGAAGGTGAAGGAGCTGATCCCGGACGATCCGCACCTGCATCGCTGGCTCGACATGGCCAAGGATCGCATCAGCTTCCAGGGCCTGCCGGCACGTATCTGCTGGGTCGGTCTGGGGTTGCGCCACAAGCTGGGCCTCGCGTTCAACGAGATGGTGCGCAAGGGCGAGCTGAAGGCACCGGTGGTGATCGGCCGCGATCATCTCGACTCCGGTTCGGTGGCTAGCCCGAATCGCGAAACCGAAGCGATGCGCGACGGTTCCGATGCTGTCAGCGACTGGCCGCTGCTCAACGCCATGCTCAACGTGGCTGGTGGCGCTACGTGGGTGTCGCTGCACCATGGTGGTGGCGTGGGCATGGGGTATTCGCAGCATTCGGGCGTGGTGATCGTCTGTGACGGTACCGAAGCGGCCGACAAGCGCATTGCGCGCGTGCTGTGGAACGATCCGGGCACGGGCGTGATGCGTCATGCCGATGCCGGCTACGACATCGCCATTGAATGCGCGAAAGAGCAGGGCCTGAACTTGCCGATGCTCTGATGGGGATGGTGTCTCGCGCCGCGCACGAGGCACCGCCAGCCAGTTTTGGCCAGATGCGCGCCATGGGTTTGCCATGGCGCGCTGGCATAGTGCGCGGACTTTCGCCTTCGGCAAGGACCCGCCTCATGTCTCTTTCTTGCGCGCGCCGCGCCGTTATGGCGGCTGCCATGATGTTCGCCATTGCCATGCCACTGGCGGCATCGGCCCAATCGCCGGCGACAACCGCAAGGTCCGCGACACTTCAATCAACGCTGGACACCTTGGCGCAACGTGCGCGCCCCGGCTTGCTCGGCGTGGCCGTGCTGGATGTGCAAAGTGGCGCGATGGCAGGGGTGAACGCAGGTCAGGCGTTCCCGATGATGAGCGTGTTCAAGGCGCCGGTTGCCGCTGCCGTGCTGTCCCGTGTCGACGACGGTTCGTTGTCGCTGCAACAACAGGTCACCATTACGCGCGACCAGGTGCTGGGTGGCTCGGCCGTGCCGTCCATCGGTGCTCGCTTTCATGGCGACCGCATGACGTTTACGGTCGAGCGGCTGCTTCAGGCAGCCGTCAGCGAGAGCGACAACACCGCCGTCGACGCGTTGATTAGGGTGGTGGGCGGGCCAGAGGTGGTGACGGGGTTTCTGACAGCACACGGCATCGATGGCATGCGGGTCGACATGGACGAGGCCGGTGTGGCGCAGGTGTTCAACGGCCTCAAGCCGGGGGAGAAGGCGCCTCATGGTGAGAGTTCGCAGGCGCAGGCGCAGCGTTACAAGCGCGGCTATGACGCGTTCCTGGCCGATCCACGCAATCGAAGCACGCCTGAGGCCGCGGTCGCGTTTCTCCGCAAGCTCAGCAACAACGCATTGTTGTCATCCGCTTCCACCCAACACCTGTTGCGTCTGATGGAAGCGCAGACCATCCCCAATCGTTTGCGTGCCGGCGTACCGCAAGGCATACGTCTGGCTGACAAAACCGGAACCTCCGGTTCGTTCGAGGGCAGAACGGCGGCTTATAACGACATCGGCCTGCTCACCTGGCCGGATGGTCATACGGTGATCGTGGCGGCGTTCCTGTCCGATTCGCCCGCGTCGGATGAAGAGCGGGGCCGCTTGTTCGCGGACCTGGCAAAAGACATCGACAAGGCCGTCCGTCCCTGAGTGCGGCTGGCGCTGGTGCCGTCCTGTGCCGGGGCGCATCATGTCGCCACATCCAAACGGGGAGGTGCGACATGCCGGTCGAACTGAAGATGTTGGCGTGGTCGGTGGCGCTGGGCGTGGTGTACATGGTGCTGCCTATGACGATGTCGCTGATCCATCGCGGCATCGCGTGGAACGCAAGCAACCGCGATGTAGAACCCAGGCCATTCACTGGGGTCGCCGCGCGCATTGATCGTGCGAACCGCAATTTCCTCGAGACCTTTGCTCTCTTTGCCGCTGCCGTCATCGCCGTAGTGGTGGCCCAGCGCGCCAACGCAACGACCGCGCTGGGCGTGCAACTCTATTTTTGGGCACGCGTGGTGTATCTGCCGGTATATGCCATCGGCATTCCCTATCTGCGTACGCTGGTCTGGGCCGCTTCGGTGGTGGGTATCGTGATGGTGCTGGGCGCGTTGTTCTGACGCGCGCGCATCGCACTTGAGGCTCCACCGCACCGGCCTTCAGGGGCGGTGGAGGCACACTTCTTGCTGCCAATAAATTGTCGATCGTCAAAAGTTTGGCGGCCGATGTTTGACGGCGGGCGCCGTATGAGACCGTGTGCCTTCAGGTTGCTTCGGCGCCATTTCTCATAATTTTCATCGGGTTGAAGGTAATTCCTGCGCTGCAGCGGCAACTGAGAGTTCGCAAGCGCTTCCATGCATCACCACACTGAGGTTCCGGCGTGTCACGCCGGGCTGCCGGCCAGGGGCCGGTGGTTACTAACCGACGACTGGAGATTTGCATGAAAGCCAACTTTGAACTCACCGGCCCGCTGACCGAACTTTCCAGCTACCCGACATGGGCTCAGGAAATGATCGAGGCTTGCGAACCCGCCCGCCGGAGTGTCCGGGACCACGCGATGTGGGACCTGATGCGCGAGGGCACCATGGACCTGTCCACCATGCGTAACTTCATGGTTGGCACGTGGTCGCTGATTGAACGCTTTCCTTCGTTCATGGCGCAGAACCTGTTGAAGACCCAGTACGGCCGCAGTGCTGGTGATAACCTTGCCCGCCGCTGGCTGGTGCGCAACATCCGCGTGGAGCAAAACCACGCCGAGTACTGGCTCGACTGGGCCGATGGGGCTGGCGTGCCGCGTGAAGAGGTTCTTGACGGCCGCCCTCCGCGCGGTACACAGACGGCGGCAGAGTGGTGTCACGAGGTCTGCGGAAAAGACACGCTCGCCGCGGGCATGGCCGCGACCAACTACGCTATTGAGGGTGTGACCGGCGAGTGGTCGCAGAAGGTTTACGATAGCGCCGTTTACGCAGAGAGCCTGCCGGCGGCCGGCCGCAAGGCCACGTTGCGTTGGCTACAGCTTCATGCCGCCTATGACGATACCCATCCATGGGAGGCGCTGGAAATTATCTGTACCCTGATGGGGAACCGGCCAACACCCGAGGAAGTGGATCACCTGCGGGAATGCATCGAGCGTAGCTACATAAGTCTGCATTACGGACTTGAGCGTTGCCTGGTGCGGCAGCCGGTGAACCACGTGGAAGAGCAAGCGGCGTAACGAGGCATCTCGTGGTCGACAGTGTGACGGGACGAGATGCAGGCTTATGAAGTGGTCGTGTACAAGGGACGCCATGGATTCCGTCCGTAGCAGCTCACTAAGACCGCTGTCCCGACGCTTGAGGCCGCTGGCCTACGGGCTGGTGGCCGTTATCGGCCTGATCCTCGTGTTTACCTGGAGCGCCCTCCAGGTTCAGGTCACTCTCGCCGGTTTCCTTAACGGCGAGAGTGTCTGGAGCAAGGCGCAGAAGCAGGTGGTGATTGATCTCTCCGCTTATGTCGAGTCGGGCGATGCCCAGCGGCTCGCCGCCTTCAATGAAAACTACGGACTATTGATTTCCGACGGGTGGGCGCGCGATGCGATTGCCTCCGGCGTGTACGACCGCGCCCGCGTCGACGAGGCGTTTACGCGGGGGAAGATTCTCCCGCAGGCCAAGCCAGGCATGATCTTCATGCTCCGCTGTTGCACCAACACCCCGCACATGCACGAAGCCGTGTCGGTATGGCGTGCGGCGGACGGTCCGTTGCATCAACTCGGCCTGATTGCCAAGGAAGTGGCACAGGCTTACGCGCGAGGCAGACCGGATCAGGCATGGATCGAGGCGCAACAGGAGCGCATCAACTCGCTCAACAATGAGCTGGAACCGCTGACCAAGCGCTTCTCGTTGGAAGTGGCGCAGGGTGCCATCTGGCTCGGGCGCGTACTGTTTGCCAGCGTGTTCTCTGCGGCATTGGTGGCGTCGCTGCTGTGGTTGCGCATGGCGCGGCGCATTCTCATGCGTATCCGCGGCACGGAAGAGCGCTACAGCTTGCTGTTTGACAGCGCCGCCGATGCCATCGTGATGGTCGATGACGCTAGCGGTCGCATCCTGGGCGCGAATCGCACCGCGCTGCAATGGACAGGAAAGACCATGGAGTCGCTGATCGGCGTGAATCTCTCCATGCTGTTCGTGCCGCTGTTGCATCGCGCCGATGGGGCAGTCACCGGCGAACTGCAAGGCCCCAATGGTGACGTGCGGCCGGTGGAAATGCGCAGCAGCGTGACGCACTGGGGTACCCAGCTGGTGCGCCAGTCGATTCTGCGCGACATCACCGAGCGGGTGAACCTTGAACAGCAGCGGCGCATCGCCTCCGAAGCACTGGCCGGCATTGCCGAAGGCGTGATCATCGCCGACGCGAGCCGGCGCGTCACGCGGGTCAATGCGGCCCATATCCGCATGACGGGGTTCACCGCCCAGGCGTTGCGGGACGTTCGCTTCGACGATCTGCGCAGCCTGCCCGACGGCTTGCCGCTGCCGGCGTCCGTCTGGGAGGTGATCGATGCCGAAGGCAATTGGGTCGGCGAAGTGCGCAGCCGCCGCCATGATGGTTCGATCTACCCGGAATTGCTCAGCATCAGCGCCATACGCGATCCGGAAGGGCAGGTGCAGCACTATGTGGCCGTCATCAACAACATCAGCACGGCGAAGGCGAACGAGCAGCGCCTGCAGTACATGGCCGCCCATGATCCGCTCACCAGTCTGGCCAATCGCGCCGAGTTCGAGCGCCGCTGCGTGCAAGCGGTGGCCGCGGCTGAGCGGCAGCGCGGCATGGTGGCGGTGCTGTTCATCGATCTCGACGCGTTCAAGGCGGTGAACGACAGCTACACGCATGCGATTGGCGATCATCTGCTGGTGAAGGTGGCCGAACGTATTGCCTATGAGCTGGGTGACCGGGGCGTGGCTGGCCGCATCGGCGGCGATGAATTCACCGTGTTGTTGCCCGACCTGCATTCGCGCGAACAGGCAAGTGCGCTGGCTGGCCGCTTGCTGACCACGCTGGCTGCGCCCGTCGTGGTGGGTGAATATGAATTGGCGCTCAGTGCCAGTATCGGCATCGCCTGCTTCCCGTTGGACGGCGCGGACGTACCGACGCTGATCACCAACGCGGACGCCGCGATGTATGCCGCCAAGACGGAAGAGCGCAACGCGTTCCGGTTTTACTCGCCGCGTATGCAAGCCGATGCGCGGCGCCGTATCGCGCTTGCCTCGGAGCTGCGTACGGCGCTGGCGGAGAACCAGTTCCATCTCGTCTTTCAGCCGACGGTGGAATTACGTAGCGGCCGCATCGTGGCGGTGGAGGCCTTGCTGCGCTGGCATCACCCCCGCCGTGGCCTGATTCAGCCCGGCGAGTTCATCCCCATGGCGGAAAAGCTCGGGCTCATCCGGCGCATCGACCAATGGGTGCTGCAGGCGGCGTGCACCCAGATGTATCTGTGGGATCGCGACGGGCTGCCGCCGTTGCGCATGGCGGTCAATGTGTCCGCCAACTGGTTTGGTCAGGCCAATTTTGTCGATGACATTCGCACGCTGCTGGAGTCGCGCCGCCTTGCGCCTGACCGTTTGATGCTGGAAATCACCGAGGGCGCGATCCTGCGCCTCGGCGAGGAAATGGAGCGCGTGCTGCATTCGCTGCATGCACTGGGCGTCGGCGTGGCCATCGATGACTTTGGCACCGGTTATTCGTCGATGAGCTACCTCAAGCTGCGCGCCATCGCGTACCTCAAGATCGATCAGAGCTTCGTCGCCGGTCTGCCCGAAGATGGCAGCGATGGCGCCATTGTCGAAGCCATGCTTACGCTATGCCGCAAGCTGGACATCAGCCCTATCGCCGAAGGCATCGAAACGGAAGAACAACACCGTTTCCTGTTGCGCGCCGGGTGTGCCGAAGGGCAGGGCTTCCTTTACTCCCGTCCGGTTGAGCCGGAGGTGATCGCGCAGTTGCTCACCTCCAGCCGTCGCGCGGGCGGTTCGCATCTGCGCCTGGTGCCGCCCGAAGCGGGTTGAGCATGTTCAATGCAGTTCTACACTGACCACGTCGCGTTCTGGCTGATATAGCGCCGGAAACTGAGCCTTGAGATGCGCCACCTTCGGCGCGTCGTTGAACACGATGTACGGCTCGTCGGGATGACGCTTCGCGTAATCCTGGTGATAGGACTCCGCCGCGTAGAACCCCTTGAGCGGCGCTACCTGCGTCACGATGGGATCAGAGAAGGTGTGCGCGGCGCTGAGCTGTGCGATGTACGCGCTGGCGACGCGCTTCTGCTCATCGTTGCCGTAGAAGATCACCGAGCGGTACTGCGTGCCTACATCCGGCCCCTGCCGGTTGAGTTCGGTGGGGTCCGTAGCCACGGAGAAGAACACCTTCAGCAACTGGCCATAACTGACCTTGGCGGGGTCATAGAGAATTTTCACGGATTCGGCGTGACCGGTATCGCCGTCGCTGACACGTTCGTACTGGGCGGTGCGGGCGTCGCCACCGGCGTAACCGGCCCACACCTTCTTCACTCCCTTCACGTGTTCGAACACCGACTGCACACCCCAGAAACAACCACCTGCCAGAACAGCCACCTGGTCGCCCTGATCATGCGTAGCATCCACGGTGGGATCGGGCAGGTTGGTTGCGCCGCTGCCCGCGGTGGCCAACGTACACGCGCCCAGGCCCATCATGGCCAACAGGCCTGCCATGCCGGGAAACAGTTTGAATCGGCGGACGCTCATGGTGAACTCCATCTACGGATCGGACCATGGCCCACCACCAACGTAGCGGGCCGTCTCAGACACGTATTCGCCGCCGGGCGGCGCCCGGTTACCTCCATGCTGGCACTTCATGACTATCGGCGCGCGAAGGCCGCGCCAACGCAGTGTTATGGTGCGCTTCCCCAGCCATGGAGGCGTTCATGAATCACGCGGTTGACCTCGACGCATACCTGCAGCGCATTGGTTACGGTGGCCCGGTGGCGGCCGATCTGCGTACGCTCAAAGCGCTCACCACGGCCCATGTCGCTGCCATCCCGTTCGAGAACATCGATCCTCTGCTGGGTATTCCGGTGTCGCTCGAACTCGATGCGATCGAGCGCAAACTGGTAAAGAGTGGCCGAGGCGGTTACTGCTTCGAACAGAACGGGTTGCTCATGGCTGTACTGAAGGCCATCGGCTTTGATGTATCCGGCCTTATCGCCCGCGTCCTGTGGAACAAACCCGAGGACGCCATCGTTGCGCAGACGCACATGGTGTTGCGCGTGGAGCTGGACGGTGAAAGTTGGCTGGCGGATGTCGGCTTCGGCAGTATGGCGTTGGGCGGCGCACTGCGTCTGCAGCCGGATGTGGCGCAAGCCACCTCGCTGGAACCGTTCCGTCTGATCACCAACGGCACAGCGTGGCGCATGCAGGCCAACGTACGTGACGAGTGGAAAACGCTATACCGGTTCGATCTGCAGCCGCGCGAGGCCATCGACTATGTCGTGGCCAACCACTTCACCTCGACCTACCCCGAATCGCACTTTCTGCATGGGCTGATCGTGGCGCGTGCGCTGGCAGATCGCCGTCTTGGTTTGCGCGATCGCGAGTATGTGGAGCACCGGTTCGGCGCTGAATCCGTACGGCGCACGCTGCGCGATGCCGGTGAAATCATGCAGGTATTGCGGGAGCAGTTTGGTATCAGGCTACCCGCCCATCCGGAGTTGGAACGCCGCCTGGACAGCTTGCCGATGTCGGCCCGAGCGGCGCTGTGATTACTCTGCGGCGTGCACGTGGATGACGATGTCTTCCACCTGCACGACCTGGCCCGCATGGATCTTGCAGGTCTTGCGTAACTCCTGCTCGCCGTCCACGGACACCGCGCCACTGGCCACGATGGCCTTGCCCGCGCCGCCGCTGTCGCAAAGGCCGACCAGCTTCAGCAACTGGTTGAGTTCGACGTAGTCGCGGTCGGGTTCAAGTTCAAATTCGAGATCATGCATAGGTGGTGTCAGGCGTCGGTGTCGTCAAAGGCGCTTTCAGGCAGCGCGAAGAATACGAAAAAGGGGCTCTCGGCTTCCTGCCAGTAGTCCACGGATTCTTCGAGGATGTCGAGCAAGGTGTCGAAGTCGTCTTCATTGGCATCGCGCATGGCCTCCGCGCGATCGAACAGCAGGATATAGCCGGTGGCCTTCAACCACGAGAGATCACGCATGCTGTCGGCCAGCGCATCCCAATTGCGGCCGAAATCGGCCGGCAGGCGCAGCGCCTGGGTAAGCCGGTCAAACAGCGCTTCGCGGTCGGTGTAGTCAGCCAGACTGATCCGGCAAACGCGCAGGCCCTGCATGCCGGCGGCTTCGCCCAGCGGCTCCAGATCCTCGCTGGTGACGAAGAAAATGCCGCCGTGCGATGCGTCGCCAAAATCGAGATCAAACTGCGCATTCATCGGGATACCTCGAACTGGCGAAAGGTGCGGTAGTGGTCGTCGGTGTAGTAATAGACCTGCGGTGGCGTACCGCCGGTGATGATGCGCCGGGCGCCGCGATAGTCGAGGCCCGGCGTATCCACGGTGAACTCGTGATAGTAACCCTGCGGCTTCGGAGGCAGGCGCGATTCGCGATTCTGGAACACCACGCCATCCTGCTGATGCTCGAACGGGCCGCCATGGGCGATGCGTGCCAGTGTATCGGCAGCCTCCGGCGGCAGAAACGACGGCAGGCCCTGGCTGGCGTGGGACGTGGTTTCGCCCGCGCCGGGCGGCGAGGGCTCGGGCGTGTGACGCCCCCACAGCAGCGCAGCCATCGCCAGCACGGCAATCAGAAGCAAGGGTTTCAATGCGCGCATGAGCGTACGCCTCCGTAAAGTGGCGCGAGTGTAGAGCCTCGGCGCGCGTCAGGCACTCACGGCATCAGCGGCGTGCATCGACGCGTTGCTGCAAGGCCATGGCTGCCGCCGGGTTGCGCTCTTTCGCGCTGCTGATGAAATAGATGAAAACATCCCGCGGGCCCTGCGCTCCGAGTGGCGGCGCAACATGCGGCAGCCCGGACAGATCATGACCCTGAGCCCAGTCGTGGGCGCGTGTGGTCCAGGCATCCAGTTCGGCGGGCGCATAGCCGGTATCGATATGCGACTCGCTGCGCATCAGCCGCGCATACGCAAAGTCGCCGGTGAGGTCGGCCATCGAGGGGTACTGCGGCGAATCCGTGAACACGGTGGGAATGCGATAGCGGCGAGCCAGCTCGACATAGCCCGCATCGAGAAAGCTGGGATGACGCACTTCAAGCACGTGCCGCATCGGTTGCCCGTTGAGTTCGCGCGGCAGCAATTCGAGGAATGCAGCCAAATCGCCGGCATCGAACGGCCGCGACGTTGGCAGCTGCCATAGCACCGGTCCGAGCCTGTTACCGAATTCGGCCAGCCCGCCAAACACAAAGCCATCGATGCCGCGCGCGGTGTCCGCCAGCCGTTTGCCTTCGGTGATATAGCGCGGGGCCTTCAGCGAAAACACGAAGCCCTCCGGCGTTTCGGCCGCCCATTTCGCGTATGTCGCGGGTTTCTGCGCGCCGTAGAACGTGCCGTTGATTTCGATGGCACGCAGGTGGTGGCTGGCGAACTCAAGCTCGCGCCGTTGCACCAGCCCGGCGGGATAGAAGTTGTTGCGCCATGGCGCGAAATTCCAGCCGCCGATGCCGGTGCGGATGCGCGAGGAGGGGCCGTTGCCGGGGGCTTGGGAGAACAGGTCGCTGGGCATCGGAGGGTGGGGGATGGGTGGGGAGGGGATGATGCCATGGGGGAGGGGGTGGGTGTTTCTACGCCTGGGCGCGGTGAGGTGGCTTGCGGCGTATGTGGCTCGGTGCCCAAGTTCAATGAGGTGTGTGTTTGCGATGCGCTCACGCTCCTGGCTCCCTGTCCCCAGAGGGGACAGGGTTGGGGCAGGCGTGAGGCTTGCACGCTCTTAGCTCCCTCTCCCCTCCGGGGAGAGGGTTGGGGTGAGGGGCGGGTGCTCGCGGTAGCCTTCATTCCCCTCACCGTCATCCCAGCGAAGGCTGGAAGCGCTTCACAACAGCCGAAGGCTGGTCATCCAGTGACTTTGCTCTTTCGCCATAACGTAGCGTTCCCGCGACTTGGCTCGCCTGCGGCGGGCTTCCGCTGTCCTGCCGGACAGTGGGTCACTTCTCTTTGCGTGGCCAAAGAGAAGTAACCAAGAGAAAGGCCACCCCGATGGCGCGCCTTCCGGGCTGATAGCCCGGAAGGTACGCGGGCGGGTTACGGGGTTTTTCGACAGGGCTTCCTGCCCTGACGAAAAACTGGCCGGCATCCCTGCCGGCCACCCTGCGGGCTGTTCCTCCACCCGCCCGCCGCGCCATAGGGGCCCGGAGGTCAAGAGCGAGAGCCAGAGCCAGAGCGGCGCGCGAAGCGCGCCAGAAGCAGCGTCCGCGATCTCTTTGCGGCCACGGTGCCCCTGTAGGAGCGCACTCGTGCGCCACCGCAGCGTCACATAGTTGCTGCTCCGTAGGCTGGTCGCGTACAAGTGTGCTCCTACAGAAAATCCGCCAGACGAACGGCGATGCGATGTGCCGCGCCAGCGGCACGAGCCTGACGCTTTTGATCTGAGGGGCCCCTGTGCGGCGGTGAGGGTTGGACGATCAGGCCCGCAGGGGGATCGGCATGGATGCCGATCCCTTTTCGTCAGGGCAGGAAGCCCTGTCGAAAAGCCCGGCCAACCCTCACGGACTTGCCGGGCCATAAGGCCCGGCAAGCGCCAAGCGGGGTGCCTTTTCTTTTGGTTACTTTTCTTTGGGCAAGCAAAGAAAAGTGACCCGGCGATCGGCAGATCGTCGGAAGCCCGCCGCAGGCGAGCCAGATCGCCGGAACGCACACAAGAGCGAAAGTCACTTGATGACCAGCCTTCGGCTGTTGTGAAGCGCTTCCTGCCTTCGCAGGGATGACGGTGAGGGCGATCAACGATACCGCGAGCACCCGCCCCTCACCCCAACCCTCTCCCCGGAGGGGAGAGGGAGTTAAAAGCGCGGACCTCGCGTTCGCCGAAATAACGAACAAAGGCAATCGATTCGCGCCACAACAAAAAACCTCACTCCAACGGCAAATGATTCAAATACGGCCCCCGCGCCGCCATAAACGCCGTCGGCGTCATCCCCGCAAACTCACGAAACTCATGCACCAGATGCGCCTGGTCGCCATAGCCGCCGTCCACCGCCACACCACTCCAGTCCACCGCAGCACACCGATAAACAGCATCCACCACGCCACGAAACCGCATCAACCGCGCGTAGCGTTTCGTCCCCATGCCAACTTGCCGGCGAAATAGCCGTCCAAACCGGTACTCGGACAAGCCGGTGTCGCGCACCAGCGCACCAATACGGGCCACTTGCGGCTGCCGGCCGATCTCACCCAGCGCATACAACACCTCAGGGGCCAGCTGCGGCATGCGCATGTGAGCGAGCAGCCATTGCTCCAGTACGTCCAGCCGCACCTGTGCACTGGGCGTGTTGAGCAGACGCTCGCGAAGCTGGTGCGCACTGCTGCCGAAAAGGTCTTCCAGCCCGATGTCCTGTGTCACCAGCACTTCATGGTGCTCGCCGGTAAATGCGTGGGCGCCGCCGGGGCGGAATACCACGCCCATCACCCGCACCTGTTCGGCCGTGTCGATGATCTGGCTGCGCAGGCAGGGGCCACCGATCACCGAGGCGGCCGCGCGTGTGCAACGGCGCAGCCCGTCATCGCTGTAGACGCGGGTTTCGTTCTCGTGAAGGTTGATGATGAGCGCAGCGCCAGGCACTGGCAGCACGCGCTCGTAGTGATGACCAGCTTGCGGCATGTCCCAGTCCCACAGGCGGGACACCAGCGCGTCGAGCGGCGGTGCGGGTACGACGACGTGGTGTCCCATCGGCTGGCTCCAGGCGATAGCCCGAGTTTAGGCCGATGGGCCGGCGATGTCAGGCCTTGTTGCCAGGTGTAACCGTGGGCGAGGGGCTGACCGGCGAGTTGCCTTCAGGCGGCATGGTGCGCACCACCATGTCCTGGGGTGTCGTCAGTGGCAGGTCGGCCTGACGCAGGCGGTCGATGATCTCGAAAAGCAGGTCGCTTTTCACGGTGCTGGCTTCGCGCGGATTGCTCACGTAGGCCGTGCACACGAACATCATCGAGCCGGAGTCGACGCTGTCCAGTTGCACATTAGGCGAAGGCGTATTGAGCGTCACGGAATGGTTGCGCAGGATGTCGAAGATGATATGCCGCGCCTTGCTGGCGTCGCTGCTCAACGGCATGGGCAGGCGAATCTGCACGCGGCCCAGTGCGTTGGCCAGTGTCACGTTGCGCACGTTCTGGGTGATCAGCTGCGAGTTGGGCACGATCATGGTGGACCTGTCGCCCAGCTGGATCTCGGTAGCGCGCACGTTGATGCGGCGAATATCGCCCTCTACGCCGGCGATGCTGACCCAGTCGCCGACTTTGACCGGGCGTTCCGCCAGCAGGATCAGGCCGGAGATGAAGTTCTGCACAATCGCCTGCAGGCCGAAACCGATACCGACGGATAGCGCGCTGGCGATCCAGGCGATGCTTTGCACATCGACTTTCAGCGAGCTCAGCACCAGCACGAATACCAGGATGGCGCCGACATAGCCGAGCAGGGTGACAATGGACATCTGCATGCCCACGTCCAGCGAGGTCTTGGGCAGTAGCTGCTTGCTGAGCCAGCGCTTGAGCAGACGCAGCACAATGGCGCCGACCAGCAACACCACCAGAGCGTTGAAGATGTTGGTCGGGTTGACGGTGAGTGTGCCGAATGACCAGCCGGCGAAAAGCTTGGTGCTGCGATCCATCAGCTCATTCGGGCCTGCACCGTAGGGCGCCAGAATCGCCGGCACGGCAAGCAACAGCAGGAAGGCGCGGAGCACGCCCGACAGAATGACCGCGCTCTGTTCAAGGCGCGCCGGCGCAAAGCCGAAGGTTTCCTGCAAGCGTGCGCCCGAGCGTGATTCAGGCGAGAGCAGCGACTCGCACAGGTCGTTGATCAGGTGCATGAACAGGTACAGCACGCCGATCAGGAATGCTGCGCTCAACATCTGTCGCGCAAAGAAGAAACCGAGTGCGATGTAGCCGGTGACAACAGCGAGCAGCGTGGTGACACAACCCACAAAAGCGCCCGCGATGATCAGCCCCACCCACGCTGGCCGCGCCTGAGGTTTCCCGCCACTGGTAATCAGCGCGCGGCGAGCACGGCCCATGCGAATCAGAGCCGCTACGGTCAGGCCGCCGATCAGCGTTGCGCTGAACGCGTTGGCCGTCATCGTGGTGGCAAGGCTTGCGCCGATGTCGCTCGTTATCCGTTCGAACAGGGCGAGCACAAACGTGCTGTAAGCGAACAAAGCCGGGAACGGTGCCAGGCGCCTGGCGAGATCATCCGAAATCGGCGGGAGGCGCCACGAGGGGCGCTTTGCGCTGAGCAGTGCGCGTCCAAGGCCGGCGAGGGTGGCCATGAAGAACATGACGCCGACGAACGGGCGCACCAGATCATCCAGATCCTGGTCATACACGCCGTTCCAGTTGAACGCGCGATAGACCAGCCAGGCGGCTATGCCGTAAGTGAGCGTGGTGCCCAGCGTAATCAGCGCGGCCATAGCGCTGCGGCGAAGATGGCCAGAAGGCAGATATTTGCTGGCCATATCCAGCATCTGGTGTTCGAGCAGCCGGCGCCCGACGGCGAGCAACGCTACGGCGGCAAGCAGGCACAAGATGAGAGGAACGCGGCCGGGTGGTTGCCATGCCTTCTCTACAGCAGCCCCGAACGTTTTGCCGAGCGTAGCGAAGCCTGCACTGTCATCCGGCATGGCCTGCGAGAGGCGCTGCCAGAACGCGATGCTCAATGGTGTCTCGGTCCGTTGCAGGATCTGGGCCTGGAACAGTTCACGGCGCAGCGAGGCAATCTGCGTGATCAACTGCTGGCTTTCCAGACTCAGCGACTTGGACTGGGTCACTTGCCCGGCGAGATCGGTCTTGTCCTTGGTGAGTTGCTTGCGCTGGCTGGCGACTTCCGGCGCTTCCGGTGGCGCGCCTTTTTCCGGCGCGGTCCCGAGTACGTCGAGCTTCGCCTGCAGGGCATCAACCTGTGGCGTCAGGCTGGCCGTGAGCTGATCGGCCCGTTGCTGCACCGTTTGTGCTTTCGTGCGCGCGTCCGTCAGCAGGCTATCGGTGAGCTTGGTCTTGTCGGTAATGGCCTGCTTGATCTGATCGAGCTGGGCGCTTAGCTGATCGGGGCTTGCAATCGTCGTTTGCGGAATCTGTGCCGGAGCCTGGGGGCTCTGGGCGCTTTGCGCGAGCACAGGAGTGGTGCCGGAAACGGCGAGAAAAAGGGTCAGCAGCAGGCGGGGAAGGATACGCATGGCGGCATGATCCCGGTCAGGCGCTGAACTGGTCAATGAATAAATGCCTTGACGATTTATTCAGATCGCTGCCTTCACGCTGTCGCGATGAATCAGGGACAGGCGCATTACACCGCTCCGCCATGGGATGGCGACGTGGCCGGGGCACGGGCTCTTCAGACGACATTGGCTGCCGAGGTGCGGTTGGTGGACGATCATCCGCCGTTGCGGCGGGTCGCCGGCGTCGATGTAGGTTTTGAAGAGGGAGGCGCGGTCACTCGTGCCGCTGCCGTGCTGCTTGACGCGCAGACGCTGACGCCGCTGGCGGAAGTGGTCGCGCGTTTGCCTACGCGGATGCCTTATATCCCCGGGCTACTTTCATTTCGCGAGTTGCCGGCGGTACTGCAGGCGCTGGAGCAACTGCCGGAAGCGCCAGATCTGGTATTCGTCGACGGTCACGGTATAGCGCACCCGCGCGGGTTGGGCATTGCCGCGCATCTGGGCGTGGTGACCGGGCTGCCTGCCATCGGCGTCGCCAAATCGATACTCGTGGGCACGCATGACGAACTCGGCATGCAGCGTGGCGACCGCGTGCCGTTGCACCACAAAGACAAGATGATTGGCTGGGTTTTGCGCAGCAAGGACAAGATCCGGCCCTTGATCGTGTCGCCGGGTCACCGCATCAGCATGGCGGCCGCGCCGGAACTGGTGCTGGCGTACTGCACGCGCTATCGCCTGCCGGAACCGACGCGATTGGCAGATCGGCTGGCGTCGCGCAGGGATCGCACGCGGAAGGACAACCCTTAGAAACCTGTTCAAAACTTCCGTGCGGCCGCATATCGCTCGCACCGTCATCCCCGCGAATCACGCCGGCAGCGGGTGAATGGCTGCCGGCATGGCGAGTGACTTCTCAGGCGCCCTTGCTGCCCTTGGCAATCTCATCCGCAGCCTTCTGGATGATGTCGCGGATGCGCTTCACCTCGGCGGCATTCCATGGGCCGCCATGCATGAACAGTGCGCGCTTGAGGTTATGCATCGCTTCGCGCAATGCCATCGGGGCGGCAGCGCGCGCATACATCTTCGCGGTGTGCTCCATGCGCGACATCACCGTGTCGACAGCGTCCTGATTTTCCGCG
Organism: Dyella silvae; assembly: GCF_026421305.1. Classification (GTDB taxonomy): domain Bacteria; phylum Pseudomonadota; class Gammaproteobacteria; order Xanthomonadales; family Rhodanobacteraceae; genus Dyella; species Dyella silvae. Next base: position 230,336 of record NZ_JAPJBQ010000001.1, read on the forward strand.
AGAAACGCTTTGCCTTCGCCAGTGATGGTGTACAGCTTCTTGCCGTCACCGGATTCCACGCTTGCATGGCCCAGTTCCTCGAGCAGGGTGAGCGTGGGGTACACCGCGCCGGGGCTGGGTGCGTAGGCGCCACCGAACATTTCCTCGATGGTGCGGATCAGCTCGTAGCCATGGCGCGGTTGCTCGGCGATGAGCGCGAGCAGAATCAGTTTCAGGTCACCCGGCCCGAACATGCGGCCACTGCGGAAACGCCCGCCCATGCCGCCCCAGCCGCCCTGGCCTTCGTCGTCGCCGAAACCGCGGCCAAAGCCGCGCCCCCGACCGATGCCCATGGCCTCGCGGATCCAGGCTTCACGGCCTTCCTGATAGAGATGGTACGGCGTTGAATCAAAGCAATGATGGAATCGCATGACACACTCCGATATATCGTAAGTAACAGTCTTAAGATATATCGTAGAATTTGCGGGATGCAAGTGCCCCGGGGCGTCGGGTCGTTCTCTTCTGTGGGAGCGCCAGAAGCCAGTGCGACTTGAAACTCTCCCTCCGTGCCTTCACCCAACAGTTGCCACGCGCCCGTTTCCCCCAAGGACGATCCCCATGCTGTTCCGTTGGTTCGAGTCGCTGATCGACGCCTTCAAGGAGCCCGTCGACGGCATGCCGCCACAGTCGGTGTGGCGCTTCTATGTGTTCTATCTGCGCCAGGTGTGGCCGGTGTTCGCCGCCGCATTGGTGGTCGGCTTTGGCGTGGCCATTGTCGAGGTGTCGCTGTTCGGCTTCATCGGCAGCATCGTGGACATGACCAAGGGTGCGCCTGCCGCCGACTTCTTCCGGCAGCATGGGCGTGAGCTGCTGTGGATGGGGTTCGTGGCGCTGATCGCGCGTCCGGTGCTGATCGGCCTGCACGACTTGCTGGTGAACCAGGCCATCGTACCCAACCTCACTAACCGCATCCGCTGGCAGAATCATCGGTATGTGATACGGCAGAGTCTGGGCTTCTTCCAGAACGATTACGCCGGCCGCATCGCCAACCGCATCATGCAGACGTCCGGTGCGTTGCGCGAATCGGCGGTGCAAATCGTCGACGCCATCTGGTACGTGGCGATCTACACCGGTAGCGCCATCGTGATGTTTGCCAAGGCGGACTACTGGCTGGCCGCGCCGCTGGTGGTGTGGCTGGTGGCCTATGTGGCCACGTTGCGGTATTTCGTGCCACGCACCAAGGAGCGTTCGTGGCGGCAGTCGGAAGCGCGCTCACGGCTGATGGGCCGTATCGTGGATGGCTACAGCAACATCCTCACGCTGAAACTGTTCGCCCACACGCAGCGTGAAGAAGCCTATGTGGCCGACGCCATGGGCGAACAGATCAAGCGCATGCGTGCCATGACGCGTCTGACCACCGCCATGGATGCCACCATCACCACGCTCAATGGCTTCCTGATCGTGGGCACCTCGGCGCTGGCGGTGTGGTTGTGGAGTCAGGGCAAAGTGACGGTGGGCGCCATCGCGCTGAGCACCGGCCTGGTGATCCGCATCAACAACATGTCCGGCTGGATCATGTGGGTGATCAACGGCATCTTTGAGAATGTCGGCACCGTGCAGGACGGCATCGAGACGATTTCCAAGCCGCGCACCGTGCAGGACCACGAGGGTGCCTTGCCGCTGGAAGTGACCGAAGGCGGCGTGCGTTTCGACGACATCCATTTCCACTACGGCAAAAAGGGCGGCGTGATCTCCGGCCTCAAGCTCGCCGTACGTGGCGGCGAGAAAATCGGCGTGGTGGGCCCATCGGGCGCGGGCAAGTCGACGCTGGTGAACGTGCTGCTGCGGCTGTACGACCTGGAGGGTGGGCACATCCTTATCGACGGGCAGGATATTGCCAACGTGACTCAGGAGAGCCTGCGCGCGCAGATCGGTGTGGTCACGCAGGACACCTCGCTGCTGCACCGCTCGATCCGCGACAACTTGTTGTATGGCCGCCCGGATGCGACCGAAGCGCAGGTGATCGACGCGGTGCGCAAAGCGCGCGCCGAGGAGTTCATTCCGCAACTGGTCGATGGCGAGGGTCGCGTCGGTTATGACGCGCATGTGGGCGAGCGTGGCGTGAAACTCAGCGGTGGCCAGCGCCAGCGTATTGCCATCGCGCGCGTGCTGCTGAAAGACGCGCCCATTCTCATCCTCGACGAAGCTACCTCGGCGTTGGACTCGGAAGCAGAAGCCGCCATTCAGGACAGCCTGGAACTGCTGATGCGCGGCAAGACCGTGATCGCCATCGCCCATCGACTCTCCACCATTGCGCGGATGGATCGCCTGGTGGTGATGGACAAGGGCCATATCGTCGAAAGCGGCACACATGCCGAGCTGATTGCGCAGGGTGGCTTGTACGCACGGCTGTGGCGGCGCCAGACCGGTGGGTTCGTGGCAGCGGAAGACCCGGCGGAGGACAACGTGGTGGCCTGAGCCGTGGAGTGCCAAGGCAGCGCGCGCGACGCGAAGCACATCTGCTGTCGCACCGGGCATGCGCCTCCGGCGCTCCTACAACGGTTTGAGCTTTCCTTGCCTCGTGCTTCACGGGGTTCGCGGCAGCATCACGCCTCCTTCCGTTACCGGAGCAGCGTGATGCCGACAGCAAAAGCCCTGGCACGTGCGCGAAAGGACATGCGTGAAGGCAAGTCGGCCAGTACGCAGGCCGGCGAATTCGTGCGCGAGGAAATCGATCGCATGGGCGAGGGCGGGCATCACGCGCACTCGATCAAACAGGCGATTGCCATCGGTCTGGCCGAGGCACGCGAGGCGGGCATCGACGTGCCGGCCCAAAAGAGTGCAACGTCCAAGAAGACGGCAGGTGCCAGCACTGCCAGCCGAGCCGCGGGCGCCAAGCGGGCTGCGCGTCAACGCGCGATGAGATCGCGCGAGCGTTGAGCTCAGCAGTCGTCAGAATCTCTACGCGACTTCGTCATCGCCTCATCGTCATCCCAGCGAGGCGCTTTTCAACAGCCGAAGGCTGGTCAAGCTGGGATCCAGCGACTTTCGACTTCACCTAGCGCTTAAAGGCACTGGATCCCAGCTTTCGCTGGGATGACGGTGAGGTATGGGTGACGGTGCGGCACGAATCCCGATGTGGTGCGGAAGCGAAGACTTCGAGCAGCCTCTCGGATATCACGACATGCGAACGTCCGAAGGCGACGTTACAGCCGCTCTTCCGGCAATGCCTGCACGAGCTCCGGCGCAGGCCATATCGCCAGCCAGACACCACGGAACGGTTGCGTATAGACCGCATGCGCGTGGTCCGCTTCGCTCAATCGCTTCGGGTAAACGATGATCAGGCCATTGGGGTGGTCTTCCGCCCACTGTTTGAGCGCCTCGGTGCCGTGCAGTTGCTCGACGGGGCGTTGCAGGCGTCCGAGAAAGGTGTACTGGCCATCGTTGGATTCGAGATTGGCCACTGGCTGTCCGCGCGCTTCTGCCTTGGCCAGCAGCGACGCCACTGGAGTGAAGTCGTAGGCCGGCCACAACGACATGGTGAAGAGGCCATTGGCGGCGACGGTAGCGATCAGGCCGACCAACGCCACGCGGTAGAGCTCGCCCTTGCGTATCACCACCAGGCTCAACGCCAGCAGCAGGAATAGCGTGCCAAACGGCACGCTGACCATGGCCAGTGAGGCGAACTGCGGGTCGACCAGCTTGCCGTGCGTCACCTGATGTTCCAGCACGATCAGCGCCACGCCCAGAACGCCCATCGCCAGCGCCATGGGCCACGGCGAAAGCCAGCGGCGGCCATTGGGCTGTCGCTCATGCATACGCCAGAGCGCTACTGCCATCACCATGGCAAAGCCTGTGTATTCCGGCAGCAGGTAATAAGGCTGCTTGCCGCTCACCAGCGAGAAGCCCAGCAACACGGGCCCCAGCCATGCGAACAGAAAGCGCATGCCGGGCTCGAATGGCCGGCGCAAACTGCCCACGGCCACCCATACGCGTGGCCACAGCGAGAACGGCAGCACCAGCACGGGAATCGCCGGGATGTACCACCAGAAGGGTTCGGCATGCGCGAAGGCGTCGACGACGCGCCCCGCCGTCTGATGCACCAGCAACTTGTGCCGGTACGCCTCGCCGCCCGCCCACGCAGCGAGCAGCGCCCACGCCAGCAACACCGCGCAGCCAACCAGCACTGCAAGCACGCCGCGCCCGTACCAGCGCCGGCGTTCGCGCTTTGCCCAGTCGTTCCACAGCGGACCCAGCAGCCACGGGAACGCGACGTGCAGCAGCATCACCGGTCCCTTGGTCAGCAGACCAAGGCTGACGGCGAGTGCGAACAAAGCGAAGCGTGGTGCCTCGCGTTTCGGCGTGGGCACCAGGCAGAGCAGGGCGGCCAGCACGCATACGGCCAGCAGCACTTCGTACATCACCTGCAGACCGAAAAAGAATCCGTAGGTAAACGCCATCAGGATCCATGGCGTGAGGTGGCCGATGACCGGTTTGTCAGGAAACAACCGCTTCGCCAGCTGCGCAGCCAGCACCAGTTCGGTCGCACCAAGCATCACTTCCAGCAGGCGCGGCCACACATCGCCGACACCGCCCACGGCCCATCCCAGATGAATCAGCCACAGCAGCAGGGGCGGCTTGTCGCTATAGGGCAGACCGTTGAGGTATGGCACCAGAAAGCTGTGCCGCGTCCACATTTCCCAAGCCACGGACAGCGTGCGCGTGGAAAACATCGGCATGGGGCCATGCTGAAAAATGGCGACCAGCGCGGCGGTGATCCACAACAGCAGCCATGACCATCGTGCGCCCCACGAGAGCCACGGGTGCAACGTGGAACGAGTGGGCTGGCCGGTCGTATCGAAAAGGATCACGTGGTGGACTCAAAACAAAAAGTAGTAAAAGCGGCGATGCGGGGGTAGCACCCGCACCGGCAAATCAACGGCGGATATCGATGCCGCCCCAGTCCTCAACCCCGCCGGTCGGCACATGGCCGTCGCGGCAGGCAGGCGCCACGGCATCGAACCGGTACAGCCGCCAGTCGCGGCCGCTGGTGACACCCATGTCCTTGGTGGCGGCAGGATCGATACACGGTGGCGTCACATCGGCGAGCACCAGCACCCAGCGCTGCTCAGGGGCTTCTTTCTGCCAGAGGATCGCGTCGCTCAGCTGGGTGTGCCACGGCGTGACAAAACCGAAGTCGGTGAGCTTGCGCGTGAACACCGGCGGAAGTTCTTCCTTCCACGCCACCAGGGCCAGTTCGGCTTGGGGGCCGATGGTCTGCTCCACGCGTGCGGCCAGCGCCGCCGGCGAACTCGCGCGTGCCAGCATCGGCGCAATGCCGAGTCCCCATATCAGCCACACGCCGGCAAGACCGGCGAGCATCGCCAACCCAGCGCGACGCAAACGAAACACCAGTGCAGCGCACAGCAGCCACGCACCCATGGCGATAAACATGCTCCACAGCCACGCGGCCTGGTCACCCAGCTGGCGTGCCGCAACGAAACGCTCGGCAGCTGGCGGGTGGGCGATCCACGCGGCAGCACCCGCGCCCAGCGTGGCGACACCGAGCACCAGCAAAAAGCCGATGGCCGTCCACTGCGCCCAACGCCGCTGCATGATGTTTTCAAGGAACGGCGCTGCGCTCAGCGCCAGCAGCGGCAACGCCGGCATGATGTACACGTCACGCTTGGCGCGGGTCAGGCTGAAAAACACGATCAGCATCACCACCCACGCCAACGGCAGCAGCAGGCGTGCATCGCGCGAGCGCAGCCGCTCCCACCATGCGGGCAGCAGGCCTGGCACGGCGAGCGTAAGCGGCAGCCACGACGTGAAGATCACTTCGAGGTAGAACCACGGCGGCTGAATGCTGTTCCACGGATGGACGTAGCGATTCACCGTCTGGTTGAAAAAGATGTCATGCACATACGCGCGCGCAGTCTGGCTGTCGTGCGTATGCACGTAGAGCAACAGTGGCACCAGCCACAGCGCGATGGCGGCGGCGAAGGCGGCGATACCGCCCAGCCAGTGCAGCGGACGGAATGCTATGGGCGACAAACCATGCCACGCCTGATGGCGTGCCACCAGCCACGGCACCAGCATGAGAAATGCCAAAACGCCCACGCCTTTGGTGATCACACCCAGTCCCGCTGCGAAACAGCCGAACCAGAACGCTCGCCAATCCGGCCCCAACAGGAAGTGGCGCAACAGGCCCACGTTCGCTGCGGTGAGAAAGAACGTCACCGTGGGGTCGATCTGCCCGCGCTTGGCCTGAAACACAAACTGGATGGTGCACAGCAGGGCGCCTCCCGCCCACAGACCCACGCGATGCCCCCACAGGCGCCGCGCAAGGTCGTAGATCAGCCACAGCGTGCCGATGGAAGCGAGCAGCGACGGCAGCAGGAAGGCGACCCACCAATGGCCGGTAACCACATAGGACAAGGCCTGCAGCGCCATGAAGGTGGGCGGCTTGTCTGAGTACCAGTCGGTGCCGCGATGCGGAATCAGCCAGTTGCCCGACTCCACCATCTGGCGAGCCACCAGCGCGAAGCGTGGCTCGTCCGACGGGGTGGGGCCGCGCATGCCGATACCGGCCGCGAGCACCAGCAAGGCGCCCAGCATCAGCCACCAGCGCTGCAGGCGCTCCCGTGGCGACAGCGGTGCTGTGGCGGCGGGTCCACCCGCGCCGCCGCGGGCATCGTCAGGGCGATAAGCATCCATCCCGCTGACATCGGCGTGGTTCGACGCGATGTCGCGCGGCTTCCTGCGGTGTTCACTCATTACATCCGAACCTGCTGCTCAAGCGTAGGAGGATTTTGCCAGGGCACGCCTGCGGGTGCCTTATGCTCGAGCAGCTGCGCATAGTTGGCGACGATACGGCTGGCCACCTCCTGCGCGGTCAGTCCCTTGGTCACCAACGCACAACTGCCCATGCCATAGGGCTCATACACCGTGGCGTCTGTCACGGAGAACATGCCGACGGTGGGCACTTTGGAAGCCACCGCGAGATGCATGACGCCGCAATCGGCCGTAATCATCAGGTCCATGCCCGCCATGACCGCGCCCATCCGGCGGATATCCGTCGAATAATAGCCTGGCCACTCGGCGCCAAACATGGAGTGCCCATGCATCGGGACCACTTCGATGAGACGGGCCTGGGGGCACTGCGCCCGGAACGTGTCGAGAAATTCGCGCCACCATTCCGAGGGATAGCGCTTGGCGCGCGTGGCGTTGCCAAAGATGCCCACCACCAGCGGCATCGATGTTTCCGTTGGCACGTCCAGCAGTTCGTGGATGACCTGACGCCCCTGCGCGAGCTCCACATCGGTCAGCCGGATATCCAGCATAGGGTACTGCTGATCGTCGACGTGTTCCGGCGACGGCACCCAGCGCACCAGATTCACTGGCCGATGAGCCATATGACGCAGCGCTGCGTCTTCTGGTACAGCATGGGTCAAGCCTGAGCCGGCCCACTTGTCGTCGAAGCCGAGCTTATAGGTGCCGTTGAGCGCACGCGTCAGCGCGCGGCTGAAACCCGAGCCGATGCACGGATCCACAATAAGGTCATAGCGCGTCTTGCGCACTTTGCTCAGCAGGCGCAGAAACGACCACGGATGCTTGAAGCCACGCTTGGGCAGGCAATAGATGTTCTTCACGCTGAAGAAGGTGGAGAACACTTCTTTGCCGATATCGCCCTCGGCGATGATGTCGATCTCCGCGCCCTTATATAGGCGCTCCAGCTCCGTGATAAGCGGCGTAATCAAAAGCATGTTGCCCAGCCGATGATTTGGCCGGCAAACGAGGATGCGAAAAATTCCCTTTCGCGGAAGCGGCTCCTGCCTGGAATGCGCAATAGATGGGTTCAAGCGACACCGGTGGTAAGTGTGGGTTGGAAAAGGTCGATGGGTAATGCCACGGTGTGGGGGGCAGGGCCGTGCGGAGCGCACGTGGGGATAGGGTGGTTTGTCCGCGTCATCGCAGTCGCCTCGTCAAGACCGCGAGCGGCACATCGACGTTCGCGGCGAAACGTCGAACGGGCGCGGCGGCCGCGCGTTGACGCGGGCAGACAACTATTCTGGGAGAGGGCCGGGGCCCGGTCGTGATGGGTCGCTCGTATCGGCGGTGGGACGTAAGCGAACACGCCACCGTCGCCGGGCTGCCGAGGGCAGATTGTGTCGAGCGAGGAAGCCATCGGTGCGCCGTAAGAGCGGGAACCGGGCTAAGGTACGGCAAATTCGTGGGGTTGATCCAAGTCCTTGATTTATATTTGTTGTCAGCGGTTTGGTCGTGGTGCTTTTGCTGCGGGGTGCCGCGATTTCTTGCGGCGTTGTGATGCTGCGCTGATCTATGGGGCGCGATGCGTTTTGGGCTCCTGGACGTCTGGTTGGTGATCTCCCCCGCCAGAGCAGCGCAGTTGTTGTGAAGCACGCTAGGCCGTGCCTACAGCAATTCCCGCGAGCGCCTACGCCTCAACACAGGTCACCGTAGTTCTACGGTTGTGGTGGTGCTGCCTATCATCGACATTTCCCAAGCGCATGGTGATTGCAATCGCTCGATCGCATCGAGCCGGCAATCACATCGACTCGCACGAAACACCTGTTCCGCTGGCCGCTCACGAATTCATGCGCATGGCAGCCCTGGCGGGCACCGGTGAAGCCAACCATCTCAGGAGTGAGAGCATGAGCCAGCTGACCGCCAAGATTAAGCATGAATTTCTGGAGTTGTTGCCGCCGACGATCTTTTTCTTTGTGGCCTTGCATATCGTGGCTATCGTTCGCGCGCTGATGACGAAAGGCACGGGAATTGCGCTGCCTACGACGGCCGCTGTCACCATTGCCGCGCTTATCCTTGGCAAGTCGGTGCTGTTGGCCAACATGCTGCCATTCATCAACCGGTTTCCCGAAAAACCGCTGATATGGAACGCGGCGTGGAAAACGGTGATCTACACCATCGTGGCAACCATCATTCATTTCCTTGAAAAGCTCTACGACTTCTGGAAGGAAACGCACGACATCGGTGCGGCCTATCGCGAGTTGCTCGCCAACATCAATTGGGCACACTTTGTGGCCATCCAGATCCTGCTGTTGGTGCTGATCGGCAACTACTGTGTTTTCGAAGAGTTCGCGCGTGCCGTCGGTCGCGACAAGATCAGGCGCATGTTTTTCGGCCCCTTGCCCGCGCATATGCCGCAGCCTGCTACTGAGTAAAGCGATCCTTGGCACGCGGCACCAGGTTGCGTGCATGATCTTATTGCCGATCAAGACGCGTCTCACCGGCGCTGCCGCATGGAAGTGCCGCGCGTCCTGGCCTGTTCTTCTGGCTAGCTGAGAGCTGTCGCGTTCTTCGCGTTTTGACACATGTGAAGAGCGCCACATGCAACGGTGAAGCAGGGCGCGTTGTGCAAAAGCTTGCGACGCTGCTGCTCAATCATCGCGATGAACTGTGATGTAACGCACAACACTCATGTGCGCGAGCTCTCAATGTCTTGGCCTTCCAGGATTCTGACGATGAGTTGCAGGCAACCCTTGCGTCGCGCTCGTTCTCCAGAGGTCACGAGCTCTTCACGCCAGTGGATGTTTGACTAGAAGCTTGGGCATACGGGGCGCGCCTGCCGAGGCGTGCCAGGGACCAGGTCACAACAGTGACCCAGACGCATGCAAGGGGGCACAACCGGATGGATCAGGCAGTACGGAGCAGGGATGCTGTGGAAGCGAAGCGTCATCGCTCACCCCGGTCTTTGTGCAGCGCTTTCGATGCCTCTCCACGACATCGGCCATGTGTGCGCTTCGCGAATGCTTCGCGGGCCCGTACGGCAACAGAAAGCCGTCCCATTCTGCTCCCCATGTTTTCGCGCCGTCGTGAGATGAGCGCCAGCTCCACGTGAGCATCCCACCATCACAGACTTCATCGCAGCAGCGCTCACTGCGATAAAGGCACGTGCGATTTTCATGAGCGCTTAGTCCAAACCACCATCTAAGGAGTGCAACATATGCAAACCGATAACATCGTGGAAGGTTGGCTGAACGGTTCTGACAGCGTCAACGGCTACGCCAATCCGGCGGGCCCGCTCTACACCGAAGGTCATGCAGTGACGATCGCTGCTATTACCAATACCGATATCGCCCTGGTATCGCACTGCAGTTCCTGTACGGCCTCCCGGCCGGGTCTCTGCTGCTGATAGCAGGCCTTCATAGCAGCCGTGGCTTTGGCCACGGCTGTTTTTATCGCGCCTTGCGCACAAGTCTTTCCCTTGCTTGACAGGTGTTGACCATGGGTGACGTGCCTTCGATTGAAACGTTTGCTGTCATCATCGACTTCCTGACGGCTGATATCAGGCGGTCGGTGGTCAACAGGCTCTTGTCCGTTCCTGATCTGAGCGCCGATGAAGCGGCCGTTCTCGCCAGGGAAGCCGACAGGGCATTGCGCGACAGTGGCGAGCGAAAGCTCAATCGCGTACTTCTGCTCGAGCTGCATGCAGCCAAGCTCTCCGGGCAACTCACTGCACCGGATGAGAGCGGAAAGTTCGCTCAGTTTCTGGATCTCGCAACACGCGAGGACTTCAAGGCGGCGCTAAGGCGGCGCTACCCGGTGCTCCAGGATCGCCTGAACGCGACACTCGGACAACAGGGCGCCGCCATCGTCGACCTGGCCGAGCGCATCGCATCCGATCGCCATCAGCTTTCCAGCTTGCTGGGTGCGCCAGCCGGCGTGCTTCGTGCCGTCAGGCTTGGCGAAGGCGATGTGCACGATGGCGGCCATACCGTGGCGCAGATTGAGTTCAGCGGCGGCACGGTCATGTACAAGCCGCGCTCTCTGCGAATTGACGCAGCGCTCGCCGGTTTTCTGGACGATCTTTTTCAGGGGCAAGAGAACCACATCAAGGTTCCCGAGGTGCTTGATCGAGGCCCGTACGGCTGGACCGCATTTGCGGAACACCGGTACTGCACCAGCCAGAATGAACTGGCGACCTTTTATCGCAACATCGGCCATTGGCTCGCCGTCATGCGGCTCCTGGGTGGCACTGATATCCATCATGAAAACCTGATCGCGTCCGGTCCGGTGCCTTATGTGGTGGACGTGGAAAGTCTTTTCGTGCCCGATCCGTTGCTAGCGCCTTCTGACCTCGGGCAAGCCGTGGATCTCGCCGAGGCAATGATTCGCTCGTCAGTGCTCCGCACGGGCCTGGTGCCGTTCCGCGCACCGGTGCTCGGGCTCGATGGCGTGGATATTTCTGGCATCGGCGCGTTGCCGGGGCAGCAACCTAAGATTCGCGTTCCTGAAATCGTTCAGCACGGCACCACCGATGCCCATGTTGGGCTGGTGAGCGTGGATCTGGACATGGCGAAGAATCACCCCTGCGCCAATCCGGATATCTCCCACTTCTGGGCCGACATCGTTGCGGGATTCAAAGAGCTCACCGGCCGATTCATGGCACTTCACGACGAAGGGGCTCTTGCGTCAAAACTCACCGTGTTTCGTGGTTGCCGTATCCGGCACATTCAACGGCCGACGCAAGTCTACGTTGAGGTCATGCGCATGCTATGGCACCCCGCGTCATTGCATGACGAACCCGCCGCTATCGAGCGAGCGCGCGATCTCCTGACGCAGCAAGCGGCCGCCGGCAAAATCGCATCGTCCGAGCGGGCGGTGATCGATGACGAAATCGATGACATGCGTTACGGCGATGTCCCGGTATTTGCCAACGAGCTTGACCAGAACCAGCTCGATGAGGTCTTCAACGGTTGGCAGGCGATGCGCGTCGACCTTGAAGAGCTGACCATACGTGGCGCGCTCGTCACGCTGCATCTCAACGCACGACTGAACGACGACAAGCGCGCCCCCTACGACCTCAAGGCCAGGCATCCCAGTGCAAGCAACCTCGATCGCCGCCGCCGCTCCATGGCGGCGCTCACGCTGAAAGAGTTGCTTGAGCTTTCCGTGCGGGGAAGCGATGGAACGATGACCTGGATAAGCCCCGTTCTCGGGCGTAGCGGATGGGCGATGCGCAGCCTTCAGTCCGACCTTTACGTTGGTTTATGTGGTGTTGCCATTGCATTGGCAGGTTATCTCGCGGAGATGCGGCAGGGCAGGGCCGACGAAGTCGAAGGCGTAGAGCAGGCCCTGGATGGCGTGCTCCAGGTGCTGCGCAACACCGAACGGGTACGTGAAGCCGAGGCGGTAGGCGCGTTCATCGGTCTGGGCTCGCAGATCATTGCCTGGCTCACGCTGCACGGCATGCAGCCTCAATCGGACTTTCTCGCCATGGCGAGAAAGCAGGGCGAATCCCTGGAACAATGGGATTTCGAGAACGAGCGTGTATTCGACATCCTGGAAGGTGTGTCTGGCGCCATCGTGCCGTTGCTCCAGCTTGCAGAGGCGACGGGCGAATCACGCTGGCTCGATCTGGCGGCCAAAGCGGGCCGGCGGCTGGAACAGGCGGCGATCATCGACTGGCGCGGCGCGCGATGGCCTGCCTCGATTTTCGATGAGCCCATCGGCGGATTTGCTCATGGCGCCACTGGCACTGGCTGGGCGCTGACCCGTCTTGGATTGAGCGAGGCGGGCAGTGAAGACGATCGCAAGCGATGGCTTGCGCTGGGTGATCGCGCATTCGATTTCGAAGAATCGCTTTACGACGCCAGTGCCGGCAACTGGATCGATGTGCGCAAGCCGGAGAGCAAGGACTTCCCCAATACCTGGTGTCACGGCAGCGTCGGCATCGGTCTGGCGGCGTGCGATCTCTATGCGCGAACAGGTGACGCGCGACACCTGAGCACGTTGCGCCGTGCCGTGCTGGCAGCACGTAGTGGCGGCTGGGGATACAGTCACACGTTGTGCCATGGCGACCTCAGCATGTGGGAGCTGATGATGCGTGCCAGCAAACTGGTGCCGGATCTCGTGCCGCCTGAAGCGATGCCGGGAGCCGCGGTGATCCTGTCCAGCATCGAAGAGCATGGCATTGTCGGTGGCCTCGCGCGCGATGCCTTCTCGCCGGGCCTGATGAGCGGCATCTCCGGATCGATCCACCAGCTCATTCGCATGCATCCGGAGTGTGCTATCCCGTCGCCCTTGCTGATGGAGTGCCGCACAGGCGAGTACGTCAGAAGCCAATCCTTTGAACAAGAACTCCTGACGGCTTAGTCAAAGGCAAAGGGAGTGGGCGGCCGATGATCCTGAAGCGCTTTCTACGTCGATTCTACCGGCCGCTCGCTGGCGCAGCGCTGCTGTCGTGTGCCAGCGCGGCATCCACGGTTGCGCTGCTCTCGCATATCAATCGACTTGCATCCGAGGGGATCCATGGCCAGGCGATGCGCCCGCTTTTGACGGGCGTCCTGTGGCTGGTGGCCTTGTTTGCGACCAATGCCTTATCGCAGGTGCTGCTCGCCCGGCTGGGCGGCAACCTGGTGGCGCAGCTTCGCATGGAGTTATCGAAGCGCTTTATTGAGCTTGAGTACGAGAAACTGGCGGACCAGAAGCATTCCGTATTCGGTTCGCTCATCGAGGACGTTGCAAACATAGCGCCCATGGCGCTGGTGGCCCCTCTGCTGGCGTACAACCTGCTGCTTGCTTCGTTGTATGCGGGTTACCTCGCCACCGTGTCGCTGGCGCTACTGGGCATTCTCGCCATCTTCCTGTGTGCCACGTTGGCCGCGTCGTTACGGCTTGAACGCGTCCTGCGGGAGAAGCTCGACGAACTTCGTCAGGCTAACGAGAAGGTGTTCGAGTACTTCCGCTTTATCAGCGATGGCAAGAAGGAGATGACGCTGAATGCACAGCGCGCCGTGCATTTCACCCAGGAGCTGATGAATCCCGCCATTCTTCGCGCGCGAGGCATCATGGTGCGGGCCTACGCCGGTCTTGGTCTTAACGAGGCCTGGTCGATGGCCGTTATGTACGGCGCGATCTTTCTTATCGTCTACCTGGGGTACGCCTTTTTGGCGTTGACGCAGGACACGATCATCCACTTCGTGATTGGTGCGGTGTTTCTCAGCGGCCCGGTGAACTTTATTGTGAGCGCGGGCAGGCAGGTTGCCGTAGGGGCTGCCAGCTTGCGTCACCTCGAGCGCGTGGGCATGAATCTGGGCGTCGAGCTCAACGAAGATCAGCAGCGCCAGACCGAACGGCATTCGTTCGGCAGGTGGAGCCAGATAAGAATGGAGGGGGTTTGCTACAGCTATCCGGGCAACGCCACTTCGAAACCCATCGTCGGCCCGATCGATCTCACGGTTTCCCGTGGCGAGATGCTGTTCATTGTCGGTGGAAACGGTAGCGGTAAGTCGACGTTGTTGCTTCTGTTGAGCTCGCTGATAGCGCCAGACAAAGGGCGCATCTACATCGATGACTTGCCGGTCGATGCGGACATCCGTTCGTACCGCGAACGGTTCACCGGGGTGTTTGGCGACTTCTTTCTATTCCCTCATGTCCTCGGCGCCACGGGAAGTCCGCTTTCGGATGAGCGCATCGAACACCTGCTTGATGTGCTTGACCTTGGCACGCAGGTGCAAACGGCGAAAGGTGAGCTATCCCGCCTGACCTTGTCCACGGGGCAGAGGAAGCGGCTCGCCTTGCTCCAGTGTTATGCGGAGGATCGGGATATCTTCTTTTTCGATGAGTGGGCCGCGGATCAGGATATTCATTTCCGGGACTACTTCTATTGCACGCTCTTGCCGGCGCTGAAAGCCAACGGCAAAACCATCATCGCGATCAGCCATGATGACCGTTACTTCGCTATGGCCGATCGCGTGATTGCGCTCGACTCCGGATCCATCGTTTCAGACACGCGGCCAGGGACGCAGTCTCAATCGCGCAAAAGCGAAGCCGTTTAGCCGGGTTGTCATCCGGCGAAAACCAGGCGCGAGTGTCATCGCAGTCAGGTGATGTCCATCGATTGCAAGCCGCTGACGACGGCATCGATATCGTCCCGCGTCGTGCCGCGCCCAAGGCTGAAGCGAATGGCGCCCATGCCAACGCGTTCGCTCACACCCATGGCCGCCAGCACCGGCGATAACTCGACGGAGCCCGCATGACAGGCGGAGCCGGTAGAGGCAGCGACACCTTCGAGCCTCGCAAGTATGTCGGCGCCAATCTGGCCAACGAATCCAACGTTGAGTGTATTGGGTAGCCGCTGCGTGGCGTGACCGTTGAGCACCACCCGGTCGCCAAACTGACTTTGCAGCGACTGCCAGAAATGATCGCGCAGCGTGCGAATAGTTGCGACCTGGCCGACGTCCTGCGCCAATGCGCATGCCTCGCCCAGCGCTACGGTGAGCAGCGCGCTTTCAGTGCCAGCGCGTAGTCCGTGTTCATGTCCGGCGCCGTGGATCAGTGGCTCCAGCGTCGTGCCGCGACGGACATACAGCGCCCCAACGCCCTTGGGCGCATACAGTTTGTGCCCCGCCACGCTGAGCAGGTCGACGCCGAGTTTCTCGACGTGTGTCGCCACTTTGCCCACGGACTGTGCGGCATCGGTGTGAAAGCGGATGCCGCGCTCACGCGCGACGGCGGCAATAGCCTCAATGGGCTGAAGCGTGCCGGTCTCATTGTTCGCGTGCATGATGCTGATGAGCACCGTGCGCGGCGTGATGGCCCGACGCACCGCTTCGGGATCGACCTGTCCCGACGAATCCACAGGCAGATAGGTGACTGAAGCCCCGAGGCGTTCCAGGAACGCGAGAGGCTTCAGCACGGAAGGGTGCTCCGTTACCTGCGTAATGATGTGATCGCCTTTATCCCGCAACGCGAAGAAACTGCCCTTGAGGGCCAGGTTGTTCGCTTCGCTGCCGCCGCTGGTAAAGACCACTTCGTCCGGCTGAGCGCCGAGCAGCGAGGCGACCTGTTGGCGTGCACGGTCCAACGCCGCCTTCGCTGGACGGCTGGCCCAATGCCCACTCGACGGATTGCCGAACGCGTCAGGCAGATAAGGCCGCATCGCAGCTTGCACCGCAGGATCGATCGGCGTGCTGGCGTTGTAGTCCAGATAGACGTGCTTCATCTCAGAACCCCAGCTCTTTGTACCTATGCTTGATCAAACCCCGTGATGCGAGAGCGCGAACTCAGGCCGATACGGAGCGGTGGCTTCTCTTGGCGACAGCAACGATAACGTCGAAAAGGAAGGTAAGACCACCCATAGCGTCGATCGCATAAGCAAATGGATAGCGGCGAGCTTCGAGGTTGCTGTCGAGGTCGGGTAAGGTCGCCGATGCTCGATGTCGCTAACGAAGCCGGCCTTGTGGTTAGCGTGCTTTGCCGCCCGCTCGCCATCTCCCTCCACGCATAACTGAAAGTCTCCCGGCAAATCAGCGCCAGCGAGAACCACGGTGCGTAAGCGCTAAATCATCGAAAGCCTGTTTGGCGCAGATTCCTGCGTTCTTAGCCCGAGCATTCAACGCTTGCGGATCACCGCGTCGATTATTGACCTGGGGAAACGATGAAATCGCGAAGAGGCAGGTAATGGCCGGAGCGCCGCGGGACTAGCATGCCAGCCGTCTCTCGAAAGGAATTCGGCATGCGCCGCACGGCCATTCTGAGCATCGTGTTGACGCTGATCACATGAAGATCGATAGGGGCAATCCTCTTCGCACTGTGCAAGATCGTATGAAGTTGCGCTGTGGCGTGCGAGCCCTGTTTTGAAGGCACTTGACGCAATCATGGGATATGTCAATTTGGTGACGGTTGCGTAAACGCGATCTGATCGTTCACAGGAAGTGGAGCCATATGGATATGGGGCACGATGGAAGGCCGTCTTTAAAAGTTCAGCAAGCGCAGGCCATCGCCGTGCAGGCCCTGGGCTTGGCTGCAAGAGGATTTTTAGCTGAAGCGGAAAGCGAATTGCGGCGGGCGCTTGTCATGCTTCCCGGCGACCCTGCCATCAGCTTCAATCTCGCGCGCGTGTTGATGACCAGTCACCGCCCGGGTGAAGCGCTTCATCTGGTGAATCAAACACTCGCTGGCGAAGCGAATCGGTCAGCCAATCTTCTACTTCTTCGCGCGCAAATCCTGTTGGCCATGGCGCGGCATGCAGAAGCGATCATCGCGTTTAAAGAAGCCATAGAAGCCGACCCACATAACGGCCTCGCAGAACTGGGTCTCGCCACCGCCTTGGGAGAGTCCAGACAGCCGCTCGCAACCGCGGAAGCCGCACAGCGCGCCATTCACAAAGGTGCGGATCGGCCAAGCGCGCGATACATTCTCGGGCGCTCTCTCAACGAGTGCGGTCGATTCCAGGAAGCCGAATCGGAGCTTCGTCGTGCGGTGCAATTGAACCCAGACCATGAGCCGTCGCAGGTCATGCTCGCCGAACTGATCTGGATGCAAACCAGTGATGTGACATTGGCAACTCACGAGCTTGACCGCAGCCTGCAAAGACAGCCACACGCCACCGGCCTTCGCGTTACGAAAGCGAAACTTCTCGAGAGCGCTGGCCACACGGCAGCTGCTGTGGCTGAACTGGAAGCAGGGCTGGAACGCGATCCCAACAACCTGCAGTTGCGATTGGCAGCAGCTCAGGCGCTGGTCGCGGAGCAGCCTCTTCGCGCGCTCTTTCATGCCGAATGCGCTTTTCGTCTTGCACCAAGAGATCTGGCCGTCGTGGCTATCTACGGAGACACCCTTTTTGCCGCCGGGCGTGTCGCCGATGCCGAAAAGGTCGCAATGCACGGCCTGCAGATTCATCCGAACAACAACCATTCCATCGCCCTCCTGGGGAACGTATGGCGATGGAAAGGGGATTCGCGTTATCAGGAGTTGTTCGACTACAACGCCTTAGTAAGGGCTTCGCCGCTGGAAACGCCCGCCGGGTGGTCGACGCTTGCCGCTTACCTCGCGGATCTCGCTCGGAGCCTTCATGAGCTTCATCAGCTCAATGCGCATCCCGTGAATCAGACGCTACGCCGGGGTTCTCAGATTGGCATCGAATTAGAAGCGTTGAAGGATTCCGCGCTTCATGCATTCCCTCAAGCCATCGATGGGCTTATTCGTAAATACATGGCTGCCATTGGGCATGGCATGGATGTATTCCGTCGCCGTAACACGATGCGCTACAAGCTCAATGGCATGTGGACCGTTCGATTGCGGCCTCAAGGTCATCACGTCAACCATTTTCATGGCCAGGGATGGTTGTCTTCCGTTTGCTACATCGAACTGCCGGAGACGTTGGGCAAGCAAGGCGGTGAGGGGTGGCTGAAATTAGGTGAACCCTTGCTTGGGCCCTCCGATCGCAAACTCGACCCGGAATTTTTTCTTAAACCCGAGCCGGGACTTCTGGCGCTGTTTCCTTCCTGGATGTGGCACGGCACCGTTCCATTCTCTGGTAGCGAGAAGGATCGGCGCCTGACCATTGCGTTTGACGTCGTTCCTGCCTGATCGATCGGCTCAAACACGGCGTAAAGGAACGGTGCCGGAAAATGCGCACCATACGATTCAAATCGGCCTGGCGCTCGAAGGTCGTTTTCATATCCAGACTGGGGCGCGGTCAGCGTCGAGAGCGACGGCTGATGCGGTGGTGACCCCGGGCGTCGAGCTCATACGTCGTGAATGGGCGCCTGTCCAACGACGAAGATAATCATGACCATTGCGCACTCTGCCGGGCCAAGTTCTCGGATCTTGGTCGTCCCGGTAAGCTAAACATCGGGTTCTGTACGTTGGATGGCCGGCACTGGGTCTGCTAACAGTGCGTGGACGATTTCAAGGCTCGCTTGCAGTGATTATTGATCGACGACCCGAATATGCGGACTCCTTATACTGTCCGCTTCCGACCCGAAGCAGACCTTAAATGGAACCGTGTAGAGGGACAATCTTGGCAGAGTTCGTGAAAGTCAAAGTCGAATGGTCGGGAGAGAAGTTGGCGAGACTGCCAACTTTGGGAACCTACTCAACGGTCGCTCGATTTGCAGATGACCACGATTGGCCTAACGGCGATACGTGGAGCATCGTTCTGCTTCTACCTTCGGTGGACAAAATGCGAGGCGGACCTTTTGAGGCGGAAGCACGGTTTCTGGCCCCCGACGCCCCAATAGGCCGCCTAAGCCATGGGTCCGTATTCGAGCTGTTTGAAGGCCGGGTCAGGACGGCTACTGTACTGGTTTTATGACTGCTTCCGACCCGGAGCGGACGTTGCGGCTTTGGTGGATTTGTCCAAAGTAAGGGCATGGGGGAAACATGATCGGCGCCACATCGCTATGAATACTTGTCCGCACTGTGGGGCTCGCGCGAGCGCGATTCGCCTACTCTCAGCTACGAGGAGGTGGCCTTACCGGTGCAGTGGCTGCGGAAAGCAGTCGCGCTTGCTTGCGGAACAAAACACACTTGCCGTGTTGGTCGTTGTCGCTGGCGTGATTGTATGTGCCTCAGTCATTTACCCAACCTGGGGTTTTGCAGTTGCGCTCGCTGCTTTCTTGGCTGTGTACGCTGTCCTCGGCATCGTTATGTTGTTTTATATGCGTCTCGAAAAGTTGCCGCTGACGTAGCCGGCGAAAGAGCGTAGATATCGTTCGCGGCGCAAAATTGAAACGTCCGCTTCCGACCCATAGCGGACGCTTTCAGTGGGTTGGCCGCTAAGGCACTATTGGAGTCAGGGGCTAGTTGGGGATGGGTATGGAGAAGCTATTCAAGGCTGTCGCCTTTGGGGCATGCGCGTTTGGCTTGATGGCTGTGTTTGTGCTTCTCGTAGTTTTCATCAAGTGCATGGTTCTGAGCGTCCCATTCCTACTCTCAATTGCGCTCCCTCCAGCCTTGCGTAGTAGCGCTTCCTTCGGTGTTGTCGTCACCGCTTTCATATTTATCGCCCTTCGGTCGAAGGAGCGGGAGAGGCTCTGAAGGCCAGAGGCAACATTGCGGGAATGTCCGCTTCCGACTCAAAGCGAACCCGATATGGGCTTCAATAGAATTCAGAATTTGGGGAAGGGAATGGAAAACACGTCAGGGGGTGGTTCTCGAGCGATCGTGCCGCCGGAAGTTGATCGCTGGAACTGGGGCGCCTTTCTACTCACTTGGATTTGGGGGATAGGGAATAGCACGTTCATTGCGTTCCTCATGTTCGTCCCGTTCGTCAACCTCGTGATGTGGTTCGTGCTCGGGGCCAAGGGAAGTGCATGGGCCTGGCAAAACAGGCGCTGGAACAGCATCGAGGACTTCCGGCGAACACAGCGCAAGTGGGCCCTATGGGGTGGCATTACCCCCGTGCTCTTTGTTCTGATCTTCGGCGGCATCTTTTGGACCGTCGCGACGACCATGAAGAATTCCGGTGCCTACCAACTCGCCGTCAGCGAGTTGAGATTGAGCCGGGAGGTAACGGAGGTCCTCGGTTCACCGATCACGACAGGTATTCCGATGGGAAGCATTCAAATGTCCGGGCCCAATGGGAAGGCGAGCCTTGCCTTTTCTGCAGAGGGCCCAAAAGGCAAGGGCAAGATCTACGTCGAAGGTGTGGAAGCGATGGGGCAGTGGCGACTGGAGCAGGCTGTTTTCGAAGATGCGACCACAAAACGTCGAATTGATCTTCGGAAGTAACGCGAGCGGATACGAAGAGCTCGTCGATCTTGAAGTCGGAGTGTCCGCTTTCGACCGAAGCGGACATCGCAAGTTGGAAAGGGAGAGATGTGCACGGAACCAAGAAAAGGGGCTCAGAGCGCTTTTCTGCTTCCTTTTCTGGGCGACCTAACGCGAAGAAGCACTTGGCTCGTTTATCGCGAATTCGCGCCCGCGCCGTTCCCGCTCCAGATCGCACTGCACTTGCAGCAGCATCCAGTAGAGCGCGCTGGTGTTGAGCACCACGGCGAGGCGGATGGCGTAGTTGGCGCGCATGGGTACCTCGCCCATGATGAGTCGCCGCAGGCTGGTCACGGTAATCCCCGTGCGGCGGGCGAGGGCGGAGAGGGTCATGGCGCGGGGTATCAGGTAGTCGTTCTTCAGCACCTCGCCGGGGGTGCGCAGGCGCTGTGAAGGGTCCACCCGCAGATGCGGGTCGAGGCGAATCAGGTTCATCGGATTTTCCGGTCAGGCACGGCAAGGCGACGCATCAGGGATGACATCGATGCGTGTCGGGGAATGTCCTGCGACGCTGTGCGTGATCGCCCAGGTGTGGCGCATCGAAGGGTATCGATGCGCCACGGGGAACGATCACAGGACGGGGCTAAGCGTTCACTCTCAACGCCTCACCGGACCCATCCACCAGACGTTCAAGGCACTGGATCGCGGTGGCCACTGCAATGGCCACGGAGGCCGAAAGCGGCCATTCCAACGACTTGTGGGGAAACCCTTGGGTGCGGGCGTGCAGGCACTGCTCGTGATCGATGCGCAGACGCGTCAGAGCATAGGCAGCCAGGGCGAGGTCTTCGCGGGTGAACACGGGCGGGGAGGGGTGTGCCGACGCCGACCCCTTGAGGGTGTCGGGTGGAGGAGTGTGGGTGCTGCCGGTGGGAACGGGCAGGCGTGCGCGTGCCGTATGATCGTGGGTAGCCAAGATCAACTCCTAAGGTTGGCTTTGGTCAGCGGGTCGTGAGTGTTGACGCACTCGCGGCCCGCGCTTCATGACATCACTGCCATGGTCACTCGCGGCAACCGGTGAACAGACACCGCGAGCGACCCCTCGAGAGTACTCAGGGCTGCCATGGGCCGCTGTAGGGGTTTACCGCTACGCGCTACCCCTGTGTCGGCCGGCATGCCGACTGAATGGCCTGACGGCCGAACTTGGCACACGGTTACGACCTGGGACCAAAAAGGGACGGCGGCAGTTACATCAGCTAACTACTTCCATCCCCTTTTATTGCCGCCTAGGTCCGCTTCCGACCCGTAGCGGACCATTTTTGTTGTCGCTGTCGTAACTCCACTTGTGTGCGCACGCCCGCTTGGTAGTCATTCACTCTCGATCTCCGCGGAGGATCGATCGAAGAAACCATTTCAGATCGCGACTTTTTCCCATCAAGACGAGTTCCCTTGGGGTCATGTTTCCGAGTTCGGCAATAGCTGTGCTGTTCCACCAATCAGTCAAAAGCGAAGCGTCGGGCTCCACACATCGAGCCAAGCTGATGATGGATGGATGTTGTGGCGCCTTTGAATGGCAGTTGATGGTCGTGAGCATGGACTTCTCTCCGAAGAGATTGATTAGGTGCCGCCATGGCCAAGGGGTCTACAGCCCACGACCAGAGTAGTGGGAGGGCTGTGCCGCTCCCCTATCGCGACGTCTTGGGGACGAACCATGAGATCTCGCTCTTGCCCACGGCGCCGCTCAACCGAAGGTGAAGGCGTATGCCTGCACGCCAGCGTCGAGGAAGGTGATTTCGAAGGTGTGTTCGCCGCTGCCGTTGGCCTGCCGCACGAGTTGGTAGAGGCGTTGAACGGTGACGGTGCCATTGCCATCGGCATCGATATCCATGCCATGGTCGGGGCCAGGCACCTTTCCATCGATCAGCACGCGAAAGCGCACGGGCTTGCCGTCGGGGCCGGGACCCAGCACGAGGTGCAGGTCGCGGCCATGGAAACGATAGGCGATGCGCCCGCCAGCATCATCGAGCCGCGCGTTTTCTTCGCCGACTGTCCAGTGCCCGTCGAGCGCCCACTGGTTGGCTGTCAGTGTCTGAGGTGCGCGGTAGGTCGAGCTGTTGTCATGCGTCATCTGACCGCCGGCAAAGCTTTCGGCCCGTGCATAGCCCACATAGGTTTCTGGTGAGAGTTTGTCGTCATGTTCGCCGGCGGCGGCTTCTGCGCCCTTCGCATTGGGCTGTACGTAGCCAGCTGGCAGGTTCTTTTGGCCAGCCTCGGTCAGCAGTTGGCGAATCACATCTTCACTCTCGGCGTAGGCGCCCTCGCCGAAATGGTGGTGGCGAATTCGACCCTTGGCGTCGACGAAGTAATGCGCCGGCCAGTATTCGTTGCCGAAGCTCTTCCAGATGACGTAGTTGTTGTCGAGCGCGACCGGGTAGTCCACACCGAGGTCCTTCACGGCATGGGTAACGTTGTGCGGATCCTTCTCGAAGGCGAACTCGGGCGCATGCACGCCGATGACTACAAGTCCGTGATCCTTGTACTTGTCGGCCCAGCCACGCACGTAAGGAAGTGTGCGAATGCAGTTGATGCAGGAGTAGGTCCAGAAGTCGATCAGCACCACCTTGCCGCGCAGCGACTGCGCTGTGAGCGGAGGACTGTTGAGCCATTGGGTAGCGCCGTCGAGCGGAGGCAACTCGCCTTCTATCGACAACGGCTCACCGACCTTGGCGACGGGTTGCGCGGGAGATGCCGGGCGTGCCACTTCGATCAGCCTCTGCTCGATGCCGCCGGTGCTAGCGAGAGAGACGCGGGTGAGCAACCCCGTGTCCAAGCCCAGCGCAATGGCGGCGACGCCGGCCAACACCAGGGCGCCGAGGGCGCGACGCACCCACTCGCCCGCACCGAGCGAACGCTTCATGAGGGCGAACACCTTGCCACCAATGGCAAGTGCCAGCGCAAGCGAGGTCGCGGCGCCGCCCGCATAGGTGAGCAGCAATACCGTCGTCTGGACGCTGGCTCCGTTGAGAGCCGCTCCCGTAAGCAGCAATCCCAGGATGGGGCCTGCGCATGGCGCCCACAGCAGCCCCGTTGCGACACCCAGGCCTGCGGCCGAAAGCACCGAATCATCATGGCTGTCGCTTTGCTGAGTCAGCTTGTTGCCTAGCGCTACGAACGGGCGGCTGATCCATTCGGCGACGCGCTCGGAGAGCAAGGTAAGGCCGAGCACGGCAAGCACAGCAAGGGCAAGCAGGCGGCCATATTGGTTGGCGCGGATGGCCCAACCGCCCCCCACGGCGGCAAGCGTGGCGACTACCGCAAAAGTGAGGGCCATGCCAACGAGCATGGGCAGTCCATTGCGTGCGAACGGGCGGTCCGCTCGCGCGAAGACGAAGGGCAGCACCGGCAGGATGCACGGACTAAGGATCGTCAGCACGCCGCCGAAGTAAGCAAGGATCAGTAGTAGAAGCATACGGGTGACATCCGTGGTGGATTGAGGGGGAGCACGACCTGGGAGTGAGGTGATGCCCCTGTGCGTGCGAGGTCGCAGGTATGGCGAAAAGTGCGCGCGGGTTTGCGTGCCAACGTCTGTGCTTCAGTCGCGCCGAACGCACATGCTTGGCTGGTCGGTAGACGGAACGACGCGTCCACTCGTCGACAAATCAGATGTCAGCCAAACTGGTCAAAATGCGGCTGTGGCGATGTGACAGTCACAGCGCGCGCCTGCAATGAGGGCATGTCGCTTTGCGGTGATGCAATTCATCAGCACAAAGGAGACATGTCCCTCATCGAGGTAGCACTTGTCAGTCCGTCTGCTTAGCTGCGCTCTCGATCACCCGTGCCACAGCAGCTGGCTGTGCGACGAAGGAAGCGTGGCTTGCGGCAAGCTCGGTGACCTTGGCGCCCGAGCGCTGATACATCCATCGCTGCAACTGCGGGCTCACCACGTGATCCAGGGTCGTGAGAATGGCGTAGCTGGGCTTGTTGTGCCACGCCGCTGCCGTGACTGGTGCGCCCAATGCCTTTTGTGCGAGCTGCTGTTGGGAGTCCGCCAGGAACTGCGCGTCCGAAGGCGAGAGATCCGCGGCGTAGGTTTCGCGGAATTTGGCCGCCGGAAGATAGAAATATTTGTCCGGCGTTGCGCGCATGGCGTCGTTGGGCGCGGCGAACTTTGACAGCAGTTGACCGCTGGCTTCGCCGACTTCGGGTTGCAGTGCGGACACATAGACGAGTGCGCTGACCTTCGGATCGGCACCAGCCTCCGTGATCACCGAGCCACCGTAGCTGTGACCGACGAGCACGACAGGGCCGCTCTGCTGATCCAGCACGCGCTTGGTGGCGTCGACGTCGTCCGCCAATCCTGTCAGCGGCTCCTGCACGATGGTCACGTGGAAACCATCCTTGGTCAGGATGTCATGGACGGCTCGCCAGCCGGATCCATCCACCAACGCGCCATGGACAATGACAATATCTTTCGCAGCCGGCTTCGGCTGGGCGTGAGCCATCGTGCCGCCCAGGGCAAGCAGCAAGGCAACGGCAATCTTCTTTCGTAGCGTGAGCATTTCAACCTCCAGAGGAATGTGAATCAGCCCGGCGTTCTTCTCGTGTGAGTTGCCATCGGGCAAAAAGTGAGTAGTGACGGTCGTCGACCGGTATTGAAGAGAGCGCCTCAGACATCACGCCGATTTGGCCGTAGCGAATGGATCGCTTTGGCCGCATGCTTCCCACAGGGTCTTTTCAACCCGATGCCCTTTACGTCGTGATGCCGATGCATTCCGACCACATGTCGGCATACGCGCGCCGCAGGTTGCACTCGCGCGCCGATGTACTGAGGCGCAAAGACATCAAGGCAGCTTGTTCTTCATCGCCAGTACGTCGATCGGCTCCACCGAGGGCGGGGTGGCCAGCAGCTCGCTGGCTTGCGCCATCAGGGCCTTGGCCATGTCGCCTTTCAGGTGCGCCTGACGGCCTTCTTCATTTGCAAAGGCGTCGAAGACGCCGAACGTCGTGGGCGAGAGCTTCAGGGCGAACCAGATCGGCGTGGCCGCCTCGCGATTGGTTAATTCCAGGCCGGCGGCAAGAAAGTCCGCTACCGCCTGTTCCTTACCCGGCTTGGCTTCGAGCCGGACAAACAATGCACATTTCATGGTCTTCGTTCTCCAGGATGGGTTTGGTTGGCTGCGCAGTGGGGAGAACTTTACAAATCAGTCGTTTGCGCAAATACTGGCGCGATTGACATCTTTGGTATTGATTGAGCCATGCGAATTGCCATACTTGCCCTGGAAGGCATGTTCGACACCGGCCTCACGACCGTGCTCGACGCGCTGGCGACGGCCAATACGCTTGCGCAATGGACGGGGGTGTCCACGCCGGGTTTTGACGTGACCCTGGTGGGAGTTCGACCGCAGGTGCATACCGCGCTCGGGCTGCAAGTGCCCGTACGCGAAATCGCCGACATGCCCGTGCCCGATTGGGTGATCGTGCCGGCACTGGCCGACATCGTGGTCGAGCGACTCCTGCCCACGCTTGGGCGCGACGATGTCGTCGATGCCATCGGCGTGCTTCGTCGATGGCACGACGCCGGTGCCCGCCTGGCGGCAGCCTGTACCGGCACCTTTGTGCTCGCCGAAAGCGGCTTGCTGGCCGGATGTGAAGCCACCACCACGTGGTGGCTCTCGCCGGTGTTTCGGCAGCGCTACCCGGAGGTGTGTCTCGATGTGCATCGCCTCGTCGTTCCAAGCGGCACCATGGTGACGGCCGGTGCGGCACTCAGCCATCTCGACCTTGCGCTGTGGCTGATCCGCAACAACAGCCCTGAACTGGCGGCGCTCGTTGCCAAATACCTTGTATGGGACTCGCGGCTATCTCAGTCGGGCTATGTGATCTCCGATCACCTCGCTCATTCCGATCCGCTGGTCGAGCGTTTCGATCGCTGGGTGCGCGAACGCCTGGATTCGACGCTGACGCTCGATGCCATCGCCGAAGCGCTCGGTACCAGCAAGCGCACGCTGTCGCGGCGCCTCGATAGCGTATTGGGCAAGACGCCAGTCGAATACATCCAGGATTTACGAATCGAACGGGCCGTCCAATTACTGAAGACCAGCAAATTCAGTGTCGACCAGATCGCCGAACAGGTCGGCTATGCCGATGGCGTGACACTACGTACGTTGCTGCGCAGGCGGCTCGGAAAGGGCATACGCGAGTTGCGCCCGCGCGAGTAAACACGCGGTGCCAAACAAAGAACGACATGGACGTCCGCTTTCGACCCAACGCGGGCAGGATAGGTGGCAGCCATCAGTCGCCTTCTGGGGAAAGGAATGCGGGCCGAAATTATCGAGATCTATTCAGATCAGTCGAATGCAGGGGTGCTACGCCAACCTACTCATCCGGTAAGCGACCAGGACGTTCATACACCTACACCCCCTCTACTTTCCGAAATAGCGAGTGGAGCAAGGATTCGCCGTTGACGATGAATGCGCCGCCGAGCACCAGAATCGCGCCCACGGCGAAGCTCATGTCGACAGGCTCGTTGAGGAACACATGCCCAAACGCGACGCCGAAGAGCGGCGTGAGAAACGAGAGCACCCCAAGTCGAGCAGCGAGGTAGCGGCGGAGCAGGATGAACCATGTGAGGTAGCTTGCGAATGACACGATGATTGCCTGGAAACCGAGGCTCATCCACACGGGAGTCGTCCAGGTCACGCTTGCCTGTCCGTTGGCAAGCGCCACGGCGAGCAAGACGACAAATGCCGCCGCCAACTGATAGAAAAGCGTCTGCGCGGCGGGTGCCTGGCTCAGGGTGGAAGTGCGGACGACCACGGTGGTGAATCCCCACGCCGCCCCGCCGCAGATGCCCATGAGGTCTCCCAGCAGCGAACTGTCCGCATTGGGTGAGTTGGATGTGCCTCCATGCAGCAGGAAGGTCGCGGTGATGCCCGCGAATGCGATCACAATGCCACACCATTGGAGGGGCGATAGCCGTTCCCCGGGTGCAAACGCATGCAAGCCCAGCGCCGCGAAGAGGGGCGCCGTGTAGAGAAACACTGCCATATGAGCAGCCGTCGTTCGAGTCAGGCCTTCGGCAACGAAGAGGAACTCGGCAGCGAACAGGGCACCTGCCACCAAACCGGCGACACTCGAGCCTCGGAGCCAGCGAGCCGAGCCAAACAGTCGGTCGGCAGCCAACACCAATACGGCGGCGATGCCGGAACGAACGGCGATCTGCATGACGGGGGCCACGTCTGCAGCAATCGCTTTGATGGCAACCTGTTGGAACCCCCAGACCGCGCACAAGACGGTCATGATCAGAACCGCATTTGTATCTAGGGGGCGTCGCAAGGGAATGGTCTCATTCTTGGGGGCGGCGATTTTAGACTAGGCGCAGCGGCGCTAAATAGCTTGAAGACGCCAGCCGGTCGCGCCATTTCGCCAACGTGCAAAACCCTATCCCATGGAAGCAAGCATCTCCATCTTCCGCCCTTCATCAAGGCGCTTCCTGATGCTTGTTGTTATGACGATTCATGACAAGTCGTTGCCTGATCAAAGATTGCGCAAGCCCCTGACGAACTGACGGAGATCTTCGGCATATTCAATAGGCGCTTCCCAACCAGGGAAGTGACCGCCAAACTTCTGATGAGAATATTGCTGAACATTGTAGAAGCGCTCTGCCCATGACTTGGGCGCTGTCACCAAGTCCTTGGGCCACATGCAGATGGCGGTAGGCACGCTGACATGATCACCCGCCTGAAGTTTGGGGCGAAAGTGACGACTGTCGTAGTAATAACGCATGGACGATCCGATCGTTCCCGTCGCCCAGTAGATCATCAGGTTATCGATAAGCATGTCGAGCGGGAATGTTTGCAGCAGATCGTGGCCGTGGTCGCTCCAGAAGTAGTACTTCTCAACAATCCAACTGGCGAGGCCTGTGGGAGAATCGGCGAGCGCAAAGGCCAGCGTCTGTGGCCTCGTGGTTTGAAGATGTTCGTAAGCGCCTTCTTCTGCCTCCCAGCGGGAAACACTAGCCTGATAGGCCTTCTCGCCATCGGAAAGCGGCGCTGACGCCACCGTCAGCGGCGGATCAACCACTGCCGAAATGTGTATGCCCATCACGCTGTCCGGATGCTTCAATGCCAATCGCGTTGCGACGCCAGCACCAATGTCGGTCCCCGAGGCGACATATCGCGTGTAGCCGAGATGTTCAGTCATTAAGGCATGAAACAGATCTTCGGCATTCACTTGGTAAGGGCGCGTGGGTCGATCTGAATAACCAAACCCTGGAAGCGCCGGGATCACCAGATCGAAGGCGTCGTCTTCTGTGCCGCCAAAGGCCCTGGGATTCGCAAGCATCGGCGCGAGTTTTCCATACTCGACGAAGCTGGATGGCCATCCGTTCATCAAAAGTAGCGGTTTGGAATTGGCCCCTCGTCCCTTCAGATGGATATAGCTGATGCCGAAGCCTCCGATGTTCGCCCGGAATAGAGGCAGAGCGTTCAGCCGTTTTTCGGCCGCATCGAAGTCGTAAGCCCCATACCAATAACGCACGAGGTCCTTCAGGAACGAACCGTTCATGCCATAAAGCCAGTCTGTCGTAACCGCGTCGCTCCAGCGCGTCTGTGCAAGTCGCTGCCGAAGGTCCTTTCTCAAGTCGTTATGAAATCGGATGGTGAAGGCTTGATCGGTCATGGTGTCGCTGATTCGCTTGGACGCAGGTTGGTTGAGCGCTAGCCAACTTCTCGCCGGCGCAGCCATGGCCGAGATGGATGCGGTGGCTGCCATGGCCATTGCGCCACCGGCTTGTCGGAGAAACTGGCGTCGTAACATATGCGACTCCTGGAAGAAGATTGTATTGAGCTAGTGACCAAGCATCTGCAAGTGTTTCGTCTCGGTGCTTTCGTCAGCGGGAAACATGCACTCGATACGAAGTTCCTGTGCACTGATCGTCTGGGGAGTGCCGACAGTTGTAACCAAGGAAAAGTAGTTCAAAACTACCCCTTCTCTCACAAAGCTAAGCGGTATGACAGGGGTGGTAGGCGTATAGGACTCTGAGGCGCATGTCTTCTCGTCGTCGCCAACATCTGAGTAGGCTTTGAGTGACTGCAGCAATTCCTCCGTCTTCTCGTCAATGATGCTTCCCACCGCTTCGTGATGGACGCGTCGAATGAGACTACGTGACGTACGCTCCCAATCGCTCACAAACGGCCTCATTCCCTTTGGATCAAAGATGAGATGAAGCATGTTGCGAGGGCCGTCACGCTTCGATGTGTCGAAAAAGCAGTTGAAAAAGCGGGGTGCGTACTCATTGGTCATCAGGACATTCCAATACCTGTCCATGACGATGGCCGGAAATGGATCGTGGTGTCGGAGCATTCGTTCTATCGCATTTCGCAAGCCTTGCATCTCCAGAGCTTCGAGCGGGCTTTCGGTATAAATCGGAGCGAATCCGGCAGCCTGGAGTAGGGCATTTCGCTCGCGTAACGGGACTTCAAGCGCGAGGGCAATGTCGATCAGCACCTCTCGACTAGGATTGCTTCGGCCACTTTCGATAAAGCTGATGTGGCGCTGCGATATGCCCGTATCGAGTGATAGGTCGAATTGACTCTTGCCACGCTGCGCTCGCCAGTAGCGCATCAAAGGACCTAGAGCGTTTGTGGTGCCGGCATCATGAGTATGTTTATGCGACGTATTCATTGCGCTATCCACCTATGAGGCACAGTACTCACTGGTACTTT
The DNA here is from genome assembly GCF_026421305.1 of Dyella silvae. GTDB lineage: Bacteria > Pseudomonadota > Gammaproteobacteria > Xanthomonadales > Rhodanobacteraceae > Dyella > Dyella silvae. The sequence goes on from NZ_JAPJBQ010000001.1 coordinate 260,518, forward strand.
TGTTTGCGGCGATACCACGAGGCATCGATGCGATGACATTCAATGCATCGATGCCCGCTGCAGCGCCTACGGTCAGAGGATTAGTATGCCGTCCAGGCGTGCGTCTGGAATGCCTTCTCCACAGGCGGCTGGGTCACGCTTCCGGTGTAATTGGTGATGGTCGACGCGGCGACTATGGCAATCACTTCGAGAAGATGATCGGTTCCGAAGCCCGCCCGCAAAAACTTTTGCTTATCACGTTCATTGAGACGGCCCCTCTTTTCGATCAGAGTCTTTGCCAACCGGGAAAGCGCGGCAAGCTTGGCGTCCTTGGGCATATCGCCATCACGAATCGCCTCTACGTCGGTAGCGTCGAGACCATTCTCGAGTGCGAGCGCGGTATGGAAAGCTACCGCCCACGTAGATGCATTGGTGACGGCGTTGGTGAGCAGAACCGCCTGAACCTGCGGTTCGGAGAAGCTGCCTCCATGCACATTGCCAAACAGCCCAACAAGGCTCTTGATCAATACAGAGGACGTCGACATGGCGCCGGCGATGTTAGGAATGAATCCAAAAGCGCCTTGCAGGGACTCCAAGGCCGGCTTGGAAGCTTCTGGGGCTGAATGAAGGCTATGAACGGGGAAGTTCGACATGGCTATATCTCCCAAATGAAATCCAGAAAATCGATGTGCATTTCTCGGCGGAAGGTGCGTCCGAGTGGATGTAAATTTGAGCCGTCGAAGGAATCCCTTCAATTACTTCTGAGGTAATTAGCGGGACTGCGCTGGAGGTGCACCTCGATACCATAGGCAACCAATGCACGCAAAGGCGTTGGCCTGGTTACAGGGCCCCATGAAATGTCAGTTGGGGTTGTGGCCGGCAGGGCCAGTGCGCGCTCGCTATCCGAAGCAATGAGGTGGACTTCACTAGCCACAGTGGTTCAACTGGTTGAGCTAGGTGGGGAACGAGACAACTCCGAGCGCGATCGCAGCGACAAAGACACCAAGCGGAACAAGGTGTGTGAATTCGCGGTGGCGTAGAAGGGTCAGAATGGCAGCCGCAACAATTACCACCCCAAGCGTCACGCCAACCACGCGACTGACAGAGATCGCAATCAGAACGGCGCTCATCATCTCTAGTCAGCCGGTAACGCGGGTGAGCATAGGGAACCTGAGGCAGGTACCAGCACCGCTATGCAGCCCGGATGCTGGTACCCATGGGTGATGCCGCGAGTCATTCCAGGGTGACTACTTCGATCGGATGAACACGAGTTCCTGACGCTCGGGAGGGCCTTCCAGCAAGCCATTGCTCAGAGCTGCTCCAAGCTTTTTTATGTGCGCGCTCTCACTGTGTTCTTTGCTTGCCTCCCCATTCTTGTAGCGCTCGACGATTACGTATGCTTGGGGGTCGTTCGAAAGATGAAGTAGATCGCAGTAGATATTTCCCGATTCCTTCGCGCGAACTTCGGTCATCATCTCGCCGATCGCTTTCTCAAAATCGGCGTTCTTACCAGGCTTGACCTTGAACTTGATGACATACGCTGTCGCAGCAAGTCCGCTCAAGGTGTCGGATGTGGACGTGCTTGGCGACTGTCCATAGGCGTTGATCGTCAGCGCCAGACCCAGCAAGAGCCCCGAGACACCTGTCCATATGGCCCGTGCCCTCTTTGTTTTATCGGATGTTGTCATGGTCATATTCCTCAATGCAGTCAGTGGCGATGATTGGCATCAGGCCGGAGAGAGGCCCTCAGCATGAGCCGCGCCAATAATCTTCAGATCACATCAGCGATCTGCCGTGGTTACGGTGCGGCGTGACAAACTGCTTCGAGGTTGTTGCCGTCTGGATCTATCACGAACGCTGCGTAGTAGTTCGGGTGATAGTCCTTTCTCAGGCCTGGCTCGCCGTTATTGATCGCCCCGGCGCCGAGAGCGGCAATGTAAAAGGCGTCGACTGCGGAATGGTCTGCCCCGGTGAGGGCGATATGGATACCCGACGGCTTAGTCTCTGATGCATGGATCCATAGTGCGGGTGAGCCATCATTGCGGCCAAATCCTGCGCCTCCTTCCCATGCGAAGCGCTTTACGTAGCCAAGGGGCGCCAACGTCGTCTCATAAAAGTGCACAACTGCATCGAATTGATTGGTGCGAAGTCCGATATGGTCGAGCATGGTGTACTCCTCATTGTTTGTTGAGAGGAACCCAGAGAGCTTGTTTCGGAGTGGGCCGGAGGTTGGGGTGTGTGCTTCGAACGCAGGTATCGCTCGAAGGTATTCGGGAGGCTTGATGCGGGAGCTCGACGTGATCCGCTCTCAAAGTGAGAGCTCTGCGAGCGCGATCACGACGACAAAGGCACTGGCTGGAAAAAGGTGCTTGAATTCGCGGTGTTTCAGCACCGTCAAAACCGCAGCGGCAATGATGCTTGCCCCAAGCGCCAAGCCAACGACGCGACTGATGGGAATCGCAATCAGCACGGCGCTCATGATTTCCAGTCCGCCGGTGAAGCGGCCCCACCAGTTCGGGTAACCCCACCGCGCGAAATCGCTTCGCGTCGTCGGCGTGCCGATCGCATTCACCAAGCCCGCGCCAAAGAAGCCGGCGGCGAGGAGCCAGATTGAGAGTGCATGGATCATCTCAATGAACTCCCATCACCAGGGCCGTACCCGTCAGCACCATCACCAAGGCGGTGACGCCGTGCATGCCGAACGCCTTTCCGGCGGAGCCCTTCGCGGCAAGGACAAGCAGCATGTCGCCGACAGGAATGGCGGCTTCCGCGATCAGGATGATGCCGGCCGCACGAGGGGTGTCGCAGGCAAGCAAGGCCAGCACGGTCAACCCCGCAGCGATGTCGCGGACGCCTTTGAGACGAAGCCACCACGGCGTATTGGCGCCGCTTTCTGGAAGGGGCAGACCGAAACTCCGCGTCGCAGCCGTGGGGGTCAAAATGTATTGGGTGCCAATCGCGATGATCCCGAGAGCCAGGAGCAGCGCGAGTCCAATCGCTAGAAAGTTCATCGACGAGTCCTATGGGTGGTTTGTAGCGGAAGAATATATACTAGCAGTGCTAGAATATCAAGCTGCAATATCATGCGGCGACAGACCGGCCATCGTGGCCTGGGAGAACAGACGTTGAGCATCGCCGAGCGCAAAGGCAGGCACCGGGCGGAACGCGAGTCGCGCATCGTTGCCGCGGCACGCGTGATCGCCGAGCGCGAAGGATGGAACGCCGTAACCATTCGCCGCCTGGCCGAAGAAATCGAATACAGCCAGCCCGTCCTCTACTCACATTTTGAGAACAGGGATGCGATCGTGGCGGCGGTCGCCGTTGAGGGTTTCCAGGAACTCGGCGTAGCGCTTCGGGATGCGGAGCGTCAAGCGACAGGTCCGCAAAACGCCCTGGAACGTGCGACTGCGGCTTATCTCAGTTTCGCGCTACGTCAGCCCGCACTCTACGAAGCGATGTTTGTACTCCCGACGAATCTGCGTTTCGCTGAAGCCGAAACCAGGCCAGAACTGCGCGCTGCATTCGAGGCGCTTGCGACTGTCGTAACGCCGTTCTGCGCCAATACAGACGTCGCGACCGAAACGTTTTGGGCAACGCTCCATGGGCTTGTCGAACTCGAACGCTCAGGCCGAATCAGGCCAAGCGCACACGATGAACGTATCTCGTTTGTTATTCGCGCAGTCATTGCGTCGCAGAACAGCTCGCGAGATTCCGGCTGACGAATCGCCACCAGCGGCTTGCGTGGCTGGGTTCAAGCGAAAACCAGCCCCCGAAATATTCGGGCTGCCCAGTGCCATCGTTAAGGGCCAGTGCCAAGGTAATGGGCTTCAGTGCCAAGGTTAAGGACGCTCGACAACAGTTGGGCACGGAAGAAATGACTTGACTCTAGACCTAGATCAAAGGTCTAGACTTGTCCTATGAACACGCCCCATACCCCCATGACCATCGGTGCCGTCGCCAAGCGCGCCGGCGTGGCAATCGACACCATTCGTTATTACGAGCGTGAAGGGCTGCTGCCTGAGCCGCTGCGGCGCGCGTCGGGCTATCGCAGCTACGACGAGGGCGCAGTGCGGCAGTTGCGCTTTATTCGTCGCGCCAAGGATCTCGGCTTTACGCTGGAAGAGATCCGCGACTTGCTGGCGCTGTCCGCGGATCGCCATCGCGGCGTCAAGGCGGTGAAGCAGCGCGCGCAGGACCGGTTGGCGGCGATCAACGAGCGCATTGCCGAACTTACCCGCGTGCGGGATGGACTGGAGCAACTGATCGACGCCTGCCCGGGGCATGGTGAGCCCGACGAGTGCCCGATTCTTCGCGCGTTGGCCGACCAGGAGGGCGAGGCATGAGCATGGAGAAGCACGCGTGCTGCAGCGGCAAGGAAGCGCAGCCCGAATCCGCCGCCAAGGCATGTTGTGGCGGCAGCACATCCGATGCCGTTGCAGCGCATGCCCATCATCAAGGTGAGCATCACCACGCTGGCGGGGAAGGGCAGCCTGAGTCCGCTACCAAGTCATGCTGTGGTGGTCATGCACCGGCGGCCGCTACCGCACATGCCCATCATCATGGCGAGCATCACCATGCGGGGCATGACCACGCTGGTCATCATCACAGCCACGGCGCATCGGCTATCAAAGATCCCGTGTGCGGTATGTGCGTTGATCCAGCGACAGCCGCTCATCAGGCGGATTACGAAGGTCAGACGTACTACTTCTGTGCCTCGCGCTGTAAAGAGAAATTCCTCGCCGACCCGAAACGCTATCTGCAAGCGGATGCGCCGCCGGCACCCGTGGTGGCGGGTGCCATCTACACCTGTCCCATGCATCCGGAAGTGCAGCAGGTCGGCCCGGGCCATTGCCCCAAATGCGGCATGGCGCTGGAGCCGATGATGCCGTCCCTCGATGAGGATGACGGCCACGAACTGCGCGCCATGTCGCGACGCTTCTGGTCGCTGGCGGCACTGACGTTGCCGGTGTTCCTGCTGGCGATGGGGCCTCACTTGTTTGGCTGGCAGCTCCCCATGTCGTGGGGCAGCGTGGCGTCGTGGATAGAGGCGTTGCTTGCGACGGTGGTCGTGTTGTGGGGCGGCGCGCCGTTCTTCGCGCGTGGCTGGCAGTCGCTCAAGCCGTGGTCGCCGAACATGTACACGTTGATTGCCTTGGGCACTGGCGTGGCGTGGGCCTATAGCGCGGTCGCATTCCTTGCTCCTTCACTGTTCCCGGAAGGCTTCCGCGATATGCATGGCCGCGTCGGCGTGTACTTCGAATCGGCGGCGGTGATCGTCACCCTGGTTACGCTTGGCGATTTTCTTGAACTGCGTGCGCGCCGCCGCACCGGCGCCGCGCTGAAGGGCTTGCTTGGTCTGGCGCCGAAGACGGCGCGGCGAGTCGATGCGGATGGCATCGAACACGATGTGCCGCTGGATGCCGTGCATGCGGGAGACACACTGCGTGTGCGTCCCGGCGAGAAGGTGCCGGTGGATGGCGTTGTGCTCGAAGGCGACAGTCACGTGGACGAGTCCATGCTCACCGGCGAGCCGTTGCCCGTGAGCAAAACCAAGGATGAGCGCGTGACCGGCGGTACCGTCAATCAGGATGGCGCACTGCTGATGCGTGCGGAGAAAGTGGGTGCGGAAACCATGCTGTCGCAAATCGTGACGCTGGTGGCGCAGGCACAGCGCAGCAAGGCACCGTTGCAGCGTGTGGCCGATCGGGTAGCGGCGTGGTTCGTGCCTGTCGTGGTGGCCGTGGCGGTGTTGGCGTTTGGACTGTGGACGTGGTTGGGGCCGGATCCCAGGCTGGCTTATGCGTTGATCGCCGCCGTATCGGTGCTGATCATTGCGTGCCCGTGTGCGCTTGGTCTGGCCACGCCGATTTCCATCATGGTCGCCAGTGGCCGCGCTGCGCAGCATGGCGTGCTGTTTCGCGATGCGGCTGCCATCGAGGCGCTGCGCAGTATCGATACGCTGGTGCTGGACAAGACCGGCACGCTCACCGAGGGCAAGCCGGCCTTGAAGGACGTGGTCAGTCTCGGCGCGTTGCCGTTCGATCAGTTGCTCGGTATGGCGGCGGCGTTGGAAAAGCCCAGCGAGCATCCTCTGGGCCGCGCCATCGTGCAGGGCGCGGAGGCGCGAGGTATTCGCGTGCCGGCGGTGGAGGATTTCCGCAGCATCACGGGCGCTGGTGTGGAAGGCTCGGTGCTTGGCCACGCGGTGGCGCTGGGCAATCCGCGCATGCTGGCCAATAGTGGCATTGCGCTTGCGGAGAACGTGCAGCTTCGTGCCGATGCACTGCGCGCCGAAGGCGCAACGGTGATGTATCTCGCGGTGGACGGTGTGCTGGCCGGGTTGATCGCCGTGGCCGACCGCATCAAGGCGAGTACGCCGCAGGCCATTCGCGATCTGCATGCGGCGGGCCTGCGCATTGTCATGCTGACCGGCGACAACGTCACCACGGCCAAGGCGGTGGCGGATGCGTTGAGCATCGATGAGATGCATGCCGACGTTTCGCCAGCAGAAAAGGCGGCGGTGATTCAGTCGCTGCGTTCGGCAGGCCACCGTGTGGCCATGGCGGGCGATGGCATCAACGATGCGCCGGCGCTTGTGGTGGCCGACGTCGGTATTGCCATGGGTACGGGTACCGATATCGCGATGGAGAGCGCGCAGGTGACGCTGGTGAAGGGCGAGCTCACCGCCATCGTGCGGGCGCGTGCGCTGTCACAGGCGACCGTGCGCAACATTCGGCAGAACCTGTTCTTTGCGTTCGTCTATAACGCCGTCGGTGTGCCATTGGCGGCGGGGATGCTGTATCCGGTGCTCGGCGTCATGCTGTCGCCCATGGTCGCGGCGCTGGCGATGAGCCTTTCTTCGGTATCGGTGGTCGGCAACGCGCTGCGTCTGCGCCGCACGCCCTTGTGATGGTTGTCATAAGCGATGGCTGACGTGCCGCCCTGCCTGCCGACGTGGGCAGGGCGGATCATTTCTCCCGCACCAATAAGGTGCGGGAGGGGATCACATGAACATCATCAATGACACGCGCAGCACGCTGGAAAAGCACATGCCGCTGCTGTTGGGCCTGCTGGTGGCGCTACTCGCCGGGCGGGCGCTGAAGAAAATGTTCTGGACGGGTCTTGGCATGTATTGGGCGCTCAGAGCCACCGGCATTCACTGGTTCAGCTGATCATGGGTGAGCGGCCTTGGCATGGGCGTCAAGCCAGGGCTGCAGCGACACCTGCCAGATGTTGTATTTGCCGTCGTCCCAATCGGCACGTGTTGAACCGGATGGAGCGTCGGTAAGCCGGTCGCTGGCGAAATACAGCGTGCGATGGTCGGGGCTGAGGCGAGCCTCAGCGTCGGAGCCGGCACTGTTCACCACGTTGCCGAGATGGATCGGCGTGCCCCATTGCCCGCCGTCACGAAACGCGATGAACAGATCGATCTGACGTGCGGGCACGCGACCCGAGCCGAACACCACGAAGGATTCATCGGGAGCGACCGCAGGGTCTACATCGGTAACGGTGCCGTCGCTGAACGGCAACGGCTGCGGTTCCTGATACGTGCCGTTGACGTAGGCCGAACGAAAAAGCCTGAAATGCTTCAGGTCGTCGCCGGGATGCATGAAGTAAAGCGTGCCATCCGCGGTAACGCTGGGTGCGAAGGTGGAATCACTGCGATTGAGTATGTCCGGCAGCCGCACCGGCGCAGCCCAGCCGTTGCCTTCTCGCCGCACCATCCAGAGGTTGCCGCCGCCTTCGGGAAAGCTGCGCCCCATGAAGAAGCCGTCCAGCGGCTTGCCGCCCGGTGTTTTCGGGCGGTTGGAAATAAACACCAGGAAGCGCCCGTCAGGCGACATGCTCGCCTCCATGTCGCTCCATTGGCCGGAGAACGGGGCGGTGACCGGCGGTGACCAATGCCCGTTATCGAGATGGCTCACGAGGATGGTCGAGTGCTTGCCATCGGCGCTGCGCGAGAAAAGCACCGTGCGTCCATCCGGTGTGAAGGCCGGTGCACTGTCGTGCTGGGGGCCAGAAATCACGCCTGGCGCAAAGACCGTGGGAGCGGCCTCGGCGGCGTCAAGGCGGGTAGTGGCCAAAGCGAGAATGCAGATGCATGCGTGACGAATCATGAGGCTGGCTCTCTTCCTGAAGGGCTCAACATGTCGTGAGTAGCCACGGCGTTGGCGGGCAGAAGGCGGCAGTGCGTGGCGTTCACCGCGGCGGCCCGGGCGACTATGGCAGGCGCGGCGCGGCCGGACGAGGGACATTCGTCACCCCAAGGCTTGGTTCAGCGTAACGGGGCAGGGGTCCATGCTTTAAGCTGTGCGCCCGACTTTGCGCAGGAAGCCATGATGTCCCCCAGCCGTGCACTGATCGAGCGCTACTACGAGGCTTTCAACCGTGGCGACTGGGAGGCCATGCTTGGCTGCCTTACCGACGACGTGGCCCACGACATCAATCAGGGTCATCGTGAATCCGGTCGTGACACCTTCCGGCGCTTTCTGGATCGCATGAACCGCTGCTACCGCGAGCAACTGCGCGACGTGGTGCTGATGATCAGCGATGACGGCACCCGTGCCGCTGCCGAGTACGTGGTGCATGGCGAATATCTGGCCGACGACGAAGGGCTGCCACCCGCGCGTGGCCAGCGTTACGTGCTGCCGGGCGGTGCGTTCTTCGATATCCGCGATGGCCGCATTGCCCGCGTCAGCAATTATTACAACCTGCAGGACTGGATCGCGCAGGTGACGGAGCGCTAAGTCATGAGCGTGCGCATCATCACCAGCATCGGCAACACCGTGCGCCCGCATCTGGAAGCGCTGGCGACGCTGCGCATGCGGGTATTCCGCGACTATCCCTATCTGTATGGCGGGGATATGGCATACGAGCATAAATATCTCGACGCTTATGCGCGTTCCAAACGCAGCGTGTTCGTACAGGCGTGGGATGACGATGAGCTGGTGGGCTGTTCGACCGGCATGCCGCTGGCCGATGAGATACCTGCTATCCAACAGCCGTTTGTCGAGCGCGGCATGCTGCTGAGCGACGTGTTCTATTTCGGCGAATCCGTGCTGTTGCCGGCGTACCGGGGGCAGGGCATCGGCCATCGGTTCTTTGATCTGCGCGAAGCGCACGCCCGCGAGCTGCGGGGGTACCACTGGACCGCCTTTTGCGCGGTGGAGCGCGCGCCCAACGATCCGCGCCGCCCGCAGGACTATCGGCCCAACGATGCGTTTTGGCAGAAGCGCGGCTATCAGCGGCAGGAGAACATGTTCTGCACGCTGGACTGGACCGAGCTCGATGCCTTGGCGCCCACCGACCACCGCCTGCGTTTCTGGCTGCGTCCCATCGACGCCTGACTACAGCGAAAGTATTTCCGCATGACTCGTACTCTCGACGAATGGTTGTCCTATCAGGAACGCGTGAACGTGCGCAGCATCGAGCTGGGGCTCGATCGCGTGCGTGCCGTGTGGCAACGCATGGGAGCGCCCGCGCCTGCGCGGCGCGTGATCACGGTGGGCGGCACCAATGGCAAAGGCTCCACGGTGGCGATGCTGGAAGCCATGCTAACGGCGGCCGGCCAGCGCGCGGGCTGTTATACGTCACCGCATCTGTTGCGCTACAACGAGCGCATTCGCGTGGACGGCGCCGACGCAACGGATGAGGCGCTGATCGCCAGCTTCGAGCGCATCGAGGCGGCGCGCGACGAGATCCCGTTGACCTATTTCGAGTTCGGCACCCTGGCGGCGCTCGATCTGTTTGCGCGCGCCGGTCTTGATGTGGCGGTGCTCGAGGTCGGCCTGGGTGGCCGGCTGGACGCGGTCAACATCATCGACGCCGATGTCGCGGTGGTAACCACTGTCGATCTCGATCACATGGACTGGCTCGGCCCTGATCGCGACACCATTGGCGCGGAGAAAGCAGGCATTGCGCGCAAGGGACGCCCGGTCATGGTCGGCGAGTCTGATCCACCGGCAGGGTTGCTTGATGCCTTGCACCGCGCCGGCGCGGTTGTGGAGCGGGCCAGCGTGGACTTCATGGTGGACCGTCTGCCCGCGGGCGGCTGGCAGTGGCGTCATCGCGACGGCACGGCGCTGACCTTGCCCGACCCGGTACTCGCTGCGCCGGTGCAATACGCCAACGCGGCTGCCGCCATCGCGGCCTTGCATGCGTTACAGCTGACGGACAACACGCTGGCAAACAGCGACCTCGCCCATGCAGCCTCCACCGGTTTGCGTGGCGCGCATGTAGCGGCGCGGCTGCAGTCGCTAGGCGGCGACCCCGCGCTGGTGGTGGATGTGGGCCATAACCCTCAGGCTGCACGGGCCTTGGCCGAATGGCTCGATGCGAACCCGGGTGGCCGCGTCCATGCCGTGTATGGCGCGCTTGCCGACAAGGATGTGGCCGGCGTGATCCGTGCGCTGGGTGCGCGCATCGACCATTGGCATCTGGCGGGGCTGGAACAGGACACGCCACGCGGCCTGCCAGCCGCTGTGCTGGCGGAACAGCTGATGCTGGCGTTACCGGATGCGCGTTACGACACACACTCGAACGTGGCGGAGGCGCTGGCGGCCGCGCGTGCCGCCACGCAATCGGGCGAACGCGTGCTTGCTTTCGGCTCGTTTTTTGTCGCGGCGGCGGTGCTTGCTGAATCGGGTGGCCCGAAGACGGCCTGAGCGGCGACCGGGACAGGTATAATCGCGCCCGTCCTCGCACCCCCTGCCGTTTGGAGCCCGACTTGAAAACACGTCTGCTGGGAGCTGCCGTACTCATCGCGCTGGCTGTGCTGTTTGTGCCGATGTTTTTCTCCAGCAACCCTCCGGCTACGGGTGGCGACGAATCGGTAAGCCTGGCCATTCCGCCAGCACCCGATCGCGATCTGCAGACCAAGACGATGAGCCTCACGCCGGGTGCGGCGCCGGCCTCTACCGTAGCGCCGGCATCCAAGCCGGCTGTGTCTGTGCCGACCCCGGCTGCCAATGCGACGCCGGTGGGTTCGCCGGATCAGCTGGCCACGGTGAATATCGGCTCCAACCGCCCGCGCGATGTGGAGACGGACCCCCAGGCCGGTCAGAAGCCCGAGCCGACCACGGTCACCAAGCCGGGCTCCAGTGCGGCACAACCGATGATTCCGGCCCAGACCAAGGGCGCTGCCGCAGCAGCGACCGCCGCGGCCAAGCAGGCGGCGAGCAGCCCAGCTATCCCGGCGCCGTCGCAGTCCACGGCGCCGCCCGCGACGGCGGCTCATGGCCAGTACTCCATCAATCTCAGCGCTTATGCGTCGACCGCCAGTGCGCAGAGCCTGATCCAGCGTGTGCGCGCCCTGGGCTATCCGGCATCGGGCCGCTCCATCAGCCAGGCGGGCAAGCAGCTGACCATGGTCACGGCGGGCCCGTTCGAGTCGCGTGCCGCCGCCGAGGCAGCGCGCCTGAAGATCACCCAGACCATTCCGGGGGCTCCGGCCCGCCTGGAAGGCAGCGCCACCACGCCGGCACAGGATGACGCGCCGGCTGCCACCACCGCCGCTGCAGCTCCGGCCCGTACCGGTGGCTGGGCCGTGCAGGTGGCCGCCATGGGCACCCAGGCTGACGCCAATGTGCTGCGCGACAAGCTGCGCGCCAACGGTTTCGACGGCTATGTGGATACGGTAAATGCCAACGGCAAGCAGCTATGGCGCGTGCGCGCGGGCCCGCAGACGCAGCGCGCCGATGCCGTGCGCATTCGCGACCAGATCAAAACCAAGCTTGGTGTGGACGGCAACGTCGTCACCGCCCCGTGAGCGTCTATCTGAACCAGACACGGTGAGGTGACCCGGTGAATTGGGCCGATTACATCATTGTTGCCATATTGGGCGTTTCGGTCTTGATCGGACTGTGGCGCGGCCTCATTTCAGAGGTGCTGGCGCTGGCGGTATGGGCGGCGGCGTTCTGGGTAGCCTGGACGTTTGGTCCGAGCGTGGCAGGGTACTTTGAGCACAGCATCCAGCTGCCTTCGGCGCGGATTCTGGTGGGATACGGCATCTGTTTTCTTGCCGTGTTGATTGCAGGAGCGCTGCTGCGGTTTTTGGTCAGCAAGCTGGTGGAGGGTACCGGGTTGTCCGGCACCGACCGTCTGCTCGGCATGGTGTTCGGTTTTGCGCGCGGCGTGCTGCTGGTGACGCTTGCGGTGTTCTTGCTCGGGTTTACCGCGTTCATACGCGACCCGTGGTGGCACGAATCGGTGTTATTGCCGCAGTTCAAGGGAATGGCTGCGTGGCTGGGCGAGCGAGTGCCGGACAGTGTCCGCCACTACCTCAATCCCCCAGCGGTACTTGACCATTTGCCCGCCTTGCCGGCGGGTATCCCGGGCGCTTTACCAGCGACCGGTCACCAAAACCATCCCGCTGCCGCAACCACGGCCGCTTCGGCAACCAGCTACTAATTACAGGCTTTCAACCATGTGCGGAATCATCGGCATCGTCGGCACCAGTGAGGTCGCCGCGTCCCTCTATGACGGTCTGACCGTCTTGCAGCATCGCGGCCAGGACGCTGCCGGTATCGCCACTGTGGACGGCGCGCGCCTTCGCCTGCACAAAGGCAACGGACTGGTGCGCGACGTGTTCAACCAGACCGCGATGAGCGGGCTGCACGGGCGCATCGGCATTGGCCACTGCCGCTATCCCACGGCCGGTTCTGACGGCTCGTCCGAAGCGCAGCCGTTCTACGTGAACTCGCCTTATGGCATCGCCTTTGCTCACAACGGCAATCTGGTGAACACCGAGACGCTGCGCCGCGAGATGTTCGAAGACGACCGTCGCCACATCAACACCGATTCGGATTCCGAGGTGCTGCTGAACGTGCTGGCGCACGAGCTGCAGATCCAGGACCGCATGGCGCTGACGCCGGACCATATCTTCAAGGCCGTGGCTGGCGTGCATCAGCGTGCGCGCGGTGGCTACGCCTGCATCGCGTTGGTGTTGGGTTACGGCCTGCTGGCTTTCCGCGATCCCAACGGTATCCGTCCGCTGGTGCTCGGTGAGCGTGTGACGCCGGAAGGCCGCGAATACGCCGTCGCCTCCGAGTCGGTGGCGCTCGACATCCTTGGTTTCAAGCGCCTGCGTGACGTGGAGCCGGGCGAGGCTGTCTTCATCACCAACGATGGCCAGCTGTACGCGCGCCACTGTGCAGAAAGCGCGGTGCACGCGCCGTGCATCTTCGAATACGTGTACCTCGCACGTCCGGACTCGATGATCGAGAACGTGTCGGTGTACAAGGCCCGCCTGCGCATGGGCCAGAAGCTGGCGGAGAAGATCCTGCGCGAGCGTCCGGACCACGGTATCGAAGCGGTGATTCCCATTCCCGACACAGCGCGTACCGCAGCGTCCGCGCTGGCGGAAGCGCTGGGCGTGCCGTTCCGCGAAGGCTTCGTCAAGAACCGCTACATCGGCCGCACCTTCATCATGCCGGGGCAGGGCGAGCGCGTGAAATCCGTGCGCCGCAAGCTCAACCCGGTGGAGCTGGAATTCCGTAAGAAGAACGTGCTGCTGGTGGATGACTCCATCGTGCGTGGCACCACTTCGCGTCAGATTATCCAGATGGCGCGCGACGCCGGCGCCAGGAACGTGTTTTTCGCCTCTGCCGCACCGCCGGTGCGCTACCCGAACGTGTACGGCATCGACATGCCTGCCGCTTCCGAGCTGGTGGCTGCCGGCCACTCCGAGAAGGAAGTCGAGCAGATACTCGGCGCTGACTGGCTGATCTACCAGGATCTGCCGGATCTGGTGTGGGCGGTGCAGGACGGCAACGAATCGCTCAAGCAATTTGACACCTCGTGCTTCTCCGGCGAATACGTCACCGGCCTGGATCAGCAGTACCTGCAGCAGATTGAAATGCTGCGCTCCGACGACGCCAAGGCGGCTCGCCGCAGCGCGTAAGGGTTTCGTATCTGTGGGAGCGCACCCTGTGCGCTCCCACAGATAGTCCTTCTTGCGATCATTGCTCATGACCGCCGACCTCCACGCCGCCGCCAAGCGCTGCCTCGACGCCACTGACCCGGCTGAAAAGCTGCGCCTTACTCACGCAACGTGGGAGGCGTTCCTGACGGGTGAATTGGCCCCCGATGACGCATCGCAGGTGCCGGAGCCCATTCGTTCTCCCGGTCGTCCCGAAAAACCGCAGCTGGTGCCGCAGCGCCAGGTGCCGCACCGCGGCCTGGGCACGCCAGAAGGGCGCGCCGCACTCGTGCACGCCGTAGCTCATATCGAATTCAACGCGATCAACCTCGCGTGGGATGCGGTGTACCGCTTTCGCGGCAAGCCGCTCGATTACTACCGGGACTGGGCCAGCTGCGCGAACGATGAAGCGCGTCACTTCGCCATGCTGTCCGAGCGCCTCGCCGAACTTGGCCACGCCTACGGCGATTTCGACGCACACAACGGTCTGTGGGAAATGGCCGAGAAAACCGCGCATCACGACACCGCACGCATGGCACTGGTGCCGCGTGTGCTCGAAGCGCGCGGGCTTGATGTCACGCCCGGCATGATCGAGCGACTGTTGAGCGTGGGCGATACGCGCACGGTCGCGATCCTCGAAGTGATCCTGCGCGAGGAAGTGGCACACGTGGCGGCGGGTACGCGCTGGTTCCGCCATTGCTGCGAGCGTGATGGCATCGATCCGCGCGAAACCTTCCTTGATCTGCTGCGCGACTATATGGGGCGAAATCTGCGTGGGCCGTTCAATCGTCCTGCGCGGCTGGCCGCCGGTTTTGATGACGAAGAGCTCGATCAGCTGACCGCGCTGGCGCTGGAAGTCTGAGTCTCCGTCAGCGGTTTCCTCCACCTCTCCCATTTCGTCATTCCAGCCTCCGAGGGGGCAGATCTGGTGTCTTTGCTTCTGCAGAGGGCGAGGCCGCTGGATCTCAGCCGTCACTGGGATGACCTGAGGCGATAGAGGGCATTTTTTCAGGCGTCATTTCTCCCGCTGTCTCCGGCACTTGACTGTCGATTAACCAAGTGGTTAAGTGACGGTATGTCCACCGTCCCCGACACCCTCTCGATCACCTTCGCTGCACTGGCTGACCCCACGCGCCGCGCCATCCTTGAGCGCCTCGCCGAAGGGGAGGCCACCGTCAGCGAGTTGGCCAACCCGTTCAGCATTTCGGCACCCGCCATCTCACGGCATCTACGCGTTCTGGCCGAAGCTGGACTGATCGAGCGCGAAATCGATGCGCGCTGGCGCATCTGCCACCTGCGCGCGGACGCCTTGAGAGGCGCGCACGGCTGGCTCGAAACCTATCGTCGCCATTGGGAAGACAACCTCGATCGCCTGGTTGAATTCGTCGAACGTACGCACGCTGGCGACACCGATCACATCAAGCGCACCGCCGGTGCGCGGAGGAAAAAGCCATGACAGCAGTTGCGGAACGAACTCAGGCGGAAGCGGCCAGCTTCGAGCTTGAAATGACGCGTTTCATCCGGGCACCGCGTGAGAAGGTGTTCGATGCCTTCGTCCGTCAGGACGCGCTTGCCGCGTGGCATTGCCCACGAGGCATGCATGTCACCGATGCCAGTGCCGATGCCCGCATCGGTGGACGCTACCGCATCGCCATGGCGGCGCGCGATGGCTCCAGCTTTGCCGCAGGCGGTGAATACCAGGTGCTCGATCGCGCGGATTTCCTGGCTTACACCTGGTCGTGGGAGCAAGGCCCCATGACCGGCCGCGTCACCCTGATCGAAGTCACGCTGACGGCCAAAGATGGCGGCACTGCATTGCATATGCGGCATACCGGTTTCCCGGATGCGATGTTCCGCGATGGACACATGGCCGGTTGGCACTCTGTGTTCAACAACCTGGTCGACTACCTCGATCCCGAAGGCAGTGCCGCGACCGTCACCGTCATCGGCGACCCGCGCAGCACTTATTGCCGTACGGTGCGTATGGCGCTGGCGGAGAAGGGCGTGGCCTACACGCTGCAACCTGCCGCCCCCAGTTCGCCTGAAGTGACGGAGATCAACCCCTTCTCACGTATTCCGGTGTTTCGCGATGGCGTCATCGAGTTCTATGAAACCCGCGCCATCCTCGGCTACATCGATGAGGCTTTCGACGGTCCAAGTCTGCTGCCCACGGGCGGGCTGACATCGCGTGCGCGCAATGAGCAATGGATCAGCGTGATCAACTGTTACTTCTATGACGCGGTGGTGCGCCGCTACGTGGTGCAATACCTGTTCCCCAAGGGCGCCAACGGTGAACCGGATCGCGCGGTCATTGATGCGGCGCTGCCCGAGATTGATCGCCAGCTCGCCGTGTTCGAAAAAGCCTATGGCGGACAGGACTATCTCGCGGGCTCTGCGGCTTCCATGTGCGACTACTTGCTGGCACCCATCCTCTGCTATCTGGAGCGCTATCCGGAGGGTGCTGCCCTGATGGGCAAGTATCCGAATATCCGCCGTGGCCAGGCACTGATGCGCGCGCGCGAAAGCTACATCGCCACCGAAGCCATTTTCACTGCGGCATAGCCAGTCTCCCGCCGATTCGCGGCATCGGTGCCGCGGATCGGCGCCCATCGTTCGTGTACTCGAAGCGAAGAGGCAAACCTATGAAAACAGAAGCCGGAAAACTCGTATGGGTCGAGCACGCCAGTGCCGACCCTGTGAAAGCACGTGCGTTCTATGAAGGCTTGTTCGGTTGGAATGACTCGCCCATGGATGTGGCAGGCAGCACCTATCACGTCATCATGAATGCCGGCGAAGGTATTGGCGGTTTTCGATCTGCACAGGAAGGTGAGCCCACCAACTGGGGCATCTACCTGAGCGTCGCAGACGTCGATGCGAGCCACAAGAAAGCCACCGGGGCAGGTGCCAAAACCTGCATGCCGCCCACCGACTTTCCGCCGGTGGGGCGCGGCGCCACCATGATCGATCCGGTCGGTGCCATGTTTTCCATCTGGCGTAGCACCATCGACGACAAGCCCGATGCCGATGTGCCGCCCGGACATTGGTGCTGGCACGAACTGCATGCCAGCGACGCCGAAAAGGCGCTGTCCTTCTATGAAGGGTTGTTCGGCCTGAAGCACGATGCCATGCCTTCACCTGGTGGCACTTACTACGTGCTCAAACAGGGCGAGAGCGAGCGGCGTGGCGGTCTTATGAAGTCGCACGATGGCGGGCCCTCGTCCATGTGGCTGCCTTACGTCTATGTCACCGACGTGGACGCGACCACGGCCAAAGCCAGGAAGCTGGGCGCTGAAGTGTGCGTGCAACCAACCGATATTCCCAATATCGGCCGCTTCGCTGTGCTGAGCGACCCGCAGGGCGCGTCGTTCGCGGTGTTTCTCCCGCTGCGCCAGTGACGCAAGCGGCCGTGGAGCCAATAAAAAAGCCGGCACTAGGCCGGCTTTTTTATTGAATTTTGGTCGGGGTGACATGATTCGAACATGCGACTTCTACGTCCCGAACGTAGCGCTCTACCAGGCTGAGCTACACCCCGTGGGAGCCGCGTATCTTAATGACACCTCGAGGGCTTGGCAACAGTTTGTGAAGAAATTTCTTCCCGGCCGTTCGCAAGGGTGTCGCAGCACCTCCTGAGGAGGGGCTGGGGACGGCCTTCTGCTAACCTATGCGGCTCTGTCGAACAGGTCGCCAACGACCCGTTCGGCCGACCTTTTCATATCGCTTAGCAGAGGATTTCATGGCGCTTACCCCGGCCCGCACCATGCCCGGCGTGCTCGAGCTGCTGCCGCTCGATCAGATTGCGTTCCAGCGCATGCTCGACGTGATCCGTCGCAACTATGAGCGCTTTGGCTTCCTGCCGGTGGAAACGCCGGTGATCGAATTTTCCGACGTGCTGCTGACCAAGACCGGCGGTGAGACCGAGCGTCAGGTCTATTTCGTGCAGTCGACAGGTTCGCTGGAGCAGGGTGAGAAACCGGATCTGGCGCTGCGCTTTGATCTCACCGTGCCGCTGGCCCGTTATGTGGCCGAGCACGAGCATGACCTGTCGTTCCCGTTCCGCCGCTACCAGATGCAGCGCGTGTACCGCGGCGAGCGTGCTCAGCGCGGCCGGTTCCGTGAGTTCTACCAGTGCGACATCGATGTGATCGGTAAGGACAGCCTGTCGGTGCGTTATGACGCCGAACTGCCCGCCGTCATCTATAGCGTGTTCCGAGAGCTCAACATCGGCGCGTTCACCATCCAGATCAACAACCGCAAGCTGATCCGCGGCTTCTACGAAAGCCTGGGCATTCTCGACGGCGAGATGCAGACGCTGGTGTTGCGCGAGGTGGACAAGCTCGACAAGCGCGGCGCCGACTACCTGCGCGAAACGCTGACCGGTCCGCAGTTCGGACTGAGTGCCGAGACGGCGCAGAAGATCCTCGACTTCTCGCAGGGGCGTTCGACCTCGCTGCAGGATGCGTTCGACAAGCTCGATGCGCTGGGTTCGGGCGGCGAGGCACTGGAGCAGGGCCGTGCTGAGCTGAAGGAAGTGCTGGGCATGATCCGCGACTTCGGCGTGCCCGAATCGCATTACATGCTGAACTTCTCGATCGCGCGCGGCCTGGATTACTACACGGGCACCGTGTACGAAACCACGCTCAACGATTACCCGCAGATCGGCTCGATCTGCTCGGGTGGCCGCTACGAAAATCTCGCCGGTCAGTACACCAAGTCCAGGCTGCCCGGTGTCGGCATCTCCATCGGCCTGACGCGGCTTTACTGGCAGTTGCGCGACGCGGGCCTGATCGCCACCGGCGAGAGCACCGTTGATGTGCTGGTGACGCAGATGGACGAAGCCCAACTGCCCGCATATCTGGCCTTGGCCAGTGAGCTGCGTGGCGCCGGTATCGCCACCGAGGTGGTGCTGGAAGGCGGCAAGCTCGGCAAGCAGTTCAAGTACGCCAACCGCGCGGGCATTCGCTTTGTGATCGTGCTCGGCGAGGATGAGATCGCCAAGGGCGTGGTGACGGTGAAGGATCTTCGCCGCGAAGATCAGTTCGAGGTGTCCCGCGCCGAACTGATCAAGACACTGCGTGTCGAACTGGCACAGGCCGAAATCAGCCGCTAAGCACGTACGCGTGCACCGTTGCCGTGCCTTGAAGGCGCGGCAACGGCGACCTACTCACCTATTGAAAGCCCGTCCGGGCTCGGAGCAAGCATGACGGCAAAGACGATACTCCTGGACGGCAATAGCCTGACCCGCGATCAGCTGGTGGCCGTGTCGCGCCAGGGTTTGCGCGTGGAACTGGACGAGACGCAGCTCAAGCGTGTGCAGCGGGCTGCCGATTTCCTCGCCGATAAGGTGAGCTGCGGCGAGCCGACCTATGGCGTGACCACGGGTTTCGGAAGCAACGCGGACAAGCTGCTTGGCGCTCACCGTCTGCGCGACGAGCTGCCGGGCGGCAACCCGGACAAGCCGGAAGGCACGCTGCTGGAAGAATTGCAGCACAACCTCATCACCACGCATGCCGTGTGCGTGGGCAAGCCGTTTGCGCCGGAAGTCGTGCGCGCCATGCTGGTGATTCGCATCAACACGTTGATGCGCGGCCACTCGGGCATTCGCGTGGAAACGTTGAAGGCGCTCACCGCCATGCTCAACGCCGGCGTCGTGCCGGTGGTGCCGGAGAAGGGTTCGGTAGGCGCCAGTGGCGACCTTGCGCCGCTGTCGCATCTGGCCATCGTGTTGCTGGGCGGTGGTGAGGCGTTCTATCAAGGCGAGCGCATGAGCGGTGCCGATGCGCTCAAGCGCGCGGGCCTCAGCCCGATCCGGTTGTCCTTCAAGGAGGGCCTGGCGCTCAATAACGGCACGGCGCAGATGCTGGCGACCGCGACGCTCGCGCTGGATGAGCTGGAGCATTTGCTGGATCTTGCCGACCTGGCGGCCGCCATGACACTCGATGCCTTTGCCGGCCGCAGCGGCGCACTGCGCCCCGAGGTTCATGCATTGCGTCCGCATCCGGGACAGGTGGAAACCGCGGCCCATGTGCGCGAGCTGCTGGAAGGCAGCACGCTGGTCGACATTCCGTATCACCTCGTGCCGCGCTTCCGGCAGTGGAGTGCGGAGGCATGGGCCGATCCGGCCGATCAGGCGCTCACGTTCGATATCGGCTGGGACTGGGTGCCCGCCAACCAGCGTCATGGCCGCGAGGCTTTCTATTCGCGCTTCCTGCCGTTCAAGGGCGGCAAAAAGCATCAGCCGCAGGATGCCTATTGCCTGCGTTGCATGCCGCAGGTGCATGGCGCAGTGCGCGACGCCTGGGCGCAGGCCTGCCGTGTCATCGACATCGAATTGAATTCGGTGACCGACAATCCGCTGATCTTCCCGGATGCAGAGGACGCGCAGTTCATCGAGGAGCAGGTGATCTCCGCGGGCCACTTCCATGGCATGCCGCTGGCGCTGGCCATGAGCTACGTGAAGGCGGCCATTCCCGTGTTGGCCTCGATCTCCGAGCGTCGTCTCAACAAGCTCGTGGACCCGGCCACCAACGATGGCCTGCCGGCGTTCCTCACCGGCAATGAAGATGGCACGGACTCAGGCTTCATGATCGTGCAGTACACCGCGGCGGCGCTGGTCAACGACCTGGCCACGCGTGCGCACCCTGCCAGCGTGTATTCGGTGCCGACCAGTGCCAATGCCGAAGACCATGTCTCGATGGGTGCCAACGAGGCCCGTCACGTGCTGGAGATGATGGAAGACCTCGGTCACGTGGTGGCGATGGAGCTCTACACGGCGGCGCAGGCACTGGATTTCCGCCAGGCCATGCTCAATGCGGCCTGCCGCCTCGCTGCACGCGGTCATTGGCAGGCGCTGGCCGGCAAGGTATCCAACGCGCCGCGCGAAGATCATCCGCATTACGCGCAGTTTGTGACTGAGGTACAGCAGTTGACGGCTGCGCTGGCTAACGTCGGCGATTTCCATGCCGGTGCCGCTGTGCGAAAGGCGCACGATGCCGTGCGCAAGCAGATTGGCTTCATGTCGCGTGACCGCGCGATGGATGGCGATGTGCGAGCCATCTGTGAGCTGGTGCGGCAGCGGGTGTTTGCTCAGTAAGCCGGCAAACAAAAAGGGCGCTTCGGCGCCCTTTTTTATGGCTTGAGGCGGGATGGGTCGCGCACTTGTGCACGACTCAAGCTTGCGATGCGCCAGCCCGGCGCAATTGCCTTGCCGCCCAACCCAGCCACAGCAGGATCAGCACAATAAGCACCTTTTGCATAAGGCCGGATGGCAACCCTTTCCACAGGGCCAGCAGCCACATCTGAGCGAAAGCCGCCCACGCGAGCACCACGCCCCAATATCCCATGTAACGCATGCGCGGATCGCGCACCCATCGCGACGACAGCAGCACCATACCCATCACCAGGCACAGGAAAGTGGTTTGCGCCGCTTGGCCATGAATCAGTTGCGCGAGATTCTCCTGTGGCGTCTGTTGATAGAGCACCGTTGCTGCGACGATCGGCAATGTGACGGCGGCGATGAGAAACAGCACGCTGGCCAATCGGCTGCGAAGATCTTCGCGCGTTACCCGGTAACTGACCCACGCCAGGCAGGCGAGCCCCGTGGCCATGAAGTAGTAAGCGAAGCGAAGCCACGCGCCGCCGGGCCCTCTGAGATAGGCGCTCAATGGCATCACGAACGGGTCGAGATCGGCTCGCGTCGATTGCAGGATGCCTGCCGTCAGCGCGAACACCACGACCGTCAGGTTTATCCATGAGGCCGATAGCGAGAGCCAGGCATTCCGTGGCGAAGCGAGCATTCCGTGCTCCTTATTCGGTGGCGGGCGAGGGCGTGTGGAGACGATCCCGCAAAGGAATTTCCGGCAGCAGCAGGATCACCAGCAGGGCAAGTGCCACCACGCAGGTTCCAGCCGTGAAGGTTGATGCGATGGCGTGCCGGTAGAGCGCGACGGTAGCAGCCTGAACATGGTGCGTGAGCGCGCTGTCCGCCCCGCCGCCTTCCGGGAACATCGTCATGTGCGGCAGCGCACCGCCGTTCTGGCGACGCAATTGCCAGGCCAGCACGGCGCCCGAGCCGGCAACGCCTATCAGCCCTCCCAGCGAGCGGAAAAAGGTCAGCGTGGCGGTACCGACACCCCGATGCACCGGGGCGAGCGCGTTCTGTACGGCAATGGTCATGTTCGGCATCACCAGACCAAGGCCAAGACCCAGCGAAAGGATAGCCGGCTCGATCGTGCCGAGGCCTTGCGAGGTGGCGGCGCACCAGGTGAGTACAGCGAAGGCGATGGTGGCCAGGGTGAGTCCCGAGACCTGTGCGGGTTTGTAGCGTCCGGCTCGCAACAGCACGCGGCCGTTGAACAGTGACGACAGCGCCATGCCGGCCATCAATGGCCCGATGAGCAGACCGGAACGGGCAGGGCTCGCACCCATCACCAACTGAAAGAACAGCGGGAAAAACAGCGTTGCGCCGAGCAAGCCCATAAAGGTCAGTGCCATCACGATGCTGGCGACGACGAACAAGCGGTTGTGGAACAGGCCAAGCGGTAACACCGGTTCCGGTTCGTGCTTCACGTGCCGCACAAACAACACGCCGGTAACGATGGCGCAGGCGGCCAGGCTGGCGATGGGGAGGGATGCCCACGGCCATTCGCTACCGCCCAGCGTAAGCACCAGCAACAGCGAGACCGTGGCGGCAGTCATCAATACAGACCCCAGGTAATCGATGCGGCGCGCGTGCAGCGGGGCGTACTGGCGCAGCGTTCTGTTGATCATCACCAGCGCCACGGCGCCCACGGGGAGGTTGACGTAGAAGATCCAGTGCCACGACAGCACGTCGGTGATGATGCCGCCGAGCAACGGCCCCAATACGCTGCAGATGGCGAAGATGGCAGCAATGACGCCCTGGCGTTTGCCGCGTTCCCTGGGTGGCACCATGTCGCCGATGATGATCTGCGCGAGTGGCAACAGGCCGCCGGCGCCTATGCCTTGAATGGCGCGAAACACGATCAGCTGAGGCAGGTTGCGCGATGCACCGCTCAGTACCGACCCCAGCAGAAACGTCAGGATGGCGATGGTCACCATGGGCTTGCGCCCGTACTGATCGCTCAGCTTGCCGTACAGCGGCATGGTGGCCGTTGATGCAAGTATGTATGCCGTGACCACCCAGGAGAGGTGGCTGATGCCGCCGAGGTCGCTCACGATGCGGGGCAAGGCCGTGGCGACAATGCTCTGGTCGATGGCGCCCAACGCCAGCACGATGACCAGACCGTAGAAAACCCGACGGACTTCTTGCGCCGTCGGAGCGTGGGTGTGATCGGCGGTGGTCGATGGAGTGTTGGAAAGGCTCATGCGTCCAGTTCGTTCAATGCGGGAATGGCGGAGCGGATCGCATCGAGCGATTCGGGAGAGAGTCGTGCCAGCGCCTGAGCGAGGCGATCGGTGCGTTGCTTGCGTTTGGCGTGGATGAGCGCGCGCCCGCTCGTAGTGATCGCCAGCCCCACGCGGCGCCCATCGCCTGAGGCGGCATCCATGCGCTTCACCCAGCCGGCGGTCACCATGCTTTTGATGTGGCCGCTCATGGTTGGGCTACGCAGCTTTTCCAGTTGCGCCAATTCACCGACGCCGATGCCGGGGTGTTCGTCGATAACGACCAGCAGCTGGCTATGGAGCGGGGAAATGGTTTCGCTGCCCGTGTCGCTGCGAAGTTGCCGGTAAAGGCGCCGCAGGGCCGGGCGCAGTTGCTCAGCCAATGCGAGGGCGTCGTTCGGGGTCGTTGAGCTGATCGTCATGGTCCGCTCGCTGGGTAAATAGGTAGGCTACCTATCTAATTTAGCGAATCGGCGCAGGCGCGACCAGTGCCTCGTCAGAGGCCGTGCCAGTGGAGCAGGGGGTCTCGCTGCAGGTCGTCGAGGTTGCCGGAAAGCATGGTTGCAGCGGCATCCAGCAGCTGGTGATCCACGGTGTGGAATCGGTACGACCTGGCCGTTCTCCCAATCTCATCAAGTAGCAGGCTGAGGCCCAGCATATAGGTGCTGCAAAGCGTGTCGTCGCAACGCTGAGCCGCCCGGTGCGTGGCGGATGCCAGGGCAATGGCTGCAACGGAGACCTTGTGGGGTTTCGGGCCGATTTTTCCTTCGAACAGATCGGGCTTCCTCGCCCAGACGTTGGTGACCAATTGGTCTGCCAGCGTCCCCGGCGCGCCGTCCAGAAAGCCTTGCTCGACCAGCTGGCTGAGCAATCGGGTGACCGTCATGGTCGCCTGCAACTGGCCCGCGCGACCCCAAGGTACTTCGAAAGGACTCATTGGCAGCATCTCCATGTCCGGGATCTTGCGGCAACGACCGGCGGATACTCGCAAGAAGTTGCAGAGCTTGCGATACGCCAAAGGTTGGGTGCCGGTCGCGCTAGTGCGGAAGGCTTAACCCGCGCCGGAGGTGGCGTCCCAACCGGCTTGCTGCGCTGCGGAACGTCGCGTATGATGCGCTCCATCGTATTAATGCATTAGTACATTATGAAGCGTCGATCGCTCGATCCCGAGACCCCTGCGGAGTCCGCCGAACTCAGTCTTTGCGAGGCTTTGCTGTCGCTGAAGAATGCCGAGGAGATGTCGGCCTTCCTGCACGACCTGTGCACGCCCGCCGAGCTGGAAGTGCTGGTGGATCGCTGGCGCGTGGTGCCGTACCTGCTGGACGGCGTGTCCTACCGCGAAATCCATGAGCGAACCGCGGTAAGCATCACGACCATCGGCCGCGTTGCGCGTTTTCTCAACCAGGGCAGCGGTGGCTATCTCGCCGCTTCCGCCCGTGCCGCCCGCCGCCGTGCGGCCAGCAAGAAGGTAAAAGCATGAAGCCGCGCGACCGACTGCGAATCGCGATGCAGAAGTCCGGCCGGCTCACCGAGCCGGCACTCGAGCTGCTCAACCGTTGTGGCCTTACCTTCCGTCAGAGCCGTGACAAGCTGTTCTGCTTTGGTGAAGGCGAGCCCGTCGACCTCCTGCTCGTGCGCGATGACGATATTCCGGGGCTGATCTCGCAAGGCGTATGCGACCTGGGCATCGTGGGGCGCAACGTGCTCAGCGAGTTCCAGCAGACCGACGGCCGTGAAGGGCCCGAACTGGCCGAATGGCGGCCGCTGGGGTTCGGACGCTGCCGTCTTTCCATCGCTGTACCGCAGGAGATGGATTACCGCGAACCCGAGCAGCTGCACGGTCAGCGCATCGCCACGTCCTATCCCGGTTTGCTGGGTGCGTGGTTGCGCGAGCGGGGCGTGGAAGCGGGCGTGGTCACGTTGGCCGGTTCGGTAGAGATTGCTCCCAAGCTGGGTACGGCCGATGCCATCTGCGATCTGGTGCAGAGCGGCGGCACGCTGGTGGCCAATCAGCTGCGCGAGGTGGAAGTGCTGCTGGAGAGCGAGGCGGTACTCGCTGGTCCGCAGACGCTGCCGACCGACGAGCGTGGCGACATGATCGATCTGCTGCTGAAACGACTGGACGGTGTTATCCAGGTGCGCGAATCGCGCCTGCTGCTGTTGCAAGCGCCACGTCACGCGCTGGATGCCGTCATCCGCCTGTTGCCGGGCGGTCCGCAGCCAACCTTGCTGCCGGTAGCCGGACAGCCCGACCAGCTCATGCTGCAGGCGCTGTGCGCTGGCGAAGTGAGCTGGCGCCAGCTGGAAGAGATCAAGAAAGCCGGTGCACGCGAGATGTTCGTGTTGCCGGTAGAAAAGATGCTTGCGTAACGCAGGCGAATAAAGGGTAGCGTGGCATGAACCGCCTAGACTGGAATGCATTGGATAGCGCCGAGCAGGGCGCTGCGCTTGCGCGGCCGGCGCAGTCGCGTGCTGACAACCTGCGCAATGGCGCAGAGCAAATTATTGCTCGCGTGCGGGCCGATGGTGATACGGCATTACGCGAACTGAGCGCACGTTTCGATCGCTGTGTGCTGGACGCCATTGAAGTCACCGAGCAGGAATTCCACGGTGCGGAAGCGCGTCTGTCGCCGGCGCTGAAAGCTGCGATCGAGGAGGCCGCCTCCCGCATCGATGCGTTTCATCGCGCGGCGGCACCGAAGCCGGTGGCGCTCGAAACGGCGCCAGGGGTGGTCGTGGAGCGCGTGCTGCGTCCGATCCGCCGCGTCGGCCTGTATGTGCCGGCGGGTAGTGCGCCGTTGCCTTCCACGGCATTGATGCTTGGCGTGCCTGCACGCATCGCAGGCTGCGCGGAAGTGGTGCTGTGCTCGCCAGCGCGTGCCGATGGCCGTTGTGATGACGCGGTGCTTTACGCGGCACGCATCACCGGCGTGCATCGCGTATTCAAGCTGGGTGGTGCGCAGGCAATTGCAGCCATGGCATACGGTACGGAATCGGTACCCAAGTGCGACAAGCTGTTCGGGCCGGGCAATGCCTGGGTGACCGAGGCCAAGCTGCAGGTGTCCGGCGATCCGGAGGGTGCAGCCATCGACATGCCCGCGGGCCCATCCGAAGTGCTGGTTATCGCCGATGGCGAGGCCAATCCTGTGTTCGTGGCGGCGGATCTGCTCTCGCAGGCGGAGCATGGTCCTGACTCGCAGGTGATCCTGCTCAGCCCATCTGCGGCATTGCTCGATGCGGTCGAGGCCGAGGTGGAGCGCCAGTGCGCCGCCTTGCCGCGCGCGGAGATTGCGGAGATGGCGCTGTCGCAAAGCCGCCTTATTGCCGTGTCGTCGCTGGCGCAGGCGATCGAGGTAAGCAACGTCTACGCACCCGAGCACCTGATCCTTCAGGTGGCACAACCGCGTGACCTGCTACCCGGCATTGAAAGTGCGGGCTCCGTGTTTCTCGGCGCGTGGACGCCTGAATCGGTCGGCGACTATTGCAGCGGCAGCAACCACGTGTTGCCCACCTATGGCTATGCACGCAGCTACAGCGGCGTCTCGGTGGCCAGTTTCCAGAAGCAAATCACGGTGCAGGAACTGTCGCCCGAAGGATTGCGCGCCATTGGTCCGTGCACCGCGACGCTGGCAGCGGCCGAGCAGCTGGAAGCCCATCGCCGTGCGGTCACCTTGCGTCTGGCTGCGTTGGAGACGGCAGCATGAGCGTGCTCGATCTGGCTCGTCCCGAGATTCGCGCCATGCAGCCGTATTCCTCCGCGCGTATGGAGGCGAGCGGCGGCAAAGTCATGCTCAACGCCAACGAATCGGCGTGGGCGCCGCCGGGCGATCATGGATTGGGCTGCAACCGCTACCCCGATCCGCAGCCGCGTGAGCTGACCGATGCCCTGGCGTCACTTTATGGCGTCAGGCCCGAGCAGGTGCTCGTGGGCCGAGGTAGCGATGAGGCTATCGATCTGCTGGTGCGGGCGTTTTGCCGTGCCGGTGAAGATGCCATCGCCATCCAGCCACCTACCTTTGGCATGTACGCGGTCTGTGCCCGTGTACAGAACGCGGGCATCGTGGAAGTGCCCTTGGCTGCGGACTTCTCGCTCGACGCGGTGGCCTTGCTGGCGGCCGTGACGCCGGCGGTGAAACTGGTGTTCGTGTGCACGCCCAACAACCCGACCGGTCAGCTGGTGTCGCCGGAAACGATCGAGCGTCTGGCCATCGCGCTAAAAGGACGCGCTTTGCTGGTGGTCGACGAGGCCTATATCGAGTTTGCCGACGCGGTGAGCGTGGCGAGCTTGATCAACCGCTATGACAACCTTGCGGTACTACGTACCTTGTCGAAAGCCTGGGCCCTGGCGGGTGCGCGTATCGGCACTTTGCTTGCGAACGAAGAAGTCATCACCTTGCTACGCCGTGTCATGGCGCCTTATCCGTTGCCGCGCCCTTGCATTGCGCTGGCGCTGGAAGCGTTGTCCAGCACGGGGCAGGCCGAAGTGCGCGTACATCTGGCCACGGTGCGTGAGCAGCGCGAACGCATGGCCTCAGCGCTGGCCGTGCTGCCGGGCGTGCGCGAGGTATTGCCCTCGCAGGCGAATTTCCTGGCGGTACGCTTCGATGATGCCGGCGCGGTTTACCAGCGCCTGCTCGAGGCCGGCATTGTGGTGCGCGATGTACGTCGTTATCCCGGCCTTGGCGACGCGTTGCGCATCACCATCGGCAATGTGGAAGAAAACGACCGCGTGCTGACCGTATTGAAGCGTCCGGCCCAGGATGGCCGGCATGTTGCCGATGGACTGGCCTCAGGTGAACGTGCATGAGCCGCAAGATCCTTTTCATCGACCGTGACGGCTGCCTGATCGAGGAGCCGGAAGACCTCCAGATCGACAGCTACGAAAAATTCGCCCTGTTGCCTGGGGTGATTGCCGCGCTTCAGCGATTCGTCGCCGCGGGTTATGAGCTGGTGATGGTCACCAATCAGGATGGCCTTGGTACAGCGAGTTTCCCCATAGAGGATTTCACCGGTCCGCACGAGCTGCTGATGCGCATCCTGTCATCGCAAGGGATTCGCGTGCGTGAAGTGCTGATCGAC
This sequence comes from Dyella silvae, assembly GCF_026421305.1. Lineage (GTDB taxonomy): Bacteria > Pseudomonadota > Gammaproteobacteria > Xanthomonadales > Rhodanobacteraceae > Dyella > Dyella silvae. Next base: position 288,854 of record NZ_JAPJBQ010000001.1, read on the forward strand.
CGCAGTTTTCTGCACGAACGAAAAGACACGCGCAAACCGGGCGTTGGCATGCTGCGCCACTATCTGGCCGATGACGGCTGGAGCCGCGCCGCCTCCGCCATGATTGGCGACCGCGACACCGACCTTCAGTTTGCCGCGAACATGGGCGTGCGCGGTCTTCGCGTAGGCCCGCAAGGGGTGAGCTGGGACGAGATTGCGCACCAGTTGCTGGACGCGCCCCGCGTGGCGACGATCGAACGCAACACCCGCGAGACACAGATCACCGTCAGCGTGAACCTCGACAAGGCGGCTGAGCCGCAGATCCACACCGGTCTGGGCTTCTTCGATCACATGCTCGAGCAAATAGGCAAGCATGGCGGTTTTGCGCTGGCGCTACGTTGCGACGGCGATACGCACATCGATGAGCACCACACCATCGAAGACTGCGCGTTGGCACTGGGGCAGGCGTTGCGTCAGGCGTTGGGCGACAAGCGTGGTATCGCGCGTTATGGCTTCACGCTACCAATGGACGAGTCGCAGGCAAGCGCAGCGCTGGACCTGTCCGGCCGCCCGTTTTTCGTGTTCGAGGGACAGTTCCCCCGCGAGCGCGTCGGCGATGTGCCGACCGAACTGGTGCCGCACTTTTTCCGCTCGCTGTGCGAAACGCTGGGTGCAAACCTGCATCTGCGCGTGCAGGGTGACAACGCGCATCACATGGTCGAAGCCTGCTTTAAAGTGGTGGCACGCACGTTGCGCCAGGCGATCCGGCGCGAAGGCAGCGAGCTGCCAAGCACCAAGGGAGCGCTGTGATGAGCGTGGTGCTGGTGGACGCCGGCGGCACCAATATCGGCTCGGTGCGTTACGCGTTGCAGCGGCTGGGCGTGGATGCGGCATTGACGTCCGACGCCTCCGCTATTCGTGCGGCCGACAAGGTCATCCTTCCCGGCGTCGGCGCGGCGGGGCCAGGTATGGCCCGCTTGCGCGAGCTGGGGCTGGTGGATTTGATCCGCTCGCTGACCCAGCCGGTGCTCGGGGTATGCCTGGGCATGCAGTTGTTGTGCGAACGCTCGGAGGAAGGCGATACGCCGTGCCTTGGCGTGGTGCCTGCGACGGTGCGCCGATTCGATGAGCAACCCGGACTACGTGTGCCGCACATGGGCTGGAACCGGCTTCGGCCGCGGCGCGCGCATCCCTTGCTCGCGGGTGTGGGCGAGGATGACTGGGCCTACTTCGTGCACAGCTACGCCGTGCCCACCGGTGATTACGCACTGGCAACCACCGACTACGGTGGGGAGTTTGCCTGCGTGATCCAGCGCGGCAACTTTCACGGCATGCAATTTCACCCGGAGCGTTCGGCCCAGGTCGGCGCTCGCCTGCTGAAGAACTTCCTCGAGCTATGAGCTTCACTGTCATTCCAGCCATCGACCTTCGTAGCGGACGCGTGGTGCGTCTCAAACAGGGCGACTATGCGCAGCAGACCACCTACGACGCCGATCCGCGTCAGCTCGCCCGCGATTACGCGGGTGAAGGCGCAGTGTGGCTGCATCTCGTGGATCTTGACGGCGCGCGCGGCGGCAGCCTGGACAACCTTGCCGTGATCGAGGCAATCGCCAGCGATGGCATGCGCATCCAGGCCGGTGGCGGCGTACGTTCAGAGGCGGACGTGCAGCGATTGTTCGACGCAGGCGTTTCACGCGTCGTGCTTGGCAGCCTGGCGATTCGCGAACCTGAGCAAGTGGCCGGCTGGCTGACGACGCATGGCGCCGACCGTTTCACCATCGCGCTGGATACGCTGCAGAAGGATGGTGCGTGGACCTTGCCGAGCGCCGGTTGGACCGAAGCGGAGTCGCAAACCCTCGACGACCTTGCGCCGTGGTATGCCGCGCGAGGCGCAAAGCATCTGTTGTGCACGGATATCCACCGCGACGGTATGTTGGCGGGCTTTAACCTCGACCTCTATCGCTATCTGGCCACTGCCGTGCCCACGCTGGCCGTGCAGGCATCCGGTGGCGTGCGTTCGCTTGACGACATTCGTGCGGCGCGTGAGGCGGGTGCGCGGGGTGTGATCCTTGGCCGTGCCTTGCTCGAAGGGCGCTTCACCGTGAGGGAGGCACTCGCATGTTGAGCCGCCGCATCATTCCCTGTCTGGACGTGCGCGACGGCAAGGTCGTCAAGGGCGTGCGTTTTCGCGATCACGTGGTGATGGGTGAGATCGTCGATCTTGCGCTGCGCTATCGCGACGAAGGTGCTGACGAGCTGGTGTTCTACGACATCACCGCCAGCCCCGAAGGGCGCACCGTAGATCGCGGCTGGGTCGAGCGGGTGGCGCGGGTCATCGATATTCCGTTCTGCGTGGCGGGCGGTATTCGCAGTGTCGACGAAGCGCGCGCTGTGTTGCACGCCGGCGCGGACAAGATCTCAGTGAATTCGCCCGCGCTGGAGCGGCCTGCGTTGATCGACGAGCTGGCCGGCGCATTCGGTGTGCAATGCGTGGTGGTCGGTGTCGACAGTCTGCGTGACAGCGATGGCGAGTGGCGCGTGCGCCAGTACACCGGCGATCCATCGCGCACGCAGGCCTTGCCGCGCCGGACGCTGGACTGGGTGGTGGAGGCGCAGAAGCGTGGCGCCGGGGAAATCGTGCTCAACTGCATGGGCAGTGATGGCGTGCGTCAGGGCTACGATCTGGATCAGCTCGCGGTGGTCAGGGCCATTTGCCAGGTGCCATTGATCGCGTCAGGTGGCGCGGGTGCCGCCGAGCATTTCCGCGATGCCTTCACCGAGGCCGATGTTGACGGTGCGCTGGCAGCCAGTGTGTTCCACTCCGGCGCCATCGCCATTCCCGATCTGAAGCAGTCGCTGGCGGGTTGGGGCGTAGCAGTAAGGATTTAGGAGTGAGTAGAGAGGAGTGAGAAGTGAGAGGAGGGCCGTGGCTCTCTCGTACTACTTATTCCTCTTCACTCGCTTCTCTCATAGAGATTTCGTCATGACTCAGAATTTCCTCGACGCATCGCAACTCGACTGGGCCAAGGGCGATGGGTTGCTTCCCGTCGTTGTGCAGCACTGGTTGACGGGAGAGGTGCTGATGCTTGGTTACATGAACGCCGAAGCATTGGTCAAAACCCAGGCGACTGGGCAAGTCACCTTTTTCAGCCGGAGTAAGCAGCGTCTGTGGACCAAGGGCGAAACGTCAGGCCATGTGCTGACGTTGAAGTCAGTGCGTAAGGATTGTGACGCGGACACGCTGCTGGTGGAGGCAGAACCGCATGGTCCGACGTGCCACAAAGGCACCAGCAGCTGCTTCGGCGACGATGTGCAGCCGGCACTAGGTTTTCTGGCCGAGCTGGATGCGCTGATAGCTCAGCGATATGCGGATCGCCAATCGGGCAGCTACACCACGAAACTCTTTGAAGGCGGCATCCGCCGCATGGCGCAGAAGGTGGGCGAGGAGGGCGTGGAAACGGCGCTTGCCGCCGTGGCCCAGGACGACGAAGCCCTGCTTGGCGAGGCCGCCGATCTGATCTATCACCTGACGGTAACCCTGCGAGCCCGTGGGCTTGGCCTGGCCGACGTCGCCGCCGTGCTGGCGAAACGCCATTCGGTGCGCGAGACGCATTGAGGCGAATATTCCTGCGGTGAGGTGGGGCGTCATAACCTCCCGGGAATAAGCTCCGACACAAGTCGACGGATGGCTAGCGTCGCCTTAACGGGCACTGTGATTGATTCTGCATCGGGCACGCAGACATGCCGGGGACAGCACTATGCCAATCGCCACCAGTCGCTTCACGCTGATGAGCAACACGGGTTTATGCGCGCGGAGCCGCGCTCTTTGATGTGCTGATGCTGCGGTAGCGCCTTCAAATGTGAAGGCCGCCTTCACCTGGGTTTTTAGCAAGGGGACAAATGCGGAGTGACCTGCTGCGGGCAGATCGCTCGGCTTCGTGCCCGCCGTCTGAGGATCGATGCATGGCTGATATTGCAGTGATCGGTGGTGGTGCGGCAGGCGCAGCCGCATTCGGGGAACTCCTCGCCCGCTTTGATGCGGGCACGATCCATTGGATTGTTGGCCAGCATGAGCCAGGGCGTGGCGTGGCCTATGCCACCAGCGACGACCGCCACCTGCTCAACGTGCGGGCATCGAGCATGGGTGTTTTTCAGGAGCACGGCGACGACTTCATCCGGCATGCTGCCCAGCAACTCGGGCAGGTGAAGGGAACGGATTTCCTGCCGCGTCGCGTGTTCGGCGATTTCATCCAGGCGCAGGTCGGTGCGCGTATCGATGCGGCGCGCCGCGCCGGACGCAGTTTCCGTATTCATCCAGAGAGTGCCCGGGCGATCGTGCAGCGAGGCGAGGGTGGTTATGCCGTGAGGGTTGGCCCCGACCGTTGGCTCGATGTCTCCCTTGTCGTGCTCGCCGTGGGAGCGTTGGCGCAACGGCCTTTGCGTACGGTATCCACGACGGCCCTGACCAGTGGCGCCTACGAGCTGGACCCGTGGCAGCTGGACCGGCATGTAAAAGCGCCGCGTCGCGTGGTGGTCATCGGCACCGGGCTGACGGCGGTCGATACCTTGTTGTCGGCGGCAGCGCGATGGCCGTATGCCGAGTTGATAGCCATATCCAGGCATGGGCTGTGGCCGTTTACTCACGCGGCTTTGCCGCTCAGTCCCTATCCCCGACAGAGCGAGCTCAACCAGGCGCTGCTTGGCTGCGATGGCGTGGCGCCCATGCTGCGCGAGGTGCGTCGTGCTATCGATAGCGCCCCAGACACGGATTGGCGCAGCATCATCGATGGCATGCGGCCGATCAACGCGCTGCTGTGGCAGCGCCTGAGCCACGACCAGCGAAAGCAGTTTCTGCGTCACGTGCGCTGGATCTGGGAAGCCTCGCGACACCGCATGGCCCCCGCATCAGGCGAAGCGATCTATCAGTTGCAGGAGGAAGGGCGGCTGCAAGTGCTGGCTGCCCGCGTGCTCGATGTCGATGGCACCGCGCCGTTGCAGGTGACCTTACGCGAACGCGCGACCCAGCTGGTGAGTGTGCTGGAGGCAGACCTGGTGATTCAGGCCACCGGGTTGGATACCGCCGTTGCCTACGGCGCCCACGAGCTCTTGTCCCAGCTGTTGCGCGATGGCGTGGCTTCTGCCGATGCCTTGCAGTTAGGTATTCGGGCCGAGCCCGATGGCCAATTGCTTGGCCCATCCGGTGAGCCTCGCCCGGGGTTGTATGCCATGGGGTCGTTGCTGCGCGGGATTTTGTGGGAGTGCACGGCCATGCCCGAAATACGTACGGCGGCCCATCATCTGGCAACGCAGTGGGTACAGGGTGTTGTCGGCGATTCGAGTGAAAGCGCCGGTGAAGGGCCATGAGGCTGTTTTAAGCCAAGGGTGCGCTGATGTTGCGCAAGGCGATGACATGTCGTTATGCCATATTGCGATTTCGCACTGCCGTGCATACCCGATAGCCTGACCGTTCCATGTTCCGCAGGAGACGTCATGAAGAAGTTCTTCCCTGTCTTGCTCACCGCCGTCGGCATGGTGTTGGCCGTCTCGGTAGCGGCCAAGGACGTGACTTTGCTGAACGTCTCCTACGACCCGACGCGTGAGCTTTATCGCCAGATAAACAATGCTTTCGTTGCGCAGTGGAAGACGCAGCACAGCGATAGCGTCACCATGCAGATGTCACATGGCGGCTCAGGCAAGCAGGCACGTTCCGTGGTGGATGGGCTGCCGGCGGATGTGGTGACGTTGGCACTCGCTTACGACATCGATGCCATCGCCGATCGTGGATTGCTGGCCAAGGACTGGCAGAAACGATTACCCCATAACGCGGCGCCTTATACGTCGACCATTGTTTTCCTCGTGCGCAAGGGCAATCCCAAGGGCATCAAGGACTGGGCCGACCTGGTGCGCCCCGGCGTGCAGGTGGTGACGCCCAATCCCAAATCGTCCGGTGGCGCACGCTGGAATTTCCTCGCCGCCTGGGGCTATGCGCTGAAACAGCCAGGGGGCAGCGAGGCCACAGCGAAAGCCTATGTAACGGATCTTTACAAGCACGTGCCGGTGCTCGATACCGGTGCACGTGGCGCCACCAATACGTTCGCCCAACGCGGTATCGGCGATGTGCTGATCGCCTGGGAGAACGAAGCGCTACTCGTCCAGCGCGGACTTACCAAAGACGGGTTCGAGATCGTGGTGCCCTCCGTCACCATCGTGGCCGAGCCGCCAGTGGCGGTAGTGGATGCCAATGTGGACAAGCACGGCACGCGCGCTGTAGCGCAAGCGTATGTGGAGTTCCTCTACTCGCCGCAAGGACAGGAGATCGCTGCCAAGAATTACTACCGTCCCTCGTCGCCGGAGGTGGCCGCGCGTTTCGCCAGTCAGTTCCCGGCCACCCACACCTTCACTATCAACGACGTGTTCGGCGACTGGCGTCAGGCGCAGGCGAAGTTCTTCAATGAGGGTGCCGTCTTCGATCAGATAGGCACGGGACACTGAGCGGATGCGACGGCGGATACTTCCAGGTTTCGGCATCAGCCTTGGCTACGCGCTGGCCTACCTGGGGTTGATCGTGCTGTTGCCATTGGCGGCGCTCGCCTGGAAAGCGTCGGGCATAGGATTCGAGGGATTGTTGCGCCTGCTGTCTGCACCACGAACGCTGGCCGCGCTGCGGCTGAGCCTTGGCGGCGCGCTGCTGGCTGCGCTCATCAACGCCGTCATCGGTCTGCTGGTGGGCTGGGTGTTGGTGCGCTATCGCTTTCCGGGGCGCCGCCTGTTCGATGCATTGGTGGATCTGCCGTTTGCGCTGCCTACGGCGGTGGCGGGTATTGCGCTCACCAATCTCTATGCGCCTAACGGTTGGTTGGGTGCGTGGCTTGAGAAGATAGGCATCAAGGTGGCCTACACACCGCTCGGCGTGTTCGTGGCCATGGTCTTTGTGGGTTTCCCCTTTGTGGTGCGTACGCTGCAACCGGTATTGACGGCCCTTGAGCGGGATGTGGAAGAGGCGGCCGAGAGCCTGGGCGCGCGACGCTGGCAGACCTTTTTCCGCGTGATCTTGCCCATGCTTGCGCCCACGCTGCTTACCGGCTTTGCGCTTGCGCTGGCGCGCGCGGTAGGTGAGTACGGTTCGGTGATCTTTATCGCCGGCAATATTCCGATGCACTCGGAAATTGCACCGTTGCTGATCGTGCAGAAGCTGGAGCAGTTTGATTATGCCGGCGCCGCCGCACTGGGCGTGGCGATGCTGCTGTTGTCATTTCTGTTGCTGGTATCCGTCGCGTTGCTGCAACGCTGGAGCAATCGTTGGGCGGAGCGCACGTCATGAGCGCACGCATGGCATCCCGTCCCATCGGCTGGCCGCGCCGCGTGGTGCATGTCGGACTGATCCTTGTCGCGCTGATCTTCCTGGTGTTGTTTCTGCTGCTGCCGTTGGCGACAGTCTTTGTAGAGGCTTTCCGAGAAGGCATCGCGCCGTATGTTGCGGCCATCCGGCAACCGGAAGCGTTGTCCGCGATTCGGCTCACGCTCATCGTCGCGGTCATCGCCGTTCCCCTCAATGTGGTGTTCGGCATCGCAGCCGCCTGGGCGATGACCCGTTTTGAGTTTCGTGGCAAGGCGCTGCTGGGGGCGCTGATCGATTTGCCGTTCTCGGTGTCGCCAGTGATCTCCGGTCTGGTTTACGTGCTGTTGTTCGGTGCACAGGGTTGGTTTGGGCCTTGGCTGGAAGCGCACGACATCAAGATCATTTTTGCCGTACCCGGCCTGGTGCTCGCGACGATATTCATTACGTTGCCGTTCGTTGCGCGTGAGTTGATACCGCTGATGCAATCGCAGGGCAGCGAGGAAGAAGAGGCGGCGCGTGTGCTGGGGGCGAGCGGCTGGCAGATGTTTTTCCGCGTTACGCTGCCCAACATCCGCTGGGCGTTGCTGTACGGCGTGCTGTTGTGCAATGCGCGGGCGATGGGCGAGTTCGGCGCCGTTTCCGTGGTGTCGGGGCACATTCGGGGCCTTACCACCACCATCCCGTTGGAAGTGGAGATGCGCTACAACGAGTACGACTATGTGGGTGCGTTTGCCGTGGCATCGCTGCTGGCCTTGCTGGCACTGGTGACGCTTGCGGTGAAAACCTTGTTGGAGTGGCGCTACGGCGATGAAATCGCCGCGCATGCGCCGGGTGGTCATTAAGGATATGGCGTTGGAACTGTCACATCTCAATCGCCGCTTCACAGGGTTCGCCGCGCTGAACGACGTCAGCCTGACGATCGCGCCCGGCGAATTCCTTGCGCTGCTTGGCCCTTCCGGGTCGGGCAAGACAACGTTGCTGCGTATTCTGGCGGGCCTGGACTATCCCGACAGCGGCAGCGTGGTGAAGGAGGGTGAGGATTTCCTGGCCACGCCCGCCCGCGAACGCCGCATCGGCATGGTGTTCCAGCACTATGCGCTGTTCCGGCACCTCACCGTGATCGAGAACATCGCTTTCGGATTGCGTGTACGTTCGTGGCGTTCGCGCCCCTCCCGCAAGGTTATTCGCGAGCGCGTCGACCGGCTGTTGCGGCGTGTGCAACTGGAGGGTCTGGGTGGCCGCTATCCCACGCAATTGTCGGGCGGCCAACGGCAGCGAGTGGCGCTCGCGCGTGCGCTCGCGGTGGAGCCGGATATGTTGCTGCTTGACGAGCCGTTCGGTGCGCTCGATGCGCAGGTACGAGTCACGCTGCGCCGCTGGCTGCGAGAGCTGCATGAGGAACTGGGGCTCACCACCGTCTTCGTGACACACGATCAGGAAGAAGCACTTGAACTGGCCGACCGCGTGGCGGTGATGAACAACGGCCGCATTGAGCAGGTCGGGCCGCCGGAGGCGATCTATCAACAGCCTGCCACGCCTTTCGTGTGCGAGTTCATTGGCAAGGTCAACCGGCTCACGGTGCGCAAACAGGAGGCAGGGCTTGCTGCCGGCGACTGGCTGCTGGGTGACGACCCATGGCAGGGGCGTTATCCGGAGGCCGTAGCCTATGTAAGACCGGAACAACTGCGCGTCGCGGCCTCATCAACGCAGCCCGGCTGGGAGGCACGGTTGCGCCACATTTACCTGGCAGGCAGCGTGGCGCATCTCGACCTGTACGTGCCATCGCTCGATCAGGCGCTCGAAGCGGACGTGGCCAGCGAAGACCTGTCACGACTGGGCGTGCAGGCGGGGATGGATCTGCGCGTGGCACCGCGCAGCGCGGTGCTGTTTCCCAATGACGGCAATGGCAACGCGCTTAGCGAGGAACGCTGGATCTGGCAGGCCAGAAGCCCGGTGCCCGCCTGATCCTGCGACAGGACTCAGCGGTTGCCGGTATGGCGTTGAAGGATCGCGGGCGAGGCAGGCTTGAACGCCACCACCGGTCCCGGCACCACGCGGCGACGCCATAGCGCGAGCTGATCGGCGATGCCGGCGCCGACATTCATCTGGGGCTCCGACGGTGTGAGCTTGTCCTTCGTTTCCCACTGCGCGATTTCACCGGACGCCTGGCGGAACGCTTCCATGAAATCCGGCGTGCGATTAAGCGCATCGACCAGCCAGGCGCGGCCGAAGTAGGTGATGTCCGAATCCGAGCCACAGCCGAAGGAGCTGCGATCAGTGCGGGCGGCGGTGATCACCAGCGTTCCGGCGCCTTGCAGCGCCGGGACGAAGCCGCCCGAATAACAGGCGTTCACCACCACCACTTTCCATTTGAACGGGCGCTTGTCGAGAATATCGGACAGATCGGCCGCACCGATCTGATCCAGCGGCAGTGGATCCATGTCGACCAGAAGATTGTGGTCTTCATCGCCATGGGTGGTCATGTAAAGCAGCAGGATGTCTTCGTCGGGCTTCATCACGTCGGCGAGGCCATCCAGCGTTTCTTCCAGATTGCTCCATGTGGCCAGCGGGCGGTGCTCCAGCGCGGCCGGGTTGTTCTCCAGCACCATCACATGGGTGCTGGCGCCAAAGCGTTGGGGAAACAGTTTGGCGGCGTATTCCGCTTCGTTGCGAAACACATCTTCGCCGCCGTCGCCGCCAAACGCCAGCACATAGAGATTGGGCTGGCCGGGCACGCGTTCGCTCAGCTGCGCCAGCGCCTTGTGCACCATGCTGCGTTGCGAATACATCACCTGCTCGGGAGACGGGGCCTGCTGCGGCCAGTTGTCTGCGCCAGCGGTGCCTTCCTCTTCGTTGGCAGTGCTCTCGGCAGGTGCTGGCGCCGAGGTCGTCTGCTCGGGACGAGGGCTGCCAGCGTCAGATACCGGGGCCGGCGGTGCGTGGCGAGACAATCCCACCATGAGCAACACACCGGCTGCGAAGGCGAGCAGGGCAGTCAGGGCAGTACGCATGGCGGGGGCTCGCTGGCGAGTCAGAGAACGATGTCGTCGAAATGACGGTAAGCAGGGTGTCGCGGCGCTTCCGGCATGTCCAGCGGCGCACGCAGCAGCCAACCGGTGCGGAGGCCCGCAGCCTTGGCGGCATCCAGCTCTTCCACGATATCGGAGAGGAACAGAATGTGGCCGGGCTGCTCGCCGATCGCGGTGGCGATCTTTTCGTAGGACGTATGTTCGCGCTTGGGGCCGGTTTCGGTATCGAAATAGCCTGAGAACATCGGCGTCAGGTCGCCTGCTTCGCTGAAACGGAAGAACAGCTTCTGCGCCGGTACCGAACCCGATGAATAGACGTACAGATGGAGGCCATCGCCACGCCATGCATGGAGCTTGGCGGACACTTCCGGATAGACATGAGCCTGGAAGTCGCCGTTTTCGTAGCCTTCTTTCCAGATCATGCCCTGTAGCGCCTTGAGCGCCGTGGATTTGCGGTCCTCGTCGATCCAGCGCAGCAGCATCTCGATCACCTCTTGCCGCGGCGCCTCGATAATGCCGGCCTCTTTGGCGGCTTCGTGCAGCCAGTGCTGCACCTCGGGCGTATCGCCATGGGTCTCGACAAAGGCCGGGAGGCGCTTGCGCGCATAGGGAAACAGCACGTCCTTGACGAAACTGATCGAGCTGGTGGTGCCCTCGATATCGGTAACGATGGCGCGGATGACGGTCATGCGGGAAAGCCGGAATGCAGGGGCGACAAGCTTACCCGGCCCCGGGCGTCAGGGGCGAGTAGCGGAAGCCGGACGCATGACGTGGTCGATACCTGACCCAGCGGCGTGAAAGCCGGTACGGGCCGGTGGTCACCCCGGCTGGCGCCGGGATGACTGGCTATTCAGGCAGCCGCCGAGGCAAGGGGGATCATGCGGGGGAAGCGATCTGCGATGCTCTCGCCCGTGAACTGCGCCACCCAGCCTTCCTTGTTGGTGAACAGGCGGATAGCTACGAAGTAGGGCGATTCGCTCATGTCGAACCAGTGGCGGGTGCCGTCCGGGACGCCGATCAGGTCACCCTGTTCACACAGTACGTCGTAAACCTTGTCGCCCAGGTGCAAGGTGAACTGGCCGGCGCCGGCCACAAAGAAGCGCACCTCGTCTTCGCTGTGCGTGTGCTCGCTGAGAAACTTCTGGCGCAGCGTGGCGCGATCAGGGTGATCGGGCTTGAGGCTGATCACGTCGACGGCCTGGTAACCCTCTTCGGCCATCAGGCGATCGATATCGCTGCGATAGGCGGCGATGACTTCTTCCTGGCTGGCGCCCGGTGCAATTGGCTGACCGGCCTCCCAGCGCTCGAAACGCACGCCCATCTTCGCCAGTTCATGCGCGATGTCGGCGTGGTCGGTATGTACCGAAAGGGGAGTCTGGGGCTGGGTTTCGTTGAAAATGCGCAGACGACTCATGCCGACAACCTCCGGAGATCCAGTTCGCAGCCGAGCAGGAATTCCAGCGCCTCCAGGTGGCGGCGTGTCTCGGCCATGTCGCGGCCCCAGGTATAGATACCGTGGCCATTGATCAGATACGCGTGTAGCGGACGTCCCGAGTCGAGCCAGGCGTCGACCTGTGCCACCAGCTCGGGCATGTGCTGGGTATTGGGAAACACCGGAATCGCCAGCTCGGCATCGTGGGTGGTCTGGCCGGCGATGGCCTTCTGCAGCTCCCAGCCTTCCAGCTTCACCACGCCCTCCGCGGCGAATAGCCGCGATGCCACGCTCTGCGTGCGCGAGTGCGTGTGCAGCACCACCTGGATGTCGGGAAAGCGGCGATAGATCTGTGTATGAAGATCGGTTTCCGCGCTGGGCCGTGCGGGGGTACCCACCGCCTGACCCTGCATGTCGATCACCATGATGTCGTCACGCCCGAGCTTGCCCTTGTCGCGGCCGGAGATCGTGATAGCCGCGTGATCGCCATCAAGACGCATGGAGAAATTGCTGCTGGTGGCCGGCGTCCAGCCCGCAGCGGCAAGTTCGCGCGCCGCATCGGCAATGGCGTCGGCGCGCTGCGCAAACAGCTCGGCTGAAATGGTGGAGGGAAGAACCTGGCTCATGATGTATGGACGTCCAAATGAGTTGACACTATATCACGGCCGTTTTCTGCCATTGGCCGAAAATGCGATCCATTCTCACAGCCCATTTTTCAGGCGAGTAGCATTCGGGGGAGTTCGGCCACGGGCGTGGCGGACGAGCACACTTTAGGGACGGAGATTGAATCCATGTCGCACGAGAAAGATATTGAATCGCGTCGTCGTTTTCTCAAGGCTGCCGCCGGGACCGCCGCAGCCGCCGTGGTGATGGGTGGCCTGCCGCGTTTCGCCCATGCAGCGGATCTGCCGCATCTGGCTGAATCGGACGCGACCGCGAAGGCGCTGGGTTACGTCGAAGACGCCAGCAAAACCACTGACGCAAAGCGCAAGGCAGGCGATACCTGCGCCAACTGTCAGTTCTACACCGGTGGCGCGTCGGGTTTTGGTCCGTGTCAGCTGTTCCCGGGCAAGGCCGTCAGCTCGAAGGGCTGGTGCGTGTCGCACGCTCCCAAGAAAGCCTGATCTCTACGCTCGCTGCACGATGCAAGGCCGGCCATGGTGCCGGCCTTTGCTTTTCTTAAGAGTCGATAACGAAACTATCGCGCCTTCGTAAGACGGAGTACTCGTTACGTTTTGTTATCGGCTCGAATGGCGCAGTCATCGCGCGTACGCGCAATGCGCCGAACGCACGCACATGTGCTCTTCGTGTTTGCATCGAAGTGGAACTCGAACCGAAGAACTTCGGTGAGTAGAAGATGCTGCCCAGACGCGTCAGGCCGAGGAGCTGACCCGCCTGACGCGCCGGGCGGCAATCCGGGGCCCACTGCCAAGTGATCAACCCACGGAGCACAGATGATACTCCTGGCGGGGCAGTTTGGGGCCCGCAAACGCCAAATTTTTCTCGAAAAACTCTCGTTAAAATGAGAAAAATCAAATAGTTACAGTGTAATTGCGGACTGGGCCTCACGAATGATCGCCAACAGGCGACCATTCGTTCCTCAGAGCTTGGTCAGGCGGATTTGGCTGTTTCGGCGAAATTGGCGCTTATTCGCCGACGATACCCGGTTCTTGGCCAGCTGCCGGGGCGTGGAGCCGGCTGTGGCGGATGCCGTAGCCGAAATAAATACCCAGACCGACCACTGTCCAGATGATCATCAACAGCCAGTTAAACCAGGACATGGCGCCCAGCAGGGCCAGGCAGCTGAGCACGCCGGCCGGGCAGATGAACCAAGCCCACGGCACGCGGAAACCACGATGCAATTGCGGCGCGGTGTAACGCAGGATCAGCACGCCAGCGCACACGGCCACAAAGGCGATCAGTGTGCCCATTGAGGTGAGATCGGCCAGCAGATCCAGCGGAAACACGGCGGCAAGAATGGCGATGCCGATACCGGTGATGACCGTGTTGATGTGCGGCGTGCGGTGCTTTGGGTGAATGCGATTGAATACCGGCGGCAGCAGACCGTCACGCGCCATGATCATGAAGATGCGTGGCTGCGCGATGATCATCACCAGAATCACCGATGACAGGCCAATCATCGCGCCGATTTCCACGATGAGGCGCAACCAGCCGAGTTGCGGGTGGTTCTTGATGGCGGTGACGACCGGTTCGCTGGTGCCAAGCTCCGTGTAGGAGATGAGGCCGGTGAGCACCGCAGCCATCGCCAGGTACAACACGGTGCAGATGACCAGCGACACCAGCGTGCCAAACGGCAGATCGCGCTGCGGGTTTTTGCATTCCTGCGCCGCGGTAGATGTCGCCTCAAAACCGATATAGGCGAAGAAGACCATGGCCGCACCGCGCATGATGCCGGACCAGCCGTACTTGCCGGGGGCTTCATTGGCAGGAATGAACGGGTGCCAGTTGGCGGGGTCGATGTAGCGGTAGCCAGCAACCACCACAATGATGATCAGGCCGACCTTAAGTCCCACCATCAACACGTTGAGGCCGGCCGATTCACGAATGCCGACGTAGCAAAGCCAGGTGAGCGCCAGCACGATAGCCACGGCTGGCAGGTTCATCAGATGTCCGGTGGTCACCAGATGCCCGTCGGTGAACGCGAGCGGCGCTTCGGTCAGCGCCTTCGGAAGATGAATGCCCATGTGGTCGAGCAGACTGGTGAAATAGCCGGTCCAGCTCGCGGCCACCGCCGACGCAGAGATGCCGTATTCCAACACCATGTTCCAGCCGATAAACCAGGCCACCAGCTCGCCGAGTGTGGCGTAGGCGTAGGAATACGAGCTGCCTGAGATCGGAATCAGCGTGGCGAACTCGGCATAGCACAGAGCGGTGAAGCCGCTGCAGATCGCCGCAAGAATGAACGAGATCAGCACGGCGGGGCCAGCATGCTCCGCGGCTGCCTGGCCGGTGACCACGAAAATGCCCGTGCCGATGACGGCACCAATGCCCAACGCGGTGATGCCCCAGGGTCCCAGCGTGCGCCGCAAGGTGGGGCCATGCTTGGCGTCGTCAGCGTCGGAAAAGTCGGTTTTGCGGGCGAATAGCTGTTTGAGCATGCGTTGGTCTGGAGAGGCGAGGGGCGTTGAATGCACCGTCGATAGAAACGACAGGGCCGGCGACATCGCCGGCCCTGGAACGCGGATCAGGCATTCTGCTTGCGCAGTTTGCTATGAGCGTAGCCGTAGAAGAAGTAGATCAGCATACCGATGGTGGTCCAGCCGAGCATGAGCGGCCAGTTGGCACGGAACGATTGCCAGAACAGGTATAGGCAGATCAACGCGCCGAAGATGCTCACGAACCACACGCCTGGAGCACCACCAGGCACGCGGAACGAGCGCGGCAGCTCCGGGCGGGTGTAGCGCAGAATCAGCACGCCAATGCACACGGTGGTGAAGGCCAGCAGGGTGCCCATCGATACCAGCTCACCCAGAATGCTCACCGGGAACAGGCCCGCCAGGACCCCCGCGGTCACGCCTGCGATGATGGTGGCCACGTGCGGGGTGCGGTGCGAAGCATGCACGCGCCCCATCCGTGAAGGCAGCAAACCGTCGCGCGCCATGCTGAAGAAGATGCGCGAAGTGCCTAGCAGCATCACCAGAATTACCGACGAAAGTCCGGCCAGCGCGCCGAAAGACACAATGGCTTTCAGCCAGGTCAGTTGCGGATACAAGTTCAGCGCCGTGGCCACCGGTTCCGGCGTGCCCAGCAGGTGGTATGGCGCAATGCCGGTAAGCGTCAGCGCCATCGCGATGTACAGCACCGTGCAGATAAGCAGCGAGCCGAGGATGCCGATGGGCATGTCACGCTGCGGGTTCTTGGCCTCGCCTGCGGCGGTCGACACGGCGTCGAAGCCCACGTAGGCGAAGAACACCAGCACGGCAGCGCGGAAGATACCGCTATAGCCGAAGCGACCCGGAGCTTCCTGCGGCGGAATGAACGGGTGCCAGTTCGCCGGATTGATGTAACGGAACGCGAAGATCAGGAACAGCGTAATCACCGTCACCTTGATGGTCACGATCACCGAATTGACGAACGTGGACTGGGTGATGCCGCGGTAGCAGAGCAGGGTGAGTGCGGTCACGATCAACACGGCGGGCACATTGACCAGTGCGCCGGTCTGCACGATCTGGTGCGTATCGGTGAATTTCAGCGGCGCGGTGGACAGATAGTCCGGCAGCCTCAGCGACATCCCGGTCCAGTGACCGAGAATAGAGAGGCATTCGTTGAAATAGCCCGACCAGCTGGCCGCCACGGTGGCCACGGCGAACAGGTACTCCAGAACGAGGTTCCAGCCGATGAACCAGGCCACGATCTCGCCCAGCGTGGCATACGAGTAGGCGTAGGCACTGCCGGAAACCGGAATCATCGCGGCGAATTCGGCGTAGCAAAGACCGGCGAAGGCGCAGGCGATGCCGGCGACAATGAAGCTGATGACCAGGGCAGGGCCGGCATGCTCGGCGGCGGCCTGACCGGTGATCACGAAGATGCCCGCGCCGATGACGGCGCCGATGCCCAACGTAATCAGGTGGCGAGCTGTGAGCACTCGCTTGAGGCTGGTTTCGCCTTGCAGGCTGTCATGGGGCAATTCGCCCGCGTCGACGTGTGGCGACGCCTGAATCGGATGCGTCGCGAACAGGTTTTTCAGCATGTCTCTCCCCTACCGCCTGTCGTAGTTCTTTCGTTTTTAAAAGCGTAAGACCGTGACTTTCGCCATGGTTGGTACGCCGCTATCCCGGCGACGACAGGCCACCATATCCCAGCGGGGCGCGCAGGCACAAGTTGCACTGCGGATAGCCCGGTAGCCTGTCATTTTTCGCTATTTGGCAGCCTGGACGGTGCATGGCGTCATTCGTCAGAGCGCCATATTCAGTGCCACCTGAGGTGCCCAGTAGGCCGGACTGTTGTGCCCGGCAATGCTGATTTGTGCACCAAAGATCAGGCCTACCGATGCGTTGAAGTTGTATTCCACCGCCGGGGCCACGCTGTAACTCCAGTGGGGGCCATTGCGTTGCGTCGCGTCGGTGCATCCTTGAGCGGGCAGACATTGCTGGCCATCGACTTTTGTTCCGTTCTGATGATCCCAGGTGAAGTCAGCGGCCAGTACCCAGTGCCGATC
This sequence comes from Dyella silvae, assembly GCF_026421305.1. GTDB lineage: Bacteria > Pseudomonadota > Gammaproteobacteria > Xanthomonadales > Rhodanobacteraceae > Dyella > Dyella silvae. The sequence continues at coordinate 305,812 of NZ_JAPJBQ010000001.1, forward strand.
GAGACCGTATTCAACGGACGCTGTGGCGCCAAGCGATGTGCCCCGTTTGGCCGTACCCTGGAAGCCTACCGGCGTTCCATGAGTGCTTACGTCGTTAATGCGCACCCGCGATGGTGATGGCCCCCAGGCCAACAGAGCGCGGATGCGCAAAGGATGGTTGTTGGGAAGCCAGAACAACTGCTGCGCAAACACCGATAGCCGATTGGCCGATGAGCCTGTGCCGGTGCCGTTGAGTGGGTTGTCGCCAAGTTGGTGGTAGGCGCCAGTAGGGAACACGTGGGTGTAGCCCACCGATACGGCGGGTCCCGTGCCATCCGGTTGGGGCGCGACAAGCATGTATTGCAGCGTCAGCGAGGTGTCAGTGAGCCGCATGCCATCGCTGTGGGATTTGCCTGAAGCGTTATATGCGTTGCCGACAACGAGCTGACCATTCAGCCTGTCGGTGATGCCGATCGTGAAGGGCGCCAGCAGCAACCACTGGTGTGATCCAGGATGATTCGAATGACGGTCGCCCCGGTCGTCGTAGAAAGCGTGCGACTCGGTATAAATGAGATAGGGCTCAAGGACGGCCACGCCTGCCGGAAGTGCGGACGCATTCGGTGTCACCAAGGGGCCGGTGAAATGGGCCTCGGGATGTGTGGCGGTGGCTGTCGTGGTCACGCAAAGCGTGAGTAGGATGGCGGAGGCCTTGCGCATGTGCTGACTCGTTCCGGTGAGAGCGAAGCGATGGGAGCCCGTGCTTTTTGTGCGAACGGCATTTGATGCTAGGGGGCCGGAACGCTGCGCTTCTATCGGCGCAACCTGAAATAATGGGTAGGCCAATCGAGCGATTTGCGCACCGGTAACTCCTGACAAAGATGTCCTCCATGACTCCTCTGCTTCGTCTGTTTCACGACTACGCTCAACAATGGCCTGATGAGGCCGATCCAGCTCACTTCGTCGATTTCCTGGCAGTGGGCACGCACGGTTTCGTTCGCGAAAACCTCGAAGGGCATTTCACGGGTTCGGCATGGTTGGTCAGTGCCGATGGCGAGCGTGTTCTGTTGACGCATCACCGGAAGCTGGGGCGCTGGCTGCAGCTGGGCGGACATGCCGACGGTGATCTCGATTTGTCGAGCGTCGCCCTGCGCGAGGCGGAGGAGGAGTCAGGCCTGGATGATCTGAACGTCGAGGCCGCGCCGTTTGATATGGATCGCCATCGCATTCCGGCGCGCGGCGATGAGCCCGAGCATTGGCATTACGACGTGCGTTATGTCGTCAGGGCGGGCGCGAATGAGCAGTTTCAGATCAGCGAAGAATCCCATGCGCTGGCCTGGTGCTCCATTCGCGAGATCGCCGAGAACCCCTCCAGCGACGTGTCGCTGCGGCGCATGGCGCACAAATGGCTAAAGCGCCATCGGTCCTGATGCCATCTTCGGATAGCCGGGAGCCAGATTAATCGATGTACTTGGACGGCGCTGAGTTGAGGTAACCGCATTCCACGCAGGTGCGCGCGTCGATGGAGCGATAGAAACGCTCAAAGACCGGCGGGAAATCGTGTTCGATGCTGTCGAGGGTGAAGTACTCCTCATACAGCTTGTGGTTGCAGCGTTCGCAGTACCACATCAGGCCATCTTTCTCGCCGGCGAGGCGGCGGCGTTCGATGACCAGCCCGATGGAGTCAGGCATGCGTTGTGGCGAGTGCGGTACGCAGGGCGGCAGGTAGAACAGTTCGCCGGCACGTATCGGGATGTCACGGGCCACGCCATCGTCCTGCACCTTCAGCACCATCTCGCCTTCGAGCTGATAGAAGAACTCGGGGCCTTCATCGTAGTGATAGTCGGTGCGGGCATTGGGGCCGCCCACGATCATGACAATGAAATCGCCATCCACAATGCACTTGTTGCCGACCGGTGGTTTGAGCAGATGACGGTGCTCGTCGATCCAGCGCTTCATGTCGATGGGAGGCGTCAGAGCCATGGTTCATTCCGTAGGAAGGTGGGTACCGGGTACGACAATGGGACCAAAGTGTAGGGAGGGGGGCCTAGTCGATCCAGCGCCCTTCGTTAACCACCACGGTCAGTCGCGCCAATTCACCGGACAGATCCAGGTTTTCCCTGGCAATCCACGCCTCATCGTAATACGTATCGCTATAGCGGTCCCCGCCGTCGCAGATCAGAGTGACCACCGGGCCGCGTTCGCCGCTGGCATTGAGTTCGGCCATCAGTTGCAGCGCACCCACCAGGTTGGTGCCGGTGGAGCCGCCGCAGCGGCGTCCCAGCAGGGTTTCCAGCAGGCGCAAGGCAGCAATCGAGGCGGCGTCAGGCACCCGCATCATGCGGTCGATGACGCCGGGCATGAAGGAAGGCTCCACTCGTGGCCGGCCGATGCCTTCAATACGTGAGCCGCGCGAGAGCTGCAGGCTCGCATCCCTGCTGCGGTAGTAGTCGTAGAACACGGAGTGTTCGGGATCGACCACCGCCAGCCTGACCAGGCCGTGCTCGCCGCAGCGGTAGCGAATGTAGCGGCCGATGGTGGCCGAGGTGCCGCCGGTGCCCGCGGGTACCACGATCCAGCGCGGATCAGGGTCGGGCTCGCGCTGCATCTGGCGAAAAATCGATTCGGCGATGTTGTTGTTGCCGCGCCAGTCGGTGGCGCGCTCGGCGTAGGTGAACTGGTCCATGTAGTGACCGTTGAGCTCACCGGCTAGCCGCTGCGCCGCGCCGTACACATCCGTGTCGTCGATGAAGTGGCAATGCCCGCCGAAAAATTCGATCTGGGCCACCTTGTCGCGAGACGTGCTGCGAGGCATGACGGCAAAAAAGGGCAGGCCGAGCAGACGCGCGAAATACGCTTCGGATATGGCCGTGCTGCCGCTGGAGGCTTCAACCACGGGCCGGCCTTCCTCCAGCCAACCGTTGCAGATGGCATACAGAAACAGCGAGCGCGCCAGCCGATGCTTGAGGCTGCCTGTGGGGTGGACGGATTCGTCCTTGAGGTAGAGCGGAATGCCGGGGAAGGCGGGGAGATCGAGGCGGATCAGATGCGTGTCGGCCGAGCGATGGGCTTCGGCTTCGAGCGTTTGGATCGCGCGGCGGGTCCAGGCGGCATGCATCGCGAAAGATTAGCAATCGCGGGTGAAGGTGCCGTTGATGTGGATCAGTGCGCAGCTTTGCTCCCTCTCCCCTTTGGGGAGAGGGTTGGGGTGAGGGGTGGGTGCTCGCGAAAGGCTCTACTGACGAAGCCGCTTTATGCGTGCATGGACGTCAAAAGCGATGACATGGGAAACCGGGGCAAGATTGGCCCCTCACCCCAGCCCTCTCCCCGGAGGGGAGAGGGAGCAAAGGCTCAGACTTCGAGGGTGGCCAGGTCGCCCTTTTCTTCCAGCCATGCCTTGCGGTCACTTGCGCGCTTCTTGGCCAGCAGCATGTCCATGAGCTTGGTGGTGCCGTCGTCGCTCTCGACAGTGAGCTGCACCAGTCGGCGGGTGTCGGGGTGGATGGTCGATTCGCGCAATTGCCCCGGGTTCATTTCGCCCAGACCCTTGAAGCGGGTGGTGCTGACCTGACCCTTCATCTTTTCGCGCTGCACGCGCTCGAGCATCGCGTTCTTTTCGTTTTCGTCCAGGCAGTAGAACACCTGCTTGCCCACGTCCACGCGGAACAGCGGCGGCATGGCCACAAACACGTGACCCTCGCGTACCAGCGCGGGGAAGTGCTTGAGGAACAGCGCGCTCAGCAACGTCGCGATATGCAGGCCATCGGAGTCAGCATCCGCAAGGATGATCACTTTGCCGTAACGCAGGCCCGAAAGATCGTCCTTGCCCGGGTCGCAGCCGATGGCGACGGCAAGGTTGTGCACTTCTTCCGACGCGAGCACCGAGCCGGACTCGACTTCCCAGGTGTTGAGAATCTTGCCGCGCAACGGAAGGATCGCCTGGAACTCCTTGTCACGTGCCTGCTTGGCACTGCCACCTGCCGAGTCACCTTCCACCAGAAACAACTCAGTGCGGGTCAGGTCGGTGGCGGTGCAGTCGGCCAGTTTGCCGGGCAGGGCAGGGCCTTGCGTGATCTTCTTGCGTACCACCTGCTTCGCAGCCTTCATGCGTGCGCTGGCGCGCTCGATGGCGAGCTGCGCGATACGTTCGCCCAGATCGACGTGCTGGTTGAGCCACAGGCTGAAGGCATCATGGATCACACCTTCGACCATGCCCGCGGCGTTGCGCGAAGACAGGCGCTCCTTGGTCTGGCCGGCGAACTGCGGATCCTGCAGCTTGGTGGAGAGCACGAAGGCAAGGCGCTCCCACACGTCTTCTGGCGCCAGCTTCACGCCGCGCGGCAGCAGGTTGCGGAAATCGCAGAATTCGCGGATCGCATTGGTGAGGCCCGAACGCAGGCCGTTCACGTGCGTGCCACCCTGCGCGGTGGGAATGAGGTTGACGTAACTTTCCTGCACCAGCTCGCCTTCGGGTACCCAGGCGAGCGCTACGTCGAGACCGTCGGCCTCGCGCTGCACGTGGTGCACGAACAGCTCGGCCGGGATGGCTTCGGCGCCGGACAGCTCGTCGCGCAGGTAATCGCGCAGGCCGTCTTCGTAGTACCACTCGTTGACGTCGCCGGTGGCTTCGTCGACCAGCTTGACGTTGAGACCGGCGCAAAGCACGGCCTTGGCGCGCAGCAGGTGGCGCAGCTTGCCGAGCGAGATCTTCGGCGAATCGAAGTACTTCGGATCGGCCCAGAAGCGCACGGTGGTGCCGGTCTTCTTTTTGGGTACGGTGCCGATCACTTCGAGTTCGCTGGCGCGGTCGCCATTCTCGAAGGCCATGCGGTATTCGTTGCCGTCACGGCGGATGGTGACTTCCACGCGGTTGGACAGCGCGTTCACCACCGACACACCCACGCCGTGCAGACCGCCGGAGAAGTTGTAGTTCTTGCCGGAGAATTTGCCACCCGCATGCAAGCGCGTGAGGATCAGCTCGACACCCGGCACGCCTTCTTCCGGATGGATGTCCACCGGCATGCCGCGGCCGTCGTCAGTCACTTCGACCGAGCCGTCGGTGTGCACGATGACTTCCAAGGTCTTGGCGTGACCGGAGATGGCCTCGTCCACCGAGTTGTCGATCACTTCCTGCGCCAGATGGTTCGGGCGGGAGGTGTCCGTGTACATGCCGGGGCGGCGCTTGACCGGATCAAGGCCAGAAAGGACTTCAATGTCGGCGGCGTTGTAGCGACTGCTCATGTGAGGGCGTTCAGCGTGGTTAAGCGGGGGAGGATGGGGGGACCGGGCGGGGCGGTCAAGCGTTTCCGGAAACCCTTGCAGGAGCGCACTTGTGCGCGACCCGGAGCACCTGGCCGCCGATCGCGCACAAGTGCGCTCCTATAAACAATAAAGCGTCAGAGCGGGGCGCAATGCCGCTCCAGCCAGGCCAGGTCCGCGTCTTCCAGCAGGGGCGACAAGGCCGCTCGCACGGTGGCGTGGTAGTCGTCCAGCCAGGCGCGCTCTTCGGGGTTGAGCAGGCCCGGCTCCAGCGCGCGGCGGTCAAACGGGCACAGGGTCAGCGTCTCGAAGGCGTAGAACTCGCCAAACTCCGTTTTGTCCGCCTCGACCACCACCGCCAGATTCTCATGGCGGATGCCGTGACGGCCCGGCTTGTACAGGCCTGGCTCGATCGAGGTGATCATGCCCGGCTCCAGTGACACCAGTGTGGCGCCCGAGGCGGGCGGGCGGATGCCGTGCGGGCCTTCATGCACATTAAGAAAGTAACCCACGCCGTGACCGGTGCCATGGCCGTAGTCCATGCCGCTGGCCCACAGCGGGGCCCGGGCAAGGGCGTCGAGCTGCGGGCCGCTGGCGCCCTTGGGGAAGCGGGCCCGGCTGAGCGCGATCATGCCTTTCATCACCATGGTGGCGTCACGCCGCTGTTCGATGGTGGTTTCGCCGAGCGCGAGCACGCGCGTGATATCGGTAGTGCCGCCGAGATATTGCCCGCCGGAGTCAACCAGCAACAGGCCTTGTGGTTTCAGCGTGCTGTGCGCTTCCGGTGTGGCGCGATAGTGGGGCAGTGCACCGTTAGCCTGATAGCCGGCAATGGTGGAAAAGCTCTCGCCGACAAAATTCGGTTGGGCCGCGCGCTCTTCGCGCAGTAGTGAGTCCACGTCCAGCTCGGTCTGCGTTACGCCGGCGGTGACGCGTTCTTCCAGACGCCGGAACGCGCGCGCCAACGCCGCGCCGTCACGGCGCATCACGTCGCGGATGTGCTCCAGTTCCGCCTCGGTCTTGCGTGCCTTGAACAGCGTGGATGGATTCGCGGCATCAACGATCTGCGTTGAGGCAGGGATGGCCGAGGCGATGGCTACCACCACACGGCCACTGTCGAGCAGCAGGCGATCTTTCGCGCCGAGTTCGGAGAGCGCATCGGTAATGGTTGCGTAGTCGGCGATGCGCACCTGATCGGCCTGGAGTGCGCTCACCAGCGCATCGGTAAGCTTGCCGCGGCCGACAAACAGCGTGGCGTGGCCTTCCGCTTGCACCAGCAGATGGGCAAGAAACACCGGATTGCACTCGACATCGCTGCCGCGCAGGTTGGTCAGCCACGCAATGTCATCCAGGCTGGAGACCACATGGTGCGTGGCGCCCAGCTTGCGCATGGCCGTACGCAGCCGTCCCAGCTTCTCGCTGCGCGGCTGAGTGGCGTAGCGCTGCGGGTGTTCCACCACAGGGGCGGTGGGCAGGGGCGGGCGGTCCGGCCAGATCAGGGCAGGCAGGTCGAGATCGGTGCGCAGGTGAGCGCCGGTGCTTTCGAGGCGGCGCTCCAGCTGGCGTGCGGTAGCCACGGAAAGACTGTCGCCCGCCACGGCAAGCGTCTGTCCCGGCTGAAGATGGTGTTGCAACCACTCCATGTGCTCGGGAGCGTGCGCCACCCGCTGCTTCATCAGTTCTATGCCGGTTCCGGTGAGCTCGTGGGCGGCCTGCGCAAAGTAGCGCCCATCGGTCCACAGGCCGGCATGATCCTGGGTCACCACCAGCGTGCCGGCCGAGCCGGTAAAGCCGGACAGCCAGGTACGGGCCTGCCAATGGGGCGGCAAGTACTCGGAGAGGTGCGGATCAGCGGTGGGAATGAGGCAGGCGGCGATGCCGTGTTGCTGCATGGCATGACGCAGTGCGGCCAGTTTGACGGGCTTGGTGTGGTCCATCGGGGCATGGTAGCAGGGGCCGCGGACACCGAATTTTCTTTGGTTTTCGACCAAGGTCGACGGTCGAATGCGGGTGCACGCACTTGCATTTGCAAGTCAAGTCGCCGCACTGGTGTGCGCAGGATTTTGCTCCTGCGGCATTGTGTCTCAAGGATCTTCAAAGACGCGCGCAAATCGCTAGCATGCCGCGTCCCCACGCTGTGCCCCAGGTAGTCAGTGAATATGCATGCCCTCATTTCGCGCTTGCGCTACGCAAGCGTCGGCGTCGCTGTGCTTCTCAGCGGTTGCAATCTGGAAGTTCTCACGCCCAAGGGCGATATCGGCGCCCAGGAAAAGTCGCTGATCCTGATCGCGCTGGGCCTGATGGCCATTGTGGCGATCCCCGTCATCGCGATGACGCTGTGGTTCCCCTGGCGCTACCGCTCCGGTAACAAGAAGGCCACCTACACGCCGAACTGGTCGCACTCGACCAAGATTGAGGTGGTGGTGTGGACCATCCCGGCCATCATCATCGTCATCCTGGCGAGCATCACCTGGACCAGCTCGCATGCGCTGGATCCATATAAGCCGCTTGAGTCCGAGGCCAAGCCGGTGACGGTGCAGGTCGTGTCGATGGACTGGAAGTGGCTGTTCGTCTATCCGGAATACGGCGTGGCCTCGGTGAACGAGCTGGCCTTCCCGACCGATCGCCCGGTGAATTTCCAGATCACCTCCGACTCGGTGATGAATGCCTTCTTCATTCCGCAGCTGGGCAGCCAGATCTACGCCATGGCCGGCATGGAGACCAAGTTGCATCTGATCGCGCGTGAGCCGGGCACCTATGAGGGCCTGTCGTCCAACTTCAGTGGCGAAGGCTTCTCGGATATGCACTTCAAGGCCATCGCCACCACCGAAGATGGCTTCAAGGACTGGATCGCCAAGGCCAAGGCCACGCCGCTCACGCTCGATGCCGACAGCTACAAGTCGCTGGCGCAGCCCAGCGAGAAGGCGCCGGTGGCTTACTACGGCACCGTGACGCCGGGCCTGTTCGCCAGCGTCGTCAACAAGCACATGGGCGAGATGTCTCATGAGGCTGCCAACCACGGCGAGATGCCGATGGAAGGCATGCAGATGGACATGCACCACCACGAGGACGGGGACGCGGTGTCCTCGAACATCACCCCGGCCAAGGCAGAGAAGTAAGCCATGTTTGGAAAGCTCACTCTTGACGCGATCCCGTATCACGAGCCGATCGTGATGGGCACGCTCGTCGCCGTCATTCTTGGCGGTCTGGCGATGCTCGCCGTCATCACCAAGTTCCGTCTATGGGGTTACCTGTGGAAGGAATGGTTCACCTCGGTGGACCATAAGAAGATCGGCATCATGTACATCATCGTGGCGCTGGTCATGCTGCTGCGTGGCTTCTCCGATGCCATCATGATGCGCATGCAGCAAGCCATGGCCGCCGGTGAATCGGCCGGCTATTTGCCGCCGCATCACTTCGATCAGGTGTTCACCGCGCACGGTGTCATCATGATTTTCTTCGTGGCCATGCCGTTCATCACGGGTCTGATGAACATGGTGGTGCCGCTGCAGATCGGCGCACGCGACGTGGCCTATCCGTTCCTGAACTCGCTCAGCTTCTGGCTGTTCATGTCGGGCGTGGTGCTGGTGATGGTGTCGCTGTTCGTCGGCGACTTCGCTGCAACCGGCTGGCTCGCTTATCCGCCGCTCTCGGGCATCAAGTACAGCCCAACAGTAGGTGTGGATTACTACATCTGGTCACTGCAGTTGTCTGGCCTGGGTACCACGCTGAGCGGCATCAACTTCATCGTCACCATCATGAAGATGCGTGCCCCTGGCATGACGCTGATGAAGATGCCGGTGTTCACGTGGACCGCACTGGTCACCAACATCCTGATCGTGGCCGCGTTCCCGATCCTGACGGTGACGCTGGCACTGCTCACGGCCGATCGCTATCTCGACATGCACTTCTTCACGAACGAGCTTGGCGGCAACGCCATGATGTACGTGAATATGATCTGGATCTGGGGTCACCCGGAGGTCTACATCCTGATCCTGCCGTGCTTCGGCGCGTTCTCGGAAATCGTTGCCACGTTCTCCAAGAAGCCGTTGTTTGGCTACACGTCGATGGTGTATGCCACTTCGTGCATCGGCGTGCTCTCGTTCGTGGTGTGGCTGCACCACTTCTTCACCATGGGCTCGGGTGCCAACGTCAATGCCTTCTTCGGCATTACGACGATGATCATCTCAGTGCCCACCGGCGCAAAGCTGTTCAACTGGCTGTTCACCATGTATCGCGGTCGGGTGCAGTTCACCGTGCCGATGCTGTGGACGGTGGGTTTCATGGTCACCTTTGTGATCGGCGGCGTCACCGGCGTGCTGTTGGCTGTGCCGGGTGCGGACTTCTTGCTGCACAACAGCGTGTTCCTGATCGCGCACTTCCACAACGTGATCATTGGCGGCGTGGTGTTCGGCGTGTTCGCGGCTATCAACTACTGGTTCCCGAAGGCCTTCGGCTTCCGTCTCAATGAGTTCTGGGGCAAGGCTTCCTTCTGGTGCTGGCTGGTCGGCTTCTGGATGGCCTTTGCGCCGCTGTACGTGCTCGGCCTGAAGGGCATGACGCGTCGCATGAACCATTACGCCAATCCGGATTGGCAGCCGTTCCTGATCGTCGCCGCCCTAGGCGCCGCGGTGATCGCGCTGGGCATCTTCTGCACCCTCGTGCAGTTCTATGTCTCCATCCGTGACCGCAAGAAGCTCACCGATCCCAGCGGCGACCCGTGGGGTGGCCGCACCCTGGAGTGGGCGATCAGCTCGCCCGCGCCGTTCTACAACTTCGCCATCGTTCCCCAGATCAAAGAGCTGGACCAGTTCTGGGAAGACAAACAAAACGGAGTCGCTTACGTGCAACCTGCCAAGTACGAAGACATCCATATGCCCCGCAACACCGGCGTCGGTGTGGTCATGGGCGCGTTCGGTACGGTCCTGGGATTTGCCCTGGTGTGGCATATCTGGTGGCTGGCGGCCGTGGGCCTGCTGGGCATGATCGGTGCGTTCATCGTTCGCGCCTATGACCGTGACATCGATTACTGGGTGCCGGCGGCCGAGGTCGAGAAGATCGAGCGCTCGCGCCACGCGCAGCTCCAGCAGTTCCAGACCACGCAGGTGGCTCCGGTGGCCGCGCCGCAGCGTCAGAAGGTGGCGTAACCCATGAGCAGTGCAGCAGTTCGCGCCAGCCACGGCGCACACGACGACGTCCTCCACGGCGGGGGCGTCGATCACCATCACCACGACGATGGATCCAAGACCCTGCTGGGGTTCTGGATCTATCTGATGAGCGACTGCCTGATCTTCTCGGGCCTGTTCGCGACGTTTGCCGTGCTGGCTAACAGCACGGCGGGCGGTCCCACCGGCAAGGAATTGTTCGAGCTGCCGTACGTGCTCGGCGAGACCATGCTGCTGCTGATCTCGTCGGTCACTTTCGGCATGGCCATGCTCAACATGCATGCCGGCAAGAAGGGAGGTGTGGTGGCGTGGCTGGCGGTGACCTTCCTCTTCGGTGCCGGCTTCATCGGCATGGAAGTGTATGAGTTCGCCAAGCTCGTCCATGAAGGCGCCGGCCCGAGCACCAGTGCGTTCCTGTCCAGCTACTTCACGCTGGTGGGTACGCACGGCCTGCACGTCACCTGCGGCCTGATCTGGCTGGTCGTGATGATGGACCAGATCCGCCGCTTCGGCCTGACCGATGCTACCCAGCGTCGCCTGTCGTGCCTGAGTCTGTTCTGGCACTTCCTGGACATCGTCTGGATCTGCGTCTTCACCTTTGTTTATCTGCGGGGGGCCATCTGATGTCCGGCAACCACCATTCCCACGACGCCCACCATGGCGCCGAGCATGCTGATCACGGCAGCACCAAGTCCTATGTCGTCGGCTTCGTGCTGTCGGTAGTGCTGACGCTGGCGTCCTTCGGTGTGGTCATGAGCGGCAAGGTTCCGCACGACCTGATGATGCCGGGCATCATCGTGTTCGGTGTGGCCCAGCTCATCGTCCAGCTGAAGTATTTCTTGCATATGGGTCTGTCGCCGTCCCAGCGCAGCAATTTCGCCATCATGCTGTTCACTCTGCTGATCCTGGCCATCGTGGTGGTCGGCTCGCTGTGGGTGATGCACAACATGAACGCGAACATGATGCATCCGACCTCCCAGATGATGCCGGTGGAGTAAGCCCAGTTCTGGGTTGGAGCGACAAAGGCGCCTGCGGGCGCCTTTGTTTTTTCGGATCGGGGGCGGCGTCGCGGCGGCTTTGGACTTCGATTCTCACGCTCGTCATTCCGGCCTACGCCGGAATGACGGCGGGGGATAGGTGGGGTGCGCGGGAGCGGGCGACGGGCCTTCGCCAGGGCCCCTAAGTTGAACAAGTCAGTCATTTAGCCTTTTCAAGCCCTCGCGGCCGAAGCGTTCTTCCTCTAAAATGCCGATTTCCAGCACGGCTGCATCCCATGACCCCCCTGATTTTCGTCACCGGCGGTGTGGTGTCCTCGCTTGGCAAGGGCATCGCCGCGGCGTCGCTGGCTTCCATTCTGGAAGCGCGTGGCCTCTCGGTCACCATGATGAAGCTGGATCCGTATATCAACGTGGATCCCGGCACCATGAGCCCCTTCCAGCACGGCGAGGTCTATGTGACCGACGACGGCGCTGAGACCGACCTTGACCTGGGTCACTACGAGCGCTTCGTCAACACCCGTCTCACGGGCAAGAATTCCATTACGACGGGCAAGATCTACGAGTCGGTGATCCGCAAGGAGCGTCGCGGCGACTACCTGGGCGCCACCGTGCAGGTCATCCCGCACATCACCGACGAGATCAAGCACTGCATTCACGAGGCCACCCGCGGCTTCGATGTGGCGATGGTGGAAATCGGCGGCACGGTAGGCGACATCGAATCGCTGCCGTTCCTGGAGGCCATTCGTCAGCTGCGTATCGAGCATGGCCCGGAAAAGGTGATGTTCATGCACCTGACCCTGGTGCCGTACATCAAGGCGGCCGGTGAGATCAAAACCAAGCCGACCCAGCACTCCGTTAAGGAACTGCGCTCCATCGGTATCCAGCCGGACGTGCTGCTGTGCCGCTGCGAACAGCCGCTGCCGGACGGCGAGCGCCGCAAGATCGCCCTGTTCACCAACGTGCCCGAGAACGCGGTGATCAGCGCGGCCGACGTGGACATCATCTACAAGCAGCCGCTGTGGCTGCACAAGCAGGGCCTCGACGAGATCGTGGTCAAGCGCCTGGGTCTGCAGGCTGGTCCCGCCGACCTGTCCTCGTGGCAGCGGACGGTCGACGCCGTGGAGCACCCGAAAGACGAGGTCAACGTGGCCATCGTCGGCAAGTACGTCGAGCACAAGGACGCCTACAAGTCTCTGGGCGAGGCGCTCCGCCATGGCGGCATCAAGCAGCTCACCCGCGTCAATCTCAACTGGGTTGATTCGGAGCAGGTCGAGGCCGAAGGCGCCGCCAAGGTGCTGGGCAACGCCGACGCCATCCTCGTGCCGGGCGGCTTCGGCAAGCGCGGCTTCGAGGGCAAGGTGCTGGCGGCCAGGTACGCCCGCGAGAAAGGCGTGCCGTACTTCGGCATCTGCTACGGCATGCACGCCGCCGTGGTGGACTTTGCCCGCAACGTGGCCGGTCTCAGCGCGGCTGATTCCAGCGAGAACGACCGCAACACGCCCGACCCGGTGATCGCACTGATCACGGAGTGGACCACCGCCACCGGCGAAGTCGAGCAGCGCAGTGAGCGCTCCGATCTGGGCGGCACCATGCGCCTGGGCGCGCAGGAGTGCCGTCTCAAGGCCGGTACGCTGGCGCGTCAGCTGTACAGCCAGGACGTAGTGCGCGAGCGTCATCGTCACCGTTATGAGTTCAACAACCGCTACCGCCAGCCGTTTGAAGACCTGGGCCTGGTGATCTCGGGCAAGTCGATGGACGACCTGCTGGTCGAAATCGTCGAACTGCCCCAGCAGAAGCACCCGTGGTTCCTCGGCTGCCAGGCGCATCCGGAATTCACCTCCACCCCGCGCGACGGTCATCCGCTGTTCATTGGCTTCGTGCAGGCCGCCCGCGAGTTCAAGACGGTGCGTGAGGGTGAGCGTCTGGCCAAGGAGTCTGTCGCATGAAGTTGTGTGGATTCGAAGTCGGCCTGGACAAGCCGCTGTTTCTGATCGCTGGTCCCTGTGTGGTCGAATCCGAACAATTGCAGATGGACACCGCCGGCAAGCTCAAGGAAATCACCGGCAAACTCGGCATCCACTTCATCTTCAAGTCCAGCTTCGACAAGGCCAACCGTTCGTCGGGCACCAGCTTCCGCGGTCCCGGCCTGGAAGCGGGCCTGAAGATCCTGGGTGAAGTGAAGCGCCAGCTAGGCGTGCCCGTGCTCACCGACGTGCATGAATACACGCCGATGAACGAAGTGGCCTCAGTGGTCGACGTCCTGCAGACGCCGGCCTTCCTGTGCCGCCAGACCGACTTCATCCAGAACGTGGCGCGCGCCGGCAAGCCGGTGAACATCAAAAAGGGCCAGTTCCTCGCGCCGTGGGACATGAAGAACGTGGTCGAGAAGGCCAAGGCCGTCGGCAACGACGACATCATGGTCTGCGAGCGTGGCGCCAGCTTCGGCTACAACAACCTCGTTTCGGACATGCGCTCGCTGAGCGCGATGCGCGATACCGGTTGCCCGGTGGTGTTCGATGCCACCCATTCGGTGCAGCTGCCCGGCGGGCAGGGCTCGAGTTCGGGCGGGCAGCGTGAATTCGTACCGGTGTTGGCGCGTGCCGCCGTGGCGGTGGGTGTGGCGGGTTTGTTCGCCGAGACGCACCCCGATCCGTCCAAGGCGCTCAGCGATGGCCCCAACGCCTGGCCGCTGGACAAGATGGAAGCGCTGCTGGAGACCTTGCTCGAACTCGATCAGGTCACCAAGCGCCACACATTCCTGGAACACACGCTCTGATCCGCTGCGGGGGAAGCGAATGAAGCGTTACCCCCGCGTATCAGGCAGGATGTTCCCAATCGCTTCAGTCACTTCATAAAAGCTACGGACACCATGAGCACCGAAATCACCCGCATTCACGCCCGTGAAATCCTCGATTCCCGCGGTAACCCCACGCTTGAAGCAGAAGTGACCCTGGCCGGCGGCGGCTTCGGTCGCGCGGCTGTGCCGAGCGGCGCCTCCACCGGTTCGCGCGAAGCCGTTGAGCTGCGCGACGGCGACAAGTCCCGCTACCTGGGCAAGGGCGTGAAGAACGCCGTGGCCAACGTCAACAATTCGATCGCCAGCGAGCTGAAAGGCTTCGATGCGGCCAACCAGGGCGGCCTCGACGCCAAGCTGATCAACCTCGACGGCACGCCGAACAAGGGCAAGTTGGGCGCCAACGCCATCCTCGGCGTGTCCATGGCTGCCGCTCATGCCGTTGCTGCGCAGAATCGCCAGCCGCTGTGGCAGTACCTCGCCAGCATCAATGGCACCACCGGCAAGCCGGGTGCGCTGCCGGTGCCGATGATGAACATCATCAACGGCGGTGCGCATGCCGATAACAACGTCGACGTGCAGGAATTCATGATCCTGCCGGTCGGCGCCTCCAGCTTCGCCGAAGCGCTGCGCGCCGGCACCGAGGTGTTCCACGCGCTCAAGGGCGTGCTGAAGGGCAAGGGCCTCAACACCGCCGTCGGCGACGAAGGCGGCTTTGCGCCGAACCTGCGTTCGAACATCGAAGCGCTGGACACCATTCTCGAAGCGATTAACAAGGCCGGCTACAAGGTCGGTAGCGACATCCTGCTCGGCCTCGACGTCGCCAGCTCCGAGTTCTTCAAGAACGGCAAGTACGACCTGGAAGGCGAAGGCAAGGTTTACACGCCGGCCCAGTGGATCGACGTGCTGGCCAGCTGGTCCAAGCAGTACCCCATCGTCACCATCGAAGACGGCATGGCCGAAGGCGACTGGGACGGCTGGAAGCAGCTCACCGACGCCATCGGCAAGAACGTGCAGCTGGTGGGCGACGATCTGTTCGTCACCAACCCGACCATTTTCAAGGAAGGCATCGATAAGCAGATCGCCAATGCCATCCTGATCAAGGTGAACCAGGTCGGCACGCTGTCCGAGACGCTCGAAGCCATTGCCATGGCCGACGCCGCCAAGTACGCCGCGATCGTGTCGCATCGCTCCGGCGAGACGGAAGACACCACCATCGCCGACATCGCCGTGGCGACCACCGCAACGCAGATCAAGACCGGTTCGCTGTGCCGCACCGACCGCGTGGCCAAGTACAACCAGCTGCTGCGCATCGAAGAGGCGCTTGGCTCGGCCGCGCGCTACGCCGGTCGCAACGCGTTCCCCAACCTGACCAGCCTGCCGGGCTGATAGGGAGCACTGACCGCCCATGGTGCGTTGGGTCGCCCTGATTCTGGTGCTGTTGTTGATCGCTCTGCAGATGAAACTGTGGAACGGCAACGGCGGCGTGCACGAGGTGGAAACCTTGCGCGCCGCCGTGAAGAAGCAGGGCGAAGACAACGACAAGCTGCAGCAGCGCAACCAGGCGCTGGGTGCGGATGTGGATGACCTCAAGCATGGTGATCAGGCCGTCGAAGCGCGTGCGCGCGCCGAGCTTGGCCTGATCAAGCCGGGCGAGACGTTTTACCAGGTGGTCGAAAAGCCGGGCGCCAACCAGGCGCCCGCGCCGGCCGCGTCGACAGGCGGCCGCTGAGCATGGGGCCCCTGTGGTGTGTGGTGCCGGCAGCAGGGCGAGGCACGCGTGTCGGTGGTGATATCCCCAAGCAATACTTGCCGTTGGCCGGGCAGCCGTTGATCCTGCACACACTGGAACGGCTGGCGGCGCATCCGATGATTGCCGGCCTGATGGTGGTGCTCGGTGGCAAGGATGAGCATTGGCCCGCTGTGACGCAGCTGGGCGGCAAGCCTGTGTTGACGACGATCGGTGGTTCCGAGCGCTGCGACTCGGTGCTCGCCGGTCTGCGCGCACTCCCTGCTGATGTGACCGATGGCGCGTTCGTACTGGTGCATGACGCGGCGCGCCCTTGCGTGCGCGAAGCCGATATCAGCCGTCTGATCGAACAAGGTATTCCTGCGGGCGGTGGTTTGCTTGGCGCGCCGCTGCGCGACACGCTCAAGCGGGCGGGCGGTGACGGCCGCAGTCACGAAACCGAGCCGCGTGACCATCGCTGGCGAGCCTTTACGCCGCAGATGTTTCGCCGCGGCGAGCTTTCCGCCGCGCTGTTGGCCGCGTCCGTCGCGGGCATCACCGTGAGCGACGAAGCGATGGCCATGGAACGTGCCGGATTTGCGCCGCTGCTCGTCGAAGGTGCGGAAGACAATATCAAGGTGACGACGGCCACCGATTTTGCGCTGGCCGAATTCCTGTTGCCACGAACAAAGTAAGGAGCATTCCCATGATGCGTATCGGCCAGGGCTTCGATGTCCACACCTTCGGCGAAGGCGACCATGTGATGCTCGGCGGGGTGCGCGTACCGCACAGCCGCGGCCTGGTGGCGCACTCCGACGGTGACGTGGTCATCCACGCCTTGTGCGATGCCATCTTCGGCGCGTTGGCGCTGGGTGATATTGGCAGGCACTTTCCTCCGAGCCAGGAGCAGTGGCGCAACGCGAACAGCCGGATCTTTTTGCAGCACGCCGCCAAGCTGATGCGCGAGCAGGGTTATGCCTTGGGCAATGCGGACGTCACCGTAATCTGCGAAGCGCCCAAAGTGGGGCCGCATTCCCTGGCCATGCGCGAAGCGGTCGCCGAGGAGCTGGGTTGCGACATAGGCTGCATCAGCATCAAGGCCACCACCACGGAAAAGCTCGGCTTTACGGGGCGTGGCGAAGGCATCGCGGCACAGGCGTGCGTGTTGCTGGTGCTGGCGTAAACCGAAGCGTCGCATTCTCGAGCCCGCTACATCCGGGCTGATCTAATGGGCGCAAGCCCGTATTTCGATTTTCTGCAGCCGGTATGGCCGGTGGAGTCTCATGTCTGACCTTGAATTGCCTTATGCCTACGGCAACCCGCCGTTGACGGCCGTGTTGCGCAGCAGCCCGGAAGACTTTCAGGTGGAAGAGATCCTCGGCTACGACGCCGATGGCGAAGGCGAGCACGCGCTGCTCTGGGTGGAGAAGCGTGGCTCCAATACCGACTGGGTGGCGCGCGAGTTGGCGCGTTTCGCAGAAGTGCCGCCGTTGAACGTGGGCTACGCGGGGTTGAAGGATCGCCATGCAGTGACTCGACAGACGTTCTCCGTGCAGTTGGCAGGCAAACCCGATCCGGATTGGTCCACCTTTCCCCATGCGGAAGTGAAGGTGCTCGCGGCCACGCGGCATAAACGCAAACTCAAGCGCGGTGCATTGCGTGGCAATCGTTTCGTGCTGGTTCTGCGCGACGTGGCTGGCGATCGAACCGTGGCCGAACAGGTGCTTCAGCAGATTGCGCAGCGCGGTGTGCCCAATTACTTCGGCGAGCAGCGCTTTGGTCGTGAAGGCGGCAACGTGGCACAGGCGAGAGCGATGTTCGCCGGCCGTCGCGTCGATCGCGACAAGCGCCATTTCCTGCTGTCTGCAGCACGCTCGCATATCTTCAACGCCGTGCTGGCAGCGCGTGTCGAACAGGGTGCATGGGACGCGCCGATGGAAGGCGAGATCTGGTCGCTTGCCGGTTCGCGCTCGTGGTTTGGTCCCGTGCCTTTCGATGCGACGTTGTCGGAGCGACTGGCGCGTGGCGACATTCATCCATCGGGACCGCTGTGGGGGCGTGGCGAAACGCCAGCGGCAGCGGATGTGGCTGCGCTGGAGAATGCGATGGCTGCCGCCAATGCTGATCTGGCGGATGGGTTGGTGGCGGCGAAGATGGATCAGGAGCGTCGCGCGTTGCGCATGATTCCGCAGAATCTCGCCTGGCGATGGCTTGATGGCGATGCGCTGGAGCTGAGCTTTGAGTTGCCGGCGGGTGCTTACGCGACAACGGTCGTCCGCGAGTTGGCGCGTACCAGCTAACGCGAGCTTCTACTCCCTCTCCCCTGAGGGGAGAGGGTTGGGGTGAGGGGCGGGTGCTCGCCCCGACGTTTCATAAGAACCGTCGCCCCGGCGCAGGCCGGGGCCCAGTGACATCAGTCTTCGGTTTTAGCGATACGGCTAGCGCGCCGCCTACGACGCGAAGCTAGTCCCTGTGGGACGCGGCGAACGCTCCTCTAAAAGGAGGAAAGCCCTCACCCCTTCAGCAACACCACCACCGCCCCGGTCCCCCCCTGCATCGGCCTCGCCGACGCAAACGCCACCACATCATCACGCCGCCGCAACAGCCGATCGGTGAGCGCCTTGAGCACCGGGCCGGCAGCACGCGAACGCAACCCTTTGCCGTGCACGATGCGTACGCAACGGAAGCCGCGCTCTTTGGCTTCTGCCAGAAAGTCAGCAATGGTCGCCTGCGCAGCCGCCGCATTCATCTGATGCAGGTCGATATCGTCCTGAATGCTGAATTGGCCGCGCTTGAGCTGCTTCAGTAACTTGGGCGGATAGCCGTCGCGCAGATAGCTCAGTTCCTCGCCGACTTCCATCAGCCCCGGGTCAAACGCCATGTCCAGCAATTCGCCGGGCACGGCAGCTTCGTCCGCCTCGAACATGTGGGCCTGTGGTTCGGGTTTCGGGGCGGCGGGCGCGGGTGCCACCGGGTCGATGCGGCGTACTTCACCGATCGCGTCGCGGAACAGGCGCGCGTCATCGTCAGTGACCTGGGCAGGTGGGCGATGTTTCATGGCGGCATCCTACCCAACATCTATAACGTCGGTCTCATCCCTTTTGCGTGAGGGAGGCGAGTAAGAAGGTCAGCATCATCGGGTCTGGCGTGGTGGCGGGAACACTGGCCGGCGGGCGGTGTAGCACGTTCATCTGCGGCTGCGACGAGGCCGCCAGGGCCGTCGAACCCCTGTGCATGCGCGTGTGCATCCCCTTCCTTCTGCGGAATGACTGGCCGCACGCCTTCACGGGGCTCCGCGCCCGTGTGAAACCATGCGCCTGCTCGGTTAGACTTCGGTATCTACAGGGCGCGCCAAGGGTTTACAGGGACGGTGCGCCAGCCCCCCAGCTTTGTACGGATCATCATGCGAGTTCTGGTAAGCAACGACGATGGCGTGGATGCACCGGGCATTCGCGTGCTCGCCGAGCGTCTGGGTGCGGTCGGTCAGGTGACGGTGGTGGCACCGGACCGCGATCGTTCGGGCGCCAGCAATTCTTTGACGCTCGATGGGCCCATTCGCGCGCTGCGCATGGACAACGGCTATTTCCGCGTCGCCGGTACCCCCACGGATTGCGTGCATCTGGCACTGGCCGGCATGCTCGACCACGAACCCGACATTGTCGTTTCCGGCATCAACAACTCGGCCAACCTCGGCGATGACGTGATTTATTCCGGCACCGTCTCGGCCGCCATGGAAGGGCGCTTTCTGGGGCTGCCCGCCATTGCGGTTTCGCTGGTCAGCAAGGACCACAAGGGCGAGCATTACGAGTCCGCCGCCAATGCCGTCCTGTTGCTGATGCGGCGCCTGCTGGTAGATCCGCTGCCGGCCGACACCATTCTCAACGTCAACGTGCCGGATCTGCCCTGGGACGCCATTCGCGGCTTTGAGGTCACTCGCCTGGGCAAGCGTCATCGCTCGTCGCCCGCCATCAAACAGACCGATCCTCGCGGCAAGGAAATCTGGTGGATCGGTCCGGCCGGCGATGTGGACGATGCAGGCCCCGGCACCGACTTCAATGCCGTGCGCCGTGGCTATGTGTCCGTCACGCCCATCCATGTGGATCTGACCCGATTCCAGGCCTTGGAAAAAGTCAGCAGCTGGGTGGGCGCCATGAACGAGGGTGCAGGTAAGAATCCGGCGGGCGAGGCTGCGTGAGGTGATGAACGTGCATCCATTGCCACCATCCGCACTGAAAGGCGAGGGCATGACCTCGCAGCGCGCACGCGACCGCCTTGCGACCAAGCTCAAGGAAGAAGGTATTCGCGACCAGCGTGTGATCGACATCATCCGCAACACGCCGCGCCACCATTTCATCGACCAGGCGCTGCATTCGCGCGCCTACGAAAACACCGCCTTGCCGATCGGCCACGGCCAGACCATCTCCCAGCCGTGGGTGGTGGCGCGCATGACTGAGGCCTTGCTGGAATTCGGCGTACCGCAAAAGGTGCTGGAGATCGGCACCGGGTCGGGGTATCAGGCCGTGGTGCTTGCGCAGCTGGTGTCGCAGATCTACACCGTCGAACGTATCGAGGAGTTGCTGCGCCAGGCGCGCCGCCGCTTCCGCCAGCTGGGGCTCACCAACATTCGTTCGCGCCATGACGATGGCAAGCTCGGCTGGGCCGACGAGGCGCCGTTCGACGCCATCATTCTTACGGCCGCGGGCGACGCGATTCCTCACGCGATTCTCGATCAGCTGAGCCCGACGGGTGTACTGGTGGCTCCGGTGGGTTCGCCAAGCAATCAGATGCTGATCCGCATGCGTGGTGACGGGCAGGGCGATTTCATCCAGGAGGAACTGGCTGCCGTCAGTTTCGTGCCACTACTCGGCGGCATCGGTTGATGCGCCCCGCTTTTCAAGGAAATCGCTGAGCATGCGTTTATTCGGACCGCTCTATGCGCGCGCACTGACGTGGGCGCGCAACCCCAAGGCTGTGTACTACCTGTGCGGTCTCAGCTTCATCGAGGCCTTTATTTTTCCCATCATGCCGGAAGTGATGCTGGCGCCGATGATGCTCGGCAAGCGTCACAAGGCGTTTTTCTACGCCAACCTCAGCCTGCTGTTCTCCCTGGCGGGCTCGCTGGTGGGTTATGCGCTGGGGCACTGGGCCTTCCACGCGCTCTCGCCCCTGCTCGACAGCCTGCATCTGCTTGCACCGATCGAGAAGGGCGTAGACAACCTGCGCATGCAGATGAACCAGCATTGGCTGGGCCTGATGGTGGTGCTCGCGCTGGCTGCACTGCAGCCGGTAGTGCCGATGAAATTCGTCACCTGGGCGGCGGGCATCGTGGGCGTGCCGATCATCCCGTTCCTGGTGTGCATCGCCGTGGGCCGCGGCAAGCGCGTGTGGCTGCTGGCGTTGTTCATCCGCGTGTTTGGTGAGCGTGCCGAACATCTCCTGCACAAGCACATCGAACGCATCGGCTGGGCGGCGCTGGTCCTGCTGGCCGCGCTGGCCGTGTGGTGGTTCCTGTCGCACTGAACGCCGGCCGGCGGCTTACAAGGCCTGCCGGTGCGGTATGCATGAAAATACTTCAGCGCCTCGTTATGCTGACCGCCATGAATGGATATCTCCGGTCACTGATCCTGACCTCCGCGATCCTGCTGGCTGCCTGTGGCACCCAGCGATCCGTCGTTGTTGAACCCGCGGCGAGCAATTCGCCGCGCGTGGTTGCGCCTGCTGCGCGTCCCGCGCCAGGCGGCACTTATACGGTTGCCAAGGGTGACACGCTGTATTCGATCGCGTTCCGCAATGGCGTGGATTTCCGCGACCTGGCCAGCTGGAACCATATCGATTCGCCCTACACGATCTGGCCGGGGCAGCAGCTGCAGCTCGGGCCTGCCAATGGCAAGTCGCCCGTTGCGGCAGCTCATACGGCACCCGTGGTAGCGACGGCTGCCAAGCCATCGGCACCCGCGCACGCCACGGCCACTGCACCGGAAACCCCGCAGAGCTCCCCGGCTGCGGCTGCGGCAAGCTCAGCAACCGCGCCAGCACCAGCCCATTCGGCTGCACTGGCTCCGGCGGCCAGCACCACGCCAGTCGTTCCTGTGGCTGGCGCTGCAGCCGCGACGGCGAGCAACACGCCTCCACCCGCGCCAGCCACCCCGGCTGCACCGGGTGCCACCCGCAGCAATGGTGGCGTGAGCTGGCGTTGGCCGGCGGATGGCTCGCTGATCAAGCGCTTCCAGTCCGGTGATGCCATTCCGGGTATCGAGATTGCCGGCAAGACCGGCGATCCGGTGCGTGCCGCTGCCGATGGCGTCGTGGTGTACAGCGGCAATGGCCTGGTGGGCTATGGCGAGCTGGTCATCGTCAAGCACAACGACAGCTACCTGTCGGCCTATGGCCACAACAGCAAGCGACTGGTGAAGGAAGGACAGCGGGTTACTGCCGGCCAGCAGATTGCCGAGATGGGTTCTACCGGCGCATCGCGCGACGAGTTGCAATTTCAGATCCGCAAAGACGGCAATCCGGTCGATCCGATGGGATATCTGCCTTCCCGCTGATACGGGCTCTGTAGGAGCGCGCCGTGTGCGCGACCAATCCGTAGAGAGGCAGATTGTTGTTCCGCAGTCGCGCACCGGGTGCGCTCCCACAGTCAGCTTGCCGTTGTTATGGCGCCGGAAGAATAAACGCGGCCACCACACGCCGATTCTCACCGGCGAGCAAGTCGTAGGTGCGTGCCGCCGCTGCGTTATCCATCACTTCCACGCCAACGCCCTTGCGCAGCAAGCCGGCCAGGAAAGCGGGCGCCGGAAACACCTGGCGCTCCCCAGTGCCCAGCAAAACGACCTCAGGATTCAGCGCGAGGATCGCGTCGACATGGCCGGCGTCGAGCTCGCTCGATGCCGTAACAGGCCAGTTCTCAACGGCCCGTTCGGGCGAAAGCAGAAAGCTCGCGGTGAGTTCGCGATCGACAACCACGATCGAGCGGGGGCCGACCCGGCGCACGAACAGATAGCTGCCGGGATGGTCGAGCGACAGATCCATTAGCGGGGCAGGGCGAGCTTCGGCTCGTCCTCGTTGCGGCGGAACAGCACCACGATGTGGCCAATCTGCTGCACGCTTTCCGACCGGGTACCCTCGGCGAGGTAATCAATCTGCTGCTGACGCTCGTCCTTGTCGCCGCCTGAAAGCTTCACCTTCACCAGTTCGTGGTGAGACAAAGCGAGGTCCAGCTCTTTGAGCACGGCCTCAGTGGCACCCTTGGCGCCAAGCAGGATGACGGGGTGGAGATCATGGGCGAGGCTGCGCAAATAACGGCGCTGTGAAGGGGAAAGTGCCATGCGTTCAGTCTCGGATTCGCTGCGATGGGACCGCAAAGGGTATCATGCGCGCTACTTCCCCCGTATCTGTGGCCGTTGCCGATCATGTCTCGCAGCAAAAGCAGTTCCCGCTGGCTGCGGGAGCATTTCGATGATGTTTATGTGAAAAAGGCCCAGGCCGAGGGTCTGCGGTCCCGTGCGGTCTTCAAGCTGGAGGAGCTGATCGACAAGGATCGGCTGCTCAAGCCCGGTATGCGGGTGGTGGACCTGGGTGCCGCCCCGGGCGGATGGTCGCAGCTGGTGCGTCAGCGCCTGGGCGACACCGGTACCGTGGTGGCCATGGACATTCTGCCCATGCAGGGCATTGGCGGAGTGGACTTTCTGCAGGGCGATTTTCGTGAAGAATCGGTCCTGCGCGAGTTGGAGAGCCGCCTGCATGGCCAGCAGGTCGATCTTGTGCTCTCTGATATGGCCCCCAATATGAGCGGTGTGGCCTTGGCCGATCAGATCCGTGCCATGGACCTGGCCGAGCTGGCGCTGGATTTCAGTCGCCAATGGCTTAAACCGGGCGGGTCTTTCCTGATCAAATTGTTCCAGGGAACCGGCTTTGACGAATACATACGTAGCTTGCGCGTGGACTTCACACGCGTGACCATGCGTAAACCAAAGGCCTCACGCGCACGTTCGCGGGAGGTGTATGCATTGGCCGTGGGGCGAAAGATCCACGGCGGGCAATCGGGCGAGAACCGTGCATGAATGAAATGGCGAAAAACCTGCTGCTCTGGCTGATCATCGCAGTCGTACTGCTGACGGTGTTCCAGAGCTTCAATCCGCGCGGCGCATCCTCTTCGGATCTGCCCTACAGCAGCTTCGTGCAGAGTGTGGACAACGGCAACGTGGCTTCGGCCAACATTAGTGCCGATCAGCCTGCCACCATCAGCGGCAAGCTGAAGGACGGCAATGCGTTCCGCACCGTGGCCCCTGTGCTCGGCTGGTCCACCAACTCGGTGGTCAAGCAGATGCAGGACAAGGGCGTGGAAGTGCGCCAGGAGCCGTCCAACAACGGGTTCTCGCTGCTGGGCCTGCTGCTCAACTGGTTGCCCATCATCCTGATCGTCGGCGTGTTCATTTGGTTTATGCGCCAGATGCAGGCCGGTGCGGGTGGTCGTGGCGCCATGAGCTTTGGCCGCTCGCGCGCCAAGCTGCAGGGCGAAGACCAGATCAAGGTCAACTTCAGCGATGTCGCCGGCTGCGACGAAGCCAAGGAAGAAGTGGGCGAGCTGGTCGAATTCCTGCGCGACCCGGGCAAGTTCCAGAAGCTGGGCGGCAAGATTCCCCGCGGCGTGCTGATGGTGGGCCCGCCGGGTACCGGTAAGACCCTGCTGGCCAAGGCCATCGCGGGCGAGGCCAAGGTGCCGTTCTTCTCGATCTCCGGTTCGGATTTCGTCGAGATGTTCGTCGGCGTCGGTGCCAGCCGCGTGCGCGACATGTTCGAGCAGGCCAAGAAGCACGCGCCGTGCATCATCTTCATCGACGAAATCGACGCAGTGGGCCGCCATCGTGGCGCCGGCCTCGGTGGCGGTCATGACGAGCGCGAGCAGACGCTCAACCAGTTGCTGGTGGAAATGGACGGTTTCGAAGGCACCGAAGGTGTCATCGTCATCGCCGCCACCAACCGTCCTGACGTGCTCGACCCCGCGCTGCTGCGCCCGGGCCGTTTCGACCGTCAGGTGGTGGTGGGCCTGCCGGACGTGAAGGGCCGCGAGCAGATCCTCAAGGTGCACATGCGCCGCGTACCGACTGCGCCAGACGTCGATCCGATGACCATTGCGCGCGGTACGCCCGGCTTCTCCGGTGCGGATCTCGCCAACCTGGTCAACGAGGCTGCCCTGTTCGCCGCGCGCGAGAATGCACGTGACGTGCGCATGAGCCACCTGGACAAGGCGCGCGACAAGATCCTGATGGGTACCGAGCGCCGCTCGATGGCCATGAGCGAAGACGAGAAGAAGCTCACCGCCTATCACGAGGCCGGCCATGCCATCGTCGGTCGTCTGGTGCCGGAGCACGATCCCGTCTACAAGGTGACCATCATTCCGCGCGGTCGCGCGCTGGGTGTCACCATGTACTTGCCGGAAGGCGACAAGTACAGCATGAACCGCGTGGCGATCGAATCGCAGCTGTGCTCGCTGTATGGCGGCCGTGTCGCCGAAGCGTTGATCTTCGGCGAGGACAAGGTCACCACCGGTGCGTCGAACGACATCGAGCGTGCCACCAAGATGGCCCGCAACATGGCCACCAAGTGGGGCCTGTCCGACAAACTCGGCCCGATGACCTACGGCGAAGAAGAGGACGAGGTGTTCCTTGGCCGCGCCGTGACGCAGCACAAGAACGTCTCCAACGAAACCGCGCGCAAGATCGACGAAGAAGTGCGCGACATCCTGGATCGTGCCTATGCACGCACCAAGCAGCTGCTCACCGACAACATCGACAAGCTGCACGTGATGGCCGATGCACTGCTGCAGTACGAAACCATCGACGCGCACCAGATCGAAGACATTATGAATGGCCGCGTTCCGGGTCCGCCGGCGGATTGGTCCAAGAACTCCAGCTCGGGTTCTACGCCGCCGCCTCCGCCGCCGCGTGGCGATGCGGGCGCCAAGGTCGGCGATCCGGCCACGCCGGCAACGCAGAGCCGTATCGCCGATCGTTGATCGCCGAAGCGAGAGACAAGAAAAAGGCGGCCATGTGCCGCCTTTTTTCTTTGCAGGGCAGGGCACGCATCTTCCTTGGTCGGTGCACTTGTGCGCGCCCGCTACGCTGCGTGATCGAGAGGCACTTGCCCGTCAGAGCGTGTTGCCAGATCTCAGCTGCAGTCGTTGCTTCACATATGTAAAGAAATTCACTCAAAGGTCTAGCCGAATGTGAAACAGATGGCTAAACTAGCGGGCTCGAGTGAAGTGCTTTCACCGCCGAACGTGAAGATTTTCAGACGGCGATGAAAAAAATCTGAAAAAAAGTATTGACGCACCGCCCTCGAATCTGAATAATTCCGCTTCTCGCTTCGGCGCTTTCCACTAAAATGGTTAAGCGACAAAGCAAAGGTTAAAAACGCGCCCGTAGCTCAGTTGGATAGAGTACCAGGCTACGAACTTGGTGGTCGGGAGTTCGAATCTCTCCGGGCGCGCCATATACAGCAAAGTGTGATGTTTGCATCACGGTTTGCACCGCAAGGCAGTGAATCGCCAAACGGACCGGGCATAAGGTTTTAAGTTCGGTGTGCTTTGATACGGATTGACTAGGCTAGGCGTCACCCGTAGCATTTCAAAGCTTCAGCTCGCGAAAGCGGTTGAGGGTTCGAAATCGGGGTATAGCTCAGCCTGGTAGAGCGCCAGCTTTGGGAGCTGGATGTCGTGGGTTCGAATCCCTCTGCCCCGACCATGCAGATGCTATGCACAATGTGCACAAGCGCCTGTAGCTCAACCGGATAGAGCATCGGCCTTCTAAGCCGACGGTTGCAGGTTCGATTCCTGTCGGGCGCGCCAGTTCAAGTTTTGCGGTGGATGTAGCTCAGCTGGTTAGAGCATCGGATTGTGATTCCGAGGGTCGTGGGTTCGAGTCCCATCTTCCACCCCAGTTGAGTAAGTAAGAAAAATTTAGTGTTTCGGGCCGTTAGCTCAGCTGGTAGAGCAGTTGACTCTTAATCAATTGGTCGTAGGTTCAAATCCTACACGGCCCACCAATCGGACAGGCGCTTAGAGCAATCTAAGCGCCTGTTTTTTTGTGCCCCATAGAACGTTCCGGCTCACGTGGTTGCCTTGCGCCGGAGTCATGCATGTTTCGCCCTGCTCCGCAAAATATTGCGATCCGCCAGCCTTTGTGCAATGTTCTTGCGGAACTCGGGGGGGAATCTATGCTTTTTCAATTGCTGGCCAACGGCGCGGCAGTCGCGGCGGTCTTGCTGATGGCGCACCGGTCTGCAGCCCGTCATGCCTCGCGCGACACGGGGCCTTCAAAGCGGAACTGATCGCTATCGCTTGAATGCCCACGGGGTGGCACGCGGCCATGGTGCCACTCACGACGTCGCCATCAAAAAGGGTGCACGTCGGACACATAGGCTAATGGCCATAGTGCCTTCGAGAATTTGCGCGCCCTACGGGACCGGGCGATAGTGCGTGATAACCCGCCGCGTCAATGTCGCGGCGTTGTTTTCGTGGCTGACAACGCATTCGCCGGGGGCCTGTCGCATGGAGATGTCACGTACCGTTCAAGCCTTTGCCGTGCTGGCTTCGAGTTGGCCAGGTATTCGCGGCGTGATGCGTGCCAGTTACGAGCGACGCTTTCTCGCGCACGACTCGACCATGGAGAACCTTTACCGCGGCGTGTACGACAGCTTTGCCGAGGCGCAGGCGAGTATTCCGCCGGCGCGAGTGCAGGGCTACGACAACGCCGCGTCTGCTGCGTTCTATCGCGAGCGCACGCGCCGTGTGTTTCTCAATGACTACCCGATGATGTGGTGGCTGTCCCGCATGTTTGAGGCGGGTAGCGCATCGGTGTTCGATCTTGGTGGGCACATCGGCATTGCTTACTACGCGTATCAGCGCTATCTCCGCTATCCGGATCGCATCCGCTGGCAGGTGATGGATGTACCGGCCGTGATGCAAGCTGGCGCGGAATGGGCACAGAAGAACGACAACCTGCGGCGCCTGAGTTTTACTTCGCGGCGCGACGACGCCAGCGGCACCGACATTCTCTTCGCCGCAGGTTCGCTGCAATACCTCGATTACACGCTGGCGGACATGCTGCGCGGCCTGGAGCGGCTGCCGGGGCATCTGTTGCTGAACTCCGTGCCCATCCACATGAATACCTCCTACTTCACCGTGCAGAACACGGGCGCCTCTTATTGCCCGTATCGGGTTACCGCTGAGCGCGAGTTTCTCGACAGCCTGAAAGCGCTGGGTTACGTCATGCGCGACCGCTGGGAGAATACGGATCGCCGCTGCGATATCCCGTTCTATCCCTCGCACTCGCTCGATCGGTATTTCGGGTTTTACTTCAGCCGCGAGCAGTGACGCGGCTGGAAATCGCTGACAAGGCGCAGGGCCACGTGCTCAGTTGATGCCGCGTCTGGCAACGGTCGGGACAGCAGCCAGACGACGCGCCGCGGTCGCGCATAAGTGTGCTCCTGCAATCCGCTAGTTCCCGCGCGAGACCGTGCTGTTCGCGACTCAGTAGGATCCTGGCGGTGCTTTATCGCCCATCCAGCCTTCGTCCGGGCGTCTGCCGGATTTCACGGCACGCGCGATTCGCACGCTGTTGCTCAGAAACTGCCGCATCGGACCCACCAGATGGCCCAGTGGCGCTTTGATCGCATCGGCCAGCGGCGACGTTCCCGGATAGCTCGGCCGCATATGCAACTTGTGGCGCAGGATGCGGTTGATCTGATGGATACGCGCCGCGCGTCGCGTTTCATTCGTGTAGAAGGTGATGCCGATGGACGCGGTAATGCCGTCGCCGGGCCTCGCCCAGTCGGTGTCGACGTGAGCCATATGCGGCGATGTGCTGGGAAAGTACACGCCGTCCCCGGGGCCGCTATCGAAATCATGCTTGCGCGCGCGATGTTCTTCCTTGAGGCGCACCTTCCGCAACGAACGATCGACGATGAAATCTTCGACCGCATCAGCGGTCACGGTGTCGCGGTCCGTCGGGTCCCACACGCTCAACGTCTTGCGGCCGTGCAATTGCAGCCAGAAGTTGTTCTCGCGATCGATATGGAAAGGCGTCACCGAGGGTGGGGCAGAGATAAAGATGAAACCCATGATGCCGTGAACACCGGATTGCTCGCGTTCGATCACCGGCCGCACCGTACCCAGAATCTCGTCAAGCAATGCGCGATACCGTGCGATGTGTTGCACGTGATAGAGGGCTATCCATGAGCCCGGCTCTTCCATGCGTCGAAAGCATTCTCTGATGCCGCGACCGTCAGGGTGCTCGCTTTCGTGGGCAAAGGGTGAGTGTTGTTCAAGGCCCGGCCGCACAAAGCGGCAATGCCCCAGTGGCGCCAGTTCCTCGGCCAGCTGCGCAAGCGCAGGCAGCTGCAGCAATGGATGCTTATGAAAGGTGTGGCGAAGTTGGCCGACTTTATGGGTGGAGAAATTGGCCGGATCCACCGGCGCAACGTAATGCCGATCCGCGCCCGGCAAGGGCGCGGCGTGCGGGTTATCGCTCATGTTGAGTGCCCCTCCGCCAGGCGCGGTTTCGTGCTGATCGATCGTCGATGACCCATTGCGGCATCGCCATCGGCCAAACGGTCTAACCCCGGTCATGCGGGCGTGGGCCGGCTGTTTTCCATTGACGTTTCTCGTGCATGTCACTGCCGCTGCCCGGCGCTTCGGCTAGGCCTTCTGGTAGCCGAAGTCGGCGAGAGGGCCCGCAACAGTGGCGGCGGTGTTTGGCAGTGCCCCTCGTGCGCGCGTCCATGTGCGGCAAGGCATACGTCTTATGGCTTTGTCAAGTTTGTTTTTGCCGTGGATATACTTCGTCGTGACGTACATCACATTTTTTCAGGGGGCGGCCATGAAGAGTCTTCGTCAGCTACTCGTACTGTGCGTAGCGCTGCTGCTCGTGGCATGCGCTTCCAATCGCGGTTTGACGGAGGCACCCAAAGTCGACCCAAACGCTCAGGCGGTGACGACTTATCGCATCGGTGTTGATGACCAGCTGCAGATTACCGTTTGGCACAACCCTGATCTGAGCGTCACGGTACCGGTACGGCCGGACGGCAAGATCACGGTGCCGTTGATTGGCGATGTCGTCGCGGGCGGCAAGACGCCTGAAGAAGTGGCAGGGGAAATCAAGGACAAGCTGCAGTCCTACATACGTGATCCGCAGGTGGCGGTGATCCTCACCGAACTGCGCAGTCACGAGTACTTGTCGCGTGTGCGTGTCACCGGTGCGGTGCGCTCGCCGATATCCATTCCGTATCGCCAGGGCATGACGGTGCTTGATGCCGTGCTCGCGGCAGGCGGAACGACGGAATTCGCTGCACCGGATCGCACCGAGCTTTATCGCAAAGGGGGCGATGGCGTCACCACGCCGTATGCGGTGCGGCTGGATCGAGTACTGCAGCAGGGGGACCTGGCGACCAATTATCCGGTCCAGCCGGGCGATGTGGTGACGGTGCCGTTGCGCGCGTTCTGACGAATCGAATGGTCCAGGTAACACGGACGAGGGGGAGGCTATGAGTGGGGAACTCACACCTTTTGCCAGCATGGTGCCAGCGCTGGTAAGCGAGGCGCGCCGCCAGCGCCTGACCATAGGGGTGATCTTTGCGCTCATCGCGTTGGCTGCGCTTGTCACCGGCATGTTGTGGCCAAAGAAGTTCGAAGCTTCCACCACCATTCTGTCGCAGGAAAGCAGCATCATCTCGCCGCTGATGGAAGGTGCGGCGCAGGCCACGGCCAACAAGAACCGCGCCAGCATGGCGCGCGACGTGATTTTCAGCCGCAAGGTGATGAGCGAGATTCTTGAGGCGGGCGGTTGGATGGCCACTCACCCTTCGCTTATCGAGCAGGATCGCATCGTCGAAGGCATCAAGTCGCGCACCAAGGTGCAGATGGAGCGCGACAACCTCATCACCATCAGCTACTCAGATTCCGACGCGCGGCGCACCTACATTGTCACGCGCCAGCTCGCGCAGCTGTTCATCAGTGAAAGCCTGGCTTCCAAGCAACGCGAGAGTCGCGATGCCTACGATTTCATCAACAGCCAGGTCGAGGCTTACCGCAAGAAACTCACGGATGCAGAAGGCAAGCTCAAGGCCTATCGTGACGCCAACGACGATGCACGGCCTGGCAGCGAGGCAGATACCAACGCCCGTATCAGCCAGCTGCGCAGCCAGATCGAAACGGCTCGCATGGATCTGATGGAGCGCCGCTCACAAGAAGGGTCACTGGCATCGCAACTTTCCGGCGAGTCGGAAGTGAGCACCGTGCAGACGGTCAACGGCGTCTATGAGACCCAGATGGCCGATCTGCAGGCGCAGCTGGACAAACTGCTGCTGACCTACACCGAGGAATACCCGGACGTCATCCGCATTCGTCATCAGATGCAGGATCTGCGTCAACAGATGGCGCAGGAAGATCAGCGCAAGGCAGCCTCACAGTTGTCGGGCACGCCGACCACGCTGGATAGCCATGTGCAGTTCAATCCCGCCTACCAGCAGATCAGGACGCAGCTCTCTACTACGCGCGCTTCTACCGCTGCCGCGGCGGCGCGGCTTTCCGCCAGTGAATCCATGCTTCAGACGGAATTGCAGCGCAGCGCGCGCATTGCCAACTCGGCGAACGTCGTGGCCGAGCTGACGCGCGATTACAACGTCAATCGCGATGTCTATCAGGATCTGCTGAAGCGCCGCGAGAACGCACGCGTGTCGATGAACCTCGACGCGGAGCAGCGCGGACTTACGTTCCTTATCCAGAATCCTGCGGTGTTGCCGCTGGTGCCGTCGGGCTTGCGGTTCATGCATTTCAGCCTGGCGGGCATCGCGCTGGCGCTGGCCGTGCCGATTGGGCTGCTGTTCGGTCTGGTGAAGCTTGATCCGCGTGTGCGCTCGGTTGAGCGCCTCGAGCAGACCACCGGCCTCGCCGTGCTCGCCTCCATTCCGTTCTATCCCACGCCGGAAGACCGCCATCGCGACCGCATGCACAACCTGATTCTGCTGCTGCTGATGGCAGGTATTGCTGCGGTTTACCTGGCCATGTTCTGGCTGAGGTTGAAGCAATGAACATGAAAGACGAAAACGAACAGGGACCGTCTGACGCCTTCGAGAACGTGCTGGAAGAGGCGGCCCGAAGCCTTCAGCAGCGCAGCGCGCCAGGTCACTCCATCGCACGCATGGCCGAGCCTGGGCGTGAACTGGCGCCACTGCAGCTGGAAGAGCGGCGGCTGATCCATCGCGAAGATTCCGTGCGGCGGCAGTCCGATGCCTTCCGCGAAATTCGCACCCGCTTGCTGAGCATTGCCGGACGCCAGAATTTCGTCACGCTGGTGGTATCGGTGAGCCCACGCTCGGGTGGCAGCTTCGTCACGCGCAATCTCGCTGCGGCCTTTGCCTTCGATGAGGCCAAGACCAGCCTGCTGATCGACTGCAATATGCGCTATCCCAGCCAGCACAAGGCGCTGGGTGTGGAGCCGTCGTCCGGTGGCCTTATCGATTTTCTGGAACAACCGTCGATGGGTATCGAGCCGGTGCTTTATCACACGGGCATCCCGAGACTGAGGCTGATTCCCGCCGGCCGGGCGCGCGAAAACAGCGGCGAGTATTTCTCCTCGTTCCGCATGAGCACCATGCTCGATTCGCTGCGCTGCCGTTATCCCGATCGGTATCTGTTCCTCGATGGCCCCGCCATCAAGGGCTCGCCCGACGCACGCATTCTTTCCGACCTTGCTGACTTCGTGGTGGTCGTCGCGGGATATGGGCGCGATACACCGGCGGCGATCAGTCAGGCCGTCACCAATTTCGACCCGGAGAAGATGGCCGGGGTGGTTTTCAACCACGTGCCCTGAGGGGCAGCCACGCACGTGACTGGAGCGATTCCTACTGCGTTACTCCCGAAGGAGAAAGGAATATGGCAGTACGCACAACACTCGCTCGTTCCGTCGCCGTGGCGCTTGCCGCCTGTTCGGGTAGCGCCTGGGCGGGTCAGTTCAACTGGTCGCTATACCTTACCGGGGAGCACGCCGACAACGCGGCGCTGACGACCACCAATCCCATCAGCACCAATGTCATCGCGCCGGGCGCGACGTTCAGCTATCTGGAACAGGGCTCCACGTTCCAGGCCAACGTCGCCGGCAATGTGGAGTATCGCGACTACTCCAGCAGTGCGTTTAGCAGCCAGACGCTGGCGCAGATCAATGGCCAGGCCAACTGGTCGGCGATTCCCCGGCGGCTGGATGTCAGTGTGCAGGATGCCGCCGGCGTCGCACCGGTGAACTCGCTGGCTTCGAATTCGCCAGGCAACCAGCAGCAAACCAACGTGCTCGCCATCGGACCTACGCTGCATTTCAGGGTGGGCGAGGGTATGACCGGTGATGCGGAGCTGAAGTACATCAACAGCTACGCTTCCCGCGTGGATCAGTTCAATTCGTCACGTGGCGCAGGCGCGTTCCGTCTTTACCGCGACATCAGCCCCACCGATCAGATCTCGGGCAACCTGGAAGCCGAGCACGTTGACTTCGCCAGCACCACGGCAGGTTCCAACTACACCAACTACGCGGCCTACGCGCGTTACACCAGCCGCCTCACTGCGCTGGATATTGACGCCTCGCTGGGCTGGACCAAGATCGACTTCACCCAAGGCGCCTCCCAAAACGGACCGCTGGCTCGCCTCACGCTCGGCTGGCGCATCTCGCCCAAAAACACGCTGACCGTTAATGGCGCCTATCAGTACTCCGACGCCGCGCAAGACATGCTTCAGCCCTCCAACATCAGTATCGGCGGCGAGTTGGTGCCGCTGGAGCCGGTGACCGATGCCATGGACGCCGCGCGCGGCGGTATCGGCGTGGGCAATGTCGTCATCAGTTCCGATGTGTTCAAGGAAAGGCAGATTGCCGCGACTTATACCTATCGCGACGAGCTCCTCACCGTTTCGGTGACGCCGTCCTACAGCAAGCTCAACTACATCAATTCCACCACCTTCGATCAGGTGAGCAAAGGCATCGGCTTCACCACCGATTACAAATTGACGCAGAACATGTCGATTTCGGCCTTCGGCGAGGCGGGCCGAACGCATTACGAGACGATCACCCGTCGTGACAAAACCTATCGCTACGGCGCTGGCTTCAACCACAAATTCGCGCCGCACTGGAGCTGGAGCGCTACCTATGCGCGCACGATCCAGAGCAGTAACACGGCTGGTCAGTCGTATCACGCGAACGAGTACTTTCTGACCATGGTGTATACGCGATGACGCGCGTCGATAACGAATTGCCGTTCTTCTTCGGGCACGACCACGAACTGTTCGGCATCCATCACGCAGCCTCCCATCCGGGCGGCCGCGCGGTGTTGTTATGTGCGCCACTGGGGCAGGACTACATCCGATGCCATCGGCTCTATCGGCAACTGGCCGTTGCCTTGGCGGCAGAAGGGCATTCGACACTTCGGTTTGATTATTACGGCTGTGGCGACTCGGCTGGCGATAGCGACGAGGTGGATTGGCATCGCTGTCTTGCCGATACCGTAGTCGCTGCCAACGAACTTCGCGCGCGCAGTGGCGCCGATCAGGTACTCGCGTTCGGTGCGCGGCTGGGTGGCAGCCTGGCGCTGGCAGCGGCGTCCGCCGCCAACTTTGACGACGTGGTGGTGTGGGACCCGATCATTGATGGCCAGGCCCATGCCGCGACGCTCGACGCGCTGCAGGACGCCATGCGTCAGGACACCAAGCGCTTCGTTCGCCCTCGCGCTTCGGAAGAGGCAGCCGGTCAGTGGCTGGGTTTTCCAGTAAACACGCTGCTGCGGCAACAGATCGCCGGGCTGCGTGCGGGATGGTCGGCGGTGCCGTCGCTGCTGCTGGATTCGTTGGCCTCTGCAAAAGCCAGCGACTGGCGAGAGCTCGCCATACGGGATGCGCATGTCGCGCCGATCGAGCCCGCGACGCCCTGGGATGAGCTATCGCACCTGGAGACGGCCATTCTGTGCCATCCGCTGGTGCATGCCGTGGTTGCTCACTGGCGGGAGCACGCTTATGCGTGAATCAGCCTTCCGTTTCGGTCGCGCGGGCCATCTCATTGGCATTGCCGGTGTGCCAGCATCGCCCTGCGACGCCGTGGGCGTGATCGTATTGAACGCGGGGCTGGTGCACCGGGTAGGGCCGTTCCGCATGCACGTGGATCTCACCCGGCGTCTCAATACCATCGGTTACCCCACGCTCCGCTTTGATCTTTCCACCATTGGCGACAGTGGCGCCACGGGCGAGTCGCAGACGCGCAACCAGCAAATCTGCGCCGACGTGGAGGACGCCATGGCCTTGCTGCATCAGCAGGCCGGGTGCCAGCGGTTTGTGCTGGTAGGGTTGTGCTCTGGTGCTGATAAGGCCCACACCGCCGCGCGAGACCCTCACAGCCACGAAAAGATCAGCGGAGCGGTTTTTCTTGATGGGTTCGCTTATCGCACGCTCGGCTTCAAGCTGCGTCATTACCTGCCTCGCGCGTTAGACCCGCGCCGCTGGTGGCGGCGGCTGGCGCGTCAGTTGAACGCAGGCGGCGTGCAAGAGAACCCGGTGTTTGCGGTCGCGCCACTTCCTCAGGACGTGGTGAGCGCCGACCTGACCAGCATGGTGAAGCGCGGACTGAAGCTGTGCTTCGTCTACACCGGCGGCATCAACATGTACTTCAACCATCAGCGCCAGTTTCGCGAGTGCTTCGGGCCGGTGATGGCTGATCCCGCGGTTTCTTCGCGCTATCTCGAAGCCATTGATCACACCTATGCGCTTACCGGCGACCGGCAACGGCTGGTCGACCACATTGACGGATGGCTTCGCCACAACTTCCCCATTGTTCACGCAGGTGCGTCGTCATGAATGGAGTGCTTGTCACCGGCGGAGCCGGATACATCGGTAGCCATGTCGTACAGCAGTTGGTTGAGCGCGGCGAACGCGTGGTAGTCATCGACAATCTCTCATCGGGCTTCCCGGAAGCGGTACACGATGCCGAGTTGGTGGTGGGCAACGTGGGCGATCGCGCCTTGGTGTCGCGGGTATTGGCCCATCACAAGGTGGATTCGGTGCTGCATTTCGCGGCCCACACGGTGGTGCCCGAATCGGTCACCGACCCGGTGAAGTACTACGGCAACAACACCTGCAATACCTGCAATCTGCTGGCAGCCTCCACGGAAGCGGGGGTGAAGCACTTCATCTTCTCCTCCACCGCTGCCGTGTACGGCCTCACTGAGGGCGGCGTGGCCGACGAAGACACGCCGACCAGCCCCATCAACCCGTACGGCATGTCCAAGCTGATGTCCGAGAACATGCTGCGCGACGTGAGCGCGGCCAGCGATCTCCGGCACGTGATTCTGCGTTACTTCAATGTGGCCGGCTGCGACCCCTCCGGGCGTATCGGTCACTCGGCGCCGCACGCCACGCTGCTGATCAAGGTGGCCTGCGAGCACGCCGTAGGCAAGTGCGACAGCCTGTGCATCTACGGCACCGACTACAACACGCCCGATGGCACCGGCATTCGCGATTACATTCATGTGGAAGACCTGGCCACCGCGCACCTGAGTGCGCTCGACCATCTTCGCCACGGTGGCAGCTCGCTCACCCTCAACTGCGGCTACGGCCACGGCTACAGTGTGCGCGAGGTGATTGACGCCGTCACACGCGTGAGCGGCCGTCACCTCAACGTTATCGAACGGCCGCGCCGCACCGGCGATCTGGCCATGCTGATCGCACGCAGCAAACGGTTGCAAGACGTGCTTGATTGGCATCCGCGATATGACGATCTCGATTTCATCGTGCGCACCGCCTTTCTGTGGGAGCAGAAAATGGTGCAGCGTGCCGCCCATGTTGCCCGGGTTGCTTAAGGTGCCGCGCAGCTGGTGGCTGGGCGCCGCCGCGTTGTGTCTGCTCGCTGCCGCCGGTGTCAGTGCGGCGGCCCCGCACAAGGCCTCGCAGGGCGCATCAGGTTCCAGCAAGCCGTCATCGGAGGCCAGTGCGTCGGCGCCCGATGTACTGCCCGATCAACGCATCGTGTTGCACCGGAACGCCAGCAGCGGCTCGCCCGTGCTGGCATCGGTGGGCATACCGTTTCCGCCGGGCGTACTGACCGATCCACAACAGTTGCGCATCCTTGATGCCAAAGGCAACGAGGTGGCTGCCGCTGTACAGGTGATGCTGCGTTGGCACTTCAAAGACAACAGCATCCGCGCGGTGAGGGCACAATTTCATGCGCCACTGACCAGTGACGAAGAAACGTATTACTTCGCGATAGGCAAGCCACGCAAAGAGGAGATTGCGGGCTGGCCCTACGACGCGGGTCTGGTGGAAGGTCCGCAAGGTTTGCATGTGCCGGCGGTGCTGGGCACGTTGACGCCCGCATGGATGTCCGCCTCGTTGATCGCGGGGCCGCAACAGCCGGCAACGCCCGACGAAGCCTACGCCAAATACGTATCCCGCCAGTTCGAGTGGGCACGCAAACTGCCGGTGGATGATTTCTCAGCCTGGCTGTTCGATCGCCCCTCGGCGCTCTTCAAGGCATATATCCGCACCGGGCGTTTCGACTATCTGCAAGCCGCGGACGTCAGCTACCGCTTCTACATGAAATACATCAAGCGCGACGGCATACCGGAAAGTCCCAGTTGCGGCGGCGGCTGGACCTTCAATGACAAGGTGTGCGACGTAAAGTACGTCTACATCGAGCCGATTCTGCTTTCGGTCGCACTCACCGGCAACGACGCCGACCACGATGCCGGCACCGTCAACAAGATGGTCACGCTCTGGGCCAACGGCGGCTGGAACAACAAGCCCGGCCCGTATATCCGCCCGCAGGAATACTTCACTGAGCGCCTCGCAGGTCTCGGCCTCATCGAAACCGTGGCCGCCTACGAGCTCACCGGCAACAAGCACTATCTGGCGATGGTCAACGACCGCCTGGGTTGGCTCTACGATCACCAGCGCAACAACCCGGACAAGCTCGGCGATGACGGCTCCTGGCGCAACAGCTGGAACATTCACGAAGGCGACGACTGGAAACCCGAGACCGATGTGCGTGGTGCCTCGCCATGGATGAGCGAAAACATCGTCGATGGCCTCTGGCATGCCTGGCTGGTCACCGGCGACAAGCGCATTCCGGAGATGATCACCGGGTTCGGCCGCTACCTGGAAAAATACGGCTGGATCAGCGCCGATCTGCTGGTGCAGCCGCATGACTGGCGCAACGGGTGCTCCGGCGGCGGCGGCCAGATCGCCTGGTACTGGTCGTCATCGCACGCACCAGTGGAAGCCATCGAGAAAATCCAGAACTCCGAAGGGTGGTACAGCGACGGGCACAACGTGGAACTGGCACTGCCGGTGGCCGCTGCCTACTACTTCGAAACCGATCCGGCCCAGAGTGCTGCGCTCAAGCGCCGGCTAGACAAGCTTGCGTCGTCGTACAGCACATCATGCGCCGCCATTGACGACACCAAGCGCCGCTTCAACTGGAACAATCGCGGCAGTGCCGTGGTGCAGTGGCTGATTCGCCAGCCGCCCGGCAGCGGCGCCACCGCCGTCGCGCAGCGAGCGACGCCATGACGGCCGCGCGTCCCGCCAATCGCCGGCTGGATGTACTGCGCAGCATCACCATCGTGTCGGTATCGAGCTATATCGAGTTCGCGCTCGGCCTGTTCGTCAGCGTGTGGATTGCGCGCGCGCTCGGGCCCGCAGACTTCGGCCGTTATGCCTTCACCGTGTGGCTGTGCGGCTGGTTGATCGTGTGCAGCAACCACGCGCTCACCACATCGTCCACAAAGTTCATTGCCGAGGCCGACGGGGCAGGCTCTACCGCTGTTGCATCGCATATCGCGTATCGCCTGAACCGGGTGCAGCACGTCAGCACGGCCACCGTCATGCTGCTGTTTCTGCTCGTGCTGCTGGTCGCGCGCCCCACCGAATGGCACGACGCACTGCTGCCGGCAGCGGCACTGGTGGTGGTCGCTACCGTCAGCAAGGCCAATTACGCCATGTGGGTGGCTATCGCCAAAGGGCAGGAGCGTTTCGAAACGGAAGCCATAGCTACCGTGTTGGCAGGCATCATCGGGGTGGGGCTGGTGATCTCCGCCACGTTGGCCAATGCGGGGTTGCTGGCTTTCGTAGGCATCTTCACCATCTCATGTCTGCTGCTCAACCTCATCAACCGCATCGCGTACCGGCACTACTGCCAGCCGTTTACCGACGGCCCGGTGCCGGACGATTTGCAGCGGCGCCTTACCCGGCACCTGAAACTGACGGCCACGCTGATCCTCATCATGTCGTTCAAGGCGGGCACCATCGAGGTGTTTCTGCTCAACACATTTGCAACGTCGACGGCCGTGGGTTTCTTCGCCATCGCCGGTACCTTGACCAAGGGCGCCGTGCAGCTGTTCTCGGTGGGCCTCACCACCACATTGCTGCCCTACATGGCCAAATCCTTCGGCGAGCGCGGGCATGCGCACACCGTGCACTTCCTTGGCGAGGCCACGCGATTCTATTGGGCCGTGGGGTTAATGATCGCCGGGCTCGGGCTGGTCACCACGCCTGACATCGTCACGCTGATGTACGGGCATCGTTATGCCGATGCCATTCCCGCCATCGAGGCCATGCTGGTACTGGCAGGGCTGCTGTTGATTGGCAACGGTATCGCCGCGTATCAAACCGTGGTGGACCGTCAGGACGATCGCATTCGCATCGCCGTGATTTCGCTTTGCCTCAATGCCGCGCTTGGCATCCTGCTCGTGCCCGCGTTGGGTCTGCTTGGCGCCGTGCTGACCTATGCCGCCACTCGTCTTTCCGAACTCGTGCTCTCCATCTTCTACCTGCGCAAAGCCACCACCGGCGGCTTGCCCGTGGCCGCCATGGCACGCCTGTTTGGCGTGGGCGCCGTTGCAACGGCGGTAGCGTGGGCGGTGACCGC
Organism: Dyella silvae; assembly: GCF_026421305.1. Classification (GTDB taxonomy): domain Bacteria; phylum Pseudomonadota; class Gammaproteobacteria; order Xanthomonadales; family Rhodanobacteraceae; genus Dyella; species Dyella silvae. The sequence continues at coordinate 345,681 of NZ_JAPJBQ010000001.1, forward strand.
GTCCATTCCCAGTCTGTGGGCCTTCCTGCTCGGCGGGGCGGTATTCGTGGGCATCTTCGTACCCGCCAGCGTGCTCGTGCGCTACTGGGGCGACGATGACTTCCGCCTGCTCGCTTCCATCGCCAACCGTTTCGGCGCACCGGGGCGCATTGTCATGCGGGGGCTCAACAGTCTGCACGGCCAGGGAGCCAATACGTAGCCATGATGCCGCCCGTATCGGAGAGCACCACCTGCGAAACCATCCAGAGCGAAGCCGCCTTGCGCGAGCTGCGCGACGAACTCGCGCGCGTGGCCGATCACCCCGGTGCCGCATCGGGCATCGTGCAGCATCCCGACTGGTTGCTCTACGAACTGGAGTGGCGCGGCGACATCATGTCGCCGTACCTCATCGTCGTGCGCGATGGGCGAGGGCAGGTGATCGGTTACGCGCCCATGCTGGCCTACGTGCATCACGCGCGCGTGGCGCTGGGCAGTTATTACCTGCAGATCTATCGCGGCCGCGTACTGCGCTTGCTCGGCTCTGGCGTGGTCGCTGCGGAAGCGCATCGCGGACTGGTGGAACGGCAAGTGGCAACCGCGCTGCTGCACGACCGCCGGGCCCGCGTCATCCGCATCCAGGAAACCAGCTTGCCCAACCCGCTGGCCTACACCATGTCGATGGGCGCCCATCGCTTCTCCCTCGTGCAATCCAACATGCTCGACCAGTTGAACTGGAGCATCTACCCGCAACCCTCACTGGCCGACTACCTCGCCAGCCTCGGCTCAAAGAAACGCAACGACCTCTCGCGCCGCTTGCGCAATGTCTACAAGAAGCTCGGTGATCAGGCACAACTGCGTATCTTCGACACGCCCGAAAGCGTCGATGAATACGGCGCACTGATGAACCAGATCTACGCCCGCAGCTGGCACGCCGACGACATGCCCATCGACTGGCAAACACCAGCACGCCTGACGCTGTTCCGCAAACTCGCACAAGATGGCCGCCTGATCGGCCACATGCTCATGCTCGGCGCCCGCCCCATTGCCTACGTCCACGGCTACCGCCTCGCCGGCCGCTACCTGCTCGACGACACCGGCTACGACGAGGAATTCAGCTCGCTCGGCGTCGGCTCATCGCTGATCTTTCAGGCCGTGCAAGACGTGATGACACGCTTCCCCGGCGAAACCATCGACTTCGGTTATGGCGATAACCAGTACAAGCGCGTGCTGGCGAACCGGCAGACGCCGTGTGGTTCGCTTTATCTGGTGCGGGGCAGCGTGCCGCGTGCGAGGTTTGGGGTAATAGCGCCGCTGCGAAGCATTTACCGCAGCTTGCATGGGATGAGGCGGCGGGAGCAGGTCGAGGGGGCGGGTTAAGCCGAGCAAGGGAGGGCGCCTGCGATGCCCTCGGAACTCCAGGAGCCGACTGGAGTGTTGACCGGCAAATCGGTGGTCGTCAGGATTGCGAAGTATTACTTCTTTCACCCGGGGATAGGTCTGCTATAAGGGCCGGCAGAGGGAACGCCCATTTGGCCGTGGGCAATGGAACATGACGTATTGCACACTGATGTGCCGCGGGGGAAGTCTATGGATGTCCGTTCGCATCGTCGATTCGGCGATGCTTTGTATCAGTTGATCAGCAGCGCGTTGGTAGTTGTACTGCTCTGCGCTATCTGCCTAACTCCTGGAAACGTTCACGCTCAGTCCTACAGCGACCGCATGGCGTTGTGTCAATCGGATGAGACGGCGCACCCGACAGATGGCATTAACTATCGCTGGATTCCGTGCTTTGGCGCCAAGGCGTCTAACGGCTCCAACTACGTGTTCGAGTACTACGAGGCTCGGCCCGGTTCAGGCCCTTGGTCATCACCGATCAACATGAATGCGTGGCTGTACCTTGGCCCCATACCGGGCAAGGCCACAGGAAGCGGCTGCACCTGTGAAGGTGGCAAGGGAACACCTGGCGGGGAGACGGCCGGTCAAAATGCGTCCGCGCCTGCTGGCGGAAACCCCGTCATGGTTAAGGACCCGATCAACGCTTTTACCGGCAACAAGTACCAGCAGCAGGATGACTTCAACGGCGGCCCCTGGCTAACGCTTCGCCGCTTCTACAACAGCGACGCAGCCGTAGCTTCGACCGCCATGGGAGCTCATTGGCGGCACAGCTTCGACCAGACGATGCAAATTCAAGGCGGTAGTCCGGCAACGGTCATTACGCTGTATCGCCCGGATGGCCGGCAGGAAGTTTTTACCCGCCTCACTGCGCAATGGACGGGGGATGCCGACAATCCCGATGTGCTTGTCGAAAACGACAACGCACTGGGCGCGCCGATGAACTACACCGTCTACATCGCCGCGTTGCACATCTATGAAACCTACAGCCCCAGCGGTCTGTTGCAATCTGCCGTGGACGAGACGGGGCGCGGTATCACGTTGACCTACAGCACCGGGTCAACACCAACAACCATTGCACCGACGGCTGGTTTGCTGTTGAACGTCACCGAGTCGAATGGGCGCCAGCTTAACTTCACCTATGACACCAACGGCTATGTCCAGCAGATCGTGCTCCCCGATGGCGGTGCACTGACCTACAGCCACGATACCCTGCATAACCTCCAGTCCGTGCAGTATCCGGATGGCAAGACACGGCAGTATGTCTACAACGAGGTGGCGCAAACAGGCGGCACTAACCTTCCCAACGCGATGACTGGCATCGTCGATGAGACGGGCAGCCGATTCGAAAGCACGACATACGACAGCAGCGGCCGCGCGACCTCTGCCCCATCGCGCTGATGGGTGCGGGAGTCGCCGAGATGATCGCGAAGTATCTTCAGGAGAACCCTCAGGTTCGCGTCCTGGTGGACGCCACCAGCCGTCGTGTCGATCTCATCGAGGAAGGGTTGGATGTCGCCATACGCGTTCGCGTGCCGCCGTTGGAGGACACGGAACTGGCCGTAAGGCCGCTGAGCGTGTCGGCCAGGATTCTGGTCGCGAGCCCCGCGCTGTTCCAGCGCGACCACGTGCCAGACACGATCGAAGCCCTGACGGAGTGGCCGACGCTGTCGATGTCCAGCAACGGCGAAAAGGTCGTCTGGAACCTGCTCGATGCCGAGGGCAAGACCAGTACCTTGACCCATCAGCCACGCATGGCCACCGATGATCTCGCCAGCTTGCGCGTGGCAGCACTGCAGGGCCTGGGCGTGGCCTTATTGCCCAGAGAGCTCATCGACGCGGACATCAAAGCGGGTTGGTTGACTCATCTTCTTCCCCACTTGTCCACGACACCGGGACTGATACACGCTGTCTTCCCTTCCCGACGAGGGATGGTGCCCGCCGTGCGCAAGTTGCTGGATGCTCTGGTGGAAGGGTTCGAGAAGATGCACGGTCAGTGACGCGTTATCCATGATCTGGGGCTACGGAGACCTGCTTCCACGTCGGGCATGCCGCTCTCCCATGCCTCAGGCCGCGAGCTTCGCCACCATTTCTTCCGTCGAGACGACGGCGCTCGCGTAGGCTGGCACATTGAACTTGAGCGAGGCGTCCATCTCAGCCTGACTGAAGCTTCCGATCGCGTCTTTCACAAGGGTGACTTCGTAGCCAAGCTCTGCCGCGTATCGAACGGTGGACTCGATGCAGGTGTTGGCGCGCAGACCGATGACGATCACCTTGCGAACCCCGTGTTTCTTGAGCTGAAAATCAAGATCCGTGTTGGCGAAGCCGCTTGACAGCCAATGTTCCTGCGCGACAACGTCGCCGGGTTTGGGTGCAAAGTCCGGATGAAACGTACCGCCCCAGGTGCCGTCGGCGAAAACGTGATTCCGCGCGGTCGCCGCGCCGATCGGCGGAATGGTCTTCCAATGGGAATGTTGATCGGATTCGCGCCACCGATGATGCGGGGCGATAAAGATGGGGATACCGCGATCACGGGCGACGGCCAGGACTTGCTTCATATGTTCGACGACGTTGAATGCCTCAAGCGTCGCACGGCATAACGGATAGAGCTTGCCACCCTCGGAGAGGAAGTCGTTGTAGGGATCAACAATAAGCAATCCCGTCAGCTCGGGTTCGTAGGTCAGGTGGGGCTCTTGTGCGTCGGTCATTTCAATACCCTCAACGCATCGTTTTTCGTGTCGGTGTCACTGACAAATTCATCGTTGGTCGCGTGCGATCGATCAGGTCGTCATGTTGCCAAACGCCGCGCGACGGCTAAGCGAAGTGCCCGGATTCGGCCAGGCCGAGCATCTCCCGCCGTCGGCGGCGCACCCTTTCCACGTCGCGACTTTGTATCAGCGACTGGCCGTGGCCGACGCGGCCGACGCGGCCGATGTGGCCGCCTTCTCAATCAACTCGACGGTTTCATGGGGATGCGAGATATAGGCGACGTGGCTGGCCTTTACTTCGACGGTGGTGGCATTGGCACGTTTGGCCATCCTGCGCTCGTTGTCTGGATTGATTGACCGGTCTTCCGTGGCCACCATGTACCAGCTTGGTTTGGTCTTCCATGCCGGGTTGGTGATCTTCCCGGTGAATGAGTCTTTGGAGATCGGCACCTGCGACTGTGCCATGAGCTTGGCCATGGCTGGCGGAACGTCGGCGGCAAAGTCGGCGGCAAAGTGCGCCTGATCGATAAAGAAGTTGCCCAAGCTGTCCGGATGGATGGCCGTGGTGGCCGGCGGAATGACTTGCTCGATCGACCCAGCGCTCTCGCCAACATCCGGCGCGAAGGCGGCGATGTAGACGAGCGCGACGGCCTTCGGATCGTTGCCAGCCTCGGTGATGATGGACCCTCCGTAGCTATGGCCGACGAGAACGACAGGTCCGTCCATCGCCGCGATGGCCGCCTTCGTGTACTTCACATCATCCGCATAGGACGTCTCGGGCGGTTGCACGATGGACACCGTGTAACCGTCCTTCTCGAGCGACTTCGCCACGGCCGCCCAGCCGGAGCCATCGGCGAAGGCACCGTGGACCAGGACGACATTCTTGATGTGCGCCTGAGCTGGCGTGACAGAGCCGGCCGTGCCGCATACCAGCGCGGCGGCGAGTGCAGCAACCAAAGAGAGCCTTTTCATGATGTTTCTCCCGTGTATGTGCAGCGAACTGTCTGGATGATTCGTCGACGCCGGATCTAGCTCGCGGCAACGCCGCTTCCGGGTCAGGTGGCCTGCAGTTGATGGCGCAGGAACGCTTGTGTCCTGCCGTTCGCCAAGGTGGCGGCGGCTGGGTCGTAATGCGTACCGGTGTGGCGGGCGAATGCGTGATAACAACCGGGGTAGGTGAAGATCTCGACGTTGCGATGCGTTTCGAACGCATCTTTGATGAGCTTCTGCGCGTCCTTGGAGACGTACTCATCTTCTTCGCCCACATGCATGATCATGGGCGCCGTAACGTCACCTGCTTCGTCTAAAAAGCGCTCAGTCTGTCCACCGTAGTACCAGGCGGCCGCATCCACGTCCGTGCGCGCCACACTGAGGTAGGCCATCAGCCCACCAAGGCAGAAGCCCATGACGCCGGTTTTTCCGGTGCTGCTTTCCAGCTTTCGCGCGACGGAGATAACCGCAGCGATGTCACGCACGCCGCGGTCAAAATCATAGTGCTCATACAGGGCCAAACCCTTCTTCCATTCCTCACTGCTCCAGGCGTTGAGGTCGAGCCCCGGCGCGTCGCGCCAAAACAGCTCCGGTGCAATGGCGATAAAGCCCACCCTGGCAAGTTCTTCGCAGGTCGCACGCAGGTCCGCGTTAACGCCGAAAATCTCCTGCAATACGATGACGACCGGCGCCGGAAGCTGAGTGGGATAGGCGACAAATGCATTGAGCGTGCCATCCGTGACCGGAACCTGGATTGAAGTGGTGTTCATCGCCGGCCTCCCAGAGATTGGATGCCGTCATGAAGCTCCTTCAGGCCGGACGAAACCATGTCCTGGATGGCAAGGGACTACTTTCCAAAAGGCAAGTTTGGTAAACGACGGTTTACTATATGATCGCTAGCCAATGGACCGGTTAAACGTCCAAAGCGGATTACAGCGATGCGTTATCCGGCGAAACAGAAGCAAGAGACACGAGCTCGTTTGCTGGCTGCAGCGTCTATGCAGTTCAAGAAGAAGGGCTACGTAGCTACGACGATCGATGAACTGATGCAGGCGATCGGATTGACAGGAGGTGCGTTCTACGCGCACTTCGATTCGAAAGACGCCATCTTTGCCGAACTCATCGAGAAAGACTTGGCATGGTCGCGGCAGTTGCTTGGTGCGCAAACGGCGGAAAGCCGAGAGCAGTGGGTGACTCGGGTACTTGATACTTACCTGAGCGTCGCACACGTGCGCAATCCGGAATTAGGTTGCGCGATTCCCGCGCTGGCGGAGGACGTTGCACGAGCCACCCCCAAAGTGCGGCGCGCATTTGAAACATCCTTGCTCACGCTGCATCAGCAATGGACACCCCGCTTCGGCAGTTCAGATTTGGCGTGGTCCGTTTTGTGCCAGCTCGTCGGGGCGATTGTCGTGACGCGCGCCATGGACTCCAAGGACGTGATCGAATCGGTCATCCAGGCCAACAAAGACCAGATTCGTCGGGTTGCTCTCCCTCGATCGAGAGCAGGCAAAAGCCGACCGGAACGAGGTGAGGCGCCATGAACAAGCTGCCGCAGTTGACCCGACGAGAACAGGATGTACTGGGAGTGCTGTGCGAACCGCTTAACCACGGAGGCGCCTTTGTCGAGCCAGCCTCCATACGGCAGATCGCCGACGCCCTCGGTGTTAGTGATGCTGCGGTGAAGCAGCACCTAATCCATCTGTACGACAAGTTCGGCATTTTTGAGGGCGAAGCGCGGCGGCGTGTTCGCCTCGCCAACCTGGCCTTCGGTGCTGGTGCAGGTCGCTGTGCGCGCGACGTTCCTACACCCGAGGGACCGGCCGCTGAGCACTTGATGGCGGGTCGGGCGGCAGCAAGGGCACGAAATTGGCCCCGAGCCTTCGAGCTGTTGAGCCTGGCCGATCAATCTGGCATGGCACTGTCACCGGAAGATCTTGAGGCCTTGGGCGAAGCCGCGATGATCACGTCGCGTCACGACAGATCCGTGGAGGCACGGCAACGCGCGCACGCGATCTATGTGCGCGATGGCGAGGTGCTCCGCGCCGCGATGGTCGAACTTGCCCTGGTCTTCAACTACGCCGGCCGACTCGATTTTGTCCAGGCGTCGGCTTGGTTCTCCAAAGCCGCACGCGGCTTGGCTGATGTTCAGCCGGAACGCGCGCACGGTTACCTGGCCGTGACCGAGGCACTGTTCAAGCTAGGTGGAGGTGATGTTGACGGGGCGCTGGCACTGGCACGCCAGGCACACGCCGTGGGCGACCAGTTCGGCGACGCGGATTTGCAGGCCCTGGGGCTCGCGTTCCAGGGACAGGCGCTTGCACAGATGGGCCAGATGGACCAGGCAGCGCCGTTGCTGGATGAGGCGATGGCCAGTGCCACGTGCGGTGAACTGGGGCCGCTGGCCACGGGCCTCGTTTATTGTCGGACCCTGTGCGCCTGCCTGGATGCGTTCGATTACTGCCGCGCCCGCGAGTGGACGAAGGTTATCGATCGCGCGGCGGAAGACCACTGCATGAGTGGATTCTCGGGAGACTGTCGTGCGCATCGAGCGTCGATTTTCTCGCTTCGTGGCGATTGGGTGGATGCGGAACGCGAAGCCGAGATCGCGTGTGCGGAGAAAGAAAGAATCGATCTAAGCCACAGTGCGATCGCAAACTATGAAGTGGGAATGATTCGACTGCGACGCGGCGACCTGGAGGAAGCCTCTGCTCGGTTCCAACGTGTGCATGAGCTCGGCGTCAGCCCACAACCGGGTCTCGCGCTTCTGCTCGTGGAACGAGATGAGCGAGACGCGGCGACGGCGTCCATTCGCACGGCCGTCGAAGAGACGCCGCCGAACAGCCTGCGTCGTGCCCGTCTTCTGATGGCTCAAGTGGAGATCGCTGCCTTGGTTGGCAATGCGGCCTTGGCGCAGGCCGCCGCGTACGACCTAAATCGTATTGTGTCGAGCCAGTCCAGTTTTGCACTGAAAGCATTCGCGAAAGGTGCAACCGGCATCGCTGCGTTGACTGACGGCGATGCGGCGGCGGCTCTGGGACCGCTGAGGGAAGCCTGTCAGCTCTGGCTACGTGCTAGCGCACCCTACGAAGCAGCTCGAATCCGAATGCATTTGGCTTCAGCACTGTGCAAGCTGGATGACGAGGCATCAGCCGGTCTTGAGCTTGATGCAGCGCGCGCCGTTTTCGAGCGACTCGATGCATCCCCGGACATCGCTCGTGCAATGGCCGCCAAGGAGCGATCCCGAAAGGGGTTTTCCGAGTATGGGAAGCAAACTGGCCATAACCCGCTCCCTCAAAGGAAATGAGGCAAGGAGCGCGCGCACCGATCGCTTTTTTGGAGCAGGGTGCTATGCCCGTTTTATCCGGGGTAGGACAGGAGTGCTCGCCTTAGGATCATGCGAAGTATCGGTGTTCCGAAAGTGCGCCGCCCGGATCGATCCGCTCCGTTCGCGGCGACGATCAGGAGCGTTCGCGAGATCCGACGTACTTGAAAAGGAGGATCATCTGGATTTGATCCGTGTAATTGACTGAGCGACCCGGCGGAACAAAAGAGGCCCACACTCGCGTGCGGGCCTCTGACTAGTGAGCCATGAGAGGCGCTTGGCATCGACCTTCGTCAATCACGTGAGATCAAGCATCACCGTGTTGGCCGGCCGCCCCGATAAGACCAAGCTGAGTGAGAGCCGTCACGCCGTCGTCGAGGCCAAGTTCCTCCACGATCTTGCCGTCAATGACTTTCAGCACCGTGGTGCCCGTGAAATGCATTTTGCGACCGGTTGCGGCAGGCAGACCGCCAACGAGAAAGTCGTTGAAGGCTGGCCCCGTGTGGGTGCCGCCGCCTTCCCATTGGCCGACGACATAGTCGCCCTCGGCAATCAGATCGGTCGTACCCCAGAAGTTGAGGTCGGGAAACGCTGCACGGAAATCCCTCATGAACGCCTTGATGTCGGCGTGTCCGCGGCGCGGCTCGTGCATTGAGTACCTGAGCAACATGTCTGGTGAGGCGATGTCATCGATGACCGCCAGGTTGACATTCTTGCCCCAGAATTCAGTGAACCAGCGAGCGACGATCGCCTTGTTGTTCTCTTCATTGCCCATCGGAGTGACTCCTGAACTTAGGTGGGATGGCCATCGAAGTCAGTCGATGACCTGGGCGAAAGACTAGGCAGCCGGCGCGCGTACGACACTCCGATTCTTGCGCTCGACTCAAACAACCTCTCATCGCGCGCAGGGTTGCTGTAAAGGGGCAGCAGTCTTCGATGGACGGCAATGCCCCTGCGCGCGCAGTGGAGGTTTGGCCTGGGTGTACAATTTCCTCGTTCCAGGAAGGTCAGCATGAAGCGCCGACAGTTCCTCCATGCGGTTGCAGGCGGCACCATCATGGCGTCGTTGTTTCCCGGTGCGCTCCTCAGCCAGGAATTTGGCAATGCCCGTGATGTTTATAAGGCATTGCAAGGCCCGCCTGATCTAAAGATGACCGTCAATGGCGGCGACATCTTTGTGACGTTCGCCGGCGATTTATCCGAGCCGCAGCGAAAAAAATTTGTCGCATGGATTCAGCGGTCCGCGGTGGCCGTTTCGACCTATTTCGGCCGCTTCCCGGTCGACCGCGTTGGTTTGCTTCTCGTCCCAAACGCAAGCGATCGCATTGGTCCGGCAACGACCTATGGCTTCGATAGTTCAGCCATTAGCGTCCATGTTGGCCGAGAGGTCAGCTATGAGCTGCTTCAGAGCGACTGGATGCTTGTCCACGAGATGGTTCACCTTGCCTTGCCGAATGTGCCGAGACGAAGTGACTGGCTGCTCGAAGGAAACGCCACCTATGTCGAACCCGTGGCGCGCGCTCAGGCCCGCCAGGTTCCGCCACAGGAAGTATGGCGATGGGCGGTCGAAGACATGTCCAAAGGACAGCCCGGTCCCGACGACCAGGGTCTTGATCACACCCATACATGGGGCCGAACTTACTGGGGCGGCGCCATGTATTGGTTAATGGCGGAGATCAACATTTACGAGGAGAGTGGAGGGCGCCACATGCTCAGGGATGCGCTACGCGCGATCAATCGGGCCTGCGGCGGCAACACGGCGTTCTGGAGCGTGGAGCGCGTAACTGCCGTCGGTGACGCGGCGGTTGGCGTCAACGCATTGGCTGCGTTGTATGACGCGATGAAGGATCGTCCCACTCACGTGGACCTTGCCGGCGCTTTAAAGCGATTGGGTGTCTCAGAGGTCGGCGGAGCTATTCGGTTCGACGACAGCGCTCCGCTAGCCGCTCTTCGACGCTCGATTACCGCCGGGTCGCAGGATGGTTGATGGCTGGACATTTTGGTTAGCCAATTCTGAGCAGGGCGACTAGGGCAAGTTATCAGGGGTAGGGTTACGACCTGATGCATCGATGCCGCAGTGTGTCGCCGAGGCGCTCAGTCGAGCGCACACGCACGCGCTTCTCTAAAGAAATCCTCCGGGGTGCCGATATCCCTCGGTTAGGGAGCGAGTGCGCTTGGTATTCAGCAACGAGGGAAGGAGAAGAAAATGGCATTGGTTTATTGCAGGGAATGCGGCAAGCAGGTATCGGAAAGCGCGATCACTTGCCCGGGCTGTGGCGCATCGAATGGCAAGCGTGGCACGAAGAGTCACATCGCTGCCGGCATTCTGGCGCTGCTCCTCGGCGGCCTTGGGGTCCACAAGTTCTATCTGGGACGCCCCGGCCAGGGCATTCTCTACATCCTCTTCTGCTGGACGTTTATCCCCTCGTTTGTCGCCATGATCGAAGGGATCATCTATCTCTGCACCAGTGAGCAGAATTTCCAGGCCAAGTACGGCTAATTGACTGGCTTCGTTTGACACTGTCACGGAGTTCGCGTCGTGCCGACGCGACTCCTTGTGTCACCGATGCTGGATCCAAGCGCCTGTAGCGCAGAAAAGACATGTTGCAGGGTGCAGCGGATTCCACTTTACCCTCAGCGCCAGCGGGCACGCGATTCAGAACGCTTTCGGCGCGGCTATCGAACTCAGCTCGCCTGCCGAGTTGGGTCGACAGAAGCGGGCTGTCCTCTTGACGCGGCAATAAATTCCGAAAGTGCACTCTGACCCGGGTTTTGGTACCGCAAAGAAACCCGCGTAACTGCGGGTTTCTTATTTGCTCGAAGCATCCAAAGACTCTTCAGGGTAACCCCGGACAACTTTCGTCAACAGCAACCCTGAGTGTTGGAATTGGCGGTCATCTTCCGGAGTCTTATCTTTACTCATGGCTTGGTAGTAGATGCCAAGAGCCTCCCATCCTTTCTGGCCAGCGTTGTAGAGCTCAGCGTTTGATGCATCTCCGTAGCGCTTGAGTTCCGCAAATGCCTTTTTGTGGTCGTTGAACAAGACTGTGCCTTGTGCAATTCCGACTCCGCCCCACCATACATGCGCCTTGTGTTGATCTTGCATGCCACGGGACAATCGGTCGGCGGCACCGAGGATAAAGTAGAGGTACCGAAGCTTCTGTTGGTCGTCGTCAAACTCGACGACATCTTTGCCTGTCGTCAGCATCAGATGCTGAAGGTTCAGGAAGTTCTGAAAGTGCCCATTGAAGAACGCAAACTCCGAATCATTTTCTTTGTCGAAGTTCACGCGCCTTGTTTTATTGAGTAGCCGATAAAGAATACCCACGCCTGGATCCCATTCCATTGCTCGAAGCGACGGGGTCACCGTCGTTGCGGTTGACATCGTGATTGACTGAAATGCGCCTAGGGCGCCGCTTTCCTGCGCAACTCATTGCCCCCCACTGCTTGTGAGGAACTGTGGCTTTATGGCCTCGTGGCATTCCACGCGACGATGCGCAAGCTGAGCACGATGTCGCTCAGCGCGTAAAACGCAACGCCAAAGATCAGGCTGCTCAAGATGATGGCGATGCCCGGGAGGGAGTTCTTCTCTTCTGCAATTGCCATGATTCCTCCGAGGGCGCCGAGACCAGCGACGGCAAACCCGACGAACTTCAGAAAGTGGGGCAATTCCCGACTCATGCGTGGTCGGTGCGTGGGTTGTGGTTGTGCCACCGGTGCTGCGGATGGCTTGGCGGGAAGCCGGGGTGGCGTGGTGGTTTGTTCGGACATGGTTTTCCCCTGTGGTGAATTGCTCCCCATCCTGCAGAGCAGTGGGCTTAATTCAAATGCCCAACTGGCGATAAAAGTCGCCGTTCTTTTGTTCCATCTGCTCGTGGTGTTCCATCAGGCAGTCCATCGCCACCGACAACAGTTGATGGTCGACATGGTGGAACGGGTAGCGATGACCGTTCTCTTCCACCTCGCGCAAAATGGTCGCCAGGACGAACAGCAACGCGTAGCGTTTGGATTCACTGTCCGGGCCGGGTGTGTTCTCTTCTATGGACAGCCCCGTTGCACTGACAAAGGCTGCGATGGCGATCTTGTGGGGCTTGGGGCCCGAACGACCTTCCATCACGTCGGGCGTTTGTGCCCACACGGCTGCGACCAGATGGTTCGCATAACTGGTGGTGGGAAACTCGAGGAGCCCGTGCTTTTTCTGGTGGTCCAACAGTTCCTGGATAATCGTGGCGGCCTGTGCTTTCCGCCACATCGTGGTGATACCCATGGTGCGTCCCATGCTTGTGGCGCACCCCCTGGCACGCCCCGGCGCATCATCGCAAAAACTTGCGACACGGGGAAGCAGAGAGGTCCGCGGCCTTTTTGGTTTCAGGCCCTGCAGTGCTGAACTCGCTGGAGCGCTAGGCCGCCAGCTTGTGCGCGTAATACGGTCGCGCCCGGTCATCCAGAATGGCGTACTGCGCTTCCAGATTACTCGGATCAGGACTGAGCCATGGATCGATGTGCTCTGGCTTGATGGGAATAATGCAGCGGTCGTGACCTGCTTCGATCACTTCGGGCGGCGGCTCGTCGGTGATGGCGGCAAAGGAGAACAGGTCGGTGCCGTGGTCACCATGTGGTGACATGTTCCATAAGCAAGCGACGAGCATTTCTTGCGGCGGCTGCGGATCGAATTCGAGGATGACGTTTTCTTCTTCCTCGCCGGGGCGGAGCTCTCTGCCTTCCATCTTGTGTCGGGAGACGTTCTCGTAGAACTTCGTCACGATCATGATGCCGTGATGGTGGCCAAAGAGCTTGCCCCATGTCTCTTCGAGCTTGTCGCGTCGCGCGTTATAGGTGCCCGGATATTTTCGCTCGAGCTTTTCGTCCCAGCCGGGCAGGCGGCATTGGTAGCGCATGGGGACCACGATGCGCTGGCCGTCTTTCTCGATCATCACCGGGGCATAGCTGCCCGGGTAGATGCGCGAGTCGTCAGGTTCTGGCTCGCGGCGTAAGAGGTCGTCGAGGTTGCGCTCGGCGGCTTTGATTTTCTTCTTGGCTATGCGCTGGTCTTCGGCGGCTTTCTTGGTGGGCTTGGGGCTGGCCAGTACGGCTTCGGCCTTGGCGAGCCGTTCGGTTTGGGCGGCATGCTCAGCCTTGAGTTTCTCCTCAAGTTCGCGATCGCCCTCAGCGACTATCTTGGCGAGTTCAAATCCTTCCTCGCCGTGAGGTTTGCGGAATGCCTCGCGCATGGCCTTGGGAATCTTGGTCCAGCCGCCGTCTTTGCGCTTCTCCCAGAACAGCTCAACGAATCGTTTGAGGCTGATGATGGCGCCGTACGTACGGACGAACTTGTCGTAGTCGGCTTCGATCTGAGCGGAGTAGCACATGGCACGACCCCTGACGCGGGGACGGTGCCCCGTGAAATCGCAGCATACTCTCCAGCTAGATCGCCCGGCGTCATTACCTGCGGCTGGTATCCGAAAAAGGGGGCAGGGCGCTTGTTCTTATCCTTGGAAAAAGCGCCCTGACTTACGACACCCGCACCGTTGTTCGGATGGAACAGGTATGCAGTTCAGCTGTCACTAGCGTCCATGGCTGATATGGATCGAAGCGTCAGAGTGGCGCTGCCGCCAACTAGAACCCCGTAGCGACGTCAATGATGACTCCGTTGGATATCAACGTGAGATAGAACTGACCGCCTTCGGCGCGCACCCAGCGATAACCAGGCTCAGGGCGACGCAGGTGATAGCGATCATAGTCCGTTACGTAGTACTCGCGTCCGTAGTATTGGTCCGGCAGGCGATCACCTTTCTTGTACCAGCCCTTGTGCTCGCCATTGTCGTGGCGCCCTTCGTCCTTTGGGTTGTGACCGTGGTCGTCGCGATCTGCATGCTTGTCGTAGCCGTGGTCGTCGCGATCTCCATGCTTGTCGTAGCCATGGTCGTGCTCATCTTGCGGCGAGGCTACGGTCAGTCCACTGCTGGCAAGCAAGACTGCCGCGATGGCAAAGGAAAGAAAGCGTTTCATATGGCCTCCTTACTTTGAGGTGGAACATTTCATGGGCGTCGCAAGGTACTTGCGAAGTTCCTGCCCAAACGCCCACGACCCGGAGGAACAACATGGCACAAAAACACGTGCCCGCGCCGGTGTTCAAGGCGGGCATTTAGGAACGAGAAAGTGTGTTTCTGTTCAGGTCGGCGCGCGTTATGGCGGCTTGGCCGCGGTGGGGAAGGGGTGCTTGGGTCCATGAGGATAAGCATGGGAGATCACGCCAAGGACACGATGGTTCACAGGAGATGGCTAAGGTTTCTTACGGTCAGTCCTTTGCCAGTCACTGTCATGTATTCATTTCGCCGCCGCACGTCACCTTTCCATCAGCAAAAAAAAGCCCGGAGTCATCCGGGCTTTTTTGTGCGCTTGCTCTGGTGAAGCGATAACTGCATCACCGGAGTAAGTCTAAATCGATCCCTGGATTCAGAGCATGATCGGGAACGTCTGAGAACTTTGCGTCACGTGGTCAAGCCTGTAGTCAAACTCTTTCTTCAGGTGGGCCGAATCGCCCGTCGCGGCGGCAGCAGTCAATGCGTGCGACGCCTTTGCGCGCTCAAGAACAGCAGCCAGTGCGTCAGCGGTTGCATGACGCAGCGAGGCATCGCGGCCGATCGCTTCCAGCAGTTCAATGGTGTCAGCCATTTACATCTCCTTGTGTGCTTGTTCGTGGATGGATTGAGCGTCTCGCACTCGGCGCTTGACGCCGCCGTTACATAACACAGGCGCTTGTCGATTCGCCTGTGCCTCGGCTTCGCTTACGCCGGAACGGGAGCTTTGTAGATTTTGTCCAGCGCTTCGACTTGCCGGATGAAATCTTCGTCGCGCTCCACGGCCTTGGCCGGCGGCAGCACTACCGTCTCTTCGGGGGTCATGGGCGTCGTTGGCAGGTCGCGAAGCGCAACCTTCCTGATTCGTGGCCTTTCTACTGGAAGCGTCGCCGCACGGTAGATGGTGACCTGATGCTCCAGCGGATAATCCCGGCTTAGCCGGTCGACCAGCAGTTGCCGATACGCTGCGGGCGCGTCGGATCGGGAGACGGACGGGATGCCTAACATGGCGACTTGCCACAAGACCAAATGGGCCGTTGGATCCACCTGTCGCTTGCAGAGGACAAACTGGTTGACTTCGAAGTGCTGGCAGCCGTGGCTGCCGGGGTCGATGCCGAGGTCGGCGTAGAGGCAGTCTTCCGCGGATATGCCCGGCTCCATGTGTGCCTGGTAGCCTTCCGCGCGCGCCACCTCGATCACCTTGTGGGGAGACCATGCGAAGACACCGGGATGCCCGTAAAACACGCCGCATACTTTCTTGCCTGCGCGGACCTCGGCCATCATGAGGTCAACCCACTCCTGATAGGTGTCCGAGCGTGGCTTTCCTTCACCGTAATAGGGTTGAAGGCTGCGAACATCGCCGTGCATTCGCTGAAGCCACTTCTCCACCACCGCATCGGATACGCCGGCAAACACGACATCGGCCTGCTCGATATGACTGCGTGCCAGTGGTGTCAGGTGGGAGCCCAGCGTCATGCCCAGACCGACGCAGGCGATGCTGCCCCGGGCGTTTCCTTCCGATGGAATCGACAAGCTCGCGACCATGCACTTCCCCTGGATGAATGGAGCGCAGAGGATGCCGGTAGCCATGCCTTGCTGGCAATATGGCTGAGATGACCGGGCCAGGCGATTCAACGTGGCCCGGTCATTAACACGATGGCTTTCCCTGCGTCAGGTCTGGACGCAGCAGAACGCCGGATCAACCTGCGGTGCCAACGGTCCCTGGCGAAGGAGTTGCTCCGACAGCCTGGTGCTATCTCCGCTCATCACGGCGTGGGTCAGCGCGCTTGAGGCATTTGCGCGTTCCAGCATGTGAACCAGTTCCGTGGCCGTCGCGTAGCGCAGTGATGCATTGCTGCCAATAGCTTCCAGCAGGTCGATGCTATCGGCCGATTCGGAGGCGGTGCCTTGGCGGCTATCGCGGGAAGGGGCAACTTGCTGACCCTCTGCCATGGGTATCACGATCCTGTCTGGAGCCGCCGCCCCGAAGGCATGGTCCGCACTGTAGTGAGCGGACGCGGCCGCATCCGAAGCAACAATGGCCAGTACCGCGGCGGCGAGCGTGTTCACCGATGTTCGTTTCATAGAAAACTCCGTGTGGTGAAAGCCCAGTCTATGGCCATCCCGAAAAGGGTGCCAATGCCTGAGGATGCCGCGTTGAGAGTGTCCCGGATTTTCCGCCACGCTTAGGGGCAGGCCGGAGACCAACCAGGTGTCTGTACCTGAGTGCGATTGCGTAGCGCCATCACTTGCTGTTGGTATCTGCAGTCGCGCGAGTGCGGTAGAGCAGCAGATGATTCGTTCCTGATTCGGATAACCAGAGTTCCCCCGCGCGCCCCATCATCTGGCGAACGTTTGCGTGTTCGCGTGGCAGCGTCATCACGTCGAAATGTTCGGTGCGCGGGTCGAAGCGCACCAGCGCATTGGCGCTCCATTCGCTGAGCCAGACTACGTCCTTGTCGTCGACGAATATGGCGTAGGCGTGAGGGTTGTTGCCTGGTAGCGTCCACTCGCGCCATTGATGTTTCGCAGGGTCGAACATGCCGACCTTGCCGGCGGTCCATTCGCTGATCCATACGCGACCCTTCGAGTCGGACCACGCGCGACGCGCGCCCTGATTCGGTGTGGGAGGTTCAATGACTTGTGCAGCGCCGCTCGCCGGGTCGATGCGGCCGAGGTAGTTGCCCGCCAGTGATGCGTAATACACGCTCCCATCAGGCGTGACGCAGATGCCATAAGGTCCGCGTCCACGTGGCGCATCGAAAACGCGCATGTGCGTGCTCGCCGGATCGAGCTCGCCATAGATGCCGTTCTGTCCGGTGAACCAGACGTGCCCATGCTTGTCGAAGACGGCCGTGTTGAGATTGGCGTCCTTTCGATCCTTCGGTAGTGGAAAGCGCGTGACGGCTAGTGTTTTTGAGTCGACGCGCACGATTGCGTTAAGGCCGCCATCGGTGATCCAGGCCGCGCGATCCGGGCCGACGATCACGCCGTGTGGTGCAGATCCTTCGCCAAGCGGAATCCAGTCGGCTTTGCCATCACGCGGGTTTAGCCGTCCCACTGCGCCGCGGGCTTGCGCGGTGTACCAGACGGTGCCATCAGGAGAAGGTGCGACATCGTGCGGCGCTGCGCCTGCAGGGACCGCGAACGTCTCGAAACTCGGAGATGTGGTCTGCCCGTGGCCCGTGATGGGCAGGGTGCTCGATAGCGCCAACGCAAATAGCATGGCGAGTGGGGTGCCGAGCTTGCTCTTGGCTGGTGCGCCAAGTCTCGTACTTACGATTTTCGGCATGGCCGCCTCCCGCTCAGGATGAGGTTCAAAAGGCTGCAAGCCGCCACATTGTGGCACCGATCCAGAGTCTCGGGAGAGGTTTCGGCATCATGTGACGCTGCCGTAGCGCATGCCCTAATCAGAGATGCGCCGCTGCGTCCATGATCTATTTCCTTGCTCGCGGAGCAAGGCATTCGCAGCATGCAGCGATTCGAACACTTGGGGAGTCAGCGCATGGCTGTGGTGGTAGGCAAGTTTCTGGTGGATGCGGCGGCGAGTGAAGGTGAATCCCACGGTGCACGGACCTGGCTCGGTGCCTGGAGTCTTCATGCTTGTGCGGAAGATGATGGGTCCAACTGGCGTCTGGTTGAGCGCGGGCAAACAACGCATGGGTTTCCGTCGCCTTCGGCGGCGTGCGCCGCGGCTGAGCAACTGGGCGTCGAATATGCGCATCGCTTGCAGAACGAGGGCGAGCTTAAGGCGAGCCCTCGGCCGCGGCGGTAGTCGGGCACACCTGACTACCGACGTTGCTCGTTAACTAGAGATACGACGTCGTTGACCCAGGTGGCACGTGTACGCGCCAGATCGCCAGTAGCCGGGCCAGCTCCGCCTTGTAGTCGAAGTCGGGCTCAGGGCGTTGTTCGACGTTTTCCAGCACCTCAAACGCAAAGTTGGCTTCGCCATGGACGCGCCAATCGTCCATCAATGCTTTGTTGCGGTGAGTGCCGAGCTTCAGTTCGGTGCGGTGACGGTTGATTGACCCCGGCAGGTTCGTGCTTTGCTCTACAAGCACGCGTCCAGTGACCAGGTTTCTGATCGCATAGATGCCCATCGGTGGATGCGTCATCTTGTAATTCTGTGTGAGCGCCTTGCGTCTTGCGCGCTCCATCACACCGCTCCTTCGGCAGCGCAGTTGGTCCATACCGAATGCATGAGATCGCCAATGTGCTTCTGGACGGGGATGGGCCATGACGTCATCTGCCGCTGCAGTTCTTCAGCGTCGTCGGCGAACAACGCACGTACCGCTTCTTCAAAGTGCGGGCGATCACCCGCCATGTCGCGCATGTACAAGTAGCAGGTTTCCTTGACCTGGGCCGCGCGGTATCGGCCATCCGTATCCCGGCTAGCCAGCTCCACCAACAGGCGCAGGCTTGCACCGGCGCTTCGCGGCTGTGCATCAAGCCACGCCCAGTGGCGGGGGAGCAGGCGCACGCTTCGCTCGGTATGCAGCGCAGCGCGCGAATCATGCTTGCTGAGTGCATCCGTCATCGACGAATTTTTATTCATGGCGCAGTGATGTCCGTAAGAGGTAGCAGGCGCGAATCTTCGATAGCCGCTGTGCGATGACCCAGGCCCGCCAGATAGCCCTGATGCGAAGCGAAGCTCAGAAACGATTC
This sequence comes from Dyella silvae, assembly GCF_026421305.1. Classification (GTDB taxonomy): domain Bacteria; phylum Pseudomonadota; class Gammaproteobacteria; order Xanthomonadales; family Rhodanobacteraceae; genus Dyella; species Dyella silvae. The sequence goes on from NZ_JAPJBQ010000001.1 coordinate 364,823, forward strand.
AACGCTGCACTGCCGGATAAGCATGGCCATGTCCCAGCGTTCGTCAGCGGGCCCGATAAGCAGCGGCCCACCTCTGCCGAGATAGTCGATGCTGCCGCCTGATTCGCACAGAAACGGCAACGTGTGCGCGATATAGCGCTGAAAAGCTTGCTCCCCGGTGATGGGGGACGAAGGCGCCAGTTCGGGTGCGGCCGAATAATCGGCGATAGCGCGAAAACGCAGCAGATTGAGCATGACGACGTTGCCCGCGAGCTGCCGCATGACGAAGGCGCGTCCGGCCGCCTCAGTCGGCGCCAGATAGCGGGATACAGATTCAGAGAGCGTCATACCAACGGATCCTTGTGCCTGGCCCGGCACGAGGGGTGCCGGCGATGGCTGGCAAATATACCCGGGTAAATTTGCTGCCGTCAATAACACCCGGGTAAAACGGCGCGTTTGGTGGGGCGTCGCATTCCGATGGTGTCGGGTGCCGGCTCAATGAATTCGCGTCGCTTGTAGGGTCGCCACTGACGAACAGCACTGTGACGCCCGGCGTGTGGTCATGATCATCTGTTCGATAGGGATCTTTCAGCCGATTCCTGGAAGCCTTTAAAAACGCCTTTTCACAGGTGCATCGGAGGGGAAATGGACGACCGGCAGTTTTTGCGCGTTCGCAGCGCAGCGACGGCATGCGTAGCCGTAGCCGAATGGGTCTTTCTCACCTGGCAGCACTTTCACGGCGGGGTTCCCAGCCATCACCTTCTTGCTCGCGCCGATTTGCCGGCCATTTCAAACTGGTGGGGCGGTTTGGTGCTCCCGTTGATGACCTGGTTTCTGGTGGGCCGCGTCCATCGGCGCCTTGCGTCGCAAGCCGGTTCGTCGATGCGACATGCCCTGAGTGGTTTCATCGCTGCGTTGTGCTTTGGCGTGCTGCTTTCCGTGTTCTTTACGCTTGGCAACGAACAGGTCACCGGCGCCATGTTCGAATCGCTATTTCTGATCGCGCTTGTTGTTCCCATCTATCGCGCTGAATACCTGATGGGCTTCGTGCTGGGCATGGCCTATACGTTTGGTGGCGTACTGCCGAGCATCATTGGGTCTGTCATGGCGCTGATCACCATGGTGATCTATCGCTATATCCGGGCAGGGCTGTTGCGCGTCGGCAGAATGTTCGTCGGGATGGCGAAGAGAGCCTGAAGCCTGCGGACTGGCCGCTATCGCCGGTATGCCGTTGGCGCAGCACGCAGCGGCAAGTGCCGCCCGATCACAAACCGGGCGGCATACGCATCTTTGGAATCTCTCTTTTAGCCGTCCGTGGCGCAAACGTTGTCGTGGTGAGTGATCGAGGCAAGTCGGGTGGTCAGTCGCTTCTGCAAGTTGTGGGCAAAGCGTTCTGCTGCTTCAGGCCAGGCGCCCAGGTGCAGGAAGGGTTCGATCATCTCCAGTTCCATCAACAGGAAGCGGCCCTGGGAGATCACGCCGTCTACGCGCGCATAGGCAACGTCGGTGTGGCCCAGCGCCGCTACGGCGGAGAGGGCTCGTTTCGCGCTTGCTATCAGCGCCGCGTCAGGGACGATGATCTCGGCGGTGCCACCAAAATCGGACTGCACGCGGTAATCGCCTGCCGCTGGACGTTTGATCACTGCGTGACTGTACTCACCGTCGAAAAACAGCAGGGACCATTCGCCCTCGCTGAGGACTTCAGGCACGAAGGGTTGCACTAGGTACTCAAATTCCTTCGGCAGTTGCGCAATGGCGTGATCAAAAGCCGCGTCACCGACGACGCCGCGCGCCGTATGCCAAGCCGTGCCGCTAATCGTCGGCTTGATAACGACTTCTTGCCCGGGCGTCATGGCGAGCGATTGCTGCAGATTCTGCGCTGATGCAATTTGCGTGGGGATTATGTCGATGCCCAGCGCCGCCAGTTCGGGCAGATAGCGCTTGTCGCTGTTCCACCGCAACAGGTCTTTAGGGTTGATGGTCGGAATGGGCAAGTGTTCCAACCATTGGCTGAAAGCCGCGTAGTGCTTGAAGTAATCCCAGGTTGAGCGCATCAGCACCGCGTCAAACTGCGACCAGTTCACGCCAGGGTCGTTCCAGACGCAGGCCACTGTCTCGATACCAAGGCGTTGCAGGGTGGCCGCCAGATGAGCGTCATCCGGGTGTATGCCTGGAACGATCGCGGATGTAGCGATAGCAAGACGATGAGTAACAGCGTTAGACATGGCAAAACCTCCATCAATGGAGGGCGCCCTTGTCTGATAGATCGGAACTGAGCGTGGCGGATCATCTCCGTCGCAGCACCCCTCAGCTCCGATTGCGCGACAGTGAGTTTGCGCGCAACGGTTAGGCATTGAATGGACAATGCCCAATTAGTCTCACTGACTTCGCTGTGCTCCGTCAACGTTCGCTGCCTGCCGAAGGCGGATATGCCGGCGAGAAGAGGCAGGCTCGCATTGATGCCGTTCCCGACAGCGAACAACAGCTTTGGCCCTGAAAAAAGTGGCCATTGGGCATCGGTCGACGGTGCGGGTGTGGCGCTAAAGCGTCTATGCCATGATGCTGGCCACGGCTTGAAGGCGAGCGGGCGGTTAGCCAGGTTTCGCGATCAGGCACGGGCCACACTCGGGGTGGGCATGAGCCGAACGCTGCTCGCGTTGATGGTGCCGGAAGCTGAGCCTGTGGTCGGCAGCTTTCGCGATCAGTACGACCCTTCCGCCAGGCGTGGTCTGGGCGCTCATATCACGCTTATCTATCCTTTTCTGGACAGCCAGTGGTTGTCGCCCCAGGTGCTGGCCAGGCTGCGCGATGTGATTGCAGGCGTGCCGGCGCCGATGTTTCGCCTGATCGAGGTGCGCACGTTCCCCTCGGTGGTGTGGCTGGCGCCGGAGCCAGCGAAGCACATCATGGTGCTGGCGGATGCGCTCGTGGCGGCGTTTCCCGATCACCCCAAGGGCGGTGGTGCGTTTCCCGATTTCGTGCCGCACCTTACGGCAGCGCGTGGCGTGCATCACGAGAAAGAGGCGGTGGTGAATGAGCTGGGCGTGAGGCTGGCCGATTACGGTCCGGTGTATTGCTGGTGTGAAAACGTGACCCTGCTGGTGAGCGAAGATCGCCGCTGGAGGGTTCTCGCGCAGTTTCCGCTGCTGCACTGAGCGGCTGGCACCCGTCGCCATCGTATGGGCTCGACGTGGCGTGCTCTGCGCTGATATTTGCCGCGCAGTAGCGGTAAAACAGGGCTGGTGGCCCGGTTGGCACGGTCCTTGATTCCCTGGTCTCAGACCAACAGCCTTTTGGCTTCCCCAATTCCTTGCATATACAGCACCGCAACTTATTGAGCGCGGTGCCGGGTAAGGCCGTGCCTGAAAACTAGAAGGGGGCACCTTCTATGGATATGAACTTCACACTGATCGACGAACAAGGGCAGCCCATCGAGGTTTTCTGCGAAGTATTTGAGCGGGGCGAGGGTGTGTACTGGCGCGCCTGGCTGTATGGGTTCGCCAGCCTGCTGGACACGATGGAAGGGCGCGCCCCGATCGACGCGGCCATTCCTGGCCAGATCCAGGCGGAAATCATGATACGGGGTATCAGAGCCTCCACGCCGGCTGACCCCACGCGGCATTAAGTGACCCATCGAGTGAGGCGTTGATCACGAAGCAGCGGGTGGGCCTGATTCGGGCGACAGCCGTTCGCAGTGCCGGCGGGCTATCACGGGGATCAGTTGCAAGCCGGTCCTTGGCAGAGGGCCGGCTTTTTTGTGCTTGCGTTGACCTTTCTAGGCATAGCATCCACCGTTGGGCGAGTGATAGATGCCAGCGCAAGACCGGCGTGACCGGCTTGAGCGGGGATTGTCATCACACAACGGTACCCTGCCTGCCATTCCACCCTTAGTCGTCCAACAGGTGCTTCGTGACACAGGTATCCGAAGAGCAACCGTGGAAGAAGCCCACCACGCTTCTGGCCGCTGTGGGCGCGCTGGGCGTGGTATTTGGCGATATCGGTACCAGCCCGCTGTACACGTTCAAGACGGTGCTGGACCTGACGGGTGGCAACAACGCCCCGACGATTCTTGGCGTGATTTCCCTGCTGATATGGACGCTGATCATCGTCACGACGGTGAAGTACGCCGGTTTCGCCATGCGCATCGACAACGATGGCGAGGGCGGCATTCTCGCGTTGATGGCCCTGCTTGGCGTGAAGCGGCACAAGCGCCCGTTGATTGTGGCGACGGGGTTGTTTGGCGCGGCATTGATCTATGGGGATGGTGCGATTACACCGGCGATTTCGGTGTTGTCGGCATTGGAAGGGCTGGACATTGCCGCACCGGAACTGAAGCACTACGTGCTGCCACTCACGGTGATCATTCTGTTGGGGCTGTTTGCGCTGCAGCCGATAGGTACGGCGAAGATTGGTCGCACGTTTGGCCCGATCATGGCGCTGTGGTTTTTGACCATGGCTGTGCTGGGCGTATGGGGCGTGGTGCGCCATCCATCGATTCTGTGGGCACTCAATCCCTATTACGGGCTGAGCTATCTCTTTCACAGCGGCGGCAGTGGTTTTCTGGTGCTTGGTGGCGTCTTTCTGTGCGTTACCGGCGCGGAAGCGTTGTATGCGGATATGGGGCATTTCGGTGCCGGTCCCATCAAGCTGGCGTGGTCGACGCTGGTGTTTCCCAGTCTGGTGCTCAATTACGCGGGGCAGGGCGCCATCGTGCTGGAAGGCGCACCGACGGAGGGAAACATTTTCTATCGTCTGTGCCCGGCGTCGCTCACTTTGCCACTGATCATTCTTTCCACTATCGCCACCATCATTGCCAGCCAGTCGATCATCACCGGCGCGTTCTCCATGACGCGGCAGGCGATCCAGTTGGGATGGATGCCGCGCCTGAAAATCCAGCAGACATCGAGCGAAGGCTACGGGCAAATCTATGTAGGAGCCGTCAACTGGGCGCTGATGGTGGTGACGATTGGTCTGGCGCTGGGCTTCAGGAAATCGGACAACCTGGCCGGAGCGTACGGCATCGCTGTATCAGCGACCATGCTGATGACGACGGCACTGCTGTTCATTGCCATGCGCGAGATCTGGAAATGGAACATCGTGGCTTGCGCTTTCGTTGCCAGCCTTTTCTTTATCGTCGACGCATCATTCTTCGCATCGAACATGATGAAGTTGCTCGAGGGCGGTTACGTGCCATTGCTGCTCGCGGGTCTGGTTTATCTGGTGATGTTTGTGTGGCACAAGGGCATCACGGCCGTGGCGATGCGGTTGGGCGAGAACCCGGTTCCCGTCGATGCCTTTTTCAAAGAGATGGCTAATGAAGGCGTGGCGCGCGTGCCTGGCACCGCTGTGTTTCTCACGCGGGCTAAAGCCACCACTCCGCCGGTGATGATGTGGTATGTCAAACATAGCCGCGCCTTGCACGAACGCGTGCTGGCAGTGACGCTGGATGTAGCGTCGATTCCGTATATCCCGGTGCAGAAGCGCCTCACGATGACGGAGGTGTGCCCGAATTACTGGGCGATCACGGCGTGTTACGGCTTCATGCAGCGGCCTGATCTTCCGGCGCTGATGTCGCAGATCGTTTCGCACGGCTGCTCCATGGACTCCAACGAGCTCACCTATTTCATCGGCATGGAGAAGATCATGCCGCGCAATGATCGACGTGGTTTGCCGCGTTGGCTCTCGAAATTTTTTGCCGTGCTGCTGCGTAACAGCGCGCGGGTGACCGACTATCTCCACGTGCCGCCTGAGCAGGTGGTGGATATCGGCAGGCAGGTGTCGATCTAGGGATGCGCTGACAAAGAAAACCCCGCACCAGGCGGGGTTTTCTGGTCAGGCCGGTTCCGCAAGGGTGGCCTGGAGGCGATGTTGGTAGGTAACCTCGGTTTCCTGATACAGGCCGGACCATGGGTCCAGCACGTAACCTTCAATGGGGTCCGGTGATACGCGGCGGGTGTCGATGGGCTGTTGCTCGCTGGCAATTGGCGCATTCAGGGTCATGGGATCCATAGGCACTCCTCTTTCTTGTCGCGGGGAGATCAGACTATCCATTCGCCTGTTCGCGAGCAGTTAAAGCGATAGTCTGTTTTGGAGAACGCAAAACTTATGACCGGAAGCACTGAGATTTCTTTTACGGTTCGATGACGCCGCAGCGCGCCTGCGTGTAGCGCCAGAGTATTTCGAGATTGTGACGCTGGCGTGCGACAATGCGGATCCCACATCGCTCAGAGCCCATCCCGCGATGGCCATACAGAAAGACGCCTATCGTCAGTTCCAGGAAGAACTGGCTGCCTTGGACAAGGAGAACGAGCGCCGTCGCCAGCAAGCCGATGAGCCCCCTGCGCAACGCGCCAAGCGGGAGTTTCTGGAGTTGCGCCAACGCTATGGCCTGAGCGTCGCGGACGTGGTTGCTTTTTTCCCTGAAGAAGAGGGCATTGCCTACCTGCAGGGTTTGATTGCGGCGGCGGAAGCCAAGCCACCCGTAACGCGCAAGCGTCGTACCAAGGGTTCAACGGAAGAGTGACGTGAACTCGCCGTGACGTGTCCGTAACGCGGGTTTTGCGATACAGATGGCTGTCGACTCCGGGAGGCTTGCCATGATCGAACAGATCGCAGGATTTCCACCGGGCGCGCTGGGTTTTCGCGCCAGCGGTCAGGTAACGGCGGCAGATTACGAGCGCGTGCTGGTGCCCGATATCGAAGCGGCGTTTGCGGTGAATCGTAAGCTGCGCCTGCTGTATCAGATCGGCGAGGACTTCACCGGCTTCGACCCGGGAGCCATGTGGGACGATGCCATGCTGGGTTTTCGCCACTTCAGCGGATGGGACCGGGTAGCGCTGGTGACCGACGTGCAGTGGCTGCGCATCGCGGCGCTGGCCATGGGTTTTGCGGTGCCGGCACAGTTCAAGTTGTTCCGCAACGCAGAGCTGGATACGGCCATGGACTGGATCAGCGAGCCGCGGCCGGAAAGTGAGGAAGGGAACAAATGAAACTTTTCGCAGTACTTGTCAGCGAACGCGGCATGTGTTGAAGTCGACGCCATGTCCCGTCTTTACGCCCGCTTCGTTGCCATGACCGCTGCTGCTGCAGCGGCCGGTGAGCACGCGCGCGTGCTGAACAACAATAACGCCAATAATAATACCCGCATCCACGGGTGGGCCGGCGTGTAAGCAGTATTTCCAGACATACACACGCAAAAAGGCCCGCTCATCGCGGGCCTTTTTGTTTTTCTGCCATGCGAAAAACAAACCAAGGAATCCCAGGCCATGTGTTCCATCTTCGGCATGTTCGACCTGCAGCCAGGCGATGACCTGGCGGCGTTACGCCAGCAGGCGCTGGAGCTCTCGCAGCGCCAGCGTCATCGCGGACCCGACTGGAGTGGCGTGTTCGTCGATGCCGGCGTGATTCTGGTGCACGAGCGGCTGGCCATTGTCGACCCTGCCAGCGGCGCGCAACCGCTGCGCTCGCGCGATGGTGCGCTCGCGCTGGCGGTAAACGGCGAGATCTACAACCACCGTGAACTGCGTTCGGCCAGTGATTACGACTTCACCACCGGATCAGATTGCGAGGTGATCAACTCCCTGTATCGCGAAGGGCACGCGCCTGCTGACTGGGTTTCGCAGCTCAATGGCATTTTTGCTTTCGCGCTGTGGGATGCCGACGCTGCGCGTTACGTGATTGCGCGAGACCCCATTGGGGTATGCCCACTGTATTGGGGGCACGACAGTGAAGGGCGCTTGTGCGTGGCATCGGAAATGAAGGCGCTGGTTGGGGTGTGTGCTGACGTGGCGCCGTTTCCGCCAGGTCATGTGTATGACAGCACCGATGGCGAACTACGCCGCTACTACCACAAGCCGTGGCGCGACTATGCGCAAACGAAGGGGCATGACGTTTCACCTGATGCGCTACGGGAGGCCTTTGAGCAGGCGGTGCATCGTCAGTTGATGACCGATGTGCCTTATGGCGTGCTGCTTTCGGGTGGGCTGGACTCCTCCCTGGTGGCTGCCTGCGCCGCGCGTTTTGCACGCCATCGAGTGGAGGATGACGACAAGGCCGAGGCCTGGTGGCCACGCCTGCACTCGTTTGCGATTGGCCTGGAAGGCTCGCCCGACCTGGCCGCGGCACAAGTGGCGGCGGATGCGCTGGGTACGGTGCATCACGGTTTCGTGTACACCTTCTGGGAGGGGCTGGACGCGTTGCCCGAAGTCATTCGTCATATCGAAACGTACGACGTCACCACCATTCGCGCATCCACGCCGATGTATCTGCTGGCCCGGCGCATCAAGGCGATGGGCGTGAAGATGGTGCTGTCGGGCGAGGGATCGGATGAAATCTTCGGTGGTTATCTCTACTTTCACAAAGCGCCGTCGGCGGAAGCGTTTCACGAAGAGACCGTGCGCAAGCTGGATGCGTTGCACAGCTACGACTGCCTGCGTGCCAACAAGTCGATGATGGCCTGGGGCGTGGAAGCGCGCGTGCCTTTCCTCGATCTGGCGTTTCTGGATGTGGCCATGGGTATGGACGCGCGCCACAAGATGGCGGGGCAGGGGCGCATCGAAAAGGCGGTGCTGCGCGAGGCATTTCAGGGCGCCTTGCCGGACGCCATCCTGTGGCGGCAGAAGGAGCAGTTCAGCGATGGTGTGGGTTACGGGTGGATCGATGGCCTGAAGGAGCATGCCGAGCAGGCGGTGAGCGATCGCGAGTTCGCCGCCGCGGCTACGCGGTTTCCGCACAACCCGCCCGCCACCAAGGAGGCGTATCTGTACCGGCGTATTTTCGAGCGTTTCTACCCGGGGCAGGCGTGCGCGGCGACGGTGCCGGGTGGCAAGTCGATTGCGTGTTCGTCGCCGGCCGCGCTGGCATGGGATCCGGCGTTTGCCGCGGCGGCGGATCCGTCGGGGCGGGCGGTGAAGGGGGTGCATCAGCAGGCGTTGGCGTAGCTGAAGCGGTAGCGATTGAGGCGCACCTCTCATATACCCTCGCCGTCATCCCGGCGCAGGCCGGGATCCAGTGACTGGTGCGCTGGAGCTTGGCGCGTGGTTCGCTTTGCTGTTCACTGAGGAGGCTGGATCCCGGCCTACGCCGGGATGACGGTAGAAAGGGTGTCGCAAGATTGACCCCTCACCCCAGCCCTCTCCCCGGAGGGGAGAGGGAGCAGTGCCGGGCCGCCGCACCCTTCGTTAGCCCCGCTCTGTTAACATGGTGGGCCGTTTTCCCATGATTTCCCATCCATGATCGAAACCAATCCGATCCTTGCGCAGATTGCGGACCTGAAGGGCCGCGTCGAGTCGCTTAGGGGGTATCTTTGACTACGCCACCAAGCGTGAGCGTCTCGAAGAAGTAAGCCGCGAACTGGAAAGCCCCACCGTGTGGGACGATCCGCCGCGTGCGCAGGAGCTGGGCCGCGAGCGCGCCCGCCTGGATACCATCGTCAGCGGTATCGATTCGCTGACCTCCGGCCTCGCCGATGCCGGTGAACTGCTGGAAATGGCCGCCGCCGACGGCGATGAGGACACCATTCACTCCGTGGTGACCGATCTGGCTGGTCTGGAAGCCAAGGTGGCCAAGCTGGAATTCCAGCGCATGTTCTCCGGCAAGATGGACGCCAATAACGCCTTCGTGGACATCCAGGCCGGCGCCGGTGGCACCGAGGCGCAGGACTGGGCGGAAATCCTGTTGCGTATGTATTTGCGCTGGGCCGAATCGCGCGGTTGGAAGGTTGAGCTGATGGAAGTCAGCGGCGGTGAAGTGGCCGGTATCAAGTCCGCCACGTTCCGCGTCGAAGGCGACTATGCCTATGGCTGGCTGAAGACCGAGATCGGTGTGCATCGTCTGGTGCGCAAGAGCCCGTTCGACTCCGACAACCGTCGCCACACCAGCTTTACGTCGGTGTTCGTGTCGCCGGAAGTGGATGACGACATCGATATCGACATCAACCCGGCCGATCTGCGTACGGACGTGTACCGTTCATCCGGCGCCGGTGGTCAGCACGTGAACAAAACCGAATCGGCGGTGCGTATCACGCATATCCCGACCAATACGGTAGTGGCCTGCCAGACCGAGCGCAGCCAGCATGCCAACCGCGATCGCGCCATGAAGATGCTGGCGGCGAAGCTGTATGAGTTGGAGTTGCAGAAGCGCAATGCCGAGAAGGATGCGCTGGAAGCTACCAAGTCCGATATTGGCTGGGGCAGCCAGATCCGCAACTACGTGCTGGACCAGAGCCGCATCAAGGATCTGCGTACCGGCATCGAGCGTTCGGACACGCAGAAGGTGCTCGACGGCGACCTCGACGAATTTGTCGAAGCCAGCCTGAAGTCGGGCCTGGATGCGGGCGCCAAGCGCGTGGATGCCTGATCGCCAAGCCATGAAATCTGCCGACGACGGAGGTGTTGCCCGCATGAACCGCAGGAAGACTTTCCGAATACTGGTGGTATGTGCTGCCCTGGCGGCATGCCAGGGCGTGGTCAGCGCACAGGACAATGGTTCTGCCAGCCAGGGCATCAAGGAAGATGCGCGCACTGCCGGCAAGAAGGTCGGCGACGCTGGCCGCGACGTGGGCCATGCCACGAAGGATGCAGCCGTGACCGTGGGGCACGGCGCGAGAGACGCGGGCGTGGCGGTCGGCCACGGCACGAGAGATGCTGCCGTGACCGTCGGGCACGGTGCGAAAGAGGCAGGCCAGGGCATCGGTCACGGCGCGAAGGAGGGCTGGGAGGCCACCAAGCACGCCGTGAAACACGTGTTCGGCAAAGACGATTGACCGTCGGCGTCGCGGGAAGACTAGTGTCCCGCGCGTTCGATGATCGCAAGACAAATCAGACATGCGCCCGCCAAACGGCGTGGGCGCCGGCAGCTACGGAAACCTCATGACTGAACCGACCGATATCCAGCCCATCGACGAGAACAAGCTGATCGCCGAGCGTCGCGAGAAGCTGAAAGCGCTGCGCTCGGAGGGTGTGGCGTTCCCGAACGACTTCAAGATGGATGCCTTCACCGGCGACTTGCAGGCTGAGTTTGCCGATGCGGAAAAATGGACCGCTGAGGCTATCGAGGCACTGAGTCGTCAGGTCAAGGTGGCCGGCCGCATCATTCTCAAGCGCGACCAGGGCAAAGTGGCCTTCGTGCAGATGCAGGATTTCAACGGCCGCATCCAGCTGTTCATCCATCAGGGCACGGTGGGCGAGGATACCTACAAGGCGTTCAAGGGCTGGGACCTGGGCGACATCGTGGGTGCCGAAGGTACGCTGATGCGCACCCGTACCGGCGAGCTGTCGGTGAAGGTGGAAAAGCTGCGCCTGCTCACCAAGAGCCTGCGCCCGCTGCCGGACAAGCACCACGGCATGGCTGACGTGGAGCAGCGCTATCGCCAGCGCTACGTGGACCTCATTGTCACCGAAGAAGCGCGCCGCACCTTTGCGCAGCGTTCGAAGATCATCGGCTTCATCCGCCAGTGGCTCGAAGCCGAGCCGCGCCGCTTCATGGAAGTGGAAACGCCGATGATGCATGTGATTCCGGGCGGCGCGGCCGCGCGTCCGTTCGTGACGCATCACAATGCGCTCGACATGGATCTTTACCTGCGCGTGGCGCCAGAGCTTTACCTCAAGCGCCTGGTGGTCGGCGGTTTCGACCGCGTGTATGAAATCAACCGCAACTTCCGCAACGAAGGCGTGTCGACCCGGCACAACCCCGAATTCACCATGCTCGAGCTGTACCAGGCCTACGCCACGTACACCGAGATCATGGATCTGACGGAAGGCGTGATTCGCGACGCCGCGCAGCACGTCATCGGCACCACCAAGCTGACCTGGGAAGGTATCGAGATCGATGTAGGCCCGGCGTTCCGCCGCTGGAGCATGGAAGACGCCGTGCTCGAACTGAATCCGGAGATTCGCCGCGAAGACCTGCGCGACCGCAACGCCATGGCCGCCCATGCGAAGCGTCTCGGTTGCCAGGTGAAGGACGACTTCGGTTGGGGCCGCCTGCTGCTCGAGATCTTCGAGAAGACGGTGGAACACACCCTGATCCAGCCGACCTTCATCACCCAGCACCCGGTGGAAGTTTCGCCGCTGGCGCGCGAAAGCGACACCGACAAGGGCATCACCGACCGCTTCGAGCTGTTCGTCAACGGCAAGGAAATCGCCAACGGCTTCTCCGAGCTCAACGATCCGGAAGACCAGGCGGCGCGTTTCCAGGCACAGGTGGACGCCAAGGCCTCCGGCGACGACGAAGCCATGCACTTCGACGCCGACTACATTCGCGCGCTGGAAGTGGGCCTGCCGCCGACGGGTGGCCTGGGCATCGGCATCGATCGTCTCGTGATGTTGCTGACCAACGCCTCGTCGATCCGCGACGTGCTGCTGTTCCCGTACATGCGCCTGGAGGCCTGAGCCATGTGGTTCGCGATTATGGGTACGGACGTGCCGGACTCGCTTGAGAAGCGCAAGGCTGCCCGCCCGGCGCACATCGAGCGTTTGCAGAAATTGTTGGATGAAGGCCGCCTGCTGGTGGCCGGACCGTTTCCGGCCATCGAGTCGGACGATCCGGGCCCGGCCGGCTTCACCGGCAGCCTGATCCTGGCGGAATTCCCGTCGCTGGCCGATGCCGAAACCTGGGCCAAGGCCGATCCGTACGTGGCAGCCGGCGTCTATGCCGACGTCGCCATCAAGCCGTTCCGCAAGGCGTTGCCCGCGGCATGAGCGCGTCCATGGCCGAACAGATTCACGAGCGCCTGCAGCAGGCGCTCGATCCCGTGGCGCTGGACGTGCTGGATGAAGGGCACAAGCACGCTGGCCATGCCAACGAAGGGAAGGGGCATTTTCATGTGCGCATTGTCAGCGCGGCGTTTGCCGGCCAGCTGTCGATCAAGCGCCACCGACTGGTCTATGCGGCCCTGCAAGGGTTGATGGACAACGGCATCCACGCGCTTTCGATCGACGCCAAGGCGCCGGGCGAGTAAGGCTGTCCCGCTTTTTCGCTGCCGTCCCAGCGCAAGCTGGGACGCAGTGACTTTCCTGGGCGTGGGGTCGCCAAAGGCACTGGCTTCCGGCTTTCGCTGCAATGTCGAACGGGTGTCTTTCTGTAAACATAGAAATAACATTGACTTACAAGTCAGTGCTAAAGTGAAACATATCGCCAAAACGCATTGCGGCAGGGGCCTGCGTTTGGCACAGTGACCCATCGCCCGATCTTCCCGGGCCTCACCTATTTGGCTGCCGACGCCCGCATGCGCCTGACTACGATCAAACTCGCCGGCTTCAAGTCCTTCGTGGACCCGACCACCCTGCATCTGCCGACCAATATGACCGGCGTGGTGGGGCCCAATGGTTGTGGCAAGTCCAACATCATCGATGCCATTCGCTGGGTGATGGGCGAGAGCGCGGCCAGCCGCCTGCGCGGCGATTCGTTGACCGACGTGATCTTCTCGGGCTCCAACGCACGCAAGCCGGTAGGTCAGGCCACGGTCGAGCTGATCTTCGACAACTCCGACGGCACGATTCAGGGCGAGTACGGCCAGTACGCCGAAATCTCGGTGAAGCGCCAGGTGACGCGCGACGGGCAGTCCGCGTATTTCCTCAACGGCGCGCGCTGCCGCCGCCGCGACATTACGGATCTGTTCCTCGGTACCGGTCTTGGCCCGCGCAGCTACTCGATCATCGAGCAGGGCATGATCAGCCAGATCGTCGAGGCCGCACCCGACGAACTGCGCACGCATCTGGAAGAAGCGGCGGGCATCTCCAAGTACAAGGAGCGCCGCAAGGAAACCGAGAGCCGCATCAAGTCCACCCGCGAGAACCTCGATCGCGTGCGCGACGTGCGCGACGAAGTGGACAAGCAGCTCGAACACCTCAACCGCCAGGCCCGCGCCGCCGAGCGCTGGAAGGCGCTGAAGGAAGAGCAGACGCGCAAAGAAGCCGAGCTGCGCGCACTCGAATATCGCGGCCTCAAGGGTCAGCACGATAAGGAAGGCTCCGGCTTGTCGGCGGCCGAGATTGAGATTGAAAAGCACATTGCCACCCAGCGCCATCACGAGGCGCAGATGGAAAGCGTGCGTGAGCGCCACACCGACGCCACCGAGCATCTGAACAAGGTGCAGGCTGAGGTTTACAAAGTCGGCTCCGAGATTGCCCGCGTCGAGCAGCAGGTGCGCTTCAATCGCGAGACGGCCGACCGCCTGCAGCGCGCGCAGGGCGATACCGAGCGCGAGCACGCCGAGCTGGCCGAACACATCACCAATGACCGCACGCAGGTGGAAACCCTGCGCATGGCGCTGGCCGAAGGCGAGCCGAAGCTCGAGTCGTTGCAGCAGATGCAGGACGACACCGCCGATTCGCTGCGCGAAACTGAAACCAAGCTGGCCGACTGGCAGCAGCGTTGGGATTCGCATACGCGCACGGCCGGCGAATCGAGCCGCGCTGCCGAAGTGGAGCGCACCAAACTGAATTATCTGGACCGGCAGGCGATCGACCTGTCGCGTCGCCGCGAAACCCTGGAAACCGAACAAAAGGCCACCGATGTAGCGGCACTCGATGCCGCTTCCGAGCAATTGCACATCGAGCACGATACGCAACGCGAGCGTGTGGAATCGTTGGGCAGTCTGCTCGACCAGCACAAGCTCGCCCACGAAAAGGTGCTGGACGAAGAGCGCCAGGTGCAATCCTCGCTCAACGAAGCGCGCCAGCAATTGCAGACTGCGCGGGGACGCCAGGCGTCGCTGGAAGCGCTGCAGCACGCCGCACTGGGTCAGGAAGAGAGCGCCGCCAGTGGCTGGCTGAGCCGCCTGGGCCTGGACAAGTCGCGCCGCCTCGGCGAGTCGTTGCAGGTGGAAGCGGGTTGGGAAACGGCCGTCGAAACCGCTCTCGCAGGCTTCCTCGATGCGGTGTTGGTCGACGAATCGCACGCACTGGCCAAGGAATTCGGCGCGCTCGAAAACGCCGACGTGGCCTTGGTCAATGGCTCGGAAGGTGGTGCCAACACGGCCGGCACGCTGGCGGCGCATGTGCGCGGTCCAGCAGCAGCCATCTCCATTCTCAATCATGTGTTGACCGCCGACTCCATCGAGCACGCGCATCAGGTGGTCGCCGGACTTTCCGCGCTGGCGCCGTATCAGTCGGTGATGACGCGTAACGGTGAGTGGCTGGGGCCAGGCTGGGCGCGTGTGCGCCGCGCGCAGGGCAATCAGGTCGGCGTGCTGGCACGCGAGCGCGATATGCGCACGCTGGCCGAGCAGATCCTTGCCTTGGAAGAGCGCATCGAAGAAGCCACGCATACGCTGGACGATCTGCGCACGCGCAAGTTCGAAGCCGAGCGCGCGCGCGACGATGCGCAGCGCGAGCTCTACAACGCCCATCGCCGTCAGTCGGAACTGGCCGGCCAGGTGCAGAGTCATCGCGGCAAGATGGAAACCGCTCGCGCCCGTGCCGAGAAGGTGACCGGCGAAATCAACGATCTGATCAACCAGCTCGACGAACTGCAGACGCAGACGCGCGACGCGCGGGCGCGACTCGACGAGTCGGTGGGTCACATGGGCGACCTGGAAGACCAGCGCCGCGAACTGGAAAACGAGCGCCGTGCGCTTCTCGAAGCGCGCGAAGAAGCGCGCATGAACGCGCGCGAGGCCGCCGACCAGGCGCACGCGCTGGCGCTGTCGATGGAATCCAAGCGCTCCTCGCTGACCTCGCTGGAGCAGGCGCTGGCCCGCATGGAAACCCAGCTGCGCCAGATCGATGCGCGCCGCAGCGAGATCGCCGAGCAGCTCGCTGCCGGCACGGACCCCATCGCCGAACTCGAAGCCGAGCGCCAGACCTACCTCGATCAGCGTCTGCTGGTCGACAAGCAACTGGTGGACGCCCGCCGCGCGCTGGACGATTGCGACGGCGAGTTCCGCCGTCTGGAACACGAGCGCCAGCGCATCGAGCAACTGCTCAACGGCCTGCGCGAAAACCTCTCGCAGAAACGCCTTGCTGCGCAGGCGCTGCAACTGCGTGCCGAACAGCTGGCCGAAGCCATTACCGCTTCCGGCCTCGAACTGGAGCCGCTGCTCGCCGAGCTGGCCGAAGACGCCGATGCCAGTCAGTGGCGCTCTCAGCTCACGGATATCGGTCAGAAGATCGTGCGCCTGGAGCCGGTGAACCTTGCTGCGATTCAGGAGCATGCCGAGCAGAGCGAGCGCAAGACCTATCTCGACAACCAGCTCACCGACCTCACCAGCGCGATGGAAACGCTGGAGGCGGCGATCAAGAAGATTGACCGCGAAACGCGTCAGCGCTTCAAGGAAACCTTCGACCGCGTCAACGCCGGCGTGCAGGAGTTGTTCCCGCGCCTGTTCGGTGGTGGCCACGCGTATCTCGAACTCACCGGAGACGACCTGCTCGACACCGGCGTCGCCATCATGGCGCGCCCGCCGGGCAAGCGCGTGTCCAATATCACGCTGCTCTCCGGTGGCGAAAAGGCACTGACCGCCGTGTCGCTGGTGTTTGCCATCTTCGGCCTTAATCCCGCGCCGTTCTGCCTGCTCGACGAGGTGGACGCACCGCTGGACGAAGCCAACGTGGGGCGCTTCTCCAATATGGTGAAGGAGATGAGCGAGAAGGTGCAGTTCATCTTTGTCAGTCACAACAAGGCCACCATGGAAGCGGCTTCCCAGTTGTGTGGTGTGACCATGCGCGAGGCGGGTGTTTCGCGACTGGTGCAGGTGGATCTTGCTGAAGCAGCTAAACTTGCGGGCGCAGCTTGAGGAATGGATATGACCGCGCAACCCGTTATCGCTTTTGCCTGGAACCCGGCCGTCGGCGTTCCGATGTTGATCGTTGGCCTGATCGTGATTGCATTGATCTGGTTGTTCGGTCAGCCGAAGAAAGAGCAGGGCAAGCGGCGCGTGGTGCCGAATCCTTCCGGTGAGCGCCGCGAACCCACCTTTGGCGACGAGGGCGAGGCGCTGGAGGAGTCCGCATTCAGCGCGCGCGACAACTTCCATATGGATCCGCTTGCTGAGCACCCGCCGCAGCAGGGCGAGCTCGACATGGGGCTGCGCGAAGAGCTGGAACGCCTCGGCGCGACGCTCGCTGGCGGCAAGGACAAGGTTGCGCCGGCGCCTATGAGCAAGCCGCAGGGCATCGCTGCATCGATTGTCGATGCGCTGCGCGCACCGCCGGAGAAATTCGAGGAAAGCCTGGCGCACGCCACGGCGGCCGAACCCGTGATGCCGACGCGCACGGTTGAGCCGGCACCGGTGGTTGCTGCGCCCGCGCCGGCGCCCGCACCGGTGGCGGAAGCGCCGCGTGTGCCGCCGCGTTCCGACGTGGGCCGCCGTCCGGAACGCTTGCCGGTGGAGCGCATCGTCACCCTGTTCGTCGTGGCGCGCGAAGGCAGCGTGTTCAATGGCGCGGACCTGATCGTGGCGGCCGAAAAGACCGGGCTGGAGTTCGGCGACATGGGCATCTACCACCGGCTGGTGGATGGCAAGCGCGAGCTGGGCCCGATATTCAGCGTGGCCAATATGCTCAAGCCGGGCAATTTCGACCTGACCCGTCTCGACGTGCTGCGCACCCCGGGCCTGAGCTTCTTCATGACGCTACCGGCGCCCATTCCGGCGCTGGATGCGTGGGACGCCATGCTGCCGACCGCGCAGCGCCTGGCGGAGCTGCTGGACGGTCAGGTGCTGGATGAGGAGCGTAATGCGCTCGGCCGCCAGCGCGTGGCCCACATCCGCGACGAGCTGCGTGGCTGGGATCGCGATCACGAGGGTAAAGAAATCACCTTCGGGCGCTGAGCGGCGTTTACTGCAAGGCGCTTGAATGTAAGGATGTAAGGGGGCCACCGCATGATTGGCCCCTCACCCCGGCCCTCTAGTTAAAGGGCAAGGGAGCATCGCGGTAGTTTGTGCGATGTCGCAGTGTCTTCCTCGATACACGTCAAGGAGACCGCATGACCTGGACATCGCTGCGTCACCTTCTGTGCCTGGGCCTGCTGGCGCTTGCCGCCTGTACCCGTTCCGAACTGCGTCCCGATTACCCACGCGTTCCAAGTGCCGTCCTGCCGGCTCAGGCCGACGCGCCGCTGGTGGCGTATACCAAGCGAGTAACGGCGCCACATGGCGAGGACTCTGGCCTGCGTCTGGTCAGCGACGCCACCGATGCCTTGCTGGCCCGCATTGCGTTGGCCGATCGCGCCAAACATTCGCTGGATATTCAGTACTACATCTTCGAAAGCGATGCGACCGGGGAACTGCTTGCCCGACACCTGCTGCTGGCGGCGGATCGGGGGGTGCGTGTACGCCTGCTGCTGGATGATCTGCATGTCGCGGGCAACGACGAAGTGCTGCGTGCGCTGGACGGCCATGCCAACATCGAGATTCGCCTGTTCAATCCCTTTCTGGAGCGCAATGCATCGGCGTGGGGTATGGGCAAGCAGTTTGCCGGGGATTTCTCGCGGCTTAATCGCCGGATGCACAACAAGGCCTTTGTCGCCGACAGCGCGATAGCCATCGTCGGTGGACGCAATATCGGCGACGCGTATTTCGACGCGAATGGCAACGTCAATTTCCGCGACCTGGATGTGATGGTGATCGGCCCCGTGATACCGCAGATCGGGCAAGTCTTCGATCGCTATTGGAACAGCACGCAATCGTTCCCGATCGGGGCCTTTCATGAGGGCACGCCAGATCCGGCCGAGCTGGACAAGATACGCAAAGCATTGGCTCAACATGCGCGTCAGTTCAGCCAGAGCAGCTATGCGCAGAACATGGTGACCAGGATAGGCGACGTCGCCCGCGAAGCGCCTTCCACCGACTGGGCCTGGGGGCAAACCATCTATCTGGCGGACGATCCTGAAAAGGGCAGCCCGGACTTGAACAACAAAGACCTGCATATGGCGCCGGCATTGCGGGCATGGGCCGAGGGCGCCACGCAGCGGCTTACGTTGATTTCGCCCTATTTTTTGCCTGGCAGCAGCGGTGTGGCGTTTTTGCGAGGCTTGCGCGACCGCGGCGTCGACGTCGCCGTGCTGACCAACTCATTGGCCTCCACCGATGCAGGCAATGTTTATAACGCTTATGCGTCCTACCGTCCGGCGCTGCTGAAAGAGGGCGTACATCTGTACGAACTGAAACCCGACGCCACTCGACTAAAAGGCGGCAGCCATTTCTTCGGAGCGACCTCCAGCACCAGCAGCTTGCACGCCAAAGCCTTTGTGGTGGACGACCGGCATGCCTTCGTGGGGTCCATGAATCTCGACCCGCGTTCGGTCGACATCAACACCGAAGATGGCGTCATTGTCGACTCGCCCGTGCTTGCCAAAGCCCTGTTGCAGATCTTTGCCGATGCCACCCAACCCATGCACAGCTACCAAGTGCTGCTGGACCCGAACGGCGAGGTGTATTGGCAGGCCAGCGGGCCGGATGGCAAGTTGATCCGTTTCGACCATGCGCCGGAGACCAGTTGGTGGCGGCGCTTCAAGGTAGGGCTCAACGGGTTGTTGCCCATCGAGGGGCTGCTCTGAACCCAGGCAACAGGGCATTCCCGGCTTTCACGAAAGCGTCACAGAGGGCGCCTAGGCTCAAGCGCCTCAATGATGCCGTGCCTGCTCGGCAACGACCGCCGGGGAGGCGCCATGCGGGAAAAGCACGGAAAGTGGTCCGCGCTGTTTGCCGAAAAAGGCGCGACGCTCAGCAACTATTTTCTGCGGCGAGTTGCCCATCGATGGGATGCTCAGGATCTGGTGCAGGAGGTTTATTTGCGCCTGCTGCGCATGGAGTCATCCGACGCGGAAAACATCCGCAATCCGGAAGCCTACCTCTTCACTGTGGCTGCGAACCTGGTCAAGGAGCATGCGGTGATGCGCCAGCAGCAACCTGTGGGCAGCGATGGACTGGAAGAGCTGTTCGAGCAGCTCAGCACACCTTGCAGCGCCGAAGCGAATGTCGATCGCGAGCTGCGTCGCCAGCGGCTGGGAGCGATGATCCAGCGTCTGTCGCCCAAATGCCGTGCGGTGCTGGTGATGCATTATCGTGACGACATGTCGTACCGCGACATCGCCGAGCGCTTGTCGATCTCGACGAACATGGTGAAAAAGTACATCGTGAAAGGCTTGGCAACGTGCCGGCAAAGGATGGCCGACTATGAATGACCGCGGGAATTTCGATGCGGCGCGCCGCGCTCGGCGCATCACCGAGCAGGCAGCGGCCTGGTACATCGAGCAGCACGACGAACCCGACACACGCAGCAGAGCGGCGTTTCTGGCCTGGTTGCGTCAATCGCCGGAGCACGTCGCGGAATATATGGCCATTGCTCAGATGCATGGCGATCTGAAGTCGGCTGCCTCGCTGGAAAAGCTCACGTCTGACGAGCTGGCGGAGTGGGCAGGCCGGTCCAATCCGGTGGTGCTGTTTCCTCAACACAACATTCGTCATGTGGACCAGCGCGTTGGCGCGTCATCAGGAAAGTGGCGTGCCGTGGCTGGCGCGGCGGTTGCCGCCGCAGTCGCGGCGCTGGCCTTGCTTGGCGGCATGCACTGGCGCACATCCAACTTGGAAACCCACCAGCAAGTGGTGGCGGAGGCTCACGCCGTCCGTTCGGTGACTTTGCCGGACGGGACGCTGGTTCAGCTCGACAAGGGCAGCGTTATCGATGTGAGTTTCGATGCGCACTATCGCCGCATTGACGTGGTCAGTGGCAATGCCTTGTTTGACGTGGGCAAGGATCCCGCCCGGCCGATGCTGGTCAACGTGGGCGGCCATGTACTGCAGGATATCGGCACGGTGTTTGATGTGATGCGCGGTACCGGCGGTGACACGCTGACGGTCATCAGCGGCCACGTGCGGGTGTGGAATGCACCGCCCGCCTGGCCGAACGAAACGAAAACCTTCATGGATACGCTTCGGGACGACAGCGAGGCCGTTGCTGATCTCATCGCGGGCCAGCAGGTCACCATGCATTCAAATCACGTCAGCACGGTACGGGCGGCGCCGTTGAATGAGGTGACGGCATGGCTTCCCACCGATATCCATTTTCAACGCGAAACCGTGGGCGAAGTGGCCCGGCGTTTCAATGCGTACACCACGACGCCACTGATCATTGAAGATCCGCGTATCGCAGACATGCGGATCAGTGGTGTGTTTCACGCCAATAACCCGCAGGCCTTCGTGACGTATCTGGCATCGTTGCCGGGCGTGTATGTGGTGCAGGGTGGCGACCGCGTACGCATTGTGGCGTCGTCATCGCATGGCAATGATCACGCTGGGAAGCTGTAAGAAAAAATTCATGGAATGGGCGGTACCTGATGTCGGTGAAACGGACTCTTAGATGGGTATCGGCCAACACGCAGCGTTAGTCGCGCTGCGCGCTGGTCAGCACCAACACCCACTAAGGCCCTCCCCGATATGCGACAACGTTTAGCAGCTTCCATTGCGTTTGCTCTTGCCGGCTCCTTGCCCCTGGCCGGATGGGCGGACACGCCAGCCACGCCGACACACACCGCCGCCATTGCGCCCATGCCGCTGTCGCAGGCGCTGGATCGATTCGCCCGCGGCGCGAATCTGCAGATCGTCTATGGTTCGGAGATTGCGGACAGCATTCGCAGCCCCGGCGCAGATGCGGGCTTGCCGCCCGAGCAGCAGTTGCGGCAGTTGCTCAGCGGCACCGGTCTTACCTATCGCTTCATCACACCCAACACCGTGACGATTGTCCCGGGAAACGTATCAGCCAATGCGGGCAGCCCGGCCGCCGCTGCGGCGACGACGGCCGGTAAGGATGCGTCGGATCCGGCGCCCGCTAACGCTGCTTCGGCGACGAACGACGGCAAGAGCGCCAAAGACCTGGATCAGGTCGTTGTCACCGCCCGCTCCGGCGTGGACGTGCGCACCAAGGCCCAGACCAGCTACTCCATCACCACCATCGACGAAGACCGCCTGCGCATGCAGGCGCCGACCAGCGTTACCGAAGCGATGAAATCGGTGCCTGGCTTCTGGGTGGAAGCATCCGGCGGCGAGGCCAGTGGCAACATTCGGGCGCGTGGTATTCCCGTTGATGGTTTTGGCTCGGTGAATTTGCTCGAGGACGGTATACCGGTACAGCATGATCCCGCCCTCGGCTATCTCAATGCCGACCAGGCGTTCCGTCTCGACGAAACCATCGATCGTATCGAAGTCGTGCGTGGTGGCCCGTCGTCGATCTTCTATTCGAACGCGCCGGCAGGCGCGATCAACTTCATTCCGCGCCAGGTCGGTGACATGGCCGAGGGGTTGGTGAAGTACACCGTCGGCAATTACAGCCTGAATCGCCTGGATTTCTGGTATGGCACGCCGATCGGCGGCGGCTGGAAGCTCAGCGCGGGCGGCTTCTATCGTATCGATGACGGTATCCGCCGGCCGGGATTTACCAACGATCAAGGCGGCCAACTGCGAGCCACGTTGTCCCGCACTTTTGAAAACGGCGACATCAGTTTCGATATCAAGCATATGGACGACAAGGTCGCGCTGGACCTTGGCATTCCCATGTATCGCAATGCCAGCAGCGATCTGGTGGCGGTGCCCGGTTTCAACGGCAATTACGGCACGCTGGCTGGCCCGGATACCGAGCACGTCAACATGATCCAGGGCAATGGCAACCTCTACAAGTTCGACAATAGCCTGGGCACGGACGTCAAGCGGACGCAGTTCACCGTGAAGTTCGATTACAACCTCGGAGCGGACTGGAAGCTGGCCGAGAACCTGCGCTACAGCGACACAGATACGCAGCGCAACGGCGTCTATCCCAACGCCATTCAGACGGCGACGGCATTCCTTGCATCGGCGCAGTCACGCCTGAAGCAGTACTTTCCCAACGCAGCCGGCATGCAGCTGCAGTACGTCGATGTGCCAAATCAGGTGTTCAATAACGCCAGCCAGAACGGAAACGGATTGGTGGTGATTGGCGGCCTGCGCGGCATCACCATGCCGATGAACGAGTTCACCAACGATACGCGTCTGCTGCGCAAGTTCGAATTGGGCGACCAGACCCACGACGTGACGCTGGGCTACTACTACGCCCATTTCAACCAGAGCTTCGACCGCTATTCGTCGACGGCGCTGCTCGATACGCGAGATAACGCGCGCCTGCTTGACCTGGTAGCGCTGGATTCTGCCGGCAACCCCATCGGCAAGCTGACCAATGGCGGTATCTACAACTACGGTTACGAATGGGCGCACGCCAGCGGCCAATCCAACACCAACGCCTTCTATGTCTCCGACGAATGGCAGATCACCGATAAGCTTCGTATCGACGGTGGCGCGCGCTGGGAAGACGTGAACACCAAGGGCTGGACCGAGTCTCCGAAGACGGTGAATCTGGGTACGCCGCCGACCTCGCAGATCATCACCGGTAGCGGTCAGGTCGTCAGCTACGATCACAGCTTCAATAAGGTGGGCTGGACACTCGGCGCGAATTATCAGTTCAGCGACCACCAGGGCGTATTCGCGCGCTACACCTCGACCTTCCGCTTGCCGAATCTGAGCTCTTACATCACCACGCCAACAGCGACGCCGGTGATCCAGACCATGATCCTGCCGGAGATGGGCTACAAGTTCAGCAACCGCTACATGGATGCGTACGCGACCCTGTTCTACACCAAGTACAACAACGTCAGTTTCAGCAACTACGTGTTCAATGCGAATACGGGGGCTTCGACGCCGCAGACCGGTTACGCCAACACCAAGACCTATGGTCTGGAGCTGGAAGGCACGTTCTATCTTTCCAGGCTGTTCGATGTGCAGTACACGGCAACGCTGCAGGACCCGCAGTACAAGGGGTTACGTTACACCACGGTCGTAGCCGGCGCGCCGGTGTTGCTCGACTACGATGACAATCAGCTGATTCGTGTACCCAAGACCAGCTTCCGGGTCGTGCCGGGCGTCAATTTGTTGAACGACAGGCTGCGCCTGCAGATGACCTACGAGTACGAAGGCAAGCGCTACGTCGATACGGCCAATTCCGTGGTGTTGCCGCAGTACCACACCATCGGCTTCAGCGCCCGCTATCAGGCTACTCCAGAGCTGTCGTTCTTCCTGTATGCGGACAATCTCAACAACTCGCTGGGTCTGACCGAGGGCAATCCGCGCGCGGGCGAGCTGGCCAGCGCAGATGCCGGCAAGAGTGTGTTCATTGCGCGCCCGCTGCTGGGCCGCTCGTTCCGGGCGTCGGTCATGTATCGCTTCTGACGATGTTGCGTAACGTTCCGCGTGCTGCACCGCATGGCAGCACGCGGAACGGATTTTCTGTGTCGCCCGGAGAAGAACACCATGGTTGACTGGATGCGCCGTTCCTATCGTTTTCTGTTGCTGGTCACCTTATGGCTGGTGCTGCTGAGTGTGGCCTGCGCCATGGATGCCGAGCCGGATCTGGTCTTGCGTGGACAGTTGAACGGCAGCGACAACCGCACCTATCGCGAGGTGCCATTTGACGTTCCTGCCGGCGTGAATCGCATTACGGTGCAGTTTGATTACACCGGCCGCAATGAGCACACCACGGTGGATCTCGGTCTGCTGGGGCCGGGCGGCTTCAAAGGGCAAGACGGTTTTCGCGGGTGGAGCGGTGGTAGCAAGTCATTGTTCACCGTGGGGGTGACAGATGCCACGCCATCGTTTCTGCCGGGCTCGATTCGCCCGGGCCGATGGACCTTGCTGTTGGGCATTCCCAACATCCGGCAGCCTGCCAAGGCCGATTACACGGCAAAGATCTGGTTCGGTCATCCCGGCGATCCGGCGTGGTTACCGGCGGTGATGAATCGCCCGTTGCGTCGCGAGGCCGGTTGGTATCGCGGCGATCTGCACATGCACGGCGCGCACAGCGATGGCAGCTGCGCTACACAGAGCGGCAACCAGCGGGCGCCGTGCCCGTTGGTCTTTACGGTGCAAGAGGCGGCAAAACGTGGGTTGGATTTCATTGCGTTGAGCGATCACAACACGGTATCGCAAGCCAACGACATTCGTGAGCTGCAGCCTTACTTTGATCGCCTGTTGCTGATTCCCGCACGCGAAGTCACGACGTTTCAGGGGCATGCGAATCTGTTCGGCACGATCGAGCCGATCGACTTCCGCGTCGGTAGCGCCGCGGTGCCCGACTGGAACGCCTTGCTGCGGCAGATCGAGAGCTTGCATGGCGTGCTGTCGATCAATCATCCGATACGCCCCAATGACGAAACGTGCATGGGCTGCGGCTGGACGCCCGCACAGCCGGTCGACATGCATCGGGTGCAGGCCATCGAGGCCGTCAACGGCATCGATGCCATGCTGCCCGATTCAGGTATTCCGTTCTGGCAGCACCTGCTGGATCAGGGCTATCGCTTGACGGCGATCGGCGGCAGCGATAATCACGAGGCAACGCGCGCGATAAGCCTTCCGGCACTCAGCAGCATCGGCACACCCACCACAGTGGTGCACGCCGATGCGTTGTCCATGCAGGCCGTTCTTGCCGCCATCCGGGCGGGTCATGTGTTTGTGGATGTGCAGGGTAGCGCCGATCGCATGCTCGACCTGACGGCTCGCATGGACGACGTGAGCGCGGAGATGGGTGATGCGGTGAACGCAGCCGCGGGACGGATCATCCGTTTCTCGATGGCCGTCAAAGCACCGGCGGGTTCGCGCATCGAAACCCTGGTGGACGGCAAGGCCTTTGCGCCGGGCGGCGCCAGCGCAACGAGTGAGGCGCTTCAGCATCTGGCATTCGACTGGACCAGTGACGGGCAACGCCACTGGGTTCGCGCGAATGTGCGCGGCGCGAGCGGACAGCTTCTGCTGATCGGCAACCCGATTTACGTCAACTTTCCCTGAGTTGTTCGCTACGCGACTGCGTGGGTCAGGCAAAGGCCAGCGTATCCCTGCGT
The DNA here is from genome assembly GCF_026421305.1 of Dyella silvae. Classification (GTDB taxonomy): domain Bacteria; phylum Pseudomonadota; class Gammaproteobacteria; order Xanthomonadales; family Rhodanobacteraceae; genus Dyella; species Dyella silvae. The sequence continues at coordinate 390,656 of NZ_JAPJBQ010000001.1, forward strand.
AGGGCACGCTTCCCGGATCCCCAATGGTGGGGGGCGAGCATCCCGGCATGCTACGACCGATTCCGTGGCTTGAAACGCTATCCAAAAGTCTTAGTCGGGCGCGGCGAGGAATTCACGCGAATTCAGCATTTGCTTCCGCATGATCCGACCGCAAGGGCCCTGACAAGCGTCGTGTTGGTCGGGTACCTGTGACACGAGTGTCATCAGGCGCAGGGAGAAGCGATAGCGGTCTTGGCGTTTCTCCGGCCCCGGTAGGAGAGCGCCGCAGACGGAATGAGCGGACGACGTGGGGGAGGATGGAGGAGCGTATGCGCAAAGTGACCATCAGGTTTCAGGACGTCGCCACCGAACTAGCCCAGATCAATGCCCAGCGCGATGACGTGATGGAACGCGCCTTCGTCATGCTCGAGCTGCGGCAGGGCACGCTCGCCACGATGCTGGTGCAGAGCCTGGGCGACCGGCAGCGCGCGGTGCGCTGGATGTGTCGCCATCAGAACGCCTTTGCCGGGCGCACTGCTTACGAGCTGCTGGCCGACGGCGAAGAAGACACCGTGTGGGATGAGATCGCCCTGATGAGCGATGCCCCCGTCGCCGCGCGGCTCAATTCGGTCCGCATGGCTTACTGAGCCGGTAAGCCATCGCTCCCGGAGGCCGAAAGGAACCACGGCTGTGGTCCCTCCGCTTGTCACGCGTTCCCGCGTGACAGGGTGCGCAAGTATTTGCGATAGTCGCCCCGGGCCGGTGAGAGCACCGGACCCCGCAGGGAAGCGCACTCCGCACCAGGGAGGGGGAATGAACGTACTCAAATGGCTATTCGTGGTGGGCGTAGCCGCCTGCGTGTATCACTGGTGGCAAAAGCATCATGCCGATGGCGCGGATGGCGACACACAGACCGCGCTGCTGGAAAAGGGCACCGGCTTTGTGCCGTTCCCCCGACCGATGGGAGCGCGAGCCGACGCGGTGCTTATTTACGCGCCGGCCAATTGCCCTTCGGACGTGGCACGGCGGGCGAACAAGCTCGCGCAGCAACTGAAAGAGCTGGGCATCCCCAGCGTCCAATTGCAGGAAGCCAGTTTCGATATCGATGGTTCGAATCCGGAGGCCATGGCGCAGATCAAAAGCGTGATGGAAGGAAAGGGGCCCCCGGTCATCATACGAGGGCGAGCCAAAGCCAATCCCACCATCGACGACGTAGTAGCCGAGTACCGCGCCCCTCGCAGGCGCTGACAGCGCTGTCATACGGCGTCAGGGTGTGGGCTCCGCAGGCGCACGCAGCGCCCATACGCTGTTGGTATGGCCGTGGCGTGCGCGACGCATGGCGGCGCGTGCGAAACAGGCGAAGACGACGCCGAGCGCGAGGCCAGTGAGGTCAACGCCCACGACACGCCAGCCTAGCGGCGATCCGCCCGAGAACATGGCCGGTGCGTTGCTGATCAAGTCGATCATGGCGGTGCAGGCGGTAAGCGCCGCCGTTGCCCATAGCAATTCCACTGTTGCGCGCGCGATGGGGCGAGCACAGGCGTAGATGCACGCCGCCAGAAACAAGCCGTAGCACGCCACGCGCTGCGGCAAGGCGGCATCCATGTCCCACCGCACCGCAAGCCAGGTCGCGGCGAAAGCGCCAGAGATACCGAGGCAGGTACCGATGCACACGCCGACGGTGGCACGCGCCATCACCTGCGTGCGTCGTGGCTGATCCAGATGGCGGCGCTTGCGCCGCGATTCGATCCACAGCAGGTTGCCGGAATAGAACAGAAAGGCGCCTGCCAGACCGAGCAGGAAGTAAAGCCACTGCACCGTCCGCCCGCCGAAACTGCCGAAATGCAGACCGAACAACGAGGCGTAGCTGATGCCATTGAGGCTGTAGCGATGTCCCACATAGGTGGCAAGCACGCTACCGTCGTGCGCGGACATGGCGACGGTGCCATAGGTGCCCAGCGTGTGCTGCGAAAGGCCACGGACTTCGGCCACGGCCTGGCGATCGCCGTAATGCACGAAATGTAGATAGTCCGGCTCGAAAGTGGTGACGCCGCTCGCCAGAGCGGCGGTACGCGCGCGTTGCATCAGTTCCACGGACGAAAGCATGCGGGCCGGCGTACCACTGGCAGTGACAGCCGGCGTGGTTTGCGTGGCCTTGCCAAAAGCCTCGATCAGCTTGCCATCAAAGGCGACGGTATTGAGTGTGGCCAGCGTGATGGTGAACAAGCAGAACAGCGCGCCTGTCACGGCAAAAATCACATGGAAGGGCAGGCTGATCACCCCGATGGCATTGTGTGCGTCCTGCCACAGGCGCTTGATATTGCGGCCCACGCGCATGGCAAAGAGGTCGCTGATCAATTGCGGCAAGTGGATCAGGATGCCGGACACCAGTGCGAGGCCATATAGCACGCTGACGATGCCCATCAGATACAGGCCCACGACCGGCAAGCCCAGCGAGTCATGCAAGGCATAGATGAAATCGGCCAGCTCGTTCTCGGCTGCGCCGGTGCGCGGCGCAGCCATCTGGCTTGCGGTGGCGAAACGGGCATGGTCGCCGTCCTGCCAATAAGCGTAAGCCGCATGCGAGCTGTCGGTAGGCAACACGATGCCGAAATCATCGCGAGCAACGGGGTGCTCGGCGAGCAGCCGTTCGATCAGCGCATCCGTGGACACCCCGGCATCCATCGTGGTGCGCCACGGCGGGTTCTGCCACGCGGCGATATCGTCGTGGAATACCGTGAGCGCGCCGGCATAGAAAGCGACAAACAGCGCGAAGCCAGCCAGCAGGCCGGTCCAGGTATGCACGGTTTGATAGGTGCGGATGGTGGAGGATTTCATCTCACGTTACTGCCATGCGTGCGATCCACAACACGAGAAAGACCGCGGCATTGGCGATACCAAGCACCAGCCACGCGCGTGCGCCGCTACGGAACATGTACGTGCCTGCCATGAAGGCGGTCCACAGCGGGAAGAACAGGATCAGCGCGGGAACTACAAATGCCTCGCCGCGATTCGGCAACACGTGCAGCAACAGCGCTAGCAGGGCGGCGGCCAGCGGAAACCCCAGCAGGGTGCCGGCCAGACAACGGGCCATCATGACTGCGTGTTTTCCGCACCGGGGCCGCGCCACCAGGCGAGATAGGGCAACGTCACCCAGACCAACATGAGTGTGGTCAGTGCCGCCGCGATGCCTGCACCCGTACCGGCCTCTTGCATCCAGCATGCTATGCCGGCAACGAGCAGAAGCCCGCCGAGACGTCGTCCCGTGGTGGAAAGCGATCGCTTGCGCAGACGCTGTTGCTCGCTGGCCAGATAGACCAGCAGCGCTCCTGTAAATATCAGCGACAAAGCAATAACGACAATCACGCGGGCTTCCTGGGCTTGTTTTGGCGTTCGGGCTCCATATTGAGAATAATTCTCAATTGCGAATATTGCTTCTGTCAAGCCGAATGCGCAAACAGGCTGGTGACGCCAGGGATCACCAGCCCTTGGTTCGGGTGCCGCCCGCGTTTCGGGTGGCCAGATGAAGACCTCAGTGCTGTGGTAGCAGCAGCGTAGCGACCAAACGGAAACCCCAGCCTTTCGGGCTGTTGGGTGTGTCCGCCGCCCAATAGCGCACGCCACCGGTGAAGCTCACCGGCAATGTGCCCACGCGGGTCAATTTCGCCACGGTGATATTGACCGGCACCACCCACTGGTGATGTTTCCAGTCGTAACTCGACTCGGCATTGAGGCCATACGTCCAGGCGGTGGGCGTGGTGAAGCTCAGAAACGGCTGGATAAAGGTGCTGCTGACATCGGGATGCGACGGGTCATGGCTGCGCACCGATGCAACCGACCAGATGTGATTGGCCAGCACGCCATAGGTCCAGCCATGGGATTGTTTGAGCAACACGGCGGTGGGACCGAGTCCCCATTTTTTGGAGCCAAGCAGTCCATCGGTAGCTGTCGGAATGAGAAACGCGGGGCCTGCGCCCCAGATGAGGCCGCTGCCGGTAGGGCGCGCGGGAGAGAAGAACAGACTCTGCGTGATATCGCCAAGACCACTCTGATGCCCTGAACCCGGAGAGATATCCGACTGCGACACGACGGGAAGGATCGTGCGCGAAATCATGGTCCAGTCCTCGCTCAGATGGATCGGAATGACCGGCTGGAAGTTCAGATAGGTCTTGTGTCCGTCGTCCGCCGGTCCAATCTTCTGGTCGTAGTTGAACTGAAAGGGCACGCTGATCAGGCTGGCGACGGGATTGGACAGCTTCTTCGCCAGCTCGACATTTTCGGCGTCACCCGATTGCTGCGCGTCTGCCCCGCGTGGTGACAATGCGCCTGCGACGAGCAAAACCATCATCGCGCCGCATAGCGGGCGCTTCCTGCCTCGCAGCGTCTGCGTACATGACATCGGCAATCTCCTGAGTGGCTAAGTGACCGGCTTGCAGACCTATCGCTTGCGTCTGCAGAACCGGCGACGTCCTGCCGTCAGGCCACAGGATGTTTTGATACGCGTCGCTCGAACAGCGAAGAACTACTTAATTGGCGTTGCCTAGAATTGATACTGCAACCGCGCCACGATGGCCGAGGGGTGCTTGCCGTCGTAGGGGTCTCCCGGTTTGTTGAGGTTCACCGCGTGGACCAGATTCGCGGAGAGGCGTACGGATTTGTCCAGGTACCAGTTGACGCCCACGGAAAGGTTGGTCTCCTTGCCGCCAAAGACGTCGCGGTTATTGAGGTCGGTGGTACTCAGGCGTACGGCGACTTCCAATGCGCCGCCGCCACGTCCATTCCATGACGCGTGGGGCACTACCGGGCCAAACGTGGCATTGCTCTCACGATAGTCACGGCTCTCGCCGGTCAACATCCAGCTGGCGTAGGCATACCAGCCCCAGAAGCGCAGCGAGGGGTAGCCACTGTCGCGCTGCAGGCGAGCTTCCATGTATTCCGCTTGCCAGGAGAACGGGCCGTTGACGTGAGCGGCTTCCAGCCCATAGCGCTGCACTTTGTTGGAACCGGAAATACTTCCGGTGTTGAGGAAATAGTCACTGCTGGACAGTGCCACCTCCGGCGCAGAGTCGAACTTCTGATCGTTGCCGGGCCCATAGCGCCGGGTCGAGTAGTCGACGGCCAGGTGGTATAGCCCACCCGCGGCTTTGAGCACGTAGGCAAGCCGCCCGGTAAGGGCGACGCCACGTTGCTGCCGGCCTTCGTCTTTGCCACCGGCGGTGAAGAAGCCATACGTCCATACCCAGGGACCACGGTAATCGCTGGAACTGATGCCGATGCTTCGGCTGGGTGCCAGCGCATTGGTGGTGGCACGTTCGAGAAAGGTGGTATTTCGGAAGCTGCCGAATTGCTCTATACCAAACGGCTCTTGCTGGTTGCCAATGGTGAGCACGCCGAAGTGTTCCGTTTGCTTGCGCACGTAAACATCTTTGAACTCGAAGTGGTCGTCCACCCACTGGGCGTCGGCGTAGAACAGCCAGTCAAGCCAGAGTTTGTGCGTCAGGTTGAGGTCGAAGCGGCGCAAGCTGACCTGGGTATCGCCCAACCCCTTGCCGGAATAGACCGCCGCATCGCCCATCACATAGCCATGGATTTGCGTATGCAGGACCGGGGTGTCGATACCGCCGTCGAGCGGACGCATAAGCGAAAGTTTGCGCAGACTGGAGAGGGCCGCGCCACTGTCGGCCGGCGTGTTGGCTTGGGCTTCCTCGTCCCCTTGTGGTGGCGCCGGTTTGGACGGCTGATTGACGCAGCCGGAAGCGAGCGCGCATGCGAGGCTCGTTGCTATCAACGCAGGAAGCCGCCGCGCCGATGTGCTACGCCCGAATTCGCCCATGATTCCCCGTCATCCTCAATCCTTTGTAACCGATGGCAGCTCTGATGGTTGCCTTCGTCCGGTGTTCGCTATTCATAGTGGGGCGATTGTGAAATCGCAGTCTGTATGCGCGTTGTGCATGAATGGGTAGGCGAAGTGCCCGACAAGGCAAAAGGGCACCTGCCCGGACCGATCCAGGCCGCTGCCAGGCAGCCACAAGCCCTCCCTACGGCAGCGCATGGCCGGCCGTGCGGGTTAAGATGACGGTTTGTACTGCCCTCCCAGGAGTCCTCGAGTGATCATCAACCCCAAGGTGCGTGGTTTTATCTGCGTGACGGCCCATCCGGTCGGTTGCGAACGCAACGTGCTCGAACAGATCAACATCACCAAGGCGCAAGGTGACCTGGGCGAGGGCCCCAAGCGTGTGCTGGTCATCGGTGCCTCCACCGGCTATGGCCTGGCCTCGCGCATCACGGCAGCCTTCGGTTATGGCGCGGCCACGCTGGGTGTGTTCTTCGAGAAGCCCAGCAGCGAGAGCAAGCCGGGCACGGCGGGCTGGTACAACTCCGCTGCCTTCGACAAGTTCGCCAAGCAGGCGGGTCTGTACAGCCGTTCGATAAATGGCGATGCGTTCTCCAACGAGACGCGCGAGCGCGCCATCGAGATGATCAAGAACGAGATGGGCGGCAAGATCGACCTGGTGGTGTATTCGCTCGCCTCGCCGGTGCGCAAGCTGCCGGACACTGGCGAATTGGTGCGCTCGTCGCTCAAGACCATTGGCGAGACCTTTACGGCCAACTCGGTCGACACCAACCGCGATACGGTGGTGCAGGCATCGGTTGAGCCGGCGACCGAGCAGGAGATCAAAGACACCGTCACCGTGATGGGTGGCGAGGACTGGAAGCTCTGGATCGATGCGTTGAGCAAGGCTGGTGTGCTGGCCGACCACGCCAAGACGGTCGCCTACAGCTATATCGGTACGGAAATTACCTGGCCGATGTACTGGCACGGCACGCTGGGCCAGGCCAAGCAGCACCTGGACAACACGGCCAGGCAGCTGGTCGCCGAGCATAAGGCCGAACATCTCGACGCTTACGTGGGCGTGATGAAGTCGGTGGTGACGCAGGCCAGCGCGGCGATCCCTGTGCTGCCGCTGTACATCGCCATTTCCTTCCGCGTGATGAAGGAAAAAGGCATCCACGAAGGCACCATCGAACAGATCAACCGCCTGTTCCGCGACCGCATGTACCGCACGGACCATCAGGCGCCGGAGCTCGACAACGATGGTCGCCTGCGCCTGGACGACTGGGAGCTTCGTGAGGACGTGCAGCAGGTCTGCAAGGCGCTGTGGCCGACCATCACCACAGAGACCCTCAACGAGCTCACCGACTACGCCGGCTACAAGAGCGACTTCCTGCGTCTGTTCGGCTTCGGCCGTGAAGACGTGAACTACGAGGAAGAGGTCGACGCCGACCGCCGCTTCGACGTCGTCGAGCTCTGAGGCGACACCCGGGATGCCGCCGGTGGCGGCATCCCCTTCGGCACGTATCTCTGGCCGACAGTGACTGCCAGCGGGCAGCGCTGCCGGATACCCCTTGTGGCAGCACGGAAGCCGGGCATACAGCGGCGCCCATTCTCAATAAGCTGTTGCCATGAGCACCGCCATCGTCTGGTTCCGCCGGGATCTCCGCCTCGCCGATCATCCGGCGCTCAGCGCGGCTTCCCAGGCGCACGAACACATTCTTCCGCTCTATATCCATGCCCCCCACGAGGATGGTTTGTGGCCGGCCGGCAGTGCGAGCCAGTGGTGGCTTCATCACTCCCTTTCCAGACTTGACCTGAGCTTGCGTGAGCGTGGCAATGCGCTGCACCTGGCCCAAGGTGACAGCCTGCACGTGCTTGGCGATCTCATCGAGCGCACGGGCGCCAGCGCGGTGTACTGGAGCCGCCAGTACGAACCCTCGGCCATGGCGCGCGATACCGGCATCAAGGCTGCGTTGCGCGAGCAAGGTATTGAGGTGCATAGCTTCAACGCGTCGTTGTGGTGCGAGCCGTGGCAGATCGAGACGAAGCAACAAGGACCCTATAGCGTCTTCACTCCCTTCTGGCGGAATCTTCGTACGCACCTCGGCGCAGGCAAACCCTTGCCGGCGCCTTCGTCGTTGCGTGGGGCGATAGTGGACGGAGGCTTGCCGATTGACGCACTCCGGCTGCTTCCAGCAATTCGCTGGGACCTCGGCCTGCAGGAGACATGGCAGCCGGGAGAGCAGGGGGCGCGCGAGCTGCTCGACATTTTCATGGACGATGCGGCGCGTGACTACGCGCAGGCTCGTGATCTCCCGGCTTGCCACGGAACGTCACGTCTTTCACCTCACCTGCATTTCGGGGAGATATCGCCGGGGCAGATTCATCAGCTGTTGGCGAATCAGGCCGCGGCCGTCGATGTACGCCACCGCCCCGAAATCGAGCCTTATCTGCGCGAGCTGGGATGGCGCGAGTTTGCGCATCACCTGCTTTACCACTTCCAGGACACGCCCACGGAAAACTTCAACAAGCAGTTCGACAGGTTTCCCTGGGCAGACAACGATGCATCTTCCCTTGAGCGCTGGCAGCGCGGGAGCACAGGCATTCCCCTGGTAGACGCTGGCATGCGCGAACTCTGGCATACCGGATGGATGCACAATCGCGTGCGCATGATCGTTGCCAGCTTTCTCACTAAAAACCTGAGGCAGCACTGGCTTAACGGCGCGCGATGGTTCTGGGACACGTTGGTCGACGCCGATCTCGCCAACAATACGCTGGGCTGGCAGTGGGTGGCCGGTAGCGGCGCGGATGCCGCGCCTTTTTTTCGCGTATTCAATCCGGTGACACAGGCACAGAAGTTCGATCCGCAAGGGCGTTACCTGCGGCGCTGGCTGCCTGAGTTGTCTTCGGCGCCGCTGCCTCTGTTGTTTGAGCCATGGAAGGATCCGGAGCTGCTGCGCCGCAGTGGTTATCCCGCGCCCATGCTCGATCTTGGCGACACGCGTCTGGCGGCGCTGGATGCCTGGCGCGTGATGCGCAGCGTATAGATCAGCTGGGCGTGTCGGTAGATGTGACGGGACGGCGGAGTAGCCACGCGAGCACGGGTGGCGTCACCATGGCCGTGAGCAGCGACATCGCCACGATGATGGCGTAAATCTGGTTCGTGAATACCCCGGCAGACAAGCCCAGACTGGCAATCACCACGCCCACCTCGCCACGCGGAACCATGCCGAAACCCACGATGATGGCACTGCGCGAGCGCAACGACAGCGCGCCGAGATAGCCGCCAATCAACTTCGACGCAATGGCGATCAGGGTGACCACCAGCAACATCATGCTGGCCTCGAAGTCGGCTAGCAGATGCAGATCGATTTTGCTGCCGGTGATGACGAAGAAGAATGGCGTCAGCAAGGCGAGCAAAGGCTGCGTCTGCTTTTCCAGGGTGTGTTGCTGGCGTGTTTCGGAGGCGATCATGCCGGCGAGGAAGGCGCCGATGATGGCGGCCAGGCCAAACAGGGTCGAGACATAGGCCAGACCCAGGCATAGCGCCAGCACGATGGCCAGCGCCGAGTTCGGGTTCTGTGGTTTGTCCAGCCAGCGGGAATTCCAGCGCATCACACGAGCCCCGCCCAGGCCGATGACGGCGATGAAGCCGATCGCGCCGCCCAGCACGGCGAGCAGATGAATCAGGTCGACGCCTTCGCCGCCTTGCAGCGACACCACCACGCCAAGCAACAGCATGGCAAGAATGTCGTCGATCACCGCAGCGCCAAGAATCACTTTGCTCTCGGTACGCTGCAGCGCGCCGAGCTCTTGCAGTACGCGCGCGGTGATGCCCGCCGAGGTGGCAACAAACGCTGCCGCGATGAAAAGGGAGCGGCTCCAGTCGAACCCGTTGCCGTGCGCCCACAGGCCGCCCATTCCAAACGGCACCAGCACGCCAAGCACGCCCACCAGGAAGGCCACCTTGCCGACCTTCTTCAGGTCCTCCAGGCGTGTTTCCAGGCCCACGGAGAACAGCAATAGCACCACGCCGATTTCCGCCAGCACATCCAATGGCGTGCCTGTGGCGACCTGTTCGGGCGTGATCCAGCCAAGCACGGAAGGGCCGACCACGCAGCCCGCGGCGATCTCGCCCACCACGCCGGGAAGTTTCAGGCGCTGCGCGATCTCGCTGCCGATCTGGGCGGCGATAAAGACGATAAAGAGTGTGAGCAGGATGTCGCTGGCGTGGTGCATGGAGAGGAGCGGCCCCGTGATCAGATCCGCTGCATGCTACATGCTCCGTGATCCGTGCGTGGTGCGTCCCTAGGGATGCTCTGATCTATTCCACGTGCCCGGCATGACGTCCATAAGGCTCAGCGGCGGTGTTGCGCGGCACAGGACAGACTGGCCGTCTGTTCAAGCCGCGTGGCACCGTCGCTGGGCCTTATGGACGTCACCCCTTCTATTCAGATTAATACGTTGGGGCCGCACGGTATGCGCGCAACGCTTCGCCCCGTCGTCTCGACAGACGGCCAGTCTGCCTTCGCCGCCGGAACCGTGCGTTGCGTGCATACCGTGCGGTGACGGGTACGTGGAATAGATCAGAGCATCCCTAGCCGGAGGCTCGCCCCGGTCGTGGCGCGCCATCGTTCTGCAGGCGGCTGAACACCCAGCTGGCCGTGGCCGTCACGATGCCGAGCAACAACACAGTCCAGCGGAAGGCGGGAATGTAGTCCTCGTTCGAGTGTCCTTTCAGCAGGGCTTCCATCAATAGCGAGGCCAGCGCGATGCCGAAACTCATCGACAAGTATTGAGCCGTCGATGCCATCGACGATGCCTGTGAAGCGAATTTCACGTCCAGGTCGTTGTAGATCAGCGTGTTCATGGCGGTGTACTGCATGCCCATGAAGCCGCCGTAGATGAAGACCATCAGCGCAATGAGCCACATCGGCGAACTCTTGCCGAGCAGGGCGAACGAGGCGAGCAGGGCGGCGACGACCAGCGTGTTGGTAAACAGCAGATTGCGATAGCCAAACCGGTTGAGCAGCTGGTTGATGCCCCACTTTGCGGTAATCGAGCCCAACGCTTGCGGCACCATCATCAGGCCGGCCATCAACGGCGACCAGCCGCAACCGACCTGCAGAAACAGCACGAGCAACAGAAACATGCCCGACACGCCCAGCCGCGTGAACAGGTTGCCTGCCAACGACACCCACACGCTGCGAATGCGCAGCAGGCTGAGATCGGCAACCGGATGAGGGGTGCGGCGGCTGTGCCAGACATAGATCGTGCCGAACGCGATGGCCAGTGCGCCATAGATCGCAATGGACACCCAACGGCCACCACCGCCGCTGGCGACTTCTGACGCGGTCAGCAGCATGGCCGAGGCAGCCGCGAACAGCAGAAAACCGAAGATGTCGAACGCGGGCGCCTGGTCGAGCCGGTAGTCGGGCATGTCGCGCCGGTTCATCCACATACCGACGATACCTACCGGCACATTGATCAGAAAGATCAGTCGCCACGAGGTGTACTGCGCAAGCGCACCGCCGAGCAGTGGACCAAGCACCGAACCCATCAGGCCCACCGTGGCCACCGTGCTCATCGCCCTTACAAACTCGCGTTTGTCGATGCTGCGCACGAGTACGTAGCGGCCCACAGGCATCAACGCTGCGCCGCCAAGGCCTTGCAGCACACGCGCCGCGACCAGCTGCGGTAGCGTCTGCGCGATGCCGCACAACAACGAGCCAATGGTGAAGGTGGCGATGGCCGCGGCAAAAATGCGACGTGTGCCGAAGCGATCGCACAGCCAGGGGCTGGCCGGAATGAAAATCGCCAGCGTCAGCACGTAGCTGGTCAAGGCGGTGCGCATGCCCAGTGGTGTGACATGGAGCGCATCGGCCATGGCGGGCACGGCGGTGTTGACGATGGTGGAATCCAGCGCCTGCATGAAGAACGCCGCAGCCACCAGCCAGATCAGGCCGCGATAACGCTCGCTGGACGACGCTGCCGGTGCTGCGGGAGCTGGCGCCTCATCGTGCGGAGGTGGATCGGGGAGGTTGGCCTCAGGGGTGGCAAAATTTTCTGGCATGCCTTTCCATGATACCTGCTACGACAGCTTGCTTTTGTGCGCTGTCATGTCCACAGTCGTTGTCCTATTATCTCAAAGTCTGTGCGCACGCATCACGTCGTTGGCCTCCGGTCAGGCCGCGCGAGTGCCGCGAGCGGACGTTGATCGCTATGCGATCACTTATAGACCGCGCGCGCTGGGGCGATTTCGTCCCGGCGCGTCGTCTTTTGTGATCGCCTGTACGAAGACAGGAGTCAACATGAGCACCAAGCCCCCCATCGTCCTTTCCCGCCTGGACCTTGACCGTATCGATGCGTTGCTGGAGCGCATGCCGCCCACGCAGGCGGCCCAGTACGAGGCGCTGCGCGCGGAGCTGGATCGCGCCGACGTGGTGGAGCCCTCGGCTATTCCGGCCGACGTGGTGACCATGAACTCCGTGGTCACGTTCAAGGACGAGGATTCCAGCGACGAGCTGACCATCAGCCTGGTCTATCCGGCGGGAGCCGGTGCGCCGGGTACGGTGTCGATCCTGGCTCCGGTGGGTAGCGCCTTGCTGGGGCTGCGCGTCGGGCAGCAGATCGAGTGGCCCACGCCCGATGGCCGCAAGCGCACGCTGCAGGTGCTGGAGATTGAGTATCAGCCCGAAGCGTCGGGTGATCTCCACCGTTGACGCGGTCGTCACATGACGCCGGTCACACCGGCGTCACGTAAGTGATGATCCGCCATCAGTCGAAATGATGGACGTAACCCACCTGGAAGCCGCCTGGCAGCAGGGAAATAATCCAGGGTGACTGGCGATGGGTGGCCCACAGCCCGATACCCGTGCCAATGGCCGCGCCGAACACCACATCGCTCTGCCAGTGGCCGTGGGTCTTTACGCGGGCGAACGCATCATAGACGGGCAACAAAGCAAGCAGATAAACGGTCGGATGATCGCTGCCATACGTAGCGATGAAGGGTGTGACGGCGGCTGACACGGCAGCCACTTCGCCGCTCGGAAAGCTTTGATGCTGGATACCCTGGAACCATTTGTTAGGGTTGCTCGTTTCGGAGGGGCGTTCGCGCTGGAAGGTCCACTTGAGCGCCTGCGTGCTGACGCCAGTGACGACCATCGAATCCACCGAGCGCCAGAAGGTATCGCCGAGCTGACTGTTATCGCCTAGCCAGATGGCGCCGCCGGCCACGGTAGCAATGCTGCCGTAGAGCAGGATCTCCTGGTTGCTGCGTTTCCATATGCCGCTGTTGTCGTAGGGCACCAGGTGATCCATGCCCAGGATGCCGCTACCGGCCCAGGCAGGGCTGCAGGCAAGGACGAATGCAAAAGCCGCTAACTGTCGAGTACGCATAAGCTCACCCTCCAGACTGCGAATCGGCTCGAGTTGTCACGAAAAATCTACGCCGACCCTCTTTCTTTCTGCTTACGAAAGGCTTAAATGCGTTGCCTTCCCGTTAAACTCGGGAGGCTATGAGGACCCCTGCATGAGCCAGAGCCACCCCCACGATAGTCACGCGCGCGCCACTGAGCTGCGCGAGAAAATCGAGCGCGCCAACTATCGCTATTACGTACTCGACGATCCGGAAATCACGGACATCGACTACGACCGCATGCTGCGCGAGCTGGAGGCGCTGGAACTTGCCCACCCGGAGCTCGCCACGTCTGATTCGCCCACGCGCAAGGTGGGTTCACGCGCGCAAGGTGGCTTCGCCGAAGTGCGGCACGCCATGCCGATGCTGTCGCTCAATAACGCTTTTGAACTGGATGGCGACAACGATCGCGAGCGCTATCGCGAAGTGGCCGAGTTTGAGCGCCGTATCGAACAGACGCTGGACAGGCGCCAGCCTGTGTTTTCGGTGGAGCCCAAGCTCGATGGTCTTGCCATCAGTCTGCGCTACGAAAACGGCGTATTCGTGCAAGGCGCCACACGTGGCGATGGCGAAACCGGCGAAGATGTCACGGCCAATCTGCGCACGGTGCGAGCGATTCCGCTGCGCCTCATGGGCGAAGGTTGGCCGCGTGTGCTGGAAGTACGCGGCGAAGTGATCATGCTGCACAAGGACTTCGAGGCGTTCAATGCGTACGCCCGCGCGCATGATGAGAAGACGCTGGCCAATCCGCGCAATGGTGCGGCCGGTTCGCTGCGCCAGCTCGATCCCGCCATCACTGCCAAACGCAAGCTGAGTTTCTTTGCCTATGCCGTGGGCGATGTGCAGGGCGGCGAGTTGCCTACGACGCATTCGAAGACGTTGGCGAAATTGCGAGACTGGGGTTTCCCGGTGTCGACCGAGGTGGACACCGCACATGGTTTCGATGGCCTGATTGCGTATTACCAGCGCATCGGCGCCAAACGCGACAGCTTGCCTTACGACATCGATGGCGTGGTCTACAAGCTGGACGACTACGAGGGCCAGCGTGCGATGGGCTTTGTTTCGCGTGCGCCACGCTGGGCGATCGCGCACAAGTTCCCCGCACAGGAACAGACCACCACGGTTGAAGCCATCGAAATCCAGATTGGGCGCACGGGCGCGGCCACGCCGGTAGCGCGCCTGGCGCCGGTGCAGGTGGCCGGCGTTACGGTAACCAATGCCACGCTACATAACGCCGATCAGGTGGCCCGTCTTGACGTGCGCGTGGGCGATACGGTGATCGTGCGCCGTGCCGGTGACGTGATTCCCGAAGTCGTGCGCGTGATGACCGACTTGCGCCCCGCGCATACCCATGCCTGGCACATGCCTTCGCATTGCCCGGTGTGTGGCTCGGCGTTGCTGCGTGAGGAAGGCGAGGCCGCGTGGCGCTGTTCGGGTGGTTTGATTTGCCCGGCGCAGCGCAAGGAGGCACTGATCCACTTCGCGGCACGCCGCGCCATGGATATCGAAGGCGTCGGCGAGCGATTCGTCGATGCGCTGGTCGATTTTGGCTATGTCCATACGCCGGCCGATCTCTACAAGCTCACGCTGGACGATTTCCTGGAGATGAAACGGCGCGCAGACGAGCGCGACGGCACCACACCGGAGACCGTAAAGCAGGGCAAGGTCGCCACGAAGTGGGCGGAGAACCTCATCGAGGCGATCGAAGCCAGTAAGCACACTACCTTGCCGCGATTCCTGTTTGCCCTGGGCATCATGCATATCGGCGAGAGCACGGCGAAGACGCTGGCTGCCTGGCTGGGAAGTCTGGCAGTGATTCGCCGTATGCCGGCGTCGATCCTGCGTGTGCTACCCGATATCGGCCAGGAAGTGGCGACATCGATTGCGGGATTCTTTGCACAGAAGGGGAATCAGAACGTGGTCGATGCCTTGCTGGCGTCGGGCATCGTGTTCTCCGACGAAACCCATCCGTCGTCGAAATTGCGCCAACGGCTGGATCTTTCCGCACTGCTCGATATGGCTGGCATCAACAAGCTGGGTCCAAAGAGCACCAAGCTACTCGCTGAGCGTTTTCGCTCGCTGGACAAGCTGCTCGCCGCCGGTCCTGCGCACTGGGTGACCGCAGGCCTGCCGTCGGCAGCGTCGACCAGCCTGGAGGCATTCCTTTCTCAGGAGAAGCATCTGCATCCGTTGCGCGAAGCGGATGCGGCCATGAACGAATTGCTCGCAACCATTCCTGCCGCGTCGAGCGCCGCCGAGGCACCCCTCGACGGTCAGACGGTGGTGCTCACCGGCACGCTGACGTCGCTTAGCCGCGATGAAGCGAAAGACCGGCTCGAAGCACTCGGCGCCAAGGTGGCCGGTTCAGTGTCGAAGAAAACCAGTTTCGTAGTCGCTGGCGAAGCGGCTGGCTCCAAGCTCGACAAAGCGCGCGAGCTCGGTGTGGACGTGTGGGATGAAGCGCAATTGCTTGCTTTGCTGGCTCAACACGAGGGTGGGGCATGAATCTGCACCTGGCCGGCCGCCTGCACCTGCGTGCACGCCTGTACGCTCAGATCCGCGCCTTCTTTGCTGCGCGTGAAGTGCTCGAGGTAGAGACGCCGATTCTCTCCGCAGCAGGCAATACCGATCCGAACATTGAAAGCTTCAGCACCGCCTTCAGTGGTCATGTCGATGCCGGTTCGCGCCAACGCTGGATGCGCACCTCGCCCGAGTACCTGTTGAAACGGTTACTCGCTTCCGGCGTGGGCGATTGCTACGAACTGGGTCGCGTATTCCGCAATGGCGAGGCCGGTGGTCGTCATAACCCCGAGTTCACCATGCTGGAGTGGTACCGCGTCGGCTGGGATCATCATCAGCTGATGGAGGAGACCATTGCGCTGGTGGAAATGGCGCTGTCGTTGGTGGGGCGCCGGGCCGAGGTGTGGGTGGAAGGCTATCGGCAGTTGTTCATCGACGAGCTGGGTATCGACCCCATGCATGCGCCCATCTCGGACCTGCAGGCAGGGCTGGAGGAATTCAATATCTCCGGGGAGGGGCTGACGCGCGATGACTGGCTCGATCTGCTCATCACACATCGCTTGCAGCCAGCGTTTCCCGCCAATCGCATTACCGTGATCCATGACTATCCGGCATCGCAATGCGCTCTTGCCAAAGTGAGGCCAGGCGATCCGCCGATGGCTGAGCGCTTCGAGCTCTACCTGGGGCGCTATGAGCTGGCCAACGGTTATCACGAGCTCAACGACGCGGCGGAGCAACGCCGCCGATTCGAACGCGATAATGCGGTGCGTACATCACGCGGCCAGCCGGCGATCCCGTTTGACGAACAGTTGCTCGACGTGCTGGATGCCATGCCCGATTGCGCCGGCGTGGCGCTGGGTATCGAGCGGCTGCTGATGTGCATGGTGGGCACGGACGCTATTGCCGACGTGCTTACCTTCCCGTTCTCGGAAGCCTGAGCTCGTGAATGCCCCGCTGCTGCCCGCCATTCATCATGTGGCGTTGATCTGTTCGGACTACGAGCGCTCAAAGGTGTTCTATACCGAGACGCTGGGCTTTCGGATCATTCGCGAGGTTTATCGTGCCGAGCGCGGCTCGTGGAAGCTTGATCTCGAAGTGAGCCCGGGCGTGAGTCTGGAGCTGTTCTCGTTTCCTTCGCCGCCGCCGCGTCCTTCGCGGCCTGAGGCACAAGGGCTGCGGCATCTGGCGTTTGCGGTTCCGGATGTCGATGTCGTGGTCGCCACGTTGAAGGATCGCGATGTGATCTGCGAGCCGATACGTGTGGATGAATACACCGGCCGGCGCTTCACCTTTTTCGCTGATCCCGATGGCCTGCCCATC
Organism: Dyella silvae; assembly: GCF_026421305.1. GTDB lineage: Bacteria > Pseudomonadota > Gammaproteobacteria > Xanthomonadales > Rhodanobacteraceae > Dyella > Dyella silvae. The sequence goes on from NZ_JAPJBQ010000001.1 coordinate 407,728, forward strand.
GAACTCTACGAAGCGTGACATGGGATCCGTGCAAAAGAGAACCCGGCGGCTCTCGCAAGCTGCCGGGTTTTCGATGATGGCCGGGCGAGTTTAGTTTTCGCGTGAATCCAGCAGGTGGCGATAGATCAAGCCACCCACCGCGCCGCCGATCAGCGGAACCAGCCAGAACATCCACAACTGCTGTATGGCCCAGCTACCCTGGAAGAACGCTACGCCCGTACTACGTGCGGGGTTCACCGAGGTGGCGGTGATCGGAATGCTGATCAGGTGGATGAGTGTCAGTGCCAGACCGATGGCCAGGGGCGCGAAGCCGGTGGGAGCGAGTTTGTGCGTGACGCCGCTGATCACAATGAGAAAGAACGCGGTGAGTACAAACTCGGCGATGATGCAAGCCTGCAACGAATAGCCGTTTGGCGAATGCTCTCCGTAGCCGTTGGCGGCGAATCGCACACTGGCGTCAAAGCCTTCCTTGCCAGTGGCAATAAGGTAGAGCACGGCGCCTGCCGCCAGACCACCGATGACCTGGGCGATGATGTAAGGCACTACATCCCTGGCCGGGAAACGCCCGCCAGCGAAAAGACCCACCGTTACCGCGGGGTTGAAATGAGCACCGGAAACATGACCCACGGCATACGCCATGGTCACCACCGTCAAGCCGAAGGCGAGGGCGACGCCGGTAAAGCCAATGCCCAGATCGGGAAAGGCCGCAGCGAAGATCGCGCTGCCGCAGCCGCCAAAGACCAGCCAGAACGTACCGAAGAACTCAGCTCCCAAACGCTTTCCCATACTCATGCGGACTCTCCTTGCCAGATTTTGGGGGATTGACCTGGGCAGCATCCCTGCGCGGCTTCCACAACGATCCCAAGGTGAAACAGGCTCTTAGTGCTGGGCCCAGGTGCCCTTAGGCTAGCAAAACCGCGAGGTCAGGTAGCCCAGGGATGGTGATGTAACGGTAAACATTGACGCAGCGCGCGGGCATGGCCTTTCGGTATGCTGCCCTGTCGCTTTCATCTGGAACCGTAGGATTACTGATGACGCAGGTTTTTCCGACTACGCCGGCACTGGCATCTCCTGAGCGCCGTCTGGGCGCGCGCGATATCAAGACGCTGCTGCTGGCTTCACTGGGCGGGGCGCTGGAGTTCTACGATTTTGTGGTGTTCGTGTTCTTCACGATCCCGCTCAGTCATCTGTTCTTCCCGCCCGATACCGCGCCCTGGCTCGCGCGGCTGCAGATCTACGGCATTTTCGCGGCCGGCTACCTGGCGCGTCCGTTGGGCGGCATCGTGATGGCGCACTTTGGTGATCGTCAGGGGCGCAAGCGCATGTTCACGCTAAGCGTGTTTCTGATGGCGTTGCCCACGCTGGCCATCGGCTTGCTGCCGGTCTACGCGACCGTTGGCGTGCTGGCGCCGTTGTTGCTATTGCTGATGCGGATCGTGCAGGGCGTGGCAATTGGCGGCGAAGTGCCGGGCGCGTGGGTGTTTGTCGCCGAGCACGCGCCGCGGGGACGCGTCGGTTTCGCATGCGCCTGCCTTACGTCGGGGCTGACGGCCGGCATTCTCATGGGCTCGTTGACCGCGGCCTGGATCAACCATCACCTGGCGCCCGAAGAGGTGCTGCGCTGGGGCTGGCGCGCGCCCTTCTGGCTGGGTGGCTTGTTTGGGTTCATCGCGGTGTGGCTGCGTCGCTGGTTGAGCGAAACGCCAGTGTTTGCGCAGTTGCGCGAACGCAAGGCGCTGAGCCGCGAGCTGCCCTTGCGAAACGTGCTGGCGGACCATGGCGGTAGCGTGGTGCTGTCCATGGCCATCACGTGGCTGCTGACGGCAGCCATTCTCGTGCTGATCCTCATGTTGCCCAATCTCGCGCAGAAGTCGTTCGGCATGGCGCCGGATGCGGCCTTCTTCGGCAACAGCCTCGCCGCATTCGCTCTTGGCCTGGGTTGCCTGGCTTATGGTTGGCTGGTGGATCGCATCGGGGCGCCGCTGGCGTTGCTTATCGGTTCGCTGGCGCTGGTGGCATGTACCTATGCGCTGTTCGCCGACCTCGCGGCAGGCGGGGCGCATTTTCTGCTGCTGTATGCGCTTACTGGTTTTCTCGTGGGTGTCGTCGGTGTTGTGCCCACGATCATGGTGGCTGCATTTCCGGCGCCCGTCCGTTACTCGGGCATCTCGTTCGCCTACAACGTTGCGTATGCGGTATTCGGAGCGAGTACGGCCACGCTGATTGGCTATCTCGCGGAGAAAGCGGGACGCATGGCACCCGCGCACTATGTGGCGATGACGGCGGCGGTCAGCGTCGTGGCGGCGTTGTGGCTGCTGATGGCGCGGCGCAGTTCGGGTGACGCGCTGACGTAAATCGACGCGTGCTCTCGCTTTTGATCGTCATTCCGGCGCAGGCCGGAATGACGATCAGGTAAGCGTCATCAGGTGTTGTTGATCGTCGATCCCGTCAACAACCCGCGTGCCAGCATGCTGCACTGCTTGCGATAGAGCAGCATTTGCCACTGGCGTCCACCCACCTGATGCCACAACACGGCCGAGCGCACGGCCGCGAGCAGGTTGGTGCGCACTTTCTCTACCACGGCAGGCTGCTGCAGTTGCTGCGGGTTACCGGTCACCATCACGCGCGGCTTGAGGGTGGACAGCGTGCTGGCATACAGACTGGCGAGCCGCTTGACGACCTGGGGCGAATCCCCGCCAAAGTGTTCAACCTGGCGTTGAGCGGAAACGATGCCCTGCTGCAGTTGTTCGAGCAGATCGGAACGACGCGCCAGGCTGCGCTCCAGCCGCATGACCGTGAAGGCCATCCGGGTGACCGCCACATCGCGATTGTTTTCGTCCAGCAGGGTGATCAGCTGGCGCAACCCCAGCCGCACGGCAGCGACGTCGCCATAGACGCCTACCACGGAGGGGGCGTCGATCCGGAACACGCTGGCCATGCTGGCGGCCATGGCAATGTCGTCGCAGCGGCCGTCATTGGCCAATTGCTGGGCAAGCGTGGTGGCCTGGAACAGACCAGCCAGGGCCAGCACGCGCTCTTCATTCATGGCAAAGGCTTCAAACACCGGAAAAGGTCTCTGAGAGGGAAGGGGCATCATTCCAGCCACCGAACGGCGCGTCGGTGCGGTCAATCACGGCGCCACCCAGGCAGGACTCGCCGTCATAAAAGACCACCGACTGGCCGGGGGTTACTGCGCGCTGGGGCTCGTCGAAAATCACCTCGAGACCGTCTTCGCCAACGACCACTTCGCAGGCCTGATCGGCCTGGCGATAGCGTGTCTTGGCGGTGCAACGGAAGCGGTTGGCCGGCGGTGTACCCGCCACCCAGCTCGGCGATTCCGTATGCAGGCGGCGCGAGTACAGCCAATGATTCTCGCCGCCCTGAGCTACATACAGCACGTTGCGGGGCACATCTTTGCCTACCACGTACCAGGCCTCGCCACTGGCGCCGTGCCGGCCACCGATGCCGAGGCCGTTGCGTTGGCCAAGGGTGTAATACATCACGCCCTGGTGCTCGCCGACGGTGGCGCCGTCGGGTGTGCGCATGGGGCCGGGCTGGGCGGGAATGTACTGGGCCAGGAAGCTGCGGAAATCACGCTCACCGATGAAACAGATGCCCGTGGAATCCTTCTTGGCGTGGGTGGGCAAGGCGGCTTCCTGGGCCATCTGGCGCACCCTGGACTTCTCGATCTCGCCTACCGGGAACAGCGTGGCGGCCAGTTGCTGCTGGCCCAGCGCATGAAGGAAGTAGGTCTGGTCTTTGGAGGCATCTACCGCACGCAGCAAACGATACTTGCCCTCATGGAAATCCACGCGGGCGTAGTGGCCGGTGGCGATCTTGTCGGCGCCGAGCGCGCGAGCCTCGTCCAGAAAGGTCTTGAACTTGATCTCGCGGTTGCACAGCACGTCCGGATTGGGCGTGCGTCCAGCGCGGTATTCGGTCAGGAAGTGCTCGAACACGCCGTCCCAGTACTCGGCGGCAAAGTTACGGGCATGGAAGGGGATACCCAGGCGCCCGCACACAGCCACAGCGTCCTTGCGGTCGATGTCGGCGGTGCAGGGGCCGTTGCGGTCGTCCTCTTCCCAGTTCTGCATGAACAGGCCTTCGACCTCATGCGCGGCCTGTTGCAGCAGCAGGGCGGCTACCGAGGAGTCCACGCCGCCAGAGATGCCAAGCATCACTTTCACGGGTAGCGATCCTCGACCAGCAAGCTGTGCAGCATGTCCAGCGGATGGCGTTGACCGGCCAGCCATGCATCGATGCTCATCAGCACCAGCGGGCTGCGCAGGCGATCGCCCAGTGCAACGATCTCATCGCGGGTAAGCCACAAGGCGCGGCGGATACCGGCATCGAGCGGGCGGTCCGGGTCATGGCTGACTGCGTGGGCGCCAAAGCTGAATCGCACCACCCCGTCGCCATGTTCCGTACTGCGCCACTGGTGCACACCAATAAGGTGGTCAAGCGTCACGGTCCAGCCGGTTTCCTCCAGTGTTTCTCGCATGGCGGCGGAAATCAGACTTTCCTTGTCATCCAAATGGCCCGCTGGCTGGTTATAGGCGAGACGACCGTTCACTTCTTCCTCGACCATCAGGAAGCGGTCGCCATCGGCCACGACGCATGCCACCGTGACGTGCGGGCACCAGACAGAACGGGAGGTGATGGGATTGGAATCAGCCATTGGGGATATATGGCGGCAGCAGGGGCACTGGAAAAGCGGCCATTGTGCCATTACCTGAAGCCGATCATGTCCGCCGACCCACGGCGGTATACTTTTCCCCAAGGAAAACTCGCTTAGAACCCATGGCTCACGAACCCGAACACGAACAAGGCAGCGGTCACGGCCTGGCACTGGAAACCTCTCGGCCGGAGGTAGCTCGCCCCCCGCTCTTTCAGGTGGTGCTGCTGAATGACGATTTCACACCGATGGACTTTGTAGTCGAGGTACTGCGCAGTTTCTTCAATCTGGATCAGGAGCGGGCCGTGCAGGTGATGCTGCATGTCCATACGCGCGGGAAGGGAGTCTGCGGGGTGTTCACCCGGGAAGTCGCCGAAACCAAGGTAACCCAGGTGAACGAATATTCACGTGCTCATCAGCACCCATTGTTGTGCACTATGGAAAAGCTCTGAGAACGGTAGTAAGGGCGCCAAAATTAATCCCTTGCCCTGTCACTCATGGCACGGATATTGAAAGGCTTCGGGTGCCCCCCATCTCGTAGCCATTGGGGCGTAGCCGCCCTGTCACACAGCGGAGTAGGTCCGGATGTTCAGCAAGGATCTCGAAGTCACCATTGGCCAGTGCTACAAGCAGGCCCGCGAGCAACGTCATGAATTCATGACGGTGGAGCACCTGCTGCTCGCACTCACCGAAAACCAGTCGGCCCTGGGCGCCCTGCGTGCCTGTGGCGTTGACCTGCCGCGCCTGACGCGCGAGCTGGAAAAGATCATTGCCGAAACCGTGCCGGTACTGCCGCACGGGGACGAGCGTGATACTCAGCCCACGCTGGGCTTCCAGCGCGTACTGCAGCGCGCGGTTTACCACGTGCAGTCCTCGGGCCGTAAGGAAGTCACCGGCGCCAACGTGCTGGTGGCCATCTTCGGCGAGAAGGATTCGCACGCCGTGTATTTCCTGCACCAGCAGGAGATCACCCGGCTCGACGTGGTCAACTACATTTCGCACGGCATCGCCAAGATTGGCGACGAGCCGTCGCAGAGCATGCCGGGCTCGGAGCGCGAGTCGGAAGACGGCGAGCCCAAGGGTAACCCGCTCAGCGAGTACGCCAGCAACCTCAATGAGCTGGCGCTGGAAGGCAAGATCGACCCGCTGATCGGCCGCCAGGACGAAATCGAGCGCACCATCCAGGTGCTGTGCCGCCGCCGCAAAAACAACCCGCTTTACGTGGGTGAGGCTGGCGTGGGCAAGACCGCTCTGGCAGAGGGCCTGGCCAAGCGCATCGTCGATGGCGACGTGCCCGAAGTGCTGGAGAACGCCACCATCTGGTCGCTGGACCTGGGCGCGCTCGTTGCGGGCACCAAGTACCGCGGCGATTTCGAGAAGCGCCTGAAGGCGGTGATCGGTCAGCTGAAGAAGCAGCCGGGTGCGATTCTGTTTATCGATGAGATCCACACCATCATCGGTGCGGGTTCCGCCTCGGGCGGCACCATGGACGCGAGCAACCTGATCAAGCCCATGCTGGCGTCGGGTGAGCTGCGTTGCATCGGATCCACGACGTTTCAGGAATTCCGCGGCATCTTCGAGAAGGACCGCGCACTGGCTCGCCGCTTCCAGAAGATCGACGTGGTCGAGCCGACCGTGGCCGACAGCTTCGAGATTCTCAAGGGCCTGCGTTCGCGTTTCGAAGAGCACCACAACGTCACCTATACCAGCGAAGCCCTGAAGGCCGCGGTGGACCTGTCGGTGAAGCACATTCCCGACCGCCTGCTGCCCGACAAGGCCATCGACGTGATCGATGAAGCCGGCGCCCGCCAGCGCCTGCTGCCGGCCGACCAGCGCACGGGTAAGGTCGATGTGCCCGAGGTCGAGTACATCGTTGCCAAGATGGCGCGCATCCCGGCCAAGCAGGTGTCGGCGTCGGATCGCGACGTGCTGAAGAACCTCGAGCGCAACCTCAAGATGGTGGTGTTCGGTCAGGACCAGGCCATCGAGGCGCTCGCTGCCTCGATCAAGATGGCCCGCTCGGGCCTTGCCGACCCGTCCAAGCCGATCGGTTGCTTCCTGCTGGCCGGCCCCACCGGCGTAGGCAAGACGGAGGTGACCAAGCAGCTGGCGATGCAGCTCGGCATCGAGATGATCCGCTTTGACATGTCCGAGTACATGGAAGCGCATTCGGTCTCGCGTCTGGTCGGCGCGCCCCCGGGCTATGTCGGCTTTGATCAGGGCGGTTTGCTCACCGAGGCGGTGACCAAGCACCCGCATGCCGTGTTGCTGCTCGATGAAATCGAGAAGGCGCACCCGGATGTGTACAACATCCTGTTGCAGGTGATGGACCGCGGCGTGCTCACCGACACCAACGGTCGCGAGGCGAACTTCAAGAACGTGATCGTGGTGATGACCACCAACGCAGGTGCGCAGCAGGCGTCGCGTCGCGGCATCGGCTTCGTCAAGCAGAACCATACGATGGACGCGATGGAGGTGATCCGCCGCATGTTCACGCCGGAGTTCCGCAACCGTCTGGATGCGGTCATCCAGTTCAATGCGCTGGACTTTGACCACATTCTGCGCGTGGTCGACAAGTTCCTGATCGAACTGGAGTCCCAGCTCACTGAGAAGCATGTGAGCCTGGACGTCGACGCCGATGCCCGCCGCTGGCTGGCCGAGCACGGCTTCGATCCGCAGATGGGCGCGCGTCCGATGGCTCGCGTCATCCTGGAGAAGGTGAAGCGTCCGCTGGCCGACGAGCTGCTGTTCGGCAAGCTGGCCGAGGGCGGCAAGGTGCGCCTCAGCGTTGCCGATGGCGAGCTGGTGGTGACTACCGAGGCGGCCGAGACGCTGCCGGCGACGGTGACCTGACCGCCGCCCTTCGGGAAGCAACGAAAAAAGGCCGCGTATGACGCGGCCTTTTTTTCTTCCCTTGCAGGAGCGCACTGGTGCGCGACAACCTACGGAGCGGGAATCATGGATCTCTGCGGTCGCGCACGAGTGCGCTCCTGCAGAAGAGTCATTACTTCATGCGGTAGGTGATACGTCCCTTGGTCAGGTCGTACGGTGTCATCTCTACCTTCACCTTGTCGCCGGTGAGGATTCGGATGTAGTGCTTGCGCATGCGGCCGGAAATGTGGGCCGTGATGACGTGGCCGTTTTCCAGCTGCACGCGGAACATGGTGTTGGGCAGGGTCTCCTGGACCGTGCCTTCCATTTCGATGACGTCGTCTTTGGCCATGCGTTCCGGTGGGGCGAGAGCAGCCGTCATGGCCGCGTAAGCGGTCGATTATGCCACGGAAGTTCCGATGGTTAAAGAAACATCAGCCGAAATGCTCTTCCAGCTTGCGACGGATCTCCTGTTCGACCATGCCCTTGAGCGGGGCCAGCATCATGCCCAGCTCGGCCGTGACCTGGATGGCGTCAGGGCCTACGGCAATGCTGCCGTTCACGCCGGGACGGGAAAAACGCAGGGTGTCGCCTTGCCACTGGCCCTCCATCCCGAACTTTTCCTGCATACGCGCGGCCACCTTGTCGACCACGGCCCGGGCCTCGGCAATGGGGAGCTGGTGCGGACGGCGGATATCGATCTTGGGCATGGGAAGGCTCCTGAACAGGCAAACGCCCATGGTATGCCAGATGGGCTCGGAGAGAGTGCACGCATCTGTTAGAGTCCCGGCCGTCTATCGACTGGTTCACTGATGCGCATCGAGTTTCCCAATTCAGCCCGAGAGGACTTTCACTGGGACGCTCCTGCGTTGCGTATCGGCAGTGCGCCGGATAACGATCTGATCCTTGCGGCGCATCAGGCCAGCGCTTATCACCTGCGTATTCAACTGGATCGCCGCGGCTGGGTGCTGCAGGTACTTCCGCAAGGCGGTCGCATCTACGTCAATGCGCGCCCGGTACGTGAAAAGGCGCTGGTGCGCCCTGGCGACATCCTCAGCGTAGGCGACTGCCGCATGCTTCTGCGTACGGACGAGGAGCCAGCCCACAGCCTGCCTGTGACCGTACCTGCTGAGGGGCGTTGCACGGTGGCGCTGCGTGCGGTGGCCGGCCCCCTCTCAGGTCGTGTCCAGTCGCTCCAGAACAGGCTGGAGCTCGGTCCGCTCGGGCGCATTCCGCTGGAATTGCCGCAAGGCGAGACTGCTTCGCTGGTGGTGTTCTGGCGTGATGGCTTGCTGCAACTCGAGGCAGGGCAGCGTTCGGCCCGCTATCCGCTGCGGGTCAATGGCGTGCCCGTCGAACAGGCCACCCTGCGGCCAGGCGATCAGATCGGCCTGGGCATGCACCGTTTTGTCGTCGACGCACCGGGGCTGGAACCCGAGCCCGAGATGCCTCAGCCGGAGCCCGAGCACACCCATTTGCCGGAAGAAGATGCCGGTCCACGCGGTGAGGTGTGGTGGCTGATCGCCACGGCGGCGGTGCTGGCGTTGGGCATCGCGGTGGCGCTGCTGGTGCGCTTCTGAGGTAGCCAGCGGGCCGTTTGCAGACACCTTTCCACGGGTTGACGCTACATTGCTGCGACGCGGCATAATGCGGTGACTCGTCCCGCGAAGGCTTCATCAGTGAGCAGACTCTGGAATTTCAGCGCCGGCCCGGCCGCGCTGCCGCAACCGGTGCTGGAACGCGCCCAGCGCGAATTGTTGGATTGGAATGGTTGTGGCGCCTCCGTCATGGAGTTGTCCCATCGCGGCAAGCTCTTCATGGGGCTGGCCCGGCAAGCCGAGGCGGATCTGCGCGAGTTGCTCGCGATTCCCGAGAACTATGCGGTGCTGTTTCTGCAGGGCGGCGCCACGCAGCATTTCGCCCAGATCCCGATGAACCTCGCGGGCGAGGGCGACAGCGCCGATTACATCGTCACCGGCCACTGGAGCGAGAAGGCGGTGAGTGAGGCGGCGCCTTACGTGAAGGTGAATGTCGCCGCCACCAGCAAGGATGAGCACTATCTGCGCCGGCCTCCGCGCGATACCTGGCAGCTCAATCCACGCGCAGCCTATGTGCATTACACGCCGAACGAAACTATCCACGGCGTCGAGTTCCACGATATTCCGAATGTGGGCGAGGTGCCGCTGGTGGCGGACATGTCGTCCGACATTCTGTCCGGCCCCATCGACGTATCGAAGTTCGGGCTGATTTATGCCGGCGCGCAGAAGAACATCGGCCCGTCCGGCCTGGTGGTGATGATCATCCGCCGCGACCTCCTCGAGCGTGCGTCGCGGCCGATGGCGCGCATCTTCCGCTATGCCGATCATGCGGCCAACGATTCCATGCTCAACACCCCCAATACCTGGGGCTGGTACCTCGCGGGCCTGACCTTCCAGTGGCTGAAAGAGCAGGGCGGCCTTGCGGTGATGCACGAGCGCAACCAAGCCAAGGCGGATTTGCTGTACGGCGCCATCGACGGCTCCGGCGGCTATTACCGCAACCCGGTGGAGCACGCGTCGCGTTCGCGCATGAATGTGCCGTTCACGCTGCATGACAGTGCGCTGGATGCCGATTTCCTCAAGGAATCGGAGGCGGCGGGCTTGCTTGCACTGAAGGGCCACAAGGCGCTGGGCGGCATGCGTGCGTCGCTCTACAACGCGGTGCCGCTTGAAGCGGTGCAGGCGCTGGTGGCCTTCATGGGTGATTTCGCAGAACGTCACGGATGAAACCGTTGCACGGTGGTGGGGTATCGGGGACTATCCCCGGTTCCCCATTTGGACTTCTTTCCCTCCAAGCCACACGACATGACCGATAAGAAATCCTCGCTTTCCGACGTGCGCGAGCGCATCGACAGTATCGATCAGCAGATCCAGCAGCTGATTTCCGAGCGCGCCGGCTGGGCGCAGGAAGTGGCGCGCGTCAAGGGTGAAGGGCTCTCGGCCATCGACTATTACCGCCCGGAGCGCGAGGCGCACGTGTTGCGCATGGTGGTGGATCGCAATCACGGTCCGCTGTCCGACACCGAGATGGTGCGGCTGTTTCGCGAGATCATGTCCTCCTGCCTTGCGCAGGAAGATCCGCTCAAGGTGGGCTTTCTCGGCCCAGAGGGCACCTTCAGCGAGCAGGCCGTGCGCAAGCATTTCGGTCACGCCGCTTACGGTCTGCCGTTGGGAAGCATCGAGGAGGTGTTTCAGGAAGTCGCCGCAGGCCATGCCGATTTTGGCGTGGTGCCGGTAGAGAATTCCGGGCAGGGCATGATCCAGGTGACACTGGATATGTTCCTCACTTCCGAGGCCACTATCTGCGGCGAAGTAGAGCTTCGTGTTCACCAGTGCCTGCATTCGCTGCAAGGCAGGCTGGAAGACATCAAGCGCGTATACGCGCATGCGCAATCGTTGCAGCAGTGCAAAACCTGGCTGCGCATTAACTTGCCGGGTGTTGAATGCATTGCCGTCAGCAGCAATGCCGAAGCTGCCCGTCTGGCGCGGCACGCCGATGATGCAGCGGCCATCGCAGGCGAAACAGCGGGCCGCGTGTACGGCCTCAAGACGGTGGCGCAGGCCATCGAGGATCGCGCCGACAACACCACGCGCTTCCTGGTCATCGGTCGCTCGCTATTTCCGCCTTCGGGCAACGATCGCACGTCGCTGCTGATCACGGTGAACGACAAGCCGGGCGCGCTGTACCACGTGCTCAAGCCGTTTGCCGATCATGGCGTCAGCCTCAATCGCATCGAGTCGCGTCCGGCGCATTCGGGCAAGTGGCAGTACGCGTTCTTCATCGACGTATCCGGCCATATCAATGACGGACCGATGCAGGCGGCGATGGCGGAGATGGGCGAAGCCGCCGCCAAGGTGCGCGTGCTCGGCTCCTACCCGGTGGCACTGCCCTGATACCTGTGTGACCGCCGTCGCTGTGGTCACTGGAGAAGCTTGTGAGTCGACTCGACTGGACCAGTCATAACGGCCATGCGCTGCACGGCAGCGTACGTGTGCCGGGCGACAAATCGGTGTCGCATCGCGCCCTGATGCTGGGTGCGCTGGCAGATGGTACCTCGCACATCCGAGGCTTCCTCGAAGGTGAAGACACACGCGCTACGGCGGCCGTGCTGCAGCAGCTGGGCGTGCGTATCGAAACGCCTGCGGATGGTGAGCGCGTGGTGCATGGCGTGGGCCTGCACGGTTTGCGCGGCACCACGCAGCCGCTGGATTGTGGCAACGCCGGCACCGGCATGCGCCTGCTCACCGGGCTGCTCGCCGGGCAAGCCTTCGACAGCACGCTGGTCGGCGACGAATCGCTGTCGAAGCGCCCCATGCGCCGCGTGACCGATCCGCTGGCAAGCATGGGCGCGAAAATCGATACGCAGGAAGGCTTGCCGCCGCTGCATGTACGTGGCGGTCAGCGGTTGCATGGCATCTCGTACACGCTGCCGGTCGCCAGTGCGCAAGTGAAATCGGCGCTGCTGCTAGCGGGTCTTTACGCGCAGGGCGAGACCGTGGTCATCGAACCCCATCCCACGCGCGATTACACGGAGCGTATGCTGACCGCCTTTGGTTGGCCCATCGAGTTTTCTCCTGGTCGCGCGCGCCTGAGTGGCGGGCATGCGTTGCGCGCCATGGATGTGGATGTGCCGGCGGACTTTTCTTCCGCTGCCTTTTTTCTGGTCGCAGCAAGCGTGGTTCCGGGCTCGAAACTGCGCTTGCCTGCGGTGGGTTTGAACCCCCGCCGCACGGGGCTTCTGCAGGCCCTGCGCCTGATGGGAGCCGATATCCGCATCGAGAATGAGCGCGAAAGTGGCGGTGAACCCGTCGGCGACTTGCTGGTGCGTTACGCGCCGCTGCATGGCATCGAGCTGCCAGAAGCGCTGGTGCCCGACATGATCGATGAATTCCCGGTGCTGTTTGTGGCCGCTGCTGCCGCCAAGGGGCGTACGGTCGTGCGCGGTGCAGCCGAGCTGCGTGTGAAGGAGTCGGATCGCATTGCCACCATGGCGGCAGGTCTGCGCGCGCTGGGCGTGTCCATCGAAGAGGCGCCAGATGGCGCCACGATCGAGGGCGGCAGCATCGATGGCGGCGTCATCGAGAGCCATGGTGATCACCGCATCGCGATGAGTTTTGCGGTGGCGGGTTTGGTGGCCGCCGGCCCTGTGCGTATCAACGACTGCACCAACGTCGCGACGTCGTTTCCGGGGTTTCTGGAGCTGGCCAACGGGTGCGGCTTCCAGCTCAAGACAGCCTGACAGGGGGCGCTCCCACGGAACTATCTCGCCGTGGGTGTGCTCAACCGCTAACCTTGGCGCTCCACCCCGAGGTCGCCATGTCTACCGCCCTGCCTTCCTTCATCGTCGCCATCCCCGCCCGCTATGGCTCCACTCGCCTGCCGGCCAAACCGCTGCGTGAGCTGGGCGGCGTGCCCATGGTGGTGCGCGTGGCGCAGCGTGCGCTGCAGGCGGGCGCGGCCCAGGTAGTGGTGGCGGTAGATGATCAGCGCGTTGCCGACGCTATCGCGGGGCAGGGCGTCGACGTATGCATGACGCGCATCGATCACGCGTCTGGCAGCGATCGCCTCGCCGAGTGCGCACTGCACTATGGTTGGGCAGACGATGCCATTGTGGTGAATCTGCAGGGTGACGAGCCGTTTGCTCCCGCAGCCGGCATTCGCGAAGTGGCGCAAGCATTGGCGGAGGACGATGCGCCGATGGCCACACTGGCCACGCCCATCAGCGACGCCCATGAGCTGTTCGATCCGAACGTCGTGAAGCTGGTGCGTACGGCAACCGGTCGTGCGCTCTACTTCAGCCGGGCACCGTTGCCGTGGGCGCGCGATGCATTCGCCGCACAACGCGATGCTTTGCCAGATGAAGTGCCCTTCCTGCGCCACATCGGCATCTATGCCTATCGAGCCGGGTTTCTGAAGCGATATACGCAGTTGTCGCGCACGCCGCTGGAACAAGCCGAGTCGCTGGAGCAGTTGCGCGTGCTCGAGCACGGCTTCCCCATTGCCGTACGTTTGACGCCGGAACCGTTCCCGCCGGGCATCGATACCGAGGCGGACGTGGAACGCGCCGAGCGTTGGCTGGCGCAGCGCAACGGCTAGTGCCGCCGCCGCACCATCACGATAAACAGGCCTGCCAATAGCAGGCCCAGTGCCAACCCGATGCCGGCACCCCACAAGGCACCCTGGGTTCCGCCTATGGCGTGGCCAATCAGAAACCCCAGTACGAACAATAAGGGTAGCGGCAGACAGCCCATCGTCGATCCTCCGCGCCTATCGTGGCAGTGCATTGTCGCGTGAGGCAATGCCGTTGGCCCGGGCTTGCGCGTGACCGCACCCGCCCATAGTTTCTCCACGCGGCCTGTGCCGTATGAGCAACAGCGACCTGATGACGCCGCAAACATCCCCAACGTCCATTCTCTTCGTTTGCCTGGGCAATATTTGCCGATCTCCGCTGGTCGAAGCGGTGGCGCGTCAGCGCTGTGCCGAAGCCGGATTGGATGTCAGGTTTGCATCCTGCGGCACGGGCAACTGGCATGTCGGCAAGGGGGCGGATCCACGCATGCTGGAGGCCGCAGCCGAGGCAGGTTATGACCTTTCACAACATCGTGCGCGCCAGGTGCGTGCGGGGGATTTTCTCGCCTACGACTGGGTGCTGGCGATGGATGCCGACAACCTCGATGCATTGCTGCCGTTGCGCGGATCGCAGGGGGCGCCGGTCGAGTTGTTCCTGCCCTGGGCGGGCATCAGCGAGCCGGTAGAGTTTCCGGACCCTTACTTTGGCGATGAGGAAGGCTTCAGCGAAGCCGTAGCGCTGGCAGAGCGGGCGGTAGACGGCCTCATCGCACGCCTGCAGAGCCGTTGAACGGCTAGAATCAAACGATGCTGCCCACTCCGCCGCAAGCCTTCGACGGCAAGGTTTTCGTCAAAACGCTCACCACGTCGCCCGGCGTCTATCGTTATTTCGACGAGGACGGCGATCTGCTGTACGTCGGCAAAGCCGGCAATCTGAAGAAGCGCGTCAGCAGCTACTTCCTCAAGCCCAAGATGGAGCCGCGCATCGCGGCCATGGTGTCGCAGATCGCCCGTGTCGATATCACGGTGACGCGTACCGAGGGCGAGGCGCTGCTGCTGGAATCGCAGCTGATCAAGTCGCTGAAGCCGCGCTACAACATTCTGCTGCGTGACGACAAAAGCTATCCCTACATTTTCCTGTCGGGTGGCGAGGATTACCCGCGGCTGGCGTTCCACCGCGGTGCGAAGAATATGCCGGGGCGCTATTTCGGGCCCTATCCAAGCGCGTTCGCGGTGCGCGAAAGCCTCAACCTGATGCAGAAGCTGTTCAAGGTGCGTCAGTGTGAGGACAGCTATTTCAAGAACCGCTCGCGCCCCTGCCTGCAACATCAGATCGGCCGATGCACGGCACCGTGCGTGAAGCTGATTACGGTGGACGATTACCGCAACGACGTGCGCCATGCGGAAATGTTTCTCGAGGGCCGCAGCAGCGCGGTGATCGACGAACTGGCGGGCGAGATGGAGAAGGCCAGCAAGGCGCTGGAGTTCGAGCGTGCCGCAGCCATGCGCGATCAGGTGGCCGCGTTGCGCAAGTTGCAGGCGGAACATCATGTGCAGGGTGCCAGCGCGGATATGGACGTGCTCGCCTGCCGCATTGAAGCCGGCATGGCGTGCGTCAGCGTGCTGTTCTTCCGCAACGGTATCAGTCTCGGTACGCGCGACTTCTTCCCGCGCTTGCCCCTGGATGCGGAGCCGTCGGACGTGCTGGAGCAGTTCATTGCGCAGTACTACCTGGATCGACCGGTGCCGCGCGAGCTGGTCCTCGGCGAAACGCTGCCCAATCAGCAGATTCTCGCCGAGATGCTGGCGCAGCAATCAGGTCACGCCGTCGAGCTGAAATCCAGCGTGCGCGGCGAGCGCGCGCGTTTTCTGCAGATGGCCGAGCGCAATGCACAAGCCTCGCTTACCGCGCGTCTGGCCAGCCGGCAGACGCTGGGTGCACGCTTCGACGACCTGCAGAAACTGCTTGAGCTGGACGAGCCGCCTCGCCGCATCGAGTGCTTCGACATCAGTCATACCCAAGGCGAACTTACGGTGGCCTCGTGCGTGGTGTTCGGTCCGGAAGGGCCGGAGAAGTCACACTATCGCCGCTTCAATATCAGTGGCATCACCCCGGGCGATGACTATGCCGCCATGCATCAGGCCCTGGTGCGCCGCTTTCGTAAGGTGGCCGAAGGCGAGGGCGCGCGTCCGGACCTGCTGCTGATCGACGGTGGCACCGGTCAGGTGGCGCAAGCCCTGGACGTGCTAAGAGAGCTGGGTGTCACCGGTATCAATGTGGTGGGTGTGGCCAAAGGGCCGGGACGCCGCGCCGGCGAGGAAACGCTGATTCTTGCGGATTCCGGTCGCGAATTGCATCCCGGCTCGGCATCACCGGCACTTCATCTGGTGGCGGCCGTGCGCGACGAGGCGCATCGTTTTGCCATCAGCGGCCATCGCAAGCGGCGCGAGAAAGCGCGCGAGCGCAGCGTGCTCGAGGATGTGCCGGGCGTGGGCGCGCGGCGCCGTTCCGCGCTGCTCAAGGCGTTCGGCGGACTCGCCGGCGTGGAGGCCGCGGGGGTGGAGGAGTTGATGCAAGTGAAAGGCATTGATCGCGGGCTGGCAGAACGCATTTATGCTGTGTTGCATGGCTAGGCGCCGACGCGTTCAAGCCCGTAGAAGAAACCACCCCGGATAAGGATCTATGCGCATCAACCTGCCCACCTGGCTGACCCTGTTCCGCGTGCTGTTGCTGCCGGTCATGGTGGTCGTTTTCTATTGGCAGTTTCCAGGGCACAACATCACGGCAGCCATCGTATTTCTGCTGGCAGCCATCACGGACTGGCTCGACGGATACCTGGCGCGACGCCTTAACCTCACCTCGGCCTTCGGCGCGTTCCTGGACCCGGTAGCCGACAAGCTCATGGTGGCGGTGACGCTGTTCCTGCTGGTGGAAACGCATCGCGGCGGCTGGCCCGGCATCCTGATGGCAGTGACGGCGGCCATCATCGTAGGGCGCGAGATCAGCGTATCGGCACTGCGCGAGTGGATGGCCGAGATCGGCATGCGGGCCACCGTGAAAGTGGCCTTCATCGGCAAGCTCAAGACGGTGATGCAGATGGTGGCGCTGGTGGTGCTGATCGTGCAGCACGAGAAAAGCGCCGAGGCGTTGCGCCTGTACCACATCGGCGAGGCGTTGCTGGTGATCGCCGGCATTCTCACCATCTGGTCGGGCCTGTATTACCTGCGCGCGGCATGGCCCAGCCTGAAGGGCGAGGCGGCCAAGAGCGTATTTCCGCGCGATGAGGGCTGATGGGGGCTCCCTGAATTGATTTATGACGGGTGCTTGACGGCTGGCGATTACCCATTACAATGCGCGACTCCGATGCGGGAATAGCTCAGTTGGTAGAGCACGACCTTGCCAAGGTCGGGGTCGCGAGTTCGAGTCTCGTTTCCCGCTCCAGATTCCGTTGATCGAAGCATCGCGATCAACAAAAAAAGCGACCGAAAGGTCGCTTTTTTATTGCGTCAAATCCGGCGATGCGCGAATCGGTGGTCTGACCGGCGACGCCGTCGCCGGTCAGACCGTCATCGTCAATGCGTTTCCTTCCGATGTTCAATGGCCTGCTTCCGATAGAACGGATAGCAGATCGCCAGTGCTACAAACCAGATGGGCGTATAGATCAGGCCCTGCAGCGTGTCCTGTTTCTGCGCGAACACCCACAGCACGAAAGCGTAAAAGGCCAGCACCAGCCAGCACATCGCCACGCCGCCGGGCATCTTGAAGATCGACTTGGCGTGCCGCTCCGGATGCAGCTTCCGATAGCGCATGTAGGCAATCATGATCAGCGACCACACGAAGATGAAGCAGATGCTCGAGATGGTGGTGACGATGGTGAAGACCTTCATGACGTCGCCTTCCTGATAGAGCAGGAACACGCCGATGAAGAGCAGTGCGCAGGAGTAGGCGAGGCCGTTGGCTGGCACATTGTTGTTGCTGAGCTTTGCAAACGGGCGCGGTCCCAACTTGCCAGCCGAGAGGCCGTAGAGCATGCGTCCCGTCGAATAGATGCCACTGTTCGCCGATGATGTGGCCGAGGTCAGCACCACGAAGTTGATCAGGCTGGCGGCGATGGGGACGCCAATCAGCATGAACAGATTCACGAACGGGCTGCGGTCTGGTGCCACTTGATTCCACGGTGTCACCGTCATGATCACCAGCAAGGCGAGCACGTAGAACACGATCACGCGGATGGGAATGGAGTTGATCGCCTTGGGCAGCGTCTTCTCCGGATCGCGCGCTTCCGCCGATGCCGTGCCGACCAGTTCGATGCCGACGAAGGCGAATACGGCAATCTGGAACGCTGCCAGGAAACCCGTTCCGCCATGCGGGAACCAGCCACCGTTGCTCCACAGGTTCGATACCGCCGCTTTGGCACCCGAGGGTGACGTGAATCCGATGCCGATAAGCACAATGCCAATGGCGATCAGCGACACGATGGCGATGATCTTCACCAGAGCAAACCAGAACTCCATTTCGCCGAACAGCTTCACCGTCAGCAGGTTGAGGCTGAGCAACAACAGGATGCATGCCGCGCCGGGCAGCCACAACGGTACGCCTGGCGCCCAGAACTGGATGTAGCCCGTGATGGCCGCCACATCCGCGATGCCGGTCACCACCCAGCAGAACCAGTAAGTCCAGCCGGTGAAGAAGCCGGCACAAGGGCCCAGCAGGTCGTAGTTGAAGTCGACGAAGGACTTGTAGTGCAGGTTGGAGAGCAACAGCTCGCCCATGGCACGCATCATGAAGAACAGCACACTGCCGATGATGGCGTACGCAAAGATGACCGACGGGCCAGCCAGGCTGATGGTCTTGCCCGAGCCCATGAACAAGCCGGTGCCGATGGCGCCGCCAATGGCGATCAACTGCAGATGACGGTTATGCAGGTTCCGCTGCAGGTGGTGGTCCGCGGCGCCGGGCGCTACGGTCGGTTCGTGGTTCTGCATGGGCGGCACGATCCTTTCGATGGCACGAAAGGGGCCATCCTAAAGGATTCCGGGGGCGCCCGTGCCGGGGCTCACCGGGCGTCGTGAAAGATGATCCCCAGTGTGTGGCGCTGGCCACTGCGAATACGGCTGACGCCATGGCGCATGGCGACTCGGTAAAAGCCGCGACTGCCCTCCACGGGGCGCTGGTTGACCGCGAAGATCACCGCATCGCCCTGGCGCAGCGGCACGACTTCCACGCGAGACTGCATGCGCGGTCGTTGCTCGGTGAGTACGAACTCGCCGCCGGTGAAGTCTCGCCCCGGCTCGGACAGCAGCACAGCGACCTGCAGTGGAAACACGTGCTCGCCATAGAGATCCTGATGCAAGCAGTTGTAGTCGCCGGGGCCGTAGCGCAATAGCAGTGGTGTGGGGCGTACCTGTCCGGCGGCGTGGCAGCGGTCGAGAAACGTCTCCAGCGCATCTGGGAAGGCGGTGTCGATACCGAGCTGAGCATTCCATGCATTCGCTACGGGAGCCAGCCACGGATAGATCTGCGTTCGAAGCGCTTGCAACGTCGCGGGCAAAGGGTACGAAAAGTACTTGTACTCGCCGCGCCCGAAGCCGTGACGAGTCATGACGACACGGCTGCGAAAACCGCTCTCCCGCTCGTACAGCGCAGAAAGCGTCGCGCACACTTCGGGGGGCAGCAGGGCCGGTAGCATCGAGCAGCCGGAGGTGTTCAGCTGTTCGCCGATCATCGCCCAGTTGTACGCGCGCAGGTGCGGCTCGAGCAAATAGTCGTCAGTCGCTTTAGTCATGAGGCCGGCTCAGGGGGGGGGGGGCAGCAAGCGATCATGTTCGAGGTCGGCGTGAAAGAAACTCCGTTTCTTGTGCTGCTCGGTTGATGTGTGGCTTTGAGCAGGGCATGCGATCAGGTGCCGACACTCAACCCGTTGCGACGGTACGCCAGCGCGCGGGCGAGGCACCTTCCCATTGACGGAACGCGCGATTGAACGAGTTGAGCTCCTCGAAGCCGAGCAGAAAAGCGATCTCGCCCGTGTCCAGGTCGGTGGCATCGAGCAGACGCCGGGCCAGGTGGTGGCGTACCTGGTCGAGCACTTGCTGATAACTCGTGCCAGCCTCGCCCAGTCGCCGCTGCAGTGTGCGGGTGCTCAGGTGCAAGGCGTCCGCCACCTGGGCCATGCGCAAATGTCCGCCACGCATGCCTCGCGCCAGCACATTCCATACTTTGTCGCGCAGCGGCGTGGCGGCGGTCTGCTCACGCAGGGAACCTTCCAGCACGGGCAGCAGCTGGGTCAGATAGCTGTCGTCGTGTGTAACAAAAGGAAGATCCAGGTCCGATCGCTGGTAAACGATGCGGTCTTGCGGCGCATTGAAGCGCAGCTCGCAAAGGAAATGCGCCGATAGCAGCGTGCCCTCGGCCGGGCGTCTCGTCAGTTCCAGTCGCCGCAGGTGCAGGCGGCGTTCCGTGCCACGCTCGGCCAGCGCGAAGTTGGAGGCGAACATGGCATCCACCAACAGACGCGGCGTGTGGCCTTCGGCGAGCATCCAGCGCATCGACACGGCGGCCTCGTCGGGGGCCAGCTCGACCACGACGTCCTCGGGGCAGGTGAGTCGCTTGTAGCGCGCCAGTTTGTCAAGGGCGTCGCCGAGGTTGCCGGAGTGCAGTGCCGCCGCCGTCACCATGTCGTAGACCTCGGTGCGGGTGCCGTCGCCCAGCCGCAGGCCGAGCGACGGATCCGGGCAGATGGCTTCGACGGCATGCCAGAACGCGAAGAACTGTGCCGTGGTCACCACCGGGCGTGCGGTCGACATCAGTTCCAGCGACAGGCCCGCGTGCGTGAGCACGGCGGGCACGTCGAGGCCGAGTGCGGTCATGCGCGCGAAGGCGCCACGGCTGAGCGGGATCTGGTCGGCTCTCATCGTCGTGTTGTGCCGGGCGTGTTCAGAGCACCGATTGCACCATCCGGTCGCGCTCCTCGGTAGCTTGCGGCGACAGGTCGAAGTCGGTCGAGAGGCTGAGCGTACGCCATTTGGCGTCTTCCTCCGCCATCTTTGCCGCCTGCTGTTCGGCCAGGTAGACCGCATCCGAGCCCAGCAGCAGGCGCAACGGGGGCTGAGGTTCGCGCGCGATGGCCAGGGTGGCCTTGGCGGCCTTGGCCGGGTCGCCGGTTTCCTGGCCCACATAGCTGCGGCGCGCATTGAGCATCGGGGCGAGCACGTCGGTGTATTCCGAATCGGCAGCCGGCTCGAACACGGTCATGGACGGGCCACCCCAATCGGTGCGGAAACCACCTGGTTCGACCAGTGTCACGTGGATACCGAAGCCGGCGACTTCCTTGGCCAGCACTTCGGAAAAGCCTTCCACCGCCCATTTGGCGGACTGGTAGGCGCCCAGTCCGGGCACGCCGATGCGGCCGCCAATCGAGGAGAACTGGATGATGTGGCCGGCTCGCTGCCGACGCAGCACTGGCAGCGCGGCGCGGGTGACGTTCACCGTGCCGAAGAGGTTGGTCTCGAGCTGGGCACGAAAATCGGCGTCGCTGCCTTCCTCGATGGTAGCCAGGTTGCCGTAGCCGGCGTTGTTGACCACCACATCCAGGCGCCCGAACGTGTCGACGGCGGCCTGCACGGCGGCGCGCGCCGCCTCGGGGTCGGTCACGTCGAGCGCGACGGTTTTTACCCGGTTGCCGTACGACTTCACCAGCGAAGCAAGTTGGGCTGGCTGGCGTGCGGTGGCGATCAGTTGGTGGCCTGCATCCAGTACGGCTTCGGCCAGGGCCTTGCCGAATCCGCGGGAGCTGCCGGTGATAAGCCAGACTTGGGACATGGGGAATCTCCTGCCAGGGTCATGAGGGTAGACAGACCTTAGAAGGCGGGCAGGGAAGTCCGGTAATCCGATTGCGCCAAAAGTGGCGGGACCAGTTTTGGAGCCTATTCGTCACATTCACTCTTGCCGCACGTCATTCCGGCGCAGGCCGGAATCCAGTGTCCGTGCGGCTTGGCTTTCGCGGAAGAGCCAAACGCTTTGACGTTGCACGAGAACCGATGGCTTCCGTCACTGGATTCCGGCCTGCGCCGGAATGACGGTGAGGGAAATGAGTGCTAACGCGAGATGTTGAACAGGTTCTCACCAGGTGAGGTCGTCGGGCACCTTGAACTGGCTGTAGAACTCGTCGTCCTCGCCGGCGGGTGCGCTTTCCGTTGGTTTGCCGTGATCCAGCACGATGAGCGAGGCATCACGCTCGCGAATCTTGTCGGCGGCGCTGCGCGGCACCAGCTCGTAACTGTCGCCGGCGCGCACGACTACCAGAACACCCCTGGCCAATTGGGCGCGCAGGGTTTCGTTCACCAGTACGCTGTGGATCTTGTCGCCATCCGTGAAGCGGTAGCTGATTTCGCCTTCGCGCTTGACCTTGTTGGCCTCGATGATCTGACGTACCTGCGCGGCGATTTCGCGTCCCTGCGCCTGGGCCTTGCGCTCGGCGGCAAGGGCGCGGTCACGCTGAGCCTTTTCGGCCTGCAGCTGTTGTGCGTCGATCTTCTCTTCCTGGGGCGAGGCCGTGCCTTTGCCCTGGCGCTGCTTGGCCTGCTCGCGTGCGATCTGGTCGACCTTGCCCTTCTTGGCCAGGCCTGCCTTCAGTAGTTGTTCCTGCAGAGGGTTGCGCATGGGACATTCCGGGAAGCTTGATCATCGATTGTAGCGCCGTTTCGCGACAGCCCAGACCGGCCCGCTCATCGGAGTCGAGACCGGGCGTGGCATCATGGTTTCGGCAGGGGCGCTGGCGCCCATGGGAGAGGACATGCCGTGATACCGCATTTTTCCGATCATTCGGCCAATGAGCGTACCTATCTCGCCTGGGTTCGTACGGCGATTTCCGTGATGGCCTTCGGCTTCTTGCTGGAGCGCTTCGACATCTTTCTTATCTACGCGTCGAAGACGGCCGACAAAGTTTCCGAGGGCTTGCATACGCGTGCTTCGCAGTGGCTCGGGCTGACGTTGTTGGTCGTTGGCGCCTTGATGATCGTCGGTGCGACGCTGCGCTTCTATCGCAACCGGCGTGCGATCGAGTCATCTAAGTCATCGATGTACGGTGATTCTTTGGTCGCCCGCGCTATGGCGGTGCTGCTGGTACTGATGGCGATCTTTCTCACGGTCTATGTGGCGAGACAGATTGCGGCGCTGAGCTGAGCGCAAGAATCGGATAGTGCGCAACGATCCCCGTCATTACCGTTCCTGCTCCGACGATAAGCAGAAAGGTAGTAGTGATGGAGCAACTCAAAGGCAAGGTCGCCATTGTCACCGGCGCCAGTTCCGGTATTGGCTATGAGGCGGCGAAGCTATTTGCCAGGGAAGGGGCGAAGGTCGTCGTCTGTGCGCGTCGGCAAGCCGAACTAAATGCATTGGTTACAGAAATTGCCGGTGCTGGCGGGCAGGCTGTTGCCGTTGCCGGCGATGTTCGCGACGAGACGTTGGCCGCTCGTGCGGTAGAGGTGGCGGTTGACTCGTTCGGCGGGCTGGATATCGCGTTCAATAATGCGGGCGCGACAGGCGATGCCGCTCCGGTGCATGAGCTGTCGGTTGAGGCATGGCGCGAAACACTGGAAACCAATCTTACGGCTGCGTTCTTGGGAGCCCGACATCAGATTCCGGCCATGATGGCCAGAGGCGGTGGCTCGTTGATCTTCACGTCCACGTTCGTGGGCTACACCGTCGGCTTTCCCGGCATGGGAGCGTACGGGGCGAGCAAGGCGGGGCTTATCGGCTTGTGCAAGGTGATTGCGGCCGAA
This sequence comes from Dyella silvae, assembly GCF_026421305.1. Taxonomy (GTDB): domain Bacteria; phylum Pseudomonadota; class Gammaproteobacteria; order Xanthomonadales; family Rhodanobacteraceae; genus Dyella; species Dyella silvae. The sequence continues at coordinate 431,162 of NZ_JAPJBQ010000001.1, forward strand.
TACGGTGCGCAGGGCATTCGCGCAAATGCGCTCCTGCCCGGTGGCACGGACACCCCGATGGGACGCGCAGTGACTAACTCGCCAGAGGCACTTGCGTTCGTACAAAGCTTGCACGCCCTGAAGCGTCTGGCTGAACCGGCAGAGATCGCGCGGTCCGCGCTTTTCCTTGCATCGGATGCGTCCAGTTTTGTGACGGGGACAGCGATGCTTGTGGATGGTGGCGTTTCCATCACGCGCACCTGAGGATCAATGGCATCAAGAAAAACGGCGCCGTATCGCTACGGCGCCGTTTTCGTTTCCTGCAGGGAGCGGTGGATCAGAGCGCTTCGAACACGCCCGCCGCACCCATGCCGGTGCCGATGCACATGGTCACCATGCCGTACTTCTGCTTGCGGCGGCGCATGCCGTGGATCAGCGTGGCGGCGCGGATGGCACCGGTTGCACCCAGCGGATGGCCCAACGCGATGGCACCGCCCAGCGGGTTCACCTTGGCCGGGTCGAGGCCGAGATCGCCGATCACCGCCAGCGCCTGTGCGGCAAAGGCTTCGTTGAGCTCGATCCAGTCCAGCTGATCCTTGGTGAGGCCAGTCTGCTTGAGTGCCTTCGGAATCGCTTCCTTCGGGCCGATGCCCATGATCTCCGGCTTCACGCCAGCGACGGAGTAACCCACGAAACGCGCGATCGGGGTCAGGTTGAATTCCTTGATCGCCTTTTCGCTGGCCAGCAGCAGCGCGCCAGCGCCGTCGGACATCTGCGAGGAGTTGCCAGCCGTTACCGAGCCGCCGAACTTATCGTTGCGGAACACGGTGCGCAGTTTGGACAGCACTTCCAACGTGGTGCCAGCGCGCGGGCCTTCGTCGGTATCGATAAGGCGGCTGTCCGTCTTGATGCCGCGCGTGGCGAGATCGGGATAGTGGTCGTCGAGCTTGAACGGGGTGATTTCTTCCTTGAACTCACCGGCAGCGATGGCGGCCAGTGCGCGGCGATGACTCTCTACTGCGAAGGCGTCCTGCTGTTCGCGGGTGACCTTCCACTGCTCAGCCACCTTTTCGGCGGTGATGCCCATGCCGTAGGCGATGGCAACATCTTCCTTGTTGGCGAAGATGGCCGGATTCATCGCAATTTTGTGGCCCATCATCGGCACCATGCTCATGCTCTCGGTACCGGCCGCGATCATGAGATCGGCCACGCCGAGCTGGATGCGGTCAGCGGCCATGGCAATGGCCTGCACGCCCGACGAGCAGAAGCGGTTGATGGTGACGCCCGGCACCGTATACGGCAGGCCGGCGAGCAGCGCGCCGATACGCGCAACGTTCATGCCTTGCTCGGCTTCCGGCATGGCGCAGCCGACGATGACGTCTTCGATGCGATGCGGATCGATGCCCGGCGCCTGTGCCATCACGGCGCGGATCACGTGGGCGAGCATGTCGTCCGGACGGGTGTTGCGGAACACGCCGCGCGGCGCTTTGCCGACCGGCGTGCGGGTCGCGGCGACGATGTATGCGTCTTGCACTTGCTTGGTCATGGTTTTGCTCCGTTACATCGCGCTCATTAGCGGCGATGCACTTAGGTTTTTGATCGTCATCCCGGCGAAGGCCGGGATCCAGTGTCGTTGGCGCTAATGCGAAGTCGCTGGGTCCCTGCTTGCGCAGGGACGACGAGCCTCATCAGTTACGCAGTGGCTTACCCGTAGTCATGGTGTGCGCGATGCGGGCCTGTGTCTTCTCGGTCTTGGCCAGCTCCACGAAGTGCTTGCGCTCGAGCTGGAGCAACCATTCCTCGTCGACCAGCGAACCGCGCTCGATCTTGCCGCCGCACAGCGTGTCCGCGATGCGCGTGGCGATGGCCACGTCATGCGGCGAGGCAAAGTAGCCTTCCGCAAGATTGGCGAGCGAGGCCTGGAAGGTGGCGGTACCCACATCGCCAGCGACCGGGATGTTGCGGTTCATCATCGGCGGACGCCAGCCGCTTTCGGCCAGCGACAGCGCGACCTTCTTGGCGACGTACAGCAGCTCATAGGCGTTGAACACGACGATGTCGCTGTCGCGCAGCAGGCCCAGCTGCTTGGCTTCCATCGCGCTGCCGGAGACCTTGGCCATGGCGACCGTCTCGAACACCTTCTTCAGTGCTTCAAACGGATCTTCCGGATTGGCAGTGGCGGCGCGGATGGCCAGTTCATGCAGTCCGCCGCCGGCCGGCAGCAGACCCACGCCCGCTTCTACGAGGCCGATGTAGCTTTCCAGCGCGGCGACGGTGCGTGCCGAATGCATCTGGAACTCGCAGCCGCCGCCCAGCGCGAGACCGCGCACGGCAGAAACCACCGGCACCAGCGAGTGCTTGATGCGCATGCTGGTGGCCTGGAAGTTGGCGACCATCTTCTCGAAGTCGTCGAACTTGCCAGCCTGCAGCAGACCCAGCGCACCCTTCAGATCCGCGCCGGCCGAGAACGGCTCACCGGTCTGCCAGATCACCACGGCCTTGAGCTGCTGCTCGGCGACGTCGATCGCCTGCTGCACGCCGTCGAGCACATAGTCGTTGACCGTGTTCATCTTGGTCTTGAACGAGATGATGCCCACGCCGTCGTCGCCCAGCGTCCACAGGCGCACGCCGTCGTTCTCCCACACCGTGGTGCCCTGGTCGAACTTCTCGCCGAGGATCGGATCGGGGAACAGCTGGCGCTGGTAGACCGGGTGCTGCGAACGCGGCTTGTCGGTGTTGGCGCTGGCCGAGTAGGAGCCGCTCTTGCCGTGCACGCCGGTACGGCCGTCGGTGACCCATGCGGGCAGCGGGGCGTTGCTCATGGCCTTGCCGGCGGCGATGTCTTCAGCGATCCAGCCAGCCACCTGCTGCCAGCCGGCGGCCTGCCAGGTCTCGAACGGGCCGAGCTTCCAGCCGTAGCCCCAGCGGATGGCGAAGTCGACATCGCGCGCGGTGTCGGCGATGTCGGCCAGGTGATAAGCGGTGTAGTGGAACAGGTCGCGGAAGGTCGCCCACAGGAACTGCGCCTGCGGATCGCTGGACGCGCGCAGCTTGCCGAACTTCTCGGCCGGGTCCTTGATGGCGAGGATGGCGGACACCTCGTCCGAAGCCTTCTGCTCGGACGCACGATAGTCCTGCTTGGCCACGTCGATCACGACGATGTCCTTGCCGGCCTTGCGATAGAATCCGGCGCCGGTCTTCTGGCCCAGTGCGCCCTTCTCGATCAGGGCGGAGAGCCATACCGGCGCCTTGAAGTACTGGTGCCACGGATCGTCGGCCAGCGTGTCGGCCATGGTCTTGATCACGTGCGCCATGGTGTCCAGGCCGACCACGTCAGCGGTACGGTAGGTGGCGCTCTTCGGGCGGCCCACGGCCGGGCCGGTCAGCGCGTCGACTACGTCGAAGCCCAGACCGAACTGCTGCGTGTGATGCATGGTGGCCAGCATCGAAAACACGCCGATGCGGTTGCCGATGAAGTTTGGCGTGTCCTTGGCGATGACCACGCCCTTGCCCAGCGCGGTGGTGAGGAACGCCTCAAGGCCTTCCAGCACGTTCTTGTCGGTGAGCTTGGTCGGGATCAGCTCGACCAGGTGCATGTAGCGCGGCGGGTTGAAGAAGTGCACGCCGCTGAAACGGTGGCGCATCTCTTCCGGCAGTGCTTCGGCCAGGCCGTTGATCGACAGGCCCGAGGTGTTGGACGCGATCACGGCGGTCGGCGACAGGTGCGAAGCGATCTTCTTGTAGAGATCCAGCTTCCAGTCCATCCGTTCGGCGATCGCTTCGATCACCAGGTCGACGTCCTTCAGGTGTTGCAGATCTTCGTCGTAGTTGGCCGGGATGATCGTGGCGGCGACCGTCTTGTCGGCCAGCGGGGCAGGCGACAGCTTCTGCAGGTTGGCGATGGCCTTCAGCGCGATGCCGCTCTTGGGACCTTCCTTGGCGGCCAGGTCGAACAGCACGGTTTCGACGCCGGCATTGCTCAGGTGCGCAGCGATCTGCGCGCCCATGACGCCGGCGCCGAGTACCGCGGCCTTGCGGATACGTAGCGCTTTGGGGGTGGATGGAGCGGTCATTGGCTTCTCCGTAGTGCGAAACGCTTGTGTTAGTGAGACGGGCGGCCGTCGCCGGCCGAAGAAAAGTCGGTAAAGCGGAATCAGGGGGACTTGAGGCCTGCCGCGGCAAAGCGGATCAGGTGCTCGGCGGTCTGCTCGCGGTGGCGATGTTCAGGGACGTCGCTCTTGCGCTGGATCATGCCGAAGCCCGACATGGCGTGGGTCAGGGCGCCGGTCACAAGGTCGACGCGCCAGTACAGCTCCTCCTTGCTCAGGCGGGGCAGCAGGCGCCCGAATTCGGCGGTGAACTGGCGCATCACGTGGCCATAGTTTTCCGACAGGAACTTGCGAAGGGTGTCGTCGTGCTCGGCGAAGGCGCGGGCCAGCACACGCATGAACAGCGAACCGTTGCCATCGTGGGAAAGCTCCAGTGCAGGCACGATGAAGGCGCCCAGCACGTCCTCGATGGTGGTGTCCGGGTCGCCGGCAATCTTCTGCAGCGCGGCCAGTCGGCGGCCGTTCAACTGGTCCAGACGGCGGCGGAAAACCTCTTCGATCAGGCGATCCTTGGAGCCGAAGTGGTAGTTCACGGCGGCCAGATTGACCCCGGCGGCGGCGGTGAGCTGGCGCAGGGAGGCGCCTTCAAAGCCGTGGCGGGCGAACAGTTCCTCGGCGGCGCCGAGAATGCGTTCTTTGGTCGGCATGGTCGAACTGGTGACGGTCATGTTTCGCGGCCCCGGCGAAATCAAACGATCGTTTGAGGATACGCGGGTCGATTTACGCCCGTCAAACGGTCGTTTCAACCGGCGTCAAAACCCCAACGCCTGGCTTGCGTATCAGTTAGAATCTGTCAAACTTTCGTGAGCTAAATCCGCAAATAACGGCCGGATTTGGCGTAATTTGCCGGCAACGGCCGGACCGCCCATTCAGATACCCGTTTTCCCGGAGCAGACCCTCATGGCGCTGGAGCGCACCCTTTCCATCATCAAGCCCGACGCAGTTGCCAAGAACGTGATCGGTGAAATCTACGCACGCTTCGAAAAGGCTGGCCTCAAGGTTGTTGCCGCCAAGATGAAGCACCTGTCGCGCCAGGAAGCCGAAGGCTTCTACGCCGTGCACAAGGAGCGTCCGTTCTTCAAGGCGCTGGTCGAGTTCATGATCTCTGGCCCGGTGATGATCCAGGCGCTGGAAGGCGAGAACGCCATCCTCAAGCACCGCGACCTGATGGGCGCCACCAACCCGAAGGACGCAGCGCCGGGCACCATCCGCGCTGACTTCGCAGATTCCATCGACGCCAATGCGGTGCATGGTTCCGACGCTGCCGAAACGGCTGCCGTCGAGATCGCGTACTTCTTCGCGACGACCGAAACGTTTAGCAGGTAATCGTTGTGAACCAGGCAGTACCCACTTCAAACGACAAGGTCAATCTGCTCGATTTCGATCGTCAGGGCCTGCGTGATTTCTTTGCGCAAATCGGCGAGAAGCCATATCGCGCCGAGCAGGTCATGAAGTGGATCTACCATCGCCTGGAAGACAACTTTGAAAACATGACCGATGTTGGCAAGGCGCTTCGAGCCAAGCTCGAAGCGTCGTGCTATGTCGGTGCGCCGAAGACCCTGTTCGACAAGGGCGCTGCCGACGGCACGCACAAGTGGCTGCTCGGCATGGATGGCGGTAATGCCATCGAGGCGGTGTACATTCCAGAGCCGACCCGCGGCACGCTTTGCGTGTCCTCGCAGGTCGGCTGCGGGCTGAACTGCCAGTTCTGCTCCACCGCAACGCAGGGCTTCAACCGCAACCTCGCCACGTCCGAAATCATCGGGCAGATGTGGGTGGCGGCCAAATACCTCGGCAACATCACGCACCAGAATCGCCGCATCACCAATGTGGTGATGATGGGCATGGGCGAGCCGCTGCTGAATTTCGACAACGTCACCAAGGCCATGAGCCTGATGCGCGATGACCTGGGCTTTGGCCTGGCATCCAAGCGCGTCACGCTGTCCACCGCCGGCCTGGTGCCGATGATCGACAAGCTTTCGGAAACCATCGACGTATCGCTGGCGGTGTCGCTGCACGCGGCCAATGATGAGCTGCGCACCGAGCTGGTGCCGCTCAACAAGCGTTACCCGATTGCCGAACTGATGGCAGCGTGCCAGCGTTGGCTGGACCGCAAGCCGCGCACATCGATCACGTTCGAGTACACCCTGATGAAGGGTGTCAATGACCAGCCCGAGCACGCGCGCCAGCTGATCAAGCTGATGCGCCGCATGCCCAACTGCAAGGTCAATCTGATTCCGTTCAATCCATTTCCTGGCACGCGTTTTGAGCGCTCGGACGCAGAAACCATTCGCGCCTTCCAGACCCAGTTGCTTAACGCCAACGTGTTGACCATGCTTCGCCGCACCCGCGGCGATGACATCGATGCGGCATGTGGCCAGCTCAAGGGGCAGGTATTGGATCGCACCCGTCGCCAGGCCGAATTTCGCAAGCGTCTGGATGAAGGGGCGAGTCATGCGGCTTGATCGAATCTTGCTGGGCACCGGCGTAGCCATGCTCTTGGCAGGTTGCGTCACCACCACGACCACCGATGCCGGTGGCCTGTCCACCAAGATCCCGCAGGCCACCAAGGCCGAAAAGAAGCAAGAGGGCGCGCGCATCCACACCGAGCTGGCCCAGCAATACCTGGCCAACGGTGACCTGCAGGACGCGCTGGTCAAGATCAACAAGGCGCTGGAGTTCGATCCGAACTACGTGCCCGCGCACACCGTGGCTGCGGTGGTCTATGACCACATCAACGACATGCCGAATGCGGAGTTGCACTACCGCAAGGCGCAGTCGCTGGGTCCGGACAAGGGCGACACCAACAACAATCTCGGCTGGTTCCTGTGCGATCGCGAAGGCAAGACGGCCGAAGCCATGCCGTATTTCCAGAAGGCGGTGGCCGACCCGTTCTACCAGACCCCGGCGTTGGCCTGGACCAATGCCGGCACCTGCCTGGTCCGAGGGAAGGACCTGGCCGGGGCCGAAGTGGACTTCCGCAAGGCGATCGAAATCGATCCCCAGAACGGCGAGGCGTTGTATCAGCTAGCCAACGTGCTTTATCTTCAGAATGATGCGTTCCGTGCTCGTGCCTTCATTCAGCGTTATGACGCGCTGGGCAGGTCGAGTGCGTCGGCGCTCAAGCTTGGCCACGACATTGAGTCTCGGTTGGGCAACAGGGATGCTGCTCTCAATTACAGCAGGCGACTGCAAAGCCAGTTCCCGGACTCGGAACAGGCGCGCGCCCTCGACGCAACTGCACGCCAATGAACTCCCATCAGTCACATTCGGCCAACAGCGGCAAACGAGCCTTCCACTACACTGAAGCATCCGACGTCACCATGGATACGGAACACACCCTTTCGGAAGTGAGCATGGGCAGCCTGGGTGGGCGTCTGCGAGCCGCGCGCGAAGCGCGGGGCCTGGATATTGAGTCGTGCGGGCACGCTTTGCGCCTGCCGATCCGGGTGCTGCGCCAGCTCGAAAGCAATGAATACGGCGGGATTGACTACCAGGTGTACCTAGGTGGCTACCTGACCAAATATGCGCGTTACCTGGGCGTCGACGAAGCCGAGGTGAAGGCCGAGCTGGAGCGGATCAAGCCCGGCCAGCCGACCCTGGTAGCTACCGGCGGCATCTCCCATTCGCGTTACCTGCTAGAACACTACGCGCGCGCGGCGACCTACGTCGTGCTTACCGCAGCGATTGTCGTGCCGACCATTTGGTTGGGTGTGCGCGGCACGCTGGATCGCGACGTGAGCCATCTGGCCCCCCTTGATGCCGCCCCGGTGGCGCAGGTGGATGCGCCGGCGGTCCCGGCCAACGCAGCTTCCACTGGCGATGCGCCGGTCGATGCGCCCGCTACGACGGACGGCAGCGCGGTAGCTGCAGCCCCGGCCGCTAAGACGGAGCAGGCGCCGGCTCAGCCGCCCGCAGCGGCGCCGGCGCAGGATCAGCAGCCATTGATGGCCTCGATGACGCCGTTCCCCAATCTCGGCAGTGATGCGTCGCGCACGCAGTCGCAGCCGGTGGCGGCCTCCGACGCGGCTGGCAATGGCACGCACAGCCTGATGCTGAGCCTGCAAGCTGCCAGCTGGGTCGAAGTAACCACGAAGGACGGTTCGCGCCTTGAGTACGGTCTGCTGCCGGCAGGCAGTTCCAAGACCTACCATAGCGACCAGCCGATGGAAGTTCGCATCGGCAATGCGACCGGTGCCCAGGTCACGCTGGACGGTCAGCCCATGGCCCTGGACAACTATCGCCGCTCCAACGTCGCCCACTTCCGTATCGAAGTGCGTGACGGCAAGGCTGAGCCTACTGGCGCGTGATCCGCATGCCGGGCCTGTGCGGTCCGGCGCAATCGGTTATGCTTGCCCATTGTCCGTTCAATGCTGAACGGGCCATGGGCTGATTTCATTTTCCGCATGACAGGCATGGACTTCAGATGCCTGTGATGTGCGGTTCCCCGAGGGTGATTGCATGGCATTTGAAGAGTACGACGAGTACGAACAGGGCGAACGCGTACAGCAGTGGCTGCGCCAGAACGGTCTGTCCATCGTCGTCGGCATTGCGATTGGTTTGGTCGGCATCTTCGGCTGGGGCAAGTGGAACGAGCACAAGACGGCTCACCAGACCGACGCCTCCAACCTCTATCAGCAGGTCCAGGTCGCTGTCGCTGCGGGCAAATCCGATAGCGCCGAAGCGCTCACTGAGCAGCTGACCAAGGATTACACCGACACCCCGTACGCCATGTTCGCCATGAGCGACCGTGCTGAGCGCCAGGTGAAGGCCAAGCAGCTGGACAAGGCCCTCGAGACGCTTGGCTGGGCCGAGAGCCACGCCAGCGACGACAACCTGAAGGCGCTGGTGCAGATGCGTATCGCACGCGTGCTGCTGGGGCAGGGCAAGGGCGCCGATGCGCTGGCCGCGCTCGACCGCATGCCGGCCAAGAGCTATGACGGCGTGGCGCAGGAACTACGCGGCGATGTGCTGGTCAAGCTTGGGCGTCCTGACGATGCCCGCAAGGCATACGAAGCTGCCAAGGCGGCAATGGGCGAGAGTGCGCCTCAGAGCGTGCAGATGAAAATCGATGATCTGGCCGTGGCCGGGAAGCAGGGTGCATGAAACCTGAAGTGAAGAAGCGCGGTGCGATGAAGCGCGTGTGGCTGGTGGCGCTGATCTCCCTGGTAGCCCTTGCCGGCTGCCATTCGTTCAAGAAGGAAAACGTCCAGCCACCGACGCCGCTGGCGAAGGACTTCAAGCCCACCGTTCAGGTCACCAAGGTGTGGACCAATAGTGTAGGCAGCGGCGCTGGCGACAGCGGCGTGCGTCTGCGCCCGGCTTTTGCTGACGGCGTGCTCTACGCGGCCAGCACCGACGGCAAGCTGGCGGCTATCGATGCCACCAGCGGCAAGACCTTGTGGTCCAAGAGCTCCCGCACCCAGGGTTGGTTCGGCTGGGGCGACAAGAAGCGCGCCGATGTCCTCTATGCAGGCGGCCCGATGGTCTCCGGCGACCTGCTGGTGGTGGGTACGCTCGACGGCCACATTTACGGCATCAATGCGAAGGACGGTAGTCCGCGTTGGGAGTCGGTGGTCAATTCCGAAGTGATTTCTTCGCCGGCCATCTCCGGCAACCTGGTGATCGCCCGCACGCAGGACGGCCGCCTGTATGGCTTTGACAGCGCCACCGGTGAGCGCCGCTGGGTGTATGACCAGGACATCGTGCCGCTGCTCAGCCTGCGCGGTAACGGCCCCCTGATGGTGGCCAACGGCGTCGTGTTCTATGGCAGCGACGGCGGCAAGCTGGTTGCGTTGCGTCTGGATAACGGCGAAAAGCTGTGGGAGCAGACGCTCGCCAGCGGCGAAGGCCGCACCGAGATCGACCGCCTGAGCGATGTCGATGGCGGCATCTTGCTCCAGGGCACCACCCTCTACGGTGCTGCTTACCACGGCAATCTGGTCGCGGTGGATGGTCCCAGCGGCCGCCCGCTGTGGGGTCGTCCGTTCTCCACGTTTACCTCGATCGACGTCAGCAACAACGCCATCTATGGCGTGAATGACGACTCGCAGGTGTGGGCGTTCGACAAGAACGGCGGCGCCGACATGTGGAAGAACGATGCGCTGAAGTACCGCTGGCTTACTGGCCCGGCCGTGCTGGGCGATTACGTTGTCGTGGGCGATCTGGAAGGCTACGTGCATTGGCTGCAGACCGGCGACGGCGCGCTGGCCGCACGCGAGCGCCTGTCCAAGAAACCCATCCGTGCCCAGCCATTGGTGGTGGGCGACATGGTGTACGTCGAAGACGTGAAGGGCCGCATCGGCGCTTACCGTCTCGGCGCGCGCTGATCGTCTTCAAGGTTGTCTGAATCATGCTGCCCGTCGTTGCCCTGGTCGGTCGTCCCAATGTCGGTAAATCGACCCTATTCAATGCAATGACGCGCAGCCGTGACGCCCTGGTGGCTGATATGCCGGGCGTCACGCGAGATCGTCATTACGGCGTGTGCCGTACGGGTACACGCCCCTTCGTGGTGGTGGATACCGGCGGCCTGTCCGGCGAAGAGGAGGGCATTGAAGGCCTGACTGCGCAACAGGTGCGTCTGGCCATCGAAGAAGCCAGCGTGCTGGTCTTCGTGGTCGACGCCCGCGACGGCCTGCTGCCGCAGGACCGAACCATCCTCGATGAGCTTCGTCGTAGCGGCAAGCCGATCATCGCCGGCGTCAACAAGACCGATGGCCTTGATCTGCAGAACGCCATGGCGGAGTTTGCCGTGTTTGGCATCGCCAACACGTTGCCGCTCGCCGCGTCTCACAACCGCGGCACGGAAGATCTCGTCGCCTCGGCGCTTGCGCTGTTGCCTGAGGATGAGCACGAGGAAATCGAGCCTGGCGAAGCAGACAGTATTCGAGTCGCCATCGTTGGCCGTCCGAATGCAGGCAAGTCGACGCTGATCAATCGCTTGCTGGGCGAAGATCGCCTGATCGTTTCCAATGTCGCCGGCACAACACGTGATCCCATTCGCGTTTCGCTTGAGCGTGACGGCCGCAAGTACACCCTGATCGATACCGCCGGCGTGCGCCGCAAGGCGCGTGTGGAAGAGGCGGTGGAGAAGTTCAGCGTCATCAAGACGCTGCAGTCGATGGCCGCCGCGCAGGTCGTGGTGGTGATGGTCGATGCACGCGAGAACCTGGCCGACCAGGACCTCACGCTGATCGGTCATGCCGTCGACGAGGGCAGGGCGCTGGTGATCGCCGTCAACAAGTGGGACGGCATGGACAGCTACCAGCGCGAACAGTGCCAGCGAGCACTGGAGCGTCGCCTGCAGTTCGTTGACTGGGCCAAGACGGTGTTCATCTCGGCATTGCATGGCTCGGGCCTGCGCGAGCTGATGAAGGCTGTCGTGCGCGCGCATCACGCCGCCACGAAAGAGCTGGGTTCGTCCGAGCTCACCAAGACGCTCGAGCGCGCCTACGAGAGCTACCAGCCACCGCTGGTGCGTGGTCATGCCCCCAAGTTGCGCTTTGCGCATCCGGGCGGCAGCAATCCGCCGACCATTGTCATCCACGGTAGCCGTACCAAGCACATCGCGCCGGCCTATCGCCGTTATCTGGAAAACTTCTTTCGCAAGCGATTCAAGCTCGAAGGAACGCCGGTGCGGATCGATTTCCGCGACGGCGAGAACCCCTTCGCCGGCAAGAAGAACGTGCTCACGGACAGCCAGAAGCGCAAGCGTCAGCGCATGATCCGCGAGATGAAAAAGCGCAGTCGCTAAGCGGTACGCACTTTTGTAGGAGCGCACTTGTGCGCGACCGCCGCGAACTGATTTCGCGCGGTTTTTCATCTCACTGGGCGAGGCACTTCCATCCTTGCACTCGCGGCGGCCTTCAGTCGTGTCGCCGTCTTGTGGTCGCGGACAAGTCCGCTGCTACAGGGGCAGCGGGCGTGGCTTGACGCCTGGAGTAAGCTATCGCGATGACAAGCCTCAACCGCGATAGCTGGCTGGAGTCGCTGCGCGCCAGCATTCCCGAGATTTCCCCGGCCGATGCCCTGATCAGGCAGGCTCAAGGCAGCCTGCTGATCGATGTGCGTGAAGATGGCGAGCGCGCCGGCGGTACGCCAGCCGGCGCGGTGGGGTTGTCGCGGGGTTTTCTGGAACTGCGCATCGAGCAGATCGAAGCCGACCGTGGCCGGCCGATCGTCGTGATGTGCGGCAGCGGACAGCGCTCGCTGCTCGCCTCCGAAGCACTGCAGCGCATGGGCTACCGGCAGGTGATGTCGATGTCTGGCGGCTTCCAGCGCTGGAAGGCGGAAGGGTTGCCGGTCACCCAGGGCGCTCTGGATGCGGACGCGGCCGAGCGTTACGCACGCCAGCTGGTGCTCCCTCAGGTGGGTGAAGCAGGGCAGGCGAAGCTCGCGGAGGCGCGCGTGGCGATGCTGGGTGCGGGTGGCCTGGGTGCGCCGGCTGCGCTTTACCTCGCGGCAGCGGGCGTCGGGCAGATCACGTTGATAGACGACGACCGCGTCGAGCGATCGAACCTGCATCGCCAGGTGATTCATGCCGACGCTCGCGTCGGTATGCCCAAGACCGAATCAGCGCGAATCACCCTGGCAGGGCTCAATCCCCGCGTGCGCGTGGAGGTTCGCGACGAACGGCTGCAGGCCAGCAATGTAGAGCGCCTGCTGGCGGACCATGATCTCATCATCGATGGTGCCGACAATTTTCCTGCACGCTATCTGGTGGCGGCAGCGTCCCGGCAATTGCGGCTGCCGATGGTCTACGGTGCCGTCGAGCGTTTTACGGGGCAGGTCAGCGTATTCGATCCGCGCCGCGTGGATTCGCCGTGCTATCGCTGCCTGTTCCCGGAACCGCCTTCGGCGGCGGAGGCGCCCAATTGCAGCGAAGCCGGCGTGCTCGGTGTATTGCCCGGCATCGTGGGATTGCTGCAGGCCACCGAGGCCCTGAAGCTCATGCTTGGCATCGGCGAGCCTCTGGTGGGGCGTCTGCTTCACTTTGATGCTTTGGCCATGCGTTTCCGCGAAACGCGCCTGCCGCGCGATCCGGGTTGTCCGGGTTGCGGCAGTCACGTCACCTTCCATGGCTACGCAGATATTGCCCAGCTGTGTGCTGCGGCGGGCTGAGTCCGTTCAGATCACGTCGCTGGCCACGATCGAATACATCGCTGCATCCAGCGACTGGCCGTGCAGGATGAGACGGTTGCGCGTGATGCCTTCAAACTTTGCGCCGGCATTCTCTGCGGCACGGCGGCTTGCCCCGTTGTCCACTGCAGCGACGATTTCCAGTCGTTGCAACTCGGTGGATTGCAGCGCGTGCCGGGCCAGCAGGCGTACGGCGGCAGAAGCTGCGCCTTGGCCCTGCCGGGTTTTGCGCACCCAATAGCCGAGGTTGGCTGCGCCATAGTCGGGCTGCCAATGGTTGATAGCGATGCTGCCGATCAGTTCGCCGGTGTTGCGATCGATGATCGCCAGCGCACATTCGTCTCCTGTGCCGCGCCACGCGAGGCGGCTCCGCGCAATCCAGCGACGGGCATCCTCACGGGAATAGTGTGGCGTCATCCAGTCTTGCCACCGGCCGATGGTGTCGACGGATTCGTGCAGGGCCTCATACAGGGCATCCAGATCCGATAGCTGGAAAGGGCGTAGACGAATCCATCCCTCTTCGATCACAGGGCCTGACAGAAGGTCGTCATCATCCGGCGGTAGTAGCGAGTACACGGCGGCAGGTGCGGGCCGTTGGCGATGGACGATGCGATTGGGTGAGGTGCCGTCGAAGTGGGCGCCAACGCGTTCCGCCACGCGCTTGCTCGCTAGATTGTCGATGGCGGTGACAATCTCGATCCGGATCAGGCCCAATACCTCGAAGCCGAACGCTGCCATGGCGCGCACGGCCCGCGATGCGATGCCTTTCCCTTGCTCCTGCTCACGCACCCAGTAGCCGAGGTTGGCATTCAGGCGCTGTGGATCCAGCCGATTGAGGCCTATGCTGCCGAGCAGCCGGCCTTGCAGGTCGAATATGCCGAAGGCGTAAAGCTCGCCGCGTTCCCAGGCGGACTGGCAGTGCGCGATCCATCGCTCGCTGTCCTCCCGGGTGTAATCGGCATGCAGCCATGGCAGCCATTGGCCGACGGTGGCGATGGACTCTCTGGCCGCCTCATACAGCGCGTCGGCATCGCCGGATTGCCAGGGGCGCAGGCGCAGGTTGTCTGCAGCAAGTTCCAACGAAGTGGGCGGGCGAGGGATGGCAGCCATTCGATTTGGTTTGTATGCGTGCGGTCGAGCCGGGATAATACGTCTCTTTGCAGGCAGGCCCGATCATGACCGCACGCATCCTCGACGGTAAACGCATCGCCCAGGAATTGATGGATCGGATCGGCCAGCGCGTGCTCGAGCGCAAAGCCAAGGGGCTGGACGAACCCGGGCTCGCCGTGGTGCTGGTTGGCGATGACGCGGCTTCGTCCGTGTATGTACGCAATAAACGCAAAGCCTGCCATCAGGTTGGCTTCCGTTCGTTCGATTTCGATCTGCCGTCGAGCACCACCCAGGACGAATTGATGGCACTGATCGACCGGCTCAATGCCGATCCGGCCGTGCACGGCATCCTGGTGCAGTCGCCGCTGCCCGATCATATCGACGAGGATGCACTGGTCGACCGCATCGACCCGGCAAAGGACGTGGACGGCTTTCAGGCCGTCAACGTTGGTCGCCTTGCGTTGCGTCGCTTCGGTCTGCGCCCCTGCACGCCTCGTGGTGTGATGACTTTGCTCGGCCATACCGATCGCCCGGTGCGTGGCCAGCATGCGGTGGTGGTGGGCGTCTCCAACCACGTGGGTCGCCCCCTTGCACTCGAGCTGCTGATAGCGGGTTGCACGACCACCTGCTGCCATCGTTTCACGCGCGATCTCGAGCACTTCGTTCGTCAGGCCGACATCGTGATCGTGGCCGTGGGCAAGCCTGGTCTGGTCAAGGGCGAGTGGATCAAACCGGGTGCAGTGGTCGTCGACGTGGGTATCAATCGCCTCGAAGACGGGCGGCTGGTGGGTGACGTCGACTTTGCGGCAGCTGCCGAGCGCGCAAGCTGGATCACCCCGGTACCGGGTGGCGTGGGTCCGATGACGGTGGCAACGTTGCTGGAAAATACGCTGGAAGCGGCGGAAGCACGCACTCTTCTGCATCGCGGCGCCTGAGATTCGGCGCGGCGATCGTCGCGCCTGCGGCAACAAACTGTTCATGCAGCGTGTGGCGACGCAGCAGCGTTCCGCGTATAATCCTCTCTTTGCAGCGGGACTTTTCGCATGCGTATCCTCGCCGAGGCTCTCACCTACGACGACGTTTACCTCGTTCCGGCTCATTCGGCCGTTCTTCCGCGTGATGTAGACACCTCCACGCGGCTTACCCGAAACCTGCGCCTGAACATTCCGATCGTGTCCGCCGCCATGGACACGGTGACCGAAGCCCGCCTCGCCATCACCATGGCCCAGCAGGGCGGCATCGGCATCATCCACAAGAACATGACCGCCGAGCAGCAGGCCGCCGAAGTGCGCCTGGTGAAGAAGTTCGAGGCCGGCGTCATTCGCAGTCCGATCACGGTGGGTCCGCACACTTCCATTGGTGAAGTGCTGCGCCTGACCCGCGCGCACAACATTTCTGGCGTGCCGGTGGTGGACGGCGAGAAGCTGGTTGGCATCGTCACCAGCCGCGACCTGCGATTCGAGCGCAAGCACGAAGATCCCGTGCGCAACATCATGACCCGCCAGGAGAAGCTGGTGACGGTGCGTGAAGGCGCCAGCCAGGACGACGTGCTGCAGCTGCTGCACAAACACCGCATCGAAAAGGTGCTGGTGGTGAACGACGACTATCAGCTGCGTGGGCTGATCACCGTCAAGGATATTCAGAAGGCCCGTGACAACCCGAACGCCGCCAAGGATCGCCTCGAGCGCCTGCTGGTCGGCGCCGCGGTCGGCGTGGGTGGCGATACCGAGCAGCGCGTCGCAGCGCTGGTTGATGCCGGCGTGGACGTGCTCGTGGTGGATACCGCGCACGGTCATTCGCAGGGCGTGATCGAGCGTGCCGCGTGGGTGAAGAAGCACTACCCGCAGGTGCAGGTGATTGCCGGCAACATCGTTACCGGCGAAGCGGCGCGTGCGCTGCTCGATGCCGGCGTCGATGCGGTCAAGGTGGGCGTGGGCCCGGGCTCGATCTGCACCACGCGCGTCGTCGCTGGCGTGGGCGTGCCGCAGATCACCGCCATCGATCTGGTCGCCACCGCGTTGAAGGATGAGATTCCGCTTATCGCCGACGGCGGTATCCGCTACTCGGGCGATATCCCCAAGGCGCTCGCCGCTGGCGCGTCTACCGTCATGCTGGGTTCGATGTTTGCCGGCACCGAAGAGTCGCCGGGCGATGTGGAACTGTTCCAGGGCCGCTCGTACAAGAGCTACCGTGGCATGGGTTCGCTGGGCGCCATGGCGCTCGGCTCCAAGGATCGCTACTTCCAGGACGAAGCCGACGCCGACAAGCTGGTGCCAGAAGGCATCGAAGGTCGCGTGCCGTACCGTGGTCCGCTGCGCAACATCATCCATCAGCTGATCGGCGGCCTGCGTGCCTCGATGGGCTACCTGGGTGCGGCTACGGTCGAGGACGTGCGCCATAAGGCGCAGTTCGTGAAGGTGACCAGCGCCGGCGTCACCGAAGCGCATCCGCACGACATCCAGATCACGAAGGAAGCGCCGAACTATCGGCTGAATTCGTAACGGACCCGCGCCGGCCTTATGGCCGGCGCATCGTTTCAACGGAAGGCGACGCTCGCTGGCGTCGCCTTCGCATTCCAAAGATTCTCGCGCAGGGCAGGGCAAGCCTGCCGCGCATCGGAGCCGGACCGTGACCGATATCCATAGCGACAAAATCCTCATCCTCGATTTCGGCGCGCAGTACACCCAGCTGATCGCCCGCCGCGTGCGCGAAATTGGTGTGTACTGCGAAATCTGGGCGTGGGACCACGACCCGGCGGAAATCGCTGCCTTTGGTGCCAAGGGCATCATTCTTTCGGGTGGCCCGGAGTCGACCACGCTGCCGGGTGCGCCGAGGGCGCCGCAGGAAGTGTTCGATGCAGGCTTGCCGATTCTTGGCATTTGCTACGGCATGCAGACGTTGGCTGCACAGCTGGGTGGCGCCACCGAAGCGGCCGATGCCCGCGAATTTGGGCATGCGGAAGTCGACATCGTCGCCCAGAGCCGCCTGTTTGCGGGTCTGAGCGACCACGACAGCGCGCATCGTCTGGACGTCTGGATGAGCCACGGAGACCATGTCGCCAAGGCACCACCGGGCTTCGTCATCACCGGCACCACCGACCGCATTCCGGTGGCCGTGATGGAGAACGAAGACAAGCGCTGGTACGGCGTGCAGTTCCACCCGGAAGTAACGCATACCAAGCAGGGTACGTCGCTGCTCAAGCGTTTCGTCACGGAAATTTGCGGCTGCCAGACGCTGTGGACGGCTGCGCACATCATCGAAGACCAGATCGCCCGCGTGCGCGAGCAGGTCGGCAACGATCATGTGCTGCTGGGCCTCTCCGGCGGCGTGGATTCCTCCGTGGTGGCCGCGCTGCTGCACCGGGCTATCGGTGACCAGCTGACCTGCGTGTTCGTCGATACGGGCCTGCTGCGCTGGCAGGAAGGCGACCAGGTCATGGCCACCATGGCTGAGCACATGGGCGTCAAGGTCATCCGCGTGAATGCCGCCGAGCGCTACTTCAGCGCGCTGGAAGGTGTGGCCGACCCGGAGGCCAAGCGCAAGATCATCGGCCGCCTGTTCGTCGAGATCTTCGACGAGGAATCGGCCAAGGTCACCAACGCCGGCCACGGCCAGGTGAAGTGGCTGGCCCAGGGCACCATCTACCCTGACGTGATCGAGTCGGCCGGCAGCAAGACCGGCAAAGCGCACGTCATCAAGAGCCATCACAACGTGGGCGGCCTGCCGGAGCATATGAAGCTCAAGCTGGTCGAACCGCTGCGCGAGCTGTTCAAGGACGAAGTGCGCCGCATCGGCGTCGAGCTCGGCCTGCCGCGCGAGATGGTCTACCGCCATCCGTTCCCCGGCCCGGGCCTGGGTGTGCGCATCCTCGGCGAGGTGAAGCCGGAGTACGCCGAACTACTGGCCCGTGCCGACGCGATCTTCATCGAAGAACTGCGCGCCTGGGATCTGTACGACAAGACCAGCCAGGCCTTCGCCGTGTTCCTGCCGGTGAAGTCGGTGGGCGTGGTGGGTGATGCGCGTGCCTACGAGTGGGTGATTGCGCTGCGTGCGGTCGAGACTATCGACTTCATGACGGCCCATTGGTCGCACCTGCCGTATGACTTCCTTGGCAAGGTTTCTAATCGCATTATCAATGAGTTGCGTGGTGTTTCTCGTGTTGTTTATGACATCAGTGGCAAACCACCTGCAACTATCGAATGGGAATGAGTTTTTGCGCGCGACACTGATCCGGACTTCTTAGGAAGTTCGGTTATCTCGCTGATTTTGCGTATATTATTAGAAGACCTCACCAAGGGACTGTTCGCCCTCGGTAATCCAGGTAACGCAGGCCGGCATGTCCGGCCTGTGCTGCGATGGTGTCGACCACGCGAGGGATGCTTTCCTCGACTGACAGCTCGGCATCTGGACCGCCCATATCTGTGCGCACCCACCCCGGTGCCATCAACAGCAAGCAACGTGCATCACCCGCATGGCGGGCGGCAAAGCTGCGCATCAGAGTGTTGAGCGCCGCCTTGCTGGCCCGGTAGGTTTCCCAGCCGCCATCCACGTTGTCGGCCACGCTGCCGAGATCAGAGGACATCGCGGCGATGGTTCCGCTGGAAGGCACCAGGGTCTGGAGCGCCTCGATCACCCGCATGGGGCTGAGCGCATTGGTGATCATCATGTGTGTGAAGTCCTCGGTACGCACGTCGCCAATAGCCGTATCCGGATCGATGGCAATGCCGGCGTTGACGAACAGCAGGTCGATGCGTCGGTGCGCAAGCTGGCGGCGCAGGGCCGCCACTTCGTCGTCCACAGTGATATCGACCCTGGCTACCTCCAGCTTGCCGCCAGCGGAGGCTGCGAGGTCGTGCAGGCGGGTATGGCTATCGCCACGTACCGTGGCGATCACCTGCCAGCCGCGCTTGAGGTACTCGGCGGCGAGGGCAAGGCCGAGGCCCCGTGAGGCACCGACGATGAGTGCGGTTGAAGGCAGGGCCGATGACACGGGGTTCTCCTGGCTGGTACGGCACAGGGGCGGCGCGGACGATAGAATATTGCGCTGTGCCCGGGCCCCTTCGATTCAATGACTGACGATCTGCCGCTTTCTGCCCCGCTTTTCTCCTCCGAGGATGAAAGCTATATGCGCCGCGCGTTGCAGTTGGCCGGCCATGCGCGCGACGCGGAAAACGAGGTTCCGGTGGGGGCCGTGCTGGTGCAGGACGGCGAGATCATCGGCCTGGGCTGGAACCGTAATATCACGCTCAACGACCCCAGCGCGCATGCGGAAATCATGGCGCTGCGCGCGGCGGGCGAGAAGTTGTCCAACTACCGCATGCCCGGCGCCACGTTGTACGTGACGCTGGAGCCGTGCGCGATGTGTTCGATGGCCCTGGTGCACGCGCGCATCGGGCGGGTGGTCTACGCGGCCACCGACCCCAAGACGGGCGCGGCCGGCAGCGTGTTCGATACGCTGATCTCCGACCGGCACAATCACCGCATTACCGTTGAGGGTGGTCTGCTGGCCGACGAATCATCGGCGATGCTGCGGGAATTTTTCCGCGCGCGGCGCTGAGAGTCTGTCCAAAATCTCCGCATAGTCCGGTTATCGCCTCTTCGTCATCCCCGCGAAAGCGGGGATCCAGCGACTTTCGGGTCCTCGCGGCGTCCGCAAAGACACTGGATGACCAGCCTTCGGCTGTTGTAAGGCGCCTCCCGCTTTCGCGGGGATGACGGTGAGGAGTAGATACGGATCGTAAGGACGCGGGACGGGGAGTTTTGAACAGGCCCTCATGCCGCGAGATCACGTACGCCAGTAAAGGTCCAGTTTGCCCAGCTTGGTCAGCGATTGCGTCGCTTTTTTGGACGCTTCGTAGGCTGATTTCTTCGCCCACTTGCGGAAGGCCTTGATCGGCGCCCGATCGCTGTCCGCCAGGGGCAGCGCGGCGACCAGTTCGCGCGCCATCATGCGATCGTGAGCCAGTCCGAAGTGCGTCTGCAAGTTGGCCAATTGCTCCAGCCAGCGCGTGACGGCCCGCTTAGGAAACTGATGCTGGTACAGCTCCATGCTGTAGCGGAGCTTTTTAATGGCGGCCCGCAGGCGATGCAGTCGCTTCTTTCCGCCGTCGAGTTTGGCGATGCGCTTTATCACGGTATGGAAACGCTCATCGATGATCTCGGCGGCGCTCTTGCGGAGGCGTTCGTTGCCCGGAGGATCGAGCGCGTCAGCCCAGTGCTGCCATGACTGCATGGGCATGGTCAGGCTGACTTTCTTCAATGCCGCGACGGCCTGGGTATGCGCCTGCTCCTGCAGTGCCATGATCGATTGCTGCATGGTTGCCGCAGGCGGCGGTATCACTTCGCATTCGCGAAGAAATGCCGGCAGCGTTTCCAGTACAAGGATATCGATGTCACGGCAACGGCCGGTCGTTTCGCGGCACGCACGCAGGTAAGCCTGCACGTCTTCGAGTCGATCATCCGAAAGGTCGGTGACCTTGTTGATGGTCGCCGTGATGCGCCGCAGACCCACGCGCCAGGCATGCAACTGCTTTGGCGTATAGGGTTGCTCGAGCAGTTGTTTGCGGGCGTCTGCCGCTTTGGCGAAATAGCCGTCCACCATCCGGCGGACCGCGTCGAACGCCGAGTGGTTACCGGGCGCCGCCTTGGGGCGAGCCCGCGAAACACGCGATGACGAAGCGCGATGCTGCAACCTGGCATTCATGGAGCGATTCCAGACGACCGGTTTGTCTACTTTGCATCAAATTGTCATATTGCGCGAGCGTGCAAGATGCCGCGCTCAAGCGATGACCGCCAAGGCCTCCGCGCAGGATTGTTCGATTTTGAGGGTGAGCAACGGGTCGGCCCGCGTATGCCCCAGGTTGATGGCCGCAATCGGCTTGCCGTCCCGCGCGGCGGCGGCAGCGAAGCGGTAGCCGGAGAACACCATGAGCGAAGAGCCGACCACCAGCATGGCATCGGCGTCGTTCAGTGATGTGATAGCCGCGTCAACGCGTTCGCGTGGCACGTTCTCGCCAAAGAACACGACGTCGGGTTTCAGTACGCCGCCGCAGGCAGGGCATGGCGGAATGTGGAAGGTGGAGAAGTCGCGCCCCTCCAGGTCGGCGTCGCCATCCGGCGCATCGCCTGCATCCAGCAGTGCCCAGTCGGGATTGAGCTGCACCAGCTGGTGCTGGAAGGTGTTGCGCGGCAGTCGTTGTGTGCACTGCATGCAGCGGACTTCGTCGAGACGCCCGTGCAGGTCGATCACCTTTTGCTGGCCGGCGGCCTGATGCAGGCCGTCAACGTTCTGGGTGAGCAGGCTGGTGACGCGTCCCTGTTGTTCCAGGCGGGCCAGGGCGTGATGCGTGGCGTTGGGCTGCGCGCGCCCAAAGCGGCGCCAACCCACCAGGCTGCGCGCCCAATAGCGCTGCCGCGTCGCCTGTTCGCCCATGAAGGCCTGATAGGTCACCGGCTGCGGTCGCTTCCAGCCACCGTTGGTATCGCGGTAGTCCGGGATGCCGGAGTCGGTACTGCAGCCGGCGCCAGTCAAAACGAACAGGCGTGGATGCGCCTCGATGAACGCCTCCAGGCGCTTATGATCGTGCGCCAGGTCTGAGCGTTCGTCCGTCATGGCGTCAGGCGGCAGCACGGACCTGCAACTCCTCGACGGCGTCCGCGATTCCACCCGGACCTTGTACTTGCACCACATGCGAATCCTGATCGACGAAATCGGTATCCGTCTCGTGGGCCCAGGTCACGTGATAAGGCATGTAGACACCCCAGCCGCCGAGCTGCACCACCGGGGCGATATCGGAGCGCAGCGAATTGCCGACCATCGCAAAGTGTTCCGGTGATAGCGCGAACTCCTCGAGAACGTTTCGATAGGCGCGCTCGTCTTTTTCCGACACGATTTCGATGCGGTGGAACAGATCGGCCAGGCCGCTGCTCGCCACCTTCTGCTCCTGATGGAACAGGTCGCCCTTGGTGATCAGCACCACCCGGTGTCTTTGGGCCACCGATTCCACCGCGGCGCGGATGCCCGGCAACAACTCCACCGGATGGGCGAGCACCTGCTTGCCAAGTTCAATGATGCGATGCAGGTCGGCTGCGCTGATGCGTTGTTCGGTGATGTCGATCGCCGATTCCAGCATCGACAGCGTCATGCCCTTGGCGCCGTAACCGAACAGCTGAATGTTGCGGCGCTCGGTGGCAAGCAGGCGGTCGTGCACGTGGATGTTGGCGATATCCACGTAGTTGCCGATGATCTGCTCGAATTCGCCGTGCGCCGACTGGTAATAGCCCTCGCTGTGCCACAGCGTGTCGTCGCCATCAAAACCTACCAGCTCAATCACGTCCGTTACCTGCGCCTGACCATAGAGATCGCACGGGCGAGCCGCGCGGGTACGCCATTTTCTCAGAAAACGCCTGAATCCATTCGTCCATACGCGGCGTCAAGCAGACCTGTGACAGGTGGCCGCAGCACAAGCTTGTCTGATCAAGCGGCATAATAGGCGGCCTCGCGCTGTCCCGGGCGCTTGTCCCCGATACCTTCATGCCCAGTTCGCTGTCGATTGTGTGCCAGGAACCGCGTCCCGAGCCGGAGCCATCAGAGGGCGACGGCGAGAGATTCTGTGGCTCCTGTGCGTTTTCCAACGCTTGTCTGGCGACCGGTTATGGCAAGCGCGAGTTGTCAGCGCTGCATTGCCTGGTGGAGCACATTCAGCCGCGCGGGGATGGTGAGTACGTCTTTCGCCGCGGCGAGCCATTCCGTGCCATCTATGCCGTGCGCAGCGGTTGCGTGAAGACGTCGCTGTTTGGGCGCGATGGCCGAGAGCAGGTACTGGGTTTTTACCTGCCGGGAGAAGTGATCGGTCTGAACGGCATCTACCCGGAGAGCTACCCGTGTGATGCCATCGCGCTGGAGTCGTCGGCCTTCTGCCGCTTTTCGTTTCCGGCCGTGAGCCAGTTGGCCTCCGAATTGCCGACGGTACAACACCACTTGTTTAGCCTGTTGAGCCGCGAGCTTGGCATGGCAAGTCTGCTGGCGGGCGACCACACGGCGGACGAGCGCGTGGCGGCGTTCCTGCTGGATCTGGGCGCGCGGCAGGCCAAGCGTGGTTTGTCTGACACCGTATTCCGGTTTCCCATGTCGCGCAGCGACATGGCCAACTATCTGCGTCTGGCGTCGGAAACCGTGAGCCGCGTGCTTAGCCGTTTTCGCGAGAAGCACTGGGTGGAGATAACCGGTCGGCGGGTCACGCTGCGCGCCCCCGACGCTCTCCGTGATGTGGCCGGACCGTTGCTGCCAACCGCCGCGCAACGCTGACCCTGGGATTTAGCGCGGCGCGACCTGATCGGTGTCCTCGTGAGGTGTCGCGGCATGCGGCGGTTTCTCTGTTTCCGCTTCTTCCATCAGTGGCAGCACGCCGGGGCTGTCCAGGTCGTCGAATTGCTGGTGATTGACTGCCCAGAAGAAGATCGCGACCGCCACGATCACGATCACCATGGTCACTGGAATCAGCACGAGCAGGATATTCATAGGGGCATCGCCGGCTTGACCTGATCATCGCGTCCGATGCGCCATGCGTTGAGTACCACGACGATCGAGCTGACCGACATGCCGATGGCAGCCAGCCACGGTGGCACCAAGCCAAACGCCGCGAACGGCACGGCGCACAGGTTGTAGCCCAGCGACCAGCGGCGGCCCTGGGCAATGACATCCCTCACCTGGCATGCGATGTGGCGGGCGTCGACCAGTCCATGCAGGCGTCCGTGAAGCAGCAGGAAATCCGCGTGCGCCTGTGCCAGCTCCGTGCCGGAGGCGAGTGCGGCCGAGACATCGGCGCCGGCCAGTACCGGCGCATCGTTGCTGCCGTCGCCAACGGCCAGCGTCACGTGTCCCTGGCTCCGCCGGTGCTGCAGCAGTGCGAGCTTGTCTTCTGGCGAGCAGCGTGCATGCCATTCCGTAATGCCCAGCTCGCTGGCGATCGTGGCGGCGCGCAGGGCGGTGTCGCCGCTGGCCATGATCGTGACCATGCCTTCCTCTCGCATCGACTGCAGTGCCTGCGAGGCATCCGCGCGTAGCGTCTCGCTGACGCGGAACGCGGCGAGCGGCCCAGACGCATCGGCGAGCCAGAGATCGCCTTCGCCAGCGTGAGACGCATCGTTGCCTGTTCCGGCGAACGCTGCGTGCCCGAGACGCAGCATGTGACCACCGATTTGCCCTGCAACACCTTGGCCCTGCGACACGCGGACATCCTGCATGTCCTGATGTGCGACGGGGCCGGTGGCGCGGGCTACGGCGCGAGCGATGGGGTGGGAGCTTTCTCGCGCCAGCGCGGCGGCGAGTGGAAGCCATGCCGTCTTGTCGGACGGCCCGATGGTGCGTACTTCTGCCAGATCGATATGCGGCTCAGTCAGCGTGCCGGTTTTGTCGAACATGGCGACGTCGACGTTGGCCATGCGCGCCAACGCGCTGCTGTCCGCAACCAGTACGCCGCGCTGCGCCAATACGCCCAGCGCGCGCGTCAATGCACTGGGGGCGGTGAGGGCGAAAGCGCAAGGGCAGGCGATCACCAATACGGCCACCGCGGACTCGAACGCGCGAGAGGGCTCGAATATCAGCCAGCCGACAGCCGTCGCCAGTGTCAGCAGCAGCACACGCGCCACAAAGCGGCCGAGCTCGCTATCGTTCACTACGGACGCGGCATTACGGGCGACGCGGGTTCGTGTGCTGAGCGCACCCACGCGAGCGGCGGCGGTCTCGTCACCGCTGTGCTCGACGCGTAGCTCAGCGGGGCCATCGATGAGCACACTGCCTGCCACCAGTCGCTCACCACGCTGTCGGCATACCGGTCGTGATTCGCCCGACAGCAGGGATTCGTCCACCTGTACGGTGTCGCTTTCAAGCAGTCCGTCGGCCGGCACCGCGGCGCCTTCGCTGATGTGGACGCGATCACCCGGGAGCAGTTCGATGGCCGGAATGGTTTCCAGGCTGCCATCGTCGCGGCGGCGTTCGGCGAGCAGTGGTGTACTGTCGATCACGGCGTCGCCCAATGCGCCGCTGCGATGGCGTGCTTTGAGCTCGACGTAGCGGCCTGCGAGCAGCAGAAACACGAACATGCTCACCGAATCGAAATAGATATCGCCGCTGCCGCGCACGGTATTGAGTGTACTGGCCAGAAACACCAGCCATACGGCCAGCGCCACCGGCAGGTTGATGCCGAGCCGGCGTTCACGCAGCTCTTGCCACGCGCCACGCACGAAGGGATGCGCAGAGTAGAACACCACAGGTGCGGTGGAGATCAGGCTTAGCCAGCGGAACAGGCCGCGCGTGGTGAAGTCTACGAAGTCCACCACGCCGATGTAGATCACAAACGCATAGGTCATCACCTGCATGGCGCACATGCCTGCGACCAGCAGCCGCTTGAGCATGTCGTGAGCTTCGCGCGAACGCGAGTCGTCAATGCTGTCGCTACGCAACGGCTGCGCAGCGCAACGCATGGAGGCAAACGTCTGCAGGAGGGCCGGCAGCGACGTGCGCTCCCGATCCCACACCACCCGCACGCGCTTGGACGGCGCGTCGACGGAGACGCGCCGCACGCCGGGCAGGGCATGGATCACCTGTTCAAGCCGCAGTATCTGGCGAGCGCCCTGCAGTGCATCGACACGCAGGGCGACTTCGCTGTGTCCGTCACGTCTCTTGCGTAATACCTGCGCGGCAAGCTGTGGATGCGCCCAGGCTTCGTAGGTGTTCATGTGGGCTTGCGGCTGCTGTGACTGCTGGAGGGTACGCCGAACACTTTGTGCGGCGTATCCACGGGATCATCGGCGTGGCGCGAGCCCAGCACAATCAGCCATACGCAGCCTGCAAGCGAGGCACCGAAAATCGCCAGCCCCAGCCAGAGTATCGGTTGGCGGTACCAGGCCGAGGCGGGCGATGCGGATTGAACATGGCTAGTCGACATGATCCTGATGGGAGAGGTGATACACGTAGGCGGCCAGCACGCGAATCTGGTCGTCGGTAAGCCGCGGACTCCATGCCGGCATCTGCCCCTGGCGGCCATCGTGAATACTCTTCTCGACGTCGGCTACGTTGCCGCCGTGCAACCAGATCTTGTCGGTGAGATTGGGCGCACCCAGGGCCTGGTTGCCCTTGCCATCCGGACCGTGGCATGCCGCGCAGGTCGCAAACAGGGGCTTGGCGGCCTCCGCTTGCTGCTCGTTGTGCGGCGAGCCTGACAGGCTGAGCACGTACTGGGCGAGGTTTTTCACGTTCTCTTCGCCGAGGCTTGCCCATGGCGGCATCACGCCGGCGCGGCCGTCGTGGATGGAGGTGAAGATCGCTTTGCCGTCACCACCGTACAGCCAGTCGTTGTCAGTGAGGTCGGGCGCACCCACCAGCTGATTGCCCTTGCCTGCACGGCCGTGGCAGGCAGCACAGTTGTCCCGGAAAAGAACCTCTCCGAGATGCAGGGCCTGTTTATCCTGCGAGAGCTGCTCGATCGGGTAGAGCGAGAAGCGCGTCATCTCATCGCCCAGCTTGGCATTGTTGGCGGCGGTGTGTTCTGCCAGTTCATTGTGCGAGGTCCAGTCCAGCAGGCCCTTGGCCCGGCCGAAGCCGGGGAACAGAGCCAGATAGATGAAGCCGACGATGAACATGCTGGCCGACAGCACAATCCACCAGCGCGGAAGATTGCGCACGCCTTCGCGCAGTACGCCATGCGCCCACACGTGACCGCTGGTGCCGTCTTTCTGCACCGGAATCTTGGCGCGTGGCGCCCACAGAAACAGGAACAGAGTGATGCCCAGGTTGAACACAATCAGGAACATGATCCATAGCGACCAGAACAGGCTCATGGCTGCTGATCCTTTGCGCGTGCATTCTGCGTCGCGCCGTAGTGGTCCATGTCGTCTTCCATCGGGAGTTGCGCCATGCGATCGAACGGCTTCTTATGACGGCCGCTCCACGCCCAAGCCCAGATGCAGATAAAGGTGAACATGATCACCACGATGATCACGCCGGTGAGGTGTCCCCAGAAATCGGTCCAGACATCGCTCATGGCTCACCTCCATCGCTGGCCGGTGCGGATGCTCCCGTGCCTGCGGCGACCGGTTCGTTCTTGATGCCGAGGCCTTGCAGGTAGGCGATGAGCGCCTGCATCTCCGTCTTGTCTTTCACGGCCCCCGGCACGCTGGCGATGTCGGCGTCGGTGTACGGGTCGCCCAGCTTGCGCAACCCGCGCATGCGCGCCTGGATGTCAGCGGCATCCAGCTTGGTCTTGGTCAGCCAGGGGTAGCCGGGCATATTCGATTCGGGCACGACCTGGCGGGGGTTCGTCATGTGGAGCTCGTGCCACAGGTCGGAATACTTGCCGCCGACGCGTGCGAGGTCGGGGCCGGTGCGCTTGGAACCCCATTGGAACGGACGGTCATACACCGACTCTTCCGCGATCGAGTAGTGACCGTAGCGTTGGGTCTCGGCGCGCAGGGCACGAATCATCTGCGAATGGCACAGATAGCAGCCTTCGCGCACATAGATATCGCGCCCGGCCAGGCGCACCGGGTCATAGGGCTTCACCGTGGCGGGCGCCTTGACCGCATGGGCTTCCATGAACAGCGGGGTGATCTCGGCCAGGCCGCCGATCGACACCATCACCGCGGTAAGGATGCCGAGCAGGCCGGCGTGCTTTTCAATCGCTTCGAACTGTTTATAGGACATGGCGCGCTCCTCAACCGGCTGCCGGCAGTGGGGCGGGCACCTGATGCGGTTCCGGCTCGGGAATCGGTACAGGAATCGGCTTGATCAAGCGGGCTCGCGCGTCAGCGGCCGTGTGCCACAGGTTCCAGGCCATCACCACCATGCCCGACAGCACCAGCACGCCGCCAAACCAGCGGATGAGATACATCGGCTTTATGGCGATCAGGCTGTCCAGGAACGAATAGGTCAGCGAACCGTCGGCGTTGGTGGCGCGCCACATCAGGCCCTCGGTGACGCCGGCCGTCCACATCGAGCCTACATAGAGCAGCAGGCCGCTGAGGTGCAGCCAGAAGTGCAGTTCCATGCCGGCGCGCGAATACATCGCCTCCTGGCCGAGCGCGCGCGGCGCCATGGCATAGAGCGAGCCGATGGTGATCATGGCCACCCAGCCGATGGAACCCGAATGCACGTGGGCAATGGTCCAGTCGGTGTAGTGCGACAACGAATTGACCGTCTTGATCGCCATCATCGAGCCTTCGAAGGTGGCGGCGGCATAGAACACCAGCGCGAGCACCATGAATTTGGCGGCCGGGTCGGTTTTAAGTTTTGACCAGGAACCATTGAAGGTCAGCAGGCCATTGGCCGCCGAGCCCCAGCTGGGCATCAGAAGGATCAACGAGAACGCCATGCCGACCGATTGCACCCAGTCGGGCAGGGCGGTGTACATCAGGTGGTGCGAGCCGGCCCACATGTAGACCGAAATCAGCGCCCAGAAATTGACGATGGAGAAGCGGTAGCTCCACAGCGGCTGCTGGGCCTGGCGCGGCACGAAGTAATACATCATGCCCAGGAAGCCCGCCGTGAGGAAAAACGCCACGGCATTGTGGCCATACCACCACTGCACCATGGCATCGACCACGCCGGAGTACACCGGGTACGACTTGGTGAGGCTGACGGGCAGCGCGATGTTGTTGACGATATGCAGCAGGCCTACGGCGATGATGAATGCGCCGTAGTACCAATTGGCGACGTAGATGTGCTTGATACGCCGGCGGGCCAGCGTGGCGAAGAACACGACGCCAAAGGACACCCAGACCACGGCGATCAGGATATCGACGAACCATTCCGGTTCCGCGTATTCCTTGCTCTGGGTGATACCCAGCGGCATGGTCGTCATGGCGAGCACGCATACCAGCTGCCAACCCCAGAAGGTCATCAGGGCCAGGTTGGGCAACGCCAGCCGGGTGTGGCCTGTGCGCTGCACCACGTAGTAGCAGGTGCCCATCAAGGCCGAGCCGCCGAAGGCGAAAATCACGCCGAAGGTGTGGTCAGGACGGATGCGGCTGAAGGTCAGCCAGGGAATGTCGAAGTTCAGGGCTGGCCACATCAACTCGGCAGCGGCGTAAACGCCTACCGACATGCCGATGATTCCCCACACGGCGGCGGCCAGCAGGAACAGTCGAACTACTCTGTCGTGGTAGTACTCAGTGTTCGGCATACGGAAACTACCCTCATTAATTGGCGGGATGTTGCCCTGCAGAAACGTCGCACTTCGATGACACAGATCATTTTTTCGCAGCGGCCCCCACACCACTCACGTGGTACGTTGCCGCAGGTTGGAGCCCCTCTGCCCATCATGCGACTTTTGCCTGCCTGTTGTCTTCAGTAATTTCTCTGACATGAATCAGGGAGATAGGCCCTGGTCACCGGTAGGCTGCGCGGTCAGGCCCGAGGGATAAGGCATGACCCACGTCGTCACCGAAAACTGCATCAACTGCAAGCACACCGATTGCGTCGAGGTGTGCCCTGTGGACTGCTTCCACGAGGGCCCCAATTTCCTCGTGATCGACCCCGATGAGTGCATCGACTGCACTCTGTGCGTCGACGAGTGCCCGGTAGACGCCATCTATGCCGAGGGCGACGTGCCGTCGGACCAGTCCCTGTTTATCAAGATCAACGCGGAGCTGGCCCGTCAGTGGCCCGTGATCACCGCCAAGAAACCGGCCATGCCGGATGCTGCCGCGTGGGACGGCAAGCCCGGCAAGCGCGACCTGTTGATCCGCTAAGGCCGCTCAGGCCGTACGTGCGCGCCAGCGGTTGAACGCGAATCCGGTGGCCAACATCACCGCTACCGCAAGCTGAGCGAGCAGCGATTGCCAGGTGGGGTAGATGCCCAACAGGTCGACGGACGGCACGGGAGCCACCGTTACCGAGGTCCAGCCGGCCTCCTGCAGCGCCGCCACGCCCTTGCCGGTCAGCACCACGGCAAGCACGGCAATCACCGCCGAGCTGATGGAGAAGAACAGGCCCAGCGGCAGGCGACGGCTGGTACGCAGCAGCGCCCAGGCGATCAGGCCCAGCAGCAGTGCGCCGGTGACGATGCCTGCGAGTAGCCATATCCCCTGGCCCTCATTCCACAGGGCTGCGTAAAACAGGATGGTCTCGAATACTTCGCGGTAGACGGAAATAAAGGTCAGGCCGAACACGAACCACGCCGAGCGGCGATCCAGTGCAGTGGTCATTTTCGCTTTGAGGTAGGCCTGCCAGCGGCCGCCGATGCTCTTCTGATGCATCCACAGCCCCACGCCAAGCAGTACGGCAGCGGCGAACAGCGAGGAAAGCCCTTCGGTCAGTTCCCGGCTCGCGCCGCTGATCGAGATGGCGTAGCGAGCGACGGCCCAGGTGATCCCGCCGGCGAGCAACGCGAGCAGCCAGCCGGCGTGCACATAGCGCGTGGCGTCATGCCGGTCGGCCTTGCGCAAAAAGGCGAGCAACGCCACAACCACCAGCAAGGCCTCTAACCCCTCGCGTACGAGGATGGTGAACGCGCCAAGAAAAATCGTCAGCGGGTTGCTCGCCGCTTCGGCTACTACTGCATCCGCCCTGACCAATAGCGCATCGATGGACGATGCACTCGATGCGACTTCATCAGCGCTGCCTTGTTTCGACAACAACGTGCGATAGGCGCCCATGCCTGTTTCGATAGTGGCGCGCAGCGCTGCATCATGCGCATTGAGCTGTGCTTCGACCGGCTCCACGCCGTCGAGATAGGCCGACAGCGCGAACTGGCGGGCTTCCTCGACGGAGCCGTTGCGGTAAGCGGTCACGCTCGCCGCCAGACGGGCACGCGCCAACGGAATACCCGCCAGCGCCTGATGTACGGCCTGCGGGTGGCTGCGCAGGTAGCCGACGATAAGTCTTGCCTGCTCCTGGCCCAGCGCGGGCGCCAGTTGCGTCACGCGGGCACGGGAAAGCTCATTGAGCGAGGTGATATCGCTGCGCGCGGAATCGTTGTGGTGCCATGCCTGTTCGCCTTGGCTGGGAGCGTCGGGATACGCCAGTGTGCCGACGTAGTAGGCCAGCGCCCAGCGGTCGTTATCGGAAAGCGCGGTGGCATAGCTCGCCATGGGCGTGCCTTCGACACCCTGTGTGATGACTTCATAGAGCGAGAGCGCACTGCGCTGGTCCGCACGTGTCTGGTCAGTGAAATCGATCGGACGGGGTGACAGGGTTTGCCCGACCGGGCCATCACCGCGGCCGCCCGTGCCATGGCACGCGGCGCACTGGGACTGGTACAGCGCGGCACCGTGGGCCAGATTCGGCGCATGGGAGGGCGCGGTGGGAACGGGATAGGCCTGCAGCAATGCATCGGCCAGCGCGTGCGCGTGTTGCGCCACATCGCCTTGCGAAGCCTTGGCATCGATCGATGCCACAAGCGTGTCTGCCTCATGCAACAGGCCCGATGATGCGGACGATGGCGGGAGGCTACGGATACGCTCGCGCGCATTGCGCGCAAATTCCTGCATTTCGGCGTATTCCGACGGGCTCACCACCGTGCCGTCGCGAACAGCGCCCGCGTAGTCAGTCGCGAGATAGTCGAGCATCTGCCATGTCTGCGAGACGGCGGCCGATGTATCCGGCGACTCTGCCGCGACTGTCAGACCAGTGCAGGCCAGCCACAGAACGAGCAGGCTGGCCATCCACTTACTAATGCGAGTCATTCTCATTAAATAAGTGTACTCCTGTTTCCGTGCTCACGTGCAACGGAAAGACACCGCATTGGTTGCTGCGGTATCAGGACACGATGTGCAGCGGCCCGATGACGCGCGACGGATGCTCCAGCGACAACCGCCCCATATTCATGCCCATGCTCAGGCTCTGGGCTATGCGCTCAGCCGTTCCGATAAACAGGTCGGCCGTGGGGGCTTCAAATATGTCGAGTGCGGTCTCGCGCCATAGCGCCAACCAGCGATGGAACAGCGCCTGAGGAAACGGCGGCAGCGCGCGATGCACGCCCATGGGATTGCCCTGATAACGCCGTGTACGCAGCACCAGCGACGACCAGAAGTCGCGCAGAAGGAGCTTGTGCGCGGGCCAGTCTTCAATCGCCGCGTTGAACACCGGGCCGAGCTGTTCGTCCGCTCGCACCTTGTCGTAGAAGCGATCGATCAGCGTGGCTATGCCTACCTCGTTGGCCTGCTGGAAAAGCGCCATGCGCAGGTCCTCCTTCCAAAATGTATTTGACTCAGCCGGGCTTGCCGTCGCGGCGCGGCGTCAGATAGATCCATGCCGATCGCAGCACCCACGGCAGCAGGGCGAGCAGCCAGAGCACCGCGGCTGCCACATAGCCGGGCCAGGGATGCGCGGTGGCGTCAGCAAGCACGCGAACCACGGCCGTCAGCTGGATCCCGATAAAGGCAAACCAAGGAATGATACCCATGGCCAGCGGCCTGCCCGAGTGACCATGTGTCACACGCGTCACCATGCCCACCAACATCGAGCTGAGGAAGCCAATGGTCAGGGCGTGCAGCGGTGCGCGAGCCCAGCCGCTGGTCCCGTGCAGCAACAGCGTCAGGCTGTCCGCTGCAAACAGGGTAAAGGCCAGCGGCAACCAGGCGAGTGCGATGTGCAGCACCGCCAGTAGCCCGGGGCGGCGAGCCTTCCAGGGTTGCCAGGCCAGCCATTGCCACCACAGCAGCGCGGCGAGCGGCAGATCGGCCAGCCACCGCCAGCGGTTGGCCGCACAGAGCTCCAACACCAGATGAGCAAGCGTGAACACCCACATGCCGACCAGTGACCAGGTGGGTCGCACGACGCGATACCCCGGCACCACATTGTTGGAGAAGAACGGCACCATGCGGTGTGCCACGGTGAAGTACACCGGTACCAGCAAGCCAAAGGTGCCGATGTCGATGGCAGCCCGCATCAGCATCGGCGGCGCGCCGCAGGCATACGCCAGTGCGAGTGCCAGACCAAGAGCACCAAAGGCTACGGAAGCAAACGCCGAGCGAGCCCAGATATCGCGGTAGTGGTGCTGGTGCAGCCGTAAACCCAGGGCCGCGGTAGCCAGCAGCCAGCCCGCGAGCATCGCCAGCAGGCCGAAAGGCAAGGTGCCGGGTGCTCCGCTCTGTGCAGCCAGCACCAACAAGCCACCACCCAAAATCAGAGCGAATACGGCGGCATAGGTACGGCGCGGCACGTCTGTCAGATTCATCCAGCGCGGAAAGACGGTGAGCAGAAAGCCGAACACGAATGGCGACAGCGTCGCGTACTGCATCAGAAAACCGTGCGCCCACGCGACCGGCATGGCTGTACGCGCAAATGGCAGCCCCTGCCATGCAGCGACCAGCGCCCACGTCCACCAGATCATGTTGCCAAGCAGGGCGAGGGCGCCCAGCAGGAACATCGGCCGGTGCGGTGCGGCCAACAGCATAGGCACAGGCGAGGTGGATCGCTGCGGCGAGGTGGCGGTGGGCATAGGGGATGATTGCGGGTGGGGTTAGCGGACAGAGTCTGGCAATCGCAACTGGGGAGATGCTATGACCTGAGTCAGATTAGGCCGGCGGGCCGGGTTCGCAGGCGCTTGCGGGTCGCCCGGTAATCGAGGCGAATCATGTGCCTGAGGCACGGCGGGGCACCGCCGCACCCGGCGCAGCTTTTTCGCATCGGCTACCGAAATTCACCGGTGACCAATCGGGCATGGGTGGCGGAGCTGCGAGATCGTGCGCGCGAAAGTCGCCATCGGCATAGACCACGCGTCCATCCACGACAGTCAACTCGGCAACGATCTGGCGTATCTGCTCGTCTGGCACTTCAAAGTAATCCTGCGAGAGCAGGGCGAAGTCGGCCAGCTGCCCGATATCGAGCTGCCCTTTGACCCCTTCCTCGCCGGAGAACCAGGCATTCGCGCGCGTGCATAAGGCGAGTGCCGCGCCGCGGTCTACGCAGTGGCTTGCCGGATAGAGTGCCAGCCCGCCTACCGTTCTGCCCGTCGTCAACCAGTGCAACAACGTCCACGGATCGTAGCTCGCCAGATAGGTGGCATCGGTGCCTGCGCCCACGCGGACACCCAGCTCCAGCATGCGCTTGAACGGCGGCGTGTGCGCAGCCGCATCCGCGCCGTAGCGTTCGACGAAATACTCGCCCTGAAAGGCCATGCGATGCTGCACGGCGATGCCGCCGCCGAGTTGGGCTATGCGCGCCATATTCTGGTCAGAGATGGTTTCGGCATGATCGAAAAACCAGGGCAGCCCCTGTAGCGGCGTGTCCCGGTCGATACGCTCGAACACATCCAGCGCGCGGCTGATGGTTTCGTCATAGGTCGCATGCATGCGCCACGGCCATTGGCGTTCGGCCAGCAAGCGAATCACCTGCTCGAGGTCGTACTCCATGCATGGCGGTATATCGGGGCGCGGCTGGCGGAAGTTGCCATGATCGATGGCCGAATGCACCAGTACTTCGCCGGCGCCCTGAAGACGATAGAACTCGTCGCCTTCGCCCTGTCGCCGGATCGACGTCCAGCGATTGAAATCGCGCAATTCTTCACCGGCCGTTGGCGCTGACAGGTGGCTGGCAAAGCGAACGGTCAACAAATGGTGCTGCTGAAGTTCTTCAATGACGCGGTAATCGTCGGGGTAACGCAAATGACTGCCTCCGGCGTCGATCACGCTGGTAACACCCAGCCGATTGAGCTCGCGCATGAAATGGCGCGTGGCATTGATTTGATATTCGTGGGGCAGCGTTGGGCCGTGCGCCAGCGCATCTTCCAGCAACGACGCGTCAGGCGCTGCCAGCAGCAGACCCGAAGGCGCCCCCGTGCTATCCCACTCGATATGCCCGCCGGGCGGGTCCGGCGTATCGCGCGTATAGCCACACGCGCGCAGCGCTGCCGCGTTGAGCAACGCGCGGTCACCCAGGTGCAGGATGAACACAGGCGTGGAAGGCGCCACCTGATTGAGCTCATCGAGCGTTGGCAGGCGGTGCTCCGCAAATTGGTGCTCGCTGAAACCGCCCGCCACCCGCACCCATTGCGGTGGGGGCGTGCGCGCCACTTGATCGGCAAGCAGGCGCATGGCATCCGCCAGCGATGGCACACCGTCCCAGCGCAGCTCCAGGTTGTAGCTGAGGCCGGCACGGATCAGGTGGATATGCGAATCGATAAGACCGGGAATGATCCGTCGCCGTCCTGCATCGATCACCTGCGTTGCCGGGCCTGCCAGGGACCGGATCTGGCCGTTGGTGCCCACGGCCGCAATGCGCCGGCCGTGCACGGCCATGGCCTGCGCTTCGGGACGATGCGACACGCCGGTGTGGATCTTCGCGTTGTAGACGATCAGCGTCGGATACTCGGTCATGGACATCGCCTCGATGCCAATCCCCTCAGCAGATCTCAGATGTAAGGCCTGACGCGTGGAGTTTTCGTGACAGAGTCCGCCCCGAGGCGTTGCTGACTGTCAAGCATTCGAAACATGTATCACGCCAGGGAAGGCATGTAGGGTGGCTCGGAGAACAAGGCGCGCGATTGGATGGCCAAACGTGGCCGCCCGGGTGCGCCGGGGCATGTGCATATGCACAAATGTCATTTCCTGACGCCCGACAGGTTGAACAGCATGCAATGACTCGTTGGGAGGCGAGCCCATGAACCGAAGACGACCACCTCAGGCCATGCCGAAGCAATTAGTACGCCGCGTAGTTTCATGGAGCCTGCTTTCGCTGGCCTGGCCGGTCGTCTGTTTGGCCGACAACTACGACTTCTACAGCAACTGGCCCACCCACATCACTGCATCGGATGGTACCGACGTCGGGTTGGCCGTGCTGTATCAGTACGACGTCAACCAGTTCTCGAACGATGGCGGCCGGTTCGAAGACGCGGCCACCAATCGCCGCAAATATCTAGGCTTGTATGTGCGCAAGCCGGGCCTGTACGACGCCATCGCGCAGTACGATTTCCAGGCCAACCAGTGGGCAGATGCCTTTGTGCGCTTCCGCAGCAGCGGCGTGATCGGTCAGGATCTCGGCAACTTCCGATTCGGCTATTCCAAGACGCCGGTGGGCTTTGAGGGCGTCACCAGCACCTCGGCCACCACCTTCATCGAATCAGCATTGCCGACCCAGGCTGTATGGGAAGGGCGGCGCGCCGGTATCGACTGGGCCTTTGTGCGTCCGCATTTCATTCTCAACATAGGCGACTATTTCTGGCGCAAGGATCTGGACGGCAATAATCCGGGGCGCACCTGGGCGGGCCGCGCGGCCTGGGTACCCATCAACAGGCCGGGGCAGGTCGTGCATCTCGGGGTATCCGCGTCGCGCGAAAAGCTGGACTGGGCAGACCACGGCAACGTGCCGCCTGCTGCGCGCCTGCGCGCCCGGCCCGAAGACGGGCTCTCGCCGATTCGCCTGGTGGATTCGGGGAACCTGCCGTACAGCAAAAGCGTGAACCGGCAAGGTTTCGAAGCGCTATGGATCGACGGCCCCTGGTCGGTGCAGGGTGAATATCTGCAGGCGCAGGTACAGCATTATCACGGCAAACCCGACTACAACGTGCAGGGCTTCTATGTGTTTACGACATGGACGCTGACCGGCGAAGCCCGTTACTACAGTGATGGCAACGTGGGTGATCGCCGCTACAACGGACGCGACCTGCAGACCATTCGTCCCGCACATGCCTGGGGTGCCGTGGAGCTGGCCCTGCGCTACAGCGAACTCGATCTCAATGATGGGGCGATTACCGGAGGCAAAGAGCACGACTGGACCGTCGGTGCCAACTGGTACCTCGGCGAACATCTGAAGTTTCAGACCAACTACGTATGGGCCTTCAGCGACCGGGGCCGTCTGCAAGTGAACCCGCATATCTTCGAAATGCGGGCACAGGTGTACTTCTGAGTTCGCCTGAGGTGAGCGCGCTAGGCCGTGGCGGCAGCCTGCCGCGGCCTGGCGCCCACGATGACCAGCCAGAGCACGAAGGCGACTTCGCCAAGCTGGCAGGGGAAGGCGATGGCGGATACGACGTCTTCATACTGGGGCAGCAGCAAGGTCGTGAAGCTCAGTGCGACGTAGGCGAAGCCGTTGATGGTGAGCCATACGGCAAGAAACCGTGGCAGAAAGCCCGAACGCCACACCAGGGCCGCAAGCGGCAGCAGCCACAAGCCCCAGAAGATTTCCGCGCACGCGATGGCCTGACCGTGCAAGCGTAAGAACAGCATGGCCAGCGCCGCGCGATGAGGCTCGTCGAAGGCAGAGAACACATCACCTCCTTTGACGAGCAGCAGCGCAGCGATGTCATTCAGCACGTTGAAGAAGTAGAGCGGCGTATCCATGAACCCCAGCGCCACCATCAGGATGGCGAGGGGTTTGCTCACGTCCCTGAAGAGACGGTAGAGCGCAAGCACCAGAAAGAGGCTGACGGTTCCCGTGACGAGGTCGCCCACGATGCCGAAGCGGAACAAGAGTTCATGCGCTTCGATGTTGCCCGTCGTAGCTGCAGCATTCCCGCTGACGAATAGCTTGCTGGGAATATAAACGAGGCGAAAGGGTGCAATGATCGTGAGAAGCAGATAGATGAATCCTGCGATCCGTGCATTTCGTTTGATGGCATTCATCGGCTCGTCTCTCAGGAGGTTCTGTTTCACGGTCTGCGCTGCAGGGCTGCCCTGTTCAATGCAAACCCACGGTGCCCCGCATCGAGTCGAAGATCTTTTGCGTGTCGTAACCGATACCGTTCTTGAACACGAGCGGCATGTGTTCGATGGCCTTGGTGTCTTTTGAGGGATCGCCTTCGATCACGGTCAGGTCGGCGCGCTTGCCGACCGTCAGCGTGCCCACGTCCTGATCGCGGCCCAGATACTTGGCGCCGTTGTAGGTCGCGATCTTCAGTGCCTGCTGGAAATTGAAGCCGGCTTCCACCAGTAGCTCGACTTCTCGCTTGGATGAGTAGCCGGGCACCACGCCGCCGTAGCCGGTAGGGTCTGTGCCGGCCAGTAACAGGCCGCCCGCATCGGCAAACTGTTTTTCTAGCTTCGCCAGCTTGAGATAAGTGTCGGCCGAATACCGTCCCTTGGTGTCCTGCACTTTGCTCCAGGCTTTTTCGTACTGGTCGCGTACTTCGGGAAGCATCAGATCCAGCGCACCCTGCGGTGCCTTGGGGCGGCCCGCGAGAAAGGTCTCAAACACGGTCAGCGTGGAGGTAAGCGCCACATGACGGTCCACCATCAGGCGGATCAACGCTTTGACTTCCGGCGACGAAGGGTCGAGCGCCGCCTGCGACTGGGCAACGTCGGCGCTGCGCGGACACTCGTCGGGATGTTTGTCCTTGACGAAGTCGGTGGCGACGAAGAAGCCATGTTCGAGATTGTCGATGCCCAGGTCCACGGCTTCGCGATACGTCACTGAGCACAGATGCGCGGTGACCTTGCTGCCACGCCGGTGCGCTACATCGATGACGCGCTGAAGTTCGGCGCGCGTGATCTGCATGTACGCCTTGTACGAAGTCACCCCTTCGTCGGCCCAGTAGTTGACGGTGCGCTCGGCATCGTCCGCATCCTTGAGCACGTGCACAGCAGGGATCGGCAGACCCGGACCGTTGAGGTACGGGCCAGTGATGTCCATGTCGGGGCCGATAGCGTCGCCGCGCGTGATGGCGTCGCGTACGTTGATGTCGGCGTAGGGCATCATCGAGCCAGCCGTGCGCATCGTGGTGGTGCCGCCGGCCAGATACAGACGGGGGAAGCTGAAGCTCATTTCGTTGTATTCGACGCCACCGGCCGGATAGAACATGTGCTCGTGCACCATCACGAAACCGGGCAGCAGCGTTTTGCCGTGGGCGTCGATGACCGTCGCGCCGTCAGGCACTTTCACCCGGCTGCTTTTCCCGAGCGCGGCGATGCGCCCCTTCTCGATGACCAGGGTCTGGTCCTTGGCTGGCTTGGCGCCGGTACCGTCAATGACGGTGGCGTGAGTGAAGGCAATCACGGGTTGGTCGTACGCGATGGCGTCTTTGCCATTCACCGGCTTGTTGTCGGTCGCCACGGCGGTTGCCGACGCCAGCAAGCCAACCAGGATCATCGCGCAAAGCGAACGCTGTCGTGCCATGGTGCTCCCCACCCCTGAAGATGGGGGCATCCTAGCAAACGATGACGGTCCCGCTGATCAGCCCGCCTCAAGCAGCGCCACTGTGCCCTGGCCGCCATCCGCACAGATGCTGACGATGGCGCGGGTTCCGGGTGCTCGCGTGGCCAGCTCCTTGATGGTCTGGCTGAGAATGCGCGCACCGGTCGCGCCGAACGGATGGCCGATGGCCAGGCTTCCGCCGTTGGGGTTCATAAGGTCGCGCGGGAATGCCCCGAACTCCCGCTCAATACCGACTTTGCGCGTGAGGAAATCACGGCTTTGCAGCGCGGCAATGTGCGAAAGCACCTGTGCCGCAAAGGCCTCGTGGATCTCCCACAAACCAATGTCCTGATAGCTGAGCCCATGGCGCGCCAGCATGCGAGGAATCGCGTATGCGGGCGCCATCAGCAGGCCTTCCGTGCGGAAGTCTACGGCGGCGATTTCCCAGTCCACCAATTTCACTCGAGGCACCTGCGGTGCGAGCCGTTCCAATCCCTTCGGCGAGGCTACCCACACGCTCGCGGCACCATCCGTGAGCGGCGAGGAGTTGCCTGCGGTGAGCGTGCCCTGACCGCTGGTGCGATCAAAGCTCGGCGGCAGCTTGGCGAGTTTTTCGAGCGAGGTG
This sequence comes from Dyella silvae, assembly GCF_026421305.1. Taxonomy (GTDB): domain Bacteria; phylum Pseudomonadota; class Gammaproteobacteria; order Xanthomonadales; family Rhodanobacteraceae; genus Dyella; species Dyella silvae. The sequence continues at coordinate 471,189 of NZ_JAPJBQ010000001.1, forward strand.
TCTGCGCGCGGAATGCTGTCGCGGCGGAAGTCACCCACCGGTATCACCAGATCGTCGAAGAAGCCGTTGTTCCAGGCCGCGATGGCATGACGGTGGCTGTCGTAAGCGATCTGGTCCTGGTCTTCCCGGCGCAAGTGCCAGTCCTTGGCAGTGATCTCGGTATGCTCGCCCATGCTAAGTCCGGTCGTGCGATTGACGATGCCCGGAATGTAGAGGCCTATATCGCCAAGCTTGAGCGATAACGCGTGCGATACCTTCTGTCCAAGGGATCGCGCTTTCTGAAACTGGCGAATCCAGTCGGACAGACGTTGGCCCAGGCCAAGCTGGATGCGGCTGAGGCTGTCCACACCGCCCACCAGCGCCAGTTGCAGGCTGTCATCGTCCAGCATGCCGGCGGCTTCGAACACCGCGATCATGCTGGTGGAGCAGGCCATGACGGTGGAAAACGCTGGAATCGTGGCGGGCGCGCCGGCTTCCATCAGCACCTCCCGGGCAAGATTGCTCCAGGTGAGGTTGGGCACCACCGTGCCCCATACGGCGAAATCCGGTGTCTTGCCGTCGCGCAGGCTGGCGATCATGTGCCGTACCACGGGTACCGACATGGCGATGGCGTCGAAAGAGGCCAGTGCCCCATCCACTTTTGCAAACGGTGTGCGTACCCCGGCGGCGAGCCAGACCGGGTGCCGATAGCGCGACTGCAGGCTCATAGGTGCCTTCCTGGTGACGAGCGGTGGTTGAAAGCGGCGCTGTTCAGAATGACCAGACGGCACCTTCGGGCGCGCCTCGCTTCAGCTTGTCGGGCAGCGGGTCGGTCGCCGCCACGAATTCCAGCGAAACCGAATTAATGCAGTAGCGCTGGTGCGTAGGTGGCGGACCGTCATCGAACACATGGCCCTGATGGCTACCGCAGCGCGCGCAGCGGATTTCGGTGCGTACCATGCCGTAGCTGGAGTCGCGTACGTAGGCGAGATGGTTCTCGTTGAACGGTGCGGTAAAGCTGGGCCAGCCGGTGCGGCTGTCGAACTTGGTGCCCGCGAGAAACAATGGGAGGCCGCACATGCGGCAGCCGTACGCGCCGGCACGCTTCTCGGTAAGCAGTACACCGCAGAACGGCGCTTCCGTGCCGTGCTTGAGCAATACCTCGGCCTCGCTCGGCGTGAGCCGGGAGGCGAGCTCGTCCCATTGCTGTGGTGTAAGTGGTGACAGATCGAACGGGGTGGTCGCGCTCACGGCAACGCTCCTCGGCAAGTTCCCTGGAGGGCTGGGGCTTGCGGCGCCACGGTCAGTGGCTTCGCTCGCGGGCCTTTTCCTCGTCGATCGTCAGAATGGCCTCGGGGGTGGCCTCAAGGCGCGCCTTGGGAATGGGCTTGCCACTGACATCGGAGAAGCCGTAGGTGCCGTCATCGATCTTTTGCAGGGCGCGCTCGATGTCGTTGACGCGCTGCTCGTCCACGTCGTGTTGCGCCTGGCGCACCTCTTCCTGCTCAAGGTCCTGCGCGGTGTCCTCGAACTCTTCGGCTTCGTCGCCGATCTGTTCCGTATAGGATCGCAAACGCGCGTTCTCGGTCAGCTCGCTGCCCAGCACTTGCCGGCGCAGGTGCTCAAGCCGTTCGCGTTGATGCGCAATGAACTCGGGACTCAATGGGGCCTGGTCGGCGGACATGGTACGTCTCCATCGGACAAGGTGGACAATGGCTGGTGAGCGGTTAGCTATCGCACAGGCATTGTTTTGGGGCAGTGAAGATATTCGCCGAAAAACAAATGGCGCGCATCACCCGATACGCGCCATGCCGTTACCCGATGGGATATTGCAATTTACCAGCGATAGGCCACTTTGCCGTACACGTAGGCGCCATTGAAACCGAACGGCGAAAACACGGAGTAGGGCAGCGCACCGTTGTTGTCGTTGGCGGGAATGACGTGGTCGGGGTAGGTATTGAGCACGTTGTTGCCGCCTAGCGTGAAGGTCCAGCGGTTTAGCGTGTAGTTCACCGCCAGGTCGAGTATCCACTTGGCGCCGAACGTCTGATCGAGGGCTGCGGTGGAAGAGTTGTACGACACCCAGCTGCCATAGCGCGTCAGCGTGCCATCGAAGCTCCAGCGATGGATGTTGTAGACCTCGTTGAGAATCAGCTTGCTGCGTGGCGTGGTATCGGCCAACAGGCCGTACTGGTCGCGGCGGTCGATGCGCTTCAGGTTCACGCCGAGCTGATCGAGAATCGCCGGGTTCGGCTTGATGTCGATGACCTTGTTTTTGTTGTAGTTGTAGCTGAGCGTGCTCTGCAGCGAGCCGGCGTCGCCGAAATCGCTGAGGTAGCTGGCCACCAGGTCAACGCCACGGGTACGCGTGTTCACCGCATTGGTGAAGTAGGCGATGCCGCTGTAGTTGCTGTTGCGGATGCCATGGGCGGCGAGATAAGCCTGCACCTTGGGCGAGGTGGTGGCCAGATTGCTCGACAGCGTGATGCGGTTGTCGATGGTGATCTGGTAGACGTCCAGGCTCAGATTGAGCGCGTCGGTGGCATTCCACACGGCGCCGAAGGTGTAGTTGCGGGACTTTTCCGGCTCGAGCGGCTCGGCACCCAGCAGTTGGCCCACGGCACTGTTCACCGGTACCAGGCCGGTGTTGTAAATGCCGGCGGGCAGATGCAGCGAATTGCCGGTGCCGTAATACAGCGACGAGGTGTACGAGTAGTGCTGCTGCGCGAGCGACGGCGCGCGAAAGCCGGTCGAAGCGCTGCCACGGAGAGCGAAGCGGTCGGTAAAGTCGAAACGGCCAGCCAGCGCGCCTGACGTGGTGCTGCCGAAGTCCGAGTAATCCTCATGGCGCAGCGACGCCGAGGCGCCGAAGCGATCGGTGAGGTTGGTTTCCAGGCTGATGTACTCGGCAATGTCGTGGCGGCTGTACGCACCGGCGTCGGTCGGCTGGAAGCCGCCAAAGCCTTGAGCGCCACCGGAAACGCCGGAAGTGCCGGTGTACCAGGAGGAAAGATCGCCCGCTTCAATCTTGTAGGTCTGGCGAAGGTATTGGGCGCCGAACGCCAGCGTCACCGGGTTCGGCAGCCAGCTGGTGCTCAGTTCCTTGGCGATATCCACGTCGAGCGATTGTTGGGTCGAGCGCAGGATGCCGTCGTGGAACGCCGTGGGGCTGTAGCCGAAATCGTGCAGGAATGCGCGATTTACGCTGTTATCGGTGGCGTAGGAAACGCGATTGCCGCCGTAATTGCCGCTGATGTCCCAGCGCCAGCCGCTGTCGGTTTTGCCACGCAGCCCAACGACCAGCGACTGGTCGGTGGAGTCAGCGTGCTCCAGCGGAAGATACCCATGTGGGTACAGCGAGGGCACCGAGTTGCTGCTCGCGACATTGCGGAAGAACGCGGGCGATACCGAGTTGCGGTTGCCGTAGTGTCCAAACGCGTACAGTTCCACGCCAGACGCGATGTCGTACTGCGCGTTCAGCAGCAGATTGTGGTCCTTCACCGCCGGGTCGCCAAAGCGCTGCGTCGTACCTTCCCAGGCGCGCGTTCGGTTGGGTTCGGCACGATTGGTGTAATCCTGATTGCCGTCCTGCAGGGTGAATCGAATCCAGCCCTTGTCGTTGTTCAGCGGAACGCCGAAGCTCGCCGAGCCCAGCCATTGACGGCCGTCGCCGGCCGAGTACTGGCCGCCGCTCACGTCCACTTCGCCGCCTGCTGCACCCTTCTTCAGCACCACATTGATCACGCCGGCAATGGCGTCGGAGCCGTATTGCGCAGACGCGCCGTCACGCAGCACCTCGATATGATCGATGGCGCCGATGGGGATGGTGTTGAGATCCACCGCCTGCGAGCCACGGCCCAGCACGCCATTGGTGAGCAGCAGCGCGCCAGGGTGCCAGCGCTTGCCGTCCACCAGCACCAGCACCTGATCCGGCGCAAGGCCGCGCAACTGCACGGGGCGTTGCGAATCGGCCGTATCGGATGCGGCCGGGCGCGGGAAGCTGATCGAGGGAATGATGCGTGCCAGCGCGGTACTCAGCTCGGTGGTGCCGGTCTGCTGCAAGGCCTGCGCCGAGACCACATCGATCGGCGTAAGCGAGCTGTTTTCAGTGCGGTTATCGGCGCGCGTACCCGTGACGATGACCGTGCCCAGTTTCTTGGCGTTATCGGTGTCCGGCGAAGCGTCTTGTGCGGCAGCGTTGGAGACGGTTGAGAGAAGAGCGAGGGCAATCAGGCCCGGCGCGGCCTTGAAGCCGACGTGGTGCTTATCCATGTTTTGGGGAATTCCGGGGGAAGTGGGGCAGTACGGCCCTGCGAGGCTATAGATGGCCCCGGGGAAGTCCAATGGCGATTCGTTGTCTGCTCATAACCGTGTGGCATGAGACGCTGCGCGGCCTTCTGCCTGAAGCGAGGCTTGCGCTGGTGGCGGGCTAAACCTTGGTTATTGATTCAAAAGGGATTCACGGCGCATTGATGCTGTGCTGAACGACCCTATATCCGAGCCCAGTCCGGCGGGCCACGCGGTATGGTGGGTAACCCGGTATGGCCATGAACCTTTGAGGCAGTAATACATGACACGCAAGAAAGCGCTTCACCTGTATCGCAACATCGGCATCATCGCGCACATCGATGCGGGCAAGACCACCACCACTGAGCGCATTCTTTACTACACAGGGAAGAAGCATCAGATCATCGACGTGCACGACACCAAGGAAGGCAAGGGTTCGACCACTACCGATTACCTGGAGCAGGAGCGTAAGCGCGGCATCACCATCCAGTCTGCCGCCGTGTCGACGGAGTGGAAGGGTTACCAGCTCAACCTGATCGATACGCCAGGCCACGTCGATTTCACCATCGAGGTGAACCGCAGTCTGCGCGTGCTGGACGGCGCCGTAGTGGTGTTCGACGGCGTCGCTGGCGTTGAGCCACAGACCGAAACCAACTGGCGCCTGGCTGACCAGTACAACGTGCCCCGGATCTGCTACGTCAACAAGATGGATCGCACTGGCGCGAATTTCGCCCATTGTGTGAAGGGTATCCGCGAGCGGCTTAGCCCCAACGTATTGTTGTGCCAGGTGCCGCTGGGCAGCCACGATGAATTCGTCGGCATGGCCGATCTGGTGGCCGGCGTCGGCTATCTGTGGAACGGCGACGACAAAGACAGTACCTGGGACACTGTCCCGCTGGATCAGATTGCCAGCCGGGTGAAGTTCTCCGCCGTGGGCGACCAGACATGGGTCCATGAATTGGCGCGGCTGCGTCAGGAGACGCTGGAGTACGCGCTCGCCATGGACGATGCTGCATTCGATCGCCTGATCGAAACGGGCGAGTTCGACCCGGAAACACTGAAGCGTTGCATCCGCGAGGGTTGCGTATCCGGCAAGCTGGTGCCCGTATTCTGTGGTTCGTCCTACCGCAACAAGGGCGTGCAGCAGTTGCTGGATGGCGTGGTGGACTACCTGCCGTTCCCGGGCGAGAACGGCGGTATCGCGCTGGTGGATGAAGATGGCCATGTCGTTGGCGAACAAGGTGTCGTCGATGACGCGCCGGCGCGCGCGCTCGCGTTCAAAGTGATCAACGACCAGTTCGGTACGCTGACCTTCTGTCGCATCTATTCCGGCGTCATCAAGAAGGGCGACAGCTTGCTCAACGTCACGCGCGGCAAGAAAGAGCGCATCGGACGCATTGTGGAAGTGCAGGCCAATGCGACCAAAGAAATCGACGAAGTACGTGCAGGCGACATTTGCGCCTTCGTGTCGATGAAGGAAACCGAGACCGGCGATTCGCTGGCCGATCCTGCGCATCCGGCACTGCTGGAACGCATGCGCTTCCCCGATCCGGTGATCAGCGTGTCGGTGGAACCAAAGCATCGCAATGACGTGGACAAGCTGTCGGCCGCCCTCTACAAAATGGTGAAGGCCGATCCTTCGCTACGACTGGAAGTGGATAAGGAAACCGGGCAGACCGTGCTCAAGGGCATGGGTGAGCTGCATCTGGAAGTCACCATCGACCGCATGCGTACCGAGCTGGGTGTGGATGCCAACATGGGCAAGCCCAAGGTGAGCTTCCGCGAGGCGTTTGGACGTCCGGTCGAGCACACCTATACCCACAAGAAGCAATCGGGCGGCTCGGGCCAGTTCGCCGAAGTCACCATGGTGTTCGAACCGCTGGAGTCCGGTAGCGGCGTGGTATTTGCCGACGAGATCGTTGGCGGCCGTGTGCCACGCGAATACATTCCGGCGGTGGAGCATGCGGTACGGGTGGAATCACGCGAAGGCCAGGTGGCCGGTTACGAGGTGGTGGATTTCAAGGCGCGTCTTATTGACGGCAAGTTCCACGATGTGGATTCGTCCGCACTGGCCTTTGAAATCGCCAGCCGCCAGTGTTTCCGCGAGGCGCAGCGGCTGAGCAAGCCGAAGCTACTGGAGCCGGTGATGCGGCTGGAAGTGGTGACCGAAGCGGATTACCTCGGCGATGTGATCGGCGACATCAATCGTCGTCGCGGCAACGTCAGCGACCAGGGGCAGCGTGGTTCGCAGGCGTTCGTGCAGGGCTTCGTGCCACTGTCGGAGATGTTCGGTTACATCAACTTCCTCCGCTCGGCGACCCGTGGGCGCGGCACGTTCACCATGGAATTCGACCACTACGAAGATGTGCCCGCCAACATGGTGGATGTATTGATGGAGAAAGAGGCGAAGTAGCACCAGGCGTTCTTCGCTTGTGACGTGTCTTGCCGGTTCGGCCCGCAGTCGGGCCGGCAAGATGCCTCAGGCAAACCCGCGCCAACGCGCCACCATGCCGACGCCCGCGGTGACCGCGCGCGATAGCAGGCGCAGATCCAGCGGCATCTCGGGTCGGCGCACATCCAGCAGCAGGGCGATCCGCGACTGCTCGCTGCGGTTCCATACTTCGTGCGGATACGTGTCATCCCATAGCAGGTGTTCGCCATTGGCCAGACGATATTCGTCGCCGGCCAGCCAAAGCACGGCACCCGGCCGGCCATCGCCGTTGAGCGGGGCTTCGAGATTCAGCTGATAACGCAGGATGCCCCGGAACGGCCCGGTGTGCTTCGGAATGTGTTTGTGCGGCGCCAGGAAAGACAGGGTGGCCGACAGCACATCCGGTGACTCGGCGATCAGCTTCGAAAGCACTGGGCACTGCGCCTGATTCGAGCGCAGGTCCTGCCCGTACACCTTGAGCAGAAACATGCGCCAGTCCTTGCCATCGGCCGCCGAGATGTCGGCCTGGGCCGGCATGATCTCGTGGAAGCGGGGCAGGTCGTGCACCTCCCGATAAATCGTCAGCGCTTCGCGGCGAATGTCCTGCCAGGCGGCATGAAAGCGATGGCCGTCGGGAAAGTACGTGTCAAGACTCAGCACGGGCGGCGTGCTGATGCGGGCGTCATAGAGCCGGCGAACGGCCCGCGACGAGAGGTCGTAGAGCGACTCCATGGTCGGCGTTCCCTCCTCGTGCTCGGTGAGCGGCAAGGCCTGGCGCCGCAAAGGCCGTCTTCTCCATCGACCGGTGCCACGCACGGTAGCGGCTGAGAGCTCCGTGGTACGTGAACGCGCAGCCGCGGTCGCGGAGGACACGCCCCTCGCTTTTTCTCCTGAGAAAAGTGGCCTTAGTGACTGAAATGTCGTCAATTATTGCTTGTTATTTTACGTGACGTCACTTAAAATAAGCTACACTTAAACGGAGGATTTGCCATGGTTGATCCACTCGATCCCGGTACGCTCGCCTTGCCGCTGAGCTTCAAGCGGTCGCGCGGCCGTCCGCGCAAACCCAATGCGTTGACGGCAGCGGAGCGCGCCCGGCGCTACCGCGCGAGAAAAAAGACTTTGTCCACGCATGTCGTGCCACTGGCCGTGCACAACCAGGTGATGCGCGAGCGCGACGAGGCGAGAGTGCAGGTGACGCATTTGCGCGCCGAGCTGGAGCAATTGCTGCGCCAGTTTTCGCAGTAAGCACAAACGCCATCGGGCCGGCCGTCATCGCGACGGTCAGCTGGTGTGTTCATGGCTTATGCGAAAGGCAAGGCACTGTCAGCGGTGCCTGCATGTCGATGCTTTGGTGCTACTTGATGCGCCGTTGTGGCCGGCGTCTTCCCAGCACGATATGTGCGACAAGCAACAGTGGCATGGCCAGACCCATGCTCCAGTGTGCGATGCCGCTGACATTCCGCCAGCGATCATCCGTCAAGTAGTAGAGCAGGTAGCCGGTAAGAATCAGCCAGCCAAGCACGGTGACGGCGGCGCTTCCGGAAACGCGCTGTCGACGCGTATGCCAGCCGGCGACAATGTGGACACCCCACACCAGGCCGAAACTCCACAAGGCCGCAAAAGCCAGTGCAGCGTGGATACGCAGCCACCAGGGTTCGAGCGGGTGTGGCGTATCACCGAAGTCGCCCTTGCTCATCAGAAAGTAATGAAAGAGCAGCCAGAGGGCGCCGCTGAGCCACAGCCCCCAGCCGACGGCATAGACGAAATAACGCCGCTGACGCGACAGCCGAAGTGGCGTGCGGTGCTGGCCGATAACGCTATGGGGAGGCAGGTGCTTCGTCATAAGGCGGTGCCGATGCCGGTCCATTGCCCGGCCTGGTTCTGCAGATAAGCCACTGCATCGAACTGTTGAAGTATCGGGGCACTTTCGCTACCCAGCGCCAGCACCACCTTGGTGAGAGCGTCGGCGTGGATGCATTGGGGCGCTACCACGGTAGCCACTTGGTAGCGATTCACCTCGACCCGCGTGCGCCCATGGATATGTGGCGCGGCGTCCGGGGTGGCGTTGGCGCGCCCTGAGCTGGTGGCGACCGCCACTTCGCCGACTTCGAGCACCGGGATGTGGGTGACACCGGCTTCATCCGTGGCGATGGCGACGCGATGCGGACCTTCGCCGAGTGTGCGCAGATCGCCGCCGGCGTTGACGCAACCGTGCGCGACGCCGTGTGCGCGCAGTACATCAATTGCGCGATCGACGGCGTAGCCCTTGGCGATGCCGCCCAGGTCAATCCATGCGGCACGACGCAGGCGTGCGCCACCTTGTTCGTCGATCTCGATGTCTTCCCAGTTTGCATCGGAGCAGGCTGGGTGATGAGCGTCGGGAGCGGGAAGCAGACCCTTGGCCACCAGGCGTGAGCCAATGGTGACGTCGAAAACGCCGCGCGTGAGTTGAGAAAGCCTGCGCGCCTCCATCAGTACGCGGGCCGTCTGGGCATCCAGTTGCACACGTTCACCCGGCCCAGCCGCGTGCAGACGCGACAGATCGCTTTCCGCCTCGTGAAAACTCATCAAGGCATGAACACGCTCCACCGCGGCAAAAGCCTCGGTGATCGCCGTGTGCGCGATCGCCTCGGTCATGCCGGTGACGCGAATGTTGACCGTGGTGCCCAGCAAAGGGCGCGCACGCTCAACTTCCTTGTTTGGCGAGAACGAGGTCATACGTGGTCAGCAGACGCTTGATGCCATCGGTGATGTGGCGGCTCGACAGGGTGGCGCCGGAGATGTTCTTGATGTCGCCGTTGAGCTTCAGCGGCGCGTCGTGGGTCTTGCCGGTGAATTGCGCGCGCCAGGCTTCGTTGCGCACCTGGTCGCCATAGGTTTCCCGATACTCGAGTATTTCCACCGACTTCACTGCGCCCTTGTCATCCAGTGCGAGTGCGAACGGAATGAACTCGTGCTTGCCCACCACCTGATCGGCAATGAACCAGCCACCCGTGGAAACCCGCCACGCCTTGAGGTTGGGGCTGAGTACGTTGACGTCGCACGCTTTCTCAATGGACTTCATCTGCTCAGGCGTCAGCGTCACGAAGTCGGGCGTGAGCGTGGCACCCGGAAACATCTGCGCCTGGGCTTGTTCGACACTCATGTACACCGTGGCCTGCACCGGGGCAGCAACGACCAGGGCGTAGGCGGGAATCAGCAGGAAACGTGATTTCATGGCAGTCCCTCAGAAGTACCAGCCGGCTTTGATGCGGACGCGGTACTTTTCAAAATCGTTGTCATAGATGCGGCGGCCGACGATGGCGCCCGGCACGGTATCTGCGTGGGCAGTTGCCCAGGGCAATTGTTCGAGGAAGGTGGCAGTCACGAAGAATTTCTTGCCGCCATAGTGGATGACGGGGCCGACAAAGTAGCCGTCGTTCGACTCGTTGCTGAAGTTGTAGCTGTTGTATTCGTGCTCGTTGAGGAACTCGATGCCCGCTGACCAGTTGGGCGCAAAGCGATAGGACGCCGCGATGTTGAGGTTGACGTCGGTCTCTTCCTGCCAACGCTTATGGGTCTTTGCATCGTCGGCCCAGTCGTAGCGCAGTTCGGGCGCGTAGGTAAAGTTGAAAGCCGTTACCAGCCGGTCGTCGAGAAAGTTCTTCTGCAGAATCAGCTTGGTTTCCAGCTCGCGGAACTGCGGACCAATCGTCGGCTCGACGTAAATGGCCACACCCAATGGATCCGTGTAAGGACTCCACAAGCGATAGATGGCCTCGCCGGAAAAGCCGACGAAGCGCTTGGCGTTGTAGTGATCATCCGGGCCGGGTCGGTCGTAAGACAGCGGCTCGGGCGGTGTGGTCTCTTCGAAGGGGCCATTGTGATAGGCGCGCGACCATACGTAATTGGCGTAGAACGCGAGCTGGAGCTTATCGGTCATGCCGTACTCGAACTCCGTACGGCCGTCGATCTGATCGAAATAGCCAGCGATCTTCTGGTGACGCCACGTAGCCCATTGCTCCACCTCCTTCGCCCCCTGTGGCAGAAGGTCGGTGGTGTAGACGTAGCCGAACTGACTCTCCTCGGCATGAGCCGCAGAGGCGCACCCCAGGCCAGGCAGGGCAACAGAAAGCGTAGACAGCAGGCAGGTGCGTAGGCGCCGGCTAATGGGGTGCAGCATGAAGCGTCCTTGGCAGATTTTCTTGTGGACGCGATTTTAAATGAGAGTAATTCGCATATGCAATTTTGATGTTCAATTCGCAAGTAATTGCGGGAGACATTGGGCGCAAGTGGGCTTTGATGCCAGCGTTAGCGGAGGCAGGTGGCGGCGAATACGCAACGCGGAGATAGCCGATGTGCGCGTTCCATAGCGCGCAGCTTGTCGGCGGCTCGCTGTTTTGGACGTCCATTTGATGGAGCGTTCAAGCCTGTTCAGAAAGATCGACATTTGCGTCAGCTTTGCGCAAGAAAGTCGCCTTCAATTTGCGATCTGTGTCGTGAAACGAGATGTTTTCTAACCGGCGCCTGAAGTAAATGTCGCCGATGCCTGAACAAGCGACGCAAGTCTCTTCTCACAAGAGGTCTGTTCGAGGAATATGCGGCACCGAGGCCGCGGCACATGTCTGTACATGGCGCGCGGTAGATGCGGAGATCATCTGTAAAGCCCCCAAGGCCCCTCAACAGGAGTGTTTCTTTCCTTCTACCTGGGGTGAATCATGAAAAGGCATCTGCTCGCGCTATCCGTATTCAGTGCGGTCCTTGGTTTCGGTATCGGCAGCTCAGTTGCCTTCGCGGCAGACGCGCCCGCCACATCGGATGGTGCGCAGGACGCAAGTAAGCTCACGTCGTCGTACACCACGTTCGCCGGATCCAGCACCAATGCGCAGGCATTGGTGAGCGGATTGCGCAATGGCACGTCCATTGTTCTGATTACGCCCGCCACGGCCACCAGCCCCGCCGTGCAAACCACCTTTACGCCCGATACGGGCAAGATGGGCTACGGCAACGTCAATATCGCGCTTGCAATGGCGCAGGCGGACCTGGCCAAGGCAGGTATCACTCAGCCCACGGCCGCACAGATTGAGGCCGCATTGAATGGCGGAACTCTGGCGGGAAGCCATGGTCCGGTGCAGTTGCCAGGTGTGCTGGCACTTCGCGACAAGCACGATGGATGGGGTGGTGTTGCAAAGTCGCTCGGTCTGAAGCTTGGTGCCGTTGAGCATGCTGCCAAGGCGAACGGGCCCGTGCCGGATCACGACGACGTCGCACATGCCGACAAGGACGCTAAGGCCGACAAGGACGCCAAGGCGGATAAGGATGCCAAGGCCGACAAGGACGCCAAGGCGGACAAGGACGCCAAGGCCGACAAGATCGCCAAGGCAGACAAAGTGGCTGACGTCAGCCACCCCGATAAAGTCGACCGCCCTGAAAAGGCTGACCGCCCGGACAAGCCGGAGCGTCCTGACAAGCCCGAGCGCAGCGGTCGCTGATCTCTACTGAAAACCTCGATCGAGAGGCTCCCTGAGGGCCTCTCGTGTTTTGTTGCGCGCAAGGAATATCCATGAATTTGAAGAACACGGGCACGCTGTGTGCCTTGGGTGTGTTTGGGTTGCTGGCACAGGCGGCCCATGCTGAGGACAGCTCAACCATCAAGGTTGGCGCCGGCGTCGACTACACCACTGGCAAGTACGGCACGTCGACCACCACGGATATCACCGAAGTGCCGGTGACGTTCGGTTACGACGTAGGCGACTGGTCGTTCAAGCTGGATGTGCCGTACATCCATGTCTCCGGTGCGGACAACGTGATTCCGGGTGTGGGTCCGGTCGAAAACAAGAACCCGAAGAAGCGCGGCCACGGCAAGAATGCCTCGGTCACGCCGACGCCGACGCCCACGACGCCGACCACCGGCTCTGCCTCCGGTCTGGGCGACATCGTTGCCGCTGCCACGTACGAGGCCTATAGCAACAAGGCCGCGAACTTCGGCATCGATCTCACCGGCAAGATCAAGTTCGGTACCGCGAGCGCGGACGAGGGGCTTGGTACCGGCAAGAACGACTACAGCTTCAATGTGGACATGTACAAGGGCTTCGGCGCCTGGACGCTGTTCGGCGGCGTGGGCTACACGTGGCTCGGCAGTTCGCAGTACGTGCGCTTGAACGACGTGTTCACCGCCAACGTCGGCGCGAGCTACAAGATCGATCGCCAGAGCACCATCGGTGCCTATTACGACTATCGCGAAAAAGCTTCGAGCACCAGCTTCGCGCGCAATGAGCTGACGGGTTACTACTCGTACAAGTTCGCCAGCGCGTGGAAGGCCCAGGCGTACGTCACCAAGGGCTTTACCGATGGCAGCCCCGACTGGGGCGTTGGTGCCCACGTGGTGTATTCGTTCTAAAAGTCGCCAGGAACATCCGAGGCAGCCAGAAGTTTGCTATACCGTCATCTCCGCTGTCGCGGGGATGACGATGTCGCGGGGCGCTGGGTGTCTTGGGCTTTGTCGGCGGCTATAAGCGCACCATAAAAGAAGTCGGCAACCTTGATGGTTGCCGACTTGCGTTTGCGTGATGCGGAAGAGCGTCAGGCGACGGCTGTTTCCCTGACTGCTTCTTCCACGGGCAGGCGAATCAGATAGTCAAAGGCGCTCAGCGATGCCTTGGATCCTTCGCCCATGGCGATGACGATCTGCTTGTAGGGCACCGTAGTGACATCGCCCGCAGCGAACACGCCGGGTACCGACGTCTCACCGCGTGCATCTACCTCAATCTCGTGGCGCGGCGACAGCTTGACCGTACCCTTGAGCCATTCGGTGTTCGGCAACAGGCCGATCTGCACGAAGACACCTTCCAGTGCCACATGGCGGCTCTCGCCACTGCTGCGGTCGGTGTAGTTCAGACCGGTGACCTTCTGGCCGTCGCCCAGCACTTCGGTCGTCTGCGCGCTGACGATCACGTCCACGTTCGGCAGGCTTCGCAGCTTGCGCTGCAGCACTTCGTCCGCACGCAGCTTGCTGTCGAATTCGAGCAGGGTGACGTGGCCCACGATGCCAGCCAGGTCGATCGCTGCCTCAACGCCGGAGTTGCCGCCGCCGATCACCGCCACATGCTTGCCCTTGAACAGCGGGCCGTCGCAGTGCGGGCAGTACGTCACACCCTTGTTGCGGTATTCCTGCTCGCCCGGCACGTTCATGTTGCGCCAGCGTGCGCCGGTGGAGAGGATCACCGTGCGGGCCTTCAGCGATGCGCCGTTGGCAAGGCGCACTTCATGCAGGCCGCCTTCGGTGGTGGCGGGAATCAGTTGTTCGGCGCGCTGCAGGTTCATCACGTCCACGTCGTATTCGTGCACGTGCTGTTCCAGTGCGGCAGCCAGCTTCGGGCCTTCCGTGTAGGTCACGGAAATAAAGTTCTCGATAGCCATGGTGTCCAGCACCTGGCCACCAAAGCGCTCGGCCGCCACACCCGTACGGATGCCTTTGCGTGCCGCGTAGATCGCGGCAGCAGCGCCAGCCGGGCCGCCGCCGATCACCAGCACCTCGAACGGCGCTTTGGCTTTGATTTTTTCGGCGGCGCGGTCGGCCGCATTGCTGTCCAGCCGGCCTGCAATCTGTTCGATCGACATGCGGCCGGTGTCGAAGAGTTCGCCGTTGAGGAACACCGTCGGCACCGACATCACCTGGCGCTCGTTCACTTCGTCCTGGAACAGCGCGCCGTCAATCGCCACATGCTTGATGTTGGGATTGAGCACGCTCATCAGGTTCAGCGCCTGCACGGTATCCGGGCAGCTGTGGCAGGAGAGTGACATGAACGTCTCGAAGCGGTATTCGCCGTCGAGATGGCGCACCTGCTCAATGACGTCCTGCGTCGCCTTGGACGGATGGCCACCAACCTGCAGCAGCGCCAGTACCAGCGAGGTGAACTCGTGGCCCATCGGAATGCCGGCGAAACGCACGCTGACGTCGGTGCCTACGCGGTTGATCGCGAAGGAGGGCTTGCGAGCATCGTTGCCATCGAGACGCAGTGAGACCTTGTCCGATAGCGAGGCGATGTCTTCCAGCAGGCCCTTCAGCTCCTGCGACGATGCCTGATGGTCGAGGGAGGCCACGAGCTCGATCGGGTGTACGACCTTTTCGAGATAGGCCTGCAATTGGGTCTTCAGATCGGCTTCCAACATGGTGACTCCATCGTTTCTTAGGGGTGAGCACTACCCGCACCCGGCGTGGCCGGGCGTTGCGCGCGCCTTCGAATTCGGAAAGCGGACCCGGCGGACGCCGGGTCCCGTGGCCACCCGATGCAGCGGGTGGCAAGAGAGGTAAAGCGGTGACTTAGATCTTGCCGACCAGGTCGAGCGACGGCTTCAGGGTCTTGTCGCCTTCCTTCCACTTGGCCGGGCACACTTCACCCGGATGGGAGGCAACGTACTGCGCGGCCTTCACCTTGCGCAGCAGTTCGGAAGCGTCGCGGCCGATGCCGTTGTCGTGGATCTCGCACAGCTTGATCTGGCCTTCCGGATTGATCAGGAACGTGCCACGCAGCGCCAGGCCCTCTTCTTCGATCATCACGTCGAAGTTGCGGGTGATGGCACCGGTCGGGTCGCCGATCATGGTGTACTTCACCTTCTTGATCGCGTCCGAGGTGTCGTGCCACGCCTTGTGGGCGAAGTGGGTGTCGGTCGAGACCGCGTAGATTTCCACGCCCAGCTTCTGGAACTGATCGTAGAAATCGGCCAGGTCTTCCAGCTCCGTCGGGCAGACGAAGGTGAAGTCGGCGGGGTAAAACACCACCACGGACCACTTGCCCTTGAGGGAAGCATCGGTCACTTCGACAAACTGGCCATTCTTGAGAGCCTGGGCCTTGAACGGTTTGATTTCGGTGTTGATCAACGACATCGTTGTTTTTCCGTTAGTTGTGGTTGGTGGAAGACAAAGCGTACGGGTTTTGTGGCGATTGATCCAATTGATTGTTGAGATGGCGGCCATTGAGGTTGGCTATGGTGGTGCGCCTGGCATACCGGGCGGCGGCCGACCTGTATCGCAACAGGGTTTTGCGGTGCGATGACTTCGTAGGGTCGCTCGCCCTACGTCATTGAGGGGTGATTTTTGCGCCACGGCGGCAGGTGCCCGGCCACACTGGCGGCGCTCGTCGCCGGCCATGGGTGCCGTGTACGTGGGCGTTACCCGTCACTGCCCATTTACCCCCGCAAGCGGAGAGTAGCCCGGCAGCGGGGCCGCCCTTCAATGAACCGTCCGAGTGTCGCGTGGCAGAACGATGGGAGATGAGCAGCTGGCCTCCCGTCCACCGTATCGAGATCAAGGCGCGGAGAAGATCATGAGCAACAAACCTGCTGTGGTATTGGTTCACGGGTTCTGGGGCGGTGCCGCCCACTGGGCTAAGGTCATTCTTGAACTTAAGGGCCTGGGTTACGGCGACCTGCACGCAGTCGAGATGCCGCTGACGTCGCTCGCCGAGGATGCGGAGCGCACGCGCAAAATGCTCGCCCAGATCAATGGACCCGTCGTGCTTGTGGGTCATTCGTATGGCGGCGCCGTGATCAGTGAAGCGGGCAACCAGCCAAACGTCCGCGCGCTGGTGTTCATTGCGGCATTTGCTCCGGATGCAGGCGAAAGTCCGGGTGGCATCACACAGGAGAAGCTGCCGGAGGCGGCACCGAATCTTGCGCCGGACAGCGACGGTTACCTCTGGCTGAAGCCGGACAAGTTCCACGAAAGTTTTTGTCAGGACCTGACGGCGGACGAAGGCCTGGTCATGGCGGTGACGCAAAAGGCGCCGCTGGCAGTCACCTTCGGCAATCCGGTGACCGATCCTGCCTGGAGGCACAAGCCGGCGTGGTACCAGATCTCCAATCACGACCGGATGATCCATCCCGAGAACCAGAAGATGATGTCCGCCCGGATGAACGCGCGGAAGATCATCCATCTTGATGCCAGTCACGCCTCGCTTGCGTCGCGGCCACGCGAAGTAGCCTCGCTGATCAACGACGCGGCATCGGCAACAGCCTCGTAATGCGACGATTCGATGGCGGCGCCACCGGGACATGGCATGCCCGTCTTCAAGGCAAGGTGGCTGTGCCGCCATAAGGAGTCGCTAGCAAGCGCTGCGTGATACGGGTGTGATCGTGCGCGGAGCAACGCGCATGGGAAGACCGATTGACTTCCACCAGCCAGAACTTGTACCAAGACAATAACAGCCGTGCATCTGGCAGTTGAGAGGCAGTGCCTGCTCGGGCGAGCAGGCGCAATCGCTCGCAAAACATCTCCTGACTTCGAAAGGGTGGCAGCGATGGTGGCGTTGGCGACGGAGTACGTCATCGAGGTTCATCACTGGAACGACAGCCTTTTCAGCTTTCGTACCACGCGTGATCCCGGGTTTCGTTTCGACAGCGGTCACTTCGTGATGCTTGGCCTGGAGGTGGAAGGCAAGCCGCTGCTGCGCGCTTACTCCATTGCCAGCGCCAGCTACGAAGAGCATCTTGAATTTGTCAGCATCAAGGTGCCCGACGGTCCGCTTACCTCGCGGCTGCAACATCTCAAGCCAGGCGACCCCATCATGGTCAGCCGCAAACCCACTGGCACGCTGGTGCTCAACGATCTGAGGCCCGGAAAGCACCTGTATTTGCTGGGCACGGGCACCGGGCTTGCGCCGTTTCTGAGCATTGTGCGCGACCCCGAAACGTACGAGCGCTTCGACCGGATCGTGCTCGCCCATGGCGTGCGGCGGATTAGTGATCTGGTTTACGCGAAGTATCTCGAGCATTCGCTGCCACAACACGAATACGTGGGTGAGCTGGTGCGGAAAAAATTGGTCTACTACCCCAGCGTCACCCGTGAGCCGTTCCATCATCGTGGCAGGCTCACCGATGCCATCGTGGATGGCCGGATGAGTGCGCATGCCGGCCTGCCACCCATGAATTCACAGACGGATCGCGTGATGCTGTGCGGCAGCCCGGTCATGCTGGATGACGCCTGTGCGTTGCTCGATGGCCGTGGCTTTCAGGCATCGCCGCGTACGCGTGAACCAGGCGATTACGTGATCGAGCGCGCCTTTGTTGAAAGGTGAGCGGAGAAGAGGGCAATGCACCAACAGGTAAGCATGTTTAGCTGAAAGGACTAGATAGAGACGCCGGCAGCGCCGAGGAGAATCCGTCGTGTACGATTTGTTGCAAACCATCGATTCACCCGATCAGTCACGCAAAGCGGATGCGCGTGCCTTGCATCTGCTCGCCGTGGGTGAGGTCACGACATGAGTGCCACACCGCAGCGGCTGACCATTCTGGGGTCCACGGGATCCATCGGCACCAGTACGCTGGATGTGGTGGCGCGGCACCCGGACCGTTTCACGGTATTTGCGCTCACTGCACATCACCGCGTCGATCGGTTGTACGAGCAATGCGTGGCTTTTCGTCCAGCCCTGGCAGTCGTGGGTGATGCGACGCATGCTGCGGTACTGCAGCAGAAATTGCGTGACGCACATCTGCCCACGGAAGTCGCCTACGGATCTGCTGCCTTATGCGATGCAGCAAGTCATGCGCAATGTGATTCGGTAGTAGCCGCCATCGTGGGTGCTGCGGGCCTGGCCTCGTCGCTGGCTGCCGCAAGGGCGGGGAAAAAGATCCTGTTGGCGAACAAGGAGGCGTTGGTCATGTCCGGCGCGTTGTTCATCCGCGCTGTTGCCGAGCATGGCGCCACGTTGTTGCCGCTGGACAGCGAGCACAACGCCATCTTCCAGTGTCTCGGTACGGGTGTGCGTGACGGCCGCGGCGTGGAGCGCCTGATTCTGACCGCCTCGGGCGGGCCTTTTCTGCAGCGCGACCTGACGACGCTCGATGACGTGACACCCGATCAGGCATGCGCGCATCCGAATTGGGTGATGGGGCGCAAGATTTCCGTTGACTCGGCCACCATGATGAACAAGGGCCTTGAGGTGATCGAGGCGCGCTGGCTGTTTGATATGCCCGCCGAGCGCATCGAGGTGGTGATTCATCCGCAAAGCGTCATCCACTCCATGGTCGCTTATGCGGACCAGTCGGTACTGGCGCAGCTCGGGAATCCCGATATGCGCACGCCGATTGCCCATGCACTGGCTTATCCCGATCGCGTCGACTCCGGCGTGGCGCCGCTGAATTTTGCCGCAATGGCCCACTTGAGCTTTCAGGTACCCGACCTGGATCGGTTCCCGTGCCTGCGGCTGGGACTTCAGGTATTGCGGGAAGACTGCGTGGCCAGTGTGACGCTGAATGCCGCCAACGAAGTGGCGGTGGATGCGTTTCTGCGCGAACAAATCCGATTCACGGACATACCACGAATCGTGGAGCAGTCGTTGCAGTGTTTGCCAACACTCGTCAATCAAGCGCCGTTGGAAGACATCCTTGCCGCGGACGAGCGGGCGCGCGCCACAGCGCAGCAGTTGATCCGGGATCTTCCAGTCAGAAAGGCACAGCCCATCGCCGTTCATTGAAAGGAGAGTTGTGTGAGCGAAGCCGTCCAGCTGTGGCCCGAGTCGTCCACGTCAACATGTGCCGCCGATTCCTTGGAGGCATGGATGCCGGGCATTCTGCAGCGCACGGAACGCGCGCTCGATCGTTACCTTCCGTCCACGGAAAGCCTGCCCACAACGCTGCATGAGGCCATGCGCTACGCCACCCTGGGCGGAGGCAAGCGCTTGCGCGCATTACTTTGTCACGCGGCAGGCGAGCTGGTCGGTGCCGATCCCGAATGGCTCGATGGTGCAGCAAGCGCGGTCGAGATGATTCACGCCTATTCGCTGGTCCATGACGACTTGCCGGCGATGGATAACGACTTGCTGCGGCGCGGCCAGCCCACCGTGCACGTGCGCTACGGCGAGGCCGTGGCCATTCTGGTAGGGGATGGCTTGCAGGCACAGGCGTTTGCCGTGATCGGCCAACTGCCTGCTACGGCGGCGCATAAGGTGGCGCTGCTGCAGGAGTTGGCACGGGCGAGTAGTTCACTGGGGCTGGTAGGCGGTCAGGCGATCGATCTGGCGAGCGTGGGGTTGGTGCTGCCGCGCGAAGAGCTGGAACGCATGCATCGCATGAAAACCGGCGCGTTGTTCCGTGCGGCGATATTCATGGGCGCGCACTGTGGTCACGCCCCCATGGATCCGGCCGTGCATCGGGCGCTGGAGCAATATCAGTGCGCGGTGGGGCTTGCTTTTCAGGTCGTGGACGACGTGCTCGATGTGACCACCGACGCCGCCACGCTGGGTAAAACGCCCGGCAAGGACGCGCAGGATCACAAGCCGACCTACGTCTCGCTGCTGGGGCTGGAGGCAGCACGCGAACTGGCCGAACAGCTCGGCGAGCGTGCACGCAGCGCACTACTGCCTCTGGGGTCGACGGCGACCTACCTGCACGGGCTGGTGGACATGATCGTGCATCGCATCCGTTGAGCCAGGACACCACGACGCGATTTGTGTCGTGGTGCCGGATCGCTCACGCTTCGCGATACCAGAGCAAGATCACGCCGATCAACATGAAGCAGGCTGGCCAAACGTAGCCAGCGATCTTGCCTCCGCGGCCCGGCAGGCGCAGCTCGAGCCATCGCGCCCAGCCTGCGGCGACACCGGCTAACGCCAGCGGCGTGTGCGTCAGCTCGATCAGCATTTGATCCTTGACGTTGGAAATCTGGTGGCTGTGGGTTAGCAGCATCGCGCCACCAACGGCGACCAGCAGAGGAAATACCAGCGCTGCATGGCTGTTGCGCAATCGCCCCGTACGCACCGACCATTCAAACGTGCCGAACAGGATGATCAGCAGCACGAAGCATCGGTGCTGCGCCACTTCGACATCGCGCCAGGCCACCCACCAGCCCTCCTGTCCCATGGGCCATACCTCGGGGTCGGAGCGCACCAGCAGAAAGCCGGCCAGGGCAAGAAACAGCAGCGGCCAATGCTTGGCCCATCCCACGCCACCGCGGCTGAGCAGTGCCAGCAGGCCGATCAGCAGCACGAAGATGCCGGCCCAGTGATGGTTGTATTCCGACCAGGCAATGTCTTCCGCGTTGCGCGGCGCTAGTACGCCTGAGCCGGGAATGGTGGCCGATTGCGCGACCTGGTGGTTGCGTTCGGCATCGCGATCAAGCGCTGCCTGCATTTGAGAGATGGCCAGCGTGTCGTGATCCGGTGATGTGAGTCGTGGCCATGCCGGAGCGTTGCGCTGTGCAATCTCATGGAGGCTCACCCGGTCGGTGGTCAGGTCGATGGCGGGTGGTACCGAGGTCAGCGAGGCGGCGGCGAAGAAAATGGTGAAGCCGATGCCGATCTCCACTTCAGCAAAACGGCGCATGCGCATGACCGGTGCTTCGCCGCCTCTACGCAGTCGTTCGGTAACCATCAGATTGCCCAGGCCCAATGCCAGCAAGGCGAGGAACATGGCAATCTTGGCGCCTACCATGACGCCATAGGCGGTGCCGTAGAAACCCGGCAGGTCGCCGATATAGAACACGCACATGGTGATGCCGGAAAGCAGGATGCAGGCTACGCCAAGCATCGACATGCGCGAGAACCGGGCGCCGACCAACCGCAGGCTCTCGCGGTCCTCCAGGTGGCGAAGCACCAGCACGAAGCTGGGGATGGCGCCGATCCAGATCGCAGCACCGAATTGATGCAGGCCTTCCACCAGCATCAGCAGGGCGTTGTCGTCCAGTCGTGCGAAGGCGTGCGTGGTCACGGTGGCGGCAGCCAGCTCGATAATGCCGATCAGAAGCAGAGTGGCGCGTGCGAAACCGCTGGTGAGTACTGACCCTCGCAGGCCAACGGCGATGACTAGCGCGCAGAGCATCTTTACGCCGCCAGACACGGCAAAGGATGCATGCATCACGTTGGTAAACGGCAGGTCGACGGTAGTCATCAACACCGACACCTGCAGCGCCGTGGTGGCCAGCTCGGCCAGCAGCAGGCCTGTAGCACTCCAGCGCGTGAGGCGCTGGGCGCGTTGTACCAGGGCGCCGCCCTGTGCGAGTCGTGGCGCGAGCGGATGAAGCAGACCTAGCAGGAACAACAGGCCACCGAGGGTCATCGACTGGGCGACGATGACCAGTCCATGCAGGATGACGCTGAGGTATCCAAAAATGTCGACGAGCAGGGCCACGAAATCCCCCGGTAGTCAGCGGTGGCGATTTAACTGGTGAGGGGTGAAATCTATGGCGCGCTGGCCGTCACAGTGAAGGGCAGCTCGCCCCGCGTGATGTGTCCATCCAGTGCCAACGCTTGCCAGCGGATGACATAGGTTCCGGGCTTCAGCTCGGTTTCGCTTTCGAGCTCATTGCGCTTGTGGCTGTCGATGATGATGTGCAGCAGCGTTTCGCTGTGATCGGCTGCGATCAGTACGAGTCGCGAGCGCTCCTGGTCGATCTTGCTGTTGAACTTGAGAGTGATCGCCGCAGGGCCTGCGGGCTGGCTGCCATTAACCTTGGGCGTGCTGTCGAGCAGGATCGCGTGGGCGCTGACGCCCAGGCTGGCGAAGAGCAAGGGGGCGGCAAAGGCGAACATCGCGAGATGACGGAAGGAACGCATGAACGGCTCCGGCGGGTGATAAGTCTGACCTAGTGAGCATGTTCCTTTCCTTCGCAAGGCCCAACGGCGTACAAAGCCGCCGGCAGAAACGCAAAGGTGGAAAGCAGTACGGCAAGCAGGCTCAGCAGCAACACCGTGCCCATGCTGGCCGTGCCAGGGTGGCGGGCGATCGCCAGGCTGCCGAAGGCGGTGCCGGTGGTGAGCGCGGAGAACAGAATGGCGCGTGCCGTCGGCGAGCCAAGAAATTGGCGCATGCCGTGGCGCCAGTTCATCACGAAGTACACGTTGAACGAAACGCCGACGCCCAGCAGCAGGGGCAGGGCAATGATGTTGGCGAAGTTGATGGCAATGCCGAACGCACGTGCCAGCAACGCGGTGAGCAGGGCTGACATCAGCAATGTGGCCAGCACCAGCCCAGCGTCTTGCAGGCGTCGGAGCACCAGCAACAACACGATGCCGATGGCGAGGGTCGCGTACACCGCGGCTTCGCGGAATGCAGTCAGGATGGTGTCGGCAGCCCTGATGGTAGCGACCGCTGAACCGGCAGCTTCCGGTGCTTCCTCCTGCACCACCTGCACGAAATGGCGCAGGCCCGCCGTGTTTTGTGCCTTGGCGGTGGGGGTGACCTGCACACGCACCCGCCCATCCGGCGCGAACCAATCGCGCTTCAGATTCTCCGGCAGGTTTTGCATGGTGATGGTTTCGGCAGACAACGAATCGCCCAATTGATGGAGCGTATAGGGAAGAAACTCCGTCAGCGCCTTGTTGGCGGTGGCCATCTGCTGATCCGATCCCTGCGCCAGTTGCGCCAATGCCTTGCCGATGCGGCGCAACGGCGAGTTGGCTGGCAGCTTGTCGGAAACACTGGCGATGCCCTCGCTGGTGTCCTTGGCGGCCTCGCGCATGTCGGCATAGCTGGGCGCTGCCGCTTGTTCGCCGGGGTTGAGCACGGCGTACATGAGATCCGATGCCTGCTGAATCTGGTCGAGTTTGTCGGCCTGGCCGACCGGTACGAAATCGACACCGGAAACCACCTGCATGACCTGAGGTAGCTTGCCCAGGCGATCGCTGAGTTTCTTGGCCTCGTCGAGATTCTTGACGAGGATGTCCATGGTGAATGGATTGGTGTTCGGGTCGTCCATCAGCGACGCCAGCGTGCGCATCGCTTCGGTATCGGCGCGCTTGGTATGCAGCGGATTGGCGTCGAACGGAATGGTGATGGCGCACCACAGGCCGCCGGCGCCAAGCACGGCGAACGCCATAAGCACGCGCTTGCGATGGCGATGCAGCCAGGTGTCCGCCGCTGCGCCACCAGGCAGGGCGACCTCGTGATGCGGTGAGCTATGGGCGAGCAAGCGGAGCAGGGCAGGCAGCACAGTCAGCGTGCACACCAGCGCCAGCAGCATACCGACGCCGGCAATGATGCCCAGCTCGGCGACGCCGGTGAAATCGGTGGGGCCAAAGGCAAGAAATCCACAGGAGGTGGCGAGCGCGGCAAGGCCGATCTGGCCGGCCGCGCGATCTCCCGTTTCATGCAGAGAGTCGGCAAAGGATCGCTCGCTGAATTGTCGG
This sequence comes from Dyella silvae, assembly GCF_026421305.1. Taxonomy (GTDB): domain Bacteria; phylum Pseudomonadota; class Gammaproteobacteria; order Xanthomonadales; family Rhodanobacteraceae; genus Dyella; species Dyella silvae. The sequence goes on from NZ_JAPJBQ010000001.1 coordinate 494,988, forward strand.
GCTCGCAGGCGAACGGCGAACTGGATGCCAAAATCCACCGCAAGCCCGACGAACAGCACGGCAAACGCCACCGACACGAGGTTGAGCCGGCCCACGGCAAACGCTGCGAAGCCCAGCGTATAGATCAGGCCCACGATCAGCGTCATCACCACCGGCACGATCAGTCGCCACGAACCCAGCGCGAGCGCCAGCCAGAACACCAGTAGCAGGCTACTGCCGACAGCAATGGGGCCGGCGCGATCGGTGAGCGAAGCGAACTCTTCGTCAGCCAGCGGCACCGAGCCTGTGTAGTTGATGTGCACGCGGCCCGAAGCCACTTCGGGTAGCTGTGCCGCCATGCGCAGCATGGCTTCCGTGGCGCTGCGCCCGGGCTGCAATGCGGCACGGTCGAGTACCGGGTGCACGAGGATGAATTCCTGCCCGCCATTGGCATTCACAAGCTCCGGGGTGAGCAGTGCCTGCCAGGAAAGCGGCGAAGCATGGCCGGCGACCGCGTCCTCCATGGTCTTGGCGACATTGCCAAGCGCTGCGTCGTACGAGGAAAGATCCTCCGCCATGCCCCGGCGCACGCCTTCGACCATCAGGTCGATGCCCTTGAACAAGCCGCGGGCCGAAGGGTCGGTCGCCAACGGCCCAAGCAGAGGTTGCGCTTGCAGCATGCTGTCGAGCGTGCTCGAGAGTTCCTTCGGCGGCAGCAGCAGCAAACCTTCGCGATTGAAGAACGGGCTGATGCCGGGCGTAGAGGATGATTGGAAATGCGCGGTGTCGGCGGCAATTTTCTGGTTCAGCGCCTGGGCGACGATGCGCGCCTCCTCCGGTGTGGAGGCACGTACGACGACGGTGAGCGTGTCGCTGAATTGGGGGAACAGACGAGCAAAGGCCTGGCTCTGCTGCCGCCACGGCAGCTTCGCAGAAAACAGATGGTCGGCATCGGTGTCGACGCTCAGGTGATTTGAGGCCCCATACAGGCATACGGCGACCATTAGCGCGGCGATCGACAGCACCACAAAACGGTGCCTGCCACTGTGATCAACCAGCCATACCAGGCCTTTGTGAATCGTTGTGAACACGCCGCCGGGTCTCCTGGCTTTGATAGGGCCGGCCGCACGTCGAGGCCATGCCTGACATTCAAACGATGGGTAGAGGTTAGCAGGGGAGTACGGGGTTGCGTCCCAGTCCGCGACCCGCCGCTGCAGCAGCCGCCTGCAGCGCGTGCGTGGCCTTGTTCATGCGTGAGGCCAGTTTGGGCAACTGCGAAAGCAGGGATGGGTGGCGCAGAAGAGTGGCCGCCATGCGCCAGAGTAACGGGCGCCCCCACGCGTCGACGCCTGCCTGCAGTTCGGTGGGGATATCATCATTGCGCTCATCAACGATGGCGCGCAGCACCACAAACGGCATCCGATGTTCGCTGGCGACGGCAGCGACGGCGGCGCTTTCCATATCCACCGCAGCGGCCAGATGGTGTTCGCGCATGGCGGCCTTGTCGCCGGCGCAGAGCAGCGGTGATGGAAGGCTTAGCAGATGACCCTCCGTCAACATCGGTAAAGCTGTCGCGCGCAGGTGCTGGATCAGGGCCATACGCCACGCGGGTGTCGGCACATAGTCGTGCCCTCGCTCGTCGATGATGCACGAGGGACAAAACAGCGTGCCGCTACGAAGTCCGGGCGCCAGTGCGCCTGCGACGCCAAATGCGGCCAGCGCCGTGGCGCCTGCGGAAATCAATCCTTCTGCCGCTTGCCGCGCCGCTTGCTGGCCCATGCCGCTCAGCCAGGCAAGGTCGCCGTTGTCGAGCGCGATGGCCTGGCCCGCAGGCAACGATTTGCGGGCCAGCGCCTTTGCCTCGGCGGCAAGGGCGACCACGATGCCCACGGGGTGATGACTCACTGCGTTGTCCGTGGCGATGTGGCGGAGGTCAGCTGTCGATAGCGCGTCAGTGCCCATAACGGAAAATACGCGGTGTAGCCGTGGTACTTGAGAAAAAAGACGCGTGGAAAGCCCGGCGCATTGAAGCTCGGGTGATACCAGAGTCCCTCTTCGCATTCGCCATCATCCTGCTGGTCGTCCAGTAACCATTGCACGCCGCGCCGCACCGCGCCGGACGCATGCTCGCCGGCGGCAAGCAGCCCCAGCAGCGCCCATGCCGTGCTATGCGCCGTACTGACGCCTCGATTCGTGCCGCGTAATGACGGGTCGTAATAGCTGTCGTTGGTTTCGCCCCAGCCGCCGTCGGCGTGCTGCATCGCAAGCAGCCAGTCCACCGACTTGCGTATCCAGGGCTGGCGCATGTCTTCACCGGCCAATGCGAGGCCAGCAAGCACGGACCACGTGCCATATATGTAGTTGGTGCCCCAGCGCCCCCAGTAGGCGCCATCGGGCGTCTGTGCCTGCCTGAGGTAGGCCACGCAGCGCCTGATAGCTTCGCCATCCTGTGGACGCTGGAGTACGCCGAGACAGGCCAGTACGCGACCGGATACATCCTCGGTAGGCGGATCGAGCATGGCGCCGTGGTCGGCGAAGGGAATCTCATTGATGTGATAGTGCGTGTTGTTGCGGTCAAACGCCGCAAAGCCACCGTTGTCCGACTGCATGCCCACCAGCCAGTCGGCGGCGCGTTCGATGCGTTCGCGATAGGTGGCCGCCTGCGGTGTGCCGCGCACGGCGACATGCAGCAAGCCAGCAATGACCGCGGTGTCGTCGAGGTCGGGGTAATACGCATTGGCATACTGGAAAGCCCAGCCGCCCGGTGCCAAATCTGGCGCCTGGACTGCCCAGTCACCCTGAAGATCCTGTTCCTGCAGCGGTGCCAGCCAGTCCATGGCGCGCGTTACTGCGGATTGGGTGACGTCATCGGGCGAGGCTCGCAGCAACGCCATGGCTGCCCAGCCGGTATCCCACACGGGAGACACGCAAGGTTGGCAGTACGCCGTGCCATCGTCGCGATACACGATGAGCTTTTGCAGCGACTTCAGACAGGTCGCGCGGGCATCGTGATCCTTGGGATAGCCAAGCAGGTCCATCGCTTCCAGCGCGTTGATCATGGGCGGAAAAATCGCGCCGAGGCCATCCTCGCCATTGAGTCGCGCCAGAAACCACCGCTCTGCCTTGTGCACCGCCTTGCGCCGCAGCCAGCCGGGAATCAGTGGGTCGCAGGCGCGGCCGATCTTGTCCAGCACCAGAAACAGCCGGCTGATGGCATTGCGGGTCGTGAAGTAATGACGCTCTTCGTCCGGTGGCGTCACGAACAACTCGGGTATGGCAACGCGGCGGGGATTCCGCGCGCGCGCTTTGAGCGAGCAGAGAATGAATAACGGCACCATCGTGCTGCGCGCCCAGTACGACACCTTGTCGAGATGAAACGGCGCCCAGCGCGGAAACAGCATGATCTCCACTGGCACATAAGGTGCGGCACGCCACGGCACCTGCTCGAACATGGCCAGGAGTATGCGTGTGAAAACGTTGCTCTTTGCCGCGCCGCCCAAGGCAAGAATTGCCTCGCGGGCGCGGCGCATGTGCGGGGCATCGGCCGCGTCACCGGCCGCCTTCAGCGCGTAATAAGCCTTCACCGAGCACGAGATGTCGATGGTGCCGCCTTCATACAACGGCCAGCCACCGTGCGTGTCCAGGCATTGCTTGAGGCGGATATAGCGGGCAAGTTTTTCCTGCAGCACATCATCGATCTCGTCGAGGAAGTGCATCATCAGGATGTATTCGGAGGAGATGGTGCAGTCAGTTTCGAACTCAAAACTCCAGTGGCCGTCAGGCCGCTGCCGCGCAAGCAGGGCTTTGCGCGCGCGATCGATGGCCCGATCCAGCCGGTGGCGCTCTGGCTGCGGATGACGCGTGTCTGGATGAGGTGTTTCAGTGATCGTGGCGGGTGTATCCGTCATAGCGAGCGGGCGTCTTTGGGATCGCGCCGCGACACCATGCCGTTGAGGTAGGACGCCCGGCGCCACGGCCAGACCTGCGGCGAGACCTTGGCGTTGTCCCACTCTGACGCCAGCGTGGTCAGCGGCAATTTGCGGGCGGCCGCGGCGAACAGCCAGCGGACAGCGGGGTCGTACTTGTCGGTCAGCCGGGTCAGGCTGATGGTCTGCGCGACGGCAGCACGTGACACCTTGATCTGCGCGCCCGATGAGAAATCGAGCCGGTCTTGCAGATTGCGCAAGGTGAGTACGGCAAGGCCAATGCTCCACAGGCAGAACCGGCGGAAACCGGCGTGGCGAGCAGGAACGATCAGTGTGTATTCCACGGCGTGGCAAAGGTGGGCATGCGCCACGCCGATCAGCTCGATCATGGCGGCGGCGTAGCGGGCATCTTGTTTGCCAGGATGAAGATCGGCCAGCTTCACGCCATGACGCGCGAATACATCCTGCGGCAGCCAGCATACGCCGTGGCTGCGGTCTTCCCACTGGTCCTTCAGGATGTTGGTCATCTGCAGGCCCTGGCCGAACGAGATGGCCAGATGCATCAGCGTGGCGCGCTGCGATGCCATCTCCGGTTCGAAATCGATCAGCATGCGGGTGAGCATCTCGCCGACGACACCAGCTACGCAGTAGCAATAGCGATCCATGTCGCGCAGCGTATCCAGTCCCTGCAGCCCCACCACGCGCTGGAAGTCGTGCATGCCTTGCGACATCACCTTCAGGCAATCGACGATGGCGGCGTGCTGTGTTGCGTTGAACGTGCGCGTGATTTCCAGCACCAGCGGCAACTGGAACAGCAGGTCGCGTTCGCTTTCGGAGGTGGCGTTGGAAAACCGTGGAGCAAGCTCTGCGGCAAAGCGGCGGGCATCAGCGACGCCCATCACGGCATCGACAAAGGCCTTTTCATAAACACCTTTTTCATCAGGGGAGAATGCAGGTTCGTCTTCGATGGTGTCCGCGATGCGGCAAAGCAGATAAGCGTTTGCGACGACATCACGCAGCGCAGGTGGCAGCTGCGGTATCGTCAATGCAAACGTTCGTGACACTTTAGGAAGAATGGCTTCCTGATAAGCGCTGGCGTTGCTCGGGGTGATCGCAGCGGCTTGTTTCGCTTCGAACATGGGCATGCCTCGGCCTTCTTATGTATTCACATACAGAGAGAAACGCGCGACGTTGGCATGGTAGCACCCTCGTTCCTCGCAGACCCAGCATCTGAACAGAGGAAATGTCGTTGAATCGTCTAGGCGTCCAGGGGGTGCCCGAGGGGTGTTCCATACCACTTAAGTGGGGTAGGCAAACCGATACCCGCGTGCGCTATGTCGCGCGTGATTCGTACATAATGAACCGCAACTCTTCCCCGGGTTCAGGGATTACCCCTCTTATGTGTCCAGGGCTCACGCTGGCGATGGTCGGGACTGCGCTGGCAGCAGCGCTGCCATGAAGTCATTGGTCACTGGTGCTACCGGCTTCGTCGGGTCGGCGGTAGTTCGCCGCCTGTTGCGTGAAGATCACCGCGTTCGGGTGTTGGCACGCGCCGGCTCGGATCGCAGGAATCTGCAGGGCATCGATGTCGAGGTGATCGAGGGCGACCTCACCGATGCGGCGTCTCTGGCAAAAGTCTGTGACGGCTGTGACGCCGTGTTTCACGTTGCTGCCGACTATCGCCTGTGGGCGCCGCAGCCAGAGCAGCTGTACCGGACCAATGTCGACGGTACGCGAGCCTTGCTTGAAGCTTCCAAAAAGGCAGGTGTGCCGCGCGTGGTCTACACCAGTAGCGTAGCGACGCTTGGCATTCCCGGAGACGGAAGTCCCGGCGACGAAATGACCGATGTGTCGCTGAGCGATATGGTGGGGCATTACAAACGCTCCAAGTTCCTCGCCGAAGCCGTGGTGCGCGATTACGCGGCACAGGGGTTGCCTGTGGTAATCGTCAATCCATCGACACCCATTGGCCCTCGTGACATCAAGCCCACGCCCACGGGGCGCATCGTGCGCGACGCGATGACGGGCCGCATGCCCGCGTATGTCGATACCGGCCTGAATGTCGTGCACGTGGACGATGTGGCCGATGGCCACTGGCTGGCGTTCCAGCGAGGCGTGATCGGCGAGCGCTATATCCTGGGCGGCGCCAACCTCAGTTTGCGCGAATTGCTGTTCGAGATCGCCGATATCGTTGGCCGTCCGCCACCACGCTGGCGATTGCCGCATGCGGCGGTCATGCCGGTGGCCTTTGGGGCCGAGGCATGGGCACGCCTGACGGGCAGGCCGCCGATCGCCACCGTCGAAGAAGTGCGCATGTCAAAGAAGCGCATGTTCTTCACCAGCGCCAAGGCCGAACGCGAACTGGGCTATGCAGCGGGCCCCGTGCGGCTGGCACTGGAAGACGCCGTAGCCTGGTTCAGCCTGCACCACTGAGCGGATCAGCGTACGAAGCGGCGCACCAGTCTTGCCATGCGCGGTACGACGGTGGGACGAAGCAGGCGCTCGTCATAGCCGTCCATGCGACAGGTGTCCTGGCTGAGGCAGAGGTCGAGCAACTCACCTAAGTTCAAGTCGAGGCCGATCTGCTCGTGTCCCGTCAGCGTGAAGTTGGCGTCCTGCATTTCGCCCTGGTCGTCCAGACCTTTGGCGATGCCTATGCGCTCCCAGATCAGAAACAACCACACGCGCAGCACCTTGAACTCGAACGACGGTCGCCGCCACCAGGGTAGTTGGCGCCGGTACCAGGCCACCCAGTTGGCGAAAAACAGAATATGGCGCGCTTCTTCCTGCATGACGGGTTCGAACGTTTCAACCAATTCCGTCGGAAAATAGCCGGTGCGCCTCGCTGACTCGAACAGGCCGAAGGCAAAGAAACTGTCGATGCATTCGCTATAGCCGGTCACCAGCCAGCCCCATTCCGGATCTTTGGGAATCTCATAGACCGGCTCAGGCGCCAGCTCAATGCCGTAAGCCGCCACCATCTTGCTGAGCACCACCTTGTGGCGGGCCTCTTCGTCGCCGTCCATGGTCAGCGCTTCACGCAGGAGCGCGTCGCTCACTGTGTGGGTGTACGTGGCGACGCGAAGCTTGGCTTTGCCCTCGGTTTGTACCGCGATATCCCATATGGGCAGCGAGGTAATGCGATGCAGCGCCTCTGCGTTCAGTGGCGGCCATTCGATGACCGCCGGTTTGTATGGGTTGTGCGTGTCCAGCAGCATGCGGCAGAACAGGCGTTTGTGCGCGTCCGAGCCGATCTTGATGTGGCCTGGCTCGGCGCCTGCCCAGTGGCGCATGGTGTGATCGGCGGCGGCTATGGCGTCATGCGACATCCTTCACCTCACTATGTCACGACAGTTTGCTGTTGGTTGGCTCAGACAGCGCGGCTGCCTGCTTCGCCAACCAGCGCCGACGCAGCCGATGCGCTTCAGCCCATTGCCACGAAAGCAGCGCCGGCACGCCAAAACCTACTTCGCGCGCGCGCTTGACCAGTGATAGCGCGATGGCGGCATCCGGTGGAAGCCCGATCATGCCGCCGAACAGCACTAGTCCACCTTCCTGCACGCCGAGTCCGGCGGGAACGAAGAAGATGATGTGACGCACGGCCTGGGTGGCGGCCTCGATGGCAATCGCGTCCCACACCGAAATGGGGTAGCCCAGCAACTGCAGCGCCAGCCAGCTTTCGAAGCTGCCTGCCAGGAAACCGAGGATCTGCCACAGGCACGTCACCGTGAGCCTCAATGGCTGGCTGTAGAGCACGCGAACTTCGTGGTCGAGCCGCGATCCGTCGAGCAGTTCGGTAAGGCGTGACGGGCCGTTGAGCAGCTTTATCGCAAAGGCTTCGAGCCGCGAAAACAGCTGGCCGTGGCGAAGCAGGTAAAGCAGCGCGATCGGCAAGGGCAGGCTGGCCGCGAGCGCGCCCAGCACCGAGTTGAGCGTGCCGATGTGCTGAGACATGCCCACCAGCAGGAGAATGCCCAGCGCGGCGAATACGTACTGGCTGATCAGCGTCAGCAGTACTTCCATCACCACGCTTGCGGCCACCGTGGCGCCATCGAGTCCGCGCCATTTGACCAGCCGGATGCCGACGATCTCACCACCGACGTTTGCAACCGGAAGCAATCGGTTGCAAGCCTCGCGTATGGTGGCCACCCAAAACAGGAAAGGCACGTCGGCGCGTCGTTGTGGGTCGCTCGGCTTGAGGAGGGCGCGCCAGCCCATGACGTCGAGCAGCAGCGGAATGGCATGGAATGGCAGCAGCCACAACAGTGCCCAGCCGGCATGGTCAAACGCGCTGCGGATGGATGTCCAGTCCTGATGCACCACCAGCACGATGGCGACGGCAAGGCCGATCAGACCGGTGAGATAGACCAGGTATTTCATGCGGCTGCCGGATCGCTAAAGCCACGGCAGAGCAGGCAGTGCTCGGCGATGGCCTGATGCACGCGTGGCGACAGCAGTGCTGCCAGTTCATCCGCGTGCCGGTAGTCGGCCATGGCGGGCGTGAGCTCGCCGTGCGTGGCCGGATGAAGGTACAGCTCGCTCAAGCCTTCGGGTAGCTGACGCACGACATCGAGCAGGATGGTTTCGTCCATGCCGCCGGTGTGCCGGATGCCGAACACATGGTCGTTGCAGTGCACGCCTGCACGCCGCAGACGCCATCGCATCAGCGCCAGCCAGGGTTGCAGCCACGGTTCCATGCCGGGTTCGGCAGGAAGCCGTACGGCACGGAGACCGTATTCGCGGCCGATGGACAGCAGCAGCGAGAGCACGGTGGGATGCAAGTGAAAATGCTTGTGTGCGTTCACGTGATCAAGGAGCAGGCCAGTGGCTGCAAAGGCATCGAACTGTGCGCGGATCTCTGCTGCAAGCTGGCGACGGACGTGGGGCAGAAAGAAGAAACGTACGCCGTCGCGCCCCATGTGGCTGCCGAATCGGCCCTGAGCGTCGACAAGGTCCGGAATCTGCGACGGAGGCAGTGCAGCGCTACCGTCCGCGAGCACCAGGTGCAAACCCACCGCCAGTCCGGGCAGGCGCCGCGCCCGTGCGACGGCGTCCTCCACGGCGGGGGCGGTCATCATCAGGCTCGCCGCACGCAGCACGCCGTGACGATAACCGCGTTCGACCGCCTCGTTCACGGCCTCATGCAGACCAAAGTCATCGGCGGTGACGATCAGGCGCGGGCGCGAGGTTGCCAGTGATGCGTTCATAGGCTACGCGCCCGCGGCCCGTTTATGCCTCGTGCGCATGCAGGAAGCGGAAGAACTCCACGCCTTCGCGCAACCGGCGTTTGGTCATTTCCCAGCTACCGAGCATCTCTTTCACAATCTCCCATATCTTGGAGGGCCGGAAATAGAAGCTGCGATAGAACGTTTCCACGCCGTGGAAGATGTCTTCCTTCGACAAATGCGGGTAGCTGATCATCGCCAGTTGCACGCCCTTGTCGTTGACCAGATGAGTTGCTGTATTCGGCTCCAGCCAACCGTTTTCGATAGCTTGTTTGTACAGCGTGGTGCCGGGGTACGGTGCGGCCAGCGACACCTGGATGGTGTGCGGATTGATCTCTTTGGCGTACTGAATGGTGCGCGCAATGGTTTCTTTGGTTTCGCCCGGCAGACCGAGGATGAATGTGCCGTGCACGGTGATGCCCAACTTGCGGCAGTTCTCGGTGAAAGTACGCGCAATATCCGTGCGCAGGCCCTTTTTTATGTTGTGCAGAATCTGGTCGTCACCCGACTCATAACCCACCAGCAGCAGGCGCAGGCCGTTTTCCTTCATGATCTTCAGCGACGCGTAAGGCACGTTGGCCTTGGCATTGCAGCTCCAGGTCCAGCCCATGGCATGCAGGCCGCGGGCGATCTCGTGCACGCGCTCCATGTTTGAGCTGTCGGTGAAGGTGTCGTCGTCGAACATCAGCTCGCGGACTTCGGGCATGTTCTCCTTGATCCATTTCGCCTCGGCCAGCACATTGGCTGCCGAGCGAACGCGATAGCGATGGCCACCCACGGTTTGCGGCCACAGGCAAAACGTGCACTTTGAGCGGCAGCCGCGGCCGGTATAGATCGACACGTAAGGGTGCTTGAGGTAGCCGATGAAATAGCGGTCGATCTTCAGGTCGCGCTTGTAGATGGGGGCGACAAAGGGCAGGTCGTCCATGTTCTCAATGGTGGCGCGTGGCGGATTGTGCTGCACGCTGCCGTCGGCAAGCTTGTAGCTGAGGCCGGCGATATCGAGAATCGGGCGGCCCTCGGCTACTTCCTTGCAGGTGTAGTCGAACTCTTCGCGGCAGATGAAATCGATGGCGGGCGATGCCTGCAGCGATTCCGTGGGCTCGACGGCCACCTTGGCACCGACCATGCCGACAAGGATCTCGGGCCGGCGTGCCTTGAGCAGTTCGGCGAATTTCGCATCGGTGGGGAACGACGGCGTGCTGGTGTGAATGATCACCAGATCGTAAACGCTGGCGAGATTCAGAGTGTCTTCGACCGAAAGCTCTTCCACCGGTGCATCCAGCACGCGGGAGCCCGGTATCAGCGCCGCCGGCTGCGCCAGCCACGTGGGATACCAGAAGCTTTTGATCTCGCGCTTCGCCTGATAACGCGAGCCCGCGCCACCATCAAAACCGTCGAACGACGGCGCCTGCAGAAAAAGCGTCTTCATGGGATTGCCAGGCTCCTGCGTACACGCAACGAGTGGTTCATCACATTTGCAACGTTGTTCTCAAGGATAACGCGATGGCGCATGGTCGCGCGCATGAAGCACCTGACCCCGCCACTCGACCCGCCAGCGGATCAGTGCGCCCGCCCATTCCACCAGCAACAGCGCGTCGCGGAAAGGGGTCAGCCAAATGTCGAGCCAAGGTGAAGACCTCGCGGTGCTTCGCCATGGCGCTCGGTAGCGCAGGATGCGGGCCGCGCCACCAAGCAGTGCAACGCAGAGGGTGGGCAGCGTAGGCGACAGGCATAGCGCCAGAAGCAGCATCGGCCAGGTGAAGCAGATGAAGCTCATGGCGAACCCGGCAGGCGAGATGGCGCGAATGGTGCGCAGCCAGCGTAGTTCGTGAATCCACAAGCTGCGCAAGTTGGCTTCGCTGACCTCCGTGCCTACCACCAGCGTCGACAACTCCGTGCGCAGCCCTAACTGGCGGCTGAATTCACCGAGCCAGAAATCATCGGCAAGCGTATTGCGCAGGGCGTCAAAGCCGCCAATGGCCTGGAGTGTGTCGCGGCGCAAGGCGATGGTCGAGCCGAACGCGAAACGGGTGGAGCCGAACGCATGCGCCAACCTGACGGAGGGGGCAAACCAGTCATCGATGAATAGCCGTCCCAGGCGCGAGCTAAAGGAGTTATGGGTCAGGCCGTGATAGAGGCAGGTGACAATACCCACATCGGCCGAGGCCAATGGCGCCGTAACGCGCATCAGGTAGTCGGTGGGCACATGGATGTCACTGTCGGCCAGTACCAACCAGTCATAACGAGCATGCTCGAGCAGGTTGATCAGGTTGCTGACCTTGAGGTTGTCGCCGTGAACGCGTTGATCGATCACCAGGGTGATGGGCAGCTTCGGGAACTCCCGTTGCAGTCGCTGCACCACGGCAATGGCAGGGTCGTCCCGATCGCGCACGCCAAACAGCAATTCATGGCAGGCGTGTTGTTGCAGACAGAAGCTGCGAAGATTCTCGTAGAGGCGCGGTTCGGCACCATGGAGCGGCTTGAGTACGCTTACGGGCTGGTTTGCCGGGTCGTTCACATCGGGATCGGGATCCTTGCCGGAACGATCGCACCGAAACCACGCCCACAGGCTGAGGCAAGCGTACGCGGCGGCGGCAGAGCCGAGCGCAATGCCCAGCCATGACAGCAGCGTCGCGATGTCAGGATAAGTCGGCATGAACGGGGTTCGGTCGCATCCTTGTGACGACATTAACGCCAATTCACGTGCCGGGTGAATGCCCTGATGGAAGCCAATGACGTTTGCGCCCATCGGCTGTTGCGACAATGCCGAAGCTTACGCACGTTTTTCGCAAGCGTGTTCCTTCTGGGGCTGGCCTGCTGCGCGGCGGCGGTGCAGGCAGAAGGCCAGGATATGCCGGAGGCCGCGGCTATCGAGGGCGACTGGCTGGTGCAGAGTCGTGACGCCATCATCCGTATTGAACGTCAGGGCGATCAGTACCAGGGGAGTATCGTCTGGCAATTGCACGATACCTATGGGCCCGAAGACGGGCCGGCGCTCAACGGCAAGATCGTGACCGATCGCAACAACCCCGATCCGGCGCTGCGCGCGCGGCATCTCACAGGTCTGCAATTGTTATGGGGTCTGCACTACGACCCCGATCGTCACATGTGGGTGGATGGCCAGGTCTACGATTCGGACAATGGCAAAACCTATCACTGTCAGATTCACCTTCAGGACAACGATCACCTGATCCTTCGCGGCTTTATCGGCATCAGCCTGCTGGGTGGCAGCACCACGTGGACGCGCGCGAAGGTATCCGACTATACGTCTGGCAGTTCCACAGGGGGCGCTCACTAAGCAGGTGGGAGCGCCATCGCAGACTGGGGGGTACACCGTCGCAACCATCCTTGCTAGGCTGGCAACGCTTACCTGTCATAGCTTGGCGTCTTCATCGCAAATGTGATGATGACGTGATGATGAGTCTTCATGTGCCGTCCGCCGGAAGAGAGGTTGAACCTTGGCTAGCCGCGAACTGGACTACTACGAGGGTGCCTGGTCGAGGAGCGACGTCTCCTTTCAGGACGAACCCCTGGTGTTGGTGGACGAGCACGACCAGGAAACCGGTTTTCTCGATAAAGCCTCCGCGCATAGTGGGCACGGGATTTTGCACCGCGCTTTTTCATTGTTTGTCTTCAATGCGGCGGGTGAGTTGCTGTTGCAGCAGCGTGCCGGTGGCAAGCGTTTGTGGCCCGGGTACTGGTCCAACACCTGTTGCAGTCATCCGCGGCGCGGCGAATCCATGGAGAAGGCCATTCATCGCCGGCTCGGCGAAGAGCTGGGCATGCAATGCCAGTTCCAGTTCCGGTTCAAATTTCAGTATCAGGCGCAGTTCGATGCCGAAGGCGCCGAGAACGAACTTTGTTGGGTCTATACCGGCCGTAGCGATGCGGCGCCTGTCGCCAACAGGAATGAGATTGCCGCACTGCGTTACATCTCGCCTGATGGGCTCGATCACGAGATTGCGGCACATCCGGAGCAGTTCACGCCCTGGTTCAAGATCGAGTGGGACAGTCTTCGCAGGGAACACGCACACCTATTCCAGTCGTCTGCCGCGCTGCCGTCCTGAACACGATGGCGAGCTGCAGGTGGCTATACTCCGATCCACACCTTAGTCATGCGTCACCCTGAAGCCTGCACGGACCGGATCTGAACCATCGGTTGCGCCGGCGAGGAGAATCCTTTGGGCATTCCTCTTATTCAGCAGGTCAAGATCGCGCGCTACATCATCGGCAAAAAGATGATCGGCCAGACGCGTTATCCGCTGGCGATGATGTTGGAGCCGTTATTCCAGTGCAATCTGGCCTGTGCGGGTTGCGGCAAGATCGACCACCCGAAGGAAATTCTGCAGAAGCGCATGAGCGTGGAGGATGCGCTGCGCGCCGTGGACGAATGTGGCGCGCCGGTAGTGTCCATTCCTGGTGGTGAGCCGCTGATCCACAAGGATATGCCGCAGATCGTGCAGGGCCTCATCACCCGTGAAAAGTTCATCTATCTCTGCACCAATGCGATCCTGCTGACCAAGCATATCGATGAGTACACGCCGTCGCCGTATTTCACCTGGTCGGTGCATCTGGACGGTCTGCAAGAGCGGCATGACGCGTCAGTCTGCATGGAGGGTGTGTTCGATAAGGCCGTGGCTGCGATCACGTTGGCGCTGTCGCGGGGTTTTCGCGTCACCATCAACTGCACGCTGTTCAACAACGAGGAGCCGGAGGAGATCGCCAGATTCTTCGACTTTGCCATGTCGCTGGGCATCGAGGGCATCACGGTATCGCCTGGCTACAGTTACCAGCATGCGCCGCGACAGGATGTTTTTCTGGGTCGCACGGAAAGCAAGCAATTGTTCCGCGATGTGTTCCGCATCGGCAAAGAGCGCAAGAGCAAGTGGGTGTTCAACCAGTCGTCGATGTTTCTCGACTTCATTGCGGGTAATCAGAGTTATCAGTGCACACCGTGGTCCAATCCCACGTACAACATCTTTGGTTGGCAGAAGCCGTGCTACTTGTTGGTCGATGAAGGCTACGCCAGTTCGTACAAGGAGCTGATGGAGGACACTGCCTGGGATAAGTACGGTGTCGGCATCAACCCGAAGTGCGATAACTGTATGGCGCATTGCGGCTTCGAAGGTACGGCGGTGGATGACACGTTTGCGCATCCGCTGCGGGCGGCTCGCATCGCAACGTTCGGTCCGCGCACCGAAGGTGACATGGCGCCGGATTTGCCGGTGCTCTACGGCAATCGCGTTGACGCCACGGCCATCCATATCCCGGTCAGTGCCATTCAGCGCCGTCAAGCGCCGACCGAGGTCGACGCGGGCCGCTGACCCGATGCTCACGCTGGTGTTTGCGCTGGTGCCGGTCGTGATGTGGCTGGGCCTGTTGCTCGTGCCCTGGCGCCCGTGGAGCGTGCGCGAGCATCTAGAGGCTGATGTGTCATCGAGCGTGCGTCTCGACGAGATCACCGTGTTGATACCTGCACGCAACGAAGCCGAGATGATCCGTGCGACGCTGCGCGGCTTGCGCGCGCAAGGTGAGGACTTGCAGGTCATCGTGATCGATGATCAGTCGAGCGATGACACGGCCGCTATCGCGAGCGCCTTTCCGGGTGTTCGCGTGATCTCCGGTGCGCCATTGCCCGAAGGCTGGGCGGGGAAGCTGTGGGCGTTGGAGCAGGGCCGTCAGTACGTGAGTACACCGCTGACACTGCTGCTGGATGCGGATATCGAATTGCGCCCGGGCATGCTGGCGACCTTGCTGTTGCACAAGCGGCGCGAGCAGCGGCAGTTCGTGTCGATCATGGCGGATCTGCGTCGCACCAGTTTCTGGGATCGCCTGCTGCTGCCGGCCTTCGTCTACTACTTCAAGCTGCTCTATCCGTTTGCCATTTCCAATTCGCGCTCCACGTTGGTAGCGGCGGGTGCGGGTGGCTGCATTCTGGTAGACACAAACATGCTGGAACGCATCGGTGCATTCGCCAGCTTGCGCGATGCGTTGATCGACGATTGCACGCTCGCTCGCCAGGTGAAACGGGCCGGTGGCCGCACATGGATCGGGCTGAGCCGGGATGTGGTGAGCCTGCGCCCCTACGGAAGTTTCGATTCGATCCACCGCATGGTGGCGCGTTCGGCGTTCACCCAGCTTGGTTACTCGACTGCACTGTTGTTGGTGGTGACAGCGCTGTTCCTGCTGGCCTACGGGGCGCCGCTGGTGTTGCTGGGCGCACCTCATGTCTGGCCGTGGGCCTGGCTTGCGTTGGCCGCCATGATGCTGGGTTACCTGCCCATGCTCAGGTATTACCGGATGCCCTGGTGGTGGGCCTTGCTGCTGCCACTGAGTGCGGGCCTGTATCTCGGCATGACCTGGAGCTCGGCGATTCGGTACTGGCGTGGCGTGCGTTCCCAGTGGAAGGGGCGTGTGTATGGAACGGGTGCTTGATTCGCTTGATCAAGCAGTCATCCGAACGAAAAGAGTCGGACGGTAACGCGCTCTGCGACCCATCCGCGTGTTTTGGCCAAGGCGTCTTCACCCATTGGCTTCTCGGCCTGCGGTCTGGCCGTGAGGGTATGTACTCGCCTCGCTGCTCGAGGATATGACCCATAGACACCTGCTCCTGAAGGGTGCCGGAGCTTCAAATTTTTAGAATCCATCGCGTTGTCAGATCAACGCTGTGGTGATGCGGTTTTTCTAGCCTGCTCCGAGTTTGATTGACGACACGCTTGGAGAGCGGGCTATGACCAAAGCAAGCAAGGCAATGCGGAACTCTCTGTTGGCGCTGTGTATAGCCTGCGCGCTGTATCCGCCATCACCAGCAAGTGCACAAGGCGTACCTGCCGATAACCATGGAAGTACTCCGCGGGAACGACAGCTCAACGATAGAGTCACCCACCTGGAGCAGGAGCTGGCTGAGCTGAAGGCCATGCTCCAGGATCAGAAGGCTGCGACTACGCAGGCCACCCAGGCTGCTCAACAGGCGCAGGCAACCGCTGCGCAGGCGCAATCCACCGCGCAGGCGACGTCCACCAAAGTGGAGGCGGCGCCCAAGCCGCAGTTCACCACCGCGCCCGGCCTCAGTGTGGCGTTGCATGGCTTCATCAGTGCCTCCGGTTTCGCTCAAGACAAGACCTTCATCAATTATGGCAACGGCCAGAGCGCGTTAATTCCCGCGCCGCCCACTGTTTCCAATAAGGCCAATGGTTACGATGGCTCGCTCAGTGGCTTTGACGTTCGGAATACGCGCTTCTGGCTTGATGTCACCGGCGCCAGGCTGAACGACAACTGGGGTGGTGGCGGCCGCATCGAGATGGACTTCTTTGGCGGCAACAATGGCACTGGCGCCTTTGCGCAGCAGCAACCCGTTCCGCGCCTGCGCCAGGCTTACATGGATATCACCAATCCCAATATCGGTAGCACGATTCGCATCGGTCAGCAGTGGGACCTGATGTTCCCATTGGACAACGTTCCTACGTCGTTGACCCACATCGGCTTTCCGTTGGGCTACGGCACCGGCATCGTGGGCTGGCGTTATCCGGGCGTGGTGTGGATGCAGGATCTGAATCACGGTTCGGACGGTATCAAGTGGCGACTGGACATGGGTGTTTTCGAGGGCAACTGGAATGGCCCGCAGAATTCGGCCGGCACATCGAACGTCAATTACCTCAATGCGGGCTCCGCCAATTTCCGGCCACAGGTTGAAGCGCGCCTGCGCGCCCAGGGTGGCAACTGGCTGGCTTACTTTGCCGCTCACTACTCGCAGGTTAAGCTCAGCGGAGTAGGTGATATCAACCCGAAGCTGTGCAGGCGTGGGCGTTGGGCAGTTGACAAGGGAGTACGGCCGACCGAGCTCGGCCCACTTGTGCATGCCAAGCTGATGGAAGGGCAGCAACTCGACTCGCTCGACCAAAGGGCCCAGGCCGGCGATCAGGTCGCCTAGGCGGGCTACGTCGCCCGGGTCGTCTGTCAACCCGGGAACAAGCACGTAACGGATCCACAGGGGTTTGCCCAGGCGCACCATGCGCTTGGCAAATTCGAGTGTGGGCGCCAGTGGTCGGCGGGTAATGGCGTGATGCTTGGCTGCATCGGCATGCTTGATGTCCAACAGCACCAGGTCAACCGCGTCGAACCAGGAGTCGCTGACCTTTCGACCAAGCGAACCTTGCGTATCGAGCGCCGTGTGCAAATTGAACTCGCCATGCAGCCGGTGTAGCAGGGCGCCAACAAATGCTGCTTGCAGCAAGGGCTCTCCGCCCGACACGGTGACGCCGCCGGCAACCCTGAGAAACGGGACATATGGCCGGACTTCGTCTACAGCCTGCTCAAGCGTCACCTGTTGCCCCGAGGAGAGCCTCCACGTATCGGGGTTGTGGCAATAGAGGCACCTGAATTGGCACCCTGACATGAAATAGACGAAGCGGACACCGGGGCCATCGGCAGCGGCGCCACTTTCCACAGAATGCAGTCGACCCCACAGCAGAGGAGGTGGCGTTACACCTCCTCCGTGCGAGAGCTGAGCAGGGTAGGCTGGAGTCGATCTTCCTTGATGGGTCATGGCGAAGGGGCAAGTCGCACCTCGACGGCCCTCATGGCCGGCGAGGTGCGAAAGCGCGTCAGATGCAGGAGTGGAAGGTGCGTGAAATGACATCCAGCTGCTGTTCGCGCGTCAACTTGATGAAGTTGACGGCATAGCCGGAGACGCGAACAGTGAGCTGCGGGTACTGCTCAGGGTGGTTCATCGCATCCAGAAGTGTGTCGCGGTTGAAGACGTTGACATTGACGTGATGACCTGTGGCAATGGCGTACCCATCCAGGCAATTGGCCAGATTGCGCCTGCGCTCGGTGGCGGTGCGACCCAATGCGTCCGGCGTGACCGATGCCGTCCAGGAAATACCATCTAAAGCGCAGTCGTACGGTAATTTGGCGACTGATGCACCCGCGGCAACAAAACCCTTCTTGTCGCGGCCATTCATCGGATTGGCGCCCGGCGCGAAGGGTTCGCCCGCACGGCGGCCATCCGGCGTGTTGCCTGTCTTTTTTCCATACACCACGTTGGACGTGATGGTCAGCACGGATTGCGTAGGTTTGGCGTCGCGATAGAAATGTGGCTGTGCGGCCACCTTCTTCATGAACGTGTCGGTGAGCCACACGGCGATATCGTCTGCCCGTTGATCGTTGTTGCCATAGGCTGGGTATTCGCCTTCGATCTGGTAGTCGATGGCAAGGCCAACTTCGTTGCGAACCACGCGTACCTTGGCATGGCGGATCGCCGACAGGCTGTCGGTCACCACCGAGAGACCAGCAATGCCGCAAGCCATGGTGCGAAGGATGTCGCGATCGTGCAGTGCCATCTCGATCCGCTCATAGGCGTACTTGTCATGCATGTAGTGAATGGCGTTGAGCGCATTCACATAGGTCGTGGCCAACCAATCCATCATTTTGTCGAGCCGGATCATGACTTCGTCGTAATCAAGCACGTCGCTGGTGATCGGCGCAAAACCCTTGGCCACCACTTCGCCGGTCTTTTCGTCGGCGCCGCCGTTGATCGCGTAAAGCAGGGCTTTCGCAAGGTTGGCGCGGGCCCCAAAAAACTGCATCTGCTTACCGATGCGCATGGCGGAAACGCAGCAGGCGATGCCGTAATCGTCCCCCCAGTGTGAGCGCATGATGTCGTCATTCTCGTACTGGATCGCCGATGTCTGGATGGACACTTCAGCGCAGTAGTCCTTGAAACCTTGCGGCAGGTCTTTAGACCACAGCACGGTCAAATTGGGCTCGGGGGCAGGGCCCAGATTGAACAGGGTTTGCAGGATGCGGAAGCTGGAGCGGGTAACCAGGGTCCTCCCATCTTCCCCCATGCCGCCAATGGTCTCGGTCACCCAGGTGGGGTCCCCCGAGAACAACTGGTCATACTCCGGGGTGCGGAGAAAGCGCACGATGCGGAGCTTGATGACGAGATCATCGAACAGTTCCTGTGCATCCATCTCGGTCATCAGGCCGCGCTCGATGTCACGCTGCATGTAGATGTCGAGGAAAGTCGAAATACGGCCGATGGACATGGCGGCCCCATTCTGTTCCTTGACGGCAGCAAGATAAGCGAAGTAGGTCCATTGCACTGCTTCGCGAGCGGTGCTGGCCGGCCTGGAAATATCGAAGCCGTAACAGGCGGCCATGTCCTTGAGTTCGCCGAGGGCTCGGTGCTGCTCCGATAGCTCCTCGCGCAGACGCAGCACATTGTCATCAAATATGCTGTCGTCCAGCTCGTGGAATGCCTGTTCGCGTTCTCGCTTCAGGTGATCGATGCCATACAGGGCAACGCGACGATAGTCGCCGATGATACGTCCGCGGCCATAGGCGTCGGGAAGGCCGGTGACAATGCCGGACTTTCGGGCCGCAAGGACGTCGGGCGGATAAACGTCAAATATGCCTTGATTGTGGCTCTTGCGATATTTGCTCCAGATTTCCTTCACGAGCGGATCAAGCTGAAAGCCATAGGCCGCCAGCCCGGCTTCCACCATGCGAAGTCCACCATTGGGCATGATGGCGCGCTTGAGTGGCGCGTCGGTTTGCAAGCCGACGATCAGCTCTGCGTGCTTGTCTATATAGCCAGGCTCGTGCGCAAGAATGCTTGACGCGCGGTCGGCCGATACATCGAGGACGCCCCTGGCACGTTCGGCCTTGAGCAGTTCGGCAAGCTTTTTCCATAGTTCCGAAGTACGAGGCGTCGCTTCCGATAGAAAGGTGGCGTCACCGGCGTAAGGTGTGTAGTTGGTCTGAATGAAGTTGCGAACATCAATGGCATCCTGCCAGGGGCCTGCAACGAATCCTGTCCAGGGTCCTTCGGTATGGGGGCGAAGCATTGCGCTCATGTCTGAAACTCCACAAATGGGTAGTGAAATTGATTTCGAAATAGGTGTGCTTTTCGCTCAGTGCGAACTCAGCGGCTGATGGGCGGGTATCGCCAGGGAAAGGGGGCGTTGCATAAGCACCTTCCAACGCATGATGGCAGTGACCATGATCACGACGCTTAGCACCAGCATCACGATGGAGAGCACGCCATTGAATGGGTTGTAGCCCTTGGCGGCGCTGTTGAAATACACGCGAGTGATCATCCAGTAACCCGCATAGTTGACGGTTACGTAGAGATAGAGCAGTGGAATGAGGCAGGTGAGTGCGTAAATGCGCTTGGCTGACAGTCGCAAAATGATGGTGGCGCCGATAGCCAGGCCGATGGATGCCATCATCTGGTTTGATACGCCGAAGAGCGCCCAAACCGAGTTGATGTCACCGGACATCAGCAGATATCCCCATGCCACACAGGCAACCAGGCTTGCAGCTATGGAGGCGCCACACCCACTGGCGGCCAAGGCGCAGCATCAACGGTCATGGACAGCCGAGGTGCCCCTGTTGCCGCGGCCGCGCCCAAGGGCGCTCCTACAGGAAGCGGCGAAGTAGGTGGCTGCAAGAGCGACGAGCACCTGGCCTCGCCCTATGATTATCTTTTTAATCATTAACTTACGCTAATTGCCGAAAGGCGCTGAATCTCGATCCGTGAGAATGCAATCGTGCTATCTTGATTGTCGTCCCGCCAATCAAGATGACCCATGCCTCCTTCAGATCACGGTGGACGTCGCCCGGGTGCCGGCCGGCCAGCTGGTGAGCCCAGTCAGCGCCTCCGTGTGCCCGAAAGCCAGGTGCCGACCGTGCTGGCCTACCTGGAGGCGTACCGCAGCAATACCACACTGGAAGCGCCACGCCCCATGTCGCTGACGCCCTCGACAGTGGCGCTTACTGCGTTTCTCAGTCGCGTGCCCGCCGGCGTGCCTTCGATGGCGGAAGATGACGTCGACGAGGTGGTCGACCTCAACGAACACCTGGTGTTGCCCGGGCACGAGCCGAGCACCTTCATCATTCGCGTGTCGGGCTGGTCGATGATCGGTGCCGGCATCTTCGATGGCGATGAGGTGCTGGTGGATCGCGCGTTGGCGCCGCGGCAGGGCGACATTGTGGTGGCTGTGGTCAACAACGAGCTGACCATCAAGCGCCTGGGCAAGGTGGATGGTCACATCGCGCTGTTGCCGGAAAATGCGCACTTCAAGCCCATCGTGTTCCGCGAAGGCGAGACGCTCAGTGTCTGGGGCGTCGTTACGCGTTGCCTGCGCACCTTGCGCTGACGGGGCATGCGTCATGGGCCAGGTCGTCGCGCTCGATTCACTCTTTCACAGCCGCCAGGTCTGGCAAGGGCGTGCTGCTCCACAGCCGCCGAGCAGTCAGCCTACGGGCTGGCCAACGCTGGACGCGGTTCTGCCAACCGGCGGTTGGCCCGAGCATGCGATGACTGAAATTCTGCTACCCGCCGATGGCGTTGGCGAGCTGCAACTGGTGCTGCCTACATTGGCACGACTGACGCGCGAGGCGCGTACGGTGATGGTCATCGCGCCGCCGTACGTGCCTTATGTGGCGGGTTGGGAAGCGCGTGGCGTAGTGATGTCGTGCGTAGATATCGTGCATGCAGACGAACGCGACGTGCTGTGGGCCGCCGAGCAGTGCCTGCGCTCGGCCAGCTGCGCTGCAGTGTTGGCGTGGCCTGTGAAGGCGGACGACCGCTCCCTGCGCCGCCTGCAGGTGGCGGCCGATACCGGCAAGGCGCTGGCTTTCGTATTTCGTGATCGGCGCCATGCCGTGCAGGCTTCGCCGGCCGCCTTGCGGCTGGAGTTGGAAGGCACGCCTGCATGGCAGGTGCGCGTGCGCAAATGCCGTGGTGGCAACCCGCCGGTAAGCGCGGTGCCACTCGCCTCCGGCTGGTCGTGACGAGAGAGCCTGTTCCATGTCTCCACGTAGCCCGCGTTGCCCGCTTGCGCCCGCCAGAGTGTGGGGCGTGGCGCAGTGCCTGACTGGCCGTCAGGTCAAGCCGCGGACCGCGCTCTGGTGGGCGCAAGCGGGCAACCCTTCGGGCCGGGTCTGTTTGCCCGCAGCCCTGCGTCATCACTCAGTCGTGTACCGACGTACACTCCTTCGTTCTTCCTTGGTCTGCGTGCAAACAGCTCCCGGCGCGGGCCACGTGGAGACATGGAACAGGCTCTAGCCCATGCTGTGGGCCTGCATTTTGCTGCCGCAACTGGCGCTGGACGGTGTCCTCCGGCGACGACCGCCCTCGGACGAACCGCTGGTGCTGGTGAGTGGCCCCGCGCAGGCGCGTATCGTGCACGCTGCCAATGCGACGGCGCGTGCGGCCGGCATTTATCGCGGGCAGCGGCTCACTGCGGCGCAAGCCTTGCTGCAGCAATTCGTGATGATCGAACACGATGCGGAAGACGAAGCACGCTGGCATCGGCTGCTTGCCGCCTGGGCGTATCGCTACAGCGCCGAGGTGGGGCTGTACGCGCACGCGGTGGTGCTGGAGGTCAGTCGTAGCCTCAACCTGTTCGGGCCGTGGCCGCGCTTCGAATCGATGCTGCGGGACGATCTGCAGGAGCTTGGCTTCCGTCATCGCATTGCGCTTGCGCCGACGCCGCACGCCGCCTATGTGTTGGCCGGCGTGCACGATGGCATCGCGGTAACCTCGCCGGACATCCTTCGCGATGCACTATCACCGGTGCCCATTGCGCGCGCACGCTTGCCGATCGAGGCCACGCAGGGGCTGCCGTCGATGGGTATACGTACGCTGGGGCAAGTGTTTGGCCTGCCGCGTGCCGGTTTGCAGCGTCGTTTCGGCACGGAGCTGGTGGCGCAACTTGATCGCCTGACGGGCGATGAGCCCACACCGATAGACAGCTACCGTCCGCCCGATGCGTTCGAGCAGCGCATGGAGTGGACCCATGAGATCGAGCACGTCGAGGCGCTGGTATTTCCATTGCGCCGTCTTACCGGCGATCTGGCGGCGTACCTTGCCGGTCGCGATGGCGGTGTGCAGCGCTTTGAGTTGGAACTGGAACATCGCAGCGGTCCACCCACTCGCGTAACGGTCGGCATGCTTGCCGCTGCGCGCGACGCCACCTTGCTGTTCGATTGCGCCCGTGGACGCCTTGAACGCCTGGAACTATCGCAGCCGGTGTTGGCGATGAGACTGGTGGCACGCGAGCTGCCGCCGTTCGTACCGGCTGGCCGCGATCTGTTCGATACGCGCCCGGTGCATGCCATTCCACTGGAGCAATTGCGCGAACGTTTGCGCGCGCGGCTGGGCGAGCAAGCCATCCAGCATCTGCATCGCACGGTTGATCCCCGGCCCGAGAAGGCGCAATCCGATGTAGCCCATGTGAAGGCGGCCACCTTGCCCGAAACCTTGCCGCGCCCGACCTGGCTGCTGGCGTCACCACATCCCTTGCGCGGCCCTCCGCCTGAAGTGCTTGCCGGCCCCGAGCGCATCGAAACCGGCTGGTGGGATGGTGGCGACATACGCCGCGACTACTACGTGGTGCGCACGTCACAGGGGCAGTGCGCGTGGGTGTTCTGCGCGCCGGGCGAGCAGGGTGCATGGATGTTGCACGGGTGGTTTGCATGAACGACTACGCCGAACTGCATTGCCTGTCGAATTTCTCGTTCCAGCGTGGCGCATCGAGTGCGCGTGAGCTGTTCGATCGGGCGAAGGCCTGTGGCTACCGTGCGCTGGCGATCACCGACGAATGTTCGCTGGCCGGCATCGTGCGCGCCTACGAGGCATCACGTGACACCGGGCTTCCCCTGATCGTCGGCGCCGAGTTCCAGATCGAAGACGGCCCGAAGCTGGTGCTGCTGTGCGAGAACCTCGAAGGCTATACGGCCTTGTGCGCACTCATCACGCGTGGCCGGCGCGTCGCCGAAAAAGGCGCGTACCGGGTGGTGCGCGAAGATTTTTCCGATGGTTTGCCCGGCACGCTGGCCTTGTGGCTGCCGCAGGCTGAGCCGCAACAGGCGCATGGTGCGTGGCTGAAGACGTTGTTCGATGGGCGGCTGTGGCTTGCGGTCGAATTGCATCATGGTTCCGACGATGCGCGCCGGCTCACGGGCCTGCAGGCGTTAGCCGAATCGCTGGATCTGCCCATGGTGGCGGCGGGTGATGTGCATATGCATGTACGCCGCCGCCGGGCGCTGCAGGATGTGATGACGGCCATCCGTCATCACCGCACCGTGGTCGACGCTGGCGATCTTCTGTTTCCCAATGGCGAGCGGCATCTTCGCAAGCGTGAGGCTTTGTCGGCCATTTATCCCGCGGAACTCATGGCTGAAAGCGTGCGCATTGCCGAACGCTGCCACTTCGTCATGACCGACCTGCAGTACCGCTATCCCGCCGAACTGGTGCCGGAGGGCTATACGCCGACCACATGGTTGCGGCAGTTGACGGAGGAGGGGTTGCGTTGGCGCTGGCCGCAGGGTGAGCCGCCCAAGGTAAGAAAGCAGGTCGAGCACGAGCTGGCGCTGATCGAGCAGCTCAAATACGAGTCGTACTTCCTCACCGTGCACGAGATCGTGGCGTTTGCGCGCGGCGTGGGCATTCTCTGCCAGGGGCGCGGTTCGGCGGCGAATTCAGCGGTCTGTTATGCGCTGGGCGTCACGGCGGTAGACCCGGATACGACCACCTTGCTGGTCGAGCGCTTCATCTCCGCCGAACGCGACGAGCCGCCGGATATCGATATCGACTTCGAGCATGAGCGGCGCGAAGAGGTTATCCAGCACATCTACGAGAAGTACAGCCGTGAGCGTGCTGCCCTGGCTGCCACGGTGATCAGTTATCGCGGCCGTAGCGCTGTGCGCGACGTGGCGCGTGTGCTTGGCATGCCGCCGGACCAGATCGATCTCTTGTCACGCACATTCTCCTGGCAGGATGGCGACGATCCGCTGGATGGCCGCCTGCGCGAGCGCGGCTTCGATCCGGATAGCCCGTTACTGCATCGCGTCATCGCCTTGACGTCGGAACTGATCGGTTTTCCGCGCCACCTGTCGCAGCACGTCGGCGGTTTTGTCATTTCCGACCAGCCACTGTCGCATCTGGTGCCGGTGGAAAACGCCTCGATGCCCGATCGCACCATCATCCAGTGGGACAAGGATGACCTGGACACCATGCGGCTGCTCAAGGTCGATTGCCTTGCGCTGGGCATGCTTACCTGTATCCGCAAATGCCTCACGTTGCTTGAGGTGCATCACGGTCGGGTGGAAACGCTGGCCTCGATGCCGAAGGAAGACCCGAAAACGTATGAGCTGATCCAGGCCGCCGACACCATTGGCGTGTTTCAGATCGAATCGCGCGCGCAAATGGCGATGCTGCCGCGGCATCGGCCGGAGAATTTCTATGACCTGGTGATTCAGGTGGCCATCGTGCGGCCCGGGCCCATCCAGGGCGACATGGTGCACCCTTATTTGCGCCGCAAGCGTGGCGAGGAGGAGGTTACTTATCCCTCGGAGAAGCTTCGCGGTGTTTTTGAGCGAACCCTGGGCGTGCCGCTGTTCCAGGAGCAGGTGATGAAGTTGGCCATTGAGGCCGCCGAGTACACGCCGGGTGAGGCAGATCAGCTGCGCCGATCCATGGCGGCGTGGCGGCGCAACGGTGATATGGAAATTCATCGCCAGCGATTGATGGCTGGCATGCTGAAGAACGGCTTCACGCCCGAGTTCGCGGCGCGTCTGTTCGAGCAGATCAAGGGCTTCGGCTCTTACGGGTTTCCCGAGAGTCATGCGGCAAGTTTCGCCTTGCTGGTCTATGCCAGCTGTTGGCTCAAGTGCCATTACCGCGCCGCCTTCATATGTGCGCTGCTCAACGCGCAACCGATGGGGTTCTACGGACCCAGCCAGATCGTGCAGGACACGCAGCGTTACGGCATAAAGGTTCGGCCGGTGGATGTGCGTCACAGCGACTGGGACAACACGCTCGAGCCCGACCCGTCATCACGTGGCGGCTTCGCGTTGCGGCTGGGGTTCCGGCAGGTGCGCGGTTGCCGTCAGGAGGTGATGGAGCAACTGATGGCCGCGCGATCTCGCCGTTCTTTCGAAGACGTCGCCGATTTGTGCGCACGTGCAGGGCTCAATCGCCATCAGCAGGAAGCGTTGGCCGAAGCCGATGCCTTGCGAGGCCTGGCCGGTCATCGCCATCGCGCGCGTTGGGCCATGGCGGGCATCGAGGCGCAACTGCCGCTGTTTGGAAACACCAGTCCAAAGGAAGACGACGTGGCCCTGCCACCGCCTTCGCAAGGCGAAAGCACGTTGGCCGATTACGCGCGCACCGGGCTCAGTCTGGGGCCGCATCCGCTGCAGCAGATCCGTGCGCGATTAAGGGCGGCGCGGTGCATGGATTCGCGCAGCCTGCACAGCCGGCCACATGCCAGTCTGGTACGCGCTGCCGGGTTGGTGACGCAGCGGCAGCGTCCGCAAACCGCCAGTGGCGTGACCTTCATTACCCTGGAAGATGAGTTCGGGCCCATCAATGTCGTGGTGTGGAGCCATGTTGCCGAACGCCAGCGCCGCATCTTTCTGGAATCCAGTCTGCTGGGCGTGGATGGACGTTGGGAGCAGGTGGATGGTGTAAGCCACCTGATTGCGCATCGATTGCACGATCTGAGTGAGCTGCTTGGCTCGCTTGATGTCCGCTCGCGGGATTTCCATTAAGACGCCATCGGTGCCCTTGCAGGGATGACTTCATGCACGGGTGAGCTGGCCGGAACGGATGCATGCTCGAGCCTTTCCTCGAGGGTATTGTCATGCGCCTATCGCCGCTTGCCTGCTGCCTGATCGGGGCCTTGCTGTTCGCCCCTGTGCTGCCGACCCACGCTGCCGAGGCTTCGGACGCACTGCGTGACCAACTACTGAAGACAACGCAGGCATTGGTCGATGCCTTGCCAACAGGCAACAAAGCTGCGTGGGAAAACGCACTGACGGAAGACGCCGTGGTTATCGATGAATTCGGCAGAGTCGCCGGCAAAGCCGAGTCAGTGTCGTCACTGCATCCCTTTCCATCAGGTTTCTCGGGAAGCATCGAACTACGCCATGCTCATGCCTGGCAGTACGGCGACACCGCATTGCTCCAGGTGGAGGAGTACGAGCGGGAGACCGTGTTCGGTCAAAACCTTGTGGTCAGGTACTTGTCGCTACTCACATTCGTCAAGCAGTCGGGCGAGTGGAAAGTGGCTGGCTACGAAGACGTGACCATACCCACGCCGCCACCGAAACTCGATGTGCCGAATCTCGTGCTGAGCGATTACGCCGGCACATTTCGCTACGGCCCAGGCCGCGCATGGACCATCACCAGCGATCATGGCGCATTGCATTACGTCACACACCCTGGCAGTCCCTCCAGCGTGCTGGAGCCCATCGCCAAAGACGTGTTCATGAGCGGCGATGACGAACACAATCTGCTGATCTTTCGCCGCGACGACCATGGCAAGGTGATCGCGCTGATCGAGCGGCGGAAGTTCAACGATTTGCGGCTGGATAAGGAGCGCTGAGTCGGCGTGACGCCATGTCGCAGTGCCGGCTGGGTATCCGCGCCGCGCTCGTCATGCGATCATCTCTGGAGCCTACTCAAGGGTTGGGGCAGCGTTGATCCGGCGAGGGACATCACAGCGTTTTGTTGCATGGCTGGCCATTGCCGCCATGTGGCTGCTTGTGGCCGCACCTACGGTATCCAGGGTGCTCCCGGCATGGATGGCGCCGGACCTTGGGGCCTGGTGTACGGGGCATGGATTCGATGACGAGCGCCCCTCGACACCTGCCGATCCCGCCCTGCATATCGACAAGTGCGGCTACTGCGCCTTGTTGGGTCACACCCCGCTGGCGGCCGGCGGTGCAGTGGCACTTGTGCTGGCCACATTGCTACCCGATGCCGTGCCGCTCGTTCGTGCACGTGGGCCATGGCATGCGCAGCCACTGCTGAGTGCGAATCCACGGGGGCCACCGTCACGCCGCAACGGCTGACGGTTGAACGGGCGGGCTTTTCGCGCTGAGCGCAGGCCGCCCGATATCGAGGCAAATCTGAGGGCAGGGCGATGATGCGCGCGATGCGCCGTCACGTTGTGCCGTCACGGGCTTGCCGATGCTCCCCACGCATCGCCCGGCGATGCGGACTATTCATGGATTCATAGTCATGCGTTCTTCTTTCCTGCGTCGCGCGGCACTGGGTTTGCCGCTGACGCTGCTTGCCTCCTCCATTGCGCTTGCCCAGTCGGGGCCAGGTGCGGATCAGCCGGGCCCGGGCATTTCCGATGAAGGGGCGACCGAACTTGAAGCGGTCAAGGTCACTGCTGCCACTCCTGCGCTGCCGGCTCCAGGGTTTCCTGCCACGTTGACCAGTGTGCCGGCCGAGCGCGTCGAGGCCACCATCAACGCGGTAGATGTGGAAGACGCCGCCAAATATCTGCCCAGCGTTTTCATTCGCAAGCGCAACTACGGCGATACCCAGCCCGTGCTGGCAACGCGCACCTGGGGCGTCAACTCCAGTGCGCGTACGCTGGTTTATATCGATGACATCCCGATCTCGGCGCTGATCGCCAACAACAACACCATCGGTGCGCCGCGATGGGGGGTGACCTCGCCAGAAGCCATCGATCACATTGACATGCTCTATGGCCCCTTCTCGGCCGCGTATGCAGGCAACGCCATGGGTGGCGTGATGCGCACCGTGACGCGCACGCCGGAAAAAACCGAAGTCACCATCAAGCAGACAGAGGCGGTGCAGTCGTTTGATCTGTACGGTACGCACGGCAACTACAGCACCAGCCAGACCAACCTCGCAGCGGGTGGCCGCAGCGGCAATCTGGGCTGGTTCTTTGGCGCCAATGCCGCCAACAGCTTCAGTCAGCCGCTATCCATCATTACGGGCAGCGCCACGCCGGCGGGCACCCAGGGCACCATCCTGGCATTGAACAAGCTGGGCCAGGTAGCCAACGTGTATGGCGCCGGTGGCCTGCTGCACACCAGCATGCTGGATCTCAACGGCAAGCTGACCTATGACATCACGCCTCAATGGCACGCTACGTATCTGTTCGGTTATTGGCATAACCACGGACAGTCGCGTACCGACACGTATCTCACCGATGCGGCGGGCAACCCGACCTATGGCAAGGTCGCGGGGTTTGCCAGCAACACCTATCAGGTCAGTGCCGATCATCTTATGCAGGCGCTGGCCCTCAAGTCGGATACCAAGGGCGACTACGACGCGTCATTCGTCATCACTCACTACGACTTCCTCAAGGACAACCAGTGGTCACCCGCAGGCGTCACTCAGGGCACCGGGCTTACCACCAACGGGCGGCTGGCCAGCTACGACGGCACGCAATGGACGACGCTGGATGCCACCGGCATCTGGCGTCCGCAGGGTTACGGTGGTGCGCATGAAGTGTCGCTGGGCGCACATGGCGATCGCTACGAATTGAACAATCCGACCCGCAATCTTGCCAGTTGGCAAGACCCCTCCAGCGTGACCACGCTGTACTCGTCAGGCAAGGGCGAGACGCAGACCCAGGCGCTCTGGGTGCAGGATGCATGGCGGCTTGCGCCGGCGTGGCTGTTGACGCTGGGTGGCCGTTACGAATGGTGGAAGGCCAGTGATGGCTACAACTTCAGCGGCAAGACCTCCGCGCAGCAACCCGTGGAAAGGGCGGACGGCTTTTCGCCCAAGGCGACCCTGCAGTGGAACCTGGCAGCCGACTGGCGTGTGACGGGTTCGTTGGCCAAGGCCATACGCTTTCCTACCGTGGGCGAGCTCTATCAGCTGGTGTCCACCGGGTCGACCTACAGCGTACCCAATCCCAACCTGAAACCGGAGACGGCACGCAGCGGTGAGCTGGCCATCGAGCATGCCATCCAGCAGGGCATGTTGCGCCTGTCGTTGTTTCAGGAGAACACCAGCCAGGCCCTGATTTCGCAAACCTCGACGCTGCCCAACGTGGCCGTGCCAGTGACGTTTGTGATGAACGCGGGAAAGATCCGCAATCGCGGCATGGAGCTGGTGGCGCAGAAGGATAACGTGCTGGTGCAGGGGCTGGAGTTATCCGGCAGCGTCACGTTCGTAGACTCCACCATTCTCTCGAACGATGGATTTGTCAGCCCGACGGGTACTACGTCCGTGGGCAAGCACGCACCCTATGTGCCGCGTTGGCGCGCCACGGCGGTGGCGACTTACCGGCCCAATGCGGCGTGGTCGTTCACGCTGGCGGGCCGCTACAGCGGGCGCCAGTACTCCACGCTCGACAACACCGATAACACACCGCATGTGTTCGGGGCATTCGATAGCTTCAAGGTGTTTGACGCGCGCGCCCACTATCAGATCAACGACCATCTCGCGGCATCGGTTGGCGTGGATAACTTCACCAATCAGAAGTACTACCTGTACCACCCGTTTCCGCAACGTACGTACGTTGCGGATCTGAAGCTCAGTCTTTGAGACGAAACGGGCGGCACCGCGTGCCGCCCATTCCCCTGAGCATCAATCCAGAAGTATCGGCTCACCCAGGCCTGGTATGCGAACGGGCATGGCTTTTGAGCTCATGTATTCCTCCAGCGATCGCATGCCGCGCTCATATTCGCCATGAACAAGAAAGACACCGCGCCGCGGCTGGCTGCCCAGCCAGTCCAGTAATTCGGCACGGCCGGCGTGAGCGGAAAACCCGTTGATGGTCCAGATGCGCGCGTTGACCGCGATGTCTTCGCCAAAGATCTGTACGCGTTTGGCGCCACTGATGATGCGGCGGGCCAGCGTGCCTTCGGCGGCATAGCCGACGAAGACGATGCTGCTCTTCTCGCGCCAGAGGTTATGGCGCAGGTGGTGACGTATGCGCCCACCGTTGCACATGCCCGACCCGGCCATGATGATGGCGCCGCCCTCGATGCGGTTGATCGCCATCGAGTCGGTGCTCTCGCGGGAAAAGCGCAAATTGGGAGTGGAGAAAGGGTCTTCGTGACGAAGGACTTCGGTGAACTCGTCGTCGAAACATTCCGGATGCCGCCGGAATATGTCGGTCACGGATATCGCCATGGGCGAATCGAGAAACACTGGCGTACCAGGCGGAATGCGTTGCTGGCGAATGCCCTGATGCAGGTAATAAAGCACCTCCTGCGTGCGTTCCATGGCAAAGGTGGGGATCACTACGTTGCCGCCGCGGCGCAGGGTGTCGCTCACCGCTTCGTACAGTTCGTCGACCGAATCGGGCAGGGCACGATGATCGCGGTCGCCATACGTACTTTCCATCACCACGAAGTCTGCGGGCGGAGCGGGCGTGGGGTCTCGCAAGATGGGTCGGCCCGGGCTGCCCAGGTCGCCTGAGAACACGATGCGACGCGTTTGCTCTCCATCGTTCAGGGTGAGCAGGATGCTGGCTGAGCCAAGAATGTGTCCGGCATCGAGAAACTGAGCGTCGATCCCAGGAGTCACATTGATGGTTTCGCCATAGGCGACGGGATCAGTAAATCGTTCGAGCGCGCTGAAGGCGTCGTCGAGGGTGTATAGCGGCTGTGGTGTGGTTTCGCCGCGCCGCCGTCCACTGCGCTCTGCGCGCGCCGCATCCTCTTCCTGCAAGCGCGCTGCGTCGAGCATGACGATGCGAGCCAGGTCACGCGTCGCCGCGGTAGCCAGAATGCGGCCGCGAAAGCCTTGCCGCACCAGGCGAGGAATACGGCCACAGTGATCCAGGTGTGCGTGCGTCAGCAGCAAGGCATCGATATGTGCTGGATCGAAACCAAAGGGTTCGCTGTTAGCTTGCTCTTCTTCGCGGGTTCCCTGAAACATGCCGCAGTCGATCAGTACTTGGCGCTCGCCACAACGAACAAGGTGGCACGACCCCGTGACTTGCTTAGCCGCTCCGTGACAGCTGTAGAACATCGTTGGATGCATGGGAAAACCTTGTCGTGACGTGCGTGATGGTTGCCATCGTGGGTGAATGCCCAGTCAGGCTGGCTAGTGCCGCATGAGTACCGGCACGCCGGCGTGTTGAAGGACGTGCCGGGTGGCACCGCCAAGTACGCGCTCCCGCACGCGTGAGCGGCCATAGGCGCCCATGACGAGCAGGTCGGCTTTCAGTTCGGCAATCTCCCGCAGCAGTGCGGCACCAGCGTCATGCGGTGTCGTGTGGATACGGCGGGGTCGTGCATGGATGCCGTGATGGGCAAGGTAGGTCAGCGGGTCGATATGAGGTGCGCGTTCCTGATCGTCTTCGTACGCAGGCGTTTCACCGTCGAACAGCCAGACTTCTTCCGCCAGGCGAGCGAACGGTAGCGCGGCATGGATGGCGCGCGCCGATTCAATGCTGCCGTTCCATGCGATAGCCAGCCGGGTAAATCGCGAACGAACGTGCCCGGACGGCGGAAGTATCAGGCAGGTGGTGCGGCAGGTAAGCAGTGCTTCGCTAAGGATCCCGAAGGAGTCCCCTTCGCACGCTATTTCGCGCTCAATGACAGCGAGGTCGTGCCATGCCCCCAGTTGCCTCAGCGTGGGCGCAATACCTGTGCGCGTGGCTGTCCAGAGTGCGTGAGATACGCCAGCATGCCGCGCCAGTTCGTGAAAAGCCTCGCGCTCGCGGGAGTTCTCGTGCGGAAGGTCCATCAGCAGCGCAAGCACGGAGGGCTCGCTCTCGCCTCCGTGCTGTACGCGCAGCGCAGGGTCCACATAGCAACCGGTCACGCGCGCGCCGAAGTCCGCTGCCAGTGCAACAGCTACATGGGCGGCAGGACTCCAGGGCGAGCATGCAGTGACCAGTGCCAACACATCGGTAGGGGCGCCAGCGGGTGGCGAGATGACGGCGGAGGAAGCGTTCATGGTGGCTTGACCTATCGCTCGAACGTGCGGAGTCGTCGAGGGCAGTGAATTAGTGACACACCAGTACAGGCACGTCGCTACGCAGCAGTACTTTGTGCGTTTCGCTGCCAAGCAGCAGTCGCGTCATGCCGCGCCGGCCATTGGATCCCATCACCACCAGATCGCACTGCTTGCTGGCAACGCTGTTGACGATGGCCTCAAACGGTTGCTGGTTGGTGATGACTTCGCACTCGAGCGCGACGCCTTCTGTTTCAGCCATGGCACGCACCTCACCAAGGTAGTGCTCGGCCTGGGACTGGGCTTCCTGGTTGTAGGCGTACTCGGTGGCTGCGAGCAGGGCGCCCATATAGGCAATGGTCTGGTAAGGGGCGATGACATGAATGGCCGTTACCTTTGCCTTACATAGCTTGGCCAGGTCGATGGCGTTTCTGGCTGCGCGCATGGAAAGGTCGGAGCCATCGGTGGGGATGAGAATGTGCTTGTACATGAGGTCCTCGCTGAAGGCCGCTGGGCAGAGAGATCGGGCGGGGCATCGATGCCGGTTGCTAGCGTTACGCAGGTTCTGTGCATGACCTGTCACGGATGTGCCGCCGTTTCAGAGTAGAAGCTCTGCGGCAACGGGAGGCGTTGCCGGTGGCAATGTGCCGCGCGGCGGGCTGTCCCAGGCCGATCGTCATGCAAGGGTGCGCGGCCCCTGTACCTCACGCTGACGCGGCAGGATTACACTGTGATCAGGAAGCCAAGGGAGGCAAAGAAATGTTCAAGAACATTCTTCTGCCCGTTGATGGATCCGAGCATACGTTAAGGGCGGTGGATGCCGGCATCCAGTTGGCGGGTCAATTGCACGCCAGGGTCTATGGCGTTCACGTTCTGCCACCACTGCCTGCCGTGACCTACGTGGCGGAGCTACTTCAGACGCGCGGCTGTTACACGGACGTCTCCAAAAAGCGCGCCCTGGAATATCTCGAAGAAGTGACCAAGCGCGCTGCCGCCGCCGGCGTCGCCTGCGAGACGGAGTTTATATTCGACCTTCGTCCTTACGTGGCTATCGTGGCAGCGGCTGCCAAGCACCATTGCGACCTGATCGTCATGGGCTCGCGCGGATTCCAGGGCCTGGAGCGCATATTGCTTGGCAGCGTGACGCACAAGGTGATGTTGAGCTGCGACATCCCTGTGCTGGTCTGGCACTGAATTCAGGTGGCTGGACGCCGGGGCATCGCCAGCCCCGGCGGTCAGATCTGGTCCGGCGGCGGCATCAGGTGATGTTTCACCTGGATGGCATCCAGGCGGTCACAAACCCAGCCCTGGTCGTTCGGGCCGGCACGGCTCTGGATGGCGTTGGCCATGCTCATGAAGCTGGCCCAGAAGTCGTCTGCCCGGGGTTTGTTTTCCACTAGCCGCGGGATGGACGCGTCCAGGGCATCCAGCATCTGGTCGAGTTCGACGTGCGATTTGACCATGGCCAAAGCGTACACCGGACAAACATCAAGAAGGCGCGAAAGTCTTAGCCAAAGGGTCACACTGGCTTAACGGTGCTGGAGGCAGCTTGGATGCCCCGCGGGCAACAAAGCGGTGCCTGGTATGGAATGGGATAGAGAAAACGATCTGTTGGCGCGCGCCTGCGATGAGCTGTTGGAGCAGAATGCGCTGCTGCAACAGGAGATCGAGCTGCTGCGCGCGCAGTTGCGCCGGCACCCCGCTGGCGAAATGCAGATCAGGGAGGCCCACCGCCAGATGGAAGAACTGGTGGAGACCACCCGGGGATGCGGGCCGGCGCCATCGGCGCAGCATCTTGAGGCGGCGATCTACTGAGCAGACCGGCCAACGTCTGCCGCGGCCGTCCATGGCTGCTCGCGGACGGATTCATGCGTGGCTGACCTCGAGCACAATTTTCCCGATGTGCTTGCCTGATTCCATGGCGCGGTGCGCATCGGCCGCGCGCTCCAGTGGATAGACCGCGTGGATGATGGGCACGCAGCGCCCTTCCGCCAACACCGGCCACACATGCTGGCGCAACGATTCCGCGATAGCGGCCTTTTCGCGGCTGGTACGGCTGCGCAGCGTGGAGCCGGTCACCACGGCACGCTTGGCCGCGATGGCCTGCAGATTGACCTGCTGGGCCACTGAGCCTCCCAGAAAGCCGATCATCAGCAGCCGTCCATCGCGGGCCAGCGCCGTCAGGTTGTCGTCGAAATAGTTGGCGCCCATGATGTCGAGAATGACATCGGCACCATGCCGGTCGGTTCTGGCGAGCACGACTTCGGCGAAGGCTTCGTGCCGGTAATGGATGGGTTCGCCGCCAAGCTCTCTGATCGCTTCGCACTTCTCCGCACCACCGGCAGTGGCGAAAGTGCGAATGCCAAATTCGCGGCATAGCATCAGCGCGGTGGTACCGATGCCACTGGTGCCGCCATGGATCAGTGCGATATCACCCCGGCGGGCTCGCCCCATCTCAAATACGTTCACCCATACGGTGAAAAACGTTTCGGGAATGGCCGCCGCTTGCACGACGCTCAATCCCCTGGGGATGGGGAGCACTTGTCCGGCGGGAACCGCGCAGTACTGAGCGTAACCGCCGCCATTGGCCAGAGCGCACACGGCATCGCCCAGCGCGAAACCGGTGGTGCCTTCGCCCAGTGCCGCCACCGTGCCCGCTACCTCCAGGCCGGGAATGGGATTGGCGCCCGAAGGAGGCGGGTAGTTCCCTGCGCGTTGCAATACGTCGGGCCGATTGACCCCGGCGGCGGCAACGCGCACCAGCAGCTCTCCTGGAGCGGGCTGGGGCATGGCCGCGGTGAACGGCTGCAGGGCTTCCGGTCCGCCGGGCGCGGCGATCCGAATCTCGGTCATCGTGGTGGGGAGGTTGGGCTGGCTCGACATATGGGGGAGGGTGGCTGGGCGATAGCGGTTTTCGGTGTAAGGGGCTTGAAGCCTTCGCCATGATGGCCCCAGTGGGCGTGGTCCCTGCGTGATTCGCCATGGCGCGGGCACTTACGTCGGGTGCACGGAATGGGGCACATTCGGCGAGCCGTTGGCCCGATGTGGCAATGGGCTGGCGTTGTTGCAATCAACCGTGCGGATGCTCGAAGGCATCCTTGGACAGACGATCAGCTAGGGAGGGAAACGCATGCAGCATGCATCGAATCGGCGGTTTAGGTGGCTCGCAGCACTGGGCTTATGGACGATGGCTCTGGCGTCCGCCAGTGCGCTCGCTGCTGATGGCCTGCCATCCACCGGACTGGGACAGTCATGGCCCAACGCCACCGATGTGAGCGCCAGTCCGCACTGGCATGTTTACGTGTTTGAGCGCAACGGCATCCGCTATGTGCAGATCAACGATCTGGGCGGCAAGGTGCGAGCCGCCTTTGCGGCGTCCAACGGCAATTTCCTGGTCTTGCCCGTGGGTGCGGACGCGGCACATGTCGCCACGCCGCAGGAGCCGCAGACCAGCACCGCCCGCGCCAAAGGCGAAGTCGTTTATCACGACGCCTCGGTGAACGTGCTGGTGGCGCCACTGGCCAATGGCGCGACAGGGGTGTATGTCGCCAATGGCGACTGCAAAGACCCGATCGAGTGCAGCTCCCGCTTCAACTGATCGTAGCGGAAGGGCGAGGCGCTTCTACCTGGAAGCGCCTCGCTGAAGCGCTGCCGTGCGCAGCGAGTCGTGCAATAGCAGCGTGACGCTGACGCCGCGCGCGAGATCGCGCAGATGCACGTCGCCACCGTAAATGTGCGTGCGGTCGCGAATGCTGGAAATACCCAGGCCGCTGGCCCCAAGCAGGGTCATGGCTTGTTTCCAAGGCTCCCCGTCGGACGCGAACGGACCTTCGGGATCGTGCATCGCTCCCTTGGTCGTGGCGAACTCGCCGGTCAGCCGCATGACTACCCAGCGCCGTCCATGAGTCAGGCCGCCGCGCAACTGCAGATGCACGTGCTGTACGGGACCTCGGGAAAGCACGTGCACCAGCACCTCGGACGCAAGGCGATAGAGCGCCATATGCACGTCGGGTGCGAGCTGACTCAATCCGCGCCCCGACAGATCGCACTGGTAAGTAGCCCCCGCCATGTGGATGGATTGGGCGAACGGGCCTTCGCGTAAGGTCGCCGGCACGCCGCGTTCGCGCCAGCCGCGCGGGTAGAGAGCATTGGCGAGGCGATGCATTTCGTGTTGTGCCTGTGCTACCTGCTTGGAATAAGTGCGCTCTTCGTTCGACGGTAAGACATGTCGAAGACGGTCCAGCAGCCGGTTGTGATTCTCGCGGATAGTGTGCCCGATGTGTTCAAGTGCGTCCGCTGCCTGACGCATGCGCAGCTCTTCCAGGTAGAGCCCTTGCTGGGCCAGTTGAAACCCGCGCAGAACGTCCATGCGGCTCGATTGGTCGTTATGCGATTGGTGCGCGATGCGCGAACCCAGCATCAGTAGCGTCGAAATGGCGAAAGCGATCAATGCCTGGGCCTGCATGATGGCCGGGTCGCGCACGATCGACGAGGTCAGCGTCACCGCAAAGCTTGCCAGCGTTCCACCCCATGCGGCGCCCTGCCAGCCATGCCGCGCCGTCAGCCACACTACAGGCAGGAACATGGCGATGCGGAACACCTGCAAGCTATCCCCTTGGCTACTGAACGCCAAACCCATGAGAACAAGCAGGGGAGTGAGCACGCCGACCAGGCAATCGCGCATGAGCCGGCTACGCCAAAGAGGCTCCTGCAGCGCTTTATCGGCGTTACCACTCAACCGGACGTACACGGCCACGGCGGCCGGCGCGATCGCCAGCGCACCAAGATAGTTGCCCAGGAAATAACCAAAGATGACATGTGCGTTGATCGCTGGCAGCGCTTCGCCGGAAGGCATTTGCACCGCTGACAGCACGATGGCGTTATCGGCGGCGGTAATCGCGGCACCGGCAAGAATGACGCCGAGCAGCATGGTCATGTTGACCTGTTGCGCGCCGAGCAGAAGGCGTGCGTGATGGCGAGCCCAGGCCACGACGGCGGCAAGTGGCCAGATCGGCGGTACGGCGGCGGCCAGCGCCCAGCGCCCACCGAAATCGTCCTGGCAGTGCCAGGCGTGGTAACCGACCGGGATAAATTCGCCCACCAGCAAGGCGGGCCAGTAGCGATAGGGTGCCAGCAGCAGACACGCTACACGCAGGCCCGCGGGCAGGTTCCAGTGCGATACAGACACCTCGCGAAGCAGCGCGTAGCAGAGCGCATAGGCGGCACCGATGGCCAGATGGCTGACCCAGGCGCGCCTCGCCTTAGCTTCCCCCATGGTGTACTTCCCCTGTGATTGTCGTGACGTCCTCGGGCTCACTCATGCCGGAGTGCTTGCGAAGGAACGAAACACATGTGTCGCGTTCCTTTGCCAGGCGTGCGGGCCAATTCGCGGACTCATCAGCACACGCGCCAACACTCCATGTTGCTGTTGTGTCTTTGCGACAAAGAGTGCGCTCTGCATCAGATGCAACCATCGGACGCGACCTCGTATCACCACAGGCCACTGTCTCATGAAAAGCAGTGACGTTCCGGTGAAAGAAGTCGCATTGTAGGTGTGGCAAGTACTTGCGATACTTTCAGGTTGGTCCGCAGGAAAAGTGCGGGCGCGGACGTTCTTTGTGCCATGCGCGCCACGCGCTCACCGGGGCAGGGTTAGCCACGCTGACTGGTGATCTCTACACCTTCTCGCATGGCTTTGGTCACCGGCGTGTTGGCGACGATTTCAAGCAGGCGTCGCCACTGCTCTTCGGTGAGCGGCTGGTCCGAGTGGAGCGTGCGATGCACGTGCAAGCGACCCTCGTCGTCGCGCTCCAGCTCCAACTCGGCGCGAAACTCTCCGAGATCCCAGCCTTTGTGCTGCGCATACATGCGCAGCGTGATGGCCGTGCAAGCCGCCAGCGATGCCAGGTAATAGTCGAACGGTGCCGGGCCGGCTCCCTGGCCGCCCAGCTTGGCGGGCTCGTCGGTATCCAGCGGGAAATGCCCCGCATGAATGTGATGGAGGTAGTTGCTATCGGTGGAGACGACGGTGGCGAACGAAACGCGGGACATCAGGCACTCCTGCAGGTGATCTTTCGAATGAGCGGCCACCTGTGGGTGGTAGCCACCAGTGCAGCCTAGGACCAAGGACGGGACTCGCCAAGCGCACGGGGCGCATTCACATAACGCATGCAATTGGACCTAAGTCGTGGCAGACGGATGGGTGCTTCGGCTGCTTTTGCGGTGCGTCATCACCGGTGCGACGATATAATCACGTCACGGGTGCATTCTTGTGCCAGGTGCGCGCGACTCTGTTCGCCTGCCTGTTGCCAGCACGGTGATTCACTGATTGCGTGCCGTTTGCACCGGGTCTTTTTTCTTCTGGACACCTTCTGTCATGCGTTCTTCCGCACTTTCCGCAGCCCTCGCGCTTTCTCTGATTCTGACGGGCTGCGTCACCAGTCGCGGCTTGCACACGACGGGCAGTGTGACCGACCCCGGTAGTCTGACATCCGATCGCAGCCTGGCGGACGTGCAGCTCAGTCCCACCGCATGGCCTTCGCAGGATTGGTGGGTGAGCTATGGCGACCCTCAGCTCACCGCGCTGATCGAAGAAGCGCTGAAAACCAACCCAAGTCTGGACCAGGCGCAGGCCCGTGCGCGGCAGGCGCAGGCCGTCGCCGAGGGCTTCAATGCGGGCCGTCAGCCGCAGGCTCAGTTCGATGCATCGATGATTGGTGCACGCCTCTCCGAGAAGGATCCCATTTACCCGATCTATGCGCTGGGCACCTTCGCATGGAGCAAGTCGATCACCGCAGGTTTTTCGTGGGATATCGACCTGTGGGGTGGCAAGCGCGCCGCGTGGGAAGCCGCGCTGGGGCGCAGCCGTTCCGCTGAAATTGATGCTTATGCAGCGCGCATCGAACTCTCAGTGAACGTGGCGCGTGCCTACGTGCGCTTGAGCTACGCCTTTGCACTGCAGGACGTTGCCGTTGCCGAACTGGATCGCTCCACCAAGACACTTGAAGTGACGCGCAAGCGCGTAGCCGGTGGTCTCGATACGCCGCAACAGGAGCACTTCGCCGATTCGCAACTCGCCGGCGCCCAGCAGCAGAAGGTGGCCGCGGATCGCGCCATCGACGCCGCGCGCAGCAGTTTGTCGGTGTTGCTGGGGCAGGGGCCGGATCGTGGCCTTGCCATCGAACGGCCTCACCTGACGGACCGCGGTGCGGCGGTGCTGCCCGACAAGTTGCCGGTTGACCTGATCGGCCGCCGCGCCGACCTGGTGGCAGCGCGATGGGAGATCGAAGCGGCCAACAAAGACATCAAGGCTGCCAAGACCGAATTTCTGCCAAACGTGAGTCTGTCGGCGATGGCAGGTTTCGTCGCGGTGGGCGCCAAAACAAACGTGTTGCAGCTGCCGGCGCGCACCTATGCGTTTGGTCCGGCGTTGAGCTTGCCCATTTTTGATGGCGGCCTCCGTCGCGCCCATCTGGCTATTGCAGACGCCGACTATGACGCCTTGGTGGCGCGCTACAACGGGCTCCTGGTTGGCGCGATCAATGACGTGTCTGACCAGGTATCCGCGCTGACGTCGATCCGCGAGCAAATCGTCCTGGAACAGCGCTCGGTGGACGATGCTCAGAAGAGCTGGGACGACGCTCTGAAAGCCTACAAGGGTGGCCTGAAAGGCCCGCTCACGCCGCTCACCAGCCGCCAGCAGCTGCTCGCGGCCCAGCAGCGTCTTGCCTTGCTCGAGAGTCAGCAGGCTGATATTTCCATCCGCCTGATCGAGGCGCTGGGCGGCGGTTTCGACGGTGCCGCTGATGTGGCTCAGATGGGGCCATTGCCTCCGGCCCAGGCATCGACGGCTAAGGACGGTTCGCGCTGACGCGAGTCCCCGGTCTGGCAACCATGCCAGTGGTTGGCTGGCGTCACCATGGCGCCCGGGTACACTGCCGGGCCCTGCTATGGAACGCGCGTCATGGACTATCGACTGCAGAGCATCGAAGAGCCGACGGGCGCCGACCGGAAAGCCATCGCGGCACCGCTACTGGCCTATAACCTCAGCAAGGTACCCAGCCTCGACATTCGCCCGCTCGTCATAGCGCTGCAGGATGAAAGTGGCCAGACCGTGGGCGGCTTGTGGGGCGAAACAGCGCTGGACTGGCTCCACGTCGACCTGCTCGTGGTGCCTGCATCCATGCGCGGCAACAACGTCGGGAGCGCACTGCTGCGCCGCGCAGAAGACATTGCACGCGAGCGTGGCTGTACCGGCGCCTGGCTCGACACCTTTGCTTTTCAGGCTCGCGGGTTCTACGAAAAGCAAGGATATGCGGTATTCGGCGAAATTCCCGATCATCCGGCGGGTGGCGCGCGCTACTTTCTGAGTAAGCGCTTCTAGCTGAACGCAGGGTCCGCCGCGGGGTATGAAAATGACGCCCCTGCCTCCATAGTGAAGCTATCGTGCTCCCGTCGGGAGCATCTCTTCGGCGCCACACCGGCGCATCGCCACTGCATTTGGGAGGCGACCATGGCAACGGGCTGGGCCGGCGACGGCGCCGTACAAGATCAGATCGACGCGACCGTGGAAGACGCGGTCAAGCGCGCGCGCAATCAGCTTAAGAAGGGACCCGGGCTGACGCACTGCGAGGAGTGCGATGCACCTATTCCTGCCGCGCGACGCGAAGCAGTTCCCGGCGTGCGCCTGTGCGTGGCCTGCCAGTCAGCGCATGACGAAGAGGCGGCTTTCAGCGGCTACAACCGCCGCGGCAGCAAGGACAGCCAGTTGCGCTGAGCTTGACAGCGCCGCGCGAGGCGTCCGTCAATACACCGTTTCCCACCCTTCATTAAACAAGTGATTGCATGAGCAACCGACTCAGCCCGCTGGCCGGAAAGCCGGCCCCCGAATCGATGCTGGTAGACGTCGCCCGTTTGCGCGATGCCTACGTTGATCTGAAGCCCGATCCGGGTGTTGCCAGTCAGCGTGTGGCCTTTGGCACGTCGGGACATCGTGGCATCTCGTTCGAGCGCAGCTTCAACGAATGGCATGTGCTGGCGATTACGCAGGCCATCTGCGAGTACCGGGCGGAGCAGGGTATCGATGGCCCGCTATATATCGGCATCGATACGCATGCGCTATCGCAACCCGCGTTTGAGAGCGCGCTGGAAGTGCTGGCGGCCCATGGCGTGCAGACCATGGTTTCGAAGGGTGGCGAGTACACGCCCACGCCGGCGATTTCCCATGCCATTCTCACTTACAACCGGGGCCGCACCAGCGGCCTTGCCGACGGCATCGTGGTGACCCCGTCGCACAACCCGCCGGATGGCGGTGGTTTCAAGTACAACCCGCCCAACGGTGGGCCTGCGGATACCGATGTCACAGGCTGGATCCAGAAGCGCGCCAACGCCTTGATCGAAGGCGGGTTGCGCGAGGTGCGCCGTATACCGTTCGCTCAGGCGCTGCGTGCATCGACCACGCACGAGCACGATTACGTGGCGGCCTATGTGGGTGACCTGGGCAACGTGGTCGATTTCGATGCGATTCGCGGTAGCGGTGTGCATCTGGGCGTTGATCCTTTGGGCGGTTCCGGCGTGCACTACTGGGCGCCGATCGCCGAGCGCTACGGTATCGACCTGACCGTGGTCAGTGACACCGTGGATTTCACCTTCCGCTTCATGAGCGTGGACTGGGACGGCAAGATCCGCATGGATCCTTCGTCGTCTCACGCCATGCAGCGCTTGATCGGCCTCAAGGATAGCTACGACGTAGCGTTCGCCTGCGATACCGATCATGACCGCCACGGTATCGTGACGCGCAGCACCGGCCTGTTGCTGCCCAACCATTATTTGTCGGTGTTGATCGATTATCTGTACCAGCATCGCCCGCATTGGCGCAGCGACGCTGCTGTCGGCAAGACGCTGGTGAGCACGGCGCTGATCGATCGCGTGGCCAAGCGCCTTGGGCGCCGCCTGCATGAGGTGCCAGTGGGTTTCAAATGGTTCGTCGAAGGCCTGTTCGACGGCTCACTGGGTTTTGGCGGCGAGGAAAGTGCGGGCGCTTCGTTCCTGCGCAAGGATGGAACCGTGTGGAGCACCGACAAGGACGGCATCGCTGCCGCCCTGATGGCGGCGGAGATTACGGCGCGTACCGATCGTGATCCGGGCGAGCTGTATCGGCAGTTGGCCGGTGCGTTAGGCAGCCCGCTGTCCGAGCGCGTCGATGCGCCCGCCAACGTGGAGCAGAAGGCGCGGCTTTCCAAGCTGTCGCCACTGCAGGTGAAGAGCACCCAACTCGCCGGCGAAAAAATTGAAAGCGTGCTCGACCGTGCGCCAGGCAACAACGCCTCGATCGGCGGCATCAAGGTGGCGTCTGCCAATGGCTGGTTTGCCGCGCGCCCGTCGGGTACCGAAGACATCTACAAGATCTACGCGGAAAGCTTCAAGGATGAAGCGCATCTGCAACAGCTGCTCGAAGAAGCGCAGGCCATGGTGGATCAGGCGCTCAACGCGGCCTGATTCCGCGGCAGCGGGCCCGGTACCTGCCTTGCGCAGCGTGCCGGGCCCGCGATCTCAAGCGACAACTTACACCGGCGGTGGGTTGCGCTCCCCAAACCCGCGTTGATGCCAATACGGATACGCAGGTGTCAGGTTGCTGGCGGCATCGAGCTTGGCGATGTGCTCGTTGCTTAGTGTCCAGCCTACCGCGCCAAGGTTCTGCCGTAGTTGTTCCTCGTTGCGTGCACCAATCACCACCGTGGAAACGGTGGGGCGCTGCAGTAACCAGTTCAGCGCGATCTGAGGCACGCTCTTGCCGGTTTCGGCGGCCACTTCGTCGAGTGCGTCAATCACGCCATAGAGATATTCCTCAGCAACGGGCGGCCCGATATCGGCGGTCTTGTGCAAGCGGCTTTGGGCGGGCAGGGGAGCGCCGCGGCGCAATTTGCCGGTGAGCCGACCCCAGCCAAGCGGGCTCCACACCACCGCGCCGACCCCCTGGTCGATGCCCAGCGGCATCAGTTCCCACTCGTAGTCGCGGCCGATGAGCGAGTAGTAGGTCTGGTTGGCGATATAACGCGGATAGCCGTAGCGTTCGGCCACGGCAAGTGATTTCATCAGATGCCAACCAGAGAAGTTGGAGACGCCCACATAACGGATCTTGCCTGCGCGCACCAGGTCGTCGAGCGTGGAGAGTGTTTCCTCCACGGGTGTCATGGCGTCGAAGCCATGCAGCTGAAAGAGGTCGATATAGTCGGTGCCCAGGCGCTTTAGCGCCGCATCGCAGGCATTGATCAGGTGATAGCGCGACGAGCCGACGTCGTTAGGATCCTGGCCCGAGCGGAAGGTGGCCTTGGTGGAGATCAGTACGCGGTCGCGACGCCCCTTGATGGCTTCGCCAAGCACCGATTCCGCGGCGCCATCGGAGTAGATGTCGGCGCTGTCGAACATGGTGAGGCCTGCATCAAGGCAGATGTCGACGAGTCGCTTTGCCTCCGCTACGTCGGTATTACCCCATGCACTGAAAAGTTCACCCTTGCCGCCAAACGTACCCGTGCCGAAGCTCAATACGGGGACCCTGAACCCTGATGCGCCCAATTGCCGATATTCCATGAAAATCCTCGATGCGTGAAAGAGACAACGTGAGGCGCTTAGTGTCGGCGATTCCGCGTGTCGATGAGGTTTACTTCGTGGATAAGCTGCTTTTACTTCTCGTTGAAGTTGCGCGAAAAGTTGCGGACAAATAGCGACTTGCACTTGCCGGCCGGGCGCCGGTCATTTCCGGGCGGCACCGTCCGGCAAGGATGCGCGTGGCGTCGCGAGATCATGCGATCGCGAGCAAGGGCGTGTTCGCAGAGAAAGCTGAATCGTTTCATGGCGCGTGCGCGAGTTTCCACTCGGAGTAACACGGACGCCACCTGAGGGTCACATTGCCGGGCGAGGCTGATGCCTGACTCATCGGCAACCCGCGCGGTCGCACGTACCATCAAGCTTCAGGAGGACTGACTATGTCTCCCATGTTCATCGGCTTACTGGCGGCAGTCGCCATCGCCATAGAGATCGCCATTGCGTATCACCTGGAACGCCATTGGGTGCATGCCTTAGCCGCTCAATCGGCTTAGAGATGGGACAGGGCAGCCATAGCCGCTGATGTCAGGGCGCAAT
Source organism: Dyella silvae (assembly GCF_026421305.1). Taxonomy (GTDB): domain Bacteria; phylum Pseudomonadota; class Gammaproteobacteria; order Xanthomonadales; family Rhodanobacteraceae; genus Dyella; species Dyella silvae. The sequence continues at coordinate 539,963 of NZ_JAPJBQ010000001.1, forward strand.
CCGTTGGCGCGGCAAGCTTGATGGTGGGGCGATGCTTTGCGCAGAGGGGATCACCTCTCCCGGTATCGCGAAACCTGAGAGCGCTGAGCGGATGCGCTTATGACGCGCTCTCGCGATTCCAGGCAGTGACCTGGTTTCGGGTCTTATCAAGCATCGCATCCAATGCTTTGCGGTCGTAGACGTGGCCTCGCATGATTACCGTGTCAATGTCTCGGGTGGCCTGGATGTCTTCCAGCGGATTGCGCTTGAGCAGCACAAGGTCTGCCGCCTTGCCTTGGGAAACCGCGCCGTAGCGATCGAGTTTGCCGAACCAGGCAGGGCCTGAGCGTGTCGCCGATGCCAGGGCCTGTGCTGGCGTCAGGCCGTTCTGCACGAAGAGGCTCAGCTCGTCATGAAGCCCGATGCCCGGGTAGTTGAATGAATTCAGGAAGCCCGCATCGGTGCCCGCCATGATGGTCACGCCTGCCTGTTGCAGCATGGGCAGTACGGCCGCCAGGTGTTGGTAATGCGCGTGCCTTGCTGCCATCTGCTCCGGTGTCGCCTTGCTCGCGCGCTCGATGCGCCAGTCGTAGGTCTTGCGCAACCTGGGGCCGATGTACGCCAGGTACGCGTCGTTGGTGTGCGGATCGGTGTCCAGGAAATCGAGAATCCGGCCGCCGTTGAGGGTGGGCGTGACAAAGACACCCTTTTCGGCAAAGTGCCGATAAGCCGCCATGGCCGTCGTCTTGTCGAACCCTTCGTCGAGGCGATGATTGGCTTCGGCGCGATTGATGCGTCCCGCTGCAAAGTCCGCCACGATGGACGCCTCATTTTTCACGCCGGCTTTGTACGCGTAGTCGATGTGTTCGATGGAGCTGATGCCGGCGTCTACCGCTTGTTCCACCGTGATGGCCATCGGGATGTGGCCGGACGAACGGACACCGAGTCGCTTCGCTTCGGCAACGGCGTAGAGAAACAGTTTCGGTTCGAGCGTGCTGTCAGTGATCTTGACGAAGTCGACCCGGTCCTTCTGAAGCTTGCTAAAGGCCGCATCCACGTCGGCCTCGCTGCCAACTTCGATAGTGCCCTTCCAGACGGGGTGGAGGCCCTCGATCTTCGCGCCGGACGTGAATAGCTGGGGGCCAAACAGCGTGCCCTTGGCGATTTCACTTCGCCACGCGAGCACATCGTTGGGTAAGTCGCCCGAGCAGTCGCGTATCGTGGTGATGCCGTGGGCGACGTACAGAGGCAGCAGCGCCTTGTTCTCCTCGACCAGATCTGGCCCGCCGCCGAAATGCACGTGCATGTCCCAAAGGCCGGGAATCAGGTAGTGATCCTTACCCTCGACGGTCAGCCCCGCCTTCCATGCCTTCGCCATCTCGGCATCCGGGCCAACCGCGACGATGTCGTCGCCACGAAGTACCACCGCCTGATCTGCCATGGTCCGGGCGTGCTCGACGTCCACCACGGTGGTGTGCCGGATGATCACATCTCCCTGGGATGGGGCGGCAAACGCGGGAGCTGCCACGGCAAACAGCACGGCGATGGCGAAGGAAAGAGGCTTCTGCATGGATCAGGGATTCCTCAGGCGTTGCGAGGCGCTGCGGCCAAGATCAGGAGCGAGCCTCGGCGCATCAAGCGTTGTTCGGGACGTTACGGCATGTTAGAAGCGACATGACACATTTAGAAGCCAAATATTCAAATGGCTACCAGTGCAAAATCGAATAGATTGCTCTTCGATCTGGACCTGTTGCGAACGCTGATGACGGTTGCCGATTGCGGTAGCTTCACTACCGCCTCGGCGCGTCTGCACTCGACGCAATCGACAGTGAGCCAAAAGGTGCGCCGCCTGGAGGAGATGGCGGGCCACCAGTTGCTCGTGCGTGGTGGCCGCGAGGTGCGGCCTACGGATCACGGCGAAAAATTGCTTGCCTATGCGCGGCGCATGCTGTCGCTCAATCATGAAATGCAGGACGCGCTATCAGGCGCCGCCGAAGCGATTACCCTGCGCCTTGGCGTACCGGAAGACTTTGTGGCGGGACGCACCACCCAGCTTCTGGCTCGCTTCAACCGCAAGCATCCCCACGTCAAGCTGGAGGTCACCACCGGCCTGAGCCGCGACCTTGCCCATGGTTACGATCACGGCGAGCTGGATCTGATCATCATCAAGCAACGCCGCAATAGCCGCGAAGCGGTGGCACGGTGGCCGGAGACGCTCGTGTGGGTCGATAGCGCAAAGCATCCATCTATTTCGCAGGACCCTCTGCCCCTGGTGACATTCCCTCCGCGCGGCCTTTACCGGGAGGAGATGATCAAGGCGGTGGAGAGTCAGGGGCGCGACTGGCGCATCAGCTTCACCAGCTCCAGTCTGTTCGGTGTGCAAGCCGCCGTTGCGGGCGGCCTCGGCATCAGCCTTATTCCGGCGCGCGCCGTAACCGCGGACCACGCGGCTCTGACGCGAAAGCATGGCTTGCCTGCCATCCATGCGATGGACATTGCCCTTCTTTATCGGCCAGCGGCCGACCCGGTGGTGAAGGAGCTTGGTGGTGAGCTGTCACGAATGCTGGATCGCTTTCGCGATTGACGGCAATGCGGCCTGCGCACCGTTGCCGCTGATCTCCCGCCATCAGTTCAGGGGCTCCAGAACTCACCCCGCCGTACGATGGTGCGTTCGGTGGAAGCGCCCGCCACGGCAGCAGCGCCATTGGGCGCATTCACCACCAGAAAATTGGCTTCGCAACCCACGGTCAGTCCGTAGTCCGTCTTGCCAATCACCGCCGCGCCGGCGTGGGTTGCCATGTCCAGCGCCACCCGCAGTTCTTCATCGGTGTAAAACCCGGAGCGGTAACCGATCATCATGGCGCGTTGAAGCATGTCGCCGTTGCCGTAGGGCCACCATGCATCGCGGATATTGTCGTTGCCCGCAAATACGCGCACGCCCGCCGCGCGAAGCCGCAGAACAGGAGGGAAGGGGCGATCGCCGGGCGCATTGGTCATGATGGAAACGCCGGCTGTCGACAATACGTGTGCCGTGCGTTCTACGACATCGGTGGGTACTTCGCCAAGTGCGTAGGCGTGACTGACGGCGACGCGGCCCTGCATGCCCAACGCGCGCGTGCGTTCCGCTATGCGAAGAAGCTGTTCGATGCCTTGTTCGGCCGGTTCGTGCAGGTGGATATCGATCTTGACGCCGCGATGCTCGGCGATGCCGAAAACGATGTCGAGCTGGGTGTCCGCATCGCCATCGAACGTTGTGGGGTCGATACCACCGATAACGCTGGCGCCTGCCTCCATCGCTGCGTCGAGGATCGCTGCGGTTCCCATACACGAGACCACGCCACCCTGCGGAAACGCGACGAGTTCGATGTCGACCACGTCCCGCCACTTTTCGCGGGCGGTCATGACGGCATGGAGATGGGAGAGGCCTGTGGTGGCGTCTACATCGACGTGGCAGCGCATGGCCATGGTGCCAAAAGACACCGCCTGGGCGATCAGTGCGTCGGCGCGCTCCGCCATGGGGCGCGCGTTGGCAAGCGCTTGCTTCTCGGCGGCAAGTCGCTCGCGCAGCGTCGTCGCAGGCACGTGAGAACGCCAACGATCGCCCACAAAACTTTTGTCCAGATGGATATGCCCGTCGACAAGTCCGGGCAAAACCAGGTGTCCCTTCAGGTCGATGACTTCGGCGGCGAGAGAGGACTCACAATGGGCAGCGATCTCGACAAAGCGCCCGTTCTGCACGGCAAGGCACAGCGGGTTGCCGTGCACGTCCACGGCGTTCTCAAAGAGTTGGTCAAACACGCTACGTATCCAGTCAGGGCGATGGCCAGGCGAGTAACGCAACGCTGGCCGGTTGCTGGCACCGCATGGCGTGGTACAGCCAATGCTTCACCCTAGACGACGGATCGCTCATTCACCAATTAAATGATCCGATGGACTCTATTCGGCAAATGAATGGACGGTGCAGCGCGGGATTATTCACGCGCTCTGAACGAGCGAAAGCAGCTACTAGAAATGTTGCCTGCAGCGGGATCGACCGGGTGAAGAGGCACCTGAGCTGCGGCTGGTCATGAGCCAGAGGGGGCTGTGATGTTGCAGAAGTGGAACAGCAACGATATATCCCGGCGTCGATTCCTGCAGATCGCCGGCCTGGCAGGTTCGATTGGCGCGCTGGGCGGTGCCCGGGCCTTTGGCGCGGAGCCTTCGACCTTCCGCTTACCCTTCGCAAACGGGGAGCGCGAGCTCAGTCGGGCGTTCCCTCAAAAGGGTGAAATGATTCTGCTTAGAACGCGCCCGCCATTGCTGGAGACGCCGTTCGATGTCTTTGATCAGGGTGTATTTACCCCCAATAATCGGTTCTTTGTGCGTTGGCATCTCGCCTACATTCCCACCCAGATTGATGCAGCAAGTTTCCGTCTCGTGGTGCGCGGCAAGGTCGGCAAGACGTTGTCGCTCAGCGTCGAGCAGTTGATGAAGGAGTTCGAGCCGGTGGAGCTCGCCGCTGTTAACCAGTGCTCCGGCAACTCCAGAGGTCTTTTCAATCCGCGGGTCGCTGGTGGGCAGTGGGCGAATGGCGCCATGGGGTGCGCACGATGGACCGGCGTGCGCCTGAAAGACATTCTGGATCGGGCGGGCGTGGATGCTGGCGCCGTGCAGGTGCGCTTCAACGGTCTCGACAGTGGCGTCGTTCCGGCTACGCCCGATTTCATCAAGTCGTTGGATATCGATCACGCGAGAGATGGCGAGGTCATGGTGGCCTATGGCATGAACGGTGAGCAGCTTCCCTTGCTCAACGGCTTTCCGTTGCGGCTGGTGGTACCCGGTTGGTACTCCACGTACTGGGTGAAGATGCTTAGCGACATCGAGGTGCTGGACAAGCCCGACGATAACTTCTGGATGGCTAAGGCCTACCTCATTCCAGATACGCCGCATGCGAATGTTGTGCCGGGGCAAACCGGATACAAAGGTGTGCCCATCAACCGCATGGTGCCCCGCTCGTTCTTTACCAACCTGCGGGACGGCGATGCGGTGCTGTCTGGCCATGCGGTGCAGATGCGCGGCATCGCCTTTGGCGGCGATACGGGCGTGGCGAAAGTGCTCTGGTCAAACGATGGTGGCAGTCACTGGAAAGAAGCCGAGCTTGAAAAAGACTATGGCAAGTACAGCTTCCGTCGCTGGCATGCCCATTACACGCCAAAAGCCCGGGGCGAAGACACGCTCATGGTCAAAGCGATCAATAGCAACGGTGTTGAGCAGCCCGCCGCCGCCAACTGGAATCCCGGCGGCTTCATGCGCAACGAGATCGAATCGGTCAAGGTACGGGTTGGCTGATATGAACCGCACACAGACATGTTGCGCTTTAGTGGTCCTGACCTCGATGGGGCTTGGCCTGGTCTGGGCACAGTCGCCTCACACCACCGCCATCGCGATTCACTCAGTTTCCGTTGATATGCCCGCCAGCGATACGGTGTTTCCACCGGGACCCGGCTCGGATCTGGCTGGTAAATGCCTCATCTGTCATTCGGCAGGCATGGTTCTGAAGCAACCCGCGCTTACCCAGGCGGAGTGGAAGGCGGAGATCAACAAGATGAGAACCGTGTACGGGGCGCCCATTGAAGACAGTGACGTCGATGCGCTGAGCGTCTACATGAGCAAGGTGAACGCGGATCAGCAAGCCAAATGAGGGATGCGCGGCACTGATCCGGCTGGTTTCATTGCGAAAACCGGTTTTCCCCACGCTACCCCGAGGTGCGCTTGATGACCCTGCGTTTTGATGCCGTAGTCGTAGGAGCGGGGCAGGCGGGCCCGTCTTTAGCTGATCGGCTGGGACGATCCGGTCGCAAGGTGGCCGTCATCGAGCGAAAGCAAGTGGGTGGCACTTGCGTCAATACAGGGTGTATCCCCACCAAGTCCATGGTGGCGAGTGCCTACGTTGCTCATATGGCACGCCGCGCCGCAGAGTATGGCGTGCAGGCGGAAGGCTCCATCCAGGTCAATATGGAGCACGTGTGGGAACGCACGCGAGGCATTTCCGAGCGCTCGCGAACCGGTGTGGAGAAGTGGCTGGAAGGCATGCCAAACGTCAGCCTGTTGCGTGGCCATGCTTCGTTTGAGTCGCCGCGCCATCTGCGCGTGGGTGATGCGCTGATCGAAACGAACGAGGTTTTTCTCAATGTGGGAGGTCGTGCGGCGGCGCCTGATTTCCCGGGTGCGGACGCCGTGCCCTATCTCACCAACGTGGGCGTCATGGACCTGCGTGAACTTCCTCGTCATCTCGTGATCGTCGGTGGCAGTTATATCGGGCTGGAATTTGGTCAGATGTTTCGCCGGTACGGTGCAGAGGTGACCATTGTCGAGCGCAGTCCGCGCCTGCTCCCTCGCGAAGATCCTGAGGTGTCGGCTGCCGTGGTCGATATCCTGCAGAGAGAAGGTATCGGGCTTCACCTTGGGGCCGAGTGCATTGAGCTGCAGGGCAGGGCGGGCGACGTTGGCGTTATTGCCAAATGCGCCAAGCCGCGCATGGAGGTGAGGGGTACACACCTTCTGATGGCGATTGGTCGTCGGCCTAACACCGATACGCTGGGCCTGGACAAGGCCGGCGTGCTAACGGATGAGCGTGGCTATATCGTCGTCGACGATCAGTGCCGTACCAACGTCAAGGGCATCTGGGCGATGGGTGACTGCAATGGCAAGGGCGCATTCACTCACACCTCCTACAACGATTTCGAAATCGTTGCCGCCAACGTAATCGATAACGAGCCGCGGCGTATCTCGGATCGCATTCCGGCCTACGCGCTGTTCGTTGATCCGCCATTGGCGCGTGTCGGGCTTACCGAGCAGGAAGCCGTACGAGAGGGGCGCGATATTCTGGTCGGCGTCCGGCCGATGACTCGCGTAGGGCGTGCGGTGGAGCGCGGAGAGTCGCTTGGCTTTATCAAGGTCATCGTAGAGAAAGGCAGTGGACAACTACTTGGCGCCGCGATTCTTGGCGTCAATGGCGACGAAGCCATTCATAGTCTGCTCGACACCATGTACGCCAAGGCACCGTTTTCCACCGTAACGCACGCCGTGCACATCCATCCCACAGTGTCAGAACTGTTGCCCACGGTGCTGCAAGATTTGAAAGCCCCGGGATAGTTGCCCTCCAGCTCAATGGAAGGGCTTCCGCCGAAAGCCCGCGTAAGGGCGTACATCGCCCGTATTTCATGGCGCAGTGGGTTGCGGCGCTAGCCTTGATCAACGTCGGCCATGGCTGCGCGAGCCGTATGAAATGAATGCCTCGTAGGCAGCATCCAGCTCGGTAGGGCCATTGATTTTCGGGTAGGCCGCATGGTTCGTAGCGATGGCTGTCGGCCGTTCGCAGAAGAAAGCGAGCGCCTGATCCACGACCGACGATTCGCGCAGTATGCGTCTGTGCCCAAGGCCTTGCGTCACCACAAGGGTTGCCGAAGGCCAAGAGTTCGCCAGTGCAGACGACTGCGCCATGGGCACGTCGTTGTCTTGCTCGTCATGGATGATGAGCAAGCGCCGCCATTTATGCTCATCTTCAAGCGTGGTGATGTCCAGGTAGGACCAGGGGTGACCCAGCCAGCGCTCCACTCCTTGCCGGAATATCTCCGTAACCTCGCTCGTGGTGCCGATCATGCGCGCAAAGTCGTCAACCGCGTTGAGCGGTTGCGCGAATGGCGCGACGAACACCATATGCCCGGGCGCCTTCCACCCGGCACGCATGGCGAGTGACACCGCGGTGCAACCGCCCGAATGGGCGATGATGCCGGCGAGAGTCGATTCGCGCTCGGCCACTGCTTGAAGTGCATCGGCAAATTCAAAGAACGTCACGCGCCGGCCGCCATGACGGCCGGCGGCAGACGCGCCATGTGCGGGAGCGTCGAAGGCAACCACGCGAAAGCCAGCCTGGCGCAGGGGTGCAACGAAAGCGCTCATCTGGCCAGCGTGACCACCCCAGCCATGTAGCAGCACGACCGTGGGCCCTCCATCACCCCAGGACCAGCTGACCACGCGCCGCCCGTGTACTTCGAATGACGTACGCACGCCACTGCTCAGTATGGCTTGCTCTGCCGCGCGGGGTTTTCGTCGCGGCGCTGCGAACCAGAGGCGGTCCATCAACAGGGCCGCATAGGAGGGCTTGGTGGCTCCGAGCAGTCGCATGCCTACACGCAACAAGCGCAGCTTATGGCTGGGCATGATCCAGGCGGGCGTTCCGGATTGGCCCGCGGCTACGCCTGACGGACGGGACGAAATCAATGCGTTCATCGTGCTCTTCAGAGAAGTTCAGGCAGTCCTCGGATGCGCGGCCCATGGCATGGGCACGCGCATGGCGCAGAACAACCTTTCGGTCATTCATGGCGTGGGATGCTAACAATCCGCGCCGATGGCTTGACCGGGCGCGATGGCCAGAATGATGTGCGAGTCCGCCAACGGATGAAGACCTGGATGGCTCCGGATCGCTGATGGCATCAAAACACTGCGATGTCGGCAACCTTAAAGCGCTTGCGAAATGCGGCCGGGGTCAGATGCGTTCGACGTGTAAACAGTCGCGAGAACGTAGCTACATCGATATAGCCCACTTCGGCTGCCACCTGAGCAACGCTGAGCGTGGTTGTTTCCAATAGCAGCTTGGCCTTCTCCACGCGTAAGTCGTGGAGAAGCTCAAGTGGAGAGCATCCGGTCTCCGCGCGAACCTTGCGTAACAGCGTGCGGCTGGAGAGGTTGAAGGCGTCCGCGAGATCCTTCAGCCGGTAACGCTCAGCGATGCGCTGCTCCAGCCATGCACTGACGGCGCGCGCCAGTGACTCGCGGCGCCTGTGACTCAGGCGGTGATCCAGATAGTGCGCCTGACTGCGGGGGTTGTGATCGATAAGGCTGAACCGGCCAACGGCACGAGCCAGGCTGGTGCCTGCGCAGTCACGAATGAGTTGAAGGGCAAGGTCGCCATAGGCGGTGAATGCACCGGAGGTGATGATCTCGTCGGCGCGGACCAGCACGGCGTCAGGTATCACCTCTACGTTTGGATAGCGACGCGCCATCTCTCCCGCGAGTGCCCATGCGGTAGTCGCCTGGCGCCCGTCCAGGACGCCCGAGTCGGCCAATAGCAGGCTTCCCCCGCAAATAGAGGCCACTTTGCGTTGTTCGGCTGCGCGACGAATGAGAGCCTTCTCGTCTTCAAGGCCGGCAAGCGCCGTCGTAATGTCGTCGCCGCTGTTGAAATCAAACGCTGGCACCACCAGCAGATCGAACGCCGTGGGTGCGCCGACGGACAAGTAAGCGCCACCCGCGAGGCGAACCTGGCCGGCACGTGTGCCGATGATCGATACCGAGAAGGGCGCCGGTGCATCCGGTGCGCGAAGCGCGCTGATGCGGTTGGCCACAAGCAGGACGTCCGACAAGCCAAGGACCTCGGCACCCATGCACCCGTCATAGGCAAGAATGGCGACGCGCACGATGGCCTTCCTCGATGGTCAGATGTGTCAAGCGTGGCGAATTCGCCCTGTACGTCAAGCGCCTCGCTAGTGCGAGCGCGTCATGGCGATGCGCTCCGTGCGGGAATTTACCAATCAATTCAGTCCACTGTGATTGGCCGGGACGATAGGGCGGACGGGCTGCTGGCGTTACAGGCAGCAAGATTGGCGGGATTGCACACGTGATGCGCCTCCGCCTGGCGGGATTACCCCCTCGTTCTGTCGCTATGGGCAAGTGACGGGGGTGCATGGCCAACCTACGCTGTGGCGCCATCGGGTCGACGTTTGATTCGGCCCTTTTGTTCTCGCGCCTGGAGCGCTGCTTGCGGCTCTTGCCCTGAAACAAGCCGAAAGGGCGCCAGACACAGTCCAGCCATGAGGAAACCACCATGCCCGATCGTCGTGTCGTTAGTGATTTCGTCGCTTTAGTGGAAAGCGGGGAATACGTCGAAGCCATACAGCGCTTCTACCATCCCGAAGCGGTTGTCTGGGAAAACCAGCGGCAATCGCGAGTCGGCCTCGATGCGCTGATCGAGAACGAGCAGCGCGTATTGAGTGCGTTCACCACCGTCACCGGACGTGCTGCGTCGGTGATCGTTGAAGGTGACGATGTGGTCATTAGCTGGCAATTCGATTTCTTCAGGGGCGGCGCCCATGTGTTGCTCGAAGAGGTGGCCATGCAGCAGTGGGTCGGCGGAAAGATCATGCACGAGCGCTTCTACTATGACCCCAGCCAGATGCAACCCGCTTCCGGCCAGGCTATCGACCAAGGCAGTACGCAGAAGGTAGCCGTGCCATGAGTATCGTTTTTCTGCTTACGTCACTGTTGGTCGTCGCATCACCCGGGACGGGCGCCATTTTCACCATCTCCGCCGGTCTTTCGCGTGGCGCACGCGCTGGGCTTGTCGCAGCAACGGGTTGCACCCTGGGCATAATCCCGCACATGTTGGCCGCAACACTCGGCCTCGCGACGGTGTTTCGTACGAGCGCCATTGCCTTTGCTGCGCTCAAGATTCTTGGCGCCGCCTACCTGCTGTACATGGCCTGGCAAACATTCCGGGATGTTCGTGCTCTGGAGGTAAGCGACTCCGGGCAGGCACCGGGTGCGGCCAGAATCATTACGTCTGCGGTGTTGATGAACCTCCTCAATCCGAAGCTTCCGATCTTCTTCTTAGCCTTTCTCCCCCAGTTCATTCCACTTGGCGACCCATCACCGGTGATGACGACCTTGGAGCTGAGTGCTGTCTTCATGGCGATGACCTGGGTGGTGTTTGTGCTTTATGGCTGCTTTGCGGCATCCATGCGGGCACACGTACTGTCGCGCCCTGCGGTACTGACATGGATGCGCCGGAGCTTCGCCGCATGTTTTGCGCTGCTCGGATTGCGGCTTCTTGTTAGTCAGCAGCGGTAGTCCCTGCAGCGTCGCCGAGAATTTGAATCGAGCGGCTTGTCATCCATGCCAGCGGCACGCCGACGAGCACGACGTGACTGAAAATCTGCTCGGCGAAGGTGGTGGCCGTGAAGTGTGGAAAGAGTGCCGGCCAGCGCAGGGGAAGCACGATCAGGTTCATCACTGCCCAGAGAACCAGTCCATAGAGCACGCCCGAGGTGATGGGACGTGCGGTGAGCCATGCGGTTCGTCTGGCGGCCGCAACATACACGGCCACCATCACGAACATGATGGCGAAATGAAGCAGCAAACCAACGATCAGCGCCGCTGGGCCGGCTTTCAGAGCGCCGGGCCAGGCCGCCGACGCAATACCTACGGGCACGGCAAGAGGGTTCTTGCCCGCGACAAGCGCATAGGTTGCTGCCGACAGCATGTCGAGCGTGCCCGCGATCAACGTTGCCCGGATAGCGAGGCTCCAGGGCTTTTCAAGTGTACGTTCCATGGTGTCGTTCTCTTTGCTATCAGGCTTATGGCGTTCTCCCAGGCAGTCGTTGCTTCTGGGGCTGCCATGAGGTTAGGCAAGCGGGTGTTACGGGCAAACCGGTTTTCGACAAGCGGACCGCTTTCGCCAGTCGAGTGGTTTTGGTGCGCCCTCCCTGAGTGCGTCAGCGCGAAGCAAATAACGCTATGACGATGAGCAGCGTCGAAGACGAACGTCCGCCGTTCTGGCCGATCCAGGTGGCCGGGTGGGTGGCCTATGGATTGGTGAGTACCTTGGGGGCGCTGCCCTATCGTCGCGCCTATCCTGTGGTCCTTTATTTCACAGGAACGACGATCGCGGCGTTTCTGGCCAGCTTTGTGATGTGGCTACTGTGCCGCTGCCTGATGGCGAGGCGTTGGTCGTGGTCGGGGGCCGTGGCAGCGATCCTCGCCTGTTCCTATGCACTTGGCGTCATCAGTTCCATGTGTGGCGCGAGCCTGGAGTTGCTCGCCGGTCATTCGGCGGTCGCCCGTGATTGGCGTGCCGCGGCCATCGCGGGCCTGGCCAATGCCTTCAGTCCAGCCATCATGTTGGTGGCATGGGGAGCGTTCTACTGGTCAACACAGCATTGGCAAGAAGTGAGATTGCGCGAGCAGCAGCTCATGCTGGCCAAGTCGTCTGCACGGGACGCGGAGCTGAAAGCGCTTCGCTACCAGATCACGCCGCACTTTCTCTTCAATACGCTCAACGGCATTTCTACGCTGGTGGGGGAGGGCGACACGCGATCCGCACGCCGCATGATTGCCCTGCTGGCGAACTTCCTTCGCTCAACCTTGGAGCCCGCTGCGCAAGGCGACGTGCGTGTGGCCGACGAGCTGACTCAGGTGCGGCAATACCTGGAGATCGAACAGGTTCGTTTAGGCCGGCGTATGGTGGCGTCCATCAGCTGTGATGACGCATCAAAAGATGCATTGGTGCCGCACCTGCTTCTGCAACCGCTTATCGAAAACGCTGTGCGTCACGGTATAGCGCCAAGCATGCAGGAGGGAAGGCTGTCGCTTGAGGTGCGCAGCCTCCATGGCAATGTGATCATATCGGTCTACAACAGCCTGCATGCGCAACAGCATGCCATTCGGGAATCCGCGGGGCTGGGTCTTGCGATGACCAGGGCCCGCCTCTCGGCGCGCTACCGCGACTTTCACTTTGCGGCATCCGCTGACGCGCCTGGCGGGTGGCTTGCCGTGATCCAGATTCCCCTGGTGACCGGGTAGAGGCTGGTGAACATGATCCGCGCCATGATCGTCGACGACGAGCCGCTGGCGCGTCGCGGCGTTCGCGTCTGTCTTGGTCGAGCTGCGGATGTCGCCGTCGTGGGTGAGGCCGACTCTGGCATGAAGGCGCTGAAGATGATTCAGTTGCTTCGTCCCGACGTGGTATTTCTCGATGTGCAAATGCCCGGTATGAACGGATTCGAGATGTTGTCGATGATCGAAGGCAGCGAGCGTCCCTTCATCGTCTTTCTCACTGCTTACGATGACTATGCCGTGAGCGCATTTGGCGTCCGTGCCGTGGACTACGTAATGAAGCCACTGGACGACGAGCGCTTCGACGATGCCCTTCGAACGGTGCGCCAGCGCTTGATGGATAGAAGGGCGCGAAATCAATGGAACCCTGCCGTCGCCGGTAAGGACGCTGGGGCGAAGTGGGAGGCGCGTCTAAAGAGCAGAAGCGGCGGAAAGACCATCTGGATAGACGTCGACGAGATCGACTGGATCGAGGCTAGTGGCGATTACGTTACCCTGCACGTGGGGCCGAGGCTTCATATGATTCATGCAAGTATGGACAGCATCGAGAGGCGTCTCGACCCTTGCCGCTTCGTACGCATACATCGATCCAGCATGGTCCCTCTGAACCGTGTTCATGGGCTTAGCCTGCTGCCTACGCGCGATGCGTTGATGACCTTGCGTGATGGCACGGAGCTCCGCGTCAGTCGCCGCTTCCGTCATCGGATAAGCCTTGATGGCTTTCGACCGATGTCATCGCCGTGACTCGTCTCTCCGCCGGAGGGGCTCTTTATCTGCATGACGGAGGATGGCGCCGACGTCCTCGATCAGATGCTACGGGCGGTCCGCGCCTGGCGGGTTAGTCCGGCACATCAACGGGCTTCTGTGGCCGTGTCAGGCAAGCGGGAGGCGCCCCAGGCGCACCGCTCGGATGCCGTGACCTTATGCATACCCTTCGCAAATGAACTGGCATGATGCCGCGCGCGTTGTGCCTTGTGGGTTCGTTCTTGGCGGGTGGAGCAGGGGCGGCACGCACGATCGCAACTCAGCGATGTCTTGCCTGGTGGCTGTCCAAGTGGCGATTTCGCTATGAAAGCCTGGCGAGCCAGTGTTTGAAGACCAATGTCTTGCTGACCTACGGTGAGTGACATGTTCAAGCATATTTTGCTGCCTACGGATGGCTCCGAACTCTCGCTCCGGGCCATCGACATAGGAATCGACGTCGCGGTCAAGTATGGCGCCCGCATTCTCGCGCTCCATGTCATCAAGCCGTCGCCGGCCGTCCAGCATCTTTCGGACACACTCGTGCTGCAGGAGGACGAAAGAGCTCTGAAGATCACGCGCAGAGCTTCCGCCTACCTTGACGAGGTTCGCCGGCGTGCGGAGGTGGCACATGTGGAGTGCCACGGTGCCTACGAATGTGACAAGCGCCCCTACATGGCCATTGTGACGGTGGCCCGAAGGCAGCAGTGCGATCTCATCGTCATGGGGTCGCACGTGCAAACGGGGACGGACCGGCTGCGGCGGGGAAGTCAGACCGCCAAGCTATTGGTGAGCACCAGCATTCCCGTACTCGTCTGCCGCTGAGGGCAGGGGGAAGCTTGCGTCATTTCCAATGACGCGCTTCTGTCTCTGTGAGGCAATGAAAGCGCCAGCCGATGGCAAAGCGTTTCAAAGCGCCAGAGCATGGTCTGAATCACTCGATCCGGTGCGCCATGGGGATGTGCGGCGTCAGCAAGACTGTGCTTATGTCGATCAGCGAAGCGCAACGATTACTTAAGTACATTTCACAAAACCTTCCGTTGAACAGGCGATAGTCCGCCGAAATAAGCGTGGAAGTATGAGCGGAAGGCGCCGTCGTTGCGTGCAGATGACACCCACGTCCTGGCGCGCACTTTACACATAATTTCACGCCGCTTTGAGCGGATCGCTTCTAGTCTCTGGCGAGGGTGTGACACCCGTGGGGTGGGGCTGCAGTTCGCAATGCTACGTGTCAGTCGTTTGATCGGCTGGTTGCGCATACCCGCGTAACCGATCACTTGAGCTCCGGATCTACGCACTGGAGGCACTGATGGACGGCTCGAAGAAGATGAGCATGATGCAGTTGACCGTGTTGGTAGCGGTCAACATGATGGGGTCGGGCATCATCATGCTGCCAGCCAACATGGCACAGGTCGGTGCGATCTCCTTGCTTTCATGGGTGGTCACCGCTTTCGGATCGATGGCTATCGCTTACGGTTTCGCCCAGGCGGGCCTGCTCAATCAGCGAGCGGGCGGTATGGCGGCGTACGCCGAGGATGCCTACGGCAAGGGCGGTTATTTCCTGACGTTCTTTCTGTACTTCCTGTCGTTGGCAATCGGTAACGTTGCCATCGCCATTTCTGCGGTGGGATATCTCGCAGCGTTCTTTCCCTGGCTGTCGTCCTCGCCGACATCCACATGCATTGGTGTGATTGGCCTGGTCTGGCTCACCACGGTCGCCAACTTCGGTGGCCCGCGCATTACGGGGCGCATCGGTTCAATCACCGTGTGGGGCGTGATTGTGCCTGTGGCAGGCCTGTCCATCATCGGCTGGTTCTGGTTCAAGAGCTCCACCTTCTCCGAGGCGTGGAACCCGCAGGGTCTGAGCCTCATGAAAGGCGTCGACTCCAGTATCTCTCTCACGCTGTGGGCATTCCTTGGCATGGAGTCTGCGGCGCAGAACTCCGATGCCGTGGAGAATCCCAAGCGGGATGTGCCCATGGCGTGCATGCTCGGTACGCTCGGCGCCGCCGTGGTCTACGTACTATCCACCACGGTGATTCAAGGAATCGTGCCTAATAAAGAACTGGCCGAATCCACCGGCCCGTTTGCACTGGCTTATTCGCAGATGTTCAGTCCCGCTGTCGGGTCAGTGATTCGAGCGCTGGCCATTCTCGCCTGCCTTGGTTCGTTGCTTGGCTGGCAGTTCACCATCGCCCAGACCGCTAAGACTGCTGCCGAAGATCGCCTGTTTCCGCGCTTCTTTGCCAAGGTCAACAAGGTGGCGGCGCCGATCATGGGCATGATCGTCATGGGCGTGGTGCAGACGCTGCTGGCGTTCTCTACGGCATCGCCAAGCCTGAGCAAGCAGTTCGCGGTGCTGGTTAATCTGGCGGTGGTGACCAACGTTATTCCTTACATCATCTCCCTGTCCGCGCTGATGTTCATGATGCGCAAGGCACAGGTGAGTGACCACACCTTCAAGCTCAATACGTTTGTAGTGACGGTGGCGATGCTGTACAGCACCTACGCCATCTACGCATCGGGCATGGAGGCCGTGTTGGGCGGAACCATCGTTCTGGCTCTCACCTTCGTGATCTACGGTTTCCTGGCTCCGCGGTTCCTTTCGCCGGCGGCGGCTGAACCGGTGCGCGGTTAGGGTACTCAGGCGACGCCTTGGCCTCAGGAGAGAAAACATGTCACGCATGAATGGTGTCGCAGTGCGCAAACATCTGCTTCGCTGGATGCTCTTGGCGGTGTTCCTGGTGCCTATGCAGGCTGCATGGGCACAGAGCGCATCGAGCACGATTGAACACATACGCGCGAGCGGCAAGATAACCTTGGGTTTCTACAACGAAGCGAAACCGTTTACCTACCAAACCTCATCCGGAACGCCGGATGGTTATGCCATCGCACTCTGTCGCGCCGTCGCAAGCGCCATCCAGAGCGAGTTGAGGCTGCCAACCCTGTCGACGCAGTTTGTCGCCGTCGACGCGGCCGAGCGCTTCAATGCCGTCAAGGAAGGGCGCGTCGATCTGCTGTGCGGCCCCTCTGTGCCTACATTGACTAACCGAGCCGACGTCAGCTTTTCCATTCCTATCCTCGGTAGCGGCACTGGCGTGATGGTGAGGAAGGATGCACCAGCCGCGTTCCGCGAACTGCTTGAAACGGGACAGACCGCGGGCCGCCCTGTTTGGCGTGGCTCCCCCATGTTGGCTGCCTTGCAGCAGCGGACGTTTTCGGTGATATCCGGATCGCTGCAAGAGCAGCTGCTGAAGACTCGTCGCGAGGAACTGAACGTCAATAGCGTTATATCGCTGGTTCCCGACCTGGCGACGGGCCTCAAGCAGCTGCAGGATGGCAAGTCCGATGCATTCGTGTCTGACCGTAACGTGTTGCTGAATCTCGCCAAGCAAGACACCAGCGGCGAACTTGTCGTGCTTAGCCGCGTTTTTGACTATGAGCCGCTGGCTCTGGCGATGAATCGCAACGACGCGGAGTTCCGTCTATTGGTGGACACGACCCTGAGCCAACTGTATCGCTCGGGCAAGATCAATGCGATTTACGAGCAGTACCTGGGTAAACCCGACAAGGCGACGCAGGACTGGTTCCGCAAGGCGGCTGTACCCGAGTAGCGAGCCAGGCATGGAAGCCCGCCTGCCCATGGGTTGCTGTTACTACGCACAGGTGATGAGTCCTTGAACGAGCTCTCGGGAAAGATCATCGATCGAAGGCTCGTCTGACCGGCAAATCCGGGGCAAGGGGTCCGAAAGTCAGCGAATTCGATCACGCGAAACCTCCTGTCAGCCCAATTCGAGGAGTGTTGTCATGTACGGAAAGAATTCCGGTTCCAAGCCGAGGAAAGCTCGCACGCTCGCGCCACTCCTGATATGTGGCCTTGCTGCGGCTAGTACGGGTCTGCATGCACAATCCTCTGAGACGACCGAGCTCAAGGCGCAACTTGAGCAGGTGAAGGCGCAGATGCAGGCGCAACAACAGGTGATGCAGAAGATGCAGTCGCGCCTGGAAGAGCTGGAAGCCAAGGAACGCGCGCAAGCCGCAGCAAAACCCGAGACCGCGCAGGCCGCACCGCTGATCAGTCCGGCCTCGGCGCCTGCGCCTTCGGGTCCCCCGGCATACCGACCGCCTTCTGCATTGGCGGGGGCGTCCGAGCCATTGCCCGAGGGGTATGTGCGGCTGGGGGATACGGGCAATCTGCTCAAGGTTGACCTCGTCGCACAGCTAGATGCGATGGTCGACAGCACCTACATGGGGGCGCCCGACTTGTTCGTGCCATCTTCCATTCCGGTGCGTGGCCAGCCGTTCTATGACAGCGGACGGCGTTCCGAAATGAGCGCCAAGCAGAGCATCTTCCGTATGGATTTCCGGCGCGAGACGGACTACGGCACGCTGAAGGTTGTCTACAAGAACAACTTCTTCGGCAGCGGTACCGGCGACATGCCCTACAACCTGCAAGCGTTCTATGGCGAGCTGGATAACGATCGCTACACGCTTCTTGCTGGCTACAACATTTCGGCATTCACCGACATCGACGTGTTCCCAAATACACTCGATTACGAGGGCCCGAACTCGTTCACCTTCAAGTACGGCCCGCAGATCCGCTTCTCGCCTGTGCTCTATCGCAGTGGCGAAAGCACGCTGACGCTGCCGATGTCGCTGGAGAAGCCGAACGCGGACATCACGGTTCCTGGCGTTCCGGTGCTCGAGCAGTACCAGACCTATTCGCGTCGCCCAGACATTACGCTCGGCCTGCGTTGGCAGGCGCCGGACTGGCACATTCAATGGGCCAACCTGTTCCGCGATCTGCGGGTGGAGAATGCCGAGGCGCGCACGCGCAGCACGTCGGGGTATGCGACGCAGCTCACCGGTACGACGAAGCTGTTCGAGCGCGACAGCGTCCAAGGTTGGGCCAGCTACGGCAAGGGCTACGCGAATTTCCTGCAGGACATCTCCGGGCTCGGACTGGATGCTGCCTTTAATACCAATGGCGACCTTCGCGCGATCCGCGCACGTGGCTACGGCGCGGGCTACACGCACGCATGGCTCGAGAACCTGACGTCCAGTCTCGCCTACGGCTACCTGCGCATCAGTCCGAAGTCCAATATGCTGATTGATTCGACGATGCCCAAGAGCACCAAGTTCGCCTCGCTCAACCTTGCCTGGCAGTTCAGTGAGCGCGCCATGTTCGGTGTGGAATATCTGTGGGGTCAAAACATCGATCTGACCGATGCGCGCGGTCAGGGGCAGCGCATTCAGACCACCCTGAGATATGACCTCAACCCCTGATGCCTGAGCGCCACCTGCGCTGACCGGATGGGTTGGCGTCTACACGAGGACTTTCTCATGTCGATGAACCGCCCGTGGATTCTGTACATCACCAGCGACTTGCCTAACGAAGGGACGGGACTTCGTCTGGCACTGGCAAGACTCGGCAAGGCGGTTCAGGACCATGGCATCGAGGTCGTGCAGGCGCAGAGTTGCGAGGACGGCGTAGCGATTGCCCGCGGCAAGCCTTCGTATTCAGCGGTGGTGATCGACTGGAATCTGGGCGAGACCGCCGCCATGGCGGAGAAGCCGGTCATGTCGATTATTCGCGCAGTGAGGGAGAAGTCGTTGCGCGTGCCGATCTTCCTCATGACACGCAGCATCGAGGCGCCCGACGTTCCGCTTAGTCTGCTTCGCGAAGTACGCGAGTACGTAAATGTCGGCAGCGAGACGCCGGAATTTTTCGCCAGGCGCTTGCAGTTCGCCATCGACGATTACCACAGTGGTTTGCTGCCGCCTTACTTCAAGGCGCTCAAGAAGCTCACGGAAGAGGGCGCTTATCAGTGGGATGCGCCGGGCCATATGGGCGGTGCTGCGTATCTCAAGCATCCTGCCGGCGCGGAGTTTCACGAGTTCTTCGGTGAAAACATCATGCGTGCGGACATCGGCATCTCCAATGCCGAATTGGGTTCGTGGCTGGACATCGAAGGTCCGCCGGCGGAGTCGCAGCGCATGGCGGCGCGCGTGTTCGGCGCAGACTGGACGTTCTACGTGCTGGCTGGTTCCTCAGCATCCAATCGCATTGTGGCTCAGGCTGCCATTGGCCGTGACGAGATGGTGGTGGCGGATCGCAATTGCCACAAATCGCTCAATCACGCGATGACGCTGTGCGGTGCACGTCCGGTGTACTTCCAACCCAGCCGCAACGGCTACGGCATGATTGGCCTGATTCCACCCAAGCGTTTTTCCAAGGCACATATCCAGAGCTTGGTCACCGGTTCGCCGCTGACTGCTGGAGCAAAATCCAAAGAGCCGGTGTATGCCGTGGTTACCAACCCAACGTACGACGGCCTGCTCTATAACGTTGACAAGGTGACCGAGCTACTGTCGTCCAGTGTGGATCGCGTGCATTTCGATGAGGCCTGGTACGCCTACGGAAAATTCCACCCCATCTACAAGCAGCGGTTCGCCATGGGTGTGCCGCGCGACATGAAGCATCGGCCCACGGTGGTCGCGGTGCAGTCGACGCACAAGATGTTGCCCGCGTTCTCGATGGCGTCGTACATCCATGTCAGCAACAGCAAGCGGGGCGAGATTGCGTGGTCGCCGATCAAAGAGGCCTTCATGATGCACGGCACGACATCGCCGTACTATCCGTTGATCGCCTCGCTGGATATCGCCACGGCCATGATGGATGAGCCAACCGGCCCGGCGTTGCTGCGCGAAACGATCAGCCTGGCGGTCGCCTTCCGTCGCGCCGTTGCGCAGGCGGCCCAGCGATTCAAGGATGAGGGTGAATGGTTCTTTACGCTGTTCCAGCCGCCCAAGGTCACCATCAAGGGTAAGCAGGTCGCATTCTACGAGGCGCCGCTGGATGTGCTGACGGAATCGCCTGAGTGCTGGACGCTGAGAGCGGGAGAGGCCTGGCATGGCCTTCCCGATGAGGTGGTCAAAGACGATTTCTGCATGCTGGATCCGACCAAGGTCACGATCCTCTGCCCGGGCACGGACGCCAAAGGCAAGCTGTCCAAGCAGGGCATCCCCGGCGCCATTCTTGCGAAGTTCCTGGATGCGCGGCGGCAGGCGATTGCACGCACCGGCGACTACACGATCCTGGTGTTGTTTTCGGTGGGGACGACGCAGGGCAAGTGGGGCACGCTGATCGAAACCCTCATGTCGTTCAAGCGTCTGTTCGACAGGAAGGCGTCACTTGAGGAGGCGCTTCCCGATCTGGCGCGGGCCTATCCCGATCGATATGGCGACATGACCCTACCTCAGCTCTGCGACGAGATGCATCAGGTGATGAGCGAGCTCGATCTGCAAGCGATGGCCAACGAGGCGGGCGAGATCCTGTCGGAACAGGTGCTGACGCCAGCCGAGGCTTATCAGCAGCTTATCCACGGCAATACCGAGGAAGTACGCATCGGCGACATGGCAGGGCGCGTCGCTGCGCTCATGATCGTGCCGTATCCGCCGGGCATCCCTGTGCTGATGCCGGGAGAGCGGGTCGACCCCAAAGGGGGCACGATCGTCAATTTCCTCAAGGCGGTGGAAGCCTACGGCAAGAAATTCCCGGGATTCGGCCGCGAAGTTCAGAACGTACACGCCGACGCGAATGGCGACATGTGGGTGCGCGTCATCCTCGAGAAGGAAGCACCCGCCAAACAAGGGAAAGTGACCAGCAAGAAGTAGCGAAGGGACGAGCGACCCTTGAAGGCAGACATGCCCGAGCGAGGGAAGATAGCAGTGGTGGCAACAACGCTCATGGTGGCCGGAAACATCATGGAACAAACATCTTCATGCATCTCGCCGCCATCAGCGGCATCGTCGATGTCGATGGGTTTGGCGCCATGCTGGATGCGGTTGAGCTCTCCATGACGTACTCCATGCTTACCAGTGTCGTTGAAAACCATACAGGCGGATGCTGCGCCAGGGCGCGAGCGACCACTCGCGACTTTTCAGGCGGCGAAGTGAGGGTGCGGTTGTCCGCATGTCATTTTGGCCGACGCGCGGCGTCACCGGAACGCAAGGGCAGGGTGCCCTGCCGTGAATCGAAGCTGCCGATATATAGCGGTCGCCTGCCGGCGCTGCCCATAGTTTGCAAACCAGGAGAGCTGTCATGCTAGAACGTCGAAACCTGCGCCAGAAGTTGCGCGTGCTGCTGGTTCATTCACATATCGGTACCGACAGCGCCGACGGCCGCGCATGCCGCACTTTGGCCAATGAGTTTGAAGACCGCGGCATCGAGACGGTCACTGCAGCCAATGTGGATGACGGCCGCTCGTTGATCACGGCCGACGCGTCTATCCAGGCCATGCTCATTGAATGGTCGCTGCCAGGCTCCGATGGCAATGATCGCGATAACGCCTCCGCCGTTGATCTGATTCACACGATCCGGTCGCGCAACGAGAATGTGCCGATCTTTCTCCTGACGGAAGCAACGAAAGCGCGCACGCTGAACGTCGAGGTCGTGCAGGCCATCAACGAGTTGGTCTGGCTGTCGCAGGATTCATCCACCTTTGTCGCCGGTCGCATCCAGGCGGCCATGAAGATCTATGTCGCATCATTGCTTGGCCCACTCACCACGGCACTGGCCACCTTCAACCAAGTACACGAGTACTCGTGGCATACCCCGGGTCACACGGGCGGCACGGCATTTCTCAAGCATCCAACCGGACGCATGTTCTACGACTTCTACGGTGAACACATCTTCCGTACCGACTTGTCGATCAGCGTTGGTGAGATCGGGTCATTGCTGGACCATACCGGGCCGATCGGTGAAAGTGAGAAATACATCTCGCGTATCTTCGGCTCCCATCGCAGCTATACCGTCACCAACGGCTCTTCCACGTCCAACCGCATCATATTCATGGCGTGCGTCGGTCGCGACCAGGTGGTGCTGTGCGATCGCAATTGCCACAAGTCGATCGAGCATGGCCTCACGATGACTGGCGGCATTCCTCACTATCTGGTGCCTTCGCGGAATCGCTACGGCCTGATTGGCCCGATCTATCCGGACAAGTTCGTGGAGGCTCACGTCAGGAGTTCGGTGGCCAATCACAGTTTGTCGAAAGGGCTTTCGGATCAGCAGCCGGTGTTTGTCGTGGTCACCAACTCGACGTATGACGGACTCTGCTACAACACCAAGCGTGTGCTCGAAGAAGTGGGTTCCTGGGTGGACCGCGTGCACTTCGACGAAGCCTGGTATGGCTACGCCCGTTTCAATCCGATCTATTCGGGAAGATTGGCCATGCATGGCCCGTCCTCCGAACACGACTCGAAAGGGCCTACGGTCTTCACCACGCACTCCACGCACAAGCTGCTGGCCGCCTTTTCACAGGCTTCCTACATCCATGTGCGCGATGGCCGTGGCGCCATCCCGCACGAGCGCTTCAATGAGTCCTTCATGATGCACGGCTCGACGTCGCCGTTCTATCCGATCATTGCGTCCAATGAAGTGGCGGCATCCATGATGGATGGCGTGGGTGGCGTGGCCCTCACACGCGAGAGCATCGATGAGGCCATCAGTTTCCGCCAGGTCATTGGCCGGCTGCATCGAGAGTTCGCGAGTAAGGGAAGCTGGTTCTTCCGGACATGGAATCCCGATGAAGTGACCGACCCCAAGACTGGCGCGAAAGTCGCCTTCGGCGATGCCGCGCCGGAATGGCTTGCAACGGATTCCAGCGTTTGGGTGCTTCATCCCGGCGATACCTGGCATGGCTTCGACAACCTCGAAGACGGCTACTGCATGCTCGACCCCATCAAGGTGTCTGTGCTGACACCAGGCGTGCAGGACGACGGCGCGCTGGCAGGGCAGGGCTTTCCGGCCACGCTGCTGACGGCCTATCTGGATTCGCGTGGCATCGAGGTCGAAAAGACCAGTGACTTCGCCGTGCTGTTCCTGTTTTCGATCGGCATCACCAAGGCAAAGTGGAGCACGCTGGTCACCGCCATGCTCGACTTCAAGCGCGACTACGACGAAGACAGGCCGCTTGAACGCGTCATGCCCAACCTGGTGGCGAGTCATCCCGAACGGTATGCGGGCCTGGGTCTGCGTGGTCTCGGCGACCAGATGTTTGCGGAAATGAAGCAGACCGAACAGACGAAGCATCTGCAACGCGCCTATTCCAACTTGCCCGAAATGCGCCTGTCGCCGGCCGACGCCTATCAGCAGCTTATTCGTGGAAAGGTCGAGCGCGTGGCATTGGGTGATCTCGCCAATCGCACGCTTGCGACCAGCATCGTGCCTTATCCGCCGGGCATTCCCATGCTGATGCCGGGCGAGGCTGCAGGTCCAGCGGATGGCCCGTACATCGGCTACCTCAGGGCACTGCAGAGCTGGGATCACGCATTCCCTGGGTTTGGGCACGATACCCATGGTGTTGAAGTCGATGATGGCGAGTACTACGTGCAGTGTCTTAGGTCCTGAGGAGCATTGACCATCGTGGAGGGGGGCGGAAAGAAAATGGGGCTGATTGGCGCCTCCTCACTGGTGGTAGCCAATATGGTGGGGACGGGGCTTTTTCTCCTCCCATCAAGCCTTGCCAATATCGGCAGCGTATCCATCCTTGGCTGGGTGGTCGCTGCCATTGGCGCGAGCGCTCTCGGCCTCGTGTTTGCGCATATGGGCATGGTCGAACCGAAGGCTGGTGGTCCGTACGCCTACGCACGCGATCACATCGGGCGCTTTCCCGCCTTCCAGACCAACATGCTCTATTGGCTTGCCAATGTGATTGGCAACGTTGCCATTGCCGTATCGGTGACGGGTTATCTCGCGGTCTTTTTTCCCGCCCTCAAGGACCCATGGGTGGCCAATGCCTGTACCGCCGCGGTGATCTGGATGTTCATCTGGATCAATACGCGTGACGCCAAGCTGGTGGGCGGCTTCACGACGGTGAGCACTATTGCGGGCATCGTTCCCATTGCATTCGTTGGCCTGTTTGGCTGGCTATGGTTCAAGCCAGATGTGTTCATTGAAAGCTGGAATCCCGGCGACATCCCGACAGCCACTGCGATCGCCCGTAGCGCATCCATTGCACTGTGGGCGTTTCTTGGCGTGGAGAGTGCGGCAGTTTCAGCAGGTGTGATCGAGAATCCGAAGCGCAATGTTCCTTTGGCCACCATCATCGGATTGTTGATATCGACCGTGATCTACATCTCCTGCTGCACGGTGCTGATGGGCATTATTCCGGGCACGGAGCTACGCATTTCCGGCGCGCCATTCGCCGACGCGGCACGCGTGATGTTGGGGCCGTGGGCTGCCATTGGCATCTCGCTAGCCGCCATCCTGAAGGCCAGTGGCTCACTGGTGGGGTGGATTCTTATCGTGGCCCAGTCATCGCAAGCGGCCGCCAATGACGGGATGTTTCCACGGCGTTTTGCACGCACCAACGAACATGGCATGCCCGTTCAGAACCTGGTGATTACGGGTCTCCTGATGATGGCGATGCTGCTTGCATCGACATCTCCGGACGTGGCGACGCAGTTTTCTCACATCACCGACGCCACGGTGATCCTGATGTCGGTTCCCTACATCTTTTCGGTCGTGGCCATGTGGCGGCTCAACCAGACGATGGGCGTATCCACGGCAAAGAGGCAGTTTTTTATCGTGGTGGGCGTGGTGGCCTGCCTGTATTGCCTCAGCGTGGTAGTGGGCCAGTCCGCCGAACTCGACCGCAAGGCCTTACTGGTACTGCTCGTCACCACGCCACTGTTTGCGTTGATTAAGCGCAGCTAATGCCCGGTGCATATCGACAGGGATTCGTCTTCGCCATAAGGCAATGATGGTGTCAAACAAGCGGGGGTGGTTAGTGCGGACTAACCACCCCCGTTTTTGGCCGATTTTTATGCCGGCATTTAGTGCGAGTCACCCGAACTCGTATTGCAGTTCGAATAAGAGTTGTTGGCCATGGTGTGAACGTACGAGCCCACCACATTGACTGGAGGGACGGTTACACAGCGCACCTGTCTCGTATTGGCCGTATTCGTCTTTGTCTGCCCATCCTGATGCGTGGGCTGTGTTGTGCAGGCGGCTGCGAGAAGCAAGGGCAGGGCGAGTAGTACCAACCTTCTCTGCGACATATGCGGCACCCCGAATGTCCGTTAGGAGTTACATAACTTCACTGTTATCAGGCACTTGCCGCGGGATCATAGCTTACAAAGATTGGTTGCGTGCTTGAGTCGGTGCGCGGTCGGCCAGGGGGCTGTCCAGTGAGCGAGGTGATGTGCCACGAACTGAAGCTCTCGGCGGGCTGTTGAGACTATCCGGATGTCCGCCTTCGATCCGAGCGGACCTTTTTCCGGGGGCGTTTTGGCCGCAGTAGCTTGCTCGCAAGGGGGCGGGTTCGAGCGGACTTGCAGGCTCCGCCTTGCTTGCGAAGGCTTTGCCGATGAGATAATTCCGGCAAAGGGTGACCCAGAAGGGGTGCATTCTGAACCAGAGGTTATCCAGGCATTTGCCCTTTGGGCCAATGCCCACTATGGTACGCAGGCTGAGTTTCAAGGGTCACCGTGAAAGTGGCCCGATGCTGTAGGTTGCAGTTTCACTACACCGTTGCACCCCTTCCTCCTTGCGACCAGCTTTTCCGCCGCTATGCGGCTTTATTCGTTTCAAGGAGTAATAAACATGTCCCAGCAAGAAACCGGTACTGTGAAGTGGTTCAACGACGCCAAGGGTTTTGGCTTCATCAGCCGCGACAAGGGCGGCGACGATGTGTTCGTGCATTTCCGCGCGATCCAGTCCTCGGGCTTCAAGAGCCTGGTTGAGGGTCAGAAGGTCTCGTTCGTTGTGACCCAGGGCCAGAAGGGCCTGCAGGCTGAGCAGGTGCAGGTGGTCTAAGGACCATTGCCCGCGCGTAAAAGAGCCCGGCCTTGTGCCGGGCTTTTTTTTGCCTCGAATGCTTCCGGCTCGTGCCTGGCCAGCGAAGGCCGGCGCGGCCTATGCATCCTTGGTGGTGGATGCCCTTGGAGTGGGCTCCATCTTGGCATCGTCGCGCGTTGCCAGCTTCTTGGCCTGCTTGCTGTCCTGCTTCTTCTTCTTTGCGATTTCGCGCTGGCGTTTTTCGAAGGAATAATTTGTCTTTGCCAATGGAGCTATCTCGGGATTGGTGGAGAAGGGCGGACTCCAGGAATGCATCCGCCGGTGGTGCCGCTAAACAGTAGAGCCTAGGCGGCCGATTCGTGCCGCACGCTGGCAGCAACGGGGTCGCTGTACTCGGCGCGAACGGCCTTGCAATAGGGGCTGTTCATCACAAAGCGACGGCACACCGTGGGCCGGGATTCATAGATACCGCAGTTCATGCGCACGCTGTTCAAGGCCACGCACCAGCCGTCCTCTCCACGCTTCATGACATGCAGGCCTTCGGGCGAGTAGGTGGTGAGATGATCGGGAATATGGTCCTCCGGTTGCAGAATGACCGTGAGGCGGCAGCAAACGGCCTCGCATGCAGAGCAGTGCGCGGCGCCCTTGGCGGGCCTGGCTGGTACGGTCATGTGCAAGAGGCTTCTCTGTTCCGGCTGTAGTGCAAAAGGTGGCCGCGGTACGGTGGTACGTCGCGGTCATCCATGGGGCAACGTTCCTCATTGAGCTGGAAACGCTGTTCTGCCAAGAGCTGGCTGAAGTGCTGGCTGTGGCTATGGCCGGGGTCGGTAATCACCACCTCCGCTGACGGGTACGCATGCCGCTTGACGATCTCGGCGAGCAGCAGCGCTTGCACGGGTTCGTACAGGACGTCACTCGCGATGATGACGTCGAAGTGACCTATCGATGGCTGCGGGGCATCCCACTGAAGGCGATGGTAATCAACGGCGGGCAATGCGTTGAGCGCAGCGTTGTACGCGAGAAAGGACTCGGCCAAGGGGTGTGCATCCGACGCAACGATGTCGGCGCCACGGCGCTTCAGAACGAGGCAGGCCAGCCCGATGCCGCATCCCAGTTCGAGGATGCGCTTTCCGTCAACGGTGAAGCGATGCATGGCCTGGGCGAGAAGGCGCTCTGATGGCCACAGCTGACCAAACAGTCCCCATTGGGTGGCCGAAAGCCCCATGCACGCACGGTGGCCATTCGAGTCAGAGAACTGTTGCTTGTCGCTCAGAACCCGCAAACGGTACGTATGGCCACCGATCGAAAGCCGCTCGTTACGGGTCGCATAAGCTTGCATTGCTGCTCCCGGAGGAACCCTGAAAACAGGGCGGAGTAGAGGGGAGCGAAGCGTGTGGCCCAATGAGCCGCACAGGACGCGCGAGGCGAGGATGTACTTGCACAACCATGGTACACCCCCGCGTCGTGCACGTACCTCACGTCATGATCTGTCCGTGGACCTGGCGCTGGGCCTAAGGTCGACGTCACCCGAAACGCGCTAGCGCGACTTGCGTCCTATGGGCGAAAGCGAGCGATTGGGTGCTGCGCCGGAATGGCCTGCATCGCGCGCAAAACGATCGGTTTTCCGATAGTCCTGCTCAGCTGCGGTCGTATCTCGTTTCTTCGCAGAGCCGCGGTAAACATCGTGAATGTCCGATAGCGAGATCGGCTTGGTCGGTGGCGCCATGGCAAGTTCCTTAGCAATCTTGGGACACGAAAAGCCGCACCAACCTCCCGGAATCGAGCGGTTGATACGGAAAGAGACGGTTCATTGGCTAATGAAGGCTGTGATACCAAAGCGCTTCCATGCCCAAACGTGTCGCGCTTACTCGCGTCTGGTCCATGGTCACCAAGCCCGCCTCGCTGAGACGGCGTAGATCGGCAAGGCGCTCTATCGTGCGTAGAGACAACGGGCAGCGCTTTACGACCTCACTCAACAGAGCCCATTGCTTGCAACTCAACACACTGGGTCGATAGATGCTCATGCGCTCCCAATCGCGAGCATCCGTGCGCGCTTCGTGAAAGTGAGTCCATCTACAGCACCATACGCGCTTATTGGACTTCAAATGTTAGTTTCTTCGTGGAAGGCGAAAAAGCGGATGTTTTGCCAGGCAAGAGAGGTTTCAGCCCTTTCCGCCCCGTGTACCCCTTGCGTCAAAGGAGTAGTGTCAGCTTACGACTGCCTGCGGAGTGTGCGGCTATGCATGACCTCTTTGGTGTCACCAGCAATGGCTTCAACTACACCGCACAATACGATGCAGCAGTATTGGATAGTGTCATTTGGGCCGCGACCTTTCGAAAGGGCGGGATCTATCGAGGGGTTCGGCACGGGCGCGTCTTCGACGTTTCGAAGCTATCGACTTCTGACGTCGAGCTTGCCGTTATGGACGACATCGAGGACATATGGGTCAGCGAGCACTAACGTCTTACTAGCTGCCCATCTCCGTGATTAGGTATTGGCTGGCCGTCGCTGTGGCAGATACCGAGCCTGATCGAAGCCGGGGCTGTCGAGATTCTGCTTGAGAATTTCGAATGCCGCCCGGCGTCTCTCCATGCGGTGTGGCAAGCGAAAAAACTTTTGTCCGCAAAGGCCCACCCATTCATCTATATGCTGAGTGCGCGCATGGATCGCTCGAGCCAAGAGTGCGGGGCACGGAGGCCATGACTCACCATCGCGCCATAAAAGCCCTTTAATTTAATTTTACATAATATACATTATGCGCAATTACGGATGGCGCGGCCGCGTTGGCACAGCCATGGTCACAGCCCTCTTAATAAGGCCCAGGCGTCCGCTTCCCCAGAAAGCAAAGGTATCCGCACGCGCTCGCGTACCAAAGAAGTCGCCGGCCGGCTTGCGACTAAGTTGAGCTGGCCCTGCATGGCCACGACCGCATCTCGATGAACCCGTTCTGCGCCTTCGTGCCGTTGCTGCCACTGTTTGGCGTCCTGTCGAGCACGATCGACTTTTAGGTGCGCGCGGTCTTCGGCGGCACGAAAGTACGCCTCCTGTCCGCTCACGTTCTGTTCGCAGATCGACCTGATTCTCGTCCAGTTGAGTCCGAAGCATCTGGATATGTGCAGACTGAGCATCACACTGGTCTTGCAGACGGTCGCGCTGCTGCGCCAGATCAGCACGCGGCGCGTGACTGTCCTGCAGTTGGCCGTCGAGCGTGGCGCAAGCGTGCTCGGCGAGGTTCCGGGCGGCCGGTGTTTGCGCTGCGCTAGTTTGGGCGACTTTCAGCCGAGCTTCCCAGTTTTTACGCTCTTTCGCCAACTGGGCTTGGTCTGCTTCTAGCGAAGCCCGAATGGTGATGCCTCGTGCCATGAAATGGCTCTCCCCAATCGGCGCCCTACTCGTTTGGATTTGTACTCGCGATAAGTGATGACTATTCACCCTGCCCTCGCGCGTGGTTGTCGCCAGGAGCGAATGTCGAATTTCGAAGTTAGAGCCAAAATACCAGGTGGCTTTTGATTGAAAGGCTTTTCAGGTTTGCTGCCAGCGCCCCAAGAGGACAAAGTCTCTTCTTATGGTCCATGCTATCGGTCCCGAGACGAGTGAGATCGTAAATCCACGAAGGCCTAGATCAGAAGCCTGAGTCGTTTGATGGTCTGCCTCGCATGAGGGTTATGAGTGCCTCTTTGGGTGCCAGGCCTTGTGCACAAATTCAATGCGATTGCCGTCGAAGTCGGAGACGTTGGCGGCGTAGTAGCCGGGAGCAAAGTAGGTGCGATCTGCTGGCTTACCTTCGTCATTGCCGCCGGCATGAATTGCAGCGGCGTAGGCAGCATCGACCAGCTCATGTGTGGCGCAGGCGATCCCTATGTAGAGCCCGGTTTCGCCGGGCTTGCGTTGACGCAGCCAGATGCTCGAACCGCCACCCTTTCCACTGTGGTACACATCGTCGACGATGCCGTAAAGATCAGGGACACCTGCGGGGCCCAGGGCAGAATCGTAGTTTCCGAAGAAGCTCCAGCCGATCGGCTGCAGGGCTTCGGTGTAGAACGCCAGTGACTTCTTGATGTCGGTGACGGAGATATAGACGTGGTCGATCATTTTGCTCCTTTCCGGCGTTTGCGTTGTCAGGGGCGAATCATCCCCCAGCGGCGCGAGTCCCGCTATATACGAGGCGAGCTTCGGTCAACGCCAAGCACATGCGGCGCTCAAGATACCTTGCTGCCGCATTGCCAAACAGGCGTTTGCTTGCTTTCGAAAGACAGGGAAATCTGCATAATCTCGCGTCTTTAACGCAACGATCCTGCACTTGCCGCGGACCGGTCAACTTCACCGAGGCATTACGCAACGCCGCGCATGATTAAGCAAAATCATCCGAAACTCCGAGTGGTTTATCCGTGGGTTTCGGAGTGCGCCAAGTCGTTCGATACCTCCTATGAGGCACTTGGGCTGCCAG
Organism: Dyella silvae; assembly: GCF_026421305.1. Classification (GTDB taxonomy): domain Bacteria; phylum Pseudomonadota; class Gammaproteobacteria; order Xanthomonadales; family Rhodanobacteraceae; genus Dyella; species Dyella silvae. The sequence continues at coordinate 570,587 of NZ_JAPJBQ010000001.1, forward strand.
TCACTTGAGCGTCAACTCGACTCCACCAGAGGGAGATCGACTTATGTTCCCGTTTGAATGGTCACTACCCGCGCTCATGGTCACGGCGCCGGGTGGCCACTATGAAAAGGCGAAGGAGCCGGCGTGCTCAGTCATGACTGATGCATTGACGCATCTGGTGCAGCGGGGCGCCATCATGGCGGCCTTGCCAGGCTTTCTGCGATGGATGGCCCATCGTTCCCTTTGAGGCTCGCCATCCAGCTTTCGCCAACTTCTTCTGATGCGTCAGATCGGGAGTCCCCCATGGCAAGCAACGTCCAACGAATGAAGATCGGCGACTTCCTTCTTCGCCGTCTTGAAGAGGCTGGCATTCGGCACCTTTTTGGTGTTCCCGGCGATTACAACCTTACATTGCTTCAGCAGCTCCACGATGCGGGCCGGATGCGGTGGATCGGTACCACCGGTGAACTCAATGCCTCTTATGCGGCCGACGGCTATGCCAGGCTCAATGGCCTCGGGGCCTTACTTGTCACCAATGGCGTGGGTCCGCTGAGCGCCATCAACGGCATCGGCGGCTCGTGCGCCGAGCACGTTCCGGTTATCTGCATCAGCGGCTCGATACCATTGCGATCCATCGATCGCGGCCTGGGAATGCACCACACCATGGCCGACGGCCATTGGAACCACTTCCTTGATGCCTACAAGCAGGTGACTGCGGCGCAGGCCAGAATCACGCCTCGCAATGCGGCTTCGGAGATCGATCGCCTGATCCTCACCGCCTGGCGTGAAAAACTTCCGGTGTATATGGAGTTTCCGTCCGACATCGCGTATCTGGACATTGAGGTTCCTTCGGCGCCCCTCGTTCTTGCCGAGCCGCCGTGTGATCCGGAACGGCTGAATTCGTGCATTGCCACGCTCGCGCAACATCTGTCGACCGCCACGTCGCCGGCGATTCTGGTAGACGCCGATGCGGATCGATTCGGGGTCGCTCCCGAACTCAAGGAGCTTGCCGCGAAACTCCAGGCACCCATCGCGGTGATCAACGCAGCCAAGGGCGTGATTGATGAGTCCTTCCCGCACTATCTTGGCATCTACGCCGGCATGGCCAGTGAACCGGGCGTGCGGGAGCTCATAGAGAGCAGCGACTGCTTGCTCGCCATCGGCTACCGGCCAATCGAGGTGACGACGGGCGATTTCTCGGCCACTCTGCCCGCAAACACGATTCACGCCCGTGGACACTCGGTGGATATTGGCCACGATAACTATCAGGCGGTGACGCTCAAGGAAGTGCTCCGTGGCGTCGTCGACGCGATCCCTCAGATGAGCCATCGCCCGCCACGCCTCAAGACTGCACCTGCTGCAGCGGCGCATTTAGACAGCCATGCAAAGCTGACCCAGGCCTTTTATTGGCAGGCTATCCAGGGATATCTGCAGCCAGGCGACGTGCTTTACGTCGACAACGGCACGTCATTTTCCCTGCTCGGCCTGAAGCTCCCGCCAAAGAGCACTTTCATTGGCTCGATCAACTGGGGCTCGATCGGTTATTCAGTGGGGGCCCTTCTGGGGGCACTGACCGCGGCGCCGGATCGGCGTCACCTGCTACTGATCGGCGATGGCTCCTTCCAGGTCACTGCGCAGGAGTTGTCGACCATTCTTCGTCACGACCACAAGCCTGTGATCCTCCTGATCAACAATGGCGGATACACCATTGAACGCGGCTACCTCGGCAAGACAGAGCCCTACAACGACATCGCAAACTGGTCCTATGCCGACTTGCCGAGAGTACTTCGCCCTGACACTTCCGCGCGAACGTTTGTTGTCAGGACAGGCGCTGATCTGGAGAAGGCGCTTCAAGCACCGAACGACAGTCTGATTTTCATCGAATCGATCATGGACGCCTGCGACGCTCCGGCTGCCGTCAGCCGTAGCAGCAACCTGGGTGCCGAACTCGACTATGGGCCCACTGGCCCGCAACATCGCGAAGGCATGCAGCTTCGGCCACCCGCGTAGCGGCTAACACTCCGCGCGTGTTCTTCGCACTCCGGGCATGGGCGCCCGGCGCAGGAAAGGGCCGCGCAATCGACTAGTCAGGCGCCGACCCCAGACTTCCGCAGACCAGTGCCAGCGTGGCTGCTGCTGAAAGTGCGGCGCTATGTGCATCGGCCGTGGCATCGCGCGCTTCGAGCAACTGGCGTTCGGCAGTCAGCACGTCGGTGGACGAACCGACGCCGCGCCGGTAGGCCGCCAGCGCGGCGTCATAGGTGGTCTGTGAGGCGTCAAGCAGGGCTTGCGCTGCAGCCATCGCTGCGAGGCTGGTTCGCAGTTTGGAATGGGCCATCACGACCTCCTGTGCGGCACCGAGCTTCACCCGCTCCAGTGCATCCTCCGCCGAGTCCTCCCGGTTTCGCGCCTGCGCCAACGCGGCGTTGCGCACGCCACCGTTGTAGATCGGCACGGACACGCCGAACATGATGGTGGTTCCCCACTGACGGTTCGAAAGATTCACCGTGGGCGCCTGATCACCCACGGCCGGGATAGCCGAAACGCGAAAATTGCCGCTGTTGTAGGTGCCGGACGCGGAGACAAATACCTTCGGAAGGAAATCAGCCTTCGCAGCGCGCACCCCTGCCTCCGCCGCCTTCTGCGTAGCTATGGCGGCAAGGACATCCGGGCGCCGCTGCAGCGCATGCTCGACCACCGTTTCGATCGGCTGATCGAGGTGGGTTGGAAGTGGGCGCTGGGATATATCGGCGATGCGAATATGCGACAGCGGAGAAACGCCCAAGGCCGAAAGTAGCGCGACATACGCGTCGGACTGATCGCCATCGGCGCGAATCCTGGCAAGCTCGGCCTGTGCTGCAAACTGGCGGGCCTGGGCCACTTCGACGACGGTGCCTATGCCGTGCTGTTTTCGGCTTTCGGCGGCCGTCAGGATCTCCTGCGCATCCCTCAGTGACGCCTGCGTGCTGTCGGCGCGGGCGCGGGTGGCCGAGTAAGTGTAAAAGGCCACACTGACCACATGGATGAGCTTCTGGTGGGCTGCAGTGAAAGCCACGTTGGCGATGACCGTTCCTTGGTCGGCAGCATCCACCAGCGCTTCTCGCCTGCCGAAGTCGAACAACAGCCAGTCAATCGATAACACCGACACGGTGCCACTGGCTGACTCGCTCTGGCCAACAGAAAGACCGGAGAGCGCCGTGCCGTTTCCATTCGCCGATTGCCTGCCGCCCAGAACGGTGGCGCTGATGCGCGGCAGATACGTACTCCGCGCCATGCCAGCCGTGAGTGCTGCATTGCGGGCATCGTTCCAGGCGATGCGCGTCTCGGGATTGGTGCTTTCGGCCAGATCGATCAGGTCGGCAAGGCCATAAACCCTCTCCGAATCGATGGCTGCCGGTGGAAAGCCCGACGCGACCGGGTTGGGTGGCAAGACATAACCGGACGATGGCGGTTGAGCACCGGAAACGGGTTTTGCCGAAAGAGCGCCCGCAGCATCCACCGTGGGAGACCACGGTCGGTCAGGTGCGGTCGGCGCCATCTGCAACGCAGAGGTGGCGCAGCCGCTCAACACCAGCACCACCACCAGGGCAAGGTTAGCGCGCAATGGGCTGCTCCTGATCTTGGCCGCCTTTTGCAGTGGGATCATCGGTCACCACGTCCGCGGCTTCGGCGTCCACATCATCGGCCATGCGATCGAGGCGCGTCGCGGTGGTGTCCAGCCACGCGCGATGATCAGAGACGAGAAGAGGCACCTCCAGGCCTGCCAGATCAACAATCAGCGCGTGACGTTGCCGAAACCATTCCGGTCGCGGTCGAAGTGAGGTCGGTTCATAGCGCGCAATGTCCAGGTCGACGGTCAGGGCATACAGAGCGGCATGGGCGGCAGGTAACTGTTCCCGGCGTGCCACCCGTTCCGGCCATCGTGCCAGCTGGGCCAGCCGACGCAACAAGCCAGCCATGGCCTGATCAACGCGATCAGCGATGCTGACCGGCCAGACATAGACGAATATCAGGTAGACCACCGCATTGCCTATGAAGATGCCAACGATGCGGTCGCGTGCCAGGCTGAGGTCGAACGCCGGTGACGACCCCTGGATGACGCAGAGGAAGAAAGCGAAGGTCAACTGGAATCCGGCGTACGCCACGCGCGGGCTTCCCGCCGCGATCCAGCCGCCCGCCAACGCGCCTACAAACACGAGTGTCAGCAAGCCGGACAAGTGATCGATCAAGGGCACCATCCACACGATCGCCGCCAGCCCCGCAGCTGCGCCAACCAGGGCGCCGGCGATGCGTAGCGACATTTTTTCCACGGTTTCTGCTGCAGTGGGAAGTGAAACGATGTAGCAGGTAATCAGGCAGGTATGGATGCCTGGCCAGTCGGCCAGTGAATAGAACAAATAGCAAATCGTCGCTGCCACCGTGACCTTGACGGCATAGCGGATATGCGCCGGGTTGCTCCATGCATCGGCGGAGAAGAATCCGCTCTTTGCCTTTTTCGCAGGTTCCTCGGGCGGTTGCGGGGCCACAGCGAATGTCGCAAGCGTCGCATTGAAATCCGCGAGCAGCGTCGCCGTCGCTGCATCGGCCGGAGCATCGCTCAGATGAACGGGCTGGATATCCACGGGATAGAGATTCCTTTTCAGAATCCCTGCCATGTCGCCAAGTCTGGCAGACGCAATCGCGCGCCAGTGACTGGATATCTCGCTGCCAGCCATTGCTTCCACCACCATCAGCAATGTATCGGTCGAGCGCGCTGCCTGCTGGATCGCTGCCACGTCTGCTGCAGGCGACGTCTTCTCGATCGAGGCAAAACGCATGAGTCCCTGGATGGCCGAGCCCCCTGCCCGCCGCAGCTCGGCCACGCGTCGACGGCATCGGGCATCGGGTGTGAGCATGAAGGCTTGCGCGGCGCGCAGCCGCAACGCCATCCCCTGCAAAGCCAGCTTGCGGGGCGCAGGGCCTATCAACAGGTTGACCACAATCGATACGCCGGCAGGAACGCCGATCATCATCCAGGCGTACAGCAGTGCTCGTGTGGCCAGTTCACCACCGGGCATCTTGCCCAGTACATCCAGCGCATAGGCCAGGATCAATGAGATCGTTGATGCAAACGGCTTGAGTTTGCTTGCAGAGGCGAGGAACAGCAGCGACAGCGAGAGTGTGGCCATGATCGATACGCGCAGCGCCGGAATATCGAGTGCTGCATCTGCGATCAACAAAAGCAGGCCGATAACCAGGCTTATCAGCACCGTCATGGCGATGCTGGTCACAATGCTGCCGGTTCGATCCGGCTTGTTCATGAAGAACACCAGATAAGCCGACAGCGCCGCATCGGGCAGCTCATACGTCTGCGCGACCCACGTAGTGAGCGCGCAGATCAGTGCCAGGCGCAGTGCAAACTCGCCGCGCCCCGGCGTGCACAGCCAAAGCTCCGACCAGCGGGTATGGAGCCACCCTTCCAGCCGGTCATCGGCAAGCGGCGCCATGATGTACCTCGATGATGGCGCTTGCGCCCAGCCGCACCAGCTCCTGGGGCGGGTCCTTCAGCCTTACCCGCACCGGGAACCGTTGTGACACACGCACCCAATTGAGTGAGCGCTCGACATAGGGAAGTCCACGGGGGACATCGACTCGCTCGGTATCGAGCACGCCCGATCCGATTCCCGTGACGATGCCACGAATAGGGCGCGAGCGATCGATCATCGAGTACACGGTGGCACAGTCGCCCACCGCCACGTGCTTGAGGACGTCCTCTCGGAAGTTGCCGACGGAGAACCACTCGTCGGAAGCGATCAACGTGAACAAGGACTGCCAGGGCGCCACGATCTCGCCACTGGTGACGGTAAGGCCCACAACACGGCCATCGTGGGGGGCAAGTACGGTCGTCTGGCGCAGTGAGTGTTCGGCGATGGCCAGCGCGGCGCGCCTGGCCTGGACCGTCGCCTCCGCGCCGGCCGTTGTATCCACCGCAGTCACGGCGGCGGCCTGGAGCTCCTGCGCCTGGCTCAGCGATTTCTGTGCGTCGTGCTCGGCAACCTCGGCCTGGTCCAATTGTTGTTGCGGAACGTAACCGTCCCTCGCCAACGGGCGAAGGCGTTCCACGGTGCGGCTGGCAAGCCCCGCGTTCTGTATGGCTTTCCTGGTTTGTTCGGATGCAACGACTGCGTTCGAACCCTGCGTCGACACGACCCGGCGCTGGGTCGCAAGCGTAGCCTCGGCGACGGCGAGGTCCGCACGTGCTTGCGCCACGGTATTTCGATACGACTCCGGGTCGATCTGGAACAACAGATCGCCGCGCTTCACCTCGGCGTTCTCAGTCACCCCAAGCTTGATCACACGTCCGCCTACTTCAGACGCAACATGGACCACGTCGGCATCGATCGACGCCGCATCTGTCGACGGGTTGTCTGCGGCGCGCGACAAGACGATCCAGAGCATGACCAGCGCGCATGCGATGACTGCCAGTGCCACCCATCTGGCGAGCCGCGACGTACTGGGTGCACCCGCCGCTTGCATCAGTGCCCCAGCCACAGCAGATCGAACGCGCCGGCAACCAGAATGCCGATCGCCAGATACGTAAACAAAGGAAACGGGACCGACTCAGCCCAACCGGCAAAACCGAAGGCGGCACGGGCCAGGATCGCCGTAGCCATCGCTAGTAGCCCGAACAGTAACCAGCCAGGGAAATACGCGCCAAACAAGACGATGGCAGGCGCTGAGCGCGACGCACATCCTGACAATGCAACGGTTCCCGCCAGCGGAAACCAGCACGCCGGTATGCGTGAACGGCAGACCCCCCATCGGTCGGACTTCCAAACGATCATTGCCCGTCTCCCGCCGTCGCAACGCTCTTCTATCCGCGAGGGAAGATTAGGCCGCGGCAGAGACAAACACCAGAGTAGTAGACCCAGAGATCCCACCCTGCCCACTGCAGGCTCCGGACGCTTCCGGTGGTGTCCTTGCCCTCTTCCGTAGCCGTGTCCACTTCGGGCTGCGGATTCAGCCGGTCGATCCCGGGTGCCCCTGCTGTCCAGCCGGGCACGGGGCATCCATCCGCCCCATGGCTTTCGCTGCGGGCTGCTTCTTATAAACAGTTTAACTTGCAAGTTAGACTTTTAAGTTGTAGCGTGAATCCATGGTCAAGACACCGCGCTCTCAAGCCTCCATGGCATCGTCGGTCAACGAGCTGACGACCGCTGTTGGACAGTTGCTACGCCGCCTGCGCTCGGAAACGGGTACAGACGAGCTCAACCTCTCGCAGCTTGGCGTCCTGGGGCGACTGGATCAGCAGGGCCCCATGACCACAGCGGACCTCGCACGCGCCGAATCGATGAAACCTCAATCGATGGGGACAATCCTCGCCAGCCTGGAACAGGAAGGGCTGGTCGAGCGCAACCCACACCCGTCCGACGGAAGGCAGGTTCTTTTTGCGATGACAGGCAAAGGCGCCGACGTTCGGCGCAAGCGTGGCAATGCCAAACGCGAATGGCTGCTTGCGGCGTTGATGCAGCTGGAACCCGACGAACAGCGAACCCTGCTGGACGCCATTCCGCTGATCAAACGCCTGAGCGAGTCATAGCGACAAACCGCTGAACCCGTCGGGCTGTTAGTCAACCGTATGAGTGTGCATTTCGGCACTCAGCGCCTTTGTATACGGTTAAAGAGGGAGATCACATCGTGGTGACCTGGCTTCACAATCTTTCCTATTTCTTTGGCGGCGCGTTTCTCGCCAATGCCGTGCCTCACTTCGTCTGGGGCATTTCAGGACGTCCATTCCAGTCACCCTTCGCGCATCCCCGCGGCGAGGGCCTGTCGTCTTCGACAGTCAACGTCATCTGGAGCTTCGTGAATGCCGTGCTGGCCTACGTCTTGATTGCGCGTGTTGGCAACTTCGACATGCACGACGCGCAACCGATGACCGCGCTGGGCCTGGGTGCACTACTGATCAGCCTGGCCCTGGCTCGGCGATTCGGTCGCTTCAACGGCGGCAACCTTCGCGACTGAATATGTACGCGCGTCCGTTCTTCCCGGGCAATCGATATGCAGGGAGGACTGCATCGATGGAACGGAAGGATCACCGCACTGCCGCGCGGTAGACGCCCCCTGGGGATAGACGGCCTCGGCCATGTCGGCGCCGTTGAAGCCCTTTTGACTTCCAAACGCCATTTTCCCAAGCCGGAGGGCCTGCAACTCAACCTATCTACTAATCGCTGGGCTGGCAGACATCCGTGGTTTTCGTTCCATCCCCATTCCTGGAGCATGAACATGAACACCAAGCCTCTCGTTACTCGCATCGCCGCTGCGTTGACTCTTTCGTTTGTCGCCCTGGGTTCGCAGGCCGTCACGCCGACACCAATCAAGAACATCGTGCTGGTGCACGGCTATTTCGCCGACGGCTCTGGCTGGCAGAGCGTGTCGAACATCCTCACCCGTGACGGCTACAGGGTGTCCGTGGTGCAGGAGCCGGAAACCTCATTTGAGGACGACGTCAAGGCAACCCGTCGCGTGATCGATGCCCAGAACGGCCCCAGCATTCTGGTCGGCCACAGTTACGGCGGCGCCGTGGTGACTGAAGCCGGCAATGACCCCAAAGTCGCAGGCCTCGTCTACGTCGCAGCGTTCCAGCCGAATACCGGTGAAAGCCCCTTGGTACTCACCAAGAAGATGCCTTCAGCCACCAAGGCGATTGCGCCCACAGCTGACGGCTACCTGTTCCTGGACCCGGCCCATTTTCACGAAGATTTCGCAGCAGACCTCCCTGCCGATCAGGCGAACTTCATGGCGCTCTCCCAAGTCATGCCGGCTGCGCAGTCGTTTGGTACGCCGATCACGGCCGCCGCATGGAAGACGAAGCCCAGCTGGGGCGTCGTTGCCACGGCAGACCGCGCGATCAATCCGGATCTGGAGCGCTTCATGACCAAGCGCGCGGGAACCAAGACCATCGAGATCAATGCCAGTCACGCCGTTTACATCTCCCATCCCGAAGAAGTCGCCAAGCTTATCGAACAGGCGGCGATGGGCTCGAACAAGTCATAACGCCTACAAGTGCGAGAAATTTGTCGTTATCTCTCATGGCGCGTGACACGTCGCTGCGCGCCATGAGGGCATCGCCACCGAGAATGTGGCGATTGATGCATCTCAGCGAATACATCCCTTCCCTACCCCGGTAACTCGCCTTAATCACTCCGCTGCATTTTTCGGCGATGGTCGCCACTTCGCGTGCTGAGCCGACCGCATATCGACACGCAGGGTGCGCTCCTACGAGGGTGAGCAAGGTCAGGCCGCAGCCTTGACCAGGCCCTCGGCCACCAACGCTTCACGTACCATCGGCCGAGCTGCCACACGCTTCTGGAAAGCCTGCACGGCGGGAAATTCAGAAAGATCCAGTTTCACGTAGTTGGCCCAGTTGGTCACGGTGAACAGATAGGCATCAGCCACGCTGAAGCTATCCCCCACCAGCCACTCCTGTTGGGCCAGATGCTGATTGAGCAGTGTGTACAGCTTGCGAACGCCAATCTCGCGTTGCACGCGCGTCGACTCGGATGTTTCCGGGGCGAACAGGGGCGCGTAGGCCTTGTGTAGTTCAGAATTGATGTAGCCCAGCATTTCCTGCAGGCGGTAACGGGCGGCCGTGCCGTTGGCGGGCGCCAGTGCACGCTCCGGCTTCAGATCGGCCAGGTACTGCACGATCGCCGGCCCTTCGGTGAGCAACTCGCCAGTATGCAGCACTAGTGCGGGGACATAGCCCTTAGGGTTGATTTGCAGGTAGTCCGCACCGCTCGCCGTGCGCTTGGACTTGTGGTCAACCTTCTCCAGTTCCACCGGAATCCCGGCTTCCCGCGCGACGATGTGCGGTGACAGCGAACAGGCGCCGGGGGCGTAATACAGCTTCATAGAAACTCTCCAGACTTGGATTGAACGGGGTGCTTCAATCGAGCGTTACTTGCCTTTGATGAGGCGGCCGAGCGGAGCAAGCGTGGCGAGGGGCATGAGCTCATACGTATGCAGCCCCTCCGAGACGAGCGGCAGCGTATTCAGCGTCGCCCTGGCATCGTCAAGGGACTCGACGTTCATCAGAAAAATGGGCCCCACGTTTTCGCGAAACCAGAACTGCTCGATCTTGCCGTCGAGATACAGCTGCAGCGTGTGCGGGGCTTCATGCGGGATAAGCTTTTCAAACTTCTCAGGTGTCCAGGCAGTCGTTTTGGTGGCTATTGCCATGACTTTCATGTGGTGTTCTCCAGATAGGTCGTTTGCGAATTCAAGCTGTGAAGTACGGAAACTCAAGTGACAAGGTCAGTGGCGCACGGCGCACGATGCCTTCTCTGCGAGGATGGCCTTGGCCGCGTCGACGGCAATGACCCAGGCACCTGCGAGCATGATCGTGTCCTTGAGAACCAACCGCCCAGCGCCGGAGAGGTAAGGAAATCCGTGCTGAGCATCGCCCAATGCAGGCACCCATGCCTCCGGGGTTGTGATGAGGAATGAAAGCGTCACGATAGGTGTCAGGAACGAAAGCACAGCGCCCGCTAGTCCAGTCCACTTCGACAGCGGGTAGCTGAGTACAAGTAAGGCGATCAATATTTCTACAGTGCCAAGGCCATTGGAAAATCCGTAGGTATTGTTGTGGGTCTGCCACTCGCGCTTGGCCGGGACCAGTTCGCCCTCGCGAGTGAGATGCGCCTTGTAGTCGGTCGGATGCTCATAGAAATGAGACATCACGGGATTGTTCGCGACGAAGGGCGTGATGCTGTCCGCCTCGTACGGAATGAACTTCAATGCACCGATCCAAAGGAAGACGATTGCAATGGCGATGCGTACAAGGTTGGGACCGACACGCTCGGTGCGAACCAGCGCTTCTAGCAACGATTTCACGGGGGTGGACATGGGGCTAGTTCCTATGGGTACCGTTAATGGGCGGGCTTGCGCCGAGTCCCTACCATAGGCGAGAGCGCTTCACCGGCTGATGGCCGACGGGCTCAATGACATGTCCAGGCGGATCAGAATCCACTCGAGAACCTCCTCGAACAACCTTGCACTACTTTCGAGAGCAGCTGCGGCGTAGCATTTCTTCAGCCGATTCCACGTCAAGCGTGAGGTACTGGGAATTGGCTCGATGTGAACTAGAGCGGCCACCCGGCTCGCACTCCGACCAGGACCGTCTGAGCCAAACCGCAAGCGGAATGCGACTGCAGGAGACAGCCCATGTCCAGCGCTCCGGCGCGTGACGCCTTGACGGAGTTGGCGCCTTTGCTGCGCGTGCAGCCGGAACTCGAAGATTTCTGTCGATTTGGCGGAACCTGGACGTCGGGGCATGACTCGGCTCCTCACGGCGTTGCCTATTTCCACATCGTTACCCGTGGGCGCTGCCAACTTGACCGGCCAGGCAACGAGCCGCTCGAGCTCACTGAGGGAGATGTGCTCGTGCTTCCTCATGGGGATAGCCACGCCGTTCGGTCCCGCCGCAGAAATCAGTACGCGGCAGAGCCCTTCCTGGTGGAGTTCGAAAATTCCATCCGAAAGAAGTCCATCGCCAACACGCCCATCGAAACGGAACTTGTATGCGGCCGGCTGCATTTCGAGGCGGCAGCGAAAAGCCTCATTGCCTCGGTGCTCCCCAATGTGATCGTCTTGAGGGCGTCGAGCGGTGCTTCGCTGGAAAGGTATCGCGCTTTGATGTCCGTCATCCAGGATGAGCTCGATAGCGCCCGGCAAGGCTCCCTGGCCATTGCGACAGACATCGCCAGCGCGCTGTTTGTGATGTTGTTGCGGAATTATCTTGAGGAGCAGCAGGTCGCCGAGAGCGGGCTTCTCAAGCTTCTTGCCGATCGAATTACATCCAGGGCGGTGCAGGCGATGGTGCGTGAGCCTGCAAAAGCCTGGACGCTGGATGATCTGGCCAACGTCGCTGCTACCTCGCGCGCTACGCTGGTCAGGGCCTTTCGCAAAACGTCAGGTTTTGCACCGCTGGCATTTCTCAGTGAGCTCAGGCTTGGACTGGCACATCACCGCTTGCAGTCCGGGCGCGACCCTATAGCGAAGATCGCCGTCGACGTGGGCTTTCAATCCGAAGCGGCGATGAGTCGTGCGTTCTATCGGCGCTTCGGCGTTCGCCCCGGCGCATCGCGGAAGCTCGCCATGTCAGCGGACGGGGACGCGTAGGTTGTACCCGATCCATCTCGGCCGAACGCCTTCGACACTTTCCATTTGACTCGCAAACCGTGCCGCCTTCCGGGTGATTCGCGCAGGCAATGAGTTGATTCTTTCAACCATGTGACCGCTGAGGGCTGAGTCGCATATTACTCATGCGGCTCGGGCATGGTGCCCGGGCTGGTCTCTATCGAATCCGGAGAACCTAGTCATGATGGATTGGTTGAAATATCGCGAACAGCTGACGGGCCGCCTTGGCGAATTCGGAAAGTTGAGTCCTGATACGCTGAAGGGCTACCAGACGCTTTCCAATGCCGGTGAACGCACAGGACAGCTCGACGCACGAACACGCGAGTTGATCGCCCTGGCCGTGGCGGTCACGACCCGGTGCGATGGCTGTATCACCGTTCACGCTGCCGAAGCATTGAAGCACGGTTCCACCCGCGAAGAAGTGGCAGAAGCGCTCGGTGTCGCCGTCGCTCTCAATGCAGGTGTTGCCATGGTGTACTCGGCTCGCGTTCTCGATGCGATGAATGCGCACGAGTCCCTTTCAGGTCAGTAATCGGCGTATATCGCTTCCCTACCCGGCGCGCTTTACGTCAGCACGTGTCGCCTCACATGTCTTCTGCCCAGGGCAGCACCTTCGGTGCTGTCACGGGGGAGGCTTGGCTGGCCGCACTGACAAACCTGACGGCACCGCCGAACCTCCCCTTATGCATACGAGGTAACAGTGTTCATGAGCTTCATCAAACATCGTCTTTTTGCTCGTCCCAGGGTAGCTTTGCTGCTCGCCCTGCCGTTGGTCGCGCTTGCGGGATGCAATGCAACCGTGAATACCCGTTGGGCTGAATCTCAGGACTCCGCAGAAGCCTGGCAGACCACGATGACTCACATTCCCATCGATGTTCACGGCGCGATCCCCGGTGAGAGTGTGGATCAAACCGTCAATCGAGTGACCGATGGCACCACCATGGCAGCCTTCGATGGTGCGCACAGTGGGCAAACGCCGCTCGAACAAGCGCCTCGCATCGAGCTTTACGTGGACGCCGATAAGTTGCCTCAGACTGAAAGCTACTGCGCGGTGACGCCCACGCTCGAGTCGGTCAATGGCAAGAAAGATGCCGCGCAAGTGGTAGGCGCACTGTGTGATGGCCCGCGCCTGGTGGCGACGGAAGTGGTTCACCTGGACTCGCGCGATCTTCCGGTCGCCGAGGTGTCGCAGGCGGTCGCGAAGTTCAAGTCCAGACTGCTGGATGGCCTGGCGAGCGATCCAAGACAGGTTCCAGGCCAATACGAGTACTGAGGGTGTCGCGGTGCGTAGATCGGATGGCGGCGAGGTGTGGCGCCGCCAATTCCGTTCGCATGGATTGCCCTTGTCACCCCGCCCATCGGCAAGGAAGAGATGTTTTTCTGCCGCCCGATTTTCGCCCGGGCTCAAAAAAAAGGATTTCTAAATAAGGCCGCCTAGCCGCCCAGGCACCGCCTGCCGTCCTCCACGAAGAAGTCCATCCATGCGTGGGCCTTGGAACGCATGTTCCTGGGCACAAAGACGTGTATCCAAATGTATCTGGAGCCATCCGCGCCATACTTTCGATACAACTCGGCTCGCTCCGTGACGTATGCGAGATACGCCATTGCGGTTTCCTATGCAGGTCGCCCTCGTCTTCCATGTTGGATGAAGGGGCTCGTTTCAGGAAACCCGCAAATGTCTCCCAGTTCCAACCTCTTCTCCTTGCCTGGCCGAAGCAGTTTGTCGGCGATCTTAATCACCTTCGGCTTGTAGAAGATCGCCGGTTTGAATGCCACTCAGCACTACTTGGTCTCGGCGGGTGTTTATGGCCGGTGGATTCTTGATGTTGGCTGAAAGTGGTGCGGGCAAATGCGGTCTGGATCATCCGCGACATGGCAGCCCTTAAATATCTTGGTCACCTGTTCTCTCACCAAGGCATCACGGCATGAAGAGGACGCTTTGCCGCGATGAAAACCTTCGTGTTGGCCACCTGATACATCCCCAGGGCACAGATCGCCCTGCGTTATTTACGAATAGCCTGTCTGGAACATCGTCGTCATCGTGACGTGAAGCAGGCCTCTTGACCTAGCAATGCATGCACTCGTAGCAGGAAAAAAGTTATGTCTTTCCGAATCAAATATCTTCCCGTCATTGCCGTTGGCGCCCTCCTCTGCGCCCATGCCTGGGCCCAGAGCGCACCGGATGGCAACCGCCCTCCGACAGTCATTCCCGTCGCGTCTGAGCCGGCGCCGAAACTGATTGCGTATGCGCCCGAGCCGGAGCCATTGGCTCGCGGCGTCGTCATCATTCCTTTCCGGACGGAGAATCTGCGAATCATTCCCGTGTTCGGCAAGGGGGCGCTAAACGTTTCGCCTCGCGTTGGTCACCTTCACGTGTCGGTCGATGATTGGCCGGGAGGTTGGGCCCATACAAGCCAGGACCCCATCATCGTGAATGCGCTGAAACCCGGCACGCATCAGATCAAGCTCGAAGTGGCTGATCCTACGCACAAGATTCTCACGAGCGAGACGGTGACCGTTACCATTCCGGAACAGAAGTCAGCCTCGTCGCCGGCGCACTAACCATTCGACATCGTTGTCGCGACTCCCGCCACGGGCTGGTCCACATGGCCAGTCTGTGGTGGTCAGTGGCGCGACTGAACTGCCGTGACGCACACGCACTTGACCCACGAATTTATGCAGACGCCGATGGCAGCCCAATCACGTACGGTGCCGCTTTTTGCGCACTTTTTCCCGGCGCTTCTGGCATTGGGTTACCCGTGGTATCTGGCGAGCCTTCACGATTCGGCTGCAGATCATCATGCACTCCAGGCGTTGAAGGCATTAGCGCTCACACTGGCAGTACCAGCAAGCGCCTTTGCGAGTCTTTACGCGCTGGGACGTAGATCAACCAGCGATGCCAGGAAGGTCGCATTGCAGTGGCTCAACCACCTGACATTTGCGTCGCCGCCACTGTTCGTCATTTTGGGCGTGTTTCTCTACCTGATGAAGATCAACGGTGCCGACGCCAAGGTTTGGGTCGGCCTGTGGTTAATCGTTCTATGCGGCACGCTGCTCGTTCTCATCAGCAGGGCGGCCGGAGCCTCCATCGCCCTGCCTCAGCCCCGCACGGCGCCGATCCGGGTCATGCATGGCGCGGCTTCGCTGGCCATCCTGCTCGTCTTCCTGTTGATCCATCTAGGCAATCACGCGCTCGGCGTGCTGGGAGCCGACACGCATCGGGAAGTCATGCTGAAGCTGCGGCACATCTATCGGGCTGGCTGGATCGAGCCACCGCTGATCGCGCTGTTCTTTTTTCAGATCGTGAGCGGAATCATCCTGGTTGCATCCAAGCTGGGCACGAAGCGAGATCTTCTCGGCGTATTGCAAACAGCCTCCGGCGCCTACCTGGTCGTATTTATCGCATCCCATCTCAATGCGGTGTTCGTGCTTGCACGCTACTTCGGCACAGACACGGACTACGCCTGGGCCACAGATCTACCTGCAGGCGGCTTACTGGCTGGCGCGTGGGATGTGCGGCTGATTCCGCATTACGGGCTCGGAGTATGGCTCGTGCTTGCCCATATCGCATGCGGCTTACGAACGGTGATGTTGGCCCACCATGTTCCTCAGCCGAGAGCCAACGCGATCTGCTGGATAGCCATCGCGCTGGGGACGCTCTGGTCCGCAGTGATCATCGTCGGAATGCTTGGCGTGCGAGGGTAATCCCCGCATGTTGATGGCCACTACGCGAGCGTAGTGCGGGTGCTCGCGTGAGCGGTTTGTTTTCGCTTGCGCCCCTTGGCCGTCACAATGTCTTCGGGCGCCAACGTGTCTCCCACCGAATTCATAAGCCTCAGGCGAGCAATGGGCAGATTGCCTCGATCGCGGGCAACCATCATCTCCTCTCCGTCTTCGAAGAGATGGTCTTCGCCCCACTGGCGCAGGGCAAACAAGATCACGCGAAGCTGACGCCCCTTCTCCGTCAGATGGTATTCGCTGCGCGCACCGCCATCAGAAGCCGGTCGCTTTTCAAGCACGCCGTTAGCGACAAGCGTTTTCAGTCGCTCGGTCAGGATGTTCTTGGCAAGTCCAAGGCTCTTCTGGAATTCGCCGAAACGGGTCTTACCGCCGAAGGCGTCCCGCACGATCAGCAGCGTCCACCAGTCGCCTATCTCGTCGAGTGCCCGGGCGATGGGGCACGTCGCCTCTATCAGGCTTACGCGTCGCATATGTGGCTACCTCCGCAAGAAGACACGGAGACACCATAGCACAAAATGGTTGCATTATAAAACCAAACGCAGTACAAATGGTTTAATCATGAAACCTATTGGAGCGTTCCCATGTGGATCGTCCAGCTGGCATTGCGCCGGCCCTACACATTCATAGTGCTGGCACTGCTGCTGCTGATCCTGGGCGTGCTGACGATTGTCCGTACCCCAAAGGACATCTTTCCCAGCATCAATATCCCCGTCGTCAGCGTTATCTGGAGCTACAACGGATTGCCACCCGACGAGATGAGCGGTCGCATCACAGGCGGCTTCGAGCGCGTTTCCCTGGTGACGGTGAACAACATCGAGCACATCGAATCGCAGTCGCTGAATGGCGTCGCGGTAGTGAAGTACTTCTTCCACAAGGGCGCGAACGTCGACCTGGCGATGAGCCAGCTCACGGCGGTCTCGCAGTCATGGCTCAAGCAATTGCCGCCCGGCACGACGCCGCCCCAGATCCTTGCCTATAACGCCTCCAGCGTCCCGATCATCCAGCTCGCGCTGTCCAGCCCAACAATCAACGAGCAGGGCCTGTTCGACCAGGCGAACAACTTCGTGCGCACCCAGCTGGCTGGCGTGGCCGGCGCCTCCATCCCCTACCCCTACGGCGGCCGGCAGCGCCAGATCCAGTTTGATCTGGACCAGCGTTTGCTGAGAGAGCGCGGCGTGTCGGCCAACGATGTGGTCAACGCGGTCGCCGGCCAGAACCTGATCATCCCTGCGGGCACGGAGAAAGTCGGGCAGTTCGAATACAACATCAAGTTGAACGGAAGCCCGCGCGCGGTCGATGAGTACAACAACCTGCCTATCAAGACGAGCAACGGCTCGATTGTCTACTTCCGCGACGTTGGCCACGTGCGCGATGGCTCGTCCCCGCAGACCAACATCGTTCGCGTCAACGGAACGCCGGCCACGCTGATGACAATCCAGAAGACCGGCGATACGTCGACGCTGGACATCATCGAGCAGATCAAGCAACACCTGCCACTGGTGCGGGACGCTTCACCACCTGGGTTGAACATCGACCCCATCGGCGACCAGTCGCTGTTCGTCAAAGGCGCTATCGACGGTGTCGTGCGCGAGGCCATCATCGCGGCTGCGCTGACGGGCCTGATGATCCTGCTGTTCCTGGGAAGCTGGCGATCGACGCTGATCATCACCATTTCGATTCCGCTTTCCATCCTGGCGTCGATCATCTGCCTGTCGCTCCTTGGGCAAACCATCAACATCATGACGCTTGGTGGTCTTGCGCTCGCAGTTGGCATCCTGGTGGACGACGCGACTGTCGCCATCGAAAGTATCAATACGCACCTGGAGCATGGCGAGGAGGTGGAGGAATCCATTCTCAACGGTGCGCGCGAAATAGCCGTGCCCGCCTTCGTGGCGACGCTTTGCATATGCATCGTTTTCGTGCCGATGTTCTTCCTGGAGGGCGTGGCCCGATACCTCTTCGTACCGCTGGCCGAAGCGATCTGCTTTGCCATGCTGGCCTCGTACGTGCTTTCGCGCACGCTGGTGCCAACGTTGGCCAAATATTGGCTGCGCATGCACCAACATGGCGAAAACGCAGCGCCGCGCCACGCGATGGCCCGGTTCCAGCACAACTTCCAGCGCCAGTTCGAGGCGATCCGGGTTCGTTATCAGGATTTGCTCAAGGTCGTCATTCTGCGGCGTCGCGTGTTTATACCGGTGTTCCTGGCTGGCACGTTCGCGTCGCTCCTCCTCACGCCGTGGCTCGGGCAGAACTTTTTCCCGTCGGTAGATACCGGCCAGATCAAGCTGCATGTGCGAGCGCATGCAGGCGTGAGGGTTGAGGAAACTGCAAAGCTTTCCGAGCAGATTGATGCGCAGATCCGCAAGGTCATTCCCGGGCAGGAGATTCAAAGCCTGGTCGACAACGTCGGCCTGCCGGTGAGCGGCATCAATCTTGCCTACAGCAACTCCGCGCCCACGACGGCATCGGATGCGGACATCCTGATCACGCTGAATGAAAAGCATGGATCGACGGAAGATTACGTCCGGCGCTTGCGCCAGACGCTGCCGCAGGCGTTTCCAGGCGTCACGTTCTCGTTCCTGCCGGCGGACATCGTGACGCAGATCCTCAACTTCGGATCGCCGGCCCCGGTGGATGTGCAGGTGAGCGGCTTCAAGGTCGCGGCCAACTACGCCTTTTCGCAGAAGCTACTGGAGCGTCTGCGCCACGTGCCCGGCGTGGCGGACGCCCGTATCCAACAGGCACTCGACTACCCCGAGTTCGACGTCAAGGTGGATCGCAGCCGCGCCCTGGAACTGGGCTTTGCCCAGCGTGATGTGGCGAACAACTTGCTGGTATCCCTGACGGGCAGCTTCCAGACCAACCCAACCTTCTGGATGGATGAAAAATCTGGCGTGTCCTACCCGCTGGTCACGCAGACGCCCCAGCCGCAGCTCAATTCGCTGGATGCACTGCGCAATATCCCCGTGACAGGCTCGGCCGGCACGCAGCCGCAAATTCTTGGCGCAATCAGTTCCATCAGCCGCGGCGTGGGTCCCGCCGTCGTCTCTCATTACAACGTCGCGCCGCTGATCGACATCTATCTGGCGCCGCAGGATCGCGACCTTGGCGCCGTCGCCGCTGACGTAAGCAAGGTGGTCGATGAGATGAAGAAGGATCTTCCGAAGGGCTCGACTATCGCCATCCGCGGACAGGTTCAGACGATGCAGTCGTCCTTTAGCGGACTGTTCGGGGGACTGGCCTTCGCCGTCTTGCTGGTCTACCTGCTGATCGTCATCAATTTCCAATCGTGGACTGACGCCTTCGTCATCATCACCGCCCTGCCGGCGGCGCTGGCAGGCATCGTGTGGATGCTGTTCCTGACGCACACATCACTGAGCGTGCCGGCACTCACCGGCGCCATCATGAGTGTCGGCGTCGCTACGGCCAACAGCATCCTGGTGGTGAGTCACGCGAGAGAACGACTGGCCGAAACCGGCAATGCGTTGGAAGCAGCGCTCGACGCAGGTTTCATGCGCTTCCGCCCCGTGCTCATGACGGCACTGGCGATGATCATCGGCATGCTCCCTATGGCGCTGGGCCTGGGCGATGGCGGCGAACAGAACGCTCCGCTCGGCCGCGCAGTGATCGGCGGCCTCTGCCTGGCCACGGTTGCGACGCTGATCTTTGTGCCGGCGGTGTTCTCGCTCATCCACGCGCGCCGGCAGTATGCCGGTGCACTTCGCCTGTCCGCCGAACCGATTTAAGACTACCCATAGGTTCAAGCATCATGACTACTGAACGCACATCCCCTGCCCGGCGCCGCGCCGCCCCAGCGCTCTATACGGGCACCGCCGTCCTTCTGGCGCTGGCGATCGGCGGCATATGGTCCCGGCACGAGGCGGAAGCCGCGGTGATCAAGTCCACCGAAGATGCCGCCGTGCCGACGGTTTCCGTGTCATCCGCCAAGGCCACGCCGGACCAGGAAGACATCGTGCTTCCGGGTACGGTCCAGGCGAAGTTCGACACACCCATCTATGCCCGCACCAGCGGTTACATCAAGCATTGGTACGTGGACATCGGGAGCAAGGTGAAGGCTGGCGATCTGCTGGCCGACATCGATTCACCCGAAGTAGATCGCCAACTTCGTCAGGCCGAGGCCGACCTGCTGACCGCGCGCGCCAATGATCATGTCGCACAAGCCACGGCAAAGCGTGTCCACGCCTTGCTCCCCACCGAATCCGTTTCGCAACAGGACGAGGACCAGGCATCGAGCGATGCGGCCGCGAAGGCGGCGCTGGTGGCGGCAAGCGAGGCGAACGTCGATCGACTGAAGCAGCTGGTGAGCTTCGAACGTGTGGTGGCGCCATACGATGGTGTAGTGACCGCGCGCAAGACTGACATCGGTGCACTCATCGATGCCGGCAGCGGCAATGGCCCCGAACTCTTCCGCGTCGCCGATCTGCGCAAGCTCCGCATCTACGTGCAGGTGCCACAGAGCTACGCCGCGCGCATCCAGCCGGGTGTGCCGGTCGCGCTTCAGTTTCCCGAGCAGCCTGGCCGCGTGTTCGATGCCCAGCTGGTTCGCACTGCCAATGCGATCGAGTCGGTCAGCCGCACGCTGCTGGTCGAACTGGAAACGGATAACGCCAAGGGCGAGCTCTTCCCTGGCGGTTATACAGACGTCCATTTCACGCTGCCCAACACCAGTCATGCCGTACGGGTAGCGGCCAATGCCCTGTTGTTCCAATCGGATGGCTTGCGTGTGGCCACTGCCGCACCGAACGGCCGCGTGGAGCTCCATGCCGTCACGCTTGGCCGCGACTTCGGCACTGAGGTGGAGATCACGACCGGCCTACAGCCTGGCGACCCGGTGATCCTCAACCCGCCCGCCTCGCTCGCGAGCGGCTCCACAGTGCGCGTCCGCCAGGCACCGGTCGCCAGCGCAGATCGCCGCGTGGCGGCGGGTGCTGCCACGGCTTCACCGAAGGCGGGCAAATCATGAAGATCCCATCGTTCCGCTTACGCGCGATTGGCGTCGCACTCGCCGTCTCCATGCTGGGTGCCTGCGATCTGGCGCCGAAGGATGCGCGGCCAACGCTTCCACCAGTCGAGGCATACAAGGAGATCGGCGACTGGGCGTTGGCCCAGCCGGGCGGCGGACTACCTCCGGACCAGTGGTGGCAGGCCTTCAACGACCCCTCTCTGAATAAGCTCGAGGAGCGGGCCACTCAGGCTAACCAGGACATCCAGGTGGCGATGGCGCGCTTTGACGAGGCTCGCGCGGACGCCCGCGTGGCGCAGGCAGACTACTACCCCACGGTGGATGCGACCGGGTCGGCAACGCGCAATCATCTTTCCGCAACCGTGGCCAATCCGGCGCGCAATCGCACGTTCAAGCAATACGAAACAGGCTTTGATCTCAATTACGAGATCGACGTGTGGGGCCGCGTCCGCAACGAGGTGCGTGCCGGCAAGTTTCGGGCAGATGCGTCTGCCGACGATCTCGCAGCGGTCGAACTTCGCATCCATGCGGAACTAGCCATCGACTACTTCATGCTCGGCGGTTACGACCTCGAGCAAAACATTCTCGATGACACCGTCCGGAACTATCAAAAGTTCCTGGATCTGACGCAGGCGCGCGTACAGGTCGGTTACGCCCGCAAAGGGGATGTCTCCACGGCCCAGGCCCAATTGGAGGGTGCCCGCACGCAAGCGACCGAGATGCGGCTCAAGCGAGCGAACCTGGAACACGCCATCGCCATTCTTACCGGCGCACCGCCGTCCAATCTTTCGCTGCCTGCACGCCCGCTCGACGTCGAGCCGCCAGCCATCGCCGTAGATCTCCCTTCGCAGTTACTTGAGCGCCGGCCGGACATTGCGGCTGCTGAAGATCGCGTAGCCGCAGCGAACGCCGATATTGGCGTCGCCCGTGCCGCCTTCTTTCCCACATTTAACCTCACTGCACTTTTTGGCTTCGAATCCGCGGCGGCGGGCAAGGTGTTCAATGCGCCCTCGGAAGCCTGGTCGTTCGGTCCCACGGCACTCCTCAATATCTTCGACGGTGGCCGTCGCAAAGCCGGCACCGAGAAAGCTCGTGCGGGCCACGCCGAAGCGGTGGCGTCTTACCGGCAGACCGTGCTCAATGCGTTTGGCGAAGTGGAAGACAATCTGTCGTCATTGAATCGCCTGAGCCAGGAGGCGCAAACACAGCATGCGGCGGTCGTTGCCGCCACCGAGTCCACGCGCCACGCCACCGACCTCTATGCCGGTGGACTGCAAAGCAATTTCAACGTCGTTGAAGCACAGAACATCGAACTGAGCGCACGGCTGGCCGATGCCGACATCAAGACTCGACGAATGACCTCGAGCGTCCTGCTGATCAAGGCGCTTGGTGGCGGATGGCGACAGAGCAATTCAGGCAATGTCCCCGGTGCAGATGCTGTGGGGCAAGTGCGGTCAAATTGAGCGCGTTGCCTTGCGTCCAAGTAACCCGGGTCAATGGTCGTCTGAATAAAAGCAGTGGGCCGCTGGGCGAGACTCGACCCTCGCGGCCATTACCCGACGCGTTGCGACGGTGCGGTCGAAGAAGTCTATCCGGGCGCGCTTTTCAGAGGCAGAGGCGCCGAAAGGACCGTTGGAACCGCTCATTCGATCTGGGGGCTTGACAGCATGGTGTATATGCACTATTGTTCAGACCATGAACAGCGCTACGACCCATAACCTGGCAGCAGTCCCCAGCATCGTCTCCGAAGTAATGGAGCACTGCCTGATGACGCGCACCCGTCGCATCTCGCGAGTCGTGACGAACCTCTACGACCAGGAGCTGCGTCCGTTCGGCCTCAGTTCCTCGCAGTTTTCCCTCCTCGTGCTGATCGCCCGTATGGACGGCGCCAGCCGGGCGGAGATCGGCCGTGCCAATCATCAGGAACGCTCAACTTCCACGCGCAATCTGCAGCTCGTGATCGACCAGGGCTGGGCTGAAGAAATCGTTCCGGAGAAAGGCCGCAGTCGCCCCATCGTGATCTCGAAGGCCGGTCGCGCCCTGCTCGCTCAGGCGATCCCCGCGTGGCGTGCCGCCCAGGTCAAAGCCAAGCAACTACTTGGTGTTGACGGGGCTTCTGACATTGTCCGCTTGTCCTCTGGCCTGCCCCTCGAGGAGTTGGCCGGCTAATCCTTTTTTTGCCCACTATGTTGCATATACACCATTACGCATTGAGGAATCCCACATGACCATCGTTAAAGCTGCTGCCGTCCAGATCAGCCCCGTGCTCTACAGCCGCGAGGCCACCGTTGAAAAGGTTGTTCAAAAGATCCACGAACTAGGGCAAAAGGGCGTCCAGTTCGCCACCTTCCCTGAAACCGTAGTGCCGTACTACCCGTACTTCTCCGCCGTGCAAACCCCCATGGCGCAGCTGTTCGGTAACGAATATCTGCGACTGCTCGAGCAGTCCGTGACCGTGCCCTCGCCCACCACGGATGCCATCGGTGAAGCCGCCCGCAAGGCCGGCATGGTGGTGTCCATCGGCGTGAATGAGCGCGATGGTGGCACCATCTACAACACGCAGCTGCTTTTTGATGCCGACGGCACGCTCATCCAGCGTCGCCGCAAGATCACTCCCACCCATTTCGAACGCATGATCTGGGGTCAAGGTGATGGTTCGGGCCTGCGCGCAGTGGACAGCAAGGTCGGCCGCATCGGCCAGCTGGCATGCTTTGAGCACAACAATCCGCTGGCGCGCTACGCGCTGATGGCCGACGGCGAGCAGATCCACTCCGCCATGTATCCGGGCTCCGCCTTTGGCGACGGCTTCGCCATGCGCATGGAAATCAATATTCGCCAGCACGCGTTGGAATCAGGCGCGTTTGTCGTGAATGCGACCGCCTGGCTCGATTCAGACCAGCAGGCGCAGATCATGAAGGACACCGGCTGTCAGATCGGCCCGATCTCTGGTGGTTGCTTCACGACCATCGTCGCGCCCGACGGCACGCTGCTGGGTGAGCCGTTGCGCGAAGGTGAAGGCGAAGTCATCGCCGACCTCGACTTTGACCTGATCTATCGCCGCAAGCAGCAGATGGATTCGCGTGGCCACTATGCCCGCCCCGAACTGCTCAGCCTGCTGATCGACCGCACGCCGACCGCCCACCTTCACGACCGCGCCGCCCGCTCCGCCATCGATCTGGCGCGTGCCGAAATTCTCTGACCCAGGCAGACACATCCCATGAATACGTCGAATGAAAGCCCCATCCTGGTCACCGGCGCCGCCGGCGACGTCGGTGCCGTCGGCCGCAGTGTGGTGGCCATGCTGCTGGAGCAGGGGCACAAAGTACGCGCGCTGGTGCGTCGTGAAGACGAACGTGCCGATGGCCTGCGCAAGCTCGGTGCCGAAGTGGTCGTCGGCGATCTGACGGATCTGGAGTCCGTACATCGCGCCATCGAAGGCTGCCAGCGAATCTATTTTGGCATGTCGATCTCGGCCGCCTATCTGGAGGCGACCGCCAATGTGGCCGCCGTCGCCCGGCACCATGGCGTTGAAGTGATCGTCAACATGTCCCAGATGACCGTGTCACAGATGGGCATCAACGAGACCACCGACAGTCCGCAGCACAAGCTGCATTGGCTGGCCGAACAGGTGCTGGCATGGTCTGGCCTGCCGGTCGTCAACGTCCGCCCGACCGTCTTCCTGGAAGGCTTTTTCCTGCGCCTGGGTGCCATGGGTGTGCGTGACAACGACGAACTCGCATTGCCGCTGGGAGCCGCCAAGACCTCGCCCATCGCCGCTTATGACGTAGCGCGTGTCGTGGCCGCGATTCTCGACAATCCGGCACCGCACATCGGGAAGATCTACAACCTGACAGGCCCCGAGTCGGTGGATGTGGAACAGCATGCGCAGGCCTTCTCCGAAGCGCTTGGTCGAACAATTCGCTACCGCGACGTCCCGGTGGAGCCGTGGGCAGAGAAGCTTCGTGAGTACGGCGTTCCGCCGCATCTGATCAGCCATCTTGCCGTGATGGCCCGTCTGCACACGCAAGGTCGCTACGACCGAACCACCGACGACGTCTTCAAGCTGACCGGCCAAAAGGCCATGAGCACGGCCGACTTCGTGAAACGCCACGCAGCCGAGTTCACGCGTGACTGATGTCGCGTCCTGACTGGCAGGCCGCGCAGTGAATCGCATGGCCTGCCGACCCTCCAAAGATCACAAGCGATCGCTTCAACCAGATGCAGGTATGACCTCGCATCGCAGCACGATCACTCGAACGAAACAGGTATGAGACTTATGAAATTTCTTTCACTGTTCAGCTCTATCGCGATGGCTTTGGCCGTCACGGTTTCCGCTGCGCACGCGACGGATGCTCCGCATTCAGGCGCGTCCTCCCACAACGCTGCCAGCCTATCGGACGCTGCGCTGGTCAAGTCGCTGCCGGGCTTCAAAAGCGGCTATGCCGATGTTGACGGCGTGCGTCTTCACTATGTCGTCGGCGGCAAGGGCGAGCCGCTCGTCCTGCTGCCGGGCTGGCCGGAAACGTGGTGGACCTTCCACAAGATCATGCCGACGCTGGCCGAGCATTACACCGTGATCACGATCGACCTGCGTGGCATGGGGACGTCGTCCAAGCCCGCCGATGGCTATGACAAGAAGACTATGGCGAAGGACATCTACGCGCTGGTCAAATCTCTGGGCTATGACAAGGTCAATATCGCGGGCCACGACATTGGCTCGGCAGTGGCATATGCCTATGCGCAGAACTACCCGCAGGCCACAAACAAGCTGGTGATGATGGAGTTTCCGCATCCCGACGAAAGCCTGATGTCGTTCCCGCTACTGCCCGCGCAGAGCCCGGTGGGCGACAAGGTGGGTTCGTCGCGTCCGTACCTGTGGTGGTTTGCGTTCAATCAGGTGAACGGGCTGCCGGAAAAGCTTCTCGCCGGCCGGATCCGGGTGGAACAGGACTGGCTCTTCAAATACTTCCTGGTCAACGAAGACGCTGTTGATGCGCGGGACCGCGATGTCTACGAGCAGGCGTACAACTCCAGCGAAGCGATCCGGGCCAGCAACGCCTGGTACCAGGCTTTCAGCCAGGACGTCACCGACAACAAGAGCTATGGCACGTTGAACATGCCCGTATTGGTGCTGGCCGGACCAGCCTACCAATGGATGAAAGTGGTCGTTGGAAAGAAGACGTCAAACCTGACCGCTCTGGCCGTACCCAACAGTGGCCACTTCGTGCAGGAAGAGCAGCCCGAATTTGTCAGCAAGACCATGCTCGACTTCCTGCAAAACCAGGAAGCGCCCAAGCAGTAAATCGGCATCCATCGTGGACTTCACCAACCGACAAGAGGAATCACACATGAAAGCCATCATCTATGGGGTCTCTGCCCTGCTGGCCGTGGCAAGCAGCGTTGCGCCTTACGCGGTACAGGCACAGCAACTGGCGGGAACCACTCGCAAGGAACTGTCGCATCACGACCTCAGCATGCCCGGCTGGGAAGAGTATCAATTGCGCGTTGACATCGAGCCGGGCAAGACGGCACCGAATCACCGGCATCCGGGCGAAGAGATCATCTACGTCGTCGAAGGCACGCTGGAATATCGACTCGAAGGCCAGCCGCCGGTAACGCTCAAGGCGGGCGACGTGTTGTTTGTTCCTTCTGGCGTCATTCACAGCGCAAAGAACGTCGGCCAGACCAATGCTGCGGAAATCGGCACGTATGTTGTGCCGAAGGGTAAGCCGCTTACCGAATGGATCAAATGAGTGCGTCTGGTGTCGCGGCAGATCCCGTCCGCCCATTCGCGCAGGCTGACCTCATCTGGCTATGCGCGAATGGGTGAACTCGACCTTCACTGATACCCAGAGTCTCACGAAAGAAGACCGTGTGCGGCGCCCATGGAGCGTTGATGGCGCTGACAACTGGACGAGGCGAAGGCATTAAGCCATCCATCGTCTCGCTCCCTGGAAATCCCATGTCATACGATACCTACTTGCCATCGCTCTCCCGGCGCCGGTTTCTGAGTGCCTCCGCCACGCTTATCGCGGCCAGTTCTCTGGGTCAGCTCGCTTTTGCCAAGGACAACATCGACTCGTCGACGGCGATGCCTGTTGCGGGCGCAGACGGAGCTGCCATTCGACCGTTCCGCGTGCAGTTTCCCGAGTCGGATCTCACCGACCTTCGCCGGCGAATCCTCTCCACGCGCTGGCCCGAGCGCGAGACCGTGGCCGATGATTCGCAGGGCGTGCAGCTCGCGGTTATGCAGGAACTCGCGCGCTACTGGGCAACTGATTACGACTGGCGAAAATGCGAATCGCGGCTCAACGCACTGCCTCAATTCCTGACGGAGATTGACGGACTCGACATCCATTTCATTCACGTCCGCTCGAAGCATGAGCACGCAATGCCGCTGATCGTCACTCATGGATGGCCGGGATCCGTCATCGAGCAGCTGAAGATCATCGAGCCGCTGACGAACCCGACAGCGCACGGCGGCAAGGCATCCGATGCATTCCATCTGATCATCCCGTCCCTGCCCGGCTATGGGTTCTCCGGCAAACCCACCAGCACCGGATGGGGGCCGGAACGCACGGCTCGTGCGTGGGTGACGCTGATGAAGCGGCTTGGGTATGCCCACTTCGCGGCACAGGGCGGCGATCTCGGCGCCGTGGTCGCCAACACCATGGCCAAGCAGGCGCCGCCCGAGCTGCGTGGCATCCATGTGAACTTCCCGGCGACCGTGCCGCCCGACATCCTGAAGTTGCTCCAGGCGGGTGAACCGACGCCATCGGGACTGTCGGACGAAGAACGGCGTGCGTACGAAGAGCTCAGCATTCTGATCAAGAAGCGCCGCGCTTACGCCGTCGAAATGGGTACGCGCCCACAAACACTTTACGGCTTCGCGGACTCTCCTATCGCGTTGGCCGCCTGGATGCTCGATCACGGCGACGGCTGGGGCCAGCCGGCCGCGCCCATCATCTCCGCGCTGCTTGGGCACGCCATCAACGGTCACGATGCCGGTGCGGTGACGCGCGACGACGTCATCGACAACCTCACGCTTTACTGGCTAACGAACACAGGTGTATCCGCGTCGCGCTTCTATTGGGAGTCGCACACGAACTTCTACGTTGCCCAAGACATCTCTACTCCTGCAGCCGTGAGTGTCTTCCCCGGTGAAAACTACGAAGCGCCGCGCAGCTGGTCTGAGCGCGCGTATCGCCACCTCATCTACTACAACCGCGTGAAGGAAGGCGGGCACTTCGCCGCCTGGGAACAACCGCAGCTCTTCGCGCAAGAAGTGCGCGCCGGACTGAGACCGCTGCGAACCTGATTGACGCGAACGCTTCCTGCTACACAACCGTTCCTATTTGACATCTATCGGACTTGAATCATGAAATTCACTGAAACTGCACCCACGCTACCGCGCCCATCGGGCCCGCCGCCGTGGCTCGGAAAAATTGCGCAGAACGCGACGCTTGAAGGGGCCGTTCTCAAGCGCGCCATTCACGGTAAGGAAAACATCCTTACTCTCATCTCGCACGCCCGCACCTTGTACGAATTCCAGGATTACACGTACTACGGTCACCTTGGCAGCGAGTTCTTCATGGAATCGTATCGGTCAAGCATTAATGGCGTGCCGGTGGAATGCTCCGTGATCGTACACATGAACGATGCCGGCGAAGCAGATTCGCTGCTGATCCACCACTACCCGCTCGACGCAACGCTAGAGTTCTCCCGCCTCATGGGTGAGAAATTCGGTGAGCAGTTCGCCGACTTGTACCTGACCAACGCGCAGGCCGATGGCCTGACGAAGGCCTCTGGTAAGTAGCCACTCCTGATCCGCGCAACGACGGCCACGGCGCACTGTGGAAACCGCCGCCATACGAGATGCAGCCCTCCCGCGAGAAACGCCCCGCCCTTGGATCGCCCTTGCTTGGTACTGCCGAGTGAGGTGAGCGGATCGTCTCGCCCCAACATTCGACACAGGTTTATCTCCATGCCAATGATTGACGTACTTATACCGGAACACGCGCTTACACCTGATGCGGAAACGCGGCTACTCAAGGAGTTAACCGATATTCTGATCAGAGCCGAAGGCTACGATCCGGGCAGCCCGAACGCGCAGCGTGTCTCTGTGCTCCATCTCCATCGGCCTGCCGCCATCTTTGTGGGTGGCGAGCCCTCGAAGCTGCCGCGCTATCGCATCATTCCATCGGCGCCCGAAGGCCAGTACACCGACGAGTCGCGCGCAACCCTGGTCAGGGAAATTACCGAAGCCGTCGCACGGGCCGAGAACACGCCCTTCAAAGACATCGCTCCCCGCGTGTGGGTCTTCCCGACCGAAATTCCCGACGGCCAATGGGGTGCCAATGGCGTCATCAACCGGCTGCCTGATATTCACGCCATGCTCGTGGGAGAAGAGCAGCGAAGTGACGGCGCGAAGCGACTCGCACGCCGGCGTCGTGAAAAGGCGCTCATCACCTTGGAAGCCGCTGTCGATGGCGTACGTATGAGCCAACCGAAAAAATAGCGGGCCTGACCGCGCGCAACGTTTGCTCCTTCTGAATCTCGTAACGGCCACGCTGACCACTTCCCGCAAATAAGCCGGACTACTGGTACTTCCGTAAACGCAACGGGGCCGCAATTACCAAGACTGCGAAATTGAATACGCCTTGTCGCAGGAAGCAGCACGACTCTTACAAGTCGTAACCGTGCGTCAAGTTCGGCCGTCAGGCCATTCAGTCGGCATGCCGGCCGACACAAGGGTAGCGCGTAGCGGTAAACCCCTACAGCGGCCCGTGGCGGCCCTGAGTACTCTCGAGGGGTCACTCGCGGTGTCTGTACACCGGTTGCCGCGAGTGACCATGGCAGTAATGTCATGAAGCGCGGGCCGCGAGTGCTACCAACACTCACGACCCGCTGACCAAAGCCAACCTAAGGAGTTGATCTTGGCTACCCACGATCATACGGCACGCGCACGCCTGCCTGTTCCCGCCGGCAGCACCCACACTCCTCCACCCGACACCCTCACGGCGTCGGCGTCGGCACACCCTCCTGAGCTCGTATTCACCCGCGAAGACCTCGCCCTGGCGACGTACGCCCTGACGCGTCTGCGCATCGATCACGAGCAGTGCCTGCACGCCCGCGCCCAAGGGCTTCCCCACAAGTCGTTGGAATGGCCGCTTGCGGCCTCCGTGGCCATTGCAGTGGCCACCGCGATCCAGTGCCTTGAACGTCTGGTGGATGGGTACGGTGAGGCGTTGAGAGTGAACGCTTAGCCCCGTCCTGTGATCGTTCCCCGTGGCGCGTCGATCCCCATCGATGCGCCACACCTGGGCGATCACGCACACAGTCGCAGGACATTCCCCGACACGCATCGATGTCATCCCTGATGCGTCGCCTTGCCGTGCCTGACCGGAAAACCCGATGAATCTGATCCGCCCCGACCCGCAGCTGCGAGTGGACCCTTCATGGCACCTGCGCACCCCCGGCGAGGTGCTGCGCGACGACTACCTGAACCCCCGCGCCATGACCCTCTCCGCACTCGCCCGCCGCACGGGGATCAGAGCGCCACGCCTGCGTCGGCTCGTGATCGGCGAGGTACCCATGTGCGCCAATGTCGCCCTTCGCCTCGCCGTGGTACTCAACACCAGCGCGCTCTACTGGATGCTGCTGCAAGTGCAGTGCGATCTGGAGCGGGAGAGGCGCGGACGCGAATTCGCGATAAAGGAGCCAAGTGCTTCTTCGCGTTAGGTCGCCCAGAAAAGGAAGCAGCAAAGCACGCTGAGCCCCTTTTCTTGGTTCTGTGCACATCGCTCCCTTTCCAACTTGCGATGTCCGTTTCGGGTCGAAAGCGGACAAGGCGCGCTGGCACCATCCACTGGGCATCGAGCGCAACGCGCGGAACGATCGATGCGCGGAACACAGCGAACGGACGGCCGCAAACGTAACGCTCAGATTAGCGGGCACAGCGCGGCACGTATGCTTCCCGCAGAGACACGACGCCGTTCTTGGCCGTAATCAGCTACGTTCTGTGTGACATCACAGTCACCACCCCGCTCACGGAGTGAAGGCTCGCAGTTCGCGTAGTATGGCACTGAGCCGCACGGCGATCTGCGATTTGGTCGCCGCGGCCGTACCTGCCTGTTGATAGAGATTAACGTTGTCCGGAATCTTCTCCAGGATCGTGTAGAAATCTTGTGCCTTGCCCGTGCGCAAGAGGCTGATTCCGGTTTTATCTCTGATCTCATTCTTGATCGCGAGCAACTTATCGCCATCGGCATGCGCGGTACCCAGTTCAGCGCGTATGGCGACAATGGATGTCGGTGCCTGGTTACCTCTGGTCAATCGTGCCCTTCCGTTCCAATTCGCGGAATTGGCGACCACGGTCAATCGGGCCATCAATGCAGGAAGGGAGTCGATGGCCGTGTGCATATCGTCATACCGCGTCAGCGGGTTATAGGCAAAAGCCGCCCCTCCCAAATTCACCCCGAAATGCTCCCTGAAATCCATGATTTCGTGCAGGGTGTGATAAGGAAGCGAGCGGTGGTCGTAATCCTTGCGCCAGAATGCCATGATCGAATGCGCGACAGCGGTAATTTCGTCTTGCGTCGCGTTGGCCTGTTCGGCCAAGCGCATCATGCGTGCGGCGGTGTAGGAGTGCCGCGCCCACATGGGGATCTGGTGAGTTCGCGCATAGATATAGCTCGGGTGTGTCTCCTCATCGGATGCTCTGATTTGAGCGCCGCCCAGGTTCGGTATGAGTTCGCGCGCAAGGGGATTGCGTGGGATAACTGTGCTCTGCGGTCGAACATAAGCAGCCCTGCCAGCAAGCGTCGTACCCTGGAAGGCGTTGAATGCGGTGCGTCCACCGCCGGCGCCCTCATTGAGTTGGCCGGCACCGGAAGTACCCGTGCCCCCCATGAAATACCGCATGACATCATGCAATGTCGCAATCTTGTCGCGCATTGAATAGTTGCCGGGGTTTTGCAGCACGGGATAGTAGCTCGGTGGCACCGGGCGTCCATCCGCGGCCCGTGTATGGTTGAACCACTTGGCATAATCAGCCCAATGCGCGCCGGGCTGAGTAACCGCACTCAATTCAGCAGCAATATTGGCGCCGGCGCCCAGGCCGCCTATCCAGGCATGGATCTTGGTCAACACACTGTCGATGTGATCCTCCACGATGGGGCTGGCGTAGACCTGATGAGCCAGACGCTTTTCCTGGCGGCGGCCTTCTTTTGAAGAGACCCAGCCGTAAATGGCCATGGCCAGATCGTGGTAATTCGCGTAGACACGCGCTTGTTGTTTGCGCCCGAATTGGGCATTTTGACTATCGGGAGGCCCTGCTCCCTGATTGTCTTCAATCCATTTCTTTACTTGCCGCGTAACCAGGCCGTTGGCATCTGCCTGGATCAATTGATAAGCGTTGTTTTCCAGTGATCCAACCGGAAAAAGGGCCGGCCTCACCGCATCCTCCATATCGTCCTTGACGCGCTGGGTCCTGGCATCAAGGTCGGCGCCGACGTGTCTTACGTCATAGGTATGATCCTCGACGCCGACTTTCAGGTAGCGCTGAACGATCCGTTTCTGAGCGATGTGCTGCCGAGCGCCGACGCCGCGACTGGTGCGGCTCCCGTCACTTTCCTTCTTGTACTGTAAGGCACGCTCCCCCATGGCATCGGCTTCGCGCTCCAGCGATGGATCGTCGTTGATGTGCACGCCACCGGCGCTCATAGTCGGCTTCACGCGGCCCATGCTTTGCTGCACGACATGCCACGCCTCGTGCGGCAAATGCCTTTCCTGGCCGGTCGCGAGATGAATATCCGTTCCCTGTGCATAGGCATGCGCCTGCAACTGATGTGGCTTGTTCGAGTTGTAGTGCACCTTTACGCCGTCCATCGAGTAGCCGGAAAGCGTCTCGATGCCGGACTTGAGCGCGTCCGGCAGGCCTGTATGGTTTTCTTTATCTTGAATGACAGGGCCTGCGCGGCCAGGCGCATCATCCGCCATGAGCTGAACTCTTCGCGCTTCGCCCGCCTGGGGGCCGATGCTCGCCATCTGCTGCAGCTTTCTTTGCGCCGCAGAAGTGGATCGGTTATCGGCACACTGAAGCGGCGCGGTGACGGCGCACCCCTGAACTACCTTGTCTGCAGCTGGCTGGCTATCAGCGTTCTCGCGAGCCGCGTCTGCGTGAATCTTCATGTTCGTCGAGTCTCCCCAGCGCCATATCAGTGCGTTAAATCATCGGCCGCCCAGGTGGCATCGCAAGATGTCAGCGCCATCAAGGCATTCCATCGTGCGCACCGCCCTCGTTTCGTCACTTGCCCTTCCTATTCTTCGGTGGCGACGCCTTCGCCTTGCCATCGCCTTTCAGCTGCGCGATATGCGCCGCCTCCCCGCCTGCCTTGGCGTACTGGCAACTTTTCGCTGCATCACGCCAACGCCTTCGCTCTGCCCGGCCGCTGGCCCGAAGCCCTGTCTGGCTTGCGTCACCTTTTGCGCTTTCATGGTTTCTCCACGCGTGGTTTGAGCATGTGATAGCCGATGATGGCGATCAGTACGATCAGCAACAGTCCAAGCAATGCGTTGCCCTGGCGAAGCTGGCTGAGTCTGGGGTCTCCGACCAGCAATAGCGCACCAAGAATCAGGAACGCGATAGCGCCGAGCAACAGACCGAGCGGGTACACCAGACCCACTTGCCTGAAGCGGCAGCTGGACTGGTAGATCACAAAGGCAACCAGCCATATCAGCAGCAGCCCTTCGGCCGCCACGCGTAGCGGCCAGCGGTACTCGCAGATCCACGCGTTCAACTGTTCGGCCCGCGGGATGCGCTGAAGGAAGCTGGCGCGGATGCGCCCAGCGGTCATCTTCCCTGCGGGCTCATCCAGGCTCGGCACTGCCCAGAAGCCGGCGCCGCCGAAATTATCGGAGGCATACGCGAGATCCTCGAACAGTTCCGGCTCGGCGGAAGCACCGGTAGAGAGTATGGGAATGACCCGGTGCAGCAAGATCCGGCATTCCTCTTCATCAATTTTCTTGTCCCCATCGATCATGGAAAGCACTTTGCGCATACCTCGCTCCGTCGGCTGCCTGAGCAGCACGAGGTAACGAAGGGTGAGATTGGTGCTGCTTCGCGCGCGGGCGTTCTCGCTGGCGACGTTGCCACCGCGCGGATCAACCGATTCGGCCAGCCGCAGGTAATCGGTCATTCGCTCGACCTGCCAGACGCTACCTTGTGCTGTCAGATCCTCGTCTCGCACGACGATGTTGAGCACGTAACGGCGGTCGCGGCGGCGCAGCTCGTCGATCAGCTCCCGGATCTGCTTGTCGAGATAGCGCTTGAATGCCGGGCGCACATCATCGTCCGTCGGTATTTTGTCGAGATATAACGTGAGCCCGTTGCCATAGCGCTCAACCTCGGCAAAGCCCGGCACCCAGGCATGGCTGCGTGACGCAAGATCATCGAGCGGCGTGTCGATGAACTTCGCAGCCTGCACGGCCAGCCGTTGAGTCATGGCGGTGATTTCGTCGTCGGTGGCGCTCTTCAGAAAGCGCCAATCGTTGTGATAGAGCGTGTAATCCAGCGCAGTGCGATGGCTATGCGCTTCACGGATGAAGTCAGTACTCTGCTGCGCCTTCCAAGTCGGCTCGACCAGATCGCCGTTGTCCCGGAACCATAGCGCAAACACATTGATGCGCGAGATCAGGCTGAAATCCAAAGGCACGGGTTTGTCTGCGTTGTGCCAGTAGGGGTAGAACCCATAGGTCTCACCGGAGAGCTGGCGTACGCAACCGCAACCTTTACCACTCCACAGAGGTGCCGGCGGCTGGAGCAGCGAATGCGATCGTCTGGCCTTCGCGATGAGCAGATCGCGCATCGCCCGACTCATCAGCCATTGAGGTAGCTCTTTCCATGGCAGCGGATTGGATGGTGTGTTGACGACCTTCTCCGGAAGGTCATCCCATTTCGGCGGACAACCGCTCTCCTCGTCCACAGGCGCTGCCAGCTTGTTCTTGTTCGCGGTGGCGGTGATCAGGTCCGCCGAGAATCGGCAGAGACGGGTATCGAGCGCCGCCTTGAACAACTCCTCCCCTGGATACTCCACGTCGAGCAGCGGCTTCAGCAGACGCTGGAACTGTGCATTGACGTCGGCTTCGATGGTTTCGTCTACAGGCTGATCGACGTCGTTGACCGGTGGGTGCTGCTGAGCAGGGTCGTCATTGGAAGCATCGTCTTTGCCAGTGTCGTCCTTGCCAACGTCGTCCTTACCGTCCGTGGCATTCGCACTGATATCGACAGGCGTGGCATCGACTGTCATCTGCTTGAGCTCGATGAGCACGTCCTTGTCTTTGAATATGTCGGCGGTGAGCATGTACACATCCACCGCTGATTCGGACGGGAACGGTGCTGCCAGGGTGTCGGTCAGCGGTAGCGTGGTCAGCGACTTGGGCGCGGGCGGTTCCTTTGGCGTTGGCGGCGGCGCGGGTGGCTCGGGCGGTTTCGGTTTCGGCGCGGGTTTGGGCACAGGCTGCGGCGAGGGCTGCCACGGCGCCACGATGGACAACTTGTACGTCTGCTGAGCCGTGCAGTCATGTTGATCACGCACACCCGCCACGAACACGGTGATCAATGGCAGTGGACTCGGCTCACCGGACAGTTCACCTGCAGGGCTGACGGTGAACCCCGGTGGCAAGCTGCCGGCATGGTAGGTATACGGCGGCTCACCCCCGGTGGCGTGCAAGGTGTACTGGTACGGCTGGCCGACCGTGCCAGAGGGCAAAGTCACCACGCCACTGCCAAGCCGCAGCAACTGCATGTCGGCACACGATGCCGCTTTTGCCACCCAGGGCATGCACCCCAAAAGCATCAGCGCTGCGCAGCCCGCGTATAGGACGGCCTGCCGCAAGGCAGCGAGAAGATGCACGCGCGGCCTCATCCCACGGTCCTCCCTTC
This sequence comes from Dyella silvae, assembly GCF_026421305.1. Taxonomy (GTDB): domain Bacteria; phylum Pseudomonadota; class Gammaproteobacteria; order Xanthomonadales; family Rhodanobacteraceae; genus Dyella; species Dyella silvae. The sequence goes on from NZ_JAPJBQ010000001.1 coordinate 606,418, forward strand.
CTTGCCAAGCTCCTTGGCCAACGCGCTGCGCAGGTGCGCGGCGCCGATTTGCGTTGCACCGCTGCGTGCCGCCTGCAACACCGCGAAGCGCAACACATTCACGATCGCACCACCCGATAGCACATGCTGTTCCGCCATCGCCTCCAGATCGACGCCGGGTGCCACACGCCCGGCTTGCGGCAGCAGGCCGCGCCAGAGCCGCAAACGCTGCTCTGCATCCGGCATCGGGAAATACACCATCGACTGAAAGCGGCGTGAAAACGCCTCGTCGATATTGCCGCGGAGGTTGCTGGCAAGGATCACTACGCCGGGAAAATCTTCCACGCGCTGCAGCAGGTAGGCGATTTCCTGGTTGGCATGCCGATCGTTGCTGCTCTGTACGGCGGCGCGCTTCCCAAACAACGCATCGGCTTCATCAAAGAACAAGATCCATCGCCGGTTTTGCGCTTGATCGAACACGCGCGCCAGGTTTTTTTCGGTTTCACCGATGTATTTGGATACCACCATCGACAGGTCGATGCGGTAGACATCCACGCCAACGCTTTGCCCCAACAGCGTCGCCGTCAGCGTTTTGCCGGTGCCGGGCGGGCCGTAGAACAAGCTGCGATAGCCGGGCTTGACCGCACGAGTCAGACCCCAGTCGTGCATCAGGTCGGCGCCCTGTCGCATCCAGGTCTGAATGACCATGATCTCGTCCATGACGTCGGGCGTAAGCACCAGATCCGACCAGTCCAGGTCGGTGGTGATGCGCTTGGCCGGGAACTGGATGTTGTAGTCGGGCTTGTGCCACACGCCCGTCTGCAGGCGCTGCAGCGTTTCGGCACCTACATTCAGCGCACCACTAAGCTGTGGCTCATTGCCGGTCGCCTCGCAATCGAGGCGAAGAATGTCGCGCGCGATAAAGGGATGCAGGGCATCGAACAGATCCAGCAGCGCGATGCGTCCGGCCAGATGCTCTCCGGCAACGAGAAACGCCGCGGTCTCGCCGGTGGGGAGAAAACCGCCGTGACGCTGCGCTTTCCAGCCACCGAATTCGGTGAAGCCACGATCGAGGTTCTGATTGCGCACAAACAACAGATCAAGGGCGCCGGGGCGCAAATGAGGGGCCAACGCCAACGCCAGCACGGCGCGCTCAGCCGGCTTCAGGCCGAGTTCGTCCACCAGCTCAGCCAGTGCACTTCCTGCTGGCAGCGGCGGCGGCGGCGGCGCGGCCTCGAAGCCCTCCGGGTGCTGCTGAAAGTGCTGCTCCAGCCGCAGATTGAGCACGGCACCCAGCCAGTCGAGTTCCCGGCTCAGGGCTGTCGCGTGCAACGCGTAGCGATCGTCAACGCCAGTCGACATGAATCGCCCCTTTCATCCACGGCAACTTGATGGTTCCGTACCCCCACGGCAACCGGTCCAGCAGCAGATCGAACGGGCCGGGCTGTACTTTCAGACGCCAGTGCTCGCCCTCGTACGCATCGTGCTCGACCAGCCGCCCAATGCGGCGCAAAAAGGTCTGGCGCAACCCATCCGGCGACGTGCTGCCCAGTGCATGCCAATGCGTAATCACCGCCTGCAGAAGACTGTCGAGCGCTGGCTTGATGGCATCGGGCAGCTCGCCGGGTGGCACAGGCTCTTCCACGGGCACGCCGCATAACAGCTTGTTGAGCACCCATTCGTGCTCTTCGGTATCGGTGTGCCCGTCGCTCAGGTACACCAGGCAATGCACGGCGCGATGGCGGGCGCGTTCGTCCAGAAACGCATCACCCTTTAGCAGGCCGAGCATGTCGAACAGCCTCGGCGTGTAGTTGGCGAGCAGCACTAGCCCGGCATTGGCGATGTAGATCGCCTCGTTGTCCGGATGATCATCAGCGGGCGACACCGTGCCATCGCTATTGCGGTTATGCCGGACTTTCGGCCGTTCGCGCTGCGTTGCCGACCCGCTTGCGGACGGTGATGCGGTGGGGTCGCCAAAATTTTGTGTGACGTGCCCCGCGTCCTCGTCTGCCAATGCGCGCAAGGCACTGTTCCATACCTGCTGCCAGGCAACGTGATCCTGCGGCACTCGCTCAGTCTCGCTGAGGTGGGCCAGGCTGTAGTCCATCAGGTAGATCTGCAGATCTGACAAGCCCAGGCCTGCCTCCCGCACAACCGGATCCGACTGATGTGCGAGCGCGAATTGGCGCAACGATTCGTGCCAGGCGGCAGGAAGCAGCATGTGGTCACTGCCACCATCGGACGTACCCACGCCATCGGCAGATGCTTGCGATCGGCGAAGATGGTGGTGGCGTGCTTCGGGATCCTGCCCAAGCAGGCGCGACTGCACGCCAAGCAGTAAACTTCGCTGTAAACCGCTGGTCGCCCACGCCGGCGATGCCAGGTCCAGCGAGACACCCAGTCGTGATGGTTCGTTGGCGCCTAAGTGAGCCAGCAAGCTACTGCCCAATGTGGCGAGCAATCGCTGTATTCGCGCTACGCCCAACGTACTGCCGCCCTGCCCCCACAACGCCTGCAGACCCGCGACACGCCAAGCCTGCTTTACACGGGCGAGCTGGTACGCACTCAGCCGACCTTGCGCGCGCAAAGGTTCCAGCACCGTGTCATCAAGCAGTTCAAGCGCATGCGCGAGTTCGCCGTGACGCAACACCAGTAGGGCATGCAAGCCGTGGCACGGGGTGATGTGACTCAGCCGACTCAGGGTGCGATCGGCATGGGGCAAACGCAGAAGCGCCGGCCACAGGCGCGGGCCGATCTGCTTGGTCAAACGAGCCAGCCAGTCGGCCATGCCGCTGCTGGTGAGCGGCGGCATGGACCAGTGCAGTCGCCCGTGTTCGAGGTAATACAGGAAATGATCGAGCTCGCGATCTTCTGCGCGGCTGACGGTCTGTGTGATCTGATCGTTGCGTGGACCGTCCACGCCATCCTGTCGCAAGCGCCGCAGCGCGGTATCCAGGGCGAGTTCCAGCAGCCGCGCCCATCCGTCGGCGTCGGTATCGGCAGGAACCTGGCCAAGATCGATCTCCAGCTGGTCGATGCGCCACACTTCGCCGCGCACCGATAGTCTGTCGAGTACGGTCTCGAGCATCCGAGCGCCGGGGCCGTGCAAAAAATCGCTCATGCTCTGCTGGGCCAGCACGGGCTGTCGTTCGGTGCTGTGGCAAGTCCACTGCAGGGTTTCGATCACATGACGACTCATGTGCCGCCCTCCCGACCCTTGTCGGCGGCATCGATGTGTCGCCACAGCAACCAGCGGAGCATGCGGGCCCAGTCGTCCAGTTTGCGCGTAGCCGCCTCCTGCGCAGCATCGGAGCCAAGCACGGCGGCGCAATGGGCCTGCTTGGCTTCCAGCCATGCCGCATAGCTGCGCTCAAATCGCAGCATGGCTTTGGCATCCAGCCACAAGGTCTGCAGACGAAGGTGCGCGGGCGCATTCAGTGCCAACGTTTCCCTGGCCACGCGGCGGAACGATGCGTCACGCCCGCGCGCTGTCCACGCCGGGAATACGGCAGTCAACCGGTAATGATAGAAATCGTCGGGCATGTCCGGATCGCTGCCGGCGCGCGGACGCAACAAGACATGCTCGACCACGTGCATGCCTTCGCACTCAAGCTGCAGGCGGCAGGCAAATTCATGCAGGCAAATCGCTGCCGCCTCCGCCGAGCCGCCCCTGAAGCGCAAGCGCAGCCGCCAACACGCCTGCTTGTCTTCGCTGCCGAGCCACACCGAATCGGCGTCGATATGCCGATAGCGGTCCGCCTGCACTGCACTTCGCAACAAGGCTGGTGGCAGCGCACGCAGATCGAGCCCTGAAAAATGCAGCGCCAGTACGCGCGCGGCGCTAGCCAGATCCGGACCCATGCCGTCCACCACCCGGCGGCGGCGCGGACTCCACAACACGGGTGGCGTTGTGTCTACGGGTAGCTCGTTGGTCGTGGCCGGAACGACGCGTTCCTCGGCCAACCCGATATGCGCCTTGCGCAGCGCGGTCATCAGCAAACGGCTGTGGTAATGCTTGAAGGCCAACAGCAAGCTCACCCGCTGCTGCAGGGCCGAGGTGTTGCCGTACCGCCCCAGAGAACGCCGGCTATAGTCGATCGCGCCGTACCGATCGCGCGTCAACGAGGCAATGCGCCGGAGCATGGTCCGCTTCTGCTCGAACAGATGGACTGACCACGCCTCCGCACCAAAATACCAGCCAAAAGGCCGGATACTGCCCTGCCAGCAACCCTCGCCGTAGAGAGCAAGCAAATGATCGAGCACGCGCCCACGCCGATCGAGCGCGGCATCGGCTGGGGCAAACACCATGTCAGTCACGCGTTCGGGCTCGGTGACGTAGAGTGCGCCAAGGCCAGGCATCTGCGCATCGCCCATCACTTCCCACGCGTAGCTGGCGCGCGGCCGGGGACCGACGGTATAGAGCGCGCGCAGGTAGTGCGTCTGTGCATTGCCGTGGGCAAGCCATTGCTCGAGCAAGGCAAGAAAGCCACGAAATTGCGCCGTGTCCGCGGCATCCAAAGCATTGACCGTCAGGTCGAAGCGCTCGCGATAGATACGCGGCAAATGGCGGAACAGCGAAACGTACGCATCTGGGGGCAAATAATGACCCTGCGGCCGTTCCAGCGGTGACCCCGCCACGTCGGGCGAACCGTCGGCGGCGCGCCCTCCGGTGTTGCGTCGCAGGTCGTCCAGGCGATGCAACAAGGTGTGCTCAGCCACCGCGATGGGAGTGTTGCGTCGCTTGACCTGCCAGCCTTGCATGGCGTCCTGCTGATCGGGCCAACGCAGGCGCAACACCCAGCCGTCGCCACGGCGAGGCAGCGCACCGCCGGAGCTATCCATGCCGTCCGCCTTGAGGCTGACGCCGCTGACTTCGGCCACACCATCCACCGTCAGCGCAATGCGCGCGAGGTCGCCGAAGTACACCCGGCTGTCCAGATCACGCTGGAGACTGTCGGTATCGATCCAGCCCTGATGCATGGCCGGGCCGTTCAACAGATCGGCCAGGGTTGCCTCGCCATGCGTCGCTTGCATGCGCTGCATCAGCGTGAGATGCCGTGGCGCGGCATCAATATGGTCAGCGCACCGCGCCACCAGCTCGGCAAGAATATCCTCAGGCGCTCTGGTGCCATCAATGTTCACATCGATCTGCAACGTGCACCAACGCGGTTGTAGCACTACCGGCAAGGAATCCAGGTCCTCACCCAGATTGCGCTGCGCCCAGTAGGCGCGCGCGGCGGCGGCCGTGGCGCCTCCCGCCTCGGCGGTGGTCACTTCCATGCTCATATGCCACAAGCCACTGCCTGAGGGCATTTGGGCATGCGCCTGCAGCGCGCCAGGCACGCGGTCGAGCAACCAGCGCATATAGTCCATGGCGGTGCAGGCGCGGCAAGGCAGGATTTCTTCCGCAGCGCGCAGACCCAGGCGGTGGTAGTGGACGCGGTCATCCGGCGCCGCAAGCAGGTCCAGAAGCGGCTGCTGTGCGCCGAACAAGTCTTCGGTGAGCGCGAAGCACAACGCATCGAGCAGCGTGACGCCGGGGTCGTGATGGTTGTAGTCGGTCCACGTTTCGCCGCTGAGCGCCTGCAACCATGTCAGCGCCCGTGTCCGTAAGGCCTCGTAGGCGAACGGGTCGTCGCCGCGATGCCGTTCGATCTGCGCGGGCACGGGCGGATCGATGGGCGTGATACCCACGGCAGGAGCCATCATGGGCGCACCCATACCGGTCTCGACCCGCGCGTTCATTTCTGCCCCTTGTCCATATGCGGGTCGAACCACAGCTGAGTGACGTGCGCGGTGATGGTGATGTCACGACCGTAATTGCAGCCGGTGCGTATTTGCAGCCGATAGCTGGCGTTGCGGCCACTGCTGCCATCCCAACGCAACTGCAGGCGATCGCAGCGGCGCGCATAAAACGCATCGGTGCTGCGAATGCCGCGCTTGCGATTGAGAAAGTTGAGGATGCCCAGTGTGGGGTTGTAGGTATTGAGCGCGACCGCGTGCATCAGCGCGAACCGCCCCTTGCCCTGATGACCGGCGCCCGCCGTCACCTCGAACGCCTGGCAACCATCCAGTTCATCGGTAAGGTCGTGCCACTCGCCATCGGCCGGCAATGGCACGGCCGTCGCACGCGTGTAACTGCCGCGACGCCCCTTGCTGCGCAGCACCCCATCGACATCGAGCGCCGCTTCAGGATTGGCGTTGCGGATGCCGATGCGCCCTGCCGGATCCAGGCACAACAGCGGCGGCGACGTATCGGCCTGGCCATCCGTTGGCTCGTGATTGGCGCGGAACAGCAGCTGCCCCTCTGCGCCGCCAAAAATCACCGACCACAATGGCAGGTCCGGGTCCTGATCACGGAAGAAACTCAGCAGCGCCTCGTAACCTGCCGCCGCGGAGATTTCAAACCCGCGCTCGACCGACTTGCGAAAGCCCTCGTCGCTCATGTTGAGCATCGAGTCGATCAGGTCGGCAAAATGCTCCTGCGTCGGCAATGAGCCGTCGCTGAAATAGCTGCGCAGCGATTCCCGGTTGCGAATGGTCATGACGCGCCCTGCTCTGGCGCGGGTGGCACGCTGCGCACGATGAAGGTGCCACCGATTTCAAGTTTGCCGACCCCGGTGGCCTGCGCACCATGGGACGGTGGCGCGCCAATCACCTCGATCAAGTGTCGCGACGTCGGCAGCGCCAGACTCCACGGCTGTACCGGGCGCACCTGCCGCACGGGCGTACCGTCGCGGGTGCGGGCGGTGTCGAGCAGCTGGTAGGTGTTGCTGTCGGTGCGCACGATGTGCAGCAGCGACATGGCGCAAACCACATCGACTTCCTCGAGCGCTCGAAGTCGCGCCTCGATAGCCTCCGCACGCACGTCCCAGTTGAACTCGGCGCGGCAACCGCTCGTGTGCCACGGCGACAAGAATTCGACAATGGCCTGATTGATACGGACCATCGCCGCTCCAGGGTGCACACCGCGCGCAAGACGCAGCGCGCAGCGCACCTGAATACGCTCATAGACCGCGTTGCGCACAACGATGCGCAGTCCAGGCACGCTGCGTTCACGCAAATGGCTAGTCATTTGCTCGAGCACGGCCGCGTCGAAGCGCGGCGCTTCGGTGCTATGGAACAGCACGCCCTGGCGCGGTGCCGGCACTACCACGACCAGCACGCCGCCGGGCTCGCCCGCAACCGCCGCGGCGGCCGCTTCGCCATTCACGAAGCACTTCACCTTGGCCAGCGCCGGGAAGGCATCCAGCAGCAACCGTTCATAGTCCCAGGGCGTACTGGCGCGATCCTTGTGGCGCAATCGCTCGGCACTGCGCACACGCAACATGTCGGCGGCCTCGGGCTGACTCAAGCCGAAGGATGGGCCGATCTGTTGAATCGCTCGCAGGCCACCGATGGCATGCAGCGGCGTGCGGATGGTGGCTGGCGGCAGCGGCGTGCTCGCTTCGCCCGGGCTGCGCGGGTTGACGCGCCGGGCACTGATGGCCTGCGTGTAGACACCGTACAACCCGGCCAGGCGATCCAGCACGCCGTTCGCGCTGAGGCGCAGCCAATACAGGCCACCCGGCATCTCGGAGCAGTTACGCGTCAATCCTTCCGGCAGGTCGAGCACGACCACGCCGTTACGCAGAAAACCCAGGGTGCCGTCCGACAACACGCGATCGGTTTCCAGCGTGCGCCATCCCTTCTCCCCCCACACCGCCCACCTGGGCTGCGGCAGCGCCGCTTGCCAGCATTCCGCGGCGCTCTCGGAACGCAGATGGAAATACAGGCTCAACGGGCCGCATGGCTCTGCGCCTGACAAGCCCACGTACAAGTTGCCGTCGAAGAAATAGCGCGGCAGCAGCGGCACCCCGTCCATGCCAGGTCGCGCGCGCGGCGTGCCATAGCCAAAGGGATACAAATGGAACAGCTGACCGGTCGATGACGCTTCCGCGATCTGCTTAAGCGAAATGCGTTGGCTGGCGATGTAATCGAGCGAGACTTGCTCGACGGTCGGCGTATAGGGCTCCTGCGGCAACGGCAGGGCCAGCTTGGTGCGCTTCAGCCTGGCGTTGATGGTGAGCGCTTCGGACAGCAGGCGCGGATACAGGGCATGGCCAAAGGCCGTGTTCGGCGCACACAGTTCCAGCCGGAAAAAACCGTTGCGTGTACCGGTGCCGTAGGTCAGTGGCTCCTGCCCACGCGCCTGCGGCCGATGGTAGAGCGCGAGATCCGTCTCCGGCAGCACCAGGCTGATGGTGTCGCACACATGACGTTCACCGCGAAACAGCTTCAGGCTTTCGCCGGTGCCGCCACGCCATTGGCCGTCGCGCAGGACCTCCGGCCGCACCTGGAAGCCCGCCGTCGGCCACTCGCCGGGATAGCCGTGGTAGTGCGCGGCAAATCCACCTTCGTTGTCCGGCAACTGGCCCCAACGCACATTGAGGCGGAGCGCGCGCACCGACTTGCCTGCCAGTTCGTCATTGCCGAACAGGCAATAAGCGCCACGCGCCGGAAGCGGGCCAAACGGCTGGAACGGCTTGCCCGCATCAAGCCGGCCCAGTTGGTTGTACAACACGATGTCGCGCACGCCGGTGACGTTCACCGAGAGCACGACGTCGTGCAGGATCACCTGCTGCAGCAAACTGTAGGCATACAGCCGTGTGCGATTCTGCAGGGTCAGCCGCAGCATCGGTTGCGCCGGCCACGCCTGCCCGTGGACGGCGGGCTTGCACGGCACGATGGGTGGACGCTCCAGACCAAGGTGCATCGACAGTTCGATGCAGCCGCCCCAACCGAATCCTTCGCTATCGCGGCGCCGCGCAAGCACGTCGCCCGGCGAAAGCCAGCCGCCGGTGATGCTGAATTCGGCCTGCCATACGCCACGGAATACGCGCTCGAAGATCAACCCGCGATCAGGCAGGCCGTGGTCGACGTCATGACCATCATCGTGCTCGTGTGGATAAATCAGGATCAACGGATCATCGATTTCCACCGCCTTGGCCCCCGTGCAACCGGGCAAGCCGACGGCGTGCTTGCGCAGGGCAGCGACATCGAGGGGATGCAGCACCTCGTGGCTGGCAATCAGCCATACGGCGAACAAGCGCCCCAGGCTTTGGCGAAACGCCTCACTGTCATCGGTGGCGAGGCAATGAGCCAGCAGATAGCACAGGCGGACATCGCCTTCCGTGCGTGTCGCGCGCGCCCAGGCCGACGCGGCAAGCTGTTTGGCGCTGGGCATACGCCCCTGCCCGCCGCGCATCGGATGATGCCGCGCCTCGGCAAGGTCGAGCCGCGTGAACACACGCCCGAGCCATTCCGCATTCCTTTGCTCGCCCGTGCATCGCAGCAACGTCGCCAACAGATCGTCGTCGTTGGCCGGGTGCGACAGGCGCAGCAACAGACGCACCCGGCGATCACCCTCTTTCAATGCGAGCATCGGCGAAGCAAGCGCAAAGCCCAGCGTCGCGTTTGCCGCATCCGAGGCCGAGCCCTTTGCCTGCCCGCCCAGCAAGGGCCACCACTCGGGGTCCTCCACATAGGCCGCATCGGGTGGCATCAGTGGAATCTGTTGCGACATCACCCGCGTGGCGTAACCGAATTCGCGCTCCGGAGAAATCAATGCATCGCGCTCCAGCCGAACGCTGTAAAGCGCTGCGACCTGGTTGTCGGTGATTTCAAGCGTATGCTCGGCGGCGAATTCGATCGCCCGGCCACTACTGTCCTTGCCACCCAGAAAGCGCGCGCCGCGCGCAACCTGCACCGGCGCGGCATAGTGTGGATCGCGCTCGAAGCGCAGATACACCTGTTCGTGCCTCGGCTGGCGCGGCTGCATGCGCAACAGCTCCAGATAATAGAAATCGGTGAGGCGCTCAGGGAACCGGTTCACTACCGCGCGCGTGTCCTGATACAGCTGCAACGCTGTCAGCAGCAAGCCCATCGCTGGCTCATGCTTTCCGCTGGCAAGGCTTGACGGCAATTGCGCCTGCGCCAAAGGCCGCAGGCGCGCAATAGCGACGCCAAGGGAACCCCAAAGTCGCCGCAGCAGTTGCTTCCGTTGCGCGGGGTCCGTCGGCGCATTGGCAGCCACCCCAGCCTGAGCACTCATGCGCCATGCCGGATGCAGCAGCCTCGCATCGGCAGGATCGAGTCCAAAGCAATTCACCGCATCCTGCAGCAGCTCGCGCAGGTTGCTTCCGATCGCGGCCATCATCGCCTGCAACACCTGCACCGCCATCGGCGTGTCATGCCGGGCCAGCCATTGGCACCAGCTGTTGAAGCGAAACAGCAATTGACGCACGCGCCACCACAAGTGCCGCTCATCCGCCCACGGCCAGGCCTCGGCGAACCCTTGCTGGGCACTGGCCAGCGGAAACGAGGCGATATCCGATAGCAGCACGCTTTCGTCGCGAAGCAGCGCTTCGTCCCAGCAGCCCGCGTCGGAGCCGTCATCGCTGGCGAAGCGCAACTGCGCGGCGTAACCGAGCGTCAGCCCAATGCGCTCGGCCAACGTGAACTCCTCCGGCACGATATAGCCCGGGCGGAGCGCGTCGGCGAGGCGTTGATCCTGTTGGGTGCCAGTATTCATGAGGACGAAAGCCGCTCAGGCCTCCACGGGATTGGTGGCCTGATGCAGGTAGAACGGGTAGACCAGGTTGTGCCGTGTATTGGTGGTGCGGATGGTGTAGTCGATCAGGATCTCCAGCCGGCCCGACAACGCATCGGCGAGCTGTGCGTCCATGCTGTTCAGGCTGATGCGCGGCTCGTAGAACAAAATGGCCTTGCGGATCATCTCCTTGATCTCCGTCACCGTTTGTTCGCTGGCCTCTTCGAACACCATGCGTCGCAGGCCGCACCCATAATTGGGCAACATCACCCGCTCGCCCGGTTGCGTCGACAACAGAATGCGCAGGCTTTCGGCGACATCCTCGTTATCGGCCACCATCACCGCCTCCCTGGTGCGCGGATCGAATCGCGGTGGAAAACTCCAGCCCCTCCCCAGGAAATCCGCCATGGTCAGCCCCCGATAATGACGGTGGGACAGCCCATCACGATGCTGCCACCGTGCGCGGTTGTATCGCCGATGCGTGCCGCCGGCATATGGCCGATCATCACGGTGGCCGACCCTTTCACGATGGAATCCGGCGGGCCGACGCAGGTCGCGATGTTGCCTACCACCGCCGCTGGCAGCTTCGCTATCAGCACGGTCGGCACACAGGGGCCGAGAATCGGGCCGCCCACATGCGGCACCGGTGGCAAGCCCGGCGTCACCATCGGGCATGTGTGCATATCGGTCAGTCGGGCGGCTGGTGGCATGGGTTCCTCGGCGCTCTAATTGATCATCACCATCGCGCCCTTCACCGTGGTCTGACCGGCGGCGGACAGCTCGGCGGTGGCGGAGCCCTTGCCGGTGAAACCCACCTGCGCCTCGCAGGTGACGTTCATGCCGGCGGCCTTCAGATCGGTGGTGGCTTTGATATTGACCGCCGCGTTGGCGGTAATGGTCACGTTGCCTTGCGCGGTGAGCTTGATGTCGGACTGGCTGGTCAAGGCGATGCCCGCACTGGACAGCTTGACACTGTTGTTGTGCTGGTCCTGCACGGTGATCGACTGGTTCTTGTCGTCGAGCACCATCTGGTTCTTTCCCGGCGTGATCACGGTGATGATCTTGTCTTCTTCGTTGAACTCGATCTTGTGCAGGCAGCGCGTGACGATGGCCTTGGTATTGTTCTTCGCCTCGATCGTGTACGGAGGCTTGCGGGAGCTGCTGTAGAGCGAACCGAGCACCACCGGGTGACTCGGGTCGTCGTTCAAATAGCCGAGCAACACCTCATCGCCGACTTCCGGCAGAAAAAACGCGCCAAACGCGTTCGACGCATAGAACTGCAACAGGCGCGCCCACACTCCCTGCGTCTGCGCCTGCAACACTGGCACGTTGACCTGGATGCGCTGCTCGCCCTCCGGGTCGCCATCGAGCTTCATGACCACGCCGATCTGCAAACCGCTCACACCGGGCAGCAATCCGCCATTGAGGGGCGCCACCACGTCTTCGCGCTCAACGTGCCACTCCGGCCGCAGGCCGAACTCCACGTGTGTGGTCCAGTTGCCGCTGCTGATGTCGTGCTCCACCGCAGACACATACACCGAACCTTTGAAGCGCGTACCGACCCCACTGACCTCGATCACGCTGTCGGGCACGGCGGCGGCGCTGCCGCGAAAACTCATGCGGCCGCGAATGCGCCCCAGCGCCGCCTTCTGCTGCGCCGCCTTGGCCCAATCGGTCAGGGTGGCCATGGGCTGGGTCGCGCCGGTCTGCAAGATGTAAGTGGATGGACTGGCGACCTGCGCCAACGTTTCGCCGGTGAGGTCACCCTGCTGGTTGAGGGTGGTCGGCCCGGCCGAATTGCCTTGCATCACCGTTTGCTGCTTGGGGTCCCAGGAAACCGCCTGCACCGCGGTGTACTGGCTGCGCGCATCGATATCGGCTTCGAAGGAGATCAAGTCGCTCCCCCAGGTGACCGACAGCACGGCCGAACCGGAGGTATTGGGCGCCTTGACGCTCACCGCGCCGTCATCGACATTCACCAGCAGGCTGTTGGCGTCGGCACGGGCCAACATGAAATCCCAGTCGCTGCAGTAGAACTGCACGAGCTCATCGTATTGCGTGGCGGTGCTGGCGACATCGGCCGACAAGCCGTGATTGCCGATCAAGGTGGAGATGATGTCGCTATCCTTGGTCTGCAGGTAATTGGCATTGCTGCGGCCAATGGTCATCTTGGTGGCTTTGTCACGGCACTCGATCACCAGGCGCGAACTGGTTTCCCCGCCGATCTTCACGCTGTGCCGCACCACGACGCCCTTGAACAGGGGCGCCTCATCGTCGCCATAACCTGCGCTGATGGCGATGTCAGCGCCCGGCGCAAAGGTGGCGGCGTCACTCAAGGCAAAGCTGCCGGTAGGCATATCGCCGTCGACGAGCACAATTTCAGCCCAGGGGATGCGATTGACCGCGCGCCGCACCGTCACCGAAACAATCGGCAAGGTGGCGAGCGGCTGGCCACTCGCGCTGACGGTCACGCGGATCGCGCCATTCGTGTTGGCATTAGGGGACTCGGCCATCGCTCAACCCAACGGCGGAAAGTGCAGCGTCAGGCCCGGCTTGAGCGCGCGGAACCCATGCAAGCCATTGAAGCGGGCCACGTCGACGTAGTAGCGGCTGTCGCCGTAGATGCGGTGGCACAACAGCGGCAGCGTATCGCCCTCCGTCACCACTACCGAATGGCTGAGATCGGGGGATGACATGTCCGCCTCCAGTATCGCTTCCTGCGGATTCTTGTAGCCCTGAAAAGTCATCTTCGCCGTGGCGCGCAGCGGTGCGCCGCTTGGGCGGAACAGCGTGTATTCGATGTTGAACGAGGTCAGCCGCCCATAGAAGGCGAGCCGCCCCCACAGCACCTGCACTACATTGGGCTGGTGTTGTTGGCCCTTGTAGGTGTACACGACATCGTTCAACGCATTGAGCTGATCCTCCACCTCGGCTGGCAAGTTGAGGTTGGAGGGAACCGGCACCACGCCCGTACCATCGAATACGGTGGAGAAATCCAGGGTGCCCGGTTGCATGCGCGAAAAATTTCGCCCGCTGCCGATGTCGCCCATCGGCACGCAGCCGCCAAATTGTGTCTTGCGCGACAGGGTCAGCTCGGACGGGTTGATCAGTAGCGAGATCGAGTTGCCTTTGGGCGTCGGTGTATTGCCCTTGTTGTCGCACTCGGTGATTTTCAGCTGGGATTTCCCAGTGGAGAGGCTGACTGGCATTTATCGCTCCCGCATCCGGTCACGCTCGGATGTCATCAGCACGCGAAGGCGCCGGCGCTCTTCACTGCCACCGGGGCCATCCTTGCCGCAGCACTCATCGTCGTCGTCGTGATTTTCGTCGACCTGCTGCGATTTGCCGCCGCTCGCGGCCCCCTCGCGGCCAATGCTCGACTTGATCACCATCTGGCGAATTTCGATCGTCACGATTTGACCTCAGCCACTGCGTCGCATTTCCTGATAAGCGAACTCGATCGTCTCCAACGCCACTTCGTTCTTGGTGGATTGGAAATTGTCGATCTCCCAGCGCACCGGATAAGCCTGGGTGAATGACCAGGTGCGCAATGGATTGCCCTTGGCATCAAGCAGCTTCACCGTCACCGGCGCGAGCTTGATCTTCACCGACAGTCCCGCCTCCAGGGTGCGCTTGCACCAACCCACCAGTGGCGAATCCATCGATGCGATACCTCGCTTCAGCGTCAGCCGCTTCTGCTTCACCCCGGTGGGCAGCTGGTGCATGAAGCGGTTCTCACCACCTTCGCGCAGCTCGTCCACTTCCATGCTCAGCTCCAGCCCTGACACCTCCTGAAACGAGGAGTCCACGCTCGACGACTCGCTGCCGATGCTGACGGTGAACTGGAACGCCGCAGGGAGCAGCTCGCCAAGCTTGTCCTCCACCACCTTCTTGGCGGGCCATGCGGCGGGATCATCCATTGGCGATGGTCAGGCCTTCGTGCGCGATCTCGATGGTTTCGATCGCCACCTCGTTGCCCTGGGCCTTCAGGTCGGTACCCGTGATCTTGGTTGGCCAGGCGTTGGCCAGCGTCCACACCATGGTCGGTTTACCGGATTCGTCGAGCAGGCTGATAGTGACCGGCACGCGCTGGATCGTGTTCATCTTTATCTTGTTGAACCAATCCCAGAACTTGTTATCGCCCTTGAACACGCCCTTCTTCATGGTCACGTTGCTGAACTTCTTCAGCCCCGGCATCTTGATCGTCGCATGCACCGGGCTGTCGCCATGGCGATACTCGATAGGCTGCGCTTCGACATCGAGCCCGGAAACTTCTTCAAACGACATCACGGCCGAATCCCACTTCACCTGAAAGTAGAACTTGGGCATCGGCCATACGTTGGTTGACTGCTGCGAACCGTCGTCTGCCATACGATCTCTCCGTCAGTACAAGGTGAGGCGATACGCGGCGGGCGTCGAACGACGCCCGCGCCACGTCACGATTTCTGCATCTGCTGCTGGAAGGTGATCTCGATGAACTCGGCCGGCCGTACCATAGCTACCAGCACGGTGACGCGCAGGATGCCCTCGAGAATGTCGTCCGGCGTCATGGTTTCGGCCAGGCCGCAATACACGCCGAAGGCGTCTTCCGGCACCGCGCCGGCCAGACCGCCGCGCTTCCAGATGCTGGTGAGGAAGTTCTGGATCATGCTCTTGATGGTGACCCAGGTATTCGCCACGTTCGGCTCGAACACCAGCGCCTTGGCGGCCAGCTTGCAGGATTCTTCCAGCATGATCATGGTGCGCCGCACGTTGATATAGCGCCAATCCAGGCTGTTGCCATCCAGCGTGCGCGCGCCCCACACCAGCACACCTTCGCCGATGAAGGAGCGAATCGCGTTGATCGATTTACCCTGGGTGGTGACGTTGAGGTCTTCCTGATCCACCGCCGAAATGGTGACGGCGGGCGACACGACGCCCGACAGGCTGACATTGGCGGGTGCCTTCCATACGCCGCGACTATTGTCGACCATGGTGTAGATGCCGGCCATGGCTGCGCTCGGCGGCATCAGGTTCAGCTTGCCCTTGACCAGATCCATCACGGTGTTGAACAGCGGACTGATGGTGCTCAGCGTCTTGTTGAGCAATGCCTTGTTGGCCAGGATCGCGTCGGGCGTCGGCGCGGGGTCGACCTTGCTCCAATCCTTGGTGATATCGGCAATGGCCTGAATCTGTTCCTTGTCCTTGAGCGACGCCCCGTCCGGGGCGGTCTCCGGCAGGCCAAGCTCGTTACGCAGCAGCAGTTGCAGCACGTCCGCGGAGGCGATGTTTTCGAAGTTCAACTCCTTCTCGCCGACCACCGTGGTGTTCAACCACGGGTAGTACGCTGAGGCGAAATTGAGGAAGTTGATACCCAGGCTGTTGCGGAACAAATCGACCGGGTCGCCATTGGGGTCGCTACGCGGCTTGTCGCCTCCCCAGACATCGAGGATCGCCACGCGGTTCTTCATCTTGTCGCCGCAATGCTGCAGCATGGCTTGTTGCAGGCCGATGCATTCGGGCTGCTTCAGCATCACCGCTTCCGGTATCAGCACCATGGTCGGCTCCTGCTCCTTGAGCAGTTCGTCGATACCACGGTTGAACTTGTCCGGATCCAGGTCCGACTCGTAATCGCCAACCGACACGATGTAGCAAGGGCCGCCGCCATTCTGGAAGAAGTGGCGCATGGCGTTGTAGAGGCCGTAACGGCCACCATCCTTGCCTGCCGGCTGCTCGAACACGTACTCGGTGAGCTTGTTGTCCTTGCCTACCGCCTTGAAGTCCGCAAGCGCGGTCGGGTCGGTCTTTTCCACGATGTTGAAGCGCGGATTGGGCGCGAAACCGAAGTACTGGTGATACTCGGCCATCGAGCTGATGCGCCAGGGTTTGAAGGAGAGTGGCTTGCTGCGGTTGTCGGCGATTTCGGTGTGTCCGATGAATGCGGGCACGGCGGTAGCCACTTCCACCACCGAGTTCGGAAACGCATTCTTCTCGACGATATAGACACCCGGTGTCTTCATAGCACCCATCGGTGGGCTCCTGTCAGTGGTTTAGCTGTGAACAAAAATTTCCGACACGGCCGTTGTCTCGCCGTGTACGGTCTCGCGCCACAGGCGCTGCGGCGAGGCGCCCGGTAGTCGGGGAATAAGCACGCGCTCGCGCGCATCTGTCACGTCACAAAGCTGAAAGCGTTGGGTCGGTCGCTCCCGCAGAGCAATCGGCGAGGTGGAGTGCACCGTCCATGCGGACCGCCCGTCCGGCAGGCGCTCATCGGAAGGCGTCGTGAAGGCCACCTCCCCGCGTTGGTCGACAATCGACAACGTGCGGCCGCGCCAGTCGCCCACCAGCAGGTACTTCCAGATGGTATTGCGGCTTTGCAGGCATAGCCGGTACGTCGTGCCGGGTGCCGCCACCCACTTGGCGAAATCGCCACTCTCCGTGGGATCAAGCGGCAAGTTCAAGGTCGCCAGTGGCGCCGTCGGCGATGGCGATACCGGCAGCAGCGGCGCCGGGCGCGCGCCATCGTCGGCCGCTTTCGGCTGCGTGCCGGTGGCGCCGGTGTAGTACACACAGGCGGCATCGGATGAATACACGTCGAAGCGCAGCGCGCGAGGCCTGTCCTCGACCGCCCGCTCGCTCCACATGCCCTGCAACTGGGACTCGGCAACGTGGATGCTCAGGCTGCGCCCATCGGCACGCCACACCATGGCAAATCGTTCAAGAAAAGCCGAGGTATCCGCATCCGGCCGAAACACCAGATGGCGTGCATGGCCGTCGGCAAAATAGTCATGCCGCACGTCAACCGTGGCGAATGGGCGATACCGTTGCATGGTCACCCTGCCCGCCTGACGCCGTTGCGCGAACCGATCACATTCACGGCGTCGCCTCGGTTTCGACCTGGGTAATCGCCGGATCACGGCCGCGCGCCGCGCCCGAATCAAGCGTGATCATCCGCACGCGGAACAGCGCCGATGGCATATAGCGGCCACCGTGGATGCTCCACAGGCTGTGCATTTCGTGACTGCTGAGGTTCTCCATGTTCAGCGCCAATCGCTCCAGGCGTGCATCCATGCCGGGCGTATTCTGGTGATCGAGCACCGGGTTGCCCTGAAAGAACGCGATGCATCCGGATAGAAACTTCAACGCCTCGGGGTAATGGCTTCCGCTGAAATTCGCGGCGCACATGACCAGCAGGTTGAGATACACCGGCACCGCGTTCTGAAGGATGCCATTGCTATACGTCATGGGCATGGCGGTGGACCGGTGCGCCACGGTATCGCGCTCCACGCCGCTCAGGAACAGCACAAGCTTGTTCGCCGCCAGAACCACGGGGGCGCCGCCGAGCTCCAGCAGATTGGAGACGACCACGACATCTTCAGCCACGTCGAACTGCCGACGAAAGTGGCCGTTGAGATGCGACGCAAGCTGTTCGAGCACACGATCAATCACTGGCCCGCCCCCTTCGGTCTCCATGACACGGCCTCTCCTTTTCGGGTTCCTGCCCGATTAAGGAGGGTCTGGCTACGTTACGCCGCCGTGTCAGCGTGGCCTATCAGCAGATTGCTGATATTGATCTCCGTTTTGCTGAGGAGAATGACCGGCGCGGAACCGCTGTATCTCTTTCGACCCATGGAATGGCATCCGCCCGGCGCGGCAGGCAGGTGGTGGGGATGCTACGCGAGCCTCATTCTTCCGGGCGCGGCGGCCCGATGCGTGCTGGCCACGCCTACATCCAGTGTTGTCTTGAAGCCGCACTCATCCCGGGATGAAGCGTGAGCGCGCGCCAGTCACCCGAGCGCGGCCATGCCTTGCTTGACGGCATAGCGGGTTAGTTCGGCTACGCTTCTTATATTGAGCTTGCGGAACACGTGCGCGCGATGCGTGGCCACCGTCTTGGCGCTGATATGAAGACGATCCGCCACCTGCTGGGTGGAATTGCCTTCCGCAAAAAGCCGCGTCACTTCGCGCTCACGCCATGTCAGGGGCGGTGGCGCCCAGCCATTCTGGCCATCACCGACGTCACGGCAGGCGCTGAACACCGGGCCCATCAGCTCCGCGCTAAGGAAAATCTGGCCGTTGAAGGCATGGCGAATGGCTCGCACCAGTTCGTCGCAACAGTTTTCTTTCAGCACGTAACCTGAGGCACCTGCCTCCATCGCCATCAGCACTTGTCCGGGCTGCGCGCTGGCCGAAAGACACAGCACCTTGCTCGCCAACCGTTCGCTGCGCACGCGCCGGGCCACCTCGATGCCGTTCATGACGGGCATGGTGACATCCGCAACCACGACATCCGGATTCAGGCTGCGAGCGAGCCGCAGCAGGTCCACGCCGTGTCCGGTATGCCCCAGCAGCTCCAGATCCGGCTCGCGCTGCAGCAGCGCCACCAGGCCTTCGCGCAACATCAGATGATCGTCACCGAGAATCACCCGCACTTTCATCGTGCGACCTTCCGTCCGGGAATGCGGACCATGCGCCTGCCCTTCCAATACTGCTCAGCGAAATCGCCCGGCCAACGGATGCACGCCTGCACCCCGGCGCCGGGAGCCGCCTGCAGGTCGAAAGCGGCATCCGCATGGGCCAGCCGCTCGGGCATCGCGCCCAGCCCCCAGCCGCCTCGCTGGCTATGGCGTTGATAGATGGTCACAGGATCAAAACCCGGACCGTCGTCGCCCACCGTCAACTCAAAGCCATGGGCTGTCGCCCTCAACACCAATTGCGCGTTCGCGCCGGGTGCATGTTTGCAGGTGTTGAGCAGCAGCTCCTGTGCCGCTTGCAACACGATCGTGGCCACTGGCTTCGGCGGGTCAGGCACCGAATCGTCACAATCGATGTAAAGCGCAAGGCCGGTAAAGGACGAAAGCCGACGCCCGAGATGGATCAGCGATGCAGCCAGCGGCATCGACCTCGCCACCACGGTGCCGCAGTCCCACTCCTGCAGCACTTGCCGGGTGCCGCGCAGCGCCTCGCTCACCAGCTCGCGAAGGCCGTCAAGCGTTTGCGCACCGACGTGGAACGGTGCCTGCCTGGCTTGATCAAGCTCGAGCAGCGCCAACGTCATCCATTGCGCAGGACCGTCATGCAGGCGTTGCATCAGGCGCGTGGCCACCTGCGTCGCCGTGGCATGCGATGTCGCACGGCGCAACGTCACGGCATTGTCGCGATCAGTCGCCTCGTATTCCCGCCGTGTCTCCGCTTTCATTCGCGCGCCACCTGTTGCACCGACTCAATCAAAGTCCTTCGACCGACGCTTTGCGCCGGCGCCCATGCGACAAGGAGGAAACGATACGACACGCCACGGCAAATATGGTCGGCGCAGAATCCGACAGCGCTTACCCACTACGCTCTTCCGAAGCTTGATGACGATGGCCACCTTGCGCGCGCCATCGTGCAGGCGAGCAAGCCGTCGCACTGACCAAAGCGTGCTGACGGGCATCACTATGGTGCTACGGATAAAGCGCTTGGCAATTCCCCCCGGAGATACCGGCGCACATGTTCGCACCGATACTTATAGGGTAGCAATGAAGTCGGTGACGAAAGGCCATCACCCCTGCCCTTCTTGCGTAAATTCTTGAGTCGATGGCGTCGGCTTTCACAGTGGCGTCACACAAGACCGACCTGCGAGAAGGGTTGCAGCGGGAACGACACGAAGAGGATCTGTCGTATTCCTGGTGACATGTCACGCGTCCCGGATGACAACGTATTTGCAGCACCGCACTGGCTTCACTTGAAGCCAGCCGAGAACCTCACGGACGCTGTGGATGCGCTCCGCGCAAGCAGTGTCACCTACCAGGAAGAAAGCGCTGAACGTCGTCGACCATTGCATGGCAGTGACGGTGGTTAATGATCGATCCATGGGCGCAACCAGGCACCCGTCGCACCATGGCCTCTTCTGCGCACGGCAGATTTCTTCCGCGCCACATCCGACACAAGGCTCACTTCTCCGCGAGCCATGCTGGATCGATCGAAGCGCTGCGCGAGCAGCAACACATCCTCAAGAATTCACGCTGCCATGACCCGCTCGCTGAAAGTATTAGCGCCTCGGCCGTAAGGGGTTGCCGAGCATCACCGCATCACAGATCCGTATCGCCAACTTCATCTGCAAGCCCAGCAGAAAGGGGCGGGCCTATGCGTCGCGACAGCCTGGACGCACCTGATCCAGCCGTGCCATTGCCATCCGGCACCGTCGCCGTGTGCGCGCTGCGCGCACCCCATCAAGCACTTCTGCTTGCCCTCTCATCGTTCATCCGAACATAGGGGTTGTCAGTCATGCAGCTTACCTACCCTGGCGTTTATGTCGAAGAAATTTCGAGCGGCGTGCACGCCATTGTCGGCGTCGCCACGTCGATTGCGGCATTTGTCGGCTATACCCAAAGCGGCCCCGATCACAAGGCTGTCGAGCTTTTCAGCTTTGCGGACTTTCAGCGCAACTTCGGCGGCCTCGCGGCAGACAGTGAGTTGTCGTATGCCGTGCAGCAGTTCTTTGCCAATGGCGGTACAACAGCGATTGTGGTGCGCGTGCCGAAAGATGGCGCAACGGCTGCACAGATCATCATTCCGGATGGGGGTGACTCCCCTCTTCTGACATTCACGGCGGCAAGCACTGGAGCCTGGGCCGGAAGCATTGCGCTATCGGTCGATTACATTGGCTTGTCAGGTGCGGATCCCGACGCCTTCAACCTCACCATCACCAACATCAGCACCGGCGTCGCCGAGAGTTTTCCCAACGTCAGCATGAACAATGCTGCGGCCAACTACGTGCTGGCGGTCGTCAACGATCCGGATACCGGTTCGCAACTGGTGCAGGCGATAGCTATTCCGGCGAACCCCACACTTCCGGCCCAGCCTGCCCGGACCGGTTTGATCTCCGGCTCCATGACGTCCATCCAGCAGGCGAGTGCACTGGCGGCTCTTCAGGTAACCGGTCAGGCAGCGGGATTGACCATCTCCATCGACGGTGGTTCGGCCATCAATGTCACGCTCTATGGCGCCAACGATCCTCGGCCTGCTTCACTGGCTGAGGTCTATCGCATGCTATCGGTCAAGACGGCACGAGCCCTGCAAGCGAGCTATCCCGGGGCACAGGTAAGCGTCACGCCAGTTAAAAGCGCGCTTACGGCGACCGCGCTGGATTCGCTCAGCATTGTTGTCTCCATTCCCAGCAAGCCAGACTGCGTCGCGACCTTCGGCAGTCTGGCAGGCGGCATCGATGTCTGCTCAGAATTCCTTCTCGCCGCTCCATTCAGCAACAACGTCGCGGCCTATTGGCTGGGCGGCACCACAAAGGCCGCGCCCTTTATCATCACAGTCACTGGCGCCAACGATGGCACGGCACCGCCAACAAGCGTCGAGCTCATCGGCGACGAGCTACTTGGCACTGGCATCTACGCACTCGACAAGGTCGATCTGTTCAACCTCCTTTGCATGCCGGACGCAACGCAAGCAACGGTTGGCGCCCCCACAACACCCTACTTCCATGACAACGACATCAACGCCATTTATGCCGCCGCCATGGATTACTGCAAAAAGCGGCGCGCCTTCCTTCTGCTTGATTCGCCGCCGGATGTCGTCGACGTGGCTTCAGCGATCAATTGGCGCACCAACCGCCTGACGGTGCATGACCTCAATGGCGCCGTGTATTTTCCGCGTCTCCGCCTGGCCGACCCGCTCAACCAGAATCAGCTGCGCAGCTTCGCGCCATCCGGCGTGGTGGCAGGCGTCTACGCCACCGAAGACGGTAATCGGGGCGTATGGAAGGCGCCTGCTGGCATTGAAACCGTGATGTCCGGGGTGCAGAAGCTCACCTACAACCTCAGCAACGACGAGCAGGGCGTATTGAATCCCATCGCGCTCAATTGCTTCCGAACGTTCCCCATCTACGGGGCGGTGTTGTGGGGAGCGCGCACCTTGGTGGGAGCGGATGCGGAAGCCTCCGAATGGAAGTACGTGCCGGTGCGCCGCTTTGCGCTTTTCCTTGAGGAAAGCCTGTATCGCGGCTTGCAGTGGGCGGTGTTTGAGCCGAACGCCGAACCACTGTGGGCCCAGCTACGCATGAACGTCACCTCGTTCATGCAGACGCTGTTCCTGAAGGGGGCCTTCCAGGGAAAGACGCCGGCGCAGGCGTACTACGTCATGTGCGATAGCTCCACCACCACGCAAGCCGACATCGATGCCGGCGTCGTGAATATCCAGGTTGGTTTTGCACCCCTCGAACCCGCTGAATTTGTCGTTATTCAGTTGCGGCAGATGGCGGGACAAGTAGCGGTATAGGTTTGAAGATCGTGCTGAAGCCAACGGCATGAACGGAGGCTATGGTCATGGCGCAGTTCACCCAGAATTCCCAACGCTTCGATCCTTACAAGAACTTTAAATTTCGCGTGAAGTGGGATGGCCAGTATGTCGCCGGCATGAGCAAGGTCGGCGGGCTCAAGCGCACCACGGAAGTGGTGAAACACCGCGAGGGCGGCGACCCCAGCACCAGTCGAAAATCACCTGGCCGCACGGAGTTCGATGCCATCACCATGGATCGCGGCGTCACGCATGACACCGCATTCGAGGCATGGGCGCGCAAGGTATGGAATTTCGGCGCAGGGCTGGGCGCCGAGTCGTCGCTCAAGGATTTCCGCAAGGACCTGATTCTTGAGTTCTACAACGAAGCCGGTCAACTGGCTCTGGCCTACAAGATCTACCGCTGCTGGGTTTCCGAATACCAGGCACTGCCCGATCTTGATGCCAATGCCAACGCCGTGGCGATCCAGCATTTGAAGCTGGAGAACGAAGGCTGGGAACGGGACACGTCCGTACCTGAGCCGAGTGAGCCGAGCCTCACCTGAGGCGACTCGCAGTCGGCGCGTCCTATCGGCCATGGCCGTAACGATGCGCCATCAAACGTTGGATGGTTGGCATAGATGGTCCAGAAGCGCACTCGCGTGGGGGAGTGTTACGGTGAATGCAGCCGATCTACTTGCGATCTGGGAGGACGGGCGGCAAATGCCTCCCTTGCGGCGTGCACGCCTGCTTTCCACACTCATCCCTGACGACGCCTCGCAAGCTGGGCCATCCATCGGCCAAACGAATGCGCGCCTGTTGAGCCTGCGGCGTTTGCTTTTTGGTTCGGCTATCGCTGGCATGGCCACCTGCCCTTCATGTGATTCAAAGTTGGATGTCACGATGCGTGTCGAGGATTTTCTCGCCGCATGCCAAGGCCATGAGGGCTCGAATGGCACCCGCACCATGGAGGTCGACGGGCGGGCTCTGCACTTTCGATTACCAACCATCGAAGATCTGGAGGCCGTTGACGAAAGCCTCTCTTATGCAGATGCGCAAACGCAGCTCCTGCGCGCGTGCGTGCATGACATCGACCTCGCGCAAGTCACACAGCTCAACGAGCCGCTACTCGCCGAAATGGCACGACTGGACCCTTTGGCGGAGCCAAGGCTTGCACTGACCTGCGAGGCGTGCGGGCACGCGTTCACCCTGGCCTTTGATGTTGCGGCGTTTCTCTGGCGCGAAATCGAGGGATGGGTTGCTCGCCTGATGGGTGATGTGCACATCATCGCCAGCGCCTATGGGTGGTCGGAACGGGAGATTCTGTCGCTGTCACCGACACGGAGGCAGGTCTATCTCGACCTGATCTGTGCGTGAGCCATTATCTCGAGCGTCTGGTCGCGCAGAGCCGTGGCGAGCTGCCAACGGTGCAGCCACGCCTGCCCGGCCGCTTTGAGCCGGTGGCGGGCCAGAACATGGCGAATCCGGATGCCGCCTCGCATAACGCAGAGGTCATTACGGCAAACGATACCGGAATGCCACGTCACTCCCCTGTTCAGTCAGGCGAGCCCGTCGCCACGGGTTTGGCGCACACCACTTTGTTCTCTGACGCACTTTTCGAACAGCGTCGCGCCAACCTCTCCGGTAGCGATACGCCACGGGACGTTCTGTCTCCAGCGGCTTCACCGACCCGGCGGTCATCTCCGCATGGCGAGAACGTGGAAGCCAGCGCAGGAGCAACGGACCGAGGCAACGCTTATCCAGCGCAAGCGAGCCCGGCACATCATGCGATGCCGGGTGCCCCAGGCGAGATGGCACAGCTCGTCGCGCCACCATCGCCTATGGCATCCCTCGCGCCTGATATGCCACTGCCTCCGCGCCCACAGCCGGCCAGAGCCACTTCCGAGCCCGCGCACCGTACCGAGCAGAACGAAACGGTGGTGCACGTAACGATCGGTCGCGTGGACGTTCGCGCGATCACGCCGACCGCACCCAAGCCAACGCCGCACCGCGAGCCGCCGCGCCGAAGCCTTGACGACTACTTGCGAGGCACCACCAGGCGATGAGCACGGATCTCGCCATTGCCGGCGTCACCGCGACCCTGCGCTATCTGTTGCAGCAGGGTTTTGTGGATCACGTGAAACTCGGCGCTCAGGGTCCGGTCTCCGTGACGGCAAAAGCCCCGGACCTGATCGACACGGATCAGAAGAACCTGCCCGATCAGCTCAACCTGTTCATGTATCACGTCACGCCGAATGCGGGCTGGCGTAATGCCAACCTGCCCAGTCGCGACAACGTCGGCAATCGCATCAACAACCCCGTGCTGGCTGTTGACCTTTACTACCTGATCACTGCCTACAGCCAGCAGGAGCTGTATGCGGACGTATTGCTTGGGTATGCGGCGCAATATCTCCACGAGGTGCCCGTACTGACCCAGCAATCGATCCAGAACGCGTTATCCCCACCGCCGCCGGAAGTGAGCTTCATCACGCCGGACGACCTGCTGCAGCAGATCGAGCAGGTCAAGATCGTGCCGCATGTGATGGACACCGAAGAGATGTCCAAGCTCTGGATGGCCTTGCAGACTACGTATCGGCCCTCGGTGGCTTACCACGTTTCCGTAGTGCTCATTGAGAACCCGCAGCCAGCCACGTCCGCCCTGCCTGTACTGACGATCGGCGAAGTGCCTGCGGGGTGGAAGCAATCCGTAGGCGCCATCGTCCATGCCGACATGCTGCCGCCCTTACCCACACTGACGGCAGCAACACCGCCCGCCAGGCAGTCGTCAGTGCGCCTTAACGAGGTGCTGACGCTGTCGGGTTTCCATCTCGCCGATGGCCCCGCCACGGTGGTGCTTACCAACACCACGACCTCCGGGCAGACCTCGCTGGCTGCCGTCGCCACCAACGCCGCCACGCTCACCGTGCAGCTACCCACGCCCGCAGCAGCCCCTGACTCACTGCGCGCCGGGCTGTACAACGTTCAGGCCATGGTCGGCACCGGCGTGGACCAGCACGCGACCAATGTGCTGCCACTCGCGTTGGCACCGCTGATTGAAACGATGGTCACGAGCGGCCCCGTCAATGCCAAGGTGCTGACGCTGACCTGTGCACCCAAGGTCTGGCAAGGGCAACAGGTCAGCGCATTGATCGGCAGCCAGGAAGTGTTTCCGGCCACATGGTCCGGCGCATCGACCGACACACTGACCTTCACCTTTGACGCCACGCCCTTCAGCGCGGGCGCCAAACCGTGGATACGCCTGCGTGTCGACGGCATAGACAGCATTTTGGTCAACAACGCCGTCACGCCACCGCAGTTCGATCCCACGCAGATGGTGCCGCCATGACGGTACTCGCGCGCTCCGAACCCTGGCTGACGGAGAACCAGCAAGCCTTGTCATCGGCGCTTGCGGTGCTCCGCGCCACCCTGCGCGGCGAGCCCGACACGCCGCCGGTGGATCCGCTGTCGGTGCCGAGCCTCGCAAACCTCGCCAGGGTCTTCCGGCTGTCGCATTTTGAAGCGAGCGTGCTGTTGCTCTGTGCGGCGCAGGAGTTGGACGGCTCGATCGGGCCAGCATGCGCTGCGCGCCAGGGCAACGATGCGCGACCATGGCCAAGCTTCGGCCTTGCGCTGTCGCTGCTTCCGGATGGCCACTGGTCTGCACTTGGCGCTAGTGCCGCCTTACGTCACGAATGCCTGATCGAACTGGAAAGCACCGACAGTGTCGTCACCAGCCGTCTACGTATCGCCGAATCGGTGCTGCACCACCTGCTTGGACTGATCGAGATCGATGAAACCCTTGCACCACTCCTGCGGTCACCACCGCCGCTGGACACGCTTGCGCCAAACCACGCCGAGGCATGGCAGCGTCTCGCTTATCGCTGGCCCGGCGATCATGAGGATGGCGACGCACTGCCCGCGCTGGAGCTTATCGGCGCTGACATGACAGAACTGCGGGCCACCGCCGCACACTTGTGCGCCAACGCAGGCCTGGAACTGCTTTGCATGACGGCCAGTGACCTGTCACCCGTGCCGGAGCTGCTGGATGTGCAGCTGCGCAGACTGCAGCGCGACCTCAAAATGATGAATGGCTGTTTGTTACTGGATGTGGGCGATAGCCACGACAAACTGCCTCATATATTCGAGCGGATCGAACGTGGCCCGATCCTTATCGTCCGGCAACCTGTGCGCGAATGGTTGCCGCGTCGGCCGCACCCGGTTTCGCTCAAGCCGCCCACGGGTGAAGACCGCCGGCGCATGTGGCTTGATGCGATGCGTGAGATTCCACTACCCGGCGGCGCATTAGAGCGCGCCATGGGTCAGTTCCACTTGTCGCCCACGGCGCTACGCCGCGTCGCGCAGCAGTTGCGCGAGGACATCATGGAGTTCGACGCCGGCGCCGGGCCAGCAGCGCCGGACGCTACGACAAAGGATCTCGCGGAACGCCTATGGCTTCATTGCCGCGAGGAAAGCGCGGTTACCCTTGCTGGCCTGGCGGAATCCGTACCCGTGCGAGCCCGCTGGGACGATCTTGTATTGCCGGACGCGCAGATCGCGTTGCTGCAGCGCCTGGTCTCGCACCTGCAAAACCGGACGCAGGTCTTCGACGACTGGGGTTTCGCCGAACACAGTGCGCGCGGACTTGGCGCCACCGCTTTGTTCTGTGGCGCCAGTGGTACAGGAAAAACCATGGCGGCAGAAATTGTCGCGGGTGCCTTGCAGCTGGATCTATGGCGCATCGATCTATCGCAGATCGTGAGCAAATGGATTGGCGAAACGGAAAAGAACCTCTCGCAGATCTTCGATGCTGCCGACGCCGGCGGTGCCGTGCTGCTGTTTGACGAGGCGGATGCACTGTTCGGCAAGCGCAGCGAGGTCAAGGACAGTCACGACCGTTACGCCAACCTGGAAATCAGCTATCTGCTGCAGAGAATGGAGAGCTATCGCGGCCTGGCCATTCTTACGACCAACAATGAAGGCGCGCTGGATCAAGCGTTTCTGCGCCGGCTGCGCGTTATCGTGCAGTTTCCCTTCCCTGACGCGCAGATGCGTGAACGCATCTGGCAGCGCATCTTTCCCGCGCAAACGCCACTGGAAGGCGTGCGCGCAGACAAGCTGGCACGCCTGCAGTTTTCCGGCGGAACCATTCGCAACGTTGCGCTCACCGCTGCTTTTCTCGCCGCAGGCGAAGGCAGGTCGATTGCCATGCCTCACTTGCGCGCGGCAGCCGAAATCGAATCGGCCAAGATCAAAAGGCCATTCAGCCGTAATGAAACCGGAGACTGGCTATGAGCGTGACCCTTGTTCGCGTCCATATCGATGAGCTGGTGCTTCACGGCTTCGATGCGGGTAGCCGGCATGCCATCGCCGATGCTGTGCAGGCGGAGCTGCAGCAGCGGTTTGCAGCCTCCTGGTCGTCGACGGCCACGGCAAGCATGGCGCAAGGTGGTGCGATCGAGCGCCTCGCCGCACCAACGGTCACACTGTCCTCTCATGCCAGGCGCGATGGCAAGGCAATCGGGGCCGCCATCCATCGCAGCGTCACTTCCGTGCACGGGGGCCGCTCATGAGTTTTTCGGGGTCACCACGGCTTATCAAGGGCGGCATCGTGCTTCTCGACGCCGATAGTGGCGCGATGCTTCGCGTCATTTCGCTGCAGTACAACCCCGACAGCATCACGCGCACGCTGCAGGCCCAGTCCGTATCCACGCAAGAGCACAACCGCTCCGAACCGCTGCGCCTCAAAGGGCCACCCATTGAAACGTTCAAGCTCGACGCCGAGCTGGACGCCACCGACCAGCTTGAGTTTCCCGATCAGAACCAGGCCGCCGTGCAGGTGGGCCTGCTGCCGCAACTGTCCGTGCTGGAAACCATCATCTATCCGTCGAGCCAGACCATCCTCAGCAATCATGCACTCGCGCAGTCCGGCGTGCTGGAGATCGCGCCCATGGAGGCGCCGCTGACGCTGTTCGTATGGAACAGCAGTCGTATCGTGCCCGTGCGGCTGACCGATTTCAGCGTCACCGAGGAAGCGTTCGACCCTTCCCTGCACCCAATCCGCGCCAAGGTGTCGCTTGGCATGCGTGTGCTGTCCGTGGATGACTTTCCCTTCGATCATCGCGGCACCGGTCTTTATATGGTGTATCAGCAGCAGAAGGAAAACCTGGCGCGCAAAGGCCCGGCGGCAACGCTGTCCGCACTCGGTCTTGGGAGTCTTTCATGAGCAGCGTGCCAAACACTTCGAACAGCCTGATGAACCTGCTGGCCCCGCTCGGGCTTCCGGCACAGGCCTACCCGCAGAACAGTCGGTACTACGGCGTGGCCGCCAAACAGGTAACGACGGAAGACGGTCGCACCGTGACGTGCCTGACGCGCCGCGTTGTGCCGCAACCCACGGCCTTCGCCACGCTGCAACTTGTCACCGTGCGCGAGGGCGACCGGCTGGACCGGCTCGCAGCGCAGTACCTTGGCGATCCGTTGCTGTTCTGGCGCCTGTGCGACGCCAATGGCGTCCTGCGGCCGGACGAACTCACTGATACCGCGGGCGAAACCTTGCGCGTCACCTTACCCGCTGGCATCCCGGGAGCGACCAGTGCTTAAGGGTGTGCATCTCACCTTGATGATCGGACCCGGCATACCGATGCCGGTGCCCGAAAGCGTGCTCGATGCCCTCGTAAGCGTGGAAGTCGTTGCCAACTCCGGCAACGAGCCCAGCGGCTTCGAGCTGGTGTTTACGTTGAGCAATGACTCGCCCCTGCAGACGCTGTTTCTGCTGGTGGGCGGGGGCGCCATTCCGTTTACGCGCGTGGTGATTGTGGTGACGGTGGCAGGCAACTCCGAGGTCATCATGGATGGCGTGATGACGGATCACCAGTTCAGCCCCGGCACGGCAGACGGCCATAGCACGCTTACCGTCAAGGGCACGGATCTGGCAAACATCATGAGCATCATCGATTTCTCCGGCATCCCTTACCCTGCCATGCCGCGTGAAGCCCGGGTGGCCCTGGTGGTAGCGAAATATGCGGTGCTTGGCCTGGTGCCGATGGTGATTCCCAGCATTCTCATGGACGTCCCATTGCCCATCCAGACTATTCCGCGGCAGCAAGGCAAGGACCTGGCCTACGTGCGGCAACTAGCGGACGAAGTGGGTTACATCTTCTGCATCGAGCCAAGTTCGACGCCGGGGATGAGCTACGCCTATTGGGGTCCGGAGATTCGCGTTGGTCAGCCGCAGCCGGCACTCAATCTCAATATGGATGCGGAAACCAACATCGAGCAAATCAATTTCCGCTTCGACAAGAACGCCAAGGTCATGCCGATCGTCATGGTGCAGGAGCCGTTTACCAAGGTTCCCATTCCCATCCCGATTCCTGACATCACGCCGTTGAATCCGCCATTGGGGCTTGTCCCGCCCATTCCGCCACAAATCGATCTGCTCAAGGGCAATGCCAAGTACTCGGTCTTGCAGGGCATCGTGATTGCGCTCACCAAGGCGGCGAAATCGTCCGACTGCGTGTTTGGTGATGGCACGCTGGATGTCCTTCGCTATGGACAACCCCTCAAGGCGCGCCGCCTGGTGGGTGTGCGCGGCGTAGGGCCCGCTTTCGACGGACTGCATTACGTGAAAAAGGTGACGCACAAGATCAAGCGTGGCGAGTACAAGCAGAGTTTCTCATTGGTGCGCAACGGATTGCTTTCCACGTTTTCCCACATACCGGTGTGAGCGAAATGACCGATACAGAGACATCTGGCGGCATGCCCGCGCTTGGCTCGGGGCGTTACTACGGCAAATACCGCGGCACCGTTATCAACAACGTGGACCCGATGCAGATCGGCCGCATCATGGCCATGGTGCCGGATGTATCCGGCTTCCTGCCTACGTCGTGGGCCATGCCGTGCTTGCCCTGGGGCGGCATTCAGACGGGTGTGTTCTGCGTACCCATCATCGGCGCTGGCGTGTGGATCGAGTTTGAACAAGGTGATCCGGACTATCCCATCTGGACGGGTTGTTACTGGGGCAGCGCGGCCGAAGTGCCTGCAGCTGCCCTGCTCTCACCACCGCCCGTGCCTGCGATCACCATGCAGACCCCGCTGCAGAACAGCCTCTCCATCTCCGATCTGCCGGGGCCCACCGGCGGCATCATGATCAAGAGCATGACGGGGGCGACGATCACGGTGAACGAGACCGGCATCATCATCCAGAACGGGCAAGGCGCGTCGATTGCGATGGTGGGGCCGTCGGTGACGATCAATGAAGGGGCGTTGGTGGTGATTTAGATGCGGCGATAGCCAGTAGCTGTAGGGACAGGAGAGTACGCATGCCCGGATTCCTGTTGCATCAAGGCGCAGTCGTCATGTGTGCACATGGCGGCATGGCACAGCCAACCGTGCCGAATCCGCGTGTGCTGGTCAGTGGCATGCCAACCACGACCATCGCGTGCCCCTACGTCGTCGCCGGCTGCGCGCTGCCGCCACCACCGGCAGCCAACGGGCCATGTGTCACCGCGCAGTTCGTCACCAGTGCACTGCGCATCACCAGCAACGGGCAGCCACTGCTATTGCTCGACAGCCAGGCGCTTTGCGTGCCGACTGCAACGCCACTGGTGGTTGCGAGCACGCAAGTCAGGGCCACCGGGATGTGATGCCATGAGCGGAAACATTGCCTTCCCCTATCACTTCGATGCGCGCGGCCGTACCGCCACGACGGATGACGACACCCATCTGCGCGATCTGATCGAGCAGGTGCTGATGACCTGTGCCAGCGAGCGCGTCAACATCCCCAGCTTTGGGTGTGGCGTGCCGCAACTGCTGTTTGGCGCCGCCTCCGACACGGTGGCGGCCACGGCGCAATTCCTGATCCAGGGTGCGCTGCAGCGCTGGATGGCGCCGAAACTCCTGCTGCAGGATCTCACCGTAACCGCGCAGGACGATGCGCTGGTGATCGACATCACCTATCTCAACCGGCTGACGCAGGAACAACGCACGGCCAGCTTCTCATCCCCGGTGCCATCGCCATGACCATGTACCTGTGCTGCGACCAGAATCGCCGCACACTGGTGCGCGGTAGCAGCCTCAATGGCATCGACTGGCTGGACGTGGTGGACCTGGAAGCCCCCACGCCACCGCTGCGGCAACGCCAGCTTCGCGTGGGTTTCGTCAACACCCCGCCACCGAGCGCGCTGACGCCAGCCAATTTCACCATCACGGGAGGCGAGCGCATTGTCGGCATCGTGGTCGATCAAGTGACCTACGATGGCCCGGTCGTGGTGCTGGATCTCAGTGCGTACGGCGATTTCTCTCCCTATGCGCTGCATATCGTCGATTCCAGTGGCAACCCTTTGGCCGGCCTCGACCCTTTGCTGGCGAGCATCACCTTCAACTTCAAGGTGGAGTGCCCAACCGACATCGACTGTCAGCAGGCGGTGTGCTGCCGACCACCCGCCGAGCCCTTGCCGCCGATCGATTACATGGCCAAGGACTATGCAACGTTTCGCCAGCAAATGCTCGATCGCATGAGCGTCACGGCGCCAAGCTGGACTGAGCGCGACGAGGCAGATCCCGGCGTTGCGCTGGTCGAAGTGCTGGCCTATGTCGCCGATCATTTGAGCTACCAGCAGGACGCCATTGCCACCGAAGCCTATCTGGGCACCGCGCGACGCCGCGTTTCCGTGCGCCGGCACGCCAAGCTGGTGGACTACGTCATGCACGATGGTTGCAACGCGCGCGCATGGGTCGTCCTTACCGTCGCCTCGGCGGCGGATGGCAAAACGCTGCCCGGGCCTCAGCCGAGTGGTTTTCCGCCGCAACCCGGCACCCTGCTGGTGACGAAAGTAGCGGACGGCGCCGCGATCGACCTGCTTCATCGCAACGCGGCGCTTTCAGCGACGCCAACGTGCTTTGAAACCATGCACGACTTGGTGCTGTACAGCGAACTCAACCGCCTCGACTTCTACACCTGGGGCGACGCCCGCTGTTGTCTGCCGAAGGGCAGCACCTCTGCCACCCTGCTTGCGCCCTCCACCGATATCGACCTGCGCGGCCGCGTGCTGCTGGTGCAGGAGATGCGCAGCCCGACCACCGGCCTTGCCGCCGATGCCGACACCTCACACCGCCAGGCATTGCGCGTGGTGACGCAAGATCCGTTGCCGGGGCAGCCGGCCAAGACCGATCCGGTCACTGGCACATCGATTGTCGATATCACCTGGGGGAGTGCCGATGCACTGACTTTTCCCTTATGCATTTCGTCGGTTACCGACGCCGCGCACGGCGGCGTGCCGCTGAACAACGTGAGCATCGCGTGGGGCAATGTCGTGCTGGCCGACCACGGACTCAGCCAAAGCGTGGAAAGCCTTGGCGCGATGCCGGAGCCGTCGCTGTATGCCGTCAGCGCCTGCGCGGGCGACCCTTGCCAACCGTCACCAGCCAACGCCATCCCTGCGCGCTTCAACCCTGCCCTCGCGCAATGGCCGCTGACGCAACAAGGACAGGTGATCGTCGACAGTGTGTTTGAGGGCGAGCCGGAGGCGGCGCTGCTGCCCTTTGATCCCGCTGCGGCCGCCAGTGCCGCGATGCAATGGGATATCGCCAATACGGTTCCGGCCATCGCACTGGCCAGCATGGGAGCGGGCGGCACCGAGCTTTGGATGGCGCGGCACGACTTGCTGGAAAGTCATCCCACGTCACCGGATTTCGTGATCGAGATCGACAGCGACATGCAGGCTCGCTTGCGCTTTGGCGACGATGAGTACGGCCTGCGCCCTGTTGCTGGCGACGATTTTTCGGCGGTGTATCGGGTGGGCAACGGTACGGCCGGACTGGTGGGCGCCGGGAGTATCGCCAACGTCGTCGCTCCGTTGACGGGCACGTTGCCGCCGGGCATTCAAACCGTCACCAATCCACTGCCTTCGCTGGGTGGCATCGATCCAGAAAGCATCGAGAGCGTCCGTCAGTCGGCGCCCGCAGCCTTTCTGGTGCAGGAGCGCGCAGTGACGCCTGCGGATTACGCCGCGGTCTCGTTGCGCAACCCTTTGGTGTCGGCGGCATCGGCAGACTTCCGCTGGACTGGCAGCTGGTACACCGTCTTCGACACGGTGGATCGCCCGAATGGCATCGCCGTGGATTTGCCGTTCACCACATCCATAAGAGCCTGGTTGGAACGCTATCGCGTGATCGGCCACGACTTGCAGGTCAATGCACCCAGCATGGTGCCGCTGCGGATCGACATGCAGGTGTGTGTGCAATCACCGTGGTTCCGCGCCGATATCGAGCGCGAGCTGCGACTGCTCTTCGGCACGGGCACGCTGACGGACGGCTCGGATGCATTCTTCAACTCCAACCAGCACACCTTTGGCGAAACGCTCTATCTGAGCGCGCTTTACGCACTCGCCCAGTCCGTTCCCGGTGTGGATGCCGTCGACATCACGCGATTCGAGCGGCTCTATCAACCGAGCAGCGACGGGTTGACCAAGTGGAAGCTGACGTTCGCGCAAACGGAAATACCGCATTGTGACAATGACCCGAACTATCCAGGTCATGGCGTGCTGAACCTGACGGTGCGAGGTGGCCAATGAGCGAGCCATCGACCACGCCGTGCGGCGCCTGCGCGGGAGTGACCGCATCGACACCCGCCGGCATCAGCAATCGGCCCGGCCTGCCTTCGGTTTCCGTTCGGGTGGGCACCTACACGACGTTTTTGCGCAGCATGCTGGCGGGGCTGTCCGATACCGATCGCCCGGCTCTGGTGCCGCTTACCGCGCGCACCAGTGATGATTTCTCCATCGCGGTGCTCGATGCCTTCGCCATCGTGGCCGACATCCATACCTTTTATCAGCAGCAGTTTGTTCAAGAGTCCTATTTGCGCACGGCCACCGAGCGGCGCTCCGTTCTCGAACTCGCACGCCTGATTGGCTACGAACTGAGCCCCGGCGTTGCGGCGCATACCTCGCTTGCTTTTGGCATGGAAACCACGGCGGGCTCGCCAACCCTCTTGAGCCTGCCGAGCGGCACGCTGGTGCAAAGCACGCCGGGGCCAGGGCAGCAAGCGCAAGCCTACGAATCCATCGAAGCCCTTACTGCACAATCGGCATTCAGCGCATTGACCGTACGCCTGACCGAGACCGTCATCCCGCACCAGGGCGATGCCGACATCTGGCTGCAAGGCGCTTCACTGAGCCTCAAGCCCGGGGACCCACTGGCGCTGGTGGGCAGCGAGAAGGTGCTCGATCCCAACAGTGACCACTGGGATTTCCGGCGCATCGCGTCGGTGGATAGCGACGCCAAGCGCGGCATCACGCACCTCACCCTCGAAATACCGGTGGCCCCTACCCCGCCCGAAGTGCCAGCCGCACTTCCAGGCGCCTATGCACTGCGGCGGCAGGCATCGCTGTTTGGATACAACGCGCCTTTATGGGGAGGCCTGCCGGTAGCCCAGCGCATTGGCGAGTACGACCCCCAGCACGGAAACTTCATCGATGGCGCCTATGCCGGCCGCAGTTCGAGCTGGGCTGAAGCGGCACTGCCTTCGGGAACCACCCATATCTATCTCGATGCGGTGTACTCGCAGATCACCAATGCGTCATGGATCGTGCTTACCGAAGCGGGCTCCCACATCAAGCCGCCTGCCCAGCTCTATCAGGTGACCGACACCGTCGATACGAATCAGGCGGACTTTGGCATGAGTGGCCGCGTCAGCCGCGTAGGCATAACGGGCAAGCACATCGACTGGTTCTCGCCACGCAATGCCGCCGTCTATGTGCAGAGTGAACGGATTCCGCTTGCCGAGCGCCCTCTGCTCGACCCCATGGACACCGGCAGCATTCAGTTGAGTGCGCGGGTCGCCGGGCTCGTGGCCGGACAATCCATCATCGTCACGGGAAAGCGTGCAAGGGTGTCGGTGCCACCGGCGGTGTCGCTGAGTCTGGAGGCGCAGGATGCGTCGAGTGCGCGAACGCTGGTCTCCGGTGAACAACTATTCGTAGTGAGTCTCGGTGCCAAGGCCAGCAACGGCTCGCGTA
Organism: Dyella silvae; assembly: GCF_026421305.1. Taxonomy (GTDB): domain Bacteria; phylum Pseudomonadota; class Gammaproteobacteria; order Xanthomonadales; family Rhodanobacteraceae; genus Dyella; species Dyella silvae. The sequence goes on from NZ_JAPJBQ010000001.1 coordinate 642,244, forward strand.
TCTACACCCTGGAGACCATGGATGGCTTTACCGGAACCGTGACGACGGACGACACACAGTTGCTGTGGACGCCGCCCGCCGATGCCGATCCCGTGCTGGCCGACCTCACCACCATTGCCGATACCTACGATGCCGACGATTTGCTGCACACCTATATCGATGTTGCTACGGCACTGACGCATGCCTTCGACCGGGCATCGGTCATCGTCTATGCCAACGTCGCGGCGGCCACCGCCGGGCAGACCGTGCAGGAACTGTTGGGCAATGGCGACGCATCGACGCCGTTCCAGAGTTTTACACTGAAGCAACCACCCTTGACGTATGTCGCCGCGGCGACGCCAAGCGGCGTCAAGTCGACGCTCAGGGTGTTTTGCAACGATGTCGAATGGTCGCTGGTCGACACGCTGTATGCCCAAGGCCCGCGTGCGAAGGTCTTCACGACACGACGCGACGATGCGGGCAATACCCGTGTGTTGTTTGGCGATGGCGCGACTTACGGCGCACGACTGGCCACCGGCGCCATGAATGTGCGGGCGATCTACCGGACCGGTATCGGCAGTGGCGGCAACGTCGATGCCGGACAGGTCAACGTGCTGCTAAGCCGGCCGCTCGGACTGAAGTCCGTCACCAACCCGTTGCCCTCCATCGATGGCGCCGATGCAGAACCCCAGGAACAGGCGCGCACCAATGCGCCGCTGAGCGTCTCGACCCTGGGCCGCGCGGTATCCATCAAAGACTACGAAAACTTTGCGCGCGGCTTCGCCGGTGTTGCCAAGGCGCTGGCGACATGGACATGGGATGGCGCGGTACGCGGCGTGGTGCTGACGCTGGCTGGCATCGATGGCGCTGCCGTACCGGCGGATGGACAGCTCGCCGGCAACCTCGCAGCGGCCCTGGCGAATTTTGGCGATGCGACCATACCGGTCAATCTTCAGAGTTACGCGCCCATCACCTTCCAGCTCGGCATCAACATCCTGCCCGCGGACCCCACCGCGCTTGCTGAAACACAGCAGGCGGTGACAAATGCGCTGCGGTTGGCCTTCAGCTTCCATGCGCGTGACTTCGGTCAATGGGTCAGCTTGTCGGAAGTGCTGGAGGTGGCGCAGAACGTCGCTGGCGTCCAGGCCGTGCAGATTACCCAGCTCTATCGCAGCGGAGACACACCCGGACTTAATCCATTGCTGGCAGCGGCAACAACGCCATCAGGCGGACAAGGCGCCGCGCCGGCTGTGCTGCTCACGCTCGATCCAGGCCCCCTCGTCAACATGGGAGCGATGAACTGATGTTCGATATCGAAACCGTTTATGCCCTGCTGCCGGCGTGGACGCGTTCGCGTGACGCACTGCAAGGCGGCGCGCTCAAGGACTTCCTGTCGGTGATCGTCGACCAGGTGGCAACGCTGGAAGAGGATCTCGCGCAGAACTACGACAACCTGTTTATCGAAACCTGCGCGCCCTGGGTCGTGCCCTATATCGGAGATCTGGTACAGGCCACGCCGCTGACAGACGAAACACGGGTCGTTCCGTCCACCACCATCGCCGCGTTGACCACCGACCTGGTCGGCCCGATCTTTCTCCCTGGCATTGGCTTGCGCTCACGCGCGGACGTGGCCAAGACCATTTACTACCGGCGTCGCAAAACCACCCTGCCGATGCTGGAACAGCTTTCGTCCGACGTCACGGGCTGGGCCGCGCACGTGCGCGAGTTTTTCGTGACGCTGGCCTGGACACAGGCGGTTCGCAATCACGTACGGCTCGACAGCTTTTACGCACCGGACCTGCGCAGCATCCCCGACATCGATCGCATCAACGGCCCCTTCGATACCGCGCCGCGCGTGGTGGATGTACGCACGCCACGTCAACTGGAGGGTTGGCACAACATCCCGAACGTCGGCATTTTCCTGTGGCGCCTGATCAGTTCGCCGCTGTATCAGGCCGCCGCGCGCATCGATGCCAGCAGCGGCGGCAGTGGCTTTCATGTCAGTGCGCTGGGCCAGGATGCGCCGATGTTCACGCGCTGGCAGTCCAGCCTGGACGCCACCTTGCCCAGCGCCGAACCGTTACTGCCGGGCCCTGTTCGCCCCGCCGCGTTCTACGACGATCTCACGCAATACGCAGCCGCCGGAAGCACTGCTCCTTACACGCAGTATTACGGGCGTTTTGGCCTGGACCTGCCCACGCCAGGCGTGCCTGCAGGCAGTTTCTTCATCGTGGCCGATGGTACGGCCGTGCCTCCTGCCCAGATTCAGAGCATGAATCTTTCGCAATGGCGGCAACCGCCGGCAACGATGGTCGGGGTGGATGTTGCATTGGGGCGCCTGAGTTTCGGCACCGCATGGGCGGCTGCCGGCCTGTCGGGACCCAAACAAGTGCGCGTCAGCAGCTTCCTTGGGTTTCCGGCGAACCTCGGCGGCGGTGGTTATGACCGGCAGAACTGGCTGGTCAATCGCACCATGCCGGGCCTGCAAGTGTTCACCGTCGGCACGGGCGGCACCTATACAACCCTTTCAGCCGCGCTCACCGCCGCTGCCGGCATCCAGAACGTACTGATCTCGATTCAGGACAGCAACACCTATGCAGAGCCGCTCAATATCGAGCCAGTGGATGGCGGCTCGCTCACCATCGAGGCCGCCGATCAGCACTGGCCGCACGTACAGGGCGCGGTGACGATTAACGGCGCTCACCCGACCGCGACGGTTACGTTATCGGGCCTGCTGATGGAAGGCGCAGTGCAAATTGCCGACAGCCTGTCCCGCTTTCGCCTGATCCACACGACGCTCGTGCCCGGCCTGGCCATCGACACTCCACCGCCGTCACCGGTGTTGCCAAGCCTGGTTGCACAAAACGCCGACACGCCCATCGATATCGAACTCATCTTCAGCGTCAGTGGCCCCGTGCAAATGGCGCCACTGGAAAGCAGCCGCCTGTGGGTGCTCGACAGCATCATCGACGGCGTGAATGGGCCGGCCGTGACCGGACTGAGTGGCACGCCCAACTGGGGGCCGCCCGCTTGGATCGAGCGCAGCACGCTGGTAGGTGCAACCTGGTTCCGCCAACTGATCACGGCGACCGAGGCGCTGTTTACCGACGTCGTGTCGACACTGCATCGGCAGCAAGGGTGCGTGCGTTTCAGCTTTGTGCCGGATGGATCGAGCACCCCGCGCCGCTACCGTTGCCAACCCGACCTGGAGATAAGCAGCGAAGTCGACAAGGCCACGGGAGGTGGCCCGCCGCTGACGGATGCCCAGATCAAAGTCATTCACGATCACGTCGTGTCATGGCTGTTACCCGCTTTCACCCAACGCAACTACGGACAACCCGCCTATTTGCAGCTGCACTTGCATGCGCCACGACAGATTCGCGAAGGCGCGCAAGACGGCTCGGAAATGGGCGTCTATTGCCACCTCAAACAACCGCAAGCGCTGAAGAACCTGCAAATAAGGTTGCAGGAATATCTGCCTTTCGGTCGCGAGGCCGCCACCCTGTTCGTTACCTGAGCGGAGAACCATTATGGCCGGGGACTACTCCCGCATCGCGAATGGGCTCTACAAGCACTACGCCGAGGTGCTGATGCAGCAAGGCCGGGCCCATCTGGACGCCGACTGGAACAGCATGGCGCACTTCGCTGCGCGACGCTGGGATACGCAGGCTGCCGACACCTTCGGCCCGGCGGCCGTGCCGACGCTGACCACGCCCAACGGCTTCAAGATCACTGCCACCAGCAGTGGCACCGACCTGGCCATCGGCGTCGGCCGCTGCTATGTCGACGGCATTCAGGCTGAGCTGTTCAACGGTGAGACCGTCAACGGTCAGCCGGTGACGTATCTCAATCAACCCTTCTATCCCAACCCACCGGCCATCAGCGGCAGCGGCCTGGTGTATCTGGACGTGTGGAAGCGCGAAGTCACTTACATCGAGGATCCCGATCTGCTCGATGTTGCACTGGGCGGCGTGGACACCACCACGCGCATCCAGACGGTGTGGCAAGTCAAACTGCTCTCGAGCGCTTCGGCAGGAAACACCCAGCTTTCGTGCAGCACCGACCTGAGCGGACTGCTGCCGCCGTCGGCCGGGCAGATTTCCACCCAGGCGGTTGCGCCCGTGGCGCCCACCGATCCGTGCATCCTGCCGGACCAGGGTGGCTATCGTGGCATCGAGAACCGCCTGTACCGGGTAGAGATTCATACGGCCGGCGACATCAGCAGCGCACGCTGGAAATGGTCACGCGAGAACGCGTCGATCGTCAGCCGCATCACGGGCATAACCAACGCCGCCACAAGCTGCAAGCTCACCGTCGATCGCATCGGGCGCGATGCCGTGCTGCGCTTCAAGGCGAATGACTGGGTGGAGATCATCGACGACGCCACCGAGCTGGCGGGACTGCCTGGGACCATGGCGCAAATTGTCGGTCCACCCGATGAAACCACCCGAAGCATCACACTGGATCGGCCGTTACCGGCCAGCTTCAACGCCGCCGACCCTGCGCGTCACACGCGACTGATCCGCTGGGACCAGTCGCAAGGCGTCGACAGCAATGGCCTGCTGCCCATCACCGCAGGCTGGATGGATCTCGAAGATGGTGTGCAAGTTGCGTTGACACTGGATGGCACTGTCACCAACGGGCAATTCCACACGGCAGACCATTGGTGTTTCGCGGCGCGCACCATCGACGCTTCGGTGCAGACGCTGACCAAGGCGCCGCCGCTTGCCATCCATCACCACTTCGCTGTGCTGGCCAGCTATACGACCTCGGGCAGCACCGTGACAGTGGGCAGCGATTGCCGGGTGCCGTGGCCACCGAACGTGCCGACGGAAACGGGTTGTGGCTGTACCGTGTGCGTGGACGCGACGGACCACAACGCCGGCACCGCCACCATCGAGATGGCTATCGAGAAAGTCCGCAGCACGGGTGGGCGCATCTGCCTCGGGCCGGGCGTGTTCCACCTCGGCGCAACACTGATGATGGAGAACCTGAGTGCCGTGACTCTCTACGGACAAGGGCCGTCCACGGTGTTGTTGTTTGCGGGCGACGGACCTGCCGTGCAAATCGCCACGGGCCTCGGGCTAAGCATCGAGGAACTCACTGTGCTGGCCGTTGCCATTGCACCCGGCGCAACGCTCGCGAGTGGCGCCCCCGCACCCGCGAGCATTCCGGTAGCCATCGGCATCCTGCTGCGCAACTCGGCGGAGATTGCGATCGAACGTTGCGGCATTCTGGCCGTGTCGTCCACATCCAATAAAACCGCGGCCGCAGCGCCCGCGCCAGCGCCTGCGAGTGGGCTGGAAAATGCGGTCATTGCCTATCAAGCCCCACTCGCCAGCTCATTCAACCCCGGCGGCATGGCCATTGCGCTGGATGGATTTCTGCTGGAAGTGCTGATTCGCGACAACGTGCTGGTGGCTGATCTTGGCGTCGGCAAGCTTGGCCTGCTCCTCAACAACACCGCAGCTGGCGCTACCGTGGCCAAGGGAACGACGCTTGCGGCCGTTCGCGACATCCTGATGGCGGGTGACCTGGAGATCATCGACAACTGGATGCCGTGCGCCCTGGCGGGCATTGGCATTGCCGATCTCAACAGCGATACCGCACTGAGCGCGTTTCTGTTGGAGATCTCCTTGTCGGCCAACCGCTTCCTGGGTTGCCGTACGGCCGGCATCGGCATTGAAGGCGTCGCTCTACCCGATGCGGTGGTGCGGATCGAGCGAAACCACGTTGATGTGCAAGGCATCGGTATCGTTTGCGGCACCGATGGACTGGTCGTCTCCGACAACTTCATCACTCAGGCGATGAGTGGCGCGAACGCTTCGACGCTTGGGAAAACCAACGTGCAGTTGCTCCCCGCCGCGATTCAGATCGGCTCGGTGCCTGGCGGCAAGCTCCCGGTGACCGAGGCGCACGTCAGCCGCAATCACATCACGCTCTTCGGCGGCCCAGGCATTCAGGTGACGGGTGCCGTACTGGTCAGCTCCATCATCGAGAACTCGATCACCGAAGTCACCGGGCACGGCATTCTGGCCTCGGGCACAGGCACGCCCTCGGAAATCATCATCCGCAACAATGAAGTACTTGCCGTACTCGAACCTCCCGCCCCGCCGTCGAACCTGGCCAGCAACAACCTGACCGGCACCTTCGCCAGGGAATACCTGAAGGCCGATATCAGCCGCCAGGCATCGGCCACGGCGGCCATCGTCGGCATCGAAGTCGTCGGCATTCCCACCACGGTGATCCAGAACAACACCGTGGGCCTGGTCGGCAATGCCGCCAATCAGCCCATCGCAGCCGCAGGCATTCTGCTGCAGAAGGTGCAGGCAGCCACGGTGTCGGGCAACGACATCAGCGACATCGGGGTGCCCGGGTCGCTGGATCAGCCAAGCTACGGCATCGCAGTGGCATCCGCCTTCACCCAGCTGGTCGCCTCAGACAACCTGGTGCGCCAGAACAGTACCGACACCTCGCAAACCGGGCGATTCACCGCGCTCTTCATCAATGACGCCAACGGCACCGGGGAGATGTTCACGGCCGAAGGCAACATGATGTCCGGCAACAGTGCCGTCCCGCTGGTCAATATCGGCCATAGCGGCCATTGCCTGTTTACGGGCAATGCGTGCAACCAGTTCAACACGCAGCAAACTGGCGAACCGGCTGCTCAGTTGACGTGCGACACCGCCATCGCCGGCAATAACCGCATAGTGTGCGCCAACACCCAGACGGGGCTCGCCATCACCGTCAGCACCAGCGACCCCAAGGCGCCGCCGCCCGCCACGGTGCTAGGCAACATCGTCAGCCATGCCATCACTCTCAATGGCGCGGCGCTGGGCACGCCATGGGCGCCACTGAACATTCTGACCTGAGCGAGATCACCTGACTGGGTTCCGGAGTAAATCGCATGCAGATCGTGTCCTTATCCAACGAAACCACCGTGGCCGACCTGGCCTCACGCGTTTACGGCCTGAAGGCAAAAGACCCGCGCCTTGCCGGAGCGAGCGCCGCATTGACTGCCTCCAACCCAGCGCTCAGGGGCGACATCAGCAAGCTTCCCGCCGGCACTCCCGTCGTCGTGCCACCGATATCGGATCTGAGCGTCAGCACAGCGAACAGCATCAACCCTCAACGCGAGGCGCTGTTGACCACACTCAATCAACTGGGGAGGTCGGTGAAACAGGCGTCCGCCGCGCAATTGGCGGGTGTCACCGAGGGGTTGAGCCACAGCCAGGCACCGGCGCGCGCCGCGGCCATCCAGACGCTGAATGACGACGTGGCGGCGTTCGTCAAATTCCACGGCTGAGCCGCATGGAGCAGCCGGGCAGCGCTTGATGGGCAAGTCCCGCGGGAGCGCGTCAATGAAACGCACATGGCCCTCTCTCACAAAAAAACCTTCTACTGAAGCGATCGCTCCGCCGGCCAGACTTCCGGAAGTGCCCAGATGCACGCAGGAAGCACCGGGGAAGACCGGCCCCGCTGGCCAATTCGATCTCAGCGCGATCAGTGTCGGACCGCCACCAGCAACATCTCCCCTTGAGGCCACGCCCTCCACCGGCAACGCCATGGATACAGCCACCCGCTCGCCATTGGAGCAACGCCTGGGCCAGGATTTCAGCAACGTCCGCATTCACACCGAAGCCGGCACCCACGTGGACAGCCAGGGTGCACGGGCAGTCACCGTTGGCGAGCACGTTTTCTTTGGCACCGATCGCTATTCGCCTGAAACCGTCACTGGGCGCCACCTGCTTGCGCATGAACTGGCTCACGTCGCACAGCAACGCTCAACCGCAGGCACAACGGACGACTCAGCCACCGAGATGCGGTTCGACTCAGCCGAGCGCGAAGCATCGAACGCTGCATCCACCGTGCTGACGGGTGCCCCTGTACAAGTCCGCACCAGCATGGCCGCTGGCACGATACAGGCCAGCGCAATCAGCGACGAGGTCGACGACTGGCTGGCCAAGGGGAGCAAGGCCAAGGTCTTCGACGTACTGCGCGCGCACGGCGCATTCAAAACGCCCGACGCCGACTTGAACAAGGTGCTCGACAAAACCTTTGGCCCAAATACCGACCCGGCAACGACGACCGACAACCGCTGGCTGGCCGACCGGTTGATCGAGTTCGGCCCCGAGCCCATGTGGCCGTTGGCCGCGATCACAGAGCGCGAGCGGCGGGCGCACGGTCATCACTGGGGAAAGGAAGCGGGCAATATTGAGGGCACATTCGATGCCGGCCCCGGCAAACAGTTGATCCATGCGTTCTACTTTCCGGGCACCAGCGACAAGCGGGCCATGATCATTGGCGGCGTGCATGGCGATGAAACGGCGGGCGTGGATGTGGTGAATCGCCTGCTCGCGCAAATGACCGCCCCCGGCGCGGCCACGCCGTTCTATTCCGTCATCATCGTACCCAAGCTTTTTGGTACCAATGTCGACGCTAAACGCCGCAAGACACCGGGGGAAGCCGACCCCAACCGGCAGATGCCCAAACTTGGCGCCGGCGTCGACCCCGCCAAGAACCAGGATTCGGAAGGGCGCACGATCGAACCGGAGAATCTCGTGCTGCTCGACCTGATCGAACGCTTTCAACCCGAACGCATCGCCAGCGTCCACGGCCACGGCAAAAAAGGGCCGGGTGCCGCAAGCATCACCTCGGATCCGCGCCCCGGCAAAGACGCAGACGACAACGCACTGGCACTGAAGATGGCACACGAGGCCAAAAGCCTTGGTGCGCGAGTACCGGGCAACAAACTCGGCACCAAAGGCGAAACCGCCACCTACCCTACCGATAAGTCACCGCATGAAAAGGGCGTCAGTTTCGGTAGCTACGCATCGCACGCGACAACCACAAGACCCGCCATGAACGCCATTCTGATCGAGACGCCGGGAAAGCCCGTAGGCAAGTTGACTGCCGCTCGCACCGTCGAGCTTGAAGCGCTTGCCACGGTGTTGCGGGATATTTTTCTCGGCGCGCCTTAGGACTCTTTTCACGCACCTTGAGGCGAAGACGACATTTGCCTGAAGGTCCGGCCCGAGCCATGCAGAACTTGCCGGCTATCGCGATCCGCAGGTCGCTCGCCGACAAAAGAGGTTGCCATGGGAACGCAATTCACACCGCCCTCGCGACGACAGAACAAAACCGAGAGTGCGCAGAGTCCGAAGCGCGATCACGTGCAGACCTCACGGTCGAGCACGACGCCTCGACCGAATACATCCGTCACGGAAAGGAGTGATGAGCTCCCTTCCCACACCCATTCCCTCGAGGGAATTTCCGTCCTCCCACCGCAGCGAAGCGCAGAGACAACGCCACCCTCCGAGATGCCACTACTGATCGGATCCACCATCGATCCACTCGAAGCAGCCGCGGAACACGCAGCCGCCACGTCCGACAAAGCGTCGATAAGCAACGCCACGGCCCCGCGCTCGGGACAGGAAGCACCACCCATCGTCCGGGAGGCTCTGGCCGCGCCGGGCCACCCGCTTGCAACGCCCGTCAGAACCCGGTTCGAGGCACGGTATCAGCACAACTTTTCGGGCGTGCGGCTGCACTCGGATGGCGTTGCCGCCCGCTCTGCCGCAGCCATCGGAGCTCAGGCCTATACGGTGGGCGAGCACATCGTATTGGGATCAAGCGCATCGCCGCCGGCTGTCCTTGCCCATGAGCTCGCTCATGTCGTTCAACAAAGCAGTGCATCCATGCCGTGGGTGCAGCGGCAACCTCTGACCAACACGCCACCTGCGCCACGAAAGGATTTCGTGTTCCTGATGGGAGAAGACAAGAGGGGCACCAAAAACCCCTTCTTTGAAGCGGCATCCATTTACTTTCATGCACACGTCCCCGCTGCAACCTTTGTCACGGACCAGCGCACGATGGAGGGTTTGCTCAACTGGATCTCGGCCAACGTGAAAGATCCCATTGGCAACCTGTATATCGTTTCCCACGGCAACGAGGATGGCACGCTGTCATTTGGCATTGGCTCCTCCGCCAAAATGATGGTCCTCGATCTGCGCAATGCGCTACACCCCTCCGGCGGAGGGCCAAGCAGCCTTCCCAGCCTCCCCTCAAACATTATCGACGAACAGACAACCATCCATATCAAGGGCTGCGACATAGGCCGAACACGGGAGATGGTCGTACTTATCGACGAAGCGTTTGGTGGCAAAGCCACGGTGACTGCACCCACGCACGAACAGAAATATCAAGACGATCCAGCGCTTGGCGCAGCGGCTCGCAAGACAGCACACGACCAGCAAATGTCGACCTTTACTGCAGGGTTGCCCGCCCTACCCCCAAAGCCGGCAGCCGTGGATCCCAAACTGAAAGGCGATGCACGCAAAAAGGCGCAGGCGGACTTCAAGCAAGCCGAGCAAGCGTTGAAAAAGGCGCAGGACGATCGCACCAAGGCAATCGCTGATGAAGAAAAACGCATCAAACCCGGCCTCGATACCATCGAGAAAGAGGCGGGCGTCGTGGATTCGCTTTCTGGACCGATGTTCCAGCGACCCGGCACCAAGCTGTTCACCGAAGGTGAACTCAAGCCAGACATAGACCGACTGTATGGACACCTGTCAGAAGATCAACGCAAGTCGCTTGCGAAGAACCTGGTCGCCCGCGATCGCGGCGTAAAGGGTGATCAGCAGGGCCAGAAGATCGACCGTTTGGAATTTCCATCGGCACCCGTTGAGGAGCCAGCCTCATTGCAGGAAGTACTTGCCATCCACGGAAAGGAGTTGAAGGACGACCATTTCCAGGCAAAGTCCATCCAATCCACAAGGAAAACGGGCCCCTCTGGCACCGAGCTAACCATCACCATCAGCGGTGTCTCGCACCCACCGGACAAGGACCCGTTTGATGACACGCGCCCCCTTTCATTAACGATACCGGACGACAAGAGCATTATTGACGGCGGCAAGGCGAAAACTAATAACCCAGACCGTTACGCGTGGCACGTCGAGCGCAGGCACGCGAGCTCTGGCTTCACGACCCTGGTAGCCGTGGGCGAGCGCGTCGTGGCGTACCTGCATCATGGCTCGCTGGACGCAGCGCCGCACGACCATTTCAGCAAACCAGAGAGCGACGCGAACTTCTACACCACCGTCACGCCTCCGCCACCACCGCCGGCAGGATCGGGCACAACGAAGCCCTGAGTGCGCCGCCCAACACGGGCAGCAGCCTCAACGAAAGCCATCAATCGACGAAGCTGGTCGGGGTTCTCGGTTTCAGGATATCGGCCCAGTCATCGGCCGGGGCATTGAACTGCTTGACGACGCGAAGGTCGCGCTCCGTACTGCCTGTGATTGGCGCAACCTTGGGATCCCGTACGGCCAGTTCCAGCAGGAAACTTCGCTCCACATTGGCGTTGTCATGCGTACCACCAGGGAATTTGGCCGTCATCTCGGCCGACGTGGCGTTGGCTGTTTCGAAGGCAATGACTTGCGTCTCGGTCTTCAACGGATCGAGGAGATTCATAGCGGCAGAGAACTTGCGGGTGAACCCCTCCGACAAGGCAACGTCGATTTGCGAGACAGGATGCTTGGCCTCATCGGGCGACGCCGGGTCGACGTCGGTTTTCAAATGGACGGTCAACTTCTGGACCTTCGACCAAAAGGGCATCGATTTGTCGAAGCGCATGTTCGAGAAACTGGGCTGCGGCACCTTCCAGTCGTTCGGATTGCGGAACAACTGGACATAGATCAAATGCAGATTTAGCCCCAGCGCCCAGGTGCTATTTAGCTTTTCGTATGCGGCCTTGGCGCCTTCCTCGGCAGGTTTGCGGGACGGCGCCGTGACTCCGCCGACGGTAGTGCCCGCAGGAATAAAGGGCTGAAAAGTCGGCGGTGTAGTCGCTGGCGTGACCGGGAATGCGTTGTCGCTAGTCGGATCCAGGATGCGCCAAGGGACGACCTCAAAGTGCGCCGAATTGGCGAGTTTCTTGATATTCGGTTGCGACTGGAAGCCAGTCGCCGTGATGTAAAGATCGTCTTTGACGTCAGCGTTTCCCGCATGCAGGCTCTCATGAACGAGCGTCACTACGGAATCATTGTCATCAGGGCTGTCGATGACGTCGGGGCTGAGACGAATGATCTCGTGAAAACCAGTCAACCCACCCTGAGAGACCTCGCCTGAATAACCGGATCGATCGGTAACGATTTTGTTGGTGGTATTGAGTTTGTTCATCCATTTGCGGCCTTCGGCGTACTTTGCTTTGGCAGTGGCAAGGTTTGCGTCACCGAAGACCTGCTTGATGTTGGGGTCCTGAGCGCCCGAGGCAATCGTGTTGAAAATGGCGTCGGCGTTGGCGACCACCTTGGTGATGTTGGCCGCGTCTGGTGTCGCCGGTCGAGGCCCGGTATCGATCAGAGCCGGATCACCCAACTTGGCATCAGGGAAAAGCGCGACGATGGCCTTGGCCTGTCTGCTCAGTTGTTCCGCGCGCGGCAGCGCTTTGAAATCGGCCTCCGACAAGGGACCCAGACGATTGGTCAGCACCGTTGCCTGGTCAGCGGGCGAAAGCTCATCCATCGCGAGGGCGAGCACCCGCTCAGCGCCCGCTAAATCGGCGGCAATGTTTGCCGTCGATGCGAGAAGAGCGCCAAGGTTGGGTGGAATCCGCCGCAGCTGGATCACCGGTGAAGAAATGGTCATCGACGCGTCATTGGGATCGACATGTTGCATGTGTCGTCCTTTCCCTGGCGATGCGTCGAGCAGAGCTTCACTCGATTGTCCGCGCACCACGCGATCTGCCACTTCGTCAGCATGTCTTTCGTAGGCATCCCCCGCCTGCCCCACGCCACCGGCCATCTCCATGCGTGTGCGCTGCTGAATGACGTGAGCGGCTTCGTGTGCCGCAGTATGCAGGCTTGGTGCACGCGCAAATGTCACCGTCGATCCACGAGTGTATGCCTCCGCCCCGAGTGCAAGCGCTGCGGCCGCTGCTTCCCGACCCTTGTGCACGCGTACATGTGAGAGATCGTGGTGACCGAATGACTTTTGAATGGTCTCAAGGAAAGGAAGCGGCTCACCAAAGGGAGAGGCGTTGAACTGCGTTTGTCGCTCCCTGCGGGTTCGCTGCACTCCCACCGGATCACGATGCGCGCTCGTGGCATTTACCGAACGACTCGGCACAGGTGTGATGGGAATGCTCGCGACATCGAATGCATGGCCGGTCGCAACGGAGCCCCCGGTTTCCCCTTGCATCCCATCCAACACGAGCGCCTGGGATCGGGATGGATCGCCACCTACAGTCGAAGCATGCTCACGAGCTTGCTCATGCGCGGATCGGCCCTTGAGCAGATGAGCCGCCTGAGGTGGCCGCTGCGCCACCCCCTTCACGGTTCCAGACTGGATCCATTGGCGCGCACTCATGGCTGCGGCCTCTCAGAACATTCCGGTGCGATCCCCTTAAGCAAGTATACGTCGGATCCAGGCGGGCCATGCCGCACCACTAAGGAGTCCACGCTCAACTTTGGATAAGCAGGCGCTTGCCATGCTGTGATTCCGCCCATCGCGATGCGGCCCCGATGAAGAATGGGTGAAGGGCGCATCAACCCCCTCTGTCAGCAAAAGGGGACGGGTTTGTGGACTTCAGTATGCCGGCCCCAGTCAAAGGCAACTCGCCACGGCACCTATCCTGATGAGGTGACGCGGCCATCGTTTGGTCGGCCAAGGCGCGATGGCTGGCTCATGCGTTGGCCAGTCGTTCTTTCAGAAATTCAATGAAGCGCTGCGTCTTCGCTGGCAGCAAACGCGTTTCGGTCAATGCATAGACGGGAATCGGCTTGCCATGCCATTGCGGCAGCACGCGGACCAGCCGCCCTGCAGCCAGATCGTCGACGACCAGTTCTTCCGTCAACAGGACGACCCCCATCCCCATCCCCAGGGTCGCCAGACGACAAATCAGGCCGACGTTGTTGACCGTGAAACGACTATGGGTCGCGATCTCGATGGCATCCTTTCCGCGATGTAATACCCATGGCCGGTCTTTCAGAATGTTCAGGCATTCGTGGTGTTCAAGATCGGCGGGCCTCTCGGGCTGCCCTGCGCGCGCCAGGTAATCCGGCGACGCGTAAAGGTGCGGAACAAAGGAAGCCAGCGGGCGAGCGATGAGATGCGAATTTTCTGGCTCGCCGATACGGATCGCCACATCGAAAGGTTCGCTGACGAGATCGACTTGCCGTGGGGTCAGGTCGAAATCGAAGCTGATGCCCGGATAGCGCGCCGCAAACTCAGCCATCAGCGGCGCCACATAGATCGTGGCGAAATCCACGGGCAGTGAGGCACGCAGCAGGCCGCTCGGCTGGGCGAGCATGTCACCGAGTTCCTGATGGGCGAGCTTGGCTTCATCGACGATGCGCTTACACCGCTCGAAGTAAATCTGGCCCGCCTCGGTCAACTCGACTTTGCGCGTCGTGCGGTGGAGCAAGCGCAGTCCAATCGCCTTCTCCAGCGCGCTGATGCGGCGCGAGAGTGTGGAATTCGGAACCCCGGTCGCTTCGGACGCCCCGCGAAAACCTCGGGCTTTGACGACTTCCACGAACAACGCCATGTCGTTGAGGATTTCCACGAAATTGCTCCATGAATGGATCAATGTAATCCAATATACCTCCTTTATCCCGCCAGTGAGTTGGCTGCATGATCTCCCTGCCCCGAAATCCAGGAGATCGTCGCAAGGCCAGACAACGATGCGAGCAAGCCGCTACCGGCTCCGGCCAACGCATTGCCCTGCCTTTGCCCCCCCCTTTCGGCGCGCTGCCTGCTCGCACAACGCGCCACGCGCGGTCGTTCCAAACACGTCACTGTTGAGGACTTCATGATGACTCGTCTGTTCCAACCCGTTCGCCTCGGCGACTACACCTTGCAAAACCGCCTGGCCATGGCGCCCATGACGCGCAGCCGCGCCGAGTTCGATGGCACACCGGGCGCATTGGCGGCGGAGTACTACGCGCAGCGCGCCGATCTCGGCTTGATCGTTACCGAGGGCACGCAGCCATCGGACGATGGCCAGGGCTATCTCACGACACCAGGCATATACACCGCCGCTCACGTCGAGGGTTGGCGAAAGATCACCTCCGCCGTGCATGCCAAGGGTTCGCATATCTTTATCCAGCTCATGCATGCCGGGCGCATGTCGCATCCCGACAACACGCCGCATCACCGCCAGGCCGTCGCGCCGTCTGCGATTGCTCCCGGTGCACCGATGTTCACGGTGAAAGGCATGCAGGACATTCCCGTGCCGCGCGCGCTCACCTTGAACGACATTCGCCAGACCATCGCTGACTTCCGGCACGCTGCGCGGCGTGCGATCGAAGCCGGTGCTGACGGCATCGAAATCCATGGCGCCAATGCCTATCTCGTGCACCAGTTTCTCGCCCCGAGCGCCAATGTGCGGACGGACGAATACGGCGGCTCCATCGAAAATCGTGCACGCTTCGCCATCGAAGTGGCTGCTGCCATCGCCGATGAAATCGGCGCCGACCGGACGGCCATCCGCCTGTCGCCCGGCACGACCATGTGGGGCATCGACGAAGGCGCCGATGGCCCGGATCTCTATCGCTACCTGGTGGCCGAACTCGATCGGCTGGGACTTGCCTACCTGCACATCATGCATTTGGGTAACGAGGGCTTGCTCGCCGATCTGCGCAATCTGTGGACGCGCGCGTTGATCCTCAGTCGCCCCGGACGCCCACGCGAGCAGATCGGGTCGGACATCGTCTCGGGCCTGGCCGATCTGGAAGCCTACGGTCAGCTGGTGCTCGCCAATCCGGATTTCCTCTCCCGCTTGCGGACCGATGCGCCCATGAACGATGCCGACCCCAGAACGTTCTTTGGCGGCGGCGCGGAAGGCTATGTCGACTACCCCTTGCTGAGCGAAGCCACCGCAGCCTGAGCACGATCAATGCACCCGGGAAATCCGCAAGGACGCGGTGAATCCCGGGCGTTCGTTTCAACTAGTACGTGCGTGCATCTGTGGCGTCTGACCACGCCGGCCCGTCTTCAACCCACCAATGCATCCGGCGGGCGGTGGAAGAGAAGATAGTTGCCCGTCTCCGTACCTTGCCGGCGCAGTGCCTTGCCCAGCGCCACCTGAGCCGGCTCCCAGCGTGCCAGTGCCCCCTGAATGTCATCGGGCGACGCTTTCAGCGCGTCTGCAAGTTGCAGCGCGTTGGCGGCCGCCTTGGCCGTACTGGCCGCAGTGTGCGGACGAGGAATGGCCGCAGCGTCACCGAGCAGCACGACGCGACCCGAAACCAGGTGATCGGCCGCCAGGTCACGAATGGCCTGGGCAAACGGCTCGGCCGTCGCCTCGACCATGGCACGAAACGGTGGCGGCAGCAGGGCTTCGGCCTCACGGTGCAAGTGCGCTTTCCACTGCGGCGCGAGCATGCCTTCGGGAATCGAGAAGTCACGCTGGCGTCCGGTGCGGTCAACCATGATGTCCCTCAGCAGCTTGTCATCCGCCACGCGATACCACACCCAGTTGTAGAGGCGATGACCGGGACGCACATCGTTGTTCTCGCCAGGCACCAGGTAGCCCAGAATGTGCGAGCCCACGTTGTTCGCGAAACCAAAATCGCCGTGCAGATCGTGTCGCGCGACAGATGGCATGGTGTTCTCGGGCGACAGTCCGCGCCAGGCCAGATAGCCGGCGTAAACAGGCTTCACGTCGGGCCACAACAGCAATCGCACGGTTGAATTGCCGCCATCGGCGCCGATGAGAAGGTCGCCTGTTTCGCTGGTGCCGTCCGCAAAGTGTGCCGTTACGGCTCCTTGCGCCGGATCCTGCTCAATCCGCACCAGTGTTTTCGCCTGATGGTAGTGCGCGTCGCCGAATGCCTTTCTCAGGGTCGTATAGATCAACGACCACGACGTCTGCGTTTGCGGCGCAAAGTGCTTGGAGCGAATCGTTCCATCGGGCTGGAACGTCGTTCGGAAGGTCGATTGAACACCCAGGTCCATCGCAGCAAGGTCAACGCCGATCCGCCGGAATACCTCCACGACATCAGGTTGCAGCACGATGCCACCGCCTCGACTATCGAGGTCGTGCGCGGAGCGTTCGTAGATGTCCACGTCCCAGCCGATCCGGCGCAACAGATTGCCGGCGAACAATCCGCCAAGCGACCCGCCAATAACGATGGCGCGACGTGAGGCGCGGGAGGAATCGGGATTGGTCGTCAGCTGCGCGGGCATGGGTGTCTCCTGAGGGGTGGCTTACTGTGCCCTCCCTCGAGGTGGCGATCATCCACCCTCCCCGCTCAGGTGCTTTGCGTTCGGCGCAAAGGCGCGCGACGTGCTCAGGCGTGCTTGTCCCAATACGGAGGCGAGCCGAAGTGCTGGACGAGGAAGTCGAGGAACGCGGCAATCTTCTTCGAGCCGCGACGGTTGGGTAGATAGACGGCCCACACCGCGCCCTCGCTTGCGCCCGGCGTGGGCGCCCAGGACTCCAACACGGGAAGGAGTCTTCCCGCCGCCAGGTCATGGCCAACCAACCAGGTAGGCATCAGCAGCAACCCCGCGCCGCCAATTGCTGCCTCGCGCAGAAGCTCGGAGCCGTTGGCGCGCAGGTTGCCGGTGACGGGTACTTTCACAGTCTTGCCATCGCGCGCCAGTGTCCATGTGCTTTCGCCGCTGAGGTAATCGAACAGCAGGCAGTTATGGCGACTCAGGTCCTCTGGCTCCATCGGTGTGCCGCGCTCGCCAAGATAGTCGGGGCTCGCGCAAATCACGCGCCGATGTGGCGCAAGCTTGCGTGCGATCAGGTTGGGGGTAGCTAGCGAACCCAGGCGGATGGCGATGTCGATCCTGTCTTCGACCAGGTTCATCATCGTGTCCGTCAGCCGGATCTCGAGCCTGATGCCTGGATACTCGCGGAAGAATGCAGGCAACGCGGGAGCTACGTGCAAAGTGCCGAAGGCCACCGGCATGGTCACCCTGAGCAGTCCGCTCGGTGGGCCTGCCAACTCGCTGGCCGTGCGATCTGCACTCTCCAGTTCCTCAAGGATTCTCCGGGCGTCCTCGTAATACTGCGTGCCGGCTTCCGTCAGGGAGACGGTGCGCGTGGAGCGGTTCATGAGCAGCGTGCCCAGGCTTTCCTCCAGCGAATTCACCTGGCGGGTAAGCGACGAAGGTGCCACACCCAGGCGCCGCGCCGCCGGCGCGAAGCCGCCGTGCTCGACCACTGCGACGAATGCGCTCAATGCTCCGAATCGATCCATGCACCACCTTTGCGCCTCATGCAAAGAACCTCTCTCACTTTACTGGATTATCACTGCGAAACCTCAGGCGCAGACTTCCTCCATCACTGGACTGGAGTTTTGCCATGACCCTCACGATCACGATCACTTCCGACTTCATCTGCCCCTGGTGCCTGGTCGGGGAGCGCCGCCTGGAGCGGGCGTTGGCGACCCTGCCCGACCACGTCACGGTGGAGCGGCACTGGCGTCCGTTTGAACTCAACCCGGATATGCCTGCCGCTGGCATGGATCGCAAAGCGTATCGAACGATCAAGTTCGGCAGCTGGGAGCGAAGCCAGGCACTGGATTCGCAAACCGTCAACGCCGCGAAAGGCGATGGCGTCGCTTTCAACTATGCCGCCATCGCCAAGACACCGAACACGCTGCTCGCTCATCGCCTGATGTGGCTTGCCGGGAAGGAAGGCCGCGCCAACGCATTGGCAACTGCAATCTTCTCCGCGTATTTCGAACAAGGCCGCGATATCGGCGACATCGGCACGCTTGCCGACGTGGCGACCGAAACGGGCATGGATCGCGCCAAAATCGTTGCGTTTCTGGCTGGCGACGAAGGTACCGCCGAAGTGTCTGAAGCTGAGCAGGCTGCACACGCACAGCGCACCCGTGGCGTTCCCCTGTTCGATATCGAAGGCGAGTTGATCAGCGGCGCCCAGCCGCCTGAAGTATTCGCGGCGGCACTGCAACGTGCCGTGGCTCGCAATGAAAGTTGCGCTACAGGCTTCTGCACCGCCTGACCGAACTACCCAGGGTGACGCGCGAGGAATGCGCGTCACCGTCACCTGACTGGGTCTCTTACTGCACTCGATCGGGTAGTGCCAGCCACATGGACGAATGCTACACATCGCGCATGGCGCATTGACGTACTCGTCGCTTCTGGTGAACCCCGCAAGGGGCAACAACCCGTCTCTCCACTTTTCTTCTGCACCGGACTTTTTTGCCATGACTGCACATCAAGGCTCAACACCGTCGCTGTCCAAGGGAACGCTGTTCGCCATGGCCCTGGCCGCCGGTCTGGCCGTCGCCAACATCTATTACAACCAGCCCATGCTCGACCTCATGAGGCGCAGTCTTGGTGACGTCCGGGTCAGTGGCTGGATCCCTACGCTCACCCAACTTGGCTACGCCGCCGGGCTGCTGTTCCTGTTGCCTCTGGGCGACATGTTCGAACGCCGCCGGCTGATCGTCGTGCAATTCCTCGTGCTGGCCGCCGCCCTGCTGCTTACCGCGGTGGCGCCGGGACTGGCCATGCTGGCGTTGGCCTCCGTACTGGTGGGCGCCACGGCTACGGTTGCGCAGCAGATCGTGCCATTTGCCACCATCCTTGCTGCACCGGAAAAACGTGGCGCGGCGATCGGCAGCGTGATGAGCGGCCTGCTGACAGGCATCCTGCTCAGCCGCACCCTGGCGGGCCTGATTTCCAGTGCGATGGGCTGGCGTGCGATGTTCTGGCTGGCCGCTCCGGTCGCGATCCTTGGCGCCGTGCTCATGGCACGTACGCTGCCTGCGCATCATCCTCGCCACGCCTTGCGCTATGGCGAAGTGCTGGCTTCGCTCGGCAAGCTTTGGACAGGCGAACCTCTGCTCAGGCGCGCATCCGTAACGCAGGCGCTGTTGTTCGGCTCTTTCTCGGCGTTCTGGACCGTGCTTGCACTTCGTCTTGCCCAGCCTCCGCTGAACTTTGGCCCGGCCGTGGCCGGACTATTTGGCGTCGTGGGTGCTGTTGGCGTGGCTATGGCGCCTGTCGCTGGACGCGTTGCCGATCGCAAGGGACCTGCCCCCGTCATCGCCCTCGGCGCCGCTGCCACCATCATTGCCTGGGCGATCTTTGCGTTTGCGCCAGGTTTGTGGGGCCTGATCGCTGGCGTGATCGTGCTCGACTTTGGCGTGCAGATCGCGCTGGTGTCGAACCAGCATCTGATCTATGGGATCCACCCCGAATACAAGAGCCGCCTCAACACCCTCTTCATGACCACCATGTTCATCGGCGGCGCGGTTGGCTCGTTCGTATCGTCGTGGGCTTGGGAGAGGTTCGGCTGGATGGGTGTAGCCGTGCTGGGCGGCTTGCTGCCCGTCGGCGCCCTGCTCATGAGCCTGATGCATTGGCGGCCTGAGCGCACCGTTGGTGTAACGGAGTAGATGCGCTGCGGACGTTGCTGGCGTGAAGATCCAAAGCGGCGGTTCGCTGAGCGAACCACCGCTTTTGTTTTGATTAGTCGCGTTGCCCCAGGATGATGTCCCGCAGGAAACGGTCCAACGGATCATTCTTGCCCGCGCACACCATGTCATAGGCGGTGAGGCCACCGAACTCGGCAATGGCTTCATTGGCAAACCACGCCATGGCGACAGTCGGATCGGGCTCGACGGCAAGTACGAGTTCCACGGTCCGCGCCCAATCGGCAATGGACGCAGGCGTGCGCATGTGATGCAACCACAGGGGCACGACGTTGGACGGCCGGAGATGTTCCTCGATGGCGGAGGCCTGCGTCTCGTTTCGAGACTGGATGGTCATGTCTAACATCTGGCCGGAACCTTTGGGATGAGCCCACTCGCTTGAGCAGCACTGGGTCTATGGAAAGCGATGAAACTTCGGCGCAACTTCGCTGTGACCCGGCTCGCTTTGACAGCGTAGCCAGTCAGCAATAGATGAGACTCTCAGGCAAAGCCGATCACCGGCCCGCATGCCTTCGCCGCAGGCACGGACACTTCGATGGCCGCCAAGGCAGGTGTCGCTACGGCGGCCGGCGCTGCAACTCGGGGCGATGGCTTAAACGGGGTGGATCATGTCCCGCGCGTAGCTAAGCCCAATGCCGTAGCCACCTCCGTGCGCCTCGACGATCGCTCGCGCACCGTCGTAGGTATCGTGGCGCGTCCAGTCGCGCTGCAGCTCAAGCAAGACCTGAATCCAGGATGTCAGCGTCACGCCGGCAGCCTCCATGCGGCGCAACGCCAGCTCATGGCTGCTTTCGGTGAGGCCGCCGCAAGCGTCCGCGATAACGAAGACCTCGAACCCTTCGGCCTGCGCCGAAAGCGCGCAGAACGAGATGCAGGCTTCGGTCAGCATTCCCGCGATGAGCAGGCGCTTGCGCCCGGTCGCGATGACGGCCGATCGTGCCGTATCGTCTTCCCATACGTTCATGCTGCGCCGTTCGATGGCTTTGACATCGGGTATCACGGCCTGGACCTGCGGCATCAACGGGCCGCTGTACACCTTGCTGGCCGATGTGCTCGCCACGACCGGCAGCTTGAACACGCCGGCCGTGCTTGCAACCGCAATCAAATTGTCCCGAAGTACCTGCCGATCCATGGAGCCTACGCCAAACGCTAGTCCTGCCTGCACGTCGGCGAGCAACAGGGCGCAATCGGCCGGTGTGATGAGTGGCAACGGGCTGGTCATCTGCATGTCCTCGCTAAGCGGCTGGAATTCGTTACTGGCTGCGCAGCTCGGCGCGTCGCGCCCTACACCGCGATAATGTCCGTGATGACGTCATTCGCAGCTAGACCGATCCGGGCTTGCTCGTGTACCCAATCAGGTACGAACGATGCCACGCGGTGTGCGGCAGTGACGTGAATGCTCGTCCGAAGGAATATTCGTGACGATCATTCCCTCCGCTCGATCGCCGGTAAATCTTCCGCTTACCTGGCGCACCGATGCCGCCGCTGGTCGCCGCGTCACGGGTATCTCGTGGCCATGAAAGACTGTCACTCCATCCAGCATGCCTTTGTTGGCATTGGCCAAAGCTCAAAGGGAAACGGCTTTGGGAAACTCAGCCACCAGATGATCCACAAAGGCACGGACAGCTGGCAGCAGACCATGGCGAGCCGGTATCAAGGTAGTGATTGTCGAGTCGCCTGCCTGCCAGTCCGGAAGTACACGAGCCATCTTCCCCGACCGAATCTCTTCGCGGCAGGTATATCCGGGTAGCGCAACAATACCCAGGCCGTCGAGCGCCGCCTGTTTCAAGGAAATAATGTCGTCACTGAGTAGTCGCGGGGTGAGCGGCATGATCAGTTCCTTCCGCGCACCCCGCACAGGTCGGCTCAGGTGCCAGGCAGGAGCGACACCGCTTCGCATCATGAACAGCGAGGCATGCTGGGCAAGGTCTTGAGGTGTCGCCGGCGTACCGACACGATTTAGATAGTCCACGCCCGCAAACAGAAACCAGGGCGCCGGCGCCAGAGTGCGTTGAACCAGGCTGGAATCTGGCAATGGATTGGAATGGGCGCGAATGGCGACATCGAAGTTCTCGCCGATCAGATCAACGCTTCGATCGGTGGCGTGCTGGACGACATTGACCTTGGGGTACTTCGCGATGAAGTCGCCCACCATCTTCCGCATTGCGAACTGCGCCGTGATCACCCCCGTGGTAAAGCGGACCGTACCCGAGGGCTCCAGCAATCGTTGGCGGATGACGCTTTCCGCTTGCTCGGCCTGCTGAAGCATCCCCACGGCATGCTGGTAGAACTCTTTGCCGGCCTCCGTCATGCCAAAGCGGCGAGAGGTTCGATTCAACAGACGAACTTCCAGATCACGCTCGAGCCGCTGTATTCGGCCACTGAGGGTTGATTTGGGTATGCGCAGCGTTCGCTCGGCTGCGGTGAACCCACCCCGGTCCACGACCTGGACGAAATAGTAGAAGTCATTCAAGTCCAGCATGACGCCCCCATCGTTCGGTTTTTCGGATGATACATCCGAGTTAGGGCGACTTCTCAGACGATGGTGCGGGCCTTAGCTTTGGCTGCATGGTGAAGCCATCTGTCGCCGCGAGACCACTGTGGCAACTCGATGGAGCTCGCAAAGGATCGACGTTCGTTTCTTCAGCAGACCGGCCTCGGGGCTGCCGCGGCGGCTGTCTTCGCCGCACCCCATGGCGGTCCTCACGGTTCAATCACCCCACAAAAGCAGAGCGGAGACTTCCATGTCCAACTCATTCGTAGCGTATACCCCCGTCACGCAGGACAACTCGGCCCTGGTTCTGGTCGACCACCAGGTGGGTCTCATGACCGGCGTCCGCGACTATTCCACGGGCGAGCTCAAGCACAACGTCGTGGCGCTTGCGAAAGCGGCCCGCATTCTGAATCTCCCCATCGTCGTCACCACGACAGCACGGGACAGCATGTGGGGCCCCACGTTTCCCGAACTCGTCGAGGCCTTGCCCGGCATCCAGATCATCGATCGTTCCTCGGTCAACGCGTGGGATGACCATCGTGTCGCCGCCGCTATAGAAGCAACCGGCCGCAAGAAGCTGATCTTTGCCGGCATCTCGCTGGAAGTTTGCGCGGCGCTTCCCGCCATGACTGCCATCAGCAAGGGGTACGAGTCATATGTCGCGGTGGATGCCTCTGGGACCTTTAGCGAGACCAAGCGCCAGGCGGGGTTGCTCCGCATGCAACAGGCCGGTGTCATCCTTTCCGACTACGGCACGCTTATGGTCGAGATACTCAAGGACAACGCGCGCCCGGAAGCCGGTCCGGTGTACAGCGCCATGGATATGCCGTGGGCCGTACTCGTGGGCCAGATCGCCAAGGCATACGGCAAATAACGAGCTGCCCCCTGCCCCGGTGTTATCGCCCGGAGCGTGAACTCCAGGCGATCATCGCCAGAACCTGGCGATTAGCCCACACGATACTGACCACCATCCACGACAATGGCCTGCCCGGTGATAAAGGCCGCATCGTCGCCCGTCAGAAACAACACCGCACCCGTGATGTCTTCGGGTTCACCCAATCGCTTGATCGCCTGCTGTTCCCATGTCGAGCGCTTTTGCTCATCTGATTGCGCTGCGGTTGCCAGAGTGTTGGTCAGGCCGGGAAGCAGCGCGTTGGCGGTAATGCCATCGCTTGCGACATCGTTGGCCAACCCGCGCATGAATCCAATAATCGCCATCTTTGATGCGATGTAGTGACTCATGCCGGGTATGGCCAGACCAACCATGTTCGACGAGATACCGACGAAGCGACCCCACTTCTTCTTCCTCATGGCTGGCAGGAAGTACTTCGCGCTCAAGAAGTGGGAGTCCAGGTTCGTTGCCATGGTCTTTCGCCACGTCGGCAGGTCCAGCTCGTCAATGGACCGATTCGGAAAGTAGCCGGCGTTGTTCACGACGATATCGACATCACCGATCTCGCGGCTCTGAAGGAGCACCGAGTGCCAATCTTCTTCACGTGTCACATCGAGTGGCAGTGCGATGGCGCTCGCCCCGATGTTGCGGACGGTTGCCTCCGGGGCCGCGAGATCGGTCGCGATCACTCGCGCGCCTCGTTTTGCCAGCGCCATGGCTATCGCTTGCCCGATGCCCTGGCCTGCACCGGTCACCAGCGCTGTCTTTCCTTCATGGGTTCTCGAGGCGTTGTTCATGGCTTACTCCCGCGGGCGGGATTCTTGGATCAAGCTGTGCATCGTCAGCGGGCCGCCGAACTGCTGTAGCAAACCACCTTGGTCAAGACGGCCCAAAGTGATGGGGCTGAAGCCCAGCGTCGTGACGAGCGACGCGACCTTCTCATTGGCGTCGGTGTGGTCGCCTGAAACGAAGATCGTGCGATGGCCACCATTTCGGCGCGGCTCATCCGCGAGCACCGCCGCCGGCAGCGTATTGAACGCTTTCACTACCTTGGCGCCTTTGAATTGCGCCGACAGCACCTGACTGGAGGGGCGCCCGCCAAGGTCCATGGGCTTGAACGCGGGAAACTCGATCGCATTGGTGGCATCCACCACGATCTTGCCGGACCAATCGTTGCGCAGTTGGGCGACATCACCCGCTGCTCCGAAGGGGACGGCAAGGATAATCACGTCGGCATTCAGCGCATTTGAAATTTCGGCGGCGCTTACGGTGGGATTGAAAGCTTTCAGTTCGCCTGCCAGTGAGGCAGGTCCGCGGCGATTGGCAATGACGGCCTTGATGTTGCTGCGTGCAAATTGTTTGGCAAGGGCGCCGCCAATGGCGCCCGATCCGATGATGGCGTAGCTCATGAGAGTTCTCCTGAAGAACGAATGGATGGGACGGGATGGATCAGCGCGACTTGTTGTCGAGGCTGAGCGGGCCTGCGCCGTTGACGGTGAGCAGAAGGAAGGCGCCGGCGATCGACACGTTCTTCATAAACATGATCATCTGCATCTGATCGGCGAAGTTGGTGTGAAACAGGAAGCCGGTCAGCAAGGTAAAGCCGGCCAACAGGAACGAAACGATGCGGGTTTTCCAGCCGAGAATGATGGCGAGGGAACCCAGCACTTCAGTGGCAATCACCAGCGGAAGCACGCCGCCGGGTACGCCAACAGACGCCATGTAGCCAGCAGTAGCCGTGTAGGCCGTGATCTTGCCCATGCCCGAAAGAAGGAACAGTCCAGCAATCAGGAATCGCCCCACCAGCTCAGTGGTGCTCTTGAGGGTGAGGCTCGACGGGGCGCGTTCGTTGTCGATGGATGACGCGTAAGTGGCGGTTTCGATCTTAGTGCTCATGATGGATTCTCCGATTGGAATGGGTAGGCGATAGAGACGAACAGCTAGGACTTACTTCAGACGGCCGGCGGCACGCAGCCGCTGGCCGATGCGTACGATTTCCGCCTCGCCGTCGGCGAGTGCGCGAACGTTGGTGTGGACGGAGTACTTGCCCATCACCAGGGGATACGGATGCTTTACGGCGGCGCCGAGTACGAAGGACACGTCGTCTTGCGCCACCACATCGATGGCATGGCCGGATTCTTCAAAGATGACGAGGTCGCCAGCAGTGAGGCCCTCGGGCATGGTGGTCGTGCCCTTGTGCAAGGCCATCCACGCCACGGTCTCGTTCGGGTTCGGCTGAAAGCGCCAGTGCTCGCCCGCCTTCAGGCGCACATGCAGATAGGTGATGCCTGCGGGAGCACGAATCGGGCTGGCCGCGCCCTGGTAATGCCCGAGCAGCACCCGCGCCGGACCCACGGCAGGCACCTCTTCCGGAGCAATGTTCTGGCTTTCCGGAACACCGTTTTCCTGATCCGGCGGCAGCGTCACCCAGAGCTGGAAGAACTCCACGGGCGTGTCACCAACGACACTGCCGTCGTGCCACACGCCGCCCGCTGCCTTCATCCACTCCAGTCCGCCCGTCAGCACTTCGCCCTGCTTGCCGGTGGTGTCCTCGTAGGTCACACGCCCCGTCAGCACGGCCGTCAAAGTGGCGATACCCGAATGCGGGTGGATGCCGAACAACGGGACGTCTGAAGGTGGCAGCACGCCGCTATCCAGAAACACGAACGGCTTGATCCACTGACCCAGATCGGACGGGCTGACAAGCCGGGTGATGGGGCCATGGTGGTAACCCGTGGTCACCGTGCGGATCTTGCGCGGTTGGGTGGCTCGCTCGTCGACCAGATCGGATTTGGGAAAGGAAGCAACGGCGTTCATAGGGGCGTCCTCGTCTGCGATGGACAAAGGCTAGGCCTTGTCCGTACATCCGAATAGCCTATATATTTCGATTAAATCTATCGTTTTGGACGATATATGCTTGACGCCGTCACGCTGGACCAGCTCCGCACCTTCATTGCCGCGGCCGAGGAAGGCAGCTTTTCTGCCGCGGGCCGCAAGCTGCGACGTGCGCAATCGGTGGTGAGCCAGACGCTGCTCAATCTCGAAGCGCAACTAGGCGTCACGCTGTTCGATCGCAGCGAACGCTATCCCAAGCTCACCGAAGCAGGCGTGGCGCTGCTGACCGAAGCGCGTGGCGTGGCGGATCAGATGGACGGCTTCAAGGCGCGCGCCCGCTCGATGAAGGAAGGCCTTGAGCCCGAACTCTCCGTAGCGGTCGACGTGATGTATCCCATGGAAGGACTCACGCGTGCTGCTGGCCATTGCCGCGAGTTCTTCCCCAACACACCATTGCGCGTCTATGTCGAAGCACTGGGCGGCGTCATACGGCCGGTAATCGACGGCGTGTGCCGCATTGGCATCGTGGGTTCGCTGCCGGTGATACCCGACGAGCTCTCATCGGAGCCGCTGATCGATCTTCCCATGGTCACCGTGGTCGCGCCGTCACACCCGCTGGCGAAGCACAAAGGTGTCATCAGCAAGAAGCTCATCGAAAAGCAGGTGCAACTGATACTGACGGATCGCACCCCACTGTCAGAAGGGCGAACCTTTGGTGTGCTTTCACCGTTGACATGGCGCCTTGCCGACCTCGGCGCGAAGCATGCGTTCTTGATGGCGGGACTGGGCTGGGGACACATGCCCTTGCACATGGTCAAGAAGGATATCGACGCGGGAACCCTGCTGAGAATCAACGTCGAGGGCGTCGCTCGCGACGCGTTCCTGCCCATGCACATCGTCTATCGCAAGGACGCACTGCCAGGGCCGACTGGCCGCGCCTTTATCTCTCAATTGCGGTTCTGACGACGTCTCGAACTGCATAAGCCACGCCGTTCGGCGTCGATCGAAAGCGGACGACCCGAGGCGGTCGCGTCATCGGTTTATGTTTCCCTGCCCGGTTTCTTTGAGAGCAAGGGAAACAAGTAGAGCCAAGGTGATGATTGCGATCCAAAATACCCCCGCATGGCGAAAATGTTCTGCGGGATCAGCGTTGATGGCACCCAGTGTCTTGCCAAAATGGCTCGCGAATATCGGACCAATCAAGGCCGTTACGCTGAAGGTGAGAAAATTGATTCCGCCTGTGGCACTGCCCTTCACTCGATCCGGATTGACTTCCTTGATGATGGTGTAAGGGATCATGGCGGCACCAGAAGCCACGCCAAAGATGAGCAGGGTCAGCCATGCGGGCAGAAGTGCGGGCAGATAGGTCAGCTGGGCCACGCATAGCAACATCACCACAATGCCTCCGGCCAGCGCTGGCTTCCGTCGATGCAACATATCGGCGAGCCAACCGAGTAATGGGCAACCGATGAACCAACCCAGCGGCACCATGGACGCTGCAAAGACGGCACTCTGGTAGGTGAATAACTTGTCTTCCTGAAAAAAGCGCACGCCCCAGACCATGTCGCCAATGGTGGTCGGCACGAACAGCAGGCCCGCGACCAGGCCACACAAATACGACTGCGGGTTTGAGAACACGATCTTGTAGGTGTCGAGCAGCCCCAACACACCACTTTCCGCAGCGGCGGTGCGAGGCTCCCTCGGCGTAAGCACAAGCAAGATCGCGCCGGTAACGAGCACAAGCACGCCCAGCAACACCCAGAAGCTCGCCACCGACATGACCCCGTGAATCAGCGGTCCGACGGCGATCTGTCCCGCGGATCCGCCAAGCATGCCCAGGCACTGCGTGAGACCGATGGCGGTGGCCAATCGCTGTGCGGAAAAGCCGTGACTCGCAAGATATACCGCACCAGTGAAGGCGAATGCGGAACCGGCGCCCTGAAGAAGGCGACCGACATTGCCAGCCGCCACCTGAGGTACTGCAAAAAGAAGACACCCCAGACCAAGAATGGCCATACCCGCCGGTACCACGTACTTGGCGCCCAGCCGATCGAGAAGTACGCCAGCGATCAGGCTGGTGGTGGCGTATGTGTAGTAGTAGGTGCCAAGGATCGAGCTGACACCAAGCGCGTTAACTCCAAACGCCTGCGAAAGCTCCGGGATCATGACCGCAGGCGCCGAGCGGCCGGCATACTCCAGGAAATAGAAGATCAGCGCACACCCCCAGGCGATGGCGAACGCCCGTGTCTGTGGCTGCGGAATCGCAGAGGACGAGGATACGCTGCTCACGGGAATGCTCCTGTGGTGACAAGGCAGGGTCGCGCTTACCCCTGCCCTTGCCGGTGGCTCAACGTCCGAAAGCGGTGCGCGCCAATTCGACTATTTCGTTGGCCTCACCGTTAAGCACCGCCTTCATCATCCAGACGCTGAAACCCTTTGCCTGCTCCAGCGTAATCTTCGGAGGCATGACCAGTTCCAGCGGATCGGTGACCACCTCAACGACTGCAGGACCATCATGGGCGAAAGCCTGCTTGACGGCATCGGCGAGCTCCGAGGGGTTCTCCACCCGAACGCCATAGATACCCGCCCCTTCAGCGATCTTGGCGAAGCTCGGATTGTCCAGATGCGTACCCACGGGTAGAAATCCGCCCGCCTTCATTTCGATATCGACGAACCCAAGAAGGCTGTTGTTGAAGATCACGATCTTCACCGGCAATTTCGACTGCCGCAGGGTGAGCAGGTCGCCCATCAGCATGCTGAAGCCGCCATCGCCCGACATGGAAATGACTTGTCGACCTGGAAAGGCAACTTGCGCACCAATGGCCTGAGGCATGGCATTGGCCATAGAGCCGTGCAGAAAAGACCCGAGCAGCCTGCGCTTGCCATTGACGCGCAGATAGCGCGCAGCCCATACCGTCGGCTCGCCGACGTCGCAGGTAACGATGGCATCCTCGCTGGCCAGGTCGCTGACCACTTTCGCTACCAGCTGCGGATGTATGCCGCGCTTGGAGGCGTGACCGACGGCCAGGGCATCCAGGTCAGCACGGGCCTTTTTGTAGTGATCGACCGCTATGCTGAGATGTGACTCATCTGCTTTTTCCGACACGCGATCCAGCAGACGCTTCAGCGCCTCGGGCACGTCACCGATCACTCCCAGATCAAGGCGGCACCGCTTGCCGAGATTCTCGCCGCGAATGTCGATCTGCGCGATCTTCGCTTTCTCAGGATAGAACTGGCGATAGGGAAAATCCGTGCCAAGCATCAGCAGCGTGTCGCACGCCAACATGGCGTAGTAGCCCGATGAAAATCCGATCAACCCGGTCATGCCGACGTCGAACGGGTTGTCCCACTCGACATGTTCCTTGCCGCGCATGGCGTGCACGACCGGCGCCTTGAGCTTGGATGCCAGCGCAACCACTTCGTCGTGCGCACCCGCGCATCCTGCGCCACACAACAGAGTTACCCGTTTGCCTGCATTAAGTAGCGTCGCCAGCGCGTCGATGTCCTCATCCTGCGCCAGTACCTTAGGTAGCCGGGGAATCAGCTGCGATGCCGGCTTGCGGCTGCCCGCTTCGCGCAGTGCCACATCGCCAGGGATAACGATGACCGCCACGCCCTGCTTGCTGATGGCCTCGCGAATGGCCGTTTCGACGATGCGGGGAACGTGATCCGCGTCGCTGATCAGCTCGGCGTAGTGACTGCACTCCTTGAAGAGGGTTTGCGGGTGGGTTTCTTGAAAATAGCCAGAACCGATCTCCGTACTGGGAATGTGTGCGGCGATGGCAACTACCGGCACACGATTGCGATGGCAGTCGAACAGACCGTTGATGAGATGAAGATTTCCAGGGCCACAACTGCCGGCGCATACGGCCAGTTTCCCGGTCAGTTGCGCATCAGCACCCGCAGCAAACGCCGCAACCTCTTCATGCCGGACCGGGATCCATTGCGTGCGCTTGTGCGCCCGCAGAGCGTCGGTGATGCCATTCAACGAGTCGCCAACCAGTCCATAGATGCGCTCCACACCAGCCGCTTCCAACGTTTCAACCAGTCTCTCGGCAACAGTAGTCATGATCACCTCCATGGGCGAGGGACCAGATTGGCATCCCCTCAGAGCGTTTATTCACCACGTCATAGCAAGCCTTGGCCAGCCCTGTTCGCGGATGTTCGCACTCACATCCTGGCGACGGCCCGCAGGCAGTGAGAGTCATAAATCGTCTCACCCCAATAGTGATGGCTAAGAGAACAGGGCTACTCCTGCCAGAAGCCGGACTTCAGATCTTCGTGAGAAATTGCGCGCCAGGTGAGCGTTCGGAGAGCCGTTGTTCCAAAGTGCACGCCCGAGTCGATCAGCCCGTGAGCGCCAGGCAGCAAGAGGCGCCCCAACTCGAGCGGTGAGTTTTGTATCGTAGTGTTTCAGAGCCCTTCCGCTACACGCTTCGATACCTTTTGACGTTCTTCCGGACACAGCCGACATACGTCGCTGCGGTTTCCTATGTACATCGGCCTGACGCTCACCGCTGATGGGGGTAACGGCCAATCTCACAGTGATGACTATCGCCTCATCAAGGCGGTCGTCTACGCGCTCTAAGACCACCCTGCTCTTTCAATCACGCACGCATTCAAGGAGATCACCGTGAAGTACGCACCTTTGGCCATTGCCGCCGCCTTTGCCCTCAGCCTTACCAGCCTTGCTTCGGTCGTACGCGCCGAAGACCAGCCAGCTCATCCGTCCAATGCACTCACTGCGTCGCAAGATCCCTGGGGTCCGCTGAAGCATGTCCATGCCGGCGTACTGGACGTTGCTTATGCCGAGATGGGGCCGGCCAACGGTCCGGTGGTGATTCTTCTGCATGGGTGGCCCTATGACATCCATAGCTTTGAACAGGTTGCGCCCGCGCTGGCGGCGAAAGGCTACCGGGTACTCGTTCCCTATACGCGTGGATACGGTGACACGCGGTTCCTGTCCGACAGCACCGAGCGCAATGGTGAGCCCGCTGCCGTAGCCCAGGACGTCATCGACTTCATGGATGCCTTGCAGATCAAGCGCGCGGTGCTGGGCGGCTTTGACTGGGGTGCACGTTCGGCGGATATCGTCGCAACCCTGTGGCCGAACCGCGTAAAAGCACTGGTGACCGTGAGTGGCTACCTTATCGGCAGCCAGGAATCCGGCGAGACCCCTCTGCCGCCCAAGGCGGAGCTGCAGTGGTGGTATCAGTATTACTTCGCCACTGAGCGCGGTCGCCTCGGCTATGACAAAAACCGTCACGACTTCGCGAAGTTGATCTGGCAGCTTGCCTCACCGAAGTGGAACTTTGACGACGCCACCTTCGAACGCAGTGCGGCTGCGCTGAACAATCCGGATCACGTCGCCATCACCATTCATAACTATCGCTGGCGCTTGAATCTGGCCAAGGGCGAAACGAAGTACGAAGCCCTGGAAAAGAAACTCGCCCAACTCCCTGCCATCACGGTGCCGACGATCGCCCTGGAAGGTGATGCGAATGGCGCGCCGCACCCGCAGCCCGAAGCCTATGCCAAGAAGTTCACAGGCAAGTATCAGTTCCGCCTGATTACCGGCGGCATCGGCCATAACCTTCCGGAAGAGGCACCGCAGGCGTTCACGCAGGCTGTCATCGATGCTGATCACCTGTAACACGGATCGAATGGCCCTGTAGTTCAGCGTCACGCTAAACCACCGTGCGATCGGATCGGAATAGAAACTCGGTGGGCGTCAGCCCACCGGGACGATCACTGGGCTCGCGGTGACAGCCGATCAGCCATCATTTCGGTATCCGGCGTCTCCCCCTCATACATTTCGGGGTGTTCAGAGGCGCAAGGCGACACACGCGCAAGGCGTTACCGCGCCCTTCCCGCGCACCTTCAAATAGAGAAACGTCCATGCGTCTATTTCGATACCTTGTTCCGCTTAGCGCTGTCCTGCTCGGCGCCTGTTCGACGTTCAGCGTCAGCAATCAATGGAAAGATCCATCCTGGAACGGGCCGTCCGCCGATAACGTTCTGGTCGTTGGCATCACCAAGAGCGACACCTATCGCCATATCTTCGAAGATACGTTTGTTCAGCAGTTGCAGGCCGCTGGCGTCCAGGCCAGGCAGAGCTACTCACAGTCCCCCGCAGGCGTTACTTCAGAGAAACTGGGTGACGTGATCAAGAGCACGGGCGCCCAGGTGGTTCTTACGACACGCGTGCAGCGCGTCGAGCAAAAGCTCAGCGTTACCCCGGGTGTCCCGGAGTCGGGTGGCTTTTACGGCTGGTATGGCGGGGCATGGGCATCAACCCCCGATGTCACCCAATACGACGCTGTCACGCTTGAAACCACTGCGTGGGACATGAAGACTCAGAAAATTGTCTGGGCGGTGACGACCGAGGGCGTAGGCACCAGCAATATCACCCGGGCTACGCAGGATCTGGCGAAGACCATCATTCCGAAGCTCAAGGCGGACGGCATCATCCGATGACCCTGTGGCGGGGGTTGGAGAACATCCAGCCTCCTCCTCGCATATCCGAACGAATCACCCTTTCAGGGCAGCGTAATGGTTGCCGTCAGGCCGCCGCCGCTGCGATTAGACAGCATCAAATGGCCATCGAGCGAGCTTATCAATTGAGCGGCAATAGCCAGTCCAAGGCCCGCCCCGCCGACGTCACTGTTGCGCGAGGCTGCAGCCCGATAAAACGGCTGAAGCACTCTTTCAAGTTCGCCTTCAGGAATGCCAGGGCCTCGGTCAGACACGCTCACACATAAGGCACCACCTGCATCCCGATGCGCGCTGATTTCGGCAGCTCCGCCATACTTGATGGCGTTATCAATCAGATTGCCTAGTACGCGCCGAAGCGCCTGAGGACAGGCCATGATCGGACCGCTGACGGTGGTGAAAAGCGTGACCGGCCGGCCTGTGTCCTGGTAGTCGGACGCAAGGCTTTCCAGAAACGCGACCGGGCACATTTTGACCCGTACTGCCGCGCCACTGAGTGTGCCTCGCGCATAAGACAGGCATTGGCGAACCAGCTGTTCCATTTCGCGCAGATCGTCGACGATCCTCTGCTGCTCCGTGGATGCTTCCATCTTCTCGACGCGCAGACGCATGCGCGTGATCGGTGTCTGCAAATCGTGCGATATCGATGCAAGTATCTTCGAGTGCTCCTCAAGACGGTCGCTGATGCGATCCTGCATGGTGCCCAAGACCATGGCAGCCTCCGTCTTCTGGTGAGCCATACCATGCGACCGATCGGCCAGGCGCTCGGCGCAAGTTATGCATACGCTGAAAGAAGCGCCGTGAGTTACAGCGGCGGACTTACGTGTCATCGATTCATCCTCTGACGTAGATCTGTACATGACGACGAGTTGAGTGCCGTACCGGTAGCCGATGACAGGTCGTCATGCAATCGGTCAAGGTCGGCCCACTGTCTGGCAGCCTCGTTACCGCCCAGCGCCTGATAAGACGCAGCGAGGCATCAACTTATTCCCTTCGCACGGGGATCTTTGAAGGCAGCTCGCAGCCACCCGAAGGCGTGAGTGCACCGACGAGAATTAGCTCGCCTTGAGATGCGTTCGACCGCTCCGGTCGAACGTTAACTGCCGAGTTGGAGAGCAGCCTCGAGCTCTTCTATCCGTGGATCACTAGCCTTTGCGACCACGGCATAGCCATAGCCTCGCCTGTACCAGTATTTAGCCAGCAGGCCGCCGTCGTTGCGCGTGCCGCGAGTACCTTCCGAATAATGCTTGTTCGGCCGTATGTAGAGACTCACCCGCTCGCCGTCACGATCTTGATAAAAAATCAAAGCAGCGGGGCCTTCCGCAGTGGCGAGCAGTCGTCCGCCCAGCAAATCAAAGCCCTCTGAACGCAGATCGGGAAATGAAACGGACGTGCCCAATCGATTTGATAACCACTGCTGGAGGTGGTCGACGTTCTCGGCACCCATTTCCACAGGGCGATTGCGATCGGTAGCAAACACGCGATAAGCCTCGACCGCGTCAGCCATCGGTGCGGGCGCCAGGTTCATGCTACGAAGTTGCCAGCCACTCAACCCGCCGGCACCTATCGCGAGAAAGAAGGCCGCAGCCGCTGCCATGCGCACACGCGAACGGGCGCGCAAGCGGCGACGTACTGCCGCCGGATCAAGACGCGGCTGAGGTGGCCGCGTCACGGTCCCAGCCAGCTCGGTGCGCAGAAAGTCGACGTCGCGCCGCCAGCGAGCCACCTGCCCCGCCACATCGGGATGGCTCGCAAGATATGCCTCGACTTCGGCACGACGCGAGGCATCCAGCGCCCCGTCCACGTACGCGTGCAGCTCTTCTTCAGTCGGCGGAACAGGTAGGTTGTTCATCGGGCTATCCGCAATACGGGCTGGGGGGTATCACCGTCGGTTATCGAGCGAAAGGCTTTGCGTGCGCGCGATAGTCGTGACATGACGGTACCTATAGGCACATCAAGTGTGGCTGCAATGTCCTGGTAGCTCATGCCCTCGATCGACACGAGCAAAAGCACGGCACGCTGATCGGGCGGCAATTGTTCGAGCGCGGCGAGTGACGTGCGCGCCTGCAAGGTGTCCTCTGCCGAAGGCGCCAGTTCGGGCTCATCATGCAGGCAATCGAGCCAGCGGTTAATGCGCGCGGAATGCCGCTTGCCGTCGATAAATAGCCGATAGAGGATCGAGCAAAGCCAGCTATAGAGGTTCCCGCCAATACTGCGCGAGTGCCATTTCAATAGCGCCCTTTCCATGCAGGACTGCACCAGGTCGTCCGCGGCATGGGCGTCCCGGGTCAATCCGAGCGCGAATCGCCGCAATTGGGGCAGCAGAGTTCGCAGCTCATCGTCATCGATGTCATGCATGTGCAAGGTCCTGCTGGCAACCAGCATATCGCGTAAGACGACCAGGCGAGCTGATTTATTCCTTGGGTTTGTTAAATCTCCTTCCTGAGAGGAATAAAGGCAGGAGCGCGAGCGTCCTTTAGGGAATACGCCATGGGCGTAGCCCGGAATAGAAGGTATGCGGGCAAGGTGTCCTGGGCCAGGTGATCTGGCGTCGGACCATCGTTGGCGGCTCGCGAGCGTTGCGGGCCGACATCAATCGCAAGAAAACAACTTATGAAAAAGGTCGGCAGCAAGACGATGTTAAAACGTTCGATTAACACTCAGACGTGGCTACTAGCGGGACTCGTAGCCATCACGATCAATACGGTGCTGCTGTACCTCGCCGCGCAATGCGGATTGGACACCGGCAACGGCGTCTTGCTACGGCTCATCCGTCCCTGGACAGGCCCCGTGCTCGACCGTACCGGATTGGCACATGCATGGATGGCTACCGGCCTTTCAGGTCCCGAATCCCACGCATTCATGATGGGGTTTCATTTCTTCATCGGCATGTTGATGGCCTGGGCATATGCCTACGGCGAACGTCTTGTGCGTTGGAATGCCTGGACCAAAGGCCTCGTCTATGCCGCTGCCGTGTATGCGGCGAACGCCTTGGTTGTATTTCCACTCTTGGGCGAAGGTATTGCCGGAAGCCGCGTTTTATCGGTAGTCGGCCAAACCTATTTCGCCTTCGCGCATACCTGTTTTTTCGTGATCCTGGCGTTGTGTTATGACCGATGGCAACAATGGGTCGCCGCGTCGGGCACCTCGCCTGGCAAAACGCTGGTACTGCCTCACAGTCAAAGATGAGCCCGCACCGGCAGCGAGTGGACGATGTCCAACCAGCCTGCCCTTGAGATACGACGCCAGCCGGCCAAATCCCGATTCCACTCCGCACTCGCACTCTATGACGAGCTGGCGGCGCTCATCCCCATGTTCGATCCCCTGGA
Source organism: Dyella silvae (assembly GCF_026421305.1). GTDB lineage: Bacteria > Pseudomonadota > Gammaproteobacteria > Xanthomonadales > Rhodanobacteraceae > Dyella > Dyella silvae. The sequence goes on from NZ_JAPJBQ010000001.1 coordinate 678,688, forward strand.
TCTCTTTCCAACAAGCAAGCCATTTTAGGAGGCACCATGACCGAACTCTGGCGCATGTCGGCAAGCGAACTTGCCGCGCTGGTCCGCTCGCGCGACGTGTCGGCACGCGAGGTAGCCGAAGACGCCCTGCGGCGACTCGATGCGGTCAATCCGCGCATCAATGCCATCGTCGAGTGCCGCCCTGAAGCAGTGCTGCGGCAGGCGGATCAGGTGGATACCGCGCTGTTGCGAGGCGACGATCCCGGGCCGCTCGCCGGCGTCCCGGTGACAGTGAAGATCAACACCGACGTGGAAGGCTACGCCACCACCAATGGCACGCGACTGCAGGAGCAGTTGATCGCCCAGTCCAATAGCCCGGCAGTCGACAACCTCCTCCGCGCCGGTGCGCTGATGCTTGGCCGCACCAACTCCCCGACGTTCGCACTGCGCTGGTTTACCAGCAATCTCGTACACGGACGAACGCTCAATCCGCGAGACCCAAGCCTCACCCCGGGCGGCTCATCGGGCGGTGGCGCAGCGGCGGTCGCAGCCGGCATCGGCAGCATCGCGTTGGGCACGGATATCGGTGGCTCACTTCGTCACCCCGCTTATGCCTGCGGCATCCACGGCCTTCGCCCCAGCTTTGGCCGCGTTCCTGCGTACAACGCATCATCACCGGAGCGCGGCATCGGCCCGCAACTGATGTCCGCCACCGGTCCGATGGCGCGCACGATACAGGACCTCGCACTGGGGCTTACCGTCATGTCTGCCGACGATCCGCGCGATCCGTGGTACGTACCTCTGCCGCTGACTGGCCCTCCGGTACCGCGCCTCGCTGCCCTGTGCCTGCGGCCCGGCGGCATGCCCATCGCAGCGGAAGTGGAAGCTGCGCTGTGGGACGCACGCGATCGCCTGGTAGATGCGGGATGGCGCGTCGAGGAAATCCATGACACGCCCTCCGTCCACGAAGCCGCCGAGATCCAGGAGCATTTGTGGCTGGGTGACGGCTTTGCCAGTCTGATCGCGGCAGTCGAACGCGATGGTGATCCCGGTGCGCTGGCCGTCGTTGATGGTGTGCGCGATCGCGTAGCGGCACTGACGCCGGACGCCGTAACGAAAGCACTCGTACGCCGCGCCACCGCTGCCCGGGAATGGCAAGGGTTCTTCGCTCGCTATCCGATTCTGCTGGTGCCTGTATCCGCTGAGCTGCCCTTTCCGGATGGACTGGATATGCAAGGCCGCGAAGGCTTCCAGCGCGTGTGGGACGCACAACTACTGTTACGAGCTTTTCCAGCACTGGGGCTACCGGGATTGTCGGTCGCCACCGGAAGTGTCGGCAGCACGCCGGTGGGCGTGCAAATCGTCGCTGCGCGCTTCAGGGAAGATCTTTGCCTTCGCGCAGGCGCCGATATCGAGACGCGCGGCCCATCCGTCGTCGCGGTCGATCCGACCTGAAGCTTGCTGGCATATCCCCTTGGGGTTATGCATCCCGTGTGGTGCATGGCCACTCGCTGTAACGCGCGGCCACAGGCTGCCGAATATCAACGTGACCCGTTCATTCGTAAATCCTGACTTGGGCTGTATTCGTGGCTTATTTGGATGAAGAACGCGACGACATCGGAAGCAGTCGCTTTAATGATGATGACACCTGGACCTCTACTGGCAACCGCCCGCCACCGACGCCATGCATTGACCGGCAGCGCGGCCTTCCGCATTCGGTGCTGTGCAGGGTGCTCGATGCCATCTATGGGCGATTGGGCGAAAAGATCACACTGCAGGACATCGCCGACGCAGCGTTCATGAGCCGGTTTCATTTCGCGCGACTGTTCCGCCGAAGCACCGGCTACAGTCCGATGGAATACTTGCTGCGCGTACGGCTAGAACAAGCGAAAGCATTGCTTCGCCAGGGCACCACGCCAATCAGTGATATTGCAGCCGTGATTGGCTTCGCTGACCAGAGCCATTTGACGCGGCACTTTCGCCGCTCTGTCGGCGTAACGCCGCTCCAGTACGCGCGCCGTTGCGCGGATACTTCGCCCTTGGCAGCTCGCGTCATTCTTGACTAACGACATGCACTAGCCACGAGCCCGGACGTCTCGCGCAGAGAGGCGTCATCGAGCGCTTCAACAGTGGCTGCCAACAAGATGGGGCGAGATGCGCTTGCTTCGAACTCTCGGCGAGTTTCGTGAGAACGCCGCGCAATGGCAGGCCGACTACAACCCGTAGATTCCCGAAAAAAAGCCTCGGTGGGTTAGTGCCCACCGAGGCTCGACCTAAAAACGAACTGAAGGCCTCTGATTTAAGGTGCAACTGACTTGCGAGAACTCGACGATGACACTACGGATTACCCTCCGGCTGGAGGATCCAACGTCAGGCTCTGACCGCTCACCACGCTGCTGATGGAGAAGATATTTTTTGTTGTACCGGTGTGCCCCTTGTTGTCGGTGACACTGGACGTGACGGTGACGTTCTTCTTGCCCTGAGGGAGCACAAGCGACCCGCCCACGACCCAATCCGCGGTCGTGCGAACGGCACCACTGGCATCGACTTCACTGCCTGCCACATCAAACAATCCCGCCAGGTTCGTACCGGCCGGAACGACGTTGCCATTTGGCTGGCGCAGCGGAACGTCGAACGTCACCGTCAAACCCGGGAAGTTTCGATTCGGTCCACCCGCATGCCCCTGGCTTGGGATCTGGCTCGGATCAAAGATGAGCCCTGCGGGAATCGTCGCGTTCAATGGCTGCCCCGCCGATGTCAAACCATTCTCGCTAACAGCGATGCCATGGTGATTACGGTCAAGGCTCGATACTTGAATGAAGAACAAGGAACCGTTGGTCGGATTCAAACTCGAGTCCGTGGGACCGATGGCGATGGAGGTTGGGACGCGCGGAGCGATCATGGACACTTCCGGACCCTGGCCGTCGTCAACCGTGCTTGCGGACCCCGGGAACGACTCCGGAGCCGGCGTCAGGGCCTGGCCTGACGAGGCCGCCTTATTCACCGGAAGACGCACTTGATCGGTGGCCACTCGTCCTGCGGAATCGACAAACGCAACGGTCAGCGTGACTTCGTTGGTGCCGGCCGGCAGCGACTCCAGAACATGCCATCCCAGCCACGTTGTACGACCCCGGCCTGGCGTGTCATCCGATCCGGCGACATTAAATGCAGACGCAAAGTTGGTGAACGCCGGCATGACCGTACCATCCGGCATGATGAGCGGCTGGTCGAAGAAAACATACAGACCAGGCGCATCCGGGTTGGCTTGACCGGCCAGCAGATCAGGAACGTGCCGGATGCCAAAGACAGGCGGCGCTTCGGTAGCTTCTCGGACAACAAGCGGAACACTATCGCGTGTCACCACCTCCAGGTTCACCAGCATATTCGTGCCATTGAAACTTCCGACTTTGTGGGTCGAGGTTCCGCCGGCAACGGATGAATCCGCGAGCGGCGACACGATGCGCACGATCGGTGGCAAGTCGTTCGTGGCAAACGGCAACTTGCTGTCAAGAAGTAGACGATCGAGCGACGCTTTGCCCGCCGGATCGACCGGAAGACTTCCCGCCATCGCGGAAGAGCAGGCCAACGTCAGTATGGAGAATCCGAACAACGCTCGGCGAAATTTTCTATTAAACATAAAGCACTCTGGCAATGAACGATAGGAACGTTCCACCTCGAATGGCAGAAACGTATGCGGCACACTTGAGGAAGGTGATTGCACTTATCTAGACGCCATTGGCAGCCAGTTATTCCATCGCTCGAGGAAAACCTTTGCGTCCACCCACAGTGCATGGGTACTCAGTCCATCGTTATTGCTGCCATGTTTGAGCGGTTGTCACATAACTAACGCAACGCGTTGCATGAGGTTTGCGGTGCGTAAGAGAACGCTATACGACCCGATCTTCATGGAGTCGTACGTAGCGTGATACAGGGTCAGTCCAACACCAGGACACCCTCGACCTCAATGCGGAAGCCCTGAGGAAGGCCAGCCACGCGCACGGTAGAGCGGGCGGGATAAGGCGCCGCGAAGTACTCACCCATGATGGCATTGAGCTTGGGCGAGTCCGCGAAGTCCGTCAGGTATACGTTGAGTTTGGCGACACGTGACAGGTCGCCACCAGCCGCTTCCGTCACGGCCTTCAGGTTGCGAAATACCTGGTGGATTTCCGCCTCGGCGGACTCATTCACGGGCAGCTGCGTCGTCGGGCAAATCGGGATCTGGCCGGACAGGTACACCGTGCCGCCGCAACGAACGGCCTGGCTATAGGGGCCGATGGCGGCGGGTGCGTCGGTGGTGTGAATAATCTGGCGATGCATGCGGTCACTCCGGTGATTCAGTACGCATGCAAAGTAATCGCGGGTAGCGAAGCGTTATAGAACGCCAGTGCGCGACTCATCGCGAATGACCGGCAGCCACGCTGTGATGATTCACGCTTTATTGACGGCAAACCATGTGCAGCCGCCGGCTGTCCGAAACAGGGGCGAAGTGCTCGATTCCTTTTTTCTGCGCAGACACTCAGATCATGCGCTCACTCTCTGCCAAGTGATGACGACAAAGTCTGCTTCGACCCTGTTTTGACAACTAGGGTTTTGCAACGAAGAAAGTCGATAGACGGTAGCGAGAACCCGCACGCTAAGTCATGAACGCCGACGAGCTCTTCTGCTTTTTGTCGGCCTTCATCGCTAACAACGTCACGCCAAAACCTGACAAGCGGGGCTGCGGGGGTTCTGTTACGTTCGGCGTGTCGCTCGCGCCGTCTTCCAAAGAGCTACGCGAGCGACCATGGCAGTGATGTCATGAGTCGCGGGCCGCAGGTGTTCTCAGCACCTACGACCCGCTAACCACAACCAACTAGCGAAGAGTTGATCATGGCTAACCGCGATCATACGGCACGCACACGCCCGTTCGTTCCCCCTGACGGCACCCTCACTGGTCCACCCGGCCTCCCGCTTCCTGCGGGCCATCAAGCCACGCCACGGCGTTTATCGCTCCCACTCGATCCTGTCCTGGCGTCATATGTCTTGACGCGCTTGCGGATTGATCTGGAAGCACGCCGCGCGGATGAGGCCTCTGGCCACCCGGCAAAGCCATTGCAGTGGCCTCATTCCGGTGAAGTCATTGCCTGCCTCACCACGGCCATTCATTGCCTTGACCATTACGCCGGCCTGCTCGGTCACGAGCCCCCAGTGAACGCTTAACCCCGTCCGATGATCGTCCCCCGTGGCGCATCGGCTCTCCGGTCGATGCGCCACACCTGGATGATCACGGACGGGCAAAAAGGTCATTCCCCTACACGAATCAGCGTCGTCCCCACGCCGCCGCTGCCCCGTACCCGTTAGGAAAACCTGCCCATGGATCTGATCACACTCACCCCGCGCATCAGCGTGGACCCTTCGCTGCGCCTGCGCTCCCCCGGACAAGTGCTGCTGGATGACTACCTGGTGCCACGGGCGGAAACCAACAGCCAGCTCGCACGACGTGCCGGCATCCGGGTCCCGCACATCAGGCAATACCTGCTGGGCAGCCGCCCCATGAGCGCCAACCACGCGATACGACTAGCCGCCGCGCTCGACACCACCGCGTTCTATTGGCTGACGCTGCAAGCGCGTTACGACCTGGCGCGTGAGTGGCATAAGCAGCGCGCAACGTCGCCCTGGTTGGCTAGATGAAATCTCGCTCTGCATGGGAGCCGGAGATAGTTGGGGACCATGGCAAAGCAGCGCGATAGTTTTAACTACCTGCGCCCCCTATCTGCCGCAGGCAATGATCAGCGCCCCGAATAAATCGGCTCGCGCGTCTCGCTCACACTGAAGAATCGGGTCGACTCCTCCAGCTTTGCCAGTTCATCGTTCAACCATGCACGCAACGATGGGTCACGTATTTCAAACAGATCAAATAGACCGAGCGCACGGATGGCGGGCAATTGCTCCAGCAGCTTGGGCTCCATCATGCAAAGCACTTTCTCGGGAGTGGCCGGGTCGAGCATCTGATGAGCACAGGCAACAAAGGTCTCCAGCGGGCACCGGCTGGAGGCTGGTTTGAATTTGATCAGCTCTATCGGGGACATCCAGTCATCCTCTCTGATTCAACGTGTCATCAGCAGCCGAACGCGTTGCCGATGAATACCGGCAGGGATCTTTGCAGGTGCCTACCGACGCGCTTCGTGCGCAAGGCAGGCGCCTTGAAGGCGGCCGTGAATCGATTCAGCCCCGCATCATCGCCTCGATGCGGGCTACGGCGTTGAGCAAGCCTGTCTCGGCTCGCATCGCGTGGCCGAGGGTGCGGGCGCGCTGAACGACCTCATCGGTTTTCGCGAAGGCCATACGCGCGGCAAGCCGTTTCGCATCCATTTGTTTCCAGCTCAGCGCTTCTGCAGCGACGCCGGCCTGCCGCAGCCGCTCAGCCCAGAAGAACTGATCTGCCGCGAATGGCACCACCACGGAAGGAACGCCCGCTCTTGCCGCGGAGTGCGTGGTACCAGACCCGCCGTGATGCACGACAAGCGAGGTTCTGGGAAACAGCCAGTCGTGAGGCGTCTCGTCGATAGCGAGGAAGTTGGCCGGTAACTTAGTGGTATCCACGCCGCTCCAACCCGGGTAGAACAAAGCGCGGTGGCCGTCCGTGGCCTTGATGACGTCATTCAGCAGCTTTTGACTGTCGAATCCCGTCATGCTTCCAAAACCGATATAGATGGGCGCTTCGCCCGCCTGAAGAAAATCCGTCAATGACTTCGGTGCAGTCCAATGGGGCGGCGCAACCGCCCACTGGCCGCAGGCGTACGCGTTCTCTGGCCAGTCATTGGGTTGGTGCCCGGAACCCGTGAGCAAGCTGGGCGATACGCCATAGAGCATGGGATGATCGGTCCACAGTTCATGCCTGGGCGGTAATCCGCAGACAGCCGCGCGTGCCGCATTGGTCTTCTTGCGAAAGGCCCGCCACAACATGCCATTGACGAAGTGATGGCTTGCGCGATTTGCAAATGACGGCAGCCGATTGGGCGGGAGAAAAGGTGAGGCAAACGTTGCGGTTGGCGTAATCGGTATAAACCCCGCACCAATGGCCTTGACGCCAAGATGCTCCGCCGCCGACAAACCTACAAAGGCTGCGAGCCCCGACACAATAATCGCGTCACAGCCCCTGCCCTCCGTCACGATGTCCCGAAGCCATGACTCGGCGTTGGTATTGGCGATACGCGCCAACGCGCTTGCGGTACTTGAGAATCCAGGCCTGGCTGCAACGACTCCGGAGATGGCATGGGTTGGCTGCAGCACGCCCTTGATGTCTCCGGCCAGCGCGACGGATGGCACGCCTAGCGCGCTAACCGAAGCGAGCGTTGAACCATCGGCCAGCAGTACGGCTTCATGACCCGCGTCGATCAGCGCACGACAGAGAGCAGCCAACGGGCGCGTATCGCCTTCCGTGCCATAGGTTGCAGCAATAAATTTCATGATTTTCGGCGACTCTTGGCGACGGGGTCGGACGGACGCGCGGCACCGTCGACAAATAGTTTGACGACCGCCGCGAACTCTTTCTGAAGCACGAGTCCTGGCGTAACAAGCCAGCGCATCAGCGCACCGAGATAAAGATGGTGCAGCAACGTCGCCAGCTGAGATGCGTCGAGATCGTCGCGCAACTCGCCAGCCTGCTGCCCTCTGATGATCAGCATGGCAAAGCCATCGATCTGATCGCTGGGCCGGGCGCCATCTTCGCGCTCAACAGCCTCGAAACTCAGCAGGCGAAACCGAAGATACGGAGCGATCCAGTCGCGATGCGCTTCGCACCAGGCCGCGGATGCATCGAACATCACAGAAATGGCTGGCACAAATTTCGGCTGCTGCACGATAAGAGGCTGCAAGCGCGCCATATCGATAGCCAGCTGCGCGTGAATCCAATGCGCGAGCACGGCTTCTTTGGTTGGAAAATGGTTGTAGAGCGTCCCCTTGGCCACGTCGGCTTCGACGGCGATCTGTTCCATGGTCACCGCTTCGTAGCCAAGCGCCTGAAACAGGCGAATGGCGGTCTCGGCAATTAAATCCAGTGTTTTTGTGCGCTTCCGCGCACGGCGGCCGGATGTATCGGGATCTGTCATAGCATTCACAATATTGAACGTCGTACAAATATATTCGTCGTTCACTAATGTGCGCTGCCGGCCTGTGGCTGTCAAGGGGTCATGGTTGTTGTCTGGCAACGAGAAAGCGCGTCACTGCTGATGCGGCGACAAGAGCGGCGCGCCCCAGGCCTCCGTGACATTGCCGCCAAGACGCCATTCATTGAAGGGACGGCGCGGCGCGATCAGGGCGGGAAGCCGTGAATCTTTGGTACGCGCGTAATACGGCTCCATCCACGACAGCTCGTCCTGGAAGGTCCAGGGGAACAACTGCTGCTTGATCGGCGTGATTTTTACAAAGCTTGACGGGTCGATGACGGACTCCGTCACCAGATTGGCCAGCCGGGCGATGGCTTGGTTGTTTTCCTGGTAGAGGTCAACGTGCTGCTCGCGCGCAAGTTCAGCGGTGAACACGAGCGGGATAAGCGCGAAGGTATGGTAGTGAAGTGCGCGATCGCCGCGTTTTACCTCGCGCTCCAGCGCACCGTTCGGGCCGATGTCATGAATGCCCTCGCGTGCGCGTGCGAGACCCGCGTCGATCAGTTCGGGCTGATGAGCGACCGTACCAATGGCCACCAGATTCAGGCCCGCCCAATAGACAAGGTTGTTGTGCAGATGGTTGATGGCATCCGCATCGCGTGTGGCGACGGCGATGTGCTCCAGCCACTTGGTGATGCCCGATAGCCGGCCCGGGTTGGCGTCCCTGACGGCCGCCGGCAAGCGCAGCACGACCAACGCGAAGTCCGCTCCTGCCCACGAACGCTCGTAGTAGCCCTGATAGCCTGAGATGGGGCCCATCAGGGCATCGTCTCTGGCCCAGCCATCCAACAGATCCATTGTGCAGGCCCATTGGCCGGTGTCCGCGGCATGATTGAGTTTTGCGATGAAATCACGCATCGGCTTCACCGCCTGCGCGTATCCCGCTGCATCGTCATAGAACCCCGGTGGATCGATCGATTTGACCGAAGGCGGAACATCGCATGCGTTGGCTGCGCGAACGCCGCCCACCCAAGCGCACAAAATCAGCAAGAAGGCACCGGCCTTCCACATGGCTCGACAGCCCATATCTGCTCCTTGAATGGATCGTCACGCGACGAATGTTGCCTGGGGTGGCCAACCTGAGTTGGACGCCACCCTCATTGTTTCCATGTTCTGCAACGGAATAATGACGCCGCCTCACCCGTCATAAACGTGGCGGTCATCGATCGGCGCGATGTCCGGCGAAAGCGTGATTCGGCCTGCACGTTGATACTTCACCATGACGGTCCGACCCCGCAGGGGCAAGAACGACGTGACGAGGGGTAGCCGCCGTGGGACGAGCGGCACCTTGCGTGCCGCAGGCGGGATCCGGGCAGTCGGTCAGGAGACGCCGCTGCTCCTGAACTGCACGACTATTTGGCGCCCTATGTCCATCTGAAGAGAAGTGGGCGTCATGAGCGTTTTGCAGAGGGGCCGATCATCGCGGCAACGTCCTGGTACGTGCCCGGCACGCGGCGCAAACCTCGCAACCTCATTAGTCCGCGCGCTGTAGCTCCTTGCCGTCAGCCGCCTGCCACGTCTTCTCGCGCAGCAGGAAATGCGACAGGGCCGGGATCAGCACAAGAGCGCCCACCATGTTCCAAAGGAACATGAAGGTGAGCAGGATGCCCATGTCACCCTGGAATTTGATCGGCGAAAACGCCCAGGTCACCACGCCGGCAGCCAGCGTCACACCGACCAGCGCCACGACCTTGCCGGTGAACTGCACGGCATGACGGTAAGCCTGGGTGAGCGGCACGCCCGCGCGTTGCTGGGCAAGCTGGATCGATAGCAGATACAGCGCGTAGTCGACGCCAATGCCTACGCCCAGGGCGATGACTGGCAGGGTCGCGACTTTCACGCCGATGCCGAGCACCACCATCAGGGCCTCGCAGAGGATGGAGGTGAGCATGAGTGGCACCACAGCCACCACGACGGCGCGCCACGACCGGAACGTTATGAAGCACAACACGATGACCGCACCGTAGACATAAAACAGCATGGTGCGGTCGGCCTCGCGCACCACGATATTGGTGGCGGCATCGATGCCGCCACTCCCCGCAGCGAGAAGGTATTGACGATCCTTTGCGCCATTCGCCGCTGCGAACGAAGCAGCCGCCGCGACAACTCGATCCAGCGTTTCGGCGCGATGATCGGCGAGGTAGGCGATCACCGGCATGATCGAGCAGTCGTTGTTGAACAGGTCCGGATTGTTCACCGACGCCTGCTGCGCACCGTAGTTGAGCACATCCTGATTGCGTGAAAGGGTCAGCCACTTGGGGTTGCCCTCGTAAGAGCCTGCCGTGATCTGGCGCACCGCGTCGCCAAGGAAAGCTGTCGACTGCACGCCAGGCACTTGCCGCAACGCCCAGGCCAGCCGGTCCGCTTCAACCAGCGTGGCGTACTTGAGGCATCCCTCGGGTGGTGTCTTGACGATGACGGCAAACACATCGCTCGATAGTGAATAGTTGCCGGCGATATAGGCGTTGTCGCGGTTGTAGCGCGAGTTCGCGCGCAGCTCGGGAGCACCCGACTCAAGGTCGCCGATTTTCAGGTGCATGCTGACGGCGAAGCCCACCGTGGCAAGGGCCACCGATACGCCAAGTGCAGCCGTCGCCCAACCGCGCGTCGTAAAGCGATCCAGCCATTGCCACGCGATTCCGCCACCCTTCCCTTCCGTCTCCTCACGCTCGGTACGCAGGCTGCGCGCGGCCGCTGCAGGGTCGACGCCTGCGAAAGAAAGCAACACCGGCAAGAGCAGCAGGTTGGTGAAAATCAACACAGCCACGCCGATGCTTGCGGTCAACGCGAGATCCTTGATCACCGGAATGTCGATGACCATCAGAACGCCAAAACCCACTGCATCCGCGAGCAATGCGGTAACGCCCGCCAGAAACAGGCGGCGGAAGGTGTAGCGCGCGGCGACGAGGCGGTGCGTGCCGCGGCCGATGTCCTGCATGATGCCGTTCATCTTCTGGGCGCCGTGCGAGACGCCAATCGCAAAGATCAGGAACGGCACCAGAATCGAGAATGGGTCCAGTGAGAAACCCAGCGCGGCCACCAGGCCAAGCTGCCAGACCACGGCGACAATGGAGCACAGGATGACCAGCGCCGTACTTCGCAGGCAGCGCGTATAGCCGAAGATCACCAACGTCGCGATCAGCGCGGCGATACCGAAGAAGCTCATGACCTTGACCAGGCCTTCGATAAGATCGCCAACGAGCTTGGCGAAGCCGATCACGTGCAGGCGAATCTTCACGCCCGGCGTGGCCTCATAACGCGCCCGGATGTCGTCAAGCGAACGCGCCAGCGCACGGTAGTCGATGGGTTTGCCGGTGTCCGAGTTCTTTTCGAGCAACGGCACGAAGATCATGCTGGACTTGAAATCGTTGCCGACGAAACGGCCAACGATGCCCGAGCGCGCGATATTGAGCTTGAGCTGCGCCGTGCTCGACGGTGATCCATCGTAGTTGTCTGGCATCACCGGGCCGCCACGGAAACCTTCCTCCGTGACTTCCGTCCAGCGAACCGCCGGCGTCCACATCGACCTGACCCAGGCTCGGTCGACGCCCGGGGTGAGGAACAGGTCGTCGTTGATCTTTTTCAGAACGTCCTGGTACTTCGGGTCGAAGATGTTGCCATCCTGGTTTTCGACCACCACGCGCAACGAGTTGCCGAGGCCGCGCAGCTTGCCGGCGTTTTCCAGATAGTTGCGGATGTAGGGGTGGTGGCTCGGAATCATCTTCTCGAAGCTGGCATTGAAGCTCAGCCTCGTCACCGCCAGCCAACCCAGGATCACGGTGGCAGCTACGCATACCACGATCATCATGAGGCGATGATTGAACACCAGCCGCTCCAGCAGGTTGCCGGAGTGTTTGTCGAAGGCGTCGACGGACCGCACGACAGGCATGCGATCGAGCTGTTCGGTTGAAACGGTCATGCAGTGTCTCCTCGCAGGCTCAATGCAGCGCCCGGGCGTTTACGCCCAGCGCGCCGGCCGTCACGATCACGTCGCCGGACACCGCTACCGCCGATGCCGGGGACGGCTTGGCCGGTCGTTGCGTAACGAAATGCTCGCCGCCGTCGCTGCTGAGCAGCACGGTGCCGGCCTGACTAACGAGGGCAAGGCTCTGTGCGCCGAAGCTCGTGCCACCGGTGATGCCTTCCTGGACGCCCGTGTCAACCTGAGCCCAATGGGCGCCCGCGTCGGTGCTGCGATAGGCGTTGCCGCGCAGCCCGTAAACCACGACGGTGCCGGCGTTTCCCGCCACGCCGAAAAAGGTGCCCTTGTAAGGCGTTTCCAGCGCGCGGAAGCGTCCGGTGTCGCGATCGAGCTTGAGCACAAGGCCCTGCTCTCCGGTGATGTAAACATCCGCGCCGACGCCACGCACCGAATACAAGTGCAGGCGATCCGGGTTCTCGGTGCGGTCGAACCACGACGTCCAGGTTTGTCCGCCGTCGGTGGTTTCGAAAATGAGATTGAATGCGCCGACGATGAAGCCATGCTTTGCGTCGGCAAACCACACGTCGAGGAAGGGATTCTCCGCGCCCTGCGCAGCGATGCGCCCTGCCTCTTCCACCAGCTTATCGGTCTGCTCCTGATCGCCCAGTTCGCCCTTTGCCGCACGAGCGCGAATCTGCGCCAGCATCAATGGCCCCATGCGACGGCCGTCCATCTGAATGGACCAGCTCGCTCCGCCATCAACGGTATGCAACACGATGCCATCATGGCCCACCGCCCAGCCCTGCTGCGGGGTGGGAAAGCTGACGGCCACCAGATCAGACGACACCGGCACCGTCGCCTGTTGCCAGTGCGTGCCGTTGTCATCGGAGTAGACGATGTGACCCCGCTGCCCGACAGCGACCACCCGTTTGCCAGCCATCGCAAGGCCATTGAGCAAGGTTCTGGATGCCAGCGGACTCATGCTGGCCGGTGTGTCCAGCACATCGGCAAAACCAGCGACCGATACGCATGGAAGCGCGAATGCCAGCGCGGCCAGGGCGCGACGGATGGAAAACATCAACATGGGCTGCCCCAGGAATGAATAACCTGCTCTCGAATCACGAACCGCCGTGACCGGTGTGCGGCTAGGCGGTGTCGTGCCATGCAGGGGCTGGTCAATCACAACATCGAAAAGGTGCGTGGCAAATGGCGGTGGGACTCTGTCTATGCCGGGCGACGAATGATGTAACCCCTCCCCCGAGAGATTCGTTCGCCGGCGAGGTCATGCTGGGCACACCTCACCACCGCCATTGCCATGCGAGTGAGTCGCGAAGCGGAAGCGTTCCCGCTTCGCGACAATCCTCATGATCGCCTTGCGTGGGCGATCAACGAACTCCCTGACCTGCCAGCGACTCCGGCGACCAGTCACGCTCCGACATCGGCTTCACGTAGCGGACGCCACCGGTTTCGCCGGAGAAGCCCGTCAACGAGTACGAACCGGCGACGAGGTCGTAGATGCCGTGCAGGTCGGCTACTGGCGCCGGCATGTCATAGGCCGGCGTGATGTAGGCAAAACCGGTACGGAACAACTGCCCGCGTGCGTCATAGGCTTCTGACGCGACAGCTGCCCAACTGTCCTCATCGAGATAGAACGTGCGCTTGCTGTAGATGTGGCGCTTGCCGGAAGCCAGCGTGGCTTCAACCACCCACACGCGATGCATCTCCCAGCGCACGTCGGAAGGATTGAGGAAGCTCGGCGTCAGCAGGTCGTCCGCCTTCGACTCATAGGCCATCTTGTAGTCGTTGTAGGGAACGTAGATTTCTTTCTTGCCGACGAGCTTGAAGTCATAGCGTTCCATCGAGCCGTTGAACAGGAACACGTCGTCGTAGGTGGACGAGCCGCCCGAACCCGGGTTGGGCGTATCAAAGGCGAGATCCGGCGCGACCTTGACGCGGCGCTGGCCCGGCAGGTACTGCCATGCCTTGCGGCCCTTGTCGCTGTAGTTGAGCGGATCGACGATCTGCAACGCCTCGCCCGCACGACGCGCCGGGCCGGTGTAGGTCAGACGCTGCTGCCAGAACACGTCCGCGTTCGGCTTGCTGATATCCCAGTAAGGGTATTCCTCGACGGCGTTGCCTTCGGTCGACAGCGTCGCATGGCCTGAGGCGTCGACGTTGTAGTTGCGATACTTGCTGTCATAGGCCACGCCGTTGAAGCGCACCAGGTGATTCCACATCGCCTCAAAGCCGGTTTGCGGCATCGGGAACGGGAAGCCCGCATGGCAACCGCTCATCGAACGGCCACCACCGTCCGTCTTTGCTTCCACGGCGCACTTGGCGGTGTTGTCGACGACAAACTTCGGAAACGCCGCGGAGCGATGCGTCGGATAGACGTCGATGTGGTAGCCCGGATACTTCTTCATCAGGGCCTTGGTGCCCTCGGTCAGATTGGCCGAGTACTTATCCATGTTCTTCGCGTCGATCGTAAGCTGCGGCTTTTCGCCGGCGAACGGATTCGGACGAATGCCGCTGCCCGCCTTGAATGCGGAGGGTGCGCTGGTAAGACCGCCACTATAGGCAGGAACGGCGCCATCGGCGCTGCCTGCCATTTCCGCGCCGACGCCAGTCAAACTGGTGCCGAGCTTTTTCGCTTCGTCAGACGAAACGCTGGCATGGCCCATGCCAGAGATCAGAACAGCAATGGTCCCGGCTATCAGGGCTTTGCGAAATTGCATGCGCATACTCCTCACGATTGTGTTTCCAGTGTCGGGGTGCGGTTGTCATCGCCACCCCAGGGCGTAAGCACAGGCCTCGTTTCGCACCAGCCGGCGTCGTTCTGCCGGGACGGGGGTACGTGTTTTCGTACTACCCGCGCTCGTTACGTTGCCTCGCTCTTGTTACCGACCACCGCGCCCTGCCTTGCGGCGACGAACAGGCGAAAGCGGTCGATACCCATTGTTAGGAGCTGCGCAAGCCACACCCCCCCCAAAACGCCGGGGGAGGGGCAATTCGGCAACGAAGGGTGGCAACCCGGCCTGTGCCGGTTCTTCACATTCATGAAGGGCGTCAGTGGCTGCGCCCTGGCGGATGCGGCTATTCCAGTCCCTGGATGAGACCGAGCAATTGCGCGCGGTGCACGACATGCCGGCGCGTGCCCACGCCCAACTTGCCGGACAGGTTCTTGAGATGCCATTTCACCGTGGCCTCGCCCACGGCCATGGCCTGGGCGATTTCCTTGTTCGACAAATTGCGCGCGAGAAATTCGAGCACTTCGCGCTCTTTCGGCGTCAGCACCATGCTCGGCATGACGCGGGGAACGCCCTGGCGATGATCCACCGGCGGCGGAATCACGCGTGACGGAGAGGCGTTGCCCATCATGGAGTCACCGCCCGTCTCGGCCATTACGCGATACGCCCAGTCGGTAATCACCGGATGGGTGTCGGTGAAGAGGCGCATGAAGCCGTAGGTCTTGGCCAGACTCATGGCTTCGATCACGAGTGCGCGACCGTCCTCGCCATTGCGTTCAAGCGCATAGGCGCGCAGTGCCATGCATTCGATGCGGAAGCGTCCCTGCCTTGCCTGTTCGGCGATGGGCGCGGCCAGCGAAATCGCTTCGAGCACCGCCGGCCAATCCTGTGATGCCATGGCGGCATAGGCGTGGGCCATGGCGCTCAGTAATTCCACGTTACGCCGCCACAAGGGCCCCCGCCCGGGGCTTTCGGTGGCCACCATCTCGTCGATCCGGGCGATGAGTGCACTGCAGGTTTCGCGACGGAAACGGCTCGCGTGCAGTCGAACCTGCTCACCCAGGCTGGCGATACACAGGCGTGGCAACCGCCGCGCCGCGCCAATGGCAAACGAGGCCTCCAGCATATCGAGCGCGCGATGTTCCTCGCCCTGCGCTGCCGCCACGCGCGTCACCGTGCGGTAGCCGACCAGCATGGCCTCGGGCGCGCCCACGCGTTCGAGCACGTCCAGCCGGTTGGCCAGCAAGGCCAGGGCCTCATCCAGCCGGTCGCGCTCATAGGCGATCGAGGCAAGCAAGGCGGCGAACATGCAGGACAACGGATGCCGGCGCCCGAACTTCGCATCGATAGACGTCAGCGCCGCACGCACCCCTTCTTCAGCAAGAAGAATCTGCCCTTCCCAAGCGAAGCTCAGACCAGTGATGAATTCACGCCAGCGCGAGGCATAGTCGGGCTCTTTCGGCGAGTCCGCGCTTACCGTGCCGCACAGGCGCCGCGCCTCCGCCGGATCGCCCTGAAGCAAGGCCATCATGGCCAGGCGATTGACGTGCATACGCAAAAACTTGGGCTCTCCGGCCGGCGCCGCATCCTTCCATGGCGTCAACATGGCAACGCAACGGTCCGGGTCATCGGAGTAGTAGGCCGCGCCGCTTGCAATGAGCACGCACTCGTAGCGCAACGCCAGATTGACGTCGGGCCGCGACAGAATGAGCCCGACCATGCGCTCGGCTTCCTCATGGCGCTCGCTCACCGCGAGTGACCATGCAGCGGCCAGGCGCAACTGCGGATGCTGGTCCAGCACCGACTCCGGCAGCACATCGAGCCATTCGCGCATCGTGCCCATGTGGCCCTGGATCACTGCTTCGTACAGGCCTTTTTGCGCAAGATCGACAGCGACGCCTTCCCTGCCCGCCTCACGCGCATGACGCGCCGCCTGCGTGAGCATGCCATGTGCCGCTAGCCAGTCCTGCGCAAGGCCGTGCAATGCCGCGCGCTCCTGCTCGGGCCATTCCGCCAGACGCAGACGAAGCGCATCGGAGGCAAGCAAGTGCAGGCGGCACCAATCCGAGTCTTCACCGACCACAAAAATCGGCGTCTCACGCGAAAGGCGTGCAAGACGTTGCGGCGCGTCTTCATCGCCGGTGAGGGCAATGCACAGATCCGGGTGCAACTGATCCACCACGGCGACGCGGGTGAGAAAGGCCACGTCCTCCGGTGCGAGCTTGGCCGTCAGCGCTTCCACCAATTGGTTGCGCGAATCGGGCGAATGCGGACCCACCAGGCTGCGCAGGTCGCTGCCCCGCTCCATCGCGGCGAGCATCAACTGCAGGCCCAGTGGCCAGCCCTCGGTCATTTCATGCAGCCGTGCGCACGTGTCCGCATCGGCCTTGGCACCGATGCGGTTGCGCACCAGGGCAATGGTTTCCTCCAGCGTGAAGCGCAATGTTTCAACGCCGACGGACGTGCATTGGCCATAGGCAAGCAGATCCGCCACCATCGGATCGAGCTCGCCCCGGCCCGCCGCTACCACGCGAAGGTTGGACGGCGCGTTGTGCAGCAAATAGCTCAGGGCCGCCAGGCTGCTTGGATGCAGGCGCTCGGCCTCGTCGATCATCAGCACCATCGACAGCGACGCCTGGGCCACCTCGCTGAGCCATGCGGTGACGCCTTCGTATTCACCGACCGTCGCCGACGCACTTTCCAGCAAGGTCGCGCCGAACTGAGGGCGGCCGCAGCCCATGCGCACGGCCAGTACCAGGCTATGTAGCATGCGCTGGGGGTCGGGGCTTCCATCGGCCGATATCCAGGCCACCGCCCAACCTCGCGCCAGATACTCATGGCGCCACTGGGCCAGCAACGACGTCTTGCCGAATCCGGCGGGCGCCTGCACCAGCACGAACGACCGGTCGCGGAACTGTTCGTCCTCCAGACTCAATCGCGGCCGCGCCAGCAAATAGCGCGGCGCCCTGGGCGGCGTCGTCTTGAGAACGAGTTCTGCGATGACGGGGGCTGCCCCGCCGGGCGTGATGGCCATCAGACGAATCCAGTTGGGCTGGCTCGGACTTCATGTTCGAACGGTGCGACGTCACGGGCCAGGTACCGCCCGCTTCACCGGCATGCGTCTCGAATCATTGTAGACACGGCGCAACCGGCGTGACCACACATCACGCGCCCTTCACGCTACTCCCCCTCCTTGCCGGGGGGGGATTCCATGTCCAGCCGTACCTAGCCTTGATCCTGTGACAAAACAGGTCCGGCGTTCCAGTCGCTTGGCGGCTGAGGTCGAGTTGGCGAAAAGGCCTATTCGGCAGGGGTGGAGTCCCGGAGATGAGTCTTCGCATGCGGAGGCTCATCGCTCAAGGAGAAGCAACGGTGGTTTCCTTGCCACCCACGCGTGGACACCTGTTCTGGCGGCCATCGCAGGGTGCGGTGGGGTTTCCCGCCCGGCGTCATGGGTAGCACACCTCTCTGGAGTCTGTATGTACCGTCACCTGCTCGTTCCGCTCGATGACAACGATCTCTCGATCGAAACGGTCAGCAAGGCCGTGAATCTCGCGCGCACGTTGGGGGCACGGGTCAGCTTTGTGCACGTGCATGATCGTGATGCCGCACTCCTCAATGGTGAAACTGCGCCGGCCGGCTACATCGATACCTATCGGGAACGCGCCAGCGCGCTCCTGACCAAAGCCGAAGCGGCGGCGCGGGCACTCGGCGTGCCCTGCGACTCCGTCATCCTCGATGGCGGCGTGCCGCACGAAGCCATCCTCGAAACGGCGCGCAAGTTGGGCTGCGATCTCATCTTCATGGCGCCGCGCGGCTATCGCGCCGCACGTGGCGCAGCACTCGGCTCGCAGACCGCCCACGTGCTGATGGCTGGCGAATTGCCCGTGCTCGTATCGTCGACGCAGGACGCCGGCCAGGTCCATCCGATGGTCGAGATCATTCGCGACGAGCACCGCGCACTAGCCGCGGTGTTGCACGCGTGGCTGCACCTACTCAACGAGGGCAATCCGCAGAACGAGGCGGACGTGGACCTGATGCGGGCCATGGCGCGATACGTCGCCGAGTTCCCGCTGGCACTGCATCACCCGAGGGAGCACGACTACCTGTTCATCGTGTTGCGTGGCCGCACCGCTGTGGTGCATGCCGAGCTGGACGAACTTGAACGTCAGCACGAACGCGAGCGCGCAATGGCCGAAGCACTCGGCGACAACGTCGAACGCTACAGCCAGGGCCAGATCGGCCTGCCCCCGCTTCGCGATGCCGTCGCAAGCTACGCGCACTTCATGTGGGAACACATGGGCCGCGTCGAAGGCGTGATTCTTCCGGTGGCCCAACGTTACCTCACCGAGGCCGACTGGAACGAAATTCACGCGGCGGCTACGCGACCAGACAGTCCGCGTGCCAATGGCGAAGCCAGCGCAGCCTATCGGCAGCTGTTTTCGCGCATGGCCCATCTTGCGCCGCCATGACATCGCGCCATCGCACCATCCGCAGTAACCGGTGCCCGTCACCGGTGTTTTGATTCGAGGAGAATCGTTTGGAACACGCCATCCGTTTTTATGAAGCCGGCAGCCCCGATGTGCTGCGCTACGAAACGATCCAGGTCGGCGCGCCCGGCCCGGGTGAGGTTCGCCTGCGCCACGAGGCCGTAGGGCTCAATTTCGCCGATACGTATTTCCGCAACGGCACCTACCCCATTCCGCTGCCCAATGGCATTGGCGTGGAAGCCGCCGGCATCGTCGATGCCGTGGGTACGGGCGTCAGTAATGTCACCGTGGGCGACCGCGTGACTTACACGGGTTTCATCAACACCCTGGGTGCCTACAGCACCGCACGGTTGGTGCCAGCTGCGCCGCTGATCCGCCTGCCGGAAACCATTCCGTGCGAGACCGCCGCCGCGATGACCATGCGCGGTTTGACGGCCGCCTACCTGATGCGCCGCATCTATCCGTTCCAGGCCGGTGAAACCATCCTGCTGCACGCGGCCGCCGGCGGCGTTGGCCTGATCGTGTCGCAGTGGGCCAAGCTGCTTGGCCTGCGCGTGATCGGTACCGTATCGACCGATGAAAAGGCCGCGGTGGCGCGTGCGCACGGTTGCGACGAAGTCATCAATTACAGCCACGAAAATATCGCCGAACGCGCGCGCGAACTGACCGGCGGCAAAGGCGTGTCTGTCGTGTTCGATTCGGTAGGCAAGACCACCTTCATGGCCTCGCTCGATTCGCTGCGCCGCCGCGGACTCATGGTGTGCGTCGGCACCGCCTCCGGCACCATTCCGCCGTTCGATCCGCAACTTCTCGCCATGAAGGGTTCGCTGTACCTGACGCGCCCCGCATTGGCCGACTACATCGCCGACCCGGCCGATAAGGCCGCACTTGCCGAGGAACTGTTCGGCCACGTGTCGTCCGGCCGCATCAAGATCGAAATCAATCAGCGGTACGCCCTTGAGGATGCGGTGCAGGCGCATCGCGATCTCGAAGCGCGCAAGACCACTGGCTCGTCGATCTTCGTCATCTGAGGCAACACCATGCGTATTGAGCAACTCACCTGCAACATCGGCGCCGAACTGTTCGACGTGAACCTTGCCGATGCTGTGCACAGCGACGACTTGTTCGGCGAGATCAAGGCCGCGTTGCTCAAGCATCGCGTGCTGTTTCTGCGCGACCAGGACATCAGCCGCCAGGATCACGTCGCGTTCGCGCGCCGCTTCGGCGAACTGGAAGACCATCCGGTGGTACCGAGCCACCCGGATGCGCCGGGTCTGGTGCAGATCTACAAGACCCCCGACGCTCCGATCGAACGTTACGAGAACGCCTGGCACACCGATGCCACGTGGCGCGAGATACCGCCGATGGGCTGCGTGCTTCGTTGCGTGGAATGTCCGCCGGTCGGCGGTGACACCATGTGGGTCAACATGGTGACGGCGTACGACATGCTGCCCGCGCACATCAAGAAGCAAATCGCCAGCCTGCGCGCGAGCCACAGCATCGAGGCTTCGTTTGGCGCCGCCATGCCGATCGAGCGCCGCCTGGCGCTGAAGAAACAATTTCCGGACGCCGAGCACCCGGTGGTGCGCACGCACCCGGAAACGGGCGAGAAGGTGCTGTTCGTCAACGCCTTCACCACGCACTTCACCAACTTCCACACGAAGGACAACGTGTGCTTCGGCCAGGATGCCAATCCGGGTTCGGGCCTCCTTCTCAATTACCTGATCAGTCAGGCCTTCATCCCCGAGTTTCAGGTGCGCTGGCGCTGGAGCAAAAACAGCATCGCCATCTGGGACAACCGTTCCACTCAGCACTATGCGGTCATGGACTATCCGCCCTGCCATCGAAAGATGGAGCGCGCAGGCATCGTCGGCGACGCCACGTTCTGAACCGAATCCTCCACCACAGATCAACAGGAGAAGCCATGAACTTCCTCGACGGTTCGCTCTTTCCCGAGCACCAGGACAAACTGGTCATCACCGCAGCGCCTTATGGTCCCGAGTGGATCCCTTCGGATTTTCCGGATGACATTCCCGTCACCATGGAGGAGCAGATCCAGAAGGCGGTCGACTGTTACAACGCCGGCGCCAGCGTGTTGCACCTGCACGTGCGCGAACTGGACGGCAAGGGCTCCAAGCGCCTGTCCATGTTCAACGAACTCATTGCCGGCGTACGCAAGGCAGTGCCTGACATGGTTATCCAGGTCGGCGGCTCGATCTCCTTCGCGCCAGAGACCGACGGCGCGAGCGCCAAGTGGCTGAAAGACGATACCCGCCACATGCTGGCCGAACTCGATCCCAAGCCGGATCAGGTAACGGTCACCGTCAATACGACCCAGATGAACGTGGTCGAACAGATGGAGATGGCGGACCTCGCCGGTACCTCCATGGCCGAAGCGCCAACCTACCAGGCCTATCGCGAAATGATTGTGCCGTCTGGTCCGGGCTTCATCGAAGAGCACATCAAGCGCCTGACCGCTGCAGGTATCCAGAGCGCCTTTCAGTTCTACAACATCAACAGCTACGAGACCGTCGAGCGCCTCATTCGCCGCGGCGTCTACAAGGGGCCGCTGGTGTGCAACTGGGTGGCGATCGGCGGCGGCATGGACCAGCCCACCATCTACAGTCTTGCCAACTTCCTGCGCGCCATCCCCGACGGCACCATGCTGACGGTGGAGAGCAGCATGCGCAACGTGCTGCCCATCAACATGATGGGCATCGCCATGGGCCTGCACGTGCGCTGTGGCATCGAAGACAACCTTTGGAACCAGTCGCGCACCGGCAAGATGACCACGGTGCAGCAGATTGAACAGCTCGTGCGCATTTCGCGCGAGTTCGGCCGCGAGGTCGCCAACGGCAAGGAAGCACGCGAGATCCTGAAGATCGGCGTGTTCTACGACACCATCGATGAAACGTTGGCTGCCAACGGTTTTTCACCCAATCGCAAGCCGGGAAAGCTGGGCCTGGCCGAGCTTGCTGCCTGAGTTGTAACGGCTAACCGGGTGGGGTGCTGTTAGCACCCTGCCCGTCAGGCCAAAGCGTGACGTGTTCCGTCGCGCCATCACATCCGGCGACGATGCCGGCGAGGAGAACACCTTGGCAATGCACTACGTCGACGCACCAACGCTGGGCGCCCCGGTCACATCCATAGACAAGCCGCGCGTCTACGCCTGGCTGGTATTTGCGCTCACTTTCGGCCTGCTGCTGTCGGACTACATGTCGCGCCAGGTGCTCAACGCCGTCTTTCCGCTGCTCAAGGCGGAATGGGCACTTTCGGATACACAGCTCGGCTCGCTCTCCGGCATCGTTGCCTTGCTGGTGGGTGTGCTGACCTTCCCGCTGTCCGTGATGGCTGACCGCTGGGGGCGCGTACGCAGCATTCTTCTGATGGCAACGCTCTGGAGCCTCGCCACTCTCGCCTGCGGCATCGCTACCAGCTACGGCCAAATGCTGACGGCTCGTTTCTTCGTCGGCCTCGGTGAGGCAGCTTACGGCAGCGTGGGCATCGCGCTGATCATCAGCATCTTCCCGCCGTATCTGCGTTCAACGCTGACCGGTGCCTTCATGGCCGGTGGTGCTTTCGGCTCAGTGGTGGGTATGGCCGTCGGCGGCGTGTTCGCCGCGCGATTCGGCTGGCGCTCGGCGTTCGTTGCCATGGCCATCTTTGGCGCCGCGCTCGTTGTGACCTATGCGCTGACCGTCAATGAGCGGCGACTGCGTGGCAGTCATGCCGCCGCCGCGGATCTGCGCAACCGCCGGCCCGGCTTCAACTTGTCGCTGCGCAACCTGTTTGCCGGTCTGTTCTCCTCCACCTCGGTGATCTGCGCGTATATCGGCAGTGGCTTGCAGCTGTTCATCATGGCCGCCGTCATCGCGTGGATGCCCAGCTATCTCAATCGCTACTACGCCATGACGCCTGACAAGGCTGGTGTCACCGCTGCGGCGTTCGTGCTGATTGGCGCGATCGGCATGGTGGTCTGTGGCGTTGTCACCGATCGTGTATGCCGCCATTCGCCACCGCGAAAGTTCGCGATGGCCATGGCCTACTGCCTGACTACCGCGATCATTCTCGGCGTGGCGTTCCAGCTCGAGCCTGGCGTCAAGCAGCTTGCCGTTATCGGCGTCGGCATGTTCCTCGCGGCGGGCACCTGTGGCCCGGCTGGCGCCATGGTCGCCAATCTCACGCCCACGCCGATTCATGCCACGGCCTTTGCGACGCTCACGCTCGCCAACAACTTGCTTGGCCTTGCTCCCGGGCCGCTGCTGACCGGCATGCTGGCCGATCAGGTCGGATTGCAGGACGCATTCAAGGTCATTCCCTTGATGGCACTGTTAGCTTCGCTCGCCTTCTGGTTCGGCCGCGCCAACTACGCCCAGGATATCGCGCGCGTGCAGAACCAGGCGCTCGCCACGGAAGCGTGACCTTTTCGACTTCGACATTCGACGGATGCACCACATGACGAGCCCGACGATCCTCATGGTTCCCGGTCTGCGCGACCATGTCGCCGACCACTGGCAGACCTTGCTCGAAGCCAGACTTCCAAACGCACGCTCGGTGCCGCCGTTGGAACACGACAAGCTGAGCTGCGATGCCCGCGTGGCAGCGCTCGACAAGGCACTGGCTGCCATCGAGGGCCCGGTGATGCTTGTCGCGCACAGTGCGGGCGTGATGATTACGGTGCATTGGGCGCAGAAGCATCATCGCCCTATCCATGCCGCATTGCTGGCAACGCCAGCCGACCTGGAATCGCCGATGCCTGCCGGCTACCCGACCATGGACACCTTGCGCGATCACGGCTGGCTGCCGATTCCGCGTACAAACCTGCCCTTCCCCACCATACTTGCCTCCAGCAACAACGATCCACTGTGCAGCGCGCCGCGCGCGGCCACGCTGGCGAACGACTGGGGCAGCTTGCTGTTTGAACTGGGCGACGTCGGGCATCTCAATCCGGCGGCCGGTTACGGTCCGTGGCCCATGGCAGAAACTTTGATCCAATCCCTGCTGTGACATAGCAAGCGAGCCTCGCGTGCCCGCTCGCGAGCGGGCGTGCTCCGGGCGATCTCTTCCCGGAATTAGCCACCCTTATCCGGCGTTCTTCATCGGAGACGCTCGCACGCGCCGTGCAGGCATCCCTGCCTTCGTGATCAACGTGCATTGCCTTCGTCGCATGAGATCGCGCGACGCATCGGCGTGTTTCATGGCCTTCGCGTGCAGCGCCGATGGCCACTCCCCCACCGTACTGGGGGGGGTCTTACGCAGGCACCGGCTGGAATCTGGTCATACCAGAAGCCATCGCTGTCGGCTTCGCCGGAGAGGAAAACACCCTCACTGCGTAACCCACTACGTGGCACGCATCCGGCGACAGTGCAGATCCGGCGATTGCTACCACCCGAAAGAATTTCGCCGCGCAGCTCGGGAGAACTTCATGGGGCGGCCTGGCGAGACGTATCCGCACGTGATGCGCCAGCCGCCAGAGCTGGCCGTGCGGCGGACTTACAGACACAGCGCAAGACATGGGGGAGGACAGTTGCATGAAGAAGTTTGATGGGGAGATCGAACGCCGCGGCGTGCCGGCCATCCGCTTGATGGCACTCGCTGTCGCAGTGGCGCTCGGTTCCGTGGGCGCGGCACACGCAGTCGAAATCAACACCGGTAATCCCGACATCGATATTCGCTGGGATAACACCATTCGCTACAACCTTGGGCATCGCGCGCATTCCCAGGATCAGTCGATCCTCAACAGCCCGAACAACGACGACGGCGACCGCAACTTCGGCAACGGCTCCATCGTGACCAACCGCCTGGATGTGCTGAGCGAGTTCGACTTCACGTACAAAAAGAACTATGGCTTCCGCATCAGTGCGGACGGCTGGTACGACCAGGCCTATAGCTCGCTGGACAACACGCACGTGTCCTCGTCCAACCACATTGTCGATGGCAAGCCGGCACTTGGCCTGCCCAACTACACCGAACGCTATTTCGAGGGCCCGTCGGCGCAGCTGCTCGACGCCTTCGCCTTCGCCAACTTCGACATCGATGGCGTGAACGTCAATACCAAGGCCGGTCGTTATGACCTGTTCTGGGGCGAGGCGCTGCTCAATCCGATCCATTCGTTGAGCTACGGCCAGTCGCCACTCGATATCGGCAAGCTGCTTACCGTGCCTGGCGCCACTGCCAAGGAGCTGTTCCGTCCGCGTCCACAGCTGTCGGCACAGATCCAGGCCACGCCCACCATCTCGGTCGAAGGCCAGTACTACCTTGGCTGGGAACAGGTGTACTACCCGGAGTCGGGTTCCTACATGGATCCCAATGACGCCGTTCTGCAGGGCGGCCAGTCGATCTACATCAACGCGACCCAGCGCGCACTGCGCGGCCAGGACATCACCCCGAAGGGTACGGGCGACTGGGGCGTGTCGATGCACTGGAGTCCGCAGTCCATCGACTCCACCTTTGGCCTCTACTACCGCAACACCTCCGATATCCAGCCACAGTTCATGCTGGCCCCGGCGGTGGCGCCCAACGTCCCCGCTGCAACCTGCAAGGCGCTCAAGTTCCAGCCGCTGCCGAAGAATATCTGCTACATCGACCCGGCGATGGCCACGGTGCCGCAGATCCTGCAGGGCAATATCGGCCAGTACATGGCCACCTATGCCGACAACATCGACATCTACGGCCTGAGCTTCGCCAAGCAGATTCTCGGCGTCAGCTTCAGTGCGGAAGTGAACTACCGCCACAACATGCCGTTGGTGAGCATTCCGGTGCAGTTGTTGCCGGCGCCGCTGGCCAGCAAGGTGCCGGGCGCGATCACCACGCTGCCGTCGGATGGCAACACCGCCGGCGCACGTGGCGACACCTGGCATGCGGTCACCGACTTCGCCGGCATCGTACCCAAGACCCCGGTGTTCGATACCGCCAATTACGTCGTCGAATTCGTGTGGAGCCGCTGGGACAAGGTCACGCAGAATGCCAACGCGTTCGAGGGCACCAGCCCCGGTTACACCGGTATCGACAAGCCGACCAAGAATTACGTTGGCACCCAGTTGAGCTTCACGCCGACGTGGTTCCAGGTTTACCCAGGTGTGGACCTGCTGGCACCGATGACCTACACGATGGGTTTGACCGGCAACTCCGCTGTCACCTTCGGCGGCAACAAGGGCATGGGCAACTTCTCCTTCGGCGTCGGCGCGGACGTGCAGCAGCGTTATCGCTTCGACCTGAAGTACATCGGCTACGTTGGCCGTGTCGCCGTCAATCAGGCTGGCGTGGTCACCTCCAGCGCGGGCCTGGCGTCGTTGCTGCGCGATCGCAACTACATCGACCTGACGTTCCAGACCACCTTCTGACCGAAACACCCCGGCATCGTCGCGCTCATACGCGGCGATGCCGGCGAACTCCTATAAAAAAAATGGCATCTTCATTCAACAACCCGATGAAGCCTCGCCTTTTGATGAAGGTCCGATACGCCATGCCGGCGTTCTGCACCTGCTTCAAGCACATCCCCTGCCTTCTACACGGAACTCGACAATGATTGGCTTGATGATGCAGCAGCCGCTACTTGTCGCGTCCCTGCTGATCCATGCTGCCCGACACCATGCCGACCAGGAGATCGTGTCGCGCCGCGTGGAGGGTGACATTCATCGCTATCGATTCGTCGACCTCAGCGTACGCGCGCGCCGCCTGGCCAACGCACTCGCCGCCCTCGGCGTCCAGCCCGGTGATCGCGTGGCCACGCTCGCGTGGAATGGTTATCGCCATCTGGAGCTAAATTTCGCCGTATCGGGCTCCGGCGCCGTGCTCCACACCATCAACCCGCGACTTCATCTCGACCACATTGCTTACATCGTCGAACACGCCGACGACCGTGTGATCTTCTTCGACCTCACGTTCCTTCCCATCATCGAAGCATTGCAGCAACGGCTGACCACGCCCAGGTTGTTCGTGGCCATGTGCGACGTCACACACATGCCGACCGGGCGCGACGCGCTGCTGTGCTACGAACGTCTGATCGAACGCCACAAGAGCGACTTCGACTGGCCGTCGATGGACGAGAACACCGCCTCGTCGCTCTGCTATACATCAGGAACGACCGGCAACCCCAAGGGCGTGCTGTACAGCCATCGCTCCACGGTGTTGCATTCCTATGCCGGCGCGTTGCCCGATGCATTCAACTGCTCCGCGCGCGACGCCATCCTGCCGGTCGTACCCATGTTCCACGTCAATGCGTGGGGCCTGCCGTTCATCGCTTGCATGGTCGGCGCGAAATTGGTGCTTCCCGGGCCGGCGCTGGATGGGAAATCGCTGTACGAACTGATCGAAGCCGAGCAGGTGACGATGTCCGCCGGCGTGCCCACCATCTGGCAAGGATTGCTCTCGCACGTTTCCGGACGCACCAGCGCCTTCTCGTCAATGAAACGCACGGTGATCGGCGGCGCCCCATGCCCGACCGCCATGGCGATACAATTCCAAAAGGTGCATCAGGTCGACGTACTGCATGCGTGGGGCATGACCGAACTGAGCCCCTTGGGCACCGTCTGCAGCCTCAAGCCAAACCAGCTCGCGCTCCCCGAGGACGCGCGTTACGGCATTCAGGCGAAGCAAGGACGCGCCGTGTACGGCATCGACATGAAGATCGTCGACCCCAATGGCAAGGCGCTGTCCTGGGACGGCGAATCCGTGGGCGACCTGCTCGTTCGCGGTAACTGGGTGGCCAGCGCCTACTTCGGCGAGTCATCCGGCCAACCTCTCCGTGACGGCTGGTTCCCCACCGGAGATATGGCGAAGATCGATCGCGACGGCTTCATGCAGATCACCGACCGGAGCAAAGACGTCATCAAGTCGGGCGGCGAATGGATCAGCTCCATCGACATCGAAAACATCGCCTGCCTTCATCCCGGCGTAGCAAGCGCGACCTGCATCGGGGTGCGTCACCCCAAATGGGATGAGCGTCCGCTGCTGCTCATCATCCGAACATCGGGAAGCACGCTGGAACGTGACGAACTGCTTGCGTTCCTTGATGGCAAGCTCGCCCGTTGGTGGAAGCCGGACGATGTGATCTTTCTTGAAAGCTTCCCGCTTGGTGCCACCGGCAAGGTGCTCAAAGCCAAGCTGAGAGAGCAGTACGGTGACCACTACGCCTGCCTGGATACGGCGAAGCCGGCCTAGCCTGGCGTTTGCGCAACGGGCTCAGACGCCCACTTCCCTGCTTCACACAAGAGAGCCCGCCCCGGCTACGGAAGTGAATGCGCACCACGAAGCATCGGCGCAAGCGCAAGCAGGGAATCATCACAATGCGGCCGAAGCATGCCGTGCAATGTATCCGACCGACCGCGATAGCTGCGCGGAGCCGGCAGCGGGGAGCATCCTCTTAAGGTCCGCTATGAGTCGGGAGCGGACCTTACTTGGAAAGCGCGCAGGTTACTTCGGCAACCACTGACGATTCATTGAAATGAAGTGAAAGCTCCGGGAAGCCGCCACCCTTAGTCCTCGGCTTCGGGCTACCAATGAAATATGTCCATCGAAGAACTCGGCTCGACTCGTCTCGCCATTTTTCTCTTTCTTCGAGGTCAGGCGCTCCCCAAATTGAACGAATTCGAGTCAAGGAAAGGCCTACGAGCTGACTGGTATCCGTGGGACATGCAAAGTGAGTGTCCGTCCCCACAGGTAGCGTCCTGACATATTTGAGCTTGGCACAGACGTCAATAAGCAAATCCGATGAGCTCTGGCCGCTGAATGCCGCGCATTCGGTCGAATCGCTGGGGGCGGCGCGAGGTAGATGCCCCCCCTTCGTCCATATGTGGCGCCAAGATAGGCAATAACACCAAGCACAAGCAGCGCACACACAATCCAGACTGATCTTTTCAAGAAACATCCTCGAAGGTCGGTGACAGGTGACGCTCAACTTCGAAACACCGGCCGAACGTTTCCAGCAATATGTTGCAACGACCGTCTGAAGTCGCAGTCGAAAGCGGACATTTCCAAACTCATCCGATCAAGGTCACATGCCGCCCATCGATACGGCTCTGCGATCGGCTATGCCTTGAAAGATCGAAGCAAAGATCATGTTCGCTGGGTCTTTAGCCATCGCCAGGTGGTCGGCTGCATCCATCACGTTCCACTCCACCAACGGAGCATGTTTAGTCAGAGCCCTTACCGCTTCGAGTGGGGCGTTTTGGTCATCACTACCGTGATAGACATAAATGGGTTGCGCCGCCCTGAGCTCCATTTTCGGCCAGCTATCATAGAAAGCGATGAAATCCTGCCAGGCGCCGCGTGCCAAGTCCTTGGACACGCCCCAGCCAGCCATCGTGTCTTGCCATGCCTGGTAGTCGCGTCCGTGAAATATCTCCAAGAGGCGACGAGTGTATGGCGACCTCACATGATCAGCGAATTCGCGTGGCGACCCCATTGCCGCAAGTAGCGTGCAATCTTTGACCTTCGAGCCATCCCACAACGCCAGATGCAAGGCGAAGGGGCCACCGCCACTACCGCCGATTGCATGGACGGCATCAATGCCCTTCGCTTCCAGATAGTTGATTGTGCCGCGGCTCACCGCCTCAAAACTCGGCGAAACGCCCTCATCGTCATACCAAGGCCGAGTCGGGCAAATCAACCGGATACCAAACTGTGTCGCAAGCTCATGGAGTTCAGCGCCCGAGTCACCGCACCCGGGTGAACCAAAATGCAGTATCGCCGGAATTCCCTCGCTATCCCCGAGTTCGTAGTGCTTCATACGAGCTCCATTGGCAATTTATCCGGCAACCCTTCCGGCCCGACCTGACCATCGCACAGTAGTTCTTGCTTGATGTCCGCTCCGGGTCGGAAACGGACATAACAAAGTCGATACGATCACTTGCTGCTTGAGAGCCTCCTGGGGTTCCTTGACGCGTCATGCACGCCATCGCAATCCAGCGCCCGCGAGATGAACCTGCCGGCTTAACTCACCGCTGCTGCACGATCTTGAACACTGCACCACTAGTGCCGTCTCCATAGCCACCGAACGTGCCGTATAGCGCGCCATCCGGCCCCAACGTAAGTGCGCCGGGAGATCTAGCTTGTGACGGAAAGCTGAGCACATTAGAAACTGCCCCATCAGTAGTCACCTGCAGCAGCGTGATCGGCTCTGGCCCGTAGTGACTGACGAGTCCATACATTTTGCCGTCACTGCTCAACAGCAAGCCGGAATACGACTGGACGGGCATTGATTTGGCGAAGGCAGAAACCCAGGCGACGTTTCCAAGCGGCGAAACCCGGAATACGCCACTGCTTTGCTCACCTGGCAATTGCCAATGCGTGATGCCAACCAAATCCCCGCCCGGCAGAACCGCCATCTGCCCCCGTGCGCCGGCGAGCTTGCGTTGGTCCTCGGTCATCTTGAGGGGGTTGAAGATCTCGCCAACAGACTTATTAGCTCCGGGTTCGACGCTTCGCATGATCGAGAGCATATTGGGGTCGGTTTTGTAGATGTGGCCATCCACCCCCACAACTGCATCGGCACAGATCGAGACGCTGCTGGTGCCGACCTCGCTACCTTGGTTGCCGTTGTGCGCGGCGTTTAACAAGATCTGTCCGCCAGGCACGGTATTCGAGAGTCCGGAAAACACATCGGGCTGCGCCGCAGCGCGCTCACCCGCAGAGAGCAGCTGGAAGCCACCGTCGCGGCGGTCGCTCACACTATAGATTTTGCCGTCACTGCCTTTGACCGATACGACATAGGGTATGGTCCCAGTAGGGACCTGGAACCGATGAACGACGGCAAAGTCAGCTCGGGAGTTGATACGAAATACAACGTGGTGGGTGCCTCGCGCCGTACCGTAGAAGTCACCGCTTTTGGTAGGAACAAGGCAGCTCTCGGGGTACAGGCCGTCACGCCCGGTGAACTCATGCAGTACTTTAAGTTCGCCTTTTGCTGTGACGAGGAAAACCGTGCCGCCGCCGTAGGTACCACCCCGTTCGGTAGTCCCAATCACGTCGCCATCGGGGAGAACCTGAACTGGGCCGGCCGGCCATGCACCCTCGACGCTGTTCGGCGTGTGGTGGAAAACATGAAGCAGTTCGAACTTGAACGTGTCGGCATGAACTGGAGCGGTCGCCGCCCAGCAAGCAATAGCAGCACCGAGCCACCGCAGGCTATTTGATGTCATAGCGCACCGGCAGGTAGGAGCACATCTTGGTCACACCGGTATGGCTCACCTTCCAGACATCATGGTTATGGCTGCTGGACCCTTCGGCGGAATTGGTCTCGACGTAGATTGTTCCGTGATAACGAATCAGATGGGCTTCCTCGTCCGCGGCCTCAATCTTCTTCAGAGTCCGCTCCGGCATGTCATCCTTGCCCAACACAACTGGCCACGCAGTCTGATATTCAGCGCCGCAGCCGGCACCGGAGGAAGCACTCCCGGTGACAATGGCTACAGACATCGGATGGCCGTCGTTATAGATATCGGCCCTTGCTGTGGGCCCCAGCATGTAATTCCATTGGCCGCCGGGCACATCCGTGTCCGAGCCGAGAGATTCCGCTGCAACCTCGACTGGCTCACCCTCCTCGGCCTGCACCTGCTCGACCTTGCCGTCGCGCACGGCATTGCATAGCTCAGAGTCAGCAGCTTTTATCACTTGCTGTGGATTGCGGGGAACCAGTTTGAAAGTACAGAACTGCGTAGAGTCCAAGTTCCCCGTGAAGCCGTAGAGCACGACATCGTGACTCCGGCCGTTGTTGGTTAGCAGATATGTGTCGGTACCGTGGTTCTCCAACTCCTCGCTCACAAAGGCATCTTCATTGGCATCGGCGTACACCTGCTTCTTGAAGTCATGCGTCCAGATATCAAATGTTGACGTACGGCAAGTACCTCCGGATGAGCGAACGACTACCTTGGTCCGCACGCCGCGAATCAGGGCATTGGCAATCTCGGTTGAACCAAAGTCATCCGCTTCCCGCTGAAGGGCAGGAGGAAGCTCCTCCTCGTTCTGGAAATCCAACGGAACCGGTGTAAAGGGAGCAGCGTCCTGATCCGCATGCAGTAGAGCCTCATCGAGCCTGTCGCGCGTGGCCTCGCATAGCCCAGGCGGAGCGGCGCTGACAGGTGCGTGATGGTCGAGGGACACATGGTCCGCCGAGCCCAAATCCTTGAGTCGCGCCGATTCGACCCAGCCCCAGCTTTTTGAGCGCGGGCCGCTGTACTGCACATCGGTCCAGGCGTCGCAACGGGTGCCTATCACCACCCGATCGCCGGCAACTAGGTAGGCGTTGCCGTCGCAGCTCTTGTCTCCTCCCGTGCACTTCGGCGGATAGTCCGGGTGCAGGAACAGCTTTTCGCCCGGTTGGCCGTCCACCTCCGCCACCTGACCACTCTGATCATTCCAGTATGCAGGTCTGCTGTCACAGCCGCCGCCGAAAAATGCCGGAGGACGTGGACTGAGGTCGACGCCGGAGGCATTTGCGCCATGTGCCTTCAAGTCCTGGGCCAGTTGGTATTCCCCCTTGTTCATCGCCACTTCGACCATGGGGATGTTACTGACGCTGGCATCAGCCCCATGCTGTAGCAGCAACTTCGCGCAATCGAAATGACCTTCAAGCATGGCGATGGACAAGGCCGTCTGGCCTTCCGACTTTGCCCCGGCGCGGACGTTGACATCAGCGCCATGGGAGAGCAGTGCGGCCATCGCTTTCAAGTTGCCGGACTGCGCAGCGAGTTGGAGGGGCGTGTAGGCATGGTCGGATATCGAATCTGTTGTTCCTTTCACATCCACCCGCGCTCCCTTGTTCACCAGATAGTCCACCCAGGGGCCGGTGTCGCCGTTAGCGAGTGCCGCGTAATGCAGCAGCGTATAGCCCCGATGGTCTGCCGCGTTGATCGAAGCACCGTGCGCCAGGAGGAGATCAATCATGCGCCCGTCCGTAGCGGGCTGCGCACGAACCAGGTCGAGCGCCAACAGCGGGGTTTGACCGGCGTGGTTGGTGCCGTTGACGTCCAGGCCCTTTTTAAGCAGGTCATCTAGAAGTTCCACTCCAAGGGAATTCTGCACCACCAGGTGTAGCAGCGGATCGCCATAAGGAATCTGCGAGGTGGGGATGTCCGCACCCTTGCTGATCAGCAAGCGCGCGACGGCCACGTTCCTCTGTGCGATGGCGTACCAAAGCGTCAGGCGCTTTCCGGCATGGAGGTCCACGCCACAGCCAATCAACTGGTCTAACAGGCCCGCATCGATCTGAGCGGCCGCCGGGCTCAAGATCGCGAGATCCAGCAGGGTATGGTCGGCCAGGTCCAGGTACTTGCAGGGCGCTTTATGCTGAATCAAGGCACGTGCTGCGACGAACTGACCGAATCGGAATGCACTTCCCAGCGGCATATCGCCGGAGTGATCCAACTGGTCAAGCTTGGCTCCGTGCGCGAGCAGCAATTCCATCATGTCTACTCGCCCCATCTTGGCAGCGTGGTGCAGCGCAGTAGCGCCATTGACGTCGGCACGGTTGATATCAGCCCCCTTGGTCAAAAGCAGCTTGGCAACACCCAAGCTTCCTCTGACCGAGGCATTTATCAGTGGGCCGAACGGGTCATCGCCTTCTGGATTGACGGTGGCGCCGTGAGTAATTAGGGCCTTTGCGGCTTCGAGATCATCGTTGCGCGCGGCTTGATCGATCGGCGTGACACCATCATAAGATCCAAGGAGCCCGGGTTTGGGGTCGTGAAGATTCACGTCCGCGCCATGGGCTATAAGGAACTCGACCATGGCCTCTTGGCGGGCCTGCACGGCCAAACTGAGAAGGGTGCGGCGCCCATCGCCCGCCGGGCTGTTGACCCCATGGCCGGAAGCCAGATAGGCACTGATGGCGTTGATGTCCCCGGCACGAATCGCCTCCGCCACTGCCGGAGGGTCGGCCCGCAGCGCAGCCGACATTAAAAGGATGCAGCAAGCCAAAGCGCAGGAACGCACGGTACTCTCCCCCTAAAGTGTCTTCACACTAGCAGGGGTTCGTGCAGAGACCCTGCAACTGGTATGAAGACTTGTGGCGATCCTGAGCAAAAAGGACGATGCCCAGCAACCCGGCAATACTGGCGCCCTACTGACCACTAGGTGATGGGTCAGCCCAAGCAATCAGGACGTGGTCGAGGCGCATTGATTATGTCTGCTTCGGGTCGGAAGCAATGGGATGGACTCCTCCCCACCCACGGCCTTTGCCATTCTTCTGCTTGCGAGGCCTTCCGGAGGTAATCATACGGATGGCGCTTAGTTGGCTTTCCTCAGGAATCAATAACGACGCCCGCTCTTTTGGTCGCTTCCGCAGGGTGATGTCATACCAGACCTCATCCTCATCACACTCGAGTCCGAGGTGAAGCAAGTCCATCACCCCAACGAACTCGAAACGCACAATCGCGCCGGAATCATTCTTATAGGAATGCTGGGCAACCTTCCCACGCTTCTTCGCAAGAGCTAGGGCTTTGCGTGCAGTGGTAGAACGCAGAACCAAGATTCGTTCCTCGCAAAGCCGCATGACGTTTTCCTCGCCATTTGCGACGACGCGATACTGAAACATGAGTTTGGCGGCAAACCTAAATTCCTCAGCGCTGTCACCAACCGACATTTCCCCCTCCCTTGCCGTTCGAGACTAGGTCCGCTTCGGGTCGGAAGCAGACGTTACCGAATGATTCTGGTACTCGACTTCCTAACGACCGCCATCTGCTCCACTAGGGGGCTCAGGAGCTTGTTGTTATGCCAACCGGGGCGCGTTCTGCGCCCCGGTTAGTGTTGCCTGCGTGGTCTTGCCACCGTGGCGCCTTTACCAATTGGCCGGATTGGCCGTTCCATTGGCCGGCGCACCGACTAACCACCAACCGACAGGGTAGGTCCAGCTATCTCTGCCGGGCATGATGCCCCCGTTGCCCGAAAATAAGAGGTCGGAGCCAGGCAAGCCGTTGGTACTGATCGTAGTGTTTGCCTGATCGATGCTGTACAGGCCGGTGGCGTTGACGCCATTACCCTGGATGACATAGCCGCCCGAACCCAAGGGGAACGCGCCGCCGTCCCAGCCCGTGCCGCCCTGAAATCCGGTCTGGTTGCCTCGAGCATCAAAGATGCGGGAAAAAATGCCGCCCGTGGCGATACCGCCAGGTGAACCGACACTGGCCTGGTAATACTGGATGCCCATGCCGCTACCCATGTAACCGCCGCCCATGGCCCAGATACTGGTGAGGTTTCCGACGGCGCTGGTGAGGTTATAAGAGGCGAACCAGCCCGGCTTGCTGTCCCAGATATAAAGATCGTTCGCGGCGCTGGTCCACAGAATGCTCAGCCGGTTGGACGGCTGGTAGTAGCCGATGCCGATGGGATAGTAGCCACAGGCGATATCGATGATCTGGTAACCGGTGGGCACTGCCCCGTGCATCGTCCAGTAGCCGAACTTGCACTCCGACGGGTCGAGCCACAGCAGGTCGTCATAGCCATCGCCGTCGATATCGCCCGCACCGACCAACTGCCACTGGCTGGGATAGGTCCCGATCTTGGTGGACGACCAACTACCGTTCCGGTTGTTGGTCCATAGCCAGAGATCGTGATTGGCGCTGGTGAAGACGAGGTCGGCGTAGCCATCATTGTTGAAGTCGCCTACGGCGCCAACGAAATAACCGGGAGTCACCGCAAAGGAGGCCAGCCCGGTCCGCGTCACGCCACCGCCTGAAAATGGCACACCCACGGTCGTGGCGTTCATGGTCCAGTAGCCCACCTGACTGAGGATGGGGTTAAACCACAGCAGGTCCGACGTGCCGTCGCCATTGAAGTCACCCGGGACATATTTGCTACCCGGCTTCGGTGTCGCCACTTGCAGGGCGGGCAAGGTCCCGAAGGAAACCGTCGGCGACGTTACGGTCGCGGACGTGGCCGCCA
This sequence comes from Dyella silvae, assembly GCF_026421305.1. Classification (GTDB taxonomy): domain Bacteria; phylum Pseudomonadota; class Gammaproteobacteria; order Xanthomonadales; family Rhodanobacteraceae; genus Dyella; species Dyella silvae. The sequence continues at coordinate 714,851 of NZ_JAPJBQ010000001.1, forward strand.
TTTCAGGCGCGAGTTGGTTTGAAGCCGACGCGTCATGCGACCAGGACGCGGCAAACAGGCACGACAAAGCGATACCGCCGAGGCGGCTGTAATGCTTGAACATGATTTCCCCCCGTTATTGACCTGGCCACTAGGCCAGGTACTTCCAGCCTTCAGCTTAAATGAATTCCGGCGCGTCTACCTGTGCCCGCCGGTCTGCCCGTAGCGAGGCCCGACAAAGGTTGCCGGACACTTTCCAAAGAAGATCAGGGAACGCTTTAACGCAAGAACTGGCGCCCTGATCGCCCGTTCGACCCTCCACGCGGACGAAAGCGTTGCAGACTCTTCACATCACCAAGCCCCATCGACGCAGACTCTTTCGATCAGCACAAATTCTTTCGCGACGCGGACGTATAGACGTCCACGCCGCCAAGCCAAGCCTCGGCGGCTTGTCAAGAAGCCTTCATGGGCCAGCACTAGCGTGGTCCCGCTCGCCCAGTCCTGGGCAGGCCTTACCCCTGGAGACCACCATGACAAACCGCTTTGCTCGGCAGCGTATCGGCGCGACCCTTGCGCTCGTTTTGTTCGGCACCGGCGCACTCGCCCATGCCGATGATTCATGGAACCGGCGTGACTTCCATTTCTTTCCGGGCAATCTCGTTCTCAGTCGCAGCGTGTACGACAACAAGGCCAGCAACGTGCAAGTCGGCGCGATTCTTCCGGTGAATTGCGGCAGCACGACGGGCGGTTGTGGCGCGGCCAGTGGCGCTCCGTTCGACGGCACCTATCCCTACCTATGGAACAACGACCTGTACGACGGCAGCTTCGGCATCACGGCGCGCATCTACCTCGACCAGATCACTCCGGACGGCCACCTCGTTGATACGCTGCAGGTACCGAACAGCCTGCTTCCGGCGGCGCCGGAAGGCGAGCTGGTCACCAGCTTCAGCTCGAAATCCGAGCTCGCGCTGCACCTGTCGCAGGACCATAAGTACCTCACGTTCATGGGCTACGTCGCCCCGGTAAATACCCTCGACGTATCCAACTCGAACACACCCGGCGCCATCGATCCAACCAATCCGGATGGACAGGCGTTCTACCGCGCCGTGGCCACCGTAGACCGCAAGGGCCATTTCACCTTTACCGAAACAAATGCCTACAGCGGCAACAATGGCCGGGCCGCCATCCTCATCAATCGCCATGGCGCCGATTACTTTTACACAGCCGGCAACGCGGGCAATGGGGGCAATCCGCAGCCTGCCGGTATCGTGCTCGGGGCCGGTGCACAGTTCATCAGCCCGGCACACCTGCCGGAGATTTCGCAACACCCGGCTATCACGACCCCGCTGGCCAGCTTCTCCATCACGGCACTGGGCCTGAAGGCCGACAAGCTCGGCAAGGACGACAACTTCCGCGGCATCACGGTGCACGACAACGTGGTGTATTTCACCAAGGGCAGCGGCGGCAACGGCGTGAACACGGTGTACTTCGTCGACACCACCGGCACGGCCTGCCCCAACGGTGTCGGCGTGCCAGTGGCCGGCGCTCCGCTACCCAGCGCACCGCTGGCTTACAACGCGAGCACATTGCTGACCAATGGGCTGCCGACCAATATGTGCATCCTCGCCGGCTTCCCGACCACACCCGCGAAAACCGCCAAGACGCTGTCCTATCCGTTCTCCTTGTGGTTCGCCGACGCCAACACGCTCTACGTGGCGGATGAGGGCGACGGCTATGCGGGCGGCGCCGATCTGTACACGCATGCTGCTGCGCAGACCACCGCAGGCCTGCAGAAGTGGGTGTACGACGGCAACAGCAAGACATGGTCGCTGGCCTACACCTTGAAGGCCGGCCTCAACCTGGGCCAGGCCTATACGGTGGGTGGCTATCCCACCGGCATCAACACCGCCACCAACCTGCCGTGGTCGCCGGCCACGGATGGGCTGCGCAACCTGACGGGCCAACTCGATGACGACGGCAAGGTGACGATCTGGGCCACCACCTCGACGATCAGCGGCAATGGCGACACGGGCGCCGATCCGAACCAGCTGGTGGCCATTCGCGACACGCTGAAGAACAGCGATGCCTCGGTCGCCGCTAAGGAGGAGTTCGTGACAGTGCGCTCGGCGAAGTTTGCCGAGGTGTTGCGCGGCATATCGTTCGCACCGGATCAAGGTCCGGAGCGTAGCGACCGCGATCAGCACTGAAACAGGGGTTGCAAAGCCCTGGCATAGCACGAGGCGTCGGCGAATACGCCGGCGCCTCGCAAGCCCCTCGGGGGCAATCCGGTTCAGTCAGCTCTACTTGTCTTCTGAAATCGTCAAGCCACCCACGCTCACGCCGAGCTCGATACCTTGGCCCGCGCCTGAAAGCGCAAGAGAGACCTCGCCCTTGGTGAGCACCTGTGCCGTGCCGGCCTTCACGGCACCTGCGCTGGCATCCGCCTGTGCGTAAGTACCCAGCACATCACTTATTTTGATGATGTCGCTGAAATTGCCGACGCCATTGTCAATGCGCGATTTACCCGCCGTCAGTCCACCACCATGACTTTCAAGCTTGACCTTCATGGTTTGACCGTTCTTGCAGGTAACCACACCATTACCGCTCATGTGCTTGTAGATCGCCGACCAGCCGGACAAGCTGAAACGCATGGTGCATTCCAGGTCAGCGGCACTGGCGATCTGGGAGAGGGTTAGCGCACACAGCACGATGGACGTCTGAACGAGGCCTCGACCTTTCATGGGATGACTCCGTGACGGATGGTGAAAGTTCTGGAAACCAATCGTAGGTTGGGCGGTGTGGCACCCAAGGCCTGAAGACGATGCCCGGATGGAGATCGTCGATCTCCCACGCGACCATGCGTCACCAGAAACGTATCGTCCCGCAAAGACGTGCTGCAAAAAACCGTAGTTTTACGGAGAGCCCGGCTTACCCATCAGTCCATGCTGCGCTGGGGCGAAGCATCCGCTCCGGGTCGGGAGCGGACACGTGCAAGCCCTCACGCGCGACGCAAGATGCTACCCATAAGGGCAAAGGCGGCGCCATAGGTCGCTATGCCGAGCGGAAGGCTCGCAACGGCAACGCAGGGGGCCGCGTCGACTTTCCTTGTTTGACGGTGCGCGAGGCCGGAAAAAGTGCACCCTGCCCTCGGATTTCGTGAGCTGAGTTCAGCCGTCAGGCCATTCGGTCGGCATGTCGGCAGACACAGGGGTAGCGCGTCAAGGCAAACCCCTACAGCGGCCCGTGGCGGCCCTGAGTACTCTCGGTGGGTCGCTCGCGGTGTCTATTCACCGGTTGCCGCGAGTGACCATGACAGCAATGTCGTGAAGCGCGGGCCGCGAGTGCTAGAGACACTCACGACCCGCTGACCAAAGCCAACCATAGGAGTTGATCTTGGCTACCCACGATCATACGGCACGCGCACGCCTGCCCGTTCCCGCCGGCAGCACCCACACTCCTCCACCCGACACCCTCAACGGGTCGGCGTCGGCACACCCTCCTGAGCTCGTATTCACCCGCGAAGACCTCGCCCTGGCGGCGTATGCCCTGACGCGGCTACGCATTGACCACGAGCAGTGCCTGCACGCCCGCGCCGAAGGGCTTCCCCGCAAGTCGTTGGAATGGCCGCTTTCGGCCTCCGTGGCCATTGCAGTGGCCACCGCTATCCAGTGCCTTGAACGTCTGGTGGATGGGTACGGTGAAGCGTCCAGAGTGAACGCTTAGCCCCGTCCTTGTGATCGTTCCCCGTGGCGCGTCGATCCCCATCGATGCGCCACACCTGGGCGATCACGCACAGCGTCGCAGGACATTCCCCGACACGCATCGATGTCATCCCTGATGCGTCGCCTTGCCGTGCCTGACCGGAAAACCCGATGAATCTGATCCGCCTCGACCCGCATCTGCGGGTGGACCCTTCACAGCGCCTGCGCACCCCCGGCGAGGTGCTGAAGCACGACTACCTGATACCCCGAGCCATGACCCTCTCCGCTCTCGCCCGCCGCACGGGGATTACCGTGACCAGACTGCGGCGACTCATCATCGGCGAGGTACCCATGCGCGCCAACGTCGCCCTTCGCCTCGCCGTGGTACTCAACACCAGCGCGCTCTACTGGATGCTGCTGCAAGTGCAGTGCGACCTGGAGCGGGAAAGGCGTGGGCGCGAATTCGGGATAAAGGGGCCAAGTGCTTCTTCGCGTTAGGTCACCCAGAAAAGGAAGCAGGGAAGCACTCGGAGCCCCTTTGCTTGGTTCCGTGCACATCGCTCCCTTTCCAACGTGCGATGTTCGCTTCGGGTCGAAAGCGGACACCCCCTTATGACTTTCGCCGTCTGCGACGCAAAATTCCAACAAGTAAAACGATCATCCCGAAGAGGATGGCGCAACCACACGCCCGAGCCATCGGGTAGCTGCTTCGAAAACAGTTCAATGCGCCAAAGCCGAGGCAAATCATTGCTCCTGCCAATGCGCCTCTCGAACCTTCCTTGGAACTCTTCACGACTCCTGTACTCCATATCTTTGTTGCGGACGTCAGCTCTGGGTCGAGAGCGGACACTCAACTCTTAGCCACGCGCAAGCTCGACTTACCTACGGCGATACGAAAGATCCAGACGCCCAGTGTGGATGCGGCGATGAAGACAAGATTCACGCGAAGAGCGGGCCCAATCGGCCCTGCCATCCCTGGACCGAAAATCACCAACGGGATGGCCTGCAACAACTCGACGACCAAGAAGTAGAGAGTCCCTTGTACCAAAACACTCTGTCGGATCGGCCAGATAAACCAAATGGATATCAGGCAGACGACGACGGCGGTGGCAACGAACTTCGTCAATTCAAAGCGCTTGGTAGCCAACGCCCACGAATCGCCCCAAGAATCGGGGTTCGTACGCAATAGGTGGTAAAGGCCTCCCTCTACGACAAGCAACGCGACGACCAGCAAGCACGCAAAAGCAACAATCCGTTTGAATCGCATGTACCCCTCCCTAGAACGTGACTACAAAGATCATCACCCGTTTGGTCCGCTTCGGGTCGGAAGCGGGCGTTAGCCACCAAGCAGCTTCCTAGTCACCCCCGCCTGCAAAGCCTTGGTAAGAGCATATCGCGCGCCACCGGGCGGAAAGTCAGGCAATCTGCTGAAAACGGCGTAGCCACGCTTCTCATAGAAGGGCAACGCCTGGAAATCGAATGTTTCGAGGAATGCTTTGGTGCAACCTCTTTGGATCGCGGCCTCCTCGATAAGCGCCATCAGAGCGCTTCCATAACCTTGACCTCGCAATTCTTCTTGAAGCCACAGTGCGCTGACTTGCAGCCAACTCACGTACGCAGCTCCAACAACGCCACCTAACATCTTCCCTTCGCTATCTCGCACGGTCGCCACAAGATATTCCGGCGTCGCGCCGTTGGTGCGGGTCTGATTGAAAGCAAGCAATCCTTGGACGATTGCATTGATGTCGCTACCACTGGGCTTGTCTTCTAGCACCGTGCAGAGTGAGGTGGTCATTGCTATCCCTATGTATAGTTTGGTACGAACGTCCTTGCCGGTAGAGCGCGAAGATTGCAATTCATTAACAGCTCTATGTCTGCTCCGGGTTGCGGATTCAGCCTGTCGTTGCAATACACTGAAGACTGCGCGAGCAGCAGGAGTGTGTTGCAACGACCGGCTGAATCTGCAGTCGAAAGCGGATATTTCATCTGACCGCAGTGCCGTAAATTAACGGATCACCCTCAGGGCTGTTTTCAGGCCGACCAGGGTTGTCGAATCTGAAGGGTTTCCGACGAGGATTGCCGCGTCGGGCAGCCACCTTATCGACCGATGACCCTTTAAGAGAATCCCATCGCTGAATCGGACAGCATTTGGATATGCCGACCAGTCCGCTCTGACATTCGATGCGCCTGTGCTTATGTCGAGGCCGGCATCAGTCAGTGAAACTGTCACCTCGGCCCCGAAACCGGCCTTACGCCTGAACCTCTTCATCAGACCCCGTTTCGTGGCCCAGATGCCGGCTACCATGACTAGGCATGTGATCATGAAGAATGGTGCGACTCCCTCCACCAGCGACGTGCTGACCGCCAAGACAATACAGAGAGCACATGCCGCGCCCATGAGGCCGAATTGAACCGGAAGCCTCAGTAACAGTGGTCCTTGCCGATATTGCCGGTCGATCACGACCGCGAAGTAATCGGCATCGCATACATAGCGATAGTCAACCTGCACAACCCCTCCTTTGTGCTCACCAGCCGATGCTGCCCACCCTGGTGAGGGTGGACCGATCCGAATTTTGCCACGTCCACTTTGGGTTGCGGATTCAGCCGGTCGTTGCAACAGTTTGATGAAATCGTTCGGCCGGTGTTTCGTAGTTTAAGGTTTTTCTTGGCCGCCCATTCAAGCGCCTCGCCACGGCATCGAGCTGCGCTTGCGAGAACCCGGAGAGATCCATTCCCTTTGGAAAATACTGCCTAAGAAGGCCGTTGGTGTTCTCGTTGGATCCACGTAGTCAGCGTGAACCGTTGATGTTGGGCCAGCTCCGACCCGAGTCTTATTGGGCGAGAATTAGTCCGACTACGGTTCCAAAGATGGGCCCAGTGGCTCGTAGCTCGGATCGAGATCTGCATGGTCTCTTGCCGCCTATCCAGTGTGTGAGAATACGGGCATTCCATCGATAGCCAGTGTGACCTGGCCCCGTCCAGCATGGATCAGCCGCACTGGAAGATTCTTTTCGTCCAGTCGACGCCGCAACAATAGAAGACGCGTTTCGAGATTGTCTTTGATATCGGGCAGCCTGAGCGTTTCTGCCAGGCGGATTTCGCGGTTGGTAAAGTCGCGCCTTCCTTCGCTGATATAGGCGTCGAGCATGTAGGCCAGAAGGCGCCCCGCGACACCTTTAATCACGTAAGCGTTATCGATGAAGACGCTGTCGTCATACGTATGGTGACTGATCTGGATGGCACGGTTGCCACGCTGCTGGTGCGCTGCACTTGCGGCCACCGGCTCGGCTTCTGGCGCGAGCGCTTCGCAAAGCGCAAGTGCGAGTGCGCACTGGTTCGCCATCATTTCCAGTGCGGTTTCATGTGTCGTGGTGAAGGCAAGTCGATCACGGCTCTCGACAAAGAGCACCCCGCGCAGGGTCCCCTGCGCGAGAAGCGGCATGGCGATCTGACTTATGGCATCGGGCAGACTCGGCAGCACAATCGTTCGGGTCCGGTCCTCATCGGAGTCGCTCGTGGCTTCAATCGCGGCCCCCATCCTGAGCACTCGGCTCATATCGTTGATCTTCACCGGGCGTTTGCTTCCGGCGGCGATGCCGATAAGACCGTCGTCAAAGGCAATTTCCGAACCAATGCCGGAGCGATCGTAGCCTCGGCTGGCGACTGTGGTGAGCAGCCGGCGCACGTTGTCGCCAAGCAGTACGACGACCTGGCTGAAGCCGAGGTCCTCGCATCCGTCGAGCAAGGCGCCGAGAGCCTGCTCTGTACCGCTTTGCGCGCTGATCGCGCTCATCGCCCGGCCAAGGACCGTGAGGTCGAGGGTTGATGGCACGTCTGATGTGTCGATGGTCTCGACGGGAGACGCAACGGCGACGATGGCGTTGACCTGGAAAATATCGACCGCTTTCAGGCGCATGACCCCGGCCAATCCAACTTGCGCGCTGCTAGCCCGCAATTGGTCCGACACGCGGTCAAAGAGTTCACCCTCATCGCGCGACGTGACCCAGGTGACATCAAGCCTGTACTGCCCACCATCACGCGCGCTGACCAGCAGCAGTGACGCTTGCGGATTGGCGCGCATATTCGCGGCCGTCTTGGCCAAGAACTGGTTGGATATCGCAACGTGCGCGTCGTCTACGAGCACGACATGCGACAGATAGGAGATGTTGGGCGTGCCATCGGCCGCGACAGTCGCAATAATCGAAGGAATGACTCCTTCGAAACAATCGTCGAGGTCGCGAAGCCGTATCATGATGCAACGTCCTCTCCCGCAGCGGTGCCGGCTTTGGGCCCTGGCGTCTGCACATAAGCCTCCTTCACGAAGACACGTGCAACAGTCAATTCACGTTCCGTGATGAACGGCGATACCAGATGGGCGGGGTGGCCAAGACCGCTGAAGTGCGCATAAAGCATGGCCTGGTAGCGACGGGACTGCTCCAGGTCCTCTTGCTCCGCGGGACGGAGACAAGCGGCGCCCTTCAATTGATATGAAACATAGTCGGCAGGGCGCGAAAACGTGATCGCGGCCTGTCCGTTGGCGGCCAGGTTGGACGTGGTTTCCGGCCATTGCCACGCGGAAATGAACAGTTCGATGTTCTCGTCGTCCACGATTCGGGCGCCGACGGCCCGACCGATTGACGGCCTGTTCGCTCCATCTCGCGTCCCGACAATGATCATCACGGGGCTCACGACAAAGCGCTTGATTTCCTCCGAGAGTCGCATAGGCCCTCCTGCTTCTCCGCCCTTTAGGAAACCCGACCGTTTGCTTAGGCAATATTTAGGAACGCCTTTGGCCGCCAAGAATTATAACGTGGGGCCCACCACGAATGAGAGCTATACATGAAGCATCGAGAGAAGGACATTGTCGCGATCATTGGCGCAGGGCCCGCAGGTTTGGTTTCGGCACGCTGGCTAGCGCAACATGGAATCGAGTCCGTTTTGTTCGAGGCCGACGACCGGCTTGGCGGCCAATGGAACTTGGCAGGCGAAGCGGGCAAGACCTGGGCGGGGATGCGCACCAACACCAGCCGCGTGATGTCGGCGTTCTCCGATCTCGACCACGCCGCGGACGTGGCCATCTATCCGCGACAGGATCAGATGCTGGCCTATCTGGAGCGCTACGCCACCAAATTCGATCTGGTAAGGCGCATCCAGTTTGGAACGCGCGTCGAGCGGCTCGAGGCTGCGCAGGATGGCGGCTGGCTGTTGCGCTTGCGGAAGCAAGATGAGGTGGTCGAGAAAACGTTCAACCGCGTCATAGTAGCCACGGGTGCCCAGGCTCACCCAATGGTGCCGGAAATTCCGGGCATCGAAGGCTTCACAGGTGCCTTTGGTATTGCGCATACCGCTCAATACGAAGGGGCCGAACGTTACCGGGGACATTCGGTTGTGATCGGCGGGTGTTCGATCAGCGCATTGGAAATCGCTTCCGACCTCGCATTCGGTGGCGCGCAGGTCACATCCGCCTACCGGCGACAGCGCTATATTTTGCCCAAGCTGATAGCGGGTGTGCCCACCGAACATGTGCTGTTCAATCGCGCTGCTGCTCTTGCAGGCGAGGTGCTTCCAGTCGAAGCGCTTGCTGAAGGGCTTAAGGCGACCGTATTGAGGGCGGGTGGCAGTCCCGCTCAATTTGGTGCGCCCGAGCCACATGCGAACATCTTCGCAGCTGGCATTTCGCAGTCACAAAGCTATCTGCCGGCAGTAGCCGAGGGCCGAATCACCGTTCGCCCGTGGATCGAGCGCATCGACAAAGACACTGTGTTTTTTTCCGACGGCACTCATGCGACGCCCGACGCCATTTTGTTCGGTACAGGTTATGGCCTGTCTTTGCCTTGGCTAGCTGCCGACATCGCGAGGACGCTTGGCTTCGACGGCAAGGGGATCGATCTTTACGATCATACGTTCCACCCTGACCTCGATGGGCTGGCGTTTGTTGGCCTCTTCAACCTGATCGGCCCCTATCTTCCGGTGTTGGAGCTGCAGGCTCGCTGGATTACCTACGTACTGGCTGGCCGCGTAGCCATGCCGACACGGGCGGAGATGGAGCGGGGGCTCAACGCGTGCCGGGCGATGCGAGAACGCAATCAAGAGTCGGTGCTGCATCAAACTGCGATCTGCCTTGCGCGCCACGCGGAGGTGGAGCCCGACCTGGAGCGCTGGCCCGATCTGGAGCGCGCGCTGCTGTTCGGCCCGCTTTCGCCCGTTTCATTCCGGTTGCAGGGCGCAGATTCCCTCGATGATGCACACGTGCGAACAAAAGCTGCAGCAGCGGCATTTGGTGCCATAAGGTCCACGACCTTCACCTCCGACGAGCTGCAACTCCGACGCTTGATTCAGGAAGGCCAATCGCTCGTCGCATGAGCGATGGGTTTCGGCTCATGCGCCAAGATGCGCGGCGTAGCGGAGGAATGGTCCGTTACGCCGCAAAAGCCAGATCATCGGGCTGTCTGCGCTTCACCCTTGGCTTGGGGTCTAGCGTCCTGGCGTATTCGGTGAGGTGGTGGATGGCGACCTTGAGCCCATCAGAATTGAGTTCATGCAAGCGGACGTTGCAGCAGCGATATCGCGACGGAAACACCGCAATTCCGGCAAACACCCTTAGCACAACGCTTGCACACACCACGGGCGGCCGTATCGCCCCTTCCGCCGGATGGAGCGCCTAATGGCTAATCGCGCTCGCAGGTAGATTCATCTCGAAAGACGAGTAGAACGGACTTTTCGGCGGCGAGAACAACGTCGCCTTCGCCGCCATGCTCTGGAAGCAAACGGCCACTTGCGAGTCACCCCTTCGCCAAGTCCTCAACACCTTTCCGGCCGAGTCCAGCTCAACTACGACGACAAAGGAGAATGGGTCCGGACCGTTAGCCACCAAGCAGGACGACATCGCAGCTTGCACTACCGGGGCCTGAGATTGAGCCAACGCCAGTTGTTGCTCAGCCGATAGCGATTTTTCGTCGCGATCAGCCCATACCTTGGCATCGAAAAATGTCACATCGGTGGCAAAGGCAGCAGGCGCGGCGATTAGCAAAAGCAAAAGGCAAATCCTGCCCATATCTCCCCCATGGATTCGGCCCAAACTTGGCCTGAGTTGAGCATAGCTATTACGTCCGCTTCGGGCAGGAAGCGGACATTAGTAAATGACTACCCGAGTCTGGAGCCTGCCGACTAGGCACCAGCCTCGCAACACGATGTAACCAGCACCACCATCGATGCCGCTGAAAAGATCCGGGCGGGCGTCGTGGCGGATGCTTATGTCGTATGGATAGATTTCGTCGCCGGGTTTCATGCGGCTACTAATGGCGGACCATTCATGGTCGGCACTGAAGCGCCTGTCCATCTCATCCTTGCCCATGAGGTTGTGAGACAGGCGTATATCCTTGGGTAGAGCAACTCAATGAATGCCAGGGTCCATTGACAATCCACTGGATGGTCCGGATTCGGTGGCCCAGGGCGCCAATACGGTATCTGCCGAGTCGCCCAATAGTCTGACCTTCCGGTGGCGCAATGTCGCCAGGCTTGCAACAAGCAAGACCAAGACCGCGGCAACCAGCACACACGACGTTAAGCCCACAGATCTCCAGTTCATTGTCATGAAGGTCTGGCGTCCTGATTCGGCAAGGCAGAACTAGTTAGGTGTCGGCAAATGTCCGCAATGTGGTGCAACGACCGGCTGAAGTCGCAGTCGAAAGCAGACATCTCACTTCCCTTCTGGGCGCATATAGTCCCAAGCCCGCCAAGTGGCGTCTTCTAACCGCCACCCAAAGGCGTAGTCAGCTTTACCGATGAGTCGGCAAGGTGAACTGTACCGTCAGCTATGGCATCCGATGCCTGGGCATGCGCATCGGACCCACCTTCGCCGGCAGTCACCACAACACGCGGCCCCGGAATGTAGACGTCCCAATCGCCGGGCCCAGGCTGCTTGGGCTCTGGGGTGCCATAGACGTGTATGCTGAAAACGACGGGAACCCGAACCCACCAACTGGAATTGCTGGCGGACCTGCCTGATGTCGGCACATGCCATGTCCAGGACTGCAAAGCCTTGGTGGCGGCATACCCAAGGTCCTTTCGAAAACGCTCCTGAGCAACGGTGGGTACTGCCGTACGCAGATTCACCTGTTCGGCAATGGCCTTCTCGGTATGGCCGTCCTTTCCAACCAAGACCAATGTATAGACCGTGCCAGTTACCCTTGCGTTGAGCGAGATCCCGGGATACAGCGGTTGCACTCGTTTGTCAGAATGCACGGTTTCGTCAACAGATTTGAAGTCATCGTCAAACGAGGCTGAAACGATGCTTATGGTGTCGTGCTTATCATCGACAGCCTTAGCGAGGAGACGGATGGTCATTCGCTCGGTGATATCCACCGGCAGGGTTATGGTCCTTTCAAAGGTCCACGCGGGAATGTTCTTATCAAGCAAGTCGCGAGCGGCCGGTGGAAGCTTCGCGGCCTGGTCAATGGTGTAGCCATCCACCTTACCCTCAGGACTGATCTTCACCGTGCCGGTAACTAGAGTACTCGCCACGACTTGCTTACGCAGATCGTCTGCGTGGCCAGCAAACGATATCAACCCAAGGCACGCGCATAGCACAGCCGCCATCAGCATTCGCATACAAGCCCCCTTGTTTAAGCGTCATGTATTGACTGTCAGTTCTTCCGACCGCAAAACCATCGTCGCCTAACAGGATGGTGGTGGTCAGGTAACTATCGCCACCCCGCCCCTCTCTCATCAGAAACGTCCCCTTCGGGTCGGGAGCAGACGCTCCAAGCATGCCGACGTCGCTCTCCTGAGACAACCTACCCCGGATTGCACCAACTCCGGCTCATTCCCTCATCCGGATCAAGCCACCCACCACCGATGAATTTTCGCCTCCACACCCGTCCTATGGATGAGACTGAAACAGGCCCCTTGGGCAATAGGAGGATTTATGTCTGGTTTGGCGGGCAAAAACGTGGTCGTGATCGGCGGCAGCCGTGGCGTGGGCAGGGAGATTGTGGGAACGGTGGCACGTGAGGGTGGGCATGTGCTCGCCGTGGCGCGCCAGGATGAACCGCTAAGGCAGTTGGTGCGGGATTGTCCAGGCGTTAAGACTCTTTCTCTCGATGCGACGCACGAGGACGCACCGTCGAAGGTGTTTGACGTGCTTCGGCCCGATATCCTGGTGATCTGTGGCGGTGCCTATCCACCTGCAGCAGCCCTGCATGAGCTCAGTTGGCGTGAGTTCGGGGTCAACTGGGAATCGGACGTCAAGATCGCGTTTCACTTCTGCAAGGCGGCGCTTTTGCTGCCATTACGGCCGGGCGCATCGATCGTGCTGGTTTCCAGCGGTGCCGCCATCGGCGGCTCGCCGATTTCCGGAGGGTACGCGGGCGCCAAGCGCACGCAGATGTTCATGGCGAGCTATGCCCAAAAGGAGTCCGACCGGCTCGGGCTGGGCCTACGCTTTGTAGCACTCGCGCCGCGCATCATGCCGGACACGGCACTTGGCAAGTACGCGGTTGCTGGTTATTCACGCTACCTGGGCATTCCGGCTGAGGATTTCATTGGCAGCATGGGAACACCGCCGTCGAGCGCCGATGCGGCCGCTGCCGTGGTCGAACTGGCTACCCGGTCTGACGTGGCCCATGGCAAGGCGTTTCTCCTCTCGGGCGTTGGCCTTGAAGCCGTGCCGTGAGGGCCCTCATCATGCAGACGCTCATTCCGGAATCCATGTCGGCGCCCGTCTCAGTGCCGCAAACACCCAACGAGAAGCACGGCATGACGCACGCGAACCAGACCTTCGAGCAACTTGCCGAGCCGTTCCGGCGTGAACTCCGGCTGCATTGCTATCGCATGCTCGGCTCCCTGCACGAGGCGGAAGACCTCGTGCAGGAGACTTATCTGCGCGCCTGGCGCAACTTCGCCAGCTTCGAGGGACGTGCACCGCTGCGGGCGTGGCTCTACCGGATCGCCACCCACGCCTGTCTCGACGCCATCGCCAGCCGCAAGCACGGGCCACGTCTGCTGCCCGACCAGCGGGTGCCTGCCACCGACCAGATGCCCGATGGCAAGCCGCCCGCCGAGGTGTCCTGGATCGAGCCCTATCCCGACGTCTATCTGGAGGGCATCGCCGATGATGCCCCCAGCCCTGAAGTGCGCTACTCGTCCCGCGAAGCGGTGCAGCTGGCTTTTGTCGCCGTCATCCAGCAACTGCCGCCGCGCCAGCGCGCCACGCTGCTGCTGTGCGACGTGCTTGGCTGGTCCACGCTGGAAGCAGCCACGCTGCTGGGGGGCTCTACCGCGTCGGTCAACAGTGCCCGGCAGAGGGCGCGCGAGACGCTCGCCCGGCGCTACCCCGATGGGCGCCCGCCTGTCGCCGCGACGTCCAATCCCGGGCAGCAGGCACTGCTCGCCCGCTATGTGCGCACCTGGGAGGAAAGGGATCTGGACGGCTTTGTCGCCCTGCTTACGGAGGAGGCGGTCTACACCATGCCTCCGCAACTCCAGTGGTATGCAGGAAAGGACAGCATTCATCGGTTCTTCGCCTGGGCGTGGAAGCACTATTTCGATTTTCGCCTGGTTCCCGCGGCGGCGAATCGCCAACCAGCCTTCGCGCTCTACTCGCGTCGGTCAGCCGATGCAGCGTGGGATGCGCACTCTCTCCATTTGCTCACGCTTGAACAGGATGCGATTTCATCGCTCACCTTATTCGTGAAGCCAGCCGCCCCTGACCTGTTCAAAGCGTTTGGACTTCCACTCGCCCTCACAGACACCGACCGCACCGCTTAGCCGCTCGACGCGCGGCAGGCGCCACTCGCACCGCCTCTGCGATCTGTCTACGTCTCCTGAGTCGTATCTCGCGACGTCCGCTTCGGGTAGGCAGCGTCGCATCAAGCTGGGAAGATGTGACGATCAGGCACGCTGAAAACGCACGTATAAGGATGGCGAATGCGGAAATCCGATCTCGACACAATCCTTGGAGAGCTCAGCGCTCGCGAACCCATCTTTCATCATCGGGAGCTTGGCGCCAGCCGCGAAGATCTTCTCAAAATGACGGCGGATGATTTTTGGGAGATCGGCGCAAGCGGCAACGCTTATGACCGCGATTTCGTCATAGAAACGCTTCTGGAGCGCTACAAAGCCCCGGAACCCGACGACTGGTCATGCTCTGACTTCGTGATCCACCAGCTCGCCGAAGACCTTTATCAACTGAACTACATTCTGCAGCAACCAAATCGCCGGACGCGCAGAACGACGCTCTGGCGAAACGTTGCTGAGACGTGGCAGATCGTATTCCACCAGGGGACGATCATAAGCTGAGCAACCGAATCAAGACATCAGTTGGTGTGCAAGAAATTTCGAAACGTCAGGCGCAGGTTCGAGCCGGCTGACATACCGCCTTAATTGGGACGCAGGTCGCAAGAGCCGTCCGCCACGGAACGAACGCGACGAAGCGCATGCCAGAAGTACTCGGCCGCTCAACACCTGGCAGACATTTACCGGCGGACTGATCCTCGTCAAAGCTCTCCGCCACTCCAGAGCAGACCATGGCACTCATTTTTCTGGAGACGCGCCATGACTGCCCCTTATACCCGGCCCGGCCTGCAACACATTCAGACCGCGCGCATCGCTGGCCATCGCCTCAACGCTGAGCAGGCGGGCTGATATGAGTGCTGCCCACCCCATGACGGAAACCGTGCCGCACGACTACGTCGTGGATGCGTGCTTTCTTGGACCTTACGGCGAAAACGACACGTTGCTGGAAAAGCTGCTGGTGGAGTTCCTACGCGATCACGTGTACTGGCGCCGCAACTTTCACCCGGAAGATCCGCCGGCCATCGCTACCAGCGCGGCGCGGCACCCGGACTTTTGCGCGTTCGAGGCGCGCGTGCGACGGGAGCTTCATCAGCTCTCGGCGGCGCTGAAGAAATCGGCTCCTTTTCACAGCCCGCGCTATATCGGCCACATGACATCCGATCTGCTGCTGCCTGGACTGGCAGCGCAGATACTCACCCTGCCCTTCAACCCGAACAACGTCAGCGAAGATGCAGCACCGGTCACCGTCGACCTGGAGATCAAGGTCGGCCTGCAGCTCGCCCGCATGCTCGGTTACCCGCATGATCCGCAGACAGATCCATGCGCCCTTGGCCATCTGACATCCGGCGGCACCGTAGCGAACTACCAGGCGCTGCGCCTTGCTTTGGCGCTCAAAGCTTTTCCCGTAGCGTTGCGCGCAGCCGATGTACCCGACCTGGAATTGCCGCCGGACGATTGGACGGCATTCAATTTGTCCACGACGGCAAGCATTGAATTGCTGACAGCCTGGCAACGCTGGTTGGGTGAACAGGCACCGGTGGAACGCCATTACTGGCGCGCACGGGTCGAGGCTGAGCGAATAGAGCAACTAGGTCTTACGGACTTCTTTGCCGCCCACCCGCAACTGTCGCCACCTTTGGTACTGGCACCGGTCACCGCGCATTACTCATGGAGCAAGGGGCTGAAGTTGCTCGGCCTCGGCCGCCATCAACTGAAGGCTGTGGCGACCAAAGGTATGCGGATGGATCCGGACGCGCTGCGCTCGGCGTTGCATCACTGCGCACGACATCGGCAATCGGTGCTCATGTGCGTCGCCGTGTTGGGCAGCACCGAATACGGCACCATCGATCCCATTGATGCCGTGCTCGCCGCGCGCGAGGACGTTCGTCCTCTGGGTCTGGATTTCACCGTTCATGTGGATGCCGCATGGGGCGGCTATCTGGCTACGGTGTTTCGTAACGCAGACGGCAGCCTGCGCCCGTACCACGAGGTCGCTGCCGAGTACGTTGAGTTCCCGTCACCGGAGATCCATGCAGCGTTTGCAGCGCTGTCAGGCACTGACTCCGTTACGGTAGATCCGCACAAGCTCGGGTATCTCCCCTATGGCGCAGGGGCCTTTATATGCCGGGATCACCGGGCGATGGCGCTGCTCGCCGAGCAGGCCGATTACGTATTCCACGGCAGCGAACCTGCGGATTACATGACCCGCTACCGCAGCATTGGCAAGTACACGCCGGAAGGCTCGAAGCCGGGTGCGGCTGCCGCGGCGGCGTACGTCGCGCATCAGGTGCTGCCGCTCGATCATTCGCAGTTTGGCCGTCTTCCACGAGGCACGCTACGGGCCACCGAAGAGTTCTACGCGCGAGCGCAACGCTTTGCCATCGATGTCGCCGACATGGCGCACGTGATGGTGCCCTTTACGCCCGACAGCAATCTGGTTTGCCTGGCGCTCAATCCGCACGGCAACCGCGATGCGCGCGTCGCCAACACCTTCATGGCGGCCTTGCAGAACCTTCTCAAATGCGATCCGTCTCATCCGCTGCAAGCCAAGGAGTTCTTTGGCTCGGGCACCATTCTTCGGCCACACGTGCTGGGGTTGGATGAAATGGCGCGCATCTTCGATGCGTTGAGCCTCGACGTGGTTCCTGCTGATCAAGGTTCGGAGGATGGCTATCTCCATATTCTCAGGCACACCCTGATGAACCCGTATCTGGTGAATCGCGAAAGCGGCGTGAACTACATCGATCTGTACTTCGATTTTCTTGAGCGTTCCGTGCGGATGTTGCTGGCTCAGTCGTCCCTCGCAAGTGATGTCGCGTGAGCCATTCGGACCTGAGAAGCTTTCTTGATCGACTGGCGCGCGAACGGCAGCTATCCCACGTCACCGCGCCGGTCGATCCGTATCTCGAATCAACGGCTCTGTGTCACCGGGCACTGCGAGAGGGCGGCCCTGCCCTGCTGATGGAAAACCCGGTGAGCGGAAAGCACCGCATGCTTGGCAACCTGTTCGGCCACCGCCGGCGGATCGAGCTGGCGCTGGGCGACCGCCCTTTGTCGTCGCTACGTGAGCTTGGCCAGTTGCTCGCTGCCGTCAAAGAGCCGCAATGGCCCTCCAGCCTGCGCCAGGCGCTTGCATGCT
Source organism: Dyella silvae (assembly GCF_026421305.1). Taxonomy (GTDB): domain Bacteria; phylum Pseudomonadota; class Gammaproteobacteria; order Xanthomonadales; family Rhodanobacteraceae; genus Dyella; species Dyella silvae. Next base: position 732,464 of record NZ_JAPJBQ010000001.1, read on the forward strand.
GGCCTGAGCTGGCACAGCTGTCTCACGTGGCGCCTCTGTCAGTGAGAGAGGCGCCGTTTCAGCATCAGGTGATCGAGGGTGAGGAGATTGATCTTGCACACCTCCCTATTCAGCACTGCTGGCCCGGCGATGCCGGCCGCCTGATCACCTTTGGTCTGGTGGTGACGCGGGGCACGCGCAAGCCGAGGCAAAATGTGGCGATCTATCGCCAGCAGGTGATCGGCAAGCGCCGGGTAATCATGCGCTGGCTACCGCATCGCGGTGGCGCGTTGGACTATGCGGATTGGAAAGCCACTTATCCAGACCGACCTTTTCCGGTGCTGGTTGCCGTCGGCGCCGATCCGGCAACGTTGCTGGCGGCGGTGGCACCGGTGCCAGACACGTTGTCGGAATACGAAATGGCCGGCTTGCTGCGCGGTCAGCGTACGCGCTTATGGCACAGCGCCATGACCGGCCTGGACGCACCCGCCAGCGCAGAGATTCTGCTTGAGGGCCACATCTATCCCAACGACGTGGCGCTCGAAGGACCGTTTGGCGATCACACGGGCTACTACAACGCGCAAGATCATTTTCCTGTCTTCACCATTGAACGCATGAGCGTCCGCCGCGATGCCATCTATCACGGCAGTTACATGGGCCGGGCGCCGAACGACGAGCCCTCCGTGCTGGCCATGGCGCTCAACGATGTGTTCGTTCCCATCCTGCAAAAGGTCTTTCCGGAGATTGTGGATTTTCATCTTCCTCCGGAGGCGTGCTCGTATCGAATCGCCGTGGTCAGCATTCGCAAACAATATGCGGGTCATGCGCGCCGCGTGATGATGGGCATCTGGTCGTACCTTCGCCAGTTCACCTATACCAAGTTTGTCATCATCACCGACGATGACATTGATGTGCGCGATTGGTCGCAGGTGATATGGGCCGTCTCCACGCGAGTGGACCCCGCGCGCGACAGCCTGCTGGTGGAAAACACGCCGATCGACTACCTGGATTTTGCCAGCCCGGCCGCCGGACTCGGCTCCAAACTGGGTCTGGACGCCACCAACAAATGGCCGTCTGAAACATCCCGTGCGTGGGGCGTTACGATTCGGCCGGATGCTGAGGTGGAACAACGCGTAGACGCCTTGTGGGCGCAGATCAAGCGGGGTTGATGCTGGCAACTGGCTTGATGAAAAACCGCCACATCCTCTGACATGCATCAGCGACGTCCTCGATAGTGAGGTCCACGATGCACGCCTTGTCATTCGCCCCGAGGTTTTCCATGCACCTGGTGTGCCCCGCCGGCAACTTGCCGGCTCTGCAAGCGGCGATCGATGCCGGCGCGGATGCGGTCTACGCGGGCTTTCGCGATCAGACCAACGCACGTGCGTTTCCCGGTCTCAATTTCAGCGACGACGAGCTTCGCCGTGGCATCAGCTACGCTCATGCTCGCGGCCGCAAGGTCTATCTTGCGCTGAATACCTATCCTGACAGCGCGAGGTTGTCGATTTGGGAACGAGCCGTAGACAAGGCGGCGGACTTTGGCTGCGACGCCATCATCGCCGCTGAAATGTCGGTGCTCGACTATGCGACGCGCACTTACCCGCGCCTCGCGCGTCACCTTTCCGTGCAGGGATCGGCCACCACCGCACCCGCACTGCGCTACATGTATGAGCACTTTGGCATTGAACGCGCGGTGTTGCCCCGGGTGCTTTCGGTTCAGCAGGTAGAACGTTTGTGCGAGCAGTCGCCTGTGCCGCTCGAGGTGTTCGCGTTTGGCAGCCTTTGCATCATGGTGGAAGGCCGGTGCCAGCTCTCAAGTTATGTCACCGGCGCATCGCCCAATCGCCACGGCGTCTGTTCGCCGGCAAGCTTCGTGCGGTGGGACGAGCATGCCGACGGCAGCCGGAGCGTACGCCTCAATCAGGTGCTGATCGATCGCTTCAAGCCTTCGGAGCCGGCCGGTTACCCAACCGTGTGCAAAGGCCGTTTTGCGGTGGGTGGCGAAACCTTTCACGCACTAGAAGAACCGACCAGCCTCAATACGCTGGAGTTGTTGCCGCGACTCGCAGCAGCCGGCGTCGCGGCGTTGAAGATAGAGGGCCGTCAACGTGGCGTGGCATATGTGACATCGGTGACCCGTACCTGGCGCGAGGCGCTGGACCGTTACCAGGCCGCCCCATCGGGCTGGTCCTCTGACCCCGCATGGCAAAAGGAATTGTCGAAGCATGCCGAGGGCCACCAGACCACGCTTGGCCCCTATCACCGCAACTGGCACTGATCCACGCACATGATGAAGCTAAGCCTTGGTCCCCTGCAGTACTTCTGGACGCGCGAGCAGACGCTTTCGTTCTATCGCGACGCCGCGCGATGGCCGGTCGACGTTATTTATCTGGGCGAGACGGTATGCAGCAAGCGCCGTGAGCTCGGCACGCGCGACTGGATAGCACTGGCCGAAGAGCTGGCAGAAAGTGGAAAACAGATCGTGCTGTCCTCGCTCGCATTGATCGAGGCGGAGTCCGAGCTCGGTGCATTGCAGCGCCTGATGGGCGACGGCCGCTTTCTGATCGAAGCCAACGATCTGTCCGCGGTGCAGTTGTGCAAGGCACGCGGCATACCGTTCGTTGCCGGACCCACGGTCAATGTCTACAACCATCGCGCGCTTGCCATCCTGATGGACGACGGCATGTCTCGCTGGGTGCCTGGCATCGAACAAGGCGAAGCGTTACTGCACGATCTGCGCACGGCCCTGCTGGCCGATGGACGCGACATGCCCGAGTTGGAAGTCATTGCCTATGGCCGCCTGCCACTGGCCTATTCCGCACGCTGCTTCACGGCCAGGGCCTTCGATGTGGCCAAGGATCAGTGCGGCTTTCGCTGCATTGAGCATCCCGACGGCCTGCCGCTTGCCACACGCGAAGGCCAGCCGTTGCTGCGTATCAACGGCGTACAAATCCAGAGCGAGCAAGTGATGGATCTGGGACCTGAGCTGCCTGCATTACGCGAGCTTGGCGTCGACATGCTGCGGTTGTACCCGCAGGCCGAGCGCACGAGCGAGGTGGTCGCGCATTACGACCTGGCGCGGCACTCGCCTCAGCCGCCGCCGCGGCTTGCAGCCCGCAACGGCTACTGGCACGGCGAGCCCGGCTTGCACAGGGAAACGACAACGCCCGCCTGACACCGCGGGCCACCGCCTAACCATCAGCGCGATAGTGCGCCCCCAGGCTGGCGCGACGATTCAAGGCGGACTGCACGATCTGCCGTGCCAGTTGCGCCTGCCAGCCCATGGCACTCCAGTCTGCGCATTGTTGTTCCGCGTGCCGAAGTGTTTTCTCTATGCGGATCGGCCCTGCGGCATCCCACAGGCATTCGCGAAGCTCGGCCAACGGCTGTTCTGCAAGGGAACTTGAGCGCTCGCACCAGCGGTAGCTGCCGCGAGAAGCAGCACTCGGTGCTTGCGCCAGATGCTGGCCAAGCCGCCGTCCGCAAAGCACACCCTCCAACAAGGAGTTGCTCGCCAGACGATTGGCACCGTGCACGCCGTTGCATGCCACCTCACCCACGGCGTAGAGCCCTGCGACAGAAGTTTTGCCATTCATGTCAGCGGACAAGCCGCCCATATGGAAGTGCGCCGCCGGGGTCACCGGAATCAACGCGTGGCGCGGATCGATGCCATGAGCCAGACATGCAGCCAAAACGGTAGGGAATCGTGTCGACAAGGCACCGCTTACCGCACCCGCGTCGAGCCAGACCTGGCCGTCAGCGTGCCTGGCGTGCCACACGTGACGCGCCACGATATCGCGCGGCGCAAGATCGCCCATCGGGTGCACGTTATCCATCAAGGCGGAGCCATCGGCCCGGCGCAAGCGGGCGCCCGCGCCACGCAACGCCTCGGTGATCAGCGGAAGACAATGCATCCCCGCGATATCCAGGGCGGTGGGATGAAACTGCACAAACTCGAGATCGCGCATGGCCGCGCCCGCTGCCATGCCAAGTGCGAGGCCACTGCCATCCGCGCCGGGAGGATTGCTCGTACGCGCAAATAAAGCGCCAATGCCACCCGTTGCCAGCACAACGGCCGACGCTTCCATTTCCTCATGTTGTCCGGAGGCGTTACGGATTCGTACGCCACGCACGCTATCGCCATGCATCAGCAAGGCATCCACATCGACATCGTCGCGCCATTGGATGTGCGGTGCCTTGCGGGCCTGATCGTGCATGGCACGGACCATATGCGCACCGCTGGCATCACCGCCTGCGTGAACGATGCGCGCCGCCCGGTGACCGCCTTCACGCCCCAGCTGAAGGCCGCCGTTTGGCTGGCGATCGAACGGCACGCCCAATGCGGACAGCCATTCGACGGCCGACGGCGCGGCGTTGCAGAGCCAACGCACCATCGCCAGGTCGTTATGGCCGCTGCCGGCAGTCATCGTATCGGCAACATGCTCGGTAGCCACATCATCCACACCTATGGCCGCTGCGATGCCACCTTGCGCCAACGCGCTCGCGCTATCGCTTCCACCCCGCGCCCGGCAAAATAACAAAACCGGCGTCGGCGCCAAGGCCAATGCCGTTGCCAGACCCGCCACCCCTCCCCCAACGATGATGACCGGCTGCCGGGATGGCATCAGACCGTCTCGCGCCTGCCTACCGACAACATGCGATGCAACGCCTTGCGCGCCGCGCGCGCTGTGTCCGCAGGCACTTCCACCGGATGCTTCATGTCACGCAGTGCCTCGAAAATGCTGGGCAAAGTGATTCGCTGCATATGCGGGCACAAGTTGCATGGCTTGATGAATTCGGTAGCGGGAAACCGGGTGCGCAGATTGTCCGCCATGGAGCATTCGGTGATCAGCGCGACACGCTCCGGCCGCTCGCGCTCCAGCCATTGGCTCATCGCCGTTGTCGAGCCCACGAAATCGGCCTCCGCCAGAACGTCCGGCGGGCACTCAGGATGCGCCACCAACTGCGCTTGAAATTGTTCGCGTGCGTGGCGGGCCTGCTGCGCGGTGAACTTTTCGTGCACTTCACAGCGGCCATCCCACAGCACGAGCTCCACATCGGTCAATGACGCCACATGGCGGCCGAGAAACTGATCGGGGAGAAAGATCACCTTGGGCGAATCCATCGACTCGACGACCTGTACCGCATTGGCCGAGGTGCAGATGGCATCGGATTCTGCTTTCACTGCCGCCGAGGTGTTGGCGTAGCTCACCACAGGCACGCCCGGGTGCCTCATTCGCAGTGCGCGTACGTCCGCCGCCGTGATGGACGATGCCAGCGAGCAACCCGCCTCGAGGCTGGGTATCAGCACCGTTTTTTCCGGGGCCAGAATCTTCGCGCTTTCAGCCATGAAATGAACACCGCAAAGCACGATAAGGTCGGCGTCGCATTCGGCTGCCGCTTGCGCCAGGCCAAGTGAATCGCCGGTTACATCGGCCACGCCGTGGAAGATCTCCGGCGCCTGATAGCTGTGCGCCATGATCACAGCGCCACGAAGTGCCGCCAGCTGACGGATGGCATCGATCCATGGCAGATGCATGGCCACTTCGATGCAGGGCATCACGGTCTCAAGCGTAACCGTCAGATCGGCGTACTGGTGCTCCAGCTCATCCCGCCATGCGGGCGCCGGCAGGTTTGCAAGTCCACTCATGTGGTTGGTTCCGATTAAAAAGGATGGACCCGAAAGTGTTCGCGTATCAGGCGACTTCGCCGTGATAGACGGCTCTGGCGACGCGCGCGAAACGAGCACCACGGTTGAGCACGATGCGCTCACCTAACGGCACCTGTTCCCAGGGCAGGCGCTCCAGGAGATTGCGTGCCGTAAGCCCGAGCTCTACGTCACCCGTCAACGCCAGCCTGCGTTGAAAGAACAGCGTATCGGCGTCTTCCAGCCGGCTGGCCAGCAACAGCAGATCGGTGGCGCTCCCACGCACCCCCGCCTCGGCGGGGCCATCGACCAGCCGCAGACCATCAGCACCCAACTGAAATACCCAGCGAAGCCCGAGATCACTGACTTCAATGCCGAGCCGGCGTCCACGCATGAACTCGAGAGAGCCGTCCTGCACCGATGCCCCCAATACCCGTGCCACGGCTCTTTCGATGCCATGACGTTGCCAGGCTTGCGGCACGACACGCAGCAAGGGCGCAAAGCGTCTGGGCGGCGGAATCAGCCTGAGGAGGCGAAGTTTCATGTCAGTGGCAGCCATGTCGTCGGGGAAAGCGCCGCGCATGTTGGCTGCTGCAGGCGTGTCACTGCCATGACCAAGGTCAACGCTGGTCCGGCCTGACGCATCCGTTATATCGATACCTTGTTGACGGCAGGCCTCGCGGATCACCAGATCCAACAACTGCTGCGCCGTCGAAGAAGGCACGTTCAACCTTGCCGCCAGCCGATCGATCCGTAGCCGTATTTGGCGTTCGCGCATCAGATCGCGCGGCGCCGAGCCGGTGCGGCGCTTGCACCTTGCGATGGTAGCCACCAGACGCCTGCGCATCGCCAGCAACACGATGAGACTGTCATCGACCCGGTCAATGGCGCCACGGGCAAGCGCCAGCGTGCGCCGCTCAGGCCACATGGGCGGCATCAGGGGTTTCCGCCGCCCATTGCTGCGCCACAGGCAGCACCTCTTTGAGGTAGACGCGCCGTGCTTCGGTGATGTCGAAATCGGCGTGCTGCCGCTTCTTCACGCCACAATCCGACAGCAAAACGTGCGCATCGGCCGTTACGCCAGCATGGGCGAGACATGCCTGCACGCATTTCATGGCGCAACCATCCAACGCCAGGATGCGTCGCCCGCTCTGCGCGGTTCGCACCAAGCCCGTCACACCACCGCCCACGCCCGCAATGCAGGACATCTCAGCCCATTGCTCGCGATCAAGCGTCAGAGCGAGATGATTGGCCATCTGGGCTGCGCTGGAACATCCAGAGCAGGAGTAGACAAGCGGAAGCCTCGCTTTCATCGGTGACTCCTCTCTTTGATCGAGAGCGATTTGCGAAGTGCCCTGCCGCCCGGGAGGGAGCGAGCACCACAGGAACGCGGCACATCAAAGTGCATGCGGCGCGTCATCGCCCTGATATGAGTCAACGATATGGCGGATTTCGCGTGTCGCCCCGAAAATCAAACGACGCACACGCTACGCGGGGACTCCCCTCAAAGACACAGATAGCGAGAAGCCACTGGCAACCGCTATCCGTATCGATCCATCCGTGGCGCGTCAGGCGCGGCGGCTGGTTTCAAACAGGAACCATACGCGGCGCTCGGCCTCGTCGATCCAGTTTTCGAGCAAGCTGGCGGTAGCGACATCGCGATGCTCGTCGCACAGCTCATGCGTGGCGCGCATGAATGCTGCGAGGCGCTGATTGTCTTCGCGCAGCTCGGCCAGCATGTCGTCGGGCGTCACGAATTCCGCATCGTTGTCCGACAGGCGCGCAAGGCGCTTGGCATGCCCCAGAGAGCGCAGCGTCGTCCCGCCTATCTTGCGTACGCGTTCGGCAATGGGGTCGACCGTGGCATAGATCTGGTCAGACTGCTCGTCCAGCAGCAGGTGGTAGTCACGAAAATACGGCCCGGACATGTGCCAGTGAAAATTCTTGGTCTTCAGGTAAAGCGATATCACGTCCGCCAGAAGCGCATTGAGCTCGCCCGAGATATCCTGTGTCGCCTGCTCACCCAGTGCCGAAGGCGTATTCAACGCCGCCTTCTGGCGGGTCTTGAGTGTGGTGGTATCGCTCTTGGTCTTGCTCTTGTCACTCATGGTGAGTCTCCTGTAGTGGACTGAAGCATGTCGTCACGGCTGGGCGTCGGCATGGCGAAGCAGCGCTGCGGCGGCAAGCACCGGCGGCACCACGAAGCACCACACGCCCCCGAAGGCATAGCAAAGCGCACCACCGGCGCACCCCGCCGCAAAGGCGAGCACGGCCAGGCCCATGCCTTTCAGCCGGGTGTTGAGCGCTTCCCTCTTGTCGTCTGGCACGCCGCAAATATGGTCGGCGATGTCCAGCATCATCTGCGTGGTGGTGCCCGTCATCAGCGTGGAAGGTGGCGAGCTGCCCAGGTGGACACGGTGCAAGGCATTCTGGATGGCCATTGCTCCCACCAGGATCATGCCCGTCAGTGTCGACGACCAACTGTCGACGCCCGGAAAGGGGCCGTAATGCAAGGCCAGGATCATTGCCACCACAAAGAGCACCAACATGATCGCCAGCAGTGATTGCACTACCGGCAATCCTCTGCTCATGAGCCGGTAGCGCAACAGGCGCGATCCGATCACAAACAGGCAAAACACGGGCAAAGCGAGCAGCTTGGCGACAACGCCAGACGTGCCTGAGATCAGGGCTGCGCCGATGGTGACGAAGTTGCCGGTGACATGCGCGGTGAACAGTCCATGCAGCGCAAGAAAACCTGCCGTGTCGACGTAGCCGGCCATGACGCTGAGGATGGTCGGCAGTAAGGGCTTCTCAGCCATACAAATACAATCTCCCCGGGTTCCGCCCGATCGCGGGTGGCGTTACCACATGAATTTCCCTTCAACGCCTATGTAATCGCCGTCGCGCCCACCCGCCATGCGAATGGCGCGACCGACGTCGTAATGAACAGCTTCCACTGCCCCGGTGAAGTTGGCGTTGAAGGTGTAGTCGGCACGAACCTGTCCGTAGACGCCGGTCCAGCTTCCACCGCGTCCCGCGGTAGCGGGCAGCGGAATGTTCGGTTGTACGTAAATGGCATCTGCCGTGGTTTGCCGCCACTGAAAGCCCACCGCACCCATAAGCGTGAGCTTCGCGACGGGCTTTATGGTCAGGCTCGGCTTGATGTGAATGAGATTGGTGTAACCCGTAAAGCCGGCCAGCGTGAAGTAATAGCCGTTCGGAAACAGTGGATTGAACGTACCCAGCTTGTTGTCGCCCGGATGGTTATCGCCCGAAGCGGCATCTATCTGCAGCCCTAAACGTGGGAACCATGGCTTATCCCAGGTGTACCCCGCCCGCGCACCGGAGCCCCAGGCATCGATGTCCTTGGTGCCGACATGGCCACGCTGCAGCATGCCTTCGAGATCCCAGTCGACACCGGCATGATTGCCGGCAAAACGAACATCGTAGACGTCCCGATGCTCGTCACCCGTGGCATCCAGATAGCGCGCGTTGTCGCGTATGTAGCGCGAGTAATACGCGGACAGCTCGTTCTTGCCCCATACCAGTCGCTCGACGCGCAGCGTGTCAAAGCGAAAGTGGCGATTCGACGTATCGTCGAACGGATGGAGGTTCGAGTACTGCACCGGCTGACTGACGAAGGCGATGAAGCGCCACTTCCCCGTTTCCCAATCGACCCAGATCGCATCGAATGACTGCCGCACATTGGGTCCGTCACGCAACGACACGAAGCGCTGCAGGTCGAAGGCGAAATCCTGCCGCCCCGCGCGCGCTTTGAAAGTGCCCGAATCGAACGTTCGCACATACGCCAGAAAGGCCAGCCGCAAGTCCCATGGATTGCGATCGGCACCACCAATCACCTGCTTTCCGACCGTGCGGGCATCCTCAATCTGTACAAACGCCTGCCAATACGTGGCAAAACGAAGGTCGCCATGGATCTGGAAACGTTGCAACAGATAGGTGTCGTTGGGGTTGTGGCCAATGCCAAAGTTGGCCGCATCCAACATTTCCGTTCGCTCACGCAAATTGACGCCGAGCGAGAGGTAGGTGCCAGGATCGGTTGCGCTCAAGGCGATGTACTTGAGCGCATCGCCCCATTGCGTGCGCAACGCAGGATTGGCCAGTACCGACCAGTCCTCCTGCCAGCGATTGCTTCGCAACACGGGGCGAGTGGCAACATCCTGGGCGGGTGTGCTCTGGGTGGAGTCTACCGACACTTCCTGCGCATAAACCGGCACCGCGCCGAACCCGAGCACAGCACCGAGCGCGCGCGCCAGAATCATGCGGCGCGACACGACCGGTGTGTGCGCGCCGCTGAGAGAAGGGCATGGCGCCCTTCGCGTTCGCATAGCGATAACTCAGTGCGCAGCGTTGGCGTGAATCTCCGCGACGTATCCGCCGGGGAACTCCACCACCGCCGACTCGCGCCCTTCGCTGGTAAACGGTTCCACCAGCACCTTGACGTTATTGGTCTTCGCCTTCGCCAGGGTGTCAGCGAGGCTGCTCACCTCGTAACCCGTCATCTCATGCCCGTAGGGGTACGGCAAGTGGCCGTCCGTCACGAACACAGTCATCTTGCCGAAGGTGGACTCGATGCGAATGCGGCGATACGTGTCATTGGGGCGACCGATGTCCACGCCGGGCGCCTTCGCCTCGTCGGACACCACCTTGCCGTGCGAGAACGTGACGAAGCTCTTGACCAGCGCATTGGCGCGATCCGGCGACACATACACGCGGTTCTCGGGAATGGTCTGGAACGGCGCGTAGTTCGGAGCGGTGGTATGCCAGTACAGCTGCATGTTCACGCCACCGGGCCATTGAATGACGACATCGCGACCAATCGGATCGGGAAAGGTCTCCACGATGACGTCGGCGCCCGCTGCACGCGCCGCCTTGACCGCCACGTCGATGTCCGTCACCAGGTAACCCGTGCGTTCGCTGCCGAACGGATGAGGAACCGGCGTACGGAAGCCGAACAGCGACACGGTACCCACCGGCGTCTGCAATAGCTGCGTGCTGGTGCTGCTGGGCGTCGGCGTGACCGTGGCAATCGCCTGCTTCGTGCTTTGACCGCCGAAGGTGCCGATGAAGCTGGCGACAAAACGATCAACGTCGGCTGGTGCGACATATACGTGCGTGGTGTCGTACTGCGGACCAACCGCCACCATGGGCGTGGCAGCCTCTTTCGCAAGCACGGGCAACGAAGGCGCAACGGCGAACACAAACCCCAGGGCTAAAGCCAGGATTCCGGAGTACTTACGCATGGAGATTCTCCCTGTGGAGTTCATGATTGAGTTGAAGTCGGTCCACTACTGCCACGCTCGCGCAGATCGTGCCAGGCCACCAGAAGAAAGCCTCCGACCAGGCCCAGATGCTCGAAGAAGGCATTGGCAGTGGCAAAGCGCTCGGCGGCAGGGGCGGACCAGAAGCGATTGGCAAGAAACGTGGCGGCCAACGTAAAGGCCGCCAACATCAATGCGCCCAGCCAGCGATAACGTCCCGTGAGGATCGCCAGTGACGCACCAAGCTCCAGCGCGATGACTGCCGCTGTGATCGGCACGGCAGGCTGAAGGCCAAAGTGCGCGGACTCGGCGACAGCGGCGCCGAAGTCCAGTGCTTTCTGGATGCCACCCTGCAGGTACGCCGCACACAGCCCCAGTAGCGCAAGCCAGTGCACGACGGGCGTGGCGAACGGCCAAGCCCACCGTGGCTCAGATGAAAACGGCTGACTCGGCCGCGGTGCCATGGCGCGCGTCCTCAGACCGCCCAGCAAGCGCAGCCCAGTGCGCCCCAGAACGATTTGAGATCAGACACCGGCATGCGGCTCGACCACGCGGTCGCATGATCGTGGCCGTGTACACCGCACGAGTGGCTGCATCCGCACGCCACGGGCGCCACCACCGGCGACGCGTTGCGCTGCTGAACCCATGCGCCATAACCGCCATAGGCGCGCACGGGCGACCACTCGGGCATGGCAGGCGGCACGGAGATATCCTCGTACTGGCTGAATCCACCGCTGCCGTACACCACGCGGCCACCGACGATGGTAAGCAGCGAGGTGGTGTCCGCAATATCCGCTTCCGGGCAGCCGAAGAAATCGCGATCCGGCACGATCAGGTCGGCCAGTTGCCCGATCTTGATCTGGCCCTTTTTGCCCTCCTCGTTGGAGAACCAGGTGACGTTTTCGGTCCACATGCGCAGCGCCGTTTCGCGATCGAGACAGTTGCTGCGCGGGTACATCGACAGGCCGCCCACGGTCTTGCCGGTAACCAGCCAGGACAGCGACACCCACGGATTGTAGGAAGCCACTCGCGTGGCATCCGTACCGGCCGAGGTGCGCAACCCCTTTTCAAGCATGCGCTTGACGGGCGGAGTTGCCTGCGCAGCGGCTGCGCCGTAGCGCTCCACGAAATACTCGCCCTGATAAGCCATGCGATGCTGCACCGCCACGCCACCGCCCAATGCCGCGATGCGATCGATGGAGCGCTCGGAAATGGTTTCGGCGTGATCGAAGAACCAGTTCAGGCCCTGCAGCGGGATATCGCGATTGACCTTTTCGAACACGTCCAGTGCACGACTGATCGTTTCGTCGTAGGTGGCATGCATGCGCCACGGCCAGCGATTTTCGGCGAGCACGCGCACCACTTCTTCCAGGTCGCCTTCCATCTGCGGCGGCATGTCGGGGCGCGGCTGGCGGAAGTCTTCAAAGTCCGCGGCCGAGAACACCAGCATTTCGCCGGCGCCGTTATGACGGAAATAGTCATCGCCCTGCTTGTACTTGGAAGTACGCGTCCAGTTGAGGAAGTCGTCCTTCTCCTGCTTGGGCTTCTGCGTAAACAGGTTGTAGGCAAGGCGAATGGTCAGCTGATTGTCCGCTGCCAACTTCTCGATCACCGCGTAATCATCGGGGTAGTTCTGGAAGCCGCCGCCGGCGTCGATGGCACCCGTGACACCAAGACGATTCAGCTCACGCATGAAATGACGCGTGGAGTTGAGCTGGTAGTCAAACGGCAGCTTCGGCCCCTTCGCCAGCGTGGCGTAAAGGATCGCGGCATTCGGCTTCGCCAACAGCAAACCTGTGGGATTGCCCGAGCCGTCGCGCGTGATTTCGCCACCCGGGGGCTCCGGAGTGTCCTTGGTGTAACCCACGGCGCGAAGCGCCGCGCCGTTGAGGATGGCGCGATCGTAAAGATGCAGCAGAAATACCGGCGTATCCGGCGCGACAGCGTTGAGCTCGTCGATCGTCGGCAGGCGCTTCTCGGCGAACTGATGCTCGGTAAAGCCACCCACCACACGCACCCATTGCGGCGCCGGTGTGATCGCCACCTGCTGCTTGAGCATCGCCATGGCGTCGGCGAGCGAACGCACGCCATCCCAGCGCAGTTCCAGGTTGTAATTGAGCCCGCCGCGAATGATGTGCAGATGGTTGTCGATCAGCCCCGGCAGTACGCGCTGGCCCTTGAGGTCGATCACGCGCGTATGCGGGCCGGCCAGGGACATGACATCCGCATTGCTCCCGACGGCGGCGAAGCGACCGTCCGCGATGGCGACAGCCTCTGCTTCGGGGTGGCCGCGATCGAGGGTGGTGAAGCGCCCGCCGCGGAGAATCAGATCAGGATGCTTGTCGGCGATGGTCATGTTTGAGACTCCTCGGCATCTTTTGTCTTGCTGACGACATGTGCCTTAGGCAACTCGCCGCACATATGGGGTTTCACTTGCTGCGTCCAGACCGTCGAAACGGTCTGTCGCTGCCACAGGTTTTTCACCAGCGGCGGCAGTTGCTCGCCCACCAGGATGCCTAGCAGGCCCACCAGCGCCACGATGGGCGGCGCCGGCGAGCGGACATTCAACAAGCTATAGATGACGCCGACCAGAACGCCGGTAGCCAGTGAAATCAGGTAGATCTTCATATCCAACTCCTAGGGGTGCCCTGATCAATTCGACATGGGCAACATGATGTCGAATTGATCAGGGCACCCCTAACACCAGCAATCAGCCTTCGTGCGCCCCGAACATGCTCTTGGCATAGGTGATGCCCAGGCCGTACGAACCGCCAAACCGCTTGGCGACGCCGGTGGTGCTGTCGTAAGTCTCGGTGCGTGCCCAGTCGCGCTGAAGTTCCAGCAGGTACTGCAAAGAGGTCATCGGATGCGCGCCCACCTGAATCATGCGATCCACGGCGCGGTTGTGTGCTTCTTCAGACACGTCGCCACAGGCATCGGTGATCACGTAGACCTCGAAGCCCTGATCGATCGCTGACAGCGCCGGACCGACGATGCATACCGACGTCCAGAGGCCCGCGAGCACGATGCGCGTCTTGCCGATCTCGTTGATGCGCTTGATCACGGCCGCGTCTTCCCAGGTATTCATCGAGGTGCGGTCCAGCAACGCCTGACCCGGGAACGCATCAGTGATTTCACTGTACATCGGGCCGGAAAAGCTCTTCTCAGCCACGGTGGTGAGGATGGTCGACACCTTGAAGCTCGCAGCAGCGTTCGAGACGAGCGCCGCGTTGTTGCGCAACATGATGGCGTCGATGGAATTCGTGGCAAACGACATCTGAGACTGGAAGTCGATCATGATCAACGTGTGATCTTTCGGCGTAAGCAGCTGCTTGCCCGGGGTCGGCGTGGCGGTAATGGACATGAGGGGAGCCTCCAGGGTGAGGATGAGTGCGCGCCACCGGCAAAGGGCCAGTGGCGCGCCGGAATGAATTACGAACGGATGAAGTCGAGCAGATCCTTGTTGACCTGCTCCGCGTGCGTCGACGTCAGGCCGTGCGGCGCGCCCGGATAAACCTTTAGCGTGGCGTGCTTGACGATCTTGGCGGTGAGGCGGCCGGAGTCGTCAATCGGCACGATCTGGTCGTCGTCGCCGTGAATGACCAGCGTGGGCACCTCGATCTTCTTCAGGTCGTCGGTGTAGTCGACTTCGGAGAACTGCTTGATGCAGTCGTACTGCCCCTTGAGGCCGCCCATCATGCCCTGCCCCCAGAATGAGTCGCGCATGCCCTGGGTGGCCTTGGTGTTGGGGCGGTTGGCGCCGAAGAACGGACCGGACAAATCCTTGAAGAATTGCGAACGATCGGCCAGCGTCTTCGCGCGAATGTCGTTGAACACATCGATCGGTAGGCCGCCGGGATTGTTGGCAGTCTTCACCATGATGGGCGGCACGGCGCCAATCAGCACCGCCTTGGCGACGCGCGCGTTGCCGTGACGACCGATGTAGTGCGCCACCTCGCCACCACCGGTGGAGTGACCCACCAGCACGACGTTCTTCAGATCCAGCTTTTCGATCAGCGCGGCAAGATCATCGGCATAGGTATCCATGTCATTGCCGTTCCACGGCTGGCCCGAACGGCCATGACCGCGACGGTCATGCGCAATGGTGCGGAAGCCGTGCGAGCTGAGAAAGAACATCTGCGCATCCCACGCATCGGCGCTCAACGGCCAGCCGTGCGAGAACACAACAGGCTGCCCCTGCCCCCAATCCTTGTAGTAGATCTCGGTGCCGTCTTTCGTGGTGATTGCGGTCATGTTGTTTTTTCCAGGTGACGGGTGCGTAGGCGCCGCCGCAGTGGCGGCCATGGAAGGCATCGAGATTCCTGCGATGGGCAGAGCCAGCGCCGCTGACGCAGCGGCCATGCCACCAAGGAAGGCTCGCCTGGCCGGATCGATGTCCGCTCCAGGATCTCTGTTCGACATACGGACTCTCCTTGTGCACGGCTTGAGCACGGCACGCGATGCGCAGCAGTGCCGCATCTGCATCGCCGTGCGATGCAGCCATGACGTGGTAGTGGGGTGAACCGGGCCGGCCCTGATGTCCGTTGCCCAGGAACATTCTGGTTCACCTCACCGCGGAGACGTACACCAATCGTGGCAAATCTTGCCTACCCGATCAGGTAGATGGTGTGAAGCGCGCGTCTGTCGCGCGTGTGCGCCGACTTTTGCTAAAGGTCGGTGTGTCGCACCTGTTACAACGGCGTGTCGCGCAGACTCAGCCTTCGAAGAAACCACGGTTTCGCGCAAGCGTGACGGCATGCGTGCGATCGAGCGCGCCAAGCTTGGTCATGATGTTCTTCAGACGCGCCTTTACCGTGTCCTCGGATACGCACAGGATGTCGGCGATACGTTTGTTGGTGTGTCCGGTGGCCACCAGACGGAGCACGCTCAATTCGCGGTCGCTCAACATTTCCGACCACGCATGCGAGGCGATTTCACCAGCAACCTCGGCGGCAACCACCCGGCGCCCGCCCCTGACCGACCGGATGGCCGCCAGAATCTCGTCACGGCTGGCCGTCTTCAGCAAGTAAGCGGTAGCGCCGAAGCTGAGCGCCCGCTTGACGCGAGCGTCGCCGGGGTACGACGTGAGCACGATGATCCGCGCCTCGGGAAACTCGGCACCCAGCGTTGAAATGGCCTGCAAGCCGTCGACCCCTGGCATCTGCAGGTCGACAAGCGCCACATCGGGGCGCAGCTCGCGGTAGCGCACGATCGCTTCGGCGCCGTCGGCCGCCTGGCCCACCACGGCCATGTCCGGCGCGGTCTCAATCGCGGCGACGATACCGTCACGCATGATCGGGTGATCGTCCGCAATGAGAACGCGGATGCGTGTTGCATCGACTGTCACGGTTTATGCTCTCGGCGCATGGCTGCTTTCCCCGCACGGACGGAGGCGGGGATTCGTCCGGCATCGTGCGCCACTATCCCGAGCCGCCTTGCGACGATCAATGCCCATTCGGGTGAATCTGTGTTCACGCGGCGATACCTATGGTGGACGCGCGCAGAAGGATATGCTGCAAACTGTTACGACGCACCATGCTATGTGCACTTCCTGGGAACCTTATGCCGATGCTCGGATGGCTCGCCTTTGCCGGCCGTCGCACCTTGTCATTGCTGGCTGCAACGGTGCTGGCGTGCGCCTCCATGGCAAGTCAGGCCAGCGACTCACCGGGCTTTCGCCACCGGCTATGGACGACCGAAACGGGCACGCCCGCCGATATCTGGTCCATGACCCAGGGCAAGGACGGCTACCTGTGGCTGGGAACAGGCGGCGGACTCTATCGCTTTGACGGTTTCCGCTTTGAGCGCTTTCAGCCACCCGCCGGCGAGCGCTTCGCGTCCAACAACATCACGGCCCTGGCCACGCTGGACGGCGGGTCGCTGTGGATGGGTTTCTATTACGGCGGCGCCAGCGTCATGCGGAACGGCCACCTGCACCACTATGCCGAGCGGGACGGATTCCCACGCGGCATGGTGCTGGCCTTCGCCCAGACCCCCGACGGCACCGTGTGGGCCGCCACCGAAGGCGGCCTTGCGCGATTCGATGGCACCCGGTGGCAGACCGCGGGCGCTGACTGGGCTTACCCGACGGAACGAGCGGACTGGCTCATCGTGGGGCGCGACGGCACACTCTGGGTCACCACGGGCGAGTCGCTGATGTACCTCCGCCCGGGGGAGCGGCACTTTCAGCGCACAGATCAGCCCGTCGCCAAATACGGCATCGTTGCCCAGGCCCCGGACGGCACACTCTGGCTTTCCGATCACCTGCATGGCACGCGCGCCTTGCCCGGGCTCACTGCCGAGCACCCCGAAAGCTCGGCTCGCGAGCGCCCGGCTGAGACAGAATTCGCCTGGGCCAATCGCCTGCTGTTCGATCGCTACGGCAATTTGTGGGGCACCTGCGTCGACAAAGGCGGCATCTACCGCGTGGCCTCGGTGAAACAGCTCGCTACTGGGCGCTCGCTGCGCCCCGGCGACTTTGCGGAAGTGATCGGCCGCACCAATGGGCTCGTTTCCGAGCGCGCCGTGCCCATGCTGGAGGATGCGGAGGGAACAGTATGGGTCGGCACCAACATGGGCCTGGCCAGTTTTCATCACAACAGTTTTCAGACCCCCGCACTGGTCTTGCCCGGCACGGCAGCGAACTACGCGATGGCCAGAGATGCCACGGGCGCGGTGTGGATCGCCAATGGCGGCACGCTGTTCCGATTCGATGGCGATGAGGGCAAGGTGGTGCGGCGCGACCTGCATGACGCGGATGGCATGTTGTTCAATCGCGCAGGCGATCTATGGGTGGTCGGCAGAAGCCATCTCTACTGGCTGCACGGCAATGTACTGAATGCCACCGACTGGCCTGTCTCGCCGGATATCACCCGCGTCAACGCGTTCGCCTTTGACAGCCGGGACCAGCCCTGGATGGCGCTTGCCGAGCACGGTCTGTACCACTTGCAGGAAGGCCGGTGGCAACAGGTGATACCCATTGCCGCTGTCGCCCATGAAACCCCTACATCACTGGCCAGCGACAGCCACCATGCGCTCTGGATCGGCTATGCCGGCAACCGCCTTGTGCGGCTCGACGACAGCGGCGCGCAGCTGTTCACCGAAGCGAACGGCCTGCACGTAGGCACCGTCACAACCATCGACGCGCGTGGCAACGATGTGCTGATTGGCGGCGAACAAGGGCTTGCCCGGTGGAGCGACCACCATATCGCCACGATGAACGTAGCCGACGACGATGCTTTCAGCGGCATCACCGGCATCGAGCGTGCAGCTAACGGTGACCTGTGGCTCAACACCGGCAAAGGCGTGGTGCGCATCGACGCCGCCGAGGCATCGGAAAGCTTCGGGGAGCAAAGCCATCGTCCTGTCTATCGCCTGTTTGATTACCGCGATGGGCTGCCCGGCATCGCCAAACAAGCGGCGGTGCTACCTACCACCCTGGCCGACGGAGACCAGCGGCTGTGGTTTCTCACCAATCAAGGCCCGGCATGGATCGAACCCGGCATCTTGAGCGAGAACCCCCTGCCGCCACCGGTAGCCATTGTCGATATGGTCGCCAACGGCAAGCATTACCCCGCCGGTAGCCAGATCGATCTGCCCAAGGGCACTACCAATCTGCAGATACGCTACAGCGCGGCCAGCCTGGCCATTCCCGATCGCGTGCATTTCCGCTATCGGCTCGACGGTGCGGATACCGGCTGGCAGGACGCCGGGAACCGGCGCGAGGCGTTCTATTCCAATCTTGGCCCGGGGACCTATCGCTTCCGAGTCATCGCCGCCAACGACGACGGCATCTGGAACACGCAAGGTGCAGAAACCCGCCTGACCATCGCACCCTGGTTCTACCAGTCGGCATGGTTCTACGCCTTTTGCTTGCTCAGCTTTGTAGCGCTCATTGTTGCGTTCTTCATCTGGCGCACGCGGCTGGCCGCAGACCGCGTGCACCTGCAGCTGACGGAGCGCATGAACGAGCGAGAGCGTATTGCCAGGGAGATTCACGACACCCTGCTTCAGGGCGTGCAGGGACTATTGCTTCGCCTGCAGGCGCTGATGGCCACGCCAGCCAGAAACGAAACCCATGACGATGTTCTCAAGGCATCGATCGATCAGGCCAGGGAGATGGTGATCGAAGGCCGCGGCAAGATCATTGCGTTGCGGGGCGAGCCACCCCGGTACAACGAACTGGTGCAGTCGATTCTGGCGGTCGGCGAGGATCTGGCCTCGTTTCACCCGCAAGTGACGTTTCGCATGACGACCGATGGACAGCCACGACACATCCTTGCCAGCGCCCGCGACGAGATTCTGGACATTGTCCGCGAGGCGATTCGCAATGCCTTCCTGCACGCGCAGGCCAGCCATGTGGATGTGCATGTCGACTATGAGCAACGCGCACTGCGCGTACGCATTACCGACGATGGCATCGGCATCGACGAAGACGCACTGAAGGCGGCAGCCGAGTCGGGCCATTGGGGCGTCGTAGGTATGCGCGAACGCGCCGTACGCCTGGGCGCAAAACTTTCCTTGCGGCGCTTGCGCCCGTACGGCACCGAATGGCAGCTGAGTGTGCCCTGCCGCGCGGCTTACCATCCACGCGGACGGCATAGCTTCGGCATGTCATGACAGTGGCGGTGCTCTCAAGGGCTCCCTGAAAGCGGTGCCGGAGGTGAAGGCCGGCACTGCCTCATCGTGACGTAACCTTCGGCTACGTGCAGCGAAGATAGTTGGGTACCCTCGCCCACTGGAGCGCACATGTCCGAACCCGCCCCCAAGCCTCAACACCTCCTCTGGCGTTGGTGTGCCATCGGCTCTGCCGTCCTGTTGCTTGCGGTGGCCTTTGGCTATGTGGGCGGATGGCTGGCCCCAAAACGGCTGACAGCGCAGCGCATCGTCGATGCCTTGCAGCACAACGGCGGCGTCCACCCCGGCTATCGCCGCAACCACGCCAAGGGCATTTGCGTGGCCGGTTATTTCGAGGGCAATGGCGCGGGATCGGAATTTTCGCGGTCCGAAGTGTTCACTGCGGGCCGCACGCCGTTCGTCGGGCGCTTTGCGGTTCCCGGCGGCAATCCGTATGCGCCGGATGGCAGCGTGCCGATACGCAGCATGGCGTTGCGCTTTTCATTGGCCAACGGCCAGCAGTGGCGCACCGGCATGAACAGCATGCCGGTGTTTCCGGTGTCGACGCCACAGGCGTTTTATGAGCAACTGCAGGCGAGCCAGCCCGACCCGGCCACCGGCAAGCCCGACCCCAGCCGCCTCAAAGCGTTCTTTGGCCAACACCCCGAAACGGCCGCGTTTCTTGCCTGGGTCAAGACAGCAAAGCCGTCGGCCAGCTACGCCACCGAGAGCTACAGCGGACTGAATGCGTTCTACTTTGTCGAAGCGAAGGGTGTGCGTCACGCAGTGCGCTGGCAGGTGGTGCCGGAAGCAAAAGACGCCGCGCCGGGCCCCGCGGGCGACACGGATTATCTGGCCAACGATCTGCGCACACGCCTCGCCGCGGGTCCGCTGCGTTGGCATCTGATGGTGACGCTGGCCGCGCCCGATGACCCTGTCGACGACGCCACCAAGGTGTGGCCTGCGGATCGAAAGACCCTTGATGTGGGCACGCTGGTCATCGAGAGCGAGCAGGCACAAGAAAGCGGCCCTTGCCGCGACATCAACTACGATCCGACCGTGCTGCCCGATGGCATCGAAGTGTCTGGCGATCCGTTGCTTCCTGCACGATCCGCCGCCTATGCCGACTCCTATCTGCGCCGCACCGGTGAGGAAGCGCATGTCCCCGGCGCTGCTCATGCAGACCCGTCCAGGCAGGAGCACCCGTGATGAACGCGCCACACGCCTTCCATCCGCTGGCACGCCTGCTGCACTGGACCATGGCCGTGCTGATCCTCGCCATGCTGTTCATCGGTGTCGGCATGGTCACGACCGTCTCCGGCAAACATCAATGGCTGTTGGCCATTCACAGGCCACTCGGCGCCACCTTGTTTGTATTGGTGCTACTGCGCCTGTGCGTAAGACTGCGCTTCAAGCCACCCGCCCTGCCCGCTGATATGCCGGCGTTGATGCAGTTCGTCGCGCACGCATCCCACTGGGTACTGTACGGACTGATGCTGGCCATGCCTCTGGTTGGCTGGGCCATGCTGTCGGCCGGCGGCTATCCGGTCATGCTGGGAAGCGCATGGCACCTGCCGCCTTTGTTGCCGGCCAACGGTGAGGTGTTTGCCTGGCTGCGCCTGACGCACCGCTATCTTGCTTATCTGCTGTTCCTCACCATTCTGGGGCACATGGGCGCCGCGCTGTATCACGCATTGATTCGCCGCGATGACGTCTTTCCGAGCATGACGTTTCCATCGCTCGCACATGCTCCGTCGCCGGAGCCAGTCATCACCGCAGACGATGCTTCATCGATTCCTGCCAATGAAGCGGAAGGGCATATTGTTGAGCCTGCGGCGCCGGCGCCAACGCGCCCACCAGCCGCTCCCGAAGAATGATCTCGCTGACCGGACTATTTCCTGCGCCGGCCTGGTGACTTCCAACCGATAAGTTTTTTCGCACTCCACTCGGCCTCGCTGAGCTTCGATATGAAGAACTCAGCGAGCGCCGTGACTTTCGCCGGCCGTGTGCGGGCGGTAGGCGTCACGAAGTACAGGCCTCCCTCGGGCAGACGCCAGTCGGCCAGAATCGGTTCGAGCTGTTTGTCCAGAAAATAAGGCGTTGCGACGAATTCCGGGAGCTCCGCCACCGCCAATCCCGCGAGCACCGTGGGCAACAACGCTTCCACACTCGTCCCTCGCAAGACACCGGTGGGTGCAACGGTGCATTCCTCGCCGCCCGGGTGGGTAAAGCGCCAGATATCGCGCTTACTCCGATTGGCGTAACTGACGCACTGATGAGCAGCCAGCTCATGCGGATGCTGCGGACGACCGTGGCGTGACAGATAGGAGGGAGACGCCACGATGAATCGGCGCACGGGAGCGATGAGTCGCGCAACCAGTGATGAGTCTTCCATGACCGCGATGCGAAGCGCCGCATCGAAGCCTTCGCCAATCAGGTCCGCATGGGCATCCGTGAGATGAAGGTCGACGGAGATCTCCGGATAGGCCCGAAAGAATTCAGGAAGCAACGGAGCGACCCAGCGAGTGCCAAAGGAAAGCGGCGCCGCGAGCTTCACCAGGCCGCGCGGCCGGCTTGAGGTTTCGCGCGCAAAATCTTCGGCCTCTTCCGCATCGGCACAGATCTTTGTAGCGCGCTCGGCAAGCGCGTGGCCGTAGTCGGTGAGTGCGAGCCGTCGCGACGTCCGGTTGAACAGCCGTCCACCTAATCGCTCCTCCAGCCGGGTGACGGCTCGGGAAACCGTGGCGACCGAGACGCCCATGGCAGTGGCCGCGGCGGCGAACGATCCCTCCTCCGCGACCTTCGCGAACATCGCGAGCCCTTCGAAATCTGGCAGCTTCGACATCGACAATCCTGCAACGATGGTTTGCATTCATTTCTATTTCGAAAACAAGCATGCCGCCATAGATTGGTCTCCGTCAAACCCCGCCGCCAACGGCGATCAATCACTGAGGATATTCGTATGAGCAACCAGACCTATGCTGCAACCGAGGTCCTCCCCTCGGCCCTCCCCAGCGCCCTCACCACCATCGTTCCGGCCATTGGCCGCGCGTTGATCAGCACTCTGTTCATCCTTGCCGGGCTTTCAAAGCTCGCCGCCCCGGCCATGACCATCGGCTATATCCAGTCGGTCGGGCTGCCGCTGCCATCCATCGGTTTCGGCTTGGCGGTGCTCGTTGAGCTCGTCGGCGGCATCACCCTTTTGCTCGGCTACCGCACGCGCATCGTTGCAAGCGTTCTCTTCGTATTTGCGCTCGCAACCGCGGCGCTCTTTCACCACAACTTCGGTGACCAGGACCAGTTCATCCATTTCTTCAAGAACGTCGCGATGGCTGGAGGTCTTCTGCATGTGGTCGCCTTTGGCGGTGGTCCGCTGAGCCTCGACGGCCGCCGCTCCTGACAACCCGACTGGAGCGACTTCCGTCGCTCCAGTGTTCTCTCCGCCAGTAAAGGGCACCACCATGCTTGAAGTACTTGCCTTTGCCACACCCAACAGCGTCAAAGTCCCCATCGCACTGGAAGAAATGGGACTCGACTATCGACTCGTTCCGGTCAATCTGCGGCGGGGCGAACAGAAAACTGACGCGTTCAGAGCCTTGAATCCCGGCGCCAAAGTGCCGGTGCTCATCGACCGCTCCGCACCAGGCGGCGATACAGTGATCAGCGAATCTGCGGCGATCCTGGTCTACCTCGCGGAAAAATCCGGGCAGCTGCTGCCGAAGCATGGTGCCCATCGCAACAAGGTGTTCGAACAACTGTTCTTTCACGCCTCGGGCCTGAGTCCGGCGTTTTTGCAGGCATTCCTCGTTTCCATGCAGCCGTCGCCACCGGCGGAGGCCAGGTCAAACGCGCTATCGGAAGTCGATCGCGTGCTGGGGCTGCTCAATCACAGCCTCGAGCACCATCCGTACGCTGCCGGCGACACCTACAGCATCGCAGACATCGCTCACTTCGGTTGGGTGTGGCGCCACCAGGCCGTGGGCGCATCGCTCGACAAGTTCCCGCTCGTGACGCGTTGGTATGACGACATTTCGGCGCGTCCCGCAGTCGTCAAGGCCATCGGAAAGACGCTCGCCCTCGCCGCGTAGCAGCACCCCACAACGTCCTACCCCACCGATATCACGTCCATCCAGGAGACATACCGTGACCAACCGTATCCATGAACTGCTCTATCGCAATCTGCAGGAAGTCTTTGGCGAAGGCGATGCCGCGCGCCGCCGGGCTGCCATCGACGAGCTCTATACCGAAGACTGCGCACTCTACGTACCCAATGGCATTTTTGTCGGGCGGGATGCCCTGGACAAATTTGCAGGCGATCTTCGCGCGACGCATCCTCACTTTGCCTATACACCCCATGGCGAACCTCAGGCCCTGCACAATGCCGGCCGCCTCGGCTGGGGCTCGGGTCCGCGCGGTGCGGCACCTGACTATACGGGGCTGGATGTGATCATTGTCCGGGACGGAAAGATCGCGGCGCTTTACGTGTTCCTCGACGCCATGCCGTCATGACATCCCGTTGAGATAGCGCGCGCCCATCTAACTTCCGAACTCTTTGAGACGTTCATCCGGTAGTGTCACCGGCTCAAGCAGGCCAAGCTGTGCGGCTTTCAATGTCGCGGCGGCGCGGGTGGTGCACTCCAGTTTGCGAAACACACTCTCGACATGCGTGCGAACCGTACTCGCGCTTATCGACAGCTTGAGCGCGACCGCTTTATTGCTTGCGCCAAGACTTATGTAGCGAAGCACTTCCCTTTCACGATCGGTGAGTATGGAGGGGGCTGAGAACGTTGCCGGTTTAGCCATCAATCCTTGTTGTTCCTCAGGAAGCAGTGCCCGCACGACGCTCTTTTCAAAGCGCCCGTTGTTTGCTTCGGCCAAAAGCAGTTCGCCCGCCTGACGCGATGTGAAAGCATCGCGCCATGGGCGTGGTCCGCGAAGCGCGGCCATCGCAACAGCCGCCGCCAGAATGCGGCCTTCCAGCGGGATGTCAGGCGCCGTCAATCCACGGAAGTAACCGGAGCCATCCAGCCGCTCGTAGGCGAACGACGCAAGCCGAACTTCATCTTCCAGCGACCGAAGCAACTTTCCCGCGCGCGATGTCCAGTAAGGCACGAGGCGCACACGCTCCCACGCGGACTCGGAAAGTTTCGCGGGGGTATCCCAGATCATGTTCGGCACGGCCGTCCGCCCGATGCCATGAATCAGCCCGGCGCCATAGAGCCGCTGCTGCATACGTTCGTTCAGACCCAGCCGCCGTGCGGCATCCCGCGCGAGGGTTGCCGCAAGCCGTGAATGCCCAGTCAGCCACGGCAACTTAAGGTCGACCACATCCGCCAGAACCTCCAGCGGCGCCCTCGTTGCCGGCAATGAATGCGCAAAGAACTGTGCTTCTTCATGCGCCCCATCGGCTTCCAGCTCCATAAGCCACTCTCGCGCATGCGCCATCGCAGCCTCCGCCACGTGGTGCGGATACTGGCGGCCCGCTCGCTGACCGATCAGATAGCAGGCCTGCTGCAGACCATAAATGCGATGGAAGATCTCCAGATCACCTGCAGCCGCCGCGAGATAAACGGCAGGCGGAACCGCGTCACCTGCCAGTCCGTCAGGCGCTCCGTGGCCATCAAAACTTTCAAACAGATGCCTCAGCGCGAATTGTGTGGACTCGCTGAGGCCGAGTAGACCCGCAATATCCCCGGCCACTTCACAATGAATTTTGGACAGTGCAAAAAATGCGGCGACGTTCTCCTGGGTGCTTTGGCGAAAACCGCTCCCGGATGACGGTAAGGCGAGCAGCGACTCGCGCTGCGCCACATCGTCGCCAAACAACTGAGCAAACTCGTGCGCATTCGCGGTGCAGCCCGACCAGCGGAGCAAGGCCACGATCGATGCTTCCGCGCAGAGCTCGTCACTGCCTCCAGTGACCCGGGCGAGTCGTCGGGCCAGGCAACTTGCGCGCCACGAATGATCGGTCGGCTGACCCATGGCCAGATCGCCGACGAAAGCAATCGTCCGGATGGCTTCCAGTACTGATACAGCACACGTGTCGCTCATTCAGCAGGTTATAGCCCCGTTGGGTGTGTCAGAAAAGTCTACGGGGGTCTTGCGCCGTGCCGGCATCGGATATTTGACCGATGCCAGTCCAGGCCTGGGCCTAGCAAGCTTGTCCCCAACGCGGGACCCGATGGCGATGCAAAGCCACCACCTCGCACAGACCTCCAACGCCCTACCCGGCGCCATGGTGTTCATGGCCACCGAACGTTGTCCCCTTTCAACAAAAAGGCAGTCCCTTTCAGGCAAGACCCGATAACCGGCAGGGAAAACACTAGCGTCGCGGGGGCGTAAGCCACACCAGGCACCACTTGCCGCGTCGCAGGAATACCGGGCACCTCAAATGGGCCACGTGCGGACAGCGCAGCAGCGCCGTTGGCCGTACACACCATGTCGCGCTGCAGGAGTTTCGTTTATGAATCTCGGTAAATACCTGGCGGGTGCCGTCGTTGGCGGCGCAATGCTCATGGGTGGTGCGTCGGCTTTGGCGGCCGATGCCAAGCCTGCCGTTGTACTCGTCCATGGTGGCTTCGTCGACGGCTCGGGCTGGGAGGGGGTGTACAACATCCTCAAGCACGACGGCTATGACGTGACGATTGTGCAGAACCCGACCACCTCATTGTCGGATGACGTCGCGTTCACCAAGCGCGCGCTTGAGAAGCAGAACGGCCCCGTCGTTCTGGTCGGCCACTCTTACGGTGGCGCGGTTATTACGGAGTCCGGCAACGCGCCCAACGTCAAGGCGCTGGTCTACATCACCGCGTTCGCTCCGGACGCTGGCGAGTCGGTGCAATCGCTTATCAAGGACCCGCCGCCGGGCGCGCCTGTGCCGCCGATCCTGCCGCCGCAAGACGGATTCCTGCTGCTGGACAGCAACAAGTTTGCCGCGTCGTTCGCTGCCGACGTGCCGCCGCAGAAGGCCGCGTTTATGGCGAACTCGCAGGTTCCGTGGGGCGTGAGCGCGCTGGCAGGCGCCATTACGCAGCCGGCGTGGAAGAGCAAGCCGAGCTGGTATCTGGTGGTCACCGATGACCACATGATCCCGGTGGCCGCACAGCGCTCGATGGCGAAGCGAGCCAATGCAACGGTCAAGGAGACCAAGGGCAGTCACGCCATTTACGTGTCCAACCCCAAGGTGGTCGCGGCACTGATCGAGGATGCGGCGAAGAAGGTCGGGAGCCAGCCGGCGGTCGCCATGCAATCGCGCTGAGTATCGGCCGTTGTTGAAGAAGGCCCCATAAGGGGCCTTCTTTTTGCCATATCGGTGATCTCAAAGGGCGCGTTACCGACTCGCTGCATCAGGCGCCGTGCTCAGCACTAGAAAAGCACGCCATGCTTGGCTTGCAAGGGCTCCGGCAGGTCGGTATCGCCGAGCAGGCTGCAGAGATTGATTTCAATCCCCCGGCTTATCGCATCCAGCGGCAGATCATTGGGCAGCAGATCGAATGGATCTTCGATCTGCGCACCAATGGCGTCCAGACCAAAAAACGTATACGCCAATATGCCGACAGCAACGGGTGTCAGCCAACCCAATGTTCCGAACAGGCAAAACGGCAAGATGAAGCAGTAGACGTGTACCGTGCGATGCAGCAGCAAGATGTAAGCGAACGGGATCGGCGTGTTCTTGATCCGTTCGCAGCCGCCAAGCACGTGGGACAGCTGATTGATCTCGCGATCCATCGAGGCAAGCAACATGCTGTCGGTTCCGGCCTCACGCGCGCTTCGCGCATACGCATCGCCAATGGCACCCAGAATGGTGTTCGGACGGTTTGGCGATGCCATGGCAGCGGCACACACCGCGGGCGGCAACCATTTCTGCAGATCCATGTCGGCGTTCGTATCGCGCAGATGGTGCCGCAAGGCATGCGTAAAGCCGATCAGGTGGCGCACCAGCTCGCGCTGCTGAGCCGCCGCCAATCCGGGCATGAACGCCAGGGCCTGACGTGTGAGGTTGCGGGTCGAGATCACCAGATCACCCCACAGGGTGCGCCCTTCCCACCAACGCTGATACGCCACCGTATTTCGAAAGCCGAGAAAAATGGCCAGCGTCAACCCGAGCAAGGTGAGAAAAGCCGCATTCAGCGAGAACTGGAGACTCACGCCTCGCTGCTCTGCAATCACCACCGCCAGCGACAGCAGCATGGTGTACAGCACGCGCGGCCAGATGACCGGAATGATCGAACCCTTGAGCGCAAACAGCAGGGTGAACACGGAGTGGGCATTGTGGGGGCGTACGATCATGGCGTGGCACTTATCATCGGAACTGACGGGCGTAGCTTGCGACTCGCACCACCCGCCAGAGGCGGCATGGCGTTCCCTGGGAGGGTGGCGCATTCACGTTCTTCCGCGGTGCGCCGCGGTACGTTGGTCGCGCAGCCACTCTCGCGGAAAATCATCTTATGAACGCGAACACCATGCATCTCGGACAGGGTGACATCGAGCCCCTCATTCTACGGGCACTGGTACGCAAGCTGATCGCCAAGAACGTACTTTCACCCGACGACCTCAAAAGCCTGCTGCTCGACGCGGCCAGACACTCCGATCTGGTGGTGGGCAACAACCTGACCGAGCAGGAAGCGCTTCACATCGTCGAAGGCGATCTGCTGCCCACCTTCCTCAGCCCTTGATCCACCGCGCTACCGCCGCGCTGCCACATCCGCCGCGCTCAGCGCACCCTGCTGTCCGCCAAAGTGTTTGACGATGTAATTGGAGAGCGCGGCGATTTCCGCATCGGAATACGCCTGGCCGAACGACGGCATGGAGACCGGTTGGTGCCCCACATTCAACTGCGAGCCATGCAGGATGATCTGCGTGAGATTGGTGGCATGTGGATCACTCACCGCCCGCGTACCCATCAAGGCCGCATAGTCGGTCTGACGTCCCTGCCCGTTGTCGAGATGACAACTCGCGCACGCGCCGACAAACAGCTCCTCGCCAAGACCTGCTTCGGTACCGCTCGCCGCCACCGTGTTGCCGGGCTGACCCGATGATACGGGCGCACCGATGGGCTGCGGTTTGACATCGCGAAGATAGGTGACCAGCGCCGAGATATCGGAGGGTGTCAGATACTGAAGACTGTGTTCCACCACTTCGCCCATCGGCCCGGAAGCCGTGCCGCGTCCTGCAACATGCCCTTTGGACAGATAATCAGCAAGCTCCTGATCACTCCACCCGCCAATGCCATGCGTCTTGTCGGACGTGATGTTGTAGGCCCGCCAGCCTTGCAGCTCCTCGCCAGCCAGCGCTTCGCCGTCTTTCATGGCAAACGCCGCATTTCTCGGCGTATGGCACTCGCTGCAATGCCCCAGGGCGGTTGCCAGATACGCGCCGCGATTCCACGCCTCAGACTTGCCATGCTCGGGCTGGAAACGCTCCTTTTTGAGAAACATCACGTTCCACAGGCTGAGCGCCCAGCGTTGGTTGTACGGAAACGAAAGGTCATTCGCACGTGCCGGCGATTGCACCACCGGCAGGCTGAAGAGATACGCCTTGATCGCCAGAATGTCGTCGCGGCTCAGCGCCGTGTAGGACGTATACGGGAACGCCGGATACAACAGATGGCCTTCCTTATCGACGCCGGCATGCATGGCGCGAACAAAATCCTCGTCGCTCCAGTCACCAATGCCGGTCGCCTTGTCCGCCGTGATATTGGGCGAATAGAGCGTGCCAAAGGGCAGCTTGAACGCTACACCGCCCGCAAAGTCCGCCCCTCCGGGCACCGTATGGCACGCCGCGCAATCGGCGGCGCGCGCGAGGTATTCGCCGCGGGCAAGCACTTCCTTGACAGCGAGATCCGGCGGTGTGCCGGTGCCTTGCGTCTGAGCCGTGCGCTCGTCGCCGGTATGGCTCGCCGTCATGAATGCATAGCCGCCGAAGATGATCGCCGCCAACACGACGATGCCGACCACCCGGCCAAGCGCGCGCCCGATCTTCATGAGAGGTTCCTCGCATTAGCCGGCGCACCATCCACCGGCGCCGTTGCCGAAAGCACCTCGTTGAGGGCGCCCTTGTCCTTCACCAGCAACGAGGTGTCGATGGGCAGCTTTCTGAGGCGCACGCCAGTGGCGGCGAAAATAGCGTTGGTCAGCGCCGCCATGGCCATGACGGTACCGGGCTCGCCGATGCCGCCGGGTTTCTCCTTGCTCGGAACGATATGCACCTCGATCGGCGGCGTCTCGTTGAGGCGCATGACACGGTAGTCGTTGAAGTTGCGCTGTTCGACAGCGCCCTGCTTCAGGGTGATGCCGCTGTAGAGCGCAGCGCTCCAGCCAAATACCAGCCCGCCCTGAATCTGCGCTTCGACTGTGTTCGGATTGACCACGATGCCGCAATCGACCGCAGCGACAGCGCGCTTGAGGCTGACGACACCCTGTGGCGAGACTTCTACATCGACGATCACGCAGAGATAGCTGCCAAAGGGAGCGGCAAGCGCGATACCACGACCGTGGCGCGGCGGCAGTGTTTCCTTCCCCCAGCCGGCTTTCTCGGTGGCCAGATCGAGCACACCGCGCACACGCGGATCTTCGCCAAGGATCTCGCGGCGGTACGCCACGGGGTCCTTGCCGGCGGCGTGAGCGAGTTCGTCCACAAAACTCTCGACGACCATGACGTTGTGCGTGGGCCCGACGCCGCGCCACCAGCCGACTCTCATGCCCTCCGGAAAATCATGGCGCACCCATTCCGAACGCAAATTCGGAATGGCGTAGGGCAAGTCGGCCGCGCATTCCACCAGATCCGGATCGAGACCGTTCTTGCCCATGGCAGGCGGCGCAAATGAGGCCAGCACCGATGCACCGGTGGTGCGATGGGTCCACGCCACGGGCTTGCCGTTGTCGTCCAGCGTAGCCGAAATTCGGTCGTAATACGCCGGGCGATAACAGTCCTGCGCAATGTCTTCTTCGCGGGTCCACACGACCTTGATGGGATAGTCCACCTGCTTTCCAAACGCCACGGCCTGCCCCACCGACTCTTCGAACAGGCGACGCCCGAAGCCGCCACCGAGGTATTGGTTATGGATGGTGATGCTTTCCGGTGGCAATCCGGTCACTTTCGCAGCGATGTCGGCGCAGCGCGCCACCACCTGCGAGCCGACCCAGACATCGCACGCATCAGGCCTTACATGCACGAGCGCATTGATGGGCTCCATGGTGGCGTGTGCGAGCAGCGGGAGTTCATAAGTGGACGAGATGGTTTTGCCTTTCGCACCGTCAGGGTGCCCCACCTCTTTGGCCACAATCGGCTTGCCATGTTCAGACGCATGCGCCATGTCAGCAAAGAATTGCTCCGTGCTGAGATGTGCGTTGGCCCCGCGATCCCATTGGATAACCAACGCATCCAGCCCTTGCTTGGCCGCCCAGTAATGTTCGCCGACCACCGCGACAGCGTTGTCGATCTTCAGAACTCTCAACACACCGGGAATGCTGCGCGCATGCGAGTCGTCGACCGAGGCGAGGCGTCCGCCAAACGTAGGGCACGCACGCACAGTGGCGATCTTCATGCCCGGCACGCGCACATCCAGGCCAAAAATCAGCGAGCCATCCACCTTGCCCGAGCTATCCACCCGGCGCATTGGCTTGCCGATGAGCTGGAAATCCTTAGGATCTTTCAGCGGTGCCTTCTCGGGTGGCGTTACCTTGGCCGCCGCATCGGCGAGCTCGCCGTACGGCAACGTGCGACCGGTGGGCGCATGCGTAACCACCCCACGAGCCACCGTGCATTGCGAGGGGTCTACCTTCCAGCGCTGCGCAGCTGCGTTCACCAGCATGTAGCGAGCCGCCGCGCCGGCATCGCGCAACGCAGTCCAGCAGTACCGCACCGTGGTCGAGCCACCCGTGGCCTGATCACCGAGCAAGGGATTGAGATACAGCTTGCGGTTCGGCGGTGCATGTTCGACGGTGATCTGGTCCAACCCGACATCCAGCTCTTCGGCCAGCAACATCGCCTGCGCCGTGTAAACGCCCTGCCCCATCTCCACATTCGGCATGACCAGCTGCACGCTGCCATCGTTGCCGACTCGCACGAAGGCATTGGGGGCGAACAGCGGATGGTTTTCGCCAATGCGCGTACTGTTATCCAGGCCCAGCACGCGTGTGGCGCCACCCAGCCACATGAACGCCACCACCAACCCGCCGCGCTTTAGCAGCTCTCGCCGGGAAGGGTTTGGCAGATCGGCATCATCGTGAGCGGGACGGACGAATGAAGTCATGACGGTCTCTCGATCGATAAACGATGAACGTGCCGGTCAAACCCTCAGGCGATGGTTTGCGGCAACGTGGCCTGACCTGTGGCGGCTTGCTTGATCGCCGCGCGAATGCGTACATACGTGCCACAACGACACAGGTTGCCCGACATGGCCGTGTCGATATCCGCGTCGGTCGGCGAAGGCTTCTCCGCAAGCAAGGCCGTGGCAGACATGATCTGTCCGCTCTGGCAGTAACCGCACTGCACCACCTCGATGCCCAGCCACGCCTGTTGCACGCGCTTGCCGATGTCGGTGGCGCCGATGCCTTCAATCGTCGTGATTTTCTTGCCTACGGCGCTCGCCACGGGCAACACGCACGAGCGCACCGGCTGGCCATCCAGATGCACAGTGCATGCACCGCATTGGGCGATGCCGCAACCGAATTTGGTGCCGGTCAAACCGACGATGTCGCGCAGCACCCACAACAGGGGCATCTCGTCGGGTGCATCGATCTGCCTGTCCTGACCGTTGATGGTAAGAACAATCATGCGGATCTCCCTCGCATAGGATTTTCATCATCCCGCATCTAAGGCCGCAAAAGGGCGTAGACGCAGAATCGTCGTTTCCCGCGCTGTGTGCAGCTCACAAGGCCGCATTCGCAAGGCTGCATGTTGACTCATGCCGACGAAAATACAAGTGAAGATGCTGCAGTTTGCCCGGCTCACGATCCGCTGGCGTTTCAGCCCCCTGATGACCGAACATCGCGCTCGAACCACGTGCAAAGGCCAGCCATGAACGTCACCCAGGAGTTCGAGCCGCTCTACCGGGCCGCCATGGCGCTGGCATCGGTGCGCGGCTCGGTGGAAGCAGCCCTGGTCACCATTACCCAAACGCAGGGCTCCACCTTCCGTCGTGCCGGTGCAAGCATGCTGGTGCTGCGCGACGGGCGCCTGATTTGCGAACTGTCCGGCGGCTGTCCCCAGCGCGATATTGCCTTGCGCGCCCAACAGGTCATGGAAAACGACCAGCCTGCGCTCGTGGCGTACGGGCGTAACTCCAACTACGACGTGATGATCGAAACCGGCTGCGGCGGCGAGCTGCAGGTCCTTATCGAGCCCTTGCGTGCCGGCGACGACCTTCGCTTTCTTGAAGCCGTCGCCACACTGCGTGCCTCCCGTCAGCGCGGCACGCTGGTGACCCTGTATGCGATGGATGACGCACCCTTGTCGCCGCGTCCCCAACGCTTGCTGCGCGGCACTCGGGACCTCTGGAACGACATTGCCGACAGTGCGCTTCGACAGCTCATCGACAGCGAACTTGCCTCCATGCCTTTCGGCGCACCGGCATCCCGCCGGCAGGTGGTGCATCAGGGCAAAACGTACGACCTGCTGCTCGAATCGCTGGGGCCGCCGCATTCGCTGGTCATCGTCGGTGACAGTGCGGGCGCACACCTGCTGGCCGAACTTTCTCTCCAGCTTGGTTGGGAAACGACGCTGGTGGATCCCTCGCAACCCATGGCAAACCTGCCCGAGGGTGCGCGGCATATCATTGCTCCGCCGTCATTGCTTGCATCCCAACTGATGCTCGACAACACCACCTCCGCCGTCGTGATGACCCATCGGCTTGAGCGCGATATCGCTTACCTCGGCGCGTTACTGCAAACACCCGTGAGCTACCTGGGCGTGATTGGCTCGCGCCAGCGCGCAGCGCAAATCAAAGCCGCATTCCCTCAGGCCAACGGCCGCCTGCACGTGCCGGCCGGCCTGGATATCGGGTCGGAAACGCCACAGGAGATTGCCGTAGCGATTGCGGCGGAAATCCTCGCCTTCCGCAGTGGCCGCCAGGGCGGGCCGCTATCCCACACGCAGCGCCCTATTCACCCGTGATGCACAAGACCATGGACACCGGTGTCGTGCTTCTCGCCGCAGGTAACGCCAGCCGCTTCGGTTCCGCCAAGCAGGTGCTTTCGATCGATGGCTTGCCGATGGTCCGACGCGCCGCCGTCACGGCCCTGGCGGCGGGTCTTGCACCCGTCGTCGTGGTGGTCGGCGCGCACGCGCAGCAAGTGCTCGAAAGCCTGAGCGGTTTGGACATCCATCTCGTCCACAATCCCGACTGGTCCGGCGGCATGGGTGGCTCACTGGCTTGCGGTGTCAGGGCGGCCTTGAAGCACTCACCTTCGCTACGGGCGGTGATGGTGCTGCTTGCCGATCAGCCGGCCATTCAGGCGGCCGACCTGCATACGATGCTTGAGCAACAAGCTCATAGGCCCGATCGCATCCTGGCCGCCTACTACGATGGCCACACCGGCCCGCCGTGCATTTTTCCGGCCGGCATGATTGAAGAGCTTGGCGCGCTGAGTGGGTCGGAGGGCGCACGGCAGGTGCTCAAGCGTCACGCCGATGCGGTCGACACCTGTGCGATGCCATCCGCCGCGCTTGATATCGACACACCAGCCGATCATGCCGTGTGGTTGGCGAACCATCGAACGAGCGAGCCCGGCGACGGTGGGTAGCGGGGGCGCCTTCGCAGCCCTCGCGGGGCCACGCTGTGCCTGTTGAAAATCTTCGTATCGTCTAGTTTTTTCCTCACCGTCATCCCCGCGAAAGCGGGGATCCAGTGCCTTTTAGGCGCTACGCCAGGCCGAAAGGCGCTGGATTCCCGCTTTCGCGGGAATGACGGTGAGGTACCAACAAACGGTGGGATACCAACAAACGGTGAGGTAGCAACAAGCGACGCCAGCATCTAGAGCAACTCCGCAGCGCCCCTAAGCACCCCTCACACCGGCAGCGCCGTCGTCTTCTTCACCGTGCGCAACGCCAGCGTCGACTGCACCCGCACCACACCGGGCAACTGAGTCAGGATTTCCGTGTGGATACGCTCAAAGTCCGCCGAATCCGCATAGGCCACCCGCACCATGTAATCGGCGGCGCCGGCCAACAAGCAGCACTCCGTCACCTCCGGATGGTCCTGAATGGCCGCCTCGAACGCATCGAGCGCCGCGCGTCCCTGTTGGTCCAGCGTTATCAGCACAAACGCCGTGCCCGGAAGGCCCGCCACCTTCTCGTCCACCAGCATCACGTAACGCGAAATCAGTCCCCGCTCCTCCAGCAACTTCACGCGGCGTAGGCACGCCGAGGGGGACAAATTGATCTGTTGCGCCAGCTCCAGGTTGGTCAGTCGCCCGTCCTGCTGGAGCAGCCGCAGGATTGCCCGATCACGGTCGTCGAGGGTGGTTTCTGGATGCAGCATAAAATTTCACGATTGAGGGTGAAAGTCGCCAGATATTCTACATCCAAGCCCTTGGCGGCGTTAAATCAGCACGCTATTGCTTGATATCTCAATCATACTGCTGCACCGGCGCCCACCCCATCGGGCCCGAAAACCTTCCCTACCTAGAGAGCATTCAAGCCATGCGCATCGGTGTGCCGAAAGAAATCAAGAACCACGAATACCGCGTGGGCCTTATCCCGTCGTCCGTGCAGGAACTGGTGCACAACGGCCACCAGGTGATGGTGCAGGCTGGCGCCGGTCTGGGCGCAGGCATCACCGACGCCGACTACGTCGCGGCGGGTGCCTCCATCATCGACAGCGCCGACCAGATCTTTGCCGAAGCCGACATGATCGTGAAGGTGAAGGAGCCGCTGGCCGTCGAGCGCAAGAAGCTCCGCAAGGGCCAGATTCTCTTCACCTACCTGCATCTCGCTCCGGATGCCGAGCAGACCCACGACCTGATCAACTCCGGCGCCATCTGCATTGCCTATGAAACGGTCACCGCGCCCAACGGCTCGCTGCCGCTGCTGACGCCGATGTCCGAAGTGGCCGGCCGTCTGGCTCCGCAGGTGGGTGCGCACTCGCTCGAAAAGGCTCAGGGTGGCCGCGGCGTGTTGCTCGGCGGCGTACCGGGCGTGTCGGCCGCTGAAGTGGTGATCCTGGGTGGCGGCGTGTCCGGCACCCATGCAGCCACCATCGCCGTGGGCATGGGCGCGAAGGTGACCGTGGTCGATCGTTCGGCCGACGCCCTCAAGCGCCTGGCCTCCCAGTTCGGCACCGCCATCTCCACCGTGTTCTCCACCCGCTCGGCCATCGAAGAGCTGGTGCGTCGCGCCGACCTGCTGATCGGCACCGTGCTGGTGCCGGGCGCTGCTGCGCCGAAGCTGGTGACCCACGACATGGTGCGCACCATGAAGCCGGGCTCGGTCATCGTGGACGTTGCCATCGACCAGGGCGGCTGCGTGGAAACCTCGCACGCCACCACCCACTCCGACCCGACCTACGTGGTCGACGGCGTGGTGCACTACTGCGTCGCCAACATGCCGGGCGCCGTGGCCCGCACCTCCACCTTCGCGCTCAACAGCGTGACCCTGCCCTTCACCCTCGCTCTGGCCAACAACGGCTGGAAGAAGGCGCTGCAGCAGGACGTGCACCTGCGCAACGGCCTCAACGTGAGCGAAGGTCAGGTGACCTGCGAGCCGGTGGCCCAGGCTCACAACCTGCCGTACGTGAAGGCGGAAACCGCGATCGGCATGTAATGCCTCGCCAACGCTGCCTCTCTTCGCGCTACGACAGAGAGGCAACGATCCAAAAAAGCGGGCACCTCAGGGTGTCCGCTTTTTTATGGGCGCAAAGATACTTTTGATAAAGGCGTCATGAGCCGCCTTCACTATCCCGGTCCGGCATGCGGGAAATCCCGCCACTCAAGGAAGGCATCGCAGAATCGATAGCGCCACTCGAATCATGCAGATGCCACAAGCGCGCTTCGGCCTCATCGATCCACACACCCAGCAGGCTCATCGTCGCCACATCACCGTAGCCGTCACACAGTCCGTGCGCTTCGCGCAGGCAGCAAAGCAACTGCTGATTGTCGTCGCGAAGCACGGCGAACATGCGCTGCGCACTGATGTCCGTCACCTGACTTTTTGAGATGCGTTGACGGCGAACGATGTCCTCCACGGAAAACAGGGATGTGCCGCCAAGCTTCCGCACTCGCTCACCGAGCGGGTCGATTACTTTGAACAGGCCGGCCGCATGCGCCGCGAGCAAAGTGCGGTGCTCGAGGAAGTTCGGCCCGGTGACATGCCAGCAAAACCCTTTGGTTTTCACGAACAGCGCAAAGTAATCAGCCAGCAAGCCGTTCAATGCTTCCGTCAGCTCATGGGTCGCTAAAGCACTGAACTCCGGATGGACATAGCTGGACGTCCTTCCTGGCTCAAAGGGCGGGCGATCGGACATGGCTGAAATCCATGCGGTCTGTGTCAATCCCGAGCTTCCGCCAAGGCCGATGCGATGTATGTCAGGATTCGGACGGCTTTGGATCGTTTGCGCCAAGCGCCAACACCCGCGGGATTGACCCACCCGCCGCGAAGCCTATGATGCCCCACGTTGCCGCCGATGGTGGCTGCCGCTGGTTCCGCCCCACACGCCGGAGGATCCATGCAAGCGTTTCGCCTTCCCGAAGCACCAAGGCTCGTACTCGGCTCTTTTCAGCAGTCAGCTGTGACCTTTTGTGAGGTTCAGGGTGAAGCACCCCACGAGCTGACGACCGTCATTCCGCGAGACGATTCGTTTCTCATCCAGCTTCGCCTGATCGACTGCCCGCGCGTGGAGTATTTCGCCGAGGGGCGACATCTCGATGGTATTGAACGAAATGCCGGGGTTATCCAGATCCACGACCTTCGGCGGAATCCCGTCGCCGTCATCCGCGATCCGTTCCACATCCTGCACGTCCACCTGCCACTGCTCGCCATCAACGCGGTGGCCGAGGAAATGCAGTCACCGTGGATTGACGAGCTGCAACTGAAACCGAGCCAGACCTTGCGCGACTCGGTGTTGCGGAACATGTTTCTTGCACTGTGGCCCGTGCTGAAGAGGCCACAGGAAACCAATGCGCTCATCGTCAGCCATATGGCGCTCGCCATGACAGCGCACATTGCGCAGCGTTATGGCGGCGCATTCGACCGGATGACGTTTCAACGGGGCGGACTGGCCGGTTGGCAACGGCAACGGGCGATGGAACTGCTCGACGCCTCGCTGGACGGCGATCTCTCCATGGGCCAACTGGCCGTGGAATGCGGTTTGTCGACTCGTCATTTCGCGCGGGCTTTTCGCCAATCCATGGGTATGCCGCCGCACCGATACCTACTGAAGCGACGGATCGAACGCGCCAAGCATTTACTCGAGCGCGGCGCCCTGTCGTTGCCGGAGATCGCGCTCGCCTGTGGTTTCGCGGATCAAAGTCATTTCACGCGGGTGTTTCACGCCAGCGCGGGCATCCCGCCCGGCCAGTGGCGGCGCCTGCGTTCCGGCGCCAAGTAAAGCAAGCCGCCCTGCTCAGCCGCCGATGTCCCGCCGCAATTGCTGGCGTCCTTCTTCGAGTATCTCGTCGGCGAGCGAAGGATCGGCCTCGGCTACCGCGCGCGAAAGCACCAGTGAACCAACCATCTGACTAAAGAGCACCACCGCCTTCTTTCGTTTCTCGTCCGCGTTGTCGCCTTCGATCACACCCGCAAGCTGATCGAGATTCCACGCCAATCCCTGCGCATACGACTGTCGCGCCTCCTCGCCGAGCCGCCGCACATCACCGGCGTACGCGGTCAACGGACACCCCGTCTCGATATTGGCGAGGTGCGCCGGCGACAGATACCACTGGGCATGCTGGCTCATGGGGTCGGCGTTCGCTGCCTTCGACGCCTCGAGCCCGGCGAGAAGCTGGGCCGCGCCATCTTCCATCGCCTTTTCCATGACCGCGGCAACAAGGGCGTCCTTCGACTTGAAGTGGTTGTAGAAGCCGCCCTGAGTGAAACCCGCCGCCTTGGTCAGCTCGGCCAGACCCACGTCGGCCACCCCGCGCTCCCGAAACAGCTTTTCGGCGGCGGCCACAATAGCTTCTTTATTTTCAACGGCTTGCTGCTT
Organism: Dyella silvae; assembly: GCF_026421305.1. Classification (GTDB taxonomy): domain Bacteria; phylum Pseudomonadota; class Gammaproteobacteria; order Xanthomonadales; family Rhodanobacteraceae; genus Dyella; species Dyella silvae. The sequence goes on from NZ_JAPJBQ010000001.1 coordinate 771,129, forward strand.
GGTGACGCCCATGGGCTCGCTCCTGTTTTGCGGCTGAGTGCCAGCATACCCGAAAACAATGGTGATCACCATTGACATTTGATCTCGACGGGTCCAGTCTGTGCTGCGTCAATGGCGATCACCATTGTCATTGAACCCCCTAAGGGCAGCCGTTGAACGCAGGGCGCAAGCGACTCCATCCGCCACCCCGCATCCAGGTACACCGCTGCCGAAGCCATCAGCCATCGAAGAGGAAAACGACCATGTCCAAGACCTCGCCCGAACAGAACAAAACCCTCGTCCTCGAAGCGTTCCACACCCTGTTCAACAAGCGTGACTACGCCACTGCCGAACGCTTCTGGTCCAACAAGTACATCCAGCACAGCGCGCACATCGAGCCCGGACGCGACGGGCTGTTCAATCTGATTCGCAGCATCCCCGACACCCTGCACTACGAGCACGACCTGATCATGGCCGAAGGCGACTACGTGATCGTGCACGGGCGCTTCTCCGGCCACGGCCGTCCGGCCGCCTGGATCGCCGCGGATGTCGTGCGTATCGAAGACGGCAAGCTCGCCGAGCATTGGGACGTATTGCAAGACGAGGCAACGCAAGCCGAATCCAAGAGTGGATTGCCCATGTTCGGCAATCACTTCCCTGCTTGATCCCCATCCCTTCTCAGGAGAATCCTCATGAAACTCACCGGCAACACTATCTTCATCACTGGCGGCGGCTCTGGCATCGGCCGCGGACTCGCTGAAGCCCTGCACAAGCGTGGCAACAAAGTCATCATTGCCGGCCGGCGGCGCAGCCATCTCAACGCCGTGGTCGCCGCCAATCCCGGCATGGAAGCGATTGAACTCGACATCACCGACCCCGCGAGCATCGATCGCGCAGCGGCCAAGCTGATCGCCGATCATCCCGAACTCAATGTGTTGATCAACAACGCTGGCGTCATGCAGCCCGATAACGTGGGCGGAAAAATCGACGACGCGGTGTTGACCTCAACGATCACCACCAATGTGCTTGGGCCGATTCGCATGACATCGGCACTCATTGAACACCTGAAGGGCAAGAAGAACGCTGTCGTTGCCTATACGAGTTCAGTGCTTGCCTTCGTGCCGATGGCAGTTACCGGCATCTACTCGTCCACCAAGGCGGCCATTCATTCGTACGTGCTGTCGCAGCGCTTCATGCTCCGCAACACCGGTGTCCGCGTTCTCGAAATCGCCCCGCCGTGGGTGCGAACCGAACTGATGAACAGTCAGGAAGCCGAACAAGCGATGCCGCTGGATCAGTTCATCGCCGAAACCATGACGGTACTGGGCACCGACGCGGATGAGATCCTGGTCGACGGCGCCAAGCAGTTCCGCGCCAACGTCGGCCCGGACGAGCATGCGCTGGTCAACGGTTTTAATGAGCACGCGCTTGCGCTGTTTGCTCCAGCCTGAATGAAACGAGGAAACGGGGCCAGGTTCACTTCCATGCTTTCTATGGGTGAACCCGGCCCCGCCGCGCATGGATGGGCGATGGATTCGCCCAAGAGAGGCGCGGTCAGCAGCCCGATATCGGTCGGCAACACATCATAGGACCATCGTTCCGGAACCAGACTCTTGAACGTTCTCAGTCCCGATGCCGTCACGTAGACTCCCCTGAGGAACCAAGGGGAAGTGGCATGACGCGACGCTCAGGGCTTCTGATTTCCATTTACATGCTGATGGCCCTGATGCTCTGGAGCCCTCTGGCATCGACAGAGCCCGCACCCAATGCACGCATCACCCTTGGTCATTCGACCATCGCCATCAACGGACCGTGGCGATTTCATGTCGGCGACGATCAACGCTGGTCCTCACCCGACTTCGATGACAGCGCGTGGGAAACCGTCGACCTTACGCCTGCACCAGGCGCGCATGACGGCGATGTCGGATTACCGGGCTACGTATCCGGATGGAGCCGACGTGGCCATGCGGGGTACACGGGCTACGCGTGGTATCGCATCAGAGTCACCGTCGATAGCGACAAGGGCACGCCGCTCGCATTGGCCGGGCCGACCTTGGTCGATTCCACCTACCAACTTTACGTAGACGGAAAGCTGCTCGGCGAAACAGGTGAGTTCTCGGGTACGGTGCCAACCGTGTTCGGCGTGCGGCCACGTGTATTTCCGCTGCCAGCTTCATCACCGGCAGGTGCGCAAACTTACGTTATTGCCTTTCGGGTATGGATGGATCCCCTCGATGCCGGCGAAGACAACGGCGGCATTCATGTCGCGCCGACCATCGGCGATGCCGATGGCATCGACCGTCTGCATCAGGTGCAATGGCTGCAAACCTTCAAGGGTTACGTGGTAGATGCGATCGAACCGATCGCATTCGTTCTGCTTGCGCTCATGGTGCTCGCACTGATTGCGAGCCGAACGAATGACGCCCATTGCTGGCTGGTGGTTGCGCTGGTTCTCCTTGCACTTCTGCGCGTCAATCAGGTGCTGTTTTACTGGACTGACGTTGTGAGTTTGCGCAGCTATGACATGGCAACAGCCGTGCTACTCAAGCCCCTCAACCTCGCAGCATGGACGTTGGCATGGCGCGACTGGTTTCGCTTGAGCAGGCCATCATGGCTGCGCTACGTCATCAGCGTACTCACCGTGAGCTACGTGGTCCTCGCATTCATGGGCCGCCCGTGGTTTGCGCCGGAAGCAACCCACGGCCTCAAGGCAGCCACCGACATCCTTGTCGAAGGCGTTCGCCTGACTTTCGCCGCGCTCTATCTATGGATTATTGGGTTGGGCGTGACCCGATCAGCAAAGCCTTCCACCTGTCTGGCCGCCCTATCCGCGATGCTGGTCGGCGTCGGACTGTTCGCGCCGGAGCTCAGCACCCTGGGAGTCCCGGGTATCTGGTTTCCTTTTGGTGTGGGCGTATCAAGGAGCCAGTACGCGTATGCCGCCTTCATCGCACTTATGTTCTTGCTGATTTTGATGCGGTCTGTGGGCTACGCACGAAGAAAGCTGAACGCCGCGTGCGTGAGCGGCTGAGTAGCCTTTCGGACCCGCCCAAAGTCTGGGGCACAGCGAAATAACCGGGCGAAGGGGGAGTAAGCTACTAAAGGCTTCGCGGAGATTAACGTCCCTCCGCCCGGCCTCTCATGATGTTGTCCAACCTGTCACATGGCGGATTCCCTAGGAGGACCCAGTGGATCACGGACAATTCTCACCAGCTAAGAACGTAGCGACCAACTGCCGTTTGCAAATAGGCATAGCCGCGATGGCATTGGTCATCGGCATGTCTTCCGCGGCTGCCGCCCCGAGTACGCAAGCGCCACAGACCCCTGCGGCCCAAGGGGCGAGTTCGAACGTTGAGGATGGCATTCCCAGCCGCTGCAACACTTACACCATGGACGAACGAATCAAGCACGAGCTGCCCCACGTCTTCAATCGTGCCGGGAATGCTACGACCGTCGACAATGTGGAATTCTTGACGGACGCCCGGCGCACGACGTATGCCCCGGCTGCGGGTCAGGGACCGGAACTCCACATGCTGCAATGCCCGGTTCGCATCACCTGGAACACTGGGCATCAGGACTTCGGCTATTACACGGAGTGGGAGGACCACCACCAACAGGTGCGTGCTTCATTTACACCGAGACCGACGCAACCGCCTGGGCAGGATCAGTGAAACAAAAACCCCGCTTCGGCGGGGTTTTTCATACGCCCATGCATCATGTCGAATCGCAATCACTGAAATAGCGCTCTGCCCTCTTTTGCCAGCCCTTCCGCGCGAATAGGCTGCTCACGCACGTTGTGCCTAAAGAGGAATCCCCATGCATCCCCGTAAGCAACTCTTCGTGTTGGGCGCATGTGCGCTCGCATTGGCGGTATCCGTTGCTCCGGCGGCAACCTCGCCGCAGGAAAAAGAACAAGCACGCGCCGACATGGCAACCAAGACCGACAACCCGCAGGTGCCCGCATGGTTGGTCGGCACATGGACGCTCGTGCGTTGCGACAATGTCTACCCCGACGGGCACCGCATTGAACTCTATGGGCCGCACCCGCAGGGCCTGTGGATGATCGATGCCCGTGGTCATTACCTGATGCAGATCGCTCGAGCGCAGCGCACGCCCTTCGCTGCCGGTGACAAATCGAAAGGCACGCCCGAGGAATATCGCGCGGCGTCACTGGACAGCAACGCGCACTTCGGCACCGTCAACATTCAGAACAACCAGCTCGCGACGCATATCGACCAAGCCTCTTTCCCCAACTGGAACGGCCGCGATGGAAAGACCAGCTACACGCTCAACGACAACCAGCTCACCTACATTGTCGCCAAACCCAGCAGCGGCGCCTCGGAAGGTGCGCACGGCGAAGTGGTCTGGCAACGCGTGAACTAAGTTCGACAGCTCGCCTCAGGCCGCGGAAAGACTTTTGAACGCCGCAGCCAGCGTGTTGAGTGCCTGACGCGAACGGCGATCGTTCAGCGCCGAATACAGCACGACCTCCTGCCGCGGCAAGGCGGGCAAGGACAACAGCGCTCCCATATCGACGGTACCGCCCGGCGCTGTGCGCCGGGCAATCACCGCAATCGCAAGCCCGGCAGCGGCAGCCGCGCCTACCACGGCTGCGCCCTTGCCGATAAACACCTCGGTCCAGCCAATGCCCGCCTCATCGAGCGCCTGCACGGCCGCCGCGCGAATACTGCAAGACTCGCCCTGCGTCGCCAGCGGCAGCGGCTGCCCCGCACCCGGCATCCAATCGGCAGCACCGATCCATGCAAAGTTTTCAGTAAAAATCGTCTCGCCTTGATGGCGACGATTTTCCGGCTGAATCACCAATGCCGCATCGAGCGTGCCTTCCTCGTAGGCCTGCATGACCTCGCGCGAACCCGCCACGCGCATCTCGATAAGCAGTTGAGGATCGTGCTCGTTCATCCGGCGCAACAGCGCCGGCAATTCACTGCCGACCAGCTGATGACTGATGCCAATGGTCAACCGCCGCTGCTCAATGAGGAAGGAAGAAACCGCACGCTCATGCGCACCCACGAGCGAACGCGCCGCCTCCAGAAATACGGCCCCTTCCGCCGAAAGACGCACCTGCCTCGGCGTACGCTCCAGCAACCGCCGGCCCAGGTGATCCTCCAGCCGCCGCAACTTCAGGCTTATCGCGGACTGGGTGCTACCGAGCGCCTCCGCCGCGCGCGTGAAGCTCTGCAGGTCCACGACAAAGACGAACGCTTTGACTGCATCGAGATCCAGGGCTTTCATATGCCTGCATGCCTTGATGGGGTGATGGCCATCTATCGCTAGGGGCCGAAGGCGGACATTTCTAGCAGATATCCGTCAAGGCAACGGAGAGCGTTTCGCCCTGTCAGGGGTTACATAACCATCACGCGAGCCATGCTGATGGCCCCAGAAGCCGTGAAAGAAGTGTCGGATTCGCCTTCTCGCAGTAGAAGTGAACCCGATCCCGTTCTGGACCACCCCAGCAAGGGCCCCTGCAAATACGGCCCATACACGGCGATGCCCATCTGTTGACGAGCGGTTCCGCCGGGCGTATAAATGACTACTCACTCATTTATAGCCTGAAACCCAACGAGCCATGGCACGCGCGAAAAGTGAAGATCGACGTCAGGCCATTCTGTCGGCGGCTACCACCCTCATTGCCAGTGAGGGGCTAGGGGCGGCAACGGCAAGTATCGCCAAGGAGGCGGGGGTCCCAAGCGGATCGGTATTCACTTATTTCGAGACCAAGAATGATCTGATCAACCAGCTCTACCAGGAGTTGAAACTTGAACTGGTTTCCGCGGTGTTGTTCCAGCTGCCAAAGAAAGACCCCAAAAAGCAGCTCCACCATATCTGGACCCAATGGACCAACTGGGGCGTCGCTTTTCCTGAAAAACGACGAGTCCTGGCACAGCTAATGGTTTCGGATGAGATCTCTGCGGCGTCACGAGAGCACGCCTTGAAGGCTGCCTCGCCGACGCTAGGCGTCATTGATCAAGTTCGGCATCAAGGCGTTTTGAAAAACAGGAGTTTGGCTTTTGTTGGTGCCATCGTCGAAGCCACGGCGACCACCACCATGGATTTCATGATACGCGAGCCCAAACAAGCGGCTAACTATCGCGAAGCAGGCTTCGAGACCCTCTGGAAAGCCATTAGCTAATGGCTTTTTTTAAACATCATTAAATGACTGCCTAGTCAGTTGTTATAGGAGTATTTCATGTCGAAAGTTTGGTTAGTAACAGGAAGCGCAAGCGGCTTGGGTCGTGACATCGTCGAGGCAGCTTGCGCGGCCGGCCACAAGGTTCTCGCTACCGCGCGAAACACGGGCCCGCTCGGGGAGCTGTGCGCGCAATACGGCGACAACATCCTTACCACGCAGCTCGACGTTACGAATGAAGCCCAGGCGCAGGCGGCCGTCGCCTTGGCGGTTGAGCGTTTTGGACGTCTTGATGTGCTGGTGAACAACGCCGGCTACGGCGACGTTCGACCTTTTGAAGAAACCAGCTCGTCTGATTTCAAGACACTGGTCGATACCGTCTTTTATGGTGTCGTCAATCTGACTCGCGCCGCGCTGCCGATCATGCGCACGCAGCGCAGCGGAACCATCATGCAGATCTCCTCCGTGGGTGGGCGCCTTGCCACCGCCGGCTCGGCGTCGTATCACGCGGCGAAATGGGCGGTCAGTGGGTTCACGGAGAGTCTGGCGCAGGAGACTGCACCCTTCGGCGTCAAGGTGGTTGCACTGGAGCCCGCGGCCATTCGAACCAACTGGGGCACGCGTGCGACGCAGCAGCGGCCGGCGGTCATGCCGGACTATGAGCCGTCTGTCGGGGCTGCCATCAAGTCCATGGAAGGCCTGTGGGGTAACGAACCCATCGATCCCGCGCGCATCGCGCAAATCATGCTTCGCCTTGCTGACGCCGAGCAGGTGCCCGCGCATCTGCTCATCGGCACCAGCGCTCGTGACTACTACGCAATGGTTGAGGGTCATCGCTCCAGCGAGGCTGAGCGTTGGCGCGATATCAGTGAATCTGCCGACTTCAACGCAGGACCCATCCCGCTGCTGCCTGCCACCTGACGCTGATGGTGGCCGCCACAGGGGGGCGCGTCGGGGCAAATCCCTACAGCGGGCGGTAGCCGTCCTGAGTACTCTCGAGGGGTCGCTCGCGGTGTCTGTGAACCGGTTGCCGCGAGTGACCATGGCAGTGATGTCATGAAGCGCGGGCCGTGAGTGTAACGAGCACTCACGACCCGCTGACCAAAACCAACGTTAGGAGTTGATCTTGGCTACCCACGATCATACGGCACGCGCACGCCTGCCCGTTCCCGCCGGCAGCACCCACACTCCTCCACCCGACACCCTCACGGGGTCGGCGTCGGCACTCCCCTCCTCGCTCGTGTACACCCGCGAAGACCTCGCGCTGGCCGCGTATGCCCTGACGCGGCTACGCATCGATCACGAGCAGTGCCTGCACGCCCACGCCCAGGGGTTTCCCCACAAGTCGTTGGAATGGCCGCTTTCGGCCTCCGTGGCCATTGCAGTGGCCACCGCTATCCAGTGCCTTGAACGTCTGGTGGATGGGTACGGTGAGGCGTTGAGAGTGAACGCTTAGCCCCGTCCTGTGATCGTTCCCCGTGGCGCGTCGATCTCCATCGATGCGCCACACCTGGGCGATCACGCACACAGTCGCAGGACATTCCCCGACACGCATCGATGTCATCCCTGATGCGTCGCCTTGCCGTGCCTGACCGGAAAATCCGATGAACCTGATTCGCCCCGACCCGCATCTGCGGGTGGACCCTTCATGGCGCCCACGCACACCGGGCGAAGTGCTGCGGGACGACTACATGCTGCCCCGAGCCATGACCCTCTCCGCCCTCGCCCGCCGCACGGGGATCAGAGCGCCACGCCTGCGTCGGCTCGTGCTCGGCGAGGTACCCATGTGCGCCAATGTCGCCCTTCGCCTCGCCGTGGTACTCAACACCAGCGCGCTCTACTGGATGCTGCTGCAAGTGCAGTGCGACCTGGAACGGGAAAGACGCGGACGCGAATTCGGGACCGTGGGTTAAGGTGCCTCATGAAACCGCCCGTGACATCGGGGACTTCGGTGGACAAAGAGGTGATGCGTGCTTAATTAACGTGCTCGAAAAAGCCGGGCCATCGCAACCTGACCCCGTTCCCGGCTCTCCTTTGCGAACGGCCAGCGACCGGCACACAATGCTCCCCGGTGTTTGAACTGAGGGCATGCGACATGACCAAGTTTCAGCCAGACGGATGGCACACCGTTACACCCCGAATCGTCGCGCGAGATCCGGAACGCCTCATTGCCTTCATCAAGGCAGTCTTTCAGGCGCAGGGAGGACTCCATCCCGGGCGACCTGCCGAAATAAGAATCGGCGATTCCGTCGTGATGATCAGCGATGGTGGCGGCATGCGCGAAACCATGCCGGCGTTTCTGTATGTCTACGTTGAGGATGCAGACGCGACCTATCAACGCGCGATGGCCGCAAATGCAATTTCACTCGAAGTGCCGACGGACACGCCATACGGCGATAGGCGGGCCATGGTGAGAGATGCGTGGGGGAATACGTGGCAGATTGCAACGCACGGGCGCGATGCTTGATTGAGGCGGCCGTTCGATATTGACTGGAAATAGCGGGGTCAGGCTCACTTTCTAAAAGGCAGAAGTGAACCTGACCCCGTTCTTTGTCGTCAGCCGACCCTGGAATACGGGTAGGCGTTCTTAATGTAGACATTGAAGAACTGCCCTTTGGAAGACGCGGCGAGGAACTCGTCATAAGTTCCTTGGGAGATGTTGTAGAACTGATACACAGTGCCGTTTGAAAACTCGACTTCCAGAGTTTCGGAGGGCGCGTCATAGCCCACCGATGAAATATTTGACGAAGCCACCGGTTCTCGGATCATGCCGCTCCCCTTCCTATGCCTCTTCGTCCGCAACGGGCGAACGTTGAATGTTGACCTCGTTGACGACCGCCGTCGTACTCTGACTACGCCAGGACGCCACAACGCGGTCATAGCCCTCTGCCACTCGCCGGACGGCCCATGCCTCAGTCACTTGAGGGTCGGAGCTTCGGGGAAGATGTTCCGCACCCGGCAGTGTTATCCGACAACGAACGGGGAGTCTCGCCGCTTCGCCAGTGATGATGGCCTCTCCCGTGCGCAGTACTGGCAGGAGATCCATGAGCCCAGCCAAGTTATCTGGAAGCGTCCCTTTCACCCGGCTTCGGTCCACTGGATTGGAAAGCCGCAACGCAATGACCGTTCCACATTGTGAGAGCACGGTTTCGTCCACTTCGGCTGGGCGCTGGGATACGACCATGGCACCAACGCCGTATTTGCGACCCTCCTTGGCGATACGTTTAACCACCTCAACGGCATCGGTGCCCGCATCCGGGCCGAGATATCGGTGTGCTTCTTCCATGACGACCAGTAATGGCCGCTGCACGCCCCCCTCGGACTTTTCTCTGCTCCAGAAAAGAGCCTCATACACGACCCGGAGAATCGAACCGATCAGTTGAGTGAGCACCGAACTTGGTACGCCTGACAAATCCAGAATGGTGATTTGGCGGTCATGCCCGAGCCAACCCCGCAAGAGTTTGTCCAAATCGGAATGGACGCTTCCATCTAGCGCAGGCTCCCATTCACCCGGATGCAACGCAAAATCGTATCGGCGGTCCAATAGCCTCGAACGGAGCAAGTTCAATGGCCGCCGTATTCCCTTGGCAGCGCTATTCATGAATGGGCCAACGGCACCCATCGCATGAGGTGTATATCGAGGAGCAGCGAGCGTATCGGCGCTCCCAGAGTCTTCACGAGCAGGAACATCTCGCTGAGGCCCAGTAAACGTCATTGTTTCGAAATCAATTAGTTCGTACCAAAGTTGTTTCAGACTAAACGGGACTGGGCTGTCTACCGTCAATGACTTCGGGTCAAGGCCTGCCAGCGGCTGCGCCGCAAGGCTCTTTGCCTTCAACTCAAAAATCTTGTCCGTGAAGGCAATCTCGTGCGCGTCTGACAGTCCCCCTACTGTGAAATCCAGCAACTCCCTAGCCTCCAGGGCCCAGTAGGGCACAAATAGCGGCTCCTCCCCGGGGGCCGGCGTCGCGCTAAATACCCTTGCCAAATCGCCCAGAGCCTTGGTGTATTCGCCGTGGATATCCAGCATGAGGATTCGCGCTGCGGGTGAACCGTTGGACTCACCGTTTCGGACGATAGAGCGGAGGAGACTCGCTACCGTCGTTGACTTACCCGCTCCGGTTGAGCCAAGAATGGCTGAGTGCCGCGTGACCAAAGCGTCTAGCGATAGCCGAACGGTGACGTTCTCGGCGCTCGCCAGACTTCCTATTACCACCTGGTCATCGCCGCCGGCGCCATAAATGCGGCGCAAGTCCGATTCGGTCACCAAATGGACGGAGTCGTTGATGTTGGGGTGCTGGCTCAACCCACGCTCGAACATTCCCCCGATAGCCTCGCCCGCCAGTTGAACCTTCATCCAGCGGCCTGAATCAATGCCCTGTGCTGCAGATGTTTCCGGGGCTGCGGTCGCGCCAACCTCAGAAACAATGCCGAATAAATCCTGGTACCCCTGCGGTATACGAACGAAACTGCCGACTTGGCCAACCCGATAGGTATGTCCCTTGATGACGGCAAGGCCCGAATCCAAGGATTCGGCCAACTTGATAGTAAGCGTCGCGCCAGTGACTGCGCTCACCACACCGAGAAAAGTAGGGTCGCTCCCGGTCATTAGCCGGCGCCCGCTGTCGGTTCAAGAGCGACGGGATGTTGCCCGCCATCGCCCTCCGAACTGTCATTACCAACGCCATTGGTCGATGCCTTTGTGTTTGCTAAGTCAGTCGCCTGAGCTAGCGCGCAGAACCGCGCAAATTCCACAAAGTCTCCCAGCAGGAACACAGGAGGCAGGTCGTGCTTTCGTCGCCCCCAGAAACTGCGTCGGATGCTCTCCCAGTTCTTTGGTAGTTCACCCGGCACCCATTTCCCGTGAACACCACCAATGACCGCACCATCGGAAGCATAGACGCTCAGGTTAGGTCGGTCGCCTGCGAGTTTGACTGCTGGCGCCTCTTTCTCAAGACTTTGATACTGGAAAGCAAGCACCGCGCTATTGGCATTCATCGCCAGGCTTTCGTCTAGAACGGCACAAATGTGCGCATCCCGAAATGAAAATCCAACAGCCAACAAGAGCGAGTCTGGCGTCAGCAAAAAGTTCTTGAGCCTCTCAAACAGAGCCGAATAAGGCTGTTTTTGGGTCAGGTCGTACTTGAGATGGTCCGGGTACACAAGTTCGGCGGCGTCTTTCCCCTTACCGCGAACCACCATGCCATCTTCGACACCCCATCCCAATGAACCATGGAGTTTCCACAACCTTGTCCAACGTGGGGGTAAGTCATCACTTGCCACGGACACTGGGTCGAAGAAAGGCGTACTCCCGCCCGAGAATCCATCGAAATACGGAAGCCTCGCCCGCTCAAACGCCTCTTCGAACAGGAGGTCATAGTTGGTCGTAAACACCTCGACCGCGTGCGTTCGAACGGCGCCACCTATCCATGACACGAGTTCGGAGTACGCATTTCGCTGTTTTGGCAAGGCGACGCCGACTACTTTGCCGATACGACTACAGATTTCGTTAGCGAGCCCCTTAAATCCGTTGCTATCGAGACCGTGGACCTGCACTCCACCCAGTGCCTGATGGAGTAGACGCACACGAGACAATATTGACTCAACGTTTGCTCCAGCGCCGAGTTCCTGCTTGATGGCTTCAATTGCAGGTTTTAGATTCGCGGGCACGTCGGCAGTGGCCAGTTCCGTCAGGTCGTCTACGCCTGGCATCAATGATTTGCCGTTTTGGTCCAGTTCCCCCTTCTCGTTCACGCGGATTGCCATCGGCGCACCTGCGCCGACAAGCAAGCCTATGCGCTTCCGTCCCTGCGAAATCACCTGTCGAAGATCCGACATGAAGCGGTCAGGATTGTGGTACGTCTCCATATGCAACTGCTCCTTGCTTTTTCATCGAACTGACAAGCACTCAATCCAAGGCGACTATCGCTGTACTGGATATACCAAGAGCTGCCAGTTAATGGGGCCGTTCAACGGATTGTGTTGGCGATGGTTCTGCGGCGGAAGAATGTGTCCGCCCGCAATTGCAATCTCGTCGCCACAGTTGGTGCAGCGGTAGATGCCGGGATGCGGCGCAGCGGTGCCGGGAGTGTGATTCGCATCAAAGGCTGGATCATTGATTAATTCCAGCCGGGCTCCGTACTTGTAGAGTGCCATTGGTTGCTCTCCCCTGTATCGAGCAGCACTACGGTCTTTTTCACATCAAATGAAGATTGAACGATGATGCCTCGCCCAGAGGCAAGTCAGACGAATGGCCTAAAGGGTAGGCAACGTTTGATAGCCATCTACGGCCGAGAAACTAACGAACACTCATTCTCATAGAACTTGATGACCGAGGCTGATGAGATCAAAACCCGAGTCAGAGTGCACTTTCTACTCCACCCCGCCCCCTAAAACAAAACCGCGAAAAGGGGACGGAGGTAGTTAATTCCCGATTTTACTACCTCCGCCCCCTTTTTCCGCTCTAAGATGCCCCCCCTTTTATTGCGTCACGCACTACTCCGTCGACGTGAGCACGGGCGCAAAACCTCCGCCCGGCGTTCTGAAATTGGTGGTCTGCCCCTGATACAAGCGTGCTGCGTACAGCAAGGGCTGCCCTTGATAGGCGTAGACCCGGATATCGGATTTCAGAGGTCCGTTGTCACCGCGGGTATGCCGCTCGCTGGGTGGCACTAGCTCTTGGGCGATGTACGCACTTACGCCGATGTCTTCCCACACGCGCCGGGTCAGTTTGTCGCCGCGGTAGCTTGCCTTGCTACCGAAGCCTGCGGCGGGCTTGAAAAATAGTCTGCGGCGCTGACGCCAAAGTTCGTCGCGGTTCTCGATCGTCACCAGCGTGGTTGTGGGTACCGCGGAGGTCAGCGTATCGATGACGTCGAGGGTGGCCCCGGCACGGCTCAGAAATTCCCGATCACCCAGCAGAGCGAGATTTCGTTTGTCGGCATACAGCGCATGTGCTCGCGGGTGAGGCGTTACTACGACCTCGCCGGCCAGATAGCTCGCACGGATCGTTTCGTGCGTGGATGCGGCCAAGGGAAAATCGGTCAGACGGTTGTAGATCATGTCCACCGCCTTGCCGTGGACCCACAGGCGACCATGCCGACGCTCAAGCTCTGCGGGATCGCAGATCGTAGCGTCGATTCCGTGGCGCATGAAAAGCTCGCGGAACAGCAGGAATTCGGGATAGAGGTACTGGGTCGCAGGGGCCTCATCGACGATAGCGACCGAGACGAGCGGCCGGCTACCGGCCTGATGCATCCACTCCTGCCGCATTACCTGCAGAACGTGTTCCTCCGCCTCCTCCATATCAGTCGGGGAGGTAACGATATCGGGCATGCATGAGTGCAATGCCTGGCCGACAAGTGCGTTCAGCAGTGCGCCACCGGGATTGGTGTTGATCTCGATGAGCCGAGGACCGTCCGGCGTGATGTGAAAGTCCAGTCCAAGCATCCCACCGGGTGTTCCGGGGTCGAACTGCGCAATCTCCGGTGCCCAGGCCAACACCGCTGCCTGGTAGTCAGGCAACACCACCGTCGCGTGCACCGCAGCGACGACACGATCCAGCTCCGCCAAGTGCTCCCGGGACACATAGACGGGCAACGCAGCAAACAGATTCTGGTGCGAATCCGTAAACGTGCTTGGCAGTCCATGAGCGCCGACAGCCAACGCCAGCGCCTCATGCATCGCTTCGGGCGCTACGGCAACGCAGTGGCAGTCCCGATTAAGGGCCTCCATGGAGCGCACGTTCGCGCACATGGCGTCACAGGCAAGCGGTTGTGGAGATGACGGATCGACGATCATGGTGGCTAGAAGATACGGCTGGTCTCTCTTCAAGTTGCCGGTGCCACCTTAACGAAGGACCAGATGCGATGCGTCACGTCAGGTGAATGCTTCGGTCGAATGACGATGCTACACCAAGGTCATGGCGGGCATGGACGCGAATGACTTCTTTGCGGAAGGACCAAGCAAGACGCTCACCGAAACAGGGAGCGGAGATGGTTAATTCGCGACTTAACTACCTCCGCCCCTATTCCGGGACTGTTCCGCTTTTACGAGCAGCGAGCTCTTCGGCGACTAGCTTGCCAAGCCCTTCCAACAATCCATCGCTATTCATGCTGTGCGCTCGCCAGTCGAAGAACGGAGAGACCACAAGCGTTGTGATCTGGTCACGGTATATGGAACACGTCCTGCTTCTACTTCCGTCGACAATCGACTTCATCTCTTCGCGTGAGGTGTTGTAGCCAAAGGCTTCTGCAAACAAGCGGCGAAGTGTCCTGCCGGTTCCAATGATGACCGAAGGCTTATGGCGCTCCTTCAGTGATCGTAGTTCGGGAAAACGGACTTCCCTGCATAACTGAATATAGCTCTTACGCGTGGCAATCTCGGGGACGCCACCATAGGTTTGTGCCCAATCAGCTGCGCTGGTCGATCGCACAGAAAGTGGGAGAAGGTTCAATTTGAAGCTAGAGCCTTGAGGCTGATATAGGTGGTTCAGATGGTAGTTCCGCCAACCATCAACGCTCGCCGACCGCGTTGGGTCGTCTTGCACACTCTCAATGGCCGTCATGAGCTTGGCCACTTTTTGATGATACGGCCACGACTTCCATTCCTGTCCCGGCTTTTCGTGATCTTGTTTGAATTGAGGGGTCCAATAAGACATTACCGACTCAGGTTCGAGCTGAGAGACGTCGAACGCCTTGTCGCCATCATCCGGGCCGCCCCCATGTTCAATACCGCATACCCACACCTTTGCGTCGGGGTTGCCGCCATCATGCCCGGCATAGGATTTCAAGTAGGCCTGCAAATTGCTCATAGACCCCCTCACTTGCCAACACTCCAGACCTTGAAGTTCGGGCTTAACTGCATTTGGTGATCCTTGGCGTACCAGTCTCGAGCGGAAACGGGTTTGGCCACCCGGCCACTGCCAACACTTGCTCTAAGTCAAAGCCTTCGTGGTCGCGGCATTGCTTGTCATACACGCTAGCGCACCGCGCATTCTGCTCCTCGGTATCCAAGAACGGACGCGTCAGAGCGTCGAGCATATCCTCGAAATACTTCGAGACGGAAGCTTGCCCTTCAAATCGATAGGCTGGCCATTGGCTTTCGTCCGCTGGTACGCCGACGAGGTCGCACACCCTGTCCCAGCCAAGCTTCTTTGCAGTGCACACGCTTGAAGTGAGCAACACGGTGTTCTCCGCGCTGTAGCCCTCGAGGCGGTACAGCCGGCTCAATGCGTAGGCCGACCGCACGCTTAGGGGCGGCGTGTCTGTCGGAACCCCTGCAATCCACCTTCGCATTTCACCGGTGCCAATGGCAGGGTGCACGTGCCACCTTCGCAGGTTCGCCCACCTGAAGTGGTGAATCTGTTGCTGCACCCACGGCCGGCGATTTGGTTTCACCTTCTTCCCTTGGAAGTTGCACCACCATTTTTTACGTCTTGTGCGTCTCGTAGTCAGAGACGGTACTTGCTGTCCGGCGATAGCGCACCCCGCACGCGCGCGTCCTCTTTTGGTCGGAAGTGGACCTCCCGAAATGAAGCTCTACTGATCAAAAAATGTGACCGGAGCAACATCGTCTGGCGAACCAATGAGTGCTTTTACTTGAGCATCTGCAGTAGGGAAAATGGTCGAGTAGTCGGCGGCAAGAAAATCGATTACCGCCTCGGCTTCCCAGGGGCCAAGAGACGTCTTGTACCCTGGATATTCATTCTGGATTTCACGCCAAGATGAATACGCATCCTTCGACAGAAACATGCCTTCTTCCGTGTAGATGACGTACAACTGCATCGCAATTGCTCCGATGACCAAAGGTTTGCTCTGGGTCGCAAGCGTCATTCAGTGAACTACTGATGCCGAGCCCCTTGGCCTGCATGGATTCCCATTCGGCGCATCCGCCAATTCGGAGTCCAGCGGGACCATTCCGCCGAACTTCTTGCCGACGGGCGCTCCACTATTGCCAATCTGCTGATACACCCAGAAGACCACGAATCCGTGGAGATCCTTGATTCTGCCAAGACCGAGAAAGTAGCCATCGAGAGCAATTCTGCCGGCAACGTTCCCTCCGCCAGGAATTGTGTAGATCTGTTCCGGAAAGTCCTCGACCGGATAGACCTGTTCCAAGGTTTTGCCAGAGAAGGCGTGATAGATAACGAGTCCTCTGCCAAGTGATCCACCCCAAGGCAGATAGACGCCGTCCACGCTGATCTGCTTGTCCGAACAATTCCAGACCAGCATGTCCAAATTGAGGTGGCCTCCGATTCTCTCGACTCCCCTGGCCTCCACTGCAATTGGATAGCCCGAATCAGGCTCCTTCGCAGATGCCACACATATGGACGACGCCAGAAGCAGAGCCGCACACGCAAGTGTCCATAGTTTCATCGCCACTCCATAGCCAATGATCGAGCAAAACCCGGGTCAGAGTGCACTTTCTACCCCATCCCCTCTTCCAAAACAAAACGCCTTATCAAGAACCCACTTTGAACTCGACGGAGAGAGTGGGATTGTTGGGTGCATCCATGCACCCAACCCTTCCGCGCTTCGCGCTACAGGGCCAGCCTGCGGCTGTCCGAATTCGTTCCAGACGAATTCGTCGAACCAGTGGGTTCGTCCACACCACTCTCTCCGCCAGATACGCAAAACGCCCCACTAGGGGGCGTTTTGCGTATCTGGCGGAGAGAGTGGGATTCGAACCCACGGTAGGCTTACACCTACGGCAGTTTTCAAGACTGCTGCCTTAAACCGCTCGGCCATCTCTCCGGGTTTGGTTGTTCCAGCCATTGAAAGGCGCTGGATGACCAGCCTTGCGGCTGTTTTGAAGCTCTTCCCGCCTTCGCAGGAATGACGAGCAAGGAGCTCGCCATTGGGGTCGTCATCCTATCAGGAATGAGGGGCTATGCCCCGCCCTTTCTTCGACAAAGCGATCATGGCCCACAGCATGATGCCCACGGGAATCGCGGCACCAACCAGCGGCAGCAGCAACACCGGCTGGCGGATGACCATGGGCACCAGCTGCGTTGCGGCGGCGAAGCCGATGATGCTGAAGCGCAACGCGCGGCTTTGCCGGGCGAACCAGAAGGCGCCGATGACCAGCACGGTGGCGATGATGCTGAGCACCAGGTCCACCGTGGGTACGGGGAACATGGTGATCAGGCCGAGTCGCGTCAGCAGCTCCGTGGCGAGAATCGCCAGCAGCGTGTAGCTGGCGGTGAGCTCGACCTTGTCCCAGCGTGTGCTCATGCCGATGGCCTCAGGCGATCTGTTCCAGGCCACGCATGAACGGGCGCAGCGCTTCGGGCACGGTGATGGAGCCGTCGGCGTTCTGGTAGTTCTCCATCACGGCGACCAACGTGCGGCCGACGGCGAGACCGGAGCCGTTGAGCGTGTGCAGCAGCTCGGGCTTGCCGGTTTCCGGGTTGCGCACGCGGGCCTGCATGCGGCGGGCCTGGAAGTCTTCGCAGTTGGAGCAGCTGGAGATTTCGCGGTACGTGTTCTGGCTGGGCAGCCACACTTCCAGGTCGTAGGTCTTGGCGGCGGAGAAGCCCATGTCGCCGGTGCACAGCATCACTTTGCGGTACGGCAGGCCGAGCAGCTGCAGCACTTTTTCGGCGTGGCCCACCATTTCTTCGAGCTGCGCGTAGGAGTCGGCCGGGCGCGCGAGCTGCACCATTTCGACTTTTTCAAATTGGTGCTGGCGGATCATGCCGCGCACGTCGCGGCCGTAGCTGCCGGCTTCGGCGCGGAAGCACATGGAGTGCGCGGTGAGGCGCATCGGCAGTGCATCCGCTTCTTGAATGGTGTCGCGCACCAGGTTGGTCAGCGACACCTCGGCGGTGGGAATGAGGTAGCGCTTGGTGTCGCCCACCTGGGTGGAGAACAGGTCTTCTTCGAACTTGGGCAGCTGGCCGGTGCCCTGCATGCTGTCGGCATTGACCAGCAGCGGCACGTTGCATTCCAGATAGCCGTGCTGGCTGGTGTGCAGGTCGATCATGAACTGCGACAGCGCACGATGCAGCTGCGCAAGCTGACCGCGCATGACGGTGAAGCGCGAACCGGAGAGCTTGGCGCCCGCCTCGCCATCCAGCCAGCCGTGACGCTCGCCCAGGTCGACATGGTCTTTGACCGGGAAGTCGAACGTGCGCGGCGTGCCCCAGCGCAGGATTTCCAGGTTGTCGTTTTCGTCCTGGCCGACCGGCACGGACTCATTGGGGATGTTGGGCAGACCCAGCGCGATGTCGGCAAGCCTGGCCTGTACGTCGGCAAGTGCGTGCTCGTTGGCCTTGAGCTTGTCGCCGATGCCGGCGACTTCGGCCATCAGCGGCGCGACGTCCTCGCCCTTGGCCTTGGCCTGACCGATGGCCTTGGACCGCGTATTACGCAGGTTCTGCAGCTCCTGCGTTTCCGTGGACAGCTGCTTGCGCTGGTTTTCGAGCGCCTCGATGGCAGCCACGTCGAGCACGTAGCCACGGGTCTCCTTGAGTCGCCCGGCGGTTTCGGCCAGGCGCGAACGCAGCAATACGGGGTCCAGCATGATGGGTCCAGGTGATGACTCAGAACGCCGGATTATCGCTGCCGGGGTGGTTGGGGGGCAATGCGGTGGGCTCCCCGCATGGGGTCGCCTCGGTTTCCACTGCCGTCATCCCGGCGCAGGCCGGGATCCAGAGCCTTAGTTATCAGTTGTCGCCGGGCGCCACAGGGTCTCTTCGCAAGAACGGCGGGCACTCAGACGCCTCAGGCCCCGGCGTGCCGGGGCGACAGACTGAGGCGCTGGATCCCGGCCTGCGCCGGGATGACGAGCAAAAACGGGGGCGCTCCCGTCATGCTCTCCGCCCATCCCGCCCCAGCCACCAGGCCATCACCGCGCCGGCCAGCAGCCAGCCGACCAGTTGCTCGATGAGTGCGGCCACGGTGAAGTCGGTGGGGAACCGGTACCAGTTCCAGTACGGCACAACGCTGGTGAGCCACGCGAACACCGCGCCGGCCAGGGCAATGCTCAGTCGCGTGATGAAGCTGAACGAGGCGAGCCCCATCACGAACGCCAGTGCGAGCGCGGCGAGCGTGTCCGAGGCCCATTGGCGCGGTAGCTGCCCGCTCATGTCGGAGAGGTCGTCGCCTTGCGGCAGGTAGACCACCCAGGCGTAGGGCGATGCCTTGGCCTTCGCCCCATAGGCTTCCATCACGGCCTTGTCGTGCATCTTCGCGGGTTCGACGGAAGGGAGGATGTAAACGCCGGGGCGGTCACCCAGCCCCTGATGCAATGTGCTGAGCACGGTGTCTTCATTGGCGGGCTGGCGGATACCCACGTTCCCCAGGCTCAGCGCGACATGGGCGATGGCGCCCCAGAGAAACATCACGATACCGCCCATCAATGCTGCAACGAGTACCCGCATGACTGCACTCCCCGCTTAGCTGTCGGTGGAGCGAATCTATGCCTGTGACAGTGGAGCCAGCAAGGGCCGCTACTTGCGCCCTGCCCGCTCGCGCGCTTCGCGGCGCATCTCGCGCAGGCTCAGCAGCTTCTCGCGCAGCTTCAGCTCCAGACCACGCTCGACGGGCTCGTAGAACACGGTGCCCTCGATCGCCTCGGGCAGGCATTGTTGATCGAGCGCGACACCGCCTTCGGCATCGTGGTCGTACTGATAGCCCTGGCCGTAGCCCAGGCCTTTCATGAGTTTGGTGGGCGCATTGCGCAGGTGCATGGGTACGTCGAGCGTACCGGTGCTGCGCACGAGATCGCGGGCCTGGTTGTAGGCCTTGTAGGCCGCATTGCTCTTGGGGGCGATAGCCAGCCATATCGCGAGCTGGGCCAGGCCAAGCTCGCCTTCGGGGCTGCCCAGGCGCTCGTAGGTATCCCATGCGTCCAACGCCATGCGCCACGCGCGCGGCTCGGCCAGCCCGACGTCTTCCACTGCCATGCGGGTCATGCGCCGCGCGAGATAGAGCGGGTCCACGCCGCCATCGAGCATGCGGCACAGCCAGTACACGGCGGCGTCGGGGTCGGACGAGCGCACCGATTTGTGCAGTGCCGAGATCTGGTCGTAGAACTGCTCGCCGCCCTTGTCGAAACGGCGCGTGCGGTCGGCCAGTACCTGGGTCAGCGTGGTTTCGTCGATGCGGCCGTCTTCGGCGAGTTCGGCAGCGATTTCCAGCAGGGTCAGGCCGCGGCGCACGTCGCCGTCGGCAGCCTGTGCGATGAGGCGCAGCGATTCATCGGCGATGTCCAGCTGCATGCCGCCGAGCCCGCGCTCGCCGTCTTCCAGTGCGCGCCGCAGCGCCACGGTGATGTCGTCTACCGTCACCGCCTCCAGCACGTGCACGCGGCAGCGCGAGAGCAACGCGGAATTGAGCTCGAAGGACGGGTTTTCCGTGGTGGCGCCCACGAAGATGATGACGCCGCGCTCGATATGCGGCAGGAACGCATCCTGCTGCGCTTTGTTGAAGCGATGCACTTCGTCGACAAACAACACGGTACGACGGCCTTGCGCAAAGTTCGCTTCGGCCTCGGCCAGTGCCTTGCGTACTTCGGGCAGGCCCGACAGCACGGCGGAGATCGCCCGGAAGTCGGCATCGGCGTAGCGCGCTACCAGCAGGGCCAGCGTGGTCTTGCCGCAACCGGGCGGCCCCCACAGCACCATGGAATGAACGCGCCCGGCCTCCAGCGCCCGCCGCAACGCCTTGCCGGGCGCGAGTACGCGCTGCTGACCGACAATTTCATCGAGGGTGCGCGGCCGCATGCGTTCGGCCAGGGGTTTCAACTCGTCGGACTCGGCAAAAAGGCCCGGAGCGTCGTACATATCGCGGCGTGACATGGGGCGAATGATAGGACATCAGGGCCTGGCGGGCCTGAGGGCGCGTTCACGTGCGCCAAAAACCCCGTGTCGGCCGCGATCAGCCGCCCATGTCGGGCAGCCGCGGCAAGTCCGTGCGGGTGGCCGGTGGTTCGTCGTCATCATGGCGATGCCAGAGCTCATGGGCATCGACCTGGACTCGCGTCACCGCATTCAGCGCATCGATGGCCGTCTGTCGCTCAGCCAGCGATGCCTCCTGTTCCACGCGCCGCGCTGCCAGCAGTTCGGCCATGCCGCTTTCGCCCAGTGCGTAGGCTCGCGCGGCTTTCGCTGCGTTGTCGCGGGCGGCGCTCAAGGCCTGCCGCTGACTGATCCAGATCTGGCGGTGGGCACGGGCCGCGGCCACTTCCGCTCGCGCTTCGCGCTGGATATCACGCTGCACCACGGCGAGATCAGCCTCCGCTGCCATGGCGTCCGCACTCGCCGAGGCGGCCTCCGCGCGCCGGTACGACCCACCGAGCGGCACGCCAAGCACCACACCATAAGCGCGCTCGCGTCCACCAAGGTCGTTGAGCACGCGTATGCCGACACTGGGATCCGGTACGCGATCAGCCCGTGCGCGACGTGCTTCCGCATCCTTCTGACGCGCCAGTGCGGCGCTGACGCCGATCTCATGACTGCGCGCCACGATCTGATCGACCCACATGGCGTCCCCGCCTTCGAGCGCCGGCGGCGAGTAATCGTCGACGGGGTCGCGCTGTGGCAGGGGCAGCGTTGGAAACAGGCTGGTCCAGGTGAGTTCGGCCTGCGTCTGCGCGGATTGCGCACTCACTAGTAACGCCTGTACTTGTGCCAGTGCGGCATCGGCGGCCACGCGCTCGCGCTCGGCGGCGTCACCCAGGGTGACCCGCCGCGCCACCGCGTCGCGGTCGCGACGGGCGATGTCGGTCAGTTGCTCAAGACGCCAGCGTTGCGCCCGTGCGCGTTGCCAATCCGTCCATGCCCCAAGCAGTCGTCGCGCGGCGGCGTGATGGGCATCTTCCAGCCCGAGCTGCGCGGCTTCTTGCCCTCGTGCGCCAATCTCCCGATCAAGCCGCGCCTTGTTGGGCAGGCGAATGGAGCGCGTGAGATCGAGCTCCCATTCGTTATAAGTGCGGTCGCCTTCCACCTTCCTCCGCTGCGGAATGACGGTGGCCTGCGCCTCATAGCTGCCTGTGGTCCGCATGCGCGCCTGCGCATCGGCACGGCCGAGATTGGCCTCGGCAAGGCGCACTTCGGGCGTCTGGCTGATGGTACGCAACACCAGCTCCTGCGGAGGCAGCATGGCGTCGTTCGCCTCGTCCGCCCAGGAGGGCATGCACGCAAGTGCCAGCCAGAGAGCAAGCTGACGCTTCATGCGAGCCTCCCCATGGTTTCGACTGGCTCGATCCACCACACCACGTCGCTGTTCGGCAGCGTGCCGGTAAGCGTGGTCACCACGCGCATCACCGCATCGGCGGGCAGCACCAGCCAAAGCAACACGCGATCGATGCGGCCACGCACGCGCTCGTGCACGCTGGCGCCATCGAAGTTTTCGCCATGACCCGCCACCGGTGTGGTGGTGAATCCGGGCAACGCCGGCTGCATGCCGAGCAAGATCGTCACCAGTTCTTCTTCCAGATTGCGCGGAGCCACCAGGGTCAGGCGCTTGAGTTCAGTGGGCATGGCTCGGTCCTCAGCGGGCGCAGAAGCGCCGGAACAACACGGGTAGCAACAACAAGGTCAGCGCGGTCGACGTGACCAACCCGCCGATCACCACCACGGCAAGCGGGCGCTGCACCTCTGAGCCAGGGCCACTGGCGAACAGCAAGGGCACCAGCCCCAGCGCAGTAATCGAGGCCGTCATCAACACCGGACGCAGGCGGCGCAGTGCGCCTTCGCGCACCACCTCCGGCAACGCCATGCCGGTGGCGAGCAACTGATTGAAGAACGACACCAGCACCAGACCGTTGAGCACGGCGATGCCCAGCAACGCGATAAAACCCACCGACGCCGGCACCGACAGGTATTGCCCAGACAGCCACAGCGCCACCACGCCACCCACCAATGCAAACGGCACGTTGCAAAGAATCAGTACCGCCTCGCGAACGGCACCGAACGTGAAGAACAACACCAGGAAGATCATGCCGAGCGCGATGGGCACGACCAGACCCAGACGCCCCGCGGCACGCTGCTGGTTTTCAAACTGCCCGCCCCAGCTGATGCGGTATCCCGACGGAAGATGCACGTCCCGTTCTACGGCGGCGCGCGCCTCATCGACAAAACCCACCAGATCACGTCCGCTCACGTTGGCCTGCACCAGCGCGAAGCGCGATGCGTTCTCGCGGCGCACCTGCACGGGGCCGCTGGTTGGCTTCAGCGATGCCAGGCTTTCCAGCGGCACCGCGCCGCCGTCGCCACGCGCGACGCTGATCTGGCCGAAAAGCTCAGGCGCCGCCGCAATCTGCTCCGCGCCACGCACGACAATCGGAATGCGGCGTTGCCGCTCGATCACGGTACCTGCCTGACTTCCCTCGAGTTGTGCGCGCAGTTCGTCCTGCACCGCACTGACATCGAGTCCGTAGCGCCCGGCGGCCTGACGGTCAATCTGCACGCCGAGGTAACGCATGCCCTCCTGCGTTTGCGCCAGCACGTCCTGGCTGCCGGTCGTGCGCTCCAGAATGGACGCCACCTGATTCGCGAGACTGTTGAGCACGCTCAGGTCCGGCCCGAACACTTTCACCGCGATATCACCACGACTGCCTGTCAGCATCTCCGATACGCGCATCTGGATCGGCTGGGTGAAACCGAATTCCACCTCGGGAAAAGCCTTCATCACATCGCGCAGCTGTTCTTCCAGCCATGCCGTATTGGGCTTGCGCCACTGTGCGCGAGGCTTGAGCTCGAGGAACATGTCGGTTTCGTTGAGCCCCATCGGATCAAGGCCGAGCTCGTCGGAACCGAGGCGTGCCACGATGTGCTCCACCTCGGGCAGCTTCGCCTTGACCGCGCGCTCGATCTTCAGATCCAGATCGCGCGATGCATCGAGCGAAATCGATGCGGGCTTGACCAGCTGCATCAACATGTCGCCTTCATCCATAGTCGGCATGAAGGTCTTGCCGGTATGGAAGTAAGCCGCCGCGCCCAGCACCAGCCCCACGGCAGCCAGCACACCCATGGTGCGGCCGTGCGCGAGGGACCAGTCGAGCATCGGGCGATAGCCACGCTCGATCTGACGCATCAGCCACGGATCACGATGCGCGCTTTCGCGGAGCATGAGCGAGCACAACACCGGGATGACGGTCAGCGACAGCAACAGCGAAGCGGCGAGCGCGAACACAATCGTGATCGCCACGGGCGCGAACAGCTTGCCCTCCAGCCCTTGCAAGCTGAGCAGCGGCATGAAGACCAGAACGATGATGACGATGCCGGCCGTCACCGGTGCGGCAACTTCGCGCGTCGCGCGGTAGACCCGGTAAAGCTTCGGCAGCTCCGCCGTGTCGCCAGCATGAGGCGCGAGGCGGCTGACGGTGTTCTCTACAACCACCACGGCCGCATCGACCAGCATGCCAATGGCAATCGCCAGCCCGCCCAGACTCATCAGGTTGGCGCTCATGCCAGCAACATGCATAAGCAGGAAAGTGAACAGGACGGCCAGCGGCAACGTCACCGACACCACCACGGCAGCCCGCACGTCGCCCAGAAACAGCAACAGCAAAATGACCACCAGCACGCTGGCTTCCACCAGCGCATCCTGCACGGTGCTCACGGCGCGCTTGATCAGGCTGCTGCGGTCATAGAACGTTTCGATGCGCACGCCTGCAGGCAGGCTGCGCTGCAATTCGGTGAGACGCTGCTGTACAGCCGCAACGGTTTGCGAGGCATCGGCACCGCGCAGGCCCACCACGAGCCCCTCCACGGCTTCGCCCTCACCATCGCGCGTGACGGCGCCGTAGCGTGTCAGTGCGCCATAGCTGACCTTGGCTACGTCGCCCACGCGTACCGCAACGCCATCGCGCACAGTCACCACCACCTGGCGCAGGTCGTCCAGCGTCGCGATTGCGCCGGCGGCACGCACGATCAATGCGCTGTCGCCATCACGAAGACGCCCTGAGCCGTCGTTGCGATTGTTGCGCTCGATGGCATCCGCCACGTCACGAAAATGCAGTCCCGCCGCAGAAAGTTGGGCCCGGTTCGGCGTCACAAGAAAACTGTGTACTTCGCCACCCAACGCATTGAGATCGGCCACGCCCGGAATCGTGCGCAACGCGGGGCGGATGGTCCAGTCGAGCAAGGTGCGCCGCTCGGCAAGCGACAGACCGCCGCCTTCGATGGTAAACATGAACATGTCCGAGAGCGGCGTGGAGATGGGCGCCAATCCGCCGGAAACGCCGCCCGGCAGATCGCCCGCGACGCCGGCGTAGCGCTCGGAAACCTGCTGCCGCGCCCAGTAGATGTCCGTGCCTTCCGCGAAATCGAGCGTGATATCCGCAATGGCGTACTTGGCAGTGGAGCGCAGCATCACCGCCTTCGGGATGCCGAGCAATTCCATTTCCAGCGGCACCACCACGCGATTCTCGACCTCTTCCGGCGTCATGCCGGGGGCCTTGAGAATCAACTTGACCTGCGTCGGCGCAATATCGGGATAGGCATCGATGGGCAGCCGCAGAAACGCCCACACGCCCGCGACGATCAAGCCCAGAGCGGCCACCAGTATGAGCAAGCGTTGCGCCAGCGAAAACGCGATCAGCCGGTGCAACATGTCAGCGCCCTTCCGTCGCGGCCTGAGCCTGCAGCACGTCAAGCGAACCGGTGGCGATGTTGTCGCCTGGCTTCAGGGCGCCACGCACGATACGGCGCGCGTCGCCATCCCGGGCCATTGACACGACCTCTACCGCGCGGAAGTTCGCACCATGGCGCACATACACGCGCGCGCCGCCGTCCTCGCCTTGCAGACTGTTTGCCGGTACCGAGACCACGTCGGCCGGCGCTGGCATCCACAGCGTGGCGCTGGTTTGCATGCCGGGCAGCAGGCTGCCGGCTTCGCCTTCGGCGCGCACCAATACCGTCTGACTCGCCGGATCGAGTACGCCGCCGGTTTCACTGACCCGCGCGACTTCGCCTTCGGGTGTGCGCACTTCTTGTCCGCGCCGCACGCTGCCCGCCCATGAGGCAGGCACGCGCATTTCCAGCAGTACCTTGGTACCTGCCGTGAGCACAAACGCCTTGGCCAGCGCCTCTGTCGTTGCGCCAGGCTGCAGCGCGCGCTCCACAACGCGCCCTTCCTGCGATGCACGCAGTTCGTAGACGCCCGCGCCTGCGCCGCTGGCAGGTGCCCACGCCCGCGCTGCCTCCAGCTCACGCAAACGCGCGGCCGCCGCGTCGCGCGCGGCCACACTGGCCTGCACCCGCGCCTGCGGCACGATGCCTTCCGTCAGCAATTGTTGATCGCGCGCCGCCTGCGCGGCGGCCACTTTGTACGCGCCCTGCGCCGCGACGAGATCGGCGCCGAGCGTCATCGCATCACGGCTCTGCAGGCGTGCCAGCGGCTGCCCCCGTTTGACGACATCACCTTCGCGCACCAGCACGCTCACTACGACACCAGGCAGCGGCGTGGTGACCACTGCGGTGCCCTCAAGCGGCAATCGCACCGTGACGGGCAGCTGCTCCAACGGCATGCGCTCGACGCGCGTAACGGCCGCCACGGGTATGGGGGGCGCCGACTCCGCCGCGAAGGCCGTGGCTGACGCCAGCGCAAACCAACTGAAACCCGCAAGCCAACGCCGCATTCCAACGCCTCCCATGTCACATGAGCGGCGAGTATCGGAAGACGGAGCTTTGGCTCTGCTTAAGAATGCTCGGGT
The DNA here is from genome assembly GCF_026421305.1 of Dyella silvae. Taxonomy (GTDB): domain Bacteria; phylum Pseudomonadota; class Gammaproteobacteria; order Xanthomonadales; family Rhodanobacteraceae; genus Dyella; species Dyella silvae. The sequence continues at coordinate 797,920 of NZ_JAPJBQ010000001.1, forward strand.
ATTTGCGGCTGCGACTAAGAGCCGCTAACAAGACGTAGCGAGCGGCCGGCTGGTGGGCGTGGGCGGCGCGCAGGAACCGGAGTGTACTGGTCGTACATGAGGATTCCGAGCACCGAACGCGCCCGCCAGACGGTCGCGCAGTAGTTTTGTTAGTGGCTCCAACCGCCACGTCGCGGGCAACCCGCGCATCACATCTCGGTCAGCGCGATGGAATCGATATCCGGCATGGCATCGAGCGTGGCCCACAGCAGGCCATCACTCAGTTGAAAGCTCAGGCGCAGGCTCAGCACATTGGCGAGCGTGCCGGCCAATGCCAGACCTAGCCCGCCATGTCGGTTGGCCTCGCGCGCGGGCGATTTGCGCCAGAAGCGCTGACCAAGATGAGCGAGATCGCTTTCGTTCAAGTCGGGTGCGGCATTGCCGATGCGCAGCGTCCATGCTCCCGCTTGCCGGGCGAGCACCACCTGCACCGCGTCGCCCGCCGGGGCGTACTCCATGGCGTTGAGCATCAGATTGTCGATGATGCGTTCTAGCAAGGCAGGATCGGACTGCACCCAGGCTTCGACCGGGAGTTGCGCCTGCACCCGGGGGTCTGCGCTTGCAGCGCGGCGAATCAGCGGCACCAGATTCATCGGCTCGAGTTCGGGCACGGCAAGGCCCGACTCGTAGCTCGACACCGCCAGCAGGCTATCGATGCAACGCTGCATGCGGTCGATGGCCTGATTCACCCCATCCAGCCTCGCTGGCGAGACAGAGTCCCGCTGCGCCAACTCCACCGCCGAACGCATTTCCGCCAAGGGCGTGCGCAATTCGTGCGCGACATCGCGCGAAAAGCGACGCTCTCGCTCCATGCCCGCCTGCAATTGCGCCAGAGCATCGTTGAGCGCCTCGGCAAACGGAATCAGTTCTTGCGGCAACTGCTGTGGCGGCAACTGCAATGCTTCGTTGGGCTGGCGCGCCGCCGCGCCGAACGTCAGCAAGGGGCGCAAGCCCCGGCGCACTGTGACGATAGCCAGCAGCGCGGCTGACAAGGCCGTGCCCAATACGCCGCCCAGCAAGGCCACATGCACGCCGCGCTCAAAGCGGTCGACATGCTCACGCTCTTCGGCCACCGCGATCATGGCGGGCCGATCGGTGCCCGGGAACAACAACTGCAAGGCCGCGGCGCGGCCATGGTGGTTGTCCGGCAGGGCCAGGTCGTAGAACAGCGGATGGTTGGCGGGCACCTGGCCAGGCGGCGTCAGTCGCCCGGCCGCATTGCTGCCGGACACCAGCAGTGTCTTGCCGCCCGCATCCCACACTTGCAGAAATTCCGTGTGGCCGCCGCCGGCGTAGGCTGGATGCAACGTTTGCAGACGCGCCATGGCCACATCGGCGGGCGGTGTTTCGAGCAAGGCCACGATACCGCGGGCGCGCTGCAGCAGATCTTCGTCGAGCCGGCGATAGATGCGTTTATCGATGTTGTAATCGAGGCCGACGAACATGGCGGCCATCAACACGCTCAGACCGACACACAACGTGAGCAGCAGACGCCCATGGATGGAGCGGAACAACCAGTTACGCAGCGATGACATAGCCGAAGCCCCGCCGCGTTTCGATCAGATCAGGCAAGCCGGCCCGCGCCAGCTTGCCTCGCAATGTGCTCACCAGTACCTCGATCACCTTGTCCGAGGCCTCGCTGTGTGCGTCGTACAGGTGTTCAAACAAGGTGCCGCGTGCGAGTACCGTGCCCCGCTGATTGAGCAGGGTCTCCAGCAGCGAGTATTCCTTCGGGGTCAGTGCCAGTACCTGCCCATCGACGCGTGCAAGACGCGCACGCGGATCCACCTGCAAGGCGCCTGCGCGTAACAGTGGCACCTGCCCGCTACTGCGCCTCGATACGGCAAGAATGCGTGCCAACAACTCGTCGTAGGAAAATGGCTTGACCAGATAGTCGTCGGCACCCAGATTCAGCGCTTCGACACGGTCTGCGACCTGATCGCGGGCGGACAGCACCAGCACACCGGGCGCGCCCGCCCCTTGCTTCACCCGCTGCAGCACCGACCAGCCATCGACCTTGGGCAGCATCAGATCCAGCACGATCACGTCGTAGACGTACGACGTGGCAAACGCCAGCGCCTGCGCGCCATCGGCAGCGAGATCGACGGCATGCCCATCCCTTATCAGCGTCTCGCGCAAGTCGCGCCCGAGGACGGGCGAGTCTTCGACAATCAGCAGGCGCATGGCGGGAATGCGCAAACCAGCCCGACGTCGCGCGAGGTCCACGCAACCGGATCAGGCGTCAGGGTCAAGGAAGCGTCGAGAAGCATCCACGCATGATAGGGCATGCGGCGCGTCAGGCCCGGCTCCGATGCCGATAGATCGCGTAGCCGACGCCGACCAGCCCGGTAAGCGTGGCTGGCACCAGCAAGACATGCTCCTGCCATGCCATGAAACCGATGGCACCCAGCGTGGCGCCGATAATGAAGTTGCTCGCCACCAGCAGGCACACATGGATGCGCAGCATGTCCACTTCGAGCCCGCGCAGCCGCTGGCCGAGATAGATGCCAAGATCGGTGAAGATGCCTGACAGGTGCGTGGTGCGGAACGTGGCGCCGCTATACGTGCTCACCATGGCGTTCTGCAGGCCGCAGGCTGCAGAGGCGAGATAAAGCCCCAGATCCTGCTGCTGATGAATGAGCGGCGTGGCGGCAAACAACAGTGCCGACTCGATCATCAGCACTACGCCATAACGGCGGCCCAGTTGCAGCGTGCTCTGCTGCACGATGAAACCGCTGAGCACCGCGCCGAGCAGAAAGGACAGGATGGCGAGACCCCAGTGCGTGATCTCGCCCATGTCCAGCCTGGCCAATGCCAACCCGAGCTCGGTGCTGGTGCCGGTCAGATGTGTGATGGGCTGATGCCGGAAGCACAGATAGCCAACCGCATTGATGCTGCCCGCAATCAGCGCCAGCAGGCCACCGCCCACCCAGGCCCAGCGTGGCAACTGACGCAGCATCGCGCGATCAGTTCTTGATGGGTTGCGTCTGGATCACCGGCAGATCGCCAATCACATCGGCGCCCGGCGGCGGCACGAAGTTGAAGGTTTCCGCCGGAATCGGCACGTTGCGCTGCCAGCTGGAGAAACGGATATCGGTGACGGCACCCAGTTGATCGCGAAACATCATGCGCGCGAGACCGTTCGCATCAAAGCCAAGGTCGGCGTAGTCGAACTGCGGATCTTTCGCTTTGGACGTCAGACGCAGCCAGACCAGGCCATCGTGCTCGCCCTGCTCCACCGCGTTGAAATCCTTATCCATCTGCTTGACGTCGGTGAGCACGGTCAGCGGACTGTGGGATTCCTCGCTGCTCTGCATGCGCACGGTCACCTGCTGCAGATCCGGGTCGTACAACCACACGCGACTACCGTCGGCCACGATGGTCTGCTTGGACGGCGCCAGCGTTTCCCAGCGGAACTGGCGCGGCGCTTCGAGCGCCAGAGTGCCATTGCTGGGCTTGCCCGGGTTGCCGTTGGCGTCCTTCAGGGTCTGGCTGAACTTGCCGGAGAGCGAATGCAGGCCACCGGCAAAGGCGTCAAGCCGGGTACGCGCAGGGCCGGCGGCCATGGCGAGGCTGCTCAGGGATAGCGCGAACGTGGCGGTGGCGAGGAGGAGCAAGCGTTTCATGGGTGCCCTGAGTGGGAGGCGGGTAGGTGAATTTTGGAGCGTGACGGCTTAATGGCAAGCAGCCAGTTTCTTTTGACCGTCATTCCGGCGCAGGCCGGAATCCAGTAGCGGAGCGGTCAGGTTGTCGCGACAAAGCTCGTCGTTGTTCACACTGAGGTGAAAACCGCACCTTGTCTCTACTGGATTCCGGCCTGCGCCGGAATGACGATCAAGAACATTGGCAGTGCTGCCCAATCAATTTTTCGGCGGCGGCGGCGCCAACACTTCCCGGTTGCCGTTGTGCTGCGGCGCGCTGACCACCCCATCCTGCTCCATCTGTTCAATCAGACGAGCGGCGCGGTTGTAACCGATGCGCAAATGGCGCTGCACGCCGGAGATCGAAGCACGGCGCGTCTCGGTAACGATGCGAACCGCCTTGTCGTACAGCTGTGCGTCGGCATCGCCGCCTTCTTCGCCTTCCTGCGGCAGGCCGGAGTCGTTGATGAACTTGCCGTCGCTGGTGGCCTGCACCTCTTCAAGCACGCCCTCGATGTACTGCGGCGCGCCCTGCGCCCTGAGCCAGTTCACCACGCCGTGCACTTCATGGTCGTCAACGAACGCGCCGTGCACGCGCTCAGGCGTCGCGGTACCCGGCGGCAGGTAGAGCATGTCGCCGTGGCCCAGCAGCGCCTCAGCACCTGACTGGTCGAGGATCGTGCGAGAGTCGATCTTGCTCGACACCTGGAACGCGATACGGGTGGGGATGTTGGCCTTGATGAGACCGGTGATCACATCCACCGACGGACGCTGCGTGGCCAGCACCAGATGCACGCCAGCTGCGCGGGCCTTCTGGGCCAGACGGGCAATCAGCTCTTCGACCTTCTTGCCGACGATCATCATCATGTCGGCGAACTCGTCGATGATGATCACGATGTACGGCAGCGGCTCCAGCGGCTCGGCCGCCAGATTCGGCATCTCGGGATTGGGGCGGAACAACGGATCCAGCAGCGGCTGGCCGGCGTTCTCGGCTTCCTTCACCTTTTTGTTGAAGCCGGCCAGGTTGCGCACGCCCACGGCCGCCATCAGCTTGTAGCGGCGCTCCATCTCGGCAACGCACCAACGCAGCGCGTTGGCGGCTTCCTTCATGTCGGTGACCACCGGCGCGAGCAGGTGCGGGATGCCTTCGTAAACCGAAAGCTCCAGCATCTTCGGGTCGATCATGATCATGCGCACGTCTTTGGCGCTGGCCTTGTACAACAGGCTGAGCACCATGGCGTTCACGGCGACGGATTTACCTGAGCCCGTGGTACCCGCCACCAGCAGATGCGGCATCTTGGCCAGATCGGCCACTACCGGGCGGCCAGCGATGTCCTTGCCCAGCGCCAGCGCCAATGGCGACTTCATGGCGTCGTACTTGTCCGAACGCAGAATCTCGGACAGATAAACGATCTGCTTCTTGGCGTTGGGAATTTCCAGGCCGATGACGTTCTTGCCCGGAATCACATCCACCACGCGGACGCTCACCACCGACAGGCCGCGGGCGATGTCCTTGTCCAGGCTCGACACCTGCGAGCCGCGCACGCCAGCGGCGGGCTCCAGCTCGAAGCGGGTGATGACCGGACCCGGATAGACGCCAACGACCTTGGCTTCGATGCGGAAGTCTTTGAGCTTCAGCTCGACCTGGCGCGAGAGCACCTCGAGGGTTTCTTCCGAATAACCCGGCCCCTGCTCCGGCGCTTCGTCCAGCAGCGACAGCGGCGGCAGTTCGCCCGGCGCCGCGGCGCCGGTAAACAACGGAATCTGGGTTTCCAGCTTGGCGCGTTCGCTCTTCACCACCGGCGCGGGTGGCGTCTCGATGCGCACGGGTTCGCGCTTGGCCTGTTTCACGGCCTCGGTCTTCTTGACCACTTCGCGCTCGGCACGCGCCTGACGGGCGGCGAGCACTTCCGGTGCCTCGCGCAGCTTGCCGCCAAACCACCCGGCGATCCTGAGCACGCCCTGGCCAGTCACGTCCATTACCCGGAACCAGGACAGACCGGTGGCCAGCGTCACGGCCACCAGGAACAACGCAAGCAGCAACAACGGTGCGCCCTTGTCGCCCAGCCCGTGCAACAGGCCGCGACCCACCCACATGCCGATGATGCCGCCCACGCCCTGCGGCAGGATCGGTGCATCGTTGAAATTGAGGTATAGCAGCGCCGGCGCGGTGATGAAAAAGAACACCGAACCGATCAGGCGCAACGAAGGCTCCCACGGCTGCACGCTGCGCTCGCCGCGGTTGCGCAGCACCTGTACGCCCAGCGCCAGCAGCAGCAACGGGAAGCAGTAGGACACCAGCCCGAAGATGTAGCGCAACACGTTGGCGATATTGGCGCCGATCGAGCCACCAAAATTACGGGCGTGGTCGACCGTGCCGGCATGACCCCAGCTCGGGTCCTGATCGTTGTAGCTGAACAGGCAGACCAGCAGATACAAGGCCAGCGGCAGCAACAGCAATGCCCCTGCTTCACGCAGACGGCGCTTCAGCTCCTCGCTGAGGCCTTCGCGCTCCTTTTCCTTCTTGACGTTCGCGCTACGCGCCACCGTGATCCTTATCCCGTTCTGTTGCCAAAGAGCGGCCGCCCTGCTGGCGCCCGCCCGTACCGTACCCGCCAGAGCGGAGGGCTGACCTTAAATCATGCCCATAAGCGCTGGATGAACCAGCGCGACGCACTGGCCTGGATGCCCCTGCTCCACGGGTGGAAGGATAGCGGCAGAGTACGTCACCGACGAGGTCCAACCTGCAGTTCCTGATTCGGCTGGCGCAAACCGTCCCCCGATCTTGAATCAGCCGGGTCACTTCCCCATGCTTGCCCGTTCGAACGCCGCATGGCTATCCGTGTGGCACCGGGAAACCCCTACGGGGGACGGAGCGAATGACACTATGAAGCCGAGACCCAGCCTGCGGGCCGCTGCCACATGGCGCATTGCCTGAAAACTCAACAAGATAGCCACGATCCCGGTGAAAACCGGCTGTCCAGCCCCCATCTGGGTCGTTGCCTGCGTACCATTTGCCGGGTCGCGGCCGTCCCCCACGGATGACCCGCCCCATCCACCCGAACACTACCGATACCACCGCCACCAACGCGGATAGAAGGAACGCATGAACACAGCCACCAAGCACAGCCGCCTGCTGATCCTGGGCAGCGGCCCCGCCGGTTACACCGCCGCCGTCTACGCTGCCCGCGCCAACCTGAAGCCGACGCTGGTTACCGGCTTGCAGCAGGGTGGCCAGCTGATGACCACGACGGAAGTGGACAACTGGCCGGGCGACGACAAGGGCGTGCAGGGTCCGGAGCTGATGCAGCGCATGGCGCAGCATGCGGAGCGTTTCGAAACCAACATGGTGTTCGACCATATTCATAGCGTGGACCTCAAGCAGCGCCCGTTCCGCCTGAAGGGCGACTCCGGCGAATACACCTGCGACGCGCTGATCATCGCTACGGGCGCCACGGCCAAGTACCTGGGCATCGCCAGCGAAGAGCACTTCAAGGGTAAGGGCGTGTCCGCCTGCGCCACCTGCGACGGCTTCTTTTTCCGCGAGCAGGAAGTGGTGGTGATCGGCGGCGGCAACACGGCGGTCGAAGAGGCGCTGTACCTGTCCAACATTTGCAGCAAGGTTTATCTCGTGCATCGCCGCGACAAGCTGCGCGCCGAGAAGATCATGCAGGACAAGCTGTTCGACAAGGCGGCTGCCGGCAAGATCGAGCTGGTGTGGAACCACAGTGTGGACGAAGTGCTGGGCGACAACTCCGGCGTGACCGGCGTCCGCGTCAAGGACGTCAACACGGGCGCCACGCGCGACATCGCCGCCACGGGTTTCTTTGTCGCCATCGGCCACACGCCAAACACTGGCATTTTCGAGGACCAGCTCGAGATGCACGACGGCTACATCAAGATCCGCAGCGGCCTGAGCGGCATGGCCACCATGACCTCGGTGCCGGGCGTGTTTGCTGCCGGCGACGTGGCCGACCATGTTTATCGCCAGGCGGTGACCTCCGCCGGTTTCGGCTGCATGGCCGCGCTGGATGCCGAACGCTGGCTGGATCAGCAGGGTCCGGCGAGCTAAAGCGTTTGCCCGTCATTCCGGCGCAGGCCGGAATCCAGTTTCCGCACCACCCAGTTGTCGCGATGAGATACAGCTTTTTCGACCACATCGCGAAAACCTAGCAATGTCGATACTGGATTCCGGCCTACGCCGGAATGACGATCAAAAAGCACACCGCATCATCATCACGTGATCGAAGCACGCTTCCACGACAGTATCGAGCGCATCTCCGCCACGGCGTGGGATGCGCTGCGCCCCGACGACAACCCCTTCGTCTCGCACGCCTTTCTCGCTGCGCTGGAACGCACGGGTTGCATCCGCCCCGACTGGGGCTGGCAGGCGCATCATCTCGGTCTTTATGAGAACGATCAGCTAATCGCTGCGGCGCCGCTTTACCTCAAAGGCAATTCGCACGGCGAGTTCGTGTTCGACTGGAGCTGGGCCAGCGCGTGGGAGCGTGCGGGTGGCGACTACTACCCCAAGCTGCTCAATGCCGTGCCCTATTCCCCCGTACCCGGCCCCCGCCTGCTGGCCGGCACAGGACCGCAGGCACCCGCGCGCCGGGAGGCGCTGGTCTCAGCCATGCGTGCGTTCGCAGAGCGCATGCAGCTCTCTTCGGTGCATGCCAACTTTCTGCGCGATAACGAACTGGCAGCGTTCGACGACCACTGGCTCACTCGTTCCGATGTGCAGTTTCACTGGCATAACCGCAACTACACCGACTTTGCGCAGTTTCTCGGCACGCTCAATCACAAGAAGCGGAAGAACATTCGCCACGAACGCAACCAGGTCGCCGGCAGCGGTCTGGACATCGGCCTGCACGGTGGCAGTTCACTCAGCACGCAGGAATGGCGGCGCATCCACGCGCTGTACGAATCCACGTTCGATGCCAAGGGCAATCACGCCGCGTTGACGCGCGAACTCTTCCTCGCGTTTGGCGAAACCCTTGGCGACCATGTGCAAGTGGCTCTTGCGCGACATCATGGCGACATCATCGCCATGGCGCTGTTCCTGCAGAGTCATGACACCTTATACGGCCGCTACTGGGGTGCCGCGATGGATGTACCCGGCCTGCATTTCGAGCTGTGCTACTACCAGGGCATCGAGCATGCGATTCGCCACGGGCTTCAGCGTTTCGAGCCCGGCGCGCAGGGCGAGCACAAACTGGCCCGCGGCTTCCTGCCCGTGCGCACCCATTCGCGCCACTATCTGGTGAACGCCAGCTTTCGCACGGCGGTGCGTGCTGCTTTGGCCCAGGAGGCCGAAGCCATGGACGACTACGCGCGGGAGCTACTGCTGCACAACCCCTACGCGCACGTCCAGAGCCCCTGATTTTCTAGCCAATGGAAATGCCGACCACCTTGCCCTCGGCATCCAGCGCTACGCCGAACTGCAGATTGTTTCCGGGCCCGAACTCAATCCTGTAATCGCTCCAGGTCTTGTCCTTGTCCTGCCGCTGCCCCTTGAAGATGAAGGACGAGGGTTCGCCGAACACTGACAGCTGTTTGGCCAGGCGGCCGGACAAGCCGGCGCTCATCTTTCCTTTCAGCTTGTCGCCGAACAGGGAGAGATCCTCGTTCCCTCCTTGCAACTGGGCAAAGACTTTGCGCGTTACTGCCGTTGTTGCCGGGTTTTCGCCGGCAGCAGACGTGCGGGCCGCCGTGGCAATGTCCGGATACAGCGCTTCGAACGTCGACGTCACCAGCATCTGGCCGGGCTCGGGATTATCGCCGGAGTTGGTGAACGCGATGATCTGAATGCCCTGCTTGGGGAAGTACTGGTTCGACGTCGTAAAGCCGAACGAACCGCCGGTATGGCCAACGCGCGGCTGATCGTCCAGCGAATCGATGAACAGGCCAAGACCATAATCCGTACTGCCCTGCACGGGTGTCGTCATCAACGCATAGTCCGCGGGACGAATGACCTTTCCGCTGCGGAGCGCCACGTTCCAGCGTTCCAGATCGTCCACCGTGGACACCAGATTCCCCGCCGCCCAGCCCACCGTGGCATGGATGACCGGCGCAGGCTCCAGCTTTCCTTCCGTGTGGCGATAGCCCTTCGCCATGCCCGGCAGGCGTGACTCGTCGGCGACGGTGTATGTGTGAGTCATGCCGGCTACCGTCAGCAGATGCGTCTTCACGTAGTGCTCGTAGGACTCGTGCGATGTCACCTCAATCACCCGGCCCAGCAATGCATAGCCGGTGTTGGAGTACGACCAGCGGCTGCCCGGTGGAAAATCCAGCGGCTTGTCCTTGATGCGAGCCATCAGTTGGCCGAACGTCGCTGGCTTGACCGCCCATGGCTCGACATCCGGTCCATCCAGATATTCCGGCATGCCACTGGTGTGCGACATCAACTGTTTCAGCGTCACTTCCTTCGCGTGCGGCGCGTCCGGCAGGTAAGTGGTCAGCGTGGCGTTGATGTCGAGTTTCCCGGCCTCTTGCAACTGCAAGATGGCAGCGACCGTGAATTGCTTGGTGATCGAACCAATCTCAAACCAGGTATCCAGCGTGGCAGGCAGACGGCGCTCCCGGTCGCGATAGCCATAGGCCTGGCTGAAGACCAGCCGCCCATCCTTGTAGATCGCCATGACGGCGCCCGGCGTACCCGTACGCTGCAACAGTGCGCCTGCGTCGGTGTCGATGCGTTTGGCGGTGGCCGGATCGAGGGCGTTCGCAACGGCCGGCGCCAACGCAACTAGCAACAACGAGGAGACCAGGGCAAACAGGCGCATCGTCGTCCATCCATGGCTGAAAGAGGTGCGCCATCCTAATCACAGCGACATACCATTAGCATGTGTCCCGCGGCTCTCACCCTGCCCCCGGTATCCGTACCCGCTCTCAATGATTCGACTACCCCTGCTCGATACGACCAAGCCGGACCATTTTCCCGATCCGCGCAAGGCGCTGATGGACCCGAATGGCCTGCTGGCCTTCGGTGGCGATCTATCGCCCAGACGGTTGTTGGCGGCCTACGCACAGGGCATCTTCCCCTGGTTCAATGAGGACGAGCCTCTGCTGTGGTGGTCACCCGACCCTCGTTGCGTGTTTCACACAGCGTTGCTGAAGGTCAACCGCAGCCTGCGGCGCCGGCTGGCCGAGGTGTCATGGCGGGTCACGGTGGATCACGCCTTCCGCGACGTAGTGGAAGCCTGCGCGGCGCCGCGGCCCGGCCAGGCGGGCACCTGGATCGTGCCGGCCATGATTGGTGCGTACACCCACCTGTACGACATGGGGCACGCGCACAGTGTCGAAGTATGGCAAGACGATCAGTTGGTAGGCGGCATCTATGGCATCGCCGTTGGCCGCCTGTTTTGCGGCGAATCCATGTTCAGCCGCGAGAGCGGTGGATCGCGGGTTGCGCTGACTGCGCTTGGCCAGCTGCTGCAGCACTGGGACTTTCCCCTGATCGACGCCCAGGTCACCAATGCCCACCTGCTTCAGCTAGGCGCGGTGGAATATCCCCGCACCGAGTTTCTGCGCATGGTGGCCCAGCTGGCCCACCTGCCAGGTCAACCCGGCAGCTGGGCCGGGTTCACCCATCTGGCGCAACTGCCCGGGTTACGCGGCAGCTGAACGACGCTGTTTGGCGGCACGGTAGGACTCGAGAATGGTCTCGCGTACCGGTGACTCTCCGGTAGCCAGCACGTGTAGCCATTCGGTCGTACTCAACACCGCAGCGAACCGCGACTGCTCCACCACGCTGAACACGCGATGGATTTCTTCCGCAGTCGCGTAACCCGCATGATTGGCATAGGAGACGGACCCCGAGGCGTCGTGCACAAACTCCACCTGCATGCCGCGATCGAAGGCGTGTTTGATCGTGGTGTCGTTGCAGTTGTGCGTCATGTAGCCCACCACGGTAAGCGTGTCGATGTCATGTGCGACCAGCCAATCGGCGAGGCCGGTTTCGCTGAACGCACTCGGCAGCGGCTTCTGGAAGAACGCATCGCGATGGCGCTTATCCACCGTTTCATGCAAGCGCCAGCCGTCAGTACCCTGTGCGAACGCCGGCGCATCGGCGGGCGAGTGTTGCTGGATCACGATCACCGGCACACCGGCGGCCGTAGCGGCATCCATGACGCGGCCGATGTTGGCCAGCGACTGCGACGGCGGCGGGTATTCGATCTGCAGGTTGCCGGTGAAGTACTCGTTCTGCACATCGATCACGATAAGGGCGCGGCGCGGCTTCTGGGACATGGCACAACTCCTGTCGGGTGAAAAGGTGTGCACATGGTGCCCGCCGGCACTCTTGCGAACGAGTGGCCCGAAGGACAATATTCGATGGTATCGGGCCACGCAGGAAACATCGCCATGAAGTGCATTCGCATCGCCGTGGTTGCCTTCGAGGGCATCCTGCCCTTCCACTTGTCCGTGCCGTGCGCGGTATTCCAATATCCGTCGCCGGGCCAATCCTCTCCGTTTCGGGTACGCGTGTGCTCGGCCGAAGGTCCGCAGATCAGCACATCCGCTGGCTTCACCATCGGCACGCCCTACGGCATGGAAGAACTGGCGCGCGCTGACCTGATTGTGGTGCCTTCGTGGCGCGATCCTGCAGAATCGCCGCCCGCCGCTTTATTGGCGGCGCTGCAGCGCGCATCGCGGCGTGGCACCCGTATCGTCGGGTTGTGCCTGGGCGCATTTGTACTCGCCTACGCAGGTCTGCTCGATCATCGGCGTGCCGCCACGCACTGGGGCTGGTCACAGGAGCTGGCGGAGCGATTCCCCGAGGTCGAGGTCGACGCCGACGTGCTGTATATCGACGAAGGTGCCGTCGTGACCTCGGCCGGCGCAGCGGCCGGCATTGATTGCTGCCTGCACCTGGTGCGCCAACTGCTTGGCAGCGAAGTAGCAAACCGCATCGCACGCCGGATGGTCGTGTCGCCGCTGCGCCGGGGTGGCCAGGCCCAGTTCATCGAGCAACCGCTACCGGAGATGCCCGCCGACCGGCGGCTGGCTCGCTTGCTGGAGAACGTGCAGCGACACCTGCACGAGGATCACCACCTCGACGACATGGCGACCAAGCTGGCGATGAGCCGGCGCAGCTTCACCCGGCATTTCCGTCAGCTCACCGGCAGTAGTTTCGGCGACTGGTTGCTTACCCAGCGATTGAGCCAGGCTCAACGCTTGCTGGAGACAACCAGCATGCCATTGGAGCGCATCGCGCAAAGCATCGGCCTCGGATCGCCGGTCACGCTGCGCCAGCATTTTCAGCGGGCGTATCGCACCTCGCCGGCCAATTACCGTCGCAGCTTCAACGCGGCGCGGGCGGAAGCCGGCTAAGGGACGCTGACAAAACCCGATAGCACCAACGAGGCCCCCGTGTTTCGGGTCTCACTGCACAAGGAAACCCCATGCCTTCAACAGCTCGTGCACGCCGTTGATGACGAACTGCACGCCAATGCACACCAGCAAAAAACCCATCAGCCGGGAAAGCGCGTCGATGCCCGTTTCGCCGAGGAAATGCATGATCCTGGTGGCGCCGCGCATGCAAACCCAGAACACCAATGCGAACAGCAGAATGGTGGTCACTACCACCACATGCACCATGGGCGTCAGCGCGCCCCCGGGAATTCCAGCGGCCGCACTGATGATGAAGGCGATGGTGCCGGGGCCGGTTGTGCACGGCATGGTGAGCGGAATGAAGGCAATGTCCTGCAGTTTGGTCGTGTGCTCCTGCGAAGCCATTTCCGCCTGCACTTCGTCTTCTTTTCCATGCGCGGGAGGAAACAGCATGCCGAAGCCGATGTACGCCACAATCAGGCCGCCCGCCAGGCGCAGGCCGGGAAGGGAAATACCAAATCCGCTCATGACCGCGTTGCCGGCGTAGAAACAAATCAGCAACACGATGCTCACATAGATCGTCGCGCGATTGATCTGCCGGTTACGTTCTGCCTCGGGGTAACGGCCGGTCAGTGCCAGCAGCACCGTGGCGCTGGTGATCGGGTTGGCAATGGGCAAAAGTCCCAGCAACCCGAAACCTACGTAATCGAGGAAGGCGTGCATGGGCATCCGTTCTCGCGCGGGAAGCCCATAGCCTACCCCCATGCATGCCCGCAGAGAAGCGTTTCTACGCCGGCTGAAACAGGTGTGGCACGAAGCAACTCGTGTTGCGGGTGATGCGATCAGCATCCTCGCGTATGCCCATGCCGACTGCCGTGTGCCCCACCACCCACGAGCCCACCAATGCATGACGGTTGTCGTAAACGGGCAGCGGTGCAAATGCCTGGTAGATGCAGGACTCATCCGTAGCGGGACCCGCGTCGCCACGATCGAGCACGATGACACCCGCGCCCTCCCTGCCCCAGCACGGCTTGCGTACCGCCATGCCATCGATGGCGTCGCGCCGTCGGCTGGCCGGCAACAGATTGGGATGCCCGGGAAAGAACTCCCATAACAACGGCAGAATCGCTTTGTTCGACAGCAGCATCTTCCATGCCGGCTCGATCCAGCGCAGCCGCACGTCAGGCAAGTGGGCCGCAAACGATTCGGCGAGCATCCATTCCCACGGATACAGTTTGAACATCCGCTCGATCGGATTGTTTTCCATATCGATGAAGTCGCGCCCCGACCAGCCTACCTGCTCGATATCCAACGCCGTCGTGCGATGCCCGGCCTGCATGCAGGTGTCGAGCAGATAGTCGGTGGTTACCGCATCTTCGGTGTTGTCATAGCACGCAGCGAAATGCACGTGAGATACGTTGGGCCACACCTTCCATCGTTCGACCAGCGCCTCGTGGATCGCGTTGAACTGATCCATGTCGGGCGCGACGTCCTGCAACCAATACCATTGCGCCACCGATGCTTCGAACAGCGCCGTGGGTGTATCCGCGTTGTATTCAAGCAGACGCGGCGGAGCGCTACCGTCATAGACCAGATCCATGCGGCCGTAGAGCGCGGGCTCGCGATCCCACCAGCTGCGCTCGACCAGCGTGGCCGCGCGGGTGTCGAGACCAAGCTCGGCATATCGCCCGGCGCGTACGATCCGGTCCACCGCCTCCAGGCATAGCGCGTGCAATTCGTTGGTGGCGGCTTCGATCTCATCGATCTCCCGCGCTTCGAACACGTAACGCGCGTCCTCTCGCCAGTAGGGCTGCCCATCGATGGTATGAAAAGCAAAACCCAGCGACTCGAGCCGCGTACGCCAGTCGGCGCGTGGCACGCATGTTTCGCGGCGCATCAGCTGCCTCGCGCGGAAACGCGGCCGCTCGAGCCGAAGCCGCCACGCGTACCCAGCTCGACCGACTGCGGCCCGCCGGCGAAGCCGCCCATCGGCACGCTACGCGCTGCCGAACCCAGGGTGCGTCCCGCCCCGGGATCAGAAGCACCGCCACGTCCGTCACTGCGATACCACGGCCCGTAGTAATACAGGGCGCCATGACCGGTGGAGCCGACCTGGTTATCGATCTCGCATTGACCGGTGGAGTAGTCGTGCACGCAGTCTTCCAGCGAGCCGTAGCGATTGCGCTGCACATCGTGGCCGCCACTGAACATCGACAGCCCCACCACCGCCGCACCGCCCAGCGCGAGCAAAGGCACCGCCATGGAGCGCTTTTGTGGCCGCAGTGCCGAAGCGCTGAAGTGCGCGTCACGCCGGGGCGTGGTGCCGGCATAGTGTGGCGTTATCGGGTTATCAGGTTTGCGCGGAGAATTCATGGCGAGTTACCACGTCATCGCCGCGGCATTGATCAGGCCCACGCCGATCGCCACAGCGGCCGCAAGCACGGCGACGGCGCGATTGTCTTCTTCGACGTGCCTGGCCAGATCATGGATGACCAAGCGCACGGCACTGTGTGCCAGCCATTGCACGACCATGGCCACCACGCCCCACAGCGCGAGGTCCGCGAGACTGACGCTATGCGCGATGGCACTGACCAGAGGCGCCACGAAACCGATCAGCGCACCCGCCAGACTGATGGCCGCCGCCTGATTGCCATGACGGATCAACAGCATCTCGCGCTGAGGCGTGAGCCAGATATGCACCGTGCAAAACACTGTGAAAAACAGAACGCCAAGCCCAAAGTACGCCGCGAACGCTGGCAGCGTGGAAAAGTCCGGCCACACGGTGCTGTCCCCTGTCGATACGCCTGCTGCAGGCGCCGCCTCAGTTTAGCGTGAAGGTGGCTGGCGCCGTCCAGCCGTTCGCAGTCAGTCCGGTTCCATGCCATCCACGCCGATCACTTTCAGCGCGTCGTAATGTTCCAGAAACAAAGCGACGATCTGCGGATCGAGCTGCCCGCCGGCTGCATTGCGCAGATAGTCCAGTACTTCTGGCTCGGGCCACGCGTGTTTGTAGACGCGTGGAAAACTCAAGGCGTCCCACACGTCCACCACGCTGAAGATACGCGCGGCCAGTGGGATAGCCTCGCCGCTCAGGCCGCGTGGATAACCGGTGCCATCCCAGCGCTCGTGATGGGCATAGGGGATATCGATAGCGGAACGCAGAAAGGCGGTGCGCATCAGCAGGTCCCTGCCCAGAACGGGATGCGTGCGCATCACTTCTGTTTCGTCCGCCGTCAGTGGGCCAGGTTTGATCAGGATGGTATCCGGCAAGGCCAGCTTGCCGATGTCATGCAGCAGCGCACCGAAACGCACGTGCCGCAGCGCATCGCCGTCGAGGCCCGCATGGCGGGCCAGCGCTACAGTCATGCGCATCACGCGCTCGGAGTGATCGCGCGTTTCCTTGTGGCGCACATCCATCGCCGACACCAGCGCCCGCAACGATTGCTCGTTGCCGTTGAGCAGCATGTGATTGAGGCGATCCAGACGGCGCACGTCGCGGCCGATCAGCCAGTACAACAGCAGCCCGGTGCACAGCACATAGAAGCTGCCCTTGACGGTGTGCAGCATGCTCAGCGTGTGCTTATCGTAGCCGAGCGAAAACAGCAGGCGATCCGAAAAGAACACCCACACCCACGCGAGCAACATGTAGATAGCGGCAATGCGAACTTGCGGCTTGAGCGTCACCCAACCTCCCCCACCGCAGACGCAGGGAACGATTCATCTGCGGACTTAACGACACCCCGAGCATACCCGCAGAATGGCGTGCCGTAAGCGCTACTGGCTCACGCCCGGGGGTATCAGGCGTCTTCGGGCTCGATCAGCACATCCACAGGCTGGCCGGCATCCAGACCCGCAGCGGTGGCCGGCGATTCTTCCAGCATCAGCCAGAACCCACCTCCGCGTTCGACGACGGCTCCATGAAAGTCCTGGCCATTCAGGCTGCCGCGAACGCGATGCCCGTGCCCGCATTTCCACAAAGGACGTGCAGGCGTCGACCACTGCGTGACCGGATCAAACGGCAGCGGCAACAGCCAAGGCTTCTGGCCGCTCTGGATGGTGGTGCGAAACGCTACGGCACGGTGCCTGTTCATGCCCGCTCCCCTTAAGAGCCTGCCCTTAGCCCCGCCATGAAGATAACGGAGGCCGGCCGTTCTGTGTGCGGATGCAACGGTTCGATCATACGCTTAAGTTGCAACCCGGCAGCCTCGAAGGCCGCCACCCAGCTACCAAGGGTGCGGAAGTACCACGGGGCAGGCTCACCAAAACCATCGCCGCAACCGATCCATGAGCCCTCGCGCCAGCCATCGCGATAGGGCTCCACCCCTGTCGCCAGCGGGTGCAGCGTCTGCACCACCAGTGCGCCGTCAGCTTTAAGCAAGCCAGGCACGGCGACCAGCAGCGCATGCACCGACGACTCACCGAGCAAGGAGAAATTGCAGATCACCACATCGGCGCGCTCTTGCAGCGCACCGCCCGACACATCCGCGTAGGACATCACCTGGAACGTCCCGCCGCCCTGCGCCTGTGCCGCATCGACCAGCGCGGGTATCGCATCGATCCCGGTCACCTGAACACCGGCCTTTGCCAGCGCTCGCGCGAGCCAGCCTTCGCCACACCCCAGATCAATGGCCGTGCGTGGCGCTTGCGACAGCACGGCATCGATGATGGCCTGATCGGTGACCAGCCGGCGGCTTTCGATTTGGCCACTGCGCACGGCACGTTCCCATGCCTGCGCGTTGGCGTGCCAGGCATCGAGGATCTGTGATTCACCCGAGCCGGCGGTCATGCGGAGATCTCAGCCCGCGCGACTGGCGTACTTGTTGGCAACGTAGTTGTCGAGAATGCCGATGAACTCGTTGGCGATGTTGTCGCCACGCAGCGTCATGGCTTTCTCGCCATCGATAAACACGGGCGCCGACGGCGCTTCGCCATTGCCCGGCAGCGAGATGCCGATATTGGCATGCTTGGACTCGCCGGGACCGTTCACCACGCACCCCATCACCGCAAGCGTGAGGTTCTCAACGCCGTCGTACTTCACCCGCCACAGCGGCATCTGCTCGCGCACATGCGACTGCACCGTGCGCGCCAGCTCCTGGAAGAACTCGCTGGTGGTGCGGCCACAACCGGGACATGCGGTGACGAGCGGCGTAAACGCGCGCAACCCCATGGTCTGCAGCAGTTCCTGCGCCACGATCACCTCGCCCGTGCGCGACGCGCCCGGCTCCGGCGTCAGCGAAATACGGATGGTGTCGCCAATGCCTTCCTGCAGCAGCACCGCCAGAGCAGCCGACGATGCCGTGATGCCCTTGGAGCCCATGCCCGCCTCGGTGAGGCCCAGATGCAACGCGTAGTCGCAGCGCCCCGCGATATCGCGGTACACCGCAATCAACTCCTGCACGCCCGACACCTTGCAGGAAAGAATGATGCGATCGCGCGGCAAACCGATTTCTTCGGCGCGATGCGCCGAATCCAGCGCTGAGCGAATCAGTGCTTCGCGTGCGACGTGCGACGCGTCCCAGGGTTCGGCGCGCTGATGGTTTTCATCCATCAGCGTGGCGACCATGCTCTGGTCCAGCGAACCCCAGTTGGCGCCGATGCGCACCGGTTTGCCGTAACGCAACGCCATCTCGATGATGGAAGCGAACTGACTGTCCTTCTTCTTGCCGAATCCGACGTTGCCGGGATTGATGCGGTACTTGGCCAGTGCTTCGGCACAGGCAGGCTCCGCTTCGAGCAGCTGGTGACCGTTGTAGTGGAAGTCGCCGATGATCGGCACATCCACGCCCATCATGGCCAGCTTGTCGCGAATACGCGGCACTGCGGCAGCGGCAGCCGGCGTATTCACCGTGATGCGCACCAGCTCCGAGCCCGCGCGCGCCAGTTCCGCAATCTGCCGGGCGGTGCTGGACGGGTCCTCGGTGTCGGTGTTGGTCATCGACTGTACGACGACAGGCGAGCCACCGCCCACCGTGATCTTTCCGATCTGGACGCCGACGCTGGGGCGGCGCGGCAACGGCTGGGCGGGACGCGGAGTGGATTTCGAGTCGCTCATGGGTGATGGGTTCGCGAATCAGTGCCCGCCGGCGGCGGAGCTAATAAGGAGAAGGATAACCGAATGGCTATTGCCGCCCTAGCAAGCTTTCCGCCCCTTGTTCCATTGCGGCAAAACCGCGCAGCGTAGCCATTCCAGGCCCGTAAGCGAGGATCATGGACGCCATGGTAACGATCAAAGGCTAAGGAGGCCTCACCTACCATGCTCACGACACTACAACGCCAGGATGGCGTACATCGCATGTCCCCCTCTCCCTCATGCGCCGGCTGCGGGCACGCGTCCGTCTGCCAGGCCAGTGGCTACGACCGCCCGGAGCTTTCCGGGATGCGTCATATTGCTGAACGCATCGGGCCGCTGCGCACCGGAGAGTATCTCTATCGCCCCATGTCGCCCTTCCGCGCCATCTACTCGGTGCAGTCCGGCATGGCCAAGACGGTAGCGGTGGATATCGCCGGCCGCGAGCAGGTGGTGGCATTTCATCTGCCCGGCGAGATGATCGGCCTGGACGCCATCGATCGCGAAGTGCATGAGAATGCCGTCGTTGCCTTGGGCAAGACGCAGTTCTGCCGCTTCCCGTTCACCGCGGTGAAGCAGATCTCTGTCGAACAGCCGGACGTGCCCTGGCACCTGGTTCAGGCAGCGAGTCAGCGCATCTCGCGCCTGCAACTGACCGGTGGCAATTACCTCGCGGAAGAACGCTTTGCCGCCTTCCTCGTCGACCTGCGCGACCGACGCGCCACCCTCGGCCTGTCGGCTGACTATCTGCCGCTGCCGATGTCACGCGCCGATATCGGCAACCACCTGCGCCTGACCACGGAAACGGTGAGCCGGCTGCTCGGCCGCTTCAAGCAGCGCGAACTGATCGCGCTCGACCGCCACGGTCTGTACGTCAAGGACCTGGATGCCCTGCGCGAGCTCGGGCAGTCGCTGCTGGTGCAATAAGCGTTACCAACATTCAGGAGCAGGCCGCCTGGCCTGCCCCTGAAAATTAAGCCTCGCGAGCCGATGAAGCCAGCGTGCTACCGGTACGGCGCAAAGCCGTCACCAGCAGGCGGCGCAACAAGCGCTGATTCATTCCGGCAGGCTTCGACAAATCCATACGCGCCAGCGCCTCATCCTCACCTTCCACAGGCTGGCCGGGCTGCCATACCGCTTTCAGCAGACCCGCTTTGCCACGCCACGTGGTACTGCGCGATTTCAACCAGTCCAGCGCAGGCACCAGGCGCTGTTCCACCTCGGAGAAGTCGCTGCCAAAAGGAAACGCAGGCAGGGCACCTTTGGCTTCCCACGGACCCAGTGCTTCGCGCAGGTAGTCCGGACGGTTGTTGCGCCAACGCTCCGGCACCTGGAAGTCCGCCGCCAGCTTGCCGTGCGATTTGGCCTCCGCGCACAACGCGTCGATAAAGCGCGCATCCGCAATGGACAGCATGGCTTCGACGCATTCGCTGTCCGTCTTGCCGCGCAGATCGGCGACGCCGTACTCGGTCACGTAAATATCGCGCAGGTGGCGTGCGATGGTGGTGTGGCCGTAGTTCCAGCGGATGTTGGTTTCCACGCCACTGCGCCCGTTTCGGGTGGAGCGCAACATGAGCACGGAACGACCATCGGTCAGCTCGTGTGCCATCGCCACAAAGTTGTACTGCCCACCGACACCGCTGACGACTTCACCATTCTCCAGGCCGTCGGACACGGCCGAGCCCAGCAGGGTAGCCATCATGCACGTGTTGAAGAAACGCGCACCGCGCCGCTGCAGCGCCGCCAGCGCCTGATGGTCGCCATACAGCTGGTTGACGTTGGATACGCGGCACATGTCCAGCGCATCGGGATCCTCGGCCTCCAGCGTCGCCAGCCATTCGTACAGCTCGCGGGAACCAAGAAAGAACGCGCCGCGCAGATAGTGCCCGCCCGGCGTCTCCGGAGGCAGCCGGCCACAGGCCGCGGCACGTTCAAGATCGATATCGTCCCAGGCGCGGCGCTTGAGAATGCCGGCACGCTGAAGGTGCATGAAGCCATCCATCACCATTTCGCTGGCGCCGTAGAGGCCCGCACGCAACGGCGCAAGTCCGCCAAAACGGGCCGCCAGTGCGTGCGTGCCGCCACGCGGATCGAGCGCCACCAGCGCGCGGCGCCACTGCGTATTGTCCTGCTGGCGCCAGCGTAGTGCGTGCACCAGCGCGTCGGAAAGGCTGCCGATGCCTACCTGCAGGCAACCGCCATCCCTTACCAGAGCGCTTGCGTGCATGCCCAGCGCGTACTCGACGATATCGACAGGTTGGCGCGGCAGCGCAAACAGCGGAGCCTCCGCATCGGTACGCAACTCGATATCGAAGTAATCGCGATCGACTTCCGCGTGACCGCTGACATACGGCAAATCGGGGTGCACAACCGCCACACACAGCGGACGCGTCTTGCCGGACTGCACCACCTGATCAATGAAATCGAGGGTCAGGTCGGGATTGCACGAGAGACTGTAGCGTACGCCTTCAGCCGTCTCGCGCCTGGCCACCAGCTGCACCAGCAGATTGATGTCCTGTACGGCGAGATCGCGCGCAACATGCGTGTAGTTCTGACTGATGTAGTTGCGTTGCGCGCTGCCGGAATGCAGTAGCGCACCCGACTGCATGTAGAACTCGTGCACAGCAACATTCGTCGGCAGTTGATTGCGCGCCTGGTCGATCGCGTACTCAGGGTCCACCGCATCAGCGCCAAAATGCCGTTCGATAAAGGGGGACAGAAAGCGCTCTTCCAGTCCCGGCGCCGGATGGGGGCGGGTCAGTGACAGCGCCGTATAGAGCGCCAGCGAGCGCGACGTGTCAGCCTTGGTCAGCCGATACAACGCATTGAGTAGCGCATGCGGCTTGCCCAGCCCCAGTGGTGCCGCCACACGCAGATCCGGGCCGAGCTGATCGGCGATCTGCTGTGCGCAGGCTTCGGTGTCCGTATGGCATTGCTCAGGCGACATGGAGCGAGCATGACAGAAGGTTCATCGGGGCGGCTCGATCAAGTGAGGCGGCGCGTATTGGTGGCACGATGTGAGTGAACATGACTTGAAGACCCCCCAAAGTCATGCCCTACACTCAGGCCATGAATCAGAAGCGATCGCTGGCGCCCGCCCGTATCCGACTGCACGCCGAACAGGCGCTGAGCCGGGCCGCGGGTGCCCCGCTGCTTGGTGGCAACACCGCGGATCTGCTGATTGACGCAGCCGCGCATTTCGATGCCTGGCTTGCCGCTATTCGCGGCGCCCGTCATCGCGTGCTGTTGGAGAACTACATCATCCGCGACGATGACGTAGGCCGCGCCTTTCGCGATGCGCTGATCGAGTGTGCGGAGCGCGGCGTGTTCGTTGCCGTGGTGTACGACTGGCTGGGTTGCAAGGGCCAATCGCGCGACAGCTTCTGGACGCCCCTGCGTGCCGCGGGCGGCCAGGTGCGCGCGTTCAACCCGCCGCAATTCGGCAGGCCGCTTGGCTGGATCAGCCGCGACCATCGCAAGCTGCTGGTCGTGGATGGCGTGCACGGCTTTCTCTCCGGCGTCTGCATCAGCCAGAAGTGGCTGGGTGATCCGGCCCATGGCGTCGCCCCATGGCGCGACACCGGCGTCGCCCTGCGTGGGCCGGCCGTGGCCGAACTGGAAAACGCCTTCGCAGAGAGCTGGGCCAGCATAGGCTTGCCATTGCCCGCCCTCCCTTCACCGATGGCTGACCCCATTGCCGGCGCCGTGACGCTGCGCGTTATTGCGACCCAACCCGCCACGGCAGGCATGTATCGCCTTGATCAGCTCATTGCCGCCATGGCGCGCAAGACCCTGTGGCTTACCGATGCCTATTTTGTCGGCGTGGCGCCCTACATGCAGGCGCTGGCCGCGGCGGCACGCGACGGTGTGGACGTTCGCCTGCTGGTGCCGGGCAGCAGTGATATCCCGGTGGTCGCCGGCATGTCGCGTTCGGGCTACCGCCCCTTGCTCAAGGCCGGCATTCGCGTGTTCGAGTGGAACGGCAGCATGCTGCACGCGAAGACAGCTGTGTCCGATGGGCAGTGGGCGCGAGTCGGGTCGTCGAACCTCAATCTCGCCAGCTGGGTCAGCAACCGCGAAATCGACGTGGCGGTCGAAGATGTGGACTTCGCCCGCCGCATGGCCGAGCAATACGAACGTGATCTGGGCCATGCCACCGAGATTGTGCTCGCGCCCCATCGCGGGCGGCGGGCCGATCACATACAAAGACAGCCCGGAGGCGCGCGCCGTCCGCAGCGTATGGGTGGTAGTTCCGGCCGTGCGGCAGCGGGTGCGTTGCGCCTGGCCAACACCTTTGGTGCCGCGCTGACGGATCGCCGCGTGCTTGGCGACACGACCACCAGCCCGCTGGTCATCGGCACCCTGGTGCTGGCCGCGTTTGCCGTCGTGGCCATCGTTTGGCCGGCCATCATCGGCTGGCCGCTGGGCCTGCTGTCGGCCTGGTTTGCGCTGAACCTTGGCGCGCACGCGTGGCGGCTGCGCCAGCGCTTCCTGCGGCGTCAGGCTGAATACGACGACACTGACCAATCTTCGTAATTTGTTTTATTTCAATTGACTAGACTCCATGCCTCACGATCTTGCTGTGTTTGATCGGGCAAGCGGATGTAATGCAAGCAATCAGGGCGGCGCGGTCGTGTTAGGCTCCCGCCCTCATGCGCTCGCCCGACGACTACAGCTCCGATCAAGGCGGCTCCCCGCCGCGGCAGATCCTCACGCCCAGCTCGCTTAACCGGTTGGTGCGCGATCTGCTGGAAGACGCGCTGCCGCTGATCTGGATCGAAGGCGAGCTGTCCAACGTGGCCCGGCCAGCCTCGGGCCACCTGTACTTCACGCTGAAGGATGCCGGCGCCCAGGTGCGCTGCGCGATGTTTCGTCCCAAGAGCGGCTGGCTGAAGTTCCGCCCCGCCGATGGCATGCACGTGCTGATTCGGGCACGCGTGGGTTTGTACGAACCGCGCGGCGAGTTTCAGCTGGTGGCCGAACACATGGAGCCCGCTGGCGAAGGCGCCTTGCAACGCGAGTTCGAGCAACTCAAGGCGCGTCTGGATGCGGAGGGCCTGTTCGATCCGGCGCGCAAGCGTGCCCTGCCCCATTACGCTCGCCGCATCGGCGTCATCACCTCGCCCACCGGCGCGGCGATCCGTGACGTACTGAGTGTGATGTCACGCCGCTGGCCATTGGCCGAAGTGGATGTGTTGCCGGTTCCGGTACAAGGACGCGAGGCGCCGCCGGCGATTGTGCAGATGCTGCGCAAAGCCTCGGCCAGTGGCCGCTACGACGTGCTGCTGCTCACCCGTGGCGGCGGCTCGCTGGAAGACCTGTGGGCGTTCAATGACGAACAGGTCGCCCGCGCCATCCATGCCAGCGCCGTGCCCGTGGTTTCCGCCGTAGGTCACGAGATCGATTTCAGCATTGCCGACTTCGTGGCGGATCTGCGTGCCCCCACGCCTTCCGCCGCGGCCGAATTGCTGGTGCCTGACGCGCATGCACTGCGCCGCCACCTCTATCAGTTGCAGCAACGGCTTGTCACGCTGGAACAGCGCCGCTTGCAATCACGCATCCAGCGCGTGGATCAGCTGCTCGCCCGCCTGCAGGCGCAACGTCCGCAGGCGCGTCTTGCGCGCGATCGCGAACGCCTGATGCATCTGCATCACCGCATGCGGGGACTGCAGCGCGAACAGGCGCAGCGGCGCCGTGCTGCACTCGATCGGGTTCACGCGCGCCTGCTGGCCCAACATCCTCGTCTGCGGCTGATGCTGCTGCGCCGGCAACTGACGGGGCTGTCGCAACAGTTGCGCCAGTCGATCGAGCGGCGGCTCGAACGCGATCGCCTGACGCTGCAGCAAACCGGCCGCGCACTTCACGCCATCAGCCCGCTAGCGACGCTGGATCGCGGCTACGCCATCCTGTTCGATGCCGATGGCAAAGTCGTGCGCTCCGCCCAGAACGTGCCCGAAGGCTCATCACTTCGCGCGCGCCTCGCCGATGGCGAGCTGAAGCTGCGAAGCGAATAGACCCTCGCAAGACGCACGACGCGCCCACGACCCGGCTCACGTGCTTTCAACAAGCCCTATCGCATCCTGCCCGTCTTGACCTCGGGAGCGCGGCATGAAGGCAGCCACACTGTTTGTGAAAGCGCTGGAAGCGGAAGGCGTGCACAGTATCTTTGGCGTGCCAGGCGAGGAGAATCTGGATCTGGTCGACGCGTTGCGCGAGTCATCCATCCGCCTGATTGTGACGCGCCACGAACAGGCCGCCGGTTTCATGGCGGCGACCTGGGGCCGTCTTACCGGCGAAGCCGGCGTCGCCCTGTCGACACTGGGCCCCGGCGCCACCAATCTCGTCACTGCGGCCGCCTATGCCCAGCTCGGCGCCATGCCGATGCTGATGATCACCGGCCAGAAGCCGATTCGCGAGCACAAGCAGGGCCTGTTTCAGCTGGTCGACGTGGTCGACATGATGCAGCCGCTGACCAAGTACACGCGCCAGCTGGTATCGGCTTCGACCATCCCTGCCCGTATACGCGAAGCCTTCCGCCGGGCCGAAGAAGAACGCCCCGGCGCGGTGCATCTGGAATTACCCGAAGATATCGCCCGCGACACGGTCGAAGACGCTGTCCTGCTGCCCACCGAGTACGCACGCCGGCCTGCGCCCGATGAAGCGGCGCTGGTGCAGGCCGCCGAAGCGATCACGCGCGCCAAACATCCCATCTTGATGATCGGCGCCGCCGCCAACCGCCAACGCACCACGGTCGCTTTGCGCGCCTACATCGATAAGCTGGGCATTCCCTTCTTCAGTACGCAGATGGGCAAGGGGGTGGTCGATGAGGACCACCCACTGTGGCTCGGTAATGCGGCACTGACGGATGGCGACTTCGTACACCGCGCCATCGACGCCGCGGATGTGATCATCAACGTCGGTCACGATGTGGTGGAGAAGCCACCGTTCCTCATGCGCAAGGGACGGCGCACGGTGATCCACATCAACTTCTCCAGCGCGGAGGTGGACGCGGTTTATTTCCCGCAGATCGAGGTGGTGGGAGACATCGCGCATACCGTGGAACGGCTCACCGACGCGCTGCAGCCGCAGGCGCACTGGAACTTCACCTTCTTCGATCGCGTGCGCGAGGCATTCCTCGCGCAGCTTTGCGATCACGCCAATGACGATCGCTTCCCGATGCACCCGGTGCGCGTGGTGGACGACACGCGCCAGTTCATGCCCGATGACGGCGTGCTGTGCCTGGACAACGGCATGTACAAGATCTGGTACGCGCGCTACTTCCGCGCACGTCAGCCCAACACGATTCTGCTGGACAACGCGCTCGCCACCATGGGCGCAGGCCTACCCTCGGCCATGGCCGCCAAGATGGTGTATCCCGACCGCAAGGTGCTGGCCATCTGCGGCGACGGCGGCTTCATGATGAATGCGCAGGAGCTGGAAACCGCGGTGCGGCTCAAGCTCGACCTGGTGATTCTGCTGCTGCGCGACGATGCCTACGGCATGATCCGCTGGAAGCAGGCCGAGATGGGCTATCCCGACTATGGCATGGTGTTTGGCAACCCTGATTTTGTGAAATTTGCCGAAGCCCATGGTGCGCATGGTCATCGCCCCGGCAGCGCCGCCGAGTTTCTTCCCACGCTCAAGCGCGCGTTCGATGCCGGCGGCGTGCACCTGATCGACCTGGCCATCGACTACTCGGACAATCACCGCATCCTCAACGAAGAGATCCGCCGGCTGAGCGCAGCCGTCTGATCGCCGGAGTGTTTCATGCTTGCAAAAAGCTACCCCTACTATCTCGCCAATCAGCCACAGACCTCGAAGGAAACGATGGATGTGCTGGACAAGTACAGCGGCAAGGTCGCCACGCGCGTGGCCGTGCCCGATGCCAAGGCCACGGAGAAAGCCATCGCCGCCGCGGTGAAAGCGGCCGGCCCCATGCGCGACTTCAAGCCATGGGCACGCCAGCAGGTGTTGCAGCATTGCGCCCGGCGCTTTACCGAGCGTCGCGACGAACTGGCCTACGCGTTGTGCGTGGAAGCAGGCAAGCCGATCAAGGACTCCGACGGTGAAGTCACCCGCCTGATCGAAACCTTCACCATCGCCGCCGAAGAAGCCGTGCGCATCAACGGCGAAACCATCACGCTGGAGATCGCCAAACGATTGAATGGCTATCACGGCTACACCAAGCGTGTGCCGCTGGGTCCGGTGTCCTTCATCACGCCCTTCAATTTTCCGCTGAACCTGGTCGCGCACAAAGTGGCGCCGGCGATCGCGGCGGGCTGTCCGTTCGTGCTCAAGCCGGCGGAACGCACGCCCATCGGCGCACTCATCATCGGCGAGATATTGGCCGAAACCGATCTGCCCAAGGGCGCGTTCTCGGTGCTCACGCTGGACGGCAAGCATGCCAACCCGTTGGTGGAAGATCCGCGCTTCAAGCTGCTCTCCTTCACCGGCAGCCAGATCGGATGGGATCTCAAGACGCGCGCGGGCCACAAGAAGGTGACGCTGGAACTCGGAGGCAATGCCGCCTGCATCATTGATGCGGATCAGGGGCCGCATCTGGATCGTGTCATCGAGCGACTGGTGTTTGGCGCGTTCTATCAATCCGGCCAGAGCTGCATCAGCGTGCAACGCATTTATGTGCACGAATCGCTGTACGACGAACTGAAGAAGCGTCTGGTCACGGCGGTCAAGAAACTCAAGGCGGGCGACCCAAAGAAGAAAGACACCTTTCTCGGCCCCATGATCGATGAGGCCGCTGCCGAACGCCTGCATGGCTGGATCGAGGAGGCGCGCAAGGGTGGCGGCAAGATCCTGTGCGGCGGCAAACGCCAGGGCGCCATGCTCGACGCCACGCTGATGGAGAACGTACCAGCGAGCGCCGATGCTTACCGGAAGGAGGCGTTCGGTCCGTTCGCCCTGCTCGCTCCGTTCCGCAGCTTTGATGACGTGGTCGCCATGGTCAACGACTCGGAATACGGCCTGCAGGCAGGCATTTTCACCGACAGCCTGTCCAATGCCATGCGCGCATGGAACGAACTGGAGCAAGGCGGCGTGATCGTCAACGACGTGCCGAGCTTCCGCGTGGACAACATGCCTTACGGTGGCGTGAAGCTTTCCGGCATTGGCCGCGAGGGCATTCGCTGTGCGATTGAGGATATGACCGAAGTGCGCCTGATGGTGATGCGCGAACTGTAAACACGGGCGTGGCGCCCGCCTGCCGGGCGCCACGCATGTCAGCTGTCACCGGACTGTCTTGCGCAAGTGTTTTGCTTCCCGGGGTCGACCTGGAGCGTATGTCATGCAGACTGAAGCCGCTGTCGCCACGCCCACCTCTGGCACGCCATCGTCCGGACGGATATTCGGCCTCGTTTTCGGCGCTATCCTCGTCATCGGCATGGTCTACGCGGGCATGCATCTGGTGCAGGATCTCTCCATCGTTCGCGTGCATTCCCTCGGCCCGTTCGTGCTGCTGGGCATCGCGCTGGTGATTGCGCTGGGCTTCGAATTCGTCAATGGCTTTCACGACACCGCCAATGCGGTGGCGACGGTGATCTACACCAACTCGATGCCACCGAACCTGGCGGTGATCTGGTCGGGCACCTTCAATTTTCTCGGCGTGCTGATGTCATCGGGCGCGGTCGCCTTTACCGTGGTGTCGCTGCTGCCGGTGGAGCTGATCCTGCAAGTGGGCAGCCAGGCTGGCTTTGCGATGGTGTTTGCGCTGCTGCTGGCGGCCATTCTGTGGAATCTGGGCACGTGGTATTTCGGTTTGCCCAATTCGTCGTCGCACACCTTGATCGGTTCGATCATCGGCGTGGGGCTGGCCAATCAGCTCCTGGCGGCCAAATCGGGCACCAGCGGTGTGAACTGGGATGCGGCCATGGGCGTATTCCGCGGACTGATCTTTTCGCCGATCGCGGGATTCCTGCTGGCGGGCCTGCTGATGCTGTTGCTCAAGGCGCTGGTGAAAGTTCCTGCGCTATACCGTGCACCGGAGGGCAAGCGCCCGCCGCCGTGGCCGATCCGCGCCCTGTTGGTGCTTACCTGCACCGGCGTGAGCTACAGCCATGGCTCCAACGATGGCCAGAAAGGCATGGGTCTGATCATGCTGATCCTGATCGGCACGGTGCCAACCGCCTACGCGCTCAATGGCGCGGTCTCCGGCGGTCAGGTCAAAACCTTCCATGAGGTTTCGGTGGAGACGCGGCAAGTGCTGCAAGGTTTCGGCGGCGCGGTGACGGTCAGCGGCAATCCGCGAGAGCTGGTCACCGAGGCGGTACAGCAGCGCCAGTTGCTGCCCACCACGGCGCCGGCCCTGGCCCTGTTGATTGGCGAGATCGATCACCAGGTAGGCAATCGTCCGTCGCTGCGATCCGTACCTCCGGAGCAGATGGGCAACGTGCGCAACGACATCTATCTGGCGAGCTCCGCCATCCCACTCGTGCTTGCTCAACCTGGCCTCAGCAAGCAGCAGACGGCCACGCTTACCAGTTGGCGAGGGCTCGGCACGCAGGCGATCCAGTTCATTCCGCCCTGGGTGAAGGTGGCGGTGGCGCTCGCGCTGGGCCTGGGCACCATGGTGGGCTGGAAACGCATCGTGGTGACGGTAGGCGAGAAGATCGGCAAGGAACACCTCACCTATGCGCAGGGCGCTTCGGCCGAGCTGGTCGCCATGGGGCTGATCCAGGCCGCCGACATGTACCACCTTCCGGTCAGCACCACCCACGTGCTCACTTCGGGCGTGGCCGGCACCATGGCGGCGAACGGGTCGGGCCTGCAATGGGCCACCGTGCGCAACCTGTTGATGGCCTGGGTGCTGACCCTGCCCGCCTCGATCGTGCTGGCTGGCCTGCTCTACGTGGTCCTCCGCCACGTCTTCTGAGCGTTAACCACGCTGCGGGTGCCTCGCCTCCTGCCGGTCCACAAGCGTGCGGTCGGCCCTGCGAGATGGTCCTGCCTCCGGAGACCGCGTCTGGCGTCGCGGTTACAGGTATTGTTCAATCTTGGCACCTGCCCGGCAGGGTGACAGTCGTCGCGTCCTTATAAGGAGCTTCGCGGATGCACGCAAAAAGAATCCTATGGCTTGCTGCTCTCCTGGTTGCCACAAGCACCCGGGCCCAGACCATCCCGCCGTCCGCCAGCACCAGCCCAGGCGCACCGACACCCGACACAGCCGTCAATTTGCAGACGGTCACGGTGCATGGCGAGCAACCGGGTCCCGCGCTTTGGGAGGTACGTCGAGGTGACCACGTCATGTGGATCATCGGCACGATGTCGCCTCTACCCAAGAACGCTGAGTGGCAGTGGACGCAACTGGAAAAGGCCCTGGGCCGATCGCAGGAGCTGCTGGAGGCACCTTCCGCGCGCCTCAAGATGCCCACCAGCTTGTTCTCGCGTCTGGCACTGCTGCCATCCGCCAAGCTCAATCCCGGTGGCGGCACGCTGGAACGCCTGCTGACGCCCGATATGTATGCGCGCTGGCGCGTACTGCGCAAGCAGTACATGCAGGATGACGACGCGCTCGAATACATGCGCCCCATCATCGTGGCGGAGCGGCTGTACCAAGACGCCCTCACCGCCAGCGCGCTTACCGACCAGACCGATCTGGAAGGCATGATCGAGAAGCTCGCGCACAAGCACGGCACCCGCGTCATCGGTGTGCGCTACGAGCTGGTGGTGACACACGCGAAACCCGCCACCACTGCCGACCAGGACCAAAAACAGGGTATCGCCTGCCTGGACGAAACCATGCAGACGGTGGAGCGTGATCTGCCCGCGCTGACCCAACGCGCCAACGCCTGGGCCACCGGTGACATGAAGACCCTGCAGAGCCTGGTGCAACAGACGCACTACGACCCTTGCGTAGTCGCCGCCATCAATGGCGACTTCGAACACCAGCTCAATGTGCCCGACCTGCCCAAGCGCATTGAGGATGCGTGGATGGACGCGATGGATCACGCCCTGGTACGCAACCGCAGTACAGTCGCCATCCTGACCATGGAGCAGCTGATGGCGCCGGATGGCTATATCGCCAAGCTGAAATCGCGCGGCTTCATCATTCGCCCGCCTGCAGGCGTTACGCAGTAGAAGCTATCCAGCACTTATAGCCGTCCATAAAAAAACTGCGCCCTGAGGGCGCAGTTTTCGTTTGGCGCAACGTCAAAGCTTTACTTCGAGCCGTACATCGCCGCCGCATCCGACTTGAACGACGCTGCACTTTCCGGCCGGCTGTAGAACATGTGTCCGCCCGGATACACCGACAGCTTCACCCGCTGGGTCTGGCCGAAGGTCGGCATCTGGTCGATGATCAGCCGCGAGGTAAAGAACGGGCATGACAGATCGTTGTAGCCATGCACGATCAGCACCTTCATGTTGTGATCGTTGCCGATGGCCTTGCGCAGATCCGCCACCGGCTTGTCGTCGGCATTGCCGCGATCCCACTCCTTGTTGACCGTGTACGACAGCGCCTCGTAGTGCGCATCCGTCTTCCAGCCCACTTCGCGCGTGACGAAATCCACCATCGCACTGGTGGTGGGGGCGAGCAATGCTTCGAGAATCGGGTCACCCGACTGGCGTTCAGCGGAGCCCGGGAACGGATCGAAGGCGGTCACGTTAGCGTCGTACACGCTGCCGATCTTCTTGTCGTTGCGGTGCAATTCGCGCAGGAAGGTAGCGATATCGACACGACCGTCGAGCTTGGACACCAGCGCCGGATCGAGCCCCGTATAAGCCGACACCTTCTGCACCATGCGGCCGATGGCACCCGGATCGGAACGCCCCGCCAGGAAATCGGTGACGAACTGCGTGCGCACATAGTTCTCGACGTCCGACATCGCAGCCGGCGTCAGCTTGCCCTGCGCTTCAAGGCGCGCCGCCGTCATCGACGGCAGGTTGATCATCCACGGCAACGGCGAGAGCGCGTCGCCATCGCCAATCGCGGCGGGGTCAAGATACGGCGACACCATCACCAGACCATTCACGCCCACGCCCATGTGGGTCTGCAATTCATACGCGACGCGTGGCGCGCGATAGCCGCCGTAACTCTCGCCCATCACATACTTCGGTGCGCGCAGGCGGCCATGCTTGACCAGCCAGTCGTACACCACCCGCGAGAGGTATTTGATGTCCGCCTCGGTGGCATAGAAATCTTTCTTGGTCTGATCCTCGTCCTCCAGCGAGCGCGAGAAACCGGTGCCTACCGGATCGATGAACACCAGGTCGCTCATATCGAGCCAGGTGTTGGGGTTGTCCTTGGTCGTCGCGCTGTCGGACGGTGCATCACCATCGACGCCGAACTGAATGCGCTTGGGACCGATCGCCCCCATGTTCAGGTACACCGACGAGGCACCCGGGCCACCGTTGAACGCGAAGGTCACCGGCCGGTTCGGATTGCTACCGGGCACCGTGTAGGCCGTGTAGACCACATCGGCGATCTTCTTGCCCTTGGCATTGCGCACGGGGATGGTGCCCACCGTAGCCTCATAGGAGACCGTACGCCCACCCACCCGCACGCTCTGCTTGATGGCTTTGTCGGCCGGCAACGGCGGCAGATCGATATCGGACTTCTTCTCGGCACCGGCTTCCGCGGCCGGTTTGGCGTCAGCCGCCACGGCAAACGACCACGGCGACAGGGCCGCTCCCAGGGCCAGCACGGCCGCACACCAGGCGGCGCCGCGCTTCACGCGGGCTACACGGCCCCCAACAGGCAGATCACGCTTCATCAGAACTCTCACGAAAAGGTCAAACGACAGGAAGCCAGCCGGCTCCCAAGCACTCCCCACAACACCCGGGCGGCCCCGGATGCGAACGCCATAGATGCGTAAACCCGAACGCATCCACCAGTGCCGTTAGGCACGGATACCCGCCCAGGCAGCAAAGGAACGCCACCCGAATGGCCCCCGTCAGGCATTTGAACCAGAATGGCGTTCGAGGGTATGGACGCCTGGGCATTGCACCAGTTTCCGGGAGCGGCCATGCACGGCGGCGATTCAGGCACGGGCAAGTGGAGCAACGGCGTCTCTGACGACGACGAGGCAGTGCTGCTCGGCCGTGTCGCCGCCGAAGAAGTGGCTGCGTTCGAGGACCTGTACCGCCTCTATAGCCCACGTCTGCAGCGATTCGTTCGCGGCATCACCAGGCAGCCAACGCTGATCGAGGAAATTCTCGATGACACCATGATGGTGGTCTGGCGCAAGGCGTATACCTTCAATCATTCCGCCAAGGTGTCGACCTGGATCCTGGCGATTGCTTATCGGCAGTCTTTAAAGGCATTACGTCGATCGGGTGACGCGATCCACGACGAGGTCGCCGACCATGCCGACCTCTCTGCCGCCGGGCCCGACGACGTATTGCTGCAGCAGGAGCTGCGCAAGCATCTGGACGCTGCGCTGAGCACGCTTTCGACCGAACAGCGCACGGTGATGGAACTTACCTACTACTTCGGCTACGCCTGCCGCGAAATCGCCGAGATCATGGGTTGCCCGGTCGACACCGTCAAAACGCGCATGTTCTATGCGCGACGCAAACTCAGGGCGTGGCTGTCCTCACGCAGGGAGGCCATATGAATGGCCGCATCATTAAATTCGAAGGGCCGGTTCACGCCGAAGTGGACCGCCTGCTGCCCTGGTGGGTCAACGGCACACTGGACGACGACGAGCGTACGCAAGTCGAGCAACACGTCGCCGAGTGCGTGGCATGCCAACGGGAGATAGCCTGGCTCAGGGCGATGCAGCATGCCTATGACGCAAAGGATGTGGCCGCCAACGACGCCACGCCTGCCCTGCGCCGGCTTCGCCGCCGCGTTGCTCATGAACATGCCAACGCCATCGCCTCGCCCATCACGAGCTGGTGGCATCGGAATCGCCGTGTGGCCTGGGTGATCGCCGCTCAGGCGGTGCTCATGCTCGTACTGGGTGGCGCCTGGCTGCAACAGCGTGCGCCCTCGTATCACACGCTCAGCACTCCCACAGCGAAGAGCGAACTACTGGTCGTGACGTTCGACCCCAAGACCAGTGAAGCGCGACTGCGTGAACTGCTGCGCGCCAACCACGCGCGCCTGGTTGGCGGTCCCTCGCAGACAGGCGCTTATCTGCTCAGCGTGCCGGATGAGAATGCCGATGCCGCACGCCAGCGGCTACGTCATGCCCCGGAAGTGACTCTGCTGGAAAATCTCGACTCGGGCGGTTCACCGTGAACAGGCACTGGCGAAGCTTCATCGCCGTGTGCGCACTTGCCGTTGCAGGATGCGCCTCCAACGCGACCATGGCCGTTCACGCCGGCGACGCCGTGGGTAACGAAGCATCGCAAGTGCTGGTGATGTTGCCTTCGGTACCTCCTCATCTTCATGCCTCTGCCGATTACGGCGGCCATTACAGCGCTACAACGGGAAGCACTAGCCGACTGCGTGTCGCCCAACAACTCGCGCACGAGTATGGGCTCGAACTTGTCAGCGACTGGCCGATGCCTGCGCTGGGCCTGGACTGCTTTGTCATGCGTACCGCGCCGGGGAAATCCGTAACGCAAGTGACTCAGGCGCTGGCACACGATGCACGCGTGGAGTCGGCCGAGCCGATGCAGCTGTTTCATGTACTGGCCAAGCGTGACCCGCTTTACCCCTTGCAACCCACGGCGTCCCAGTGGCATCTCGCCGAGCTTCATGCCACTACCACCGGCAGGGGCATCACCATTGCGGAACTGGATAGCGGCGTCGACACATCGAATCCCGACCTCGCCGGACAGGTCACGCAAACGCAGAACTTTGTAGATAACGGCCCTTATCGTGCAGAACTGCATGGCACAGAAGTCGCCGGCGTTATGGTTGCCATCGAGGGAAACGGGTTGGGCATCGCCGGTGTTGCACCCGACGCCCGCCTGCTTGCCTTGCGGGCCTGTTGGCAGGAAGCCGCCAACGCTGCTGCGATGTGCAGCAGCTTTACGCTCGCAAAGGCGTTGCAGTACGCACTGGAAAACCACGCCCAGGTTGTCAATCTGAGTCTGGCTGGCCCCTACGACAGGCTGCTTGAACGCCTGCTGGAGATTGCCCTCTCGCGCAATGTCACGGTTGTCAGCGCCATCGATGGCGCGGCGGCCGATGGCGGCTTTCCCGCCTCGCTGCCGGGCGTGCTGGCGATTGCCGATGAAGGCACGACATCCGCGGCGATCACCGGTGCCATGCGTGCCCCCGGACAGGATGTTCCCACCACACTGCCGGGGCGGCGCTGGGACTTCGTGACGGGTTCATCGTTCTCCGCCGCAGAAGTCAGCGGGCTGGTAGCGTTGATTCGTCAGCTGTCGCCGGACATCCCGGCAGGTCAGCTACGCGACGCTCTGGCGACGAGAACTGCGCTAGGCTTGGTCGCAATGCGGCCGACCATGATCGATGCATGTGCGGCTGTGGCGCGAGTCCGGGGGAACTGCACGTGCGACTGCGCTACGGCCCATGCTTCCATCGGGGAGCTGCGCCAATGAGA
Organism: Dyella silvae; assembly: GCF_026421305.1. Taxonomy (GTDB): domain Bacteria; phylum Pseudomonadota; class Gammaproteobacteria; order Xanthomonadales; family Rhodanobacteraceae; genus Dyella; species Dyella silvae. The sequence goes on from NZ_JAPJBQ010000001.1 coordinate 833,472, forward strand.
ACGCCCCGTGTTACGAGCGATGCTAGCCGCCGGTGTCGCGTTATTTGCGATCGCAGCCCACGCGCAGGTTGCGGGCAGCGTATCGCTGGCATCCGACTATCGCTTTCGCGGTATCTCGCTCAGCGACGATCGCCCGTCGGCTCAGGCTTCGATCAGCTACGACCCACCCACGAGTGGCTGGTACGCAGGCGGCGCCGTGTCATCGGCGCGGATCGACCAACAGACGGCAGCGCAGCTACTTGGCTATGCGGGCTTCGTGCAGCGGCTGCGGCCCAACCTGAGCTGGGAGGCCGGCGTGACCTACAGCCGATTCACGGGACACGAATCGTATGCGTATGCAGAAGCCTACGCTGGCATCACCTATCGGCAAATCGTGGCGCGTTTGTACTACGCACCCGACTACTTCAATTCCGGCGTGCCCGTGTTGTACGGCGAACTCAATGGGAGTCACGCATTGCACGGCAACTGGTACCTGTTTGGTCACCTCGGCTTTCTGCGGCGCAATGGCAACCTGACCATGGATCACACCAGCCGCTATCGATCGGATCTGCGCGCGGGCATTGGCGTGACCCTCAAGCCTGTCGATATCCAGCTCAGCTGGTCGGGCGTTCACGGTGGTCATGGCTCGGGCTATCTGTTTGGTTATCCAGTGAGCAATGAGGTGACACGCGACGCCTGGATCATCAGTCTTTCGTACAACTGGTAAGAGCACCAACAACGTTCCAACGCCTCGCCTTAGCGAGCCACGGAACGGGTAAACATGGAAAGGAGGACGCGTTCGCAGACCATCGCGAGGCCCTCACGCGCCTTACTCACCGACACCGTCCCGGATTGACGTCATCCGGACAAGGTGCGGCACGCATGGACTTGCCCCTGGTTTTTCACCGAATGGAGGAGTCCCTAATGACATCTACCCCTCGTCAAAAGACGTTGGTTCGGCATCTGCTAGCCGCCATGGTGTCGGTACTCGTCGCCTCGAGCGCCCTGTACTCGCTACCGGCGGTCGCGCAGAACGACAACGCCCACATACTCATCGCCGATCAGTTCAACAACCGTGTTATCGAGATCAACCGGTTTACGCATCAGGTCGTGTGGCATTTCGGCAATGGCTCGGACATTCCGGGCCCGCAGAGTGTCGTCGGCGTCAATGATGCCGAACGCATCGGGCCTTTCACTCTCATATCAGGTACCGGCACACCGCCGGGGCTGCCCGGGTGCGCAGACACCGTCAACGGCTGCCCCGACAACCGGGTGTTCATCGTCGATCAGAGCGACCACATCCTGTGGCAGTACGGCCAGGCAGGCGTCGCCGGCGCAGGCCCCAACCAGCTCAATACGCCGGTCCACTCGCTTTACCTAAACAGCTTCCCCTATCACCTGGGCCCTCACGTGCTGATCACCGACCAGGGCAATCAGCGCATCATTCTGGTCAACTTCGGTCGCCAGATCGTCTGGCAATACGGCACCACCGGCACGGCCGGCAATGGCGCCAACCAGCTCAACAATCCCAATAGCGCCGAAGTGCTGCCAAACGGGCACATTCTCATCGCCGACGAAAACAACAACCGCGTCATCGAGATCAGACCCAATGGGACTATCTTCAAAACCTTCACCGCAGGAGGCACGGTGAGCGGAGCGGCGTTTGCAAGCCGCCTGCCTAATGGGCATACGCTGATCACTGACTCCAACAACAACCGCATCGTCGAAGTGGACGGCAACGACAATGTAACGTGGCAGTACTTCACCAATACGCAGGCGGGCAGCAACCCCTCGCCGCTTCCCACCCGCGCGATACGGCTGAGCAATGGCCACACGTTGATCAGCGATCAGTTCAACAATCGCGTCATCGAAATCACCATGGGTAAACAGATTGTCTTCCAGCAGGGTGCACTCAACGTTGCTGGCGACGGCTTCAATCAGCTCAATGGGCCGTATGACGCCAAGGTGATCGGCGACTTCAATGGACTGACGCCACCGTTCGTGTTCTGACCACCACGCCGGCCATTGGCCAACTGCGCAGAGCCCCACGTCATGTGGGGCTTTGCGTGAGCGCGTTTCAATAGATGGACGATCAGTGCGCGGCAGCGACTGACGGCGCTACTCGCTGGAAATCCATGGTCCAGTTGGTTTCCCAGGTTTTGCCGTCGTCAGCGGAATAAGCCTGCTCCCAATGCGCCGTGGTCGGCGTGATCTTCGACCACACGAAGCGGACGAGAATAGGTTTTCCACGTAACGTGTCATGGGCATAGAACGTGCCCACGCCATGCTCGAAGTGACCCTTCACTGGCGGATCGAGATTGCCGAACGGGTCGCGGCCATCCATCCACCAGATCGCCCATTGTCCCGTTTTCGGATCGTACGAACGAAGACCCACACCGCGGTAGGTGCCGTCGGGTGTGTTGAACATGTTGTCGTCGACGTTGGCATAGCCGTCCATCAGCTTACGCATGCTGAGCGTGCCTTCGAATTCCACCCATTCGTGGCTGTTGGCGAGCTTCTCCTTCAGCTTGCGGTGATGCCCGTGCCAATCACCCACCAGAAAATCGAAGTCGTGAAGACCCGAGAGATTGGCAACACCCTGCTGGGCCTTGGGCGTGTCCTGGGATGCGCGAACGGCCACCCCCGTAGCGAACAACAGCGTGGCCAGGATGGCCGTAAACACAACGCGGAAACCCTTCATAGGATGGTCCTTCGGCGATGGTGTCCGGTCATCATCGCGCTGTCAGATGACGTGTGCCACCTCGATTCGGTCACTAACAGATGAACCCATAGCGAAACGCCGCGCGCTTCTTTTGCTCCCTCTCCCCTGCGGGGAGAGGGTTGGGGTGAGGGGTGGGTGCTCGCGGGAAAGTTTCTTAGTGGTGAAACCGGGTGCGAACAAATTGCACGGAAGCCCGCTTCGATCCATCCGTATCGCAAGGTTGGCCCCTCACCCCAGCCCTCTCCCCGCTGGGGAGAGGGAGAAGTGGCGTGCACGGCACCCCAATAGGCAGCTGCTACCCACTCCTTACGCCGCAGACCCCGCATCCTCCCACCGCAATCGCGCCACGTCGCGCAGCGGCGGCGCACCGAAGTGACGACTGTACTCACGGCTGAACTGCGACGGGCTTTCATACCCCACACGATGGGCCGCCGTGGCGACATCGCACTGCCCTGCCAGCAGCAATCGCCGCGCTTCATGCAGGCGCAGTTGCTTCTGGTATTGCAGCGGACTCATCGCCGTGATGGCGCGAAAATGATGATGCAGGGACGACGCGCTCATGTTGACGCGTCCCGCCAACGCCTCGATGCGCAAAGGCTCGTCGAAGTGCCGGCGCAGCCAGTCGATGGCGCGCGACACCTGGTGACTCTGGCTGCCCGAGGTGGCGATCTGCGCCAGCTTGATGCCCTGTTCACCGGTCAACAGGCGATAGAGCAGTTCGTGCTCGATCAAGGGCCCCAGCACTGCGAGATCCTTCGGCGCCTCCAGCAGTCGCGCAAGACGCAGCAGCGGGTCCAGCAGACTGTCTTCCAGCGCGCTGAAGGAAAGCCCCGGCGAAGACACGGCCGCAGCGCGCGCCAACGCCACCTCGGGCAGCATGTCGCGGATACGCTGCAGATCGAGCCGGAAGGTCAGACAGAGGCATGGCTGCTCCGCGGAGGCCTGCATGACCTGGGCGGACACCGGTACGTCCACCGAGGTCACCATGTAGGACGCAGGCTCGTGGACGAAGCGGTGCTGGCCCAGCAGGATCTGTTTGGCCCCCTGCAACGCCAGCCCCAGGCTGGGCTCATACATGGCGCAAGTCGGCACACCGGCCGAGTCCGCGCGAAACAGGGTCAAAGCAGGCCAGGCCGTGACATGCACGCCCTCGGTGGGCGTCAATCGTTCAACGATGGCTGTCAATTCCTCGCGATCCTGTTCCAGTCGCGATGACGGCGTGGGGCTGTATGGCTTGCTGCTCATGGACCTGCCTGCGGAGCTCTGGCAGCAAGATTGCCTGTTCCTCCGCGCCAAGACGAGTAGCTCACGCGGCGCCTTGCAGGATCAGGCAAGGATTCCGCAGGATCCGGCTACCCGACGCCCCACCCGGCCGACCATACTGCGCCCTTCGCCGTCCCCTCCAAGGAGTTACGCATGGCCCTTTCGATTCGCGGCTACGCCGCACAGAACGCCACATCGCCGCTGGCCGCGCATCAGTTCGAGCGCCGCGACCCGCGCCCGGACGATGTGGTGATCGACATCCTCTATTGCGGCGTCTGCCACTCGGATATCCACCAGGCCCGCAACGAATGGCACGGCAGCATTTATCCGATGGTGCCGGGTCACGAGATCGTGGGCCGCGTCACCGCCGTGGGCAGCCAGGTGACCCGGTTCAAGGCGGGCGACACCGTCGGCGTCGGCTGCATGGTCGACTCGTGCCGGCACTGCGCGTCGTGCAACGCCGGTCTCGAGCAGTACTGTGAGGAAGGCCCGACCTGGACCTACAACGCGATGGATCGTCGTGATGGCCTGCCGACCTTCGGTGGCTACTCCGAGCGCATCGTCGTGTCGGACAAGTTTGTGGTGTCCATTTCCGACAAGCTGGATCTCAAGGCGGCGGCACCGCTGCTGTGCGCCGGTATCACCACCTGGTCGCCGCTGCGCCACTGGAACATCGGCAAGGGCAGCAAGGTGGCGGTGATTGGCCTCGGCGGTCTTGGCCATATGGGCCTGAAGTTCGCCAAGGCGATGGGTGCTGACGTCACCTTGTTCACTCGCACGCCGGGCAAGGAAGCCGAAGCACGCCGCCTTGGTGCGGACCACGTGGTGCTTTCCACCGATGCCAGGCAGATGTCGGCGGCGGCCAAGCAATTCGACTTCATTCTCGACACGGTGCCGTCACCGCACGATCTGAACCCCTACCTCGCCACGCTGAAGCTCAACGGCGTGCATTGCCTGGTGGGCCAGCTCGAACCGCTCGATCCGCCGGTGCAGGCAGGCATGGTGATCCTGGGTCGCCGCTCGATTTCGGGCTCGGCCATCGGCGGCATCGCCGAAACGCAGGAAATGCTGGATTTCTGCGCCGAGCACAACATCGTGAGCGACATCGAGATGATCGACATCAAGGATATCAACCACGCTTACGATCGCATGCTCAAGAGCGACGTGCACTATCGCTTCGTGATCGATATCGCCTCGCTCAAGCAGCCTGCCTGATGAGACTGGCAAGAGCGCGGTCAGGTCGCGCTCTTGCCACCCAGGTGACGGCTAGGCTCATGCGCTTCGCGCAAACGCTGCGCATGTGCTTTCAGCAAATCACCACGCGTGATGATGCCTACCACCTGCTGCATATCCTTGCCGCCCACCACTACCAGACGGCCCACATCGGCCTCGACCATGTGATCAGCCGCTTCGCGCAAGGTGTGATCTTCGCGCACCACCAGCGGCGCGCGATGCACCAGCGACTGGACGATGGCATCGCCGCCCACCGCACCATTGAGCAGATCCCTGCGCGTCACTACGCCGAGCAAACGACCACCCTCATCAAGTACCGGGAAGCCCTGATGGCGGGCTGCTACCTGCTCCGTGGAAAGCCACTCGCGCACCTCGCCGAGACGCTGTGATGCACGCAGGCTCACCACGTCGCGGCTGCAGGCATCGGCCACGCTGATGCGCTCCAGGTAATCCGCCGCATACTCCGTCGGCACGCGCACCCCGCGGCGCGCAATCTTCTCGGTCATGATGGTGTTGCGCATCATCAGGCCGGAGACCAGATACGCAGTCGCACAGCCGCACAGCAGCGGCAGCAGGCCATGCGGTTGCTGCGTGGTCTCAAAGGCAAACACCACCGAGGTGAGGAAGGCGCGCGACGCGCCCGCAAAGATCGCGGCCATGCACACCAGTGCCGCCACCTTGGCATCTACCTGCAGCCACGGCAGCCATGCCACACAAAGCAGACCCAACACGCCACCCAGCGCACCGCCGATGGTGAACAAGGGCGCCAGCGTACCGCCCGATGTGCCGCTACCCAGGGCGACCGACCAGGACAGCAGCTTCATCAGGCACAACGCCAACATGCCGCCGAGACCGATCTGGCCGGCGATGACCGCCGCGATATTGGTGTAGCCCACGCCCAGCGTTGTGGGCATCAGATAACCGACGACACCCACCACCACGCCACCGATGGCAGGCCACCACATCCAGTGGATCGGCAGCTTCTCGAAGCCATCCTCGATGGCATACGTGAGCTTGGTGATGCCGACGCTGGCCACGCCAACAATGACGCCCATGACCATGTACGCGATCAGTGCACTGAAGGCCGGCGTGGCAATGTCCGGCATGGGGAACATCGGCTCGTTGCCTTCCAGCACATAGCGCACGCCGGTACCAATCGCCGCCGCCAACGCGACAGGAATCAACGAACGCGCACGGCGTTCGAACAAGAGCAGTTCGATGGCCAGCAAGATCGACGAGATCGGCGCAGAGAACACTGCGGCCATGCCGGCTGCGGCGCCAGAGGCGAGCAGCGTCTTGCGCTCATCGGCCGTCACATGGAGCAACTGCCCCACCAGCGAACCCAGCGCGCCGCCGGTCGCGATGATGGGACCTTCCGCACCAAACGGGCCGCCCGTACCAATGGCGATGGCGGACGACACCGGCTTCAGCCAGGTGATGCGCGGCGGGATGCGGCTTTCGTTGAGCAGCACCTGCTCCATCGCCTCAGGAATACCGTGGCCGCGAATGGCACGCGATCCCCAGCGCGCCATCACGCCGACGATAAGACCGCCTACCACCGGCACGCCGATCACCCAAAGGCCAAGATGATTGCCGGCCGGGCTGCTGAATTCAGTGCTCACGCGGCCATAGAACGCCAGGTTGGTTACCAGTCCGATCAACCCGGTGAGCAGGCGTGCAACCAGCGCCACCACGGCGCCGAGCATCATCGCCAGCGTGGCGATCCATAGCACGCGCCGCCCCAAGGGACGGAAGTGCCGCGGCATATGCGCCGCAGACAACGTGGGGTCCAGCGAAGGGGCAAGCGGAAGCGCCGCACGCGAGTGCGGCTCAGACGACGGATCGGGATGCATCAGGAAAGTGTCAGCAAGAGTGGCCGCGCAAGGTTACGCAAAAGCGCGTGCAGTAGCTGGCTGGAAAATGAACGGAAAACGCAAGTTAGTGCGATAACAACGGCGCCTTCGGCGCATTCCAACCCAACGCGTTGTAGACGCGGTAACGCAGGATGCCCAGGTACTCGTGCATGGCGGCGTCAGCCAGCAAGTAGTTCCACGAATCGGGGATGACTTCGCGGCGCGCATTCATCCAGTCCCCGGCCACCGGTTGTGGCGTGATGCCGAAATGCTCGAAGTACAGCAACGACCGGCGCAGATGAATGCCCGACGTCACCAGCACCGTGTGTTGCGGCGCGTAGTCGACCAGCAGCGGACGGCTGAATTGCGCGTTCTGCCAGGTGGACATGCTGCGTGTTTCGTACGACAGATCGGCTGACGGAATGCCCAGCTTCTCCAGCGCGCGGCCGTAGACGACGGACTCGGGTTCGCCGTGGTCCTGCGAATCGCCGCCTGACACGAGCACGCGGCATTCCTTGCCGGCGGCCTTGCAGGCGACATACAGCTGCGCCGCGCGCAACACGCGACCATCCGCGAAATACGAAGGCTGCAACGGTTCATCGCCCGCCACGGTAGTGCCGCCACCGAGCAGCACGATGGCATTACGCGGTGCCCACGCGATCGCAGGCTCCACGTCATAGGGACTCTGCAGGCCACGGATCAACCAACGCGGCACCGCCCCGCAACCCACGGCGAAGAACAGCAGCGTCGCCATGGCGATCAGCACATGCCCCGTCCGGCGCCAGCGCCGGCGATAAAGCAGCGCCGCCACCAGCAGCATGACAAACAGGAGAGTCAGCATGCGGATTCCCAAGTCCGTGGAAAGTCATGGCATCTTAGGGCCTTACCGCGACACGAGGCGATAGCGCACGCCATAGAAGGGCCATCCCCTATGGACATGCCAGCCACCAGGAAGGCGGAACCCAGGCAAGGAACCGGACCATGACTACGCTCGTTTTCGTGCACGGCTGGAGCGTCACCAACACCTCGACCTATGGCGCCCTGCCCCTGCGGTTGCAGCAACAGGCGGCCGCCCAGGGAGTGGCGCTGAAGGTCGCCGATATCTGGCTTTCCGAATACGTGAGCTTCGACGACACCGTCACCATGGCCGACGTGGTGCGCGCGTTCGACCACGCATTGCGCGACCTGCATCTGCTGGATAGCCGCTTCGCCTGCATCACGCATTCCACCGGCGGGCCGGTCGTTCGCGAATGGCTGCGCGCACAACGTGAACGCCCCGGCGCTTTCAGCACCATCCGCCTCACGCATCTGATGATGCTGGCACCCGCCAACTTCGGGTCAGCGCTGGCGCAACTTGGCAAGGGTGTGTTGGGACGGCTGCATGCATGGGTCGACGGCGTGGAACCGGGCCAGCGCATCCTTGACTGGCTGGAACTGGGCAGCGCCGAATCGCTGTCGCTCAACCTCGATCACATCCACGGCGGCGACCTCGCACAGAGCGGCCAATATCTGTTCGTGCTGACCGGCGACCGCCCGGACCGCTCGCTGTATGACCATATCAACAGCTACACGGGCGAGGATGGATCTGACGGCGTCGTACGCATCGCCGCGGCCAACCTCAATGCGCGGCATGCCGTGCTTGCACGGCCTGATGGCCAGTCAGCCGACATGCTGGCGCTGAACATCACGGCCTCGCCTCGCACCGCCTTCAAGTTGATTCCCGGCGCGGCGCACTCCGGCGTTGAGCAAGGCATCATGGCCGCCGCGCCGCACGCCACTATCGATGCCTTGCTGCGTTGCCTACGCGTCGATCATGCCGATGCCTATGCGCAGTTGTGCGACGACTTCGATGCGGAAAATGCCGCGCGCGATAGCGACATGGTGGAGTTTGAGCCGGTCGGACCGTTCCCCGCTCGCGTGCATTTGCACGACCCGCGCAGCCTGTTGATCGTCCGCCTCGCCGACGAAAGTGGCGAGGCGCTGCATGGCAGCCGCCTGTTGCTCAATGCAGGCACGCCACCGAATCCCGACTGGATGCCGCAAGGCTTCATGCTCGACCGGCAGGCCAACAGCCGCCACGGCAATGTGGTGTCGTTCTTTCTCAACCATGCGCTGCTGGCAGGCGCGCCGCGCGTGAGTCATCCGGACAACAGCCGCAAGACGCTGCGTGCGACTGTCGAAGCGCACCGCCCCTACAGCGCGACCGTACAGCCGGCCAACCTGCGTGGACTGGTGCATCACGCCGTGGCCACTACCGAGCCAGGCCATGACTTGTTTCACGCGCTCGCCGCCCATCAGACCACCGTGCTGGACATCGTATTGCCCCGCAAGGTGCATGAAGGCGTGTTCCGCCTCACCCAGAAGCTCGCGCCCGAAGACTTCAGCCGCCCGGTAGCGGGCGACCCCATTCCCTGAGTCCGGTACCGGGTACTTGCCAGCCCGGATGACACCACCTTCCCGTCGTGCCATAGTCGCAAGAAGTTGCGCTACTGATGGACAGGCGGCGCCGACCGTCCGACAACGGCTCGTACCAGGGGAAGGAAACCGTGAAGAAGCTGATACTGCTGGCCCTGTTGGCCGGCCTGGCATGGTGGTATTTCGATGCCAGCCGCCGCATGACCGATGCGCAGATTCGCGAAAGCTACGCGCAACAGACCGAAGCGATCCGGCAGTTCGACGCCGAGAGCCTGTGCAAGCGTCTGTCGGATGATTTCCATGGCAGTCAGTTGACCCAGATGGGTGGCCAGTCCGTCGAACAGACCTTCGACAAGAAGGCGCTGTGCGATCAGCAGAACAAATCCATTGCCCTGATGAAGCGCATCAGCGACGCGTCCGGGGGCCTCGTCGCACTCGATATCGAGCTCGAGATCAAAAATATTGAACTGTCGGCTAACCGCAAGCAGGCCACGGTACAGACCATTTCCACCGCGCGGCTGGGTGACAGGACGCTGAGCCGTGACCGCACCACGGAGCAACTGATCCGCCGCGACGGGCGCATCCTGAGCACGGGTGGCGAATCCAAAGTCTGGGCCTACACACCGCAGTAGCCCAGTCCGTGTGGCCCGGTTAACCCCACCGGCGCCGGCCGTGCGTTTCACAACCATGAGCCATCGAATGGATCCACTTGCCCATGCGCTGGTCCCAACCGTGCGCCCCATCACTGCCGGTCGCCCCTGACGCTTACCGGCGCGGCCGGTTTGGCTTAACCTCGCCGCCCATGGATGCTCCTGTGGACGACGATGCAACACTGATGCTGGCCTATGCAAAGGGCCAGATGTCGGCGTTTGACACGTTGTATGCGCGCCACAAGGGCACGCTGTACCGGTTTCTACTGCGCGCGGCCCGCGATCCGCAGCTGGCAGACGAGTTGTTCCAGGAGACCTGGAGCCGTGTCATCGCCGCGCGCGCACGCTATACCCCACAGGCCAAGTTCACGACCTGGCTGCTGCAGATCGCACACAATCTTCTGATCGACAGCCATCGGCGCAAACGCCCCGTGGCGACCGGAGAGGATGCGGAGCAGGTCTTTGAGACTCTGGCCTCGCCCGACCACGAACAGCCGGACCATGTACTGTCCGACTTTGAACGTCGCCGCAAGCTTCAGTTGGCTATTGAGCAATTGCCCGAGGAACAGCGCACCGCTGTGCTGCTGCGCCTCGAAAATGATCTGAGCGTGGAGGAGATTGCCGACATCACCGGCGTGGGACGCGAAACGGCGAAGTCGCGCCTGCGCTATGCCATGAACCGATTGCGCGAACAGTTGGCCGAATGAATACGCACGATCACCACGACGACGAACCGCTGCCCGGCGAAGACGAGCTCAAGGCGCTGTACCGCAGCCTGCCGCGCAAGGAGCCGAAGCCGGCACTCGACGAGGCCGTGCGGCAAGCGGCGGCTGGTGCCGTGCGCCCATCTCGCACGAAGCGCATGCCGAGGTGGCCCGTCGCTGCCGCAAGCGCCGCCGTGCTGGTTCTCGTGGCGGGGGTGAGCTGGCGCTGGTACGAGCAGCCTTCCAGCGTGCCGCAGATACCTGCCCAAGCCGAAATGAAGGAAGGTGCGCCAGCGCCACAGCCGGCCGCTACCTCCCCTGTGGCTGCCGCCGAACAAGCGGCACCACCGGCGGCAGCCGCAGCGCCGTCTGCTGCGCAAAATGCGCCCCAGATGCAGGCATCTGCGCGCCCGGTAGCAAAAGCACGTGTCATGACACCCGCACTGGCAACCCGCGAGGCCACACCACCTGTCGCGGCACCGGCCCCGATGACCATCACCTCGCAGATCGCCGAACCGGCACCCGCGCCACGCGCTGCCATGCCGGCCCCGGCCCCTCCGTCAGCGCCCGCGCCGGAAGTCGCCTCCGAATCGCGCGCTGACTACAGCAGCCACGCGGTGATGGCCATGAAGGCGGCTGCCGCCTCCATGCGCGCCGCGCCTGTCATCGATCCCACAGCGCCTAATCCGACGGACACGCCTGTGCAGGAGCTCGACAAGATCCGCCAACTGTTCGCGCAACAACGTCGCGACGAAGCCCTGAAACGGCTCGCTGCTTTCCAGCAGATGCATCCCGACCAGCCCTTGCCCGACGATTTGCGAGCCCAGTTGCCCGATCATGAGTGACACGCTGTACACCCTCGCCACGGCCTGCCAGCACAGCGAGGACATCAAGAAGAGCCGTTTTCTCGCGCAGGCCGCACCGGTGCAGACACCCGAGGAGGCACTGGCGTTCGTGCGCCAGGTGAGCGACCCGGCAGCCACGCACAATTGCTGGGCCTATCGCATTGGCCAGGACTATCGCTTCAACGATGACGGCGAACCCGGTGGCACTGCCGGCCGCCCCATCCTTCAGGCCATCGAAGGCCAGGGCATCGACCACGCCGTGGTGGTGGTGACCCGCTGGTATGGCGGCATCAAGCTCGGCGCGGGTGGCCTGGTGCGCGCTTACGGCGGCACGGCGGCCGAATGCCTGCGCCGGGCCGAGCGTCTGCCCATCGTGGCGATGGCACGACTTGGCATGCGCTGCGACTTCGCCGAGCTCACCCTGCTCAAGGCACGCCTGCGTGAACTCGACGCCAGCGTGCTGCAAGAAACCTTCGGCGCCGAGGGCGTGACACTGGAAGTGCAGTTGCCCGAAAGCCAGGTCGCAGAGGCGCAGGTACGCCTTACCGATATCACGCGCGGCCGGCACAGCGCTCGCAGGCTGGATTGAATCAGCCGGAAACTCCCCCAAACTTGAGGGTCATGCGCCCATCCGGCGCCCGCCCATCACAGGACGCCATGAGCCAACCCGCCGACACCCCTCGCCCCTCCAAACGTGTCGGCGCCCTGCTGAAGCTATGGCCCTTCCTCAAGCCGCATCGCCGCCTTGCCGTTGGCTGGCTGGTGTTTCTGGCCATTTCCTCGTCGGCCACCCTGGCACTGCCCATGGCCGTGCGGCACATGATCGACCAGGGCTTCGTCCACTCCAATGCCAGTGCGATCAATGCCACGTTTCTTGGCCTGTTCGGTGTGGCGCTGGTGCTCGCGTTTGCCACGGCCGCGCGCTATTACTGCATCACGCTGCTCGGCGAACGTGCCCTCGCCTCACTGCGCGCCAAGCTGTACGCGCATGTGATCAGGCTTGACGTCAGTTTCTTTGAGCGCAGCCGCGTCGGCGAATTGATCTCGCGTCTGGGCACCGATACCGAAGTCATCCAGGCGCTCATCGGCTCCGGCATTTCGGTGGCCTTGCGCAGCGCCGTCATGCTGCTCGGCGCCTCCGGCATGATGATCTGGACCAGCCCGCGCCTGGCCGGCCTGACAGCGCTGGTGATTCCCGCGGTGATGCTACCTATTCTGCTATTCGGCCGCCGCGTGCAAAAGCTGTCACGCGCCAGTCAGGACCGCCTCGCCGACACGGCCGCCATCGCCAATGAAACGCTCAATGCCGCCCCGGCGGTCAAAGCGTATGCACGCGAAGATATCGAAAGCACACGCTATGGCAGTGCCATCACGCGTGCGCTGGCGACGGCACGCAAGCGCATCGGCATGCGTTCGATGCTTACCGCGACCGTCATCGTGTTGTTCTTTGGCGCGATCACGCTGGTGCTGTGGGCCGGTGCACGCGACGTGATCAACGGCACGCTGGGCGCAGGCGTGCTGGGCCAGTTTGTGCTGTATGCCATCTTCGCCGCAGGTTCGCTGGCGGGCCTGTCCGAGGTATGGGGCGATGTGCTGCGCGCAGCAGGCGCGATGGAGCGCATCGGCGAGCTGTTCGAAGAACGCGCTGATATCACCAGCCCGGCGCAACCCTCGCGGCTCCCCAAACCGATGCATGGCGCGTTGCGTTTCGAAAATGTCGCGTTCCACTACCCCACCCGCCCCGAGGCACCGGCACTCCACGATTTCGATCTGGACATCAAGCCGGGCGAAACGGTGGCACTGGTAGGACCGTCGGGCGCAGGCAAGAGCACCGTGTTTGCGCTGCTGCTGCGTTTCTACGATCCCCAGAGCGGCCGCATCACGATTGATGGTGTCGATCTGCGCGCGCTCGCCTTGCCCGAACTGCGCGGCGCTATTGCGCTGGTGCCCCAGGAGACGGTGATTTTCAGCGGCAGCGCAGCCGACAATATTCGCTTCGGCCGACAGGACGCCGGCGACGACGAAGTACACGATGCCGCCCGTGCCGCCGAGGCACATGAGTTCATCAGCGCCCTGAGTAAGGGTTATGACGAGGAACTGGGCGAACGCGGAGTGCGTCTCTCTGGCGGTCAGCGCCAGCGCATTGCCATTGCCCGGGCCATCCTGCGTGACGCGCCGCTATTGCTGCTGGATGAAGCGACCTCGGCATTGGATGCTCAATCCGAGGCCGCCATTCAGCAGGCGCTGGAACGCCTTGAGAAGGGCCGTACGACGCTGGTGATCGCCCACCGCCTTGCTACCGTGCAGCGCGCCGATCGCATCGTGGTGATGGATGGCGGCCGCATCGTGGCGCAAGGCACGCACCAGAGCCTGCTGGCTGAAGGTGGTCTCTATGCCGAGCTAGCCAGGTTGCAGTTCACTGCCTGAGCCGCCCGGCGTTCTGATGACCGGCTACCGTGGCGAGCATCACGCCACGGCTAGTTGCTGCACCAGCGCACGCACTTCGTTCTCGTCGGTGCGTGTTTCGCCACCTGCCATGCCCAGCGTATCGGACGGCGCGTAATGCATGCCCGAGTCATGAACGCGCTTGGCCGAAGCATGGAACTCCTGCGCTCCGGTAAGCATCGCCAGCTCGGCGATATTGCCGGCGTCGATGCCCGCCCCCGGCATGACCACGATGCGCCCACGCGCCTGCTCCATGAGCACCTGTATGCGTCTGGCGCCTTCTCTCGCGGTCCGTCTGGCGCCTGAGGTGAGCACGCGCTCGGCCCCCAGCGCGATGACATCCTCCAGCGATCGCGCCTGATCGCGCACCAGGTCGAAGGCGCGATGGAAGGTGATGCCCATGCCTGCGGCCGCACCGATCAGCGTTCGGCAACGGGCCGTGTCGACATCGCCGCCCGCATCGAGCGCACCGATCACGACGCCGTCGCATCCCAGTGCCACGCAGGCTTCGATGTCGCGCCGCATGGTGTCCAGCTCGTCATCGTCGTAGAGGAAGTCGCCCGCGCGAGGCCGGATAAGTACGTACAGCGGCAGCTGCACCCGCTCCCGCACCAGGCTGATCTCTCCATGCGAGGGCGTAAGCCCGCCCAGTTCCAGCGCCGTGCACAGTTCGATGCGCCCCGCACCACCGGCCTGCGCAGCGAGCGCGGAGGCCAGCGAGTTGGCGGCGACTTCCAGCAAGCGTCGTGGCGCTTCAGAGCGTGACATCTCAATACACGCTCTTCGCCGGCAACAAACCATCCTGTCGCTGGGCATCGCATACCGCATAAGAGAAGCCCGGCTGGATCGCGAAGGCGCCGACCTCGCCGTCGCGATTCATCGCGAGAAATCCCACCTGCAAATCTTTCGATGCATGGGGACGCTTCTTGACGATACGCATGACAGCTTCGCGGCAGGCCTCCTGCGGTGAACGCCCTTGCCGCATGAGCTCCACGACCAGAAAGCTACCAGCGTTGCGGATGACTTCCTCGCCCACACCGGTAGATGTGGCGGCGCCCACCTCGCCATCGACGTACAGGCCCGCGCCGATGATCGGGCTGTCGCCCACGCGGCCGCGTAATTTCCATGCCATGCCACTGGTGGTGCACGCGCCCGCCAGACGTCCCTGCGCATCGATAGCCAGCATGCCGATGGTGTCGTGATTGTCCTTGCCGCCAGGCAGACCCGTCTTGCCGTAATCGCGCACTTCGCTATTGGCAGAAGGCTGATAGTGCGCGGTCTTCAACCACTCCTTCCAGGCCAGTTCGGATTCGGGCGTCAGCAGCTCCTCTTTCTTGAAGCCCTGCTCCAGTGCGAACTGCAACGCGCCATCACCCACCAGCAACACGTGCGGAGTACGTTCCATCACGCGGCGCGCCACCTGGATCGGATGCGCAATGTGCTCAAGCGCCGCCACGGCACCACAACTGCCATCGGCATCCATGATGCTGGCATCCAGACTCACATGACCGTCGCGATCGGGATAACCCGCGCGACCGACACTGTGATTCTTCAGGTCGGCCTCCGGCACCATCACGCCCGTTTCCACGGCGTCCAGCGCATGGCCGCCTTTAGCCAGTACCGACCACGCAGCTTGGTTGGCCGCGACACCAAAGTCCCAGGTCGATATGACGCGGGGCCCCTTGCCCTGCCCGGCGGTCTTGCCAGTACCTGTCGGCCCCGTCAGCGCGTTCGCGCCACTCGCCAATGCCACGGCTGAAGCACCCAGCAACGATGCTTTCAGAAAATCCCTGCGATCTGCCATCAGTGGTTCCTGTATCCCCGTTCCAGAAACAAAGAAACCCCGCGCCTTGCGACGCGGGGTTTCCTTTTACATCGATGACCGGCGTACGCGCCGGCTCGCCTTCATCAGGCGATTTCGACGCCCGAAGCCTGGGCACCCTTGGGGCCCGTGGTGACTTCGAACTTCACGCGCTGGCCTTCCTGCAGACTGCGGAAGCCCTTGGCGTTGATCGCCGAAAAGTGGACGAACACGTCCTCCCCACCGTCCTCGGGCGCGATGAAGCCGAAACCCTTGGCGTCGTTGAACCACTTGACCGTACCGAAACGCATTGCGTGAACCTCTGAATCATGGACTGGATGCACCACGGTATAGCGCTGAACCACCTTGACCCCTTGGTCCGCCGCCCCTGGCACAGCGGAAGTATCAACATGTTTTATGGCAAAGCGCAATACGAAAGATGCTTTGACACGATCAAAACCCAAACCGCTGCTCAGGATTTGAGCAGAACGCTGAGGATACGGGGTACTTCGGCGGTAGCTGCAGCCAGATGGGCGAAAATTTCTTCGATGCTGATCTCCGCCTCGTCGCCGCAGCCGGCAGCAAAATTAGCCACCAGCGCCAGGCAGGCGTACTCCAGATCCAGCTCGCGCGCGAGCACGGCTTCCGGCATGCCGGTCATGCCGACCAGATCGCAGCCATCCCGCTTCATGCGCGCGATTTCTGCCCGGGTTTCCAGTCGTGGCCCCTGCGTTGCGCCATAGCAACCACCGTCCAGCACCGCGACACCAGCCTTGTTGGCGGCGATCATTAACTGCTGACGCAATGCCTCGGTATAGGGTTCGCTGAAGTCGATGTGGCGAACTTCCGCGCCTTCGATGTCACAGAAGCTGGTGTAGCGGCCATGGGTGTAGTCGATGATCTGGTCGGGCACCACGATCACGCGCGGCCCCATGTCCGCCCGGATGCCGCCCACGGCATTCACGCCGATAACCCGGCGCGCTCCCAGTGAATGCAGCGCCCACAGGTTGGCCCGGTAGTTCACGCGATGCGGTGGCACCGTGTGGCTTTCGCCATGACGCGCAAGGAAGGCGACCCGGCGACCGGCGAACTCGCCGACCACGATGTCACCCGAAGCCGCGCCGAACGGCGTTTCGATGCGATGGCGGGTGGTGTTCTCCAGCCCGGGGAAGTTGTACAAACCGCTGCCGCCAATTACGGCCAGATCGATAGTCACGGGTCGTTCCTGTTTCAATTAGAGATGGTTGGCCGTCGCCGACAGGCGTTCGGCAAATCCTTCCAGATGGCGGCCCAACGCTTCGCGCGTACGCTCGTCGGTAAGCCGCCCATCGATGATCTTGGTGTGTGCCTGAAATACCAACACGTCGCCCTGCGGCTCGGAGCGTGCACCGGCCCGGCGCAGCACCTGACGCAACTGGTCCTGCGCCCGCACCGTACCGGTAATGCCTGGGCTGGCACCCACGATGCAGATGGTCTTGCCCGTGAGCGGCGCCACCTTGCGCGACTTGCCTGCGCGCGACGCCCAGTCGACGGCGTTCTTGAGCACGCCGGTGATACCGCCGTTGTATTCCGGGCATGCGAACAGCAGGCCATCCGCGTTATCGATCGCCTCCTTGAAGGCGATCACGGCGGCGGGGTCGCCCTGCTCTTCCACGTCCTGGTTGAACAGCGGCAGATCATGCAGATGATGGATGACGATATGCATCCCCGCCGGCGCCAGCTCCTGCGCAGCATGCAGTAGCACGGTGTTGAAAGAAGCCTGCCGCAGGCTGCCGGAGATACCCAGAATGTTCATGCGTCACCCACAACGTCACGGTGCCGGCCATCAGGGCCAGCCGGATGGACTCACTTCAGCGCGTAAATACCCGGCAGGTTACGGCCCTGCTCGTGGTAATCCATACCGAAGCCGAACACGTAGCGATCGGGCAATTCCACGCCGTTGAAGTCGGCAGCGATCCCTTCGACCAGACGGTCATGCTGCTTGGTGCACAGGCTGGCGATCAGCACGCGGCGTGCACCACGACGGGTGCAATCGTCGCGCACCGCTTTCAGCGTGTGCCCCTCGTCGAGAATGTCGTCTACCAGCAGCACGGTGCGACCGGTCAGGTCCACCGCCGGCTCGCGCAGCCAGTGCAGCTCGCTGCCGGACGTCGCGCCGCGGTAACGGGTGGCATGCACGTAGTCGAACTCGACGTCCGTGCGAATGGCCAACGCCAGGTGGCCGGCGAAGATCAGTGCACCGTTCATCACGGTGAGAAACACCGCTCGCTCGCCATCCAGCGCCGCATCGATGTGGCGCCCCATATCGGCAATCACCGATTCCAGTGCCGGACGATCAAACAGCAGATCGGCGTCCGCGAGCGCTGCGGCCAAAGAAGGGGTTTGAGTAGTCATGCCAGAGAGTGTCCTTCCACGGGATAGAGCGCCGTGACGCGCGCGATGAATCGATCGCGCTGGGGATTGTCGAGTAGTCCTTCCCAGGTGGATGCCACAGCGCCGCGCAACGCAGCCAGCCGCTCGGGCGAGGTGGCCGCCCGCCCCTGCACCGCTGCCAGGGCTTCTTCGACCACGTCGGGAAAACAGGCCAGTACCAGGTCGCAACCGGCATCGAGATGCGCGGCCACACGCGCCGCCACGCCACCCGCCGCACCGGCCGCGGCCATGCTGATGTCGTCGCTGATCACGGCACCGTTGAAACCAAGCTCGCTGCGCAGGATGTCTTTGATCCAGCGGCTGGAGAACCCGGCCGGCTGCGGATCGACCTCGGGGTAGATCACGTGCGCCACCATCACGGCCTCGGCATGGGCCGCCAGGCTTTCGACGAATGGCACCAGATCGTCGCGACGAATCTCGTCGAGCGAACGCGGGTCGATGGCAGCGGCCTTGTGCGTGTCCACCGCAACCGAGCCATGACCCGGGAAATGCTTGAGCACCGCAGCCATCCCGCCCAGATGCATACCGCGCACGTAAGCCTGCGCGAGCTCGGCGGTGATCGCGGGGTCCGCATGAAAGGCACGTAGCCCAATGGCAGCATTACCGCGAGCCAGATCAACCACGGGCGCAAAACTGAAATCCACGCCGCTGGCACGCAGCTCGCTGGACATGACCCAGGCATGCTCTTCGGCCAGACGTATCGCATCCTCCGGATCGCGGTCGTACACCGCGCCGATTGCGGACAGCGGCGGCAAACGCGTGAAGCCCTCGCGGAAACGCTGCACCGGACCGCCTTCCTGATCGACGGCGATCAACATGTCGTCGCCACCGGCGCCGCGAATGTCGTCGACCAGCGCCATCAACTGATCGCGCGACTGGAAGTTACGGGAAAACAGCACCACGCCAGAGACGCCCGGCGACGTCAGCCACGCATGTTCGGAGGCGGCCAGGGTGGTACCGGCCAGACCAATCATCAGCATGACATCGATTCCCCGGCGGCGTGCCGCTCGTCCGCAGACCACTGTGCATACGGATGGGCAATCAGATTGACGTTGTAGTAACGGGGCAGATGACTGACTTCGCGCCCGAGCCAGGACGGCCGGGGAAACGATGCGTCCACCGTGACAAGTTCTACCTCGGCGACCACCAGCCCGGCGTTGTCACCGAAAAATTCGTCGATTTCAAACAGTACGCCATCCACGGTGACATGGTGCCGGATCTTTTCCAGCACGCCGTCGCACAGTGTGGCAAGCATCTGCTCGGCATCCGCCATCGGCATCGGGTATTCGAATTCAGCACGCTCGATACCCAGTTGCGCCGACTTGATGTTGAGCCACGCATGATCGCCTGTACGGCGCACGCGCACGGACGCGCGTGCGGTGCCGTCACGCAGTGCTTGCGCGCCCACCAGATAACCCTGCGCGATGCGTTCGCTGTGCGTAACCGAAGCACGCCAGCTGTCGTCACTCAGAAGAAATTTGCGTTCGATCTCAATGCCCATGCTGCAACCGATAGTGGGGTATGTGATGTGGCCATGAAGGAAGCCAGACCCTTCACGCCTCGGACTTAGCGCTCGAACAGCGCAATCGACTCCACATGGGCCGTATGCGGGAACATATCCATCACGCCCGCCGCACTCAAGCGAAAGCCGTGCTTCTGAACCAGAATACCGGCGTCACGCGCCAACGAGCCCGGGTGACACGAAACGTACACAATGCGCTGCGTTTCCTTATGCGGCAAGTAGTCGAGCACCTTGTCGGCACCTGCACGCGGCGGGTCGAGCAACAGCTTGTCCCACGGCTGCTTCGCCCAATGGGTGTGCCGCTGGTCTTCGAACAGGTTGGCCACCTCGAAGCGTGCGTGGGTGATGCCATTGCGCGCTGCGTTTTCCGCTGCGCGTTCGACCAGGCCGTGCTCGCCTTCCACGCCCACCACCTCGGCCACGCGGCGGCCGATCGGCAAGGTGAAATTGCCCAGCCCACAGAACAGGTCCAGCACGCGATCGTTCGGCTGCGGATCGAGCAGCTCCATTGTGCGAGCCATCATGCGGCGGTTCATGCCGGCATTGACCTGCACGAAGTCCAGCGGACGGAACTCCAGCTCGACATCTTCAATGGACGCATCGCCACTGGGAATGCGGAAGGCAAGACGCGGGTGCTCCGGCCACAGCGGATGCACGCTCGTTACACCACCGGGTTGCAGGTAAATGGCAAAACCGTGCTGCTTGCCGAACGCGATGAGCGCAGCCTGGTCGCGCTCACTCAGGGGCGACATGTGGCGAAACACCAGCGCCACGGTATCGTCGCCCGCGGCAAATTCGATCTGCGGAATATCGTTGGCCGCATCCATGCTGCTCACCAGCTCTGCCAGCAGCCCGATCTTAGGACCGAGAGCCGGATGCACCACTTCGCACCGGCTGATGTCGGCGACAAAGCGAGGGTTGCTCTCTTCGCGAAAACCCACCAGCACGCGGCCTTTCTTGGCCACCGAGCGCACTGACAAACGTCCCTTGCGGCGATAGCCCCACGGCTCGTCGGTGAGTGGCGGCAGCCACATTGCCGGTTCAACCTTGCCGATACGCTCGAAGTTATCTTTCAGAACCCGCTGCTTCACTTCGATCTGCGACACGGCATCCAGATGCTGCAACGAGCAGCCGCCGCACTGGCCGAAATGCTGGCAACGTGGTTCCACGCGATGCGGTGAGCGGGTGATCAGTTGCACCACCTCCGCTTCGTCGTAATGACGGTGGCGCTTGCGGATGCTGAGCTTCACTTCCTCGCCGAGCAGCGCGCCGCTGACGAACACGGCCTTGCCGTCGATGCGCGTAACGCCTTTACCGTCGTGGCTAAGGTCAGTGATGGTGGCTTCGAATTCTTTCATGGGGTCTCAAAACGCAGGCGCCCGGGTCATGAGGATCCCGGGCGCGACAATCGGGTAAGGCGGGGCGAACGGCTTACTTCTGCTTCCAGGCGCCCGAAGAGTCCTGATAATACCAGCCCGCACGTGCCCGCTCGATCCAGCCCTTGGCGAACGTAGCGCGGATCTGCGCCTCCCACTCCGGATGGTTGTTGGCGTTGGCCACTTCACGGTAAAGCGCGTTGCGGTCGCGGTTCTCGTCGGCAACGGCAGCACTCACGCTCGCACGCTGGTCGAGAGGCAGCTTGGCCGCGTCGCGCACGGCCACCAGGCCATCTTGCGTAAAACCGATGACGCCACTGTTGAACAGGGGGGCAAGCGTATTGCTGAAGCGATCGCGCATGCGGCCATGGATGGCGTCGGTCGTCGGGGTCTGGATACGGATATTGGGCGCGTCGGCCGCGTAAGCCGCAGGAATCAGCAGATCCAGCAACATGGCCGACGGCTGGCTGCTTTTCTTGGGCGGTGCGGGCGGCTGATCGCTCTTGGGTGCGGGCGCCGGCGCAGTATTTTCGAGCACGGTACCAATGAACTGGTCGGCGGCCTTCTGCGCCGCAGCCTCAGGGAAGTACACATTGATCGTGACGCACCCCACCAGTGCGACCAGGCACGTGGTCAACAATCCATAGATGAGCTTGCGCATGTTCTACAACTCCTTCGGGGGTGGAGACTCACCGCTGGGTGAGAGCGTTCAATGGACTTCCGGTCCGTTGCCTTGAATGGCGGCTTTCACGCGCCGGACCAAGGTGGGCCAGTCCACCTGGGTCTGATGGCCAATCACCTGCAAATGCGGCAGGCCGCTACCTTCGACGATAGTGTAGCCATCCGCATCGTTATCCAGACCACCCATATGACATACGGAGGCCTGCAAGGTGCAATTGAGGCCGATACGTTTGTAACCAAACGTTTTGAACAGCTTCAGCACCGCGCCCTGCAGACCCGCTGCCATGCCGCCACCGCCCACCGCCGTGAGATTGTTCACCGCGCGCTGACTGATGCGCCCGCCGCTACCGGCGAGCAGATTGGCTTTGAACGCCACAGGGTTCCAGTTGACCAGACGTAGCTCGTCGATGGAGCCGTCCATACGTCCGGTGATACTGCCGAAATCGAACACGCTGGTCATCGCCCCCAGATCGAGCTGACGCAGTTGTACGTCACCGGTGAGCACCGGACTGGGACCAAACGGCCCTTGCAAGGTAAGCCGCGTGATATCGACAAAGCCGTCGAACACGCTCACCGACAGGCCGCCATCGAGCTCGATGCGGTCATCGACGAGGCGCAGCGCAGGAATGGCGCCACCGAGCGTACCCGGGAACTCCGGCCAGCCCATGGCTTTTGAGAACGCCGCCATGTCGATGCCCGTGAAGGCCAGTGACGTGGTCAGTCGACGCCCCCTTGCGGCAGCCGGGCGCCACTCCAGATCGCCCACGCGTACACGGCCATTGAGCAACGGTACTTCGACCGCGCGCTGCAGGCTCAACGAGCCACCTCGGCTCTGCCAGCGGGATTGCGCCGCGCCGTTGGCCATCTTGTAGACCTGCAATGACTGCCAGCCCAGGGTGGTCGCCGGGCGTTCGCCATCGGTGGTCCAGTCCATCCCGCCACGCAGGCCTTTCGCTGCGAGCCGCCCTTCGCCATCCGCGAAATCCAGACCATCGGTATCGAAAGCGAAGCTGCGCAATCCGCTGGCTTCGAGATCGAGGCTGCCGCTCAACTGCCCGGCCACATGCATATCGCGCATGCCCAGCGTTGCCAACCAGGCCTGACCGTACCGCTGATACGCGGCTGGGAACCGCGCCTGCACTCGTTCCAGCTTGAGTTTCTGCAACTCGCCCTTGGCATTGAAACTCATGGCGCCATCCAGCTGGAGGGCGTCGGCGTCAGCCACGCGCAGCCGCGTCAACTCCACGGCACCGTTACGCGTCGTAGCCGCCAGGCCCAATTGCACGGGGTGATCAGGCAGATGGGCAAAGATGGGGCCAAGCAGCAGCTCGCCACCGCGCAGGCTGGCATCCAGGTCGATGCGCGACGGGGAACCCGTGGTGTCGATGTTGAGCCGGCCGTTGCCATTGACCGACTGCCCAGCCAACGTGCCGCTGGCCGTATCAAACCCGCCCCCGCTCAGCGCGAACTGGCCGGACGCCTGCAGACCCTTATCGGCCAGATCCAGCGCCATATCCGCATCAAGCTTGCCGCCTGTGGCGCGACCGGACCACACCGTGCTCAACAAACCCTGCAGCCAGACGGCAGGCACGCCCTTGAGGCTGATTTGCGCGTGGGTAGGCTGATCCAGCGGCAACGCCGTGCTGGCCTGGGCCGCCCCCTGGGTGATATCGATTTCCAGCGTATTGGCGGCCTCGTCAATCACCATGGTGACTTTGGCGTTGCTCAACGCGCCGCCCGGCGCACCCGCCAGCTGCGCGGTGCCATCGAACAGCCAGCGCATATGTGTGTCGCGCTGCAAGACGCCCTTGAGATCCACGCCGATGCGCTTCCAGCCCATCGATGGCACGTCGGCTTTGGCGGCTTTCAGGTTGAGCATCAGCCCACCCTGGCCGTCCTCGCCGATCTGGGTCTGGACGTCCTGCATCTTCAGGCCGGGTATGCTGACCGCCTTGGCGCCCAACGCGATGTCAGCCCGGGCGGGCAGCACGAGACCCATCCAGATCAGGATGCCGAGACTGAGCAATAGGTAGCTTGATGTGGAACGCATGACGCGCCATTCTGCCAAAAACAGCTGAACGACACGGACTAGTCATGTTCAACACGCTTCCTGGCGACCCTTCGCAGGCTCCTGCCGCACCCGAAACCGTCCGCGCCCTCGTGGCGGATGATGACGCCAGCAGCCGTCTTTTCCTTGTGGAGGCCTTGCGGGGCCTGGGTCTGGAGGCCCGGGCCTGCAACGATGGCCAGGCTGCTATCGCCTTGGCTCACGACGAAGCGTTCGACCTGCTGCTGCTGGATTGCCGGATGCCCGGCGCCGGTGCCGAAGAAGTGCTTGCCGCGTTGAGGCGGGATCCCGAGGCGCTCTCCAGTGACTGCACGGCCGTAGCCACCAGTGCCGAGATGGATGCCTCGGAGCGACAGCGCCTGCTGGCGGCCGAGTTCAGCGAAGTGCTGCAGAAGCCCTGCAACGTTGCCGATCTGCGCCGCATCCTGACCCTGGTCCAGGCAGGTGCCGGCGCGATGCCTCTACTGGATGACGCGCAGGCCTTGGCGACCATGGGTGATTCGGATGTAGTGAAGGCCATGCGCACGCTGTTGCGTGCCGAACTGGTAGGCCTTTATCAGGATCTGGACGCGCTGCGGGAAGACACCGAAGCCCTTGCCGGACGCCTGCACCGACTGCGCTCTTCCTGCGGATTCTGTGGCGCGACCGCCTTGGGCACCCAGGCCACCGTGCTGCAACGCCATCTCAAGCTCGGTCACTCGGGATCGATGGCGCCACTGTCGCGCTTCCGCCGTTCGCTACTGGCCACGATCGAGGCACTCGAATCCAGCGGCGCGGCCTGAGCCACATCCCCGTCCGCTAACGCTGTCGCGACAACGCCACGCCCAGCACCTGCCAGGCACGCAACTCGCCGCCGCCCAGATGATGCCGAATCACTTCGCGCATCATCACCCGTAGCGCTGACAGGCCCACCGCATCGGGTTGCCGGTCCTCGGAAAGTGCAAGCAGATCATCGCCTCGCAGCGCATGTGGCGTGCCGGGACGGCAAGGCGAAGGCCCCTCTTCCACCAAGTAGCGATACAGCTGGCCAGGCTCCACCGGTTCGCCGGATTCACCTTCGAACTCGAGTTGCAGGCCATAGCCAATGGCGTCCAGCAGATCACGCTCAAAACGCCGCAAGGTCCACGCCAACGGCTCGGTACTGGCCAGGCGCGGTAGCGTTCGTGCGTAGGCATCGAACAAGGCGGGATGCGGGTCCTGGCGCCCGGTCAGTCGTACGGCCAGCTCATTGAGATAAAGCCCGGCGAGGCCGGCATCGCCCAACAGACGCAATGGCGCACTCGTGCTCTCGGCACCCAGCAGGGTCGCGAGCTCTCCCCGCAACAACATATCGAGGGCCAGCGGCTGGAAGGGCTCCAGCTGAGCTCGCTGCAGGCGCGCGCGCTCGCGCCGCACGCCCCGCGCCACCACACCGATGCGGCCGTAGTCACGTGTCAGGCATTCGAGCAGCATGGATGTTTCGCGGTAAGGCCGCGAATGCAGGACGTAGGCCGGCTGCTGCTCGATGCGCATGAGGTGGTTACGATCGAGTACTGCGGAGCAGACGAAGAGTCAGTGCCAGCGTGCGGTCATCGCCACACCCGAGACGACGATGTGCGCCAGCCCCCTCGCCGTCCATGCCACGCCTCTCAGTCCGTGTAGCCGAACTTCTTGAGCATCGTCTCATCGTCCACCCAGCCTTCGCGCACCTTCACCCACAGGCGCAGGAACACTTTGCGTTCAAAGGTGCGCTCCATGTGCCGGCGCGCGGCCGTGCCAATAGCCTTGAGCTGCGCACCGCCGTTGCCGATCACAATAGCCTTCTGGCCATCGCGCTCGACCCAGATCACGGCATGGATCTCGGCAACACCATCGGGTCGATCCGTGAACTGCTCGATCTCCACCGTGGTGGCGTACGGCAGCTCCTGATCCAGACGCAGCATCAGCTGCTCGCGGACCATCTCGGCTGCGAGGAAACGCTCGCTGCGGTCGGTGATTTCATCTTCACCGTAAACTGGCGGCTGCACCGGCAGGCGATTGAGAATGCCCAGCTCCAGCTCCTTGAGCCCCTTCTGCTTCAGCGCGCTGATGTAGAAAACCGCATCAAAACTGTGACTTGCCATCAACTCGGCCACGAATGGCAGCATGGCCGACTTTTCCTTGGCCAGGTCGACCTTGTTGATCACCAGCAGCCGCGGCACCTTCTGTTCTACCAGCGCGTCGTAAAGCGCCTGATCTTCATCCGTCCAGCGACCGGCTTCGATCACCTGCACAACCAGATCCACCTCGCTGATCGCCGAGCGGGCAGCACGGTTAAGGCTGCGGTTCATGGCGCGCTTGGCGCCACGATGGAGGCCAGGCGTATCCACGTACATGATCTGCCCGGCTTCGCTGGTGGCAATGCCCAGAATGCGGTGGCGGGTGGTTTGCGGACGCGGGCTGACGATGGACAGCCGAAAGCCGATCAGCGCATTGAGCAGCGTGGATTTGCCCACGTTGGGGCGCCCCGCCAATGCCACGGTGCCGCAACGGAAGTCGTCGTGGGGAAGTTCGGCGGGTGCGCCGAGGTCGAGTTCGTCGTTGTCGTTCATGAGTTCAGTTCCTGCAATCGACGCAGCACGCTTTCGGCGGCGTCTTGTTCAGCGGCACGGCGACTGCCGCCGCGACCCTCAGCCCGGATCTTTGCGGGCTCGGCGATTTCGCAGGAGACGTCAAAGGTCTTGGCGTGATCCTCGCCGTGGCTGTCGATCAGATCGTACTGCGGCAGGGGCCATCCGCGCCCCTGCAATAATTCCTGCAAGCGGGTCTTGGCGTCCTTCGACGAGCGCGGGATCGCCGCCACCAGCGGTTCGAACAGCGCACGCACCACGGTGCGGCATGCGTCAAAACCAGCATCGAGATAGACCGCAGCCACCATGGCTTCAAACGCGTCAGCCAGGATGGACTCGCGACGAAAACCGCCGCTCTTCAGTTCGCCGGAACCAAGCTTGAGTTCGTCGCCAAGCTCCAGCTCACGGGCAATGACCGCAAGAGCCTGGCCGTTGACCAGCTGCGCTCGCAATCGGGAAAGCTCACCCTCACTGGCATTCGGGTGAGCCTCATACAGAAGCTCGGCCACAACCAAGCCCAGCAGTGCATCGCCCAGGAACTCCATTCGCTCGTTGTTCGGCTTCCCAGCGCTGCGATGGGTAAGCGCCAGCTGCGCGAGCGCGGGATCACGAAAACTATAGGCGAGCTTGGTCAAATCCTGGGCCTGCGCTTAACCGCTGACATTACCTTGCAGAGCCACACTTTTCTCGAAATGCAGCAGAAAATCGATGTTGTACATAAAGGGAATACGCTTGTCATAGCTGACCATCAGTTCCGCAGCGTTATCGGCGCGCTTGAGTGTAATGTCTTTGGGCTTGATGGTCGCGTCAGCTACGTACTGAAAATCGAGCTTATATATGAGATCACGACGCAGACTATCCAATGATCGTCCTTCTGCGCCGCCGCTGGCCACCTGATTCATAGCCTTGTTAACGCCCATAAACTCAACATATGCAGGAACCAGCTTCATGGCCATAAAACCGAAGAAGCTAGCGACGACCAATACGAACATAAACCCAATTAGGGTGATACCTGTCTGCTTCGATTTCATAGTCCCCTCGCTATGCCACACGTTGCGATTTCCGGCTGACTGGCCATGCGCCACCGACGCGCCCCGGCAGCCCGGTCGGCGCATCCATTGTCGCCGGTAGCTGCCCCAACGTCACTGGCAGACAGCCTATGGCCATCACGCTTTTAATGGATGACCGTGCCCATGCGATGGAACGCAACGCCCGAGCCAGTCCAGCTCAGCCAGATCAGGAAGGCCTTGCCCGCCAGATTCTGCTCCGGCAGACAGCCCCACCAGCGGCTATCCGTGCTGTTGTAACGGTTGTCGCCCATGGCCAGATAGCAACCCTGCGGCACCACCAGCGGCACGTGCGGGTTAGGCAGCGGCGGCGGCACCGCGTAGTTGGGCATGCGGGCCGCCAGATGGTTGACCACGCCGCCCTGACCGTTGGGCAGGTGCTCGTTCCACACCGTGGCGCCCATCTCCAGCATCAGGCGGGACTCCGCGCGCTTGGGGTCGCCCTCATAGGGACCGATCAGATCAGCAGCCACCGGCTCGCCGTTAACCACCAACTGGTCCCCATGCATTTCCACGCGATCGCCGGGCATGCCCACGATGCGCTTGATCCAGTTCTGGCTGGGCACCGGCGCATGCGGGTCGGCGCAGCTCTGGTCGCCACTGCGAACCAGCTTGCCGCCGTCTTCGCACAGATAACCGGGGAAGCGGAACACGATCACATCTCCGCGCTTGGGCTCGCCCAGGCTAAGAAACTTGTTGTTGAACGCCGGCATGCGCAGGCCGTAGGCGAACTTGTTGACCAGGATGAAGTCGCCCACGTCCAGCGTCGGCATCATCGAGCCGGAGGGGATGCGAAACGGTTCTGCCACAAACGAGCGCAGCAGCAATACCACCAGCACTACCGGAAACAGCGAACGGGACCAGTCCACCAGCACCGGCTCGCGCTCTTCCGCGCCCGCTGCCTCGGCCCTGGCCTTGCGCTTCTTGTGGAAGAACAGGCGGTCCAGGCCCCACACCACGCCGAACAGCACGGTGAGGCCAAGCAGAATCGCCGAAAAGTCGAAATCCATGCCCTACTCCAAGGTTGCTCGACGAGGGGAACGCCGAATCCACAGGTTTATTATTTGTCCACCTTCAATACGGCAAGGAAGGCTTCCTGTGGGATCTCCACGCGGCCGACCTGCTTCATGCGCTTTTTGCCTTCTTTCTGCTTCTCGAGCAATTTCTTCTTTCGGCTGACGTCACCGCCATAGCACTTGGCCAGTACGTTCTTGCGCAGCGCCTTGACCGTGGAGCGGGCGACGATCTGGGCACCGATGGCGGCCTGGATGGCCACGTCGAACTGCTGGCGGGGGATCAGGTCTTTCATGCGCTCGACCAGGTCGCGGCCACGACGCTCGGCATGGACGCGGTGCACGATCAGGCTCAGTGCGTCGACGCGATCGCCATTGATGAGCACATCCACGCGCACGAACGGGCCGGCCTCGAAGCGCTCGAAGTGGTAATCCATCGAGGCATAACCGCGCGACACCGACTTCAGGCGATCAAAGAAGTCCAGCACCACCTCGGCCAGCGGCATTTCGTACGTGATCTGCACCTGGGTCGCCAGATACTGAATGGAGCGCTGTACGCCGCGCTTCTCTTCGCACAACGTGATGATGTTGCCGATGTAATCAGCCGGCGTGAGGATGCTCGCCACGATGATCGGCTCGCGGATCTCCTCAATGAGATTCGCAGCCGGCAGCTTGGCTGGGTTGTCCAGCATCATCATCGAACCGTCGCTCTTCACCACTTCGTAGACGACGGTAGGCGCGGTGGTGATGAGGTCGAGGTCGTACTCGCGCTCCAGGCGCTCCTGCACGATCTCCATGTGGAGCATGCCGAGGAAGCCGCAACGGAAACCGAAGCCCATGGCCTCGGAGCTTTCCGGCTCAAAGAACAGCGCTGCATCATTGAGGCGAAGCTTGTCGAGCGCTTCGCGCAAAGCGGGATAGTCGTCAGCCGACACCGGGAACAAGCCGGCGAACACGCGTGGCTGCATGGTCTGGAAACCTGACAGCGGCTTCGCGGCCGGCTTGCCGGCCAGCGTCAGCGTGTCACCCACTGGTGCGCCATGCACGTCCTTGATCGACGCGGTAATCCAGCCCACCTCGCCCGGCGAGAGCTTGTCGAGCTTCTTGCGTTTGGGCGTGAACACACCCACTTCGCTCACTTCGTGCGCACGACCGGTCGACATCACCAACAGCTTGTCGCCCGGCTTGATCTCGCCCTGCACGACGCGCACCAGCGACACAACGCCCAGGTAGTTGTCGAACCAGGAGTCAATGATCAATGCCTGCAGGCGATCCGTGTCGCCTACTTTCGGTGGCGGGATGCGCGCCACAATGGCTTCCAGCACCTCGATCACGTTCTGGCCGGTCTTGGCGCTAACTGCCACGGCGTCGGTGGCATCAATGCCAATCACGGCTTCGATCTCGCCCTTCACCTTTTCCGGATCAGCGGTGGGCAGATCGATCTTGTTGAGGACCGGCACCACTTCCAGGCCCATTTCCACCGCGGTGTAGCAGTTGGCAACGGACTGTGCTTCCACACCCTGGGCTGCATCCACCACCAGCAGCGCCCCTTCACACGCGGCTAGCGAGCGACTCACCTCATAGGAGAAGTCGACGTGCCCCGGGGTGTCGATGAAATTCAGCTGGTAGGTTTTGCCGTCGCGTGACTTGTAAGGCAGCGACACCGACTGCGCCTTGATCGTGATGCCGCGCTCGCGCTCGATCGGATTGTTGTCGAGCACCTGCGCCTCCATCTCGCGTTCGGTCAGTCCACCGCAGATCTGGATGATGCGGTCGGCCAGTGTCGACTTGCCGTGATCGATGTGGGCGATGATGGAGAAGTTTCGGATCAGTTCCATGGAGCACGCTAGCTGCGTTTACTGCCTTGCGCGGTGCGCGGGCAGCGTATCGCCGGGGTTGGCAATACGAACCCGGCATTATCGCATGGAACGCTCGGTTGTCGGGCATCGCCGGAAGTTGCCAGCGCTCCCGCCACCATGCCCCGGGACGATGGTGGCCCAAGCGCCCATCGTCCCGAGGCCGTTGACGGCTGAAAAGACCTGTCGCGGCGCTGCCACGCCGCGCCCTGGGCTCCTCAGTCGTCCTTACCACCCGGCACGGTCAGTCCAATGAAGCCGCTCTGATTGCCGTGCCGTACGAGCAGCAGCACCGTATCGCCCGGCTTGGCGTCCTTGGTCGCCTCGCGGAACGCCGTGGCACTGCCCACCTTTTGCTGATTCACCATCAGGATCACATCGCCCGGCTGCAGGCCCGCGCGAGCGGCCGCCGCGCCAGTGACGTTATTGATGCCCACCCCCTCGCCAGCCTTCAGGCCCAGCTGCTGGCGATCGCCAGCGTCCAGGTCTTGCACGGCGAGGCCGAGTGCGCTGGAGCCGCTGGCAGCCGCTGCCTTGCCGGTATCAACCGAGGCCAGCACGGCACTCTTGTCGCGGGGCATCTCGCCGACATTGACGTTCACATCCTGCTTCTTGCCATCGCGAAGGATCTGCAAGGTCGCTTTGGTACCCGGCGTGGTCTGACCAACCAGCGGCGGCAGATCGGTGGACGAATTGATGCTCTGACCGTTGTAGGCAAGGATGATGTCACCCGCGTGCAGACCGGCCTTCTCCGCCGGGCCGCCCTTGGTCACTTCGGCTACCGCCGCACCGGATGCGTTGTCCAGCTTGAACGCCTTCACCATGGCATCGCTGATTGGCTGCACCATCACGCCGAGCTGGCCACGCGAAACGTAGCCCTTCTCCTTGATTTGCTTGACCACATTCATGGCCACGTCAATCGGAATGGAGAACGCCACACCCTGGTATCCCCCGGTGTTGGAGTAGATCTGCGAGTTGACGCCGACCACCCGGCCTTGCAGGTCGAACAACGGACCACCCGAATTACCGCGATTGATCGGCACGTCGGTCTGGATAAACGAGGTGTAGGGCTGATCCTGGCTACCCAGGTTGCGCCCGACCGCACTGACGATGCCTTGCGTCACGGTGTAGTCAAAACCAAATGGCGAGCCGATCGCCAACACCCACTGACCCGGCTTCAGCGCGCGCGAGTCACCGATGGTGACGGCCGGCAAACTGCCCTTGGCGTCCACCTTCAGCAATGCAATGTCGTATTGCGGGTCGCTGCCCACGACCTTGGCCGTCAACGTGCGATGGTCCTGCAGACGCACGGTGACCGTGTCCGCGCCATCCACCACATGGTTGTTGGTGAGGACATAGCCGTCCCCGGAAATAACGAAGCCCGACCCCAGCGAGGTGCGCTGCTGCTCCTCCGGTGAAGGCACCATGGGCATGCCGAAAAAGCGGCGGAACAGCTCCGCCGACGGATCATCACTATCATCGGGCATGTCCGGCATGCCGCGCGCTGCAGCACGTCCCTTGGTCTGCTTCTTGCCGCTGTACTTGGCCTCGACATGCACCACCGCCGGCGCGTTCTTCTGCACGATGCCGGTGAAATCGGGCAAGCCGGATACGGCGGGCGCAGCATTCTGTGCCTGTACACCGCCAGCCAACACCAGGCTCATCAGGACGGCGCACGACAGCGTGCGCAAAACGAGTCGATTCATGCATTCCTCCATGGGTACGTCAGGCGCATCCATACAAGCCCGCGACGCGGACTTGCATGAATGATTGGCAAGGGAAACAGATCAGGCAATAAAGCAAGCCGCGGGAATAGACACACGGCTACGCGTCACTGAGCGTTGGCGGGGGCCTGTGCAGCTTGCTGCTGTTCGGGGTGAATCAACAACAGATAACTGCCGTCGCCATTGTTCACGGGATACCGCGCCACACGATAAGGGGTCAGACTGTTGCGCGAATACAGCAGCGTGCTGTTGTCGCCCTCCAGCGTCGCGGATGCCTGCTGGCTCAGCTTGTAGGGAGAGTCGGCATACGCATTGACCCACGGCGGCGCCACCGCCGGCACATCCTGGTGGGCCGCCACCTGGATGCCGCTACCAGGCGTCGCCGCAACGGAGGTTGCAGAGGCCACCTGAGGCCCAGCACGATCCGCGCTCGGTCCTGCGGGCTGAGCCACCATGAGGGCAGCGACCGCCACGCTGGCGGCAATAGCGCCACCCGCCGACCAGTGCAGCCAGTGCCGGCGTTTGCCATGAGCCACCGCGCCTTCCTGCTCGATCGCCTGCATCACGCGGGCAGCGAAGCCCTCTGAGGCCTGCGGCGGAAGCTGGCGACGCAAGCCATCACGGGCTACGTGATAGCGCGACCAGGCCTCCTGCAGCGAGACATCGTGGTCGAGCCGGCGCATCAGGAAGCGCAGCTCTTCCTTCGACAGCTCGCCGTCCATGCCTGCAGAAAGGTTTTCGCGTTGGGTATCTGTCATGGGGTTTTGTCCTCGCGGTCGGACAACAGTGGCCGCAGTTTCTCATCGATAGCTTCGCGCGCCCGAAAAATACGTGAACGTACCGTACCGATCGGACAGCCCATCGCCTCAGCGATTTCCTCATAGCTGAGGCCGTCCACTTCACGCAAGGTGATCGCGGTCCGCAATTCCTCAGGCAGCGATTGGACAGTGGAAAATACGGTTTGTTCAATTTCTTGCCGCATGAGTTCGCGCTCGGGGGTGGCGCTCTCCTGCATACGATCTGCCCCGGGTATAAATGCGGCATCGTCAATGGCGATGTCGTCCGCCGGCGGGCGGCGCCCCATCGCCACCAGATGGTTCTTGGCGGTATTCACGGCAATTTTGTACAGCCAAGTATAGAAAGCACTTTCGCCACGGAACGAGCCAATCGCCCTCCATGCCCTGATAAAGGCCTCCTGGGCAATGTCTTCACACTCGCTGTGGTTCTTCACATAACGGGAAACCAGCCCCACGACCTTGTGCTGGTACTTGCGCACCAGCAGGTCAAAGGCCCGCTTGTCCCCTTGTTGGACGCGCTCGACCAGCGCACTGTCCAGTTCGTTTTCGCCCATCCGGGCCATCTCCTTCGTCGATGCTGCCACGCGCCTCGGGATGCCTAAGGATGTGAGCGGATTGCTCAGACAAGAACAATGCCTCCTAGTTCAGCATGACGGCTTGCGTTTACCAACCCCAGTTGGGGAGTGCGCCTAATGGCGACACTATCAAGGGAAAACGCACGAATGCGAAAGAGGCGCACCGCCCCTTGCCAAGCCGCTTACTGCCCCCTGGGCGCAGCCAACGGGCGCATCAGGCGCCCTTCACCAGAAGTATGGGGGCCATATGGGCCCATGCAAGTCAGGCGGCTGTCCCGCTGACGCCACTCAGCATGCGCTGGCGCTCCTGCAGCAACTTTTCGAAGGCCGGCTGTGGTAGAGGACGGCAGAACAGGTAGCCCTGCAACTCATCACACTGATTGTTACGCAGGAACTCCATATGGGGTTCGGTCTCCACACCCTCGGCCACCACCCCACGATTCAGTCGATGAGCCATTTCGATGGTCGCTCGAACGATGGCTTCGTCATCCGGATCAACGCCGATGTTGCGCACGAAGCTCTGGTCAATCTTGATGCGGTCGGCCGGCAGCTTGCGCAAATAGTCCAGCGACGCGGCGCCCGTACCGAAGTCGTCGATAGCGATGCGGCAACCCAACCGGTGCAGGCCCTGAAGGTTCTCCACCAGATTGGGGGCAGCCTTGATGCTGATGCTCTCGGTCACCTCCATTTCCAGCAGATTGGCATCCAGTCCGCTCTCGTCGAGCGCCGAGGCGACGATCTCCAGCAGGTTGGGCTGCATCAACTGCACCGCCGACAGGTTGACACCCAGGCGCAGGCCCAGCCCGAAGCGGCGCTCCCATTCCTGGGCATGGCGGCACGCGGTACGCAGCACCCATTCGCCGATGGAGACAATCAGCCCCGTTTCCTCAGCCAGAGGAATAAAGAACCCGGGCCCGATAAAGCCAAGCTCGGGATGCTCCCAGCGCACCAATGCCTCCATGCCGACGATGTCCTCTGTCACCGCGTCGACCTGCGGCTGATAGAACACACGCAGCTCGCCTTTGTGTTCGGCGTGGCGCAGGCCGGATTTCAGGGCGAGGTTTTGCTGTTGCGACTGATCGGCCCGTCCTTCAAAGATCTGGTAGTTGTTGCGCCCCAGGCTCTTTGCCGCATACATCGCTTCATCGGCGTGCTTGAGCAGGGTCTCGGCATCGGGCGCGTCGTCGGGGAAGAAGCTCACGCCGATGGATGCAGTGACCTGCAGCTCGGTGCCGTCGTCGATGCGCAACGGTGCGCCCATGACTTGCACGATCTTCTCGGCGATCCGCAGCACGTCTTCGTTCTTGACGATGTGGCGCAGGATCACCACGAATTCGTCGCCCGCATAGCGAGCCACGGTGTCCGAAGCGCGCACGGTGCCGCGCAGCCGTTGCGTGGTGGTGAGCAGTACCTGATCGCCTACCGCATGACCCAGGGTGTCATTAATGGTCTTGAAGCGATCCAGGTCGACAAACAGCAGTGCAAACGATTCGCCCGTGCGGTTGGCCTCGCGGATCACCGTATCCAGGCGATCGTTGAACAGCAGGCGGTTGGGCAACCCCGTGAGTGCGTCAAGCAAACCTTCCGCGCGACCCTGCTCGCGAGTGTGGCGCAGTTCGAGGGCATGGGCAAAACGCGATGCCGCACAACGCAGCACTGGCTGCACGATATCCAGCGACGGCAGCGGCTGACGCGTTCCGATCAACAATGCGCCAAGCACGGTGCGCCGCTCATCCTGTAGCGGCCAACCGGCGAAACCGGCCAGCCCAAGCTGTGCAAGCAAGGGATCCATCGGCGCCAGCCGGGCGGCATCCGCCTGATGCAACATGGCCTGCCCCGAAAGCACCAGGCGCAACGAACTTTGCAGGTGGGGTCCTGGCCACAGCTGCTCGTCACCGCGCCAATACTGCACCAACTGAATCGGCGAACCGGCTTCGTCTGGCCGTGATGACCACACAGCCACGTAGTCCAGCCCCATCTCTTCGTAGAGCATGCGAGCCGCGGCCGCCATACCTTCATCGCCGCTGCCCGAGCCGAACATACGCGCAAGCAGGCCGAGGGCGATCTCCGCACGCACGCCGGCGCGATCGCTACGGAAGACAAGTGCCACGGCATCACGGCCGGCGTGGCGCACGGCACGCGCACTCGCCTCGCCGCTATCCACGCCGCGCACTGAGCGACGCCGCCCGGGATACCAGCGACGCGCACCCTCAGCGATCACCTGCTCAACACTGACGTCGGCAAAGCTGAGAATTTCCTGCAACGGACGGCCACGTAACTCGTGATCACCCAAGCCGCTGTTACGCGCCAGCGTCGGGCTGTACTCGACCACGCGCCCGCGAGCCGGGTCGACGATCAACCATTCCCGCTCGGCTTCCTCAAACGCAAAGCGATAGTCGCTCTCTCCCGGTACCACGAGTTCGCCCGCAGTCGCGCCGGGGCGTGCCGCGACGCGCTGCATGCGTTGCCAGCGTGGCAGTAGCTCGTGTTCGATCTGCGAACCGTATAACCAGTCGGCAATGCCTGCAGGCAGCACGTTGGGCTTCAGTACGGCCGTATCGTCCAGTACGGCAATGACCGGCGCGACTGCGCAAGCCGGCAAGCTACGCAGCACCTCCATGCCGGCCATCGCCTCGCGGCCATCGCCATCAAACACCATGATGATCAGCGCCAGCGGCGGCCTGCCCTCCAGCAGGATGCCCGCATGAGTGGCATCGCGGGCGGAATGCACCACGAAATGCCCATCGCGCTCAAACGTATCGAACAAGGCCCGGCGCAGCTCACGCTGTGCCGCCACGACGAGAATGCCAGCAGGACTTGCCATGTCAGAGCATCCACCGGCCGTCGCGAAGACGTGGGCGCTGCGCAGGCTTGGGCTGGCAGCTCAAACGTACGAGCACGTCGTTGAAGCTGGTCAGCAGGGCATCCGGTGGATCGAGCATCACCACGCGACGAACATGACCCGCCGTGGCCCGTGCCAGCTGCCTCAGCAGGGTGGCATCAGCCATGGGTAAAGGCGCCGGCAAACGCTGCAGCAGGTACACGCCGAAATGATTGCTCTGCAACATATAACGCAGCGCAATATTCAGACGCTGCGAGCCAGGCAGCCCAATGTGCTCCTCGCGAAGGTTGCCAAGCCCCCCTTCCGGGGTCCACAGATAGACCGCCTGACCACTACGCCGGACCAGGGGGCGGAGTTGCCCGACCAGGCCCACTTCCTCGCCTCCCTCGAGCGCAAGCAAATTGCTGCGCGCAGCCAGGATGCGCTCCAGGATCTCGGCGCCAGCCTGGCTGGCGGGGGACGCGATAGGGGTACTCATTCGGGCTTAAATTACGTGGTTCGGGTGCGTTCGCCTAGGGAGAAGGCAAGCCTCGCCGGAATCCGCGCCGCATTTCATGCGGCAGCGCACAGGACGCGGTTTTACGGGACATTCATGGTTGGGCGGAACATACGCGCCCGTCTCGCAATCCTCGCTACGGAAAGGTATGGTGCGAAGCTTCCCGGTCACCATCTTTATCCCCATGTTCGAAGGATTGCGCTTCAATCATTGGAAGACGAGCCTGGATGACAGCGGCATCGTCACCCTCTCCCTCGATCGTGCCGGCAGCCATGTCAACGCGATTTCTCGCGAAGTGCTGGACGAACTCGGCCAGATCGTCGAGCGACTGGCCATCGAAAAGCCGGCTGGCGTGCTCATCCATTCCGCCAAGCCATTTGGTTTTGCGGTGGGCGCGGATATCAAGGAATTCGTCACCTACGCCCAGCAGGGCACGGTGCTGGAAAACATCGAGAACGGCCAGCGCGTCTATGAATCGCTGGCCCGGTTGCCCTGCCCCACGGTGGCGGCCATCCATGGCGCCTGCATGGGTGGCGGTACCGAGCTGATCCTGGCCTGCCGCCAACGTATTGCGGCGGACGACGACAAGACCCGTATCGGCCTGCCGGAAGTGATGCTCGGCATCCACCCAGGCTGGGGCGGCACGGCCCGCTTGCCGCGCCTGATCGGTGCCACCGACGCCCTGCCGGTGATGCTCACCGGCAAATCTCTGTCTGCCAAACGTGCCTTGTCGCTGGGTGTCGTCGATCGCCTGGCGCCACTGGCGGAACTGCTGGCAGAAGCCCGCGCCTTGTTGCGCCGCCCCTACGTCCGCCCCTTCGCCCTGCGCGCCAAGGCATGGGCCACCAATACCTGGGCGGCTCGTCAGATCCTTGCCCCGATGGTCATCAAGCAGACCGCCGCCAAAGTCCGCAAGGAGCACTACCCGGCGCCGTTTGCACTCATCGACGTGTGGAAGCGTGGCGGCGCAAGCATTCAGCAGCGACTGAAACTCGAGGCCCGCTCGGTCGCCAAGCTGGCGGAGACATCGACAGCGCAGAACCTGATCCGCATCTTCTTCCTGCAGGAACGCCTCAAGGGCCAGGGCAGCGGCATCGAGCACGGCATCAAACACGTCCATGTGGTCGGCGCTGGCGTGATGGGCGGCGACATCGCCGCCTGGGCCGCTTTCAAGGGCTTTGAGGTCACGCTGCAGGACCGTGAGATGAAGTTCATCCAGCCTGCGCTGGATCGCGCACGCCAGCTCTACGAAAAGAAGCTCAAGACGGCTGAAAAAGTGGAAGCTACCGCGCGCCGGTTGCGCGCCGATGTCGAAGGCAAAGGCGTTGCCACCGCAGACCTCGCCATCGAAGCCATCTTCGAGAATGCGGACGCGAAGAAAGCGCTGTATGCGTCCATGGAACCGCAGTTCCAGTCCGCTGAATTGCTGGCCACCAACACCTCCAGCATTCCGCTGGATGAATTGCGCGTGGGCCTGAAGGCGCCACAGCGCTTCCTTGGCCTGCACTTCTTCAACCCCGTCGCTCAAATGCCTCTGGTGGAAGTGGTGCGCCATGACCAGCTCGATGCCGAGGCGGAGAAGCGCGCACTCGCCTTCTGCAAGGCCATCGGCAAGTTGCCGGTGGCGGTCAAGGGCACGCCCGGCTTCCTGGTCAACCGCATTTTGATGCCGTATCTGCTGGAAGCCATGCGCCTGTACAGCGAAGGCGTACCGGGTCCCGTACTCGACAAGGAAGCCAAGAAATTCGGCATGCCGATGGGGCCGATTGAACTTGCCGACACGGTGGGCCTGGATGTCTGCGCCTCTGTCGGCAAGGAACTCGCCCCCTTCCTCGGCCTCGAGTTGCCGCCAGGACTGGAAGACAAACTTGCAGCCGGCAAGCGCGGCAAGAAGGACGGTCAAGGCATTTACGTCTGGCAGGACGGCAAGCCACAGAAGCCCGAGGTGGATCCGGATTACGCCGTGCCGGCTGACCTGCAGGACCGCATGATCCTTCCCATGGTCAACGAGGCCGTGGCTTGCCTCGCCGACGGCGTGGTGGATGATGCCGACCTGCTCGACGCGGGCGTGATCTTCGGTACCGGTTTCGCCCCGTTCCGTGGCGGCCCGATCCAGTACACGCGCAGTGAAGGCGCCACCGTGATCAAGGGCAAACTGGAGCGTCTCGCCCAACGCTATGGCGAACGATTCGCGCCGAAGAATGGCTGGGATCTGCCGACGCTCACCAAGACCGGTTTCGAGCTACCTGCCGACACGACGCAAGACGCTGCTGTCGAAGCCTGATCATCGTCGAGATGGCCTAAGAAAACGCCCGGCTGAAGCCGGGCGTTTTTTGTTCACGCTATCGAGCAATGAGCGACGTCACCACATCAAATCATCCGGCACGCCATCTTCGCCGACGCCGCCTTCGCTACCGGGCTCGACCAGCAAGGCCAGCTGGTGCACATCGATCGCTTTCACCTGCTCGGCAATCTCGCGCGTCACCAGCAAATAGCGGCCTTGCTGCTGTACGACACCGAGTTCGCCCGCATTGAGCGCGACCAGTTGGTCGGCGTCCACATGGATGCGACGGATCTTGCCGCCGTATTCAAAATGGCGCACTTGATCGACGTCGGCCTTGTTGAGCGTCTTGCCTTCCAGCAATTGCTGGATCTTCAATTTCCGCTCGCGCCGCAGGCGCGCTTCCTCAGCCGCGGCCTGCTCGGCCCGTTTGCGTTCGTTCGCTTCGGTCTGAGCGCGAATGGCATAAGCCTTGGCCAGGTCAATGTCTTCCTGGCTCTTGCCGCCCGGCGGCTTGCCCTGAGGCCGGTGCTGCCCGGGCTTGCCACCCTTTGATGGCGAACCGCCATGGCGCTGCTGGGGCGGCTTGCCACCTTGCGGCGGTGCCTGACGCTTTTCTTCGCGGACCTGTTTGACGATGCCGCTCTTGAGCAGCTGATCGCGCAGGGATTCGGCCATGATGAAAACTCGCTTGCGTGGTACGGGTACGAAGGGTAGCTATCAATAGTGCGGCGGCGGGGGCTCGCTATGGGGATCATGCCCCTGCGAAACCCGCATGGAGGACAGCTCGTTACGCAGGTCGCGAATGATCCGCTCAAGCGTCGCGATGCGTACCGACTGCTCGGCATCCGCAGAGGCCAGCGCATTCACCGTGTCGTCGATGAAAGTCAGCCGTACCTCAAGTTCGGTCAAGCGCTGCTGTAGCGATTCGTCAGCCATGCTCATTGCCTCAGGCTGCGTCCGCGGCCGATGCCGTAATACGCCAAGCCGGCTTCTTCGACCACCGCGGGGTCGTAAAGATTTCGGCCGTCAAAAATGGCGGGACTGCCGAGCATCGCGCGAACACGTGCAAAATCAGGGCTGCGGAAGGCCTTCCACTCGGTGACGATAGCGAGCACGTCTGCGCCTTCCAATGCCTGATAGGCGCTGTCGCAGAGAACCAGGTCGCCGCGGTCGCCATAGATGCGATGCGTTTCCTTGCGCGCCTCAGGATCAAAGGCACGCACCGTCGCGCCAGCGTTCCACAGCGCCTCCATCAAATTGCGGCTGGACGCCTCACGCATATCGTCCGTGTTTGGCTTGAACGCCAAACCCCACAACGCGATGGTTTTGCCCGCCAGCTTGCCGTCGAAATGACGCAAGATCAGCTCGAACAGCTTAGTCTTCTGATCGTGATTTACGGCCTCAACCGCGCCCAGCAGGCGCGCGTCGTAACCCACGCCACGTGCCGTGCGCTCCAGCGCCTGCACATCCTTCGGGAAGCAGGAGCCGCCATAGCCAGCGCCCGGATAAATGAAGTGGTAGCCGATACGCGGATCGGAACCGATGCCCTGGCGCACCAACTCCACGTCGGCACCCACTAGTTCGGCGATATTGGCGATTTCATTCATGAAGCTGATCTTGGTGGCCAGCATCGCATTGGCCGCGTACTTGGTCAGCTCGGCAGAGCGCTCATCCATCACCACCGTGCGGTCGTGATTGCGGTTGAACGGTGCATACAACTTGCGCAACACGCCGACTGCGCGCTCACTCGAGCTGCCGATGATGATGCGATCCGGGCGCAGACAGTCTTCCACTGCATCGCCTTCTTTGAGGAACTCGGGATTGGAGACGACATCGAACTCCACCGACACACCACGCTTGGTCAGTTCCTCAGCAATCGCAGCGCGAACACGATCCGCCGTACCCACCGGCACGGTCGACTTGTTGACCACCACGGTATAGCGATCCATGTACTGACCCACCGTGCGAGCTACGCCCAGCACATACTTCAGGTCGGCACTGCCATCTTCGTCCGGCGGCGTGCCTACGGCGATAAACACCACCTGGCCATGCTCGATTCCCGGGGCCGCATCCGTAGTGAAGTCCAGCTGCCCGCTCGCATGATTGCGCTTGACTATGGGCTCAAGACCGGGCTCATAGATGGGAATCTCGCCCTGCTTGAGGCGCTCCACCTTGCCCGCGTCGATATCGACACAGACCACGTGATTGCCCATTTCGGCAAGGCAGGCCCCGGTGACCAATCCCACATAGCCGGTGCCAAAAATGGTGACCTTCATTGTCGCGAGAA
Organism: Dyella silvae; assembly: GCF_026421305.1. Lineage (GTDB taxonomy): Bacteria > Pseudomonadota > Gammaproteobacteria > Xanthomonadales > Rhodanobacteraceae > Dyella > Dyella silvae. The sequence continues at coordinate 874,991 of NZ_JAPJBQ010000001.1, forward strand.
CTCCCGGAAACAAGGTCGCAGATTCTAGCAGGCTGTACGTGACGCTATGCCTGACTGATATCAGCGAAATGCCCGACCTTCCGGTATGGCATCACCAGAAACAACACGGGGCGCGAATTGCTTCGCGCCCCGTGCCATGACCTTGAAGTCGGTACCGGCGATTACTTCGCGCCGCCAGCCTGCTCGCCAGCCGCCGTCGGGCCGGTCTTGACCAGGGTGACGTCGAAGATGATCGTCGCATTCGGCGGGAAGCCGTTCTGCGGCTGCGCACCGTAAGCGATGTTGGCCGGGATGAAGAACTTGTAGTGGCCGCCGACCTGCATCAGCTGGATGCCTTCGCGGAAGCCCGGGATCACGCCAGCCAGCGGGATCGAAGCGGCACCGCCGCCTTCGTGCTTAGCCGAATCGTCAAACACTTCGCCATTGACGAAGGAGCCGACGTAGTTGACCTGCACGGTGTCGTTCGGACCCGGACGAGCGCCGGTACCCTGGCTGAGCACCTGGTACTGCAGACCCGAGGCGGTGGACTTCACGCCGGCAGCGGTCTTGTTCTTGGCGAGGAAAGCGTCGCCTTCGGTCTTGTTCTTGGACGAGACCTGAGCGTACTCAGCCTTGGCCTTGGCCTGCAGATTGGCCACGAAAGCATCACGAACCTGCTTGGCTTCGGCTTCGCTCATGGTCGGCTTCTGGCCGGACAGAGCGGACTGCAGCGCGCGAGCCACAGTAGCCGGGTCCACTTCCTCGCGGACCAGCGGCGGCAGCGAGCTGGCCAGATCCCAACCAACCACGTAGCTGGCCTTGGTCTTGTCGACCGCGGCGGGAGCAGTGGCGGGGGCGGCGGACTTCGCGGCCTGTGCGTGCACGCCAGCGGTCATGCCCAGTGCAACGGCCAGGGCGGCCGCCGTCAGCGTAGGACGCAGAAAATGCTTCATGTGGAACTCCCTCGTATTTGGATGTGCCGGCGCTACCGGACTGGCCCCCCCGATGGAGGCAGGCCCCGCATTGTGCGGCGCTTGTCGAGTCTTGGCAACGATGTGGAACCTACGACCGTCAGTCGTGATTAAAAGTTCACAATACGGCTTTAAAGCGCGGTTTTTTACGATTTATGGACACCCACTGTGCTGAGTCAGGTGTGCCCATCATCGGATCGACCCGGCTTTTCGAGCGTATCGCGCAACGCTGCCTGTAGGCGCGCATGAACCTGCACCAGGCCGCGCCAGAGCAGCCACGCCAGCACCAGCAGCACCAGCACCAGCACCACTGCCACCTCACGCGGAGGCAGGATAGTGGAGGCCAAAGCGGCCACTAGCAGCCCAAGCACCCCCATCGTCGCGAGGGGGATAAATCGCGCCAATACGGCGCGAATACGCATGTTGTAGGCGCCACCAATACGCTCAGGAATGCTCAGTTCCGCCAGCAGCATGCCCAGCGCGGTCGCCTTGCGGTAGGCCGCCACAATCATCGGCAGGGAGACCAGGGCCGCGATCGACCATGCCAGGCTACGCCTCACCTGAGGCTTGTCGGCAAGAAAGTCCCAATGGAAAACGCCGCGCCGATGGAGAAAGGACATGATCAGGAAGGCGGCCACGACCAGCATCATGTTGATGATGATGTGCCACACCAGGCGCCGGATCATCTTGGCCACCATGGCCCCCTGCCCGCTCAGGCTGAGGTTGCCCATCCACTCGGTATACGCACTGAACAGGCCGGTGAGGTTACCCGGCAGCCTTTTCGCCAACCCACTGGCCAGCGGATCAGAAGCGCGAATGAGATACGGCGTGAGGAAGGTGGTAACGGCCGACACGGCCACTGCCACGGGATAGAGAAAACTGCTGGTCACTTTCAGGGTTGCGCCCAACGACGCGATCACGAAGGAGAATTCGCCGATCTGCGCCAACCCCATGCCTACGCGCAGCGAGGTGCGCCCGTCGTTGCCGGCCACAAACGTACCGAAACCGCAGGTAATCACCTTGCCCAGCACAACCACCGCCGTGACCACCAGGATCGGCGACCAATACTGTTTGAGCATCGCGGGGTCGATCAGCATGCCAATCGCCACGAAAAAGATCGCGCTGAACACATCGCGCACGGGCCCGATGATGCGCTCGATGCGCTCCACGCTCTGCGACTCGCCCACGATGGCGCCAATCATGAAAGCGCCCAGGGCAACGCTGTAGCCCATCTCGGAAACCAGCAGGCAAAAGCCGAAGCACAGGCCCAGCACCGCCACCAGCAGCACATCATCGCGGCTGACGTCCGCGATGTAGTCAACCACACGCGGCACCAGCAGCAGGCCGACCACCAGCGACACAACCATGAACAACGTGAGCCGGCCCACGGCGGCCATCGCCTCGCTGGCTTCCAGACCGCCGGTGCTGGCAATACCCGTGAGCAGCGCCATCAGCACAACGGCAATCACGTCCTCGATAATCAGAATGCCGAACATCAATTGCGCGAAGCGCTCACGCTTGAGGCCCAGATCGTCGAGCGCCTTCATGATGATGGTCGTCGACGACATGGAAAGCATGGCGCCAAGGAACAGCGAGTCCATCGAGCTCCAGCCGAAGAATCGCCCTATTTCGTAGCCGAGCCAGAGCATCAGCACGATTTCGCAAACCGCCGCCACCAGCGCCGCGCCACCGACTTCGCGCAGCTTCTTCAGGCTGAACTCCAGCCCCAGCGCGAACAACAGAAGGATCACGCCGAGTTCGGACAATGTGCGGATGGTCTGCGCATCGCGGATAAACACGACGGGAAACGTAAAGGGTCCCACCAGCACGCCGGCAATGATGTATCCAAGCACGACCGGCTGACGCAGCTTTTGAAAAATCACCGTCGTCAGTCCCGCGATCAACATGACGGTCGCGAGGTCTTGGATGAAATGCAGATCGTGCATCAATGAAATCCGTAGGGACGTCTGGCAAGACTAACAATCGAACACGCGATACACAGCCCTGCGTGACGAAGTAGATCGCTTGCACGGATTCAAGACACACCTGACGATCGATCACCGTGTTTGCGGATCGATGTAACTAGTTGTTGTTATTCGTTCGTGAAAGAAAGTTGAAAAATATTCACATCGAACGCTTGACGAAATCGCGATCTCTATCTATTCTTTCGGGCTTCCAGAGGCACACGGGGCCATAGCTCAGCTGGGAGAGCGCCTGCATGGCATGCAGGAGGTCGGCGGTTCGATCCCGCCTGGCTCCACCAAATTTAGATACGTCCCCATCGTCTAGAGGCCTAGGACATCACCCTTTCACGGTGGCGACCGGGGTTCGAATCCCCGTGGGGACGCCACTCTAACGCTAAACCGGGTTCCGGCGAAGCAGTCAGAGTGGACATGGATGTAGTCTAGATTGGTGTTGCGTTGGAAGCAGTAAAAATGCGGAGCGGTAGTTCAGTCGGTTAGAATGCTGGCCTGTCACGCCGGAGGTCGCGGGTTCGAGTCCCGTCCGCTCCGCCACTTTACGAAGAGCCCGCCATTGGCGGGTTTTTTGTTGCCCGAAGAAAAAGCTGAAGCACCGTTTTCGGGAGCGCACCCTGTGCGCGATAACCCTGCGAAGCGATAGGCCCGGAGTTCTGCGGTTGCGCACTGGGTGCGCTCCTACCGTTTCCTGTTAACCGGGCATCTCATCGGGCGACTGGTGATCTTCCAGCCGCTCCAGCGTCCCTTTCGAATGCCCCTGCTCCGCCAGGTATTCCAGCCAGCGCGAGAGAAAGCCATTCATGCGCAGGCGATGCTGAAACACCGTGTGCGCAGGTGGAAACGGGCCAAGCACCTGCCAAAGATGCCGGCCTGGATGACAGTGCAGCGCCTCAGCCACGTGCGCGTCGGTGTACATGCGCAATTGCGCCGATGGCGAGGGCTGTCCGGTATGCGCATCCACAAAGTTATAGGTGAGCTCCAGTTCCAGCGTATAGGGATGGCGCTCCTGTACCTGCAGGCGCACATCGAGCCCATCGTCCACACTGGACACGTAAAACCCCGGCGGCAGCTCCTGCGGCGCAAACAGCCTGACCAGCCGGTGATAGTTCTCCGCGTAAAGCCCCATCAGGAAGCCGAAGCGTCCCGGTAGCAAGGCATTGCGGCTGTCCAGTACGGCACTCATGGGCGATGCAGGCTCCTTTAGAACATGGTCCGCTCGATTCCGAAGCGGTCAAAGATCTTGCTCGCGATCTCCTCGATCGACACGTGCGTGGTGTTGAGATTCGGAATCCCTTCCCGGCGCATCAGCTTGTCGGCCTGCGCCAGCTCCCAGCGGCACTGCTCCAGCGTTGCGTAACGGCTACCGGCGCGCCGCTGTTCGCGGATCTGCGCCAGGCGCTGAGGATCGATGGTGAGACCAAACAGACGATCCTTATACGGTCGCAGGCGCGCCGGCAGTTCCAGCTTATCCAGGTCGTCATCGGTCAGGGGGTAATTGGCGGCGCTGACCCCGTAATGCAAGGCCATATACAAACAGGTCGGCGTCTTACCCGAGCGGGACACGCCCACCAGAATCAGGTCGGCCTGCGCGTAATCCACGTCGATGCCATCATCATGCGAGAGCGCATAATTGGTGGCATTGATGCGCGCCTCGTACTTGTCGAAGTCCACCAGACCGTGCGAGCGGTTGACCGCTCCAGAACGCTTGGCCCCCAGCTCATCCTCCAGCGGCCCGATGAAGGGCGCAAACACGTCCAGCATCAGTGCGCCACTTTCGGCGACAATCTCGCACAAGTCTCGCGAGGCCATGGTATTGACCACGATGGGACGCTGCCCGGTTTGCGCATAACGGGTCTTGATGCGCAGCGCTGCGGCCTCCGCTTTGTGGGAGTCGTCGATGAAGGGCAGACGGTGCTTTTCGAACTGCACCCCTTCAAACTGCGCCAGAATGCTGTTTCCGATCGTCTCGGCCGTAATACCAGTGGAATCGGAGATATAGAAAACCGTTCGCTGCATGAGTAACCCGAAGTCCCTGACTGTTCCTGCCCACCACCTTAGCGCAACGTCAAAAGCCTGTCTTTGCTTGACTCTCGGCTGACTGGTATGCAGTTGGCGCTGGTTTTGGCGTAAATGGTCTTCTTGTGCTCCGCACCATCGGCAGCGGACAATACCAGTTCTTTGTAACCCGGTTTCCCCAATCAACCGGGGGCAAGCCCACTTCCAAACCTATAAAGAGCTCTTGAGGAGACTCCCTTGAACGATCTGGTGCTTTGGCTCGACACGCTGCGCATGACCGACCTGGGCAAGGTCGGCGGCAAGAATGCGTCGCTCGGCGAGATGATCGGCAATCTCGCCAAACTCGGCGTGTCGGTGCCCGGTGGCTTTGCCACCACCGCTGACGCGTTCCAGCAGTACCTCGACAAGAGCGGTGTGGCCAAGCGCATCCAGGCGCGTCTGGCCACGCTGGATGTGGATGACGTGGAAGCGCTGACCGCCGCCGGCAAGGAAATCCGCGAGTGGGTCACCGAAACCCCGCTGCCGGCTGATCTGGACCAGGCCATCCGCGACGGCTACGCCAAGCTTTGCAAGGACGCCGGTGCGGAGAACATCGCCGTGGCCGTGCGTTCCTCTGCGACTGCCGAAGACCTGCCCGACGCTTCGTTCGCCGGTCAGCAGGAAACCTTCCTTAACGTCGTTGGCATCGAGGACGTGCTGCACAAGGTGAAGGAAGTCTTCGCCTCGCTGTACAACGACCGTGCCATCGCCTATCGCGTGCACCAGGGCTTCAAGCACGAAGACGTGTTCCTCTCCGCCGGCGTGCAGCTGATGGTGCGCTCGGACGTGGGCGCCTCCGGCGTGCTGTTCACCCTGGACACCGAGTCCGGTTTCCGCGACGTCGTGTTCGTCACCGGCTCTTACGGTCTGGGCGAAATGGTCGTGCAGGGTGCCGTTAACCCCGACGAGTTCTACGTGTTCAAGCCCACGCTCAAGCAGGGCAAGCCGGCCGTGTTGCGCCGCGCTCTCGGCGCCAAGCAGCAGCGCATGGTCTATTCGAACAAGCCCGGCGAGCGCGTGAAGATTGAAGAAACACCGGCTGAGCTGCGCAACAAGTTCTGCATCACCGACGCAGACGTGGAGGAGCTGTCCAGGCAGGCACTGATCATCGAGCAGCACTATGGCCGCCCGATGGACGTCGAGTGGGCGAAGGACGGCAACACCGGCAAGCTCTACATCGTGCAGGCCCGTCCGGAAACGGTGAAGTCGCGCGCGCATGCCACCCAGCTCGAGCGCTTCCACCTCAGCGAAAAGGGCAAGGTGCTGACCGAAGGCCGCGCCATCGGCCAGAAGATCGGCGCTGGCAAAGCCCGCGTGATCCGCTCGCTGGCGGATATGAACAAGGTGCAGCCGGGCGATGTGCTGGTTGCCGACATGACCGATCCCGATTGGGAGCCGGTGATGAAGCGTGCGGCCGCCATCGTGACCAATCGCGGTGGCCGTACCTGCCATGCCGCGATCATCGCCCGTGAGCTGGGCGTGCCGGCCGTGGTCGGCACCGGCAACGGCCTGGATATGATTCCCGATGGCGCCGAAGTCACTGTGTCGTGCGCCGAAGGCGATACCGGCATGATCTATCAGGGCGCGCTGAAGTTCGAGCGCGTGACCGCGGACCTGGGCGACATGCCCGAGGCCCCGCTGAAGATCATGATGAACGTGGCCAACCCGGAACGCGCCTTCGACTTCGGCATGTTGCCGAACGCAGGCATCGGCCTGGCCCGCCTGGAAATGATCATCGCCAGCCACATTGGCGTGCATCCGAAGGCGCTGCTGGAATATGCCAAGCAGGACGCTGAAACCAAGAAGAAGATCGACGAGCGCATGGCCGGCTATGCCGATCCGGTGTCGTTCTACGTCGATCGCCTCGCCGAAGGCATCGCCACGATCGCCGCATCGGTGTACCCGAAGCCGGTAATCGTGCGCCTGTCGGACTTCAAGTCCAACGAGTACGCCGGCCTCATCGGCGGTTCGCGTTACGAGCCGCATGAAGAGAATCCGATGATCGGCTATCGCGGCGCCAGCCGTTACGTCGATCCGGGTTTCGCCGAGTCGTTCGCCCTCGAGTGCAAGGCGGTCAAGCGCGTGCGCGAAGTGATGGGCCTGGACAACGTGTGGGTGATGATTCCGTTCGTGCGTACGCTGGACGAAGGCCGCAAGGTCATCGGCGTGCTCGGCAAGAACGGCCTCAAGCAGGGCGAGCATGGCCTCAAGGTCATCATGATGTGCGAAGTGCCGTCCAATGCCCTGCTCGCTGCTGAGTTCCTGGAGATTTTCGACGGTTTCTCCATCGGCTCCAACGACCTCACTCAGCTCACGCTGGGCCTGGATCGCGACTCCAGCATCGTGGCCAACCTGTTCGATGAGCGCGACCCGGCAGTGAAGAAGCTGCTGGCCATGGCCATCCACACCGCTCGCGAAAAGGGCAAGTACGTGGGTATCTGCGGCCAGGGCCCGTCCGACCATCCGGACCTCGCTGAGTGGCTGATGGATCAGGGTATCGAGTCCGTGTCCCTCAACCCGGACACGGTGGTGGATACCTGGCTGCGTCTGGCCAAGAAAAAGAAAGCCGCCTAAACGTCAGGCGTCGATCGAGGGGCGGTGGCAACACCGCCCCTTTTTCGTGCCCGTAGGGTCAGGGCGAACACGGTCGTCCACCCGCGTCGAACGTGCTGTCGTCGCTCCGTATAAGCCCCTGCCTGACCGTCAGAAAGGTGGATATCGACAAGACCAGTGGAGAGCTACTCTGCCCGCTCTTCGCGACGAAGCGCACCGCTACGTGATCACCTTGCACGACCATCTGCGCTATCTCGTCATGGATGTCGGGAAACGCCGCGAACAACGCGCGATAAGTCCGCTTGACCTCCTCACGCCCCACGCGAGGTGCGCAGAAATCCGATGAACTCAACAAGGCGTCGTCGGCATAGAGCTCCGCCATGGCCACGGCATCGTGGCGGTTAAAGGCATCGAACATCGCCCGCACCACCGCCTCCGGCGCGGGATCCGCAGTCACCGGGGCGGCCGGTACGGCCATCAGAAACACCAGGCTTTTCAGGTTCACGCGGATCTCCTTGCGCTTAGGCCAAGATCGCCAGCCTCGCGCGACAAGACTCGCGGCGCGTGTCATGCCTTGCTCATTTCTCGCCCCGGAACCTTTACCGAGAGGCAGGGTCCACTCAATTCAACGTGCCAACGGAGAGCGCCCATGCGATGGCTGACAGAGTCCCTAGCGAAGAACAAAGGCTTTCTCACCTTCATGCTTTGCATGTTCATGTTCCGCAGCGCCATCGCGGACTGGAACGTGGTGCCCACCGGGTCCATGCAACCCACCATCCAGATCGGCGACCGCATCCTGGTCGACAAAGCGGCATACGACGTGCGCGTGCCCTTCACGCACGTCTCCCTGCATCATGTCGCCGACCCGAAGCGGGGCGACATTGTCGTCCTGGATTCCAGTGCTGCTGGCGAGCGGCTAGTGAAGCGTGTCATTGGCATACCCGGCGATCGGGTGGCGCTCGTACAGAATCACCTCACCATCAACGGCGTGGCCGCCGACTACCAGCCGATCGCTGTGCAAGGCATCCAGGATGATCGCGAGGATCCTGCGCTATACGCCGTGGAGCGCGTGGGAGCCACGCATCACGCCGTGCGCTGGTCCATCGCCCAACAAGGCCACACCAGCGACTTTGGCCCGGTCACCATACCGCCCGGCCAATATCTGCTGCTTGGAGACAACCGCGACAACAGCGCCGACTCTCGTTATTTCGGCTTCTTTCCGCGCAACGAGATCATGGGGCGCGCGACTCGCGTTGCCGTGTCGCTGAACCCCGCCAACCACTATCTGCCCCGCAGTGGGCGCTGGGGCGCGGCCTTGCAGTAATTACCCCCTACCCCATTGCCACGCCCTTGCCCGGTGCGTACAATTGCCGGCTCGCGTGGACCACACGCACCGCTTTGGAGAGGTGGCAGAGTGGTCGAATGTACCTGACTCGAAATCAGGCGTACGTGTAAGCGTACCGTGGGTTCGAATCCCACCCTCTCCGCCAGAAACGCAAAACGCCCCCTCGTGGGGCGTTTTGCGTTTCTGGCGGAGAGGGTGGTGTGGACGAACCCACTTGGTTCGACAAATTCGTCTGGAACGAATTTGGACAGCGGAAGGCTGGCCCCGTAGCGCGCGAGCGCGGAGGGGTCGGGTCCATGGATGGACCCGACAATCCCACCCTTCACGCCATCGCGCAGTCGAACAAAGCCCCAAACATGCTGGTTTTAATCACCCACTTTCTTTGCGCATTCCCCCCACTTCCGTCATGCTCCCACCGGCCCGCTATACCAGGTCCCCCATGATCGAATTCGGACACGGAACACACGTCGGCCTGCGCCGCACGCGCAACGAAGACACCTACTACGCCGACGCCTCGCTCGGCCTCTTTCTCGTGGCCGACGGCATGGGTGGCCACCAGCACGGCGAAGTGGCTTCAGCTCTGGTTCGCGACGCGGTAGCTGACTTGGTAACCCGCGGACACAGCCTCGTCGAAGCGGTACGCGCTGCAGACGAGCGCCTTATCCAGCACAGCCGTGGTTTTCACGATCCGCGCCCAATGGGGACCACCATCGCCGCGCTACGCCTGCACGCAGACACCTACGAAGTCGTTTGGGTCGGCGACAGCCGCGTCTATCTCTGGCAGAAAACGCTACGCCAGGTTAGCCACGATCATTCGCTGGTACAGGAACTGGTAGCGGCAGGCACGCTCGATCCGTCCCAGGCTGCCCGGCACCCTCAGCGCAACGTCATTACCCAGGCGCTGGGCATCACCGCAGCAGAACAACTGCACATCGGTATGGCACGCGGCCGACTGGAACCGGGCATGTGCTTCCTGCTGTGCAGTGACGGACTTACTGAAGAAGTAGACGACACGGCGATCGCCAGTATCGTCTCGCGTTATGACTTGTCGGCCCAGGAGTGCACCGAGCATTTGCTGCTCACCGCACTGGATGCCGGCGGCAGCGATAACGTCACGGTGATGCTGGCACGTATCAACTGATACGCCATGCGGCGGTTCAGTGAACCGCCGCTCCGTCGTCGCGACGCCACACACTCGTGCCACCGGCACTCTTGTCGAGCGAATCGAGACGTTGCTCATGCGCCGCAAGCTCGTCGTCGTTGGCACGCAGCACTCGCGGACGGCGATCGAGCACGATCGGCGCCAAAGCTACCGTCGCACCCTGTTCCTGCGCTCCTTCGAATCCGAGGTCGAGCACGACCTGGCCCGAGGTCATCGAGAGATAGACTTCAGCCAGCAACTGCGAGTCGATCAGGCCACCGTGCAGGTCACGTGCTGAATTGTCGACACCCAGGCGCTTACACAGCGCATCGAGGCTGTTGCGCTGACCGGGATAACGCTCGCGCGCCATCACCAGCGTATCGAGCACGTTGCAGCGATCTTCGATGCGCCCGTACGACTCACCCATTCGCGCCAATTCCGCGTTGAGAAAACCAACGTCGAAGGTGGCGTTATGAATGATCAGCTCGGCGCCATCGATGAAGGCGAGAAATTCGTCGACGACGTCAGCGAAACGCGGTTTGTCGAGCAGAAATTCATCCTCAATGCCCGTGACCTGTCGCGCGCCCTCGTCGATGGCGCGATCCGGGTTGAGGTAAGTCTGGTAATGGCGGCCCGTAGGGCGGCGCTCGACCATCTCTATACAGGCGATTTCGATCAATCGATGACCCTGGCGTACTTCGAGACCGGTGGTCTCGGTATCCAGCACAATCTGCCTCATGCTTTACTCCTGTACTGCTCGGCCTGTTCGCGGGCCGCTACATCAACACGCTCGTTCTCTACATGGCCATTGTGGCCACGCACCCAATGCCAGCGCACCTGGTGCGCTTGCGTCGCGTTGGACAATCGCTCCCACAGATCCTGGTTCTTCACCGGTTTCTTGTCAGCGGTTTTCCAACCATTGGCACGCCACTTGGGCACCCATTGTTCGATGCCCTGCATCACGTACTTCGAATCGGTAGTCAGTGCCACTTTGCACGGACGCGTCAGCGCCTCGAGTGCCGCAATGGCCGCCATCAGCTCCATGCGATTATTGGTGGTATCCGGCTCACCGCCTGCGACCATGCGCTCGGTCCCTTTGGCGCGCAGCAGGGCAGCCCAGCCACCCGGCCCGGGATTACCCAGGCAGGCGCCATCCGTAAAAGCTTCAACTTCAGTCATTGTCACCCATCAAAAAATCAGGATTGTCTTTCAGGACGCCGCGTTTCGTCGCGCGCCGGGCGCCAGCCCCACGTTGACCGTCGCAGGCAAGGCTTTGGTTTTCAGTCGGATCGGCGTGGCCATGCGCCGGCGCTTGCGCGCGATCAGCAGATAACCGCCTCCAAACGCGTGCGATGCATCGAGACCCACGCGACTGCTCGGCCACCATCCGCCCACACGCTCGACACGCTCGATGTCCAGCTCCATACGCCGCACCCACCGCTCCAGGAGAATGGGTGAGTGCATCGCCGGCGCGCGCCCGCGGGTACGCCACATCATCCATGGCAGCCACGCACTAAACGGGTGCAGGCCGGTCAGCGCAAGCACGCCGCCAGGCGCCAGCACACGGGAAACCTCTTCCAGCATATCCAGCGGCGTACGCGATACTTCGAGAGCGTGGCGCAACAGCACCAGATCAAACGCGTCGTCCCTGAACGGCAAAGGCTCGTCGGCGCGGGCCTGTACGTCCCCGCCATAACGCTCTGCCGCCATGCTCAGCTTGATCCAGTTACCCAGTAAGGGAAGTACCGGTGGCACGTCCTCTTTGGTCGCACTCACCAGCAGCGCATGCGTGCCGCTGCAGCGCTGCAGACCTGGTCCCAGCGCCACCGTCTCCTCAGCCAACAGGCTGCGCAGAGGCGCGCTGGAATAGATGTCTTGATCGCGCTGAGACATGCCCTGGCTGGCCCGGTCGTATCGATGGGGACAGTGTACTTGCAGCCCGGACATAACGTGTCCTGGTTTGCAGGCAGACCGACGACGGGCCCACAAGGCTGAACAGTCCAACTGCTGATTAACGTCTCACTAACGAGTGCGCCGGCGGGGCGCTCTATAGTCCCTCCCTTCGCGCAAGCCAAGGATGCCTGCGTCAGTCGATACGAATATCGCGGAGGGTGATCTCCTTGCACGTCGTACCGTTACCGGCGCTTGCCGACAACTACATCTGGCTGCTGCACGACGACGATGGCCAGGCCATCGTGGTCGATCCGGGCGACGCCGACCCGGTAGAAGCAGCACTGCATCAGCGGAATTTGCAGCTCCGCGCGATCCTGTTGACCCATCATCACCACGATCATATCGGTGGCGTGGATGCGCTACTGGCGCGGCATCACGTGCCGGTCATCGCTCCTCGCGACGAACGCATCGCGAAGGCGACGCAGCGTGTGGACGATGGCGACATCGTGCAAATGGAGCAACCACGCGTGCGTTTCGAAGTCTTGGCCGTACCCGGTCACACCACAACCCATATCGCTTATGCGGGCGAAGGCATCCTGCTCTGTGGCGATACGCTCTTCAGCATGGGCTGCGGCCGGCTGTTTGAAGGCACGCCCGCGCAGATGCTCGCGTCACTCGATCGCCTCGCGTCGTTGCCAGGCAACACGCTGGTGTGCTGTGCGCACGAATACACCACCGCCAATGGGCGCTTTGCGCAAACGATCGAGCCCGCCAATCGCGCCTTGGCGGTAAGACAACAGGAAGTGGCGGCGCTACGCGCACACAACAAACCGAGCCTGCCAGTGACGCTTGCTACCGAACGGGCTACCAATCCGTTCCTGCGCACCGACAGCGACGCCGTGATCGAATGGGGCCGCCACCACGGTGCAGGCGAAGACCGTGTGGCGCGCTTCGCGGCGCTGCGGGCCAACAAGGACGTATTCAGGACATGAATACCCGGTGCCTTCGCCCCCTGCCCCTTGCCCTGACGGTCTTCCTTGCCGCCTGCGCAACCGGCCCCACTCAAAAGTTGCAATCACCTTCCGTCCAGGCCCCCAAGCCAGAGCCGGTGCGCGACCTTCGTCACTCCGTTACCGTGCCGGTCATTGCAGACAGCAATAACGGCAATATTTGGGAAGACCTGCGTGGCAGCTTCGCCATGGCCGATTGCGATGCCGACCCTGGCATCACCATGTGGGCTCGTCGCTACACGCAAAATCCAGACCGCTTCGAAAGCCAGATTGCTGCGGCCGCGCCACGCCTGGCCTATGTGCAACAGGTCGCGGCCAAGCACCATGTGGCTGGCGAGTTTGCACTGCTGCCCTGGGTAGAAAGCCAGTACCGCCCGGTTGCTGGCGGCAAAGGCATGCCCGCCGGTATGTGGCAGATCATGCCGTCTACCGCTGATGCGATGGGCATTCGCGTCAACCGGAACTTCGATGGACGTATGGACGTCCCCGCGGCGACCGATGCCATCATGGCGCTGCTCAGCCGGTATCACGATGATCTCGACGACTGGCGACTGGTGGATTACGCCTTTAACGCCGGCGAATTCGGGGTTAAGCGGATGGTGAGCCAACACGGCACGCCACCCGCCGAACCGGTGATTCCAAAGATGCCGGTCAAGCCGGTCACACGCGAACACCTGGTCAAACTATTGGCGATCGCCTGCGTGATCCGCGATCCAGGTCGCTTCAATGTCAGCCTGCCCTCCTTGTCCTCCGAGCAGCGCCTGGTAAAGGTCAGCATCGACAATTCCATGCCGATGGCCCATGCCGCCAGCAACGCGGGCATGTCCACTGACGAATTCAAAGATCTCAACGCGGCGTTCCGCAACGGCGTCGTCGATTCCGACGCATCCCCTTATCTGCTGCTTCCCAGCGGCCGCGCTCAGCAGTTCCGCAACTCCCTGCTGGCCTCCGCTAGCGGTGAGGCGCAGAGCGTGCCCGGTACCGCCTCTCTGCCGCCGCTTGGCGCAGCACTCAGCGGCGCGACCAGCGATGACGACACGCCGAAAGCCTCGACCAAACGCCACGCTGGCTCCGGCAAGACCCACACCGTGAAGTCAGGCGAAAGCCTATGGTCGATCGCTCGACTTTATTCGGTCGATATCAAGCAACTCGAGCAGTGGAACCACCTGCAGGGCCCCAGCGTGAAACCCGGCCAGGTACTGAAGGTCACGCCGGGCTGACACTGGCCCGCAGCATCCACTGATAAACTCCTGGTACGACGCCAACGGGTTCTCCGGGAGGGCTCATGGGATTCCTGCACGGTAAACGTGCGCTGATCGTAGGCATTGCCAGCCAGCGCTCGATCGCCTGGGGGATCGCCAACGCGATGCATCGTGAAGGCGCCCAGATGGCCTTCACCTACCAGAACGATCGCCTCAAGGATCGCGTCGACGAGGCCGCCAACGCGTTCGGCTCCAACATCGTGCTGCCATGTGACGTGGCCAGCGATGATCAGATCCATCAGCTATTCGTGGACCTCGGCAAGCATTGGGATGGCTTCGACATCCTGGTGCACTCGGTGGGCTTCGCGCCGCGCGAATCACTGCAGGGAGAGTTTCTCGATCACCTGACTCGCGAGAGCTTTTCCGTAGCGCACGACATTTCCAGCTATAGCCTGGCGGCGCTGGCCAAAGCGGCGCGCCCACAAATGAAAGGCCGCGGCGGCGCCATTCTCACGTTGAGTTACCTGGGCGCCGAACGCGCCATGGACAGCTACAACGTGATGGGTCTGGCCAAGGCCAGCCTGGAAGCCAATGTGCGATACCTCGCGCTCAACCTGGGCCCGGAAGGCACGAGGGTGAATGCGATTTCGGCCGGCCCGATCAAGACACTGGCCGCAGCCGGCATCGCCAACTTCCGCAAGATGCTCGACCATGTCGACGCTTATGCGCCACTACGCCGGAGCGTCACCATTGATGAAGTGGGCAACGTTGGTGCCTTTTTGTGTTCGGATCTGGCGTCCGGCATCACCGGTGAAATCACCCATGTGGATGCCGGCTACAACATCCTTGGTATGACCGGCATCTGATCTCCTTTTGTCGCCCCAACAAAAAGGGCGGCCATTCGGCCGCCCTTTTTATGTTCTATCGCAAAATCGGGCTTACATACGATCCGCCGCGATCTTGATCTCGGTCTTCGCCTTCAGCGCATCAATGAATTCCTGCGTAGCGAGGATGCCGTAGGCCTGGGACATCTGATCACGCAGAGTATTCCGCTGCTCGAAGGAGACCTTGCTCAGATCACCGTCCTGCACCTTATCGACAGCGACCAGCGCATAGTTGCCGTCCGCCGTCTCGACACGGGCAAACTGCGGCTTGCCTTCTGCCGGATGCGGCAGCAGGAACGCCTGCTTCAACACCTCTGGCGGAAGCGACGGCTGCATACGGAGGGCCTCCGGCACAGCCTGCATGTTGGCACCTGTGGATGCGGCAACCGCCTGGATCTCCTCGCCCTTCTGCAAGCGAGCCAGCAAGGCGTCGGCGCGCTTCTGCGCTTCGGTGGCGGTACGTTCGCTGAGGATCTTCTGGCGCACCTGGTCGCGGACATCGGCCAGCGGACGTGCTGCCGCCGGAATGTGCTTGTCTACGCGCACGACCACGGCATGGTTCGAGCCCAGATCGATCAGGCCGGAATTATTGCCCTGGGACAGCACGTCATCCGAGAACGCAGCCTGGACCAGCTTCGGATCGGCGGTGAGGCCCTCACCACCTTTACGCGAGAACAGCCCGGTGGTCTTGATAGGCAGGTTCAGTGCCTGCGACGCCGGTTCCAGCGACGAGGGGCTCTGGTAGGTCTGATCGGTCAACTTGCCAGCCAACTCACTGTACTGACGGTCACGCTCAGTGGAGAGGTAGTCCTTGGCGATCTGATCACGCACTTCGGCAAACGGCTTGGCGTCGCCACTGCGCACATCGCGCAGGAACAGCACGTGATAACCCTCATCGGACAGCACCGGCTTGGAAATCTGGCCCTTCTGCAGCGAGAACAACGCCGAATCGAACGCCGGGTTGGTCACGCCCTTTTCCAGCCAGCCCAGATCGCCGCCGGAGCGCTTCGAACCCAGATCGTCCGAATCCTGTTCGGCGAGCTTGCCGAAATTCTCTGCGTTGGCTTCACCAGCGATCTTCTCAGCCTTGGCTAGCGCGGCCTTCTGCTGGTCCGGCGTCGCGTTCTTGGGAACGTTAACCAAGATGTGCGACACCAAGCGCTGCTCCGGCTGTACGAAGCGCTGCTTCTGGTCCTCGTAGCGCTTCTTCAGTTCGTCTTCGCTGGGCTGCGCGTCGATCTTCAGATCGGCGCCATTGACCTCGATGTACTTCAACGACACCTGCTCGGGGTTCATGAAGTCGGTCTGGTGTTCCTTGTAATACGCCTCAAGTTGCGCGTCCGACACGTCGGTATCGGTCAGCGCCGGGCGCGGTACCGCAAACCAGCGCAAGTCGCGGCGCTGATAAAGCAGGCCGAGGTAACGATCCATGTCCGCATCGGTGATGATGGTGCCAGCGATGATGGCACGCGGCATCAGACCCGGCTCCAGCGATGCGCGCTGGCTGTTTTCGAACATGGCAGGCGTCATGTTCTGTGCGGCCAGGATGGCGCGATACGTCGCCGGATCAAACTGCCCGTTGACCTGGAAAGCCTGCTGATTGGCGATGCGGTCGCGCAGCTCGACGCTGGACACCTTCAGGCCAAGCTTATCGTTCGCCTGGCGAAGCAGCTGCTCGTTGATCAGCTGATCGAGGATCAGCCGCTTGGTTTCCGGCAGCTCGAATTGGGCCGCATTGAACTGATCGCCCATGCGCGCCTGTGCGTCGCGGCGGGCTTCATTCATGCGGCCCTGGAAATCCCGCTGGGAAATTTCATGCTTGCCCACCATCGCCACATACGTGTCGGTGCGTGAGCTGAAATAGGACTCGATGCCAAAAAACGAGATCGCGAAAACGCAAATGCCCAGAACGACAATGGAAGGCCATCCGTGAAGCTTGTTACGCAGTGCCTGCAGCATGGAGATGTTCCCGGCTCTCGTTGTTCAGCGCACCAAGTGCGCGGCGCTTAAAAGGCAAGGGCGCCACACGGGCGCCCTTGCGAACTGTGGCGGAGCGGACGGGACTCGAACCCGCGACCTCCGGCGTGACAGGCCAGCATTCTAACCGACTGAACTACCGCTCCGCATGTTTCTGGTGGGTGCTGTAGGGATCGAACCTACGACCCTCGCCTTGTAAGGGCGACGCTCTACCGCTGAGCTAAGCACCCGAAACTAAGCAAGTAGCCGCTTAGTTTAGGGCATCCTTGAGGGTCTTACCAGCCTTGAACGCCGGAACCTTCGAGGCCTTGATCTTGATCGTCTCATTGGTGCGCGGGTTGCGGCCCGTACGAGCAGCGCGCTTGCGCACGGTGAAGGTGCCAAAGCCGACCACCGACACGTCCTCACCCTTCTTCAGCGCCTTCTGCACGGTCTCGAAGAAAGCCTCGAGAGCACGGCCGGCGTCAGCCTTGGTGAGTTCGGCCTTTTCGGCAATGGCATTGATCAGATCGGTTTTATTCATTGAGACACTCCCTTAAACGGTTATGCAGCCCGCGTGGTCATTCTGGGACCAGGCGACGCCTCCTGTGACAGCGCACCGGGCATCGCCAAGCAACCCCGCATCACTGCGCATCGTGCTTGGCGTCAGGCTGCGGTGCCGCCTTTATACCAGTGCCCCCCAGGGTCCGCAATGACAAGCAATACCAAGGGTTCCCGCGATTCAGCATGCTTCGCAAACGCTTGCAAAGTGCCTGCTGAAACGCTAAGCGCGCACTGTTCCATGCATGTGACCTGGCTATGAAAAACGGGCGGATACCCGCCCGTTTTCGGTGACTCCTATCACAGGTCAATGAGGCCGCGCGTACGACTCCTGCGACTCATCCTGACTGTCTTCCCGCGGCGCCTCGACCTTGGGCTTGCTATCGCCTTCAGTGACCTGCAGCGGCTGCAACGGGCGCTCCAGCGCGATGTCGAGCACCTCATCGATCCAGCGTACCGGATGAATATCCAGCGACGCCGTGATGTTCTCCGGAATGTCTGCCAGGTCCTTCTTGTTCTCGTCCGGAATGATGATGGTGGTGATGCCGCCGCGGTGGGCCGCCAACAATTTCTCCTTGAGCCCACCGATCGGCAACACGCGGCCACGCAGGGTGATCTCGCCCGTCATGGCCACCTCGGAGCGCACCGGCACCTTGGTAAGCGCCGACACCAGTGCCGTGCACATGGCGATACCCGCGCTGGGGCCATCCTTCGGCGTCGCACCCTCCGGCACGTGGATGTGGATGTCGAACTTCTGGTGGAACTCCGGATCGATGCCAAGGCGATCGGCACGCGCACGTACCACGGACAACGCCGCCTGGATCGATTCCTTCATGACGTCGCCGAGCTGCCCGGTATTCACCAGGCGCCCCTTGCCTGGAACCACCGAGGCTTCGATGCTGAGCAAGTCGCCACCGACCTGGGTCCAGGCCAGGCCGGTCACCAGACCGACTTCGTTCTGGAGCTCCTTGCGGCCAAAGTCAAAGCGACGGACACCCAGGTAATGCTCCAGGTTCTCCGACGTCACCTTGACCGCTTTCTTCGATTTAGCCGTCTTTACGGCCGCCGAAGACTTCTTGGCTTCGACCTTCTTCTTACCCACCTGCGACAGCGTCAGCTCCTTCACCACCTTGCGGCAGATCTTGGAAATTTCGCGCTCGAGGTTACGCACGCCGGATTCGCGCGTGTAGTAGCGCACGATGTCCCGGATGGCCTCTTCGTCAACACTCAGCTCCTCCGGCTTAAGGCCATTGGCCTTAAGCTGCTTGGAAAGCAGGTACTTCTGCGCGATCCCCAGCTTCTCATCCTCGGTATAACCCGGGATACGAATGACCTCCATGCGATCCAACAGAGGACCGGGGATGTTCAGAGAGTTGGCGGTGGCAATCCACATCACCTCGGACAGGTCGAGATCGACCTCCAGGTAATGGTCGTTGAATGCATGGTTCTGCTCCGGATCGAGCACTTCCAGCAGCGCCGACGACGGGTCACCGCGGAAGTCCATCGACATCTTGTCGATTTCGTCCAGCACAAACAGCGGGTTCTTGGTACCCACCTTGTTCAAGTTCTGCACGATGCGACCCGGCATCGAGCCGATATAGGTGCGGCGATGGCCACGAATCTCAGCCTCGTCACGCACGCCACCCAGGCTCATGCGGACAAACTTGCGGTTCGTTGCCTTGGCAATCGACTGTCCAAGCGAGGTCTTGCCCACGCCCGGAGGACCCACCAGGCACAGGATCGGGCCGCGCATGGTGTTCACGCGCTGCTGCACGGCGAGATATTCGAGGATGCGCTCTTTGACCTTTTCCAGACCAAAGTGGTCGGCATCGAGCACGTCTTGTGCGAGCTGCAGATCCTTGCGGACCTTGCTCTTCTTCTTCCACGGCACGCCGACCAGCCAATCCAGATAGTTGCGAACCACCGTGGCTTCGGCCGACATCGGCGACATCTGACGCAGCTTGCCGAACTCGGCGCGCGCCTTGGCCAGCACCGCCTTGGGCATGCCAGCGTTGTCGATCTTCTTCTGCAGCTCTTCGACTTCGTTCGGGCCTTCCTCGCTCTCGCCGAGTTCCTTCTGGATGGCCTTCATTTGTTCGTTGAGGTAGTACTCGCGCTGGCTCTTTTCCATCTGCGACTTCACACGGCCGCGGATGCGCTTTTCCACCTGCTGCAGATCCATCTCGCCATCGACCAGCCCGATCAGCAGCTCAAGGCGCTGCCCCACGTCAGCAGTCTCCAGCACCTTCTGCTTGTCACCCATGCGCACGGACAGGTGCGCCGCAATCGAGTCGGCAACGCGCGACGGGTCATCAATGCCCGACAACGTAGCGAGCACTTCCGGTGGCAGCTTGCGGCTCTGCTTTACCAACTGCTCGAACAGCGAAATCAGCGTGCGCGACACCACATCGAGCTCGCGCTCCTTGTTGCTGTACACCGGCTCGATCACGCGCGAGGTGGCGGTGAGCATGCCGCCTTCCTCGTCGTAATGCTCAATCGCGACACGCGACTGACCTTCGACCAGCACCTTTACGGTGCCATCGGGCAGCTTCAGCAATTGCAGCACGCTGGCGAGCGTGCCGATCTCGTGCAGGTCGCCGATCTTGGGATCGTCGATATCCGGGCTCTTTTGCGCCACCAACAGGATCTGGCGCTCGCCCTCCATGGCGCGCTCCAGCGCACGCATGGACTTGTCACGACCCACAAACAATGGGATGACCATGTGGGGATAAACCACCACGTCGCGCAGCGGCAGCACTGGCAGTGCGTCGAGCGCGGCTCCGGTGGCGAGGGGATTTGGGGCGTTCTTTGCCATCGAAGAGAATCTCTCAGGGATGAATAGCGTCTTTTGCCCCGACACTGCGCCGGGACCTTCTGTACGTCAAGTGGTGGCAGACAGTCATGCACTCAAGTGCATGGCAAACCGCATAAACGCGATGGCCCCGGCAATACGCTGCCAGGGCCATCACAAAAGTTAATGCGATGTGTCGTTGGATCAGGCGGCGTCGCCGCCCTCACCCGCCGCGCGCGGCTGCTTGAGGTTGCCGCGATAGATGAGATAAGGCTCTGCCTGACCTTCGATCACAGCATCATCGACGACGACCTTGCTGACGTGCTCCAGCGAAGGCAGCTCGTACATCGTGTCCAGCAGCACCTGCTCAAGAATGGTGCGCAGGCCACGAGCACCCGTCTTGCGCTTGAGTGCCTTGCGGGCAATCGCCTGCAGGGCTTCCGGACGGAACTCCAGCTCCACGCCTTCCATCTCAAACAGCTTCTTGAACTGCTTGGTGACGGCGTTCTTCGGCTCGGTCAGGATCTTCACCAGCGCCGGCTCGTCCAGTTCGTCGAGAGTGGCGACCACCGGGAGACGACCGACGAACTCAGGGATCAGACCATAGCGAACCAGATCCGACGGCTCGACTTCGGACAGTAGTTTGCCCAGGTTTTCCTTGCGCTCCTTGCTGCGCACTTCGGCCGAGAAGCCGATGCCCACGGTATCGGAACGCTGTTGGATCACCTTTTCCAGACCCGCGAACGCGCCACCACAAATGAACAGGATGTTCTTGGTGTCGACCTGCAGGAATTCCTGCTGCGGATGCTTGCGGCCACCCTGCGGCGGCACCGAAGCCAGCGTGCCCTCGATCAGCTTCAGCAGCGCCTGCTGCACGCCTTCGCCGGACACGTCGCGGGTAATCGACGGGTTCTCGCTCTTGCGCGAGATCTTGTCGATTTCGTCGATATAGACGATGCCAGACTGCGCCTTGTCGACGTCGTAGTCGCACTTCTGCAGCAGCTTCTGGATGATATTTTCCACGTCCTCGCCGACATAGCCCGCTTCGGTAAGCGTGGTGGCGTCAGCGATGGTGAACGGCACGTTGAGCAGGCGCGCCAGCGTCTCGGCCAGCAGCGTCTTGCCCGAACCGGTGGGACCGATCAGGAGAATATTGGACTTGCCCAGCTCGACGTCATCGCTCTTCTGGCGCGATTCCATGCGCTTGTAGTGGTTGTACACCGCTACCGCCAGCGCCTTTTTGGCACGGGTCTGGCCGACCACGTACTGGTCGAGCGTTTCCATGATTTCGCGGGGCTTGGGCAGCTGGCTGCGCCCGGAGGCGGCCTTCTCCTCCAGCTCCTCGCGGATGATGTCGTTGCAAAGCTCTACGCACTCGTCGCAGATGAACACGGACGGACCCGCGATCAGCTTGCGCACTTCATGCTGGCTCTTGCCACAGAAGGAGCAGTAGAGAATCTTGCCGCTGTCGTTGGAACGGCCCTGACGGTCGTCGCTCATGCCTGGATCCTGCTGAAAAATCGATTGCGGTTTGAGAATAGCACAGGGTTCCGCGTCTGCACCGAGACGCGGAACCGCTTGCAAACCTGGTACCAGGTGCCTGAAATCAGGCCGATTTCACCGTTTCGATGGCGCGGCGGTCCAGAACCTGGTCGATCAGGCCGTATTCCTTGGCTGCCTCGGCGCTCATGAAGCGATCGCGCTCCATGTCCCGCTCGATCTTGTCGAGGGGCTGGCCGGTATGCTGAACGTAGATATCGTTCAGGCGGCGACGCAAGTACAGGATTTCCTGAGCCTGAATCTCAATGTCCGTGGCCTGGCCGCGGGCGCCGCCGGACGGCTGGTGGATCATCACGCGCGAGTTGGGCAGCGAGTAGCGCTTGCCCTTGGCGCCAGCCATCAGCAGCAGCGACGCGGCGCTGCAGGCCTGGCCGATGCACATGGTGCTGACGTCCGGCTTGATGAACTGCATGGTGTCGTAGATCGCCAGCCCGGCGGTGACCGCACCACCCGGGCTGTTGATGTACAGATGGATGTCCTTGTCCGGGTTTTCCGATTCAAGGAACAGCATCTGCGCGACCAGCAAGTTGGCCACCTGATCGTTCACCTCGCCCACGAGGAAGATCACGCGCTCCTTCAGAAGGCGCGAGTAGATGTCGTACGAGCGTTCGCCGCGAGCGGTCTGCTCAACGACGATCGGTACCAGGTTGAGGTTCTGGATCGGGTCCATAGCCATGCGTGTCGCTCTCCGGTTGATTGGCCTGAAGGATGCCTCAGGCGCTGACCGGGCGCATCACCTCGTCGAAGCCCAGATTCTGCACGGTGGTTGCAGCGTGATCTGCCACCCACTCTGCGACCTGGTCTTCCATCACGCGGTTCTGCAGCCCAGACATCAGTTGGGGGTCGCGGTTGTAAAGTTCAACAACCTTCTCCGGCTCCTCGTAGGTCGAGGCGATGGCAGCCAGCTGCTCGGCCACGCGGGTGCGATCAACGGCCAGCGACTGCTTGCGGGCGATCTCACCCATCAGCAGACCGGCAATGACGCGCTTGCGTGCGATCGGCGCGGCAGCCTCGACCAGCTGCGGCGGCACCTGCTGGCCGCGCGGCACGCTGCCCTGGGCGAGGGCGTGCGCTTCGGACTGCACCATCACGTTCGGCACGTCCAGATCGGGGTAGGCATTGGCCAGCTTCTCAGCCACTTCGGACTTGAGGCGAGCCATCAGCGTGGCCTTGAGCTCGCGCTCGAGGTTTGCGCGCACTTCCTTGCGGAAATGCTCCAGGTCGCCATCGGCAATGCCGAACAGCTTGGCGAACTCGGCGTCCACTTCCGGCAGCTTCGGCTCCTGCACCTTCACGATCTTGAAGTGGCACTTGGCCATCTTGCCGGCGAGGTTTTCGTTGCGGAAATCTGCCGGGAATTCGACGTCGGCGTCGAACTCTTCATCGGCCTTGCGGCCGGTGAGAACGTCATCCAATGCCTTGAACAGGTTGCCCGAGCCCAGCACGCTGCCGGCGCGCTCGAGGTTTTCGGCCGGGAAACGGTAGTCGCCCGCCTGCGCCGAGTACTCGAACATCACGAAGTCGCCTTCAACCGAGGCGCGCTCAACCGGGTCGAAGCTGCGGCGCTGGGCGCGCAGGGTTTCGATCATCTTCTCGATGTCGGCGTCGGACACTTCTGCGACCGGACGCGAAACTTCGAGCTTGGCGACGTCGACTTCCGGGAATTCCGGCATCACTTCGAAGGTGGCGGTGTAAGCGATCTCACCGTTCTCCGGGCGGCCCGTGGTGTCGATCGACGGGTTGGCGATCGGACGCAGGTTTTCCTGGTTGACGGCTTCGCGCAGCGTGCTCCCGATGAGGTCGGAAAGCACTTCGCCGCGCACCTGGTCACCAAAGCGCTGCTGGATCACCGCGGTCGGCACCTTGCCCGGACGGAAGCCCTTGAGACGCACAGTGCGACCCATTTCGGCGATGCGCGCGCTTACCTGCGACTCGAAGCGCTCCGCGGGAAACTTCACCGTGAGCTTGCGCTCGAGCTTGCCGACGTTTTCAACCGAAACCTGCATGACGTCTCCTGGAGTACCGATATGAGCGCCTGAAATGGCGCTTGGCAGCCACTGGCCGCCTGCATAAAAAACAAAGGGATGGTGCGAAAGGAGGGACTCGAACCCTCACGGGGTTACCCGCTGGAACCTAAATCCAGTGCGTCTACCAATTCCGCCACTTTCGCATCAGAACAACTCTGAGGAATTTACCGCAAGCACCGGATTACCAAGGAAAAAGATGGGTATGAATACCCTCGCACCCCGCCCCGCCAGCTTCCGGACACTCCGCCCTAAGTCGATGATTCCCTTACACGAAAGAGGGTCATTTTACGGTTCGTGCGGGGGGCAGCACAAGCGGTGCCGGGCACGCTGCCGCCGGGGTCGCGGCGGCGTTGCGACGAGCGCGTCAAACCGGACACAACCCGATCAAAGTTCTCGCAAAACACGGAAGCCAACACGGCCGCTGCGCACGCTTGCATCAGCCCCCTGGCGATAAGCCGAACGCACCTGATCCGGCGAACTGCCCCATGAGCCGCCCCGAACCACCCGCACCCCGCAACCTGGATTGACCCAGGCGCTGCCATCGCGGGGCGCACGGAGGTAGCTGTCGTGCCAGCAGTCCTGTACCCATTCGGAGACGTTGCCGTCGATGTCGTACAGACCGTACGGATTGGGCGCGAAGTTCATAACCGGCGCCGGCCCCCAGTAGCCGTCACGGTAACCGGCGAATGCGTTACTCCAGCGCCGGCCGCTGGGCGAGCGATCGCCACTGCCCGTCAGGTTCTCCACCTTGGACGTCGGCGCGCCCTCTCCCCACCAATAACGTGTGGTGGTGCCGCCACGCAGGGCATATTCGAACTCGGCCTCGCTGGGCAATCGATAGGTTTTGCCCGTGCGCTGGCTGAGCCACTCCACATAGGCCTTCGCGTCGTCCCAGGACACATTGACCACGGGCAACCGGCTATCCGCGGAATGGCCGACGTAGTCGGTCTGCCAGCCCGCATCGGCGTCGTCGCGCATGGCGCCCGTACTCTCGTCGTAAACGCTTGCGCCACCCAATTTGACCGAATCTGGCTGATAACCGCTCGCCCGAACAAAATCGCGGAACTGCCCGACTGTGATGGAGGTACGGGAGAGCGCGAACCCCTTGGCGACACTGACCTCGTGTTGCGGGGTTTCTGCATCTTGCCGACCGGCCTCGCCATCGGGCGCCCCCATCTGGAACGACCCGGTGGGAATCACCACCATCGAGGGTGTCTGCCCGGGCATGTCGACGAAGCGGTCATTGAATACCTGTCCGGGTTTGTAGCTGGCGTACAACCGCGCGTTGGTCAACCGCTCACCAAAGTCGGCCAATCCAGCGAGGTCGGGGCTGATGGCTTTAGCCTGATCGGCCAGTTGCTGCGCCAACGCCAGATTGCCTGCATCGAGCGCCGAGCGAGCCTGGGTCAACAAAGCATTGGCGCGCGACTGACGCATGCCATCGACACGACCACGCACGTCGCGCAACGCCGTCGAATCTGGCGACACCTGGCTCGCTTCGGCCAGCGCCTGATCCGCGCCCTTGAAGTCGTTCTGCGCCACCGCCGCCAGCGCGCGATCAAGCACGGCACGCTGCACTTGCAGAATGCCCTGCTCCGCCACGGCGTTACCCGGATCCAGCTGCAACACCTGACGATAGAGCTCCAGCGCGTTGTTGCCGGCGGGCTGATCGACGTTACCCTGCTGCAGCAACGTCGCCGCCTTGGCCAGCAACGGACGCGCCTGCGCCAGCGTCTTCAGCTTGCCCTGCAGCTGTGCCACGTCGTCGCTCGAATCAGGAAGCGTTTTAAGTGTCTCGATGAGATCGCCAACGGCATCGGCATCGCCCACGGCCAGATCCTGATTGATCTCCGCCACCAGACGCTGACGCACTTCGTACAACCCCTGGGCGGCACGGCGGCTATCGGGTTTTTCTTTGAGCGCTTGCTGATAAAGCGATGCGGCGCTGTTCTCGCCCCCGGCAAGCTGCCCGGCGCGCAATGCCTTATCGGCCCGGGTGATCAGCGCCTCCACCTCCGGCGTGTCAGCACTGAGCTGTTCCGGCAGGTTTGCATTTTTGTTGCCCAGACGGGAAACGATGACCGCAGTGGGAGCGAGCGTGAGTGGCGGCCCGGCATCGATCTCCGGCACGACCGGTACGCGTATCGCCTGCGCCGGCGCCGCCGAGGTCGCCGGCCCAAGATTCATCGCCCGGTGCGAGGCCGTAGCCGACGGCTCGACGTGAAATACGCGCGGAAAGAAGTGATAGACCAGCGCCATTCCCAGCACGACGACGCCAACGGCTCCGCCGAGGGCACGCTGTCGTCGTACGGTTTCCTTACTCGGCATGTTGGGGGACCTTGGGCGGCCTGTTATCGTGGACCGCCTAACCATAGGCAGAAACCGATGTCAGGACAATGCGCGAACGCGTGTTCTGCATCACCAGGAACACGCATGCAACAAGAAACCGCCCTATCCCCCGACGCTGCATGGATCGACCAGCGCGACGCCCTGCAGGCATGGCTTGCTGCGCTGCCTGACGATGCCGCGCTCGGCTTCGATACCGAGTTCATGCGCCGCAACACCTTCTATCCGCAGCTGGCATTGATCCAGTTGGGTTGGAATGGACGGTATGCGCTGGTCGACCCGCTGGCCTTTCCCATTGGCGAGTCGCTACGTCCGCTCATCGGCGAAGGCAACGCGGTGACTGTGATGCACAGCGCCAGCGAAGATCTTGAAGCACTTTCGCCCTTGCTACCGCATGGCCCACACCAACTGTTCGACACCCAGATCGCCGCGGCGTTTGTCGGCATGGGGCTGGGCATCAGCTACCGCGCCCTGGTGGCGGAACTGACCGGCGCTGAACTGGACAAGGGGGAAACGCGCTCGGACTGGCTGCAACGTCCGCTCACCGATTCTCAGCGCACCTATGCCACGCTCGATGTGGTGTATCTCAAGCCCGTGCACGAGCAACTGGCCGAGCGGCTCGCGCAACGCGACCGCGCTGCCTGGCATGCCGAAGATTGCGAACGGCTCAAGCAGCGCGCCTGCTACCGCGAAGGAGATCCGCAACCGCAACGTACCTTTCGCAGCGCCTCGGAATGGCGTCCGGAAAAGCGTGCCTTGCTGCGCCGCGTGCTGTTGTGGCGCGACCAGGTCGCGCGCTCGCTCGACCGGCCGCGCCCGTGGCTGCTTGAAGACGCACTGGTGATGAACCTCGTCCAGCAACAACCCGGCTCGGCCAGCGACCTGGAACAACGCACCCGCGGCCAGCGCGCGCTGCGATCGCCGCAACGTGGCGAATTGCTCGAGGTGCTGCAGCGGCCCATCGATGGGGACGAAGTGACAGCTACCGCGTCCATTCCCGAGACGCCCCAGGGCGAGGCCAAGCGAGCCCTTGCCGCCATGAAGGATTACGTGGACAAGTGCGCCGTCGAACAGGATCTGCCGGCTGGCCTGCTGTGCCCGCGCAAGGTCCTGGAGGAATACGTCGTTACAGAGCAGTGGCCGGAGTTTCTGGAGGGGTGGCGCCGCGAGGTACTACACGACGGACTCAGCCGTCTGCATCCCTGAAGAAACCGGGGGCTTGGCGAGGACTGGAACACGCTGGTAACATCGTTGGCTCATGTGGGGCCATAGCTCAGCTGGGAGAGCGCGTCGTTCGCAATGACGAGGTCGGGAGTTCGATCCTCCCTGGCTCCACCAAAACATTCCAGACAGAAAGCCCCGCGTACCTTCGTACCCGGGGCTTTTTCGTATGGATGCCGCGCAACACCCCTCGCTTGTATGCGTGACGTCGAAAGAGCCTGCGAAATAGCTGACTGCAAGGAAAACGAAAGTCGCTTACCCCTTGATGTCATGCATGCAGGGCACACTTTCGGCACTGCATCACCCGGTAGCCTGAGCGCCACATTGGGTGCCATTCGTAGCCCCTTGGAGATTCGCACGTCATGACACCGCAGGAACAACAGCTACTCGACGATTTTCTCCAGCGCCTCGCGGCCGCCGGCAGCGTGATGAAGGATCCGCAAGCCGACGCGCTCATTCGTCAGCGGCTGGCCAGTCAGCCCGATGCGCTTTATCTGTTGGTGCAGCGCAGCCTGCTGCAGCAACAAGCATTGGAAGGTGCCAAGGCACAGATCGCGCAACTGCAGGCGCAGCTCGCCTCGCAGCAAGGTGGAGGCAGCTTCCTCGGTGGACAGCAACAGTCCGCATGGGGCGCCTCGCCACCGCCGATGCCGCAGCAGCCTCAACCCGCCGCTGCGCCTGGCTGGCGCGATCGCCTGTTTGGCAGCGCGCCGGCACCCGCACAGCCGCCCGCAGCAGCACCGAGCTTCCTGTCGCAGGCGGCCACGACAGCCGCAGGCGTCGCCGGCGGCATGTTCCTGTTCGACGGTATTGAAAGCCTGATCGGCGGTCATCACGGCGGCGGATTCTTTGGCGGTGGTGGCCAATCCACCGTGGTCGAGAACGTCACCGAGAACAACTTCTACGACAACGGCGACCGTTCGCGCGGCATCAGCGATCAGGACTTCGCATCGACGGACGATTTCGACGACAGCAACGACGGCGGTTTCGACGACAGCAGCTGGTCGTAACGGCACGCCAGGCGCACCCAGTGGAGTACTGGGTGCGCTCTACGCTGTGACTGCGGCGAGGGCCCGCAACTCCGGGTGCCGCGACTGACTCAGGTCACAACGCAACGCTTCCGCAAAATAAGTGGGCGCAATCGCCATCGCCATGCGCAGCAGCGCGCACGCCTCTTCAATACGCCCTTCCTCGGTAAGCACTGAAGCCCAGCTGCACTGCCCGCGGTAATCGCCCTTCTCCGCCGAGCGGCGGTAGAGCTCCTTGGCCAGATCGGCATTCGGCGCCGTTTCCCAGCCGTGCTCGTAATACTGCCCCAGGAAATGCATGGCTCGTCCGTGACCCGCTTCCGCGGCACGCCCGAACCAATGAAACGCCTCCGCGCGATTCGGTTTGATGCCGCGGCCGTTGGCAAGCACGTGAGCGTAGTTGTACATGCCCCAGTCCGAACCGTGCTCAGCCGCTTCCCGATACCACACCGCAGCCAGTTCGTAGTTCACTGCGCCGCCCCAACCATTTTCAAGGCAGCGTCCGAGCATGTTCATCGCCATCGGCTCGCCCTGGTGCGCAGCGTGCTGGAACCAGTAGCGCGCCTCGGCACCATCGCGCTCGCAACCAATACCTTCCAGGTACATCTGGCCAACCGCCAACTGCGATGCGCAGTCACCGATAAGCGCCTGCGTAAGGAGCAGTCCGTGCGCGCGCGCCGGCGCCGACCGCAGCAGGTGAGGAAATTCGTCCGCAACGGCCGCCTGTTTCACGCTCATGTCTCGGACCAGGTTCGCAGCAAGTTGTGATAAATGCCGGTCAGTCTCAGCAGATCGGGCTGAGGCGCGCTGACCTGGGTCAGGCTCTGGATGGAAACGTCCAGCTCCAGCAGCAAACGCCGCTGAGCTTCGTCCCGAACCAGGCTCTGTATCCAGAAGAAGGCCGCCACCCGCTGGCCGCGCGTCACCGGCTCGACACGATGCAGGCTGCTGGCTGGATAAAGAATCATGTCGCCCGCCGCAAGCTTGACCGTATGCGTGCCGTAGGTGTCTTCAATGACCAGCCCGCCGCCTTCGTAACTGTCAGGCTCGCTGAGGAACAGCGTGGCGGAGAGATCCGTGCGAATGGGCGAGCTCGCACCGTTGCGACGGTCATAGCGGATCGCGTTGTCCACATGGAACCCAAACGACTGCCCACCGCGATAGCAATTGAAGAGTGGCGGAAAAATGTGACGCGGCAAGGCGCCCGCGAAAAACGTCGTGTTGCGTGCCAGTGCATCGAGCACCAGCGCGCCCAGCTCCCGCGCCTCGGCGCAATCCTCAGGAAGCTGCAAATTATCCTTGGCCTGAGCCGATTGATGGCCCGCCGTCACCCGCCCATCCACCCATGGCGCCTTGGCGAGGCGCTGCTGGCAATGCGCCAGCTCATCGGCGGTAAGCACTTCGGGGATCTGCAACAACATGATGTTTCCTCAGCTTTGCAAATCGATGACGTGCCACACGGGCACGTCATCGATTTCGGCGACCCTATCAGAAACTGAAGTTGGCCGTGAGCATGCCCGACCGCCCCGGCGCCACGGAGGCGTAGTGCGCGGCATAGGCCTTGTCGAAGTAGTACTTGTTGGTGAGGTTTTGCACGTTGAGCTGCAGGTTCAGGTGCTTGTTGACCTGATACGACACCATGGCATCGAAACGGGTCCACGCCGGCACCCACTTCGTGTTGGCGGTATTGCCGTACACCTTGTCCTGGTAATACGCGCCACCACCCACGCTCCATTGCGAGGTGATGGCGTAGCTCGTCCACAACGTAAAACTATTCGCGGGCGTATTGGGGAACTGGTTGCCCTGGCTGGCGAGATCGCCGGCCCCGGTCTTTACCAGCGTGCTGTCGAGGTAGGTGTAGCCACCGAACACATTCCAGCGTTCGGTGAGCTGACCGCTGAAGCTCAGTTCCACGCCATCCACGCGCTGCTTGCCCGCGTTGATTTGCGGGCTGCCGCGGCCACCGGTGGCTACGCGCGCGTTGTCTTTCTCGCTGCGAAATACCGCGGCGGTGAGTGACAAGCGTTCGTTGAATACATCCCACTTCGTGCCCAGTTCCAGATTGCGGCTGCTTTCGGGCTTCAGGTCTGCGTTGGTGACGGCGATGCCATCGGCGCCATCGCCCGCATCCACGCCTGGCGGATTGGACGATGTGCCCCACGACAGATAGACGCTGCCGTTCTGCGCCGGCTTGTAGACCACGCCGAGCTGGTAATTCCAGAAATTCGAATCATTGCTGAGACGGGACACCACACCGGTGGTGGTGGTCGTCGCCACCGATCGGGTGCTGAAGCTGTCAAAGCGCACACCGCCATTGACCGACCACTGCGGGTCAATCGTCACCGTATCGAATGCCCAGGCCGAACGCGTATCGGTCACGATGCGCGTGGGATTCTGGCCACCGATGATGACGCCATTGAACGGATCATTCGGCGTGGGATGCTGCGCGTTCGTGCACCAGTAGCCGGATGGTGCACCGATGCCGTACCTGGGGCTGCAGGCGCCGTTGATGATGGAGCCGGTGTTGTGCGTGTCCGTCGCGCTGGTTGCCGGGTCAACCAGATAGCTGGTGCGCTGCGTCTTCTCACTGCTCAGCTCGATACCCGCCGCGATGCTGTGCTTGAGCGATCCGGTTTCGAATTCGCCGGTGAGATCCGTCTGGTTGGTCAGGTTGGTGGTACTGCTGTTGCGGTTGTTGTTGCGGCGCCAGATGCCTCCGTTCACCAGGAAATTGCCCTGGCTGTCGTCCGGCTGGGTCCAGATGTAGTCGTTGGTGGTGCGTGCGTACAGCGTGGTGTTGCGCAGCGTCCAGCCGTCGCTGAAATCATGCTTGATCAGAATCGAACCGGTGTCGTTGCTCTGCTTCTGGTAGTCGCGAGCGAGCCAACCGTAATAGGTGCCACGCGGAACCGAATACGGCCGGCCATCGCCGTTGAGATTCGCCAGCGGGCTGGTGGCGGCAAACGGGTTGTTGTACGGAATGCCGCTGTCGGGCGTGTCATCGCTCTGCAGGTGGTAGTAGCTGAGCGTGACGCTGGTCGGCGCATGCAGGCCAAACGTCACCGAGGGTGCGATACCCCAGCGCGACATGTCAGGACCGTCACGGCCTGCGACGTCGTTGCTGTGCCCCATCACATTCAGGCGAATCGCCGAATCGCCGCCCACCTGCTGGTTCCAGTCGACCGTGGCGCGGTAATAGTTGTCCGAACCCACGCCGCCGGTGCCGCGCACGAAGTCCTCTGCCTTGGGTGCTTTGGTCACCAGATTGATGCTGCCACCCACGGCACCACGGCCCGTGTAGACGGAGCTCGGCCCCTTGATGACGTCGACCTGGTCGATGTCGAAGATCTCGCGCGACTGCGAACCGGAGCTGCGGATTCCGTCGATAAACACCGAACTTTCCGAATTGAAACCACGGATGATCGGCCGGTCGCCATTCGGGTTGCCGCCCTCGCCTGCACCAAACGTAATGCCCGGCACCTGCCGCAGCACGTCGAGCAACGACGTCGCCGCCGTCTGCTGGATGATCTGCTGGGGAATCACCGTCACCGAGCGCGGCGTGTCCAACAAAGGCACGGTGAACTTGGGCGAGGTGGTGTTGACGACCGTAGAACGCACCTTCACGCCATCGAGGTTCTGCGCATCCTGGGGATCGGCGGTCGTGTCGCTGGCAGCGTCGGCGGCGGTAGCGGCCATGGCCGACGTGGAGGCCAAGGCCAGGCCTAGCGCGCTCATGGCGAGCCGGACAGGCGGGTTGGCCGCGGAAGACACCATTGCTTTGGAGGTCATGCTCGATCCTTCGGGCAGGCGAACGCGGGCCACCCTGGTGGCCGGGAGCCCTTTCGCTGCGGGTTATGGGGTGGGATACGCGAGCCGTGGCGAGGTAACGACCTCCAGCTGGGCTGCACCAATGCACGGTAACAAGATTGAGAATGATTCGCAATATCTTACACGCGACGCGGTGCCGCACCCACAAAGGCTCAGCCCTCCCCTCACCTTGAGCGACCCGGTCCGCGCATCAGGTAACACCGCGCACGCCCATGAGCCCGCCCCTCCGATGGCTACGCCGGCACGCCATCGCGACAACGAAAGCAACCAACGCACAAACCCGTCACAGCACGCGCATCCGCCATCCGGCAAGCAACCTCTGGCCTAGCGGAAACAACAGCTGACCCTGATAGCCTTGCGCCGCTGACGCGCGTTGTGTCGTTCGATACGCGCAACATCACGTCAGTTTCTTATCAGGGGTACGCGTTCTGGTTATCTGCACAGGCAATCCATCGGATACCCTGCAGACCGAAGCGTTGCTCCACTTCAACCAGTCAGCGGAAACCCGGCATGCATAACCTGGAAGACACCAAGCTCGCCATCATTGGACTCGGCTATGTCGGCCTGCCGCTCGCGGTGGAATTTGGCAAGCACTACGACACCATTGGTTTCGACATCCATCAAGGCCGCATCGACGAACTGCGTGCAGGCCGCGACAGCACACTGGAAGTCAGTCGCGATGAACTTGCGGAAGCAGGGAGCCTGCGCTTCAGCTCGCAGCTTGCCGACCTTGCCGATCGCAACGTCTATATCGTTACCGTGCCCACGCCCATCGATTCGGCCAAGCGCCCGGACCTCACGCCGCTGATTCGTGCCAGCGAAACGCTGGCCAAGGTGCTCAAGCCCGGCGACGTGGTGGTGTACGAATCCACCGTTTACCCGGGTTGCACCGAAGAAGTGTGCGTGCCGTTGCTCGAAAAAGGCTCGGGTCTGGTGTTCAACCGCGACTTCTTCGCCGGTTACAGCCCGGAGCGCATCAATCCCGGCGACAAGCAGCATCGCGTCACCAGCATTCTCAAGGTCACGTCCGGCTCTACGCCCGAAACGGCGGATTTCGTCGATCGCCTGTACGGCTCCATCATCACCGCCGGCACGCACAAGGCCAGTTCGCTGAAAGTCGCCGAAGCCGCCAAGGTTATCGAGAACACCCAGCGCGACCTCAATATTGCGCTGGTCAATGATCTTTCCATTCTGTTCAACAAGCTGGGCATCGATACGCTTGAAGTACTGCAGGCCGCCGGCACCAAGTGGAACTTCCTGCCGTTTCGTCCGGGATTGGTCGGTGGCCACTGCATCAGCGTGGACCCCTATTACCTCACCCACAAAGCGCAGGAAGTCGGTCATCACCCGGACGTGATTCTCGCCGGCCGCCGCACCAATGACAGCATGGGTGGCTACGTTGCCAACGAAGTGATCCGGCTGATGGTGCGCAAGGGCATCAACCCGGTGCACGCGCGCGTGCTCGTGCTTGGCCTGGCCTTCAAGGAAAACTGCCCGGATCTGCGCAACACGCGCGTGGTGGATATCGTGCATGCATTGCGTGGGTACAACGCCGAGGTGGATGTGCATGACCCGTGGGTCAATGTGGCGGAAGCCGAACACGAGTACGCACTGACGCCGGTGGCGCAACCGCAGGTTGGCAGCTATGACGCCGTGATCATCGCCGTGGGGCATCGCCAGTTTGCCGCGCTGGGCGCCGAGGGCATCCGCGCGCTTGGCAAGCCGGCATCGGTGGTGTACGACGTAAAATATGTGCTGCCGCGCGACGCCGTCGACGGCAGGCTCTAAGGAAAAAACAGATGAAAGTGTTGGTCACCGGCACCGCCGGATTCATTGGTTCCCATGTTGCCGAACGCCTGTTGGCTCGCGGCGACGAAGTGGTCGGGCTGGACAACCTCAGCGATTACTACGACGTCACGCTGAAAAAGGCGCGACTGGCGCGTTTCGCGGATCGCCCGGGCTACACGCACGTCCATGCCGATCTCGCTGATCGCAGCGCCATGGAGCGCGCCTTTGCCGAGCATCGCCCGCAACGCGTCGTGCATCTGGCAGCGCAGGCCGGCGTGCGTTATGCCGCCGAGAACCCGCACGTGTACACCAGCAGCAACGTGACCGGCTTTCTGCATGTACTGGAAGGCTGCCGCCAGCACGGCGTGGAGCATCTGGTTTTCGCATCCACCAGTTCGGTCTACGGCGCCAACACGGCCATGCCGTTCTCCGAACACAAATCGGCCGAACATCCGCTCACGCTGTACGCCGCCACCAAGAAAGCCAACGAGCAGATGGCGCACAGCTACGCGCATCTCTACGGCATTCCTTCTACCGGCCTGCGCTTTTTCACGGTGTACGGCCCGTGGGGTCGCCCGGACATGGCGCTGTTCCTGTTCACCCGCGCCATCCTCGCGGGCGAGCCCATCCGCGTGTTCAACCACGGCCGGCACAAGCGCAGCTTTACGTATGTGGATGACATCGTCGAAGGCGTGATCCGCACGCTCGACAAGGTGCCGTCGATCGATGCGAACTGGAACAGCAACATGCCCGATCCGGCGAACAGCGGCGTAGCGCCCTATCGCCTGTTCAACATCGGCAACGAGCGCCCGGTGGAATTGCTGCACTACATCGAAGTGCTGGAACACTGCCTTGGCCGCAAGGCCGTCATGGAATTGCTGCCCCTGCAGCCGGGCGACGTGCCGGATACCGAAGCGGATGTAACGGACCTGATACAGGCCGTTGGCTATAGGCCGCAGGTTTCGGTAGAAACCGGTGTCGCTAACTTTGTACGCTGGTACAGAGAGTACTACCGCGTGTGATCGACCCGAGTCCGTACGCGATCTCCGCATAGCCAGTGCCGGAGATCGCGAGCAGGCTCCACGTCCGCAGTCAGCCCGGAGCGGCTAACGGGAATGCCAAGGACCAGATCCACGAAACGACACGTCTCTTGCGTGGATCAATGGAGCAGGCACTTAGGGGGTTGGTGTGATCATCGACTACTTGAGCGGGACACATCCGTCGGATGTGGAAGTGGATCTGTGCATCGTCGGCGCAGGTGCTGCCGGCATCGCCATCGCACATGCTTTCATCGGCACACCGGTAAGCGTGTGTCTGGTTGAAAGTGGCGGATTGGCCGCTGAACATCGCAGTCAGGCGCTGTGCGAAGGCAGCGCCGCCGGTTGTGCGGAGTTTGATCCCGGCACATCGCGCATGCGGGTGTTTGGCGGCAGCTGCAACTTGTGGGGTGGCGGCTGCATCCCGCTGAGTAGCGAAGACCTGAGCGCACGCGACTGGGTGCCGCACAGCGGCTGGCCCATCAGCTACGCTGAGCTGGAGCCCTACTACGCGCGTGCCCGCTCGTTCTGCCAGCTTGGCGCCATGGCCTTCACCGAAGGCAGCTTCGCCGAGCCCACGCCACGGCCCCCCATCGCTTTCGACGACGACAAACTGGTCAATCAGTTGTTTGCGCGCAGCCCCATCCTGTTTGGCGATGCGTATCGGAAAGAACTGGATCAGGCACCCAATGTGCAGGTGCTGCTTCACGCCAACCTGCTCGAGCTGAAGGCGGTGCCCAACGGCAGCCACGTACACGAAGCGAGCATCGGCTCACTGGGCGGGCATCGCGGCCGGATACGCGCCAGGCATTACGTGTTGGCCTGTGGCGGCATCGAAAATGCCCGCCTGCTGCTGTTGTCGAACACCACCGTGCCGCAGGGATTGGGCAATCACCACGATGTGGTCGGCCGCTACTTTATGGATCATCCCAGCGGCACGCTGGGCCGCCTCACTGCCGACAAGCCGCATCACGTCACCCGCCCCTACGAGCGCCGCCGCGGCAAGGGCGCGCCATCTTTTCCCGAGATCGTGCTGTCGCCGCATTATCAGCGCACTCATCGCATGCTCAACGGCCGTGTCCATCCATTCGGTGTGGAGGGGCCGTTGCCACTCGGCATCCGGGCCTTGCGGGAGCTGCGCTCGGCACTGCGGAAAACCGCGCAGGACGAGAACGCGCTGCTGGAGGCGCGCTTGTCCGACGCACTGCGCAATGCGCCGGCCGCCGAGGCCATCGGCGCACCGGACAGCCTCGGCCTGACGACGCTCAAGCTGGGCCTTGGCATCGGCGATATCGCCCGCGCCTTCGTGCACAAACTGGCTGACCGGCCCACCGTGGCCAGCAGCCATGTGGATCTCGTCGGATACTTCGAGCAGGCGCCTAATCCTGACAGCCGTATCACGCTGGGGCGCGAGACCGATGTACTGGGCCAGCGCAAGGTGCACGTGGACTGGCGACTTACCGAACTGGACCGTCACACCTACCGCAAGGCGGCCGCGCTGTTCGGCAACGAGCTGGCCCGCGCCAGCGGCGGACATGTTCACCTTGAGCCATGGCTGGCCGATCACCACGCGGCCACGCCGCAGGTTCACGGCACGGCTCATCACATGGGCACTACGCGCATGTCGAACGATCCGCGCACGGGCGTGGTCAATCGCGACTGCAAAGTGCACGGCATGGATAACCTGCATATCGCCGGCAGCTCCGTATTTCCCACGGGAGGATGGGCGTTTCCGACTTTCACCATCGTGGCACTGAGCCTGCGCCTCGCCGATGAACTGCGCGGACGCCTCACCACATATGCACCCACAGGTCTGCTCTAGGCTGCGGAGCCATTCTCCATGCGCCATGAAACCACGCCGCAGCCTTTCGCACGCGAGGCGACAACAGCCTTGCAGGCGACCGGCTTCGTGCCGCCGGGCGACAACGAGGCGCGCATCATCCAGTTCGAAAGCGCACCGTGGTGGCCTTTATTCCAGCAGGCTGTTCAGCTACTTCCCGAACACGAGATCACGCGGGCGCATCGATTTCATCATGCGCGGGATCGCAACACCTACGCGATCGCCCATGCGTTCTGGCGCGTCGCGCTCGGGCTGACGCTCAACTGTGCTGCGGATGCGGTTCCCCTGGGCAGGGGCACGCACGGCCAGCCCTTGCTGCCGGGCACGCCATTCGCCACCAGCCTCAGTCATAGCGGATCCCAGGTGGCCATCGCCATAGCGCGTGCGCAAACAGTGGGCGTCGATATCGAACAATTGCCACCCCGCGCATCCCTGCGCGAACTGATCGCCCTGTTGTGCACGCCTGCCGAAGCGCACGCACTGGAAGCCCTGCCCGACACAGCTCGCACACCGGCTCTGCTCGCGCTGTGGACACGCAAAGAAGCGTTGCTCAAGGCGTTCGGCATAGGTCTTCGGGTTGCGCCATCGACGATCGATGCGCCACTGGACTGCACCATCGAACCGCCCGCGGCCGCCGCCGATGCGCCCGCATGCCGCCTGCATCCACTGGAACTTTCGTCCTCGCTGACCGGCGCGCTCGCAGCACCGCCCTCCATCACGCACATCCAGATGCACACGTTGTTGTCCGCGCAAGCCGCACACCTCACAGCGTAAGCGCAGGTGTTACATGCCTGAGACAGCCGAACGGTTTCCCCTCGCTCCCCCGTAAGTTGCATCGACTGCGCGAGCACCGCGCGGTAGCCTTTTCGACGCTAAACGGACATAGCTAAGTCTTAGGGGTAAAGGGGGTCGGATGCTTCGTTTCCTGCGTCGCCAATCCGTACGATGGCTCGTCTTGCTCGGCCTATGCGAGCTTGCGCTGCTGGCTATTTCGCTGTGCCTGGCAACGTTTATTCGCTACGCGTACAACGTGGAAGAGCTTGCCGAGTTCACCGTGCATTTGCCGGAGCGCGCCTTTGTGTTCGCGGGCATCATCGTCACGGGCATGGTGGCGATGGGCCAGTATCAGGCGCATATCCGCATGACCCGGTTCGGCCTGCTGGCAAGGCAGGCCGTCGCTTTCGTGTTGGGCGGCATTCTGCTGGTGGTGGGCTACTACGTGGTGCCGCAGGCCTACGTCGGACGCGGCGTGCTGGCCATCGCGCTCTCGCTTGGGTTCCTGCTGGTGTTCTGTCTTCGCCTGGTGTTTCTGCAATTGGTGGAAGTGGAGGCGTTGAAGCGCCGGGTGATCATTCTCGGCGCGGGTTCGCGCGCATCCCAGATCCACAACCAGATGCGCCGCCGCACCGACCGTCGCGGCTTCTGCGTTGTGGGCTACATCCCGCACGCCAGCGAAACCGTCGCCGTGCCTGACGATTATCTTGTGCGCACCGGGCTGGATTTACCTGCCCTGGTTCTGCGCGAACAGATCGATGAGATCGTGGTGGGCGTTGACGACCGCCGCGGTCACCTCCCGATGGACGATCTGCTCGAATGCCGGCAGATGGGCATCACCATCACCGACCTTACCTCGTTCTTTGAACGCGAGTCCGGCCGATTGCAACTCACCATTCTGGATCCCTCCTGGCTGGTGTTCTCCAGCGGTTTCAATGCCACGCCGCTGCGCCAGTTGAGCAAACGCTGCTTCGACCTCGGCGCAGCCACCGTGCTGCTTCTGCTTTGCTGGCCGCTGATGCTGCTGGAAGCACTCGCCATACGCCTGGAATCGGGCCCTGGCCAACCCATCCTGTATCGGCAGGAGCGTGTGGGCGCACACGGTTGCACCTTCGAACTGCTCAAGTTCCGCAGCATGCGTACCGACGCCGAACGCGATGGCATAGCCCGCTGGGCCGCGAAGAACGACGATCGCGTCACCCATGTCGGACGCATCAGCCGCAAGCTGCGCATCGATGAGCTGCCGCAGCTGTGGAATGTACTCAAGGGCGATATGAGTATCGTAGGTCCGCGCCCCGAACGTCCCCAGTTTGTCGCCAACCTGGCGTCTCAGATCCGCTACTACAGCCTGCGTCATTGCCTTAAGCCTGGCCTCGCCGGGTGGGCACAGCTCAGCTACCCCTACGGGGCAACCGTCGAAGAGGCGGCGGAAAAACTCAAGTACGACTTGTTCTATGTGAAAAACCACAACCTGCTGCTGGATCTATTGATCCTCATCCAGACGGTGGAAGTGGTGCTATTTGGCCGAGGCGCTCGCTAGGGTCGCGATGCTCAGTTCCTGGTGTCCAGCCTCGGGCGTTGTCGAGTTCAACGTGCGGGTGGGGGGCCCAAACGACATGAAACCGCGAACCATACTTATCGACCCGATGGCCATCCGCTGGGCGGCCTCAGACGTAACCGCTATCCCGGTTATCGCCATGGATGTTTACTGGATCTCTCTCTACAGCCGGCATTTTGCCCACCCTGGCGGGCATGGCGGTCAGCACACCCGGCCTCTATGCCTGGGTGTCGCTGGAGGCATTGGAAGGCTCGGGCACCGGCGCTTCATTGATGTACTGCCACGCCAGCGCCACGATCACCACCAGCAATACGAACACGAGCACCGCGCGCCACTTTCTGGTCGTTCGTGGCGCTGCCGGCGCCTGGAACACCGGTGCGCTGGCCTCCGGTACCGAGAAACGCACTTGTGGCATGGCGCCTGGAAGGCGACCGTGTTCGCGCTGAAACACCATGGCCGCGTCGTACTGCGAGATAAGCCGCTGCAAACGTGCCGCTGTTGCCGGGTCGGACGTGCCGCCCTGACGATCGGGATGCATGCGTGCCACCTGCCGCCGGTAGGCCTGCTTGAAGACAGGCAGCGAACAGCCTGGGCGCAGGCCGAGCGTCCGGTACATATCGAGAAAGTCAGTCTCGTTAGCCAAGCCGGTCCCCCTCCGGGTGGCACTGCATTGAACGCCTGTTCGATACCTTCAGCGTGGCGAACCGCGCATCGACGCCAGGCGGCGAGAATTGTGGGCACAGCATGATGCCATTCGCAATATCGGCCATCCGTACGATGACGGACTATGCCATGCCGCATGGCCTGCGCCGCGGCTGCGCTCGCCGCTGGCATGCCACGGTCGTTGCGCTGCTACTGGCCTGCCCCGCGCTCACCACGGCACAGGGCGCAGCGCCTCGCGCCACCGATGTACCCAACGCACCTCCGCAGAATGCACCGCTGCTCGGCGCACACACCCTGCTGTCCCATTCCGAAGGCGAAGGCGTATCGCCCGCCGTCACCGCCCCCATCGAAACGCAGCCTGCGGGAAGCACCTTCATCGTGCTCAACGGCGGCTACGCCAAGAACGGGAACGGCCCCGTCGACAATTACGCCAATCGCTGGAAGCGCGTGGGGAGCCGAGTGGTTTTCAATGGCTACGGCGGCGCCTTTGATGTCACTGCCTATGTGGCTGTGGCCGGCAAAGGCGGTTCGGGACACAGCGTACGCATCGACAAATCCGGCTATCCGGAAGGTGAAATCACCGTACCCTTCATTGAAGTGCGCAACGCCGGCGTGCTCAAGGACATGGCGCAGAACTACCCCGCGCCAGCGCTCGTCATGACCAGCGGCGAAGTCACCACCACTGGCCCTGCCACCCTGGTCGCCGTGTGGTGGGGCGATGGCGGCGTCAAGACGATGACCACCCGCCCGGACAGTGGCTTCCAGATGATCGACAGTTATCTGCTGCTACCAGACAACAGCGGCGTGCAATGCGCTGTTGCCTATAGGCAGGTGGCGTCGGCTGGTACGTATCACGTGAGCTGGGTGGGGTCGCCGATGCAGGGGGCGATTCTTTGGTTGTTTGCGTTTCAGGCGGAGTGAGTGTGGTTTCTCTGAGGTTGTGTTCCATCGCCAGGTTGCCACGTACAACGCGAAGTGAGGAGTGGGTGCTCGCGGTGGTGTTGATTTCCCTCACCATCATCCCGGCGAAGGCTGGAAGCGCTTCATAACAGCCGCAGGCTGGTCATCCTGTGTCTTTCGCTCTTGTGGGCGTTACCGTGATCGGGCTCGCCTGCGGCGGGCTTCCGACGATCTGCCGATCGCCGGGTCACTTTTCTTTGCTTGCTCAAAGAAAAGTAACCAAAAGAAAGAGCACCCCGCTTGGCGCTTGCCGGGCTGTTAGCCCGGCAAGT
>NZ_JAPJBQ010000020.1 GCF_026421305.1 Dyella silvae
TGCGACTTCAGCCGGTCATTGCAACACATTGCTGGAATCGTTCGGCCGGTGTTTCAAAGTTGAGTGTCTGTCTTGGACGCTCATTCAATTGCCGAGCCACGGCGTCGAGTTTAGCCTGCGAGTAACCCGACAGGTCCGTGCCTTTGGGGAAATATTGGCGAAGTAGCCCATTGGTGTTCTCGTTCGAACCGCGCTGCCACGGATGCTGCGGATCGCAGAAGTAGACCTGGATATCGGTGGCTAACGTGAAGCGCTGGTGGTCAGCCATCTCCTTGCCTCGATCCCACGTGAGTGATCGGTAGAGTTCGCGAGGCAGTTTGTGGGCGTGCTTGATCAGCGCATCAATGACCGTTTGCGTGTCCTTGCTGGCCACCTTCACCAACATCACGTAGCGCGTGTGGCGTTCGACGAGCGTGGCGATCTGGCTTTGATGGCTTCCCATCAACAGGTCGCCCTCCCAGTGTCCTGGCACCGCCCGATCCTCCACTTCGGCGGGACGTTCGCGGATCGACACCATGCCGGTGAGCTGGCCGTGATTGTCCGTCTTCTGCGTGTGGTGACGGGATCGACGCATGGTGCGCGGGCGTCGAAGATGCGCCAAAAGCTCTTTTTTCAAGGCACCGCGGGCCTGGATGAAGAGGCTGCGATAGATGGTCTCGTGCGACACCTGATGCTCCTCGTGGCCGCCAGATCGCTGTTTGAGCCAGCCCGCAATCTGCACCGGCGACCATCGTTGTTGCAACTTGGCGGCGACAACACCGGCAAGTACGCGGTGCCGCCTGAGCTTGCAGACCTTGGGTCGGCGGCCCTGATCCCACGCCCGTTGGTCAGCCTGGTTGGCGCGGTAACCGTCGCATCCGCCGTTGCGTTGAATCTCCCGACTGATCGTCGAAG
The DNA here is from genome assembly GCF_026421305.1 of Dyella silvae. Taxonomy (GTDB): domain Bacteria; phylum Pseudomonadota; class Gammaproteobacteria; order Xanthomonadales; family Rhodanobacteraceae; genus Dyella; species Dyella silvae. The sequence goes on from NZ_JAPJBQ010000020.1 coordinate 895, forward strand.
GGGCCCGATGCAACTGCGCGGCCACACATCGAAGCGAGTGCCCAAGCGCCAAGGATCGAGAGATCTCCTCGCGCTCGGCAAGCGTCAGGGCACGTGACGAGCGGTGGCGTGGCGGCGGTCGAATCCCGCCGGTCTGGGCTAACACTCGACGTATCGACGAATGCCTTCGCCCCAGCCAACGGGCGATCTGATGGAGCGACTCCCCTTGCTGCCAGCGCTCCCACATCACCGCCTTCTGGCTATCGGTTATGTGCCTTCGGACTCTGGGTGCCATGCAACACTCCTTCCGCTTGCGCGTCTATAGTGTGTTGCGTTGACCGGCTGAAGTCGCA
>NZ_JAPJBQ010000021.1 GCF_026421305.1 Dyella silvae
GAAAAGGGATCGGCATCCATGCCGATCCCCCTGCGGGCCTGATCGTCCAACCCTCACCGCCGCACAGGGGCCCCTCAGATCAAAAGCGCAAAGGCTCGTGCCGCTGGCGCGGCACATCGCATCACCTTGTATCGCGCGGTTTTTCGGTTGGAACGCACTTGTGCGCGACAAGCCTACGGAGCGGCAACGACGTGACGCTGCGGTCGCGCACGAGTGCGCTCATACATTGAAATCGTGTGACTGTGAGGCCTCAGGCGCAGCTTGTGGCGCGCTGCGCGCACCGCTCTGGCTCTGGCTCTGGCTCTGGCTCTGGCTCTGGCTTTCGCTCTTGACCTCCGGGCCCCTATGGCGCGGCGGGCGGGTGAAGGAATAGCCCGCAGGGTGGCCGGCAGGGATGCCGGCCAGTTTTTCGACAGGACAGGGATGTCCTGTCGAAAAACCCCGTAACCCGCCCGCGAACCTTCCGGGCTTCGCCCGGAAGGCGCGCCATCGGGGTGGCCTTTCTCTTGGTTACTTCTCTTTGGCCACGCAAAGAGAAGTGACCCG
>NZ_JAPJBQ010000022.1 GCF_026421305.1 Dyella silvae
TTTTCGACAGGACATCCCTGTCCTGACGAAAAACTGGCCGGCATCCATGCCGGCCACCCTGCGGGCTATTCCTCCACCCGCCCGCCGCGCCATAGGGGCCCGGAGGTCAAGAGCGAAAGCCAGAGCCGGAGCCGGAGCCGGAGCCGGAGCCGGAGCCGGAGCCGGAGCCGGAGCCAGAGCCAGAGCCAGAGCCAGAGCCAGAGCGGCGCGCGAGGCGCGCCAGAAGCAGCGGCCGTGGTTTCTCTGTGCTCATGGTTTCCCTGTAGGAGCGCACTTGTGCGCGACCGCAGCGTGATGTTGTTGCCGCTCCGTAGGCTTGTCGCGCACAAGTGTGCTCCTACAGAAAAACCGCGCGATGCAAGGCGATGCGATGTGCCGCGCTAGCGGCACGAGCCTGAAGCTTTTGATCTGAGGGGCCCCTGTGCGGCGGTGAGGGTTGGACGATCAGGCCCCGTAGGGGTGCCTGGCATGGATGCCAGGCACTTTTCGTCAGGGCAGGAAGCCCTGTCGAAAAGCCCGGCCGACC
>NZ_JAPJBQ010000002.1 GCF_026421305.1 Dyella silvae
TCCCGAACTCGGAAGTGAAACGCAGCTGCGCCGATGGTAGTGTGAATCCTCATGCAAGAGTAGGTCACCGCCAGGGGCTTTATCCCTCAAACGCCTTCCCATCCGGGAAGGCGTTTGTCTTTGCGCGATTCAAAAATTGTCTCGCCCGTGGTCGGGAAATGGCTGGTCATCCGAATCCAATCGGAAGTCTGATTGACGTGGTGCGTGTGATGCATTCCAGACTTCATCGTCGATACGACAGATCGTCTATCGGGCCTCGAATACTTCCGCGCAATGCGCTTTCTCGGCCTTGAATAGCGGCCATGCTATTCACTCGCCGTAACGTAGGAATTTGCGACCATCGTAGGTCCTCTTTCTTCCACGATGTGTTTGCGTATGACGACTCCCGGTAAGGACCGCCTGGGCCCGCTCCCCTACCTGATCTTCTCCTCGCGCTGGCTGCAGCTGCCGCTCTACCTCGGTCTTATCGTTGCGCAGGCGATTTACGTGGTGCAGTTCTTGCGGGAACTCTGGCACCTGGTGGACGCCACGCTGCTTGGCCATCTCGGTGAAGGTGCCAGCGCCGAAAGCGCGGAGACCACCATCATGCTGACAGTGCTTGGTCTGATCGATGTGGTGATGATTTCCAACCTGCTGGTCATGGTGATCGTCGGCGGTTACGAAACCTTTGTTTCGCGACTGAAGCTGGAAAATCATCCTGATCAGCCGGAATGGCTGTCGCATGTGAACGCCACGGTGCTCAAGGTGAAGCTGGCGATGGCGATCATCGGCATTTCCTCCATCCATCTTCTGGCCACCTTCATCAAGGCGAGCACGCTGAGCAGCGATACCATCAAATGGCAGTTACTGCTGCATCTGGCCTTTGTCGTATCGGCGCTGGCTCTGGCCTTTATCGATCGCATCATGCAGCCCGCTGGCAAGCCGGCACATCACGGATGAACTGAAGGCAGACCCCGGGCTGAAAGTGCATGCACCGCCCGGGTTGTTGCTACGCTTGCGGCCTCATTCATGCCCGTAACGGAGCGACCTCGCGTGGAGAAGCGTTACATCCTTGCCCTCGATCAGGGCACCACGAGTTCACGCGCGATTCTTTTCGATCACGCGGGGTCGGTGGTGGGCGTCGCGCAGCGTGAGTTTGAACAGTTGTTCCCGCAGCCGGGCTGGGTGGAGCACAACCCCCGAGACATTCTCACGAGCGTATTGGTGACGGTCACCGAGCTGCTCGCCAATGCGCGGGTCGAACTCGCCGACATTGCCGCCATCGGTATCACCAATCAGCGGGAAACCACCGTGGTGTGGGACCGCGCTACCGGATTGCCCATCCACAACGCCATCGTGTGGCAATCGCGTCAGAGCATGGCGATCTGCGAGCAGCTTCAGCGCGATGGCTACGAGCCGCTCGTGCGCGAACGGACCGGCTTGTTGATCGATGCGTATTTCTCGGCGACCAAGCTGCGCTGGATTCTCGATCACGTAGACGGCGCTCAGGCGCGTGCTGAACGCGGTGAGCTGCTGTTCGGCACCATCGACAGCTGGCTGATCTGGAACCTCAGCGGCGGAGCGGCGCACGTCACCGATGTAAGCAACGCAGCGCGTACTTTGATGTATGACATTCATCGTCGTTGCTGGGACGATGACCTGTTGCACATGCTGCGGATTCCACGGGCCATGCTGCCCGACGTTCGCTCCAGCAGCGAGGTGTATGCGCACACGGCGCCTGCACAGTTTTTCGGAGCCAGCGTACCGATCGCAGGCGTTGCCGGCGACCAGCAGGCTGCCTTGTTTGGACAAGCGTGTTTCTCGCCTGGCATGGCCAAGAACACCTACGGTACCGGCTGCTTCATGTTGATGAACACCGGCGAACAGGCAGTGCCGTCCAAGCACGGCCTGCTCACTACTATCGCCTGGCAACTAGGTGATCGTGTCGACTACGCGCTGGAGGGCAGCATCTTTGTCGCTGGCTCCGTCATTCAATGGCTGCGCGATGGTCTGCGCATGTTAGACCGGGCGGCTGACTCGCAGGAGTACGCAGAGCGCGTCGCTTCAAGCGATGGCGTGTATGTGGTGCCGGCCTTCGTCGGACTCGGTGCGCCCTACTGGCAGAGCGATGTGCGTGGCGCCATCTTCGGTTTGAGTCGCGGCACCAGCAAGGAGCACTTTGTGCGCGCGGCGCTGGAGTCGATGGCGTATCAGTCACGCGACGTGCTGACCGCGATGGAAGGCGATGCAGGCATCGCGCTTAAAGAGCTGCGTGCTGACGGCGGCGCGGTGTCCAACGACTTCATCGCACAGTTCCAGAGCGATATGCTCGGCGTGCCCGTGTTGCGTCCACGAGTGCAGGAAACCACCGCGCTCGGAGCCGCCTATCTCGCCGGTTTGGCGGTGGGATTCTGGAAAGATTGCGAAGAGATCGCCAGGCTCTGGCAGGTCGATCGCCGCTTCGAACCGCAGATGCGCGAGGCAGAAAGAGATCGCCTGTATCGCGGGTGGCAGGATGCGGTAAAGGCCACCATGGGTTTTCGTACGGGTTGAAACGAACAAGGCCTCCATGCGGAGGCCTTGTGTTGTTACCGAGGCGGCGGCTCTCAGTCGAGCGCGTAGCCGAACTGATCCTTGAACTCGGCAGCGAACTGCGCGTAGTCAAAGTGCTGGTTCTGCGTGCCCGGATGTTCGACCTTCAGTGCACCCATCAGCGATGCCATGCGTCCGGTGGTCGGCCAATCCTTGCCATGCATGATGCCGAAGATCAGGCCCGCGCGATAAGCGTCGCCGCAACCGGTGGGGTCGATCACCTGGCGCTCGCGCGCTGCGGGAATCTCGTGCGTGATGCCATCGGTGTGGATCTGCGAACCGCGCGGGCCCAGGGTCACGATGTAGGCCTTTACCCGCGAGGCGATCTCCTGCGCGCTCCAGCCGGTGCGCTGCTGAAGCAGCTGCGACTCGTAGTCGTTGACGATGACATAGGTGGCTTTCTCGATCATCGACCGGAATTCGGCACCGTCGAACAACGGCATGGCCTGACCAGGGTCAAAGATGAAGGGCACGCCACGCGCGGCAAACTCATCGACATGCTGCAACATGGCGTCGCGGCCATCCGGCGCCACGATGGCGAAGCTGATTTCCGGAATGTCGCGCACATGGTTGCTGTGCGCACTCAGCATCGCACCCGGATGGAAGGCCGTGATCTGGTTGTTGTCCAGGTCGGTCGTGATGAAGCACTGCGGAGTGAACTGATCATCGAACACGCGCACGTAATCCAGCGGGATACCGCACTTTTCCATGTGCGCGCGATACGGACCGAAGTCCTGACCCACCGTGGCCACAGGCAGCGGTTCGCCGCCCAGCAACTTCAGGTTGTAGGCGATGTTGCCGGCGCAGCCGCCGAATTCGCGGCGCATCCGCGGCACCAGGAAGGACACGTTCAGGATATGCACCTGATCGGGCAGGATGTGGTTCTTGAACTGGTCCTGGAACACCATGATGGTGTCGTAAGCGAGCGATCCGCAGATGACGGCAGACATGATGCGAGGTGTTTTCCCTGGCAGTTGAACGGGAAACCGGGCGGCAGCTGGGCCTGCCTGGCTCAAAGTTCCAGATCATACCGGGATCTGGTGCTGCCTGCGACTTTTCTTGCGGTCGCAGGGTAATGTGCGCGAGCTCAAAAACGCGCATATCACTGTGTAGATAAAGGCTTTCTTAACGAGATTATCCTTGCGATCCGGGGGTTTGCTGACTAGACTGGCCCGCTTACTTTTTAGCCACAGCCGGCGCACGGCGGACCCATGTTCAAGAAGTTTCGCGGATTTTTCTCCAACGATATTTCGATCGACCTTGGTACGGCCAATACCCTTATTTATGTAAGGGGACAGGGCATCGTACTGAACGAACCGTCGGTGGTGGCTATCCGCCAGGACCGCGGCCCGGGTGGTCCACGTGCAGTGGCGGCCGTCGGCAGCGATGCCAAGAAGATGCTGGGCCGCACGCCCGGCAACATTGCCACGGTGCGTCCGATGAAGGATGGCGTGATCGCCAACTTCTCCATGACCGAGGCGATGCTGCAGCACTTCATCAAGCAGGTGCACAAGTCGCGCATGCTCCGCCCGAGCCCGCGCGTGCTCGTGTGTGTGCCCTGTGGCTCGACCCAGGTAGAACGCCGCGCCATCAAGGAATCGGCCGAAGGCGCCGGCGCCCGTGACGTGTTTCTGATCGAAGAGCCCATGGCTGCAGCGATCGGCGCCGGTATCCCGGTGCATGAGGCGCGCGGCTCGATGGTGCTTGATATCGGTGGCGGCACGTCAGAAGTGGCGGTGATCTCGCTGAACGGCATCGTCTACTCGCAGTCTGTGCGCGTGGGTGGCGACCGCTTCGACGAGGCCATCATCAACTATGTGCGCCGCAACCACGGCACGCTGATCGGCGAGTCCACCGCTGAGCGCATCAAGCTTGAGATTGGCTGCGCGTTCCCGCAGACGCATGTGAAGGAGATCGAAATCTCCGGCCGCAACCTCGCCGAGGGCGTGCCGCGCATGTTCACCATCAACTCCAACGAGGTGTTGGAGGCGCTGCACGAGCCGCTGTCGGGCATCGTGGCGGCGGTGAAGTCCGCGCTGGAGCAGACCCCGCCGGAACTGTGCTCCGACGTGGCCGAGCGTGGCATCGTGCTCACCGGCGGTGGCGCGTTGCTGCGCGACCTGGATCGCCTGATCTCCGAGGAAACCGGCCTGCACGTGCAGGTGGCCGATGAGCCCCTGACCTGTGTGGCCCGTGGCGGTGGCAAGGCGCTGGAGCTGATCGATCAGCACGGCAGCGACTTCTTCGCACCCGAGTAATCGACAAGACGGGGGCGGGTTAGGCCATGGCGCTGTCGCGCGAGGATTCCTCGCCCCTGTTTGCCGGCACGGTCGCCGGTACGCTCAAGCTCATTTTTTATCTTGCGCTGGCCATGGTGCTGATGGTGCTCGACCATCGCAATGGCTGGATCTGGCGCCTTCGCTATACCACCTCGGTGCTGGTTGAGCCGGTGTACCGGCTGGCCAGCATGCCGGCCAATGGCATGCGCGCGCTCAGCGTGGCGTTTTCCGATCGCAAGCTGCTCACTGAGCAGAACCAGCGTCTGCGAGAAGATCTGCTGCTGGCCAATGCCAAGCTCAATCGCATGGCGGCGGTGGCCGAGCAGAACCAGCGCCTGAAAGAGCTGCTCGATACGCAACACAGCCTTGAATTGAATGTGCAGCTGGCCCGAGTGATCGACGTGGATCTCGGCGGCTCCCGTCATCGCATGATGCTCAACGTCGGCGCACGCGATGGTGTGAAAGCCGGCCAGGTGGTCATCGACGCGCACGGCGTCATCGGACAGGTGGTGGAAGTCATGCGACGCACCTCGCTGGTGATGCTGGTGACGGATCCTGATCACGCCATTCCGGTGGTCGTCGAACGTACGGGTCTGCGCACTGTGGCCTATGGCTCGCGCGATGGCGGCCTGCTGAGCCTGCCCAATATTTCCATGGCGGCCGACGTGCATCCGGGCGACAAGCTGCTTACCTCCGGTCTCGGTGGTCGTTTCCCGCCGGGCTTCCCGGTGGGTGAAATTCGCAGCGTCGAGCCGGCGGCGTCGGGCATGTTCCTCGAGGGGCGTGCGCGTCCCACCGCCGATATTGATCGCAGCGAAGATGTGCTGCTGCTGCATGACCTGGCTGAGCCGGTGGGGCCGCCTGAGCCGGTAGCGCCTGCGGGGCCGCCGGCTGACTTGGCGCCGGCTCCGGGCAGCTCCATCGCACCTGCGCCGCGCCCGGCGGAAGCCGCTTCATCCGCAGCGCCATCCACCCAGGCGCCGACGGTGCAACCATGAGCAAGCCACGTATCAGCCTGTTGTTGTTCGTGGGCTCGCTGGTGTTTGCGGTGGTCTCCATGCTGGTGCCGCTGCCGGCGCCACTGCAGCCATTCAAGCCGTACTGGCCGGCGCTGTTCCTGCTGTACTGGTCGCTGGAGTCGGGCGACCGCGTGACACTGGGGCTGGCCTTCATGGTTGGCCTGTGCGCTGACTTGCTCGATGGCGTGCTGCTGGGCGAACAGGCCATGCGCCTGTGTGCGCTGGTGTTCATCGCGCTGCGCTTCCGTTCGCGTCTGCGTTTCTTCCCCATGTGGCAGCAGACGCTGGCCGTACTTGCCTTGCTGCTCAATGATCGTGTGTTGTTGCTGATCGTGCGTACGTTTGCCGGCGAGTCATTGCCGGCGGCGACCTGGTGGATTTCGCCGTTCGTCGGCGCTGCGTTGTGGCCGTTCCTGTTTCTGCTCATGGACGACCTGCGCATGCGTTTGCGCATCCAATAGCTGCCATGGCCCTGCGGCGACGCTCCATCAAAGATACCCGTGGCGAAGCCGCGCTGTTCCGCGTGCGTGCGCTGGTGGGCTTTGTCCTGATTTTGATGGGCCTCAGCGTATTGGTGGTGCGCTACTCCTATCTGCAGGTGCAGCGTCACGACGAGTTCGCCTTGCGCTCGGAAAACAATCGTGTGAAACCGCGGGCGATTCCGCCGGCGCGTGGCCTGATCTTCGATCGCAGCGGCGTGTTGCTGGCCGACAACGTGCCCGCCTTTCGTCTGGAAGTGGTGCCCGAGCAGGTGAAGTGCATGCAAGGCATGTCGTCCTCCGTTAGTGAGGTGGCATCGCAGGACGACGGCGATACCGATACGTCCAAAAAGCAGCAAGTGAAGTGCATGCAGTCCATGTTGTCCGCCATCCGCGAGGTGGTGCCGCTGGACGATGGCGACATCGATGCCTTCAAGAAGCAGCTCAAGCAAAATCGCCGTTTCGACAGCGTGCCGCTGAAACTTCATCTCACCGAAGATGAAATCGCGCGTTTCGCCGTTAACCGCTGGCGTTTTCCGGGCGTGGACGTGGTGCCTTACCTCACCCGCCGCTATCCGTACGGCGCGTTGTTCGCACATGTGGTGGGCTACGTGGGCCGCATCGACGCGGACGACACGGCGCGGCTGGATCCCGATCGCTACAAGGGCACCAGTCATGTGGGCCGCAGCGGTCTGGAGCGCTCCTACGAAGACATCCTGCACGGCGAGCCCGGCTACGAGCTGGTCGAGGTGAATGTCGACGGCCGCGTGCAGCGCGTGCTGGAAACCCACGCGCCCATTCCCGGCAAGAATCTCTACCTCGGCATCGACGTGCGCGTCCAGAAGGCAGCGAACGATGCGTTCCAGGGCCGCCCGGGCTCGGCCGTGGCAATCGACCCGCGCAACGGCCAGGTGCTGGCCATGGTCAGCGTGCCGAGCTTCGACCCCAATCTGTTCGTCAACGGCATCAGCAAGGCGGACTACACGGGCTACATGACGGCCGAAGACAAGCCGTTGCTCAACCGTGCCCTCAAGAGTGCCTATCCGCCGGGCTCGACAGTGAAACCGTTCCTGGCGCTGGGTGGCCTCGAGCTCGGCGTTCGCCGTCCTGAAGACACGGTGCTGTCCACTGGCGAATTCTGTATCCCCGGCCAGCAGCGCTGTTATCGCGATGACGTTCGCGGCGGTAACGGTACGGTGAACATGGTTCGCGCTATTCAGCTTTCCACCAATACCTATTTCTACAAGCTCGCGCTGGACATGGGCATCGACCGGCTCGCGAACTGGATGGGCAGCCTGGGCTTTGGCAAGAAGACCGGCATCGACCTGCTGGGCGAGGCGGAAGGCATCCTGCCGTCGCGCGAGTGGAAGGCCACGCGCAGCAAATACGCGTGGTTCCAGGGCGAAACCATCATTGCCGGTATCGGTCAGGGCTACTGGAACGTCACCGCGCTGCAGCTCGCGCACGCCACCGCAACCTTCGCAGGTCACGGTACGCCGTATGCTCCGCGCCTGGTCATGGCGACCCAGGCGGTGAAGGAGCGGCCGGTACCGTTGCCCAATCCGCCCGCCGGCCCTTCGTTGATTCGCAAGCCGCACGACTGGGATGTGGTGAATCAGGGCATGCTGGCCGTGGTCAATGAGGTAGGGGGTACGGCCAAGGGGCAGTTCACCGGTTTTCCGTACCTCGTTGCGGGCAAGAGCGGTACGGCAGAGCGCTTCTCCCGTCGCAGCAACGATTACGACACCAACAAGAACACGGCTTATCTGGCGGCGCGCCATCGCGCGTGGTTCATCGGGTACACCCCTGCAGAGGCGCCGCGCATCGCTGTCGTGGCCATGTTGGAATCCGGTGCATGGGGTGCGTCGGATGCGGGTCCCATCGTCCGCAAGGTGATGGAGGCATGGATAGCGTCGACCGGTGGCCCCGTGCCGCCAAACAACACGCCGGAAACGGCACCGGGTCCGGCGTCCGGCGAACCCAGCGCACCGGAAGCGCCCGAGGACACGCCGATGGCAACGCCCGCCGATATGTCCGCCATGCCGGCCGAGAACACCAGCGCGCCCGCACCCGATGACGGAGGCAATCCATGATCGACGCTCTCCAGGCGCGTTTTCTGCGTTTCGTGCGCCGTGTGATGACGCGGCCACGCATCGACCTGCCGCTGGCCTTTGGCCTGTTCTTGCTTGCCTTGGTGGGCCTGGCGACGCTGTACAGCGCCAGTGGCGGCAACATGGCCATGATTGGCGGCCAGGCCACCCGTTTCGTCATGGGCGGCATGCTGGTGCTGCTGATTTCGCGCATTCCCCCGCCGGTGCTGCGCAGCTGGACGCCATGGCTGTTTGCGGCCAGCGTCGTCTTGCTGCTGATGGTGGCTGGCTTCGGCGAAGTACGCAGCGGTTCCAAGCGTTGGTTGAACCTGGGTGTGATGTCGTTCCAGCCGTCCGAGTTGCTCAAGCTCACCATGCCCATGATGGTGGCCTGGTATCTGCATCCGCGTCAGCTGCCACCGCGATGGAAGGACATCATCATGGTGGGCATCCTGATTGGTATTCCCGCCGGCCTCATTGCTGAGCAGCCTGATCTCGGCACCGCGCTGCTGGTGTCGGCCGCCGGTGCGTTTGCGCTGTTCCTGTCGGGCATGGCGTGGTGGAAGATCGGCAGCCTGCTCGCCGCGGTGGGCGCCATGATCCCGGTAGCCTGGCACTTCCTGCACGACTACCAGCGCAACCGCGTGCTCACTTTGCTCGATCCGGAGTCCGACCCATTGGGGAAGGGATGGCACATCATCCAGTCGCAAATCGCGGTGGGTTCCGGCGGCCTGTTTGGCAAGGGTTGGCAGCACGGCACGCAATCGCGGCTGGATTTTCTGCCGGAGCACACCACCGACTTCATCTTCGCCGTGTTCTCCGAGGAGTTCGGTCTGGTCGGCGTGATCTGCCTGATGCTGCTGTATGCCTTCATCATCGGACGCTGCCTGTGGATCGCCATGGAGGCGCGCGATACCTATTCGCGCCTGCTCGCCGGCGCCATCGGCATGAGTTTCTTCGTCTACGTGTTCGTCAACGGCGGCATGGTGGCCGGCATGCTGCCGGTGGTGGGTGTGCCGATGCCATTGGTGAGCTACGGCGGCACCTCGGCGGTGTCGCTGCTCACCGGTTTTGGCGTACTCATGTCGATTCACGCCAACCGCAAGACCCACTCCTAGGGCCACGCCGCATCGGCAGAACGTGAGTGCAAAAGGCCGGTTTTTGCCGGCTCGCATGCTAGGCTTGGCGCGAAGCCGTTCACGACAGCGAAGTCTTTCATGCTCTCGATTCCCGCGTCGCTCCCGACTCGTCGCCTCGTTGCCACGCTGGGCCTTCTATTCGCCGCGGCATGCATGCCGGCCCTCGCGGAAACCCATCCCGGACAAAACCAGCTCGTCAGCGAAGTAGCCAAGGACACCGGCAAGGATCCGCAGGCTCTCAACGCCTTGCTGGATGGTGCCCAGAAGCAACAAAGCATTCTCGACGCTATCAGCCGCCCGGCCGAAGCCAAGCCGTGGAAGGACTACCGGCCGATCTTCATCACGCCCCAGCGCATCAATGACGGCATTGCGTTCTACCGTCAGCACCGGGCCTTGCTGGAAAACATCGGCAAGCAATACGGCGTGGCGCCCGAATACATCGTGGCGATCATCGGCGTGGAAACCTCTTACGGCCGCAACACCGGCAAGTACAAGGTGCTCGACGCGCTGGTGACGCTGGGCCTGTATTACCCGCCGCGCGCCACGTTCTTCCGCGAACAGCTGAAGACGCTGCTCGAGTTGCCGAACACCCAACTCGCCGGCCCGATCGACACGCTCACCGGTTCGTACGCGGGGGCGCAGGGCTGGGGCCAGTTCATGCCATCGAGCATCCGCGATTTCGGCGTGGACGCGGATGGCGATGGCCACATCGACCTGAAGAATTCGCTGCCCGACATCTTCGCCAGTGTTGCCAACTACTTCGCCAAGCATGGCTGGCAGAAGGGTGGCCCGGTGGCAGCCCGCGCCCAGGCGGATAGCGCAGCCAAACCCATCACCGTGAAGGATTCCAAGCCGCAATGGCCGCTCGAGCAACTCGAAGCCTGGGGCTATGCGCCCGTGCAGCCGTTCAGTCCGGCGCAGCCGTCGAGCCTGCAGTCGCTGCAGGGCGCCGATGGCATGGAGTACTGGTTCACCTTCCAGAATTTCTACGTGATCACCACCTACAACCGCAGTCCCCTGTACGCGCTGGCCGTGCATCAGCTGGCGCAGGCGATTGCCGCCGGGGCAGGCGAGATGGAAGCCACGCAATGAGGTGGCAGCTTGCGCTGCCACTCCTGTTGATCGCGCTGCTGGCGGGTTGTAGCAGCAACAAGACCCGGCCCTCGGCGAGCCATGGTGGCTCGTCGTCGCGTGGCGGGGTTTCGTCGGGCAGTGGCGGTGGTTATTCCCGCGGCGGCGTCAGCGACGACACCAGCCGCCCGCAGAACAGCCGCTATCGCGACAACGCCGACAGCGTGCCGGACGGCGCGCCACCCGACTTCATCAACACCTTGCCCGAACCGGTGCCGAAGGTGGAGCCGCGCGCGCTCTACGGCAACAAGTCGCCGTACACGGTGCTTGGCCAGACCTACAACGTGCTGGCCAACCCCAACGGCTATGTGGAGAGGGGCGTCGCCTCGTTCTACGGCAACAAATTCCACGGGTACAAAACGTCGAGTCTCGAGGACTACGACATGTACCAGTTCACCGCCGCGCATAAGACGCTGCCATTGCCCAGCTACGCGCGTGTCACCAATCTGGAGAACGGCAAGAGCGTGATCGTGCGTATCAACGATCGCGGGCCGTTCCACGAAAACCGCCTGATCGATTTGTCCTACGCTGCGGCTGTGAAAATCGGCGTGTGGCCCAAGGGTACCGGCCTGGTGGAAGTACGGGCCATCGATCCCGGCCAGCCGCTCACCGCACAGGCGCTGCCGCCGCCACCGCCGCCGCCCAAACCCGCCTCGCCGGGGCCAGGTATTTACCTGCAGGTGGGTGCATTCTCTGACGTGACTAACGCAGAGCGTGTCGCACAGCAGCTGCGAGCCGCCAATTTTGCGCCCGTACAGGTGGTGGATGCGCAAATCAACGGCCGCAGCGTCCGACGCGTTCGGGTGGGGCCGCTCTCAAGCGTCGATCAGGCGGACGACGTAACCTCCCGAATTGCCAACATGGGGCTGCCCCGGCCGCAGGTCGCGGTAGACTGACGCACTGATTTTCTCGCGGCGGCGTCTCGCTCGCCGCCATACAGCCATTGGATTGAACTGACAGATGAACCTGATTCGCCGCACCCTTTCTTCGCTTGCCGTCGCCGCACTGGTCGTCGGCACTGCCGTCGCCCAGCAGACGCCGCCGAAGCCCGCGCCGGTGCCGCGCCCAGTGACGCCGGAGGCCCCGGTGCCGCCGCCGCCGGATGTGGATGGCAAGAGCTGGGTGCTGATGGATTACGCCACCGGCCAGGTGCTGGCGTCGAAAGAGCCGGACCTGCGCGTTGAGCCGGCCTCGATCACCAAGGTGATGACCGACTATGTGGTGTCCGCCGAGGTCGCCAACGGCAAGATCCACATGGCCGATCCGGTCAACATCAGCGAAAACGCCTGGCGCAGCGGTGGTGCGGGCACCGATGGCTCCACCAGCTTCCTCAAGCTCAACAGCCAGGTGCCGCTGAAGGATCTTCTGTACGGCATGATCATCCAGTCCGGCAACGACGCCGCCATCGCGCTGGCCGAGCACACCGCTGGCTCCGAGTCGGCGTTCGCCAACCTGATGAATGCCTATGCCAAGCAGCTGGGCATGACCAATTCCAACTTCCAGAACGCCTCGGGTTACCCGATCGCGAACCACTACTCGACGGCACGCGACATTGCGATTCTCTCGCGCGCGCTGATCCATGATTTCCCCGAGGACTACGCCATCTCGGCGGTCAAGGATTTCGAGTGGAACGGCATCAAGCAGCACAACCGCAATCTGCTGTTGTGGCGCGACAACACGGTGGATGGCATCAAGACCGGCCACACCGCTGCGGCAGGCTTCTGTCTGGCCGCCTCGGCCAAGCAGGGCGATTCGCGCATGATCGCCATCGTCATGGGCTCCACCAACGAGAAGAGCCGCGCCGATGCCGCGCTGGCGCTCATGAACTACGGTTTCCGCTTCTACGAGACCCACAAGCTGTATGACGGCGACAAGCCGCTGGCCACGCCGAAGCTGTGGAAGGGCCAGGCCAACCAGTTGTCGCTGGGCGTGGCCGACAATGTGCTGGTGACCGTCAAGCGTGGTGACTACGACAAGCTCAAGGCCACCATGGACATCCCGGCGACGCTGGTGGCCCCGTTCACCAAGGGCCAGCAGGTCGGTACGCTGCGTCTCACGCTGGATGGCCAGCCGGTGCAGAACGTGCCGCTGATCGCCCTGAGTGATGCACCGCAGGCTGGCTTCTTCGGTCGCCTGTGGGACAGCATCATGCTGTGGTTCCACAGCGACAAGAAGCCTGACGAGAAAAAGTGACGGAGGTGCACTGATGCGCGATATCGACTCCATCGAGGCCCAGAAGGAAGGACAGGGCTTCCAGTTCCCCGGTGAATTCGAAATCACCGCCATGGGTAATGCCAGCGCCGATCTGCAGGCACGCGTGCCGCAGATCCTGGAAGGCATTGGCCTGCACGTGCTGCATGAGACGGTGAAGCACCGCCACTCGCGGGAGGGCAATTTCCTCTCCGTCACGGTCAGCTTCCGCTGCGACACGCGCGAACAGTACGACTTGGCGCACTCGACGCTGCGGGCCGATCCGGATATCCGCTATACGCTCTGAGGCGTTCTGACGTGGCGGGCCGGCCGTGCCCGCCACGCCACTGGTGACTTTCAGCCCTTGCAAGGGCCCTCTCACGGCCGCAGATACTTAGCCCCGTCCCCCAGGCCCGTCCCGCATGTCTCTGCCGCTCAAAGTCCGCCGCCTCGGTCGCCAGCCCTATGCCGCGACCTGGGAGGCCATGAGCCATTTCACCAACAACCGGGGCCCGGACACGCCGGACGAGCTGTGGCTGCTGGAGCACGATCCGGTATTCACCCAGGGCCAGGCCGGCAAGGCCGAGCACGTGCTGGCGCCGGGCGATATCCCGGTGGTTCAGGTGGACCGAGGCGGCCAGGTGACCTACCACGGTCCCGGCCAGATCGTGGGCTATCCGTTGATTGACTTGCGCCGCGCCGGCGTCGGCGTGCGCGAACTGGTCAACAAGATCGAGCAATCCATCATCGATACGCTGGGGCACTGGAATATCGGCGCCGAACGTCTCGAGGGCGCCCCCGGCGTCTACGTGGCGGGGGCCAAGGTGGCCGCGCTCGGCCTGCGCGTGCGTCGCGGCTGCAGCTTCCACGGCCTGGCCTTCAACGTGAACATGGACCTTGAGCCGTTTCACCGCATCAACCCCTGCGGTTACAAGGGTTTGGCGGTCACTCAGGTGTTAGACTTGGGCGGTCCGTCGCGCCTGTCGGACGTCGAAGACGCCCTGGTGGACGAGTTCTGTCGCCAGTTCGGATTCGTCGCCGAACCGGCCGCCCCCATCCTCCCTGAACTACCCGCTCGCGTAGCGGTCTGAGCTTGCCTACATGAGCGAAATGTCTACTTCCAAGGTCATCCCGATCAGTGTTGTTGGCGGCGCGCCCGTCGAAAAGCAGGTGGGTAACGACAAAATTGGCCTGAATCGCGCCGGTTTTGACACGAGCGTGCCGACGCTCCGCAAGCCCAGCTGGATTCGCGTGCGCCTGCCGCAAGGCAACGCCGTGCAGCAGCTGAAGTCGCGCCTGCGCGAGAACTCGCTGGTGACCGTGTGCGAAGAAGCCTCGTGTCCGAACATCCACGAGTGCTTCAGCAAGGGCACCGCCACCTTCATGATCCTCGGCGAAGTGTGCACGCGCCGGTGCTCGTTCTGCGACGTGGCCCATGGCCGCCCGGCCGCGCCCGATCCGATGGAGCCGGCGCGTCTGGCCGAGACCATTCGCGACATGCGCCTGAAGTACGTGGTGATCACCTCGGTGGACCGCGACGACCTGCGTGACGGCGGCGCTGAGCATTTCGCTGCGTGCATCCGCGCGACGCGTCACGCCAGCCCGAACATCAAGATCGAAATCCTCACGCCCGACTTCCGCGGCAAGGGCCGCATGGAGCGTGCGCTGGAAGTGCTCAAGGACTTCCCGCCGGACGTGTTCAACCACAATCTGGAAACCGTGCCGCACCTTTATCGCGAAGTGCGTCCGGGTGCCGACTACCAGTGGTCGCTGGATCTGCTCAAGCGCTTCAAGGCGCAGCATCCGGAGGTGCCGACCAAGTCCGGCATCATGCTGGGCCTCGGCGAAACCATGGAGCAGGTGCTGGAAACCATGCGCGATTTGCGCGCGCATGACGTGGAAATGATCACCATCGGTCAGTACCTGCAGCCCACCCCGCACCACCATCCGGTGATCCGCTACTGGACCCCGGAAGAGTTCGAAACGCTGCGCGAAGCCGGCGAGGCGATGGGCTTCCATCACGTCGCTTCCGGCCCGCTGGTGCGTTCGTCTTACCACGCCGACCTGCAGGCCCATGCTGCAGGCGTCACTGAGCACGCCTAACTGAACTGGCACGCCATCGAGACCTTATGAAACTGCGCCCCTCGCTAGCCCTGCTGCTTGCCCTTGCCGTCACCGGAGTCGGTGTCCACGCGCAGTCCGCCGCTGATCTGACCGATAGCGACACCGCGCCGCGCAAGTTTTCCACGCTGCCGCTGAAGCCCACGACCAACCAGTCGCAGGCAGCGCAGCTCTCCGCGCGCTTCCTCACGCGGTTCCACTACGACGCGCAGCCGCTCGACGATGCGATGTCGCAGAAGATCTACAAGGCCTATCTCGATAGCCTCGATGGCGAAAAGGTGTTCTTCACCCAGGCGGATCTGGCCAAGTTCGCGCCGCTGAAGACGCAGCTGGACGACGCCATCTGGAACCAGGACCTCACCGGTCCGTTCTCGATGTTCAACTTCTACGTCACGCGCGCCATCGAACGCATGAACTATGCGCGCGGCCTGCTCAAGCAGGGTTTCGACTTCAACACCAACGAAAGCTACAACTACGATCGCAAGAAGGCCGATTGGCCGAAGGATCAGGCTGAGCTCGACGCGCTGTGGCGCGAGCGCACCATGAACGACTGGCTGCGCCTCAAGCTCGCCGGCAAGGCCGACGACGACATCCGCAAGACGCTCGACAAGCGCTACGCCGGCTACATCGATCGCGTGAAGCAGCTCGATGGTGAAGACGCGTTCCAGTCGTTCATGAACGCCTACGCCGAATCCACCGACCCGCACACCGACTACCTCGGCCCTCGTGCGGCGGAGAACTTCGACATCTCCATGAAGCTGTCGCTGGAAGGCATTGGCGCCGTGCTGCAGGCACGCGACGAGTACACCGCCATCCGTGAGATCGTGCCGGCCGGCCCCGCTGCCAAGTCCGGCAAGGTGCACGTGGGCGATCGCATCGTCGCCATCGGCGAAGGCACCAGCGGCCCCATGGTCGACGTGATCGGCTGGCGCCTCGATGACGTGGTGAAGCACATCCGCGGCAAGAAGGACACCACGGTTCGCCTGGAAATCCTGCCTTCTGACGCGGGCGTGGACGGCAAGCACGAGCTCATCTCGCTGGTGCGCCAGAAGGTGAGCATCGAAGAACAGGCGGCCAAGAAGAAGGTCATCGAGATCAAGGACGCCGGCGTCACCCGCAAGATCGGTGTGATCGACCTGCCGAGCTTCTACTCCGACTTCGGCGCGCGCCGCGAAGGCGACAAGAACTTCAAGAGCGCGACCCGCGACGTGGCCAAGCTGCTCGGCGAGCTCAAGGCCGAAGGCGTCGAAGGCGTGGTGATGGATCTGCGCAACAACGGCGGCGGCTCGCTGGCCGAAGCCAACGAACTCACCGGCCTGTTCATCGACCAGGGTCCGGTGGTGCAGGTGCGCGATGCGCGCGGTGAAGTGCAGGTGCAGGGCGACGACGATCCGGGCATGTCCTGGAGCGGCCCGATGGCTGTGCTGGTAAACCGCGGTTCGGCCTCGGCGTCGGAGATCTTCGCCGCCGCCATCCAGGATTACGGTCGTGGCCTGATCATCGGTCAGCCGACCTTCGGCAAGGGCACCGTGCAGAACCTGGTCGACCTCGACCGCTTCACGCACAGCACCAAGGAAAAGCCGCAATTCGGCGAGCTGAAGATGACCATCCAGGAATTCTTCCGCATCAACGGCGGCTCCACCCAGCTCAAGGGCGTGACGCCGGATATCCAGTATCCGAAGAACGGCGACGAGAAGGATTTCGGCGAGTCCACCTACGACAACGCACTGCCGTGGACGCAGATTGCGCCAGCCGACTACAAGCCGGTGGCCGACCTCAAGGCCTACCTCGGTCAGTTGCAGGCCAAGCACGAAGCCCGCACGGCGAAGTCGCCGGGTTGGAAGCTGATGCTTGATGAGCTGGCGCAGTACCGCAAGATGCGCGACAAGACCAGCATCTCGCTCAACTTCGCGCAGCGTCAGGTCGAACGTAAGGACCTGGATGCGATCCAGGCGGACTTCCGCGCCCGTCACAAAGCCATCGACGGCGACGTGGACGGTCAGGACGATGTCGCGATGGACGATGGCCTCAACGCCAACGAGCGCAGCCTCAAGTCCGAGCTCAAGCAGGAGAAGGACGCCAAGAAGGCGGCCGATCCGCAGCTGGATGAAACGGCGCACATCCTGTTCGACGCGGTGGGCCTCATCAAGGGCGATGCCAAGCTGGCGGCAACGGTGCTGCCGTATGGCGGCCGCTTTTCGACCACGGCTACGGCCACTGCAACCGCTGACAAGCCGCAGCAGGCGAGTCCTGCCGGGCACTGATCGCTAGCTTCGATCCACGAAAAAGGCGGCCCATGGGCCGCCTTTTTTTATACCCGTGGGAAACCATGCGCTCCCACAAGGCGGTCATGAGCAAATTACTTCGCGACCTTCGCCTTCATCTCTGCCTGCTCCTTCTTCCACTGCTGGTACTCGACGAAGTGCGGCATCTCCCGTAGCACTTTGCTGCGAGGGTCCACGATCACCAGCGAGCCCGCAGGCGCGGGAATCGATGCATCGCCGCCATTCATGGGAACGGTCACCAGCCGGTCGCCCACCTGCACCTCGACCGGCATCGGAAACGGTTTGTTGTGCGGCACCTGCCAGTGCAGGTACAGCGTGTTGCCTTGCTGGCGCGTTTCCAGCGCAGGCAGCGCCGACTCGTACAGATACACGTCGAAGAACCAGTGCAGGTCGCGCCCGCTCACCTGATTGACGATATCGATGTAGTCACGCGTGCTGGCGTAGTGCGGCGCAAAGTTGCCAGGCTTCGGATCTGGACGGCCATACACCAGCCGGCGCACGCTTTCGAAAAACGCCTGATCGCCGATCAGCTGCCGCAGCGTGTGCAGCATCAGCGAGCCCTTGTAGTAAATGTCGTTGCCCGGCCCGTGCTCCGCGTTGTACACCTCGTGCTCGAACAGGCTGCGGCCAGCCACCATGGGGAATGCATTCTTCACCAGGCTGCGTTCGTTCTGCAGCATCGAGAAATACGGCATGTCTCCATACAGATACTGGCCGTACAACGGCTGCATGTAGGTGCCGAAGCTCTCGTGAATCCACATGTCGTCCCAGTCGGCATTGGTCACCTGGTTGCCGAACCACTCATGGGCAAACTCGTGCTGCAGCAACCAGTCGAAGCCGTACTCGCTGCGCGGATAGCCATGGCCGTAGGCGTTGATGGTCTGGTGCTCCATGCCCAGATGCGGCGTTTCCACCACGCCCATCTTCTCGTCGCCAAACGGGTAGGGGCCAATTTCCTGCTCGAAGAAATCGAGCATGCGCGGGAATTCGCCAAAGAGCTGTTTCGCCTGCGCTTCGTGACCGCGCAGATACCACATCTGCATCGGAATCGTGTTGCCGTAGCGGCTGTGGTAATCGCCCTTCAGCACGTCGAACGGGCCAATGTTGAGCGAGATCGCGTATGTGGCCGGGTGCCTGGTGCGCCAGTGGTACGTGTGGGTGGCACCGTGATCCTTGATGTCGACCAGCACGCCGTTGCCCGGTGCAGCAAGTGACTTGGGCACAGTGATATAGATATCCGCCAGATCCGGCTTGCCCTGCGGGTGATCGATGCACGGCCAAAGCAGATCGCAGCCTTCGCCTTCCACCGCGGAGGCCACCCACGGCTGACCATCGTCGGTGTGACTCCAGACAAAGCCGCCATCCCACGGCGCCTTCTGCGCCACGTGCGGTTTGCCGCCGTAGCGAATGTCGACGGTGGTTTTGCCGCCTTTCGCGAGCGGCTTGGGCAGCGTGATACGCAGGCGACCTTCGGGGTTGCTCCACTGGTCCGCGTTCAGCCGCTTGCCGTCGATAGTGATCTTGCTGATGGCAAGGTTGGGGTCCAGATCCAGCAGCAAAACGTCTGTTGCCTCGCGCGCGCTGAACGTCAGCGTTGCAGTCGCATCCAGGCTTTGCTGCGCAGGGTCCACATTGAAATGCAGCTCGGCATGCTCGAAGTGCAGACGCTGTTGTTCCGCGGGCATCGTGCCGCCGGATCGCAGCGTCTGCTCGCTGAGCGGTGGTTGCGTGGCAGGTTTGGCGTCATCTGCGCGTGCGCCGCTGATGAGCGCAGCACACAGGGCCAGAGAAAGCAGGCAAGGGCGGAGTGTCGTCATAAGCCGCACGGTATTGAGCCGACCCGCAGGATGACAACCCCCGAGCGCGAACGACATGGCCGGAAGACATGGCCAGGTGATGTGCGCTTGTGGTCACCCCCGCGGCACGCGCATGCTTGAGCGAAGCGAGATCACCCCACCATCGAGGGGATGCGTATGGATGCCGTGCAGAACCTGGCCCTCGCGGGCGGCCTTTCCTGGGCCAGCGGGTTTCGGCTGTATGCCACCGTGTTTATCGCCGGCTTGCTGGGGCGTCTTGGCATTGTGCATTTGCCCGAGGGGCTGCGCGTGCTGACCGATACCTGGGTGTTGGTCACGGCTGGCGCGCTGGGTCTGGGCGAATTTCTGGCCGACAAAATTCCCGCGTTCGACAGTGTGTGGGATGCGCTCAACACCTTTATTCGCATACCCGCGGGCGCCTTGCTGGCGTGGGGTGTGTTTCGCGATAGCGGACCCGGTGCGCAGTTTGCGGCAGGCCTGCTGGGTGGCGCACTGGCGTCCGGCACGCATCTGGCCAAAACCGGCGGACGGGCGTTGATCAACACCTCGCCCGAGCCCTTCAGCAACTGGGGCGCCAGCATTGGCGAAGACATCTCGTGGATGGGTGGCCTGTACCTGATGTGGCAGCACCCTGCGGTGTTTCTGGTGTTGCTGGGTTTGTTCGTGCTGTTGCTGCTGTGGCTGGTGCCCAAAATTCTGCGTGGCCTGCGCACGCTGGCGCGAAAGTTGCGCGGTGCGAGAGTGGCGTCGCCGGGCACCTAGATCCCTGTCGCCGCGCTCCTGCAGCGGGCACAAAAAAAGGGCGACCCGTGGGTCGCCCTTTGTGTTCAATCCATGCGTTGCATCAACGCTTGTAGCGCTGCTGCAAAAACGCAAAGAACGCACGCAGACCCAGCGCTTCGCCGCCGCGCGGCCGGCCGGGGCGATCCGCATCGTTCCATGCGTACGTATCCAGATGCAGCCACGGCGTGGTCTCAGGCACGAAGCGCTCGAGATACAGCGCCGCGGTGATAGCACCCGCATGACGCGACGCGCCCGAGTTCGCCATGTCGGCCAGGTACGACTCGAGCATCTTGCGGTACGGACGCCACAACGGCAGGCGCCACAGCGGATCGTTCACCGCACGGCCCGCCGCAAGCACGCGTTCGGCGGCGTCGTCGTTGTTGGCGAACAGCGCCGGCAGATCCGGGCCCAGCGCGATGCGCGCAGCACCGGTGAGCGTGGCGAAATCGATGATCAGCTCCGGCTTCTGCTCGCTGGCATAAGAGAGCGCATCGCACAGTACCAGGCGGCCTTCAGCGTCGGTGTTATCCACCTCCACCGTGATACCGGCACGCGTGGTGATGACTTCGCCCGGGCGCATCGCCTCGCCGGATACGGCGTTCTCCACAGCCGGAATCAAAAGCTGCAGGCGCACCGGCAGCTTGGCCTGCATGATCAGGCCGGCCAGCGCGATCGCATGTGCCGCGCCGCCCATATCCTTCTTCATCCAGCGCATGCCGTCGGCAGGCTTCAGGTCGAGGCCGCCGGTGTCGAAGCACACGCCCTTGCCGACCACGGCGATCTTCGGATCGCTGGCCTTGCCCCAGGTAAGTTCGATCAGGCGCGGCGCGCGATGGCTGGCGCGGCCCACCGCGTGAATGGTCGGGAAGTTTGCCTTGAGCAGTTCATCGCCCACCCATTCATTGACCTTGGCCTTATGCGCCTTGCCCAGCTGCTTCACGGCGTCGGCGAGATGCTTGGGGCCCATATCTTCGGTAGGCGTGTTGACCAGATCGCGCACCAGGGTGGTGGCTTCCATCAGCGGCGCCAGCACTTTCAGATCGGCGGTAGAAATAGCCAGCTTCGCCGGAGCGCGGCGCGCTTTGCGATAACGGGTGAACTCGTACGCGCCCAGCGCCCAACCCATCGCCACTGGCAGCGTGTCCTTGAACACGCTTTCGTCGGCGAGGTGGTAGGTGCCTTCGGGCAGGGTGCGCGGCAAAGCGCCCAGCGCGCTCAGCGGATCGTTGGCATCGACACCTACCAGCACGCGCACCAGTTTGCCGGCTTCGTCAGGAACCGGGACAAAGGTGCCCGGCGCCGCTTCAAAAGCGGAAGAGGCCAGCCACTGGCGTTGCGCAGCGGTAAGGCGGCGCTTGGTGGCGGCAAAACGGGACGGATCAGTAGTTTCGATGGCGATGCTCTGGCGCTCGCCGGCCTTGCGTTCGATCAGGACAGACATGAATTTCCTTACGCGGCGCACCCGCGGGCCGCTATGACAACGAGGGATACGTTAATGATGCTCGCTTTTGGTGCGGGGGGCGAGGGAGTGGCTCATTTCTCGCTAGGTATGCCAGTGCGGCCGTTCTTTTGCTCGTCATTCCGGCGTAGGCCGGAATCCAGTCGCGATATATCCGGGTTGTCGCGCCGGGCGGGCCGGTTGCCGGCAATGGATGATGCCGCGACAACCATGCGCCACAGTCACTAGATTCCGGCCTGCACCGGAATGACGGTGTAGGTGGGGTTGAGGCAACGAAATCTGCCGTGCGCGGAGCGTTACTCGCCCTGCGCCTCCAGCCAATCCGCAAGGGCACTCATATCGCGCACATCAAGATCGGGCGCCTTGCCCAATGCGCCCGGCCACGGATGGCCCGCGCGGTTGATCCACGCCGTACGCAGCCCCGCATCGCGCGCGCCGACAACATCCAGCTCCGGATCGTCGCCGACATGAAGAATGTCCCCCGGCGCCATGCCCAGCCGCTCGGCGGCGGCGGCGAAAATGCGCGGGTCAGGTTTGGCCACGCCGGTATCGCGGGCGCACACGTGATGCGCAAAGTGCGAGCGGATACCGATGCGGTCCAGGTCAGCGTTGCCGTTGGTGAGGCTGGCGATGGGCCAGTGGCT
The DNA here is from genome assembly GCF_026421305.1 of Dyella silvae. GTDB lineage: Bacteria > Pseudomonadota > Gammaproteobacteria > Xanthomonadales > Rhodanobacteraceae > Dyella > Dyella silvae. Next base: position 22,008 of record NZ_JAPJBQ010000002.1, read on the forward strand.
CGTGATGCGCTCGAGCGCCGGCAGGCTGTCGGGAAAGAGTTCGACGCTGTTGCGCGCCGAAAAGTAGATCTCCCACAGCGTGTCGAGCGGTGCTTGCTCGATGCCGCAGGTTGCAAACGCGCGCTGCATGGTGATGTAGCGCTGTGCGGTGAAGTCGTGCGCGAGGTCAGTACGCTCGGCGGCTACCTCCGCACGCAGCGCGCGCATGGCGGGTATGGGCCATGCGCGCGCAACGTCCGGAAAGTGCTGGCGCAGATACGCGTCCAGATCACGGTCTGCGCGTTCCAGGGCCGGCAGAACCGGCCACAGGGTGTCGTCCAGATCGAGAGTGAGGGCGCGAATGCGCACGCGGGACAAAATCAGTTGCCGCTCACCTGCAGCACCTGACCCACCTTCACGTTGTCGCTCGACAGATGGTTCCAGTTGCGCAGCTGAGAAACCGACACCGAGAACTTCTTGGCGATGGACGACAGCACGTCACCCTTGGCCACGGTGTAGGTCTCGCCAGCAGCGGCAGCCTTTTCAGCGGCCGGGGCGGCAGCGGCCGCGGAAGCCACCGGTGCGCTCACCGCGGCATCCGTCGGAATCGGGTCGGCTTCGGCATCCATCTTGGTGCCGGTTTCAGCCAGCAGCTTCTGGCGGCGGGCCTTGTCGTTCTGGGCCAGCTGCGGCGCATCGATATACGGCACCAGCTGGTGGGCGCGGGCCAGCGACTTCACCTCGTCGGTGCGCAGGAACTGCATGAAGGTCTGGATCTGCGCGGCCTTCGGGCTGGTCTTGTTGGTCACCAGGAACAGCGGGATGTACAGCGCGTACTCACCGTTGGAGATGGTGGAAAGGCTCGGACGCACGCCATCAACGCTGATCATGCGCACCTTGCTGTTGGAGGCCACCGCAGACAGCGTGGTCACGCCCAGCGCGTTCGGGTCGAGCGTCACAGCCTCTTCCAGCTTGGCCGTGTTTACGTACAGACGCGGCGCAGCCACCGGCTGGTTGCCGCGACCGAACAACAAGCGACGCAGGCTGTATTCCACGCCGTCACCGGGGCTGGCCACGGCGTACAGGTCGATCGGCGCGTCCTTGCCGCCCACATCACGCCAGTTGGTGATCTTGCCGACGTAGATGTCGTGCAGCTGCTTCGGGGTGAGGTTGGGAATGCTGTTGGACGGATGCGTGATCATCACCAGCGCATCGAACGCCACCGGGGTGAACACCAGGTCGCTCTCCGGGCCACCGGCGCTGGCGCGCGCACTGCCGGCGATGTCGGCCAGGCCGTGCTGAACCGCGTCCAGGCCCGACGCCGTGTTGAACGGCTGGATCTCGATACGGCCCTTACCGCTCTTCTCAAACGCCTTGCTCACGTCCTCCACCACGGCACGTGCGGTGGCGTAGTCGCCCCTCCAGACCAGCGCCGGTGCGGTAGACGCGGCGGGCTTCTTGGCGGACTTGCTGGTTTTGGTGGCGGCCATTGCGCCAGTGGCTGCGCATGCGGTGAGCAGCGCGACGATGAGTACACGGGAAAGTCGTAGAGACATGGCGGTGAGGAACCCCGGGATGTGATGAGTGGTGTTCGCAGGCCGCCGGAATAGGGCGCGCGTGCAGGAAAAAAAGTGGAACCCGGCTATTTCAGCCAGCTCAGGGCCAAACATCAAGCGCGATTCGGCGCTATGCGTTAGTAAAAACGCGATGGCGTGCACGCTCGCGTCACGCCGTTCATGAGCGGTTAGCTCGTCTCAGCACAAACCATACCGTCGCATGTGAACTGCGACACGAATGGTGCGTTGCAACCTCTCCTACACCGTCATCCCAGCGAAAGCTGGGATCCAGCGACTTTGTCGCGGCCAAAAGCGAAAGGCACTGGATCCCAGCTTTCGCTGGGATGACGCCCAAAAAAACCTTCGCAAGGCATTCAACGTTTGCGCACTACTCAACGAACATCCACATACCGCACCCCGTCATCCCCCGACACCACCAGCACGAGCTGACGCGGATTCACGCCCGCCAGACGCTGCAGCGTGCGCAGGTCCGGCACGCGCAGGTTGCCCACGCCGATCACAATGTCCGTTCCCTGCAGCCCGGCCTGCGCCGCGCGGCTGCCGTTGCGCACCGCACTCACGCCGACACCGCTGATGCCCTGGCCGCGCAGATTCTGCGGAAGCTCACTGAAGGTCACGCCCGCCAGACGCGGATCGAGCTTGGCGCCATCCAGCGTCGCGAGCTTCTCTGGCGTCAGTTTGGTGGTGACCTCGCGCGCGGTGCCGTTGCGCAGCACGCCCAGCTTCACCGTGCTGCCCAGCGGCAGCAGCCCCTCGGCGTTACGCAGCTCCTGCGCATTGCGCAGCGGCTTGCCGTTGATGGCGGTGATCACATCGCCCATCTGAAGGTCGGCGCTCTCCGCCGCCGAGCCAGTGGTCACGCGCGTCACCACCGCACCATTGGTGTCCTTGAGGTTGAGCACCTTGGCAATGCGCGGGGTGATGTCCTGCGTCTCCACGCCCAGGTTGCCGCGATTCACCTTGCCGTTGGTGACCAGCTGCTGCATCACCTCGCTGGCCAGATTGGTGGGAATGGCAAAGCCGATACCCACGTTGCCGCCCGACGGCGAGAAGATCATCGTGTTGATGCCCACCAGCTCGCCGCGCAGGTTCACCAGCGCGCCGCCCGAGTTACCCGGGTTGATCGAGGCGTCGGTCTGAATGAAGTTCTGATAGCCCGTGCCGCCCAGGCCCGAGCGGCTCAACGCCGACACGATGCCCGAGGTCACCGTCTGCCCGAGGCCAAACGGGTCGCCCACCGCCACCACAAAGTCACCCACGCGCAGTCGCGACGAATCAGCCATGGGCAAGGCCTGCAGGCCGGTGCCCTGAATCTGCACCACCGCCAGATCGGTGTCCGGGTCCGTGCCCACCAGCTTGCCCTTGAAGTCGCGGCCGTCCTGCAGCGTCACCGTGATGTCGTCAGCGCCGCCCACCACATGATGATTAGTGAGCACATAGCCCTTGGCGGCATCCACGATGACGCCCGAACCCAGGCTCTGCTCAATGCGCGAGCGAGACCCACCTTGCCGGCCAAAGAACTCGCGAAACACCGGATCGTCAAAGAACGGATTGCGCACCTGCACACGCGTCTTGGTGGAAATGTTCACCACCGCCGGCGTCACCTTCTCCAGCATCGGCGCCAGCGAAGGCAGCGGTTGACCGTCCACCACAGGCGGTAGCGAGGCATGACTGGCAAGCGGCGCAGCGGCAACCAGAACCAGGGCCGCGGCGGCCAGTCGACGGACAAGACGGGCAAACATGGAAGCTCCTTTTTCACTTTCGAATCGACGGTCGTTCGACTCGGCGTGCCGTCACCGGTTCCATCGGTCGAACGCTGACAAAACCACTTTACAACGATGCATACCGGGGGTAACGTTCACATCCGTTCGCGACCACAACATCTTGTGTGACACCGCCGGGACTCAACCCAAGAGCTGGTGTCACAAGACACTCGGGGGGAGTTGTCGAAGGTCGGGCAGGGAACGTCGGTCGGGCCGTAGCGCTGGCTTCGTTTTTCCAGTGCAAGGGCTGACGCGGGCGGTTTAGCCGATTAGAACAACCAACGGGGCCGAAAGGCCGTACCGATGAGGTCAGGAAGCCGATGAGCACCCAGCGTGCACCAGCTGTAATTCGAGATTCCGCAGCCATCCCGCTGCAGCCGGCGTCCTACGACATCTGGGACAAGAAATACCGCCTGAAGGACAAATCGGGCGCGCCGGTCGACGGCAGCGTCGACGAAACCTACCAGCGCGTCGCCCGAGCGCTTTCCGACGTGGAAGCCACGCCGGAGCTGCGCGAGCACTGGTTCGAGCGCTTCCTGTGGGCGCTGCGCCGCGGGGCCATTCCCGCTGGCCGCATCACCTCCAACGCAGGTGCGCTCGAGCACAAGCCCGCCACCTCCACCATCAACTGCACGGTGTCGGGCACCATCCGTGACTCCATGGACGACATCCTGGAGAAGGTGCACGAGGCCGGCCTCACACTGAAAGCCGGTTGCGGCATCGGCTACGAGTTCAGCACGCTGCGTCCGCGCGGCGCGTACGTGTCCGGCGCGGGTGCCTACACCAGCGGCCCGCTGTCCTTCATGGATATCTACGACAAGATGTGCTTCACCGTGTCGTCGGCCGGTGGCCGTCGCGGCGCGCAGATGGGCACGTTCGACGTCAGCCATCCCGACGTGAAGGAATTCATTCGCGCCAAGCGCGAAGACGGCCGCCTGCGCCAGTTCAACCTCTCGCTGCTCATCACCGACGGCTTCATGCAGGCGGTGGAGCACGACCAGGACTGGCCGCTGGTGTTCCCGGTGCACGTCAAGGAACAGACCGAGATCGATCTCAACGACCCCACCAAGGTCGTGTGGCGCGAATGGCCCACCCACGAAAACTACGTGGAGCGCGAAGACGGCCTGGTCGCCTGCAAGATCTACGGCCACATCCGCGCGCGTCACCTGTGGGACATGATCATGGTCTCCACGTATGACTTTGCCGAGCCGGGTTTCATCCTGATCGACAAGGTCAACGAGATGAACAACAACTGGTGGTGCGAGCACATCCGCGCCACCAACCCGTGTGGCGAGCAGCCGCTGCCGCCGTACGGCTCGTGCCTGCTCGGCTCGGTCAACCTCACCACCTTCGTGCGCGACCCGTTCGGCCCCAAGGCCCGCTTCGACTGGGACGAATACCGCGAAGTGGTCAAGGTGTTCACCCGCATGCTCGACAACGTGGTGGAGATCAACGGCCTGCCGCTCGAGCAGCAGCGCAACGAAATCCTCTCCAAGCGCCGTCACGGCATGGGCTTCCTGGGCCTGGGCACCACGCTCACCATGCTCAAGATGCGCTACGGCACCGCCGAGTCCGTCGCCTTCACCGAAGAGGTCTCCCGCGAAATGGCGGTGGCCGGTTGGGAAGTCGCGCTCGACCTCGCCAAGGAAAAAGGCCCGGCCCCGGTACTGGCGCGTGACTACACCGTCACCGGCGACATGCTGCGCAAGCGCCCCGAAATGGCCACCGACGGCTACAAAGTCGGCGACACCATCCCGGGCCGCGTGCTGCACGCCAAGTACAGCCGCTACATGCAGCGCGTAGCCACCGTGGCGCCCAACCTCATTGCCCAGCTGGCCGAAACCGGCGCGCGCTTCACGCACCACAGCTCCATTGCCCCCACCGGCACCATCTCCCTGTCGCTGGCCAACAACGCCAGCAACGGCATCGAGCCGAGCTTTGCGCACCACTACTCGCGCAACGTCATCCGCGAAGGCCGCAAGACCAAAGAGAAGGTCGAAGTGTTCAGCTACGAGCTGCTGGCCTACCGCGCGCTCATCAACGGCGATGCCATGCCGTACAGCGACGACCCCAAGGCCAAGCTGCCCGAATACTTCGTTGCCGCCGACGACATCACGCCCAAAGAGCATGTCGACATTCAGGCCGCCTCGCAGTTGTGGGTCGATTCATCGATCTCCAAGACGGCGAACGTGCCCACCGACTACCCGTACGAAGACTTCAAAGACATCTATTTTTACGCCTATAAACAAGGCTTGAAGGGTTGCACCACCTTCCGTTTCAACCCCGCAGCCTTCCAGGGCGTGCTGGTGAAAGAAGCTGATCTTGAGAACACCCTCTACCGCTTCGAATTGGAGGACGGTAGTGTTGTGGAACTGAAAGGCAACGAAGAAGTGGAATACGACGGCGAAATGCATTCCGCCGCCAACCTGTTCGATGCCTTGAAGGAAGGGTATTACGGAAAGTTCTAAACTAGCGGCCGGTACCTGCCACCAGGTGCCGGCATGCTTGCGAGAGCAGCACCGGCATACCTAGAGGCAAGGCTCACTACAAGTTCCAAAATCCACGTCGGAGGGGAATACCCGCATGTCCATCGATACCGAATTTGATATGAAAGATGAAGCCGTCATGGTCGTTGACGCGCCGGTTGAGGTTGCCGCAGTCGAAGTAATGCCGGCTGCCGCTGCCCCCAAGAAGGCTCGCGCCAAGAAGAAGTCGGCCGCGGCCAAAAAGGCTGCTCCGGCCAAAAAGGCTGCGAAGAAGGCGGTGAAGAAGGCCGCTGCCAAGAAGGCCGTCAAGAAGACCGTCAAGAAGGCTGCCGCCAAGAAGACCGTGAAGAAAGCGGTCAAGAAGGCAGCTGCCAAGAAGGTGGCCAAGAAGGCAGTGAAGAAGGCTGCCGCCAAGAAGGTCGCCAAGAAGAAGGTCGCCAAGAAGGCGGTGAAGAAGGTCGCACGCAAGGTCGCCAAGAAGGCCGTGCGTAAGGCTGCCGCCAAGAAGGTCGCACGTAAGGTCAGCAGCAAGAAGACGGCCAAGAAGGCCGCAGTTAAGAAGACGGCCCGTAAGGCCGCCGGTAAGAAGGCCGCCAAGGCGGTCAAGAGGTCCACTGCCAGCAAGAAGGCAGGCGTGAAGAAGGCCGTGCGCAAGCCGGCCAAGAAAGCCGCCCGCCGCAAGTAAGCCGTACCCGATTCGGCCCGGCGTTCATCCGCCGGGCCGAATCGTTCCGAAGTAGCCGTCAAGACGCGACACCCTCTCAGTCCCGTCATTCCAGCGAAAGCTGGAATCCAGTGCCTTTAATGCTCTGGACCACGAGTCTCCACTGAGACATCGGTTTTGCCAGCCACTTCAAGCTGTCGCGCGCCGCCAATCACCTGAAAAGAAGCACACACCATGGCGATCAAGATCGAAAAGAAGATCAAGGGCTACAACGTCGTAAAGCCCGAGGACAAGGCCGCGTCCGCCGCAGCACCCGCCCCGGCCGCTCCGAAAGAAGCGCCCAAGGCCGAAGTCATCCAGATGCACGAGAGCCTGGAGCGCCCCGAGACGCTCGTCGGCTCCACCTACAAGATCAAGTCGCCGCTGTTCGAGCACGCGTTGTACGTCACCGTCAACGACATCGTGCTCAACGCCGGCACGCAGTATGAGCAGCGCCGCCCCTTCGAGATCTTCATCAACTCGAAGAACATGGACCACTTCCAGTGGATCGTGGCGCTCACCCGCATCATCTCCGCCGTATTCCGCAAGGGCGGCGACGTCACCTTCCTCGTGGAAGAAATGAAGGCCGTGTTCGACCCGCGCGGCGGCTACTTCAAGGCTGGCGGCGTCTACATGCCCAGCATCGTCGCCGAGATCGGCGCCGTCATCGAGCAGCACATGAAGATGATCGGCCTCATCCACGACCCGGAGATGGACGAGTCCACCCGCAAGCTCATCAACGAAAAGCGCGCTGCTTATGAAGCGGCTGCCAACGGCAAGAGCGCCAAGCCTGCCGCTGAAGCAAGCGCTGAACCCACCAACGCCAACGGCTTCCCGCCTGGCGCCACGCTGTGCGCCAAGTGCAATACGCAGGCGCTGGTGCTGATGGATGGGTGTCAGACTTGCTTGAATTGTGGCTATAGTAAATGCGGCTGATGCCGACATATTAAATAGATGAAAGGCGACTCAAAGTCGCCTTTTTTTTGCCTGTAGTGGAGCGAACGGAGGCAGGGGGCTAAATGGACACTAAAATTGTCACTCTATACAACAACAAGGGCGGAGTTTCCAAAACGACGACCCTGTTCAATCTGGCTGTTTATCTTTCTATCACGGGTAAGCAAGTCCTGATCGTAGATTGCGATCCCCAGTGCAATGTTACCGAGTTGTTTTTTGCTGCTACCGAAGACTCTGATAGTCCGGACATAGATTTACCCGGAACGTCCATTTATCAGGCTCTTCTGCCCCGATTCAAAGGGCAGCAGGCCGTAATTGATCAGAAATCAGTTGAGTTGGTTCCGCATGCTTTGTATCAGAATTTGTCGCTCTTTAAGGGGGATCTAGAGTTCGCGCGTGCGGAGACATACTTCGGTACTGCGTGGAATCAAGCAATCACCGAAAACATCCACGAAAAGAACTCCTATGTGGTCTTTGAGAGACTTCTTCGTGCGCTTGGCAATGAGAGATCCTTTGATTACATACTGTGCGACGTCGGGCCTAGCACGGGTGCTATTAGTCGTACCGTCATATTGAGTTGTGATGAGCTGGTTATCCCTCTGGTTCCCGATCGGTTCTGCTATCAAGCAGTTAAGCTGCTTGGGTCGATTATTAAGGAATGGGTGGATCGGCACAAAATAATAAGCGCTTCGCTCGTTCCATTTGAGATTACTCCGTTTGTTGGTGAGCCTAAGCTTGCGGGCACAGTTGTTCAGAACTTTAAGGTTCACAGTGGTGCAAAGGCTAAGCAGTCCTACATAAAATGGCAGGACAAGATCACGCAGCAAATTAAGACGTCACTAATTGGCCCGGGTGCACTTACGCCGAAGGCGGAGTTCGACGAAAACAACCCATACACGGCATCTATTAGAGATGTAGCGGTTCTTGCACCGATCGCTCAGATGTTCGGACGAGCGATATTTGACATCCAAAAAGAACATACGCGGGAAGCTTCAACGGACGGAAGCATGTACTACGGGTCCGTTTGGACTCCATGGGAGGAGCGCATGGATGCCTACAAGAAGGAAATAGCAAAGCTTGCCGAGGCGATTTCATGAATCCCTCCTATGCCTACTGTGCGCTAATAGATGTTCTAGGCTATCGCAGCAGGTTGAAGGGCGATCAAGAGAGCGGCTCTTTTGCCTTCAAAGATGATTTGGAGGAGGCCCTGAGATGCTTCGATGGAGTCAATTCGGCAGTATTCGGTGTTCATGCGATTTCAGATACCGTCATATTGACATGCACCACGCATGCAAATTTCATTGAATTCCTTCAGGTCATTAAGTCCGTTTTCTTGGCTTTTCTGAAGAGAGGTCTGTTTGTTCGCGGTGGAATTGCCTATTCGAAGCATTTTCAAAATAACAAACTAACTTACAGTCATGCGATCGCGCGATCCTATGAGCTTGAATCCTCTAGGGCGATACATCCTCGTATCGTAATAGACGAAAACATCATCCAGATGCACTCAGGTCCCGGCAGTACAGTTCAATTGCGTAAGGCCGATTTAGTTGCTCAGCAGAATGGCGTGTACTTTCTTCACGTTCTGGCTGACCCACAGTGGCCCGCGATCTATATGTCCGCCAAGGCTGCTTACGAGCGCGACAAGAATGGACTGATCGCTAATGAGGCAGCATTGGGTAAGCACGTTTGGTTTGAAGAGTATCTCCGTACCTTTGTTCCCACGGAGTCGAAATTCGAAGCCTATATAGAGCGTGCCAGTCTTTACTGAGCTTACAAAAGCAGAACTAAAGGGGCGGAGGCAGTTAAATTAGCTAAAACCTCCGTTCACAGGATTTGTCTTTAGTTGTAATTGGGCTAGTGGCCATCTATGGAAAATAAAGGAAGCGGAAGTCCGTATCCGTTCATTGCAAAGCTGTGCACCTGGCCGCTAGTGGTTGGGTTCTTCTTCGGCATGGGCTTTGTAATTTTCGTTGTGTACCCACCTCACGCAGGTTGGGGTGAAGGTGAGAAATGGGGTGATATTGCTACGTGGTTTGCGGGCTTCGCCGGAGCGGCTGCAGCGTTAGCCACCTATTACACGGCGAGAACGGCCATCCGAGTTGCGATGCTTCCGCTTCGTCAGGCCGAGGAGTTTCGCGCCGCAAAGGCGTGGAATGTTGGAAATGCCATTGCTGACGAGCTCATGTCGTGTCTCATACATTTCCATAGCGTCGTCGATGGCCTCGGATTTGCTGCGGACACCGGGTTGATAGGAAGAACTCGAACTAGCGCAAAGAGGCTAAAACTTGAAGGCATACCCATGATCGAAAAGTTCATGGATCAGCTCGATTGTTTTCAGGATGAAGACGGGAGAAGGATCGTTCGAGCCTGCTTCGCAACGCTGCATGCGCGGCAGCGCCTGAGGATGGTTGCCGAAGTAGATCTCAAGGAACTCCGTCGGTGGGCGGGCGAGAGTTACTACACATTCATAGCTAATCGAACTGTCGAAAGTGCAAGGCTGGCGATCATCGAGATAGAGGCGGCAATGCCGTCGCTGACTCGAATGGGTGTGATTCTGCAGAATCGAGACACGTAGGGCCGGGCGCAAATAAGGGGTCAGAGTGCTTTTCCCTTAGGCTAAAGGGGACGGTGGTAGTTAAGTCAGCTAGCGCTAGAAGGGGAGATGTTGGGCATGGCGGCGATTGGTGCAGAAGGGTTTTCGCTAAAGCGGCTACGCAGATACTGGCGACAGTATTTAGCGGATGCTTACTGGCAGGCGATCATCCTTGGTGGATTTGTTTGCGTTGGTATCTACCTGAGCCTTCTATCCAATAGCGACGCGTTAGCCAACCTGTCCGTATCGCTCATGGATGGCCGTCCGTGGATGTTTCTCCTCGTGGCTTGGTGCGCAGTGAGATTCGTTCAACTGGCGAGCCATTCATTCCTTCCAGCAAAGATTCGAGCGAGCAGATTTCCAAGGCGTATTTGGAAGGCATCGATTGATGCTCTGACCGTAGCAATTGGTTCGTTTATCGGAACCGTCCTGGCCTTGCGGGCTTATGGCATAAGGCGTCCAGATGATCTTTGGGCAATCTTTCTCGTGCTGTTCATAGCGCTTTTCCATCTGTTTGCCATCGCCCAAGGCATGTATGGCCACCGGTTTTTGAATGTCAGCACGATTCACAGGCGCTGGCTTGGCTTGGCCTTTGCTGCTTCCCTCCTGGCGATTCTCGCGGTGAGTGGCAATATGACGGAGCGAGAGAAGAGCCCACATTCCTGCCCCGTAGTGAAAGCGCAGTAAAGGGGGCGGAGGTAGTTACGCCAGTTAACTACCTCCGTCCCCTTTGTTAGGCGCATTTCGCACAATCAGAAAAGGATGCTTCGGTGAATCGAGCACAACGTCGTCAGCTGCTTCTTTATATGCGTCTTCGGGATCGCGATGTATCCGTAGCCGCTATGTTTCTCTACAACTGGCGTATCTACGTCGTCATTCTTGCCGCCGCCATTGGTTCGGTTGGTGCCATGCTCTATTTGGGCCAGTGCTTCTGGGCAGGGCTGCTTGCGGTGGCATACGTCTCCATCTTTCTGAGGGACGCGGGCCAATTCCTGAAGATGAGGCGGACGTGGCCGTTGACCCGGGAGCTCCTCGATTGGTCGAAAGTGGAGCAGAAGATGGCCGAGATGTAATCTCAGGCGGCTTCATTTCTCGAACAAGCGATGCGGGTAGGGCGGGGCGTTGAGCCCGGCTCGTGACGACAGAACTGGGGAGCAGTCATGTTGGAGGGGGTATGCGTTTTCTGAAAGTCACCCGATGGCTCGCGGTTTTCTTCGCCATCGCGCTCGCCACAGCCTGCGCCTTCAAGCAGGAAGCAGATGCCAAGTTTGGCGACCAGCACTTCAAGACAACCATTGCGCTTGTCGAGCTCTACAAGTTGCGGCATGGCAGCTACCCCGAGACGCTTCATGACCTGACCTTTACAGGGGATTGGGATGCCATCGCATTGAACTCTGTGAGCTACCGTCGCGTGGGTGACGGTTATGAACTCGACATTGCACGCGGCTGGGTCGGGCAGCCGACGCTGACGTATCCGCCGGAATTCTGGAAGGGCCTGGGGCTGGTTGCGTCCAATGTCGGTGGTGCGCCGGCTGCTCCGCAACAGGGGAAATAAGGGGGTGGAGTGCTTTTCTCCAAGGTTCTTGGCATCGCTGACTAGCGGCGAAAAGGAAGCGCTCGCGCCTTTCTCTCCACGGATCGCCGAGTAAAGGCGAGTAAAGGGGACCTAAATGGGAGTAGACATGAAAGTACGTATTGCGTGGGCCGCATCGTTGATGTTCACGGGATTGGCGATTGCTGGGAGCATGCCAGTGGCCTACAACAACCTATCTCCGGGCGGCCGAACAGCGCTGGATCAGAAGGCCCACGACGCGCTCGACAGCCAGTACAACATCATCGATTTTGACCTGGCTAAGCACCACTATACGTCGCCGCACCCGGTGGCCGGGTCTATGCCGCACGCCCCAGAGAATGCTGATGGAACTCAGCTTCACGGCTATGTCATGTTGGCATACGTCGTGACTACCGATGGACGCGCGGCGTCGCCAACAATCGTCAAGTGTACGGCTCCCAAGCTATGCGATTTAGCCATAGAGGCGACGCGTGGCTGGCGCTTTGAGGCTGCCACACTTGACGGAAAAACAGTAAGCACCATTGCCCTTCAAGAGTTCAATTTTTGATTGAATTTCAGTAAAGGGGGCGGAGGTAGTTAAGTCAGTTAACTACCTCCGTCCCCTTTGTTTGCGGCCTTTTGCAGGGAGAAGATACGAGTATGGAAGAAGTTGTCTGCTCAAGCTGGACAGATTTCAAGAGTCGGATTATCGCTGATCTATTTCACGGGGAGCGATTCTCTCGCGGAAGATTTTTGTTCCGAGGCCAAGGCAGCGCATCTTGGTCGTTGATGTCTTCTTTTGATCGCTGGTATCAGGGATATAGTGGTAAGTTGGCCACCAAAGCCAAGACTGCTGATCTTCTGTTGGATGCTTTTGCTAAAGAGTGTGAACTCGAGGATATATCCTCTGATGTTCGGAAAAATAAGCTTCTCATGCTTAGCCTCGCACAGCACCACGGACTTCCGACTCGTCTCCTTGATTGGAGCGAGAGCCCTTACGTAGCTGCATTTTTTGCGTTCAGTGGACACATTCGGCACATAGTGCCTTTGGAAAAGCATGTCGCAATCTGGGTGCTTGACAGTGCCGACGAGTGTTGGAGTTCGGAGTTCGGTTGCGAGATTGTCGATGTGCCAAGTTTTGGCAATGAGCGGATTAGAAATCAGCATGGGCGCTTTAGCTATTTGAAAGCACCATCGGATTCACTCGAACAATACGTTGCTCAATTTCCTAATAGTTCAAAAGCGTTGTTAAAGTATCTGGTGCCTGTGGCCGGCGCTGGCCACGCGATGGCCGATCTCGATGCAATGGGGTTGAGCCACTCAAGGATTTATCCAGGGCTGGGAGGGAATGCCAAGGCGGCGGAAGTGCGCGTGGTGTTAAGTATGTACGGTGAGGGGTCTTGAGAAAAAAAGGGTCAGAGTGCTTTTCCCTTAGGTGAAAAGCCTCCGATCCTTTTCTATGCCTCGACGCGCCGAGGCCTCAAAAGGAAATGGGCGGCGCTTGCGCGGCCGCCCATCTGTCGTCCATCCAGCCGTCGTCAGTGGGCTGTTGGTGCTCCGCCAGTAGGGCGGTCGCTCGCTCCGGGGAGTCATGCGGATCTCTCGGGAGCAGGGCCAGATTAAGCGAGCGATTGTTGTATCCCCATCAGAAGGATCTTTAGAAGTCGTAAAAATCTGCCGGCCGCGCAAAAAAATGCAGAGCTTGAAAGCGTAGGGTCAGACTTCTTTAGAAGGGATGAGGGCACGCCGCCGCTTTGGCTTATGAAACTGGGGTGTTAGCAAGCGAGCGCGGAAGAGAGGGCAGAGTGCTTTTCTGCTTCCTTTTCTGGGCGACCTAACGGGAAGAAGCACCTGGCCCCTTTATCGCGACATCGCGCCCGCGCCGTTCCCGCTCCAGATCGCACTGCACTTGCAGCAGCATCCAGTAGAGCGCACTGGTGTCGAGGACAACGGCGAGGCGAAGGGCGACATTGGCGCACATGGGTACCTCGCCGATCACGAGCCGACGCAGGCGTGGCGCTCTGATCCCCGTGCGGCGGGCGAGGGCGGAGAGGGTCATGGCGCGGGGTTTCAGGTAGTCGTCCCGCAGCACCTCACCGGGGGTGCGCAGGTGCCATGAGGGGTCCACCCGCAGCTGCGGGTCGGGGCGAATCAGATTCATCGGATTTTCCGGTCAGGCACGGCAAGGCGACGCATCAGGGATGACATCGATGCGTGTCGGGGAATGTCCTGCGACGCTGTGGGTGATCGCCTAGGTGTGGCGCATCGATGGGTATCGACGCGCCACGGGGAACGATCACAGGACGGGGCTAAGCGTTCACTCTCAACGCCTCACCGGACCCATCCACCAGACGTTCAAGGCACTGGATAGCGGTGGCCACTGCAATGGCCACGGAGGCCGAGAGCGGCCATTCCAACGACTTGTGGGGAAACCCCTGGGTGCGGGCGTGCAGGCACTGCTCGTGATCGATGCGCAGACGCGTCAGGGCGTACGCAGCCAGGGCGAGGTCTTCGCGGGTGAACACGAGCTCAGGAGGGGGTGCCGACGCCGACGCCGTGAGGGTGTCGGGTGGAAGAGTGTGGGTGCTGCCGGCGGGAACGGGCAGGCGTGCGCGTGCCGTATGATCGTGGGTAGCCAAGATCAACTCCTCAGGTTGGCTTTGGTTAGCGGGTCGTGAGTGTTCGTTGCACTCGCGGCCCGCGCTTCATGACATCACTGCCATGGTCACTCGCGGCAACCGGTGAACAGACACCGCGAGCGACCTACCGAGAGTACTCAGGGCCGCCACGGGCCGCTGTAGGGGTTTGCCTTGACGCGCTACCCTTGTCTCGGCCGGCAAGCCGACCGAATGGGCTGACGGCAGAACTTAGTTCACGATGGCGACCTCGGAGAAAAAGAGGCGGGGTGCTTTTCTCCAGGGTGCTTGGCATCACTGACTAGCGACAACAAGGAAGCGCGCGTGCCTTTCTTTCCACGGACCGCTAAGAAATGGGTGATTGACCTTGCGCTGGTGACGCTCGCCAGCCTGCCCGTTGCCACAGTGCATGCTTCCGGCGCGGACGCTACCGCCTACCTCGCCGTCCGTGACAAAGCTGTAGCCGAGTTCAAGGCGGTGACCGATGTGAACCCGGCGATCGAACACCGGCATAGCGACGTGCTGCACCAGTTGCAGGGCATGCTGAAGGCCATCGTCGAGCCGATACGGTTGGAAGGTTACGCGTCGAGCGGTACGTACAACATCGAGACGCTTTTCCCGGAGCTTGGCTACGGCAAGCTCGATGCCATGGTGGTGAATGCGCTGAATGGGAAGTCAAAGGCCTATGTGTCCACGGTGCCTTTGATGGTGGCGTGGCTGGGTAGCGATCCGGACGTCCTCAAACACCCGGCGCGGTCGCCTGCCAACGATCTGGCTGAGGCGTTTGCCTCCGAGGACTTTTATACCTTCGCCATTTCCAACGATGCGCATTACTACCTGTACGCCGAACTGCCCGTCACGCCGGTGGTGGCATCGGGGCGTGCACACGCGTCGCTGTACGCCGCGGGGCAGGATGTCACCGCCCCTTATCCGCCCAGCGGGCTAGTGGTCGCCGTGATGAGCGGCGAACGTGTGGTGATCTTTGACGAGCCGGTGTCGGTGCCGGATGTTCCTGACTGCGCTGCGGCGTATCAAAAAGACATGAGTAAGGCCGAGGCAGTGTGGGCGGCTTATCGCGCGTCTCGGTCTTCCGACAAAGCTACCGTGGACAAGGCGGAAGGCCTGGAAGACACGGCAGCCCGCCACTTCTATCAGTGCTACGCGCAACACCTGCCGGGCACGCCGGTCTACGCCGCGCTGGTGGGCGAAGCGCAGGCCCTGGTGGACAAGGTGCGATGAAGCGAAAGCTCTCACTGCTGCTCACCATCATCGCGTGGATCGTGGTGCCGCTTTTGGCTTATCTGAGGGGCGAGGCGGAGGCCCGCGAGTTGCTGGCCCACGGCAATGCCTGTGGCATGCCCATTCTGGGTCTCTATATGGCCGCGTTGTTCTTGTCGGGGCTTATCTCGGCGGTAGCGTTGGTGCTTGGGGTGCTCGCTTATCGCAAGCTGGCGCGGCCGCGCCCGATGGTTCGCGTGTTGGAGCTGGCGGTAGTGGGGTTGCCGCTGCTATTGGCGTTGGTGGTCGTCGTTGGCCTGGTGGTCACGGGCGGCTGACTCCGTTTGGGTTAACTACCTCCGTCCCCTTTGTTCTCGTGACTAGGTGACTTCGGCGCTAACGGCTAAGCTGAGCCTGTTCGGCGCGGGGGCGCCGATCTACAGGGGGAACAATGACGATCCGTTTGAATGGACCGTCGGCTGGCTTCGGCTGGCTGACGAATGGTTTCAGCGTGGGCTTCCGTCACCCGAAGCCATTGCTGGGCGGGGCCGCCTTGCTGATCGTGGCGAGCTTGCTGCCCGCCATGGTCACGCTGCCGATGCAATTGCACGCGATGGCTACGGGCACGCCGCAGAGCCCGGTTACCTTTGTCGGCCTCATGGCCATCTCCATGCTGGTTAGTCTGCTGATCGTGCCGCTCTATGCAGGTTATTTGCGGGTGGTCGATGCAGCCGAGCGCGGCATGCCGGCTCGCGCCAGTGACATTTTCAATCCTTATCGGCAAGGCGAAGCATGGCGTCTGATGGGGTACGGGCTCACGAAGATGGGGCTCTACTTCGCCCTTTTCGGTTCCGTCATCGCGCTGACGGGAGGCGGCATTGCGAGCTGGTACATGCAGGTGGTGACGGCCCAGGCCTCCCATCAAGCACCACCAGCGCTGCCTCCGGGCTTTGGAATCGCCGTGGCACTCTTCATGGTGCTCGGCATTTTCATGTTGGGTTTCTACGCGATCAGCCTTGGCCAGGTCGCGCTGGGCCGGCGCAGTGTGTTCGGCGCCATTGGTGATGGCTTAGTTGGTGCGCTGAAGAACCTGTTGCCGTTGCTCGTGTTTGCAGTGAGCCTCGCGCTTGCCTGGCTCGTTGCGATCATCGCCTTGGCTATCGTGGTCTTTCTCTTGGCCCTGATTGGCAAGCTCATTGCCCCGTGGCTGATTTTTGTTCTGATCCTTCCACTCTATGTCGCCCTGATACTGGCGATGATCGCGGTGATGTTCGGTGTGATGTATCACCTGTGGCGTGATGTGTGCGGTGACGACGTCATGACTGGCACGGAAGCTGCGGTCGCACCCTGATAGGCACTGAAGAAGGCTCAGAAAGCCGGGGCCAAAACCGGGGTCGGAGTGTACTTTTCCAGAAGGTCCACTCTGACCCCGTTTCTGCAGCAAGAGAGACACCCAGTTCAGTGCCTGATGACCCGCGCGTGGTGCCCGGTCACCCATGTTGCCGCGTCTTCACGAGATCGTATCAATTCGCTCAGCATGGTCGGCGAACAATACGAAGCGTAGGCAATTGATCCGCCTACGGGTTCTGGAGAGCAGTCATGACCAGCAAAGAAACGTACAGCGTTTCGGACGCGAAAACGCAAGAACGCGGGACAGCAAGCCAAAGCGACGAGGCCAAGCATCGCCTCGCGCAACCGATCGATAAAGAAGCCAGCGCACCCGCCCACCCGGTCGCCAACCAGGGTGCTCCAGGCGGCACCTGCGATGACGACGGCGACAGCGATAACCAGCAGGACGTCACTCGCCGCGCCTCATGGCATGCCGACAAAGAGTAGGGCTGGCAGCGGCTTCTTTCGCTTACACGGAGCGAGCTGGAAGGGCGAAGGTAGCTCTATAAAGGGGCAGGGTTCTGTGTCTCGGCCATTTCAGAGAAAAGCACTCTGACATCTTTTCGCGCCCGCTCAGGGAGAGCGTTTCGGCTGTGCAGCTTGATAAGCTCCGGTCGTAAAGCGCGTTTTGGCTGAAGGCCGCTGAGTCGAGTCCGTACAGTCGTCGCCGTACAGGTACATAGTTCCTATCGCGCGAGTGGGTGTCGTTTGGTCGAGGATGACGCGATTTCCACCGCGGACGTTGGTCGTCGTCAGCTCCATCCCCGCTGCCAGCCCGGCCTTGGCGCCGTGATCGAGTTCGAGCCGGTATCGGCATATAAAATGATCGGGATCCTTGTCGGGCAGCCGGGTTGCTGAGATCACGCCAACCGCCAACGGCGCCTGCTGAATCAGCCGTTTTGCCTCCGGTGGTAGCGCGGGCAGCCCAGATGCCTGGCGCTGCTCGTCTCCTTCGCGCATGAGGAATAAGCCAAACGCGCTCGTCCGCGGCTCGTCGCCTAAATTAACGGCGCTGGCGAATTCGGCTAGTTGCTTCTCAGGGATCAGATACATCCGCTCGCCCCAGGCGACGGGCACGACATGGTCCGCGAAGCCGATGCCCCTCTCATCGTTGGGCTGCTCGTATTTCAGCAGCAAGCTGCCGTCGGCTTGCGGGATCACGGCACCTTTGTTGGCAGCGTAGGTTCCCATGCATCCTCGCGATGTAGCGGCGACACCGGCATGGGGCGCGAGAGACAGCCTGACGTTGGTGCCCGTGCCGTCGCCGTTATAGAAGTTGCCAGCCCAGGGCGCCTTCGCGGCCGCCGCGTTCTCGTTGGCAATACGGTCACGCTGTACTTCCACGGCACGCTCCAATGCATGTTGAGCTGCGATTTCTCGAGCGCCATCTGCAGGCGATGAAGCCTGCTGCAGCGGTGTCGCGTGGACGAGTGATGCACAGCCGAGCAGAGCCAGGCGTAGCAAAAAAGGAAGGAAAAGACGTCGTAGCACAAGCGAGTTCACGATCCCTGTCTCCCCAAAAGGTGAAGTGCCGTGGCCGGCCTACTTCCGTTTAAGTCGCCCGGACAGAATGAATCAGAGCGTACTTTTCTTGAAAATAGAAAGCAGGGGTCAGAGTACTTCTTTTAAGAGAAAAGCACTCTGGCCCCGTTTGTCCTGGTGGCAACCAATCATCACAAAATCCTGAGGTTTTCGTGCGATTTCCTCATGATTCCTGGGGGCAAGGAGTTCATCATTGATGGTTACCCCGGTGGGTGCATCCACGTCACAGGAGGCCATCATCATGAAGCGCCTGATGATCCCCGCGGTTATCGCCCTAGGATTCGCTTGCATAGGAAATGCCAACGCTGCTGTTGAAGCTTACACCGTCGATATGAATGGCTATGTCGTCGTGGCCTATGTCGGCGCAACACCCGCTGAAGTCGCCCAGGCGGAACATCTGGCAAAGAACTGGGAAGCTCAGCGTCGCATGATGCTGAGGCCGCAATCGACCATCGCCGTTGCGGCACGCCAGTCGCCTACCGTCGCCCTGACGCAGGCTGAAATACGCGAAGCCATCGCACACAAAGCCAACGTCGGAGCCGCATTGGTAAGCGTGCCTTGAACTTCAGCCATGGGCAGAGTGCACGTGCTGTTTGCTTGCTAGTCAGCGAGAGAGAAGGTTGACATCGAAGTACTGGGGTCAGAGCGCTTCTTCCAACATGGAAGCACTCTGGCCCTACTCTTTCTGATCTTCTCGAGAAAAGACCAGCAAGCCAGGGTGGGGTGCGCTTAGCGATCGCCTGTCATTGCAGTGGTGTGGATGCCGGCCTCGGTCAAACGCCACGTTGGGGATAAAGAGCATCACGGTTTTTTTTGCGTGAGGCCTATTAGAAAAAATCTCTCGCCTCATCCTGGACCGACACCGCGGCGTGTCTGTTTTCTCTCATATCTTCGTATGGTGTCTATACGGGCGTCCGTCTGCATGACGCCCCCAACAGTCTTTGGCCTGGATTTGAGATTTTTCTGATATCAGGCCGGCGCCACGGACACTACCGTCATCGTTCAGTTGTTCGCGCTATGGCGCTCGATGTCGCGAGAACACTTCGAACAATTCAGGCGGATTCACACGAATTCGCCATAGCGATATCAGTGGTGACGGTCTCAAGTTTGTCTTAGCCCCGAACAAGCTCAAGCAATGTCAGCGAATCGCGACGTTGGGGCAGGCGAGTCACATCGCCTTCATGTGCATAGCGACACGAGTTGTTCCAACAAAAGGGATCAAAAGCGATGAAATCGACGCATGGATGCAACGAAATGGCCCGGCGCATGTTGGTGAACGCCGTTTTAGTGGCGCTGCTTGTGCCTCTGGCAACGCACGCGACGAGCGGACAGCAGGTCGCCAATGGCACAACACTCGTACTTGCTCCCGATAGCTATGTGACGAATGGTGTGCCAGCGCTATCTATCGTCAATGGGGGCAACATCACGGCAGGTGGCGGCATTGTGGTGAGTACCTCGGGAAATAATGCGGCGGGGGCAAGGGTCAATGGCGCCGGCAGCTCGTTGTTGTTCAGCGGCGGCAGGATCGGGACTACGGGTTCCTATGGCTATGGCGTCCTTGCCCAGGCGGGTGCTTCAGCCGCCATCGGCCGGGACCCCCTTGGCGCCGGTACAACCATCACCACGTCGGGACTGGAAGCCTATGGTCTGTATGGCATCGATGCAGGTACCGCCATCAGCGGCGTAGGGGTCACGATTAATGCGACGGGAATTTCGGGTCACGGCGCGCGGATAAGTGGTGCCAAGCTTTTCTTGACCGATAGCAGTATTAGCACTGTGAACGCCTACGGCATCTTCGCCGATGCGGCCGTCACCGGTGCCGCATCGCCTGGACTGATCACTCTCAACAACGTTTCGATCACGACGCGTGGTGACAGTTCGCACGCGGTGTATCTCGACGGATCGCGAGCGGGCGTCATCGCCAATTTAAACGGCGGTTTGTACACCACGTCGGGGCGCGGGTCGGCTGGTATCCATTTGACGCAGGGCGCCAAGGCAACCGTGACCGGTGCACGTGTGAAGACGTCGGGCGACTTCGCGTATGGCGTCAGCATGAACCAGGAAGGCTCGGCCATTACGCTGTATGACGTCTCGATCACCACCACGGGCGTTCGCTCCGATGCGGTGTGGGCGCCGAGCAATACCGTGATTACGGGCGACCGCGTCGACATTCAAACGACCGGAAGCAACTCGCTTGGCATTGACAATCGGGCCTCTACCATCAGCCTGGCCAATAGCCGCCTATCGACCGAGGGGGCCAGTAGCTACGCACTGTACGCATCGCGAGAGAGCGCTAGCGACACGATTATCACTGGTTCAAATCTGGTGATTCGTACATCCGGGGACAAGGGCGTCGGAGCCTTGGCGCGACTGGGTGGCCGCATATCGCTGACCGGAAGTGACATTGCCACCCAGGGCAGTACCGGTATCGGTGTTTGGTCAGATGCGCGAAGCAACATCGCCTTGGATGGCACCACCGTGGAAACCAGCGGCGACGGCGCCTTTGGTGCCTATGTGGTTGGCACGGCGAGCATGATCAATGGGCACGTCCATACGGGTGGCCATAACGCCTACGGTTTGCTGGTGCAAAACGGAGGGCAGGCTGAGCTGAGTGGCGTTGAAGTGCTGACCCAGGGTGCGGATGCCTATGGCGCAGCGATTGGCGGTACGAGTGGTACGTTGACCATGGATGGTGGCTCGATCACCAGCACGCAATCTCACGCCCTTGTAGCGGCGGGCAATGCCACGATCAACCTTACGCACGGCCTGCAAGCGATGGGTGGAAGCGGCGTGCTGTTGGACGTCATCGATCCGGCAGCGCATGTTGCATTGACCATGGACGATCAGGTGGCAGCACAAGGCGACATTATTTTTGATCCTTCGCTTATGCAGAATCAGCCAGTGCCGGCGGCTAACACCATCGTTTCGCTGAGCAATGGATCTCAGTGGACTGGTGCCACGCAACATGTCGTGAGTAGTTTGTCGATGGATAGCGGCAGCCAGTGGGTGATGACTGGCGACTCCTCGGTTGGAGCGTTGACATTGGGTAACGCCACCATCCAGTTCGCACCACCGGCTAGCGGCTACAAAACGCTGGCGGTCAACGGTGATCTGGTCGGAAACGGCGGCACGATGGTGCTGAACACCTCTCTCAACGACGGCGGCGTGCTTTCCAATCAGTTTACCGATCGGGTGCTGGTGGATGGCGACATCAGTGGCACGACGTATCTGAAGGTCGTGGGTTCGGGCAGTGGTGCGTCCACCGATACCAACAACAACGGAGTGATGGAAGCAAACGAAGGCATTTCGTTGGCGCAAGTGTCGGGCCAGGCGACCGCAACGAGTTTTGCGTTGGTTGGTAGTTACGTCGCGGTCGGTCCCTGGCGTTATGACCTGATGACCTATCAACCTGGCTCGTCAGACCCTTCGCAGCGCGTGGTTGCAGGTTCGGGTAACGGGTATTGGGATTACCGCCTGCAAAACGCCACCGTACCTGACCCGACACCCACGCCCACTCCGGATCCCACACCAACGCCCGACCCGACACCGACGCCTGATCCAACGCCCACACCCACACCCACACCCACACCCACACCCACACCCACACCCACACCGACGCCGACGCCCACACCTGCGCCCACACCGCGTCCAGAAGTTGTGCCGCAGGTGCCGTCATACCTCAGCGCATCCAACGCGATGTTGTCTTACGGCATGCGTAACCTGGGCACGCTGCACGATCGCCTTGGCGAGATCCATCAGGATGATGTGTCAGTGGCTGGCAATACGGGCGAGTTCTATGCACGCGTGTTAGGCGGTAACTACCAATACAGCAGTGATCGTAGCTTCAGCCAGTTTGGCTATGGCTTCCGTCAGAACGACCGCGGTATCCAGATCGGTGGTACCTGGCTGAAGACAGGTGGTGATGCGTCCACGTTCCGTCTTGGCATGTACGGCAGCATCGGTACCTCGCACATCATGCCGCAAGCGGTTGATGGAAGCAGTGACATGCGCATGAATGCACGGAGCATTGCCGCCACCGGTACTTACGTCACCGGCAACGGCTTCTATGTCGACGGCGTGGTGGCGCGCAACTACTACGACACACGTGTTGATACCGCGCTCCGTGGCTATGACATGGCGCGCTTCAAGACGCACGGTTGGTCGTACTCACTGGAAAGTGGCTATCCGTTCGTGTTCGCCAACGGGCTGCGTCTCGAACCGCAGGCGCAGGTGGTCTATCAGACATTGCATACCAACCGCTTCACAGACAGCGATGACCTGAGCGTGACCCCGCAGAACACGGGCGCGTGGATCGGGCGAGTAGGTGCCAATCTCGGTAAGACTTTTGATACGGCTGGCGGACAGCGTTGGACGCCATGGGCGCGCGTGAACTACCTCTGGAGCGCAAGCAGTCGAAGCATGGTCACCATGTCGAGCGACGTCTGGGGCGTCACTGGCAGCCTTGCCAGCGGTAGCTGGGGGCAAGCATGGCAGTTGGGTATCGGCGTGACGGGATCGCTAAGCAAGACACTCTTGATCTACGGCAGCGCGGACTACCAGACGGCCCCTGGCAGTGCCGGCGAACAGGGCTGGTCTGCCAATATGGGACTGCGCTGGCAGTTCTGATTCGACTAACGAAGGGCGACGGCGCTGCTGTCGCCCTTTCACCGGTCTACGGCATCGCTTATGGCGGCGGTACACCTTGCAGCGTTGATCCAAGAAAAAGGCCGCGCAGTGCGCGGCCTTCTTTTTGGAAATCAGGGGTAGTCCAGAGTACTTTTCTTTACGATGGCTCGTGACGCTCAATGCGCTGGCGCTGTTTCCAGCTCCGGCGTGGTCTTCTCCAGAATTTTCATGGCCTCGCGATTTCGCTTCTCCCAGTCGCGTAGCTCTTCATTCGACATGGGTGGGTCTGCCTTGTAGACCTTGGGGGCTGGAGACGCAGCGGCCTGCACGGGCGCGGAAGCGGTCCGAGTCGCAGGGATGCCTTGCGTGGCTCCGGCGCTTTGAAGGGGTGGAGGTGCGGGCGCCAATGGCGCGCTTGGCGCGTCGGCACGTTGTGCCGGTTGCTGTGTAGGCAGTGCGAACGCGATCAGCAGGCAGGTCAACGCGCCACCCGCGAAGAACAATGGATTGTCCAAGGCAGCTTCAGGCTCATTTTTTGCCTGAATGCCCATGACCGTGGCGAGCAACATGCGGCCATCGATCAATTCGATTCGTTTGCCTCGAGCGAATGCCGCGGCATCGGGCGTGTAGCTGCCAAGCGCGACAATCTTTACGGCGGCGGCGCCCCGGTCCACCAGAATGCCGAACATCTCCCGGACGACCTGCACGGGTACGCGCTGCGAGCGCCACTGCTTGCATTGAACCAACGTGGTCAGGCCCTCCTTGCGCAGCACCAGATCGATTCCGCCGTCAGCGCCGTCCTGGCCGGTCTCCTCCACGGTGTAGCCTTGCCGCCGAAAAGCTTCGCCCACCAGCCGTTCAAAAGTTCGCCAGTCCATGCTGCGAAGACTGTCCATGCCGGTCTGGGATTCCAGCAAGCGCCGACGCCTGCGTCGACGGAGGAATGATCCCAATGCCGCGAGGCAGCAGCCGATCAGGGCGAACCACGCAAATGGCGAGTAGATGCCCGTCGAAGCCACCTTGGCGAAGGCCGCCAAATACGGGTTGCTGCTTGATCTCCACAGCCAGCCGATGCCGTACTGAATACCGACGAAGGCGCTCAATCCCAGTACCAGGCCTGCGGGCCAGGACATCGACGTGACCACATCGAAACCGCTTTCCTTGCGCTTTCCCATGCATCCCCCTGAGTAACGGTCGCCCCAAGATGCTGAGCTGCCGGTATGCCTGAAGGCTATCGCTGCGTGGAAGTCTGCGCCAGGGCCTCTTGGGCACGGTACGATCTGGAGTGCGAGCGGCGCTAACACCGCGCTGCCTCGCCGGTGGCGAAGTTGGGCAGCTGGGGCACTTGGTCGAAGTCTAAGGGCTGCGAGTTTTCTCGTACCGCCGCGTTGCTTTGAGTGAATGCTCTCTCATGTCCATCTGGCGAGGTGGCTCTCGACGTTGACTGATTTGGTGGTGAAACTTCAGCGCGGCGGCGCGGACCTCGGGAGGCGCGTAGAGCAGTTCGCAGTCTGCATTGGCGCGACTCATCAGGCTAACCATCATGAGCAGGCCAGCGATGCGTTTCATGAAATTCTCCCGGTCGATGCGGCAGGATTTCATTCGCGCGGGACGGGGGCTATCCGGATCTTGTGCTGAGAAAGAATGAAGCCATGGGCCAGAATGCTTTTCCAGGCCCTTGTTCTAACATCCATCCAGTCAGGCTAAGCCCTGCAACACGGAGTGTTTTATGCGGTTGGTGCTTGGCGTACTCGTTCTTCTGTTTGCAGCGATAACCGCTCCGCCGGCGTGGGCAGGCGCGGACTTCAATCGACTGTATGTGTTTGGCGACAGCTACTCGGACATGGGTGCGGGTTATTTGTTGGCGAACGGCCCAACGTCGGTGGCGTATCTTGCGAAACGGATGCATATACCGTTCACGCACGCCATGGACAAGAACGCCAACGGCGGCAGCATCGATTTCGCGGTGTCGGGCGCAGGCACTGGCCTCAATCCGGGCGAACGGACAAATGGGGTGCTGCTGGAAGTGGGCATGCTCAATCAGGTGCAGGACTTTGCAGCGCGCGTGCGGGCCAAGTCGATCGCTTTTGATCCGAACAAGACGCTGTTCTTCATCGCGGGTGGCCTCAACGACGAGAAGGTTCCCGTTGAAGTCAGCGTGGCGAATATCACCCGGCAGATCGAGATGCTGAGATCGGTGGGTGCACGCCACATGGTTCTGGCGTTGCTGCCCACCAAAGTTCCGGATTTTTCCGTGCCAGCGCTTCGGTTGAACCCCGCTTATGAAAAGCTCGTACCCGAGTTGCGCGAGAGACTGGGGATCGATCTTCGGCTCAGCCAGTGGGGCCGTTATTTCGACGAGATCATGGAGCATCCCCAAGCCTACGGCATCGCCAACGCAAAAGACCCGTGCGGCTTCAGCGCGGTGCTCGGCGAGAAGGGTGAGCCGTGCTCAGATCCCAGAAAATATTTCTACTACTACAGCGGCCACCCATCGGCCTGGGTCAACAAGCTGGTAGGCGACAGGTTGTATGACGAGATGAAAACGCATCGTCGATGATGGCGAACAGATGTAAGCAGACAACGTAGCCCGGATGAAGCGCGGGGAGAATCCGGGGCACGTGCAATGATGCTCCGGTTTTAGCAAATACGTTTAGCCTTGGTTGTAAGGATCGAACCATGACTGCCTTTGTTGCTTTGTTGCGCGCAGTGAACGTCGGTGGCACCGGTAAGCTCGCCATGACTGACCTCAAGGCCATGTGCGAGGACGCCGGGTTCGAGCATGTGCGCACCTACATCGCCAGCGGCAATGTCGTATTCACCAGCAAGAAGACAGAGGCGCAGGTGAAGTCCGCCCTCGAGAAGCGTTTGCAGGCTTATGCGGGCAAGCCGGTTGGCGTGCACGTGCGAACCGCTGCCGAGATCGCGGCGGTGGCTGCCGCCAATCCGTTTACCAAGGAAGCGCCCAATCGGGTGGTGGCGATTTTTCTCGATGCGGCGCCGCCGGCGGACACGCTGGATTCCGTCACCGGGCTCAATGGCGAAGTGGTCAAGCTGGGCAGCCGCGAGATCTACGTGCATTACGGCGACGGCATGGCTGATTCCAAAATGAAGATCCCTGTTGCCAAGACCGGCACGGCGCGCAATATGAACACGGTGGCAAAGCTCGCGGCGATGGCTGCCAAGCCGCAGTGATGGCGCGTTGCGCGCGTCAAAACCGGGATGGGGCATGCGGCTGACGCCAGCGTGCATCGTTACGCCGATATCGGGCAGCTGACGACGCTTCCCGGCATTTTCCACCGTCGTTTTCACCTGCAGCGCCATCTCGCATTCACGTCGCCACCCCGGCTGTGGGCTCATGGTTACGATCCAGGGTCCACCCCAGGGCTAGAGGAGTGAATGTCATGACTCCCGAAAGAGCAAACGTTCACGTGACCGTGTCCAGGAACGGTCCGTATCTGGTCGTTGGCGATATCGCGCTCGCGAAACAAACCGTGGTCGCGGATGGCGCGGGCGGTTCTGAAGCGTGGGAGGAAGGGCCGCCGATCGAGCACCCGCCAACCTATTCGCTATGCCGTTGCGGTATGTCGCAGACGAAGCCGTTCTGCGATGGCTCGCATAAGAAAGTTGGCTTTGATGGCACTGAAACGGCAAGCCGGCAGTCTTACGCCGATCAGGCGCAGGTGCTGAATGGCCCATCGCATGCGCTTACGGACGTGGAAAACCTCTGCGCGTTTGCGCGGTTCTGCGATCCCAACGGGCAGGTCTGGAACCAGGTTGCCGAGACCGACAACCCGGGTGTGCGTGCTGCCTTTATCCGTCAGGTCAACCGGTGCCCGTCCGGGCGTCTGGTGGCGTGGGACAGGGCGACCGGGGAGCCGGTTGAAGATGCCTTGCCGGTTTCCATCGGCCTCATCGAAGACCCAGTTGAAGCATGCAGCGGCCCGCTGTGGTTGCGCGGAGGCATCCCCGTCATCGCCGCTGACGGATTCACGTACGAGGTGCGTAACCGGGTCACACTCTGCCGATGCGGGCAATCAAAGAACAAACCCTTCTGTGATGGCTCACACGCCGCAGTGCATTTCAGAGACGATTGATCTGCACGTGGAGAACGGCGAGTAGCGGCCAGCGTGCGTCGTCACGCCCATATAGGACACGTAACGTCCTATATCCCCATTAGCTTGGGCCGGCCTTGCGGGCACCCTTGGCTTATCGACTCGGGTTCTTTGGCCGCTGGTTTGTTCGCCCACGTTGGCTTTTGCCGGCTTCTTCTCTCCCCACCTGCAGGTTCCCCAATGACGATCGTCTCGCCTTCTGACAGCGCGCCCCGGTGTTCCACGGATGACCAAGCCGAGTGCTCGGTGATTGAGCTTCGCCAGTACACGCTGCATCCGGGCAAGCGGGACGTTCTGATCGAACTGTTCGAGCGGGAGTTTGTTGAATCGCAGGAAGCGCTGGGCATGCCGCTGCTCGGACAGTTTCGTGATCTGGACCATCCCGACATGTTCGTCTGGATGCGCGGATTCCAGGATATGGCGTCACGCGAGGCTGGGCTGACGGGGTTCTACACCGGTCCTGTCTGGACGGCGAATCGCGGTGCCGCCAATGACACGATGATTGATTCGGACAACGTGCTGCTTCTCAAGCCGGCCTGGACGGGTGCGGGCCTGAAGTACCAGCCGCTCAAGCGCGCTGCCGTTGGCACGCACATCGATCCGCCGGGCCTGATCGATATGACGGTGTTCTCGCTGAAGGCCGCTGCTGACCAGCGCCTGCTGGATTTTTGCGGGCAGGATATGACGCGCGTGCTTGAGAACGCCGGAGCGCATGACATCGCGTGGTACGTCACCGAGGACGCGCCCAACAACTTCCCACGGCTACCGGTTCGAACCGGCGAACATGTGCTGGTCGGCGTGGCCGTGTTTCGCGACGCGCAGCACCATGACGCGTTTATCACCTCGGGCGCCTGGGATCGCCTGATCGCTCCGACTCTCGAGACGTGGCTGACGGGTCAGGTCCAATCCATGCGGCTGACTCCCACGCCGCGTTCCGCGTTGCACGATTAACGGGCTGGTGCGGTACGGAACCTCTCGGCGGGTGGCGCGCGCTGGCCACCCGCGAATATGCTGAGCGATCCCGCATCAGGTTCCCTCCATGACCGCACCCATGCTGTTTCCGTACGCGGCCTATCTCGAAGCACTGGAACATCCCAACCACGCCGCCGTCGCAGGCGCGACGGCATCAGCGTCGCTGATTCCCGTACTGAAGGCTTATCGGGCCACGCTGCAGGCAGCGTTTGATACCAAGCTGGCGGCGGACGAGTTGCGCCGATATCAGAAGTACGCGAAACCGGGGAAGCCGTCTGCGCATACCGTGCAGTTGCGGCAGAAGCAGGCAGCGGCACGGCAGGCGACAAGCCTTGCGCGACAGTCGCTGATCAAGGCGGCTGCGGCTTTTGTTCGTGAGGCCGGCATCGCGGTGGGGGAGCGGACGCCGCTGGATGAATTCATCATCGCCTGGATCGAGGGCAACGTGCCCAAGGATGCCAGCGGCACGTAACGCGGATGAAGCGTAGCGAGGAGTCGGCGAGCTATGCCGAATGACTCGCTTGGGATTGTGCAGTGCGGCGTTGTCCCGGATTTCGCCGGTGGCTCCTTCCGGGCTATTTGGTGGCAGTTTCCTGGGTTCGCGGGATCCGGAACAACGCAAGGTCACTTCGCGCAGAGGGTCAGCCCGATCACGAAGCCCCACTTGCTGGCGATCCAGCCCGAGAGATAGAGACCCAAACCGAAGACCGCGTGTGTCACCAGGCTGTGGAGCCGCGCCATGTTGGGGCGTGGCGTTCGGCTGGCGGCAATGCCTGCGCCCAATGCGGGCTGCAAGACAAGCAATGGCGCCGCTACGCTGATCATGCCGACAAGCAGGGCGGGGCCCACGGTCGGCTGGCAAAGCCATGCGTCTTGCCAGATGCCGATGAGCGCCGCAGCGAAAACCATGCCGATGCCGTAGTGAGCGATCCAGCCCATCGCACGCTCACCCGGCACGGAGGGCGTCGCAGCGATGGGGTGATGGAAGAAACGCCCGCGAGGCAGGTAGGCGATCCAGCGGCCCACCAGCGCGTAGTCGAGTGGTGGGATCCCCAGCGCGTGCTTACGGAGGACCGCCCATAGATCCATCACGCCGGTAGCGCCCGCACCGATCAGCAAGATGAGTATCAACGTGCTCATGGCAGATAATCACCTCGATCCGGACGATGCGCGGGCGCGGATCAGCCAGCAGGCAGCGGTGTAACGGACGTCCGTTCCGCGAACATGGGCATCGTACGAAGGCCGTACGGTTTCGATCACGCGCGCTCGCGTGTGCTCGTCGGATTGTTTCAGTGCGAGCCCGACAGGGCCGAGGCGGGTGAAGTAGCCGGTCAGTTCGGTTTCGGGGAACGCGCATTCGATATCGATGGGCGTCATGTCGATGCCGCTCCATCCGCTGTCTTTCAGGATGGCAGTCACCCGGTCCTTATCAGCAAACGCGAACTGTCCCGGCGCGCCG
Source organism: Dyella silvae (assembly GCF_026421305.1). Taxonomy (GTDB): domain Bacteria; phylum Pseudomonadota; class Gammaproteobacteria; order Xanthomonadales; family Rhodanobacteraceae; genus Dyella; species Dyella silvae. Next base: position 51,572 of record NZ_JAPJBQ010000002.1, read on the forward strand.
GGCTGGCGGGCGGGCATCTCTGGCAATAGCGGTGCAGCCATGCGTTCGGCGATGGTCATGAAGGGGTTTTCCGTCGCGGAGCGCCACGCGATAAGGCACAACGAGGCACCGTCTCGCATGGCGTGCCTCAGGTTGGAAAACGCCTGCACAGGCTGCTCGAAGAACATGACGCCGAAGCGCGATATCAGCATGTCGAAACGGGCGGGTTGAAAGGCGTGGTGCTGCGCGTCGGCGCAGATGAACTCCGCTGATGAACCACTCTGCCGGGCGCGCGCGATAGCGGCGGTGATCATCGGTGCAGATAGGTCTATGCCGGTGCAGTGACCTTGCGTACCAAGGAGCTGGGCGACAGCGAGCGTGGTGGCGCCGGTGCCGCAGCCTACGTCGAGCACGCGGCTTGCCTTGTCGGAGCGCACCGCATCAACGAGCACGTCTGCCATGGGCTTGAACATCTGATCCAGCACGGCCTGCTCTTCGACCCAGGCGTGACCCGATGGGCCGTTCCATAGCGTACTTTGCGGATGGCTGGCGGATGGGCGAGTGTTCATGGTGTCTCCCTTGCGCGTCGGCTGGAAGCGGGAGCTAAACTGTGCCACTTCAAGTCGACTTGAGGTCAAAAGGGTGAAACTCCTGGATATCGCCGATGTGGCGAAACAGTCTGGCCTCCCCGCCTCGGCGCTGCGTTATTACGAAGAAAAAGGGTTGATCACCTCAGTGGGTCGGCGAGGGTTGCGCCGTCTGTTCGATGCGGGCGTGGTCGAGCAACTGGCCCTGATCGCGCTCGGGCGCGCCTCCGGCTTCTCGCTCGATGAGATCGCGCTGATGTTTACCAAGGACGGCAGGCCACATATCAAGCGCCGCATGCTTTCCGCCAAAGCCGACGAGCTGGACGAAAGCATCCGCAAACTAAGCGCCATGCGGGACGGCCTGCGGCACGCCGCTGTCTGCCCTGCACCAAGCCATATGGAATGCCCCACCTTCCGCCGCATACTGAAGGCTGCGGCATCCGGTGCTATCGGGGGCCGAAGTGAGAAAGCCACGTCCACCCCAAAAAGGCGGCCGGCCGGATAGCAGCGCGTGCGGCGCCGAGTCGATCTCCTTGCGCGACGTATGTGCGCAGCCCTAAACCGCCGCCACCAGCGATGGTTGAACCGTTACCGGAATGGGCGCCCGCTCCGTTATGCTCACTTCCTGACGCAAGCCCAATTCGGACAGCAGCACATGAGCGACTTCGACGACGATTTTCAGACTGACCATCACTTCGATGATGACGAAGATTCGTTGGATGCGAAGGTCTGGCAGCTCCTGCTGCTGATCAATCCGGGCGATGACGATTCCGCGTTTCAGCAGTTCACTGCCTATCGCGATGCGGTCGGTGATACGCCCGAGGATGAGGTCGACGTGGCGCAGGTGGTGGTGCAGGTGGCTGACTGGCGATCGGCCTTCCGGGTGGATGCCGAGGATACGCGTGTGCTCGTGCAGGCCATCAACGAGCTGGCCTCACGCTGGAATCTGTCGATCGATTGGGATGGCGATCCGGACGAGGATGAATTCCACGCCGACATCGACTCAGGGACGCTGCTCGGCACCGCCTATGACAACCTCGCGCCGCATGGATACGCCCTGTGGGTGATCGACACCGAAGACGACAGCGTTGCCGGCTGGATGGCGCTTGCTCGTAACACCGAAGGCATGCGCGAACTGGCGACCGAGCTGGGCATTCATCTTCGTCTTGGCAGCGAAGTGGGCTGAGAACCGCTTCGCTTCACTCCGCCTGCAGCAGCGTCAGCGCCTGATGCCGTGCTGACGCCCGTAGCGACTTGCGCAAGCCGGGGTCGTTGGTCGTGCGCGCAAGCACCATGCCACCCACGCAAAGGGAAACCACCGATTCCGCGCGCCGATCCGCATCGTGCACGCCATCGAGAGCGGCGCGGTAGATGTTGCTCATGCTGCGTATGAGATCGGTGTACGCCTTCTGCGGCTCAAGACCCGCACGAGCGACATCGCCTGGCAGTCCGTACAACGGGCAATGCAGGTCGAGATTTTCCAGGACTTCGTCGCTGAGATAGAGGTCGATCAGCATACGGGCGAGCTGTCGTGGATCGGTAACGGGCGTCGCCGCATGGGCCATATGCGAGGTGAAGGGATTGCAGGTGATGAAGCTCGCGACCGAGGCCGCATAGAGCTCATCCTTGCTGTCGAAGTGGTGATAGAACGCGCCGCGCGTCAGCCCGGCCGCCGTCATGATCTGGTCGATGGTGACCTTCTCAAAACCGTGATGGTTAAACAGCCGCCGTGCGGATTCGACAATGCGCGCGCGCGTACGAACTTTGTGCTCAGGGGTATAGGACATGACCGTGCTCTCCGAACGTTCGGTATAGCAGCTCATCAAAATATGTTCTTTAACATATTTTGCCGGAGCGTATGTTGAGTGACGGTCGTGAACACACACACCGGAGCGAAGACATGAAAATCTACTGGATCAAGACACAGGCGCCGCGACGGGTGCTCGCGCTGGTCAAGCACCTTGGCATCAAAGCGGATTTCATCCATGTCGACCTTAAGGCCGGCGGTTTGAAGCATCCGGATTACGCGGCGCTCAACCCCAACTGCAAGGCGCCGACCCTGGTGGATGGCGATACGGTGCTGTGGGAGTCATCCGCCATCATGGCGTACCTTTGCATCAAGGCTGGCTCGGACATGTGGCCAGCACATAACCCCATGGAACAGGTGGATGTGCTGCGCTGGCTGTCGTGGAACGACAACCATTGGTTGCGCGCCGTGGGCCCGTTCTACTTCGAGCATGTGATCAAGCCACAGTTCCATTTTGGCGAGACCGACCGGTCACAGCTGGCAGCCATGATTCCCACCGTGAAGACGCTGGCGGCCGTGCTGGATCATCATCTGGACGGAAAGGCGTTCGTCGCATGCGGCAGGCTTACCATCGCCGATTTCCAACTGGGCTCCATGGCGTGCGATTGGCAGCAGAGCGAGGTGCCGCTGGAGGATTTCCCTCATGTCCGGCGCTGGCTCGATGGCCTCATGCGCATTCCCGCCTGGGCGGACCCATGGCCCGTCAGCCCCAGGGAGACGCCCTTGGCCGCGCTGGCCGAGTGATCTGACAACCACGCGCGTTGCGCCCTCCACGACGAAAGAAATCCACCCAGCGAGCACCGAAGCGTCACCACCACGGAGCAAAGCATGAAGAACTATCTGGCGGTTTATATCGGTTCGGAGGCTTCGTTCGAAGCATCCGGTTGGAATGCGCTGAGCGAAGCGGAGCGCAAGCAACGCGAAAACGCAGGCATGCAGGCGTGGGGCCAGTGGGTCGCTCAGCACCAGAGCGCTATCGTTGATGCCGGCACCCCACTCGGAAAGACGTTGCGCATATCAAGCAACGGTATCGAGGGCGCCCGCAACCAGCTCACCGCCTATACCGTGGTGCGTGCGGAGTCGCACGAGGCAGCGGCAAACATGTTCGAAGGGCATCCTCACTTCGCCATCTTTCCGGGTGAATCGATTGAAGTGATGGAGTGCTTGCCTATGCCGAGGTAAGGAGAAAGTACGCGGTGTGGAAACCACTGCGGCGCTGGATGCGCCTTTGCCGATGTCGACGCTGTATCCAGCTCCGTTCTTTTACGGACTCGCAAGCAATAGTTACACCGTCGATACACCTGTCCGCCGCAGTGTGATCCCCCGTGTGATCTGCATAGCAAATCGCGAAAGTGCGCTGCACTGTCTTCAAATATTCACCCGTTGCTTACGACGGCGACCTTAGGCTTCGCGCGTTCTCAGCGCCCAGTTTCGCTGGACCGACACCCAGGCGCGGTGTCAGGACGATTCCCGTTTTCCGGTTGCAGATGCAAGCCCCATCGATATGGGAGAGCGCATATGGCTGGCTGGACCCCTCTGACCACGCAACCCGGCTTCAGCGCCAATCACATGATGCTGATGACCGACGGCACGGTGCTGGTGCAGGAACTCGCTACGGCAAACTGGCACAAGCTCAGCCCTGATGCCTTTGGCAGTTACGTCAATGGCTCATGGACGTCGCTAGCGGTGGGGCCGGTTGGCCCAACCTACTTCGCCTCGGCGGTGATGCGGGATGGCCGCATCTTCATGGCAGGCGGCGAGGACAATTTCGGTTCCGACAGCGTGGACATCAACGCCTGCGAAATCTACGACCCGGTAAACAACACCTGGACCACGATCAATGGGCCAGGCTGGGCAAACATCGGCGATGCGCCATGCTGCGTGTTGCCGGATGGAAGAATCTTGCTGGGCAACATCAACACCACGGCTACCGCTATCTACGATCCCGTGGCCAATAGCTGGTCCAACGGTGCAACCAAGAATGACGCCAGCTCCGAGGAAACCTGGACGCTGCTGCCGGACCAAACCATTCTGGTGGCGGAGTGCAGCAATCACCCGGCGACAGAGAAGTATGTAATCCCGGGCGAGAAGTGGGTGAGTGCGGGCTCCACGCCTGCGGGGCACGATCTGGTTCAATCGTCCATCGGCTCGTCGAACGAGATTGGCCCGGCCATTCTCATGACCGATGGACGTGTATTTGCCATCGGCGCTTCGGGGCATACGGCCATCTACACCATGCCACCGGTTGCGGATCAGCAGGGCACGTGGACGGCGGGGCCTGATTTTCCCAGCGACAGCATGGGGCGGCCATTTCAGGCTTTCGACGCGCCAGCGGCGCTGCTGCCAAACGGCCACGTGCTGTGCCTGGCGGGGCCGGTCAAGTCAGACGGCTGGGCCGGGCCATGCCATTGCTACGAGTTCGACGGCACATCGCTCAACCCGGTGCCCGATCCACCCAATGGCGGCGGTACGGTAGAGACGTGGTACGCGCGCATGCTGTTGTTGCCCACCGGCGAAGTGCTGCTGTCAACGCGCAGCAACGACATTCGCGTGTACCAGGCGGACGGCACGCCCGATCCGTCGTGGGCGCCACAGATCACCAGTTGCCCGAGCAATCTCAAGCCCGGTTTCAGCTACACGGTGCAGGGAAGGCAGCTGAATGGCCTGTCGCAGGCGAACAGCTATGGCGACGACGCCACCATGGCAACGAACTTCCCATTGGTGCGCATCACCAACTCGTCGACCGGCCACGTGCGTTATTGCCGTACCCACGATTTCTCGACCATGGCGGTTGCCACGGGCAATGTCGTGCATTCGGCCAAGTTCGACGTGCCCTCGGACATCGAGCTGGGTCCGTCGATACTCTGCGTGGTGGCCAATGGCATCGAGCAGTGCATCTCGGTATCGGTAAGCCACAAGCTGTGGAAGGAGCTGAAATGGGAGATCAAGGAGATCAAGGAGAACGTCAAGGTTGAGGTGGACGTGATCCAGAAATCCATCGTGGCGGATCTGCCCAAGTTCAAAGACAACGAAGGCGATCCCTTCCTTCCCAATGCCGGCGATCCGCAGTGGATGCAGATCATCCAGATGATCATCGAGCGCACCGATCAGTTGCAGGCGCAGATGACGGAACTTCGCACGTTCATCCGAGGCGAAGAGCGGCCACAGCCCGGAGAAAGCGCGCTTGCCGCCGAAGTGCCGGCGCCTGCGGCGAAGCCAGCGTCGAAGACTGCGAGCAAGAGCACGAAGGACACCGGCCCCAAAGGCAAGGGCAGCAAGAGGTAGGCGGCATGTTGGTGATCGTTGGCAGCCATCATGATCGGGTGGCCCGCGATCTGGTGGCAGCGTGGGCGCCGGACGCCGCGCTGCTGACCTGCGAGGATCTCTCCACGCGCGGGTGGCGATACCACCTGTGCGACCGCGCCGCCTCCCGTGCCGTGGTGGCGGGGCACGTGTTGCCTGAAAGCGCGATCGACGGTGTCGTGGTGCGGCGTCTGGCCATACTGCCCGACGAGTTGGCCCATGTCGCCGTGGACGACCGCGCTTATGCGGCGGCGGAAATGCACGCGTTCCTGTTCTCCTGGCTATCGAGCCTGACGTGCCCCGTGCTCAACCGGCCCGCAGGAACCTCACTATGCGGACCAGATTGGCGGCCGTTGCAGTGGGTGCACATGGCGAGACTCGCAGGGCTCGACACCGACGTTGTGCATTGCCAGGTTCCCGCCCCTCGCCGTCGCGTGGTGGAAGCACACGTAACGACCAGTGCACCGTGGGAGGTCAACGTGGTGGGGCCGCAGTGCCTTGGTGCGCCGGACGTTCGCTACGAAGCGGCGGCAAAGCGCCTTGCCGCCTTTGCCAACACACCGCTGCTCACCGTGCGCTTCCATGCGGAACGAAGCGCGCCATGCTTTCATTCCGCGAGCTCGTTGCCTGACATGTCGGATGCAAGGCTGGCGCAAGCCGTGCGCGATCACTTCGATGCGTGTCTGGCGCAGGCGTAGACGACCTATGATCCTGCTATGGGGCATTGCATCGGATGGCCCGCTCGCTCAGGTACGTAGCGCGCTTTTGCGTGCCGGCGCGCCGATGGTCTTTCTCGATCAGCAGCGCGTCTTGCAGGACCGGATAGTGCTGTCGCTCGATGACGGGATCCGTGGAAGCCTCCACACCGGTGGCCAGGTGCTGGATCTGTCGGCGGTGACGGCCGTCTATGTTCGCCCTTACGACACGCTGCGCATGCACGCCATGCAGGGTGCGAAGCCCGGCGGCCGGCGGCATCAGCGGGCCTTCGCGTTCGACAACGCGTTGACATCGTGGATAGAGCTGACCCCGGCGCTGGTGGTGAATCGGCCCTCTGCCATGTCGTCAAATCATGCCAAGCCCTATCAGCTGGATTTGATCCGCAAGGCGGGCTTCGCGGTGCCGGATACGCTGGTCACTACCGACCCGGATGCCATCGCCGGCTTCTGGGAGCGCCATCGCCAGGTGATCTACAAGTCGGTTTCCGGCATGAGGAGCATCGTGACCCGATTGGGCGACGAACATCGCGACCGCTTGCACGACGTATCGGCATGTCCCACACAGTTCCAGCAATGCATCGATGGCACTGACTATCGCGTGCATGTCGTGGGGCAGGCAGTGTTCGGCTGTGAAATACGGTCAGAGGCGCACGACTACCGTTACCCGCATCGTCAGTTGGCTGATGTGAGCCTGCATGCGTGCGACATACCTGGTGATATCGCAGATCGATGCCGACAGCTGGCGGCGTCACTGGGCCTGGCGGTGACCGGCATCGATCTGCGCCGCACGCCGGAAGGGGCGTGGTATTGCTTTGAAGCGAATCCATCGCCGGGATTCTCGTACTACGAAGAGTCCACGGGACAGCCGATCAGCGATGCGATAGCCCATGTGCTCATGCAGGGGAGCGTCGGCGGGTTTGCGGCCTTGGGCACGAAGGTGGCCGATCCCGTACACGCGTGAGGACAGTACGCCTCGTCGTCTTTCGATACTCCCGATGCCTGGCTCCCGTCGAGCCACGGTGACTCCGTCAAAGGAGCGAGGAATCATCTTGGTGGGAAAACAGCCTTCTCCGGATTCACGCCCCTCGTCGTATCGATGGCTCATTGAATGATCGCGTATGCGTCAGATCTAACGAAAATAAGTACTTGCACATGCTTCCATGCATGGCTACTCTGCGCGTCCCATCAACCCGGCCACAGGAGGAATAGAACAATGATTGTTGTAGCAGCAGCCTCCGCCGGGTCGACGCGCGTCTGATCGTCTTGCCAGCTCTTCGCTGGCGCGCTTCATCTTTCTGCTTCGCACTCTGGCGATTCGTTCGGCTCCGATCTGGCGGCCGTCGCTCCCCATGCTCTCAGGGTGTTTCCATGTCTTTTCAGACGTTTTCGCTGTACCAGCTCGGCTGGCGGCTTGAGTACGCACAGCATCTGACCCTTGCCGATTTTGAAGCCGGTTATCCCGCGCGTGTCATCGCTGTGCATCGCCATGGCCTTTCGGTGCTTTCCTCGCGCGGTTACGTCTCGGTTGTGTTGCCTCACCACCTTATCGACACAGAGGTGGCCTTAGGCGACTGGGTGCTGGTCGAGCACGATGCACAGCGGGTACTGCGCCTGGTGGAGCGTCGGTCGCTGATCGCACGCGTCATCGAGGGTAGTGATTGCCGGCGCCAGGTGATGGCGGCGAATATCGATACGTTGTTTGTCGTGTCGTCATGCAACGATGACTTCCGCTTGCCGCGTCTCGGGCGCTATCTCACGCTCGCGCTCGATGCCGGTGTCACGCCGGTGATCGTACTGACCAAGGCGGACCAGAGCGCAGCAGTGGATGCCGATGTGGCCCTGGTGGCGAGCCGGATGCCAGGTATCGCCGTGATAGCTGTGAATCTGGGGACACACGATGCGGCGTCGCCGCTGTCGCCATGGCTGGCGCCCGGTCAAACGGTGGCGTTCGCAGGTCCGTCAGGGACGGGCAAGTCCACGCTGGTAAACCACGTGACGGATGACCTCGAGCTGCAGCACGCCGCCGCGCGCGGCATGGTGCCTGCCAGTTCGGGCGCATGGGTGATCGATACCGCGGAGATGCGCGAGCTTTGCTTCAGTGCACCCGAGTGGAATCAGGGCGAAGTGTCCGGCGCGATCGAAGCCTTGGTTTAAGTCACCGTCGAAGGTCGCCCGGATACGGTGGAATCCGGCGCGCGTTGTGGGAGTGGGTGGGCATGACTGGGTTCGGGAAGTTGCCTATAGTGCCGGCGTCGTTCCTCGGGATTGGTCCATGAATACCCCGCTGATCGTGCGCGATGGTCGCCCGGAAGAGTTTCACGCCCTTGGCCAGTTAATGGTCGAGGTGTACAGCGGGTTGCCGGGGTTCCCCACGCAGGCCGAGCAGCCGCGCTATTACGAGATGCTGGCGAACATCGGCGACTTTGCGAGCAAGCCGTCGACGCGTGTGCTGGTGGCGCTCCATAGCGAAGGGCAGTTGCTGGGTGGCGTGGTCTACTTCGGTGACATGGCGCACTACGGGTCCGGCGGCGCGGCGACGTCGGTGACAGATGCGTCGGGCATTCGTCTGTTGGGCGTCCATCCGTCCGCGCGGGGTATGGGTGTGGGCAAGGCGTTGACCGAAGCATGCATTCAGCTCGCCAGGGATCAGCAGCGTGCGCGTGTGGTGCTGCATACTACCGAGGCCATGCGTCTGGCCTGGCGCATGTACGAGCGTCTGGGATTTCAGCGTGCGCTCGATCTGGATTTCATGCAGGGCGCGTTACCCGTGTTTGGATTCAGTCTCGTGTTGCATGCCGATGATCTGGAGGGCGCCGCATGACTCAGCGCGTTGCCACCTGCAGTTGTCGGCAGTTGATGTTGCGCACGACGGAGGAGCCGCTGCGCATCTCCATCTGCCACTGCCATGCCTGTCAGCGCCGCACCGGCAGCGCCTTTGGCGTGCAGGCGCGCTTTCGCGAAGCTGGCGTGGTGATACGCGGCAACGCGACGCAGTATGTGCGCGTGGGTGATACCGGTGGTTCGGCGACCTTCTATTTCTGCCCGGTGTGCGGCGCCACGCTCTATTACCGGCTGGATACCGTAGAAGGCTTGATTGGCGTGCCTGTGGGCGCGTTTGCCAATCCGGCGTTTCCGGCGCCGTCCATCTCGGTGTTCGAAGAATGCATGCATTCGTGGGTGCTGCTGCCCGACGATATGGAGCACGAACGATGATGCCGGCCGGCCGGTTTTAACGTCGGGGCACGCGAGCCCCGCAGTCTCATGGTTGACGCGACAAATGAACCTGGGATCCGCCGCACAGGTGCGTAAATTTTTGCGCATCAAGGAAGGCGAATGAGCGCCGATACCCCTGCCGGGGGGGATTCGACCCTTCTCTCGGGGCATTTTGATCATGCGTTTTACTGTTCGTCTGAAAATCGTCGCGGCCATGGGTATCGCCCTGGCCATCGCTGTTGCCGTTGGTCTGGTCGGTTTGTTTGGCGTGCGTGCCACGTACCTGCTGGTCGATGACATGTATCGCTCCAATGTGCAGGCCATTGTGGCGGTCAGCGACATCCGCACTGCCATCATTGATGACCGGCTGGCCTTAAACCGTTCCATCATCGACCCAAGCCAGCGGACGGCAGTCAAGAAAATCACGGACGACAAAGCACGCCTCGAAGAGGTCTGGCATCGCTATTACCCCGGCATGATTTCTTCGGATGCCGAGCGCGCGTTGGCGCAACAGTTCGAGCAGATCCTCACAAGCACCCAGCCGTTGGTCACCGAGGAAGCCGAGTTGCTCGACGCGGGCAAGACGCAGGAAGGCCGTGCGCTGCACATCGCCAAGACGGCTGATGGTATGAGCAGCGAGACCAAGGCCATCGACCAGCTCATTGCCATCAACGAGAAACAGGCTAAAGGCTCCGCTGAAGCGGCTGCTCTGCGCTACGCGCACACCTGGCAGATAGCGCTGGCAGTGCTGCTGCTTGGTGTGTTGGTGCTGCTCGGGGTAGCCGTGGTGCTGGTACGCGCCGTGACGCGTCCTTTGGACAAGGCACGCGCATTGGCGGGAGCTATTCAGGAAGGCAAGCTCAACAACGCCACCGACATCACTGGAAACGACGAATTCAGCGACACACTGCGTTCTCTGGATGACATGGATCGCCAACTCACCAGCATCGTCACGCAGGTGCGCGATGTGGCAGAGCAGGTGACCGCGGCGGCACGCGATCTGTCGCAGGGCAACGACGACCTGTCGCAGCGTACGCAGGAGCAGGCCAGTTCACTGGAAGAAACGGCCGCGTCGATGGAGGAACTGTCGGCTACCGTGAAGCAGAACGCCGAAGGCGCAGGCCAGGCCCGCGAAATGGCGCAACGCATGCGCAAGCGTGCCGAAGAAGGTCGCGCGGTGGCGGGTTCCGCGGTGGGCGCCATGCAGGCGATTACCGATGCCAACAAGCAGGTCGGCGATATTGTCGGCATGATCGATGAGATTGCCTTCCAGACCAATCTGCTCGCGCTCAACGCCGCGGTGGAAGCCGCACGCGCGGGCGAACAAGGCCGCGGCTTCGCCGTGGTGGCGACGGAGGTGCGTAACCTCGCCCAGCGCAGCAGCGTGGCGGCGAAGGACATCAAGGTGTTGATCAAGGACACCACGGACAAGGTGTCTGAAGGCGCCGAGCTGGTGCAGCGGACGGGTAGCGCGCTCAACGACATCGCCGGCGATGTGCGCGAGGTAAGCACCATCATCGAAGTGATTGCAGCGGCCTCCGAAGAACAATCCGCCGGCATCGGTCAGGTCAACAACGCGGTCGTCACGTTGGACGAAGTCACCCAGCAGAACGCGGCACTGGTGGAAGAGGCCAGCGCGGCGAGCCGAAACACGCTGGATCTTTCGCAGGTGCTGATGAATCAGGTGTCCTATTTCACCGTGCAGGGTGACGTGGTTGCCGCCAAAACGCCCGCAAGCACGGTGCCGATGGCGGAGCCCGCGAAACGGATGGCGCCGGTAGCTGTGCCTGCGGCCCCGCGCCACCGGGCTCAGGCCGGGCTGGTGACCGCCGGTGACGACTGGACGGAGTTCTGAGGGTTTTCTTTGATGGCATTCAACGCATGGAGCGCTCGCGCGTTCCATGCGAGAACCGCCATTAAGAATGCAAAGGCCAGGGAGCATGCATGCAGGCGAAGGAATTTGATCGATGGGCGAGAACGCGCGGACAGGGCATGCTTCGGTATGTGCTGTTGAGCGGCGTGGTGTGTTACGGCCTGCCCATGTTTCTCATCATGACCTTTCTGATTCCGCATCCGCGCCTGACGACGGCACAGTCAGCCTTCCTGTGGCTGTGTGCGGGCGCAGGCTACGGCGTGGCCATGTGGCTCGTTCAGGAACGCCGTTTTCGCAAGGTACGCAGTCGCTTTTGAACGGCTCGCTTATCAGGTGGCCCGGATGTCACCAAGACGCCATCCGGCACGATGCCGCGTTCATGTGCCGTTTTGTTATCGCGGCGTGTGCACTGGAATTGGACGTCTGATCGTCGCAAACCACTAGCGCCAATTATGCGTTTGCTTGACATGTGACATGGATACTCCTTTGTTGCGACCACGTATGCCGTCGACGGCGGCGGGTGTGCGCGCATCACCCACGAGAGGAGACACGTCATGGCAAGGGTGAGCTCTCGAATCGGTTATGGGTTCGTCGGTGTACTGGTCGTCGCGCTCGGCGGCTGCACGGGTTACGTCAAGCAGACTGATTTTGACGCGGCCATTTCGGAGTTACGCAGCAACGATCAGAAGCAGCAACAGGAGATCGACGCGATAACGCAGGAAATGCATCAGAAGTTCGCACAGTACGACACGCAGATCACGCAGATGGCAGGACGCATCAGCGTCGATACGATCGCGCATTTCGATACAAACCAATCCACCTTGCGCGATGAAGACAAGAAACGTCTCGACGATTACGCCAAGGTCATGCGCGAGCACCATGCCGATGCGGTGATTACCGCCGAAGGTTTTACCGATCCATCGGGCAGTGCGGCGCACAACAAGCGTCTGGCGATGCAGCGTGCCGAAGCAGTGCGTGATTACCTGATCAATACCGGCGGGCTCAACGCCAATCAGGTACGTGCCGTGAGCTATGGCGAAGTGAAGAATCGCCAGGTGGTGCCCGGTGCGCATGGCGACAAGGGACAGGCCAATCGGCGTGTAGCGCTGGTGACGGATTTCGCTGGCAGCACGTGAGCGGCAGAGGGTGATCCGTAACGACAGAGGGCGCCTGGCGGCGCCCTCTGTGTTTGGCGTGGGTGTTACTTGCTGCTGGCTTTATAGGTGAGATCAGCGCTGTAACTGTCGATATGCGAGCTTTGTTCCTGGATCGTGTCATTGAGCGATTTGCGCATGGCCTGGGCGTCCGCCTTTCCATAGGCGTTCTCCATCATGGTCCATAGCGGGGTGTCGGGGTCTTTGCCCAGATCTGCCCAGGTTTTGGCGGGCAGCAGTACGACGAAGTCAGCTGAGCCCTGACCTGCATCGAGCACCTCGCCTACGGCGAAGTTGTTTGGCCATTTGGTTTTCTCGGCACCGGCCGTGATTTTCTTCGCGATGTCGAGGAAAGTCGCATGGGCTTCGTGGCCTGGCTTGAGCTTGAAATAGATCACTTCGAGGTAGGGCTGGTTGAGCGTTGTGCCCTTGGCCAGATGGCTCAACTCCGGAAGCGCTTTGAAGAAGGCGCTGGTTTCGCTCTTCAGATGCGGGTTGATGTCGTTACGAAGAGAACTGTCGCAGGCTTTGCCCGCAGTGCGCATGGCATCGAAGGCGGACCACGGTAGCGGATCGGTGACATAGGAGTAGGCGTAGGTATCGCCTGTTTCATGCGTCCACGCGTGCCAGCTGTATTTGAAGCCGTGCTGGCTCAGGCACTGGTTGAAGCTCTTGATGCCTGCCTCGTACGCGGCCTGATCGGAGGGTGCGACGATATCGGTGTAATCGCGCACGACGGTGACTTTGTTGCTGTCGTCGGCGGCCATGACGGCGCCTGCGCACGACAGCGCAAACGCTACAGCCAGGCAAAGAGTAGAAGTTTTCATGAGATCTCCTTCGGAGCGATGCCCCGCTTGGCATGGAGTGGCGCACGCGCGAAGCAACCGCACCGTGCGTGTCGTGGCCGGCTGTGCAAGACAGGAGTGTTCAGGTGCGCCAACGGCATGCCGTGGATATGCCGGTAAGCAGGTGTGGCGGCGCATGACATGGTCCGGTCCGGTCGTCGACGAATCAGGTCACGCGCGCAACGCAGCGGGGTCGCCCGCGGCGTTGGGTGGACCTGTGCTGAGTAACACCGGGCGGTGCGGCGAATGTGGATGCTTCGCAGGCGGCTGGGAATACGCCAAACGGGCTAGAACCTGTCAGATGGCGCTATCGGGCCACCCGGTGTTACCGGTGAACGGGTGCGTGGCGGCGGCGAAACCCATCGGCAAGTCGTCGCCGCGCCACCAAACGACCAAGGCCGCCCAAAGGCGGCCTTGGTGATACGAGCGAGACAGGGCGTTACCGCTTCATCGCGCGTAGGTCTGGTGCCTGACATCAAGGCGTGGCGTCAGGAAACCACCGGCGGAGACGGCTCTTGAGGGCCAGTGCGGGTGCCTCAACGGTATGCCAGGAACACCAGCCGAGCAGCACCGTGCCGGCCAGCGCGACGGCGGTGGTCGTGACGTAAGTGGGTGTGGCTGGCCAAACGCGTACGGTCAGCTGCTGCACGAAGTACGCATACAGATAGATGCCATAGGAGAGGTCCCCGAACCGGGCCGCGGAGCGGAGGCCCGGCGTACTTTTGGCACCAAACCACAGGGTGAAGGGCGACATGATGGCCCAGGCGATAAGCGGAGCCTGGCGCGTCAGCACGCCGATAACGACGCAAACCACGCCTGCACCAAGCAGCAACCAGCGATACCGGCGGATTTCATCGGGGAACTGTCGCGCGCACACGCCGATAAAGAAAAACGCGCTGTAGAAATAGCAAAGGTTGTCGAAGCCGTTGGCCATCGGATGGCCCGGCAACGTCCGCACGTACATGATGGCAACGGCGGCCAGCGCAAGCAGAGAGAACACTCGCCGCCGCATGCCGATGGCGCCGAGTACGGCGACGTAGGCATAGCATTTGGCTTCGACAGGAATAGTCCACCAGCTGCCATTGACCGCCGAAAGCGCGGAGTCAGGCGATGTACTGGTGAACACGCCCGGTAACCCGTAAATGGGGCGCAGCTGCAGATTGAAGGTAATGAATCGGCGCACATCGCGGCCCAGATAATCGTGCAAGGGCAGCGAGGTAACGGCGGCGCAGGCAAGCGCAACGAACAGGGTGGCGACCGCCAGTGCGGGCCAGATGCGCAGAAAACGGCGCATGGCGAAACGCATGAGATGCGGGTCGTGATACCAGCTTTCCGTCACCAGGTAGCCGCTCATCACAAAGAACATGGCTACCGCGATGCTGCCGAGCGTCAATCCGCCGAGCGCGGGCTCGGACATACCGAGCAGCACGAACTGATGGGAGATCAGCACCATCAGGGACGCCACAAGGCGCAAACCATCGTAGTTGTTGCTGTGCATGCCGGACGGAGGCAAGGCGTCCGTAGCAATCGATAGACGTCCCTGTGGGGCTTTCAAGCAAACCTCTTGCCGCTGGCCTGGATAAGGATGGGCATAAGAAAAGGGCCGGTAAGACCGGCCCGTTCTTTCAGCGCTTCATGGAATTGAAGAACTCGTCGTTGGACTTGGTGTTCTTCATCTTGTCGAGCATGAACTCCATCGCTGCCAGCTCGTCCATCGGATGCAGCAGCTTGCGCAGGATCCAGATCTTGGAGAGCAGGTCTGGCTCGATCAGCAGATCCTCGCGGCGAGTGCCGGAGCGATTGATGTCGATCGCCGGGTACACGCGCTTTTCGGAGATACGGCGGCTCAGGTGCACTTCCATGTTGCCGGTGCCCTTGAACTCTTCGTAGATCACCTCGTCCATCTTGCTGCCGGTGTCGGTCAGCGCGGTGGCGATGATGGTCAGGCTGCCGCCTTCTTCCACGTTACGAGCCGCACCAAAGAAGCGCTTCGGGCGCTGCAGCGCGTTGGCGTCCACACCACCGGTGAGCACCTTGCCGGAGCTCGGCACCACGGTGTTGTAGGCGCGGGCGAGACGCGTGATGGAGTCGAGCAGGATGACGACGTCCTTCTTGTGCTCGACCAGGCGCTTGGCGCGCTCGATCACCATTTCGGCAACCTGCACGTGGCGCACGGCCGGCTCGTCGAAGGTGGAGGAGATCACTTCCGCACGCACGGTACGGGCGATTTCCGTCACTTCTTCCGGGCGCTCATCGATCAACAGCATGATCAGATGGACGTCCGGGTGGTTGTACTGAATGGCCTGCGCGACGTTCTGCAGCATCATCGTCTTACCGGACTTCGGCTGGGAGACGATGAGACCGCGCTGGCCACGACCCACAGGCGCCACCAGGTCCAGAATGCGGCCGGTGATGTCTTCGGTGGAGCCGTTGCCGCGCTCGAGCTTGAATGCCTTGCGCGGGAACAGCGGCGTCAGGTTCTCGAACAGCATCTTGTTCTTCGACGCCTCCGGCGGATCGCCGTTGATGTCGTCGACCTTGAGCATGGCGAAGTAACGCTCGCCTTCCTTCGGATGGCGCACGCGTCCGGTGATGTAATCGCCGGTGCGCAGGTTGAAGCGGCGGATCTGGCTGGGCGAGACGTAGATATCGTCCGGGCCGGCCAGGTAGGACTCGTCGGCCGAGCGCAGGAAGCCGAAGCCGTCCTGCAGAATTTCCAGCACGCCTTCGGCCCAGATGCCGCCGCCGGAGCGGGCGTGCGCCTTCAGGATCGAGAAGATCACGTCCTGCTTGCGGGCGCGGGCGACGCCTTCCTGGATACCGAGCGATTCGGCGAATTCCAGCAGCTGGAACGCGTTCTTGCGCTTGAGCTCAGTGAGATTGATCAGGCGATCATTGCTGCCGGCATCGGCGTAGTCGTCGTCCACCGGCAAGCCATTGTTGCTGCGCTGGTGCTGCTGACCACCACCACCACCGCCGCCACCCGGGCCGCGCTGCTGATTGCGTTCGTGGCGGCGCCGACGGCCACGGCCGTCACGGTCATTGCGGTTGTTGAAGCCACCCTGGCCCTGGTTGCCGCCACCCTGCTGGCCACCCTCGCGGGCTTCCTGCTGCGGGCGCTGGCCGCCATCGCCGGACGGCGTGAAGTCGGCGGAAGGTGCAGCGGCCGGGGCCGGCGGCTCAGCCGGCGGGGCGGCGCGTTCTGCGCGTTCGACGCGTTCGACGGGCGGCAGTGGCGGCATGTCGAACTGCGCTTGCTTCTCGGCCTTCGCCTCGGCGGCTGCGGCAGCAGCGGCGGCGGACCGGCGCGGAGCGCGAGTGCGGGTTTCTGCCACAGGTTTGGCTTCGGCGCCTTTGGCGTCGTTCGTTTCTTTGCTTTCGATATCAGACACGGGCAAACCTCTGCGGGGCGCCGTTGATGAACAGGAGGGAAGGTGTGTTGCGCGGACGGCGCGGGGGACAGGACAGTCCCGACGGACACACGAAATCTAGCACCCGATCTGCGGCGCAGTAAAGCGCCGCAGTGGGCAAAATTCAGAAAAGTTCTTAGATGGTCTTGTCGATCATCTGGGCCAGCTGGCCCTTGCTTACGGCGCCGATCTGGGTGGCTTCGACCTTGCCGTTCTTGAACACCATCAGCGTGGGAATGCCACGGACGCCGTAAGTGCGGGGCGTCTTCTGGTTGTGGTCGATATTGATCTTGGCGATGCGCAGCTTGCCCTGATACTGCTGGGCCAGTTCGTCGAGGATCGGTGCGATGGCCTTGCACGGGCCACACCATTCAGCCCAGAAATCCAGCAGCACCGGGGTATCGGACTTCAGCACTTCTTGCTCGAAGGCATCGTCGCTCACATGGGTAATCAGATCGCTCACCGGGTTCTCCGAAGGTAGGCGGGTAAAGGGTTTCACGACCGCGCGCCCAGCATCGGCTACACTGGGGCGCCCATGATGCGCGGGGTCGTACCGTATAAGGAAGGCTGGTGCCGTTGCGGCAGGCCTCCATTCCAGCGTAACTCGGGGCGCGATTCAAGCGATTCAAGGGCGGCTACGGACGGTTCCGTTGACATAGGTGAAAGGGTTTTCCTTGAGGAACAGGGTGTTAGCGCCCATAGTCCTTTGACCTATGCCAGCGGAGCTGTCGAATACCGCCGCTCCCTCCGGCGCTAGCCACGGCAACGTGTCATCCGCACGCGAGACCCTCGGGGTTCCGCCTGCCGGCACGCGCTCCGGCCGCGCCGACCATCCACCCGTTCCTTGTAGCGTCTCATCAGCAAGGAGCCAGGCGGCCGCCTCTGGCGCTGCCTCTATCGATATTCATCATTCAAACAATGTCCCAAACCGTACTCACCGACACGTTCTTCACCAATTTCGATCTCCACCCACTGCTGCAGAAAGGCCTCGACGACGCAGGCTTCACCCGCTGCACGCCGATCCAGGCACTGACCCTGCCCATGGCGCTGACGGGCCGCGATGTCGCTGGCCAGGCTCAGACCGGCACCGGCAAGACCTGCGCCTTCCTCGTCGCCCTGATGAATCGCCTGCTGACCACGCCGGCGGTAGCCGAGCGCAAGGACAGCGATCCGCGCGCCCTCGTCATCGCACCGACGCGTGAGCTGGCGATCCAGATCGAGAAAGACGCCAAGTCCATTGGCCGCCACACTGGCCTGCGCACCGCGCTGATTTACGGCGGCGTCGACTACGACAAGCAGCGCCAGCAGCTCAAGGATGGTTGCGACATCATCATCGCCACGCCGGGCCGCCTGCTGGATTACTTCAAGCAGCACGTGTTCAGCCTCGACGCCGTCGAAGTGATGGTGATCGACGAGGCGGACCGCATGTTCGATCTCGGCTTCATCAAGGATGTGCGCTTCATCTTCCGCCGTCTGCCGGCGCGCGAGCAGCGCCAGGTGCTGCTGTTCTCCGCGACGCTCAGCCATCGCGTGCTGGAGCTGGCCTACGAGCACATGCACAACGCCGAGAAGCTGGTGGTGGAGACGGAAAATGTCACCGCCGACCGCGTGCGTCAGGTCGTCTACTTCCCCGCGAAGGAAGAAAAGATGCCGCTGCTGCTCAACTTGCTTGAGCGCACCAGCCCCACGCGCAGCATCATCTTCGTTAACACCAAGGCCGCCGCCGAGCGCATCACCGACCGCGTTAAGCGTCAGGGCTATCGCGTGGGCGCGCTGTCTGGCGACGTGCCGCAGCTGAAGCGTCAGAAGCTGCTGCAGCGTTTCCAGGAAGGCCAGCTAGACATGCTGGTGTGCACCGATGTCGCTGCGCGCGGCCTGCACATTCCGGCGGTGAGCCACGTGTTCAACTACGACCTGCCGCAGGACGCCGAAGACTACGTGCACCGCATCGGCCGTACCGCGCGCCTCGGCGCCGAAGGCGATGCGATCAGCTTTGCCTGCGATCTCTATGCCATGTCGTTGCCGGATATCGAAACGTATATCAGCCAGCGCATTCCGGTGGCGAACATCGAGCCGGAGATGCTGGTGATGCCGAAGCCGCGCGAGCAGGACGCCCAGTACATGGCCGATGTGGCCGCCGACAGCGCCGCGTTCGGCGACAAGGTCGAGTCGCGTGAGAAGGAAGGGTCTTCGCGCCGTGGTCCGCGCGACCGTGGCGGCCGTGGCCGCGACGGCGACCGCCCGCGCAGCGACAAGCCGCGTGAACCGCGCAAGCCGCGCGCTGAGGCCGGGGCCGAGGAAGTGGCTGCCGCATCGACGGTTGTCGCGCCGGCTTCCGAACCGGCACCGGGTGAGTTGGCTGATGGCGTGGCGCGCAAGCGTCGTCGTCGCCGCGGCGGCCGCAACCGTCGCCGCGAGGGTGATGCACCGGCCATGGACGCCGCCGCCAATAGCTCCGGCGACAACAATCGTGCACCGCGTGGCGATCATCGTTCGTCGCGCGAGCGTGGTGGCGCGGAGAACAATCACTCGCGTCCGTCCCGTCAGGTGGCGATCAAGTCGGGCAAGCCAACGGAGCCGACAGCGCCCCAGAAGGTGGGCTTCTTCCGTCGGCTGAGCCGCTTCTTCACCGGCCGCTGAGTGGCCGCGCACTTACCTAAGGCTGTCGTGGGCTGAATCCACGACAGTCTGACTGTACAAAGCGCCTGACCTTCACGCGTGCATCCCTTATCCTTGGGCGTATCCAGGATCGGGGACACGCGGTGATCCGCTTCGACCAAGTCAGCAAACGCTATGAAGGTGGCCACGAGGCCCTTTCGCAACTCTCCTTCGAGGTAGCTGCGGGCGAGATGGCCTTCGTGACGGGCCATTCGGGTGCCGGCAAGAGCACCTTGCTCAAGCTGCTCGGCCTGATCGAGCGCCCTTCGCATGGCGTGATCACGCTTGAGGGCCAGAACATGGCCAAGATCGGCCGCGGCGGCATTCCCAAATTGCGCCGCCGGTTAGGCATGGTCTTCCAGGACCATCGCCTGCTGATGGATCGCACCGTGTTTGCCAACGTCGAGCTGCCGCTGATGATCGGCGGCATGGCACCCAACGAGCGGGCCAAGCGCGTGCGGGCGGCGCTGGAGAAAGTGGGTCTGCTTTCCTATGAGCGGCAGTTGCCGGCCACGCTGTCTGCCGGCGAGCAGCAGCGCGTGGGTATTGCCCGCGCCATTGTGGCCAAGCCGATGCTGCTGATCGCCGACGAACCCACCGGCAATCTCGATCCCACGCTGGCGGTGGAGATCATGAGTCTCTTCGCCGAATTTCAGAGTGTCGGGACAACCGTGCTGATCGCCAGTCACGATCTGCCGTTGATCAAGAAAATGAAGAAGCGCGTGATCGTGCTCGACCACGGTCGGCTGGTCGCTGACGTGGCCGCCCAGGAGGTGCTATGAGCACGCAGCCCGAGTTTCCGATGGAAAGCCCGCTGCTCTCCGACCAGTCGCGCGGCATTCGCACCAAAGCCAGGCCGGTGGCGAGCTGGCGTGAACACCATGGCTGGAGCGCAGCAGCCAGCTTGCGCCGCCTGATGTCGCGCCCGGTCGGCACCTTGCTCACCGTGGCCGTCATGGCTATCGCGTTGGCGCTCCCGCTCACCTTCTATCTGTTGCTGGGCAATGTGCAGAAGATGGGCGAGGCGCTCGGTCAGAACCAGACCGTCAGCGTGTTCCTGCAGCCGGGGCAGAGCGGTTCCTCGGCTGACCTGATGGCCAAGAAGCTGCGCGATCGCGCCGACGTGGCATCGGTCAAAGTGAAGACGCCCGACCAGGGCATGGACGAGCTGGCCAAGATGCAGGGCTTCTCTGGCGCGCTGCATACGCTGGACGCCAACCCGCTGCCCTTTGTGCTCGAAGTGCTGCCCAGGACCGACGTGAATGCGGACGGTGTCGATCGCCTGGTGGCCGACATGCGCGGCCTGCAAGGTGTGGATCAGGTGCAGGACAGCGGCACCTGGCGCCAGCGGCTGGAGGCCTTGCTCGGGGTAGGTGAGCGTGCGGTGTTAATTCTGGCTGGGCTGCTCGCCGTGGCGGTGCTGCTGGTGGTGGGCAACACCGTGCGCGTGGACATCGCCAGCCGCAGCGAAGAAATTGGCGTGCTGATGCTGGTCGGCGCCAGCCGGGCGTTTGTCCGTCGTCCTTATCTTTATGCAGGCATCTGGTACGGGCTGTTCGCCGGGGTGCTGGCGGCGGGTTTTGCGGTGCTGGTGGAACTGGCGTTGGCCGAACCGGTGGCCAAACTGGGTCAGGCTTACGCCGGTAAGTTGCAGATCGATGTGCTCCCTCCCTGGTTGTTGGCCTCGGTGCCGGTGGCGGCGGCCTTCCTGGGTTGGCTGGGCGCGCGCCTGGTCAGTGCCTGGCAGCTGCGCAAGGCCGCGTGAACCGTGCGCCGGCTCACGTCCCGCTAGTGAGTGTCATGACAGGGTGGGATGGCTGGTGCAAGCTGCCGGCCATGGGAAACACGGTGCGGGCAGGTTGCACCGGATGCGCCGCCGGAAGGGAGCGCCGGCCAACACGTGGGTAACTGGGGATGAGTACGAGTTTCAGCAGTCGAGTGGTAGGAACGGCGCCCAAAGTACTCGTGGTGGACGGCTCCAAAGTGGTGCGCCAGTTGATCACGCGGGTGCTGAAGGCCGAGCTGCCTGAGGCAGAAGCGATTGGCGCGGGCAGCGGTGCAGAAGCCAAGGAGCTGCTGGAAACCGGCGCGTTCGATTTCATCACCATCGCGTTGCGCCTGCCCGATATGGATGGGTTGGAGCTCGCGCGCCACGTGCGCGAATCCGCGGCGCAGGCATACGTTCCCGTCGTGGTGGTGTCCGGCGATGTCGACGGGCGCTTGCACAGCCGCACGCTGGGCGAGCACGTTACCGATTACTTCGACAAGTCACTGGGATTCCAGGCGCTTGCGGAGTTCATTCGTGGCTATGTGCGCCCGGCGGAGTCGGCCGAGGGCGAAGTGCTGTACGTGGAAGACAGTCGCGTGGTCGCGCTGGCCACTCGCCGTATCCTGGAAAAACACGGTCTCACCGTGCATCACGTGGTCAGCGTCGAGGACGCGCTGGTGTTGCTCGACAAGGCGAAGGATCAGGGCAAGGTGGGTGCGGACATCGTGCTCACCGACGTCAGCCTCAAAGGCGAACTCACCGGTGGCGATCTGCTGGAGCGGATTCGTCGCGAATACAGTTACGGCAAGGGTCGTTTGCCTGTGCTGGTGATGACCGGCGACGAGAATCCGGCCAACCAGGCTGCGCTGCTGCGCGCCGGTGCCAACGATCTGGTCGAAAAGCCGATCGAAGAAAAACTGCTGATGACGAAGCTGCTGTTCCAGTTGCGCGTGTCGCAGCATCTGCGCGAACACGACGAGGCAGCATGACCGAGGACAAGATCAAGCTTGAGCCGTCATGGAAGGCGCGCATTGGGGATTACCTGATGCGGCCGGACATGCAGGCTCTCGGCGAATTCCTGCGTGCGGAAAAACAGGCGGGCAAAGTGGTCTATCCGCCCGGGCCGGAGATCTTTTCCGCGTTCGATCACACGCCGTTTGATGACGTGCGGGTGGTGATCCTGGGACAAGACCCCTACCACGGTCCTAACCAGGCCCATGGTCTGTGCTTTTCGGTGCGCCCCGGCGTCCCGGCCCCGCCTTCGCTGCAAAACATCTTCAAAGAGATTCACCGGGATCTGGGACTTCGGGCACCCGACCACGGTTGCCTGACCCCATGGGCCGACCGGGGCGTGCTGCTGCTCAATGCCGTGCTCACCGTGCAGCAGAGCATGGCGGCCTCCCACCAGGGCAAGGGCTGGGAGGGGTTCACGGACGCCGCCATCGATGCGCTTAACCGCGAGCGAGAAGGGCTGATCTTCATGCTCTGGGGGTCCTACGCCCAGAAGAAGGGTCAGCTCATCGACAGCCAGCGACATTGTGTTTTGCGATCCGTGCACCCATCTCCTTTGTCAGCGCACCGGGGTTTCATTGGCTGCGGGCACTTCTCGGCCGCCAATCGCTACCTGGAAAGCCGTGGGGTTACCCCCATCGACTGGTCCCTGCCGATGCGCGCCGAGCTCGGTTGAACAGGCTTTTCACGACCCCTGAACCGCCGCGACGGCATAGTGCGACCTCCCCTGGGGTACCTCGCTGGACAGAGGCCCTAAATTCCTGTACTATTCAGTTCATCAAAGGTCCCGGAACCTTTCGGGGCCTTTAGCACTCTCCCTATGCGAGTGCTAATCTGATCCCCTATTCAGGAGGTTCCGCACATGTCTCAAGCTTTGGTGACCGCCAACCTGCCGGTGCCGAGTGTCGTCGGCAGTCTGGATGCCTATATTTCGGCGGTCCATCGGATCCCTGTGCTGACCCAGGACGAAGAGCAGTCGTTGTCGCGCCGCTACAACGAAAAAGAAGACCTGGAGTCTGCCCGCCAGCTGGTGATGTCCCATCTGCGTTTCGTCGTGCACGTGGCCCGCGGTTATAGCGGCTACGGCCTGCAGATGGCCGACCTGATCCAGGAAGGCAACATTGGCCTGATGAAGGCCGTCAAGCGTTTCGACCCGGATCAGGGTGTGCGTCTGGTCAGCTTCGCGGTGCATTGGATTCGTGCCGAAATGCACGAGTTCATCCTGCGCAACTGGCGCATCGTCAAAGTCGCCACGACCAAGGCGCAGCGCAAGCTGTTCTTCAACCTGCGCAAGAGCAAGAAGCGCCTGGGCTGGATGAACGCCGAAGAAGTGCGCACCGTGGCGAAGGACCTGGGCGTGCCGGAAGCGACCGTGCGCGAGATGGAGTCGCGTCTGTCGGGCCGTGACATTGGCTTCGAAGCCCCGGCCGATGCCGAGGATGATGCCAAGCCGGCGCCCGAAGCGTTCCTGATCGACGAAGGCGCCGACCCGTACGAGAACGTGGCTGACGCCGACCAGGCGGACAACCAGCTCGACACGCTGTCGGCTGCGCTGCGGAACCTGGACGAGCGCTCGCGCGACATTATCCAGCGCCGCTGGTTGAACGAAGAAAAGGCTACGTTGCAGGATCTGGCCGATGAGTACGGCGTCTCCGCCGAACGCATTCGTCAGGTCGAGGCCAATGCCATGAAGAAGATGCGCGGCCTCTTCGCCGCGTAATCTTTCCGATCGGCGTAACATGCCAACGGCCCCTCCAGGGGCCGTTTGGCTATGCGGAGACAAGGCTGCCTCCGTATCCTTGGGTCCGGATCTCCACAGCCTTTCCGTCATGCCCCGAGTGCTTGTTATCGAAGACGACGAAGCTACGGCGCGAGAAATCGTCGCCGAGCTTAGTGTGCACGGCATGGTGGCCGATTGGGTGGCCAATGGCCGCGACGGTCTCGCGCACGCGACGCAGCGCGACTACGACCTGGTGACGCTGGATCGTATGTTGCCGGGCATGGATGGCATCGACGTCGTGGCGGAAATGCGCCGGGCCAACGTCGACACGCCGGTGCTAATGATCAGTGCGTTGAGCGATGTGGACGAACGCGTGCGCGGCTTACGCGCCGGCGGCGACGATTACCTGACCAAACCATTTGCGCCCGACGAAATGGCCGCGCGCGCGGAAGTGCTGCTGCGCCGCCGTCAACCACAAGGCGCGCAGCGCCTGCGTGTGGCCGATCTCGAGCTGGATCTGGTGAGCCATGTGGCTTATCGCAATGGCCAGCCGTTGACGTTGCTGCCCACCGAATATCGCCTGCTCGAATTCCTGATGCGTAACTCCGGCCAGGTAGTGACCCGCACGATGATCTTCGAGACAGTGTGGGGCTTTCATTTCGATCCGGGCACCAATGTGATCGACGTGCATATCGCGCGCTTGCGCCGCAAGATCGATGGCGGCGGCCAGACCGCGCTTATCCATACCGTGCGCGGCACCGGTTACATGCTGGCGGCCGCCAGCGAAGCAGCCACGGTGGTGTCATGAGCGGACGTCCTAACGCATGGCACTCGGCCACGTCGCGGCTGATCCTTATCTACGGTGCGCTGTTTACTCTGTGGGGTTCGGTGCTGGTGGGGGTGATTCAGTGGGAAACCACGAATTACCTCAACAAGGTCATCGACCAGATGTTGCAGCAGCGCATGCACTACATGGCGTCGACAGAACCTGATCGTCTGGCAGCGACGGTGGAGGCGGCGTCGGCCATCGATCCGCACGGCATCATGTCAGTGGGTTTGTTCGACAAGGAACATCGTCCGGTGGCGGGCAACATCGACCGCCTGCCGATGTCACTGCCGCAGGATGGTCAGATCCATCTGCTGCAGCATGGTCTGCCGCGTCCGGATCGCGATGCCGAGCGTGTACGTGCACGCGGTCTCGCGACGAAGCTGCCTAATGGCGACATCCTCGTCATTGCAAAGGACATCAGCACCGTTGACGGTATTGGCGCGATCATCCGCCGCGCCCTGCTATGGGGCATTTCGCTCACCATCATTCCCGGTCTGCTGGGCGGCTTCCTGTTGCGCCGCGGACCGGAGAAACGTATTCGCGCGTTGCAGAAAGCGACTGAGCCGATTCGCCAGGGCGATCTTTCCAAACGCTTGCCTGTAAGCCGGCGCGGTGACGAAGTCGATCAGCTGGCGGGCATCGTGAACACCATGCTGGGCGAGATCGAGCGGCTGATGAATGAGGTGAAGGGCGTGTGCGACAACATCGCGCATGACCTGCGTACACCGCTGACCCGTCTGCGTGCGCGTCTCTATCGCACGCAACATCAGTTGGAAGGTCAGCCCGAAGAGGCGCTGGTAGAGGCCTGTCTGGTCGATATCGACGAGGTGCTCACGCGCTTCCGTGCATTGCTTCGTGTATCGGAGCTGGAAGATCGCAACCGGGCGGCCTGCTTCGATGAAGTCGACGTCGGCCAGGTGCTGCGCCAGGTGCATGAGTTCTATGCGCCGGTGGCGGAAGATCGCGGCCAGCCGTTTGAGCTGGACGTGCAGCCGTTGTCGCCCATCCGCGCCGATGCCCATCTTTTGTTCGAAGCGTTGGCCAATCTGGTCGGCAATGCCATCAAGTTCACGCCAGCGGGTGGCAAGGTCAGCCTGCGCGCGAGCATGGATAAGCGCGGGCCGCGCATCGACATCGTCGATAGTGGGCCGGGGATCCCCACCGATGAACGCGAGGCGGTGACGCGCCGTTTCTATCGTGGTGATAACAGCCGAACCACCGCAGGTTCGGGTCTGGG
This sequence comes from Dyella silvae, assembly GCF_026421305.1. GTDB lineage: Bacteria > Pseudomonadota > Gammaproteobacteria > Xanthomonadales > Rhodanobacteraceae > Dyella > Dyella silvae. The sequence goes on from NZ_JAPJBQ010000002.1 coordinate 77,682, forward strand.
GCTGAGCATCGTCAGCGCCATCGTGCGGTTACACGGATACGCACTCGATATCGGCGAAGCCAGTAGTGGCGCGCGTCTCACGTTGTATTGCTATGCGCTCGCGCCGGGTGAGAAGCCCGGTACTTGCCTGTCGCGCTCTGTGCCAGAAGTCACGCCCGCGATCGTCTGAGGATCGCGTTAGCGGCAACATGAAATTATCTTCATGCGTGCGGATGATCCGCGCGCAAGTGGTGCATGCGAAAATTTGTCGCGACGCATCATTCGCGCACGGAAATCCCCCGCATGCTTGGCATCGTCCGGATCGCGCTCACGCGGCCCTACACGTTTATTGTTCTCGCTCTCGCCATTTTCATCTTTGGCGTGATGTCAGCCTTACGTACGCCCACCGACATTTTTCCGGAGATCAACATCCCGGTGATTGCGGTGGCCTGGCAGTTCACCGGCATGACGCCCGACCAAATGGCCGGACGCATGAACACGCCCTTCGAGCGTGTGCTCACCACGACCGTCAACGACGTCGAGCACATCGAGTCGGAGTCGATCAACGGCATGGGCATCACCAAGATCTTCTTCCAGCCGGGCGTGAACATCGCGGTGGCGAATGCCCAGGTGACGGCGGTCGCGCAGACGCTGCTCAAGCAGATGCCTGCAGGCGCCACGCCGCCGTTGATCGTGAACTACAACGCATCCACGGTACCGATTCTGCAGCTCGCGCTCTCTGGCAAGGGTCTGAGCGAGCAGCAGCTGGGCGATCTGGGCCTCAACCTGCTGCGCCCGCAGCTGGTGACGGTGCCGGGTGCGGCCATTCCTTATCCGTTCGGCGGCAAGACCCGTCAGATACAGCTGGATGTGGATCCGGCGGCGCTGCAGGCGCGTGGGCTGTCCACGCAAGACGTGGCGAACGCATTAGCCAATCAGCAGCAGATCAGCCCGATCGGCACGCAGAAGATTGGCAAATACGAATACGTGATGGAGCTGAACAACGCAGCGACGCACGTGCAGGAGCTGGAAGACCTGCCGGTCAAGATGGACAACGGCACCACCATCTACGTTCGTGACGTGGCCCATGTGCGCGATGGCAACCCGCCGCAAACCAATATCGTGCATGTCGATGGCGTGCGTTCAACGCTGCTGTCGGTGCTGAAGAACGGCTCCACCTCCACGCTCGCCATTGTGGCGGGTGCGCGCGACAAGCTTGCGCAGATGAAGGACGCGTTGCCGGAAAACCTGACCGTGACGCCGATTGGCGACCAATCGCTGTTCGTGCGTGCATCGATTGATGGCGTGGTGCGCGAAGGCATCATTGCTGCCGCGCTCACCAGTCTGATGATCCTGCTGTTCCTGGGTAGCTGGCGTTCGACGCTGATCATCACCACGTCGATTCCGCTCGCAGTGCTTGGCTCGGTGTTCACGCTGTCGGCGATCGGGCAGACGCTCAACATCATGACGCTGGGTGGCCTCGCGCTTGCCGTGGGCATCCTGGTGGACGAAGCGACGGTGACCATCGAGAACATCAACTGGCATCTGGAGCAGGGCAAGGATGTCATCACGGCGATCGTCGATGGTTCGGCGCAGATCATCGTGCCGGCGTTCGTGTCGCTGTGCTGCATCTGTATCGTGTTCGTGCCGATGTTCTTCCTGCCGGGTGTCGCACGCTATTTGTTTGTGCCGATGGCGGAGGCAGTGATCTTTGCGATGATCTTCTCCTTCATCCTGTCGCGCACGCTCGTGCTGACGATGGCGAAGTACCTGCTGCACGAGCACCCGCCGACCGTGGACGAGCACGGGCAGCACCTACCGCTTCCGCCGCCGACATCCGCGCTAGGCCGCTTTCAGCGTGGCTTCGTGGATCGCTTCGAGATCTTTCGTGCCGGCTACAGTGGCTTGCTCAACCTCGCCATGCAGCATCGCAAAGTCTTCGTCATGGGATTTCTCGGCTTTGTGGTGGCGTCGTTCCTGCTGTTGCCGACGCTTGGGCGCAACTTCTTCCCCGACGTGGATGGCGGCCAGATCCTGGTGCACGTCCGTGCACCGGTGGGCACACGCGTCGAGGTGACGGCAGGCGAGTTTGCCGACATCGAGAAGGCCATCCGCCAGGTCATTCCGCCCGATGAACTGGAGGCGGTGGTCGACAACATCGGTCAGTACGCCAGCTCGATCAACACCATCTACAACAACACGGGCGAGGTGGGCGAGCAGGATGGCGATATCCAGATCTCGCTCAAGGAAGGCCATCACCCCAGCGCGGACTACGTGAAGGCCCTGCGCGAAAAGCTGCCGCGTCAGTTCCCCGGTTCCACCTTCTCGTTCCCGCCGGCCGACATCGTCAGTCAGATTCTTAACTTCGGTTCGCCGGCGCCGATCGACCTGCAGGTTCGCGGCTTCCATCTCGACCAGAACTTTGCCTATGCCAACGAGCTGCTGAACAAGATCCGCCAGATTCCGGGCGTGGCCGATGCACGCCTGCAGCAGTCGCAAGCGCAGCCGGCGTTCCGTATCGACGTGGACCGCACGCGGGCGCAATTGCTGGGCCTGACCGAAGGCGACGTCACGAGCAGCCTCATTGCCGATCTTTCGGGTACGGCCCAGGTGGCACCGACCTACTGGCTCAATCCCGACAACAACGTGACGTATCCCATCTCGGCGCAGGTGCCGCAGTACCGGCTCGAAACGTTGGCGCAGCTGAGCAACCTGCCGATTACTTCCAAGAGTGGCGGCAGTGCGCAAGTACTTGGCGCGCTCGCGGATCTGACGCGCACCCATCGCAATACCATCGTTAGCCAGTACAACATTCAGTCGATGGTGGAGGTTTTTGCCACCACGCAGGGCCGTGACCTCGGTGCGGTGGCCAACGACATCCGTCAGGTGCTCAGCGATACGGAGAAGGACAAGCCCAAGGGCGCCACCGTGGCGCTACTGGGTCAGGTGCAGACCATGCACGACTCCTACTACGGCCTACTGTTCGGTCTGCTTGGCTCCGGCGTGCTGGTTTATCTGCTGATCGTGGTGAACTTCCAGTCGTGGACTGACCCGTTCGTGATCATCACCGCGTTGCCGGCGGCGCTCGCGGGCATCGTGTGGATGTTGTTTGTCACCCACACCTCGCTGTCGGTGCCGGCGTTGACGGGCGCGATCATGTGCATGGGTGTGGCCACGGCCAACTCGGTGCTGGTGGTCAGCTTCTGCCGCGAGCGCCTGGCATTCCACGGTGATCCTGTACTGGCAGCACGCGAAGCGGGCTTCGTACGTTTCCGTCCGGTGCTGATGACGGCGTTGGCCATGATCATCGGTATGGTGCCGATGGCGCTTGGCCTGGGTGACGGCGGCGAGCAGAACGCGCCGCTGGGCCGCGCGGTTATCGGTGGCCTGCTGTTTGCCACGACGGCGACGCTGATTTTCGTTCCTGTCGTTTTTTCCATTATGCATGCGCGGCACAAGCACACGCCTGAGTCGGCTGGCCATGCCGGAGAACTTGCCCATGTCTGAGCATATGACCGTACTTCCTGAGTCGACGCCATCGCCGCAACGCCTGCGCCTGGCCGCTGTCATCGCCGCCGTGGTGCTTGGCTCCGTTGTTGTGGCAGGCATTGCCATCCGCGTTGCCGAGGCGCGCAGCCTGCGTCAATGGACCGATGAGCAGGCCATTCCCACGGTCGTCATTTCCGAGCCGGAGTCTGCCAACGGCAAGGCACCGCTGGAGTTGCCCGCCCAGTTGGACGCATTCACCAATGCGCCGATTTACGCACGCACCAGCGGATATCTGAAGTCGTGGGAGAAAGACATCGGCGCGCCGGTAAAGGCAGGCGATCTGCTCGCCGTGATCGACACCCCGGATCTCGATCAGCAGCTGCTGCAGGCGCAGGCCGATCTCGCCAGCGCCAGGGCCAATGCGGCGCTGGCAGCGACCACAGCCAAGCGCTGGCAGGTGTTGCATCAGACGGATCCCGATTCGGTGTCCCAACAGTCGGTGGATCAGTACAACGGCGACTACGCGGCCAAACAGGCCCAGGCCAACGCCGCGCAAGCGAATGTGCAGCGCCTGATGGCACTGAAGTCGTACGCACGTATCGTGGCGCCGTTCGACGGCCGCGTGACGGCGCGTAACACCGACGTAGGCGCGCTCGTTACGGCCGACAGCAACGGGGTGGGTGCGCCGATGTTCGCCGTGTCCGACACCAGCAAACTGCGTGCTTACGTGCGCGTGCCGCAGGTGTACGCGCCGAGTATCCATCGTGGCGACACGGCCACACTGACGGTGCCGGAGTATCCGGGCAAGACCTTCACGGCCAAGGTGGAAGCGGATGCGCGTGCCATTTCGCCAACGTCTGGCACGACGCTGGTACAGCTGATTGTCGACAACCCCGACGGCCGTCTGTTGCCGAGCAGCTATGCCAGCATCAGCTTCAGCATCGCATCGGATACGCTGGGCATGCGCGTTCCGGCGGAAGCACTGATCTTTGACGACAAGGGGCTGCATGTCGCCACGCTGGACGCCGGCGATCGCGTGCATTTCAAAACCGTCACCATTCGCCGCGATTACGGCAAGTCGATCGAACTCGGCTCGGGTTTGGCGCCGACTGACCGCGTCATCATCAATCCACCCGATGGCCTCGCCAATGGCGATGAAGTGCGCATCGCGAAGAACCCGCAGCCGGCGGGGAAGCCCCATGACAAAGCTTGAGAGCCCGCTTGTGACCTCCCCGTGGCCCGCGCCGGGATCTATTTGCCCGCCAGACAAGGACAGAGTGAGGGAGTGTATGTCGATACACGACCGAGCGATGACGCAGGCTGGCGGGCAAATAGACCCGGCCCGAAGGGTTGAGCTGGTGTGGCCGCCAGGAAGCGGCGCGCGGCTCGACCTGACAGCCAGTCAGGTGCTTCGCCACGCACCACTCCCTGGCAGCCACACCAACTCAACGCGGGCTACGGGGAGGTTACAAGCGGGCTCTAGAAGCCTCGCTGCGGTTATTGCGGCCACGCTGTTGGGTGCCTGCTCGTTGGCGCCTGCGTACAAGCCGCCGGAAGCGCCGGTGGCTGAGCACTATCAGCCCGCGGGCCCATGGACCACCGCGCAGCCGTCCGACCAGTTGCCGCGCGAGGGGTGGTGGAAGCTGTATGGCGATGAGCGTCTGAATGGGCTCGAGCAACAACTGATCGAGCACAACGCGGATCTTGCCGCCGCATTCGCCAGCTACGAGCAATCGCGTGACTATCTCGCGCAGGTGCGTGCTGACCTGTTTCCCCAGGTAACAGCCGGTGTAGGCGCACAACGCAATCGTCAATCGTTGAATGCTCCGCTGCACGGTGCAACGTCGCCTGAGTACTACAACTTGTATTCGGTCACCGGGCAGGCGTCGTACGAAGTGGATCTGTGGGGCCGCGTGCACGACAACGTGGCGGCAGGCCGCGCTTCCATGCAGGCCTCTGCTGCGGATCTGGCATCGGTGCAGCTGAGCCTGGAAGCTTCGCTGGCAGACAGCTACCTGCAACTGCTGGGTGTGGACCGTCAGATCGACCTGTTGCAGAAGACGGTGGATGCCTACCAGCGCGCGCTGCAGCTGACCAAGACCTTGCACGAAGGCGGTGCGGTGTCGGGCCTGGATGTGGATCGTGCGCAGACCCAGTTGTCTGCCACGCGTTCCCAGTTGTCGCAGACCAAGGCACAACGCGATCTGCTGCTGCACGCCATCGCGGTACTCGTCGGCCAGCCCGCTTCCAGCTTCACGCTGGATCCCAGGATCGATCTGCCGAATTTGCCGGTGATCCCAGTGGGGCTGCCGTCGACCTTGCTGGAGCGCCGCCCCGACATCGCAGCAGCGGAACGCCGCACAGCGGAAGCCAATGCGCAGATCGGTGTTGCACGCGCGGCGTTCTTTCCGTCGCTCACGCTCAGTGCCGGCGGTGGCTTCGCCAGCGGCAAGTGGGGCAACCTGCTGACCGCGCCGAGTGAAGTGTGGGCGCTGGGGCCGAGCCTGTTGATGAGTGTGTTCGACGGCGGTCGTCGCCGTGCGGAAGTGGCGTCGGCGCATGCGGCATTCGACGAGGCCAGCGCGCGTTACCGTGGCACGGTGCTCACGGCGTTCCAGCAGGTGGAGGATAACCAGTCGTTGCTCAGCAACTACGGCAATGCGCTGGTGGATCAACAGGACGCCACCACGGCGTCGGATCGCACGCTCAGGTTGGCGCTGGCGCTGTACAAGCAGGGTGCTAACAGCTATCTCGATGTGGTGACGGCGCAGGTGGATGCGCTGAATGCGCATCTGGGTTTGTTGTCGTTGCAGACCAATCAGCTGCGGGCGAGTGTGCAGCTGGTGCGGGCGTTGGGTGGTGGTTGGCAGGCTGAAGATATTTCAGCGCAGCACTTGGCAGAGGATGCCAAGGCGCATGGCATGAAGTGAGGAGCGCGCGACGCGCTTTTCGCTTTTTGCTTCTCTCCCTCTCCCCTTCGGGGAGAGGGTTGGGGTGAGGGGTGGGTGCTCGCGGCGCGGTTGAATCCCCTCACCGTCATCCCAGCGAAAGCTGGGATCCAGTGACTTTGGCTCTTACACGGTTGTCGCGCTACTGCGATCTGGCTCGCCTGCGGCGGGCTTCCGACCTCCTGCCGGAGGCCGGGTCACTTTTCTTTGCTTGCCCAAAGAAAAGTAGCCAAAAGAAACGGCACCCCGGATGAGGCGCCTTCCGGGCCTTCGGCCCTCCAGGTGCGCGGTCGGGTTACGGGGTTTGTCGACAGGGCATCCTGCCCTGACGCCAAACTGGCCGGCATCCATGCCGGCCACCCTTCGGGCTGTTCCTCCACCCGCCCGCCGCCTCACACGGGGACCCGGAAGATCAAAAGCGCAAAGCCGACGGCTCGTGCAGCTGCGCTGCACATCGCACCACTAAGGCTCGATGTTCCTGCGTTCATGCAGAAGAGTCCTGCTGTTACGCGGCGAGTTCTCCACACCGGTCGGGAAGCGTAGCGTCCTCTTTACCTTGCCTCAGCGGTCGGGAAGCGTAGCGATACCTGCTTTAAGCCCTCTCCGCGATGGCGCGTTGCGAAGCGCCTGGAAGTACCCGCTGTGTGGCGGCGGAGGTTGCCAAGCAACAACGCGCCTCGCGCGTTCGGGCTTATCCCTGCGCAATGCTGCCAGCTCTTCAGGCCATTTTCTTTGGGTTACTTTTCTTTTGGGCCAGCAAAAGAAAAGTGACTCGGCCTCCGGCAGGAGGTCGAAACGCCCGCCGCGTAGGCGGCCAGATCGCGGGATCGTGGCAACCGAAGGCCAGGAGCAAAGTCACTGGATGACCAGCCTTCGGCTGTTATGGGGCTCTTCCCGCCTTCGCGGGGATGACGGTGAGGAAAAACTGACGTTACCGCGAGCACCCACCCCTCACCCCAACCCTCTCCCCGGAGGGGAGAGGGAGTAGAACGGAGACGTGGCCGTGCTGAGAGGCCGCTTTCGCAAGCGGCCAATTTCCCTCTTACAACTTTTCCGTCAGCAACTTTTCCAGCTTGCGCTGATCGACCGCAAACTTGCGAATGCCATCCGCCAACTTGTCGGTAGCCATCGCATCTTCGTTGTGGCCCCAGCGAAATTCCGCTTCGGTGATCGGCGTCGGCTTGGCCTTCGTAGCACCGCTATCGTTGAGCACTCGCGGCAGCGGCGAGCTGTCCTGATCCAGCTTTTCAAGCAGATCGGGGCTGATCGTGAGACGGTCGCAGCCGGCAAGGGCCTGGATCTGGCCGATGTTGCGGAAGCTGGCGCCCATGACCACGGTCGGAAAACCGTGCTCTTTGTACCAGGCATAGATGCGGCGCACCGACTGCACGCCCGGGTCGTCGTCCGGCGCGTAAGTCTTGGTGGACGTGTTGGCGACGTACCAGTCCATGATGCGGCCGACGAACGGCGAGATCAGAAACACGCCGGCTTCGGCGCACGCCACCGCCTGCTCGAAGGAGAAGAGCAGGGTGAGGTTGCAGTTGATGCCGCGCTTTTCCAGCTGCTCTGCAGCGCGAATGCCTTCCCACGTCGAAGCGAGCTTGATCAGGATGCGGTCGCGCTTCACGCCACCGTCTTCGTACAGTTGCACGAGACGCTCGGCCTTGGCGATGGAGGCGTTCACGTCGAACGACAGGCGCGCATCCACTTCGGTAGATACGCGGCCCGGCACCAGTTCGACGATCTTGCGGCCCACGGCAACGGCGAGGTGGTCGCTGGCATCCACCAGCTGCTGCTCTCGCGAGTTGCTCTTGCTCTTGGCCCATGCGACGGAATGTTCGATCACCGGCGCGAAGGTCGGATTCTCGATGGCCTTCAGCAACAGCGACGGGTTGGTGGTGGCGTCGACCGGGCGCCAGCGGGCGATGGCTTCGATGTCGCCCGTATCGGCGACCACGGTGGTGTACTGGCGCAGCTGTTCGAGTTGAGAAGACACAGGCGTATCCGGGCAAAGAAAGGGCTGATTTTAAGCTATTGCTCGCCGGGCGAGGGTGGGCCTCGGCGGGCGGGTTCATCGGTGCCAGTGACGATGCGGGCATGGCGTGCATAGGTCCAATACGCCCAGGCCCAGTCCAGCATCACCACCAGACGGTTGCGGAAGCCGATCAGGAAGGCGATGTGCGCGATCAGCCAGACCCACCAGGCGAGCAGGCCGGAGAGTTTCAGACGGCCGAACTGGGCCACGGCCGCCATGCGCCCGATCGTGGCCAGCGTGCCGTCGTCGCGATAGCGGAAGGGCGGCGGGGCGGCGCGGCCTTGCCAGCGAGCCTCAAGGGTCGCGGCGACGTAGCGGCCCATCTGCTTGGCGGCAGGCGCGACGCCCGGCACGGGTCTGCCATCGGCCTGCGTCACGCTGGCGAGGTCGCCGATCACGAAGACCTCGGGGTGCCCCGGCAGGCTGAGATCCGGTTCGACCTGTACGCGTCCGGCACGATCCACCGGCGCGTCGAGGCTGCGGCCGAGCGGTGAGGCGGCGACGCCGGCAGCCCATAGCACGGTGTGCGCAGGGTAGGGTGTCTCGCCGAGCATGACGCCATCGCGATCGATGGCAGTGACGGCAGTGCCCGTACGTACTTCGACACCGAGTTTGTCCAGCTGCCGGCGCGCCTTTTCGGAAAGCTCCGGCGCGAACGCCGGCAGAAGGCGTGGCCCCGCTTCCACCAGGAGCACGTTGGCCTTGCGCGGATCGGCGCGGCGAAATTCGCGGGGCAGCGTGTGGCGCGCGATTTCGGCCAGTGTGCCCGCGAGCTCGACGCCGGTGGCGCCACCGCCGACGATCACGAAATTGAGCCATGCTTGCCGCCGGGCGGGATCGTCTTCACGTTCGGCATGTTCGAAGGCGAGGAGCACGCGGCGCCGGATGGTGAAAGCGTCGTCCAGCGTCTTGAGCCCCGGCGCGTAGCTCGCCCAGTCGTCATGACCGAAATAGGCGTGCGTGGCGCCGGTGGCGACGATCAGTACGTCGTACTTGAGTTCACCATTCGCAAGCGTGACGCGTCGCTGCGCAACGTCGATGCTCGTTGCTTCATCCAGCAACACGGTGGCGTTGGCTTGCCCGCGGAGGATCTGCCGCAACGGCGCCGCAATCGAGGGCGCCGATAATCCGGCGGTAGCGACCTGGTAGAGCAGCGGCTGGAACAAGTGATGGTTGCGCCGGTCGATCAGCGTGATGCGGGCGTTGCTGTGGGCCAACCCGCGTGCCACGGCGAGACCGCCGAAGCCGCCGCCGAGAATCACGACATGAGGATGTTGATCGGGAGCGAGTGCGCTGTCTTCCATGGAAAGCCTCTGCGAAGTGAAAAATCGTTAGAGGTCGCACCGTCGTTCCGTCGTCAGTACAGATCGATGGGATCGACGTCCAGCGACCAGCGCACCCGACGCGCCGAAGGCAGCGTCGACAGCATGCGATACCAGGGCCGGAGTGCGGTGTGCAGGGCGCTGCGTGTGCTGGCCTCGATCAACAACTGACCGCGATGGCGGCCTGCGCGCAGTGGCATGGGTGCGGGCATCGGGCCGGCGAGCTGCAACGGCGCGCCGGCCAGTGCGGCAGCGGCCTCGGAGAGAAAGCCGTCGACGTGCTCGCGCTGGTGTGCATCGGCCCGCAGCAATATCTGGTGCCCGTAGGGAGGAAGCTGCACGCTGCGCCGTTCCTCGAGCAACGTGTTCGCTGCCGCGGCGTAACCCTGCGCCAGCAACTGGCGCAGCAGGGGATGCTCGGGGTGATGTGTCTGCAGCAGCACGCGGCCGGGCTTGCTCGCGCGTCCCGCCCGTCCGGCCACTTGCACGACCAATTGAGCCAGTCGCTCGCTCGCGCGGAAATCGACGCTGTGCAGCCCCTCATCGACACCGACGATGGCGACCAGCGTGAGGTTGGGCAGATCGTGGCCCTTGGCCAGCATCTGTGTGCCGACGAGGATGGCGGGACGATCCTGATGCAGGCCTTCCAGCAATTGCTCGAAAGCATCGCGCCGCCGCGTGGTTTCGCGATCGATGCGCAGCACGGGTACGTCGGGGAATTGCGCAGTCAGCGCTTCTTCCAGACGTTCCGTGCCCTGGCCCTGGGGCTTGAGGTCCGGTGCGTTACACGACGGGCACTGCGGAGGAATGCGCGAGGTGTAGTCGCAGTGATGGCAGATCAGCTGACGCCGGCCGGCATGCAAGGTCATCGGATGCTCGCAGCGGGGGCACTCGGCGTGCCAGCCGCAGCTGTAGCAGAGCAAGACCGGGGCGTAACCACGGCGATTACGGAACACCAGGGCCTGCTCGCCTCGCGCGACGGTGTCGGCGACAGCGGCGAGCAACGCTGGCGAAAGCCCGTGATCAAGGCGTTGCGCACGCATGTCCACAATCTGCACCTGTGGCGCACGGATGGCGCCGGGGCGCGCACGCAGATGCAGCGCGCGATAGCGGCCGGCCTGTACGTTGGCCAGCGACTCCAGCGAGGGCGTGGCCGAACCCAGCACCACCGGCACATTCAACGCGCGGGCACGCAACAGTGCGAGATCCCGGGCGTGATAGCGGAAGCCTTCCTGCTGCTTGTAGGCGCTGTCGTGCTCTTCATCCACCACGATCAACCCCGCATGCGGCAGCGGCGTAAAGATCGCCGAGCGCGTACCGAGGATCACCTTCGCCTCACCCGTACGGGCGCGCAGCCATGCGCGGGCACGATCGCCTTCAGCGAGATTGGAATGCAGCACCTGTACCGCGACGCCGAGGCGATCGCGCAGGCGGCGCACGGTTTGCGGAGCGAGTCCGATCTCCGGCACCAGCAGCAGCGCTTGTTTGCCCTGGGCAATCACTTGCTCAATCAGAGCGAGATAGACCTCGGTCTTGCCGCTGCCGGTGACGCCATCCAGCAGGAAGGGCTGAAAGCCGCCCAGCGCTTCGCCGATGGTGGCTACCGCCTGTTGCTGCTCGCCACTCAGTGAAGGCGCGGACGTGACGGTGGGTGGCGCGGCAGACTCAGCATGGGTGCGTTCAATCAGGCCAGCCTGATCGAGTCGCCGTGCGGCATCGCGCCAGCCAGGCAGCATCTCGTGCAGCAGTTCTGCCGTGTGAGGGCCACGCGCCAGCGCTTCCAATAAGGTGCGGCTGCCACCCCGGCGGCTGCCGGCGTCGAGCGCGCTGCGGCCGGCGGCGGTGAGCGCCCAGGCCTCGGCGTGCAGATCGGGGAGGGGGCGGTCTTCCCGCAGCGCCAGCGGCAGGGCATTGGCATACGCCTCGCCAGGCGCCCCCAGCCAGTAATCGGCGGCACGAGCGAGCGTGGCCATGAGTTCGCTGTCGAGCAGAGGGGCGTCGTCCAACACGCGCAGAACGCGCTTGAGGCGCGCGTTGCCCACGGCCGCCTCAACGCCGGCCTCGACCACCACCCCGACCGCCTTGCCCTTGCCGAAAGGCACCAGCACGCGACTGCCCACCTCTGCCTGGCCCGTCGCGGGCGGCAGATAGTCGAACAGGGTCGGCAGGGGTACCGGGAGGGCGACGCGTAAGACGGCGGGCATGTAAGAGCCTGTCCTTATGGTCCAACGATGCCGCGTTGCTCAGCAGTGGCCGCCAGGCGGTAGACCGTGGCGCCGCCCATGCTGGTGGCATGGGCAAGCCGCGGGCTGCCGTCTGGCGGCCACTGCTGAGCAACCCGAAGGGCCGGGCCTGTTTGCCCGCATGGCGGCGTCATCGCTCGGTCGTGTATCGACATACACTCCCTCTCTCTTCCTTGCCCTGCGAGCAAACAGCTCCCGGCGCGGCGTCGTTGGACCATAAGGACAGGCTCTATACCTCTTGGCGGCGAAGTGTAACTGGCCTGTTCCACTTCGCCAGCCGGACGCTCCGCCGGAGCCCGGCGGGGTGGAATGGCCTCACAGCGACGGCTTGCGATCGCTTGTTGCCCCCGCCTCGAAGAATCGGACCTAAGTGACTAACGGCAGGGGGCTTTTGCCGTTATCCACAGCACCTGTGGATAAGTCTGTGGATGTTCCGTTGAGGGAGCCCCCAAAAGCGCATGAATACGGCGTTCAGTACGCGCTGTTCAAGTTTTAGCCACGAAGAAATGTGCTTTAAATTCAGTGACTTAAATTTATTGCCCGGTTGGCATTCATACAACTGCCATAGGCATGCGACTTGCCTTGACAGCCATGTGACGCTGTGTAAAACCCCGCTGCGACCCTTGGCGGAGGCCGCGCGAACCGGCGCGGCTGTGCGGTTTGTGTGTGATTTGCATCACAAAATAGTGTCAGGTCTGTCCGTCAGTTCGTGACACCCAGCAGCGCGGCGAATACGACCGCGAACGTGGCCATCACCGTGTAGACCCAGCCCACGAACAGGTACTTCATCGTGGTCATGAACCAGCCCTGGCGGTAAACGCGCTTCTGCATCAGCAGCAGGTAGGCCAGCGCCCAGGCGCCCAGCGCCCAGACCAATAGGGTGATCGATGTGCCCAGCCAGGCCACATGGGGTGCCACCAGCCCGCGCAGCAGGTAGAGCACCATGCCAAGCAGCAGGGACAGGAACAGAAAGGCGTGGCTGTGCAGCGCCACGATAAGGTGCTCCATGTACAGCCGGCGCTTGAAGAAATAGGTGAACTTCAACAGCAGAGCGAACAGCGGCATCAGCACAAACATGGTTTGCGGCAAGACGTGGAAGATCGAGGCGAGCACGCGCTCCTCTGCCTCAGCGCCTTGTTCGCCGCCCATCGATATCGCGCCGATATTCGACATTGCCCGCGCCACCGAACGGTTAAGGCTGTAGTTGATGGATGCAGGAAGCCAGCTCACATTCACCGGGGTCGAGTGGCCCTGGAAGCTGCTGAGCTCGTCGGCGGGTACCGGTATCGGTTGGCCGCCCAGCTGCATCAGCCGGTGGTTGGCGTGGTCTCGCTCGATATTCACGAGTTTGTTGAAGGTTTTGCCGCTCTCGCCGGTTTGCCCCGCGGCTTTCTGCAAATCCTGGCGCACCTGCTCGAAATGCGTGCGCACGGCCTGGGGCGTGAGGTCCTTGGCGAAATCGCCGGTACCGGCGCTGGCTTCGGCGTGGACGCGCACGATATCCAGGCTGTTCACCACCAGGTGGCACACGAAGAATGCAAGCAGGGAAAATACAAACATCAGACGGAACGGCGCTACATAGCGCTGGCGGCGTCCCGAGAAATATTCCAGCGTGAGGAAGCCGGGGCGCAGGAACAGCGGCGGAATCGTGTGGATCACGCGGCCGTCCACATGCAGCACCATGTCCAGCGTGTCTTCCACCATGTGGTGCATGGGGCGGAGCACGGTGTGGATGGATTGTCCGCACTCGTGGCAGAACTCGCCCTGCATCGGTGTACTGCAATTGGCGCAATGCACGCCCTCGAACGACACCAGTTCCTTCTTCATGTCCTACCCCCGATGGCAAGCCTGCGATCTTGGCACAAGCGGATGAAGCCAGCAGCTTCTGCCAGCGCGCGCTGATGCGGCATGCCCGGGGCTCACGGTGCTCCTGGGCTAGAATGTCGGGCACAGGAGCTCATTTATGCAGTCTTTCCGCCCCGATCGCGCCAGGGTGGCGCACGAGGTTGGCGCCACCGTGCGCCTCGCCCTTCCTTTGATCGCCGCGCAGCTGGCCGCGGTGGGTCCGAACTTTGTCGACGCCGTATTGGCCGGTCACCTGAGCGCGCACGTGCAGGCCGCAGTGACCACGGCGGTGAGTATCTGGGCGCTCGCTCTGGTGGCTGGCCTCGGCATGATGATGGCGGTGCCGCCGTCGGTGGCGCAGCTCGATGGCGCCGGCCGCCGCCACGAAGTGGGCGCGGTGTTCGTGCAGGCGCTGTGGCTGGCGTGGGCCATGGGCATCGTCATGTGGTTCCTGGTTCGGAACGCCACGCCCTTGCTCGACTGGATCGGCGTCGTGCCGACGTTGCGCACCGATGTGACGCATTTCCTGCACGCCATCAGTTGGGCGGCACCTGCGCTGACCAGCTACTTCGCATTGCGCGGTCTGTCCGAAGGCCTGTCGATGACGCGGCCGTCGATGTATTTCAGTTTCGGTGGCCTGCTGGTGCTGGCGCCGCTGGGTTATGTGCTGATGTACGGCAAGTTTGGCCTGCCGGCATTGGGCTCGCTGGGCAGTGGTATCGCCACCGCCACCGTGTTGTGGCTGGAGATGCTCGGCTTTGGGTGGTATGTCGCCAAACATCCTGCCTACCGTGATCTTGGTTTGCGCGAAGGCATCGCCTGGCCGAAGCCCGGGATGCTGCTCGAGTTGCTGAAGATCGGCGGTCCCATGGCGGTCACGCTGCTGGCCGAGGGTGGTTTGTTCGTGGCCGTGGCGCTGGTCATCGCGACGCTGGGAGAGACGGTGGTGGCCAGCCATCAGGTGGCGCTGAGCGTCGCCACGATTGCCTTCATGATCCCGTTGGGCATGTCGATGGCCATCACCGTGCGCGTGGGCAATGCGGTGGGCCGCGGTGACGCGCGTGGCGTGCGCTATGCAGGCTTCTGCGGCGTAGCGCTGGCACTGTGCGTGCAGACGGTGTCGTCGGGCGTCATGCTGTGCATGCCGCACCTGATTGCCCGGTTGTACACGCATGACGCGGCGGTGATCGCGCTGGCCGCGCAGTTGATGATGCTGGCGGGTTTCTTCCAGTTCTCCGACGGCATCCAGGTCACCTCCAATGGCGCGCTGCGTGGCCTCAAGGACACCCGCGTGCCGATGGTCATTACGCTGTTCGCCTACTGGGGTGTCGGTATGCCCGTGGGGTGGTGGCTGGCGTTTCCCCACGGCCTGGGTGCGCGTGGCATGTGGATGGGGCTGATCGCCGGGCTGACCATGGCGGCCGTGCTGCTGTTCGCGCGCTTCTGGCGCACGGCCTGGCGGGAGGGGTGGCGGCCGAAGTGAGCCATGGGGAGCCCAGTCCGGGCTTCGTCTCGCGTCGCGATCCACAGGGCATGGGTTATTGGCGGCCGGCGATGACGCCGCCGGCGCCTTTACCTCACACTTCTGCCCCATGACGTTCGCCGCTCGAAACGCTACGCTGTCACGGACACTTTGAGGAACCTACGCATGACGCAGCCCCGCCCCACCGGTTTCTGGGCATTTCTCTGCGCATTTGGACGCGGCATCAATGTGGTCAGGCTGGTCATCATCAACCTGATCTTTTTCCTGTTCCTCCTTATCTTTTTGCTGCTGGCACTGGGCGGTTACCTGGGCAGTCGTGCCCAGCACGTCATCCAGAATGACAGCGTGCTGGTGATCAAGCCCAAGGGCGATCTGGTCGAGCAGTACAGCATCGACGCGATGCAGCGCGCGCTGGCACAGCTGGCAGGCAATCCGCCCAAGCAGGTGCAGCTGCGCGACCTGGTGGCGACCATCGACGGTGCCGCCAAGGACACCCGTATCACCCGCATCCTGCTCGAACCGGGCGAGATGCATGGCGGCGGCTTTGCCGCGCTGCGCGAAGTGGGTGCGGCGCTCGATCGCTTCCGCGCGGCTGGTAAACCGGTCATCGTGTGGGCGCCCGAATTGGATCAGGGGCAGTACTACCTGGCGGCGCATGCCGATCGCATCCTGATCGATCCGCAGGGCGGCGTGATGATCACCGGCCTCGCCAACTACCGCCTGTTCTACAAGGATCTGCTCGACAAGCTCGGTGTGGACGTGCACCTGTTCCGCGTCGGTCAGTTCAAGAGCGCGGCCGAGCCGTACATCCTCGACCATGCGTCGCCCGAGGCGAAGGAAGCCGACAGCTTCTGGATGGGCGGGCTGTGGGACATCTACATCGACGAGGTTGCGAAGCTGCGCAAGCTCGATCCGGCGACACTGCGTGCCGACATCAACACGTTGCCCGAGAAAATCGCCGGTGCACGCGGCGACCTGGGACAGCTCTCGCTGCAGCAGCATCTGGTCGACGGCGTTGCCACGCCGTCCGAGCTGGAAGCGATGATGCGCAAGGAAGGCGTGCCTGCCGGCAAGAAGGGCGAAGGCTTCCGCCAGGTGTCGTTTGACCGCTACAGCGCCAACCTGCCCGACACCACCAATTCGCTCACGCCGGGCGTATCGGTGGTGGTGGCCGAGGGCGAGATCTCCGGCGGCAAGCAGCCGCAGGGTGAGGTGGGTGGCGATTCCACGGCGGCGTTGATTCGCTCGGCACGTGAAGACAAACGCACCAAGGCGCTGGTGTTGCGCGTCAACTCGCCGGGCGGCGAAGTCTACGCGGCCGAGCAGATCCGTCGCGAAGTGGCGCTGACGCGCGAGGCAGGTATCCCTGTCGTGGTGTCGATGGGTAATGTCGCGGCCAGTGGTGGTTACTGGATCTCGATGAATGCCGATCGCATCTATGCCGAGCCCAACACCATCACCGGCTCCATCGGCATCTTTGGCATGGTGCTCACCGTGCCGGGTACGCTGGACAAACTGGGCGTGAAGAGCGATGGCGTGGGCACCAGCCCGCTGGCCGGCGGCTTCGACATCACGCGTCCGCTGGATCCTAAGGTCGGTACGGTGATCCAGGCGACCATCGAGAAGGGCTATCGCGATTTCGTGGGGCAGGTGGCCAAGGCACGTGGCAAGCCCTACGACGCCGTCGACGCCATTGCGCAGGGCCGCGTGTGGACAGGTCAGCAAGCGCTGGAGCGTGGACTGGTGGACCAGGTCGGCGGTCTTGGCGAAGCAGTGGCCGACGCCGCGCAGCGTGCGAAGCTGGGCAAGCAGTACCCCGTGCGTTACGTGGAAGAGCCGCTCGGTGGTTTTGAGCAGTTCCTGATCGGCATCAACGAAAACGCCATGGTGCAGATGGGTCAGGCCTACGGCGTACGTTTGCCAACCTGGGTGGCGCATATCGACGCGATGGCGCCGGAATGGAAGCTGCTGCGCAATGCGCAGTCGGGCCGGACCAACGTCTACGCGTATTGCTTCTGCTCGCCGCGCTGAAAGCGCGAGAACAGACAGGAGTGAGAAGTGAGAGAAGAGCTGCAGCTTTGCTTTCTCTCGTTTCTCACTCCTCTTAACTCACTCCTCGATTTCAGCCGTCTATTTGCCAGGCGCTGGCCGTACTTTCTCCGCCGTCGATCAATGGCTGGCGTCGTCGATCTGCTGCCGTTGTTTTTCCGCCTGTTCGTCAACCGTTTTCTGCACATCGCGGGCGCGCTGTTCGTCCTTCTTCAGGTCGTCCCAGGGTGTGGCCACCCGGGCGGTGCTGGCGGCTGCGGGTGTCGAGGCCGGTGCGGGCGGTTTGCCGGAGCAGGCGGTCAGGGCGAACAGGCACAGCAGTGGAATCAGCCGTTTCATGGGCAATCCTTGTATAGGGCAGCAACAGTGTTTCGTGTGGCATCGTAACGGGCAAGCTTGGCGTCGATAGCGCACTGGTTCTAAGCTCCGGGCATGAACGCACGCATTGACGCCTGGCAGCTTCAAGGCCATACCGCATTGATCACCGGTGCCAGCAAGGGGATAGGCTACGCCGCCGCGCGCGAGCTCGCCGGCCTTGGCGCCAATTTGCTGCTGGTGGCACGCGATGCCGACTACCTGGAGCAGGTGCGCGTCGAGCTGCTCGACGATTTTCCGGGTATTGATGTGCTGGCTTTCGGTGCCGACCTGAGCGAGCAGGAAGAACGGCTGGCCGTTTTTGACTGGGTGGCCGATCTCGGGGCGCCGCTTTCCTTGCTGATCAACAATGCGGGCGGCAACCAGCCGGCACCGACATTGAACTATCGCGAGGACGAGTACCGCGCGATTTTCGAACAGAACCTTTTCTCGGCGTTCGAGATGTGCCGGTTGGCGCACCCGCAGCTGGTGCAGCACGCCAACGCGGCGATCGTGAATGTGGGCTCCGTGTCCGGCGTCACCCATGTACGCACCGGTTCGCCCTATGGCATGACCAAAGCAGCGCTGCATCAGCTCACCCGCAATCTTGCGGTGGAATGGGCGGCCGACGGCATCCGGGTCAACGCAGTGGCGCCTTGGTACATCCGCACGCAGCGTTCGGAGCCGGCGTTGGCCAACGACGAGTACCTCGACGAAGTACTCGACCGCACACCGCTGCGCCGCATCGGTGAGCCGGAGGAGGTGGCTGCGGCCATCGCATTTCTGTGCCTGCCGGCGGCGAGCTACATCACGGGTCAGGTGTTGGCCGTTGATGGCGGGTTTCTGAATTACGGTTTCTGACCCGTCGCGCAGCCGTCATCCCAAAGGCCTGCATCGTGCTGAGTCACTGCGCGGATGTGTGGTGCCGGGAGGCTGATTCGCCCGATGGGCGCAGCCTGCGTACGCGCACTTAATGGTCCGTTTCCCCTCACCCTTCGGCTTCACGCTTTTTTCGCGCAGGTTGGCGAGAACTATGCGTCGTTGAACCGCGAACGGTGACCGGCTGCTCATTCGCGACGGGTTAGGGAAGCTCCCCGTGGAATCTCAGAGGATTCTTATAGAACGGGTAGGCGGCGGTTTCTAGATTCTCCATTTTGGATCGCGGTTCTGGGGCTCCCTATGAATGATCACGCCACCAGCTGGGATGCTTATGCTGGAAAGTCCGGTCATACGTCTTTGCGTGTGGGGTTGGTGAGGCGGATCCTGGTGTTCTGTGTTGCCGTGCTCCTGGCCGTTATGCCGTTGGCAGGTGTGGCGCAGGCCGCAGGCGGGTCCAGCGTTGCGCTGACTCAAACGGAGCAGGACTGGGTCGTCGCGCATCCGGTCGTCGAAGTCGGGATCTATACCGGCGACCATCTCCCGGCAGAAAGTTGGGTCGCTGGTGTGCCTCAGGGCCTGGGCGTGGATTACACCAAGTTGCTGCTGGGCCGCCTGGGTTTGAGGCCGCAGTTCCGCCCGTTCTCCGACTGGCAGGATGTCGCCTATGGCGATGGAAGCACATCGGGTCCGTTTGACCTCCTGGTTGCGCAGCGAACGGGTGCCAACAACCGATTCATCTATTTGCGCCCCTACACCGCCGCGGAATTTGTACTGGTAGCCCGCAAAGGTGATCAGGTCATACGTGATGAGAATGACCTGACCCGCGCACGCATTGCCATCGAGCGCGGGTTCACGCCGTTTATTGCGAGGTATAAAGCGCGGTTTCCCGGCGCCACCTTTGTCTATGGCGACAATGGGCAGCAGGCCTTGGATATGGTGGCCTCAGGTATTGCGGATGCCTACATTGGTGGAGCGGCTCGCACCCGCTGGCTCTTGTCTGAGCGCGAACATAATGATCTGAGTCTGCTCTCCCCCATTGCCGGCATCGAACCTATCCCGGTTTCGCTTGCCGTGCCTAAAGACAAGGCGATGCTTGCGGAGTTACTGCACAAGGCCGAGATGACCGTCGTACCGGATGAACTGGCGGTTCTGCGCTCTCGTTGGTGGATCCCTGCCAAAGACGGAGCGCCAGTGCCGGACATTCGCGCACTTACGGAAAGCGATAAACGCTGGCTTTCTAGCCTGGGGCCGCTTCGACTGGGTTTCGAAACCGACCGGTTCCCCTATAGCTTCATAGACAAGGATAGGAAGCTGGACGGCCTTGCGGCCGACTATGTTGCGTTGCTCAAGAAGGAGCTTGGCCTGCGGATTGAGCTTGTTCCCGCGCGCGACTGGGATGAACTGCAACGCCGCGTGCGGGCCAAGGAAGTCGATCTTGTCGCCGCCGTCATGCCGACCGATTTCAATACGGCGGACATGGTTTTCAGTCGGCCCTACGAACATTTTCCTGAAGTGATCGTTGCCAGGACCAACGGGCCCATCATTGCGGGGCAGGGAGATCTGGCTGGCAAGAAAGTGGCCATGCGCGATGAGGCCGGTCTCAAGAACAGCCTCAAGTTGCTGCTTCCCAGGAGTGAGCTCGTGCCCGTCACGAGCAATGAGGCAGGACTGGATAAGCTGGAGTCCGGCGAAGTGGCGGCCTATGTAGGCACGCTTCCCGCTATCGACGCGCTTATTCGCGACCGTCATGCGGGTAGTCTGCGTGTCATTGCATCCGTGGGCGTGGATCAGGACATTGCTTTTGGGGTGATCCCCGATCATGCACGACTCGCCGCATTGATCGACAAAGTGCTGGTCAACGTCAAGGACAGCGATCGGCAGGCCATTCGCAGCCGTTGGCTGCGCGTTGAGTATCAATATGGCGCGCCGTGGCGATGGGTGTTCGGCGGGTTGGCGATCGGCGCGCTAGTGGTCGCTGCCATCGGCCTTGCCTACAGGCGGTTGCGTAATGCGGAATCGCGTGCACGTGCGTCCGAACGCCGGCTCATCGATATCAACGATAGCTTGCCAGGGGTCATTCTCACGTACCGCATTTCGCCCGATGGTTCACGAACTTACGACCATGTCAGCGGGCAGGCGTTCAAGTTGTTTGGTGTCCCTCGCGAAGACATCCTGTCCGGCCACGCGAGCCCCTTTGATAGTGCTGTCGACGAAGACCTGCCAGCGGTCCAGGCGGCCGTCGCCAAATCTATAAACGAGAAGGTTTCGGAGTCGGTCGAGTTCCGCATTGTGGTCGACGGAAAGATCCGATGGATTCGTGCGCTCGGTGGCGAGCCTCGGCCAACACCCGATGGTGGTCTCACCTGGAGCGCCTACTGCAAGGACGCTACCGACGAGAAAGAGCAGGCGCAGGCATTGACCGATGCGAAAGCCGCGGCCGAGGCGGCCGTAAGGGCCAAGAGCGCGTTCCTGGCCATGATGAGCCACGAAATCCGCACGCCGATGGCCGGCGTGCTCGGCCTGATTGAGCTGCTCTCGAAGATGCCGCTCGATGGGGAGCAGGCTCGCATGGTGGGCATGGTGCAGGACTCGGCGGAGTCGTTGCTGCAGATCCTGGACGACATTCTGGATTTCTCGAGGATTGAAGCCGAGCGCCTGAGTCTGGCGCCCGCAGCTTTCGACCTGCGTGCATTGGCCGATGGCGTCATGGGTATTCTGGCAGCGCGTGCCAGGGAGAAGGGCATTCGGCTTCACCTGAGTCTCGATTGGCGGCTGGCCGCGGAGTACATGGGAGATGCCAACCGCATTCGCCAGATCATCAATAACCTGTTGAGCAATGCGTTGAAGTTCACCCAGCAAGGTTACGTGGCCTTGCGTATCGATCGGCTTGGTGAAACCAACGAAGGCCAGAGCCTGAGGATCTCCGTGACCGACACGGGCATTGGCATATCCCAAGAGCAGTTGAGCCGCCTGTTCCAGCCCTTCACTCAGGCAGAAGCTTCTACGACACGCCGTTATGGCGGCACCGGGCTTGGGCTGACCATTTGCCGGCGTCTCGCCCACTTGATGGGCGGCACCGTTCAGTTGAATAGCAAGGTTGGGCTCGGCACCCACGCCAACTTCGAGGTCACCTTGCCCGCGGTACGGGAGCTCATGCCTATCCCGGAAGTGAGTGGCAAGAAAGCATTGGTCTGCTCTCGCGATGCCATGCTCGAAAGGGAGCTGTCCAATGCGGTGTCGGCCATGGGCTTCAACGTTACCGAGGTGGATGTCGAAGATCTCGCGGAGTTGTCAGGAAGCGATGGCGACATTTACCTGATCGACGCCGACCTTTCGGTACCGGAACTGGTTTCGGCGCAGGTGGCTGCCGTACGCGTGGTGTCTTCGGGTGATCATCAGGGCATGTACGTCGATGATGGAAACGTCCTGCTATGCGGCAACCCACTCCTTTGGCGCTCCGCGGTGGATGCTTGCTGCACGGCGCTGGGTGTCCGGGCGGAGGCGAAGAAAGCCGTCACGGCTCCGAAAGCCCCGGTCATGGGAGCGCGCATTCTCGTGGCGGAGGATCACCCGATAAACCAGGCCGTGATCGAACGGCAGCTCGATCGCCTCGGCTTTGCGCACACCATCGTGGATAACGGCCAGAAGGCCTGGGACGCCCTGACTTCTTCGCACTACGACCTGCTGGTCACGGATTGCCATATGCCTGTGCTCGACGGGTACGCGCTGGCACAGCGCATCAGGGCGTCGGAAGCGCATGGCGGCGATGGCATGCGCCACCTGCCCATCGTCGGCATTTCAGCCAGCGCGATGCCGGAGCATGTACATCAGTGTATCGATGCGGGCATGGACGACTTTCTTGCCAAGCCCATGCAACTGGATGACCTCAAGGCCAAGATCGACGCACTGCTTGGCGGCGATCACACGGAGCAGCAAGCCAGTCAACAGAACGGGACTGATCACGAGCTGCTTGCCTTTCTCACGGACGTGTTCGGAACCAGAGAGAAAGTACGTGACATGCTGACGGAGTTGCTCGAGAGCAGCCGTGCGGACGTAAAGGCGCTGGACAAAGCATTGCAAGCCGGCGACGTCCAGCAGCAGCGCGAGCTGCTGCATCGTCTGCTGGGATCATTGCGGCTTCTTGGCGGCCTGCCTCTGGATGAGGCGGACTCCAACGCCACGCCCGCACGGCGCCGCGATGTCATCGTCCATCACCTGGATACCGTCGGCGCCCTGGTCGACCGACTCAACGTCGAAGGCTAGCCGTGGCGTAGCCAGGTTGAGGTGTCGTTGATGGCGATGCCTCAAGCACACGATGAAGGATCAGTGTGCGCGCCACGCCGACGGGCTCCGGTTCAGCAGTTCCGCAGCTGCGCGAGCAATTCTTGCTCGCGTTTTTCCAGCGGCGGCTGGTCGCTTTTGAAGGCGCGCCGAAGCTTGGTTGCGTTGTCGTCGTATTCGTCGCGCAGTGCACGGCAGGTTTCGCTGGGCGTGAGCTCGTGGCATTGATCCTGCACCCACACAAAGTAGTTGCCGACCAGTGCCGGTGAAACACGGCCACGGTTGAGTTCCGGTGCCGAGGCTCCGGCGCTGTTGGGTGGTCCGTAAACCTGTGACAGCGGCAGCGAGCCCGCGCCCAGAATCCCGAACGGCACCTGATACGGCGCGGGCTCGCCGTTTTCACTCAGGTAGGTCTTGCCATCCGTGGCGCGGACGCAGGCATACATCACGGGCAAGGGTTCGGCTGGGGTGGCCACCTGGGCAGGGAGGGGCGGTTCGGGCGCCGTCGCGGCGCTGACCGGCGGCGGTGGCGCTGGCGGAGGCGGTTGCATCTCCGGCGCGGAATCGTCGAGCTGAAGCACTTGCTGGCGCTGGTTTCCAGGACACGGCTTGTCCTGGTACGACACCCGGCCGCTGGCGGCTGTGCACTGATAGGCAGTGCCTGCGAGGGCCGGCACGCAGATCAGGCAGAGCAAGGCGAGAATACACAGGCGGATCATGCGAAGCCTCCCGTGAGTGCCAGACTCACTCAGAACTCGGCGACATGCTCCTCGGCAGCAAAGCCCAGGGTTACCGCGCCTTCACCCACATTGACCATGCCGGTGATGCTCATGGGCGCTTCCATCAGTTCGACGCCGCATTCCTGGCAGGCGGAACGCAGGCCATCGTACCCCGGCAGCTTGGACAGCTCGGAGACGTCACCGCCATAGCTTACGCAGACAGCGGGAACCAGCAAGCCGGCGTGCACGCGTTTGGCGACATAGTTGAACAGCGTTTCGGCGCCATGCTCGAAGCCTCGTACCTTGCCGACCGGGCCGGTTTCACCACGATAACCACGCAGCAGCGGCTTGATATCGAGCGCCGAGCCGAGCATGGCACTGACCAGACCGACGCTGCGGTCGCCCTTCTTCTTGGCACGGGCCCGAAGGTAGTAGAGATCGCGCGGCAGCATGTAGCCATACGAGTTGTTGGCGACATAAGTGAGGCGTTCGCGGATGGCCGCCGGCGCTTCGCCGGCCTCGATCAGCCGGGCC
The DNA here is from genome assembly GCF_026421305.1 of Dyella silvae. Classification (GTDB taxonomy): domain Bacteria; phylum Pseudomonadota; class Gammaproteobacteria; order Xanthomonadales; family Rhodanobacteraceae; genus Dyella; species Dyella silvae. The sequence continues at coordinate 101,842 of NZ_JAPJBQ010000002.1, forward strand.
GCCTCGACGATGGCGGGGGCCGAGCCGGCGAACAGGCTGCGGGTGTCGATGACGCGCATCAGAAACGGCCCGGTGAGGCCGCACTTCTCGCGCGCCTCCCGGTAGTTCTTCAATACAGCGAAGCTCGCCTTGATGACGTTCTCGTTGATGCCGCTGCGGGTAGCGGTGATGGTGAGGCAGAACACGCAGTCCTCCTCCAGCACCAGCTTCTCCAGAAACAGCTTCTGAACATCTTCAACCGAGCAAGGTATGGTCTCTGCCGAGTGGCTGCGGTTGCCGAGGTTGCGGTCGAGGAAGCGATGCAGCTCGACTGGATTGCGGTTGTCCAGGAAGATCTCATCGTCGATGCGGACGGTGATCGGCATGACTGCGATGTTGTGCTTTTGCAAGAACGCCTGCGACACATCGCAGGACGCATCGATGGCCAGTCCCATCCGCATCGTTTTACTCCCCATTTCAAACTCGCGGCCAACATAACACGCGTGCCCTTGGCTGCCGAGCCTGCCCCCTGGGCCATGCGCCCGGCCCGATCTGCGCCATGGCGTACTTACAGATGCAACCAATGCCGTGGCAAATAGCAGTCCATATATAAGAGATGGCTGGTAACGCCATCGGGTGCCTTGATGAGGTTCGTACACGATGCCGATGTGCTTCCGCTCGAGCCTGCGAGAGGGCAGCGGACGCCGGACCTCTTGGATAGCAAAGCGAAGTGCCTTGAACAAAAAATGCGGAGCGCCCGGGTACCGGCAACGGCCCGCAACCGCTAACATGCGCGCACTGATTTGGCATCTTGCCGGTGTGGCGTCGCCGGTAACGCGCAGCGGAAGCACCGTTGCGCCGACCTCATGGGGTCTCAATGAAGGACAAGCAGGAGATCGTCTCCAACTGGCTGCCGCGCTATACCGGCACGTCGCTGGAGCAGTTCGGCCAGCATATTTTGCTGACCAATTTTGGCCATTACGTCGACCTGTTCGCCGAATGGCATGGCGTGGAAGTGCAGGGGCGCGACAGACCCATGCCTAATGCCACCGCCGACGGCATCACGTTGATCAACTTCGGCATGGGCAGCCCCAACGCGGCTACCGTGATGGATTTGCTCAGTGCCATCGAGCCCAAGGCCGCGCTGTTTCTTGGCAAGTGCGGCGGTCTGAAGAAGAAGAACGCCATCGGCGACCTGGTATTGCCCATCGCGGCCATTCGCGGCGAAGGCACCTCCAACGACTATCTGTTGCCAGAGGTGCCGGCACTGCCGGCGTTCCAGTTGCAGCGCGGCGTTTCCACCATGATCCGCGACCTGGGCTACGACTACTGGACCGGCACGGTGTACACCACCAACCGCCGGGTCTGGGAACATGACGAGCGCTTCAAGGACTATCTGCGCCGGACCCGCTGCATGGCTATAGATATGGAGACGGCGACCATCTTCGCGGCCGGCTTTGCCAACAAGATTCCGTGTGGAGCCCTGCTGCTGGTCTCCGATCAGCCAATGATTCCGGAGGGCGTTAAGACGGAATTAAGTGATAGGAGCGTGACGACGCAATTTGTTGAACGCCACATACGCATTGGTATAGAAGCGCTCAAGCTTGTGCGCCGCAAGGGCCGCAGCGTTAAGCACTTGCGTTTCGAAGACGACGCCCTGTCGGACTGAACTCCCGTCAAATCAGCGGCCTGGCCCGGCCACTCGGCCCCGGGTCAGGCCATTTTCACCACGGCTTCACCGGACTCCAACGAAGGTCACTGCATCGCAGCAAGCACCGGAGGCTGCGGACGCGTTTTCAGGTAACGAGATAATCCGCAAGAAAATGCGATAAAGCCCGGAAAATGTAATTTCTTGCCGTATAGAATTTATTGACTATCTGTAAGTAAAGCGTGATAAATGCGCTGCGCTGTAGGTCCCAGGCCTACCCCTACATCTTTTGTTGGCTAGGGCGCGGGTTTGAAGCGGGGAAAAACTTTCAAACCCAGTCATAAATAAATATCGGGAGGGTGTTCTCATGAAGTTTGGGGAAAATAAACTGTGCACGTCGGTGCGCCTGGCTCTGTCGCTGGGTGTGCTCGCAGCAAGCGCCTACGGCACCACAGCTTTTGCACAGGACGCACAGCAGTCCACTACGCCGCCGCCGGATCAGGCCAAGAGCAAGACGCTCGAAACCGTTACCGTGACCGGCTCGCTGATCCGCCGTGTGGACGTCGAGACGTCCAGCCCGGTTGTTACCATTGACCGCGCCCAGATCCAGGCCACCGGCAAGCAGACGCTCGGCGACCTCGTCCAGCAGCTGCCGGCCATGACCGGCGGTAACGTCAACCCGCAGATCAACAACGGTGGTGGTACGGGTTCGTCGTCCATCAACCTGCGTGGTCTGGGCTCCAAGCGCACGCTGATCCTGGTCGACGGCCAGCGTCTGCTCAGCAAGGACCCGAACGCCATTCCGGTCGATGCCATCGAGCGCATCGAAGTGCTGCCGACCGGTGCGTCGGCCACCTACGGTTCGGACGCCATCGGCGGTGTTGTCAACTTCATCCTGCGTAAGAACTACCAGGGTGCTACGTTCTCCGCCCAGGTCGGCCAGTCCGACCGCAACGACGGTGAGCAGAGCGGCTATACGTTTACCTTCGGCCAGACGTCCGATAAGGGCAACATCATGGCCGGCATCACCTACAACAAGCAGGATGGTGTCGAGTCGGCTAACCGCGACTTCTCCAAGAACGCGCTGACGCTCACCACGAAGGGCGTGAAGATCGGCGGTTCGACCTCGACCGACCACACCTTCCTGTTGCTGCCGACTGGCGTTACGGGCTTCCCGAACGGCAATTGCGGCACCGGTTCGTTCGCTGGTTACGTGGCGCTCAATGCGGGCGGTGACAGCACGAAGCTGACCCCGGCCAACTACCACTGCTTCCAGCAGTCGGACAAGTACAACTACGCCGCGGTCAACCTGATCATGACCCCGCAGGAGCGTACGGGTGCCTTCATCTTCGGTGATTACCATCTCACCGACCATGTCACCGCGTACATGGATGCCATCTATGAAAAGACCTCGGCCAACTTCCAGTTGGCACCGGCGGTCTATGGCACCGACTCGACGGGTGCGTCGATCAATGGCGCCAACGCGTTCAACCCGACCCACCAGACGCTCACCTCGAGCAACTCCTCGTTCCGTACCCGCCTGACCACGGCTGGTTTCCGCCAGGCCTTCACCGGCCGCACGGACACCCAGTTGAACACCGGCTTCAAGGGTGACTTCACGGTTTGGGAAAAGAACTGGAACTGGGACGTCGGCCTGAACTACGGCCACGAGAGCATCAACACCACGACCGCTGGTCTGGTCAATCAGACGCTCCTGTACACCGGTCCGTCCACCCTGAATGCTGACGGCACGGCGACGTGTCCGGGCGGCGTCAGCGCGGTTGCCTGTCAGTTCAACCCGTTCAACATCAACGCCCCGGCTAACAAGGATGCCTTGCACGCCGCGCTGGTTACTGCTTCGAGCAATCAGTACCTGATCGAGAAGACCTGGCACGCTGGTCTGAGCGGCGAACTGTTCAGCCTGCCGGCCGGTGCCGTGCAGCTGGCCGTGGGTTACGAGTGGCGCAAGGAGTACAACCGCTCCATTCCGGACACCTCGCTGATCGTCAATCCGAAGACCGGCTCCTGCGTACTGGGTAGCCAGTGTCTGGCCGGCTTCCAGGGCGGTTACACCAACAAGGACGTGTACGCCGAAGCGTTCATTCCGATTCTCGCTGGCATGACGGGCGTGCAGTCGCTGAACCTGACCATCGGTGACCGCTACTCCGACGTCGGTCCGTTCGGCACCACGAACAACTTCAAGTTCGCGCTCGAGTACAAGCCGATCGACGACCTGTTGCTCCGCGGCACCATGGAAGAAGTGTTCCGTGCGCCGGCGGTGACCGAGTTGCTGGCGTCCGGTTCTGACGCTCCGTACCTCACCAACGATCCGTGCGATGGCTATACCGGTGCACCGGCGGGTTCGTCGCTGGCTCTGGCTTGCCAGGGCGTGCCGACCGATGGCTCGTTCAAGAACACCAACGTGAAGGCGCAGAACCAGGCGACGACCCTGACGCAGGGCGCTTACCTGGCTGGGCTGCCGATCAAGCCGGAGCACGGCAAGTCGTTCGACACGGGTCTGGTGTATAGCCCGTCGTATGTGCCGGGCCTGTCCACCACGTTGGACTTCTGGCACGTCTATCTGGATAACACCATTACCCAGATCGGTCTGCAGACGTTGCTGGATACCTGCGCCGCCGGCCTGGTTGAGAACTGCCAGTTCATCCACCGCGTTCAGAGCGGTCAGACCGCTGGCCAGATCGGCATCAGCACGGTCGAACCCACGGGCAACCTGGGCCGTCTGGACACGAGCGGTATCGACTGGTCGGTCAACTACAAGTTGCCGCAGTTCTCGTTCGGTCAGTTCAACGTGGGCGTCAACTCGACCTACCTGAAGCACTTCAACCAGACGACGGCCCCGGGCCAGCCGGGTAGCGTGACCTATCACAATGCCGGTCACTTCCTGCCGAACGGTTCGCCGCAGGAAGCAGCTTGCCCGGATGCGATCGGTGGCTGCTTGTTCCCGCGCTGGCGTGCACAGGGCTACGTGGACTACCAGTTCGACAACTGGAGTGCTCAGTGGCGCATGCGTTACATCGGCCGCTTCCAGAACGGTGCGCCGGCTGGTTCGCCGGATGCAACGAAGCCGATGGGTGCCAACACCCCGGCCGGTACGGAGCTGAAGTACGGCGCCACCGTCTACAACGACATGTCGGTCGGTTACAACATCGCTCCGATCAACACGCGTGTGGACTTCGGTATCAACAACGTGTTCGACAAGCAGCCGCCGCTGCTCTACGCGAACAATACGTTGAACGCCAATACCGATCCGGCTGACTTCGACCTGATGGGCCGCTACTACTACGCCCGTGTCACGGTCAAGTTCTAAGTTACTGTTTTAAGTTAATCTTGACGGGCCGCGTGATCTTCACGCGGCCCTTTTTTTGCTCATGATGACCAACACACTTTCTACGATTGTCGAGGCCATTCAGGCCGGCCAGGTTCTCCAGGCGGAGCAGCAATGCCGAATGGCTTTGGCTGAAGTCCCTGATGACGAAAATCTGCTGGTGTTGCTCGCCACCTGCTTGCAGCAACAGCAGCGCCTGCCCGAAGCGATGGCGATCCTCGCCGATCTCGCGCGCCTCCATCCCCTTAACAGCGTGCACTGGCTTAACTATGGGGTTGTTCTTGCGTCTGTCGGCGACCTCGGCGAAGCCGAAAAGGCCTATCTGAAAGCCATCCATCTGGACCCGCGCAACCCCATCTCGCGGGTGCGCCAGGGGCTCCTGTTGCTCGAACGCCGCGACTACCTGGCGGCGCGGAATGCACTGCTGGATGCGGTGGCGCTGGACAAATCGTCGGTCTGGGCACGCATACAGGCGGCCAGGGCCTGCTGCGCTTGCCAAGATCTCGGTGGTGCAGACGAGATGCTCAAGCCCTGGCGCAGCTGGTTGCCGCTCAATAACGACGCACTTCAGCTGGATCTGGCTCAGGTACTTGTGCTGAAGGGGGATGTTCCCGAAGCAACCGAGCTATTGGAGGACTTTGCGGTTCGCCAGCCTGGCCATCTCGAGGCCAAAGTGTTGCTGGCCACCGCCTATGAGCGCTCCAACCGGCTGGCCGATGCCCAGACCCTGGCGGAGTCCGTAGTAAACACGGCTGACGTCACCGATGTTCAGCGCAATGAGGTGGACCACCTGCTGGCCACGCTCATGCTGCGCAGGAAAGACCCCAAAGGCGCGCGGGACATCCTGGAACGCTGCGGACCGCAGGGCGACGACGATTACGCGCACTTTTTCGCGCTTGGCACGGTCTGCGACAAGACGGGCGACGCTGAGGCGGCGATGCAGGCGTTCAAGGTCGCGCATCGTCTGGAGGCGGTTGAAAGACATTTCGATTCGCCGGAGTTCTTCACGCCGGATGCGCCGGCACTCCACGTGGCGGCGCCACGCGTATCGGCCGAGCAGTATCACCGCTGGCCTCAACTGATCGCGCCGGATACCAAAGATTCGCCCATCTTCGTGGTGGGTTTTCCGCGATCAGGCACGACGTTGCTGGAGCAGATGCTGGACGCGCATCCGGGTCTGCAGTCGATGGACGAGAATCCGTTCTTCAACACGCTGTCCGATGTACTGCGCAGGCACGATCCACGCATCCTGGAAGACTTGAGCGTGCTACGGCAGTACGACTGCGATGAGCTGCGCAAGCTGTATCACACCATGGTGGGAGAGCGCATTGAGCGCCGGCCGGACACGCGTCTTGTGGATAAGAATCCCTTGAACATGCAGTGGCTGGGGATGATCCATCGCTTGTTCCCGGCAGCGAAGTACATTCTCGCTGTGCGCCATCCCTGCGATGTGATCCTCAGCTGTTACATGCAGAGCTTCCGTGCCAGTTCATTGGCAGCCGCTTGCGGCTCGCTTGAGCGGCTGGCACACGCCTACGTGGAAACCATGCAGAACTGGTTGGCGGAGGTCGAGTATTTCAAGCCGGCGGTGATGGTGTCGCGCTATGAAGACCTGGTGGCAAACTTCCCGCAACAGGTCGCCCGCATCGCGAGCTTCCTGGAGCTTGACGATGCGTCTGCCATGCTGAGCTTCGATCAGCATGCTCGCAACAAGGCCTTCATCGGAACGCCCAGCTATTCGCAGGTCATTGAGCCGGTGAATCGAAAGGGTCTTGGGCGTTGGCAGAACTATCGCCGGCACTTCGAGCCGGTGTTGCCGATTCTGGAACCCATGCTGCAGCACTGGGGTTATGCCACCGAGGTGGCGTCCTAGTCGTCGGACCGAATGGCAGCCTGCGATGCGGGCTGCCTCAGTGTTCCGGGATTTTCAGCAGATCGGGCAGATACGGGGCGTAGTGGTGCCAGCGTCCGGCGGAGCGGGTGTAGACCGGTTGACGCGCCTGCCATGCGCTGGCCGTGCTGATACCGCGATCCGGTTGAGCCTGAGCGTCGCGTGGCGATGACGGCAAACCGAGCCACTCAGCGAGCGTGGCGACGTGCGCGTCAGGTGCGGCCACCAGCGATTCGTAGGGCACGGTAAGGATCGACGCCGGGTAGCGTTCCTGCCAGTGCGCCATCAAGCGCTGGCAGCCCTGAATCACGGCGGCGATATCCTGGAAATCGTAAGCGTAGTCGTGCGCCCGATCGTGGAACGATTGCGACCAAAGCGAGAGCGCGGTGTCGCGCGCATCGCGATGGCAATAGATGATGCGAGCGTTGGGCCACAGCGCCATGATCAGATCGACGTGCAGCAGGTTGAGTGGTTGCTTGTCGATAAACCACTGGGCCTGCGAATCGTCTTGCCTGAGCTGCGCCGCATAGAGGCCGGCCGCTTCTTCAAGCGACGAACGATCGGTGTGGCTGGCCATGGAAAGCCGCTGTGCTATCACCGACAGCCAGCCCAGCTCACCCCGGTTGCAGACTCCCGGATGGCGAGCGAGCAACTCGGCGAGCAGGGTCGTGCCCGAGCGTGGAACGCCGACGATGAACACGGGTGTCCAGCCGGTGGTTGACTGCAGTGATTCGGAATAAGCCGCTGCCGCCAGGCGCGACTCGATCAATCGCTTCCACTGTTTGCGCGACCAGGTGCTTCCGGCATGTGCGCGTGCATTCGCCTCGCGCAGGTAGCTTGCGGCTTTTGCAAAGTCACCGATGTCGTCATAGGCCTTGCCAAGCGCAAACAGCGTCGTTGTGCGCGTCCCGTCGCTGACGTCCTTTCGTCCGATCACGTCCTCGAACAGCGCGAAATCCGGGTGGCCGGCGTCGCGGTAGCGTTGCAGGCCGGACAAACCGATGGGGATATTCCACTCGATCGCCTGCGGCTCGTGGCCGAGCGCATAGGTGTAACGCTCCCGCACCCGATCAAAGTTGCCCAGCTGGATAGCGAGCATGCCCGCGTAGGCATGGATGCGTGGATCGTTGGACCCGGCAGCGATCGCCGCTTCGCAAATGGCAGCGGCGTCGGCGGGACGCAGGTAGTCGTCAAGCAGCTCGACGGCCTGGATCACCGTATCCGCATCCTGTGCACCCTGGGCGAACAGCTGGCACACGGCATCGGCTGCCGCTTGCATGCGGCCCTGTTCGCGCAAGAGGCGAGCGAGCAGGAATGTAGCGGGCGCATGGTCAGGGTGCCGCTGCAACCACGCTTGCAGCACCTTTTCAGCTTGCGCCGTTTGCTGCATCTGCCAGTGCAGACCCGCCAACCCGACATGAAGATCGCCAGAGTCGGGCATGCGGTTGGCGCCTGCGTCAAAGACATCCATCGCAGCCGTAAGGTCACCCCTGAGTACCAGTGAGCGACCGCAGCTCAGCACGTCGTCTTCGCTCGCCTGTGCCAGCGCGTCTACCAGCATCCGCCGGGCGGCCTCGGCGGCGCCATCGGCAGCGCGTTGCGCGTAGGCGGCCAGCAGTTGCTGGACGTCACCGTACATGGACAACGAGCCGTTCGCCGGTTCGCTCATCATTGCCAAAGCGGCAGGCCAAGTGCCTTGCGCAACGGATCGAGCAGGTTGCCGTAGCGGGCCGTGCGCGCCGTGTTGCTCTGCAAGGGTTGGCGCACCTGGGTGGCGCTGGGAGAACGCACGTCGCGCGTGTTTTCGTGGAAATGCAGGCAAGCGTCATCGAACGGCAGCCCGCAGGCATCGAGCAATTCGCGGATCTGCGTTTCCGGCTCGGCGACGAGTGCTTCGTAGCTATGCTCGATCACATGCGATGGGAACCGCGACGACCAATATTTCGCGCTGGCATCGAAATCGCGCCAGAAGCTGGCCAGATCGTTGAACGTGCGCGTATAGCCGTTGCTGGTATCCAGATGCTGGCGATAGCACGAGAAACATGTCTCAAGCGGATCGCGGCGGCACACCACCACGCGCGCGCCAGGCAACATCGCGCGAATGGCGCCGATGTAGATCCAGTTGTTGGGCAGTTTGTCGGTGAACACGGGGCGCTTGCGCCGCCAGTGCGCGGTACGTTCGAGATAGCGCTTGCCCAGGCGTTGCCAGTCGGCCGGCTGCATATCGCCAACCCACTGCGGGAAGGGTTTCCCACGGCGGTGCGACTCCTCGGCCAGCACCTGGGGCATGTCGGGCAACTCGCCAGCACCTTCCACCGAGGGATGCGAGGCAAGAATCTGCTCGACCAGGGTGGAACCGGAGCGCGGCAGGCTGACGATGAAAATCACCTCGTGGCCCAGCTGCCCGTCAGCGCCAGCGGTCGCGTGTTCGAATGCCGCGTTGATGGACGACACGCTGTTGGAAAACATCGCCGCGTCCCAGCCATAAGTGCGCCTGGCGACGGTGTTGGCCTGCTCCAGCCATTGCAGCGATTCGCCATAGCGGCCAGCGTTATCCATCGCCTTGGCCAGCGCAAAGCCAATGGCCACGCGGTCAGGTTCGCTGGCGTCGGCGCGCTGCCAGGCGGCGCGCATGCGCGCGATGTCGTCGTCGGTAAAGTTCTGCGTTCTGAGATCGGCCAGCCCCCACCATGCAAGGCCCGCCGTCGGGTAGCTGGCCAGCAGGCGGCGGTATTCCGCGGCGGCTTCATCGACCTTGCCGCGCGTGCGCAGCAGGTCCGCGAGCAAGGCGCGTGCGCCAGCCTGGTCAGGCGCCAGTGAAACGGCGCGCTGAAGGGCCTCTACAGCCTCTTCGTTGCGGACGCATTTGGTGAGCGCTACGCCCAGGTTGTACCAGCCCAGTGCGAGACTGGGCAGCAATTCGCAGGTGCGCCGCAAGGCCGCAATGGCGGCCTCGTACTCGCCTGCGGACCCCAGCAGCGAGCCCATGGTGTTGTGGTAGGCGGCATCCTGCGGCCGCTGCGCCAAGGCGCGCTGCATGACCCGGATGGCGTCGGGGTGCTCGCCGCGCAGGCTGTAGATGCCCGCCTTCATGCGCAGGACTTCGGGGTGATCCGGGTAAGCGGTCAGGACACCGGCCAATTGCCGGTCCGCTTCGTCCACCCGCCCCGCGTCGAGGGCCTGGCCGGCCATCATCACCTGTTGGGTGGCAGCGGGGCTCAGCCCCTGCAATCTCTGGTTCATTGATATCCCTGATCCGGCGCCTCTTGGCAGCGCACGGTTTTGCGAATGCCCGAAACTGCCCGCGGCTGCTCGAAACGGCACTATTATGCCCAGACGCGCCGCGGCAAAGCCCGCGGCATTCCCGGGGAGGGTAACGTTTTATGAGGGCGGGGATCGAATGACAAGTGGTATGGATGCGGGCGCCGTGGCCTTGCGCGAGCTGGCCGTCAACGGGCTGCGGAACGGCGATGTGATGCAGGCCGAACAGTATTTCGCCCGCTTGTTGCAAGTGGACCCCAACCATCTCGAGGCGCTGCAGTTTTTAGCCAGCCGCCATCTGGTGCGAGGCGATGCGGTACGCGCCCTGGCCATGCTCATTACGGCGAGTCAGCTGGAGCCTCACAATCCAGGCATCCTGCATCAGTTGGGCACGGTGCAGATGGCGGTGGGCGACTTGCCGGGTGCGGTGGATAGCCTTCGCCGGTGCGTGGCGATGGAGCACGGCATGTTCGTGGCCCGTCTGCGCCTGGGCATGGCCCTCGAACAACTGGGTGACATGCAGGGTGCCGTGCTTGCCTATTTCGGAGCGGTCAACACCGCCCAGGCGCACGGGCGCTGGATGAGTGATGACACCACGGCGCCTGGACTTCAGGACGCGGTAAAGCATGCGATCAGCGTCATCGAAGCGGGACGTCGGCAAACGTTCGATGCGGTACTGGAGCCCTTGCGCCAGCGTTATGGCCGCTCCGAACTCGCACGCGTGGAGCAGTGCCTGGCGATGTACCTGGATGAGCAGCCGGCCAGTCTGCCCGATCCGCGGCAGCGGCCCAAGTTCCTTTATTTCCCGGGTATCCCCAGCCAGCCTTATTACCCGACGAGTCGTTTCCCGTGGCAGGCCGACCTTGAAGCGGCCACGGATGTGATTCGCGAGGAACTGCTGGCGGTACTGGCAGAGAACCAGCCGTTGCTGCCGTTCCTCGGCGATCAGTCGGCAGAGGAACTAAAGGGGCACCTGCGTTCCTCCGGTCAACAGCCCGCGGCATGGGACGGGTACTTCTTCTATCGCCATGGCGAGCGCTTCGACGAGAATTGCGCGCGTTGCCCGCGCACCTCGGCTTTGCTCGATACGATTCCGCTGGTGCGCATTCGCGACCACGCGCCGGAAACCTTGTTCTCCGTGCTGCGTCCAGGCACGCACATCCTGCCGCATCGTGGCGTGACCAATACGCGGCTGGTGACGCATCTGCCTCTGATCGTGCCGAAGGACTGCGCCATCAACGTCGGCGGCGAAATCCACGAATGGCAGGAAGGGCGTTGCGTGACGTTCGATGACACCTTCGAGCATGAAGCGTGGAATCGCAGCGATACCACGCGCGTGGTGATGATCCTCGACAGCTGGAACCCCGACCTCACCGAGGCGGAACGCGCGGCTGTTACCGATCTGGTCGAGGCGATTGGCGACTTCAATCGCGCCAGCGAGGTTCCGGTACCGGGCGCTTGATTCGGTCGTGGCCAAGGGGCGGTGATTAGCCGTCCCCTCCGGTCATGTGTCTGGTCATCCAGGTTCTAAGGACAAACCCATGCATGCGTTGACTTTCGATCGCTTTGGATCCGCCGACGTGCTGCGTTGGACCGAACAACCGGACCCGGTGCCCGGACCGGGCCAGGTGCTGGTGCGCATGAAGAGCGTCGGTCTGAATTTCGCCGACGTCTACCGCCGCAATGGCAACTACCATCTCAGCGGCTCGGCGCCCTGGGTGCTGGGTTATGAAGGGGCTGGCGTTGTCGAGCGTGCCATCGCAGGCGACAGCGTGTTCCCGGCCGGCACGCGGGTGGGCTTTGCGGATATGCCGCACGCAAACGCCGAACTGGTGGCAGTGGATCGGGATCGACTGATTCCGCTGCCCGATGACATCAATGTCGACACGGCTGCCGCCGTGTTGCTGCAGGGTCTCACGGCTCAGTATCTGGTGACCGACAGTTTCGTGGCGCGAGCCGGTGATGTTGCCGTCGTACATGCGGCAGCCGGTGGCGTTGGCTTGCTGTTGGTGCAGATGCTCAAGGCGCTCGGCGCCGTGGTATTGGGGATCGCATCGAGCGAGGCCAAGCGCGACGCAGTGATCACCGCCGGGGCGGATGTCGCGGTGGGTTACGACGACTGGGTGCAGGCGACCCGTGCCCTGACCGGTGGCCACGGTGCCCATGTGGTGTACGACTCGGTGGGGCGCACGCTGCCTGACAGTCTGGCTGCTGCGCGTATTGGCGGTACGGTGGTGTTCTATGGCATGGCGGCGGGCGATCCGGATTTTGTCGATCCGCGTCTGCTGATGGATCGTTCGCTCACCCTTACCGGTGGCGATCTGTGGAACGTGCTTACTGGCCCAGACGTGCGGCGTGAGCGCGCGGCGGCCTTGTTTGAACAGATTCGCCAGGGCGACGTAAAGCCTCACATCGCGAAGCGCTTCCCGCTACGCGATGGCGCACAAGCACACGCCTATCTGGAAAGCCGTGCTGCCATCGGCAAGGTGTTGTTGACCTTGTAACAGCGTTTCATGGTGCGTCAGGACTCGCTGTCGTCGGTCTCGTCGACGGGCAACACGTGATGGAACACGCCATAGTCGATGTGGCTGACGCCGAACTCGTCGTCAAACACCAGATCGACGTAGCGATGGTTCCAGCGCCATTCGCGGTGACTCCACTGATTCCTGGCCAGCATGGGTTGCGACGTGGTTTCGTCGATACCTTCGATGGAAAGCATCAGCGTGGCTTCTGCTTCCTGCAAGGCGGCCATATCCAGCCCGAACAGCGGACTGCTTTCGTCGACGATGTGCATCACGCTCCAGCTGAGCGTAAAGACCGGGTGCCGGTCACGCATCAGCTTCAGATCATGAATGCGCCGAATGTGGAATCCTTCGGGGGATGTCTCACGCATCAGCAGGTGCAGCTTGGCCGACGCTTCGGCGATCACGTTCTGCCGCGCGTTGGCCGCGCGCACCATCAGTGTGGGTTGGCCGTGAATGCGGCGGATCACGGGATGATTCGCAAAGATGATCTTGGCGCGCGGGCGCGAGAAACGGGCAAACACCAGGCCGGTGACCAAGGCAATGCTCAGCATGCCCATGAAGATTTCCACCGTCGCTACGATGTGCCCATACAGCGTCTGCGGATGCATATCGCCGTAACCCACCGTGGCCAACGTCTCGACGCTGAAGAAAAACGCGCCGCTGAAGTCCGCGGGAAACTGGTTGGCGATAGCACGGTCGCCCAACTGGTAGAGCACCGCGAACAGCATGTTGACGAGCAGGAAGACGGTGGCGGCCAGGCCGAAAAAGGTCGGCCAGCGTATCGTCAAAGCGACGTGGTAGATGTCGTCCCAAAAGCGCCGTGTCAGACCCTGGCTGATGAAAGGGCGGCCGCCGACCTGGACGGTGCGGGGGCGGTTGAACAGCCGATGCAGCCAGTGAGGCATCGCGTGGAACCATGGGCAGGTTGGGGTTCCCGCATTCTATCGCGGCGCCTGTCCGGCTATGCAGTGCGGGCCGCGAGGATATCGCGCCAGGTCAGATAAAGGCGCAGGTCTAGTTCCTGCTGGTGATAGTCCGGCTGCATGTATTCGCACAGCTGGTAGAACGCCTTGTTGTGCTCGGTTTCCTTCAGGTGGGCCAGCTCGTGCACCACGATCATCTGGAGAAACTCGGGCGCCGTGTCGCGGAACAGCGAGGCAATGCGTATTTCTTTGCGTGCCTTCAGGCGGCTGCCATGCACGTGCGAGATCGCCGTGTGGAGACCCAGCGCGCGTCCGATCACATCGAGCTTGCTGTCGTACCAAACGCGGTCGATGCCAGGCGCATTGCGCAGATGTTCCTGCCTGAGCGCATTGGTATAGGCGTACAGGGCCTTGTCGCTCTGGATCTCGTGGCGTCCCGGGTGGCGCCGCTGCAGATAGTCGCCCAGCTCGTCGCGCTCGATCAGCCGACGCACCTTGTCCAGCAGCGGCGGCGGATAGCCGCCGAGGTACTTCAGTGGCGTCATGCGGCGGGCGGTTCGTCGTCGAAGCCGGTATAGCCTTCGGGGAACACCGGCGTACCGTCGCCTTCCAGCGTCATGATGGCGGCCAGGGCCTTGGCGGCGGCCTCTTCGGCCTGCGTCTTGTCACGGAAGCTACGGTTCTCGCACACCGCGTAGTACACGGGATAGCCGCTGCGGCCACGCGGGGTGACCACGATGCAGGCGGCGAAACGCGAGCCCTCAGCGACTGCCGTGGCGTGTGCTGCGTAGTCGTCAAAAAGGCGTTCAGTCATGTCGGTGGTCCGTAAGGCGAGGGTGCTCATTTTACCCGGCTTGCTGTGCCACCATGCGCGCCATGTCAGTAGCTACGCCACGCCTCGTTCTTGATACCAATGTCGCGCTCGATCTGTTCGTGTTTCGCGACCCCGCCTGCGAACGTCTCATGGCCGCACTGCAGGCAGGGCTGGCGCAGGCGGTAGTGGACGAGCCTTGCCGTGCCGAGTGGCTGGCCGTCCTGGATTATCCCGAGCTGGGCCTGGCCGAGGAGGTGCGCCGCGATGCCGGCACCGCTTTCGACCGCTGGGTGTCGCTGTTGCCCGCGGGGCAACTGACACACGGCCGGGACGTGAAACTCCCCCGATGCGCCGACCCTGACGACCAGAAGTTCCTGGAACTGGCGCTCGCATCCGGTGCGCGGTGGTTGCTAAGCAAGGACAAGGCGGTGCTGCAGCTTGCGCGCCGTACGGCTCGGGAGGGCTGGTTTGTCATCCTGTGTCCTTCGGCATGGGAACCTCCGGCCACGTGAGCGTACGATTCACGGGAGGTTGATCGCGCGTTCGCGATGCTCAATCCATTGACCATCAAGATGGAGTCTGGTGATGAAAACCATGCAATACATCGCGGGTGCGATGACGTTGGCAGCACTGGCCCTTGCCGGCTGCGGCGTGACCAACAACCACGACAAAGTGATCAAGGACGCCGTATCCAATCGCGTGTTCCTGTACCAGACGCCGGGCGGTGGCGATGCCACGCTGCAGATCGTACGCAGCAACGGTTATTTCGGCGGCGGTTGCTCGGCACAAATCATGGTCGACGACAAGTTCGCCGCGCAGCTGGAAACCGGCGAGCAAGTGTCGCTGTATCTGCCCAGTGGCGAGCATGTGGTGTCGCTGCAGAATTCCGGCGCGTGCCATAAGCCAGGCAGCAAGGCGAGCGTGAATACCACGCTGGCGGCGGGCGAGAGCGCCGTAGTGGAAGTGAATAAGTGGGGTTCGTCTCTGTCGCTGGCCAAGCGCTGAGCGACTCCGCGTGCGGTGGCGCCTCGCGCCACCGCCGTCATGAGGTGGGGTGCCGTGCTTGAATCCGTGCTGATCCACTGCCCGTATTGCGGTGAACCCATCGAGATCCTGGTGGATGCTTCGGTGGACAGCCAGCGCTATATCGAGGACTGCCAGGTCTGTTGCCGGCCGATCGACATCGCTGTGGATGTCGATGAAGACGGTGAGCTACACGTGAGTGCCGCTTCCGAAAATGACGGTTAAAAAGGGTGGCTAGACGATCGCGGTGAACGTCATCACGTCGACGCCCAACTGGTCATAGCGCAAGCGCGTCGCGATATCGGTGGTGGGTGATACCGGGCGCGTGAGATCCCACAGCACGTGGGTGCGATAGCCGAGATCTACCGCGTCCTGCGCGGTCCAGAGCACGCACACATCGCGCGCGAGCCCGCACACATAAACCTCGTCCACGCCACGTTCGCGCAGCCAGGCATGCAGCCGGGTCGCGGGACGTTTGCCATTGGGCCCATGGTTTTCGCGGAAGCCGCTATAGGAATCCACGAGCGGGTCGTCGCCCTTGCGGATCACGGTGTCCACCACGCTCCAGTCGATGGCCGGATGCAGCTCCGCCCCCGGCGTGTCCTGCACGCAATGGGGTGGCCACAAGGTCTGCGCATGGCCGTACAAAGGAATACGGTCAAACGGTTCGCGCCCGGGGTGAGAGGTGGCAAAGGAAATATGACCGGCCGGGTGCCAGTCCTGCGTGGCCACTACGTGCTGGAAGGCGCGCTTCTTCAACAGCTGGTCGATGCCAGGAATGATGGCCTCGCCCTCATGGCAGGCGAGGGCGCCACCGGGCATGAAGTCCGGCTGCACATCGACCAGGATCAGGGCAGCCCGGCTGCTGATGGGGTGACTCATAGACGCGTCCAGGATCGCAAGAGGCTACGGCCGGAAAGTCTAGTCTGTGGAGCCGGTGCACGGTTGTGACGAGTTCGACGAGCCACCTGTACGCGATGTACGTGATTCAGAGTAAGGGATACCTTACTTGGCACCGCATCGAAGCCCGCCTTCGCTTAGCTGCAGGCATAATGCCAACACTCGGCAATTGATGGGACAGGGGCATGCCTTACGACCAGTCGTGGATGGGATACGGCCTGACGGGCGCATTCGAGGCGGGGCTGATTGCCGCGGCGGTGGGGTTCGCGTTGTTTGCAGTGCTGCACTGGTTCGGCCGGACGCAAGGCTGGAGCGTGGCGCTGGAAGTGGGCTGGGCCTATCTGTTGGGTGTCATCCTGGCCGGCGGCCATGATCTCTGGAACCTTTTCTATTTCAACTACGGTCGGGTGCAGTCGCTGCAGCTACTGAGCGTGCGGCTGGCCGAAGTGCATGATCCGGATGGGCTCGGGGCACGCGCGCTGTTCGCCTTTATCGGTGTGGCTGTGGGTGTCTATCTCGGCTGGCTGGTCTTTGGCCGCCGCCGTCACGCTGACTGATGCAACAGTGACGTCATACACACAGAACGTGATGGGCATCGCCGGCTGGCGCTCACTCCTCACGCGTCGTGCTCATGCAAGCTCACGTTGAAAGTGGGGCTAGTGGTCCTTCGCTGACCCTGCGGATTGTCCAGATCGTGAGCTTCACGTTTCTGGCCTATCTGGTGATCGGCATGCAGCTGGCCGTGCTGCCGCCGTTCGTGCACAACGACCTGGGTTTCGGTGCGGTGCTGGCCGGGCTGGCGATTAGCTCGCAATACCTCGCCACCTTGTTCAGCCGGGGCTTTGCGGGGCGAACCTCCGATACAGCGGGTCCCAAGCGCGCCGCACTCATTGGCTTGCTGGCGTGTGGTGGCAGTGCGGCGCTGATGATGGTCGCTGCGCTGCTGCGCCCATGGCCGATGGCCTCGTTCGGTGTGATGTTGCTGGCGCGGTTGGCGTTGGGCGTGGGCGAGAGCTGCGTGGCGACCGGTTGCATCATGTGGGGCATCGGCCGGGTAGGCGCCGAGCACACGGCCAAAGTGATTTCGTGGAATGGCGTCGCCACCTACAGCGCACTCGCGGTGGGCGCGCCGCTGGGCGTACTGCTGGTGGCCGCCGGCGGCTTCATCACCATCGGCCTGGGTGGTTTGGTGGTGACGGTGGCCGCGCTGGTGCTGGCCTGGCGTCGCCCCGCCGTACGTGTGGAAGGCGGCGAGCGGATGCCCATGCATCATGTGTTCGGACGCGTAGCGCCTTATGGCATGGGGCTCGCGCTGGGCGCGGTAGGTTTCGGCGTGATCGCCACCTTCATCACGCTCTACTACGCCAGCCAGGGATGGGCAGGTGCGGCGCCCACGCTCAGCCTGTTCGGCGTGTGTTTCGTCGGTGTGCGGTTGGTGCTTGGCTGGACCATTGCGCACTTCGGCGGTTATCGGGTGGCGCTGACGTCGTTGCTCATCGAAGGCGTGGGCCTGATCGTGCTGGCGACGGCAGGCCATGTCGCGGTGGCCATGTTGGGCGCCGCGTTGTGCGGCATCGGTTTTTCTCTGGTATTTCCGTCACTGGGCGTGGTGGCAGTGACAAGGGTAAGCGTGAGTAACCGGGGTGCTGCGTTGGCGGCGTATTCGGTGTTCACCGATGTGGCGCTGGGTGTCACGGGGCCCTTGGGAGGATGGATCGCCTCAGGCGGACGTTATGGGCCGATGTTCGCGGTGGCCGCGGTGATGGCACTTGCAGCAGCGGCGCTTACCGGCGCGTTGTATGTGAGCTACGGGAACAAGGCTGGCTGAGAGCGAAGAGTGAGAAGTGAGAAGTGAGAGAAAGCAAAGCCTGAAGCTCTTCTCTCACTTCTCCCCCCTCACTCTTCTCAAAGCACGGGATCGAACAGTCGCGCCACATGCATGGCCAAGCGCCGCAAGTACGGCGCCCTCAGGTACTCCGCCTCGGTCACTTGGTGCGAGTGTGAAAAATCTTCCACCAGCATGGCTTCTACCTGACTGGCGAAGGCGCGATCCACATTCAGCGCGCTGATCTCGAAGTTGAGGCGGAACGAGCGGTTGTCGAGATTCATGCTGCCTACCGACGCCGTGTCATCGTCGACCAGCAGCACCTTCTCATGCAAAAAACCAGGTTGATAGCGGAACACGCGAATGCCCGCGCGCACGGCATCGTGCGCGTACAGGCTCGAGGCGAGAAACACGGTGTGGTGATCAGGGCGTGAGGGAATAAGCACACGCACGTCCACGCCACGGAATACCGCCAGCCGCAACGCTGCCATCACCGCCAGATCGGGCACGAAGTAGGGCGTGGTGATCCATAGTCGCCGGCGTGCGGCGTGAATCAGTGTCACGAAGAACAGCGAGCACGACTCCTGCCGGTCGGCCGGGCCGGTGGCAGCGATCAAGGTATGCGCGCTGCCCTGGCCTGAGGCCGGTTGGCGCAGCGGCGGCAGCGCGCCCGTGACCCAGTGCCAGTCCTCGGCGAAGCTGCGTTGCAGTTCGGCGACGGCGTAGCCATCGATTTGCAGATGGGTGTCGCGCCACGGCGCTAGCGGTGGCTTGAGGCCGAGGTACTCGTCGCCTACGTTGAGTCCGCCGACAAAGCCGCGCACGCCATCGATCACCACGATTTTCCGGTGATTGCGAAAATTGAGCTGAAAACGGTTGCTGCGTCGCTGCGTGGCAAACGGGTGGATGCTGACGCCGGCTGCGCGCAGCGTGTCCACATAGTGGCCGGGCAGGGCATGGCTGCCGATACCGTCGTACAACACACACACTTCCACGCCGGCGCGCACGCGCTCCAACAACACCTGCTGCATGCGCTTGCCCAGCATGTCGTCGTGGATGATGAAAAACTGCACCAGCACGCAATGCCTGGCTTCGCTGATGGCGTTGAGAATCGCGGTGAACGTGGCTTCGCCATTCACCAGCAATTGCAGGCGCTGCCCCGCATGGAACTGCGTGCCCAGCATGTCGGCGATCTCGCCATAGCGCGCACACGCCGCCTGATGGGCCGGGCTGGTCACGAGCTGGGTTTCGGCCAATGCCTGCATCTGGCCGCGGCGCAAGCGATGCAGGTCGATGTAACCATGGAAGCGGCTACGCCCCAGGTAGAGGTAGGGAATCAGGGTGATGTACGGCAGCAAGACCAGACCCAGCGCCCAGGCGAAGGCGCCCTGCGGCGTGCGTGTATTCATCACCGCATGCATGGCTGCCAGCACGCCAGCGATGTGCAGCAACAGGAGAAGGCCGCCGATCAAGGTGGTCACCATGCCAAACGCCTTGTTCTGAAGTGAATAGGTTGGACGTTAGTACGTGCGAGGTGCCCGGCGCCGTCAGCGCATGGCGTTGCGTACGGTATCGAGTACCTCGCGTTCGCGTGCCTGCAGTTCCTGTTGCAGATAATCCACGAAGCGGCGGATGCGTGCAGGCAGATAGCAACGGCTGGGATAAATCGCGTAGAAATGCGCCTCCGGCATGATCACGTCGCCCAGCAGCGGCACCAGGCGGCCGGCGCGGACGTCTTCGGCGATATCCCAGGCGGACTTGAAGGCCAGCCCGTGCCCGGCGACGGCCAGGGCGCGCATGAGGTCGCCGTTATCGCAGGTGATCGCGGCATCCACCCGCAACGTGCGCGGGCCATCGGGTGTTTGCAGGATCCACGGCAGGATGCCGAGGCCGGGGCGGTGCAGCATCAGGCAGTCGTGGCGCTGGAGATCGTCCACGCTGGTCGGGTGGCCGCGCCGCGCCAGATACGCCGGCGAGGCGCACAGCACGCGAAAGTTGTTGGCGAGCAGCCGCGACACCAGGCGCGAGTCGGACATGCTGCCGCCGCGCACGGCCACATCCACACCGTGCTCGAACAGATCCAGCATGGCGTCGGAGTTGGTGATGCGCAGCTTCAGTTGTGGGTGCTGGGCGGCGAAATCGGCAGCTATCGGGCCGATGTACTGGCGCCCCATGTCCACTGACGCGGAGATATGGAGCTGACCGCGTACCTCAAGCTGCCCCATCCCGACCGCTGAATTGGCATCGTCCACATCCGCGATGATGGCCTGGCAGCGTTCGAAATAAATCGTCCCCTCTTCGGTGAGCAGGAGCCGGCGCGAGCTGCGCTGAAGCAAGCGGACCCCCAGCGCCTGCTCCAGCCGGTTCAGGCGCTTGCTGGCTGCCGCGGGCGACAGCCCAAGCTCCCGCCCGGCGGCCGACAGGCTGCCATCGGTGACGGCGCGGACGAACAGCCGCATGTCTTCGAAATCGACCATCTTCAACTTTTTGGAAAAGATGCCTCTCTAGTTTGCTCAATTCCCGATAGGTTCGACAAGGCGCACAGTGACGGCCGTCTCCCCCGGATTGTCCCGCCATGAAGCCCCATCCTTCCATCGACGTCTCCGCCCAGGCGGGTTCGTCGCGCCTGGCCCTGCTCGCGTTGTCCGTGGCGGCCTTCGCCATCGGGACCACCGAATTCGTGATCATGGGCCTGCTGCCCGAAGTGGCGAGCGACCTGCGGGTGAGCATTCCTTCTGCCGGCCTGCTGGTGTCCGGTTATGCGTTGGGCGTGGCTGCCGGCGCGCCGTTGCTGGCGGCGCTGACCGCCCGCCTGGAGCGCCGCAACGCACTTCTGCTGCTGCTGAGCCTGTTCATTCTGGGCAACGCTCTCTGCGCCGTGGCGCCGAATTACGGCGTGCTCATGGTGGCACGCGTGGTGGCGGCGTTCTGTCATGGTTCGTTCTTCGGCATCGGCGCCGTGGTGGCTTCGCATGTCGTGCCTCGTGGACAGGCCGCGCGCGCCATCGCCCTGATGTTTACCGGCCTGACCCTGGCCAACGTGCTGGGCGTGCCGTTCGGTACCTTCCTGGGCCAGTGGGCCGGCTGGCGCGCCACCTTCGCGGCCGTGACCGGGCTGGGCGTTGTGGCGGCCATCGCCGTGTGGCGTCTGGTGCCGGCCTTGCCGGACCTGCCGTCGCCGCATATGAAGCGCGAGCTGGGCGTGCTGCGCCAGCCGCAGGTGCTGCTGGCGCTGCTGATGACGGTGCTGGGTTTCGGCGGCGTGTTCACCGTGTTTACGTACATCGCTCCGATTCTGCAGCAGGTGTCGCATGTCAGCGTGGGCGCCACTGGCTGGGTGCTGATCCTGTTTGGCCTCGGCACGACCATCGGCAACATGTTGGGCGGCCGGCTGGCGGACTGGCGCCTGATGCCGTCGCTGACCGCTGTGCTGGTGATGCTGGCGCTGATCATGTTCGCCTTCGCCTGGACCATGCACAACACGATCGCGGCCGTCGTCACCGTATTCGTCTGGGGTATCGCTGCTTTCGCCACGGTGCCGCCGCTGCAGATGCGTGTGGTGCAACAGGCGAGCGAAGGCCCGCATCTCGCCTCGACGCTCAATATCGCCGCGTTCAATCTCGGCAATGCCATCGGCGCCTTCATCGGCGGCGCGATGATCGACATGAACCTCGGTCTGCCCTCCGTGAGCGTCGCCGGGGCGGTGGTGGCGCTGCTTGGCCTGCTGGTGACCTTGGTCAGCGCATCGCTTGAGCGCCGCCACCGCACTCGCACGGCGGCGTGCGCTGCCTGTGCCTGATGCGTTGTCTTTCCCCTCGAACAAAGGAATGTCAGTGAGCAAGCAAACCAAGGTCGCGCTGGTGGTCGGCGCGCAGGGCGTGATCGGCCGTCATCTGATCGATCACTTGTCGATGCTGGAAGACTGGCAGGTGGTCGGGCTCTCGCGCCGCGGTGGTACGGATCAGGGGCGCGTTCGCCACATCGCCGTTGATCTTCTGGACATCGACGACACGCGCAAGAAGCTCGGCGAACTTGCCGGCGTAACGCATGTGTTCTACACGGCCTATCAGGATCGCCCGACCTGGGCGGAACTGGTGCCGCCGAATCTCGCCATGCTGGTGAATGTGGTCGACGTCATCGAACCGGTAGCCAAGGGGCTCGAGCACATCAGCCTGATGCAGGGCTACAAGGTCTACGGTGGTCACCTTGGCCCGTTCAAAACGCCGGCCAGGGAAACGGATGCGGCCTTCATGCCGCCGGAATTCATGCACGACCAGCAACGTTTTCTGGAAGAACGTCAACACGGCAAGGCGTGGAACTGGTCGGCGATTCGCCCTGCGGTGGTGGGTGGAGTTGCCCTCGGCAATCCCATGAATCTTGCGCTCGCCATCGCCGTGTATGCGTCCATCAGCAAGGAGCTGGGCCTGCCGTTGCGGTTTCCGGGCAAACCCGGGGCCTACGACCACTTGCTTGAAATGACCGACGCAGGCCTGCTCGCACGCGCCACCGTGTGGGCCGCTACCGAGCCACGTTGCGCCAATCAGGCCTTCAACATCACCAATGGCGACCTGTTTCGCTGGAACGAGATGTGGCCTTTCATCGCCGACTATTTCGGGCTGGAGGTCGCGCCACCGCTGCCGCTGTCGCTCGACACGGTGATGGCCGATAAGGCGCCGCTGTGGCGCACCATGGGCGAGCGCTGTGGCCTGGCGCCGCATAGCTGGGCTGAAGTGTCATCCTGGCGCTTCGCGGACTTCGTATTCTCCTGGGATTACGACATGTTTGGCGATGGCTCCAAGGCGCGCCGCTTCGGCTTCCACGAGCATGTGGAAACGAAAGCGATGTTCACGCGACTGTTTGACGACTTTCGTCAGCGCAAAATCATCCCCTGATATTCGGCATGCCCAAGGAGAGCCGCATGAAAGCCGTTGCCTACCGACACATCCTTCCCATCACTGATCCGCAGAGTCTGCTCGATGTCGAGTTGCCGGTGCCGGTAGTGCAGGGACGTGATCTGCTGGTGAAAGTCGAGGCCGTTTCGGTCAATCCGGTGGACACCAAAGTACGTAAGCGGGTCGACCCGCAGGGCGCCGACAAGGTGCTCGGCTGGGATGCCGCCGGCACCGTGGTGGCGGTGGGCGCGGACGTCACGCTGTTCAAACCCGGGGATGAGGTGTTTTATGCCGGTGCTATCGATCGCCCCGGCAGTAACGCCGAGTTTCAGCTGGTGGACGAGCGCATCGTGGGGCGCAAGCCGTCCACCCTGGATTTCGCCCATGCCGCAGCCATGCCGTTGACCACCATCACCGCGTGGGAATTGTTGTTCGACCGGCTCGGCGTGCCGCGTGGCAGCAGCGCGCGCAGCGGTGTGGTGCTGGTGGTTGGCGGTGCCGGTGGGGTGGGCTCGATGGCGATTCAGCTCGCGCGTCGGCTGACTAACTACACCGTGATCGGTACGGCGTCACGCGAGGACACGCGCGCATGGGTGAAAGAGATGGGGGCCCATCACGTGGTCGACCATCATGGTGATCTGGTCGCTGCGGTAAAGGCGGTGGCACCGCAGGGCGTCGACGTAGCACTCAGCCTTACTCACACCGATCAGCATTTCGCCGCGTTGGCTGAGCTTCTCAAACCGCAAGGCAAACTCGGACTGATCGACGATCCCGCCACACCACCTGATATCCGTCTGCTCAAGGCGAAGAGTCAGTCGTTGCACTGGGAGTCGATGTTCACCCGCTCGTTGTTCCACACCGACGACATGCAGGCACAGCACCAGCTGCTCAATGAAGCTGCGGATCTCGTCGATGCGGGCGTGCTGCGCAGCACGCTGCGAGAGAACCTGGGCACGATCAGCGCAGCGAATGTTCGCCGCGCACACGTTCAACTGGAAAGCGCCAGCACTATTGGCAAACTGGTGTTGAGCGGCTTCTGAGGGAAAAGCGAGGAGTGGGTGAAGAGCAGTGAGAAGTTAGAGAAAAGCCGTGACAGCTCTCTCTCACTCCTCACTTCTCTTCACTCACTCCTCGTTCTTCTTCACTCACTTCTCGCTTTCAAGCAGGCGATCCGCCAAATGCCGCGCCTGCTGTCGGATCTCCGGCATCGCCGTCGATTCCCACAGGACGCCACGCAGCAGCGTGCCAATGGCGTAGAAGTGTGGCCAGGTATGGCCGTCATGCTGCAGACGTCCTTCCGGGGTGGCATGGCAGCCCAGTCCCAATGCATCGGGCGTCACATGGCCGTTGGTGGCCAACTGCCGGATCAGGGGGTGCTGCGTGCGGCGCACATCGGTATTGAGGCCAACCGTCTGGATCACCAGGTCGGCATCCAGTGTGGCATCGGCTTCGCCGTAATGCGCGCGAACATCCACCTGCAGTTTGTCGCCGACCACATGCACGGCCTGCAAGCGGCCGCGGCGGCGATGCAGGCGGCCATCACGCTCCAGAGCCCGTATGGCGGTCATCACCTGGGGTGGCATGCGATGGCGCACGCGTTCCCATGCCCAGCGCGCGTGACGCAGGAAGCGAGAACGTTCCACTTCAGGAAGCAACGCCCATAGCGATGGCGTATGTGGACGCAGACTGTCGGTTACCGTGCGCCAGTCGCTGCTCTGCGCGATGGCTTCGCGCACCAGGCGCATCCAAAGCCGAATGACGGGCGACTCGCGCATCGCTTCGATCAGATCGCTGCTGTCATCGGCAGGCGCAGAAGCGCTCTCCAGATGCGGTTCCGGCAACAGGCCGTGACGTGATATCGCCTCAAACGTGGCGTTCGGCCACAACGCCGAAAGTTCCAGCAGCACATCAACGGCCGTGAGGCCGAGGCCGATCAGCACCACTTTGCGCGGGCGCGAATCAGGCTTCACCGAGGCAAGGAAACGCCACGGATCGGTGACGTACTGGCCACTCGCGAGCGCAGACTCGTTGACGCCGCCGAGCGGTTGCGGAGGCAGGGCCCCAATGGCAAGCACGGCCGCATCGACGCGGGTGTTTTCCTCGCCGTGTACCAGCGTGACCCCATCGTTCTCGGGTACCACCGCATCGACAGGGAACGGCAGCACGCGCACATCGTGTCCGTCTTCGCGGGCGCGTGCGAGCGCGCGGGTGACTTCGGCCTCAAGATAATCACCGTAAAGCCGGCGCGGCAGAAAATCAGTGCCGGCGATGGTGCTGTCACCGCGCTGCGCAAAATCGAGGAAACCGTGCGGCTTGGCGGCAAACATGCTCATCGACGCCGCGCGCACATTCAAAAGGTGCTTGTCCGAGCGCGTGCCATAGGCCACGCCGCGCGGCGAAGCGTTGCCGCCCGTATACCAGTCCAGATGCAACGGCTGCGGCGGCCGGCGTTCCAGCAGCTCGCTTAGCAGCGCTGCCGCTGCAGCGCCGCCGCCGATGATGGCGACCCGTCGATACATGCCACTCCCTTAAAAAAACGCTGATTCGGTGTAGCTCAGGCGTACAACAGACGCCCGGCAATAGCGCTGTGCTGTTGCTTTTTGAGCCACTGGCCGGCTTTCCCGGCTTCTTGGTAGATGAGGTACTGTGCCAGATCACCACCGTACACGTGAAGCGTGAGCGCGGTTTCGTGCCGGGAAAGGTTGCGGCAGCGGTGCGCGTAGCGGTCGTCGGCATCGAACCAGCTGGCGTCGCCAGGGCCCAGCCAGTCGCTGCCGGCCTGACGCAGTGCTTCACCTTGAGCGTCGTGTTCCCAAGACTGCACTTCGAGTGCGCCATGCAGGGCCATTTCCAGCCCCCACAGGCCACCGTGGTCGTGAATCGGGGTGGCGTGATTGGCCGGCCAGGTCATGACCAACACGCTGATTTCTGGCTTGCCGCGACGGGACACCAGCCAGCGCTCGAAACCCTGGTTGCGCGTGCGCAAACCGGCCAGGCCATCGTTAAGCGGCTGCCGGTTCTGGTGCACCATCCGGCTCAGTTCCCTTGCCATCGACGCAAGGTCCGGGTGCGAACCCGTGCCATAGTCAAACGCGATATCACGCAGCGCCTTGAGGTGGTGCATGTGTTTGGCCATGCGATGTTACTCGACAGAAACCGGGCCGCAGTGGAGCACGGGTATCGTTAAAGTCCCGTAACCCGAATATGACCAGCCGAGTTTCACCCGGCATGACTTTCGCGACATGCGCACCGCATGGCAAAAGCGCACGATGCCATCAACAAAGGCCTTGAAATACGCACCCGCCGGCTGCATGACGACGGTGCGATATGGTCGCTGGCGCAACTGCCAGCAGGAGAAACGTCATGATTGCATTGACTGTGCTCTTGATGCTGATTTTGGGTGTATGGCTCACGGCCTCACTCATCGGCGTGGTGTTCAAGCTGACCTTCGCGCTGATCGGCGGCTTGTTCAGCATCGTTGGCGCGATGCTTGGTTTTTTGTTTGGCGGCCTCGCGCTGTTGATCATCGCGCCTATCGTGGCGCTTGCGCTGCTGCCGTTCTGTTTGCCGGTGATCCTTCTGATCGCGGTGGTATGGGCGATCGTGCGCTCGTCGCATCCTCCGGCGACGCAGTCGCCAGCGTCAGCACACTGATCTTGCGGTTGCCGTGGAATGGCCCGGTCGGACGCTGGATGCCGACCGGGCCGTCCCTTTGGCCATGACGGCCACGTTGTTACGTCGCAGCGTTACAGCTCGTTTAAATTGAATGTCACCGGCACGCGCGCCCATGCGCGTACGGCGTGGCCGTTCACCACGGCCGGCTCGAATTTCCACCCCTGCAAGACCTGTTCGCGTGCACTGCGATCGAGCAGCATGAACCCGCTGGATTGTTCGATAGAGACGTCTTGCGGTACGCCCTTCTCATCCACCAGCACCTTCAACACCACGGTGCCCTGCATGTGGGTGCGTAGCGCCTGGGGCGGATATTTCAAAGGCACGGCGCGGTAAGCCAGTGTGGCTTCGACGGGAGCCGTATCCACGATGGGGTTTGGGTTGCTTGGCGCAACCACCGGTGCCGGTATGGAGCCTTCATCCGATGTCGTTGCCACGGGTGGCGACACCGGTTGTGGCTGAGGCACGGCCTGGGTATGCGGAACGGGTTTCGGTTGCACCGGTGTTTTCAGGTCGATAGGTGGCGGCGGGGGCAGCTCTTTGGGTGGCGTTATCCTGGTGATGATGACCCCGGGAACACGCTGCGCTTGTTGCATTAACTGAGGGGCCATCGGGCGCATGACGATCATGAGCACCGCCACGTTCAACGCGATGGCGACACTCAGCGCCGCGATGCGAACGCTATCCGGATGGGTGTGACGGGGTACAGCCAGGCTTGCGGACGACATAGGCGACCTCCTGACGTATCGATGTTGGATTGACGCCCGACACGCTGCTGGGGATGCAGAGGGATCGTGCCAGGCGACTTCAGCCTATGCCCGTCGAAAACGCTTGCACAAGTAGCCGTCTGGAAGGCTATGCTGTGCGGAGAACCCGCATGTTGCCAAAACGGCCCGCTAAGGGGAGTGGCCCGCCAGAGCGACTCTCACTTCTCACTCCTCTTAACTCACTTCTCGCCTTTCAATGCGCAACCAGCATGGGCACGTCTCCGTGCATGAACAAGTGGCGCGTGGTGCCGCCAAGTACCATCTGCGCAAGGCGGGAACGGCTCCAGGCGCCCATCACGATAAGGTCCGCGCCCTGGTTGTGCGCAGCCTCCAGCAAGGCAGCACCTGCCGCATGACTGGGGCCCGTATTGAAGATGTCGATGCGGGCACGGATGCCATGCCGCTGCAGCCAGTCAGCGAGCCCCGGCGGGGGCAATACCGGCAGCAGCTCGGCATTCATTTCGCTGCCATCGAGCACGCGTATTTCGTCGGCCTTCTGCAGCACGGGTAGTGCCGCTGCCAGTGCCAGCGCGGATTCGCGGCTACCGTTCCATGCCACCAGCACATTGGCGCCTACGCTGGCGACGGGCGCCACATCGGGCACTACCAGTACTGGCCGTCCGCAGGCGAACACACAGCGGGATACCGAACCAAAGCCGACCGGCGCGTCGCTACGCTGCTGGCTGCGTTCCATGATTAGAAAGTCGTAGCCCGACGTTGCCTGGCTGACGGTCTGCACGGTGTCGCCCTGGGTCACCCGCCACATACCGTTGAGCGAGTGGGAGGCGAGGGTCTGTCGCCAGATGGGCTCGTACGCCTGCGCTTCCGCCACGCGGCGCTGGGTTTCTTCCAGTTGCACCGGTACGGCTTCGGGCAGGCTGAAGGCGGCCGCCGGAAGGTCGGCCACGTAGAGTGCATCCAGTCGTGCGCCGAGGCGATGCGCCAGGGCCATCGCGGCGCGAGGGGCGGCGACGGCAAGATCCAGATGGTCCAGATGCAGCAACAAGTCGATCGATGACATCGCACGGCTCTCCCTATTCCTGGTCCGCCTTCAGCATAGAACGAGGTGGCATGGCGGGAGTAGCTCGCGTTGCCGCATGGCCGCCGATTGCGCTGGAAAAAAAAGCCCCGCACAGGGTGGCGGGGCAGCAAGGCCGGACGTCGGGGGAGAGAGAGGGGACGCCCGGTTATCCCATTTTCTGCGCCGCCTGCTTGTTTTGGCGTACAACCTGGGTGAAAGGGGTGTTCACGCCGGAGATGGCGGCGGCTTGCCAGAATCCCGGATATGCCAGCCCCTGGGTTGGGGCTTGCGCAGATCGGAGGACAAACGTCATGACAGCCTGGAAGATTTTCGGCGTATCGGCGCTGGCTCTGGCCGGCTGGATGGCTGCCGTCCCGGCGCATGCGGGCGACATCGAGTGCAAGATGAATTTCCGCCTCTCTGGCTGGTCGGTGTTCTATCAGACCGCCGAAGGCAGCGGCACCGTTCATTGCAGCAATGGCCAGAGCATGGGTGTGCATATCCGGGTGAAGGGTGGCGGCATCACCTTCGGCAAGAACCAGATCGACGATGGCGTGGGCAAGTTCTCCGGCATCACCAGCATCAGCGAGATCAAGGGTCACTACGCCGATGCTGGCGTGCATGCGGGTGCTTCGAAATCCGCCGGCGCGCGGGTGATGACCAAGGGCAATGTCTCGCTGGCGCTCAGTGGTACCGGCAAGGGCTGGGACCTGGGCGTGGCCTTTGGCGCCTTCATCATCGAATAACCTGAATCAGCGCGAGCGGAACCTAAGTAAGTGGCGGCGATCGCACCGCGTTTCATACGCCGCGCGGCCTTGCAATCGCTCGCCAGCAGGCTAAGGTGGCGGAATCTGTACGCATCGGTACGTTTCGTACCCCAAGGATTCCCATGTCTGCCACCACCGGCGCGGCACTCCCTCGCTATGCCTTCGGCGACGAACTCGCCAGCAGCGTCATTCACGGCATCGGCATTGTGCTCAGCATTGCCGGGCTCGCCACGCTGGTGGCGTTCTCGGCGCTTTACGGTGATGCCCGGGCGGTGGTTGCCAGTGCGGTGTTCGGCGCCACGCTGATTCTTTGCTACACCGCATCGACGCTGTATCACTCCATTCCGGGCGTGCTGGCCAAGCAGGTGCTGCGCACCCTCGATCACATCGCCATTTTCCTGTTGATCGCAGGCACCTATACCCCGTTTACCCTGATTGCCTTACCGGGCGCGTGGGGCTGGAGCCTGTTCTGTACGGTCTGGGCGTTGGCGCTGATGGGCAGCGCGCTGGAACTGGGCCTGCTGAAGAAGTACCGCAAGCTGGCGGTGCTGATGTACGTGGGCATGGGCTGGGTGGGCGTGATCGCGTTCAAGCCGCTGGCCGCCCATCTGCAGACCGGCGGTATGGTGTTGCTGCTCGCCGGTGGCGTGGCCTACACGCTGGGCGTGCCGTTCTACCTGTGGCGCAAGCTGCCGTATCACCACTCGGTGTGGCACTTCTTTGTGCTTGCCGGCAGCGTGCTGCATTACCTCGCCGTGCTGTTCTATGTGATCCCCGACGCGCCGGTGTGAACGCCGATATCGAAGTGCTGCGCCGCGATCTGGAAGATGCCGCTACGCACCTGGGGCGGCCGCACGATCTGCGCTTCAAGCCGATGTTCGGCGGGCTGATGGCGTACTTCGACGAGAAGCCTCTCGCCTGGTTGTCCACGCAAGGCATGGCACTCAAGGTGCCGGAACAGGATCAGGCTGCGCTGCTGGCTCATGAAGGCGCCGCGCGCTTTCGTCATCGCGCGGATGCGCCACCCAGCCGGAGTTATTTGATCGTGCCGCCATCGTTGTGCCGCGACACGCCACGGCTGGCCGAATGGCTGGAGCGTTGCGCACGCGCCGTGCCGGCCGCACAAAAAAGGCCGCGCCCGAAGGCGCGGCCCCGATAACGCGGCGCTTACGCGCCGCGTGTGTTGATTACTTCTTTTTCTGCGACGGAATGAAGTGCGTACGCACCGCTTCGGCGAGCTGTTCCGGCGGCAGCAGGCCCTGGCCGATCACGAAGTCGTTGAAAGCCTGGCGATTGAAGTCCTTGCCCAGCGCCAGCTCGGTATTCATGCGCGTCTGCTGCAGGCGCATGTAACCGTAGAAGTACGCCGTGGCCTGGCCCGGGCTGTTGAAGGTGTAGCGATCCAGCTCCTGCTGCGTCATGGCCTCGGACAGACCCACGTCGTTATGCAGCACATCGTGCGCACGCTCTTTGGTGATCAGGCCAAGATTGAGCATCGGGTCGAGGAAGGCGCGGGCAGAGCGCTGCAAGCGTGCCTGCAGTGCCACGAACTGGCCGGCCGGCGGCTCGTACGGCAGCATTTCCGATTCGGCGTACAGTGCCCAGCCTTCCACGTTGACGCTGTTGAAGGCGAACAGACTGCGTGCCAGCGAGACGCCGCGCTCCACCATCGCCGCAAACTGCAGCTCGTGACCCGGGCGGCCTTCGTGTGAGGTCAGCGTCCAGGCGGCAGCCTTATAGGTGAAGTCGTCATACGAATCCGACTTGCCGCCACTCGGGTTGCCCATGGTCAGCACAAAGGTGCCCTGTTCGCCGTGGTTGTTGATGAACGGCGGCGGGTCCATGTGCGGCGCAGGCACCGCTGCCGTCTCGGCTTCCGAGGCCAGGCGCATCTGCATCTTGCGCTGGGGCAGGGTGATGATGTGTTCGCGGCGAATGATGTCTTCGATCTTGCCGATGATCTCGTGGTACCACGGCACCACGTCATCCTTGCCCAGCTGTTCTTTCTTCAGCGCCTTGAGCACGTCGCGGTAATCGGTGGCCTGGATGCCTTCGGCCTTGGCCACGACCGGTGCCATCATCTGCATCGTCGAACGCAGTTCCGCGAATTCGAACTGCGCTTCCTTGATGAGCTGCTCCGGTGGAATGTCGATGCCGACCTGCTTGAGGTTGTAGGCATAGAGCGGCTCGGGCAGGCGGAAATCCTCGCGGGCGCGTGGCACCACCGTGGTGCGCACCCAGCCGTCATAGTCCTTCAGCTGGCTGTCCAGCGCATCGAGGGCCGCCTTGCCGTCAGCGTTATCCAGCTTGTACTTGGCGAACAGCTGGCGGATGCCCTGCGTATAACGCTGCGTGTTGGAGAGCTTCTGCTCCACCTCGCCCTTGTACGGGCCGAGCAGATCCTTCTCATTCAGACGTTCGGTGGTCTGGGCTTTGGCCAAGTCCACAATCGGCGTGCAACCCGGTGCCTTGCCGACATAGCACTGCAGGCGCTTGAGCGCCGAAGGACGGCGCTTGGCGTCGACATCATCCTTCAGCAGCGCGAACTCGCCCTGGAAGATGGTCTGGCCAACGTCCACATACGGCAGCATGTACTTGTGATTGAGATCGATCCCTTCGATCTGCTGATCCACCGCCTTGATCATGATCTGCAGATCCTGGCGGACGTTCTCGTCCTTTTCGCTGGCCAGCAGGGTCTGCAGCTTGCCCTTGGCATCCACAAAAGCGGTGCGCGAACGGGCGTCGACATCCGGCTTCAGGTCGATGACTTTGTCGTCGAATCCGGGTACGCCGATCTGCGAAGCAAATTCCGGATTGAACTTGGCGAGCACGTCCAGCAGCACCTTGGCGTCGGTGTTGCTGCGCTCGATCCAGGTAGGCGTCTTGGTTTCCGCTTGAGCCGTTCCGGTTGCTATCAGCGAAACCGCCAGGGCGAGAGCGAGGCGTTTGGACATGGGGGCTTCCCTAGGATGTGGTTTCACGAGCCTATAAGGGCCGGGTTGGCCCGCGCCATGTGCCGAAGGTCGTCCCGCGCTCAACCCACCAGCAGGGCCAAGCCGAACAGGCCGATCATCAGGAACGACAGCACCAGCTTCACCAGCGTGCCGAACAGCAGCCCCAGCCAGGTCGCCACGCCCACGTGCGCCGACCGCAGCACGCTCGTGCCGGACAGCAGTTCCCCGATCAGAGCGCCGGCAAAGGGGCCGATCAGCAGCCCCGGGATGCCAAAAAACATGCCGATCAGGGTGCCCAGCGCCGTGCCGGAGACGGCCAGCTTGCTGGCTCCCACGCGCTTGGCCCCCAGCGAGGCGGAGACGAAGTCCATCGCCACCCCTATCACACCGAGCGCGCCGATGATCAGCAACCACCACACGCCCAGGTGGCGATACTGGTCCAGGGCCGCCACCAGCCAGATGCCCCCGAAGATCATCGGGATGCCGGGCAGCGCCGGCAGGATGTTGCCAGCCAGCCCACCGACGATCAGCAGGGCCGCGAGCACGTAAAGCGCAATCTCCACAGGATGTTCTCCAAGACATACCTGCCGCAGCATATCGGCAACGGCCGTACGCGCGCCGGAGTTGGATGGGCGACAATACCCTGCTCACGACGCACGCAGCGTTGGATCGCGGAAACCCAGTGGATACCTCGCGTAACACC
Organism: Dyella silvae; assembly: GCF_026421305.1. Taxonomy (GTDB): domain Bacteria; phylum Pseudomonadota; class Gammaproteobacteria; order Xanthomonadales; family Rhodanobacteraceae; genus Dyella; species Dyella silvae. The sequence goes on from NZ_JAPJBQ010000002.1 coordinate 134,753, forward strand.
CTGCTCAAAGCCGACGAACTTGGCCGCATCGAAATTGCGGAACGCGACGGCGTGCGCGTGATCCGGCGCGACATTGGTGCAGCGCGCTGGTGGGCACGCACGTTTGCACGGCGAGCAGCCGCACGCGAAGCGCGGGCGCTGGCCAAGCTGGACGGTATCGACGGCGTACCCGCCCTGCTGGGCTGGAACGGCCGCGAGTTGCTGCGCAGCTATATCGCCGGTGCGCCGATGCAACAGGCGCAGCCGCGCGATCGTGCCTACTATCGCGAGGCCTTGCGTTTGCTGGCGGCGCTGCATCGCCGTGGCATTGTGCACAACGACCTTGCCAAGGAGCCGAACTGGCTCGTGCGCACCGATGGCCGTCCAGCGCTGGTGGATTTCCAGATCGCCTGGACGCGCGGCAAGCGTGGTGCCTTGTTCCGCCTGCTTGCACGTGAAGATCTGCGTCACCTGCTCAAGCACAAGCGTACGTATTGCCCCGAAGCACTGAGCGCGCGGCAGACTGCCATCCTCAACACGCCAGCGCCGCACTCGCGATGGTGGCGCGCGACCGGCAAGCGTCTGTACAAGCTTATTGCGCGGCGCGTGTTCGGCTATTGGGATAACGAAGGGCAGGGGCGCGTTCGCGATTAAGGTCTCGCCTTCGTCTCCACCTGTGGGAGCGCGCCGGTCATGCTTTTCTGAAGGAGCGCACAAGTGCGCTCCTACAACGAAGCATCGGCCCCGAACCGCTTGAGCAGAAACTCGATCATGCTGCGCAACTTGGCAGTGGGGCGGCGGTCCTGCGCATAAAGCAGATGCATCGGCGTGGACGGCGGCGCCCAGCCCGGCAATACCTGCAGCAGCCGTCCCGCCGCCAGGTCATCCGCCAGCAACACCTCGGGCTGCAATACGATGCCGGCGTCATGCAAAGCGGCAATACGCAGCGCGTCGCCATGATCGACCGCCAGGCGTCCTTGTACCGGCACGTCGCAGCGCTCCTCGTTGGGGCCGAGCAGATGCCATTGATCGCGGCGGCGCCAGTTGGTGAGACCCAGGCAGGTGTGCGTGGCCAGCTCCTCCGGACGCTGCGGTGTACCGTGGCGTGCCAGGTAAGCCGGCGAGGCCGCCAATAGCATGCGATACGGTTGCAACTGCCGCGCGACGAGTTGTGGGTCGTCGATGGCGCCGATGCGGATGGCCAGTTCATAGCCTTCGCCGACGAGATCGAACACCCGGTTGTCCAGCGTCAGCTCTACGCGGACATCGGGGTAACGTTGCAAGTACTCGGTGAGCGCAGGCGTCAGTCGCCGGCTGCCGAAACTCATGGGGGCGGTGATGCGCAGGTTGCCGCGTGGCGTTGCCTGCAGCTCCAGAGCGCTGCGTTCGGCCAGCTCCACATCGGCCAGCACCAGCTTGCAGCGTTCGTAGTAGAGCCTGCCCACTTCGGTCAGCTGCTGGCGGCGGGTGGTGCGATGGAGTAGCCGTGCGCCGAGCCGCTCTTCGATGGCGCGTACGTGCTTGCCCGCCATGGTCGGCGATACCCCGCTGGCCTCGGCCGCCGCCGCGAAGCTGCCGCTTTCGACCACTCGCACAAACATCGCCATGCTCGCCAGCGTATCCATGATTGAAAACCCATAGGTTTCGAATGCAGGGAATCATTGCATGTTTATCGCCGGACAGGCCGGGGCAGACACTGCGCATCTGGCTGGCCCACGTCGGGTCGCCTCAGACGAGGTCTTATTTCGATGCGAATTCTGCTTGTGGGTGCCAGTGGCACCGTGGGAACCGCCGTGGCCGGGGCACTGGCACCGCACCATGAACTGATCCGCGCCGGGCGCCATTCCGGTGATGTACGCGTTGACCTCACCGACATCGCCAGCGTGGAGCGCATGTATCAGGAGGCGGGTGCGCTGGACGCGGTCGTCACCACCGCAGGCCACGTGCATTTCGGCATGCTGGAAGAAACCACGCCCGAACAGTTCATGTCCGGCCTGCAGGACAAATTGATGGGGCAGGTCAACGTGGTGATGGCGGGCATCAAACACCTGCGTGATGGTGGCTCGTTCACCCTCACCAGCGGCATCACCGCCGCCGAGCCGATCCGGCTCGGCACCAATGCCACCACGGTGAATGCCGCCATCGAGGGTTTCGTGCGCGCTGCCGCCACGGAGCTGCCGCGCGGGCTGCGGATCAACGCCGTCAGCGCGACCTTGCTCACCGAATCGCTCGATAGTTTCGGGCCGTATTTCCCGGGTTTTGAGGCCGTGCCCGGCGAACGCGTGGGGCAGGTGTACCGGCGCAGTGTGGAAGGTGTGGGCACCGGCCGCGTGTATACGATCTGGCAGTAGCCCCACCGAGAAACGACTGTGGGAGCGCACCCTGTGCGCTCCCACACAAACATACTTCCGTCGTTTACTTCTCGACGAACGCCCGCTCGATCACGTAGTCGCCCGGCTCACGCGTGCGCGGCGATACCTCGAAACCGCGCGCATCCAGCAGTGCGCAGGTGTCGTCCAGCATCGACGGGCTACCGCACAACATCACGCGATCCATGGCGGGGTCGAGCGGCGGCAAGCCGATGGCCTCGCTCATCGAACCGTTGATGATGTTGTCGGTAATGCGCCCCTGATGGCGGAACGGCTCGCGCGTCACCGTGGGGTAGTAGATCAGCTTCTCGCGCACCAGCTCACCGAGGTATTCGTGCTGCGGCAGCTCGTTCTCGATGTAGTCCTTGTAAGCCAGATCGTTGACGTTGCGCACGCCGTGCGCGAGCACGATCTTCTCGTAGCGATCGTAGGTTTCCGGATCGCGCACCAGGCTCATGAATGGCGCCAGGCCCGTGCCCGTGCCGAGCAGATACAGATGCTTGCCGGGCTTGAGGTCATTGAGCACCAGCGTGCCGGTGGGCTTGCGGCTGACAATGAGCGGGTCGCCCGGCTTGAGGTGCTGCAGACGTGAGGTCAGTGGGCCGTTAGCCACCTTGATGCTGAAGAACTCCAGATGTTCTTCGTAATTCGCACTGGCGATCGAATACGCGCGCATCAGCGGGCGGCCATCCACTTCCAGACCGATCATCACGAACTGCCCGCTGTCGAAGCGGAAGCCGGGATCACGTGTCGTGCGGAAGCTGAAAAGACTGTCGTTCCAGTGGTGCACGTCGATCACGTGCTCCGTCGCCAATGCCACCATTGCCGGTTACCGTCCTGAATGTGGGGTGCTGCGGGCAGGCATTGGCAAGCCAATACCGGACTCGAAGGGGAATGGCGCCGCCCGCTGCGCCTGACGAGTGCTGCCGTAGTGCAGCTGGGTGCGCATTATGCCATCGGCCGCGGGGCGGTTCATGCAGAAAAGCCGCTGAAATCGGGCATTCACAAAGCGCTGCGGCATCACGCCGCGACTGAAGCGGGTCAGCCGGTACAATAGGCGGCATGTCTGCCCCCACCCTGCCTTTGCGTCAGCCGCTCCAGAAGGACGACTGGCGCCTCACCGTCGCGCCCATGATGGACTGGACGGATCGCCACTGCCGGTATTTTCACCGGCTGCTGTCGCCGCATGCCCGCCTGTATACCGAGATGGTGACCAGCGCTGCGCTCGTGCGCGGCAAGCAGTTGCGCTTGCTCGAGCACAGCCAGCAAGAGCACCCGGTGGCGCTGCAGCTCGGCGGCAGTGAGCCGCAGGAGCTGGCCATCGCCGCGCGTTACGGTGCGGATGCTGGTTACGACGAGATCAACCTCAACGTTGGATGTCCCTCCGATCGCGTGCAGTCCGGCCGCTTCGGCGCGTGCCTGATGCGCGAGCCGGCGCTGGTGGGCGATTGCGTGAAGGCCATGCGCGATGCTGTGGACGTGCCGGTGACCGTGAAATGCCGCATCGGCGTGGACGATCAGGACGACTACGCCGGCCTGCAGCACTTCACCGAAACGATGATCGGCGCCGGTATCGAAGTGCTGGTGGTGCACGCCCGCAAGGCCTGGCTGCAGGGCCTGAGCCCCAAGGAAAACCGCGAAATTCCGCCGCTCGACTACGAGCGCGTGTATCGCCTCAAGCGCGAGTTTCCCGAGCTGGTGGTGGTCATCAACGGCGGCATCACCACCGTGGCCGACGTGCAGACGCACCTGCGCCATGTCGATGGCGTGATGCTGGGCCGTGCCGCGTATCACGACCCCTACATCCTGGCCCAGACCGAAGCGGCCCTTTACGGGGAGCCGATGCCCGCGCGGGAAGACGTGTTGCTGCACATGCGTCCCTATATCGAGGCCGAGCTGGCGCGTGGCACGGCGCTCAAGCACATCAGCCGCCACCTGCTGGGCCTCTACCAAGGCGAGCCGGGCGCGCGCGGATTCCGACGCCAGCTGAGCGAAGGCGCCCATTTGCCCGGTGCCGGCTGGGGCTTGATCGAGCAAGCCATGGCTCAACCGCGGGTTGCCGCGTGACGGCGTCACCTTATCCGGTCAATATTCAGCCCCGATTCCATAGTCTGAACGACGATGGATACCCTCCCCGCAGGTGCCCCGGGTTTGTTTAACGAAATGAGAACAATTCTGCGCTCGCTCGCCTGTCTGCTGACCCTGTCGGTGGGTGTGGCGGCGCATGCGGCGCAGTCGGCCGAGCCGGCCATGTCGTTGGAGCAGGCGGTGGCCCAGGTGCAGCAGGAGACTGGCGGCAAGGTGTTGTCGGCCAGTACCGTGCGGCGGGGCCGCAGCTCGTTCGAGCACCGCGTAAAGGTGTTGACGCCAACCGGGCACGTGCGTGTGGTAACCGTGACGACGGAAGCTAGCAAGGGGCCGGCTTCCAATGATTCAACCAAGAACCCGTCCAGTGACGGCGGAAGCAACAAGGAGAAACACTGATGCGCATCCTTTTGGTTGAGGACGAAGCTCCGCTGCGCGAGACCCTCGCCGCCCGTCTGAAGCGCGACGGTTTTGCCGTCGATGCCGCCCAGGACGGCGAAGAAGGCTTGTACATGGGGCGGGAAGTGCCCTTCGATCTGGCCATCATCGACTTAGGCCTGCCCAAGATGTCGGGCATGGATCTGATCAAGTCGCTACGCGAAGCCGGCCAGCGTTACCCCATCCTGATCCTTACCGCGCGTGGCGGCTGGCAGGACAAGGTGGAAGGCCTCAAGCACGGCGCCGACGACTATCTGGTCAAGCCGTTCCACGTCGAAGAACTGCTGGCGCGCATCAACGCGCTGGTGCGCCGTGCCAGCGGCTGGTCCAAGCCGGTGCTCGCCTGTGGCCCGATCAAGCTCGACACCACGGCGCAGACCGTGATGGTGGAAGGCAAGCCGGTCGATCTGACCAGCTACGAATACAAGGTGCTCGAATACCTGATGCTGCATGCGGGTGAGCTGGTCTCCAAGGCCGACCTCACCGAGCACATCTATCAGCAGGATTTCGATCGCGACTCCAACGTGCTGGAAGTGTTCATCGGCCGTCTGCGCAGGAAGCTGGACCCCGAAGGCAACCTCAAGCCCATCGAGACAGTACGTGGACGCGGATACCGCTTTGCCATCCCTCGCAGCGAAGCCGAAGACGAGTGATCCGACTCCGCCGCGCCGCCCGTTTTCACTGGCGGCGCGCGCGGCGCTGGCTACCGGTTTTGTGTTGGCCGCCTTTCTCGGGGTGGTCGGGCTTACGCTCACCCGCACGAATGCCGACAGCGCACTGAAGGGCCTGCAGGATCGACTGCAGAATTTCGTTGTGGCTTATCTTGCCGGCACCGAAGTGGGGCGTTCCGGCAAAGTGCTGTTGCCTGACACACCGCCCGATCCAAGTTTCTCCCGGCCGGGTTCGGGGCTCTATGCCGTCGCCATCGGCGACAACGGTTTCAAGTGGGAATCGGCCTCCGCCATCGGGCGCGACTTCGGTTTCCTGCATCCGCTGCCGCCGGGGCACGAACAATTCGTGGGTCCCGTCGATACGCGCATGGGGCGCCTTTACTACTACACCTATGGCGTAGCGCTGGACACGGCTGAGAAGAAATCGGTGCACCTCACCTTCATGGTGGCGCAGACCGAGGATCAGCTTGAAGGCCGCAACGCCGTGTTTCGTCGCAGTCTCGTGTTCTGGCTTGCGTCGTTGGGTGTGATGCTGATTCTGCTGCAGCTGGTGCTGCTGCGCTGGAGTCTGCAGCCGCTGCGCCACGTGGCCAACGAAATGTCACGCGTAGAGCGTGGCGAGCGCGAGCATCTGGGCGATCAGTATCCCGCTGAGCTCACTGGCCTTACCGAGCGTATCGACGCCTTCATCGACAGCGAACGCGAACAACGTATCCGCACGCGCAACACTCTCGCGGATCTTGCGCACAGTCTGAAGACGCCGCTGGCGGTGATCCGCTCCGCGCTGGAGTCGGTGAGCGGCGAGTCGGGTTTGCGCGAACCGGTGCTCGATCAGGTGCGCAAGATGGACGAACTGGTCGCCTACCAGCTCGCCCGCGCGGCCACGTCTGGCCGCCAGACTTTCGCCACCACCGCCATTCCCATTGCCGGCCACGCCGAAGATCTGGTGCAAAGCCTGGAGAAGGTCTACGCCGCCAAGAACGTGCTGTGCGAATTCGATATCGACGACAACGCCGCGTTCTATGGCGAACAGGGCGACTTGCTCGAATTGATGGGCAACCTGCTGGAGAACGCCTTCAAGTGGGCGCGCCATCAGGTGCTGCTTGTCGTGAAAATGCGTCCTGTCGCCGGGCGTCAGCGCCCCGGTTTGTGGCTGAGTGTCGAAGACGACGGTCCCGGCATCGACGAAGACAACATCGAGAGCGTGTTGCAGCGTGGCGTGCGTGGCGATGAGCGCGTACAGGGCCACGGCATCGGCTTGTCCATCGTGCAGGACATTATTCGCGCCTATGGCGGCGAGCTGCTGGTCGATCGCTCACCGGAGTTCAATGGCGCACGCTTCAGCGTGAAGTTGCCGCCGGGCTGACGCGTTTCGCTCCCTCTCCCCTCTGGGGAGAGGGTTGGGGTGAGGGGCCAATCTAGCCTCACCACCGGCTACTGCGATCACCACCCTCAACAGCATCGCGACCGCCCATCACCCCTGCGCCGACGACGGCCCGTAGTACGCCTGCAAAAGATCCGCCACCGCCGCATCCGCACGGCGCAACACCCCAGGCTGCGACCAATGCAGCTCACTCACCACCGCAAAGAACTCGTCCGGGCTTTCCGCCGCGTACGGGTCAATCAACGTGTTCCGCCCGCGCGCCACATCGTTCGAGAGCAAATCAAACGCACGCTGAAACGACACGATCCACTGCCTGCGCGGGATATGCGGCGGTAATGGCGGCACGCCATCGGGCGGGCCATCGAGCATGTCCAGCTTATGCGCGATCTCGTGCACCACGACGTTATAGCCGTCCCACGGCTGGGCGAGGTCGAGCTCCACATCGGCCAGCGACAACACCAGCGGCCCGTGTTCCCACGCTTCGCCAATCAGAATGTCATCGCTTTCCGTGATGACGCCGCTGCGGTCATCGTGATGACTGCGGCGCACTTTGAACTCGCCGGGATACACCAGAATCTCGCGCCAGCCACGCAAGGCGCGTGGCCCCTGCGTCAGCACAGGCAAGCACGCTTGCATGGCAATCAGTGTGCGCAGCGATTCGGTGAGCTCTGCACCTGCCAGCGCATGGAAGCGCTTGCGCGCAAGAAAGACGCCCACGAGACGACGCAATTCATCCTGCCGCGTGCCATCCAGCCGCTGCGCAAGCACGCAAGCATCAAGCGCATCGCGCCAAGGTTTCTCAGCAAGCGGGGGAGGGCTTAGATAGGCGCGAAAGCGCCGCCACCAGGTATCCGGCACAGGCCACGTTCTTTACTGGATGGAGCCGGGTAGCAGCGACTGCCAGCCGAGATGGGCATGACGACCACGCGATGCCGGTGCCTGGTTCGCGTTCGGGCAATTGTCGCTGGAAGAAGATGAGGATGCGGGATTCGCCTGATTGCTGCCTTCGCGCGACAGGCCGAGGGCATCACCACCACTGCCGGCGCCGTCGTGGCTGCTGGAGCTGCTATCCACTCCACGCTGCATGGTGCTCAGATCCTGGCCGTCCGCGTCCATGGCCGATGCAGCGCCAATGCTGCCGACACACAGTACACATCCAATCAAGAACTTCCCGAGACCCATGGCGGCTCAACCCCTTGATCCGCAATCCAAGAACCGGATGCTGGCAGAAAAATAAGGGCGATACCAGTGCCGCGGCAGCCGTCTGGAAAGGCGTGCGAGTCCCAGAAGTCATGCGACTCTCGATGGCCGTGCGACTGCGTTGCGGCGGCCCGGCAGGCTAGAATTGCCCGATGCTTTCGCCCCTATCAGCGCTCCCCATGACGACCTGTTGCTGCCCACGCGGCGGCTCCCGAGCGAGCGCTTTCTGATGCAGGCCCAGGAGCTGCTCGTAGCGCTGGCGGATGGCGGCATGGTGTCGGGTGCCTCGCTGGCTGAACGTGCCGGCGTGACCCGGGCGGCCATCTGGAAACAAATCGAGGCGTTGCGTGCGCGCGGCGTACCGGTGGAATCGCGCGGCACCGCTGGTTACTGCTTGCCGTGGCCGGTGCAATTGCTAGGCCTGCCGGCGATCGAGGCAGCGCTGTCGCCGGGCACTCGCAAGCAACTGGGCAAGCTCGAGCTGCACTGGGAAATCGACTCGACCTCCAGTGAGATTCAGCGCCGGCTCGCCGAACTCCCCGATTTCAGCATGGTGCTCGCCGAAACACAGAGTGCTGGCCGCGGGCGGCGTGGACGCCGTTGGCTGTCCCCGCCGGGGCTCAATATCTATCTCTCCTGTCTCAAGCGCTTTGATGCGGGTTTTGCCGCGCTTTCCGGGCTTTCGCTGGCCGTGGGTGTGATCGTGATGCGTGCGCTTACCGCGCTGGGTATCGATGGCGCCGGTTTGAAATGGCCCAACGACGTGTTGAGCGACGGCGGCAAGCTGGCCGGCATCCTGGTCGAGCTCGGCGGTGAATATCAGGGGCCCTGCGCAGCCGTCATCGGCGTCGGCCTCAATGTGCGTCTGACGTCTGCGCTGCACGAACAAGCAGGCCAGCCGGTGAATGATCTGGCGACCCTGGCGGCGGGCATCGTGCCTGATCGCAATCGCGTGGCGGCCGCGCTCATCACCGCGTTGGCCGATGGCCTTGCACAGTTTGAACGCGAAGGCTTCGCGGCCTTTGTCGAGGAATACGCGCAACACGACCTGCTGCGTGGCAAAGCACTGAGCGTGCAGGGCGCTCTCGGTCCGCTCCAGGGCACCGGCGCTGGTGTCGATACACGCGGCGCATTGCTGCTGCAGACCGATGAAGGTTTGCGCGCTATCGACAGCGCCGACGTCACGGTGCGCCGCGCATGAGGTTGCTGCTTGATCTGGGCAATACCCGCCTGAAATGGGCCCTGCGCGACGGCGCTTGCTGGCATGCGCAAGGCGCAGTGGGCTGGAACGAAGACGTGGTGCTGGCGTTGCACGAAGCGTGGCGCAACCTGCCTGCACCCCACGACGCCTTCGGTGCTTCCGTCGTCGATGGCGCACGCGAGGCGCAGGTGGCGGCGGTCGTGTCCGCCTGCTTTACGCGCGACACCGAGTGGCTGCGCACCCCGGCCGAAGCCTGTGGCGTGCGCAATGCCTATCCCGAACCGGCACGACTCGGTGTGGATCGCTTCCTCGCCATGGTCGCCGCCCACGCCGAAGGGCTGGCGCCGTGCGTGCTGGCAGGCGTCGGCACCGCGCTGACGCTCGATGCGCTCACTGCCGATGGCCAGCACCTCGGTGGGTTGATCGCCCCCGGGCCGCAGCTCATGCAGCAGTCCTTGCTTGGCGCCACCGCACGCGTCCATGTCGAGCGCCCCGGCACCGTGCTGGAAGCGGCCGACAACACACCCGATGCGGTCGCCTCCGGCTGTTGGCAGGCTGCGGCCGCGCTGATCGAACGTTTCGTGGCACACATGTCGCCCGCGCTGGGTGGTGCGCCGCTGCTGATCCTCGGCGGTGGCGATGCCGAAGCGCTGCAATCGCTGGTCGCCGTTCCGTCCCGGCTCAGCTCAGACAGCGTGCTGCTCGGGCTCTCCGTGTGGTCGGATGCACACTCTCCCCTGGCATCAGCTCTCTAGAATGCTGCTGCCCCAGACGCTTGCCTGATGGATCGCTGATGTTTCTGCGCCTGCTCTTCGTACTGCTGATTGCACTCAACATCGCCGTAGGCGCGTGGCTGCTGCTTGGTCAGGACGACGTGCACGGCCGCAGCGCCACCGACGCCGGCGTGCCGGAACTGCACCTGCTGAGCGAACGCCCGGCGGCACCTGCCACCAGTGCGCCGGCGCCCGTGCCGGCCGCCACCGTGGCTACCGCTGCAGCGGCCGCTTCCACGCCACCACCGCCGGCGGCACCCGTGGTGGCTCCGGCACCGGCTCCCGCGCCACCCAGGCCGACCAGCTACACCTGCATCGCGCTGGGCCCGTTCGCCACCCAGGTCGATATGCGCAACGCCCGCAGCGCGCTGAGCAATCAGGCCGCACGCATGCGTCAGCGTCAGGAGCAGACCACCCAGACCACCGGCTGGTGGGTCTTCCTGCCCGGTGGTGGCAGCCGCGATAAGGCGCTGGAACTCGGGCGCCGCCTGACCGCCGCCAACGTCGGCGAATACTTCATCGTCGGCTCTGGCGATCAGCCCAACACCATCTCGCTGGGCCTGTTCAAAGATCCGGCCAATGCCCGCCGCCGCCGCGACCAGGTCGCCGCCGCCGGGTTCCCCGCCCAGATGACCGAGCGCACCGAAAGCGTGGCGGAATATTGGCTGGATGTGGTCATCCCCGACACCGGCCGTGCCGACTGGCGCAACCGCGTAAAGGGCGTGGGCTCGCACAGCACGGGCTGCTTCTGAGCCCCGCGCTTTGGCGTTCAGCCACCCCGGCCTGCTAGACTTGCCGTCCTTCGCCGGTATAGCTCAGTTGGTAGAGCAACTGATTTGTAATCAGTAGGTCGCGGGTTCGACTCCTGCTGCCGGCACCAGACAAATAAAAGGCTTGCGTGGACGGCTCCGCGCAAGCCTTTTTTGTTGGGTAAGAATGAGCGCCGACAGTGGTGCTGGAATCGGTCTTTGCGGTTACGGAAAGTGAACCTGACCCCGTTCTTCCTTAGAGGACGTCTTCTTCGTCTTGCGTGAGAAGCAGGTCAATTTGAGCTTTGAGGCGCGATTTATCGGCCTCAAAGAACGGCGTTGGTATGACGAGCCATGCTCTCCTTCCTCCCGAGAGCCTGACTGGGATTCGGTCCTCGGCACTGCCCGCTTCGGGCAACACTACCGTTGGAGCCATTGAAGATGTGCCCGGCGACGATATCGTTTGGGAGAATGGTGCTGTTACAGGCTGCTGTTCTAAGGGTGCAGGCTGCAACTCCCCGACCTGACCTCCGACTGATTCGGTCGAAGGCTCATATTCGGCAGAGAAGTAGTTCGCAAATGCTACCGATTCCCGGAAGGCCGAAAGAACGGACTCAGCCGCGGAGGGTACAAACCCTCTTTGAATTAGTTCATAGCGCAGGTTTGCATCTGACGGTAACCCAGTTGAGTACTTGTCTAAGAGATCGCTGTACAACGAGGGCGAGCGGACAAATTGCCTCAGAAGTTTCTGTCTCAAAGCTGCGTCCGGAGCGAACTTATAAGATTCGACTGCCTTGGTGATTGCCAAGACGCCGTCCTCGACTCTCTCAACCAAGCCGAAATATCGCAGCGAAGCGATCATCGTTAGGGCTGAGCCGCTGTTTGCACTCTTGTAGCCCAAATTATTTGCAAACACCTCCGTGGGCGCTGGGTGCAGCCTGTCCTTTTCGTAGACCTTCAGCGCGCGATCAAGCGCCTCTGGCAGCGAGGAGGAAGGAGCCCTAGGACTCTTCTTTCGGATCGTGGCGCTCATGAAGGCTACCTCTTAAGCTGGGCTTAGCAGTGAGCTTAAAGCATAAGATTAAAAGCTTTCTCTAATCAATACAGATCTCTGTTTTAAAAGAATATTTGTTGAGCTTTTAAGATTAAAGCTCAGTATTCGCTATTTGCGAATAGAGAATACTTGCACTTTTCGCTCGTTCTGCTGCAAATTGCTCGTGATTCGCGAATCGAGGGCATTGCCATGTCCAAGCAAGGCGTACTGAAGCCACAGGACCTCTTAGTTGCACTCAAACTTGCTTCCAATCCGGAGCGAGAAGTGAAATACGCCGCGCTCGGCGCTGAAGTCGACATTTCCGCGTCAGAAGTCCATGCATGTGTCAAACGCGGGACCCGGTCAGGCCTAGTGACCGTGAACTCTGGTTCCCCACAGGCTGTCCGTTCGGCACTAGAAGAATTTGTCGTGCATGGCGTCCGCTACAGTTTTCCAGCTACCTACGGACCTGTATCGCTAGGTCTACCTACAGGTGGTCATGGGCCTGTGCTCAAGGAACACTTCGCCGTGGAAGATCCATCGATGTTGTATGTATGGCCCGATCCTAGGGGGACTGTACGCGGTACAGCGCTATATCCCCTATATCCTTCAGCAGTTGCCGCGTCGCTTTACGATCATCGGCTCTACGAGCTCCTGACACTTGTAGATGCGATTCGAGCAGGCACCGCGAGAGAACGTGAACTAGCCATCGTTGAATTTCGGCGACGCATTGTATGAATCCCAACGACATCAATTTGGCCGTTATCGAACTTGCTGCAAAGGAGTTGGAGCCGCTCCTGGACCAACTGACGTTGGTCGGCGGTTGCGCAGTGGGGCTTCTAATAACGGACCCCACCAGACCAGCAGTTCGAGCCACCATCGATGTGGATTTGCTCACCGAGGTGACGAGCCTTGTTGACTATTACGCGCTCAGTAACGAACTCACGAACTTGGGGTTCGTCCTGAGTGGAGACATCGTCTGCAGATTTAGAAAGGGTGGGCTCATTGTTGACGTGATGCCGACTCATAACGACGTACTTGGCTTTGGGAATGCCTGGTATCCAGCGGCTTTCGAGCAAGCCCTTCAACTTAACCTACCGAGCGGTCGTAAAATCCGTCATGTATCCGGGCCCTTTTGCCTCGCCACCAAATTGGAAGCGTTTCACGGGCGAGGTAACGGCGACTACATGCACCATGACATTGAAGACCTCGTTAACTTGATCGACGGACGTCCTGAGCTGACTGAAGAGGTTCGTTCTGGAAATGCGGACCTCAGGGACTACCTCGAAGAGCAATTTGAAGGCTTGCTAGGCGACAATCGATTCATCGAAGCAATCCCGCAACACTTCCACCCTTCAGAAGACCATGGTCGGCGGCTGCCGATGGTTATCGAGAGAATGCGTCGCATAGCGGGCCTATAACCAATTGCCAAAAGGGGCCGGAGGTAATTAAGTTGCATAGAAGAGTGGCGACTTAATTGGCTCTGGGCTCCCCCTGAAGTCCAGGACACCGCAAAGCGAGGATGGTCCACACACTCGGGCCAGCTCACACCGCCCGTTGTCCGCGTCAGGCCAATCAGTCGGCATGTCGGCCATCATGAGGGTAGCGCGTCGAGGCAATTCCCTACAGCGGCCCGTGGCGGCCCTGAGTACTCTCGAAGGGTCGCTCGCGGTGTCTGTGTACCGGTTGCCGCGAGTGACCATGGCAGTGATGTCATGAAGCGCGGGCCGCGAGTGTTTGCACCACTCACGACCCGCTGACCAAAAGCAACGATAGGAGTTGATCTTGGCTACCCACGATCATACGGCACGCGCACGCCTGCCCGTTCCCGCCGGCAGCACCCACACTCTTCCACCCGACACCCTCACGGGATCGGCGTCGGCACTCCCTCCTGAGCTCGTGTTCACCCGCGAAGACCTCGCCCTGGCTGCGTATGCCCTGACGCGGCTACGCATCGATCACGAGCAGTGCCTGCACGCCCGCACCCAAGGGTTTCCCCACAAGTCGCTGGAATGGCCGCTCTCGGCCTCCGTGGCCATTGCAGTGGCCACCGCGATCCAGTGCCTTGAACGTCTGGTGGATGGGTCCGGTGAGGCGTTGAGAGTGAACGCTTAGCCCCGTCCTGTGATCGTTCCCCGTGGCGCATCGATACCCATCGATGCGCCACACCTGGGCGATCACGCACAGCGTCGCAGGACATTCCCCGACACGCATCGATGTCATCCCTGATGCGTCGCCTTGCCGTGCCTGACCGGAAAATCCGATGAACCTGATTCGCCCCGACCCGCATCTGCGGGTGGACCCTTCCTTGCGCCTGCGCACCCCCGGCGAGGTGCTGAAGCACGACTACCTGATACCCCGAGCCATGAGCCTCTCCGCTCTCGCCCGCCGCACGGGCATTACCGTGACCAGCCTCCGGCGACTCATCACGGGCGACATACCCATGCGCGCCAATTACGCCATTCGTCTCGCCGTGGTACTCAACACCAGTGCGCTCTACTGGATGCTGCTGCAAGTGCAGTGCGACCTGGAGCGGGAAAGGCGCGGGCGCGAAAGGGGCGGAGGTAGTTAAGTTGCATCTCAGAGCGGTGGTTTAACTGGTCCCGCCTCCGATCTTGGTCCTAGACCGGTGGCAACGGCAGTCTTCACTCGTCGTGGAACCAGTCCGATGAAAAATGCGCTTCTCATGACTCATCGCCCGTGTTGATCAATGACGAAGCGCTTCCTTTTGAGTGCGGCCGGTGTTGAACGTCCGCGGCACTTCCCGTTTTCGCTCCAGCATCGGGCCTATGCGTATACGCCCGTGGGGACACTCATGTTCAAGCTCTCGCTTTGCCTCGCGCTATGGATATTCGCCGTTGCCAGCAGCATCGCTGCGCCGGTTGTGCCGCCGCTGGATCTGGTGGTGCTTGGGTCTGGTGGCCCCGGAGCGACGGGGCGAGCCGGGGCGGGGTATGTGGTGCTGGTTGATGGCGAACCTCGGATTCTGGTGGATGCAGGGCCGGGGACGTTTGTGCGGCTTGGTGAGGCCAAGCTGTCGTTGGCCAAGACGGATATCGTCTTGCTGACGCATTTGCATATTGATCACACCGGCGAGCTGCCCGGCCTGTTCAAGTCGCGTGCGATCTCAGGCGGCGGCCCCGTGAATTTCCAGGTCTTCGGCCCAACGGGACACCGCGGCGAAGGCGATGAGGCCACCTTCCCGTCAACCAGCCGCTTTATCGATCTGTTGTTCGGTCCCGATGGCGCCTACAGCTACCTGCACGACTTCGCTGCCCCGATGACGATTCACGCGACGGATATCGATGCATCCGCGAACGCCCCCGCGGAGCCGAAAATGATTTATTCGGAGCATGGACTGACGATCAGCGCGATAGCGGGTCACCATGGCGATGCACCCGCGGTGATCTATCGCATCGACTATCGCCATCAAAGCATCACCTTCAGTGGCGATATCGACGCCAAGGGCATCGATCATCTGCGTCGCATCGCGCAACACACCAGCCTGTTGGTGTTCAATTGCGTTGTGCTTGATCCGCCCGGTTCCCGCCCCGTGCTCTATACGTTGCACACGCCGCCCAAAACGATCGGTGTCGTAGCGGGCGATAGCGAAGCCACCACACTGCTACTCAGCCATTTGTCGCCATCGATTGATGAACATCGGGCCGACGTGGAGGCGTCCATTCGCGAGCACTACAAGGGGAAGATCGTGTTTGCCCAGGACGGTATGCGGCTGCAGCCTTTATGAAGCCCTCCGACCCACCAAAGGGGGCAAACAAAAAAGCTTGCGCGATGGGTCTCTGCGCAAGCTTTTTTGTTGGAGTGGGGTGAGCATCGAATGGGATGCCGGGCGCGATCTCCGAGTCTGCAGAATGTGTTCTTAAGGCTTCGCGCTGGTAGGTGCTGGATCGTCGGAGGCGTGATCGACGGTGTAAACCCAGTGGCCACCGACTTTCCGGGCGATGTCGGTGTAGCGTCCGTTTTCCGTTTTCGCTGCGCCGCCGGCCCTGGGTGTATAGGTGATCGAGTAGGTGCCCCAGCCTACCGAGTCTTCGCCAACGGTTTTGTCGCCCATTGGCTTGAGCTCTACGTTGGTCACCTTGTTGTCGGCGAAGAACTTCGCGTAACTGTCGCGGATGGCTTTGTTGCCCGTCGTCATCGTGCCGCCCGGCGCCCACATCACGGCGTCGGCCGCGTAGCAGGCGGCGGTCGCGTCCGCGTTGCTCGCGAGAAATGCCTTGTGCCAACAGGCATCCGCCTGCTGGGAGCCGGCTTCGGCGGCGTAGCCGGGGAGCGCAAAGACACACAGCAACGTTGCTGCGATAGACAGGTAGCGGTGCATGGTTGAATCCTCCGCGTCGGATGCTTTCCCCTGTGCCTGGGGTCTATCCATGGGCGATATCGCACATAGATGGCCGGACGCGATGGCTTGTCCATAACGCATTGGTTCTATGCCCCGCAGCTCAAATGCGGGGGAATAGAAGAATCAGGTTTTTTTGCTGGATTGCTCTGGCCATGGCGACCAAGAAAACTGACATCTTCTTCTAGTACGCCACGCACCCCTACCGCGCCTCATCGTGACACCGGGAGAATGGATCTCCCGGGGGTCACTCACTGTGTCGCGGGAGTTGACTGATAGAACACATTCAGCCATTGACCGTCTCGCTTCATCCATAAGGACGAAGCGTAACTGTTGATCTGGAATCCCTTGCCGTGATCGAGCCCCGATGCCTTCACGAGGTAGGTGATAAGTACTGCGTTGTCGGAAACGACATGGATGTCGAACCCTGAAAGGTCGCATGTCTTGAACTGGACATTCGCGTCCATGGCGGAAGACTCACTGAGCGCTCTGTCGGTGAATCCTTTCCCTGAAGCCGTAAAGAAGTCCGGCGCGTGAAAGGCTTTATAGGAAGCGGCATCTCCCTTGATGGCCAGATCCCAGCTCAATCGCTCTTTGGCAATCAGGCTCTGGCCAATCACGTCACTCGATGTGGCTTGTGACGGGGTTGGGCCCTGTGGCGTGGCATAACAGGCGGCCGAAACCAGGACGTTGAGCGCCAGTGCAAGCGCTATGGAGGGCAGGGAGGCGCCATTCAGGCGGCTATGTTTTGTGAGTACAATTCGTTTATTTGTCATGCAGATAGGATGAAATTAGAGTTCAGCCACTGTCAAACGAATAGATTTCGTTCGTATGAGCCTAAAAATGGATATCGACCGAACAGACTTCGCCATTCTTCGGCTTCTGATGAAGAACGCGTGGTTATCCAACAAAGAGATCGCGGCGGCAGTCGGTCTTGCCCCATCAAGTTGTCACGAGCGAATCAAATCGCTCAGGGCGCGCGGCATCCTTAAGAGCGCGCACGCTGAGGTGAACCTCGAAGCCATCGGTTTCGCGCTGGCCGCGGTTCTGTTCGTACAACTTGGAAAACTGGAAGACCACGTCGTCGACGAGTTCCTTCGTTCAACGGCCGCCGTTCCCGAAGTTCGCGGCGTGTCTCTCGTATCAGGCCGGTTTGATTTGATTGTCCACGTGGCCGTTCGCGACATGGAGCACTTGAAGGAGATCATTTCAAAGCACTTCAATCGGCACGCTGTAGTGACGCGTGTTGAAACGTCCGTCGTGTTCAACCACGAAACACAGCACGCCATGCCGCTTTCCGATAGCGATGCATTTGCCTGACGCTTCTCTGGTAATGGGTCAGCGTTTTCCGCTCGATGGCACATGCCGGGGCGGCTAAAAATTACTCCACCTCTCTGTTTCTGCACTTTTCTGCAAAGGAGAAATCCGTGAGCAAACACGTGTTCATCAATCTCCCGGTTGCCAACCTCCCGAAGTCGATAGCCTTCTTCAAGGCACTCGGCTTTTCACAGAATGCGCAGTTCACCGATGATGCCGGCGCGTGCTTCGCCGTCAGCGATACGATCTCCGTCATGTTGCTTACACACGCCAGGTTCCGGGACTTCACACCCAAAGCCATCTGCGACACGAGTAAGGCCGTGGAGGTTCTGTTCTCCCTCAGTTGCGAGAGCCGCGAGGAGGTCGATGGTCTCGTCGCCAAAGCGATCGCCGCGGGTGGCTCGACCTACGACAAGCCGGAAGATTTCGGTTTTATGTATACGCACAGCTTTGTCGATCTGGACGGCCACGGATGGGGACTTCTCCACATGAGTGCTGCGCCGCCACCGCAGTGAGCTGTCGGAATCATGTGACGCACGGGCCGCTAACCCATGCATGGCCACGAGCGGCCGAAGACGTTTCCGGTTGCTATACGCACTCTTCACCGTTTGCTTGCTAAAGCGCATGTGATCAAGGCGCACAGTGGTCAGCCCGGCAAGGGTGGGCGTTTTGCAAGGCCGTGTTGATTGGGGGCTGCAGGAGCCTGAAGGCAGGGCGCATTGACACGATCACGCCTCGGTACAGGGCGTGAGCTTCTCTCTCACCTCCGTAAAGGGAGGACATTCGATGAAACGTTTCATGCTCCTTGTGGCGCTAGGCCTCGCTTTTCAGGCGCTAGCAGCTCCGCCCGCCGGCGATATGGACAAGGGCAGCCCGGCCGACATCCTTCAAGTACGCAATGTGGAGATCACTTTCCATCAAGCGGGTAGCGTGCTCCCCAGCAAAGATCTCGAGCTGATGATGAGCCTCTACACGGATGATGCCGTGCTCACCGATACGGCCAACGGGAACAAGCAATACAAAGGCAAGGACCAGGTTCGACATTACTTCCAGGATGTGGCGGGGCCTTTCCGGCCACAAAATCATTGGATCGGCTACACCCCGGCGATGCGCATCCGCAGCCAGGTCGATGGCGATAAGGCCACGCTGTACTTCCAGTGCCTTTGGATGGACGCCGACAAAAACGCCATCGGAGCGCATTCGTTTTCCGATATGACATTGGCCCGCGTCAATGGACGGTGGCTGGTGAAGACGATCAGCGTTGGCAAGGTCGACAAGCTCTGACCGCTGGCGGTGTCAGGACGACACAGTCATTGGACTGAAGGAGGGATCGCATGATCATTTCGGCGCCGACCGACTATCGTGAGGCTGCGCGTCGTAGGCTTCCCCGTTTTCTCTTCGACTACATCGATGGCGGCGCCAACACCGAACAGACGCTTCGCCACAATGTCAGCGATCTTTCAGGCATCGCGTTGCGTCAGCGCGTATTGAGGAACGTTGCCGACCTTAGCCTTGGCACCGAAGTGTTTGGCCAGTCGTGGAGCATGCCCGTTGCGCTTGGGCCGGTGGGGCTGACTGGCATGTACGCGCGGCGCGGCGAAGTCCAGGCCGCGATGGCGGCCGCCCGGTTTGGCATTCCCTACGCGTTGTCCACCGTATCCGTCTGTCCCATCGAAGAAGTGCAGAGACATTCCGATCGCCCCATCTGGTTTCAACTCTACGTGCTCAAGGATCGTGGCTTTCTGCGGCATGCGTTGGAACGGGCGCAGGCGGCAGGGATCACGACGCTCGTGTTCACTGTGGACCTGCCTTTGCCCGGCTCGAGGTACCGCGACAGACATTCGGGGATGTCGGGCCCGGCGGCACCGCTTCGTCGTATCGGGCAAGCTTTCTTTAAGCCACATTGGGCCGTCGATGTGGGCTTGCTCGGTCGGCCGCTCGATCTTGGCAACGTGTCGGCGTACCTGGGGCGTCCTGTTGGCCTCGCTGACTACATAGGCTGGATTGCGTCAAATTTCGATCCCTCCATCGGTTGGTCAGATCTCGAGTGGATTCGTGACTTCTGGAAGGGAAGCTTGCTCATCAAAGGCATTCTCGACCCTGAAGACGCGCGAGACGCCCTTCACTTTGGTGCGGATGGACTCGTGGTGTCCAACCATGGTGGACGGCAGCTCGACGGCGTACCGTCCACCGCGCATGCACTACCCGCCATCGTTGATGCGGTGGGTGACCAACTGAGCATCCTGGTGGATTCAGGCATTCGGTCTGGCCTGGATGTCGTGCGTATGCTCGCGCTCGGCGCCCGTGGCGTGCTGCTCGGCAGGGCCTACATCTACGCGCTTGCAGCCGCTGGCGATGCAGGCGTATCCAATCTCCTGGCGCTTTTCGCCAACGAAATGCGTGTGGCGATGACGCTTTGCGGCGTGCGCTCCATCGCTGAGATCACGCGCGACATCCTCGTGCGGTCGAATTCGCCCGAGCTGAAGCGGCTCGTGACGTAGGGGCCAGTGGTCGCGACGTTTTTATGGGCGTGACGCGGTTCGAGGTGACTTTGTTGAACGTGTTTCTGTGGTTCGCCAGCCGGGTGTCTGTTTCCAGGTGTCGACAAGAAAATCGAGAAACACCCTTACTTTGGCTGGCACGTAGACACGCTTTGCCATCACCGCGTGTATGCCGAGGTCAGCGAATTTCCAATCTGGAAGCGCCACCTCGAGTCGGCCGGATGCAATGTCATCCGCCACTGCGAATGCCGGCACGCGTGCCAATCCGGTGCCTGCAAGTACTGCCGCGCGCAGTGCGAGTGACGAGTTGGCTTCCAGGCGTGACCTTAGTGCGACACGCACTTGCTCGCTTCCTTGCGTAAGCTCCCAGGAACGCGCCAGCGGCGTTAGCGAGTAGTGGAGGCACGTGTGTGCATGCAACTCACCTGGGTGTGACGGCCTGCCATGACGATCAAGGTAATCGGGCGTCGCACAAAGCAGTACCCGGGTGTCACCAATTTTTCTGGCAACGAGACTCGATGCATCGAGTTGCGCCGAAATACGTAAGGCAACGTCGAATCCTTCAAGAACGATATCCCTCGGCCGATCGTCAAATTGAAGGTCGAGATCGACCTGTGGGTAAGCCTTGAGAAAACCGCCCATCCAGGGGGCGATATGCAGCAAACCGAAACTCATCGGCGCGGTAACGCGCAACCGGCCTCGGGCAACGGTCTGGGTATCGGCAACGGCATCCTGTGCGGCACGTACAGCCGCCAGTGCTTCTTGCGCGTGACGTAGATAAGCCTGGCCTGCTTCGGTAAGGCTGAGCCGTCGCGTGGTGCGTTGAAGCAGTCGCGCGCCCAATCGTTGTTCCAGCGCCGACACTTGTTTGCTGACCGCCGCCGTTGATAACTCCAGACACTCGCTTGCCCGTACAAAGCTTCCCAGTTCGGCCACGCGGACAAACGCCAACAGTCCAACCAGATCGAGCGAGGTGTCGCTGATTATTGACATAGGGAAACAATGAATTCGCAGGGAGGCGGATGATGGCGAGCGGCCGCGAGGCTAGCATGCCGGCGATTGTTCGAAAGGAATTCGGCGTGAGCCGCACGACCATTCTGCACATCGTGTTGACGTTCATCACAGGAAGTTTGATTGGGACAAGCTTTGTCTTGACCAAGCTTCTGCTCGGTGAAGGCATTGGCCAGATCGGTCTCGCTTTCGTGCAGCTTGCGGGCGCGAGTGCGTTACTGCTGACTGTTCTTTGGTTTCGCAACGCGATGCCGCGATGGAATGGTGCTCTGCTGCGTTACTTCTTCGCTGCGTCGCTCATAGCACTTGCAGCGGGCCCTCTGCTTGGCGCATGGGTGCTGGGGCGAATCCCCGCGGCTGTCTTTACGGTCGTGGTGACATTCTCTCCCATGTTCACCACGTTGCTTACCGCGCTTATCGAGCGGCGTTTGCCTTCCGCCAAGGCGATGGCGGGCGTTCTGTTAGGTCTTACGGGTGTGTTGCTGGTGTTGCTGCCGCGCATCCGTGTCGCGCCGGATGAAGAGGCGCTTGCGCTGTGGTTTGCACTCGGCGTACCTCTGTTGCTCGCGATCGGTAATGTTTATCGCTCACGTTACTGGCCACCACAGTTAGGCGCGCCTGCCGCTTCGGCGGGCGGATTGGCCATGCAAAGTCTGTTGTTGATTCCATTGCTCGCCACCACGCCGCGCGTGGGCATGGTCGCCTTGTTTGGTTCCGCGTCGCTGCTCGCCGCGCTGGTGCTGGTTACGGTGGCGGCCAACGTCGCGGGCTCCACCTTGCAGCGCGTCGCTGGCGCAACGGCGTACAGCCAGATCGGCTATGTCATCGCGCTCACCGGTGTGGTGGCCGGTGCCGTGATTTTTGACGAGCGCCTGGATGCCATGTTCTGGCCAGCGCTTGTGCTGGTCTTTGCCGGCATCGTGCTCAACAACAGCGCGCAGAAATCAGCGCGGCCCGTTTCCGCGGTCTCCCCCATCCTTAGCAGGAGCAATACGTAATGCGTAACCGTTTCAAGGCGATCCTCGCTGTGGCATTGGCTTTTGCTGCGCAGATGACCGCGCACGCCAGTCAGCTCGATCCGCTCACCCCCGAAAACAGCGTTGTGCTGATGGTTGACTACCAGCCGCAGTTTGTCTTCTCGGTACAGTCGATTGACGTGAACAAGCTGATCAATAACGCCGAGGGTCTGAGTCTCGCGGCGAAGACGTTCAACGTGCCGACGTTCTACGCCACCATCAGCGCCAGTCAGTTCGGTGGCCCCTTCTTTCATCAGCTGACGGATGCCCGGCCGGATGTGAAGCCCTTCGATCGCACCGTCATCGACCCGATGCAGTTTGCACCGTTGCACGATGCCATTGCCAAGAGCGGCCGCAAAAAGCTCCTGGTCAGCGGGCTGTGGACCGACTCGTGCGTGACGCTGCCGGTGCTCTCCGCGCTCAGGGAGGGTTACGAGGTTTATGTGGTGGTGGATGCAAGCGGCGACGTCTCGAAGGAATCGCACGATGCAGCCGTTGAGCGCATGGTGAAGGCAGGAGCCGTGCCGGTGACCTGGATGGCCGTGATGCTTGAATGGCAGGGCGACTGGAAGCGCAGCGACACTGCAGGTCAGGTCCAGAAGATTGCCCAGACGCACGGCGGCGCCTGGGGGCAGGGCATCGACTACTTCCACAGCATGGTTGCGCCGAAGCACTGAGGGTTACGGAAGCAGGCTCACGTCGAGTCACCGGTGTCACGCGCTATGCGTATGGATAGCCCAGGTTGCGTTGCCATCTCTCACGGAAGAGGGGGCGCGCAGTGGCCTGTCTGGCCGTCAGGGCGTGACATCGGTGGCCGGCACCCCGGCGGATTGGCAAGCTATAGTGCGTGTCGATTTTCCCCAAGCTCAATCGTCAATAAGAAACCGCGGCGGTCCTGTCGCGGCTTACCTAGGATAGGGTCCAGATAATGAGCAAGATGATCTTCGTTAACCTGCCGGTAACCGACCTCAAGCGCTCAAAGGCGTTCTACGAGGCCATTGGTGCGGCCAACAATCCTGCATTCAGTGACGACACCGCGGCGTGCATGGTGATCTCCGAGACGATCTACGCGATGCTGCTTACGCACGACAAGTGGCGGCAGTTCACGAGCAAGCCCATCGTTGATGCACACAAGAATGCGCAGGTGCTGTTGTGCCTGTCGGCGGAGAGCCGCGACGAGGTGTCCAGCCAGGTCGACAAGGCCAGTGCTGCCGGCGGCAAGGCTGACCCCACGCCCGTGCAGGACTATGGCGTCATGTTTGGCCGCAGCTTCGAGGATCCGGATGGCCATATCTGGGAAGTGATGTGGATGGATCCCAACGCTGTCCCGCACGGCTGAGTATTTGCTCTGTAGGCAACACGAGGTCAGAGACACGTTCTTCAACGTGGAGAAGGTCTCTGACCTTTTAGGGCAACACCCGCGAGATGTTCACGCTCGATCGTGTATGACCTACCATCTGTCTGTGGTGCGAGGCGAATAGGCGCGCAGGATGACCATGATGGTTATGGCGTCACTGCGGTTATGTCATTCGCTCAGCCCCCTGTGGGGTCTCTGGTCGTCTATGCGTCGAGGTGTTTATGGAAATCCGTCAGCCGGTTCCCCCGTTCACCCTCGAAACGGCCAGACAGAAAGTACGGTTGGCGGAAGACGCCTGGAATAGCCGCGATCCCGAACGCGTCTCGATGGCGTATTCGGAAGACACCCACTGGCGCAATCGCGCCGAATTCATCGACGGCCGCGCCGCAGCAAAGGCCTTCCTGACACGCAAATGGAACCGCGAGCTCGATTACCGCCTGATCAAGGAACTCTGGACGTTCGCCGGAAATCGTATCGCCGTACGCTTTGCCTACGAGTGGCATGACGACTCGGGGCAGTGGTATCGCAGTTATGGCAACGAGAACTGGGAGTTCAACGAGGCGGGGTTGATGACCCATCGCCACGCCAGCATCAACGATCAGCCTATTGCCGAGGCGGAGCGGAAATATCATTGGCCGCACGGACGCCGGCCGGACGACCATCCGGAACTCAGCTCGTTCGGCTTCTAGCGCAAGGCACGATCCGGGGGTTGCTTAACCCATGTGGCGACCTCGCCACGCCTGCCACGGTGACCGCATCCCGAGGGCTTCTGACGTCAGCGCCCCGTCGTTGAGCGGCCACTGCCGGGTAGAATGGCAGGGCTACAGAGCTGACCGACAGGGAATGTTGCCTTGCTTTGACGGTACTATGGGCGGCAGCCAGAACGCTGGCTGGTCATTTATTCATATTATTCAATGTGTTGGCGGTGATTTGGATTGCCGCCCACTGGATGAGGGTTTCCCGCATGCGCAAAGGCCCCTTGGCCCTGATTCTGGTGCTGGCGGGTATGTGCTCGGCCATGGCAACGGAAGCGCCGCTCAGTGTCGGGCAGCTGGTGGAACGCCAGCAAGCCGGGCAGGCCCCGCTTCTGCTCGATGTGCGCCATGCCGATGAGTACAGCGATGGCCATATCGCGGGAGCCCTGAATATCCCCGTCGAGCAGCTGGCCAGCCGCGCCGGCGTACTGGGCGTGCCGCGCGATAGCGAGATCGTGGTGTACTGCGTGGCGGGCCGTCGTGCGGCGCGGGCGCAGGAGACGCTGGAATCGCTTGGCTACAGCCATGTACGCGTGCTCGAAGGCAGCCTCAATGCGTGGCGTGAGCAACATCTTCCCCTGTCGCACTGACGCCGCTGCGCTTTCCGTTCTCCACATCCACAGGTTTTCATGGTCAACAAGACACTTTCCCTGATCGGCGTTCCCACCGACATCGGTGCGGGTCATCGTGGCGCATCGATGGGCCCCGAGGCATTGCGTGTGGCCAACCTCGTTGCGAGGCTGGAGCGGCGCGGGCTGGACGTGGTCGATCGCGGCAACCTGCAGGGTCCGCTCAACCCCTGGCAGCCGCCGCACAACGGTTACCGCCATCTGCCCGAAGTGGTGGCCTGGAACGAGGCCGTGCATACGGCCATCTACGCCGAGCTGGCGGATGGGCGGTTGCCGGTGATGCTGGGTGGCGACCACTGCCTGGCCATCGGCTCGATCAGCGCGGTGGCGCGTCATTGCCGCGAGCAGGGCAAAAAGCTGCGCGTGCTGTGGCTGGATGCGCACGCCGATTTCAACACGGCCGAAGCCACGCCGTCGGGCAATATCCACGGTATGCCGGTGGCGTGTTTGTGCGGCAACGGCCCGAAGGAACTGATCGAGCTGGGCGGCCACCTGCCGGCCACGACGCCTGACGTGTTCCGCCAGATCGGCATCCGCTCGGTGGACGAAGGCGAGAAGCGTCTGGTGCGCGAGTCGCGCGTCAGCATCTTCGACATGCGCCACATCGACGAAGTGGGCATGAAGCGCACGATGGAAGAAGCGCTTTCCGATGTGGATGACAACACGCACCTGCACATCAGCTTCGACGTCGATTTTCTCGACCCGACCATTGCGCCGGGCGTGGGCACCACGGTGCGCGGCGGCCCGAACTATCGCGAAGCGCAGCTGTGCATGGAGATGATCGCCGACACCGGACGCATGGGCTCGCTCGATATCGTCGAACTCAACCCGGCGTTTGACAAAAAGAATCAGACCGCACGCCTGGCGGTGGATCTGGTCGAATCGCTGTTCGGCAAATCCACGCTTATCCGCTGAACGCACTCACGACACGAAACTAAGAACGAGAGCTCATGAAGACCCGCGTACTTACCGGCATCACCACCACTGGCACGCCGCACCTCGGCAACTACGTCGGCGCGATCCGCCCCGCCGTGGCCGCCAGCAAACGCGATGACGTGGATGCGTTCTACTTCATGGCCGACTACCACGCGCTGATCAAGAGCGACGACCCGGCGCGAATCGAGCGCTCGCGTCTTGAGATTGCCGCCACGTGGCTGGCGGCGGGCCTCGATCCGCAGAAGGTCACGTTCTATCGCCAGTCGGATATTCCGGAGATTCCGGAGCTGACGTGGTTTCTCACCTGCGTCACCGCCAAGGGCCTGCTCAATCGCGCGCATGCCTACAAGGCGGCGGTGGACAAAAACACGGAAACGGGCGAAGACCCGGATGCCGGCGTCACCGCGGGCCTGTACATGTATCCCGTGCTGATGGCCGCCGACATTCTCGCGTTCAACGCGAACAAGGTGCCGGTGGGGCGTGACCAGATTCAGCACATCGAAATGGCGCGTGATATCGCGCAGCGTTTCAATCATATCTACGGCCGCGAATTCTTCGCGCTGCCTGAAGTGGTGATTGAAGAACAGGTAGCTACCTTGCCGGGCCTGGACGGCCGCAAGATGTCCAAGAGCTACGACAACACGATCCCGCTGTTTGCCGGCGGGCAGAAGCATCTGCGCGAAACGATCATGCGCATCGTCACCGACTCGCGTCTGCCGGGCGAGGCGAAGGATCCGGATAGCTCATCGCTGTTCACCATCTTCCGTGCATTCGCGAGCGATGCCGAATCGGCCGCCTTCCGTCAGGCGCTGGTGGACGGCATCGGTTGGGGCGAAGCCAAGCAGGTGCTGTTCGAGCGGATCGAGACGGATGTGGCGCCGATGCGCGAAAGCTACGACGCGCTGATGGCGCGACCGGCGGTGATCGAAGAGATTCTGCAGGAAGGCGCCAAAAAGGCACGCGCGATTGCTGCGCCGAAGGTGGCCGAACTGCGCGATGCCATTGGCTTGCGCTCGGGTGTGTCGATCGCACCGCAGGCCAATGCCGCAAAGGCAGCTCCCAAGGCAGGCAAGACACCGCGCTTTGCCAGCTTCCGCGATGGCGACGGCAGCTTCCGCTTCCGCTTGTTCTCCGGCGACGGTGAAGAACTGTTGCTGTCCAAGTCGTTCGCCGATCCGAAGGCCGCCGGCACGCTGCAAAAGCGCATCAAGGAGCTGGGGGCTGCCGCGGTGGTTCACGTACAACCGCTGACGCTGGTGCTGGAGCTCGATGGCGAGCACGTGGCCGCCACACCTACCTACGACGGCGAGCACGCGCGTGACGAGGCCCTGGTGCGTCTGCGCGGCGCGCTGGACCAACTTGCCGCGCAAGAGTGACCTGACCGATGCGCTATCTCGCCCTTTTCTTGCTGGTGCCGTGGCTGCTCGTGCTGGGCTGGGCCTACTGGGCTTACCCGAAGAGCTTGCCGCGCACGCGCGCGCGCCGCACGTTTGACGTGGCGGCGTTGCTGCTGGCGGCGTTCGCTACGGTGCAATGCGCCAACTCGGCCTTTGATACGGCGACGGTCCCCGCGGCGGGTGAGTTTGGCCCTGCCAGCGGCGCGATCTGGCAACAGGTATTGCCGGCGTTGTATGGCTATGGCGCTTGCGTGGTGGTACTGGTGCTGGCGCTGATCGTGCGCCAACTCGTGTGGCGTCCACACGCCCGCTAATTAACGGAACGACTTTCGATGCAAGACGCTGCGCTTCAGAAATATCTTCTCCGCTTGTTCGAGCGCCACGATGTGGAGCTGGAGCCCGATGAAGACTGGTTGATGACGGACGGCGATTTCCCCGCCGTGCGCGCCATCTGGTACGACGGTGCGGCGGGCGAGCCGGGGCGTCTGGATGTCGACGTGGTGCTCGGCGAAGAGCGCCATATCGAGGAAAGCTTCGCCGGCAACGGTGGTGGCGAGGCGGGCTGCCGCGATGCGCTGGATGCCTTTGAGCAAAGCGTGTTCCATGTGCTGCTGGCCGCGTGCTGGTACGTTACCGACGAGCGCCGCATGCAATTGCACGCCTGGGACATGGGCGTGCGCACCTGGGACGTGTTCGTCGGGCCGCCGCTGTCGACGCGCGACGACGTGAACGCGCCGGACGATCTGGTGCCTGCGCTGCGCGCCGCGCTGCAGAACGAGGTGCTGAGCCCGGAGTTGCACTGGGTACGGCTGTTCTACCGCCGTGGCGACGATGGCCAGATCAGTGCCGAGGCCTTGCTCGACAATGCGCCGTGGCCCGCCGGTGATCGCCTGCTTAGCTCACTGGCATGGCCGGCAAGCGGGGCCGGCTACAGCGTGCGCGGGTTTGTTGCGCTGGATATTCGCGACTACTGAAGAAGCCGGCGTTTCGGATCTCGGCCTCTGTGGGAGCGCACCTTGTGCGCGACCGCAGCGCTACGTCGTTTCCTCTCCGTAGGTGTGTCGCGCACGGGGGGTGATGGCTCGCCGAGGCGCGGGGCGCTGCTACTCCCAGCGATTCACATGCGGACCGAAACGCTCGCGCTGAGGACGTACGACGCAGAAGCGATGACCGCTCGGCGCCTGCATCACCCACCAGCGTTCGCGCACGCAGGCCACGCGGGTGGCGCCGAGCTTCTCCAGGCGCGCCACTTCCGCCTCGAGATTGTCGGTCTCGATATCCAGATGCACACGGCTTTCGTGCTCCACTCGCTGCAGCAGGATGATGGGCTCATCGTCTTCGGTGGCGAGTTCGGCGTACTTGCCATCACCGTCCTGGTCGAGCGTCACGATGGATTTGCCCAGTGCGTGGCTCCAGAACGTTGCCGACCCGGTGAGGTCGTCGGTCTTGCAGTCGATCACGATGGTGCACAGACGGCTGTGGTGCATGGCGGGAGCTCCATGAGACCTTCGTGGATTCTGTGAGGTACTGAGGAACGCTCACGTATATTCCCCTCACCGTCATTCCGGCGAAGGCCGGAATCCAGTGTCTTTCAACCATTTCGCAGCCACGTAAAGTCGCTGGATGACCAGCCTTTGGCTGTTATAGAGCGCCTCCGGCCTTCGCCGGAATGACGGCAAGGTAAGTCGATGTTACTCGGCAATTCTTGAGCGGACAAAAAAAGCCCCGGCATGGCCGGGGCTTTTTGTTGGGCAAAGCGCGTGGCTTAGTTCGGCGCCGACAGATCGTCCAGCAGCGCCTTGAGGAAGCGCGCGGCTTCACCGCCAGTGGCGGCGCGATGGTCGAACGTCAGCGAGATCGGCATGCGGCGATGCACTTCGATGCCACCCATCACGGCCACCACGTCGTGGCTCAGCTTGCCCGCGCCGATGATGGCGACGCACGGCGGCACCACGACCGGCGTGGCGTAGCGACCGGCGAACATACCGAAGTTCGACAGGCTGATGGTGTAGCCCGAGAGCTCCGACGCCGGGATCGTGCGGTCTTCCACCGACGAACGCAGGCGCTTGATGGCGGCGCGGATGCCGGCACCATCGAGCACGTCGGCGTTGCGCAGGGCCGGCACGAACAGGCCTTCCTCGGTGTCTACGGCGATGCCGATGTCCACATGCGGATGCAGCGTGCGCGTGAGGTTCTTGCCGTCGAACCAGGCGTTGAGCGCCGGCACGGCCTTGCAGGCGGTGACGATGGCGCGGATCAGGCGAGCGGTGATGTCCTGCTTGCCGATCCATGCGTGGAGGTCGGCGTCGTCCACCAGCGTGGTCGGAACCACTTGCGCATGGGCATCGGCCATCACGCGCGCCATGTTGCGGCGAACGCCCTTGAGCTGTTCCGGCTGGCCGCTGGCCTGCACGCTCGGCGGCGCGGTGCGCACCGGCTTGCCGGCGAGCGAGGTGGCGGTGCGGGACGGCTCGGGTTCGGGCAGGCGCGGGGCGAGGTGACGGCCAGCATCCTCGTGCACGGCGCGGGCGGGTGCAGCACCCAGCTGGGCGCTGCCGTTGGCGGCGGCGTTCTTCACGTCGGCCATGGTGACCACACCGTCGGCGCCCGAGGGCTTCACGCGGGTGATGTCGACCTTGAGCTTCTTGGCGAGCGCACGAACGGCCGGCACAGCCTTCACGCCGCCGACGCTGGAGGCCTGCTCCACATGCACGTGGCTGCCGGAGACCATGGCGCCGACCACGGTGCCTTCGTCTTCGCGATCGCCGCTGCCGTTGCCGCTGTCGATCTCGCCGCCTTCATCGGAGGCGACGACCTTCTTCGGCTCGGCGGCGGCGCTGCCGGTGCCTTTCTTCGGGCCGTGGTGGTGGCCGGTGGATTCGGCTTCCGCACGCTGCTTGGCGTTCGGGTCCGGCTCGAACTCGGCCAGTGCGGCGCCGGTTTCGATGATGTCGCCCGCGGCGCCGTGCAGCTTGGTCACCTTGCCGGTGTACGGGGAGGGCACGTCGACGACGGCCTTCGCGGTTTCCATCGAGCACAGCGGTGCGTCGAGCTTGATGGTGTCGCCTTCCTTCACGTGCCACTCGACGATGGTGGCGTCGGGCAGGCCTTCGCCGAGGTCGGGCAGGTAGAAAGTCTTGATGTCGGCCATGAGTTTGATTCCGTGGTCAGGCGGAGTGTTCGTTGTGCGACGTCCCGGATGGCCGGGACGTCACGTGCATGTTCTTAGCTGGCAGCCAACGCGCGCTTGGCGGCTTCCACCACGCGTTCGGCGCTCGGCATGTACTTCATTTCCAGGCGGAACAGCGGGATGTGCGTGTCGTAGCCGCTGACGCGTTCGACCGGCGCGAGCAGGTCGTACATGCATTCCTCGGCGAGGCGCGCGGCGATTTCGGCGCCGAAGCCCGCGGTCTTCGGGGCTTCGTGCACGATCACGCAGCGGCCGGTCTTCTGCACCGATTCGGCGATGGTGTCGAAGTCCAGCGGGGTCAGCGTGGCGACGTCGATGACTTCGGCGCTGATGCCTTCTTCGGCGAGCGCGTCGGCCGCTTCCAGCGCTTCCTTCACCTGCGCGCCCCACGAGACGAGGGTGACGTCGGTGCCGTCGCGCAGCACGAAGCACACGTCCAGCGGCAGTGCTTCGCCGTCATCGGGCACTTCTTCCTTGTACTGCCGGTAGATGCGCTTGGGCTCGAAGAACATCACCGGATCCGGATCGCGGATGGCGGCGAGCAGCAGGCCGTAGGCACGTGCCGGCGATGACGGCATCACCACGCGCAGGCCCGGGATGTTGGTGAACAGGTGTTCGTTCGCTTCCGAGTGATGCTCCGGCGCGCGAATGCCGCCGCCCCACGGTGCACGCCACACGGCCGGCACGGTGATGCGGCCGCGCGTGCGGTTGCGCATGCGGGCGGCGTGGCAGGCGATCTGCTCCATCATCGGGTAGATGAAGCCTTCGAACTGGGCTTCGGCCACGGGCTTCATGCCCTGGGCGGCGAGGCCCACGGTGACGCCGGCAATGGTGGTTTCGTCCAGTGGCGTGTCCAGCACGCGCAGCTCGCCGAACTTTTCCTGCAGGCCCTGGGTGGCGCGGAACACGCCGCCGTTGACGCCGACGTCTTCGCCCAGCACCACGACGCTGTCGTCATGCGCCATTTCATAGGCGAGTGCCTGGGTGACGGCTTCGATAAGGGTGATCTGTGCCATGACTTAATGGGCCTTCTTGTCGAGCTGGATGGCGAGATCGCGCTGCTTGGCGAGATCGGCGGGGACTTCGGCGAAGGTGTAGTCGAACATCGCCGTGACGGGCTGCGTCTTGGTCTCGAGGTAAGCGTTCACCTCGTTGTCCATCCAGTCGTCGCACTCGGCCTTCCAGGCTTCTTCCTTGGCGTCGTCCCACACGCCCTTGGCCACCAGCCAGTTGCGCAGGCGCTTCATCGGCTCCTTCGCCCAGGCGTCCTTCACTTCCTGCTCGCCGCGGTAGCGGCGCGCGTCGTCGGCGGTGGTGTGGTCGGAGAGGCGGTAGGTCACCGCTTCGATCACCGAACCACCCTGGCCGTTGCGTGCACGTTCCAGCGCGTCTTCCATCGCCTTGCGCACGGCGATGATGTCGTTGCCGTCCACCTGGATGGAGAACAGGCCGGCGGCAATGCCCTTCTGTGCGAGCGTGGGTGCGCCGGACTGGATCTTGCGCGGCACCGAGATGGCCCACTGGTTGTTCACGATCACTGCCACCATCGGCAGGTTCTGCGCGCCGGTGATGTTGATGGCGCCGTAGAAGTCGCCCTTGGACGAACCACCGTCACCGATGGTGCACACGGCCACGCGCTTCTCGTTGCGAATCTTGAACGCCAGCGCGGAACCGGCGGCATGCAGGCACTGCGTGGCGATCGGCACGGACCACGCGAAATCGTGGCGCGCCGGTTCCTTCTGGTAATCGTTGCCGCGTTCGTCGCCGCCCCAGTACATGTACACCTCGCGCGGCTGCACGCCGCGGTACAGCTGCGCGCCGTATTCGCGGTAGCTGGGGGCGAGCACGTCTTCGGGCTTCATGGCGCTGCCGATGCCCACGTGTGCCGCTTCGTGGCCCAGGCAGCTGGCGTAGGTGCCCAGCTTGCCGGTGCGCTGCAGCGCGACCGACTTGGCGTCGAACACGCGGGTCGACAGCATCAGCTTGTAGAGCTCAACCATGTGGTTGAGGTCCTTGGCAAATTCAGGCAGGTCATCACGAACCTGCTTGCCCTCAGCATCGAGATACTGGAGGTATTCGATTTCGAACTTGGCGGCGATGGACACGACTCGCTCCCGGAGTGAGTAATGGTAGGGATTGGGGTGCTGGGGCGTCGGCGGCCCATCCAGTGGGGCCAGCAGCGGACAAGAGCCTGTTCAAGGTCTCGGCGTAGCCCGCGTTGTTCTTGAGAGGCCGCCAGCCGGTAGTGCGTGGCGCAGCGCCTGCCTGGTGGGCAGGTCAAGCCGCGCGCTATTGGCTGGCGGCCTCTCAAGAACAACCCTTCGGGCCGAGTCTGTTTGCCCGCAGTCCTGCGTCATCACTCAGTCGTGTACGGACGTACACTCCTTCGTTCTTCCTTGTCCTGCGCGCAAACAGCTTTCGGCGCGGGCCACGCCGAGACCTTGAACAGGCTCCAAAGCCCTGAGCAAGAGCAAAATTGTTACAGGCGGGCATGTTGCGCCGCAAGGCACGGTGCAGCATGCGCCCTCGTACGGACGGCGTTGCCACACCGGTTACCATGTGCTTTTCCCGCGATCAGGAAGGTCATGACCGAGAATCAGCGCGATCTCGAGGCCGGCATCCAGCTCGACCTTAACGGGCGCCTTACTTATGGCGGCTACCTGAAGCTGGACTCGCTGCTTTCTTCGCAGCGGCCGCTCAGCGATCCGCCGCATCACGATGAGATGCTGTTCATCGTGCAGCATCAGGTGGCGGAGCTGTGGATGAAGCTGATCATCCATGAGCTGAAGTCGGCCCTGGCGCATTTGCGCAGCGACGACCTCGACCCTTGCCTGAAGATTCTGGCGCGCGTGAAGCAAGTTCAGCGTCAGCTGTTCGAGCAGTGGGCGGTGCTGGAAACGCTGACGCCTTCCGAATACCTGGAATTTCGCGGCGTGCTGGGGGCCTCGTCCGGGTTCCAGTCGCTGCAGTACCGCCAGATCGAATTCCTGCTGGGCAACAAGAACGCCCAGATGCTGCAGGTGTTTGCGTACGACCCCGCAGCGCAGGCCGCGCTGAGTGAGGTGCTTAACGCGCCGAGCCTGTACGACGAGTTCCTGTGCTATCTGGCCCGCCGCGGACACGACGTGCCCAGCGAGCTGACTCAGCGCGACTGGTCGCAAGCGTATCAACGGCATGCGTCGCTGTTGCCTGTGTTCAAACGCATCTACGAAGACCGTGCGACGTATTGGCCGGAATACCACATGTGCGAGCAGTTGGTGGACATAGAGGGTAGTTTCCAGCTGTGGCGTTTCCGTCACATGAAAACCGTGGAGCGGATCATCGGACACCGGCGGGGCACGGGCGGTTCCTCGGGCGTGGCCTTCCTCAAGAAAGCGCTGGACCTGGAATTCTTCCCGGAACTGCTGGATGTGCGTACCGAGCTTGGCACCTGACGCAAGGCTTTTATGTTGCGGCGCATTTGACGCGGGGGCGGTCAGCCCATTACATGATGGGCTTCGTTTCGTAATAAATTTCGATCGGCACGTCAGTGCCCAACCTTCAGTACAGGGGAGCGCATGAGCGACGCCACTACGACCGCGGCACCGAAGGTGCCCGAATTCCCGACGACCCTGGGCCATCCGCGGCCGCTGTGGATGCTGTTCATGACGGAGTTCTGGGAACGCTTTGCGTTCTACGGTATCCGCTGGGCGCTGGTGCTCTACATCGTCTCGCAGTTCTTCGGTGGCGACGCCGCGGGCGAAGCGCCTGCCAATCGCACCTATGGTGCCTACCTTGCCCTGGTGTATGCGTCGGCCATTTTTGGCGGTTACATCGCGGACCGCGTGCTCGGCTACCAGCGTTCGATCCTGGTGGGTGCGGTCGTCATGTCCGCGGGCCTGTTTGCGATTGCGCTGCCTGAGAAACACATCTTCGAACTAGGCCTGGCGACCATCATCGTGGGCAACGGCCTGTTCAAGCCGAACATCTCCACCATGGTGGGCAAGCTCTATG
Organism: Dyella silvae; assembly: GCF_026421305.1. GTDB lineage: Bacteria > Pseudomonadota > Gammaproteobacteria > Xanthomonadales > Rhodanobacteraceae > Dyella > Dyella silvae. The sequence goes on from NZ_JAPJBQ010000002.1 coordinate 169,097, forward strand.
GCGTGAGCGACACCCGCCGGGACAGCGGCTTCACCATCTTCTACATGGGCATCAACCTCGGCGCGATGATCTCGCCCGTGTTGACCGAGTGGCTGGCCAAAGCGGTGTTCGGCAGCAACTCCATGCCCAGCTACAAGTACGTGTTCATCGCCTCGGGCGTGGGCATGCTGATCAGCCTGTTCTGGTTCTGGGTTGGCCGCCGCGGCCTCAATGAGATTGGCCGTCCGCCGGTCGGCGGCGAAAACCGCATGCGCGTGGTTTATGTGCTGATCGGCATGCTGGTCGGTATCCCGCTGGTCTACTCCCTGCTCGCCGCCGGTGCAGGTTTCCTGCAGTGGGTGCTGAGCATCCTGTTCCTGGCGCTGGCGGCACTGCTGCTGGTGGAAGGTATCCGCGAGGGCAAGGTGCAGCGCGATCGTGTGATCGCCATGCTGATCATCTTCGCGTTCAACGTGCTGTTCTGGATGTTCTTCGAGCAGGCTGGCAGCTCGTTTACCTTCCTGGCCGACAAGATCGTCAACCGTCAGTTGGGCACTTTTGAATTCCCGACGGCATGGTTCCAGTCGGTCAACTCGATCGCCATCATCGCGCTGGCCCCCGTGATTGCCTGGATCTGGGTAGCCATGAAGGGTCGCAGTCCGTCGATCCCGCGCAAGTTTGGCCTGGGCCTGATCTTCAACGGCCTGGCCTTCCTGCTGCTGATGTTTGCGCTGTCCAGCCTGGTCGACGGCCAGGGCAAGATCCCGTTCTGGACGCTCTTCATGGTCTACGTGATCCAGTCGGTAGGCGAGCTGTGCCTGTCGCCGATCGGCCTGTCCATGGTGACCAAGCTGGCGCCGCTGCGCCTGGTCGGCTTCGGCATGGGTGGCTGGTTCCTCTCCACCGGCATCGGCAACAACCTGTCCGGCATCTTTGCTGGCCACGTGAGCGGCGAGAAAGGCATGACGGTGCAGTCCGCACTGAGCGGCTATACCTTCGGCTTCTGGTCGTTGCTGGGCGCAGGCGCGCTGCTCTTCATCATTGCGCCGCTGATCAACCGCCTGATGCACGGCGTCAAATAAAAGGTATTGGGGTTGGATAGGTGGCATCGGAAGAGACTCCGGATTTGTCGCAAGAAATTGCCGTTGCTGCCTATCTTTGAAATGCCCAAGATCCTGTGCTGACGCCGGAGGGGCGTCTTCACAGGGGAAGCATATGGAATCGTGTCAGAAGGCGGCCAGTCGGCCGTCCGTAAGGGGTGTGCCTGCGGGCGCACTGCGCCGATGGATTTTGGCGCTGACGTTAAGCCTTTTTGCCAGCACGAGCCCGGCGGCGGTTCGCTATCAGGTGTTGGCTCAGTTTCCTGCGACGACGGCGTACGGCGATTTTCGCTTGGGCTGGCCCAGCGGTGGCATGTTCGTTTCGCCTGACGGCACGATTTACGGCATGGCGGGCACGGGTTACGAGGCGAACGTTGCGGGAGGTGGTCTGTACTCCGTGACACCCGCAGGAACATTCTCGGCTCTCCATACCCTTCAGCCGACTGAGGGCTCGGTGGCGGCGCCAATTATCAATTATTACCCGGGGTTAGGCCTGGCGCCCGACGGCAGCATGTACGGCATCACGTTTAGAGGCGGGCCTGCCCAATCGAGCTCCCCATCGGCGCCGGCGCCGATGGGGACCGTGTTTCGTTACGCCAATGGCCAATGGACCACGCTGCATACATTTTACGGATCCTCGGTCGGTGACGGCGCTAAGCCATTAGGGGTGACATTGGGGGCGGACGGGAACTACTACGGCGTGACGAGCGACGGCGGCAGCAACGCAGTCCTGGCGCCTCGCGGTGTCGCTTTCCAGTTAACGCCGAATGGCACCGAACGAGTCATCTACACGTTCATGGACAATCCCCCCAGTAGCTTCGTCTTGGGCGCTGACGGAAACATTTACGGGACGTTGCCCGCTGGTTGGCAAGCGGGCACGCAGTTGACGCCAAGCCAATTTGAAGCGTTTTTCAAGCTGAGCACAGATGGCACTTTCACCATCCTCTACCAGTTCAATCCGTCAGTGGATGGATCCGGGGTGCATAACCTGGTTCAGGGTAGTGACGGGAATTTTTATGGAACCGCCGCTGGTGGGGGGAGTTACAGCAACGGCACGGTGTTCAAACTGACCCCCATTGGACAGTTCACCCTGCTGCACAGCTTTGGCAATGGCGGTGCGCTCGAAGGAATTTCTCCCGGCGCGCTGGTGATGGCGACAGATGGCGATATTTACGGTGCGACGGAAAGGGGCAGCAATGGTGGTATGGGTTCCATCTTCCGGCTTTCGACCACCGGTACGTTCACACTGCTGCACACCTTTAACGGAAGCGCTGCTACAGGTTCGGCGCCACTGAGCATTGTTCAGCACGGGCCGCGCACCTTCTATGGGACGGCTGGCGGCTCGATGGCTACGTTGGGGCCTGCCGGTGTCTACAAGATGGTCGTTTCGTTCCGCGACGACGTGACCGCGTTGGGCAGATCGAGCGTGCTCGCCTTTGGCCCGGGAGCGTATTCAAGCAGCTTCATCGATGCCACGGGCGTAAGCCAGGTTGTGTCGACCACGATTGCGGCTGGCTATTACCCTGCAGCCGTTGGCGACTTCAATGGCGACGGTGTAGCAGACATCCTCTGGACCAGTGCTAATAACGATTTGTATATCTGGTTTGGCAAGGCTGGCGGCTACACGGCGCAGTACGCGGGGACGTATCCGGCGGGTTGGAGCGTGGTGGGTGCCGGAGACGTCAATGGCGACGGCATGGATGATTTGCTCTGGCTCAATCAGAGCACGCATCAGTTCGCGTATTGGCTGATGAATGGCGCCACGCGGACCAGTTTTTCAATCATCAATATCGCTGCGGGCTACTACCCAGCGGCGATCGGTGATTTTGACGGTGACGGCAGGGCCGATGTTCTCTGGACCAGTGCCAACCATGATCTCTATCTCTGGACGAGCACCGGCGGCGGCTTCAAATCCAGCTACATAACGACGTACCCGGCGAACTGGAAGATCGTCGGCCGGGGTGATCTCGATGGTGATGGTCGGGATGATCTGATCTGGATGAGCAACGACGGACAGAGTTGGGGATACTGGCTCATGAATGGTCCCGCCATCGAAGCTATTGTTCCTGCTTCGGTCCCCGCATCGCTGTCCGGCTACCGCATCGTTGCCACTGCCGATTACAACGCCGATGGTGCGGCGGACATCCTGTGGTCGAACGGCCAGAACCTGGTGCTTTGGTCGAGCATGGGGTCGTGTTCGCCCTCACTGACGTGCACCTTCAACACCTCGGCGCCACCCGTGGCCGCTCCCGCTGGCCAGCAGGTGTTCAACAGCGGCGTGCCCGTTATCACGCCCTGACGCCGATACATCAGGCGGGCAGGCAGTCATGCCTGCTCGCTTGCTGGCGCTCAGAAACTTCCGGAAAGCAGTTTGTCGAGAATGCGCGCCAGCCATGCGCGTTCTTCCTCATCCAGCTTGGCGAGTAATTCGCGCTCGTGGGTACGCGCCATGGGGGCCACCACCTCATGCACCGACCAGCCCGCCTCGCTTAGGCCCAGCACAGAGCGGCGTTTGTCGCCGTCGTGCGTGGCGCGGGTCACCCAGCCCGATTCCACCAGCTTGGCCAGGGCGCGGCTCACGGCCACCTTATCCATCAGGGTGCGCTCGGCCACTTCGCGGGCCGACAGGCCCTCGAAACGGGCAAGGACGGCCATCACCCGCCATTCCGTCATGCTCAGGTCAAAACGACGCTGATAATCGTCGGCAATGGCCTGGCTCACGGCGTTGGACAGGATCGAGAGCCGGTAGGGCAGAAAGTGCTCCAGCTCCAGCGGTGCGTGGTCGGGATGATGTTCTTCGGGCACTGCTGCGACGCTCCTTGCAAATGGTTTCATATGTAACTATAACGTCAGGATTATGAGGATGGTCGCACGCTTCGTGTAGGCCATTGAGCATCGATCCGTCAGGAGATTCCCATGAGCGCGCAGCCCAATCTTGGCATGCAGGTCACCACCTTCGAAAACCCGATGGGCATCAACGGCTTCGAGTTCGTTGAGTTTGCCGCTCCGGCCGGTCGCGCGGGCGAGTTGCACGCCCTGTTCAAGAGCATGGGCTTCAGTGCGGTGCTCAAGCACAAGTCGCGCCCCATCACGGTTTATCGCCAGGGTGGCGTGAATCTGCTGGTGAATGAGGACCCCGATTCTTTCGCTGCGGAATTCGCCAAGGCGCACGGCCCGTGTGCGGCAGGTTTCGCCATCCGCTTCCAGAAGCCGTCAGGCGACGTGCGTACCACCGTGCTGGGCAACGGCGGCGAAGCGATGGACGAGAAGGCCGAGCGCACCAAGGCAGTGAACGCGCCGGTGGTGAAGGGCATCGGCGATTGCATGCTGTATCTGGTCGACCGTTACGGTGACAAGGGCAGCATCTATGACGGCGACTATGAGCCGATTCCGGGCGCCGAGCAGAACCCGAAGGGCTTTGGTCTCACCTTCATCGACCACCTGACGCACAACCTCTACTTCGGCAACATGCAGAAGTGGTCGGACTACTACGAGCGCTTGTTCAACTTCCGCGAGATTCGCTACTTCGACATCAAGGGCGCCAAGACCGGCCTGGTGTCCAAGGCCATGACCGCACCGGACGGCATCGTGCGTATTCCGCTCAATGAGTCGAGCGATCCGAAGTCGCAGATCAACGAATACCTCGATGCCTATCATGGCGAAGGTATCCAGCACATCGCGTTGTTCACCGACAACATTTACGACACGGTGGAAGCGATGCGCGCGACGGGCGTGGAGTTCCTCGATACGCCGGATACCTATTTCGACGTGATCGACCTGCGCATTCCGAACCACGGCGAGGACGTACCGCGCCTGGCCAAGAACAAGATCCTGATCGATGCCGATCAGGAGACCAAACAGCGCAAGCTGCTGCAGATCTTCACGCAGAACAACATCGGACCGATCTTCTTCGAGATCATCCAGCGCAAGGGCAACGAGGGATTCGGCGAAGGCAACTTCCAGGCGTTGTTCGAGTCGATCGAACGCGACCAGATGAAGCGCGGCGTGCTGTAAGCAGGTGTGTGCACCGTGGCCGCCGTAAGGCGGCCACGGCGTAAGAACGATCAGTGCGGGAAGGTGCCGTTCTTCATCATGGACGCGAACATCGCGCCGAAGAAGATGACGTACAGGATCGCAAAGGCAATACCCACCAGGTAAAGCACGCCCTGAATCACAAAGTAGGTGCGCAGCCGGCCGAGCGATTCTTTCAAGGCATCGGAATCTCCGCTGAGCTGGGCGCGTTCGAGAGCGCTGGCCGATTGCATCAGCAGTACGCCGGTCCAGATCGGCAGCCAGGCGATGACGATGCCAACGATGGTGAGGGCGGTGATGGCACCCTGGATGATGAACATGATGCCGACGAACTTCATCCAACCTTTGCCCGAACCGAGCGGCTGGCTGAGGTCTTTGATCGAGGGTATGGCGGTAGCCTGGCCAAGCGAAGAGTACGAGTCGGACATGCGGTTTCCTTAGGTATCGTTGCAGTAAGAGAACAACGCCTCTTTCCATGAGCGAGGCGGGCCAACAGTCTTGAGACAAGAGTAGTCGGGTTGTGCGGTGTCGTGTAGGACGCCGCCTATTTCGGGTAGATCGCGGAGCTTCCATGTCAGCCAGCAAGCAGCAGTACCAGTCTGGTTTCGCCAACGAATTCGCCACCGAGGCCATGCCGGGCGTGCTGCCCGAGGGGCAGAACTCGCCCCAGCGCGTGGCCCATGGGCTCTATGCCGAGCAGCTTTCGGGTACGGCGTTCACCGCGCCGCGCCACAGCAATCGCCGCAGCTGGCTTTACCGCATCCGTCCTGCCGCGATGCATCACCCGTTCGAGGCAATGCCGGAAGGCCGATTCCATAACCGCTTCAACGAAGTGCCGGCCAACCCGAACCAGCTGCGTTGGGATCCGCTGCCCCTGCCCACCGAGCCGACCGATTTCATCGATGGCCTGGTCACCATGGCGGGCAACGGTGGCGCTGGCGAGCAGTCGGGCGTGGGCATCCACATGTATGCCGCGAACCGCTCCATGCAGGGCCGCTATTTCTACAACGCGGATGGCGAGCTGCTGATCGTGCCGCAGCTGGGGCGCCTCAAGCTGGCGACCGAGTTCGGTGTGATCGAGCTGGAGCCGCTCGAAATCGCCGTGATTCCGCGTGGCGTGCGTTTCCGCGTGGAACTGCTGGACGACACCGCGCGTGGCTATATCGCCGAGAACTTCGGCGCCCTGTTGCGCCTGCCGGACCTGGGTCCTCTCGGCAGCAACGGCCTGGCCAACCCGCGTGACTTCCTGACGCCGGTCGCCGCCTATGAAGACGTCGAAGGCCAGTTCGAGCTCATCGCCAAGTTCCAGGGTGGTCTGTGGCGCGCCGCCATCAACCATTCGCCGCTGGACGTGGTGGGCTGGCACGGTAACTACGCGCCGTATAAGTACGACCTGCGCCGCTTCAATACCATCGGCTCGATCAGCTACGACCATCCGGATCCGAGCATCTTCCTGGTGCTGCATTCGCCGAGCGACACGGCTGGCGTCAGCAACATGGATTTCGTGATCTTCCCGCCGCGCTGGCTGGTGGCGCAGAACACCTTCCGCCCGCCGTGGTTCCACCGCAATATCGCCAGCGAGTTCATGGGCCTGATCACGGGCGCCTACGACGCCAAGGCCGAGGGCTTCGTGCCGGGCGGTGCTTCGCTGCACAATTGCATGAGCGGGCACGGGCCGGATGCGGCCACGTTCGAGAAGGCCTCCGCCGCGGATCTGTCCAAGCCGGACGTGATCACTGGCACCATGGCCTTCATGTTCGAAACGCGCCGCGTGATCCATCCGACCCGTCAGGCACTCGAAGCGCCGCAGCTGCAGGGCAATTACTACGAGTGCTGGCAGGGTATCCGCAAGCATTTCACCGGCAAATAAGCGCCGTACCACCGCATCAACCAAGAACGAGACGGCCTGCGCTACGGCACGGCCACCGGAGCAAAGCATGAAACTGGGTTCACTGAAGGAAGGCGGTCGCGACGGCACGCTCATCGTGGTCAGCCGTGACCTGACCAAGGCCGTCAAGGCGACGGGCATTGCCGCCACCATGCAGGCCGCGCTGGACGACTGGTCGAATGTGGCCCCACGCCTCAATGCGCTGTCCGATGAGCTGAATGCCGGCAAGGCCAGTGGTGCCTTTGCGCTGGATATGACGGCGCTCGCCTCGCCGCTGCCACGCGCCTACGAGTTTGTCGATGGCAGCGCCTACCTGCCGCACGTTGAGCGCGTCCGCCGCGCCCGTGGCGCCGAGGTGCCGGAGTCGTTCTACGTTGATCCGCTGATGTATCAGGCCGTCAGTGCCGGTTTCCTCGGCCCACGCGATCCGGTGGTGGTGCCCAGCGAGGACTACGGCATCGACCTCGAGGCCGAAGTGGTGGTGGTGACCGACGATGTGCCGATGGCGCCGACGCCTGCCCAGGCGACTGGTCATATTCAGCTGGTCGGCCTGGTCAACGATGTGTCTCTGCGCGGCCTGATCCCTGCCGAGCTCGCCAAGGGTTTTGGCTTCCTGCAGTCCAAGCCGCGTTCGGCACTGTCGCCTGTGCTGGTGACGCCGGATGAGCTGGGCGATGCCTGGCAGGACGACAAGCTGCATCTGCCCATGCGCACCTGGCTCAACGGCAAGTGGTTCGGTGAGGCCGAGTGCGGCGTGGATATGCAGTTCAACTTCGCCCAGCTGGTGGCGCACGCGGCCAAAACCCGTCCGCTCACGGCCGGCACCATCGTCGGCTCAGGCACCATTGCCAACGAAGACACCAGCAAGGGCGCCTCGTGCCTGGCCGAGCAGCGCACGGTGGAAACGTTGCGCGATGGGAAGCCGACCACGCCGTTCCTGAAGTTCGGCGACAGCCTGCGTATCGATGTCACCGACAAGGCAGGTGCGTCGATCTTCGGCGCTATCGAGCAGGTCATCGAACCGCTCAAGCGCTGACCCAGTCAGCTGGACCCGTCTGCGGCGTTCCACCACACGTAAATACGCCACAGGCCTACACAAATTGTCGCAGCGTCCTGACTGAAGTCAGGGCGCGTTGTGTGCGGTCGCCAGGATACTGGCGCGCATGCGCACGACGACGACCATCCCCGAATTCGACCCCGACCTGATCGCGCGTTATGACGTGGCGGGTCCGCGCTACACGAGCTATCCGACCGCGCCGCAATTCCATGCCGGCTTCAACGAAGCAGCGCTGCGCGCAGTGGCCAAAGCTTCGAATGAAGAGCCCGTGCCGCGACCGTTGTCGCTCTACGTGCATGTGCCTTTCTGCTTCAGTCCCTGCTTCTACTGCGGATGCACGCGTGTCATCACGCGCGAGATGTCCAAGGCCGATCACTATCTGGAGCGGCTCTATCGCGAGATAGCACTCACCGGCCCCTTGTTCGACCGTGACCGGCCGTTGCAACAGCTGCATTTCGGCGGCGGCACGCCGAACTTCCTCGACTTGCCGCGCATGACGGCGCTTATCGAGACCCTGAAGCAACATTTCAGCTATCGAGAGCACGGTGAGCGCGAGTACGGCATCGAAATCGATCCGCGCTTTGCCGACGGCGACTATGTGCGTGGTCTGGCAGCACTTGGCTTCAATCGTATTTCCGTCGGCATCCAGGATTTCGATCCGGCCGTGCAAGTGGCGGTCAACCGCATCCAGAGCGTCGAGCAGACGCGTGACGTACTGGTGGCTGCGCGTGACTCGGGCTACGGCTCGGCCAGCGTCGACCTTATCTATGGCCTGCCCAAGCAAACTATGGATGGTTTTGCGCGCACGCTGGACGAAGTGATTGCGCTGGCGCCGGATCGGGTAGCGGTGTACGGCTACGCTCACTTGCCCAGTCTGTTCAAGGCGCAGCGGCAGATCAATGCTGACGAGCTGCCAGATGCTTCCACGCGGCTGGCATTGTTTGGCCTGGCCTTCAAAAAGCTGTGCGAGGCGGGCTACATCTACGTCGGCATGGATCACTTCGCCCGCGCCGGCGATGAGCTCGTACAGGCGCAACGCGCCGGCACGTTACAGCGCAACTTCCAGGGTTATTCCACCCATGGCGACTGCGACATTATCGGGCTCGGCGTCAGTGCCATCAGCCGCATTGGCGACAGCTACAGCCAGAACGCGCGCGACCTCATCGGATACGAGGCGGCACTGGAAAACGGGCGCATTCCGGTGGCACGCGGAATCGAGCTGGATGAGGACGATGTGATCCGCCGCGCCTTGATCGGGGAGCTCATGTGTCACGGCGAACTCGATATGGTTCGCTTTGGCGAGCGTCACCGACTGATGTTTGCCGACGCTTTTGCCGATGAACTTGAACGGCTGAAGGCGCTGGCAGCCGATGGCCTGATCGTCATGGATGCGACAAAGATTTTCGTCACGGCTCGCGGTCGACTACTGCTACGCAACATTGCCATGTGCTTCGACGCCTATCTCAACACCCCCGCAGAGTCGCCTCGCTACTCGCGCACGATCTGACCCACGTGATCCAGGCAGCGCCATGAAAATGCTTTCCGGTAAATTGACAGAGTGCCGGCTGAGTTTGCATAACCCCATTGCCGATGACGGCGATGAACTTCACTTCTGCAGTACCTGCGCGTTCTCCGATGCCTGCCTGTCGGTCGGCTATGGAAAGCACGACCTTTCAGCGCTCCATTGTCTGGTGGAGCATGTAGGGCCCTTTCGAACAGGTGCGCATGTGTTTCGCGCCGGTGATCCGTTTCGCGCTATTTACGCCGTGCGCGCCGGCACCGTAAAGACCTGTGTGGTCGACAAGGACGGCAAGGAACAGGTGCTTGGCTTTTACCTGCCCGGTGAGGTCATTGGCCTCAATGCTATTTATCCGGATCAGTTTCCCTGCGATGCCATTGCGCTTGAAGCAACGCAATTCTGCCGTTTCTCCTTCCCGGCGATGACGGCGCTTGCGACACGCATGCCTGCGTTGCAGCAACATCTGTTTCGTCTGCTGAGCAAAGAGCTCGGCGCGGCCACCCATCTGGCGGCCGATCACACTGCAGACGAGCGCATGGCTGCGTTCCTGCTTGACCTGGGTGATCGCTACGAAGCGCGTGGCTTTTCCGGCACGCAATTCCGGTTGAGCATGGCCCGCGGTGACATTGCCAACTACCTGCGTCTTGCTGCCGAAACGGTGAGCCGTGTGCTTGGCCGATTCCGCAATCAGGGGTTGATCGAGATTGAAGGTCGTGCGGTGACGCTGCGCGATCGCGAACGTCTGCGCAGCGTTGCGCAGGGTGAATGCGTGGGCTGAGCAGGCGTTGTGGCAGGTTGACGCATTTTGATAAATGCATCGCCTGTGCTGACTTCGGTCAAGAAGAGAAAAACAGCGCTGCCTAGTCTGACTACGGGATCACAGGGAGACGCCCATGTCACGTTTATTGTCCACCGTCCTCATGGCAGCCAGCATGTTGCCCGGGGCTGTTCTGGCTGCCAAGGCCAGCAATCCTTCGCCAGTCGTTGTGACTGCCGCAGCTGCCATGGCGCCCGTTCAGGCGCCTGTCGACTTCGGGCCGCCGCAAGGCGCACCTATTCACGCCGTGCTTGGCATACCGCCGAACGTACCGCCGCCGATCCATCGCAATTACCCCGCCAAGGTCATCGTTGATCTGGAAGTGATTGAAAAGGAAATGTCGATTTCCGAAGGTGTCACGTACACCTACTGGACCTTCGGCGGCACCGTGCCCGGCAGCTTCATCCGCGTGCGTCAGGGCGACACGGTGGAGTTCCACCTGAAGAATGCGCCTGACAACAAGATGCCCCACAACATCGATCTGCACGGTGTGACAGGCCCCGGCGGTGGTGCGGCCTCCAGCTTTACGGCGCCGGGCCATGAGTCGCAGTTCAGCTTCAAGGCGCTCAACGCCGGTTTGTACGTCTACCACTGCGCGACTGCACCCGTGGGTATGCATGTCGCCAACGGTATGTACGGCCTGATTCTGGTCGAGCCACCCGAAGGTCTGCCGAAGGTCGATCACGAGTACTACGTGATGCAAGGTGATTTCTACACCACCGGCAAATACCGCGAGAAGGGTCATCAGTCGTTCGATATGGACGCGGGCATCGCCGAACGTCCAACTTATGTCGTGTTTAATGGACGCGAAGGCTCACTCACCGGCGATCACGCGCTGACGGCCAAGGTGGGCGACACTGTGCGCTTGTTCGTGGGTAATGGTGGTCCGAACCTGGTGTCGAGCTTCCACGTCATCGGCGAGATCTTTGACAAGGTCTACTACGAGGGCGGCACGCACGCGCAGGAGAACGTGCAGACCACGTTGATCCCCGCTGGCGGCGCGATGATGGCGGACTTCCGCGTCGACGTACCAGGCAGCTATGTGCTGGTGGATCACTCGATCTTCCGTGCGTTCAACAAAGGTGCGCTGGGCATCCTCAAGGTGGACGGCCCGGAGAACAAGGCCATTTACTCGGGTAAGGAAGTCGATTCCGTCTATCTGGGCGATCGCGCCAACCCGAATATGCACGCGGTTACCGAAGCAGCCAAGGCCAATGCCGCCGGCACGCTGAGCAAGGAAGATCAGATCAAGGCTGGCCAACAGCTGTTCACTGGTACGTGTTCGGTCTGTCATCAGGCGAACGGTGAAGGTATGTCCGGGGTATTTCCGCCGCTGGCCAAGTCCGATTACCTGGCCAAGCAAACCAGAGAGCACCTGATTTCCATTCCCCTGCATGGCTTGAATGGAAGCGTCACCGTCAACGGTAAGGACTACAACTCGGTGATGCCGCCCATGTCGCAGCTGACGGACGACGAAGTGGCGAACATCCTCACCTACGTGCTCAACAGCTGGGGTAACCCGGGCGGTCAGGTGAGCAAGGAAGAAGTCAGCAAGGTGCGTGCGCAGCCCGCTGCACCGGCCGCCGGTCACTAAGGTGGCAGCCATGAGCAGACTGTCGATACTGTTGCTCGGCATGCTGCTCGCAGGTCCGGCAGTGGCGGCGGATTACGCCCCACTGCCGGGCGATACGTTCAAGAGTGTGCTGCCTGCCGATGGCAAGGCAGCACCTGCGCAGATCGCGGCGTTTCAGATGCGCACGGAACCTGTCACCAACGCTGAGTATCTGGCATTCGTGAACAGCCATCCCCAATGGCGTCGCGATCGGGTGCCGGCCATTTTTGCGGATAAGCGTTACCTTAGCCATTGGTCGGGTGCTGTGACCTTGGGTGAGGAGGCGCTGCCTGACCAACCTGTCACCCGAGTCAGCTGGTTTGCGGCGCAGGCTTACTGCGAAAGCGAACAAGCTCGTCTACCGACGTGGTATGAGTGGGAGTATGCCGCTGCCGCGGATGGTCATCGCACCGATGCGCGTAGTGATCCGCAATGGCGCGAAAGCGTACTGGCCTGGTACGGCCGACCATCCAATACGCCGCTACCACGCATCGGCGGGGCGCCGGATGTTCATGGCATACGTGACCTCAACGGTCTGGTATGGGAATGGGTGAGCGACTTCAACGCGCTGTTGGTCGGCGTGGATAGCCGCGATCAGGATGGGGCCGACAAGACGAAGTTCTGCGGCGCCGGCGCGCTCAATATGCAACAGAAAGAAAATTACGCGACGTTGATGCGCGTCGCCATGTTGTCGTCGCTCAATGCATCGGATACGGCGACGACGATGGGCTTTCGCTGCGTGCGGTCGCCATGAGGACGATTCCATGAAACATCTGATGATGCTGGTGTCCCTTCTTTTGTTTGTCGGGCAGGTCTTCGCCACCACGCCATTGCCGGGTGACTCGGTCTATCAGTTCAACGCCAAGCTTACGGATCAGAGCGGCCGGACTTCGCCGTGGTCGTCCAGACAGGGGCGAGTTCAGCTGGTAACGATGTTCTATACGTCCTGCACCATGGTGTGCCCGATGATCGTGGACACCATGAAACTGACGCAAAAGGCAATCGACGAGCCGGCTCGCAGCCGCCTTGATCTGCTTTTGATCAGCTTCGATCCTGAGCGTGACGGTGTTTCCGCGCTGCACGAGTATGCAGACAAGCGAAAGTTGGCATCACCCCAATGGACCCTGGCACGTACTGAGCCCAGCGAAGCACGGCAGGTCGCGGCCCTTTTGGGTCTGCAATACCGGAAGCTTCCGGATGGTGATTTCAACCATTCCAGCGAACTGATTCTGCTTGATGCTCAAGGTCGCATTCTCGCGCGAACGGCCATCATCGGGCGTGTCGATCCGGAGTTTGTCCAGGCAGTGCGCAAGGCGCTAGGTGCGGGCTGAGGGGTGCTGTCGTCAGTCGCATCGCGCCTTGAGGGACGTCGACTTTGCAGTGAATCATCAGGAAGCGAGGGAAGGGATTCCCATCTGGTTCCGACTATTTGGGTTGATTAGAAGGCCGCCCGCTGGGGCGGCTTCTTTTTTTTTGCGCGTGGCGAGTTGTCACAGTTGGCCTCGACATGGCGAAGATTTGATCGCGATCAGTCTGTGAAGGGACATGCCTACCGAGACTTGATCCAACCCGGAAGAAATCACTGGACAGGAGTCGTTTCATGAAGCACCTAGGTTGTGGTCATCGCCTCAAAGGCATCAGCTTGTTTGTCGCCATGGCATTGCCAGCGATGGCATCGGCGCAGTCCAGTACGGATACCACCGCTCCGCTACAACTGGAGTGGAACGCTCGTTTGCGCCACGAGCAAGTCGATAATGACGCTTACACTCGCCATGCGTATGCCGACACGCTACGGCTGCGGCTGGGTTTGCGGGCCAATATCGGTTACGGCTGGAGTTATTTCATTGAAGGGGCGGGCACGGCGGCCGCCAATGATCACTACAACAGCGGCGCGAACGGGCAGGTCAAATATCCCTCCATTACCGACCCGACAGGTGCCGAGCTCAATCAGGCGTGGATCGGCTATCAGGGCGATGCGTTGGGTTTGAAAGTAGGCCGCCAGGAAGTGGCCCTGGACAATCAGCGCTGGGTTGGTACGGTCTCCTGGCGTCAGTTCGAGCAGACCTTCGACGCTGTGGCGCTGCAATGGAAGCCAGCCGCCAACTGGACGTTACGCTATGACTGGCTCGATCGGGTCAATCGTATCGCTGGCCCCGATGCGATCAATCCGCTGGCACGCAAGCGTGATCTCAACACCCATTTGTTCAATGCGGCCTGGACTCACGGGACGCAGCAGGTGACGGGTTACGCCTATCTGCACAAGGACAAAGACGTTGCGGCCTCATCCTCCGAGAGCTACGGCGTGCGTTGGACAGGCAAGCCCGCCGGGGGCAGCGGTTTCGGCTGGAGTCTTGAAGGCGCACGGCAGTACGACTATGCCAATAATCCCCTGCACTTTGCGCACAGCTATTGGTTGGTAGAGCCGTCGTGGACCCAATGGGGCATCACCGGCAAACTGGGTTGGGAACACCTTGGTGGCGATGGCAAGACGGCCCTGCAGACGCCACTGGCGACGTTGCATGCGTTCAACGGATGGGATGACCAGTTCTTGGTGACACCGCCGACGGGTCTCCAGGATTACTACGTGACACTCAACGGTAATTTCGGCAGTGAGGGTATCGCCCGCAAGCTTGCCTGGATCGTCAGCTACCACGATTACCGCGCCGATAAGGGAGGCGCGCGCTACGGCAGCGAGTGGAACGCCTCTCTGGCGTATCCCATCATCCCTGGTCTGAACGCACTGCTGAAAGCGGCTGACTATCGGGCAGATACCTACAGCCGCAACGATACTAAGCTGTGGTTGCAGCTCGAATGGGTCGGGAAACAAGCGCTTTGATGTCGATGTGTGACATCAGTCGTCGAAAACGACGTGCTTCGGTGCGTTGACGTGAGTCAACGCACCGGCATCGTGCTTGCGATGGTGGTGCGCCATGAAGACACCGATATCGTCCTGCCAGTGTGCCTGTGCTGCCGAGGCGGCTACCAAACCCACCCAGCCACATCCAGGCCTTTGACTGTTTGCCGCATCGGTACCAAAAGCGCACTTCGTTGATCCTCATCAGGGTTGCGAAGAAAAAGCTCACTCAGACTCGGAGCTTCTTCCTTCAAAAAAGCTGTTATGACCCGGCCTACTTCGTTCGATCGTGAGCAATTGCTCGCCTGTGCCCGTGGCGAGATGTTCGGCCCGGGCAACGCCCGCTTGCCGTCACCGCCTATGTTGATGTTTGACCGCATTACCCATGTGGGTGAACACGACGGCACCTTCGGCAAAGGTTCGCTCCGCGCCGAGCTGGATATCAGCCCTAACCTGTGGTTCTTCGATTGCCATTTCGACGGTGATCCGGTGATGCCCGGTTGCCTTGGCCTGGATGCCTTGTGGCAGCTGAGCGGCTTCTTTCTCCCGTGGCTCGGGTTGCCTGGCCGAGGCCGCGCGTTGGGAGTAGGGCAGGTCAAGTTTTCCGGCCAGATTCTGCCCAGCGCCCAGCTGGTGAGCTACGAAGTGGATATTCGCCGGGTGATGCGCGGCCGCATGGCGCTGGTGGTTGCGGACGGACGGGTTTACGTCGATGGCCGCGAGATTTACGTAGCCACCGACATGCGCGTGGGCCTGTTCCAGTCGACGGAGGGCTTCTGATGCGCCGCGTGGTGGTGACGGGCATGGGCATCGTGTCGTGCCTTGGGCACGCGCTTGATTCGGTCAGTCAGGCGCTGTGTGATCTGCGTAGTGGCATCAGCGCGATCCCCGACTATGCCGCACGCGGTTTGCGGAGCCAGGTGGCCGGCTTGCCGCATATCGACCTTGAAGCGCTGGTCGATCGGAAGCTCAAACGCTTTATGGGCGACGCGGCTGCCTATGCCTATCTCTCCATGCAATCGGCGATTGCAGACGCGGGGTTGGCATTGGAGCAGATCCGTCATCCGCGTACCGGAGTTATCGCGGGTTCGGGTGGTGGATCGGCGCAATGGCAGCTCGAGACGGCGGACCTTCTGAAGGAGAAAGGCGTGCGCCGCATTGGGCCGTGCATGGTGCCGCGGACCATGTGCTCCACGGTGTCGGCGTCGCTCGCTACGGCATTCGGTATCCTTGGCTTGAGCTATTCCATCGCCGCCGCATGCGCGACATCCGCGCATTGCATTGGTGCGGCAGCTGATCTCATCCGTCACGGCGCGCAAGACGTGGTGTTCGCTGGCGGCGGCGAAGAATTGCATTGGGGGATGACCGCTCAATTTGATGCCATGGGGGCGTTGTCCACCGGCTATAACAGCACGCCCGGTGTAGCCTCCCGGCCGTACGATGCCGGGCGCGATGGTTTTGTGATCGGCGGTGGCGGCGGCATGCTGGTGTTGGAGGATTACGAACACGCCAAGTCGCGCGGTGCGCGCATCCATGCAGAACTCGTGGGCTATGGCGTGACCTCTGACGGTGCGGACATGGTGGCTCCTTCCGGCGAGGGTGCCGTGCGCTGCATGCGTATGGCATTGGCTCATGTGTGCAGCCCGATCGATTATCTCAACACGCATGGTACGGCGACGCCGCTCGGCGACATCGTTGAATTGACGGCGGTCCGTGAAGCATTTGGCAATGAGGTGCCACCGCTTTCTTCTACCAAGGCATTGACGGGGCATTCGCTGGGAGCGGCGAGCGTGCATGAGGCGATCTACAGTCTCCTGATGCTGAGGGACGGCTTTATGGCCGGGTCCGCTCATATCGATCAGCTTGATCCCAAGGCAGAAGGCTTCCCCATCCTGCGCGAGACCCGCGAGGCAGCGCTCCGCACGGTGATGTCCAACAGCTTTGGTTTCGGCGGCACCAACGCTAGTCTTGTGTTTGCCCGTGTGTAAATGAGGGCGTTGCGTGCGCGGCGCCGAACCATCCATTGATCACTTCGGTTTTGGGAGTCCATCCATGAAAACCTTGCGGACCGCCGTCATGTTGTTGGGTGCGCTGACCCTGTCAGGCCCGCTGTTGGCCTCGCCGCTACACGATCACGCGGCGCACGCCTCTCTTGATGGCACGCAAGTGCAGGTGCCGTCGGTGCGTTGGAAGGTCGATGCGCCGCTTCAGGATGGCATGGGGCGCATTCACCAGGCTTTGGAAGAATTGCGCCATTACGAGATGGGGCATATGAGTGAGGCCATGGCGCAGGACCGTGCTGGCCTGATTCTGGAAGCGGGGGCGTACATCTTTGCCCACTGCAAACTGGAGCCCCAGCAGGACGCTGTACTCCATGACATGTTGGTGCCTTTACTCGCCGCCGCACAGAAGCTGAAGGAGCATCCGCAGGATATGAGCGAGGTCGCCGCCATGCGGAAGGCCGTGGTGAATTATCCGCGCTACTTCGATGATCCTGGATGGGATGCGAATGCTGCATCGTCACACGCGGCCCACGATGAACACTGAATAGGGAGGCGCCCAAGGGCGCCTCCATCGTGTCGGGCTTTAGTACTTGACGTCGAGCTTCAGCCAGATGGTCCTGCCCGGTTCGTTGACCCGCAGGGTGTTGACGTAACCCACCAGACCCACGTTCGCTGCGTTGACATGTTCGGCGTACGTCTTGTTGAAGAGGTTGTCGATACCGGCACTCAACGTGGCCTGACGGTTGATCCGATAACCGCCATTGAGTGAGAACACGCCGAACCCTGCGCTAGGCCCCAGGTCCTGCCCAACGATATTGCCCTCACCTACGGCAACGCGATGCTGGGCGGCAACGATGCGCCAAAGACCGCCCACCGACCACACGCCGGTGTCATAAGTGAGGCCAAAGCGTGCCTCTAGTGGTGGCATCTGTGGCAATGGCTGATGATCGGTGCGGTTCTCGCCCCATGCCCAGGCCAGCGTAGTGTCAGCTTTCCAGCGGTCGTTGAAGGCGTATGCCAGACCGGCTTCGGCACCTGCGGTACGGGCGTTGATGTTGCGCGCCTGGCCTGCGTTCATGCCGCTGGGATAGTCGATGAGGATGAAGTCGTGAACCTCGCCGACATAACCTGAGACCCAGGCCTTCAGGTTGGTATCGCGATACTGCAGGCCGACATCGAGCTGGGTGGTTTTTTCCGGCTGTAGCTTGAGAAAGCTGTTGAGGCTCTTGTCTACGTGCCGGCCGAACAATTCCCAATAGTCGGGGAAACGTTCCACGTGACCGATGCCGGCATAGACCGTAGTGGGTGATGCGGCCAGGTCATGCTCATAGCGGATAAACCCCGACGGCATGGTGTCGTTGCGGCTGGCATCGACAAGGCTGACCGGCATGTGCATGCCGCCACCCATCGACATGCCACCCATGCCGGTCGAGCTGGTCGTCGTCGTCAGGTCGTAGCCGCGTGCCTGCGCATGATCGACGCGAGCGCCGCCGATCAGCCGGTTGCGTTCGGCCAGTTGCCAGGTGAGTTCGCCGAATGCTCCGAGCGATCCCATTCGGGCGTCGCGGTGGCGCGGTTGGTCGCGATAGTAGGGCAGCATGCCGCCGGCAGGCCCGCCCATGCGGCCCGTGTGCACATTGCTGGAGCCGTCGATGCCCGCCTGCAGCTTCCAGGTTTCGCTCCAGTCGAAGCTGGCTACTACGCGTCCGCCCACCGTGCGCCGGTCGACGTCGCTGGCCATTGGCATTGGCATCATGCTGGCGGGATCGGGTTGGCGCAGCGTGTAGTTGTCCATCACATGATCGGCATAGTTGTAATAGAGCTGCGCCTCGATGCGATTGAATACCGCATCGGGGCGATCATGCTCGAACTTGAGGCCGACACTCTCGCGCAGGAATTGCGCGCCATCCATGCTGCTGAACGCGTAGGCGGCCTGGCCGTTGCCTTTGCCGGCAGATAGTTCCACTCGGGTGTTGTCGTCGGGTGTCCAGCCGAGTGCGGCGTCGACGTTCCAGCGATCCCAGCGTGAGTGCACGCGGTTCCCATCACCGTCTTCATAATCTTGCGAGTGCGTGTGATTGGCGCTGACATCCATGTAGACGTCCGGGGTCCCGGCGCGTGCATCGATCATCTGGTCGTTGCGACCGAATGAGCCACCCAGGAGGCTGCCCTCGAATGATGCGGTGGTGGTCGTGTAACGCTTGAAGTCGCGCTCGAACAACACGGTGCCGGCGGAATTGCCTGGCCCGTACAGCACTGTCTGAGGCCCTTTGATCACGGTGACACGATCGTAGAGCTGGGGCGAGATGTAGGCCGTGGGTGGGTCCATGCGCCCCGGACAGCCGCCGCCGATCTGCCCACCGTCGATCAGGATATTGAT
Organism: Dyella silvae; assembly: GCF_026421305.1. GTDB lineage: Bacteria > Pseudomonadota > Gammaproteobacteria > Xanthomonadales > Rhodanobacteraceae > Dyella > Dyella silvae. Next base: position 188,338 of record NZ_JAPJBQ010000002.1, read on the forward strand.
GCGGGAACCGACCATGCCGCGCAGCACCGGATCACCGTTGCTGCCGCCCTTGCGAATGGTGGAGAAGCCCGGGATCGTCTTGAGCAAGTCGGCGCCATCGCTTGCCGGTACGGGCTGTCGTGGGGCCTTGGGGTCAGTGATGACGGTAAGTGGGCTTTCCTGCATCGGTGCAGTGACGACGATGGTGGGAAAGGTTTGCACGTTGTTGTCGGCCAGTACGGAAGGCACGACGGCATACAGGGCGGCAGAGATCAGGTAAGGGAGTGGTCGCGCAGCAAAACACGCGCGTCCCTGCGTGGAACGAACAGACATGATGGTTTCCGTTATCACAGGCCATGGGGCGCCCACGCGGCGGTTTGCCGCGATAGGCGAAAGGCAAAAAAGTGAGATTCAGCGCTGTGAAGTAACGGGTGGGCCGCGCGGTGCGGCGGCCAGTACGAAAGGCTCCGTGCCGGAATGCACGTGGAGCAGGTGAGGGCAGTCTGCCGACGGGGAGCACATCGGCAACGACAAGCCAGAGCCCGGCATGACGGGGCTGTGGCTGAGCAAACCGCAATAGCCACATTTTTCCATCGATCCCGAATGCGGGGACGACGGCAGGGAATGATCGCGATGCGGACCACAACCCATCACCATCGATGACTCGGCATCCATGGTGATGGTCTGGGATATCACTGGCGCCACGATGGTGAGCCAGAGGGCCATCATGGCCACCCAAGCTATCCAGCGAGGGGTCCGAAGGCGTGTCACTTGGTTTCCTGTAGGGCTTTACGCCCTTCTTGTAGCGTCTTCATCATCCCATGTGACGCCAAGTGCCAGTGTGCGGCACGCCGTCGCGGCGTAATGAGCGATAAAGGATGGTCAATCGCACAGGCGTGATTGGCATGTCTTTATGCAAACCATCGATAGAACCAACCGAGGGGATGGTGGGCATCAGGCGATGCCGATGCTGGCGAGTTACACCGTCAGTGCTGCCACATGGCAGCAGCATCGCTGGCGCAAGTCAAAACGAGGTGTGGGTGACGCTGACGAAGTGTTACTCACCGTTTGGCCGTCCGAGCCAAAGTGGACGCCTGGGTTGCGGATCACGTGCTTTCCATACAGGCATGACGTGAAGGCTCCGGGAAAGGGCGACTTTCCGTGGTGGGGCATGTTCTACTTATATGCCCCATCCAACGAGGTGTCCCATGTCCCAAGTTACGCTGAAAGGCAATCCGGTCCAGGTCGATGGCCATTTCCCCGCCAAGGGCGAGGCGGCACCCGCATTCTCGCTGGTCGGCAAGGACCTGGCCGACGTGACGCTCGCCAACTTCGACGGCAAGCGCAAGGTGCTGAATATTTTCCCCAGCATCGATACGCCCACCTGTGCTACCTCGGTGCGCCGCTTCAACGAGAAGGCGAGCCAGCTCGATGACGCGGTGGTGCTGTGCATTTCCGCCGACCTGCCGTTTGCGCAGGCGCGTTTCTGTGGCGCCGAAGGCTTGAACAACGTCGTTACGCTCTCCACGCTGCGTGGCCATGATTTCCTGAAGAACTACGGCGTGGCGATTGCATCCGGCCCGCTCTCAGGTCTGGCGGCACGTGCCGTGGTGGTGCTGGATGGCCAGAACAAGGTCGTGCACAGCGAGATGGTGAGCGAGATTGCCCACGAGCCGAACTACGACGCGGCGCTGGCCGCACTGAGTTGATCCCGACGCACATGCATGAAAAAGGCCGGGGGTTCCCGGCCTTTTTTTGTGCGGTTGCTTAAATAAGGTGCGTTTACGGTGCCAGCGTGAGCGTGCCCTTCATCAGCGTGGCGTGACCCGGGAACGTGCAGAAGTAGGTATAGGTTTCGCCAGCCTTGAGCTTGGACACCGGGAAGGTGACGCTGTCGGATTCGCCGCCACCGATCAGCTTGGTGTGGGCCATCACACGCGTGTCGCCGGCTTTGACGTAGTTCTGGTCGGCGCCGGCCTTCATACCATCGGCGATGATGCCGGGCTCGTCGGCTTCCGTGCCAAGCACCCAGTTGTGTCCCATGGAGGCCTTGGCCAGCTTGCCGGTGTGCTTCAGCGTCACGGTGAACTGCTTGCAAGTCTTGGCAACCGTGATGCTCTTCTGGTTGTACTGCATGGCATCGTTGCCCTCGATGGTGGCGGAGCAATCGGCGGCCCACAGGGGCGAAGAGGACAGGCCGAGCAGGGTGAGGGCAAGGACTTGGCGGATCATCGGGTAACTCCGGGGATGTGTGTAGGGACAGCCGAACAATTGCGCCAGCTCATGCCTATAGCGCTGACCTGGATCAGTTGAACGAGACAAACTCGATCTGTGCGACCACTTGCCGCGTACATACCCCGAGAAAACAAAAGCCGGGCATAGCCCGGCTTTTGTACTTACAGCTTCGAGAGAGTGGTTTACTTGGCGGCCATCAGCGCGACAGTCATGTCGAGCATGCGGTTGGAGAAGCCCCACTCGTTGTCGTACCACGACAGTACTTTCACCAGCGTGCCTTCCATGACGCGCGTCTGCGTGGCGTCATAGGTGGACGAGGCCGGGTTGTGGTTGAAGTCGATCGACACCAGCGGCTGGGTGTTGACGGCCAGGATGCCCTTCAGCGGGCCATTGGCGGCGTCGCTGATGACCTGATCGATCTCTTCCTTGGTGGTCGGGCGCGCAGCGTCGAACACCAGGTCCACCACCGACACGTTGATGGTCGGCACGCGCATGGCGAAGCCGTCCAGCTTGCCGTTGAGTTCCGGCAGCACCAGGCCCACCGCGGCGGCGGCGCCGGTCTTGGTCGGGATCTGGCTCATCGTGGCCGAACGGGCGCGGCGCAGGTCAGAGTGGTAGACGTCCGTCAGCACCTGGTCGTTGGTGTAGGCGTGGATGGTCGTCATCAGGCCGCGCTGGATGCCGATCTTCTCGTGCAGCACCTTGGCCAGCGGAGCGAGACAGTTGGTGGTGCAGGAGGCGTTGGAGATCACTTCCAGCTTGGAGGTGAGCTTGTCGTCATTGACGCCCATGACGAAGGTGCCGTCCACGTCCTTGTCGCCAGGAGCGGAGATGATCACCTTCTTGGCGCCGGCGGCGATGTGCGCGCTGGCCTTGGCCTTGGAGGTGAACAGGCCGGTGCACTCGAGCACGACGTCGACGCCCAGGGCGCCCCACGGCAGCTTCGACGGATCACGCTCGGCGCAGACCTTGATGCGGTCGCCGTTGACGATCAGGTCGCCGCCGTCCACGGACACGGTGCCCGGGAACTTGCCGTGCGCGGTGTCGTACTGAGTCAGGTGCGCATTGGTCTCGGCATTGCCGAGGTCATTGATCGCAACGATCTGGATTTCGTTGGTGCGACCGGCTTCGTACAGCGCGCGCAGAATGTTGCGGCCAATGCGACCGTAACCGTTGATGGCGACCTTAATGGCCATGGGACAGCGTCCTCCGGAGTGAGGTGACGAAAATGGCGGCTGTGGGACCGCCGTAAAACCGTCATTTTAGCCTGAACCGGGGTGTGGGCTCATCCGTAGGGCCCATTTGCCGCGCCGGGGCTGTTCAGGGAAGCCCTAACGCGTTTGAATCACGGCTTTCCGGCCAAGCCTGGGCCGATCAAGGAGAACCACATGAGTGACGCTGAGCAGACCGTCGAAATCACCCTGGAACAGATCGCCGACTACGAGTTCAAGGTTCGCTTCGATGACACCGCTATCCCCGACCTGATCACCGACGAGACATCGCCGCTGGGCCACGACGGCGGCCCCAACCCGTCGCGTCTGCTGGCGGCCGCAGTCGCCAACTGCCTGAGCGCCAGCCTGCTGTTCGCCCTGCGCAAGTACAAGAACGCCCCGGGCACCATCGGCGCGAAGGCAAAGGCCACCCTGGCGCGGAACGAACACGGCCGCTGGCGCATCACCCATATCAGCGTGGATCTGCAGCTGGCAGACAAGGCGGAGCTGCTCGATCACCTCGATCGCGTACTCGCCCAGTTCGAAGACTTCTGCATCGTGACCCAGAGCGTGCGCCAGGGCATTAGCGTGGACGTGAGCGTGCGCGATGGAGACGGCAACACGCTGCCAGTACCGAACGCGGGATAAGGCGAAACTTGCGCCGGACTGTCACGCGGCTGTGGCAGACTCCCAGGTTCCCCTTTCAAACGCCGATGCCCTTATGCCGTCACTGCGCCGCTCGATGACCGTGGCCCTTCTTGGCCTTGCCCTTACGCCTGCCGTGCAGGCCTGGGGGGCATTGGGGCATAGCATCGTGGCCGATCTGGCACAGCGGCACCTCAGCCCGACGGCAGAGGCCGAAGTGGAGCGGCTGCTTGCGCCGGAACACACCAAGTCGCTGGCCGATATTGCCAGCTGGGCAGACGAGATCCGCAACGATCCCGCGCAGAACGCGCTGTGGAAGCAAACGCGCGCCTTGCACTATGTCGACTTCACCGCCGGCGACTGCAGCTACACGCCGCCGCGCGACTGCAAAGACGGGCAATGCGTGGTCGCCGGTATCGATCACTACGTGCAGGTGCTTGGCGACAAGACCCAGCCGGATGCCAAGCGGCTTGAGGCGCTGAAGTTCGTGGTGCATTTCATCGGCGATGAGCATCAGCCGCTGCACGGCGGTTCCCGCGACGACAAGGGAGGCAACGCCTACCAGGTGCAGTTCAACGACAAGGGCACCAACCTGCACAGCGTGTGGGACTCGGGCATGCTCAAAACGCACGGCCTGGAATGGAAGCCCTATGCAGACGAACTGGAGGCCCGTGGTCCGGTGACGCTGCCCGCGCCCATCCCGCCGTTCGATAACGCTTACGCGCAGTGGGCCGAAGAGTCGTGCGTCGTCTCGCGCGACATCTACCCGAATGGCCACAATATCGATCAGGCCTACGTCGACAAGGAGTTGCCGGTGGCCGAACTGCGGCTGCGGGAGGCTGGCCGGCGGCTTGCCGAGGTACTCAATCTGGCGCTGTCGCGCTGAGTTGGTGGGCTATCCCGGATGGCCCGCAGCCGCCCTGGCGATACCTGATTGCTTGAGCGGAAGTGTCACGCTTCTGCGTACTTATTGAACAGTTTTGCTGCACCGCGGTGGCGGTAACTGCCCCCGCGAGGCGCGCTTAGGCGGACTTCGCCAGACCGTCGCGCGATGACCGGCGTCTGGTTTTCGAGTGGATTCGCAGTGGGTGCCCGATGACACCAGTGTTTGGGCGTTTCGACGTCCGCAGAGCAGACCAGTGCGTGTCGCTCGCTCCACCTTCGTTGTACTTTGGTGATACCAGTGGTCGGTGGTGGTTCGCATGCCACAAGCAGTCCACTTGGATGACAAAAACCACGCGTCAAATGTCGTCAAAAACCCTCTGGCGCACGCCGTTGGTTTTGCTAGTCTCGATGTATGACTACTGAAAATCCGCTGCGCCGCACAAAGATTGTTGCCACCCTCGGTCCTGCTACCGACGCGCCTGGCATGCTCGAAAAAATCATCGCCGAAGGCGTGGATGTGGTTCGCCTGAACCTCTCGCACGGTCAGCCGGACGATCACCGTGCGCGTGCCACGGCGGTGCGCGATGTCGCCGCCAAGTTGGGGCGCGAAGTGGGCGTGTTGGCGGATCTGCAGGGTCCCAAGATCCGCGTCGAGCGGTTTGCAAATGGTCCGGTCGAGCTTCGTGTGGGCGATAGCTTCGTACTGGACTGCAGCCCGAATGCGCCGCTGGGCGATGCGACGCGTGTAGGCGTGAGCTACTACGACTTGCCCAGGGACGTATCGGCTGGCGACGTGCTGTTGCTGGACGATGGCCTGGTGGCGCTCACGGTGGAGTCGGTGGTCGGCGCGGAGATTCGGTGCCGTGTGCTGATTGGTGGACGGCTTTCCGATCGCAAGGGGCTCAACAGGCAGGGTGGCGGTCTTTCCGTCGATGCGTTGTCGGAAAAGGACAAGGCGGATATCAAGCTCGCCGCCGAGATCGGCTGCGACTTCCTCGCGGTGTCCTTTGTGCGCTCGGCTGCCGACATGAATCTGGCGCGCCGTCTGCTGGAAGAGGCGGGCGGCAAGGCATCGCTGGTCGCCAAGATCGAGCGCGCCGATGCGATTCCGGTGCTGGGCGAAATCATCGACGCGTCTGACGTGGTGATGGTGGCGCGCGGCGACCTGGGTGTGGAAATTGGCGACGCCGAGCTGCCGGGCCTGCAGAAAAAAATCATCCGCGAGTCGGTGCAGCGCAATCGCGCCGTGATCACCGCCACGCAGATGCTGCAGTCGATGGTGCGCTCGCCGATTCCGACGCGTGCCGAAGTGATGGACGTGGCCAACGCCGTCATCGATGGTACCGACGCGGTGATGCTGTCCGAAGAGTCGGCGGCCGGTGCTCATCCGGACAAGGCGGTGGCGGCGCTGCGCCGCATCTGTCTCGGCGCCGAGCGTCAGTTCGAGCCGAAGGAAGACCTTGCCACGGCAGGTCATCGCCTGGACCGCACCGATCAGGCCATCGCCCTGGCCGCGATGTTGCTGGCCAGCCAGCTTGGCGTGCGCGCCATTGTGGCGTTGACCGAATCGGGCGCCACTGCGCAATGGCTGTCGCGTTATCGCAGTGCCGTGCCGATTTATGCACTGTCGCCGTTCGATGATGCGCGACGCCGCATGTCGATACTCCGCGACGTACAGGCGGTGAAGTTCACGCACGTGTCGCAAACCCCGGCGGGATCAGCGCGCGACGCCGTGCATCAGTTGTTCGTGCAGGGCAAGCTGGCCGAGGGCGATCGTGTCGTGCTGACCCACGGCGATCACATTGGCCGGGGTGGCGGCACGAACACCCTCAAGCTGCTTTCGGTCGGCGCCGAGGGCGTGGTGGAGTGCCTGCGCGATCTGTAAGCTGATTCGCTCCAAGGGAGGGGCGAATGAAGACAAGCTTGCACACGGTGCTTTGTATTGCGATCAGGTTGGGCGCCGTACTCATGGCGGTCGGTCTGATTGAACAATGGCCACGCTTGTTGCTGACCCAAGCAGATGGGCGTGTTTCCGTTGCCGCAATTGCCTTTGATCTTCTGGGTCTTCTGTTGGCGTTTGTTTTATGGATACGGCCAGGGTTGCTGGCTTGGTGGGCGGCAGGCAATGCGCATCGCGAAACGCTTGATGTCCAGATCAGCGCTATGCAGTTGCAATACATCGCCCTATCCGTGGCCGGCGTCTACAAGCTTATTTCTGGTCTTTCTGGCGTTCTGGCGCATGGCTTGAATCTCCTTGAATATCAACATGCGCTGGATGCTAGCGGGGTGCCGGTGTCGCTCCCACCCTACGAGAAGACGCTGTTTGTCGAGTACATCGTGGCGACCATCGCGGGGCTGGCCCTGACGCTCGGTGCACGTGGTCTGACCGGTTACCTTCAACGCATCCGTGGCGGCAACTCCCCTATGGTGGCCAGCGAACAGGTTGACGACGTCAGCAACGGCTAAACTGGCGATACGCCGCTTACCGCGGTTTGGGAGATGGTCATGGATACGAAGCTTCTACCGATCTTTTCGGCCGCCGCGCTGGCGGTAGGCATCCTGGGTTCTCCGGCGATGGCTCAGTCGCAGGCGCGCCTGGTGGGGCCGGATCACATCCAGTCGTACTGGATCATGCTCAACACGAAGGTCGATGCGGACATTCCCAACAGCGGCCGCAACATGGACAAGCCGGGCTGTGTGGCGGTGACCTTTATGATCGGCACGGACGGCGTGCCGCAGAACGTCACGGTGCGCAAGGTGGTGCCGGTGAGTGATCTGGACTCGGTGGCCAAGAGCGTGGTCACCAACCTCCGTTACGGCCCTGCGCTGAAGAACAACACGCATGAGCCGGTCAATACCTATTACATCGTGCCGTTCAACCTGCCGGCCGATCAGGCCCAGCGGCAGGCCATCATCGACGCCTGCAAGCTGCCGGGCTACGACCAGGCCTGAGGCCTCCGCCGGCCGTTCAGGGGCGCTCCGGGCCCCGGGCGGCCAGATGCCATATACTTGCGGCCTTTGAGCCTCGCCGCCCCTACGGGGCGGCATCACCTTGTGCGGCCCACACCGCCTAAGTACCGGAGTTGTCATGAGCATCGAAGATCTCGAAAGCGTCGCCCTGGCTATGGTTGCGCCCGGCAAGGGCATCATCGCCATCGACGAATCGACCAACACCATCAAGAAGCGTTTCGAGGCCGTTGGCATCGAGAACACGGAAGAGAACCGCCGTGCCTACCGTGAGCTGCTGCTCACCGCGCCGGGCCTCAACGAGCACATCTCCGGTGCGATCTTGTACGACGAAACCATTCGTCAGTCGACGAAGGACGGCGTGCCGTTCACCCAGATCATGAAGAAGAACGGCATCATCCCGGGCATCAAGGTCGACAAGGGCCCGGTGCCGCTGGCCGGCTTCCCGGGCGACGTGGTGACCGAAGGTCTCGACGGCCTGCGTGAGCGCCTCGCCGAATACGTGAAGCTGGGTGCCCAGTTCGCCAAGTGGCGCGCCGTGATCAACATCAGCGAAGACAACCCGTCGTCGACCGCCATCGAAGCCAACTGCCACGCGCTGGCCCGCTACGCCGCCCTGTGCCAGGAAGCTGGCCTGGTGCCGATGGTCGAGCCGGAAGTGATCATGGACGGCGACCACAGCATCGAAGTCAGCTACGAAGTGCACGAAGCCGTGCTGCGCAGCCTGTTCAATGCGCTGTACGAGCAGAACGTGATGCTGGAAGGCACCATCCTGAAGGTCAGCATGGTCATTCCGGGCAAGGAAGCGGACGAGCAGGCCGAGGTCGATGAAGTCGCCGACGCCACCGTGCGCGTGCTCAAGACCACCGTGCCGGCGACCCTGCCGGGCATCGTGTTCCTCTCGGGCGGCCAGACCGACGAGCAGTCCACCGCTCACCTCAACGCCATGAACCGCATGGGCCCGCACCCGTGGCCGCTGAGCTTCTCGTACGGCCGCGCCATGCAGCAGGCCGCGCTGAAGCTGTGGTCCAAGGACATGAAGGCCAACTACGTGGATGCCCAGAAGACCGTTCTGGCCCGCGCCAAGGACAACGGCCTGGCTGCGCTGGGTCAGTGGAGCGCCAAGTAAGCGATCGCTTTTCATCACTGCAAAAGAAAACGGGCGCCTTTCGGCGCCCGTTTTTGTTTTAACTCACCTGAAGAATCAGAAGCGGTATTCCGCGCTGACGCTGTACAGGTTGGTCGGCAGGTGGATGTTCTTGTCGCTCTGGCTACCGTCGTAGTAGTCCCAGTTCAGACCCACGCTGATGTTCTTGTTGATGTTGTAGCCCGCGCCAACGCCAGCGTAGTAGCGAGTGCTGTTGAACTTGACCGACTGCGGGTTGTACTTGTCGTCGGTGAGGCCTTCACCCTTGGCGAAGAAGGCACCGCCGCGCACTTCGCCGTACCAGCTCGGGCTGAAGTTGTAGCGCAGGTTCAGACCGGCGGTTGCGCCCTGCAGCTTGGACTGGCCATTGCTGCCGTTGTAGTTGGCGTAGTTCTGGGTGTACGGGCTACGCGCATCGGCACGGCCCAGGTAGACATAGCCAACTTCCGCGCCGATGGTGGCGTCGGGATTGATGGCGAAACGGTAGCCACCCTTGATGCCGCCGGCGAAATCGCCATTGTCATAAGGGCCCTTCTGCACATGTCCGTAACCGGCGTTGGCGCCGACGTACCAGCCCGGCTGGGCATTTCCGGTGGTGGCGTCCTGGGCAAACGCGGCAGGGACGACCGCCAGACCGGCGGTAGCAAGGGCAAGGGCAAGAATGGTGTTCTTCATGGGGTACTCCTCTTTGTCTTATTTGGGCCAGGACACGCGGCCGGGGGTTCGGTCATTGCGTGGACTGGGCACCTCATGCCGACGGTGCTGGTGCTTAGATGGGGCGAGGGCCTCAGAGTTTCAATACCGGTTAGTGCACTATTAAGGCTGAGTTAATTCGGCGCATGGGTCAGCTGCGGGTCAGTGGCGACAGCAGGACGCGGGATCGGCGACAATAGGCGCTTTTATTGCCGCCTTTTCCCGGAGACCTCTTAGATGACAACCCGCCGCGAACTCGCCAATGCCGTGCGCGCCCTCGCCATGGACGCCGTGGAGCAGGCCAAATCCGGCCACCCGGGCATGCCCATGGGCATGGCGGATATCGCCGAGGTGCTGTGGAACGACTTCCTCAAGCACAACCCGACCAATCCTAAGTGGTTCAACCGCGATCGCTTTGTGCTCTCCAATGGTCATGGTTCGATGCTGCAGTACGCACTGCTGCACCTGACGGGTTACGACCTGCCCATGGATCAGCTGAAGAAGTTCCGCCAGCTGCATTCCAGGACGGCCGGCCATCCGGAAGCCAGCGAAACCCCAGGCGTGGAGACCACCACCGGTCCGCTGGGCCAGGGTCTGGCGAACGCGGTGGGTTTTGCGCTTGCCGAGAAGGTGCTGGCGGATCACTTCAACCGTCCGGGCCACGAAATCGTCAATCACCACACCTATGTGTTCCTTGGCGACGGCTGCCTGATGGAAGGCATTTCCCACGAAGTCGCTTCGCTGGCCGGTACCTGGAAGCTTGGCAAGCTGGTGGCGATCTATGACGACAACGGCATCTCGATTGACGGCGAAGTGCACGGCTGGTTCACCGACAACACGCCGGAGCGTTTCGAAGCCTATGGCTGGAACGTGATTCGTGGCGTGGACGGCCACGACGCCGACGCCATCAAGAAGGCCATCACGGCCGCCACCAGCCAGAACGAAAAGCCCACGCTGATCTGCGCGCGCACCATCATCGGTTTCGGCGCACCGCACAAGCAGGGCAAGGAAGAGAGCCACGGCGCGGCGCTGGGCAAGGATGAAGTTGCCGCCACGCGCGATGCGCTGGACTGGCGCTATGCGCCGTTCGAGATTCCGGCGGACATCTACGCCGGTTGGGATCACAAGAAGGCCGGCGCCGAACGTGAGCAGACATGGCATGACGCAGTCGCCAAGTACTCGGCTGCGTTCCCCGAGATGGCGGCTGAATTCAATCGTCGCGTGTCTGGCGAACTGCCCTCCGACTGGGCCGCGAAGTCGCAGGCATACGTCGAGAAGATGCAGGCCGACGGTCCGGACGTCGCTTCGCGCAAGGCCTCGCAGATGGCCATTGAAGCCTTTGCGCCGATGCTGCCGGAACTGATCGGCGGTTCCGCCGACCTGGCCGGTTCCAACCTCACCAAGTGGAAGGGCAGCGTCGATGCCGGCAACGGTCATCAGGCGAACGGCAACTATGTCTACTACGGCGTGCGCGAGTTCGGCATGAGTGCGATCGCCAACGGCCTCGCGCTGCATGGCGGCTTCATTCCATACGACGCCACCTTCCTGGTGTTCTCCGACTACGCGCGCAACGCGGTGCGCATGAGTGCGCTGATTCCTGCGCATGCGATCCACGTGTACACGCACGACTCCATCGGCCTTGGCGAAGACGGCCCGACCCATCAGCCGGTCGAGCATCTGGCCTCGCTGCGCTACATCCCGAACAACCAGGTGTGGCGTCCGTGCGATGCGACGGAGTCGGCAATGTCGTGGAAGCTCGCCATCGAGCGCAAGGGCAACCCGTCGTGTCTGGTGTTCTCGCGCCAGAACCTCAAGCCCCAGCAGCGTACGGCGCAGCAGGTGGCTGACATTGCTCGCGGTGCTTATGTGCTGTCTGATCCGCAGGACACCAAGTTCAAGGCCATTCTGATCGCCACCGGTTCCGAAGTGGAACTGGCGATGGAAGCAGCCCGCACGCTGGCGCAGCAGAACGTGCCCGTGCGCGTGGTATCGATGCCGTGCACGGAAGTGTTCGATGCGCAGCCGCTGGAGTATCGTGAAGCGATCCTGCCGGGTTGGTGTCGTGCGCGCGTGGCGGTGGAAGCCGCGACTTCCGACTTCTGGCGCAAGTACGTGGGCCTGGATGGTGACGTGGTCGGCATGACGACCTTCGGTGCCTCGGCGCCGGCGCCGCAGTTGTTCGAGCACTTCGGTTTCACCGTGGCCCATGTGGTCGATGCGGTGAAGCGCGTGATCGACTAAGCCGTTTCACATGTTGACGAGAAAAAGCCGCGGCGTACCGCGGCTTTTTCTTTGCATGACAAACCATGGGGCAGGCGACGTCGCTGGCGGTCGGCGTTAGGCTTGGTGCTTTCGATGAGCAGGCTGGCCTCATGACGCCCCATACCCCTTTGCGACGCGACCACGTGCGTCAAATGGCTGTTTACAACCGCTGGATGAACGACAAGGTCTACGCCGCGGCCGCAAGCCTTTCGTCCGAAGAAGTCATGGCCGATCGCGGCGCGTTCTTTGGCTCGATCCACGGGACGCTCAGCCACATCGCCGTGGCCGACATGATCTGGTTGCAGCGCTTCGCGCGTCATCCCGCCGGTTATGCGGCGCTTGACCCCGTGCGAGGGCTGCCGATTCCGCGTGACCTCGCCGCCAGGCCGTTTGGCGATCTTGCCGCGCTCACGGAACATCGGCGCTTTCTCGATGGCGTGATTGAAGCGTGGGCGGACACGGTGACAGAAGCGGATCTGGACCACGCGCTGGATTACGTGAATACCCGAGGGGACAGCTTCCGAAAGCCGTTCTTTTTCCTCGTCATGCATTTCTTCAACCACCAGACCCATCATCGCGGGCAGGTGACGACGCTGCTGACGCAGGCCGGCGTGGACGTGGGGCCGACGGATCTGTCGATGCTTATCGCCGAGGTCTGATCCACCAGCGATGCGCACAAGTGCGCTCCTGCAAATGACAGCCGCTTACGCCGCGAGGAGCGTGGCGAGATGTTCCGGATCACGCGCCAGCGCATGCGCTCCGGCCTTTTCAAGTTCGGCGCGGGAACCAAAACCCCACAACACGCCGATGCCCTGCACACGATTGGCTACCGCGCCGTCGATGTCGAAGTGGCGGTCGCCGATCATCACCGTCTGTTGCGGTTCCGCACCGAAGTCCTCCAGCGCGGCGGCGATCATGGTCGCCTTCTCGCTGTGCGCGCTGGAAGGGTCCGGACCGTACAATCGGCTGAATGCGCTGCCAAACGGCAGGTGTTCAATGATCGGACGAGCATGCCGCTCCGGCTTGCTCGTCACCACGGCCAACGTGTGGCCAGCGGCCTGGAGGCGCTCGATCATCGGCGCAATGCCCGGATACACCGTGTGCTCGCGCCAGCCGATGGCGTGGAAGCGTTCATGGTAGTAATCCACGGCTTGCTCAATGCGATCGTGGTCATGGTCCAGCAGCGGCGCGAAGCTGTGACGCAGCGGCGGGCCGATCCAATGCCGCAAATGAGCAGGGTGCGCCACACCCAGCTGCGTCAGCGCATAGCGGACGCAGCCCAGGATGCCGATCTCCGAATCGATCAGCGTGCCATCAAGATCGAACAGACAGAGCATTACTTGCCTGCGCGAGCCTTCAGTGCCGCCACGGCCGGCAGTTCCTTGCCTTCGAGGAATTCGAGGAAGGCGCCGCCGCCGGTGGAGATGTACGACACATCCTTCTCGATGCCGTACTTGTCGACCGCCGCGAGCGTGTCGCCGCCGCCGGCAATGGAGAACGCCGGCGATGCAGCCACCGCGCGGGCCAGCGTCTCGGTACCGTGACCGAAGGCGTCGAACTCAAACACGCCGACCGGGCCGTTCCATACGACGGTGCCGGCCTTGGCGATCATCTCGGCGTAACGGCGAGCGGTTTCGGGGCCGATGTCCAGGATCATTTCGCCGTCCTTGACCTCATCCACCGCCTTCACCGTGGCCGGTGCGTGGGCGGAGAACTCCGGCGCCACCACCACGTCCACCGGCACGGGCACATCCGCATTGCGGCGCTTGGCTTCGGCGATGACCTTCTTGGCAGCCGGAATGAGATCCGGCTCGTACAGCGAGTTGCCGACGGAGTAGCCCATGGCGGCGATGAACGTGTTGGCGATGCCGCCACCGACGATCAGCTGATCCACCTTGCCAATCAGGTTCTCCAGCAGCGTGAGCTTGGTGGACACCTTGGAGCCGGCCACGATGGCCAGCAACGGACGGGCAGGGTGTTCCAGTGCCTTGCCCAGTGCGTCCAGCTCGGCCGACAGCAGCGGACCGGCAGCGGCGATGGGAGCAAACTTGATCACGCCGTGCGTTGAGGCCTGGGCGCGATGTGCGGTGCCAAAAGCGTCCATGACAAAGATGTCGCACAGCGCGGCATACTTCTTCGACAGGGCTTCGTCGTCCTTGCCCTCACCGACGTTCATGCGGCAATTCTCAAGCACCACCACTTCGCCGTCGGCGACGTTGACGCCGTCGAGGTAGTCAGCCACCAGGCGCACCGGCTGGCCGAGCTTGTCGCTCAGCCATTTGGCGACCGGGGCAAGCGAGGACTCGGCGTCGAACTGGCCTTCCTTCGGGCGGCCCAGATGCGACAGCACCATCACCTTGGCACCGGCATCACGGGCGGCCTTGATGGTCGGCAGGGCAGCGTCCAGGCGCTGGGTGGAGGAGATGTGGCCGTTCTCGATCGGCACGTTCAGGTCTTCGCGGATCAACACGCGCTTACCGCGCAGATCAAGATCGCTCATGCGGGTGACGGACACGGCGGAACTCCCTTACTTGGATTCATGGATGCGGACGCCCGTGGGCGCGAATCGCGTATTGTCCCGCCCGGTCTCCGGTGATGCAAACCGCATGGCAGGTATCCTAGGCGGCGGTTATATCCCCAAGAGGACAAAGCGATGGGCCAGGACCTGGTGTTGTATGGCTATTGGCGCTCCAGCGCGGCCTATCGGGTGCGTATCGCCCTGAACCTGAAGGGGTTGGCTTTCGAGTCGCGGCCCATCCATCTGGTCAACAACGGCGGTGAGCAGCATGGCCCGGACTATCGGGCGCTCAATCCGCAGGAGCTGGTGCCGTGCCTGGTAGACCAGGGGCAGGTGTTCACCCAGTCCATGGCGATCATCGAATACCTCGACGAAACCCGGCCCCAGCCGCCGTTGCTCCCGGCTGATGCGGCCGGACGTGCCCGCGTAAGGGCCTTGGCGCAGGTCGTGGGTTGCGATGTCCACCCGCTGGGCAATCTTCGCGTACTGCAGCACCTGGTCACCCAGTTCGGGGCGGACGACAGCGCCAAGGGTGTGTGGTCACGGCACTGGATCGGCGAAGGTTTCCGGGCGCTGGAGACCATGCTGGCTGGGGATGTGGCCACGGGGCGTTTCAGCCACGGCGATACGCCGACGCTCGCCGACGCCTGCCTGGTGCCGCAGGTCTACAACGCCGTGCGCTGGAAGCTGCCGATGGATGACTATCCGACGATCCGGCGCATCTACGACGCTTGCCAGGCGATGGAGGCCTTCCAACAAGCGGCCCCTGAAGCGCAGTCCGACGCACCTGCGCCGGGTTGATGGCGGCATGACGCGCGGGGCGGCACGCGCCCCGCGGCCTGAAGGGTCAGAAACCGAGCCCGTAGGGGTCGTTGCCGACCAGTTCGGTGCTTTCCGAATTGCCGCTGTCGGACAGGCGAATCTTGAGCGCCAGGCCGTCACGCGAGTCGGCCTTGTTCAGGGCCTCGTCGAGTTCGATGCGGCCTTCCTTGTAGAGGCGGTACAGCGACTGGTCGAACGTCTGCATGCCTTCCTGCAGGCTGCGGTCCATCGCTTCCTTGACGTCGTGCACCTGGCCGCGGCGGATCATGTCGCGGATCAGCGGCGTGTTGAGCAGCACTTCGGTAGCGGGCAGGCGGCGACCGTCTTTGCCCACCACCAGACGTTGGCTGATCACGGCGCGCAGGTTGAGCGCCAGATTCATCAGCACGTTCTTGTGGGCCGATTCCGGGAAGAAGTTGAGGATGCGTTCCAGCGTCTGGTCGGCGTTGTTCGAGTGCAGCGTGGCCAGACACAGGTGACCGGTTTCCGAGAAGGCGATGGCTGCCTCCATGGTGTCGGTGTCGCGGATCTCACCGATCATGATCACGTCCGGCGCTTCACGCATCGCGTTACGCAGGGCTTCGTGGTAGCTGTGCGTATCCAGGCCGACTTCGCGCTGGTTGACGATCGACTTCTTGTGGCGGTGCAGATACTCGATCGGATCCTCAATGGTGAGGATGTGGCCCGACGAATTCTGGTTGCGGTGGTCGAGCATGGCGGCCAGCGTGGTCGACTTGCCCGAGCCGGTGGCACCCACCACCAGGATCAGTCCGCGCGGCTCCATGATCAGCTCGCGGAAGATGCTCGGCAGCTGCAGCTGGTCGATGCTGGGAATTTCGCTCTTGATGGCACGGATAACCATGCCCACTTCGCCGCGCTGCTTGAACACGTTGATGCGGAAACGGCCGGCTTCTTTCACCGCCAGCGCCATGTTCAGTTCCAGGTCGCGCTCGAACTGCGGTACCTGGCCCTCGTCCATCAACGAGTAGGCGATTTTCTTGACCATGCCGCTGGGCAGGCCGGTATTGCCCAGCGGGTAAAGCTTGCCCTCGACCTTAATGTTCACAGGGGCACCCGTCGTCAGGAACATATCCGACGCGCCCTTGTCAACCATAAGCTTGAGGAAATAACCAATGTCCACTCGAATCCCCTAATCCCGCGTGCATTGCTAAAGTCGATTATGCCCGCCCACAATACGCTGTGACACTCCGAGAGGACTGAGTGATGGTGCACATCTTTTCCCCGCCGTCGGGGCGCCCCAAGGGCGTTCGTACGGCGGTTTCGACGTTGACGCTGGCTATGACCCTGGCACTGGCCGGTTGCGCGACCACGCCGCCGCCGGACGGGGCCATGAATCTGGCCCAGGTGCAGCTGCAGGCTGCCCGCGACGCCGACGCGGCCGATTACGCCCCGGTGGACCTGGGCTTTGCCCAGAACAAGTTCCAGCAGGCGCAGGGTGCTATGGCCAAGCGCGACTACGACCAGGCGGCCCTGCTGGCTGACGAAGCGCGTGCGGACGCCGAGCTGGCGCGTGCCAAGGCCCGCCTGGCCGCTGCGCGTGCGCAGATCCAGAAAAAAACGTCTGCCAACGAGCAGCTGCGCGAGCAGATCGAGCAAACGCTGTCGGACCAGCAACAGCAGAGCCAGAGCCAGGCCGCGGGCCTGCCGGCCCAGCAGCAGACCATGGACATGCCGGCACCGCCGAGTTCGGCGCTAGGCGAGCCCATTCCCCAGGGGCAGGGCTTCGAGACCATTCCGCAGAGCCCGAATCCCGCTCAGCCGGTGCCCCAGTCGAACACTGACCAGGGAGGTCACCTATGAAATCCTTGACCCTCCGACTCTCCGCGCTGCTCTTGGCGTTCGCGGCCGCAGGCATGGCCCATGCGTCGAAGGACGACATGGACGTCTCCCGCCTGACCGGCAGCCTGGATCAGCTTGCCAGTGATCCGGCGCTGGGCGGCTACGCCCAGGCCGAACAGGCCCGCGCGCGCGACGCCATCAATCAGCTTGCCCAGGCGCGTTCGCGTGATCGCGCGCATGCGCTCTACATCGCCGAGCGCCGCGTGGATCTGGCCCGCGCCACCGCCCAGCTGCAGGACGCCCAGCTGCAAATGGGCAAGCTGGATCGCGAACACGACCAGATCCAGCTCGATGGCAGCCGTCGCGAGACCGAGATGGCTCGTCGCGAGCTCGAACGCCAGCGTCTGCAGTACCAGGCGGCGCAGGAAGAGGCTGCGCGCCAGGCGGCTGCCGGTGCCGAGGCGACCGCCCAGGCCCAGGCTGAAGCCGCGCAGGCCAAGAAACTGGCGGCTGCACAGGCCAAGGTGGCCAATGCTGCCAAGAAGCAGGCCGACCTGGCTGCTCAGGCCGCACGCGCCATGCGCTCGCAGATGCAGGGCGATAGCAGGTCATCCGACAGTTCGTCCAAGGACTCGGGCAAGTAAATTCGCCCGGTTTCCAGAGCGGAACTTGCGAAGGCCGGCCGGGTAGCACCGCCGGCCTTCGTGTTCCCGGTCGAAGCGTGAGAAGGGACAGCTTGTCGCGTCTCTTTTGCCCCGCCCCCTAAGTCTCTCGTTGTTGTTGCGTAAAAGACTGTTCTGGCAGCCTTTTTTAACAATTCTTCTGCGGGTCCCTAGTCCGTTTGTGACGCTTGCATGACCCGAGGACCGGGAGTAGGGTCAAGTTCCCAGGGGGCACCTTCGCGCCCTGGGTCACTGACCTGAATCATGCACTCATCCCTCCCCTCCATCGTTCTCCATGGACCGGTTGACCGGCATGGATCGCGGGTGTGTGCGTGTGATTCATCGTCTGCGGGCGCCACTCCCAGGCACCCGCTGTTCTCTCCAGAGGAGGTTGAATCATGTTTGAAAACCAGCAGCGTGATGATGTCGAAGCTTTGATGAAGGCCGATGCGGAATTCCGCCGGCTTTACCAACATCACCAGGAGCTCGACAGTAAGGTGCACGATGCCGAAATCGGCGTGCTTCCCATCGATGACATGACGTTATCGGGCATGAAGAAGGAGAAGCTCCACGCGAAGGAGCGACTCCAGCGCATGTGGGACACCCGAGCGCACCGCATCAACTGAATCTGCGAGGTTTCGCATGAACGCGGCCCCGGCGCCCTCCCGAAAGGGAACGGCTTCCGGGGCCGCAGTGCATTTGGGGAAGCCGCAGTACATTTGGAGAAGGGAAGGGGACAGGGTGGCTCGGTTATTATCAGCGCCTCATTCGGTCGCTTGAGGGCGGCTGAGATTTACAGCCAGGAGTCCCCATGACGGTCAACCAAAGTGTCCTTGAACTGATCGGACGTACCCCGATGGTACGCGCGCAGCGCCTGGACGTCGGACCGTGTGAACTGTTCCTCAAGCTGGAAAGCGCCAACCCCGGCGGTTCGGTCAAAGACCGCATTGGCCTGTCGATGATCGAAGGCGCGGAGAAGGCCGGAAAGATTCGCCCGGGCGATACGCTGGTGGAAGGCACTGCCGGCAACACCGGTCTGGGCCTGGCTCTGGTGGCACAGCAGAAGGGCTATCGCCTGATTCTGGTGGTGCCCGACAAGATGAGCCGCGAGAAGATCTTCAATCTCAAGGCGATGGGCGCCGAGGTCGTGCTCACCCGGTCGGACGTGGCCAAGGGCCATCCTGAGTACTACCAGGACATGGCCGAGCGTATCGCCCGCGAAACGCCAGGCGCCTACTTCATCAACCAGTTCGGCAACCCGGACAACCCGGCGGCGCATATCGCCACCACGGGCCCGGAGATCCTCGAGCAACTGGACGGCAAGGTCGACGCCATCGTGGTCGGCTGCGGCTCGTCGGGCACGCTGAGCGGCCTGTCGAAGTTCTTTGCGCAGCACTCGCCGAACACCGACTTCGTGCTGGCCGATCCGGTCGGATCCATCCTGGCCCAGTACATCAACGAGGGCACGCTTTCGACGAAGTCCGGTAGCTGGATGGTCGAAGGCATCGGTGAGGATTTCTTGCCCAGCATCAGCGATTTCACGCGCGTGAAGAAGGCCTATGCGATCCCCGACAAGGAAAGCTTCCTGACCGCGCGCGAATTGCTGGCGAAGGAAGGCATTCTCGGCGGATCGTCCACCGGCACACTTCTGGCAGCCGCGTTGCGCTATTGCCGCGAGCAGACCACGCCCAAGCGCGTCGTGACGCTGGTGTGCGATACCGGTAACAAGTACCTGTCGAAGATGTACAACGACTACTGGATGCTCGATAACGGGTTTATCGCCCGTGAGCAGCACGGCGATCTGCGCGATCTGCTGCTGCGCCCGTTCGCCCAGCGCGACACCGTGGTGGTGGGGCCGGGCGAGCTGCTGATGACGGCGTACACGCGCATGAAGCTTTATGACGTGTCGCAGCTGCCGGTGATGGATGGCAGCCGCCTGGTGGGCATCCTGGACGAGTCCGACGTGCTGATGCACGTGCACGCGGACGAAACCAGGTTCCGCGATCCGGTGTCTACGGCCATGATTACCAACCTGCAGATGCTGGACGTGCGATCGCCGATCGAGTCGCTGCTGCCCGTGTTCGAGCGCGGCCACGTGGCCATTGTGGTCGATGGCGAGCAGTTCCTGGGCCTGATTACCCGGATTGATCTGCTGAACTATCTACGCCGCAAGGTGCATTGAACCAAGCCTGGACGCGCGGTCAGGATGAAGCATCCGGCCGCCCGTCCATTGCCATGAAAGTTTGTTGAAATCGGGTACCCGCAAAGTCGCGGTTTGCGATGCGATGGATCGCACCCGTTTTCCAGGAGTAATAGCTCATGTGTGGAATTGTTGCCGCCGTTGCCCAACGTGATGTGGCGCCGCTGCTGATAGCCGGCCTGAAGGCGCTTGAATATCGCGGATACGATTCAGCGGGCATTGCCGTGCTTGACCATGGTGATGTTCATCGCGTTCGTGCCAAGGGCAAGGTTCGTGAGATGGAGTCGCTGTATCTCGCCAACCCGTTCCCCGGTGGTACCGGCATCGCGCATACGCGTTGGGCTACACACGGCGTGCCCAATGAAGCCAATGCGCATCCTCATACCGCTGGCAACGTGGCGCTGGTGCACAACGGCATCATCGAGAACTACGCAAGCCTGAGGGCGGAACTGCAAGCAGGTGGCCACGTGTTTACGTCGGAAACCGACACCGAGGTCATGGCCGCGCTGATCAGCGAGCGCGTGGAATCGGGCATGAGCTTGCGTGAAGCAGTGACGGCGACCGTGCGCGGGCTGGAAGGCGCCTATGCCATCGCTGTGGTCAGCAGCAAGGAGCCCGGCCATGTGGTGGGTGCACGCCACGGCGCACCGCTATTGGTGGGCGTGGGCATTGGTGAGCACTTCCTGGGCTCGGATGCGCAGGCGCTTATTCAGGTCACCAACAAGATCATCTATCTCGAAGAGCATGACGTCGTCGAGATCACGCGCGACCACGTGCAGATCTACGGCCGCGACGGCAAGCCGGTCGAACGCGCCGTGCACGAAAGTGAACTCTCTACCGATGCCGTGGAACGTGGCGAATACCGCCACTACATGCAGAAAGAAATCTTCGAACAGCCGCGCGCGGTGGCCGATACGCTGGAGGCGCGCATTGGCCCCAATGGCGTGTTGCCGAATATCTTTGGCGTCGGCGGCGATGAACTGCTGGCCAAGGTGAAGGGTCTGCACATCATTGCTTGCGGTACCAGCTATCACGCCGGCCTTGTCGCCAAGTACTGGATTGAGGAGTACGCACGCCTGCCGGTCAACGTGGAGGTGGCCAGCGAATATCGCTATCGCGAAGCCGTGGTGCCCGAGGGCACGCTGTTCGTGGCGATCTCCCAGTCAGGCGAAACGGCGGACACCTTGGCAGCAATGCGCGAGTCGCGTCGCCGTGGCTATCTCGGCACGCTGGCGATCTGCAACGTACCTGAGTCCTCGGTGGTTCGCGAAGCCGATCTCAAGCTGATGACGCGCGCAGGTCCGGAAATCGGAGTCGCTTCCACCAAGGCGTTCACCACGCAGCTGGCGGCCCTCGGTTTGCTGACCTTGCAACTGGCTCATCAGCGAGGCCTGGATGGCGAACGCCACGCCGACCTTGCCTCTCAGCTGCAACGCATGCCTTCGATGATCGAAAAGGCACTCGAACTCGAGCCGCAAATCATCGAGCTGGCAGAGCACCTGATTCATCGCCAGCATGCGCTCTTCCTCGGGCGCGGCGTGCAGTATCCGGTGGCGATGGAAGGTGCACTCAAGCTCAAGGAAATCTCCTACATCCACGCCGAGGCCTATGCTGCCGGCGAGCTCAAACACGGCCCGTTGGCGCTCGTGGACGAAGATATGCCCGTCATCGCCGTCGCACCGAACGGCCCACTGCTGGACAAGCTCAAGTCGAACCTGCAGGAAGTGCGTGCGCGCGGCGGCGAACTGCTGGTATTTGCCGACGGCGAGGCCAGCATGGACGGCAATGCATCCCGCGGTGCCATCTTGCGCATGGATGGTGGCGGGGAATTCATCGCGCCGGCCGTATTCACTGTGCCCATGCAGTTGCTTGCGTATCACGTGGCGGTACTGCGTGGCACCGATGTGGACCAGCCGCGCAATCTGGCCAAGTCGGTGACGGTGGAGTAACCGTCACCATTGCACTGCTGGGTTGGTGCAATCTACAAGTGTTCCCAACAGGGACGCCCGAATGTGGCGTCCCTGGCGGTTATCTTAGGTCTCGCCAAGAGCCGTGAGCACGTTCGCGCTAAGCACGGTGATGGGCAAGATACGGCCGTTGGTGTGGTCCTGATCAATGAACCACGCAATGTGTTCCTGTACCAGTGAGGCCGCAAGACAGTATCTGCCTGGTACGTCTGGTAGCCGCACGTGCATGCAGGTCAGTGCGTAGGCGCCCGGTGCGAGGTCGCCAGGCAGATCCGTGCGTGCGCCGTCCGCCACCACGACTCTCCCCGTTTCTGTGAGCCAGCGATAGGAAAGTTTGACCGGATAGCGGCCCCGGGAGTGCCAGGTTTCCGTACTTTGGTTGGTGAGCTTGACCTGCAGTAGCAGGTCTGTGCCTAGCGGCGCCAAGTCAACGGAGGACATCACGTCCAGAGACGAGCGAAATGTCGTCAGCGCCTTGCCGGTCGCGCTAAAAGCACGTGCAGAAATGGTTTCCTCGTTGGGGAGCTTGCGGCACCAGGCAGCACCTTCTGACGTGCTTTCAATGCCGAGATCTATATCGAGCAGAACCTTCCCCTCGAAATGTTGGGTGGCATAAGCCAGTGCGTTGAAGCTTGCGGCGGCATGCCGCCAATGGAAGCAGCCGTCGTAGTGGGAGGATGTGGGTGTGAGCGCGGCATCGACAGAATAAGCGCCGGGGCCCAGGCGATTTAGCGTGCTGAATCGAATGGTGTAGCTGCCCGGGGCCAAGGAATAGATGTCGCCAAGCAGTAGCGAGTTGGTGCCGAAGGCAAGTGATCCGTGCTCATCCTTGATGGCGATACCGGCGCTGACCTGATCGAGTGCCTCTCGCGCGGTGACATGAAACAGTACATCCATCATTTCGCCAGTCATGACCTGGCCTGGCCCGGAGACCCTGCCGATGATCTCGACTGCATTGATCTGGCAGCGAAGGTCCCCGAAGTCTTGTTTGACTGGCTCTGGGCAGTGCTCGGTTTCGTTGCTGTCCTCGTTGGCGGCGCTTGATAGATCGGGATGGCCCTCTGCTGCCAGGCCAGCCGACGAAATGAATCCACGGCGATCACGCTTGAAGCGGGAATGCGCATAGGAATAAAGGGCGATCTCCGGCTCAAGCAGATTCTCGATGGCGCGGCGCTGGCCGGTCGTCAGGTCGCTTGGCTGCAAACGACGGGAGGTGACATTGAGCTGCTCGGCCCACGCTAGCGGCCACCGGAACTTGGCGCAGAGCATGCTGCAGAAATCTTCCATCTCCTCTTGAACGCCAACGAGCGCGAACTGATCGATGGCTATTTTCGATGCTGAGAATTTCTCATCCGTGCTCAGGCGTGTTTGTGCCGTTGTGCCGAGCGGATAGAGCATCTCCATTTGTGTCATGGGAGCGTTTGCCGGCACCTGCGAGAGGTGCTCGATATAGGTCTCCAGATCTCCGGCACGTTGGCATGCGTCGACAAGCAAGTTGTCTACATCAAATTTGTTGTAGAAGTACTCCGAGAGAAAGCGGTCAACGGGATCTCTCAACACCGTGACGGCCAATCGCTCAGGGGGAATGATGTCGGCTTGCCGCGCAATGAAATGGCCGCTGATGACCGCAGTATCGCGCCATTGCAGTAATGCCTCTTCCAGCATCATGCCTTGCAAGGGCGGGCTCACCGATTCCTCACCCAATTGATCGACAAAGAAGCGGCGGAGCGCCGTTCCCCCGGTCTTAGGCAGGTGCAGATGCAGAAGCTTTATCTTTTTGTCGGCCATTTATTTAGTGCAAGTTATTGTAAATGCTTGTTTTTGTCGTTTTGGTTGGTACCGGGGCAGCCGCGGCAAAGCTAGCCGCTGCTCACCTCGCGATACGAACGCCTGACATGCATCAATGGTTGACGTAAGGATGGCGTAAGCATCAAATTTTTGCGAGAGCTTTCGCATATTTCTATGAGCGGTCTGTACAAGGGGCAAAAAAAAGCCGTGCGGCGCGTGCACGGCTTTTTTTGGTCACGCTACGTAAGGGTCAGGATCGACCGTAGACATCCTCGATGCGAACGATGTCATCCTCACCAAGGTAGCTGCCTGATTGAACCTCAATCAGTTCAAGCGGCACCTTTCCGGGGTTCCGGAGGCGATGCACGCTGCCGAGCGGAATATAGGTGCTCTGGTTTTCGCCAAGGAGGAATACCCGTTCGTCACACGTGACTTCAGCAGTGCCTGAAACGACGATCCAGTGCTCAGCGCGATGGTGATGTTTTTGCAGGCTGAGTGCCGCCCCTGGCTTTACGACAATACGTTTAACCTGGAAGCGCTCCCCGGATTCGATGGAGTCGTAGCTACCCCACGGACGGCGAACAATGCGATGGAACGAGTGCTCGCTTCGGCCCGCTGCCTTCAACTCGTCCACGACGCGCTTGACGTCCTGCGCGGCATCGCGATGCGCGACGAGCGTGGCATCAGGCGTGGTGACGACAATCAGGTTGTCCACACCGACCGTCGCCAGCAAGTGGCGCTCATGTGAGCGAAGCAGAGAGTTGCTCGTATTTACCGTGATGGTATCGCCTTCACGCAGATTACCTTGCGCGTCACGCGCCCCGGCGAGCCACAGTGCTGACCATGAACCAATGTCGCTCCAATCGCAGGAGACAGGAATGACGGCGGCCCGAAGCGTTTTCTCCATGACTGCATAGTCGATGGAGTTGTCGGGAACCCTGGCGAACGCTTCGGCGTCGATACGAACGAAATCGAGGTCCGCCTTTGCCGATTCATAGGCGATTCGCACGGCCTCGAGCATGTCCGGGGCGTATTGCTCGAGTTCCTCAAGGTAACGAGAGGCTTTGAACATAAACATGCCCGAGTTCCAGTCGTAACCGCCATCGGCAAGGTAAGCCTCGGCTGTAGCGAGTGCTGGCTTCTCGACGAACTGTGCGACTTGGTATGCACCATCGTCGATCACCTCGGCTCGACGGATGTAGCCAAAGCCGGTTTCAGGACGATCGGGGCGAATACCGAAAGTAACCAGCCAGCCAGCGTTTGCAGCGGGGAGCGCGAGATGAACCCCTTCCGAAAAGCTATCAGCATCACCGATCAGGTGGTCGGCCGGCAGCACCAGGAGGATCGCATCGGGGTCGCGTTTGACTGCTTGCAGCGCGCCCAACGCGATGGCAGGTGCCGTATTGCGCGCCACTGGCTCAAGTACGATGGTGGCGTTCTTGACGCCGGTCTCAAGTAGCTGCTCGGCTGCCAGAAAGCGATGGTCCTCACTCGCCACCACGATGGGGGCGGCCACGTCCGGCAGCAATCGTGTGCGCTCCACTGTCTGCTGGAACAAGGTGCCTTGCCCAGTCAGAGACAGGAACTGCTTGGGAAGATTCTTGCGTGACACGGGCCACAGGCGAGTGCCGCTACCGCCGCTGAGGATGAGTGGAATCAGCATGTTAGTCACGATCCGTTGAGTGCCAGTTGGTGCAGAGCCATGAATAGGCCCTGCTGCCAGGTGGGAAGTGTAAAGGCGAAACGCTGTTCAAAATCCGAATTATCTAGCACGGAATAAGCGGGGCGCCTGGCCCGAGTGGGGAAATCGGCCGTCGCAATGGCCTGAACTACGGGGCGGCGTTCCATAAGGCCGACGTCAAGCGCGGTATCGAAGATCGCCGAGGCAAAACCATGCCACGAGGTCTCGCCATTGGCGACCAGATGGTGCGTGCCTTCCGATTCCCGGCGCTCATCGTCGCGTGCGGCATGCCATTGTTGTAGTGCAGCAAGACTTCCGGTGACGAGAAGGCTGGTCGGTGTGGGGCTGCCAACCTGGTCAGCAACCACGCCCAACTGGTCTCGCTCGGCGCCGAGGCGAAGCATGGTGCGGAGAAAGTTATGGCCATGTGCTGAGTAAACCCAGGACGTGCGAAATATGAAGTGTCGCGCGCCGCTGGCTCGCAAAGCTTTCTCCCCGGCGAGCTTGCTTCGCCCATAGGCTCCCAGGGGGGCTGTGGGCGCATTGATCGCATAGGGGCTGGTGCTCGACCCGTCAAAGACATAGTCAGTCGAGTAGTGCACAACCAGCGCATGATGCCGTTGCGCCCAGTCACCGAGCACACCCACAGCTTCACCATTAATGAGGGTGGCGAGCCCTTCCTCGTCCTCCGCCCGATCTACGGCGGTATAAGCCGCTGCGTTGACGATCACTGTTGGCTGCAGCTTGTCCAATGCCTTTGTCAGGGTGCCCGGCACCGCCAGGTCGACTGCTTCGATGGCACTACCGTCGAAGCATTGGCCATCACGACTGGCAACGGTCAGGCTGCCCATGGCAGCCAATCCGCCGTGTTCGATGAAGCTGCGGCCAAGCTGCCCGTTCGCGCCGAGCAACAGAATGTTCATGCCACATACTCGGGAAGATGCTGGGGCGCGATATCGGTCAACAGTGGCGCCTTGCTGTCCTTGTCCGACAACAGGGGCTCGGCGATGGGCCAATCAATGCCGATAGCGGCGTCGTTCCAGCAAATGGCGCGGTCGGCTGAGGGCTCGTAGAGCGCCGTGCATTGATAGGTAAACACGGCCATCTCGGACAGCACGCAGAATCCGTGCGCATAGCCCTCGGGAATCCAGAAATGCTTGTGGTTTTCACCCGTGAGCATCACTGCAGTCCACTGACCAAACGTGGGTGATCCCCGGCGTATGTCTACTGCGACGTCATACACCTCGCCCTGCAAGACGCTGACCAGTTTGCCCTGCGGGTTGGGCCATTGGTAATGCAATCCGCGCAACACGCCTCGCGCGGAACTCGAAACGTTGGTTTGCACGAAACGGGCATCGATGCCCAATTCGTGATATTTCGCCTGGTGGTAACTCTCGTAAAAGTAACCGCGAGGATCACCAAAGACCCTGGGTTCGATGACCTGTACGCCAGGCAGGGATGTCAGACTTGCTTTCATGGTGCCCAGTCCTGCGTCGCCAAATCATTCAGGTATTGCCCGTAGCTGTTTTTGATCAGCGGTGCCGCCAGACGTTGCAGCTGTTCGCGGTCGATCCATCCATTGATGAATGCCACTTCCTCAGGGCAACACACCTTCAGACCCTGCCGCTTCTCGATGGTCTCCACGTAGTTGCCCGCTTCCATCAGCGACTCATACGTGCCGGTGTCCAGCCATGCATACCCGCGACCCAGTTGCTCCAGGTGCAGCTGACCATCCTTGAGGTAGTGACGATTGAGATCCGTGATCTCCAGTTCGCCACGTGCCGATGGCTTTAGTTCTGCGGCGTAATCGCAAACCATGTTGTCGTAGAAATACAGTCCGGTAACGGCGTAATGGGACTTGGGTTTCGCCGGCTTCTCCTCCAGGCCGATGACCCGACCCTGGCCGTCGAACTCTGCGACGCCATAACGCTCTGGGTCCTTTACCCAGTAACCAAACACCGTGGCGCCTTTATCACGTGCCGATGCGCGCTTGATGCGATCGGTGAGGCCGACGCCATAGAAAATGTTGTCGCCCAGCACCAGGCAGCTCGGTGCTCCGGCGATGAACTCGCGACCAATCAGAAAAGCCTGCGCAAGCCCGTCGGGTGAGGGCTGCACGGCGTACTGAATATTGATACCCCATTGCGATCCATCGCCCAGCAGACGCTGAAAAAGCACTTGCTCATGGGGCGTATTGATCACCAGAATTTCGCGGATGCCGGCCAGCATGAGCGTTGCCAATGGGTAGTAAATCATTGGCTTGTCGTAAACCGGCAGCAACTGTTTGCTGACGGCCTGCGTGATCGGGTAGAGCCGTGTGCCGGAGCCACCAGCGAGGATGATGCCCTTTCTGATACTCATGCACCCATCCTCTCCAGGCGATAACTGCCATCCAGTACACGCCGGGTCCAGGCCTGGTTGGCGAGATACCAGTCAACCGTTTCGGTAATGCCGGTTTCGAAAGTCCTGGAGGGGCGCCAACCTAGCTCGCGCTGAAGCTTGCTCGAATCGATCGCATAGCGGCGATCATGGCCCGGGCGGTCTTTCACGAAAGTGATGAGCGACTCGCGGCGGGCGCCATCAGCCAATGGCTCCCGCTGATCCAGCAGAGCGCAGATGCTCTTCACCACGGAAATATTTTCCCGCTCGGCGTTGCCACCGATATTGTACGTTTCACCTACACGCCCGGCCTCAAGCACACGCTGGATAGCCGTGCAGTGATCGCTGACGAACAACCAGTCGCGCACATTCAGGCCGTCCCCATAGACAGGCAGCGGCGCGCCTTGCAGCGCCTTCTGGATAATCAGTGGGATCAGCTTTTCCGGAAACTGATAAGGCCCGTAATTGTTCGAGCAATTCGTCGTCAGTGTCGGCAGGCCATAAGTGTGATGGAACGCACGGACCAGGTGGTCAGACGCTGCCTTGGAGGCCGAATAGGGTGAATTCGGGGCAAAGGGCGTGGTTTCTGTGAACTTGCCCTCCGATCCGAGTGATCCGTAAACCTCGTCGGTCGATACGTGCAGAAAGCGGAAGGCGTCGCGTGACGGCTCGCCGAGCTGTTGCCAGTAGTCGCGGACGCACTCAAGCAGGGCAAGGGTGCCTACAACGTTGGTCTCTATAAACGCAGCGGGCCCATCGATGGAGCGGTCGACATGCGATTCCGCCGCGAAATTCACAACGGCGCAGGGGCGATGCCGCTTCAGCAGCTGCGCCACCAACGAGCGATCGCCAATATCGCCCTGCGTGAAAACATGCTGATCGTTTCCGGTCAGGGAAGACAGGGTGTCTAAATTGCCGGCGTAAGTCAGCTTGTCCAGATTGACGACGCAAAATCCATTGCCAATGGCCTGCAACACGAAGTTCGCGCCGATAAATCCTGCCCCGCCGGTCACGAGTATGGTCTTCGGCTCACTTTGTTGAATATTCATTTAGTCCCTATCTATGCAGCCACATTGGTGGCATCCCAAATGGGCGGGGCCGACAACGAGATGCTGCCGCAAACATCGCATAATGATGCCTGTTATCACCCGCCCGACCAAGCAAGTTCCCAGGAGATGGCCGAGCCACCGGGTGCCGTGCGTTAAGCCGTCGTTTGAGGTCGGCGTATCGGCGGGGAAGGGCAGAGGGTAAGATATGTCCCTTTACCTACCTGAGTAGCCTTATAGGGGCGTGGACGTTATGAAAACCGGTGACAAGCGACCAAAGATGGGCCTGGGAACATTGGCGATTCACGCTGGCCAGAGTCCCGATCCGAGCACCGGCGCGATTATGACGCCCATCTACGCCACCTCGACCTATGTCCAGGAGAGCCCCGGCAAGCATAAGGGCTACGAATACTCCAGGACGCAAAATCCTACGCGCATGGCGTACGAGCGCTGTGTGGCAGCCCTGGAAGGCGGGGAGGCCGGCTTCGCTTTCGGCTCCGGTCTGGCCGCTGCGGCGACCACCCTGGACTTGCTGGATAGCGGCAGCCATGTGATCGCCATGGATGACCTGTACGGCGGCACCTATCGGCTTTTCGAGCGGGTACGCCGCCGCTCCGCGGGGCTCGACTTCAGTTTTGTCGATCTGAATGACGAAGCAGCGCTCAAGGCGGCACTTAAGCCCAATACGCGGATGATCTGGGCGGAAACCCCGACCAACCCCATGCTGAAACTGGTCGACCTGAGCAAGGTCGCGAAGTTCGCCAAGAAGCATGGCCTGATCCTTGTGGTGGACAACACGTTCTGCTCACCCATGCTGCAGCGCCCGCTGGAGCTTGGCGCGGACTTGGTCCTGCATTCGGCCACCAAGTATCTCAACGGCCATTCCGACATGGTGGGTGGCGTTGTGGTGGCAGGCAGCGAGCACCTGGCAGAGCAGATGGGGTTCCTGCAGAACTCAGTTGGCGCTGTGGGTGGGCCATTCGACTCGTTCCTCGCCATGCGTGGCTTAAAGACGCTCCATCTTCGAATGAAGGCGCACTGCGAGAGCGCGCTGGAACTGGCCCGCTGGCTTGAAGCCCATCCCCAGGTGGACCGGGTTATCTATCCCGGGCTCAAGAGCCATCCTCAGCATGCCCTTGCCAAGCGCCAGATGGATGGCTTCGGCGGCATCATTTCCATCGAAGTAAAAGGCGGCTTGCGCAAGGCAAAGCGCATGCTTGAGCGTTGCCGCCTGTTTGCGCTTGCGGAGTCGCTGGGCGGTGTTGAGAGTCTGATCGAGCATCCGGCCATCATGACTCACGCATCGGTTCCGGCAGCCAATCGGAAGCGTCTTGGCATCAGCGACAGCTTGATTCGACTGTCCGTGGGCGTTGAAGACTTGGCAGATCTTCGTGAAGAACTGCAAGCAGCTCTTGCCTAAGCCGTCGCCGGGGCAGTGAGTATGGAAAAGGCAGGAATGACATCGGCAAGTGGCATGCGTCGTATGGCGCTCGCGCTTTTGCGGGCGATAGGTCGCATGGGTTCGACGTCGTTGTATTCCAGGATTTCTGCCTGTTTACCCAAGGCACTCAAGGCACGCGTGCACCGGTCCCTGCTAAGCGCTGCGGCCGGTCCACAAACAACGCTGGTTTTTCCTGCAGGCGCTCGTGATAGCCAGGGCGAACCCGCTTCGACGCCCATGCCACAAGCGGTGGCAGTCCCTCAGGAAGTCCTGCAGGGGCACGGCGTCAATCTGATCGGGTACGTGCGTGGCGGATTGGGGCTGGCGGAGAACGTTCGTTCCTTCGCGAGGGCCTTGCGCGCCAGGCGCTTTCCTATGGCGCTGATCGACGCCAACGTGCTCGAAGAGAGTCGCAACACCGACGACTCGCTCGCGCCCGATACCGAGCGCGACGCACAGCATGAGATTGACGTCTTCTTCGTCAATCCAGATCAGTTGCGTGATGCCATCCAGGCCGTTCGCGGCAGCGATGCGCACTATCGAATCGGCTATTGGTTTTGGGAGCTGGAAGAGATTCCGGAACAGTGGCTGCCTTCCATTGATCTTGTCGACGAGATTTGGGTCTCTTCCGAGTTCGTCAAAGCTGCTTTCGCGAAAGTCACGGACAAGCCAATCACGCTGATTCCGATGGCGGTCGAAGTCGATACAAGTCAGTTGTCGGGGGTGAAACGGGGGGAGTCCGAAGCAGGGCCGTTCACGTTTCTTTTCAACTTCGACTTTCATTCGTACGTCGAGCGGAAAAACCCTTGCGCTTTGATCGATGCTTTTCGCTTGGCCTTTCCGGCTGAAAGAAGCGATGTGCGTCTGATCATCAAGTCGATCAATGGTGAGTTGTTCCGGAGGCAGTACTACCAGCTTTTGTCACGTGCCGCGGAGGATCGCCGCATTGTGGTCAGTGATGGTTTTGTATCGCGTCACCAGATGCTCGAGCTGGTGAATGGGGTGGATGCCTACGTATCTCTCCATCGATCAGAAGGTTTTGGCCTGGGTCTCGCCGAGTCCATGTATCTCGGTAAAGCCGTCATTGGCACGGGTTACTCCGGCAACCTTGAATTCATGAAGTCCGATAACAGCTGCCTTGTGGATTTCTCCATGACGCGCCTGAGGCAGGGTGATTACGTTTATGGCGAGGGTCAGTATTGGGCAAATCCCAATATCGAGGACGCTGCACGATACATGCGGAAGCTCGCAGACGAACCCGAGTTCGGAAGCGCTTTGGGGCATAGGGCCGCTGAATACATGCGCCTG
The DNA here is from genome assembly GCF_026421305.1 of Dyella silvae. Lineage (GTDB taxonomy): Bacteria > Pseudomonadota > Gammaproteobacteria > Xanthomonadales > Rhodanobacteraceae > Dyella > Dyella silvae. The sequence continues at coordinate 219,974 of NZ_JAPJBQ010000002.1, forward strand.
CACCATTCGCACAAGCAAAGCAGTGATGTGGCTATTCGGCGGCTTCAGCAGATCCAGCGAAAGCTTGGTCTGGAGGTCGCGGTCGCCGAAAAAATTGGGGAGCAGTGAATGACGTTTAGTTACGCGGAAGAGCATTTATGAACGAGATGCTTGAGGCAGTCTGGCGCTATCGCCATTTCATCGTATCGTCGATCAAGAATGATCTGCGTTCGCGCTTTGCGCGAAGCAAGCTGGGTGCTCTATGGATGATCCTGCAGCCTTTGGCGCAGGTGGCGATCTACTCGCTTGTGCTTTCCCGCATCATGTCGGCGAAATTGCCAGGTATTAGCAATCCCTACGCATACTCAATCTATCTGCTGGCTGGCATGCAGGGCTGGTCGTTATTCAATGAGATCGTCAGCCGGTCGCTGACGGTGTTCGTGGACAATGGCCGCCTGCTGAAGAAGATCGTCTTCCCAAGAGTCTGCCTTCCCCTCATTACGGTGGGTTCGGCTCTTGTGAACAACGTCATGTTGTTCCTGGTCATGATCGTCGTCTTTGCCATGCTCGGCCATTTCCCTGTCATCGCGCTGTTGTGGATGCCGGTGCTCATGGTGATTACCGCTGCTTTCTCGCTCGGGTTGGGGCTTTTGCTGGGCGTGCTGAACGTGTTTGTGCGTGACATTGCACAGTTCATGATGGTGGTGCTGCAGCTTTGGTTCTGGCTCACCCCGGTGGTGTACATGGCGTCGATTGTTCCGCCTAGCCTGCACTCGCTCATGCAGCTCAACCCGATGTACTGGATTATCGATGGATACCAGCAAACACTGGTTTACGGGCACGGCCTGGACGCCATGAACTTCGTTCCGGTAGTGATTGCATCACTGGTACTGCTTGTCATCTCGCTGTTCTTGTTCCGCAAAGCAGCTCCGGACATGGTGGACGTGCTATGACGGATGCAGCGCTCACCGTAACGAATGTCGGCAAGTCGTATCGCGAATATGGTAGCGAATGGCGCCGTTTTGGCATGTGGTTTGGCTTGCGCTCCTCTCGCATTAAGGAGCACTGGGTTCTTCGGAATATCAATTTCGTTGTTCGCCGTGGCGAGGCGGTGGGCATTGTCGGGCAGAACGGCGCTGGCAAAAGTACGCTATTGAAGATCGTCACCGGTACGCTGGGTGCGACGGAAGGTGGCGTTACAGCGAGCGGCAGGATTGCAGCCATCCTTGAACTCGGCATGGGCTTCAATCCCGATCTGACGGGTCGCCAAAATGTAGAGCACAGCGCGGGGCTTATGGGTTTCTCGCGTAGTCAGATTCAGATGCTGCTACCTGAGATTGAGGCGTTCGCGGAGATTGGCGCGTACTTCGACGAGCCCATGCGGACCTATTCCAGTGGTATGCAAATGCGTGTGGCCTTTAGTCTGGCCACAGCCATGCGCCCGGATGTGCTTATCGTCGACGAGGCCTTGTCGGTAGGCGACGCCTACTTCGTCCATAAATGTTTCAAGCGGATCCGGCAGTTTCGTGAAGAGGGGACCACGCTGCTTATCGTGTCCCACGACAAAGGGGCGATACAGGCACTTTGTGATCGGGCTGTGATGCTCGAAAAGGGACAGCTGATTGCCGATGCGTCGCCGCAAGAGGTGATGGACCTCTACAACGCACTGATCGCGGAAAAGGAGAACGGCTCCATCCGCCAGGTCAGTGCTGCCGATGGGCAGACGGCCACTACGTCGGGCACCGGAGAGGCCACCGTAGAGCGCATCTGGCTACAAGATGACCAAGGGCGTTCGCTGGAGTACGTGGGCGTCGGAGATCCTGTTGACCTGGTCATTCGCGTGCGCGTGAATGCACCGATCGAGCAGCTGGTCATTGGTTACATGATCCGCGATCGGCTTGGTCAGGCCATGTTTGGCACGAATACGTCGTATGCCGAGCAGGTGATCGAAAATGCCAATCCGGGGGACGAGTTTGAATTGCATGCGCGTTTCGCCATGAACCTGGGCGTGGGCAGCTATTCGGTATCCGTGGCCTTGTCCAGTACGGAAACGCATTTGGTCGACAATTTCGAGTGGCGCGATCTGGCGCTCATCTTTACCGTGGCCAATACGCAACGCGCCCCGTTCGTTGGATCTACCTGGGTCCCTCCTCAGGTGACTATCGACTGCAATGGCCAAAATATGTCGTTGGAGTCTGCCTCTGATGCGCAGGGCGGGCCACGACTGGTCACTGGCCGATAATGGATTGGAAGGCAGCATTTCAACGGAATTCGAGGTAATAAGCATGAAAGATGACGAGCAGTCGAAACAAGATCGCGTTGCAGAACCGGCTTCGTTATTTCCGGTTAGCGCATCACTATCTATCGACGAGCTAATGCGGCGCGTACGTGCAGAAGTTGAGCGCCGCCGTCTCCTCTCGAGAGAAGAGGATGCCGGACGTTCTGTTGAAAATGATGGCCAGCAGCGCTTGCCTCGTTGGAATGGTTTTGGCTCCAGACTGCCGGTAAAGGACAGCTACCGCCTCGCCGAATTCTTGCAGCTGTGGGACGAAGAATTCGTCTCGACCGTTTACCGGGTTGTCCTGCGTCGCCCAGCGGATCAACAAGGCTACAAGCATCATCTTGATGCCCTGCGATCTGGGCAGCGGAGTCGTGTGCAAGTGCTCGGCAGCATCCGGTTTTCCGAGGAGGGCCAGCGCCTGGGCGTCCATATCGACGGTCTGCTCATCCCCTATAGACTGCAAAACCTCCGCCGCATTCCTCTCATCGGTCGATTGGCTTCATTTGGCCTGACGCTCGTTCGTCTGCCGAATCAGCTGCAGTCGTTGGCCACGCATTCCGGACGGACGTCCCAGGCGATGGTTGGTCTGGTTGGGCGAATCGAAGAGACCCTTGAGCAGCATTTCAAGGTTATCCATGAAGATCTCGATGAGCGCGCCAATGCCACAATGCAACGCGTCATTGAGGCGAGACAGGCCACGCTAGCGCGCGATTTGTCTGAGATACGAGAAGACATTCGCGCTTTGCGCGCTGAGCTCGCCCACGTAAAAGCGAAGTACGAAGCTCATCAGGGGAGCTGGCGCGACGTTTCTCCCAATTCGTTGGTCTCGGCAGTTAATGAGAGCCGCCGCGGCCTAATCGATCTGCAGAGGAAGTTGATGACCTTGGCATCGTCGAACCCGGTGTCAGGTTCTGCTGGAGTGCAGGGCACGTCAGAGGCAGCCACTTCCATTCTTGATGCGGAGTACACCTCGTTTGAGGACACGTTCCGTGGCACCAGGGACGACATCAAGAAGCGTGCTGAACATTATCTCGATCACCTCGCAGCTGCAGGAGTGACGCCATCTTCTGGTTTGGTGATTGATTTGGGATGCGGTCGCGGCGAATGGTTGGAGCTGCTTCGTGAGCGGGGATATCAAGCTCGCGGCGTTGATATGAATCCGGTGATGCTGGATGACTCGATCGCACATGGTCTCGATGTGGTAGAGGCAGATGCGCTGACATACCTGCGTGGTCTGTCGGATGCCTCGGTGGCGGCTATTACGTCCATGCACCTCGTTGAGCACTTGCCTCAGGCAGTATTGATCCAGTTGCTTGACGAGGCTATGCGTGTTCTTAAGGACGGTGGGCTCTTGGCGCTCGAAACGCCTAATCCGGAGAACATCACGGTAGGCGCCTGCTGGTTCTATATGGATCCGACGCACCGCAACCCTATTCCGCCCCCGCTATTGCAGTGGACCGTTACCAATCGTGGTTACGTCGATGCAACGATTCACCGCCTCAAGGAGCATCGTGGCGTATCGCAGTTGGAAACTGTGCCGGCAGATCAGCCAAATGCGTCGCAGATGAATGAAATGATCGGATGGTTCACCGCTGCGCCGGATTACGCCATCGTGGCGCGAAAAGCATGAATTCGCCCATCTCTCAGCTTTCGGATAAGGCAACACGGCTCTACGTAACGGGCGGGACGGGCTTCGTTGGGGGTCACGTTGCCAAGTTGGTTGCTGAAGGAGTATTTGGGTCCTGTGAGCTAATCGCAGCTTCGCATGGGCTGGATATTCGCGACGCCAAGGCCGTCAAAGAAGAACTTTCAGAAGTAAAGCCCGATCAGGTCATTCATTTGGCCGCGCGTAGTTTTGTGCCGGCATCATTCGTTGAGCCTCAAGATACCTTTGAGGTGAACCTGTTCGGCACCCTGAATATTCTTGAGGCCCTGAAAGAGCTCAAGTTCAGCGGTCGGATGCTCTATATCAGCTCAGGTGATGTTTATGGCGCCGTACCTGAAGAAGCCTTGCCCGTTGATGAGTCTCGTCCTCCGGCCCCGAGAAGCCCTTACGCAGTAAGCAAAGTTTCGGCCGAGCTGTTGTGCAAACAGTATCATTTGAGCGCAGGCCTGGACGTTATTGTCGTTCGCCCCTTCAACCACATCGGTCCGGGTCAGCATGAGCAGTTTGTCGTGCCGGGATTCGCCAAGCAGGTGGCGCGTATTGCCCAAGGCTTGCAGCCTCCCATCATCGAGGTTGGCGATATCGACGTTACCCGGGATTTCTGCGATGTGAGGGATGTGGTTCGCGCGTACGCCATGCTTTTGCGTTCGGGCCGTGCAGGAGAGTTGTACAACGTTGCATCCGGAAACGAGACAACTGTTCGCGACATTTTAGAAAGGCTTTGTGCGCTGGTTGGCGTGACGCCCGAGATTGTCCAGGACGCGTCCAGACTGCGCCCGAGTGAGCAGCGTCGGATGGTTGCCAGCGCTAAGAAGCTGACGGACGACACGGGCTGGCGGCCAGCCATATCACTTGATTCATCACTTCAACAAATTCTTGAAACTTTTAGGACGAAGGTCACGCAATGAGCAAAAGTGCATTGATCACCGGCATCACCGGCCAAGACGGCGCCTATCTCGCCAAGCTGCTGCTTGAGAAGGGTTACAAGGTCCATGGCCTCATGGCGCGCCGTGGCTCCGACAGCCTTTGGCGGCTGCGTGAGCTGGGCGTTGAACGCGATGTATCTCTGATCGATGGTGACCTTACTGACGTCACCTCGTTGATTCGCGCTATGGAAATGGCGCGTCCCCAGGAGGTCTATAACCTCGGGGCGCAGAGTTTCGTCGGCACATCGTGGTCGCAGCCCATTCTCACCGCGCAGGTGACCGGCGTGGGCGCCGTCAATGTTCTCGAGGCGGTGCGTATTGTCGATGCCAAGGCGCGCTTCTATCAGGCGTCCACCAGCGAGATGTTTGGCCTTATCCAGGCTGCAAAGCAGGATGAGAATACGCCCTTCTATCCGCGCAGCCCCTATGGTGTAGCGAAGCTGATGGCCCATTGGGCAACGGTCAACTATCGCGAAAGCTTCGGCTTGCATGCTTCCAGCGGCATTCTCTTCAATCATGAGTCGCCGCTGCGCGGTCCTGAATTTGTCACCCGCAAAGTGACCCAAGCCGTTGCGCGCATCAAGAAGGGCCTGCAGAAGGAACTTCGCCTCGGCAATATCGACGCGCAGCGCGACTGGGGTTTCGCCGGCGATTATGTAGAAGCCATGTGGGCCATGTTGCAGCAGGACGAAGCCAGCGACTATGTCGTCGCCACGGGTACCACGACGACGGTCCGCGCCATGTGCGAAATCGCGTTCAAGCATGTCGGTCTCAACTATCAGGATTACGTCGTCATCGATCCTGAATTCTTCCGTCCTGCTGAAGTGGATATCCTGTTGGGCAATCCAGCAAAGGCGAAGGCCGGCCTCGGCTGGGAGCCGAAGACGTCTCTGGAACAGCTTATTGCCATGATGGTCGACAGCGACCTGAGGCGTCTGGAAGTTTCCGGCTCATGAAGGTAGCGGTAGTCACCGTTCGCTCATCGTCTGGCGAAGAGGGTGGGGCTGAGCGCCTGTACCAAGCATTGGTGCAGGCGTTTGCCGATCTTGGTCATCAGGCCGAAGAGGTGACTCTAAGGACGGATGAATCGACATTCGAGCGTATTCTGGAGAACTACCTCTACTTTTACGATTTGGATCTGTCGGAATACGACGTCATTGTGTCGACGAAGGCGCCGACGTGGATGGTTCGCCACCCGGGGCATGTTTGTTATCTGGTCCACACGATTCGCGCGTTCTATGACATGTTCGCGCGCCTGTTTCCCAATGCGCCGGGCGGCCTGCTACAACAGCAGGATCTGATTCATCTGCTCGACACAAAGGGATTGGAGCGCCCAGGCTGCAAAGCCGTGTTCTCCATAGGCCATGAAGTATCAGATCGGCTGCGCGTGTGGAACAGGATGGAAGCGGGCGTCATGCATCCGCCGCTTTGGCAGAATCCTTTCCACGAAGAGCCTTCCGAGCCCTTCCTCTTTTTGCCAGGAAGGCTTCATAGCTGGAAGCGGACTGACCTGGTCGTCAAGGCGATGCGGCACGTACGAAGTCCGCTTCGCCTCGTACTGGCGGGAACGGGCGAGGCAGAGGCAGAACTTAAGCGTCTGGCGAAGGATCTGCCCAACGTTGTCTTTCTTGGCAGGGTGACCGAAGACGTGCTTGTGGACCACTACGCACGCTGTCTGGCCGTGCCGTTTACTCCTCAGAACGAGGACTACGGATACGTGACCCTCGAGGCTTTTGCCAGTGGGAAGCCCGTCGTTACATGCGAAGACTCTGGAGAGGCCGCGTTAATCGTTCGGCAGCAAAACGGCGGGATGATTACCAAGCCTGACCCGAAATCCATTGCCGCGGCGATCGACTGGCTATATGAGCGTCCGGAAGAGAGCAAGGCGATGGGGCGGCGTGGACATGATTGGGTCAACAGTCTGCGGTGGTCTCAAATCGCGGAGACACTACTGGAAGCGGCCAGAGCGTAGTTGGCTTGGTATAGGCAGTGGTACTCGAAGATTGATGGGAAGGACGGGGTAGGGCGTGACGAAGCAACTCAATGTGGTCATTATCGATATGCAGCCAATCACCCCGGCGGTGGGTGGCGGGCGGCAGCGCTTACTCGGGCTTTATCACGCCCTCGGGCCCAATATTGCTGCCACTTATGTCGGAAGTTACGACTGGCAGGGTGAGCCCAAGCGCGAACACCAGCTCACTACCGGGCTGCGGGAGATTGTGGTTCCGCTGAGCGATGCTCATCATGCCGCCGCCAAGGCGGCATCCGATCGTATACATGGCCGGGTGGTTATCGATTGCCTCTTTCCGAAACAAGTTCATCTCTCGCCTGAGTTTCTCACGGTGGCGCGTGAGCACATGGCCAAAGCCGATGTCGTGGTCTTCTCCCATCCGTGGGCGTTCCCCCCGCTCGCTGATTCCCTTTCTCCCGCGCAACTGGTGGTGTACGACTCGCAAAACGTCGAGGCGGTTCTGCGAACGGATCTGCTTGGCGATCTGACTGAAGCAGCGGATGTCTTGCAGACGGTAGTCGAAGCTGAGTACGACCTTTGCCGGCGGGCAGATTTGATCCTCACGTGTTCGCACGATGATCGGCAAACATTTGCAGCACTTTTCGATCTGCCCATGTCGAAGTTGCGCATCGTTCCAAATGGGATTTTCGCCTTCGATGCAGCGCCGGCGAATAAACAAACGCGAGCAGCTGCGAAAGCCGAGCTTGGGTTAGATCAGTCGGTATGTATTTTTGTGGGCAGCAACTACGGCCCCAACAATGATGCCGCGCACTACATAGCCACAGAGCTCGCCACACGGTTTGCCGACGTGTGCTTTGCCATTGTCGGGGGGTGCAATGCAGCACTGCAGCAGGTGCCGATTCCCGGGAACGTAAGGACGCTCGGTGTGCTGGATGAGGCCGAAAAGCGTTTATGGCTTACGGCTGCGGATGTGTCGCTCAATCCGTTGTCCCAGGGTTCGGGAACCAGCATAAAGATGTTTGACTTCATGGCGGCTGGTGTTCCGGTGCTTACGACGGCGCCGGGTGCGCGCGGCATCATTCAGACGGGAAGGGCGGCGTTTCGGCTCGCGTCTCGTACACAGACGCCTAAGGCACTACGGGAGCTGCTGGCTCATGCGGAGCAGCGTGATGAGTTGGCAGGGAATGCGCGCAAGCTTGTCGAAAATCACTACGCATGGGAACGCATTTCGCCTCGCACAGGAATGCTTCTACGCGCTTTCTATGCCGCCAAGCACGAGGGACGGAAGTCGTTTTCCGTCATTATTCCCAGTTATGAAAGGCCCGGTCACCTCGATAGGTTGTTCGAACGCCTGGAGGCTCAGACAGAGCGGAGCTTTGAAGTCATTGTGATCGATCAGTCGGCCTCGCCCTGGCATGGCTCGACTAAGCCCTGGACCTTTCAGCTCACCTACGTACATTCGCCCGTAAAAGGGGCAGTGGTGTCACGTAACACCGGAGGAGAACTGGCCACCGGTGCGGTGATCGCATTTACGGATGACGATTGTGAGCCGCTGCCCGACTGGCTGCGCCACGCATTGAGGCTCCTGGAGCAGCCCGATGTGGTCGGAATAGAAGGACGAGTCGAATCGGACCACTTGGATGATCCCGAGTGGCGCTCTGTCAGCAACGTCAATTTCGCCGGGCTCGGCTTCATGACCGCGAACCTGCTCGTGCGCAATGAAGTGTTTCAAGCCCTCGACGGCTTCGACCTGGCTTTCGACGAGCCACATTTTCGCGAAGACACTGAGTTTGGCTGGCGTATGCAGACTTTGGGGAACGTCCCGTACAGTAACGACGTCAGAGTGTTCCATCCTGCGCATCGTAGAGACCAGGTTCGTGAATCGTCTGCCGAGCGAAACAAGTTCTTCGAGAAAGATGCTCTGTTGTACCGAAAGCACCGCGGGCGCTATATCGAACTTCTGTTGGCCGAAGGGCATTGGCAGAATACGCCCGGCTTCTGGGAGAATTTTGAGCGCGGTGCCAACAAGTACGCCGTCGAGTTGGGCGAGGAGCTCATGCAGTATCGGGACCTGTATCGGGCCACCTTGTAGCCTGTCCTACATCTCCGGCGCTGTTCCAATCGACATAACGGAAGCCCCATAGACGGGTCGATAACGATCACGAAGGAATGACTGAGTCGACCTCTGCGTCAGACCATCGATGTGCTCCGGCATCGTCATCCTTTGGCTAAGAGCATCCGACGACGCGTGTGTCCTCGCGGGACGCTTGATCATTTGATGTGTTTTGGCAATCGGCGCTTGCTGGCACCGCTCAAAATCTGGTCGCCGCCAATCTGAATAGTCAGTGGTACCCGCACAGTTGGTGGTTTCTGAGCAAATGGCTCAGGACGGAGGGATTCTTGGCATCATTCGATGCCAAGAATCTGTCGTCAATCTCCGATGTCGACCTTCGACAGCGAAATGGAGAGGCGACGAGAGTCGCCTGCGGGATACCCGAGATCCGCAGGAAGTTTGATCTCGTTACCCTGAGTTAACTTGATGAGCAACTGGCCATTGGTCGCTTCCAGGCAGCGAGACGGCACGACCACCTTATAGGGCTTGATGGCGTCGCTTGTTACGTCGAAGTTCGCGGCCTGGCAGTCGTTGATCGTCACGTTGGTGGGCAAATGCTTGTAACCATCGAATGCTCTCAACCAAAGAGTGACGCTCAGGTCGCTCTTGGGGACATTCAAGGGAATCGCTATCAACGATTCTTGACCTACGGCCCACGTGCCCCACGACTCGGGCTGTGCAAACCCTGACTTCAGGACAAGTTGACCAAGACCGCTTGTTGTGGGGTAGACAGATGAATGGGTGCCATAGACGCACCGATGTTTGCCCGCGAGCACTTCGCCGGCCCCGGCCTTTGCCGCTGGCCCAGCGGGCCGTCCGTTCGGGAAGGCAATCGCTGCATTAAGTCCGCAGACGGATGCAATCGACTCACCCGGGCGGGCGACGGTCAACATGACGAAGCCCGATTCATCAGTTGATGGGACACTGACTGTCTGGGGGCCATCCCACCCTTCTGTGCCCCGGATCCTTTCGTACAGGATCTCCGCGTCCCAAGGTATCAGCCTTGGTGCATTCTGGATAAAGAAATTGGCTGCTGGCTGGAGGCGGAGATAATAGACATTCGCCGGAAGACCGGCGAGCCGAATCGTCCAAAGCAGCTGAAAGCAAAGCGCAGCCACGCACAGGCTCATGAGGTGCCGTGACTTTGGACTCAGCTCCGCCATCATGAACGTCGATAGCGCAATGAAGGGAGCAATGAGCCAGGTCGAATAACGAATGGGGCCCATCGAGCCGGCGTTCCAGTTGATCTGTGCGAGTGTGGGCAGGGCCGCCAAAGTGCATGCCAGAATTGCTCCGGCGACGCATAACATCGTACTTCTGCGGCCTTTCTCCCGATAGAAATAGCAGGCCGTGAGAATGGGGATAAAAAGTGCGATGGGCGACCAGAAGAAAAGCCCCTGATTGGGATCGACAAACACTGACAAAAGCCTGGACAGGCTGATCAGTGATCTATCCAGGTAACCACCGCCAGCGATAAGGCTGAATACTCTGAATTTCCAGAAGTAGAAGAGGAATGGCGCGGCGAAAACCAGTGCGCCTGGAAGCAGACGCAGACCTAGTCGGACGGTTTGCTGGATCCGTTCCGCACCGGACCGCCATATGGTCACCAGATCCCAGATACCAAACGGCACGATAAAGAAGATGACCGATGGATTCTGCCAGGAGGCCATGGCCAGGCTTACGAACGCGAATCTGCGCGCGCCTCGAAGCATCGCTACAAAGGAGCAGAATGCGAGGCTGGCCGTAAAGACCTCTGGGTGCGGCCAGTTGATGTAGTAGATACCGACCGTCAGCAACAGAACCGCGAGCGTCGTGAGATATACCGCGGGCTGCAGGCGAAGCCAGCGCTGTGCAAACAGAGCGGCACCGACCAACAAAAAAGTGTTGAAAACAATAAACGCGTTAAGAGGGTTCAGCCCGAACAGCTTCAATAGCCAGAAAAAGGGCGCGCTTAGTGCGGCGTACCCAAAGAAGTGGCAGCCATAAATTTTACCGTCGCGCGAGGTATAGAGGCATGCCTGTCCGGTTGGCTTTGATGAGAGCACCTTGCCCAGCTCTTCGCTCGAAGCCTTGTCGAGGACTTGAGTGCGTCCAGGCGCTGCCTGAATCTTATTAAGGTAAGCCAGGTCACGCAGGTTAAGCGCCGGACCATGCCCTTTCGCAAAAGACATGAGTTGGAGGAAGTACTCTTTTCCATCGCCATACATCGCGGGAGTAGCGACGGCCGCAAAACCCAGCGAGATCACGAGGATGATCCACGGAAGCCAGCCGGCCGGGTTCTCGCGTGTTGGCTTCGAGTGAATCAACCCTCCAATCATTCGGTCACCGTGCATGCGAGGCGGCGAGCGTGATCAGGCCAGTCGCAATGAAGCCAAGCGCAATAAGGTCAAGTGCGGTGGCCTTGCTATCCGTTGCCGAGTTGGAGAACGCAAGCCAGGTCAGGAGAATCTGCGTGCCGAAGGTAATGATCGCGTAGGCGACAAAGGGGGGCAGTTTTCGCAGGATGACTGCGTAGAGCACGAACGAGCCGCCGTAAAGAACCAGTGCGCCACCACCATGGGTCATTGCGCTTCGATTAATCAGCGCGGCCCCGTCGCCTGAGGTCGACGCGCTTCTGAGCAGGAGTGTCGCACCGGTATTGGCCAGAATGGCCAATAGCATCTGGATAATGGTGAATGGTGTCATTCAGCGTCGCTCGCTTTGCATGTGTTGATTCGGCGACATCGTTAGCCGCCGGCGTACATCAGTGAATGGTGGCCAGTACCGCTACGATGGCGCCAAGAACAAAGATCACTCGGCTGGTTCTGTCCGTGGCGGCGAAGATGACCGGGTCATCGTGCATGGCGCCGCGATGGGCGATGATCCAGATTCGGCTGATCCAGTACAGAAGCATCGGGCACAGCATCCAGAGAAACTGTGGGTGCCTGTAGAGCTCCTCACTCGCCGTACTGTTGATGTACAGGGCGAGCACGAGCACGCTCAGATAGCCACTGGCTCCGCCGAGCGATGCGAGAAGCTCATAGTCTGTGGTGAGGTAGCCGCGGCCATGGGCCTGGCTTATTCCCCGTTCTCGCTGAGAGTTCAATTCGGTGTAACGCTTCAGAATTGCCAGACTCAGGAAAAAGAACATCGAGAAGGCGAGCAACCAGAACGACGGAGCCACCCCAATGGCAGCGGCGCCCGCAATGATGCGAATGGTGTAAAGCGCAGCCAACACCACCACATCCAACATGGCTATCTGCTTGAGCCGGAGCGAGTAGGCAGTCGTCAGTACGTAGTAAATCAGCAAGGTCAGGGCAAATTCCGGAGAGAGTGCCCATGCGCCGCCCAGAGACAACAGTGTCAGCAGAGGTGCGGCAATCATTCCGCCGAGGATGGGCAGATGGCCAGATGCGAATGGTCTGTTCCGCTTGCGCGGGTGCCGTCGATCGGCGGTCAGGTCAAGAAGGTCATTGACCAGATAAACGCTGGAGGCACAGATGCCGAAAAGAAGGAAAGCTACGCCCGCGTGTACGACAGCAGAGGGTACGAGTAACAAGTGCGCGACCACGAGCGGTACAAACACGAGCAGGTTCTTAAGCCATTGATGAAGGCGAAGTGCCCTGATCCATGCCAGTGCGCTCGGGCGCTCCGCCTCGAGCTCATGGACCGCCTCGCATACCGTTGCGGCTTTCGCTGCCAGATCGCTGTTGGCATTGACGACATAGGCCTGGCGAGCGTGCTTCCAGACCTTCATGTCGCGAAGCTCGTTTCCAGCGTAGTCAAATCCTCGGCTGCCAAAGCGAGCCACAAGTGCCTCGGCCTTATGTGACCCAGCGAGATTCCGATCACCGTCACTAGCCATGACTTCTTCAAACAGCCCGAGCTCGGACGCTACGGAGTCGGCCAGGAGTCTGTCTGAAGCCGTGCAGAGCACGCGCGGACGCGAGTCCGTTGTCCGGAGAAGCTCAAGGACGCGCTGGTCGTACGGAAGGTTGGCGTTGTCGAGGGCGACGCGATGGGCGATTTCGCGCTTCAACTGGGCCCTGCCGCGCATAAGCCAGACAGGCACCAGCAGAGATAGCCAAGGGGCTTTTCCAAGCATCGCCAATAAAGATTCAAGCAAAAGGTCACTGCGCAGCAGCGTGCCATCGAGATCGACACATAGTGGAACAGTGGCCGGCGCTTCTTGCGCATGGGGAGATGTCTTCAAGCTTCCTCCAGAAGAACATTTAGATCGCGTATGAACGATGCCGCAGTCGGGTTACGCCCATGAGGGCGATGGGTGGTGATCCGGGTCCCCTTTCTTTAGTCGCGGGCCGCCCTTTCAGGAGACCCTCCCACCATCTGGACCGCTCTGGGTCTTGCCACGTACTGGATTCAATCCGGTGCCGCCTCGTGTTTCACGAGGTAAGCAAATTGCCGATCTCTTTTGTGCGGCGCTCCATCAATGCCACGTCGCCACGGCTTTCCACATTGAGCCTTAGTAGCGGCTCGGTGTTTGAGCTACGCAAATTGAATCGCCAATCGCCGAAATCGGCACTCACACCATCAGTGTAGTCCACGGTGGGTTGGCTGCCTGCGTAGAAATCCATGACCTTCGCAATGGCGGCTTTGGCATCAGCGACTTTGAAATTGATTTCGCCACTGCACGGGAAGGCCGCCATACGATCCTCCACCATCTGGGCCAGAGACTGTCCCGTCGAAGAAATCAGACTGGCGATCAGAAGCCAGGGGATCATCCCGGAGTCGCAATAGGCGAAGTCGCGGAAATAGTGATGCGCACTCATCTCGCCACCGTAGATGGCATTTTCGGAGCGCATCCGCTCTTTGATGAACGCATGGCCGGTCTTGCTCATCACCGGGATGCCGCCGGCGGCTTCCACCATCTCGATGGTGTTCCAGGTAAGGCGAGGGTCGTGGATGATCTTGGCGCCTGGGTGCTTGCGCAGCAGGGAGGCAGCCAGCAAGCCTACGAGGTAGTAGCCTTCGATGAAGCGGCCCGTGGCGTCGAAGAAGAAGCAACGATCGAAATCGCCATCCCAGGCCACACCAAAGTCGGCGCCACTGTCGATCACCGCTTTGGCGGTGTCATGGCGGCATTCGGGCAGCAGCGGATTGGGGATGCCGTTGGGAAAATTGCCGTCCGGCTGGTGGTGCACCCGGATGAATTCAAAGGGCAGGTGCGGAGCCAGCGCGTCGACCACCAGGCCAGCGCCGCCATTGCCGGCGTTGACGACAATCTTCAGTGGCTTGAGTGTGTCCCGCTCAAGATAGCCGAGCAGGTGTTCAACGAAGGCGGACCGATCATGGTGCGTGCGCACGTTACCGGTCGGCGGCAGCTCGGGCACGGGCTGCTCGCAGGCGTCGCGAATCGCGAACAGGCCGGAGTCGCCGCTGATGGGGCGCGAGCCCTCACGCACCAGCTTCATGCCGTTGTAGTCCATGGGGTTATGGCTGGCGGTTACCATCACACCACCCGCTGCCTTCAGATGAGCTGTCTGAAAGTAGACTTCTTCGGTACCGCCCACGCCGATGTCGATCACGTCGCGTCCGCCGCGGCGAAGACCTTCGGCCAGTGCAGACTGAAGGCCTGGGCTGCTTAGCCGCACATCGCGACCAAGCACGACAGGGCCAGCATCGAGCTGGTTGGCCAGCGCAAAGCCGATGCGCTGGGCCAGTGTTTCGTCGAGTTCATCGGGAACCCGGCCGCGAATGTCATAGGCCTTGAAGCAACGCAGATCCATTACAGCGACTTCCTTACAAGCGATCATCGGGGAGGCTGGCGTCGTCGTGGCCAACGCATCTTTTGGAGCTGGTCGTGTTGACTGCCTGTCGTGGGACAGGAGTCACGGCTCCCCGAGGTTGGCCGGGGAAAGGCCGTGCACACGTCAGCCCAAAGGCTAGAGTTTACCTGCTCCCCGGCGGGAGGGCATGCGCGGCAAGGCGGTAGAGGTCGCGCGCTTCACCAAGGGGGTAAGCGCATCGCAGGCGCCTGGGCGGGGCTTGCAACGCGGCGCGCAGGTGCGGCGCGTCACCGGGCGACTTGGCCGGACCTCAGGGGTAGTGCCCAAGGGAGGTGGATTCCCCGCCCTTGGGCACCATGTGAAGATCAGCCGATGGCTGCTTCCAGCTCCGGAATAATCTTGAACAGATCGCCCACGAGGCCGAGATCGGCGATCTCAAAAATCGGCGCTTCGCCATCCTTGTTGATTGCCACAATCGTGCCGGCATCCTTGATGCCCGTCAGATGCTGGATGGCGCCGGAGATGCCGATGGCCATGTACAGCTCAGGGGCGATGATCTTGCCCGTCTGGCCGACCTGCAGGTCGCTCGGCACGTAGCCTGCATCGACCGCAGCGCGCGAGGCACCCACGGCGGCGCCGATCTTGTCGGCGAACTTGAAGATGATGTCGAAGTTCTCCTTCGACCCCACGCCGCGGCCGCCGGAGACCACCTTGCTGGCGCTCTGCAGGTCCGGGCGGTCGCTCTTGCCCGACTGCAGTTCGACGAAGCGGGTGTGTGAGGGCAGGGCGACGTCGATGTTCAGTGCCTCGACCGGTGCGCTGTTGGCGCCAGTGGCGGCAGCGGCCCACGACGCGGTGCGGATGGTGGCGACCACCGTGCTACCCGCGTCGGCTTCGACGGTGATGATGGCGTTGCCCGCGTAGATGGGACGCTTGAAGGTGTGTGCACCTTCGACGCTCATGACATCACTGACCTGCGCTACGCCGAGCAGTGCGGCGACGCGCGGCAACACGTCTTTGCCGAACGTGGTGGACGGAGCAAACACGTGGCTGTATCCGGCAGCGGCCTTGGCGATCTGCGGGGCCAGCACGGCGGCGAGCGGATGTGCGTTCTCTGCGCGGGCGATGGTGAGCACGCGGCTCACACCTTCGATCTTTGCAGCTTCGGCGGCGATGGCGTCGACGCTATCGGCCAGCACCAGCACGTCAATGGCTTCCGGCTTGATGGCTGCAGCGGCGCTCACGGCGCGCGCGGTGGAGGAATTGAGTTTGCCGCCCAGGTGTTCGGCGATGACGAGGATCTTGCTCATGTCATGTCTCCGTGAGGCTGCTTAGAGCAGACCCTTCTGCTTCAGCGCCGCGACCAGTTCGGCCGCATCCTTCACCATCACGCCCTTGCTGCGCTTGGCCGGCGCGGCGTAATGCGTGGTCTTGAGGTGGTCGTTGGCCGCCACACCCTGCGAGGCGAACTCGATGGTGTCGATCGGCTTGGACTTGGCCTTCATGATGTCCGGCAGCTTGATGAAGCGCGGCTCATTGAGGCGCAGGTCAGTGGTGATGACCGCAGGCAGCTCGGCTTCAATCACTTCCAGGCCGGCATCGACTTCACGGGTCACCGTGGCTTTGCCGTTGGCAATCTCGACCTTGCTGGCAAACGTGGCCTGCGGGCGATCCCAAAGCGCAGCCAACATCTGGCCCGTCTGGTTGGCATCGTCGTCGATCGCCTGCTTGCCCAGGATCACCAGGCCCGGCTGCTCTTTCTCGATCAGCTTCTGGAACACGCGGGCTGCGGTGAGCGGCTGCACGGCATCAGTGGTCACGACGTGAATGGCGCGGTTGGCACCCATGGCCAGACCGTTGCGCAAATGAGCGGTGAGATCGGCCGGGCCGATACCTACCACGACCACTTCCTCGGCTACACCCTTCTCGCGCAGGCGCAGAGCTTCTTCAAGGGCAATATCGTCAAACGGGTTGGCAGAAAGCTTGACGCCATCCGTCACCACGCCAGTGCCATCGGGTTTCACCTGAATGCGGACGTTGTAGTCCACGACGCGCTTGTAGCCGACCAGAATCTTCATCAGCGGTTCCTTCGAAATGCCGAGCGCCACAGGGCGCAGGAATTGGTACAAGCGCACATTCTAACCTGTGGGCAGGCTCAGTGCTCAGGCGTATGGTTCCCCGCGATGGCCGGGCCTGGGTGGTTGCCAGAAGGGGCGCGGATACCGCCCAGCCAAGGGGGAAGATTGGGGGCGGGGGTGGTGCTCACCGAGAACCGGGCCTGCAAGGCACTGAGCGCGTTCGCCAGGCGGTTTGGTCGGGTGGGGTCAGGGCGATATCATGCAGGCTCTCAAAGCCGACGCTTTCTGGGGCGAGCATCCAAAGGTGTATGTCAGATCCGCGACTATCGATTGTACTGTGCACCTATAACGGCGTTGCGTTTCTGCCGCAGCAGCTTGAAAGCCTGCTCAATCAGACACGCCTCCCAGATGAAATCGTCATCGGCGACGACAGTTCGCTCGACCACACCTGGGACCTGCTGCAGACATTCGCCGGGCGGGCTCAGTCTTCGGGTGTCGACGTCAAGCTGGTACGACACGCGACGAATCTGGGCTACGTTGGAAACTTCTCGGCCATGTTGCAACAGGCCACGGGCGACCTGCTGTTCCTGAGCGATCAGGACGATGTCTGGCGCGCGGATAAGCTGGAGGTCATGGCAAGCCGCTTTCAGCAAGATCGTTCGCTGGTCCTTTTGCACAGCGATGCGCGCCTGGTCGACGAGAAGGGTGACAGCTTGCGGGCCGGTCTCTTCGAGTCGCTTGAACTCAGTGAGATCGAGCGTCAAAGGGTACGGGCAGACGCCGCTTTCGACGTGTTGCTGCGACGAAACATCGTGACCGGTGCCACAGCGGGCATGCGTCGCATCGTGGTCGAGAAGGCGCTGCCGATTCCGTCCGGGTGGGTCCACGACGAATGGCTGGCGCTCGTTGCCTCGGTTATTGGTCGCGTCGATTTCATCGATGAGCCGCTCATTGATTATCGGCAGCATGGCAACAACCAGATCGGCATCCAAAAGCGAACCTGGAAGAAGCGACTCGATGATCTGTTGCTGCCCCGTGCCAAGGAGATTGGGGGGAAAGTGGCGCGGCTTGGGGGCTTCGCCGATCATCTTCGTACTATCGATCCTTTTCCGGCACATCAGCTCGAGCGCGTAAAAGACATGCAGGCACATCTTCTTGTTCGCGAGCAGATTCGTGGCGTGCGGGTCGGCAGGCTGATGTCCATTTGGCGTGAATACGCCAATGGCAGATATCGGCGATATGACACCGGTGCACGTGGTGCACTTCGTGATTTTCTAAGACGCGATTAGCCTCATTTTGTGCGGTGAATTCGCACAGAACCCTGCATGCAACAACTTAGCAAAGAGCTTCCATTCATGCCCATGGTGAAAGGCGAACGCGTCGCCATCCTGCTTTGCACTTTCAACGGTGAGCGCTACCTGCCCAGGCAGCTGGATTCCATCCTGGCGCAGGATCACAAGGACTGGGTCATCTACGTTTCCGATGATGGCTCGACCGACGGCACGCTTTCGATTCTGCAGAGCTATCAGCAACGGCTGGAGAGTGGGCGTCTGGTCATTCTGCAGGGGCCGCGCGCTGGATACGCGGCGAATTTCATGTCGCTTTTGCATCAACGGGCCGATGGCGACCATTACTACGCCTTCTGCGACCAGGACGACTGCTGGGACCCGGACAAACTGTCTCGCGCACTGGCGTGGATGCGCCTGCAGCCCGCGGATGTTCCCGCGCTTTACTGCGGCAGGACTCGTCTGATGAACAACGACGAGCAGACCATCGGCTACTCGCCGCTTTTTGGTCGGGAGCCAAGCTTCAGGAATGCCCTGACGCAGAGTCTCGCCGGCGGTAACACGATGCTGATCAATGCCAGTGGGCACGCGTTAATGGCACGTACGCCGCCGGGCGTACGCGTTCAATCGCACGACTGGTGGGCCTACTTGTTAGTGACCGCCTGCGGTGGGCGTGTTCACTACGATTCGAAGCCGTCTCTTGGTTACCGGCAGCATGGCGAGAACCTCATTGGTTCGAACGCGGGTATGCGTGATCGGCTCGCCCGTCTCTGGCACATGCTTGAAGGCAACTATCGCGAGTGGAATGACGCGAACCTGGCACTGCTGCAGCCATTTGATGCCAGCCTCACCCCGGAGAACCGCCTTGTGCTTGCGCTGTTCAAGGGCATGCGTGGTACAGGCTTCTTCAAGCGACTGTCGTCGCTTGTCCGTGGGGGCTTCTATCGGCAGACCCTGGCGGGCAATGTGGGCATGGTCGTCGCGGTCGCACTGCGCCGCTTCTGATGTAGGTCCGAAAACAGTGACGCCCCGTTGATCGGGGCGTCATGTCGAATGCTCTGGCGGGCTCAGAGATTCTGGTAGTTCGGACCCGAGCCACCTTCCGGCGTCACCCAGTTGATGATCTGGTACGGGTCTTTGATATCGCAGGTCTTGCAGTGTACGCAGTTGGCAGCGTTGATCTGCAGGCGCTTGCCCGCTTCATCTTCGACCATCTCGTAGACGTTGGCCGGGCAGAAGCGGGTGCAGGGGTTGCCGTACTCCACTGCGCACTTGGTAACGCACACGTTGGTGTCGGATACCTGCAGGTGGATGGGCTGGTCTTCGTCGTGCTCGGTGGCGGCGAAGTACACGCCGGCCAGCCGGTCGCGT
The DNA here is from genome assembly GCF_026421305.1 of Dyella silvae. Lineage (GTDB taxonomy): Bacteria > Pseudomonadota > Gammaproteobacteria > Xanthomonadales > Rhodanobacteraceae > Dyella > Dyella silvae. The sequence goes on from NZ_JAPJBQ010000002.1 coordinate 239,372, forward strand.
GGCGCCAGTTCGCGTTGCACGTAATCGCGCTTGGGCTCTTCCTGCTGACCCAGCTTGTGCAGCGACGACCAGTCGGCCTTGTTCTTCAGCGTCCACGGGGAGGCGCCGCCGATGGCCGTTTCCCACGCGGCATTGAGCATGCCGAACCACAGGCCCTTCTTGAAGGCGGGCTTGATGTTGCGCACCTTCTTCAGCTCAGCCATCACGTCCGAGGCCCGCAGCCTGGCGTCGAAGCCGGCCGGGTTCAGCGCGTTGGCGGCCAGGTGTTCGGCGGCCAACATGCCGCTCTTGATCGCCTGGTGGGTGCCCTTGATCTTGGGCACGTTGAGCAGGCCGGCGGTGTCGCCAATCAGCAGGGCGCCCGGCATTTCCACCTTGGGCAGCGATTGGTAGCCACCGGTGACAATGGCGCGCGCGCCGGCTGACAGGATGGTGCCGCCTTCCAGCAGCGACTTCACCGTCGGGTGGTTCTTCCACTGCTGGAAGGCTTCCCACGGCTGGTAGTTGGGGTCGGTGTAATCCAGGCCGCTGACATAGCCGAGGGCGATGCGGTCTTTGTCCAGGTGATACAGGAAGCTGCCGCCGTAGGTGTGACTGTCGGCGGGCCAGCCGAAGCTGTGCACGATCTTGCCCGGCGTGACGCGACCCGCTGGCAATTGCCACAGCTCTTTGATGCCGATGGAGTAACCCTGCGGGTCGCTGTCCTTGTCCAGCGCGAAACGCTTGATCAGCTGCTTGGTGAGGCTGCCACGCGCGCCCTCGGCAAATACGGTGACCTTGGCCTTGATGTCGATACCCTGGGTGTAGCTCGGCTTGTGCGAACCATCCTTGGCCACGCCCATGTCGCCGATGCGCACGCCAGCGACCGAGCCGTCTTCGTTGAAGACGGTGTCGGCGGCAGCAAAGCCCGGGAATACGTCAACGCCAAGCGCTTCGGCCTGCGGTGCCATCCAGGCACACATCGCGCCCAGCGACACGATGATATTGCCGTGATTATTCATGCCTGGGGGCACCGGCAGCTTGCGCGCGCCGGTCTTGCTGAGCAGCCAGAACTCATCCTCGGTGGCCGGCACACAAATCGGCGGCGGATTGTCGCGCCAGCCTGGCAACAGCGCGTCCAGCGGCTGCGGTTCAATGACCGCGCCGGACAGAATTTGCGCGCCGATGGTCGAGGCCTTCTCGATGACGCATACGCTCAGTTCCGGCTTGAGCTGCTTCAGGCGGATGGCAAACGAAAGCCCGGAAGGGCCTGCGCCAACGACGACAACGTCATATTCCATGGTTTCGCGGTCGCTCATGGCGGACTCCAGCTGATCGTATGCGGCAGTTTCCGTTCCCGGACGTATGGAACGGTCAAACCGGCATTGTCCGGATTCGGGCAGCGACGGGCAACGGACGCCGGTCAGATCCTTGCAATCCTTTCATCCCTGGTGGTGATAATCACCTCCAGGAAGATCCACGGAAGACATGATGAACCTCCACCAGCCATCGATCAGTGATCTCGACCTGCGCCGGGCGACCATGTGCCAGCTATTGCATTGGCTTGCCGTCGAGCGGGTGCAGCCACAGGGGCTGGCCGAGACGTATCTGGAGGCCATTGAGCGCGTCAATCCGCAGCTCAATGCCTATGTCGGTGTCAGTTCGGCCATGCTGCAGGAGCAGGCGCTGGCGGCGCAGCATCGCCGTCGCGACGGGGTCATCGGCCGGCTGGATGGTATTCCGGTGGCGCTCAAGGACAACTTCGACGCCGCCGGCTGGCCAACCCGTGCCGGCCTGGCAGGGCGGCGCAAAGTCGCGACCGAGGATGCCCATGTGGTGGCCCGTCTACGCGCTTCCGGGGCCGTGCTGGTCGGCAGGACCAACATGGACGAAGGCGCGCTCGGTGCGGTGACAGACAACCCCCACTACGGGCCGACGCACAACCCGCATCGCCACGGCTACACCGCGGGTGGTTCGTCCGGTGGCGCCGCAGCCGCTATCGCTGCGGGTCTGGCGGTGGCAGCAGTCGGTTCGGACAGCCTGGGGTCGATACGTATTCCCGCCAGCTACTGTGGTGTCTATGCGCTGAAGCCAACCCATGGCGAAATCTCCGCGCGCGGCATGGTGCCGGCCGCGCGACGGCTCGATACGGTGGGGCTACTCGCACGTAGCGCCGATGACCTGACCGTGCTGCTGCAAGTGCTTGCCGGTTATGACGCCGATGACCCGCGCTCGCGGCGCCGGCGCGTGGCGTTGTCGCCGCCGGACTGGGAGCCAGGTCGCCTGCGCGCGGGTTTCCTGCCTAATCTCGCCGCCCTCGGTGTGCAGCCCGACGTCATTGCCGTGTTTGAGGCGGCTTTGGCCAAGTGGCCGCATGAGTTGGGCGAGCGGCGGACGGTGGATTTTTCCGATTGGGATTTCGCCCGCACGCGCCGCGCCGGCCTGCTGCTGATGGAAGCGGAAATGCTTGGGACATTCGCCGCTGATCTTGCCGACACCGATCATCGCGTGTCCGAACATTTTCGTCGGCTGCTGAGTTACGCGGCCGGCAAGAGCGCCGCAGATTACGCATGTGCCGATCGCGTACTCGATGCCGCCACGCTCAAGATGCGCCGGCTGTTCGCTCAGATCGACGTGCTGGTGTTGCCCACCACGCCGCAGGGCGCTTTCCCGCTGGACGGCCTGGTGCCGGATTCGCAGGCAGACCTGACCAGCTTTGCCAGCCTGGCCGGATGTCCCGCCGTGAGCATCCCCATGGGCTACCTGCCCGATGGGATGCCGATCGGGTTGCAGCTGGTGGGCGCGCGAGGGTCGGATCTGCGGCTGCTTGAGCTTGCTTCGGTATGTGCCGCGACGCTGGATGTGGAACCGACGTTCCCGGGCATCCACTGATCTGCATCGCGGTCGGAAGGTAGATGTGAGCTTGTTCGATGATGTGTCGCGTGAGGGCTGGCAGCAGTTGCCGCTGCCGGGTGCCGAACTGTCGTTGTGGCCGCATTGGTTGGATGGTGCGCAAGCCGATGCACTACTCGAAGCGTTGCTCGCCACCGTACCCTGGGAAACCCATCGCATCCGCATCTTTGGGCGTGAGGTCGATTCGCCTCGTCTGAGTTGCTGGATGGGCGATGCCGACGCGACCTACGTTTATTCACGTACGCGCTTCGAACCCCACCCATGGACGCCGGCGTTGACTGCATTGCGTGCGCAGATCGAAGCGGCCTGCGGCGCGCGCTTCAATAGTGTGCTGGCGAATCTCTATCGCAGCGGCCTGGATTCCATGGGCTGGCACAGCGACGATGAGCCGGAACTGGGGAGGCACCCCGTGATTGCTTCCTTGAGCCTGGGGGCCGTCCGTCGCTTTCGGCTGAAGCCGCGCCGCCCGGAGAACGCAGGCGACGTCTGCGCTATGGAATTGGGGCACGGCAGCCTGCTGCGCATGGCAGGCGATACTCAGCGGCTGTATCTGCACAGCCTGCCGAAGACCAGCGCGTCGATCGGGCCGCGCATCAATCTCACCTTTCGCTGGGTCGATGCCGCGCTGCGCGCGTGAACACGCGAAGGCCGGTCAGCGGAGCCGCGAAGCCTAGTTTGCGTGCGTGCTGTGAGGATCGAGCGGCTGCTGCAGCGTCCACGCCACCAGTTGTGATGCGAGCGCATCACTCGCCTGCCCAAACGCTGTCACCACCTGCGGCACCGCCGCGCCGCCCACCGCCTGAGTGATCTCGAAGCGTCGAGTCGCCACGATGCGCAGGCCGTTGGTTTGCACCAGCCGCGCATCAAGCCGGATGACGACCACAGGCTGTCCGCCCTGATATTCGGACTGGAATGCTCTCAGGTCACCGGCCAACATGTAGTCCGCTTGCAGGCTGTCTTCATCGCTGCTGAGCCCGGAAACGCGTCCGTCATCGCGGAACGCATCCATCCACCGGTTTCGCAAAAGTTTGGTGGCGTTATCGCTCCAGCGCGCGCCCTTGTACACGTTGATCTCATCGCCCTGAGGGAGCACCGCGATACGCGCGCTATCGAGCATGCGCTCGGCTTGCGGTGTGTCGATTCGCAGGGTCCAGTTCACTGACGCTGCCTGCGCATGCGGCAATGGCGTCGCGGGCAGGCGATAGATGTTCTGTGGCTCCGACTTCGGTATTACCGAACAGGCTGCAAGCAGGGCGGCGGCTGCCCAAAGGGAAAGGCGGACGGGCAACCTCATGGCACAAACTCCTTGTTGCGATCACGGCCGAGCAGGAAGCCGGCCGGGTTGTCGTCGAAACGGTGCGAGATGCTGCGCAGCGACGCCGCCGCGTCACGCAGTTCGCGCACGGCGGGCCCCAGTTCGCTGAAGCCCTGCATGCCGCCGCTGATGGCGGCGCTATTGTTGTTGAGCAGGCGATCGATATTGGCGCTGGAGCGCTCCAGCGAGGCCATCGCATTGCGTGCGCTGTCCAGGGTGGCACGCCCCTGATTGTCGACCAGTCCATTGGCGTGGCGGACCAGTTCGTCCGTCTGCGCCAGCGTGTCATTGGCCTGCTTGCTCGCCTGCGCCAGTTGCTGCAGCAGCACCTTGATGTCGTCGCGCTGGTTCGCAATGGCACCGGTGGCCTTGTCCAGGTGATCGAGCGTGCGGCTGATGCGGTCAATGTTCTCGGGCGAGAGCATCTGATTGGCGCGGGCGACCACTTCGTTGATGTTGAGCACCAGATCCTCGCCATTGGCGAGCAGGCGGCTTAGCGGCGATGGATCGGCCACGATGACGGGTAACTGATCGTCCTTGCCTTCCAGCATCGGGCTCTGCGGCGAGCCGCCGCTGAGCTGGATGATGGCCAGCCCGGTCACGCCGGTGAGTGCCAGCTTGGCGTGCGTGTCCTGTCGCACCGGTGTGTCGGCAGCCAGGCGAATTGTGGCAAGTACTTTTCGGGGGTCCTGTTTGTCCAGCCGCAGCTGGGTGACATCGCCCACCTTGATGCCGTTGTATTGCACCGCACTGCCTTTTGACAGGCCCGTCACCGCCTCGTCGAACACGACCTGGTAATCGGCAAACTGCCGGTCGGAGCTGGACTTGGCCAGCCACAATGCGAACAGCAGGGCAGCGGTGACCACGATCACCGTGAACAAGCCAATCAATACGTGATGGGCGCGGGTTTCCATGTCACTTCACCTCGTGCGCTTCTTCGGCAGCGCGGCCGCGGGGGCCGTGGAAATACGATTGCACCCACGGGTCGTTGTACTGAGCGACCTCGTCGAGTGGGCCAACTACCAGCACCTTTTTCTGCGACAGCACGGCCACGCGGTCGCAGATGGTGTAGAGCGTGTCCAGGTCGTGGGTGACCAGGAACACCGTAAGACCCAGCGCGTCGCGCAGGGTCAGAATCAGCTGATCGAAAGCGGCGGCGCTGATGGGATCCAGCCCCGCCGTGGGTTCGTCCAGAAAAAGGATCTCCGGATCGAGCGCCAGCGATCGCGCAAGCGCCGCACGCTTGACCATGCCGCCCGACAGCTCGGACGGATACTTGGTTTCCGCGCCGGCCGGCAATCCCGCCAGAGCTAATTTGACGCCGGCGAGCGTTTGCGCGTCTGGACGGGTCAGCCCCCCGTGCTCGATCAACGGCATGGCCACGTTCTCCACAATATTGAGCGAAGAGAACAGGGCACCGTTCTGGAACAACACACCGAAGCGGCGCTCGAGTTGCGAACGCTTCTCCGGAGGAAGGCTCAGCAAGTCCTGGCCAAACACATGCACCTGGCCCGAAGTAGGGCGGCGCAACCCGACAATGCTGCGCAGCAAGACGGACTTGCCCGTGCCCGAGCCACCGACCACGCCAAGGATTTCGCCACGGCGCACGTCAAGATCGAGATGCTCGTGCACCGTCTGCGTGCCGAAACGATTCACCAGGTTGCGCACCTGGATGACGTCGTCCTGCGGTGAAGGTTTGAGTACGGCGTTCACCAGCCCATCTCCATATAGAACAGCGCGGCTACCGCATCGAGCAGAATCACCACGAAAATCGACTGCACCACGGCGGAGGTCGTGTGCTCGCCCACCGACTCGGCGCTGCCGCTGACCTTGAAGCCTTCGAGGCAACCGATGACAGCGATAAGGAAGGCAAAGATCGGGGCCTTGACGATGCCCACCAGGAAGTGCCGCACGCCGATATCCGACTTCACCAGGCCGACAAACATCACCGGCGGAATATCGAGCACCAGGGCGCAAACCAGGGCGCCGCCCACCAGGCCCGACATCATGGCGAGGAACGTCAGCATGGGCAGCGAGGCCAGCATGGCCAGCACGCGTGGCAACACCAGCAGTTCCATGGGGTCGAGGCCCAGGGCGCGGATAGCGTCGATTTCTTCGTTGGCCTTCATCGAACCGATCTGCGCGGTGAACGCGCTGGCAGTGCGGCCGGCGAGCAGAATGGCGGTAAGCAGCACGCCGAACTCGCGCAGGAACGAAAACGCGACCAGGTCCACCGTATAGATCGTCGCGCCGAAGTCGGCCAGCACCGTGGAGCCGAGAAATGCCACTACGGCGCCCACCATGAAGGTGAGCAGCGCCACGATAGGCACCGCGTCGAGGCCGGTTTGCTCCACATGCGCTACCAATGACGTGACGCGCCAGCTGCGGGGCTGCACGATGGTCCGGGCCAAGGTTTCCAGGGTGAGCCCGATGAAGCCGAGCAGACGTCTCTGCTGGTGCCAGACGTGTTCCATGGTGCCGCCGATGCGGGCGAGCACTTCGGTGGCGGAGTTCTGCCGCCGTACTGGCTTCGGCCTCTGGTAGTCGGCCATCGCCAGGCCGATGGTTTGCAGCAAGGCGCGTTGGGCGGTGGGCAAGGTGGGTTCTGCGGTGGCGAGGTCACCTAAGCGGGCAGCACCCAGCAGGTTGACCAGCAGGGAGGCACCTGCGGTGTCCAGGGCGCCAAGGGCGCTCAGGTCGATCGCGGTGCTGTCGCTCAGCAGTGCCTTCGTCGTGGCGACTACTTTTTCCAGGGTGGCGTAGTGGGCCAATGTCCAGTCACCCGCCACGCGCAGGCGTGGGGGTGTGAGGGTGGCATCGAGTTGTGCGCTTCCTGTCGCCATCGATGTGCTCATGGGGCCGATCTTAGTGGAGTGTGGCGCACGGTACATGACGAATGAAAGGCGCCGGTCAGCGCGGGAGGCGGTGCTGCGTTTCCCTGATGTCGCTGCGGACGATCGTGCCCCGTGCGCCGAATTCCGCTAAATTGCCAAAGATAACGCCCGAACTCTGGGGCTCTCCGGTCAAGAGCTAAGTAAAACAACGTATGTCTTCCTTGTCCTATCTGGATGCGCTCGAAGCCGAAAGCATCCACATCTTCCGCGAGACGGCCGCTGCTTTTGAGCGGCCGGTGATGCTCTATTCCATCGGCAAGGACTCCTCGGTCCTGCTGCATCTGCTGCGCAAGGCGTTTTACCCGGCGAAGCCTCCGATGCCGCTGCTGCATGTGGATACCACCTGGAAATTCCGCGAGATGATCGCGTTCCGTGATCAGGTGGCCGCCGCAGGCGATGTGGAAGTGCTGGTGCACATCAACGAAGAGGGCGTGCGGCAGGGCGTTTCGCCGCTCACCCACGGCTCGGCAGTGCATACCGATGTGATGAAAACGGCTGCGCTGAAGCAGGCGTTGGACAAATATGGCTTCGATGCCGCCATCGGCGGTGCCCGTCGCGACGAAGAGAAGTCGCGGGCCAAAGAGCGCGTGTTCTCGTTCCGCAATGCCCAGCATCGCTGGGATCCCAAGCACCAGCGGCCGGAGCTGTGGCACACCTACAACACGCAGATCCGCAAGGGCGAAAGCGTGCGTGTATTTCCGCTATCGAACTGGACCGAGATGGATGTATGGCATTACATCCGTCGCGAGCAGATCCCCGTGGTGCCGCTGTATTTCGCCAAGCCCCGGCCGGTGGTGGAACGTGATGGGGCGTTGATCATGGTCGATGACGAGCGTTTCATCCTGCGTGAAGGCGAGCGCGTCGAGATGCGTGACGTGCGTTTCCGCACCCTGGGATGCTACCCCTTGACCGGTGCGGTGGCGTCCGCTGCCGACACGCTGGACAAGATCATCGACGAGATGGCGGCCTCCCGTAGTTCCGAGCGCCAGGGCCGGGTCATCGATCACGATGCGAGCGCATCGATGGAGCGCAAGAAGCAGGAGGGGTACTTCTGATGGCGATGACGGAGCACACGGCCGCCACCGTGCAGAACAGCACCAACCTGTTGCGCTTCATTACCTGCGGCAGTGTCGATGACGGCAAGAGCACCCTGTTGGGGCGGCTGCTGTACGACGCCGGGATGGTCCCGGAGGATCAGCTCGCCGCGCTGGCGCGCGACAGTCGCAAGTTGCACACCGATAGTCCGGACGCGCTGGATTTCTCCCTGCTTACCGATGGTCTCGACGCCGAGCGGCAGCAGGGCATCACCATCGATGTGGCCTACCGCTATTTCCATACGCCACGACGCAACTTCATCGTGGCGGACTGTCCTGGGCATGAGCAGTACACCCGCAACATGGCCACGGGTGCTTCCAACACTCAGTTGGCGGTGGTGCTGGTCGACGCGCGAAAGGGTTTGCTGCCGCAGACGCGCCGGCATACCTATATCTGCGCCTTGATGGGCATCCGCCAGGTGGTGCTGGCGGTGAACAAGATGGATCTGGTCGACCATCGCGAAGACATCTATGCGGCCATTGCCCATGAGTACCGGGAGCTGGCCGCGCAGCTGGGCATCGGCAGCGTTCATTGCCTGCCCGTAGTGGCACCGGCCGGCGATAACGTCGGGGAGCGCTCGGCGCGTATGTCCTGGTATCGGGGCCCCTGTCTGCTCGAACTACTGGAGGCGGCCGACACCGCCGCAACGCAGGCCGTCGAGTTCCGCATGCCGGTGCAGTGGGTCAACCGGCCCGATGCCTCGTTCCGGGGTTATGCCGGCACCATCAGTGGTGGACGCGTCGCCGTGGGTAGCGAAATTGTGGTGCAGCCGGCGATGCGCCGTGCCCGCGTGGAGCGCATCGTCACCGCGGACGGCGATCTGGCGCACGCGACGGCCGGGCAGGCGGTGACGCTGACGCTCGATCGCGAGGTCGACGTAAGCCGGGGCGACGTGATTGCCGACGCCGCGCGTCCCGCGCCGGTCGCCGATCAGTTCGCCGCCCACGTGCTGTGGATGGGTGACGAACCACTGCTGCCCAACCGCGCCTACTGGCTCAAGATCGGTTCGCGTACCGTCAACGCCCGCGTTACGACTATCAAGCACAAGGTGGATGTGAACACGCAGGCCGAGCTGGCGGCCCGCCGTCTGGAGCTCAACGAAGTCGGCTACTGCAACATCGATCTGGACCATGCGATTGCCTTCGAGTCCTACGTGGACGATCGCACCCTGGGCGGTTTCATCCTGATCGACCGGCAGACCAACGCCACCGTCGGCTGCGGCATGCTCGACTTTGCCCTGCGCCGCGCCGCCAATGTGCACTGGCAGCACACCGACCTCGACAAGGAGGCCCGTAGTGCCAGCAAGGGTCAGCAGGCGCGCTGTCTGTGGTTCACCGGCCTGTCGGGAGCGGGCAAATCCACCGTGGCAAACCTGGTGGAACGCCGGCTGCACGCTCTGGGCTATCACACCTACATGTTGGACGGCGACAACCTGCGCCACGGCCTGAACAAGGACCTGGGCTTCACGCCGGAGGCGCGCGTGGAGAACGTGCGCCGCGTGGCCGAGGTGGCGCATCTGATGGTCGACGCGGGTCTGATTGTGCTGGTTTGCGTGATCTCTCCGTTCCAGAGCGAACGCCGCTTCGCACGCCATCTTTTCGACCAGGGCGAGTTTCTCGAGGTGTTTGTCGATACGCCGCTGGCGGAGTGCGAGCGCCGCGATCCGAAGGGGCTGTATCGCAAGGCGCGCGCCGGCGAGATCGTCAACTTCACGGGCATCGACTCGCCCTACGAAGCGCCTGAACGGGCAGAGTTGCATCTGCACACGTCGGGGTTGCGGCCGGAGCAGTTGGCCGAGCAGGTGGTGGAGCAATTGCTTGCGGGCATGACCGAACACGGTCATCGCGCGTAATCCCTCGCGTTCAGAGCCGTCATCCCGGCCGTCACCGGGATGACGTCATCGAGGAAAATGCCCCATGCGGGGCGCCGCGTGACGGTGCATGCTGCGCTGCACGACCTATCCACCTATACGGCTACGCACGGTTCCAGGCGATCGCTTGGCTTGGAATGTCACGGTGCGCCCGGCGATAATATTTCTTTCCCCAAGGCATGACTGCGATGACCGAGAAGACCGTACTCAATGACACCCACCGCGCGCTGGGCGCGCGCATGGTCGATTTCGGCGGCTGGGACATGCCGATCAACTACGGCTCGCAGATCGAGGAGCATCACGTGGTGCGCCGCGACGCCGGCATGTTCGATGTGTCTCACATGACCGTCGTAGACCTGCATGGGCCGCGCACCCGTGAGTTCCTCCGCCACCTGCTCGCCAACAGCGTCGACAAGCTGAAGGTGCACGGCAAGGCGCTGTACTCCTGCATGCTCAACGAGCAGGGCGGCGTCATCGACGACCTCATCGTCTACTTCCTGGGCGAGGAGTTCTTCCGTCTGGTGGTGAACGCTTCCACCCGCGAAAAGGATCTGGCATGGATCGAAGCCCAGGCCAAGGCCTTCGGCGTGCAGGTAAAGGAACGGCCTGACTTCGCCATGATCGCCGTGCAGGGTCCCAACGCCCGCGCCAAGGTGATTGCCCTGCTCGCAGAAGTCGACCATGAGCGCATCGGCAAGCTCGGCAAGTTCGCCGCCGCCGCCGCGCAGGGTCCGCACGGCATGCCGCTGTTCGTGGCTCGCACCGGCTACACCGGTGAGGACGGTTTCGAAATCATCGTGCCGCAGGAGCACGCCGTCGCCCTGTGGCAGGCGCTGGCCGCCGCGGGTGTGGCGCCGGCCGGTCTGGGCGCACGCGACACGCTTCGTCTGGAAGCAGGCATGAACCTCTACGGCCAGGATATGGATGAAACCGTGTCGCCATGGGAGGCGAATCTCGGCTGGACCATCGCGCTCGACGAAGGCCGCGACTTCATCGGCCGCAAGGCGCTTGAAGCGCAGAAGGCCGAGGGCGTGAAGCGCGTCATGGTGGGCCTGGTGCTGGACGACAAGGGCGTGCTGCGTCACGGGCAGCCGGTGCTTACCGCCCATGGTGCGGGCGAAATCCTCTCGGGCAGTTTTGCGCCCACGCTCAACAAGGCCGTCGCCTTTGCGCGCATCCCGGCGGGTGAGCCGGGCGATGTGCGCGTCGACATCCGCGGCCGCGAAGTGCCGGTGCGCGTGGTGAAGTACCCCTTCGTCCGTGACGGCAAGCCCTGCGAAGGCATCTGATTTCATACCACCTTCACGGCCGCGTGCCTTATGTCCATGCGTGGCCGGTGTTGCCTATCGGGTGAAGCGGCTAGAATTGTCGCTCCACCCATGACTCACATTAACGACTGGATCCGATCATGAGCGAGATTCCCGGCGATCTGAAATTCCTCAAGTCCCACGAGTGGGCCCGCGTCGAAGACGATGGCCTGGTGCGCGTGGGTATCTCCGACCACGCCCAGGGCCAGCTCGGCGATCTGGTGTACGTGGAGCTGCCGGAGATTGGCGCCAGCGTGCAGGCCGGTCATGGCGTGGCGGTGGTCGAGTCGGTCAAGGCCGCTTCCGACATCTACAGCCCGGTGTCGGGCGAGATCGTTGCCGTCAACGAAGCCCTGAACGACAAGCCCGAAACCATCAACGAAGACGCCTTCGGCGATGGCTGGATCTTCCTGGTTCGCGCCAGCGATCGCGGCGAATTGAACGAGCTGCTCGACGCTGACGCCTACGCCGAACTGGTCGAGAACGAAGACCACTAAGCCTTCGCGCTCGATGCTTCACCCGACGCCGGCCGCCTTAAGCGGCCGGCGTCTTTTTGGATCATCGAAAGACGATGGGCATGCTCTCGATGGCTCGTTGGCGATGATCATCAGGGTCACTTTTGTGCGTCTTCAGAGACAGGCGGCCATGCCGATAGATGTCCATCACGGCATCGGTCGATATGAGGTGCCCATCCTCGGTTCGGGTCGTTGAGGACCCGAAGAGGGTGTTTGGAGAGGGTGGAACGACGCCCTGTGGGGTGGGTCCTTAAAAAAATTTCAGTCGAGTTCTGTTCATCCCCGGAGGCGGGTTTTTCGGCTCACCGATGGCGAGATAAGTGTGTCGAAATAAGCACATATCGCTTTTGAGCGAGTAATGCGGCGCACTGTCTCAAATACCTTGTTTTAAGCGGTTTTTATATAAATTTCGATTATAGGAAGGCGTATTCGTCTAGCGGTATGGACGTCTGATTGAAAATGCATTGACACCCCCTGAAGCCTTGCCGGACGGGGGTTTAGACCCTCCTGGGGGTGGGTGAAACGAATTGATTTCATGGCTAAAATCAATTGACAGTTGAAATCTTCAGGAATAGCTTTCGCAACGGAACACGGAGAACGGGTGCCATGGCAGCATCGAAATACATCCCGCCTTATATCGAGCATGGAGAAAAGGCCGGCGCAGTACGCAAGATCACGGTCTCGATTCCACTGCACGTTCTGAGGCCCCTATCTGACGAACGCACCCGTCGTCAGGTGAACAATCTTCGGCACGCCACCAATAGCGATCTGCTTGTGGAGGCGTTCCTACATGCTTTTACTGGGCAACCACTGCCAACTGATGAGGAGCTGAGACGAACTATGGCCACTGCCAAGAAAGCTGCAAAGAAGCCCGCCGCCAAGAAGGCGGTCAAGAAGGCCGTCGCGAAGCGTGCGGTCAAGAAGGCCGCCGTGAAGCGTGCGGTCAAGAAGGCCGCCGTGAAGCGCGCGGTCAAGAAGGCTGTTGTGAAGGCCGTGCTGAAGCGCGCGGTCAAGAAGGCCGTTGCTAAGAAGGCTGTCAAGAAGGCCGCAGTCAAGAAGGCTGTCAAGAAGGCTGCTGCCAAGCGCGTAGTCAAGAAGGCTGCCGCTGCCAAGGTCGTGAAGGCCACCAAGGCTGCCAAGGCCCCCAAGGCTGCTAAGGCTGCCAAGAAGTAAGCTTTACCTATAACAAGTAACAAGCAATAACGACTTTTCTCCCCGCGGTGCCCAGCGCGGGGAGAGTCATTCGAAAGAGCGACTCGTCCCGGCCCATGCCGGGACGCTTGGTTTCTGGGGTACGGAATCACGGCCCGCGGCCGCCATGCACCGGACGCAGCGGTGCGCCCCTCTCACTCGGCATGCTCTGATCTATTCCCTGTGCCCGGCATGAGGTCCAGCAGGCCCGCCGGTAGCGACGCGTGGCGTTGAGCAGACGGGCCGTCACCCCATCTTTTCCATTCCATCCGCTGGGGCCGCACGGTATGCGCGGCCCGGCCGTGCGACGACTGGTAGGTGGCATAGATCAGTGCTTCCCCGGCGACATGCCATGCCCGCCGCAAAAACGACGCGCGATTTGCTGTAGTGCTGCATTACGGTTACCTTTCTCACATCCGCGCCGCGACGGGCCGGGGGAGGCTCGTCGCTCCTGGATTCACAGGGGGAAAAAGCGCGGGTATCTGATGCCACTCGGTGAGAGATCATGGATACCCGATATATATATCGTGCGCGCCGCCGGGCGCGCGGGGTCGTTCGGCCCGCCACCATTGCCATTGTTGCTGTTGTTGCCGTACTTGCCTCAGCCGCATGGTTCCTAATCGTCCGACCCCATCAGGAGATGGTCGACGCTGAAACGGGTGCGCACCCGTCGACGCCGGTGACCACCAGTCAGGCGCCACCGCCGCCGGCCAACGTGTCGGCCATGAGCGTCAATCAGCTCTTGTCCGAAGCCCGCAAGGCGGTCAACCAGCAGCGCCTGCTGGCGCCCGCTGGCAATAACGCGTTCGAGTTCTATCTGAAGGTGCTGGAGAAGCAGCCGGGTAATCAGGTGGCTTCCGATGCGCTGCGCGAAACGTTCCCGGTAGGCGCGAGCCTTGCGGAGCAGGCGATCAACCAGCGCGACTTCAATGACGCGCAGCGTCAGATCGATCTGCTCGCCAAGGCCGATCCGGCGAACTACACGCTGACCATTCTCCGCTCCAAGCTCGACGCCCAGCGCAAGCTGCTGGATCGCGAACAGCAGTTGGCGTCGGACAAGGAGAAGCAGCAGCAACTGGCGGCACAGAAGGCGGCCGACAAGGCTGAGGCGGATCGTCAGACCGCTGAGGCTCAGCAGAAGGCGCTGGCAGATCAGCGCGCGGCGCAGGCACGCCAGGCGCAGCAGCAACAGGTGACCGAGGCAGCACGTCAGCAGCAGGCAACGGGCGGCGCTACCGCAACTGCCAGCAATGCCAGCCCGAGTTCGGCAGCGACCCATGGCCCCGTGCTGTTGCGCAACGTCAGCCCGCGTTACCCGACCAACGCCATGCGGTCCAACCAGGAGGGCTGGGTGGAAGTGACGTTCACCATCACGCCGGACGGCAATGTGGACGACGTGAAGGTGCTGGACGCCGAACCGCGTCACGTGTTCGATCGCGCTGCTGTGGAGGCGGTGACCCGCTGGAAGTACCAGCCGGCCACTCAGGACGGCGCGCCGGTGTCGGCCCAGGAAAAACGCCGCATCGTGTTCAAGCTCAACTGATCGGTGTCGTGCCGCGGAGGCGCGGCACGCGAACGAAAGGGGCGTCGCATGGAAACATGCGGCGCCCCTTTTTCGTTTCAGCTATCGAAAGCCGCTGTCGCGGTCAGCGCGTGGCGGTGCGGCTGCTGGCGGTCGTTTTGCTTTTGCTGCGCGTCTTGCCCTTGGCGGGGGGCGCTGCGGGTGCATCGCTTTCAACGCCGGCCCAGTCGACGTGCGGCAGCCCAAGCAGGCTGTCGATCACCATCGGCATCAGGCCGGCGGGTACCGGGCCGTCGGAGTTCCACAGCGTCACCACACCGACGTGGTACTTGGGCAGGAACCCGATCATGGTGCGATAGCCCTGCACCGCGCCGGCATGGAAGATCAGCGTTTCGCCGCCGTACTCGAACACGCGCCAGCCCAGCGCATACTCCGCGTCGGTCACGCGCGCGCGCCGCCAAGGGGAGGAGCGCTCTTCGTTCGGCGTGGACACTTCCGGTGCGTGCAGCGTGTCCAGCAACTGGCGCGACAGCACGTCGGGCCGGCCGCCCATCTGGGCGATCAGCCATTGCTCCATATCGCGCAGGCTGGCGTTGACGCCTGCGGCCGGGGCCACGCGGTAATAGGCTTCTTTAGGCTCGAACGGGATCCAGTTGCTGCCATTGGGGCGGTGCGGGCGCGCCCAGCTCTTGCTGGTCTCCAGGCCTTCGCGGCCATAGCTCGCCGTCTTCATGCCCAATGGGAAGAAGAGGCGCTTATCTACCTGGCGGCTGAAGAAGTCGCCGGTTTGCGCGTAGACCACATCACCGATCAGGCTGAAGGCGATGTTTTGGTAGCCATAGCATTGGCCCACCCCGCAGGTGAGGCTGACCTCATCCAGTTTGCGTGCCAATTCTTCGTAGGAAAAATTTTCCTCGAGCATGTTGTCGTACGTGTTCTTGGGCAGACCCAGTCGTTGCCCCAGGATGTCGCGCACGGTGGCCTGCTCGGCAGCGCTGTCGCTCTTGAGCCGGAAGAACGGCAGCACGGCAGTGAGCTTGGTATCCCACGAGAGCTTGCCCTCATCGACCAGTACGCCAGTCAGCGCCGTGGCGAAGGCCTTGGACAGCGAAGCGAGGCGGAACACGGTTTCCGGCGTCACCGGTTCGTGCGTGGCCGCATCGGCGTAACCGATGGTGTCTTCAAACACCACCTTGTCATTGACCACTACTGCGGTAGCAAGCCCCGCTACGGCGTTGCGCTCGTCCAGGCGATCCAGCCATTGCTGATAGGACGTCAGCGTGTCCTTGACGCGCTCGGGCGGCAGCACCGCATTAGCGGCGGGTGGGTTAACCGTATCGGCTGGCGTGGCCGCCGGGCGTGCGGCAAGCGGCGCGCTGGACAGACCCAGTGCGGCGGCGATGACCCATGAAATGGTGCGAAACGTCATGCGGCTTGGGCGCGTAAGTGGCGCCTGTGGGCGCCGGTGGACGGAAGCGGCTCCACGTGGGAGCGGGGCCAGGTGATTGCGAGCTGGTTCCCTCCATAACGCCTGGCGAGAGTACCGCAGGCGGTGCGGAATGTCCCTGTAGCCATCCGGTGTATGGATAGCCCTCGCATGGAAGGTTAAGACACGCCCGCGCCGGGCAAAGTTTCGCCGAGGATGAGCGCGCTGGCCCGCTCGGCGATCATCACGACCGGCGCATTGGTATTGCCGCTCGGCAGGTTTGGCATGGCGGAGGCGTCCACTACGCGCAAACCCTGCACGCCGCGCACGCGCAGTTCGCTGTCCACGGGCGCTGCGGCGTCGCTGCCCATTCGGCATGTACCTGCCGGGTGATAGATGGTCTCCGCCTTGCGGCGGATGAAGTCGGCGTACTCCGCGTCCGTGGTCAGTGTGCGCTCCGGAAAGACCGGGGCGCCGCGGTAGGCGTTGAACGCGGGCTGCGAAAGGATCTCGCGCGACAGGCGCGCGCATTCGATCATGCGCTGGAGGTCATGACCCTCCGGGTCGCCAAGGTAGTTGGCGTAGATCGCGATGGGCTGGCGCGGATCCGCCGAACGCAAGCGCAGCCGTCCCCTGCTGCGTGGGTGCAGGTAGCACGCGTGAACGGTATAGCCGTAGCCGGGCAGGCGATGGCGGCCATGATCGTCGAGCAGGGCCGGCACGAAATGAAACTGCACGTCGCAGCGTTCGTCCGTGGCCAGACGGCTGCGCACGAAGCCGCCGCCTTCGGCCACGTTGGAGCTGCCCGGGCCATCGTGGTGGCGCAGGAAGCGCCAGCCTGCAGCCAGTTCGTTGAGATGATCGTAAGTGACCTTCTGCGTGCTGCCATCGAGCGTGCAGATGTCCAGATGATCCTGCAGATGAGCGCCCACGTCGGGCAGGTCGGCGTGCACGGCAATGCCATGCTCGCGCAGATGATCCGCCGGTCCCACGCCGGAAAGCATCAGTAGCTGCGGCGTGTTGATGGCGCCGCCGGCGAGGATGACTTCCCCGGCCTCCAGCACCGTCGAGTCACCCTGAAGCTGCACACCCACCGCACGCCCGTCGCGGATGACCACGCGGGCCACGGCCGCCTTGGTGCGCACTTCGAGGTTGGGACGTTGCCGCGCGGGTTGCAGGTACGCCACGGCAGTAGAGCAGCGCCGCCCATCGCGCTGCGTGACCTGATACAAACCGAAGCCTTCCTGCTGCGGGCCGTTGAAATCGCTATTGCGTGGAAAGCCCGCGCTGACACCGGCATCGATAAAAGCGCTCGACAGCTCGTTGTGATAGCGCAGATCGCTGACCGAGAGCGGACCATCCGCCCCATGCAGCGCGCTGGCGCCACGCATGTTCTCCTCGCTGTGGATGAACCAGGGCAGCACGTGCTTCCACGACCAGCGCACGTCACCGGTGGCTTTGGCCCAGCGGTCGTAGTCACCCGGCACGCCGCGGATGTAGATCATGGCGTTGATGGCGCTGGAACCGCCGAGCGTCTTGCCGCGCGGCCACCACAGGGTGCGGTTCTGCAACTGCGGTTCGGGTTCGGTGCGGTAGTTCCAGTTCAGATGACGGATGTTGGCCAGCCGCGCAATGCCGGCGGGCATATGGATCAGCGGATGCCAGTCGCTCGGACCTGCCTCGAGCAGTAACACGCGCTTGCCGCGATGGGCGCTCAATCGATGGGCAAGCACGCAGCCCGCAGAGCCTGCGCCAACGATGATGTAGTCGTACGTCATGCTTTCCCCTGCCCATGACTGTCATGACAGCATGCTAGTCTGTTTGCGCTTGTTTATAGTCGCCGGGCCACGCCGCGCCTATGAACAGGCCTGTCCCCCACGCTGGAAACGCCGGTGAATACCCCCCGACCTGCCGCAGCGAACGAAGGCCTTTCATCGATCCTTTCGATCGTCGCCTTCTTCTTCGTGATGATGGCGTACTACATCATCCGGCCTGTACGCGAACAGCTCATTGGAGCCGTCGGCTCGAAGGAACTGCCGTTGTTCTACGGCATCACCTTCGTGGTCATGCTTCTGATGACACCTGCCTTCGGCGCCATGGTGGCGCGCTTTCCGCGCAAGCGGCTGCTAGGCTGGAGCTATAGCTTTTTCATTCTCTGCCTGATCGCGTTCGTGCCGGCGTTCGTCCTGCAGGATCGCATCGGGGCGCGCCTGCTCGGCGCGGTGTTCTTCGTCTGGGTGAGCGTGTTCAACGTGTTCGTGGTGTCGCTGTTCTGGAGCCTCATGGCCGACATCTTCCAGAGCGCGCAGGCCAGGCGGGTGTTTTCCATCATCGCGCTGGGTGGCATGGCGGGCGCTGTCTGTGGCCCGGGATTCGGCAAGCTGCTGGTGGGTGTGATCGGTGTGCCGGCGTTGTTGATCGTGTCAGCCGTGGCTTTGCTCGTCGCGCTGGGGTTGCTGATCACCTTGTCTACGCGCCACGACCATTGCTCTCCCGGCGCCCACGACGAAGCAGTCGGCGGTTCCCTGTGGGCCGGTATCAAAGAACTGTGGACGCGCCCCTTCCTGCGTTACATGGCGATACTGATCGTGCTGGGCGACGGCATCGGCACGCTGGCTTACGCGCTGATGGCGGACTACACCAACACGCACTATCCGGACCGCGTCGCCAGGACCAACTTCTATTACAACCTCGATCTGGCCACCAATCTGCTGGGCGCGCTGTTGCAGCTGACGCTCACCCGCTGGCTGCTGGTGCGCAAGGGCGCGGTCTGGGGGCTGGTGGTGCCGTCGCTGGTCAATCTCGCACTGTTGTTGCTGGTGGTCGTGCTTGGCATTGGCAACCTCAACATGTTCGGTCTGGCGGTGCCCATGCTCGCGATCATGATGGTCGGGACGCGAGGTTTTGCCTATGGCATGACCAAGCCGGTATCCGATGCGCTCTACACCCGCGTTCCGCGCGAGACGCGCTACAAGGGCAAGAACTTCGTGGAGACGGCCATCTGGCGTTTTGGCGATTTGGCCGTTACCAGCGGCGTCACGTTGCTGGCGTCGCTGGGCGTCGCCGTGACCGGCATGGCCGGTATCGGCGCTGGCGTCGCTGTGCTGGCCGCCTGGGTGGCTGCGCGCGCCGGACGTTCGCCTGACCTGCTGCCGGAGCAGCAGGTGGCGTCAGCGAGTGCCGGGCGGGCAGGTACCGCGGAGGCCTGACCGCCGCTCGCGGTGAATGGTCAGCTGGTGATGTAGCGTTGCAGCTGTTCGATCTGCTCGGCCTGCGCGTCGATCACTTCCTTCACCAGGTCGCCAATCGAAATGACGCCTATCACGCGCTCGCCAGTCACCACCGGAAGGTGGCGAATGCGGCTATCGGTGCACAGGCGCATGCAGTCGAACACATCCGTATCCGGCCCCACGGTGAGGGCAGGACTGCTCATGATCTCCGAGACCGCGGTCTGTGCCGAGGAGCGGCCTTGCAGGATCACCTTGCGCGCGTAGTCGCGCTCGGAAACGATGCCTACCAGCCGTTCGCCGCGCATCACCAGCAGCGCGCCGACGCGGCGCTCCGCCATGTGCTTGATCGCTTCGAGTACGGGCGCGTCCGGTGCGATGCTGAAAATGTCGCTGCCCTTGCCTTCCAGCAAATGCTTGACTTGGCGCATGCTTGAACCTCCCACGCGGCCGCGGAAGAGCCGCAGGTGGCCAGTCTAGCGCCGCCGCGTCGACGTGGTGTTGGCCGGATGTGAAGCGCCGCTTTCAGCCGTCCGTTCAGGGCCTGCTGCCGCGCGGCCGTCGTTGCTCTTCAATGAAATACAGCGGCCGCTGCTTGCTTTCGGAGTAGTTGCGGCCCAGGTATTCGCCGATCACGCCCAATCCCAGCAGCTGAATGCCGCCGAGAAACAGGATCACCACCATCAGCGACGGATAGCCGTGCACGGGATCGCCAAACAGCGCGGCCTTGCCAAACACCCACAGACCGTAGAGAAAGGCCAGCACGGACGACAGCAGCCCGATCCACGTCGCCAGCTTGAGCGGTGCAGTGGAAAACGACGTGAAGCCCTCGATGGCCAGTTGCATCAGCCGCCAGTAGTTCCACTTGGTCGAGCCGGCCTGTCGTGGTTCGCGCAGGTAATAGACGGCTGTTTGACGGTAACCGATCCAGGCGAACAGGCCCTTCATGAAGCGCTGGCGCTCACGCAGCTGGCGCAGGGCGTCCAGGGCGCGTCGTGACAACAGGCGGAAGTCGCCGGTGTCTCGGGGCACGGCGATATCGGACATGCGCTCCATGCTGCGATAGAACAAGGCTGAGGTAAGCCGTTTGAAACCGGTTTCGCCAGCACGCGCCGTGCGGGTGGCGTACACCACGTCAAAGCCGGCGCGCCATTGTTCTACCAGCGAAGGAATCAGCTCGGGCGGATCCTGCAGGTCGGCATCGATCACCACCGCAGCGTCCGCGTCGACGTGGTCGAGGCCGGCCGTCAGTGCGGCCTCCTTGCCGAAGTTGCGCGAGAGCTTCAATGCGCCGGTGCGGGCATCCCGCGCGGCCAGCGCTTCGATCAGGGCCCAGGTGGCGTCGCTGCTGCCGTCATCGACATAAAGAACGTCGCAATCCAGCGGCAGCTCGTCGAGGACGCGGCTCAGGCGACCGTGAAAGGTCTCCAGCACGGCGGCTTCGTTGTAAGCGGGCACGACAACAGTCAGGCGTGGCATGGGCGGCGCAAGGGTTCCCCGGAGAACGGCCGAATGCTAGTGCAAGCGCAAGCCTGCGGCGAGCATCAGCATGCTTGAACCCTTGTCAGCGGCGGCGGGTATCGCGCGGCAGGCGATTGCTTTCCAGGTAGCCTGGGCCGCCCAGTTGGGCCATCTGTTGCTGAATCCAGTTGGCTCGCCCCTGCACATACGCCGTGGGGCGATCCGCGTGGAAACGGCGTGGGCTGGGCAGCACTGCCGCCAATCGCGCTGCCTGGGCCGGCGTCAGCCGTGAGGGCGGCACATGGAAGAACGTGTCGCTGGCGGCGCCCACGCCATAGATGCCATCGCCCAGCTCCGCGATGTTCATATACATCTCGAGAATGCGCTGCTTGGGCCAGGTCAGCTCGATCAGCACCGTGAAGTACGCCTCCAGACCCTTGCGTACAAAACTGCGCCCGTTCCACAGGAACAGGTTCTTGGCGGTCTGCTGGCTGATGGTGCTGGCGCCGCGCAGGCGCCGGCCTTCGTCGGCCGCGTCCATGGCGTCCTGGATGGAATCGAAATCGAACCCGTGGTGGAACGGAAATTTCTGGTCCTCGCCAGCCACCATCGCCAACGGTACATAAGGCGAGACCTGGTTCCAGGGCACCCAGCGGTGTTGCAAGCGGAAACCCGTCTCGCCATGCAGCAGCGCGCCGACCTGACGTTCCATCATCACGGCCGAGGTCAGCGGCGGCACAAAGCGCAGTGTGAGTACCACCAGCCAGCTCAGCACCAGCCAGGACAGCAGCAACAGGGCAAACAGGCGCAGCAGGCGGGCAAGCAGCGGGCGTCGTGAGGTCATGGCGGCGCGTGATCGAAATTGGCGGCAGTATACGTGCCGGTCTCATCGCCCCCGATGCCCCGTGCCGGCGGTCGTTGAGCCGGGGTGCAGGCGACCCCATGTAGGGGTATTGCTCTTGAGAGGTCCATTCCGTGGAAACCGTGCTTGTTGAAGATGTGCTGCACCGCTTCATGCTCGAACGTGCGGGCGTGCGTGGCGTGCTGGTCCGGCTGGGGCCGGCCTGGCGCGAGGTCGCCGGCCGCTCAGCGTACCCCGCCTTGTTGCGCTCGGTCCTCGGCCAGACTCTGGCAGCCAGCGCGTTGCTTACCGGCAACATCAAGCTGGAAGGCTCGCTCTCGGTCGAATTGAAGAGCGGTGGTCCGCTGCGTCTGCTGTTTGCCGAATGCACCGACCAGGGCCGCCTGCGCGGTCTGGCGCGCTGGACCGATCCGCTGCCAGAGACACTCGATCTTGCGGCGCTGCCCAAAGCCATCATGGCCATCACCATCGGCAACGCTGAGCGCGGGCAGCGCTACCAGGGCCTGGTCGATCTGCAGCACCCTGACCTTGCCTCGGCACTGGAGAACTACTTCAGCCAGTCCGAACAGCTGCCGGCGCGCATCGTGCTGGCCGCCGACGGCGAGCACGCGGTGGGTCTGATGCTGCAGAAGTTGCCCGACGAAGGTGGTCACGACGCGGTCGAGGACGAAGATGCCTGGACGCGCATCCAGCACCTCACCGCCACGCTGGGCGATGAGGAGCTGCTGGCCACGTCGCCCGAGCAGTTGCTCTTCCGGCTCTATCACGAAGAGTCCGTGCGCCTGTTCGAGCCGCGCCCGCTGGCGTTCGGCTGCAGTTGTACACGTGAGCGCGTGGAGAACGTATTGCGCTCGCTGGGTCGCGATGAAGTCGAAGCGGCGCTGGAGGCGCGTGATGGCGAGATCGAAGTGATCTGCGAGTTCTGTGCGCAGCGCTATACGTTCGATCGTATCGACGCGGAGCACCTGCTCAGCGTGAGCGCCGCAGCGAATGCGCCGACGACGGCGCAGTAAGCTTTCGTTCCGCTGCACTTGAGAAGCCGGCCAGAGTTTGGCCGGCTTTTCTTTTGCGCGTCATTCCGGCGCAGGCCGGAATCCAGTTGAGTCAGCATGGGGTTTTCGCGACCCACCAAGCGCTGATCGCTTTTCGCGATAACCCTTTCGTGCCGCCACTGGATTCCGGCCTGCGCCGGAATGACGGCAAAAAGCGGAATTCTTTTGAGCGAGATAGCCCGCTCAGGGCAACGCGAAGTGATGCTCGCGCTGCAGCCACACCTCGGCCATTTTCGGCGTGGCAAACAGGAAGCCCTGTCCAAAACGGCAACCGATGCGCAACAGCGCCTGGCGCTGATCCTCGTCCTCGATACCTTCGGCAATCACCTGCATCTGCAGTGAATTGGCCAGGGCCTGAATAGCGCGCACCACGGCCGCACCGTGGCCGCCTTCGCGCGGCAGTTCGACGATGAAGGAGCGGTCGATCTTCAGCGTTTCGATGGGGTACTGATGCAGATAGCTCAGCGATGAGTAGCCCGTGCCGAAATCGTCCAGCGCAATGCTAACGCCCTGCGAGCGCAGGTTGTCGAGCATGCGCTTCACCTGGATGGCGTTCTCCAGCAACGCACGCTCGGTCACCTCGATACGCAGACAGCGCGGCGGCAGGCGGTGGGACTGAATGAGATCCAGCAGGCGCTTGTCCAGATCCGGCGAGCGGAAGTGGCGGCCTGACACGTTGATACTGACGAAGCCATCGCTACCCGCCAAAGCCTCCGCTTGCGCGCAGACCTGGTCGAAAATCTGCCAGTCGATGCTTTCCGAACAGCCGCTTTCCTCGGCCACGGCAAGGAAGTCGGCAGGCGTCAGCAGGCCGCGATCGGGGTGGCGCCAGCGCAGCAGGGCTTCATAGCCGACGGTTCGGCCCGTCTGCAGCGCCACGATGGGCTGGTAGAACGGCACGAACTCGTTGCGGCTCAGCGCGCGGCGCAGATCGCCTTCCATCTCCAGCAAGGACAGCGCTTCGCGGCGCAGGCGATCGTCGAACACTGCAGCACGGTGGCGGCCTTCGTCCTTTGCGCGGTACATGGCGGCATCGGCGTCACGCAGCAACTCTTCCGGGCGCTGGTAATGCGGACTCGGCAGGGCGATGCCAATCGATGCGGAAGTGAAGATCTCCTTGGCACCGAGCCGGAACGGCGTCTGCAGCTCGTCGATGATGCGTTCGGCGATCAACAGCGCCATCTTTGGATCGGTGATGCCTTCGGCCAGCACCGCAAATTCGTCGCCGCCAAGGCGCGCCACCACGTCGCGAGTTTTCAGGCAGGCGCGAATACGCCCGCCGACCTGGAACAGCAGGTCGTCGCCGACCAGATGGCCCACCGAGTCGTTGATGACTTTGAAACGGTCCAGATCGATGAACAGCACGGCGAACAGTTCCTGCGCATCACCGTGATAGCGCTGCAGCGCCTGTTCCAGACGTTGCAGCAGCAGGGTGCGGTTAGGCAGGCCGGTCAGTGAGTCGTGCAGGGTTTCGTACTTGAGCCGGCGTTCCACACGTTCGCGCTCGGCAATCTGCTCGCGCAGGTCGCGGTTGGCCAGCGCCAGTGCGCGCGTGCGCTCGGTAACGCGGCGTTCGAGGCTGGCATAGGCCTGCTTCAGCGATTCGGTGGTGTGCTTGCGTTGCAGCGCGTTGGCTACGTGATAGCCGACGAAGGTCAGCAGCTCCTGGTCGCGCACGTCATAGGTGTGCTCGGGCGAATAGCTCTGTACCGCCAACACACCCATGGCGCGGTCGCCCCAGATCAGCGGCACGCCCAGCCAGCACACCGAGCGCGAGCCACGATGCGTGACTTCACCCTGCAGCTGCAGCCGGTCGAACTCATCCGGGTCTGCCAGCAAC
This sequence comes from Dyella silvae, assembly GCF_026421305.1. Classification (GTDB taxonomy): domain Bacteria; phylum Pseudomonadota; class Gammaproteobacteria; order Xanthomonadales; family Rhodanobacteraceae; genus Dyella; species Dyella silvae. The sequence continues at coordinate 263,841 of NZ_JAPJBQ010000002.1, forward strand.
GGCTTGGCATGACGCAGCACGTACTCGGTGACGCCGCGGCCGTGCGCGCGTGGCAGGCGCACGGTATCGAACTCGTCGACGGAGTAGGGGAAGCTCAGCGTCTTCTGCTCTTCATCCAGCAGCGCGATGTAGAAGTTGCGCGCGTAGAGCAGGCCGCCAATGACGCGGTGAACGGCGGCATAGAAGTTATCCAGACTCTCCGAGGCATTGGCCAACTCGGCGATGCGGAACAGGGCCGCCTGCAAGCGCTCGCCGCGCTGGCGCTGCAGCACCTGCTGGCGCAGTACGCGATTGGCCTCGCGCAACGCGGCGGTGCGGCTGGAGACGCGACGTTCCAGTTCTTCGTGCGCCTCGCGCCGTTCCAGCGCGGTCTGCACGTGTTTGGCGACATAGCTCAGCAATTCACGATCATGCTGGGTGTAGTGCGTGTCTTCGCGATAGCTCTGCATCACGATGCCGCCCACCACGCGGCCGTCGCGCAACAGCGGCACGCCGAGCCAGTGCTCGCACACCGGCCCCAGCAGCACGAAACGGCCCTTGAACTGTTCGGTCAGTTCGGCGACCGAACCCATGATGGCCTGGCCGGACTGCAGCAGGTTCCAGGTGAGGCTGTGACGCATCTCCTGTAACGGCACCGCCTCGTCGGGCGACGGCGGTTCCTTGTCCATGGTGTCGACGTAGTACGGGAAGCGCACCGTATCGGTGGCGGCGTCGTACAGCGCGATATAGAAATTTTCCGCGTACATCAGGCTGCCGAGAATCGCGTGCAGCGAGTGCATCATCTCGGTCATGTTGTGCTCGGCGCCGGCCTGATCGGCGATGGCGTAGAGCGCGCGCTGCAGGCGCTCGGCCAGCGCAAGGCGCGAGATGGCTTCGTACAAGCGTGATGTCTCTGCCAGCTGACGCAGACGAGACGCCGCGAGACGGCCCAGCCAGGCCAGCTGGCTTTGCAGTGCCTCAGTGGCCGTGTCGGCGGGGAGCTCAAGTATTAAAGAGCGGAGCCCCTGTGGATCTTCGGCCAGATCCCATTGCACGCAATGGGCGTTAGATGGGACCTCGTCGCCCAGCAGGTGCCAGTGCAAGCGGCCGCCGATGCCCATGTCGCCCAGCATCGCCTCGCAGATTTCAAGCACGCTGGCAGCATCCGTCGCGCGGAAAAGGCGCTCTACGGCCGCATGCATGGCCGCGACATGGCTGTCTGCAGGCCAGGGCGCAGGCGTGTTGCTGGAAGGCACCGAAGTCATCAGTCGAAGGCTGATCCGTGCGTAGTCGACAAAGGCGACTATATAGCGACTCTGTTCAGCTTTGTCGCTGCCTATTTCACCCGCCGGGAACTGAACGGCGACGGCGATGTCAAAATTTCGTGATTCCGGGGATCCGGACCTATGTCACAAAGGCCGTATTTGGGTGTTAGCAAAAAGTAAAACGTGGTATTCTTCAGGCGTAAATCGTCTCTGGGAGGGGGCGACTACCATCCCGCCCTAACGGTACCGCGGAGGTTTTCGCGTACATGCGTCGTCTGTTGCTTTCATTGCCACTACTGTTGATGCCGTTTGTTGCGGCAGGGCAGTCTGCGGCCAATGATCCGTACGACGTGGCCGGACATCTCCTCACCCAGGCGCCCGATCAGGTGGTGCAGGTAGGTCCGGGCGTGGCCGTGCCGCTGTGGCGTGGTTCCGATGGTCACTGGCTGGCGCTGCAGGCGAATAGTCGCTCGCTGTCGACAGCCCAGCGCGCTGATTCGCCGCTGCAGTTCCGCGCTGTGGATGCGGCATCGGTGCTCTCTAGCGATTTCCAGTACGGCCTCAGCCCGAATGTGCAGGCTCACGTCGGTGTGAGCGAGCACAACTGGGCGAATAACCGCGCACCGCGTGTGATTGGCAGCGAAGTCGGCGCCACGTACAACTCGGGCCGTTACACGCTGGGTCTCAGCGTGGGTACTGACAGTGTTTCGGGCGCTCCGACGCTGCCGCGCCTGTTGCCGGGCGCGATGCCGGGCGTCAACGGCCTGGCGGGCTTCGATAGCAGCACGCAGATCAATGCGCGAGGCCGTTTGGCCCTGGACAGCAAGAGCGGCATCGACCTGGGTGCCAGCGTGGGCCGTGTGCGCCTGTTGCCGGGCAATCTGCTGGGCATCAATACGCTCGACCAGAAGGCCGTGAGTTTCGGGGTGGATCGTGGTCCGCTGAGCGGCAGCATTGTCGGTCGCACCATGGCGCCGGAAGCGGGTGTTCCAGGCTCGGGCTACAACCCGGATCGCCGCTGGAATAGCATCGACCTGGGTGTTACGTGGCGCCTCCCGTGGCAGGGCGAGTTGAGCATCGGTGCGCAGAATCTGTGGTCGTCGGGCAACAGCGTGAATACGCCGGCAGGTCCCGAGCCCGACCAGTCGCGCACGCCTTACGTGCAATATCACCAGGATCTCTGATCCGCGCACGGCGCGGTGCGCAGACAGCAAAACGCCGGGCACTGCCCGGCGTTTTTCGTTGAGGCCGCCGCTTAGTCCTGCTTGCGGATACGAAGGTCGCCGCTGAAGGTTTCGATGCTCATCTTGCCGCTGCCGTTACCGGTCGTGGCGTGCAGCTCGCTGCCTGGTCCGTGTTCCGCTTTCTGCACTGTGCCGAAGTCGCTGCGCAGGTCGCCGCTGAAGCTGGTGGCCTTGATGATGGCCGAGAGGTTGGCCGGTACCTGCACCTGCACGTCACCACTCATGCTGTCGACACTGTAGGTGCCATTGGGCGCGAGGCCGCCAGCCAGCTGCACATCGCCCGAAACGGTGCTGAGGCTGAGTTTGCGCCATGGGCCGCCGCTGACGCGGATGCGCCCGGATACGGTCTGCAGATCGGCATCGGTGCCGACGTTCGGCGCCAGAATGTCGCCGCTTACCGTTTGCAGCGATACCTTGTCGGCATTGCCAGCCAGCTCGACGGTGCCACTCACGCTATTGGCATCGATCGAGGGTGAGCGCGCGTTCACCCGTGTTTTGCCGCTGACGGCGTTGGCTTTGATCTTGCCGCCGTCGATGCCGTCGATGCTGAGCGATGCGCTCACCACGTCGACATCCAGCGAAGCCCCTTTGGGTACGCGCACATCCAGCTGGGTGGCCCCCATCGACGTGTCGTTGTTCCAGTTGAACCAGCCTGATTTGCTGCTACCCGACTGCACCTTGATGGTCATGTCGCTGTTGCTGCCATCGATGGTGAGCGGCTTGGCGCCATCGCCGAGGCGGCCGCCCACCTGCACCTGGTCGCGGTCCCAGGCAGTGACGGTCACCGAGCCTTTCACGTTGCTGATGCTGACGTGCACGGTGGGTGTGGCGTCGTGGTTGAGATTGATGGGCGTATCGGCCAGGGCCTGGCCAATCGACAGGCTGAGCAGCAGGGGAATGACGCGTGCGGTTTTCATGGTGAAGGCTCCTCTGGACTCAACCAGCCTGGTGTTCCATCTGTCGCAACTGCGACTGTTGTTTTTGTGTGCGGTATAGCAAGCGCTGCAAGGCGGGCGAGTTCGGCGCCTGCTCCATCGCCTGGCGCAGTTCCATGCTGGCGGCATCCAGCTCGACGGCGGCACCGGCGAGGCGTGGATCATTGGGACGCCAGCGATCGGCATTCGACGGGGATGCGTTGGCGGCGGTGGTGACCGGACGCTCGCGCAGATGCACGGCAAGGCTGCCGGCAAACAGCGAGAGTCCGGCGAAGCTGGCGGCGATCAGCCACCGCTGGACGCGATGCGTCGTGCGGTGAGCCACGGGTGCTGTCGTGGTGGCGGCATCCAGGGCGGCATCGATGCCGCTCCACAAATCGCGGCGCGGCGATACCGGTTCGCGCAAGGCGCGTGTCTGGCGAAGCCATTCGAATTCGTTCATGAGCTTTCTCCGAGTACTTTCCGCAACAGGCCGCGTGCGCGATGCAATTGCGCCTTGGATGAGCCTATTGCCATGCCGAGTTCGGCACCGATTTCTTCATGCCGCCAGCCTTCCACATCGTGCAGCACCAGTACGGCGCGTGCGCGCGGCGGCAGTTGGCTGATGGCACGTTCCAGTTCTTCGCGTTCCGCCGCGCAGAAGGGTGTTTCGCCGTGATCGGGGATGTGGTCCTCATCCATCATGCTGACCGGATCGGCGCTGCGCGATCGGATATCCATCAGCGCAACATTCACGGCCAGCCGGTACAACCAGGTACCGAACGAGCTCTCGCCACGGAAACCGGACAGCTTTTGCCAGGCGCGCACAAACGCATCCTGCGTGAGGTCTTCGGCGCGCGCGTGGTCAAAGCCCGCCAGGCGGTAGACGGCGCCGTACACGCGATCCACGTGCAGCCGGTACAGCCGCTGGAACGCTTGCCGGTCTCCGCCAGCGGCGGCCCTGACGTCGTCCATGTCGTTAGGATCCGCGGCGGGCGCTGGCGGCGGCATCGTGTTTCCGGTGGCGGGGCAGGCTGCAATCATCTTGCCAGCTTGGATGCGTCTGTGTCTGACAAGGTTTAGAGACAGGCAAAAGAAAACCCCGCCGGCCTTGCGGCCGACGGGGTGTCAGGGTGACGCAGGTCAGGAGGCGACGGCGGAGCGCGGCGCCGGGGCCGCTTCATCCAGCGCCTTGGCGACACGCTGCTGTTCGGCGTGCAGCTGCTGCGGCATGCGGGCGCCGAAGCTGTGCAGGTACTCGCCGATGGCGGCCAGTTCCGCGGTCCAGCCAGCGTGGTCCACGTCGAGCAGGGTGTCGACGGTGGCGCTGTCGAGGCTCAGGTCGCCGAGCTTGAGTTCGCCGTGAGCGGGCAGGGTACCGATCGGCGTCTGCTTGCCGGGGGCGCGGCCTTCGACGCGGTCGATCATCCACTCCAGCACGCGCAGGTTGTCGCCGTAGCCCGGCCACAGGAAGCTGCCGTCCTCGCCCTTGCGGAACCAGTTGACGTGGAAGATCTTCGGCAGCTTTGCGCCCGGCTTGTCGAACGACAGCCAGTGACGGAAATAGTCGCCGTAGTGGTAACCGGCGAACGGCTTCATCGCCATCGAGTCACGACGCAGCACGCCAACCGCACCGGTGGCGGCGGCGGTGGTTTCCGAACCCATCGCGGCGCCGATCAGTACGCCGTGCGCCCAGTCCTTCGCCTCGAACACCAGCGGGATCAGCGACGGGCGGCGGCCACCGAACACGATGGCGCTGAGCGGCACACCCTGCGCATCTTCCGCGTGCGGCGACCAGGTCGGGCACTGCTTGGCGCTCACGGTGAAGCGCGAGTTCGGATGCGCGGCCGGGCCATTGGCCGGATCATACGGGCGACCCTGCCAGTCGGTGACCGGCTTGCCCGGCAGGCCTTCCCACCACGGCTGGTTGTCGGCGGTGATGGCGACGTTGGTATAGATGGTGTCGCGGGCGATGGTCGACAGCGCATTCGGGTTGGTGTTGTCGCTGGTGCCCGGCGCCACGCCGAAATAGCCTGCTTCCGGATTGATGGCGTATAGACGTCCATCGGCGCCCGGACGCATCCAGCAGATGTCATCGCCCACGGTCCACACTTTCCAGCCGTCCTGGCGGTAACCCTCCGGCGGAATGAGCATGGCCAGGTTGGTCTTGCCGCAGGCTGACGGGAACGCGGCGGCGACGTAGTGCGTTTCGCCCTTCGGGTTCTCGATGCCTACGATCAGCATGTGCTCGGCCAGCCAACCTTCGGACTTGGCCTGGTAGCTGGCGATGCGCAGCGCGTGGCATTTCTTGCCGAGCAGCGCATTGCCGCCATAGCCCGAGCCGTACGACTTGATGGTGAGCTCTTCGGGGAAGTGCATGATGAAGCGGCGCTCGGGATCGAGCTCGCCGGTGGAGTGCAGACCCTTTACGAAGCTGCCTTCGCGCTCGATGCGAGCAAGTGCGGCGGCGCCCATGCGCGTCATCGTGCGCATGTTGGCGACCACGTACGGACTGTCCGTGATCTCCACGCCACAACGAGCCAGCGGCGAGTCGATGGGGCCCATGCAGTACGGGATGACGTACATGGTGCGGCCTTCCATGCAGCCTTCGAACAGCGCGTCCATCTTGGCGTGCGCTTCGGTGGGGGCCATCCAGTGATTGTTCGGGCCAGCGTCTTCCTCGTCCTTGGTGCAGACGAAGGTGAGGTGCTCAACGCGTGCCACGTCGGAGGGACTCGAGCGATGCAGGTAGCAGCCCGGGTGGGTCTGCTGGTTGAGCTCGATCAGGTCACCGGTCTTCAGCATGTGCTGGACCAGCTGCTGGTATTCGGCGTCCGAGCCGTCGCACCAGTGGATCTGCGCAGGGCGGGTCAGCTTTGCTACTTCGTCAACCCAGCGCTGCAGCGCTTCCAGCTTGCTCGACATCGTTTCCTCACTCTGGTCTTAAGCCAAAAAAGAACAGAAACGGTAACTTACGTACACTGGCATGGCAAGTTGGACTGCAGCAAAAGTCAACTGGACTCACCACAAAATGCTGTCGTGGCCTACAGTTAGAACAGTGGTACCAGACCACTTTGACCCGCTGGCTACCAGTGGCCGCAGACACAAAAAACGCCGCCTGACGGCGGCGTTTCGATGTCGGCCGATGAGCCGGGATCAGGCCGGCGTCAGCGTACGAATCATGTGTTCAACGTAAGCGTCGAACTCATCGTGGCTGATGCGAGGCAGACCCAGCGTGAAATTGAGCTGCAGGAAACCCACGTAGGCCGCGTAGGTAAGACGGGCGCGGTTGAGCGCCTCTTCCGGTACTAGGCCGGCTTCGCGGTAGATATTGGTAAGAAATTCCATGCGGCGCTGGGAAACGCGGGCCATCACCGGCACGACCTGCGGGTGGTCCAGCGCCTTGAGCAGCGCAGCGTACACGCGGTGCGGCGCCAGCTCGTGCGCGACGCGACGGAACAGTTCGGGCAAGCGGGCACGCGGATCGGGCATAGCCTCGATCTGGCTGATGACTTCGCGTTCACCGTACTGCTCCCAGCGTTCCAGCGCGGCCTGAAGCAGGGCTTCGCGAGTGCGGAAATGCCAGTAGAAGCTGCCCTTGGTGACACCAAGCTGGCGTGCCAGTGCCTCGACGGCGAGGGCGCCGACGCCCTGATCGGCAATCAGCTTGAGGGCGGCGTCTTCCCAATCTTCGGCGGAAAGGCGGGTACGTTCGGGTTTGGCGCTTGCATTCATAAGCGAATGGTAGCCCAGTCGTCGTGATTATCGGTGCTGCGTCGGCAACTTATTGAATCGATGAGAGCCAGATGCGGCGGCGCATATTGACGTGGCCAAATGCCGCAATCCATACTCAAGCGTATGGTATCAATAACGCCCATCGAAAAGAAAGTCACCCGGATCCGCGCCTCCGATGGCCTGGAGCTGGCCGTTGAGGTGCGTAACCCGGCCGGCAGCCCCGCGCTGCTGTTTGCCCATGGTTTCGGGCAAACCCGCGGCGCCTGGCGGGGGACGGCCACCGCGCTCGCCACCCAAGGCTACCGATGCGTCACCTTCGACAGCCGCGGGCATGGCGAAAGTGCCCGCGTCCCTGGCGGCGACTACCACATGGAGCAGTTCATCGACGATTTGTGCCTGCTGGCTCACGCCGAGCAGCACAAGCCGATTCTGGTGGGTGCCTCCATGGGTGGCCTCCTGGGCTTGGTAGTAGCCGGCGAGATGGACCCGGACGCGTTCAGTGCGCTGGTGTTGGTTGACATCACGCCACGTTGGGAAACCAAGGGCGTCGAACGCATTCTCGCTTTCATGCAGGCGCATCCGGATGGCTTCGCCAGCTACGAGGAAGCGGCCGAGCAGATCGCTGCCTATATGCCGCATCGCGCCGAGCGCAAAACCGAAGACCAGTTGCGTCCGTTATTGCGCGAAGGCGCCGATGGCCGTCTTCGCTGGCACTGGGACCCCGCGTTGCTCAACGGCCTGGTGAGCGAAAGCGAGCGTTATCAGCCACGCCTGATGGCCGCCGCCGCGCAGGTGCGCGTACCGGTGCTGCTGCTGTCGGGCGGCCGCAGCGATGTCGTGTCCCGCGACAATGTCGATGAGTTCCTTCGCCTGGTGCCGCATGCCGAGCATGTGGAATTGCCGCGCGCCACGCATATGGTGGCAGGTGACGCCAACGACGCGTTCACCCGTGAAATCGCACGATTCATAAGCAAGTTGTCTACACCCGATCCGCAAGTCGTCATCCGTAACGAGGTATTGTGATGTCCGTGATCCTGACCCTGCTGGCGGCGCTCATCGCCACCGGCGCCTGTGCCTACCATCGCAGCAGTCTGCGCACGTGGGCGATCGCTACGGTAATCACCACGGTGGTGGTTGGCCTTGTCACTGGCTCGCCGTGGACAACGTTCATCCTGCTGACGATCGAACTGGCTATCGCCGTGCCGCTGTTGATGGACGGCTTTCGCCGCAAACAGATCAGCGCGCCGCTGCTGAAGATGTTTGCCAAGGTGACGCCCAAGCTCTCCGAAACCGAGCAGACCGCACTGGAAGCGGGCACGGTTGGTTTCGAGGGCGAGCTGTTTTCTGGCAAGCCGGACTGGCATGAACTGCTGAAGCAGCCGAAGCCCGAATTGAACGTGGAAGAACAGGCGTTCATGGACGGCCCGGTGGAAGATCTGTGCGGCATGATCGATGACTGGCAGATCACCCACGAACTGGCCGACCTGCCGCCGGACGTCTGGGCTTTCATCAAGAAGCACAAGTTCTTCGGCATGATCATTCCCAAGCAGTACGGTGGCCTGGGCTTCTCGGCCCTTGCACACTCGGCCGTGCTGCAGAAGCTGGCGACGATGTCGGCCACGGTGGCCTCCACGGTGGCCGTGCCCAACTCGCTCGGTCCGGCGGAATTGCTGCTGCACTACGGCAGCGATGAACAGAAGAACCACTACCTGCCACGCCTTGCCGTCGGTGAAGAAATTCCGTGCTTCGCGCTTACCGGTCCGTATGCCGGTTCCGATGCCACCTCGATCACCGACTACGGCGTGGTGTGCAAGCAAATGGTGGACGGTGTCGAAACGCTCGGCATGAAGCTCACCTTCGACAAGCGCTACATCACGTTGGCGCCGATTGCGACCGTGGTGGGCCTCGCCTTCCGCCTGTACGACCCGGAGCAATTGCTGGGCGACAAGGCAGACCTGGGCATCACACTGGCGCTGCTACCGCGTTCAACGCCCGGTCTGGAAATTGGCCGCCGTCATTTCCCGCTGAACATTCCGTTCCAGAACGGCCCGCTGCACGGCAAGGATGTCTTCGTGCCGATGTCGGTGCTGATCGGCGGTCCGCACATGGCTGGCCACGGCTGGCGCATGCTGGTGGAGTGCCTCTCGGTAGGTCGTGCGATCTCGCTGCCGTCGAACGCAACAGGTGGCGTACGCGCGGCCGTGGCAGCCACCGGCGCGTATGCACGCATGCGCAAACAGTTTGGTCTTTCCATCGCCCGCTTCGAGGGCGTGGAAGAAGCGCTGGCACGCATCGGTGGTCTGACCTATGCCACGGCAGCGCTCTCGCGTGCCACGGCGGCGGCGGTGGATCGCGGTGAGAAGCCGGCGGTGCCTTCGGCCATCGCCAAGTACCACGCCACCGAGTGGGGCCGCACTATCGCCGGTGACGCGCTGGACGTGCATGGCGGCAAGGGCGTGCAGCTGGGTCCGAAGAACTACGCTGGCCGTGCATGGCAGGGCGTGCCCATCGCCATCACGGTGGAAGGCGCCAACATCATGACGCGCAGCCTGATGATCTTCGGCCAGGGCGCCATCCGTTGCCATCCATATGTGCTGAAGGAGATGCAGGCGCTGTCGATCGCCGACTACGGCGATCGCCTGAAGTCCTTCGACCGTGCGCTGTTCGGACACATCGGCTTCGGCATCTCCAATGCGGTGCGCTCGTTCGCCATGGGCGTTACCGGCTCGCGCATCGGCGACACGGCGGGCGATGCCTACGTGCGCCGCTACTACCGCAAACTCAATCGCTACTCTGCGGCGCTGGCACTGTGCGCAGATACCTTCATGGGTGTGCTGGGCGGCAAGCTGAAGTTCAAAGAGAAGTTGTCGGCGCGCCTCGGCGATGTGCTGAGCTACCTGTATATCGCCAGCGCCATGTTGAAGCGCTATGAAGACACCGGCCGTCCGGAAGCGGATCGTCCGTTGCTGGCATGGGCGTTCCATGAGTGCATGTGGCGTACGCAAATGGCGCTGGATGGCGCCATCCGCAACTTCCCGGTGAAGCCGGTGGCATGGCTGCTGCGTGCGCTGGTGTTCCCGTTCGGTCGCCGCGAAGTGCCGCCGTCGGATCGCCTGGGGCGTCGCGTCGCTGCCATCATCACGGCTCCGGGCGAAGCACGCGATCGCCTGACCGAGTGGACTTACCTCACGCCCACGGCCAACAACACCATTGGCCGCATGAATGCGCTGTTGCCGGACGTGATCGCCGCCGAGCCCGTGGAACGCAAGTTCGGTAAAGCGCAGAAGGCCGGTCAGTTCAAGTCGCACGACTACAGCGGCCAGTTGGTAGAGGCGCTACAGGCCGGCGTGATCAACGCCGCCGAGTTCGAACTGCTCAAGCGCGTGCGCGAGGGCGTGTTCGAGTTCATCTCGGTGGATGATTTCGATCCGGCCGAACTGCGCGCCGCCGTGACCCGCGCCGATCGCAACAAGAAGCTGGCCGACGCGGCCTGAGTTTTTACGTCATCCAAGGAATGGGCGGAGCACGCAAGTGCTCCGCCCTCGCAGGAGTGCTGCCATGAGTCAGGCGTTGTCGCTGTATCGCCGGTTGGTTTCCCTGCCAATGGGTCGTTGGCTGTACGGCCGCCTGATCTGCTTCAAGGCGCCTTACTTCGCCACCATCGCGCCGCGCTTCGTTGCGCTGGAGCCGGGGCGTTGCGCCATCGACATCCGCGATCGCCGTCGGGTGCACAACCATATCGGTACCGTGCACGCGATTGCGTTGTGCAACACGGCCGAACTCAGTGCCGGCATGATGACCGATGTCACCATTCCCGCCAGCATGCGCTGGATTCCCAAGGGCATGAGCGTCGAATACCTGGCCAAGGCCAAGGGCACCATGCATGCGGTAGCGGCGCCGGAAACTGCGGCGGTTGAGTCGTCCAGCGGTTATGCCTGGCCGGTCACGGTGAGCATTCGCGACGATGCGGACAAGGAAGTATTCCGTGCCCGCATCGATATGTGGGTGTCGCCGCGCAGCGCTCGCTGAGGGCGTTTCAGGGCGCCATCACACAACGGTTCTTGCCTTCGTCCTTGGCGCGGTAGAGCGCACGGTCGGCCGCTTGTATCAGGTCTTCGTCGCTCTGCGTCTCGCCTTCCCACAACGCGATGCCGATGCTGGCGCTCACGTTGGCTACGAAAGGCCCCTTGCTGCCATCGAGCAGGTAGGGGGCCGCAAGTGCGGCGCCCACCTGCTGGCAACGGCGCAGTAGCGAGACATCGTCACTGACGTCTTCCAGGATGAGCGCGAACTCGTCGCCGCCCAGCCGCGCAACGGTATCGTTTGAACGAACCTGATCACCCAGGCGCTCGGCAATGGCCTGCAGCAGGGCGTCGCCGGCCGGGTGCCCCTGCGTGTCATTGACGGCCTTGAAGCCGTCGATGTCCAGCAAAGCCAGCGCGAAGTCGGTGCCGTGCCGCGGCACGCGCTGCATGGCGGTGAGCAGGCGGTCGTGAAACAGCACGCGGTTGGGCAGGCCGGTAAGCATGTCATGCGTGGCCTGGTAGCGAATGCGATCCTCCACGCGCAGGCGTTCGGCGATTTCTACATTGAGCTGCGCGTTGCGCTCCTCCAGCGTGGCGAGCGTGGCCTTCAGCTCGGCGCGTGCGCGGTACAGTTCAAGAAACACGCGCACCTTGGACTGCAGAATCATGTCGTTGATCGGCTTGGCGATGTAGTCCACCGCGCCGAAGTGGTAACCGCGCACGCGATTGATGTCGTCGGCGTAGGCGGCGGTGACGAAGATGATCGGCGTTTCGCGAAGCTTTTCATCCTCGCCGATCAGAAAGGCCACTTCGAAGCCGTCCATCTCCGGCATGTTCACGTCGAGCAGAATCAACGCGAATTCGTGATCCAGGCAAAGCGCCAGCGCGGCGTTGCCGTTGTCGGCCTCAAAGAGTTGCGCGCCACTGTCGGCAAGCAGGTGGCGCATGGCCACCAGATTGGCGGGCGTGTCGTCGACAACAAGGATTTTGGGCGAAGGTAGCGTCATGGCAGGCACAAACGGTTGAGCAGTGGGGCAATACCGGCGAGCGGCAGGCAATGGTCGGCGCCCGCGAGTTCCAGTGCCGCGGCGGGCATGGCAGAAACCTCGGCGTCGGAGGGTTCTTGCACAATAGCCAGGCCGCCAAGGCGGCGAATGTGCCGAAGGCCCTCGGCGCCATCCCGGTTGGCACCGGTGAGTACGACACCGATAAGTGCGTCACGAAACGCTTCGGCCGCCGAGTCGAACAGTACGTCGATGGAAGGACGCGCAAAACTCACGCGCTCGTCGACCGACAGTGAAAAGCGATGGCTGGTTTCCACCAGCAGGTGATAGCCACTCGGTGCGACATGAATGGTGCCATCCTGCATCATCGCGCGTTCACGCGCTTCGACGACCGGCAGGGTGGCGTGCTGCGCCAGCAGCTCGCACATCAGGGTCACGGTCGATGAGCCGGTGTGGCAGCACAGCGCGATGGGCTGTTGGAGTTGCGGAGAAAGGGCAGCAAACAAGGTCTCCAGCGCGTTGAGCCCGCCTGCGGAACAACCGATGACGATGGCGCGCGGCGTCGTCATGTTATCCCCGCCCGGAAGCGCGCGACCCCAGCCGATAGATGCGCAACGCCGGATCGACCGGGGTGAAATCTGCAGCCGATGGCGCGAAATCCAGGCTCTCGCGCGTGCCGAGGCAAAGGAATCCGCCGCGAACGAGGCTGTCCCGGAACAGCGCGAGCGTGCGGTCCTGCAGCGGATCGGAGAAGTAGATCAGCACATTCCGGCACAGCACCAGATGCGCTTCGCAGAACACCTCGTCGGTGACCAGATTGTGGTTGGCGAAGATCACGTTGCGGCGCAGCCGCTGGTCGAGCTTGATGAACTCGTAGCGCGCACTGTAGTAGTCGGCGAGCGAATGGCTGCCACCGGCGGCGAGGTAGTTGCGCGACCACAGTTGCGCCTCCTTCGCCGGGTAGATGCCTTCCTGGGCCTGGTTCAGCGCGCTTTGGTTGAAGTCGGTGGCGTAGATTTGCGTGCGCTCGTACAGGCCCGCCTCTTCCAGCAGGATGGCCAGCGAATACACCTCCTGCCCGTGCGCGCAGCCGGCCTGCCAGATATTGATCTGCGGATACGAGGCCAGCACCGGAAACACCTGTTCGCGCAGTGCCTGAAACACGTCCGGGTCGCGAAACATTTCCGATACCGGCACCGACAGCCCTTCCAGCACCACGGAGAGAAAACCCGGCTCGTGCAACAGGCGACCCGTCAGCGTGCTGACCGTATCGGCGTGCTGTGAGTGCGCCAACTGCAATATGCGGCGCTTCAGCGAGGCAGGCGCGTACTGGCTGAAGTCGTAGCCATGGCGCAACTTGAGCGCGCGAACAAACAGCTCGACCTCGATGTCCTCCAGAGCGACATCGGCAGCGGCGGTCTCGCGGGCGGTGTCATTCATCGATGCAGCCACACATGCATCATCGACGACAGCTTGTCGATGTCGATGGGCTTGGACAGATAATCGTTGGCGCCCGCATCCAGGCATTTCTCGCGATCGCCGCGCATGGCCTTGGCGGTGAGCGCGATAATCGGCAGCTTGGCCAGACGAGGCTGGGCGCGAACCTCGCGAATGGTGTCATAGCCGTCCATCACCGGCATCATCACGTCCATCAGCACCAACTCGATGTCGTCGTGATCGGCCAGTGCCTTGAGTGCTTTCTGGCCGTCCTGGGCCATGGCCACGTGCATGCCCCAGCTGCGCAGCACCTTGGACAGCGCAAACAGGTTGCGCATATCGTCATCCACCAGCAGCACCTTGCGGTCGCGCAGGCCTTTGCCGTTGGCTGAGCTGGCGGCGGGTGCCGCCACCTTGGCGCCGTGACGCTGACCATCCTGGATGCTGTGCAGGAACAGGCTCACCTCATCCATCAGGCGCTCTGGCGAGCGCGCACCCTTGATCACAATGCTGTCGGTGTACTGGCGCAGTTTTAGGCTTTCTTCGCGGCTCAGCTCACGTCCGGAATAGATCACCACGGGTGGTATCTGGCCGGTGGCGGCCAGCTTTTCAAGGAACTCGGTGCCCGACATGCCGGGCAGGCCCAGGTCGAGCACAATGCAGTCGTAGGTGGTCTCGGCGCTGCGCTCAAGGGCTTCTTCGGCCGTACCGACTTCGTCGATGGTGACGTCGTCATGGCGCAGCAGCGTGCGCAGGGCAGCGCGCGAATCGGCATCGTCATCGACGATCAGCAGATGACGCATGTGGCCTTCGGCAAAGTGCAGCAGGCGGTCGAATGCATCGCCGATGGCTTCGCGGCTCACCGGCTTGGTCAGGAAACCTACCGCGCCCAGTTCGCGGCCGCGATTGGCTTCGTCGACGGCGGAGATGAAATGCACCGGCACATGGCGTGTCGCCTGGTTTTCTTTCAGCTTGGAGATCACCGTCCAGCCGTCCATGCCGGGCAGCATCACGTCGAGCAGGATGCCGGTCGGCCGGTAACGCAGGGCGAGTTGCAGGCCCGATTCGCCATCGGCGGCGGCCAGCGCGCGATAACCCTTGCGCCGGACCATGTCGGCCAGGATGCGCGCAAATACAGGGTCGTCCTCAATGATGAGGATCACGGTCTCGCCAGGCGCGACGAGCTCGCGGTCGTCTTCAATGGTTTCCGGCAGCAACGCCGCCGTCGTTGCGAGACGAGGCGCGTTGGGTGCCGGAGTGGCAGCGGACGTGACCGTCACCACGCCGTCCGCCACCGGGCCATGTTGAGGCAACAGGATGGTAAACGTACTGCCGTGCCCGACGTCGCTGTGCATCACGATGTCGCCGTCCAGCAATTGTGCGATGCGCCTGGAAATGGTCAGGCCCAGGCCGGTGCCGCCGTACTGCCGGCTCGTGCTGGCGTCCACCTGCTCGAATGCGTGGAAAATCTTCTGGGCTTTCTCGGGCGGAATGCCGATGCCGGTATCGCTGACCGCAATGGCGATCATCTCTTTGCCCTGCATCGAGGGCGGTAACGCCAATGCCGCTGACGGCCTGCCGATGTGCACGTTCACCGAACCGTGATGCGTGAACTTGAAAGCATTGCCGATCAGGTTGTTGGCGATCTGTTCGAGTTTGGTGGCGTCAGTGCGCAGGGCGATGGGCAGGCCGGGCTCGATATCGATGTTGAAGCCCAGCTGCTTCTCCTGGGCGACATGGTTGAAGGTGCGCCTGAGCGCGCGCTCCAGATCGGCCAGCGGGAAATCGTCCAGCACCACGTCCATCTTGCCGGCCTCGACCTTGGAGAGGTCGAGGATGTCATTGATGAGCCGCAGCAGACTGCTGCCCGAGTCGTGGATGATGCGCGCCGACTCGATCTGTTCCGCATCGAGGTTGCCTTCGCGATTGTCGGCAAGGCTGCGCGACAGGATAAGCAGGCTGTTTAGCGGCGTGCGCAGCTCGTGCGACATATTGGCCAGGAATTCGGATTTGTACTGGCTGGCGCGTGCCAGTTCCTCAGCCTTCTCTTCCGTTTCGTGTTGCAGCGTTTCGAGCACCAGCTTCTGCTGGTTGAGCGTCTCGGTCTTCTGGCGCAATTCTTCGTTGGAGGCCTGCAGCTCCTCGGTCTGCACGCGCAGCTCTTCTTCCGATGCGAGCAGGCGTTGCGACTGCTCCTGCAGTTCATGCGTCTTGGCGCTGAGTTCTTCGTTGGTAACCTGCAGGTCCTGTTGCTGGCGACGCAGGGTTTCTTCGGAGGCGCGCAGTTCGTCGGCCTGCTCGCTGGTGCGCCGGAGCAGGTCTTGGGTGCGGATGGCCCGGCCGAGGTTCTCAAGCGACAGCGAGGCGATCGGCAGCAGTTCGGCGAGCAGGCGCTGCTGAGGGTCGGTGAAGTGATGGAAGCTGGCCAGTTCCAGCACGCCGAGCAATTTGCCGCGCAGGGTCAGCGGCAACACCGTGACACTGCGTGGCGATGCCTCGCCGGTGCCTGAGTGGATGCGCACATAGTCGCTGGGCACGTCCTGTAGGGTGATGGGCTTCTGTTCCAGCGCAGACTGGCCCACGAGGCCTTCGCCCAAGGCGTACTCGGTGCTCAGGTGACGGCGCTGCTGGTAGCCGTAGCTGCCCTGCAGGCGCAGCCGTTGCTGTTCTTCGTCGAAGCGATAGAACATGCCGACGCCGCATTCGAGCAGCGGCACCAGCGAGCTGGTGAGTTGCCCGGCAAACTCGCGTTCGTTCTCCATTTTTTGGAGGTCACTGGCGATCTCCGAGACCTGCGTCTTCACCCAGGTCTGGGCGGCCGTCTCGATCGCCATCTGCTTGAACACTTGCAACGCGCGGGCGATCTCGCCGATCTCGTCGCGGCGTTCGATCTGGCGGATTTCCACGGTGTGATCGTGGTTGGCCAGGCGCGTCATCAGGTCCGTCATGCGCCGGATTGGCCGGGTGATCAGGCGATACGTCATGTAGACCACCGAGCTACCCAGCAGAAGGCTGAGCAACATGGTGATCCAGATCGCCGCGCGTACTTCGGTGATGTCGCGCCGTTGCGTCGCTTCCCGCTGATCGAGCAGGCTGCGCTCCGTATCGTCCATGTTGTCCAGGAGGCCGAGAATATCCTGGACGCTGACGGTGCGACGGGCGAGAAACTGGGACTGCGCGCGGATGTGCTCGCTCGCCGCTTCGGCAGGGTCATTGACGTGGATGGCCTGAATGGCGTCGATGCCGTTGGCCTGCGCTTCCTTCTGCCATTGATCGACCATCGTCTGGAGACGGTCGATGCGTGTTTGCTGCACCGGGTTGTCGCTGGTCAGGTTGCGTAGCTCAGCAATGTCCTTGGCCAGACTGGTATTTGCCTTTTGATAGCTCCCCAGCTCGCCGCTCTGCGAATCGAGCAGGTAGCCGCGCACGGCGATCTGGCTGGCCTGCAGGTGCTCGAAGACGTCGTCGATCTTGGCACGCACGTCATAGGTGTGCCTGGACCAGTGCGCGCTGACATCCTGCCTGGCCAGCGATTGCAGGGTGACGATGCTGCAGATCACGAACAGCAGCATCAGCGTGCCGATGGCAAGCAGGATCTTCACCTGCATGGGCTGATGCGCCAGCCAGGTATAGCGATTTTTGGGGGTGGCCATGCGTCTTCACGTTGTCTTGGCCTGGGCGTCCTGCCGGGCCGGGCGGTTCTTATCAGGTTATCCGCAACTTCGTGAAGGCAAAAGCGGCATCAGGCCGTTGCGGCAGCGCGTCGGCGCCAGCTTGGCGAAATGATGGTGCCGCGCCGGATGGCCACGATAAGCAACACGGCGGACACGCTTGAGCAGAGGATCAGCGCCACCACCGAGGCCTCGGCGCCGAACACGCCGCCACTCAGCCAGTCGGGCCCGGTGCGGTTGGAGATCAGCCAGCCGTGGGCTGCCGTGCCCGACACGGGAATGCCGTACACCGTGCCCTGCATGACGTTCCATGCCGCGTGCAGGCCGACACACGCCCACAGCGAACGGGTGACGTGATAGAGCAGGGCCAGCAGCACGCCGGCCTCGATGGCGATGGCCAGCGAGCTCCACAACGTAGCGCCAGGGTTGAAGATATGGGCAGCGCCAAAGAACAGGGCGGAAATCACCAGCGCCCACCAGGTGCCAAGGCCTTCCTCCACAATGCGGTACAGGACGCCGCGGGTAACAATTTCCTCGAAGATGCCTGCGCCGAGGCCGACGCCCAGCACGGCGGGAAGCCAATCCACATCAGGATTCGCACCCGTGACGTGATAGCTGCCCGCCAGCCAGAGCACCAGCACGACGGCGCTGAAAAGCACCGCGCCGAGCAACAGGCCGGCTGTGCCCAGGGTGGGGATGTCGCGCGGCGCGAGTTCGCTCAGTTTGCGCCGCTCGATCGCTTTGACCAGCACCAGATAGCTGATGAAACCCGGCAAGGGCATGGTGGCCAGTCTGGCCAGTGATTGAGTCAGGTGCGAGGCGCCTTTATCCATCCATCCGGCCGCGGCGACGACCGGCCCGATGAGTCTGCTCAGCACGATGGTCAGCGCTATGAAGAAAGCGATGCGTGCGATAGGCGAAAACACCATCCAACGTTGCCAGCGAATGGCCGAAACGGGCGTGGTAAAAGCGATCTGATCGGCAGGCATGCGCTGCGGGCTCCCCTTGTGGAGGGGGTAGGCTAGCAGCGGCGACATCGGCGAAACATAGCCATGTAGTCACCCTGTTGCAGGCCGGGCTGTTGCGTAATTACCTGCGCAAGGCCCGCAGCCGCGTCGCCCCGGTCAGTACCGGGGCGATGATCATGTGTCTTACAAATCGAGCGACGTTGCGTGCTCGCGCGTGGCCGAGAAGCGCACGGCAGGTGAACGCTCTTGCGCCAGCTGCAGGTTTACTCGCGACGGTGCGAGATAAACCAGCTCACCCGCCGCATCGATGGCGAGGTTGTTGGCGTTCTTCTCACGGAATTCCTCGAGCTTTTTTGCGTCGTCGCAGTGAATCCAGCGCGCGGTGGCGACGGTGACGGGCTCGAAGGTGGCGTCCACGCCGTATTCGTCCTTGAGGCGATATGCAACCACGTCGAACTGCAGCACGCCCACTGCGCCGAGGATGAGGTCGTTGCTCATCATCGGGCGGAAGAACTGTGTGGCGCCTTCTTCCGACAGCTGGGCCAGACCTTTCTGCAGCGCCTTCATCTTCAGCGGATCGCGCAGACGCGCGCGGCGGAACAGTTCCGGTGCGAAGTTGGGGATACCGGTGAAGCTCACCATCTCGCCTTCGGTGAAGGTATCGCCGATGCCGATGGTGCCGTGGTTGTGCAGGCCGATCACGTCGCCGGGATAAGCGTTCTCGACAATCTCACGGTCGCTCGCCATGAAGGTGAGCGCATTGGCAATGCGCACGTCCTTGCCGGTGCGCGTCTGCATCATCTTCATGCCGGCGCTATAGGTGCCCGAGCAGACGCGCATGAAGGCGATGCGGTCGCGGTGTGCGGGGTCCATGTTCGCCTGAATCTTGAACACGAAGCCGGTGAGCGCGCCTTCCTCGGGTTTCACGTCGCGCGACATCGTGGCGCGCGAGCGCGGCGAGGGCGCGTGCTCGACGAAGAAGTCCAGCAACAGCTGCACACCGAAGTTGTTCACCGCCGAGCCGAAAAACACCGGCGTCAGCTTGCCGGCAAGGTATTGCTCCACGTCGAACGGATGCGAAGCGCCTTGTACCAGCTCGAGTTCATCGCGCAGTTCGGCCAGCGCTTCAGCGCCAATGGCCGCATCGAGGCCCGGTGCGTCCAGGCCCTTGAAGATGGTCGAATCCTGGCGCGTGAAATTCTTGCCCTGCTCGAATACGTGCACTTCGTCGAGCAGCAGGTGGTACACGCCTTTGAGGCGCTTGCCCATGCCGATGGGCCAGGTGAGCGGCGCACAGGCGATGCCGAGCACCGACTCCACTTCGTCCAGCAGTTCGATCGGCGAACGGCCTTCGCGGTCCAGCTTGTTGATGAAGGTCATGATGGGCGTATCGCGCAGGCGGCACACCTCCATCAGCTTGATGGTGCGTTCTTCCACGCCCTTGGCGCAGTCGATCACCATCAGCGCCGAGTCCACGGCGGTGAGCACGCGATAGGTATCTTCCGAGAAGTCCGCGTGGCCCGGGGTGTCGAGCAGATTGACGATGCGGCCCTCGTACGGGAACTGCATCACCGACGAGGTCACCGAAATGCCGCGCTCCTTTTCCAGTGCCATCCAGTCGGAGGTGGCGTGGCGGGCGGCCTTGCGGCCCTTCACCGAGCCGGCCATCTGAATGGCGCCTCCGAACAGCAGCAGCTTTTCGGTGAGCGTGGTCTTGCCCGCGTCAGGGTGGCTGACGATGGCGAAGGTACGGCGGCGGCGGGTTTCGGTGAGATGCGTGGACATGGCGGTTTCTGGGCTCGCGAACCCGCCATTGTACCAAGGGTGGGGGAGGGGTGCCGGGCACCATCTTTCTCTGTAGGAGCGGGGTCAGGTCCGGGCGGCGCGCTTCTCGCGCAACTGCTGGCGTCGCGCCAGGCTTTCCGGCGACCAGGTCTGGTCCAGGTCGTAGAACTGGGGAACGGCCAGGGCCCCTTCGGGGAGCACCACCCAGGGCTGCTTGGACTCGGTGTAGATGTGTATGTCCGGGGTGATCCGGTCTGGCTCGTCCAGCGTGCCCACGCGCACAAAGGCCACATCGTTGCCGCCGCCGGGGTAATGGCTCCACAGGGCGATGCGGCAATCCGGGCAACGGAGAATCTTCTGGCCCTTGCCGCTGTGCGAGGGCGTCACGATCACTTCCGGCATACCGGAAAGCAGAGTCAGGCGCTCGGTTTCCACCATGGCGTTCAGGGCGAACGAGGCCCCCGTTTCACGCTGGCACCAGCGGCAGTGGCAGCAGTGCACGATGAGTGGCGGGCCGATCATGCGGTAGCGGATCCGGCCGCAGTCGCAGCCACCTTCCAGCACAGCGTCGCCAGTCATCATGTCGCGCCTCCTCAGGCGGTGAGTAGATCCTCGTAGAACGCCCCGTAGGGTTCAGTCGGGTGGGCGATCTGGATTTCCAGAATCCACAAGCCGCCGGACGGCGGCTGGTCGAGCTCGCCCAGATCGCCAGCCTTGAATACCGCATGGGGAAAATCGCTGACGCGATGCCCCTTGATCTCGTGATGGAGGCGCCAGCCCATCGCTTCGGCCTGTTGCTCGGCAAAGGTGTAAAGCGCCTCGCCGCTCAGGCCCTGTGAACGCCATGCCTCAGCCACGCGATGGAACAACTCGCGCGCTGCATCGGCGCAGGCCTGTTTTTCGGGCGCGTGGCCGACCACGAATGTATCGCCCGCGTCACCTTCGTGGCCGGCGAACACCAGCCCCAGGTCGATGAAGTAGATATCGTTTTCGCCGAGGCGCACGTCGGCATCCGAGCGCTCGCGATACGTCTTGGTGGTGTTGGCGCCGATGCGGATGACCACCGGATGCCACAGCCGCTCCATGCCCAGTTCACGGAAGACCTCAGCCGCGGCTTCGCGCGCCTCGTCTTCGCTGATACCGGGCTGCATGCGCTGACGGATGCCATGCAGTGCCGCCCAGGTACGCTCGCGCGCATGCTGCATCAGCTGAGGATCGAAGCGGCTGCCGACCGCTTCCTTGTCTAAAGTGGTCATGGGCTATCTGTGGCGCTGTGAAGCGCAAAGCATGTCACAGCGTTGCCTGCGGCGCAGCTGCGACAGCTCAGGCCAACAGCACCAGCGCGAGGCCGATCAGCGCAGGCAGCGCCTGGATCCAAAGCACTTTACGGCTGGCGGTAAGGCCGCCGAACAGACCTGCAATCAGCACGCAGCCGAGGAAGAACACCGTGATATGCGTGCCTTCGCGGCCCAGCCAGAGCCCCCAAAACAGCCCGGCGGCCAGAAAGCCGTTGTAGAGCCCCTGATTGGCCGCCAGCACCTTCGACTGCGTGGCGAACTCCTGGGTCAGGCCGAAAGCGCGGCGGCCCGAGGGGCGATCCCACAGGAACATTTCCAGGATCAGAAACCACACGTGCAGCAGGGCGATCAGGGCGACGGCGGCTTGGGCGGCGATGAGCATGGGAGAGGCTGAAAGGTGGAAGGTGCGCAAAGTGTTGCAGCCTGCCCGCGGTGTCGCAAATCGAAGCGGCGCACCCGTATCTCTTTCAGTGGATGGCTGGGGTGGGTGACCCGGCGTAGGGTCGATTGGCTGGGCTCGGAACGATGGCTCGGCAGGCCCCAGGGGCCATGGGCCGGGCCCGGCAACTCTCAACTCTCGGGGACTCGCAACCATGAAACAGTCATTGCGTATCTGTCTGCTGCTGGCTTTTCTCTGTCCCGTTTGCGCGATGGCGCAGAACGCTTTCGACGGCACCTGGAAGGTCGACCTGAACAAGGTGCAGATGCCCAAGAAGCCTGACGTGATCGTGCTGCAGAACGGCACCTATCAATGCAAGACCTGTGTGCCGCCGATCAGCGTCAAAGCGGACGGTAAGGACCAGAAAGTCGAAGGCCACCCTTACTTCGACATGATGGCCATTGAGGTGGTCAACGATCACGCTGTGAAGGAAACGGACAAAAAGGGCGGCAAGGTGGTGGGCACGTCGACGACAACCGTTGCCGCCGACGGAAAGACAGCCCATTTCGAGTTCACCGATAGCAGCAATACCAATGGCGCGCCCGTCACCGGCAGTGGCGACATGAAGCTGGTCGACAAAGGTCCCGCTGGCTCGCATGCGATCTCCGGCTCCTGGGTCACCGCGGAGCTGGGTGGCTTCTCCGATAACGGTCTGCTGTTCACCTATAAGGAAGCCGGCGGCATGCTCAACATGACCACGCCGACGGGCCAGTCATACAACGCGAAGACCGACGGCACCGAGACGCCTTACAAGGGCGACCCCGGCATTACCAGTGTGACGGTCAAACAGACAGGCAAGAACTCGCTGGTGGAGACCGACAAGCGCGATGGCAAGGTCATTGCCGTGATCACGTCCATTCTGAGCGCCGACGGCAAGAGCATGAATGTGGTCTTCGACAACAAGCTGCAGGATCGTTCCATGTCCTACGTGGCAGTGAAGCAGTAACGGATCACTGATCCACTTTGCGGAATGTCACCACCAGCACATCCCGGTGTGCCGGGTGCGTGGGATCGTGTGGTGTCACGGCGGTGACGCCGTGACACACGCGATGGTCGTCAACGAGGGCCGCGTCGAGGGAATGCGTGAGAGTGAAGCTGCCCAAGAGCTCGCCATCGGGCTGGTGGATGCTGGTGGTGCCGCTTTCGATGTTGACGCGATCGATCAGCAATACCAGCACGTAATCCACGCCGTCGCGATGGACCCCTTCAGGGGTCGGCTCGCCAGCGGCGCCGGGACGGGCCTCGATGCGGAACTGGTGCACTTCGACATGCCAACGTTGCACCGTGCGTGCAAGGCCGGTGAAGAAGTCGCGGCTGAAGCCCAGGATGCGCTGCATGCTGGGGCCATCCGCGATGGCAGGCAACACGGGTTCAAACCAGCGCTCGATGCCGCCCTGCAGGCTGTTGTAGTCGAGGCTCTGGTAATGCGGTTGGTTCGGCTCGCGATGGATGTCGCCATGGGCACCAGCCGAGAACACCGCGTGGCGCCGCCGCCGATGGCGCCCTTTGGCCGCCAGATAGCTGTCCGGGCCCAGTTGATCCCAGCTGGCGACAAAGGCGGCCCAGTCCGCCATGCCGGCCTCCGGGCCGAGCAGCTGGCCCATGACGTCGTGGGTGACGAAGGCGAACCCGTCCTGGCGGATCAGGGCCTGCAGGTTCGGCAGGCTGGAGGCTTGGTGGTTGGTCATGTCGGGGCGGGGTGGGGAGAGGCCGTAAGCATAACGCCTGCCGGGCTCCGGCAAACAGCGCAGCCATGCGGCTTCAGCGGGGTTTGATGGCTTCGTGGACGGCGATTTTTGATCAATTGGATGTGTAGACGTTTAGACGTCTATTGACATGAGTGCCGTAGCATCGATAAAGTCCCCTCTACTCATCGAGACCGGCGGAGGGACAGGCCCTTTGAAGCCGGGGCAACCTGCGGAATATTTCCGCGACGGTGCCAATTCCTGCGGCAGCGCTTAGGGCGCAAGCCGCGAGATGAGGGCAAGTTCGCACCACTGCGTCATGGCAGGTGGTGCGCTGCTCTCCTCTCCGGTCCGCAGTTCGATGCCGACCGGAGAAGAGACCCATGTCCAGCCAGCCGCAACCCGTTCCTCCCCCTGTGTCCGCTCTAGTTGCGGCCAGTGGCGCCATGCGGCCGGATCTCACCACCCAGCGCTGCACCCGCCGCCTCACGCTGACGCCCAAGTACGGCAGCGCACCGTGCGAAGTGGACGTGCGCTACCTGTGGTGTGGCGCGCCCGATGCGCCCACGGTGATCGTGCAGGGCGGCATCTCCGCCAGCCGCGATGTCGTGGCGCTGGATGACGAGGCGGCACCCGGCTGGTGGCAGGCGCAGATAGGCGCAGGTCTGCCGCTGGATCTGGACCGCTACCGCGTGCTCTCCATCGACTGGCTCACCCCAGCGGACCTCGGCGGCGTACAGGCCGTGTCGAGCGAGGATCAGGCCGACGCGCTGGCCGCGCTGGTGGAAGCGCTGGGCATCGGCCGGGTGCACGCTTTTGTTGGTTCGTCGTATGGCGCCATGGCCGCGCTCGCTTTCGCTGCACGCCACCCCTACGCACTGGGCCGGCTGGTGCTGCTATGTGGTGCGCATCGTCCGCATCCGCTCGCTACGGCGCAGCGCTCGGTGCAGCGCGGGATTGTGCGTCTGGGCCTCGATTGCGGCCAGCCGGAACAAGCGCTCGCGCTGGCCCGCCAGTTGGCCATGACTACCTATCGCGGCAGTGAGGAATTTGCGCGCCGTTTCAACGCTGCGCCCGAGTTCCGCGACGGCCGCTTCCACTTTCCGGTCGAGGACTATCTCGAGCACGCAGGCCGCCGCTTCGTCGAGCGTTTCGACGTGGAGCGTTTCCTCGCGCTGTCCGAGTCGATCGATCTGCACGATGTCACGCCCGAGCAAGTGGCTGCCCCTGCCACGCTGATTGGCTTCCCCTCCGACCGCCTGGTGCCGCTCGCCGATCTGTGCGAACTGCAGCGCCGCCTGCATGGGGCCGCCACGCTGGAAGTGGTGGAGTCGCCCTACGGACATGACGCTTTTCTCAAGGAAACCGACCGCATCGCACCGCTGCTGCGCGATGCGCTGGCCGGTTGTTGACCCGATCTCAAAAAAGCTACACGCACGGAGAATCACCATGAGCGACACCCCCGCCCCCTGCACCCGCGCCGTGCGCGCCGGCATTGAATCGGATACCCAGCACGGTGCTGTGGTGCCCCCTCTGCATCTGTCGACCAACTACGCGTTCAATGGCCTTGGCGGCAAGCGCGCGTACGACTACTCGCGCAGCGGCAACCCCACGCGCGATCTGCTCGGCGAAGCACTGGCCGAGCTGGAGCAGGGCGCAGGTGCGGTGGTAACGGCCAGCGGCATGGCGGCGGTGGCGCTGGCACTGGAGCTGGTACCTGCAGGCTCGCTGGTGCTGGCGGCGCATGACTGCTACGGCGGTACCTGGCGCCTGCTCGATGCCTGGGCCAGGAAGGGCCGCTTCCGGGTGAAGTTCGCCGATCTCACCAACAGTCACGCGCTTGCGGAAGGGTTGGCAGAGAAGCCATCGCTGGTGTGGGTGGAGACGCCTTCCAACCCGCTGCTGCGCATTACCGACATTCGCCACGTGGCGCATGCGGCGCATGCGGTGGGTGCCTTGCTGGTGGTGGATAACACCTTCCTCTCGCCGGCCCTGCAGCAACCGCTGACGCTGGGTGCGGACGTGGTGGTGCATTCCACCACCAAGTACATCAACGGCCACAGCGATGTGGTGGGTGGCGCGGTGGTCGCACGCGATCCCGCAGTAGCCGAGCAGCTCAAGTGGTGGGGCAATTGCAACGGTCTTACGGGCGCACCGTTCGATAGTTTCCTCACGCTGCGTGGGCTGCGCACGCTGAGTGTGCGTCTGCGCCAGCATCAGGAAAGCGCCGTGCGCATTGCCGAACGTCTGGATGGTCATGCAGCGGTGCGCAAGGTTTACTACCCGGGCCTGGAAAGTCATCCCGGTCACGCACTGGCGGCGCGTCAGCAACTCGGTTTTGGCGCAATGCTGAGTTTTGAACTGGAGGGCGATGTTTCGCACATCGAGGCCTTCGTCGATGGCCTGCGTTACTTCTCGCTGGCCGAATCGCTGGGTGGCGTTGAAAGCCTGATCGCCCATCCCGCGTCGATGACGCATGCGTCGATGGCTCCCGAAGCGCGTCGTGCTGCCGGCATTGCCGACAGCCTGCTGCGCCTGTCGGTGGGTATCGAGGACGGTGACGACCTGCTGCGCGATCTGGATGCTGCGCTGCTGCGCGCCGAGGCCGTGGGCGAAGGCAAACGCCGGGTGAGCGCATGAGCGCGGTGCTGGCGGCTGAAGCCGCAAATCCGTTGCAACAGCGGACCTTGCCGAGCGTTGCCGCGGTGCTGCTCGGCACCGGTGTGGTCGGTGGCGCCTTTCTCAAGCTGCTCAACACACCGGCGGCGTCATCGATCCGGTTGGTGGGCGCCGCCAATTCGCGGCGCCAGCAGACCCAGACTGAGCAGCTGGCGGACCGCGCGCTGCGCGAAAAGCTCAAGAGTCACGGTGATCCGCGTAACGACGCAGCCCTGTTGGCGGCGCTGGATGCCAACGATGCATCGGTCAAGGTGATCATCGATGCCACGGCCTGTGGTGCGCTGGCGTCGCGCCATGCGGAATGGTTGGCGCGCGGCTATCACGTTGTAACGGCGAACAAGTCGCTGGCGGGGGGTGATCTGCCCGGTTGGCGCACGCTGCAGGCCGCGCTCGCGCAAGGCGGTCGCTATGGCGATTCGGCGACGGTGGGTGCGGGTCTGCCCGTCATCTCGACGCTGCGTCGCCTGCGCCATTGTGGCGATGCGTTGCTGACGCTGGAGGGGGTGTTCTCCGGCTCGCTCTCGTACCTGTTCAATCAGTATGACGGTAGCCAGCCGTTTTCTGCGTTGCTTCGTCGCGCGCGTGAGCTGGGTTATACCGAGCCTGATCCGCGTAGCGATCTCTCTGGCGAGGACGTGGCGCGCAAGCTGCTCATCCTGGCGCGTTGCGCCGGCTTTGCCCTGCGTCCGGATGAAGTAGAGGTGGAAAGTCTCGTTCCGGAAAGCTTGCGTGGCGTCGATGTGGAAACCTTTCTTGCGCGACTGGAAGAACTCGACGAGCCGCTAGCCACACGTTTCGCCGAGGCGAAGGCCCGCGGCGGTGCATTGCGCTTCCTCGCACGCCTCAATCAGCGTGGCCGGGCACGCGTGGGCCTTGTGGAGGTGCCCGCCAATCATCCGGCCACGCGCCTGTATGGCACCGACAACCAGTTTGCGCTCAGCACTACGCGTTACAACACGCAGCCACTGGTGATTCAGGGGCCGGGTGCGGGGCCGGAGGTGACGGCGCAGGCGTTGTTGGGAGATGTGCTCGCGCTGGTGTGAGGCCTGAGGCTTCATGAGTCGTCCAAAGAAAAACGCGCGGCTCATCACCGCGCGTTTTTCGTTTCTACCAGAGGATGTACCGATCAGTCGTGCGCGTGCGGATTGGCTTCCGCCTCTTCCACCGACGGCGTGCGCCAGCCCGACTTCACGCCCCACACATAGAACACCAGGCCGATCACGGCGACCACGGCCAGGTCGGTGCCGTAGGTCAGATAACCGTTTCCACCGAAGTCCGTGCTGCCCAGCCACGACACCAGCGCCAGCGTCGGCAGATAGAAGATCAGCCACCAGGCGCCCTTCATCTGACGCCCGAAGTCGTGCCAGTTCGCCTTGAACTGGTAGAACAGATACACCGGCAGCGCCACCACCATCAGCAGAATGATTTCGCCAGTGAGCGGCCAGCGCGCCCAGTACAGCAGCTCGGTCGCCATGACGAAGGCGACGCCCGCAAGAATCGGCAAGCCGCGGATGCGCAGCGGGCGATGCAGGTTGGGCGCGGTGCGGCGCAGCGTCATCGCGCTCACCGGACCGGTGAGGTAGGAAATGATCGTTGCTACCGAGATCACCGCTGCCAGCGTGCCCCAGCCGCGGAAGAAGAACAGGAACAGGAACGACACGGCCAGGTTGAACCACATGGCCGGACGCGGCACGCCCCACTTCGGATGGATGCGGCCGAGAAGCTTCGGCATGGTGCCGTTGCGCTCCATGCCGTAGATCATGCGGGCCGTGGTGGCGGTGTAGGTCATGCCGGTACCGCTGGGGCTGATGAACGCATCGATGTACAGCAGCATCGCCAGCCAGTGCAGGTTGACGATGATCGCCAGTTCCGCGAACGGCGAACGGAAGTCGATGCCATGCCAGCCAGCCTTGGCCAGCATCTCCGGCGGCACCGCGCCAATGTAGGCCACCTGCAGGATGATGTAGACCACCGTCGCCAGCAGAATCGAGCCGACCACCGCGAACGGAATGCTCTTGCCCGGGTTACGCGCTTCGCCGGCCAGGTTCACCGGGCTCTGGAAGCCGTTGAAGGAGAACACGATGCCGGCGGTGGCCACTGCGGTGAGTACGGCGGCGAAGTCGATGGCATGCGCATCGCCATGCACGCCCACCGAGAAGTTTTCGGTATGGAAGCCGCTGGCAATCAGCGCCAGGCCGGTAGCGGCAGGCACCACCAGCTTGAAGGTGGTGATGAGCGTATTGGAGCGGGCGAATGCCTTCACGCTCCAGAAGTTGACCAGGAAGTAGATGATGACCAGCACCGCCGCGATGAGCAGGCCGGCCGTCGAGAGTTCGCCGTGGCCATCCGGCATGTGCATGTACAGGTCCTGCGCCCACTGCCACGGCCACGAGGCCATGTACTGCACCGAGGCCTCGGCTTCTACCGGAATCACCGAGACAATCGCGATCCAGTTGGCCCATGCGCCGATAAAGCCGACCAGCGAGCCGTGCGAGTAGTGGCTGTAACGCACCATGCCGCCGGACTCGGGGAACATGGCGCCCAGCTCGGCATAGGTCAGCGCGATGGTCATGATGATCGCGGCGCCGAGCACCCAGGCCCAGACGGCGCCCGGGCCGGCCAGTCCTGCCGCCTTCCAGGCGCCGAACAGCCAGCCTGAGCCGATGATCGAGCCCAGGCCGGTCAGCATGAGGGCGAAGGGGCCGACATCGCGGCGGATCGGAGATTGAGACATGCAGGTCCCCAGGGTCAGTAGATCGACGAGCCGCCACCCGGGCGACATAAGGCCCGGATCATGACAGACCATTCACGGTGCTGTCAGCCCGCCGGGAGTCATGGCCTATGCCTACAGACACGGGCCAGGTGATTGAATCGGTTGTGGAAAGTGCTTGTGATCGGCTCCCTCTCCCCTGCGGGGAGAGGGTTGGGGTGAGGGGGCGGTCTTGCGATTTCGCCAGATCAGAGCGGGCTTTTAGGCGACCTTCCGGCGAGCACCCGCCCCTCATCCCGGCCTTCCCCCCGAAGGGGAGAAGGAGAAGTGAGGTGCATCAGCACTCGATAACGTTCACCGCCAACCCGCCGCGCGACGTTTCCTTGTATTTGTCCTTCATATCGCGACCGGTATCGCGCATGGTGGCGATCACCTTGTCCAGCGACACGCGGTGCTTGCCGTCGCTCTTGAGGGCCATGCGGCTGGCGTTGATGGCCTTCACTGAACCCATCGCATTGCGCTCGATGCAGGGAATCTGCACGAGGCCGCCGATCGGGTCGCAGGTGAGGCCGAGGTTGTGCTCCATGCCGATTTCAGCGGCGTTCTCCACCTGCAGCACGTTGCCGCCCAGCGCGGCAGTGAGGCCGCCGGCGGCCATCGAGCAGGCCACGCCCACTTCACCCTGACAGCCCACTTCGGCGCCGGAGATCGAAGCGTTCTCCTTGTAGAGAATGCCGATGGCGGCGGCGGTGAGCAGGAAGTCGATGATGCCGTTCTCGTCGGCCTTCGGGATGAAGCGGTGGTAGTAGTGCAGGACGGCCGGCACGATGCCCGCAGCGCCATTGGTCGGTGCCGTTACCACGCGACCGCCTGCGGCGTTCTCTTCGTTCACGGCGAGTGCGTAGAGGTTCACCCAGTCGAGGATGGTCAGCGGATCCTTCAGCGAGGCTTCCGGCTGGTTACGCAGGTCCGCGGCCATGGCGGGCGCGCGTCGCGCTACCTTGAGCCCGCCGGGCAGTACGCCCGGCGAACGCAGTCCACGATTCACGCAGTCCTGCATGGCCTTCCAGATGGTCAGCAGGCCGGCGCGCGTTTCCTGCTCGGTGCGCCAGACCTTTTCGTTCTCCATCATCAGCTGGGCGATGGTGAGGTTGTGCTTCTGGCACAGGTCCAGCATCTGGTCGCCGGTGGAGAACGGATATGGCTGTTCGGTGGTGTCAGCGACGATGCGATCTTCCGCGGCTTCGTCATGGTTCACCACGAAGCCGCCGCCGACCGAATAGTAGTCGCGCGTGGCCAGCTCATGGCCTTCGGCGTCATAAGCAGAGAAGCGCATGCCGTTGGTATGGAACGGCAGCTTCTGGCGCTTGTTGAACACCAGGTCGCGCTTCTCTTCGAATTCGATCTCATGCTTGCCGAGCACGCGCAGGCGATGGGTGGTGCGAATGCGCTCCAGCGTTTCGGGAATGTGGTCGGGGTCGACCGTATCCGGATGCGCGCCCTCAAAACCGAGCAACACGGCCTTGTCGGTACCGTGGCCGCGGCCGGTCATGGCCAGCGAGCCGTACAGCTCCGCACGCACACGCACCACGCGATCGAGCACGCCTTTTTCTTCCAGCCAGCGTTCAGCGAAACGGGCGGCGGCGCGCATCGGGCCGACGGTATGCGAGGAGGACGGACCAATGCCGATCTTGAACAGGTCAAATACGCTGACAGCCATGGACACACGCAGAGTGGGCGGGGAGAACGCCTATTCTACGCGGGCCGGTGCGTCTTCGTTGTCGCGGCGCAGCGAGGGGACGGTGCGCGGGCGTATGGAGCTGGAAAGCAGGGAAGAGGAGCGAGAAGTGAGAAATGAGAGAAAGCGGGGTGGGCTCTCTCTCACTCCTCTTAACTCACTCTTAGAAGGCGTATCGCACGTTCACCATGTAGCTGCGCGGCGCCGAGTAAAAGCCCTGCGCCCAATACAGGCTCGTGATGTACTTGCGGTTGGTCACGTTGTCGATGTTGAACGTGGTGCTCCAGTGCTGGCCGAAGTCGTAGCCGGCCATGAGTCCCAGCACGGCGTACGAGCCCTGTGTGGTAAAGATCTCGCTGCCATCGGTCGCCACGGCGCCCTGATCGCGATAGATACGATCCTGCCAGCGCAGCGTGCCTCCCACCTTGAAACCAGGCAGGGCATCAAAACGGTAGCTGGTGGCGAGGCGGAACATGCGGCGAGGCACATAGGTGCGCACGTTGTGGCCATTCGGGTCGACGATGCCCAGCTGGGTATAGCCGCCGCTTACCTGCCAGTTATCGGTGATCTGTCCGCCGACATCGAACTCGTAACCCTTCGAGGTGGCATCAATGCCCTGGTAGTAGTCCTGATTGGTCGCCATGTTGTGACCGGCGTATTCCGCCAGGCCGTCCTGGCGCGAGCGGAACAGCGCGAACGTGGCGTTCAGACGGCCGTCGTACCACTCGCCCTTCACGCCCACTTCGAGATTGGCGCCGGTGACCGGATCGAGCACTTTGTTGTTGGCATCGGTCTGCGTTTGTGGATTGAACAGTTGCGCGTAGCTCACATACGCCGAGTAGTGCCTCGCGAAGTCATACACCAGGCCAACGAAGGGCGTGGACTGCGACTTGCTGTAATTGCTCGGCACGCCATAGTTCTCGCCGTATTGCTCGATATGCACAAGGCTGGCGCCCGTGATCAGCCTGACGGGATCGGCCACGCTCCAGCGCGCGGTGGCATACAGCGTCTTGCGCTTGATGTGGAAGTCGCCGTGGCCATACGAGGCATCGAATGGCGGCTCCGGATAGTCGCCCGTCCATGTCGTGAGCGGCCCCAACGGTGTGCCGATGCCTTCGCCGTAGCTCGATAGCTGATGTACATCGTCTTTCGCCCAGTTCGCGCCCAATACCAGCTCATGCTTGCGGCCGGCCAGTTCGAACGGACCCGTGGCGTAGAGATCAGCGACGTACTGTTTTTCGTTGCTCGTATAGGCCGACGGATAGGCATACAGGCCCAGGCCTGTTTGTGCATTCGGGGTGCCATACACGTAGAACAGGTTGCTGTCTTCGGCGATGCGGCGATAGTTAAGCGCGGCCTTGAGGCTCCACTCGTCACCGAGTTGTTGCGTGAGTTCGACAAAGCTGCGCGTGTCCGCGACGTTCCAGCGCGACCAGTCGGCCGAGGTGCTGGTGTCGCGGGCGTAGTCGGTGGGTGTGCCGTCGGTGTTGTACAGCGGCAGCGCGCCCCACATGCCGCCGTGTGTCTTGTTCTTCTGATAGGTGACACCCGCGGTGAGCAGCGTGCTGCTGCCAAGATCGGCGTCCACGATGCCCGACAGCACCTGCTTGCGCAGGTTGTAGCGATCCAGATAGCTATCGGTGTCCTGCCCGGCGGCAATGAAGCGGCCGCGCACACTGTGCGAATCGTTGAGCGGGCCAGACAGATCGACGTCCAGCCGGCGATTGTCCCAGCTTCCAACGGTAAGGCCGATATCGCCCTGGAAGTCCGCTGTCGGGCGCTTGCGCACAAAGTTGATCGTGGCCGAAGGATTGCCGGTGAACGACAACAGCCCGTTGGCGCCGCGCAGCACTTCGATGCGCTGGTAGGGCGCCGTATCGATGTCGCCTTCCTGCTGGCCATTGGCGAACGGCAGGCCCAGGCCATCGATGAGGAAGTTGGTGATGTCGAAGCCGCGAGCGGTGTAGTAGGTGCGATCGGTTTCCACCCGCTCGACGTTGACGCCGGTGGTGGTGTCCAGCACCGCGTTGATATTGGTGAGATTGAAATCCTTCATCTGCTGATCGGTGACCACGCTCACCGATTGCGGTGTTTCCCGCAGCGACAGTGGCAGGCGCGTGGCGCCCGCCGTCGAGCGGGTGGTGTAGGCATCACCATCGCCGGTTACGGTGGCGGTGGCCTGTACCCCATCCAGGTTCTTTACGTCCCGCGGCGCATCGGCCGCCACCGGCGTGTCCTCGGCATGGAGGGCTGGCAGGACGCAGGCAACGCACAAGGCGACGGCGATACAACGCGGCAGGGAACGGCGCAGCCGAAGCTGCGAGGCTGGGAAGGGCATCGGGAGGGCCTTGACGTGATTTTGTCGGTAGGGGGAAAGCAGCTGCGCGAAGCGCGGCCAGGGCGGGAGCGGCGGCGGCCCTTATTCACAAATAATAATTATTCGCATTTGAATTTGCCAGCCTCCATCGCCGGAGGAGATGCCGCGGCGGCCTGATCTGGCGAACGCCGGTGACTGGCAAGGTGGAGAGCAGGGGGAAACCGCGCTCGCCGGAGGTCAGGCGCTCGGGTATCGTGCGCGGCCTATGTCGATGCGATATGTGCTTTACCAGCGTGACTACTGCCACCTGTGCGATCAGGCGCTGGCGGTCATGGCCGAGGCTCGCTCACCGGATTTCGACAGCGTGTGGGTCGATGACGACGATGCGCTGGAAGCGCGCTATGGCACGCGCGTGCCCGTGCTGCATGACAGCGAGAGCGGGCGGGAACTGGATTGGCCGTTTGACGCTGAGGCCGTGCGTGTGTTCCTGGATGCGCCGATGTAGGAGCGCAAAAGTGCGCTCCTACAGGGAAAGACGCGGCTTACTTGGCGGTAAGTACCAGGTGCGCGTTGATCTTCACATCCGCGGCGATCACCGAGGTGTCGGCATAGTCGCCGCCGCCCACGCCGAAATCGAGACGCTTGACTGAGCCGCTGACCTCGAGCGTGGCGCCCGCACCCTGCGGCTTGAACGTCACATTGAGGCTGACCGGCTTGGTCACGCCACGCAGCGTGAGGTTGCCGTCCGCCACTACCTGCGCGCCGTTCTGGCGGAAGCCGGTGGTGACGAAATGGGCTTTCGGAAACTTCGCCACGTTGAAGAAATCCGCCCCGGGCAGGGCGCCGTCGCGGTCGTTGTCGCCGGTTTTGACGCTGGCGAGGTCCACGTCCACATCGAACTTCGAGGTGGCCAACTTGGCCGCGTCATAGCTGATCGCCGCGGTCCACTTGTTGAAGGTGCCGTCGAACGACTGGCCCTGGAACGAGCTGGTAAAACCGAGCTTGCTGCCAGCGGGCTGTACAGCGTAGTCGGCGGCGCCGGCAATACCGGGCACGGCAAGCGCAAGCACCAGCGGGGCGATGAGCGTGAGGTGTTTCATCAGCGTTCTCCTTGCGAGGGGGATGCGTTGCGCAGGCGGCGGAAGGGCAGCATGCGCAGCAGAGTGTTGTCGCGATCGATCAGGTGGTGTTTCAAGGCGCCGCCAACGTGCAGCACCAGCATCGCCACCAGGAACCAGAACAGGAATTCGTGCACGCCTTCAGCGGTTTCCTTCAGGTCGTGGTTTGCTGCCGCAATCGCGGGCAGATTGAACTGTTTGAAGAACTGCAACGGCTTGCCCGCGACCGAGTTGAGCCACCAGCCGGTGAGGGGCAGCGCCACGATCAGCAGGTAGAGCACGCCGTGCACGGCATGCGCAGCGCGTTGCTGCCAGCGCGGTGCAGGATCCTCCACGGGGCGGCGTTCGCTGAGCCGCCACAACAGGCGCAGCAGAAACAGAGCGAGCACGGTCAGGCCGATCGACTTGTGCAAGGCCAACCAGTTGATCTTCTGCATCGGGTTGCTGGCCAGGTCCATACACAGCCCGAAGATGCCGTTGCCAATGATCAGCAGAGCCATCGTCCAGTGAAAAAACTTGGCGACCGAACCCCATTGACGGTCGTTGCTGCGCAGACTCATTGCGATTCCTTGGTGGTGTTGATGTGGTCGTCCTGAACGGCTTCCAGCTCAAGCCATACGCTGACGCTGTGGCCAATGGAATTGGCATTGGACGTCATGCCGAAATCGTCCCGCTGAAGCATGGCGGTGGCAGAAAAACCTGCCATCGTGTGCAAGCCGTAGATGGTGGTGCCCATGCGATTGAAGGTGAAGGGCAGATCCACGGGTTTCGTCACGCCGCGCAGCATCAGGTTTCCGTGTAACACGCCATGGGTGTCATCCTTACGTTCGACTGACGTACTGACGAAGTGCGCGTAACGCGCTTTCTCCACGTCGAGGAATGCAGGCTTCAGTACGGCCTCGTTCCACGCCGCATCACCCATGTCCAGGCTGGCCAGATCAATGTCCAGCTCGGTGGCCGACTGGCTCCAGTCGTCCGGGTCGAAACGGAGCCAGCCCTTTGCGATATGCAAGCGGCCGAACGGGCGCGAAAAGCCGTTGTGGTCGATGCTGAAGACGATCTGGCTATGCGTGGTGTCGTAGCGGTACGTCGACGGTGCCGCCAGCGCGGCGCTTAACGGCCAGCAAGCGGCCATCAGGGCGAGAAGTAAGCCGCTTGTGAGGCGTAGCTGGTGCATGCCCAAGAGTCTGGACGATCCGTCCGGGAGGCGCCAGCGGTCCGCGGCGGAACGCATTGTTTCCCGCGACGGGGTCTTCACAAAAAACCGATGGCACAAGCGGGAGGACGGCGTAAATA
Organism: Dyella silvae; assembly: GCF_026421305.1. GTDB lineage: Bacteria > Pseudomonadota > Gammaproteobacteria > Xanthomonadales > Rhodanobacteraceae > Dyella > Dyella silvae. Next base: position 299,148 of record NZ_JAPJBQ010000002.1, read on the forward strand.
GACTCTTTGTTTTGCTCGTTCTGACGCGGTCGCTCTGGCATTATCGGGCGATTCTGGGGGAAATCATGCTGTCGTCCTTGTTGCTAAGCGCCTTCCTGTTCGCAGGCTTGCCGACGCCCGTGACGGCGGCTGTACCACTCACGACGCCCGGTGGCATGGCGCTGCCCACGCCCCAGTTCCGCCGTTATGGCACCGCCGAAGGGCTGCCGAGCAGTAGCGTGTACACCGTGGTGCAGGCCCCGGACGGGGCCATGTGGTTTGGCACCAAGAGCGGCATCGCCCGCTATGACGGCGTCGGCTTCAAGGTATTTCGCCATGGTGTGGGCGATCCGCAGTCTTTGTACAACAACGGTATTTCGGCCTTGATGTTCGACCGGGGCGGGCGCCTGTGGGCCGCCGGTCTCGAGGCGGGGCTCAACCGATACGACGATCGGTCCGGAACCTTTCGCCATTGGGGGCATGACCCCAATGATCCGACCAGCCTCTCCAGCGATAAGGCCTGGTCCATCGCGCACACCGACGACGGCACGATCTGGGTAGGCACCGCCATGGGCCTGGATCGCATGCGCATGGACGGTCATGGTTTCGACCATATCGTCGTCACCGGCAACACGCCCGAAGCCCTGGGCACGGTCGGTACGCTTTACGTGGACGCACACGGGCAGCTGTGGGTCGGTAGCGACAACGGGATTTTCCGGCGAGATGAGGCTGGCGAGTTCCATCTCATTACGTCCGCCACACCGGGCGAGGCGCTCGCTGCATGGCGTATCGAAGGCGAAGGCGACGAGGTCCGCATTGCCTCGACGCGCGCTTTGTACGTCGTGGGCAAGGACGACGTGGCGCGGCAGATCGGTCGCGGCGAGCTTCCCGAAACCAACATACACAGCAGCGTGCGCGATCGCGCCGGACGCTTGTGGGTAGGCACGCAGCGCGGGCTGTATTTGCAGGAGAAGGAAGGCGACCCCGTCAAACCCGTTACCAACCAGCCCGTGCTCTTTGGCAACCTGCCGGGCACGTGGGTATGGCAGATCCATCCAGACAACGAAGGCGGTCTGTGGATCGCCTTGTTCGACGGTGGTGTGGGTTACCTCGCGCCGGGGTGGAACAACGTCAGCCGCTTCACCCACATTCCTGATGACGACAACAGTCTGCGTGACTCGGTGGCGTATTCGGTGGCGCGCGGCAACGCCAACACGATCTGGGTGGGTGAGCGTGGTGGCCGCGTAGATCGCCTGTGGCCATCCACCGGCAAGGTGGAGCATGCGATATCGGGTTTGCGTGGTGACGTGCTGGGCATGACCGAAGACGCGGAGGGGCGTCTGTGGGTCGCCGTGCAGGGCGAACTGTTTCGCTACGCCGATGGCAAGCTCGATCAGGTGCCGGGCACGGCGAGCGGCATGAAGCACCCGCTGGAGGTGGAGGTCGGCCCCGACGGCAAGCTTTACGCGCGCACCTTTGGCGAAGGCATGTTCCGCATTGACCAGGACACGCTGACGGTAACGCCGGTGCCGTTTCGTCCCCTGCAGGAGCGTGCGCGCTGGGGCAGCCAGCTCACCCTGAAAAACGGCGTGTTCTGGTACGCCAGCGATGGCGGCCTGCTGCGGCTTGATCGCACCAACAGCTATTTCGAGCCGGTCGCCGGCGTGGACCGCGGCGAAGCGGTGGATGCCTTTGACTTTACCGACGGCGGCATGTGGCTCGCACGTCCTGACGGTCTGGAGCACTACCGCTACGAAGGCGATGCGTTGGCGCTGGATCGCAAGATCAACGCGGCGAACGGATGGCCGTCCATCAACGTCGTCGATCTGGCGGTGGACAAATACCAGCGCGTGTGGATCTTCGGCCGAGACGGTTTGTGGCGGTTCGATCCTGCCAGTGGCCAGTTCAACGAACTGGGCTTGCAGGACGGCCTCAGCAACGGCGAATTCATGCGCGGCTTTGGCCGTCTCACCGACGGCACCATTTACGCACCCACCCTGGGCGGCGTGATGGGCTTCAACCCCAATCGCGTGGACGAACATGCGGCGCCGCCGCCGGTGGCGATCACCCATGTGAGCGTGCGCCGCAACGATGTCGTGCAGGATTTGTCGGTGCCGGCGTCCAACGATCTATTCATCGGCTGGAAGGACAGCGGACTCAGTATTGAGGCGCGGGTGTTTTCTTATGTCGACCCGGTGGCCAATCGCTACCGCTTCCGCATGACGGGCCTGGATACGGCGTGGGTGGATACCGGTAGCCGTGGCGAGCGCGATTTCACCGGATTGCCGCACGGCGACTACACGCTGGATGTCATGGCGGCGGGTGCGGATGGCGTCTGGTCAACGTTGGGGCAGCCCGTACGGATTCACGTGCAGGCGCCGCCGTGGGCCCGGTGGTGGGCCTGGTGCGGCTATGTGTTGCTGGCTGTCTTGCTGGTATGGCTCGGGTTGCAGGCATGGCGCCGCCGTTTGGCGCAGCGACATCAGATCCAGCTGGCCGAACAGCGCAGCCGTCTGGCCGAGCAGGCGAGTGCGGCCAAGACCCAGTTTCTTGCCACGCTCAGCCACGAGATCCGCACGCCGATGACGGGTGTCATGGGTATGGCGGAACTGTTGCTAAGCACGCCGATGAGCGCTACGCAGCGCGATTACGCCGAGGCCATGCAGCGCTCGGGCGGCATGCTGCTCAAGCTGGTCAACGATGCGCTCGATCTGGCGCGCATCGAGGCCGGCAAGCTGGAGCTGGACAACGCGCCGTTCGATCCGCGCGCGTTGATTGCCGACGTTGCACAACTGGAGATGGGGCAGGCACGCGCCAAGGGATTGCGCTTCGAACTCGACATGCCCGATGACCTGCCGCATCGCATGGTGGGCGACGCCGTACGCATCAAGCAGGTGCTGCTGAATCTCGCCAACAACGCCATGAAATTTACCGAACGCGGCAGCGTGACGCTGCGCGTGAGGCGCACGGAAGAAGGATTGCGTTTCAGTGTCATCGACACCGGTCCGGGCATTCCCGAGGCAAGCCAGGCGCGTCTGTTTCAGCGCTTTGAGCAGGTGACGGGGCCGCAGCGGCGTGCGGGCAGCGGCCTGGGTCTGGCGATTTGCCGGGAGCTGGTGGCCATGATGGGCGGCAGTATCGAACTGGAGTCGAAGGTGGCGTTTGGCAGTACGTTCCACGTGCGCCTTCCTTTGCTGGTGACGCAGGAGCCTGCGGCAGCGATGGCCGTGCGCAGTGACGGCACCGCCGAGACCCGCTTGCATGTGTTGCTGGTGGAGGACGACACCATTGTGGCGGCGGTGATTCGTGGCCTGCTCGAACGCGTGGGACACGAAGTGCGTTACGTGGGTAATGGTCTTGCTGCGCTGGCCGAGCTTGCACAGGCGCCGTGCGACATGATTCTGCTCGACCTCGACTTGCCGGGCATCGATGGGTTCCAGATTGCGCGGCTGATTCGTCAGCGCGAAGAGCCGGGGCACCGCATACCGATCGTGGCGATTACCGCGCGTTCGGGCGGTGATGAGGAAATCCGCGCGCGTGAGGCGGGTATGGATGGCTTTCTGCGCAAGCCGCTTACGGGCGAGCAGTTGCTGGATGCGATCAACGAGCAGATGGCTGTGCCGCCGGAATCCGTGGACGGTTAGCGCATCTCCCGTTTCGGGAGATGCAGAGTTACATATCGAACTTGTTGACCTCGAATCCGCGGCGCTTGTACTCGGTCCAGCGGGTGCGTGAACCGTCGCGTTCGGCGGGGTCGGCCGCCACGACTTCCAGTACGCGGTCGTAGCGGCCTTCTGCGCAGTCTTCGCGCAGGTTGATCAGCATCGGGCGTTCTGGCGTGTCGATGCCGGGTGGGGCGATCAGTACAGCGGTGAATGCATCATCGTCATCGCCCGCAAGCTGGTGCGAGATGAAGCCATCCGGATCGAACTCCCATAGCAGCTCGTCGATAGCCTCGGCCTGCGCAAAGTCACGCGCGAGGATCAGCGTGGGCTGCTGCGCGGCGAACGCGCGCTTGGCGAGTTCGCACACCAGCAGCAGTGGCTGCTCGCGAAAGCGCGGCTTGTCGATCAGATAGAAGTCGGCGCGAGGCATAGGCGGAAGCTTTCCTGGTTCGTCATTCCGGCGCAGGCCGGAATCCAGTGGCGAAGGCAAGTGGTTTTCGGGAGGAGCGCAATCGTCGTGTTGCGATAGCGCGAAAACCGATTCGTGTCGCTGCTGGATTCCGGCCTGCGCCGGAATGACGGTATGGAGGTTATGCGGCCCGATCGATCAGCCACTGCACCAGCAGCGACACCGGACGGCCGGTGGCCAGGCCCTTGCGGCCTTCGTCCCATGCGGTGCCGGCGATGTCCAGATGCGCCCAGCGCTGGCCTTCGGTGAAGCGCGACAGGAAGCAACCAGCCGTAATGGCACCGGCGTTTTTACCACCGATGTTGGCGACGTCGGCAAAGCCCGATTCCAGCTGCACCTGGTAGTCGTCCCACAGCGGCAGGCGCCATGCGCGATCCAGCGTGTGCTCACCGGCGGCGATCAGCTCGGCGGCGAGGTCGTCGTGCTTGCTCATCAGGCCGCTGGCATGCTTGCCCAGCGCGATCACGCAGGCGCCAGTCAGCGTGGCGGCGTCGATCAGCACCTTCGGCTCGAACGTCTTCGCCGTGTAGGTGAGCGCGTCGCACAGAATCAGGCGGCCTTCCGCGTCGGTGTTGAGCACTTCAATGGTCAGGCCCGACAGGCTGGTCAGCACGTCGCTCGGGCGGTAGCTGTCGCCATCGGGCATGTTCTCGACCGCCGGCACCACGCAAACGAGGTTCACCGGTACGCCCAGCTTCACGGTCGCCACAAAGCTGCCGAGCACGCCAGCGGCGCCGCCCATGTCGAACTTCATCTCTTCCATGCCCGGGCCGGGCTTGAGGCTGATGCCGCCGGTATCGAACGTGATGCCCTTGCCGACGAACGCGTAAGGCTTGTCGCCTTCGGCGCCGCCCTTGTACTCCAGAATCACCAGCTTGGGCTTGTTGGCCGAGCCGCGGCCCACGGCCAGCAGCGAACCGAAACCGAGTTCGCCCATCTTCTCGTGGTCGAGTACGTTGCAGCTCACCTTGTCATGCTGCGCTGCGAACTGTTCGGCCTGGCTGGCGATGTAGGCGGGGTTGCAGATATTGGGCGGCAGGTTGGCCAGCTCGCGGGCAAAGCGCACGCCTTCAGCGATGGCAACGGCCTGCTGCAGGCCCGCCTTGGCATCGTCGCCAGCGGCAAAGGTGACGGCCGTCAGCTCCGGCTGCGCGGACTTTTCGCGCGGCTTGAAGGTGGCGGTGTAGCGATACGCCGCATAGTCGGCGCCGAGCACCGCAGTGCGCACGCGCCATGCGGCGTCGTGACCCGGCACGTCCACTTCGGTGAGGTAGGACACGGCGCTGCCGATCGGCAGGCGGCCTAGGGCACGCGCCGCTTCGATATTGACCTTCTGGTAGCGTGCACCGTCGAACGACTTCTGCGTTCCCAGTCCCACCACCAGCACGCGCTTGGCGGCGACGCCCTCGGGCGCGAACAGCACAGCCGTGGTGCCGGCCTTGCCGTTGATGTCACCGCTCTCCACCTGGCGCTTGATGGCGCCATGGGCGGCGGTATCCACGCGGGCGGCGGCGCTGGTGAGCACACCGTTCTCATAGACGCCGACCACCACGCAGGGGGTTTCGACGGTTTCGGGAGCGGCAGAGCCGAGGCTGAACTGGAGAGTCATGAACATGTCCTGCAAAAAGGTCCGGAAAGGCCCGGACAGGCTAGACTTGGGGTTTGCCGGCCCCGCAAGGGCGGCGCCAAGCCTTTCATCTTATCGCATGTCGAGAACCTGTCCCCAAGAACCGGGTTACACTTCGCCGTTGTTTCTCATCCCGCACGCTCCCCGGCGTGGCGGGCTTTTGCGAGCGTGAGGACCGGTTCTGAGCATCCTCGATCGTTATTTCCTGCGTGAGTTGGCACAGACCGTAGCCGCCACCGCCATTGTGCTGCTGGCCATCATGGCCGGCACCTCGTTCGCGCACGTGCTGCAGCAGGTGGCCAACGGCAGCTTTCCGGCCAGCGTGATGTTCCAGGTGCTTGGCCTGAACATGCTCGACGGGCTCACCACGCTGCTGCCGCTGTCGGCCTTCCTGGGTGTGCTCAATGGCCTGGGCCGCATGTATCGCGAGAGCGAAATGCACGTGCTGGCCTCGTCCGGCATGGGAGCGTCGGGCCTGCTGCGTCCGGTCGCCATCCTCTCCGTGGGCATCGCGATCCTGGTGGGCACGGTGTCGCTTTGGCTGGGGCCGTGGGCCGCGCGCACGTCTGACCAGCTGGTGTCCGAAGCGAACCGGTCGGTGATTGCGGCGGGTCTGGACGCCGGACGCTTCACCCCGCTGCCGGGCAAGGGTGGCGTCATTCTGGTGGATGAGCTCAGCCGCGACGGCAGCACGCTGGGCAATACCTTTATTGCGACCGAGCGCGTCGGCAAGGACAACGTCACGCATATCAAGCTGGTGACGGGCAAGCATGGCCAGCTTTATCAGGAAACCGACGGCAACGGCCGCTTTCTGGCACTGCACGATGGCTGGCAGTACGACGTTCCGCTCGGCGCAGACAACTGGCGCAAGATGAAGTACGAGCGCAACGACGCCTCGCTCGACAACATCCAGTCCGATCAGGACGCCGAAGATCCCGCGCACTCGCTCACCACCATGCAGCTGCTGCGCACGGACAATCCGGATACGCGCGCCGAGTTTGCGTGGCGCACCATCGCGCCGGCCATGACGCTGGTGCTGCTCGCGCTGGCGTTGCCCATGTCGCGCCAGAGTCCACGCGAACCGCGTTTCGGCCGTATGTTGCTGGCGGTGCTCAGCTTCTATTTCTACTACCTGCTGTTGGCCTTGTGCCGCGGCCAGATCATCAAGGGCCACTGGCACCATTCGGCACCCATGTGGATGGTGACCTTTATCGTGTTTGGTCTTGCCGTATGGATGTTCCGTAGCCAGTACGCCGAGCGCAAACCGCGAAAGGCGGGTGCCTGATGGCCGCGTTGCGTATTCGCCGCGTCGACTGGCTGGTCGGCACGACCGTCCTGGGTTCGCTGCTGATGGTGTGGCTGGTGATCACCGGCCTCGATGCGGTGTTCCAGTTCCTGCGCCAGCTTGGCAACGTCGGCAAGAACGGTTTCACCATCACCAATGCCGTGGTCTACGTGCTGGTGACCTTCCCGCGTCGCCTGTACGAGATGTTTGGCAATGCGGCGCTGATCGGCGGCCTGCTGGGCCTGGGTGGCCTGGCCTCCACCAACGAGCTGACCGCCTTGCGCGCTTGCGGCCTTTCCAAGCTGCGCATCGCGGTGTCGGCGGCGGGCGTGGTGGCGATCATGGTGGTGGCCGTGGTGATTCTTGGCGAAACCGCCGCGCCCTGGGGCGATCAGCAGGCTCAGGCCATGCAGCTACGCCTGAAATCGAATAACGCCGGCATGGTCGGCAGCTCCGGTTTGTGGGAGCGCGACGGCAACAACCTCATTAACGTCAAAAGCTGGACCGCCAAGCACGAAGGCGCGATCGACCTGGTCGAGTTGAACGACGTGCGCGTGTTCCATATGGCGCCCGATGGCCAGTTGAACCGTTTCGACTGGGCGGTTTCCGCGCTGCACGATGGCAACCATTGGGTGCTTAAAAATGTGCAGAGCACAGTGCTCGATGAGCAGGGTGTGCACCGCACGCAGGCGGCAAGCAAGCAGTGGGACACCAACCTCAATGCCCAGGTGCTGGCGCAATCGGTGATCCAGGTGCAGTACCTGCCCATGCGCGCTCTGTGGCGCAACATTCAGTACAACGAGCGCAATGGGCAGAGCACCACCGTGTTTGCCAGTGCGTTCTGGACCCGTGCGCTGTATCCGCTCAACGTGCTGGTGTTGGTGCTGTGCGCCATGCCGTTCTCGTTCGGTACGTTGCGTTCCGGTGGTCTGGGCAAGCGCATGTTCATCGGCATGCTGCTGGCGATTGGCTGGTACTTCCTGCAGAAGGCGATGGTGAACTTCGGTACGGTTTACGGTGTGCCGCCGTTCCTCGCCAACATTTTGCCGGCGACGATTCTCGCGCTGGCTGCGTGGCTATATTTCCGCAAGAACGGATAGCACCGCGCACCAGCTCCCTCTCCCCTCCGGGGAGAGGGTTGGGGTGAGAGGCGGGTGCTCGCCATGACGTCTGTCCAGATCGGCTTCTACGCCAGTGACGAAGTCGCCCGCGCTCAATCCTCGCCATCGCCAGAGGCGGTGGCAGGCTCCGCATCCGCCACAAACTTCCCGTCCTCCGCCAGGCGCGTGAACAACCCGCCCTGGCGTATCAGCTCATCGAAGCGCCCCTGTTCCACCAGCCGCCCCTGATCAAGCACCAGAATCAGGTCGGCATGGCGCACCGTCGACAATCGATGCGCAATGACAAAGGTGGTGCGGCCCACCGTCAAACGATCGAGCGCACGCTGGATCCTTGCCTCCGTCGCGTTATCAAGCGCGCTGGTGGCTTCATCGAGAATCAGGATGGGCGCATCCTTCAACATGGCGCGTGCAATCGCCAGACGCTGCCGTTCACCGCCCGATAGCGAGCGGCCACGTTCGGCGACGAGTGTCTCCAGGCCTTCCGGCTTGCGAGCGATGAACGCAGCGGCTTCCGCGGCGGCCACGGCCTCCTCAATGGTTTGCGTGTCGGCCTCGGGATTACCGACGCGCAGGTTCTCGAGAATGGACCGGTAGAACATGCCCGCATCCTGAAACACCACGCCGATGTTCCGCCGTAGCGATTCCAGCGTGACATCGCGAACATCATGGCCATCGACCGTGACGCGGCCTTCGCTGGGGTCGTAGGCCCGGTACAGCAGGCTGAGCGCGGTGCTCTTGCCCGCGCCTGTCGGGCCCACCAGGGCAATGGTGCTGCCGGGCGGAGCGCGAAAATGCAGGTTGTGCAGGGCAGGCTGCACCGGGTCATAACCGAAGCTGACGTGATCGAACACCACCTCGCCGCGCACGCGGGGAAGTGCCATCGCGCCGGGGCGATCCTCGATCTCCGAGCGGCGATCCAATACGGCAAAAAAGTCACGCAATGATTGCGACTGGAAAAACAGGTTCGAAAGAAACGTGGCGAACTGTTCCAGCCGTCCGATCAGCAACATGGAAAAGCCCACGAAGCTGACAATGCCGCCCACGCTGATCTCGCCGCGTGCGTGCAGCGCCGCGCCGACGGCAAAGATCGCCACGATCGTGAGTGTGCTGGCGGCGCGATTGAGCACCGACAGAATCGCCCAGCCGCGCAGTACCGGATACTGCGCGTTGAGTGTCCGCGTCATCAGCTCTTGCAAGGCACGCGACTCGGCGGCCAGTCGCGTAAAACTCTGCACGACGGTCACGTTGCCGAACACGTCGCCCGCCCGCGTAGCAATCTCGTGGTGCAGTTCTTCCACCTCACCCTGTGCCTTGTGCGTGCGCTGCACCGCGATGGCGTTGAACACGGAAAAGCAGACGAGCAGGGCGATCATCAGCAGCGCCAGTTTCCAGTTCAACCACAGCGCCACCGGCACCATCACCAGAATCGACAGCAGCGTAGCGAGATGCTCGCGAAAGAAACTCAGCCACAGGTTGAACAGATTGCCGACGCCGACATTCATGATGCGCGACAACCGTCCCGTGTGATATTCGCCGTGGAACGACTGTGGCATCGCTGCTGCGTGTTCAAAGAACATGGCGATGGCGGCGAGGCGCCGCCGATGCGCCAGGCGGTCGGCATGCAACGACACCCACACATTGGCCAGCACGCCGGCAAAGCCGATGCCGGCCCACAAGGCGATCAGCCGCGGCGCGCCACTGCCGTTGGCAGCACCGAGTGCGTCCACCACCCGGCCAAACAGCACCGGCTCCAGAAAAAACACCCCGGCCAGCGCAAGGTTGGCCAGGGCGAGCGTGATCGCCAGCTTGCGCTCGGGCGCCAGCAGGCCGATGACGCGCAGGTACAGATGCAGGAACGACATGCCGTAGCTCCGCTTGTCTCACACCCGCATCGTGCAGGTTTCGTGACGCCAAAGGCTATCCCATGCAACGGGTCATCGTCAGCGCTTGCCCGGACGCGGGGGAGAGATCAAGCTGCGAATCTGTTTGTCAGAGAGAGCCTCCCGTGGAACTGATCGACCTGCGTAGCGATACCGTGACCCGTCCCACCCCGGCCATGCGCGCCGCCATGCTGGATGCCGCCGTGGGTGATGATGTCTACGGCGAGGATCCTACGGTCAATGCGCTTCAGCAGCGCCTCGCTGCCGACCTTGGCTTTGAGGCGGCGGTGTTTGTGCCCACGGGAACGCAGTCGAACCTCATTGCGCTGATGTCGCATTGCGAACGTGGCGATGAATATCTGGTGGGTGCGGACGCGCATACGTACAAGTTCGAGGGCGGCGGTGCGGCGGTGCTTGGGTCGATCCAACCGCAGCCGATTCCCCATGACGCGGATGGCAGCCTGCCGCTGGATAAGGTGGCCGCGGCGATCAAGCCGATCGATCCACACTTTGCCCGCACGCGCCTGCTGGCACTGGAGAACACCTGGCACGGGCGCGCGCTGCCGATGGACTATCTGAAAGCCGCTCACGATTTCGCCCGCGAGCGAGGGCTTGCGCTGCATCTGGATGGGGCACGCCTGTTCAACGCCGCGGTGGCTTGCGGCGTGCCCGCGCGTGACATCGCGAAACACTTCGACAGTGTGTCGGTATGTCTGTCCAAGGGGCTGGGCGCGCCGGTGGGCTCCGTGTTGGTGGGTTCTGCCGCGCTGATCGAAAAGGCGCGCCGCTGGAAGAAGGTGGCAGGCGGCGGCTGGCGACAGGCCGGCATGCTTGCCGCTGCGGCGCAATACGCGCTGGACCATCACGTTCATCGTCTCGCCGAGGATCACGCGCGTGCGGCGGCGTTGGCCGCGAGTCTGGGTGACATTTCCGGCGTGAAGTTGCTGGGCCATCACACCAACATGGTATTCATCGATGTGCCCGCTGATCGTCTGCGGGAATTGGACGTCCATTTGCGCAGCGCTGGGATCCGCATCAGCATTGGCTATCTGCCGACGCTGCGGCTGGTGACGCACCTGGACGTGAACGATGAGGGTGTCGCGAGGACGGTGGAAGCGTTCCGCCAGTTCTTTACCCGCTGACGCGCCGCGTTCGGTTATGGCTCATCAGGCTGGCCTTCGCTGGGATCATGGGTCATCCAGTTCCAGGCTTATGGTGCGAAGCGCGTAGTCGTCCGGGTAAGGGGTGTCCTTGAAGCCGAGTCGTGCGGCCAGCCCGCGCATGCTCGCGTTGGTGGATAGCACGACACCATCCATCCGCCGGATTTGCCGCGCGCGCGCAATGCCGATCAGGGTTTCCATCAGTTGCCGGGCGAGTCCGAGGCCTTGCCAGTCGTCGGCGACGGTTACTGCAAATTCGCAGGTTTCACCGGCGTCGTCGGTGACGTAGCGGGCGCCACCGGTCATCAGCTGAGTGGAGCCCTTCTCACTGAGCGCCACGAGTGCCACCACATGACCGCGGGAGCCGGGCGCGGCGGGATCCAGAATGTCTTTGGGTACGGCGCGCACGACGGCAAAGAAGCGGGAATAACGGGCTTCCTCGCACAGCCGCTCGAATGCGTCATCCAGCATGTCCTTGTCTTCGGGGCGTATCGATCGCACGGTGACCGCCCGGCCATCGCGCAAGGTCAGGATTCGGGGGCTGATCGAATCTGCGAGATCATTGCTTTCCATAGTCGCCCTCAACGGACCGTCGGCAGGCATTCGCTGCGGAGTGTCCCCGGCCTCTGTACCCACCGCATGTTCAGGCCATGATGTTGACGCCGCCGTCGATATAAAGTGTTTCGCCTGACAGGCGTCGTGCGTAAGGTGTCGCCAGGAAGGCGCAGGTGAAGCCGACATCCATGATGTCCACCAGTTCGCCCAGTGGGGCGCGCTGCGATGCCTCGGTCAAAAGCAGGTCGAAGTCCTTCAATCCGCTCGCCGCACGGGTCTTGAGCGGACCCGGCGACACGGCATGCACGCGGATGCCCTTGGGACCCAATTCGTACGCGAGATAGCGCGCGCAGGATTCGAGCGCCGCCTTTACCGGCCCCATCACGCTGTAATTGGTCACGACTTTGTTGGCGCCGTAATAACTCATGGTGAGCAGCGTGCCGCCGTCCTTCATCAGCGGTGCCGCCAATCTCGCCATGCGCACAAAGGAGTGGCAGGAAATGTCCATTGCCGCGCTGAAGCCTTCGCTTGAACTTTGCAGCAGGCCGCCTTCGAGATCACCCTTGGGCGCCCAGGCGATGGAATGCACGACGATGTCGAGCTTCCCCCATTGCTCTGCGATGCGCTCGAACACGGCTTCGAGTTCGCCGGGGCGTGCCACGTCGAGCGGCAGCAGCAGTGGCGCCTGCAAGGCGGTCGCGATCGGCTCGACGTAACGCCGCGCCTTGTCGTTCAAATAGGTGATGGCCAGGTCTGCGCCCAGTTCGTGGAAGGCTTTCGCGCATCCGTAGGCAATCGAGTGCTCATTTGCGATACCCGTGACCAGCGCCTTGGCGCCTTTCAGCAAGGGTCGCGATGGTTCGTTGGACATGTCATGGCTCCTTCAGACGTCGGCGGCGGGGCGCGGATCAAGGGGACACGACGGCGCCATGCGCACGGCTATCTCACCAATGCCATCGTGTGGCGCGCGATCATCAGTTCTTCGTCGGTGGGTATGACCCAGACACCTACCCGGCTTTGCCCGGTGCTGATGCAGGGACCGCCCTTGCTGTTGGCCTCGGCGTCAAGTTCGATGCCGCACCACGCCACCAGGTCTGCGACGCTCTTGCGAATGGGCGGCGCGTTTTCGCCGATGCCGGCTGTGAACACCAGCGCATCAAGGCCGCCCATGGCGGCCGCCAGCGAACCGAGTTCCCTGGTGATGCGGTAGACGAAAAGGTCGACGGCGGCGCGGGCGCGCGGATCAGCGCTCACCAGCAATTCCCGCATGTCGCTCGACAGGCCGGACACGCCAAGCAGTCCGGATTGCCGATAGATCACATCCTCGACAGCGCGCGTGTCCATGCCAAGCTGATCGATGAGATACAGGATGACGCCGGGATCGAGGTTGCCGCAGCGTGTGCCCATCGGCAGTCCGTCGACGGCAGTGAACCCCATCGTGCTGGCCATGCTCTTGCCGCCCACCATGGCGCACATGCTTGCGCCGTTGCCCAGGTGCGCGACGACCGTTCGCCCCTTCGAGGCGGCAGGCGCGTAATCAGGCAACACGCTGGCGATGTACTCGTAGGACAGTCCGTGAAATCCGTAACGTCGCACGCCAAGTTCGGTGATTGATGCGGGCAACGCGTACGCCTGGGCCACGGCCGGCTGGGTACGATGGAAGGCGGTGTCGAAGCACGCCACCTGCGGCAGCTCAGGGCGCCGCTTGTGGATGACGCGGATGGTCTTCAGGTTGTGCGGCTGGTGAAGGGGTGCCAGCGGCGACAGCTTGTCCAGTTCATCGACCACCTCGGGCGTGGCCAACACCGCCGTGGTGAAGCGATCGCCGCCGTGCACCACCCGGTGCCCCACGGCCACCACCTGATAGCCGTCGCGATGGCCGCGCAGGAAGTCGCTGATAAAGGCGATGCCACCTTCGTGCCCCAGAGTCTCCCCGGGCGCAGACGGAGTGCCCGGATCCGGCGAAAGGGCCTGGCCGTGCTGGTCGTATACGCGGAAACGTGCCTGCGTGTACAAGCCGTCCACTTGTCCACGCAGCACAAGTTGAAGCGCGGTGCCGACCTCGAACACGCGAAACTTGATGCTCGAAGAACCTGCGTTCAATACCAGGATGACGTCGGTCATGCGCTCACCCCAGGATCCTGGCGCTTTCGCGCCGGGCCTGCGCCACCATCGACGCCACCGCGCATGAGGCGAGGCGTGTCGCAACCGAGTCGGCACGGCTGGTGAGGATGATCGGCACGCGCGCACCCAGCACGATGCCCGCCGCATCGGCGCCGGCCAGGAAAGACAAGCTCTTGGCCAGCATGTTGCCCGCTTCGAGGTCGGGCACCATGAGCACGTTGGCGCGCCCGGCCACGGGGGACTGAATCTGTTTGATGCGCGCTGCTTCGGAATCGATGGCGTTATCCAACGCGAGTGGGCCGTCGACCAGTGCGCCCGTCACCTGGTGACGGTCGACCATCTTGCAAAGGGCCGCAGCCTCAATCGTCGAAGGCACCTTCGGATTGACGGTCTCCATCGCCGACAGGATCGCCACGCGCACTTCGGGCAGCTTGAGCGCGTGGCCGAGATCGATGGCGTTCTGCAGGATGTCGACTTTTTCCTCCAGCGTCGGCGCGATGTTGATGGCCGCGTCGGTGATGATCAGCGCGGTCTCGTGGTCGGGCACGTCCATCACGAAGCAATGACTGATGCGGCGCGCGGTGCGCAGACCGGTGTCGCGTTTGACCACGGCTGACATCAGTTCGTCGGTGTGGAGGCTCCCCTTCATGAGCGCCTCTGCCCGGCCTTCCATCACGCAGGCTACCGCGGCGGCAGCGGAAGCCTGGCTGTAAGGCGCGTCGACCAGCGGATACGGGGCAATGTCGATACCGTTTTCGGCGGCCACCGCCTTGATGCGTTCGAGCGGACCGACGAGCACGGGCGCGATGAGCCCCGCTTTGGCGGCTTCCACGGCCCCTTCGAGCGAACTCCTGTCGCAGGGATGGGCGACGGCCACGGGCAATGGCGGTAGCGTCTTGCAGTACTCGATCAGGCGCTGGTACTTGGCATGCTTCTCTTCCATCGACGCCTCCTGGCGGCTGTGGGTAGCGATCGGTGAACGGGTCAGGCCTGGGGCGGCGCTTCCCCTTGGCCATCCCTGGGCAGCAGCGACGGCTCAACGAGCACGCCGCGGATTTGAGTCATCGCCAGGCGCTGCTGTTCCGTATGAGGCTCGCTCTTCACACTTTCATCGGCCAGCAATGCATCGATGAGTTTCAGCAGACGCGTGCGATCGGCGGGGGTGGCAAGCAACAACGGCAGCGTCGCCACGGCTCGCTCCGGTTCATAGCGAACGATGATGTCCTGTTCGCCGCGAATCCGGCGCCACTCCTCGTGCGACAGCGGCGGCAAGTAGTCGGCGTAGTCCTTGGTCAGTTGCTCGCGCTGTGCCAGCTGGCTCAATAGCAATGGTTCGCCCTTGCGCTCGAGCAGGTAGGCCACACGCGCCACGGCTTCGGCGTATCCGCCCTGGCTGATGGCGGCCAGCGCCTCCTGCACATAAGGCAGCTCGCGCGGATCGACGGTCTCGTGCGTTGCTTGTTCGCGCGCCTGGTGGCGGTCGGCCAGATGCATCGTAAACATGTTCGCGTAGACCCCGAAGAACAACGCCTCGGTGGCTGCGTCGCGCAGCGCCGTGCAGCAATCGAGCGAGGCGCTGAGCATGGAAGCGCCGGCCTTCTCGAATGCACGCCAGGGGTTGCCATCGCCGGTTGGCCGGCGATCGTCCTTGACCGCTTTCGCCGCCGGAGGCAGCCACGACAACCACGGATTCATATCGGACCATGCCCATCGCTGCACACGCAGCGGATGAAGCCCGCGCAACACCCGCGCGCCCGCCTCGCTCGACAGGGACTGCACGAATGGCTGGGCAAACAGTTGATAGGCAAGCTGATTGAACTCGGACATTTCGGCAACGGCCTGGAAGGGCTTTTCATCCACGCGGCCAAACTTGTTCAATCGCGCGGCGATGTCCTCCAACCGCAGCTCGGTAAAAGACACGTCATACCCAGGCTCACCTTCTCCGGCAGCCGTTGTTACGATGCGCATGCCGTACAGGCCGGGTGGGAAGCTTTCGATGGTCTTCAGCACGCTGACGATTTGTGCGTGCTCTCTCTTCGCCACCTTGCCGGACACGAAAATGCCGAGGTGGCCCACGCTTTCATGCATCAGGCCGACGATGACCTGTCCGCGTGCCTTGATTTCCTCCGTGCTCTCATAGAGGTCGGCCACCCAGTTGAAGGCCTGTTGAGGCGGCGTGATGTTGTCGCCCATCGACGCGAACAAGACGATCGGTGAGCGAATGTCACGCAGATCGAACGACTTGCCGTTGCCGTTGGTCACTTCGCCGGACCACAGCTTGTTGCCTACGAAGAGATTGCGCGTAATCCATTCGATCTCTTCGCGATTCATCAGGTAATAGCCACCCCACCATTTCTCGAAATCGAGGAAGCGCGCGGGCTCGGTGTCGATGTTCTCGTAGAGGTGGTAATACTTGTCCCAGAACGTGTTGGCGAGATTGAGGTTCTCGAAGTTCTGCACGAGCCACGCGCCGTCGAACTTGCCGTTGCCCAGATCGGCGGTATACGACGCCAGCCACGTGCCACCGAGCAAGCCACCGGCGTAGCGCATGGGGTTGTCGCCTTCGCCCTCGCTCCACGCGCCGCTCCAGTAAGACATCGGGGAGCCGTTGATGACGATCGGCCCGGTCATATCCGGATCCGAGCTCGCCAGCATCATCGCCGCCCAGCCGCCCTGGCAATTGCCGATGATCGCGGGCTTGGCGCTGTCCGGGTGCAAGGCGCGCACCTTGGCGACGAAGCGTCGTTCCGCCTCGCAGACATCCAGCATGGTCTGGCCCGGTTCGGGGTCGCGGTAGAACACCACGAAATACACCGGATGGCCGGCACGCATGGCGACGCCCACCTGGGAATCGTCCTTGAAACCGCCGATGCCTGGCCCGTGGCCGGCGCGCGGATCGATGATGATGTACGGACGCCTGCGATCGTCGATGACGACGCCGTCCGGCGGCACGATGCGCAGCAGTGCGTAGTTGACCGGGCGTTCGAAGTCACGCGCATCCAGCACCGTCTCGTAGTCGAAGTGCAGTACGGGCTTGAGTCCTTGCGCGGCGGCTTCGACGAAATTCGTTCCGCGTTCGCGCAAGGTGTCCCAGTAAAGGACCGACCGTTGCGCGGCATCCACCGCATAGCGCCAGCCTTCCAGTGGATTGGCCAGTGCGGCCCATGACGTGAGCATGCCATCGTCCCGCCAGTGGGGTGCCAGGGCATCGCCCATCCGATCGCGGTATTGCTCCAGCGCGTGCTGTGTGCGCTTGTGCCAAAGACGCGCGACTTTGGCGCCGATCTCCTGGCTAGACGCGAGTTGGATTCCTGAATCCATGACGTCGTACCCCATGATGCGACTGGAATTGTCCGGAACAGAACGACGGCATCGTCGTGCTCTTCCGTGGAATGACCGCGAGCCCCTGGGTATCAGTCATGCCGATACCGATCGGGCGCGTCGGGCAATCCAATGTCCAACAAAATGGATGACAGTCGCGTGTGCGTGGAGTGGGTGCGACCTGAAGACACGGAAAGAGAATTGTCATCTTGCGTGTCATGGAGACGCCGAAACAGCCGGCCGCGGCATGAGGCGAGTGTTTCGCCATGGAGGAGCGCCACCTGTGCAAGTGGGCTTACTGCAACTGACGAACGGCCGTCACCGTAGAGATCGGCGGAATGCGGCCTGTCGTGCTTGATCGTCATACCGGCCTGCGCCGCCATGACGGTTGTGAGAGCGTGCGGTGACGGCGACGTCACCGCACGCCGAGCCAGTCACTTTGCCGTGGCGTCAAACTTGCGAATGAAGTCCCGCACCTGCGGATACACCTTCTCGCGCCAGCGGCGGCCGCTGAAGATGCCGTAATGTCCTGCACCCTCGACGACATGATGCGCGCGGCGATTCGCCGGAATGCTGCTGCACAGGTCGTGTGCTGCTTCGGTCTGGCCGATTCCGGAGATGTCGTCCAGTTCGCCTTCGACGGTAAGCAGGGCGGTGGTGGTGATGGCGTCGGGTTTGACGCGTTCACCGGCGACATCCCACAGGCCGCGCGGCAGCAAAAACTGCTGGAACACAGTGGCGATGGTGTCGAGGTAGTACTCGGCCGGCATGTCGAGCACGGCGTTGTACTCATCGTAGAACTTGCGGTGTGCTTCGGCGTCGTCCTGGTCGCCGCGCAGCAGGTTCTCGTAGAAGTCCCAGTGCGAATTGAGGTGGCGGCCCGGGTTCATGGCGATGAAGCCGGCGTGCTGGAGAAAGCCCGGATACACCTCGCGGCCGCTTCCTGGATAGCTGGGCGGCACGGTGTGAATCACGTTGCCCTTGAACCAGCTGATCGGTCGGGTGGTGGCCAGGCTGTTGACGCCGGTGGGGTTGCTGCGCGGCTCGATCGGGCCACCCATCATGGTCATGCTGCGCGGCGTCTGCTCGCCACGCGAGGCCATCAGCGAGATCGCGGCCAGCACCGGCACGGTCGGCTGGCATACCGAAATCACGTGCAGGTTTT
The DNA here is from genome assembly GCF_026421305.1 of Dyella silvae. GTDB lineage: Bacteria > Pseudomonadota > Gammaproteobacteria > Xanthomonadales > Rhodanobacteraceae > Dyella > Dyella silvae. Next base: position 317,499 of record NZ_JAPJBQ010000002.1, read on the forward strand.
CTGCGCCGATGAAGCGGATGAATTCCTGGACGTACGCCACGTAGTCATCGAGATGGAACGGGCCTTCGCTGGTCGGCACCATGCGCGCGTCGACCCAGTCGGTGATGTACACCTTGTGGTCGTGCAGCAGGGTGCGCACGGTATCGCGCAGCAGCGTGGCGTGGTGGCCGGAGAGAGGAGCCACCACCAGCACGACGGGGTCGTTCTTCAGCTTCTCGATGGTGTCCGGGTCGTCACTGAAGCGCTTGAAGCGCTTGAGCTGGCAGAACGGCTTGTTCAGCACGACGCGCTCGATCACGGCGATTTCCTGGCCGTGCGCGGTCACCTGCGGCAGGTTGAACTCGGGCTTCTCGTATTCCTTGCCCAGTCGATGCAGCAACTCGTAGCCGGCCGCCAGCCTTTGGGCTCCCGGCACATGCGAGAGCGGGCTGGTGGTGTCGCTGAGCATTTTGGCGCTGGCTTCGGCGTAGTGGCTCAGGGGGCCGAGGAAGGCACGCTGCCACTCATGAATCTGATAGAGCATGGGGGTGGAACCGGAAGCGTCTGTGGCCTCCATCTTACCCGTTTTGCAGCTACTGTGTTGCGCTGCCGCATCGTCTCATGCGTGATGAATCAGTCGCTTACGGGCGATCGTGGCGCAGCAGCACTTCGCCGGTGCCGTCGATCCGCCAGGGCTGATGGTGGCGGCATGCCATGACACAGGCCGCTGCCATGGTGCGCCGCGTGCGGATGCCCCTGATGTGGTAGCTCAACCTATCTGCCGCACTTCGGTGTGAGCGATCAGGTCGTGCACGGCCCGTCGCCGGGGATCGAAAGCCGCGACGCCGAACCAGACGGCCCAGCCGATGGCGACGGCCCAGAGCGCGCCGCCTGTTCCCAGCCAGGGCGCCAGTTCCAGCAAAAGCATGGGTGCCGCAGCGGCCAGCAGGCGCACGATGGCCTGCACCGGTTTGACGGCGCTGCCATCGGCGTCCGTCACGCGAATCCGCCACGGACGCATGCCGAGGGTCTGACCTCCGCGCAGCCACGACACGATGAAATAGGCCGACACCACCAGCGCCTGCAGCGGCTGGTACCACCAAGCGATGTGAGCGGTGCCGTCGGTAGTGACCAGCGTGCCGCCGGTGACCCGCTGGCACACGTAGCCCACCACCATCACGATCGCGACCACCGCCAACAGGTCGTAGGCCACGGCGATCAGCCGGCGCCAGAGCGGGCAGGCGAGGTTGGGAGATTCGGTGAGGGTGGTCATCGAAAAGGCAGCCGGTGAAGTAGGGCGCTTGCATGCAACGAAGCCGGCAGCGAGCATCGCGTCCATGCAGCAAGAAGAACCAAGTATCGCCGAAGCGGACCGCCGCAGCATTGAGGCCTTCATCGAACGCGTGTGGTCGGAGGATGGACTGGCGGATCGCACCTTGGACGCGTATCGCCGTGACCTGGAAGGGCTGGCTCGCTGGCTGGGCGCGCAGGGGCAAAGCCTGCGCAGTGCGAAGCGGCAGCATCTGTCCGCTTATCACGGTCACCAGCCGGTGGCCGTGCGCTCACTGGCGCGGCGGCAATCGGCGTTTCGCCGCTACTACGCGTTCATTGCGCGGACCGAGCCTGGGTTTGACGACCCTACCTTATTGATCGAACGGCCCAAGACGCCGCGCAGCCTGCCCAAGGCGCTGGCCGAGCGAGAGATCGAGGGCCTGCTGGATGCACCGGATGCCGGCACGACACTGGGCCTTCGCGATCGCGCCATGCTGGAGCTGATGTACGCCTCGGGCCTGCGTGTGTCCGAGCTGGTGGAACTACCGTTGGCATCGCTCAACCTGCGCCAGGGCGTGGTGCGGGTGACCGGTAAGGGCGGTAAGGATCGGCTGGTGCCCATCGGCGAAGTGGCCGCCGAGCGCGTTGAGGCGTATCTGGCCACCGCCCGGCCGGTGCTGGCGAAGGGGCGGCAGCCTGTGGCCCTGTTCCTGTCCAACCGTGGGCAGGGCATGACCCGGCAGATGTTCTGGACGCTGGTAAAGCGGCACGCGCTGAGCGTGGGCATCGTGTCCAAGCGCATTTCCCCCCACGTCCTGCGCCATTCCTTTGCCACCCACCTGCTCAACCACGGCGCCGATTTGCGTGCCCTGCAGATGTTGCTGGGCCATAGCGCCTTGAGCACGACGCAGATTTATACGCTGGTGGCCAAAGAGGGGCTGAAGCGCCTGCATGCCCAGCATCATCCACGTGGATAACTGTAAGAGCCTGTTCAATACCTTTGCATAGCGCGCGTTGCTCGCCAGCGCCCGCCAGGAGTGGGGCGTGGCGCAGCGCCTGACTGGTGGTCAGGTCAAGCCGCGCACCGCTTCTTGGTGGGCGCTGGCGAGCAACCCTTCGGGCCGGGTCTGTTTGCCCACCATCCTGCGTCATCACTCGGTTGTGTATCGACATACACGCCCTCGTTCTTCCTTGTCTGGCGGGCAAACAGCTCCCGGCGCGCGCTATGCAAAGGTATTGAACAGGCTCTAGGGCCCTGTGACCATTGGCTCGCAGAGCCGTTCATACGGCTGTGCGAGAATGAACGCCCCCGTCAACGTTTCCGCTGGCGGAAACGGTTGTTCAAGAGGTTTGCGATGTTCAAGAAATGGCTGCTCGCGCTAGGTGTCTGCGGGCTTGCGTTCACTGCCAGTGCCGCTCCTGACACGGCGGCCACTAATCCGGAAGCCGTCGTTCGCAAGGCGGTGATGTCGGTGGCGCCCGGTATCTCCGTCGATTCGATCCGGCCTGCGCCGATGGCCGGTTTCTATCAAGTGATCGCCTCCGGCCAGCTGGTGTACGTGACTGCCGACGGCAAATACATGCTCAACGGCGACCTGATCGATCTGGCCAAGAAGAAAAACATCAACGACAACGGTTGGGCGGATTTCCGCAAGACCGAGCTGGCCAAGGTGCCCGAAAGCGACCGCATCGTGTTCGCGCCGGACAAGCCGCGTTATCGCGTCACCGTGTTTACCGATGTCACTTGCGGCTACTGCCGCAAGCTGCATGAGCACATTGCCGATTTCAACAAGGCCGGCATTGCGATCGAGTACGTGGCATGGCCGCGCGAGGGCGTGACCAATGAAGCCGGCCGCACCACCGCGACCTATAACGAGATGGTGTCGGTGTGGTGTGCCAGCGACCGCAAGGCGGCTTTCACCGCCGCCAAGCTGGGCAAGACCCCCAAGACGACCAACTGTCCGAATCCGGTGAAAGACGAGTTTGATCTCGGTGTGAAGCTGGGCGTGAACGGTACGCCCACCATCATTGCCGAAGACGGCACCTTGCTCGGCGGCTATGTCACGCCCGAGCAGATGCTGCGCCTGCTGAACAAGACCGGCGGTTGATCGTCGGTCGGGGGGGAGTGCCTCCGTTGCGCTCCCTTCGTTGCCTATAGGTAACGGAAACAAGGGGTTGGGCCCATTGGCGGCTTAAAGCCCCGGCGACCATCGGCGAACATGCAACGTGCTGCGCCGCCGCAGTCTTGATGCTCCTTGGGGTACAATGCGCGTTTCCCGCATAGCCCCTACGTTCCCCGATGATCGCACTCGACGGGCAGAGCGCCCTCTCGCCTTTTCGTCTCGAACGCCTGAACGCCCGCCTGGAAGCCATTCACCGTGGCACGCGCGTCCAAGCTTCGTGGTTCGTTTATTTCATTGACGCCGATGCGGTGCCGGAGGGCGAACAGCGCCGCCGCCTGCTCGAGGTACTGGAGGCGAAGGACGCCAGGCCAGAACAGGCGTCTCTCTGGGTGGTGCCGCGTCTGGGCACGATTTCGCCCTGGTCGAGCAAAGCCACTGACATCCTTCATGGCGCCGGCTTCGATGTGCGGCGTGTCGAGCGTGCCGTTGCCTGGCAAGTCGCCGGCCTGCCGGCCGCCGGGTCGGAACAGTACGACGCCGTAACGGCCGTGCTGCACGACGCCATGACGCAGTCGGTGCTCACCAGCCTGGATCAGGCCCAGCACTTGTTCCTCGCCGGCCAGCCCGGTCCGCTGGTGCATGTGGCGCTGGGCAGTGACGCCAAGGCGGCGCTGGACAAGGCCAACAAGGAACTCGGCCTGGCGCTGGCTGACGACGAAATCGACTACCTCACGGCACGCTATGCCGAGCTGGGCCGCGACCCGTCGGACGCCGAACTCTTCATGTTCGCGCAGGCCAACTCCGAGCATTGCCGCCACAAGGTGTTCAACGCCAGTTGGACGCTGGATGGCGAGGCTCAGGAGAAGAGCCTGTTCGCCATGATCAAGAACACCCACCAGCACTCGCCTGCGCATACGTTGTCCGCCTACAAGGACAACGCCGCCGTGATCGAGGGCTATGAAGGCAATCGCTTCTTCGCCGACGAAGACGGCGTGTGGCGCGCCCATCCTGAGCGCGTCGAGTACGCGATCAAGGTGGAAACGCACAACCATCCCACCGCCATCGCGCCGTGGCCGGGTGCTGCGACCGGCGCTGGCGGCGAGATTCGCGACGAAGGTGCCACCGGCCGTGGCGCCAAGCCCAAGGCGGGCCTGACCGGTTTCTCGGTGTCCGACTTGCGCATCCCGGGCAAGCCGCGTCCGTGGGAAGTGGATCGTCCGCTGCCGCCGCACATGGCGACCGCATTTGAAATCATGCGCGACGGCCCGTTGGGTGCCGCCGCGTTCAACAACGAGTTTGGACGCCCGGCGCTGGGCGGCTATTTCCGCACCTACGAGCACGAAACCGGTGAAGCCGGCGTGCGCCGTGGTTACGACAAGCCCATCATGATCGCCGGTGGTCTGGCCAACATTCGCGCGCGCGATGTGCAGAAGCGCGACGTGCAGCCGGGCAACAAGGTCATCGTGCTGGGCGGCCCGGCCATGCTGATCGGCCTGGGTGGTGGCGCGGCATCGTCGGTGTCGTCGGGTACCTCCAGCAAGGAACTGGATTTCGCCTCCGTGCAGCGCGACAACGCCGAGATGGAGCGCCGCTGCCAGCAGGTCATCGACAGTTGCTGGTCGCGTAACGAGAAAAACCCGATCGTCAGCGTCCACGACGTGGGCGCGGGCGGTCTGTCCAACGCGATTCCGGAATTGCTCAATGACGCTGGCGTGGGTGGTCGGATCGACCTTTCCCGCGTGCCTTGCGACGACCCCTCGCTGTCGCCCATGCAGATCTGGAGCAACGAATCGCAGGAGCGCTACGTGCTCGCGATCGGCCCGGAAGACCTGGCCGAGTTCGAGGCGTACTGCGCACGCGAGCGCTGCCCGTACGCCGTGGTGGGCGACGCGACCGCCGAGCGCCGCCTGGTGGTGCACGATCCGCGCACCGACACCAACGTGATCGATCTGCCGATGGATGTGCTGTTCGGCAAGGCGCCGCGCATGCATCGTGACGCCACGCACGTGAAACCGCGCGTCGACCTGATCCCCGATCTCGCCGGCATCAGCATGGACGAAGCGCTGATGCGCGTGCTGCGCTTGCCGACCGTGGGCAGCAAGAGCTTCCTCATCACCATCGGCGACCGCACCGTGGGCGGCCTCAATGCGCGCGACCCGATGGTGGGTCCGTGGCAGGTGCCGGTGGCCGATTGCGCTGTCACCATCACCGACTTCGACGGTTACACCGGCGAAGCGATGGCGATGGCTGAGCGCGCGCCGGTGGCTTTGCTGAGCAGTGCCGACGCCGCGCGTCTGGCCGTGGGCGAAGCCATTACCAACCTGGCGGCTGCACCGATTGCCTCGCTGAGCGAAGTGCGCATGTCGGCCAACTGGATGGCCGCGGTGAACTTCCCCGGCGAAGACGCTGCGTTGTTCGACGCGGTGAAGGCCGTGGGCATGGAGCTGTGCCCGGAACTGGATATCTCCATCCCCGTCGGCAAGGACTCGCTGTCCATGCAGACCGTGTGGAAGGACGGCGATACCGTGCAGCGCACAGTGTCCCCGGTGTCGCTGGTGATCACCGGCTTCGCGCGCGTCACGGACGTGCGCCGCACGCTCACGCCGCAGCTGCGCCTGGATCGCGGCGATTCCGAACTGTGGTTGCTCGACCTCGGCGCCTGCCGCGATCGCCTCGGCGGTTCCGCGCTGACCCAGGTGTTCAACCGTGGTGGTGGCGTGCCGCCGGATCTGGACGACGCCAAGCGCCTGAAGTCGCTGTTCAACCTGGTGCAGGAAGCCAATGCCAGCGGCTTGCTGTTGGCTTATCACGACCGCTCCGACGGCGGCGTGATCATCACGTTGCTGGAAATGGCTTTTGCCGGCCATTGCGGCCTGGAAATTCAGCTCGACGGTTGGGCCGAGGCGGCGCTGCGCGCGCTGTTCAACGAAGAGCTCGGTGCCGTGCTGCAGGTGGCGTCGGCCAATCGCGAAGCGTTCGAAGCGCTGCTGGTCAAGCATGAGCTGACCGGCATGGCGTATCGCATCGGCCGTCCCAAGGAAAAGCTGGGTATCAAGCTGTTCCACAACGGCGAAGCGCTGTTCAAGTGGAACTGGCGCACGCTGTTCGAAGCGTGGAATGAAACCAGCTACGCCATGCAGCGCCTGCGCGACAACCCGGTGACTGCTGACGCCGAAAATGAGTGGCGCCTCGACGATGCCGATCCGGGCATCAGTCCCAAGCTCACTTTTGAGCCGTCCGACGATATCGCCGCACCGTATATCGCCAAGGGCGCCAAGCCGCGCGTGGCGGTGGTGCGCGAGCAGGGCGTCAATGGCCAGGTGGAAATGGCCGCGGCGTTTACCCGCGCAGGCTTCGAGGCGGTGGACGTCCATATGACCGACCTCGCCAGCGGCCGCATCAAGCTGGCCGATTTCCGCGGCCTTGCTGCGTGTGGCGGCTTCTCGTACGGCGACGTGCTGGGAGCTGGTCGTGGCTGGGCGACGTCGATTCTCTACAACGATTATCTGCGTGCCGAGTTCAGCACGTTCTTTGCCGACGACACGCGTTTCGCGCTGGGCGTCTGCAACGGCTGCCAGATGATCAGCCAGCTGAAGGACATCATCCCTGGCGCGCAGCATTGGCCGAAGTTCCTGCGTAACGCCTCCGAGCAGTACGAAGCGCGCGTGGCCACGTTGGAAGTGCTCGATTCGCCGAGCATCTTCTTCAAGGGCATGACCGGCTCGCGTATTCCGGTGGCGGTGGCGCACGGCGAAGGCCGCGTGAGCTTCCCTTACAGCTGCAGCCCGTCCAAGGCGAACGGGGCGCTGCGTTACGTGGACAACCGCGGCAAGCCCACCGAAGACTTCCCGTTGAACCCGAACGGCTCGCCGGGCGGCCTCACCGGCTTCACTGCCGCTGATGGTCGCGTGACGATCATGATGCCGCACCCTGAGCGTGTGTTCCGCAGCGTGCAGATGAGCTGGCATCCGGAGAAGTGGGGCGAGGATTCGCCGTGGATGCGCATGTTCCGCAACGCTCGCGTGTGGTGTGGCTGATGAGGTGCGGCCGCGCTGGGTTTAACCCGTAGCGTGGCCACTCCCGTCGCCCGCTGGTTTGCGCGGGTGCTGCCAGCGGCAGCGTGGACCGGTCTGGTCGCGCTGCTGCCCTGGTGGGTGGGTTTGTCGGTATTACTGTTGTTCGTAGCGGGAGCGATTGCGTTTGACCGGCGCATCGTGCACTACGCCGAACTTTGCCGGCGCGGCCTGCGGTGGGGTTTGCCCGGTCTGCTGTTTGCCGTGCAGCGCGCGCTGGGCGGTGATTTGCTGGCATGGGGAGCGGCGTTGCTGGGTGCCCTGGTGGGTTTCTCGCTGGTGGCGTTGATGGAGTCGTTGCTGGACCACCGGGTACGTCTGTCCACTGCGGCGGCCGTATCGCCGGAATGGAGCGAGCTGGCATTGGCGCCCGTGGGGCCTGCGGCACACATCATCGAGTTGTCGCGGGTGAACTGGTGCGAGGTGGCCGGCGAATTCGCGGATCCAGCGGGTGATCCGGTGCGCTTCGAGAGCAATGGCAACGGCCATGGCAACGGCCGTGGTCGTTATGTGTTTGCGGAAGGGCGGGTGATCGATAAGGCCAGTCCGCGTTGCTGTTTCGGTCCGGGCGGACGATGGTTTGCCGCGAGTCTGCCGGGCGGTCGCGGCGAAGTGTTATGGGACAGGCGGAGCGATCATCTCCATCGCCTGATGGGTTGGCAGCTCAGCGGTTGGGAAGGTGAGCAGCCGTGGTTGGCGCGAGGCAGTGATGGCGTGCCGGCGCCTTTGCACGAGGTGCTGGGTCAGGGGCGGCGACGCTAGTCGACTCCAGCGTCACATGCCTTGGCCTTGAATGTTTGAGACAACGGATGCCTTGCGCATACTTGATGCTGTGACTACCGACGCTTCCCCTTCTTTGTCCGCCGTGCTCCCGGTCAGCGTGATCGTGGTGGCTGCCGATAGCGGCCCGACGCTGCGCGATTGCGTGCGCCGCGTGCTCGCCTGCGATGTGCCGCTGGAAATGATCCTGGTCGACAACGCTTCGGCCGACGGCATACCGCAGGCGATTGCGCGTGGGCACGAGAGCGATCAACGCCTCCGTGTCGTCTACAACCACGCCAACCTGGGTTTCGGCCCGGCGGTGAACCGGGGTGCTGCGCAAGCGCATGGTCAGTCGGTGCTGGTGCTCAATCCGGACTGCCTGATCGACACAGCCGAGTTGCGCCGCCTGCTGGAGATTCTGGCTACGCATCCGCGCGCAGGTGTGATCGGCGCGGTGGTGTGCGACGAAAGCGGCGTGCCTGATCCAGCCTCGTACCGTCGCGATCCTTTGCTCAGGCGGTCGCTGAATACCATGTTCGGGCGCGCAGGCGAGGGCGTGAATATCGAGGGCCCGATACCGCATGAACTAGTGGAGGCGGAAGCCGTATCCGGCGCGCTGATGCTGTTGCCGCGCCGCGTCTTCAACTACCTCGCCGGTTTCGACGAAGACTACTTCCTGCATTGCGAAGATCTGGACCTGTGTCGCCGCGTGCGCGATGCCGGTTACAAGGTCATGCTCGCAGGCGACGTGCGCGTGCTGCATGGCAAGGGCAGCTCGAGCCGTCATCGCCCGGTGTTCGTGAGCCGCCACAAGCATCGCGGCATGTGGCGCTGGTTCCGCAAGTTCGATCCGGATGCGCGCAAACCCGTGGTGGCAGCGCTGGTGTGGCTGGGTATCTGGACGCATTTTCTGTTGCAGATTCCCGGCCAGTTGTCGCGACTTGCCCGACGCAAGCTCGCAAGCAAAAAGAGCTCGGCATGAGTGCGTCGGCCAGGCGCGCCGCCACCTTCGCCACCTTGGGTTTAATTGCCGTCACGGCCGTCTGGGGCTCCACCTTCTTCCTGATCAAGGATCTGGTGGCGCGGATGCCGGTGGCCGATTTTCTGGCGGTGCGCTTTCTCATCGCTGCGCTGGTGATGGTGGTGTTGTTCCATCGTCCGCTGTTTCGCCTGAGCCGCCGCGAGTGGGTACAAGGCCTCGGGCTGGGCGCCATTTTCGGTATTGCCCAACTGCTGCAAACCACCGGCCTCGAACACACGTCAGCGAGCATCAGCGGTTTTGTCACTGGCATGTACGTGGTGTTCACGCCACTGCTTGGGACCGTGCTTTTGCGGCAGCGGCTGCCTTCCGTGACCTGGATTGCGGTTCTTCTTTCGGTGGGCGGCCTTGGTCTGCTCGCCTTGCATGGGCTCAGCATCGGATATGGCGTGTGGCTGACGCTCGCTTCGGCGGCGCTCTACGGCCTGCATATCGTGGGTCTCGGGACGTGGTCGCGGCCAGGCAGTGCCTTTGCGCTTTCCACCGTGCAGGTGCTCGTGATCGCCGTCGTGTGCACGTTGGCGACATTACCCGCCGGTCCCACGCTGCCGCCCGACGCGGGCGCATGGGCCGCGGTGCTCTACATGGCGCTGTTCGCCGGCGCGGGCGCCATGCTGGTGCAGACCTGGGCACAGGCGCATCTGTCGCCCACGCGTGCCGCCATCGTGATGACGCTGGAGCCCGTATTTGCTGCGGGCTTTGCGGTGACGTTCGGCCATGATGCGCTGACCTGGCGCATGCTGGCCGGTGGCGCGCTCGTGCTGGCTGCGATGTATCTGGTGGAACTGGCGCCGCGCAGCGCGGCGGTGAAGGCAGAAGGGTTACACCACGAAGTCTGAGCGTGCGCTCCCACAACAGGCGTCAACTCAGTCCTTTTGCCTGGGTGGCCGCGGTTGCAACGCAATGCGCACCAGGTAGATCACGATGGCGATGTTGGCAATCAGCGCGCCCAGTTTCAGCCAGGTGAAGTGAAACAGCGTCTCGTACGCCTCCAGCGGAATCAGCGAGCTGGTGGCAATCACCGTGAACCACTCCGCCCAGTGTTTGCGTAGCCACAGCCCGGTGCCTTCCGTCGCGAAGATCGCCGCATAAGCGAGCGCGACCAGTCCGATTGCCACGAACTTGCTCGGACCGAGTTCCTCCAGCAGACCGACCAGCCTCCAGCGCAGCCCGTTGCTATCGGTGAGCGACAAGTGCTCCAGCCAGTGCACCAGCTTCTCGAAGTTCTGCTCGCGATCCAGGTGAAACGCAAAGGCCGCTACCAGCACGAGGCATACCGTCTTCACCGCCTTGTAGATGGCGATGATGCGAAGGCCCAGGCTGTGTTGCGCCTCGATCTCAGAGGTGGGCTCGGTGATGTGATGGTGGTGTTCGGTCATGGGGAGGCGAGCAGCGGGACCTGCGGGGGCACTGCGAGATGATGGGGGTAACCGTACCGAAAGCCCAGCCCTGGCCACCTATGAAAAAGGCCACACCCCGGCAGCGGTGTGGCCTTGCATGAACCCTGCGGCGCATTCAGCAGCAGCGTCCGCCCGTACCTTTATAGCGGGCGATCTGCCGTTCGCGGAAGAACTCCTTATAGCTCGGCACCGGCCGGTCCGGGTGGTGCTCGCGCAGATGTTTCACGTAGACGTCGTAGTCGGGAATGCCGCAGCAGAGGCGGGCGGTTTGCACCGCCCACTTCCGTATGGCCTGCAGGTTCGCTTTCATGATCACAACCCTCAATGGGTGCTCACATTGGCCAGTGCCACGTATGGCTCCTCGTGCGCGGTCGGATGGTTAATACCCCATGCCCTCACGATCGCCCGGATGGCGAAGCCCAGCATGGTCAGAATCAACACGATGAAGATGCCGGTAAGTGCGGCATCCACATAGTTGTTGGTGATGATGCGCTGCATTTCCTCAGCGGTCTTGGCAGGCGCCAGCAACTTGCCATCGGCGGCGGCCTGCGCGTACTTCTGCGCAGCGGCGGAGAAGCTGATCGGGCCGGTGAGCTTTTCAAAGCCGGCGGTCAGCGTACACACCACCAGCCAGCACGCCGGGATACCCGGCACCCACACGTAGCGCTCGCGCTTGAGCTTCACCGTCACCACGGTGGCCAGCATCAGCGCCACGGCTGCCAGCATTTGGTTGGCGATACCGAATAGTGGCCATAGCGTATTGATGCCACCCAGCGGATCGACGGCGCCCTGATACAAGAAGTAACCCCACAGGCCGACGCAGATCGCGGTGGCAAGCAGGTTGCCAGTCCACGACTCGGTGTGTTGCAGCGGTTTGGATACCAGGCCAGCGATCTCCTGGATCATGAAGCGGCCCACGCGTGTGCCAGCGTCGACCGTCGTGAGGATGAACAGCGCTTCGAACAAGATCGCGTAGTGGTACCAGAACGCCATCATGCCTTCGCCCGGAATGATGCCGTGCAGCAGCTGCGCCATGCCCACTGCCAGGGTCGGCGCGCCACCTGCGCGACTGAGAATGCTCGATTCACCGATGTTCTTGGCGGTGTTGAGCAGCTCATCGGGCGTCACCACAAAACCCCACTGGCTGATGGCGGTGGCAGCGTCCTGCGCCGTCGTGCCGATCAGTGCGGAAGGCGAGTTCATGGCGAAGTACACGCCCGGGTGCAGCGAGGATGCAGCGACCAGCGCCATGATGGCGACGAAGGCCTCCATCAACATGCCGCCGTAACCCACCATGCGTGCTTCGCCTTCGCTGGCCAGCAGTTTCGGTGTGGTGCCCGACGCAATAATCGAGTGCCAGCCCGATACCGCGCCGCAGGCGATGGTGATGAACAGGAAGGGGAACAGGTTGCCCTGGAAGACCGGACCCGTGCCATCGATGAACTTGGTGACGGCAGGCATCTGCAGCGTCGGCGCGGCCAGGAAGATGGCCAGCGCCAGCAACATGATGGTGCCGATCTTGAGGAAGGTGGACAGGTAGTCGCGCGGCGCCAGCAGCAGCCACACCGGCAGCACTGACGCGCAGAAACCGTAGGCAATCAGCAACCAGGCCAGCGCCTTGGCGTCGAAGTTGAATGCGGCAGACCACACGGCCGAGTCGGCGACGTACTTGCCGGCCCAGATCGACAGCAGCAGCAGGGCCAGACCGATGATCGACACTTCGAGAATCTTGCCCGGGCGCAGCCAGCGCAGATAAATGCCCATCAGCAGCGCAATCGGAATCGTGGCGGCCACCGTAAACGTACCCCACGGGCTATGCGTCAGCGCCTTGACTACCACCAGCGCCAGCACGGCCAGCACGATCATCATCAGCACCAACACGCCAAACATGGCGACCACGCCAGCCACCGGCCCCAGCTCGTCGCGCAGCATGTTGCCCAGCGAACGGCCGTCGCGGCGCACCGAAAGCCCGAGAATCATGAAGTCCTGGACGGCGCCAGCAAACACCACGCCGAACAGGATCCACAACGTACCCGGCAGATAACCCATCTGCGCCGCCAGCACGGGGCCCACCAGCGGGCCGGCGCCGGCGATAGCCGCAAAGTGGTGGCCGAACACCACCCATTTGTCAGTCGGTACGTAGTCCAGGCCGTCGTTGCGCAACACGGCCGGCGTCGCCCGGCTCGGGTCCATGCGCAGCACGCTTTCGTTGATGAACTTGCCGTAGAAGCGGTAGCCGATCACAAACACCGCAATCGCGGCGGCGACCAACCAGATGGCATTGATGGGCTCGCCGCGGCGCAGGGCAACGACGCCCAGGCACCACGCACCCACAATGGCGATGGCAGCCCACAGCAACTTGCCTGCGGGACTTGGTTTGACGACGGCGGTATGCATACGCATGGCTCCTGGACAGTCCCGGTCAAGGGTCGTCCCGGATCGTCCCGGGGGTCAATGCCATTATGCGCCGGGCAACATTATCCATTGGTCGAATACCTGCCCGGCCGAGGCACACGCACCCGACATGCGGCCGCGCGTACACTTGCTGGCGTGGCGACGCCCTCATACGTGCGCCAAGTGGATGAACAGGCGAGGTTTTTCATGATTCGCGAAATTCTGAAGATGGGTGATCCGCGGCTGCTGCGGGTGGCGCCCCCGGTACCCGATGCGATGTTCGGCACGGCCGAGCTCGACGCGCTGATCGCTGACATGTTCGACACCATGCACGATGCCGGCGGCGTCGGTCTGGCTGCTCCGCAGATCGGCGTGGACCTGCAGCTGGTGATCTTTGGCTTCGACTCCTCGGAACGCTATCCCGACGCGCCCGCCGTGCCGCGCACCATCCTGCTCAATCCGGCGATTACCCCGTTGTCACAGGACATGGACGAGGGCTGGGAAGGGTGCCTGTCCGTGCCCGGCCTGCGTGGCGCGGTGAACCGCTACACCTTGATTCGCTATCAGGGGCTGGATCCGAAAGGGGCGCACATTGACCGCACCGCAGAGGGGTTTCATGCGCGAGTGGTGCAGCATGAGTGTGATCACCTGATCGGGCGTTTGTATCCTTCGCGAATTACGGATTTCAGCAAGTTCGGGTTTACCGAGGTGCTGTTCCCGGGGATGGATGCAGGGGCGGATGAATAGCCTTTTGCTCCCTCTCCCCTGCGGGGAGAGGGTTGGGGTGAGGGGACAATCTAGCCTCACCGCTCCATAGGAGCCGTCACCTCGGCTTGCTCTGTGGTGAAGAGCAGAAGCGTTACCGCGAGCACCCGCCCCTCACCCCGGCCCTCTCCCCAGAGGGGAGAGGGAGAAGTGGGGCACTGCGGAAAGCGCCCCCGAACCATTGCGTATCCCCGCATTTCCAGCAACCCTACGCGCTGGCCTGCCGCACCTGGCACCGGCCGCTGTATCCACGTCGCCCACGGGGCGGCCATTCTGGGGAATCATCACTATGACGGGCATGAACTCGTGAGCGGCAACCATCCCGGCACGGAGTCGCGCAAAGAGTTGACCGTACGCGGTCTCATCCTGGGCGTCATCATCACGGTGGTGTTCACCGCGGCCAACGTCTTCTTCGGCCTCAAAGCCGGCCTCACTTTCGCCACGTCGATTCCGGCGGCGGTGATTTCGATGGCATTGCTGCGCGGGTTCAAGGACTCGACCATCCAGGAAAACAACGTCGTGCAGACGATCGCGTCGGCGGCGGGCACGCTGTCCTCGATCATCTTTGTGCTGCCCGGCATGATCATGATTGGCTGGTGGGCCGATTTCCCGTTCTGGACCTCGTTCGCGGTGTGCGCGCTGGGCGGCATCCTGGGCGTGATGTATTCCATCCCGCTGCGCCGCGCTCTGGTGACCGATACCGACCTGCCGTATCCGGAAGGTCTGGCCTGCGCCGAAGTGCTGAAGGTCGGCAGTGGCGACGAGGCGGATGCCAATAGCGTGGAAGAGGGTCGTGCCGGCCTGCTCGCTGTGTTGTGGGGTTCCATCGTCTCGGCAGTATTCGCCGTGGTGGTCGCCACGCAGGTGTTCGCGTCGGATTTCGTGCGCAACTTCAAGGTCAACGACAAGGGCGGGGTCAGCGGTTTCGATTTCGGCCTCTCGTTCGCGCTGTTTGCGATCGGCCACCTCGTGGGTATCTCGGTGGGTATCGCGATGCTTATTGGCGCGCTCATCGGCTGGGGCTGGGGCGTGCCGCATTACTCGGTGCTGGGCGATATGTCGGCCTCGGTGGCGGATCTGGCCAACGCCACGTGGAGCCATAAGGTGCGCTTCGTCGGCGCGGGTGCCATTGGTGTTTCCGCCATCTGGACGCTGGCCAAACTGGTGAAGCCGGTCATCAGCGGACTCACGTCCGCGATGGCCGCCTCCCGCGTGCGCAAGGCCGGCAAGGCAGACACATTGCCGCGCACCGAGCGCGATATTCCCATCGGCATCGTTGGCCTGATCACGCTGGCCTGCTTTATTCCGATTGGCTGGCTGCTTGGCTATTTCGGCACCACCGCCGGTCTTGGCGACCACGTGGCGGTGCTGGCCATTGGTGGTGTGGCCTTTGTGGTGCTGATGGGCTTCTTCGTGTCCACCGTGTGCGGCTACATGGCGGGCCTGATCGGTTCATCTAACAGCCCGCTGTCGGGCGTGGGCATCCTGGTTGTCATTGCCGCCGCGCTACTGCTGGTGGCTTTCGTGAAGCCGCACGTGGGGCCGGAAGAGGGCAAAGCGCTGGTGGCGTTTGCGCTGTTCATCACCTCGGTGGTGTTTACCGTGGCGGCCATCGCCAATAACAACCTCCAGGATCTGAAGACCGGCCAGCTGGTCGACGCTACGCCGTGGCGTCAGCAGGTGGCGCTGGTGATCGGCGTGGTGGCCGGTGCCGCCGTGATTCCGCCGGTGCTGGACCTGCTCAACAAGGCCTACGGTTTCGTCGGCGTGGCAGGCGCCGGTGCGCATGCACTGCCGGCGCCACAGGCCGGCCTGATCTCCGCGCTGGCTCAAGGCGTGATCACCAACAACATCGACTGGAACCTGATCATCACGGGTATCTGGATCGGTGTGGCGATCATCGTGATCGACGAAGTCCTGCGACGTACCACCAAGCGCCTGAGCATGCCGCCGCTCGCCGTCGGCCTGGGCATCTATTTGCCGACCGTGAGCACCTTGATGGTGGTGGTGGGTTCCATCGTCGGCTGGTATTTCGACCGTCGCGCCGATCGCTCGGCCCGGCCCGAAACGACCAAACAGCTCGGTGTGCTGCTCGCTTCGGGTCTGATCGTGGGCGAGAGCATCATCGGCGTGCTGATTGCCGCCCTTGTCGCCTTTGCCGACAAGCTGGGCTTCAGCAATCAGCAGTATCCGTTGTCGCTGGTCGGTCCGGGCTTCGCGGATGCCGCCGAGTGGATCGGCGGCATCGCCTTCGCGGCCATCGTGTTCGTGATGTACCGCTGGGTGGCTCGCATGGCCAACGGGTTGAACAACAAGCACTAAGGCAGAGGGTCGCGGCCTACCTGAAGCGGCCGCGACCAAATGTCATGCCCACGTGCCACGATCGAACAGGAATGCGCCTTGACCGGCTATCCTAGGCGGTCGCAGCGAAAGTCCTGCGCGCTGGTCGATGTGGAGGCGGTAACCGCGTGGTAGAGCAGACAGGGGCGGAGGCCCCGATTTCCGGTGACATGCTGGCTCGTCCTGGCCTGATGGTCAGGTTGCGTCGGCTCGCCGGTCCGCTGCTTTCGGTGGCCATGCTGTGCCTGGCGCTGTGGGCGCTGCACCGCCTTGCCAGCGAGGTGAGCTACCGCGAGGTCGCGCGCTACGTTCATGGCCTGGAGAATTACCGCGTTGCGCTGGCCGTGCTGCTCACGGCCGGCAGTTATGGGGTGATGATCCTGTACGACTGGTTCGGGCTGGCCTACATAGGCAAGCGCCTGCCGGGTCCCCAGGTCAGCCTTATCTCGTTTATCAGCTACGCCTTCAGCAATGCGCTGGGCATGGCGCTGCTGATTTCCGGCTCGATTCGCTACCGCTTCTACATCCAGGCCGGGCTCTCCACGGCTGAAGTGGCGAAGGTGGTGGTGTATTGCACGCTCAGCTTCTGGTTGGGCTTGTCTGCACTCACCGGCGTGACACTGCTGCTGGTACCCGTGCCCGGCTATCTGCCGCTGGCGAGCTGGCGTATTCCGGTAGCCAGCGTGTTCACCCTGATTCCTCTGTTGTGGCTGGTCGGCAACCGGTTGCTGCGCCGGCCGCTGCGCGTCTGGCGCTGGCGTTTGAGCCTGCCGTCCACGCTGGTCGCTGCGCGCCAGATTCTGGTGGGGGCGGTGGACTGGGGGCTGGCTGCGTACGTGTTGTACCTGCTGATGCCCAACCAGGTGGATACCGGTTTCGGGCATTTCCTGGCGATCTTTGTGCTCGCGCAGATTGCCGGTCTGGTAAGCCATGTGCCCGGTGGGCTGGGTGTGTTCGAGGCGGTGATGTTGGCCGGCTTCGGCGCCGAGGGAAACCAGGGCCTGGAAGCGCCCATTCTTGGCGCGTTGGCGGCCTATCGCCTGATCTACTACTTCCTGCCGCTGTGCGCCGCCACCATCGTGGTACTGGTACGCGAAGCGCGCGGACTGCGCAGCAAGGCGTTGCTGGCACCGTGGTTCACGGGTCTGCTGCCGCCTTTCTTTGCTGGCCTGACGTTGGTGTCGGGCGCGGTGCTGTTGTTCTCCGGCGCGACTTCGGCGCTGCCAGCGCGCATGGCGATCCTGCGCGACGTGCTGCCCCTCGCGGTGCTGGAAGTGTCCCACTTCCTCTCCAGCGTGGTCGGCATGATGCTGCTGATTCTCGCGCGTGGTCTGCAGCGCCGTCTGGATGCGGCCTATGTGCTGACCCTGGTGTTGCTGGTGTTGGGCGCGGTGCTGTCGCTGCTCAAAGGCATCGACTACGAAGAAGCCATTCTGTTGTCTTTGCTCGCGCTCGCGCTGGCGCCGGCACATCAGCTGTTCTACCGCCGCGCCTCACTGTTCAGCGCGAGCTTCTCCTGGGGCTGGATCATCGCCATCGTGGCGGTGCTGGTCTGCGCCGGCTGGCTGGTGGGCTTCAGCTACAAGCACGTGGAATACAGCAACAACCTGTGGTGGGAATTCAGCTTCTACCACGGTGGTGCGCCGCGCGCGTTGCGAGCGCTGGTAGGCGCGTCAGCGGTGGGGTTGCTGTTTGCGCTGGCCAATCTGATCCGTCCGGCGCGGCCGCATCTGCAGTTGCCGGGCGAGACGGAGTTGCAGAAGGCGTTGCCGCTGATCAAGCAGTACACCTCGGCACAGGCGCATCTCGCGCTGATGGGTGACAAGACGTTGTTGTTCGACACCGAAGGCAAGGCCTTCATCATGTACGACGTCGAAGGGCGCAGCTGGGTGGCGATGGGCGATCCCGTGGGCGACGACGAAACCGCGCGCCGCGAACTGGTGTGGACCTTCCGCGACCAGTGCGAACGCGCGGGTGGCTGGCCGCTGTTCTACCAGGTGCGTCCGGAGGATCTGGACCTCTATCTCGAAGCGGGTATGAACCTGCTCAAGATCGGTGAAGAAGCGCGCGTGGAACTGGCCACCTTCAATCTCGACGGCAAGTCCAAGAAGGTGTTGCGCAACACCATCAACAAGCTCACCCGCGACGGCATGCGCCTGGAGATTGTGTCGGCCGAATCGGTAACGGCATTGATGCCCCGGCTCAAGAAAATCTCCGACGCGTGGATGCGCGACAAGGGTGTGCGCGAGAAGGGCTTCTCGCTGGGCACTTTCGATCCGCGCTATCTCGAGCGCACGCCGATGGCGCTGGTGTGGCAGGGCGAGGAGCTGGTGGCATTCGCCAACCTGTTCCTCACCGACAACATGGAAGAAGCCTCGCTGGACCTGATGCGTCACGTGCCTGACGGCACGGCCGGCGTCATGGACTTCATGTTCATTGAGCTGATGCAGTGGTCCAGGCAGCAAGGCTACCGCTGGTTCAATCTCGGCATGGCGCCGTTCTCGGGCCTGCAGAATCGTCGTAGTGCGCCGTTGTGGAGCCGCCTGGGTGCGATGCTGTTTGGTCGTGGCGAGCGGTTCTACAACTTCCGGGGGCTGCACAAATACAAGGATAAATTCGATCCCGTGTGGGAGCCGCGCTATCTCGCGGTACCTAATGGCATCGCGTTGCCGCTGGTGTTCGCCAATGTGGCGAGCCTCATTTCGGGTGGACTTTCGGGCATGGTGCGCCGTTGAAACGATTCTTCAAGTGGTTTGCTGTCGTACTTTTGATCGCCGCTGCCGTGGGTCTGTGGGCCTGGCAGCCGTGGCACCACGCCTCGCTGGATGAGTCGAGCATCCTCGTCGCGGTGAAACCAGGCGTCACCCCGCTGCAGGGGCGCGACGATGTAGTCGCCGTGTTCTATTCCGGTGATGGCGGCTGGCGCGACCTGGACAAGTCGCTGGGCAAGATCATTGCCGACCATGGCATTCCGGTCGTGGGCGTCAGCTTGCTGCAGTACTACTGGCGCGAGCGTTCCGCTGAAGATTCGGCCGCCGATCTCGATGCGCTGATAGCGCGCACGGTGGCCAACGGCGACAAGAAGCGCATCTGGCTTATCGGTTTCTCGTTCGGCGCGGATGTGCTGCCTTCCATCGTTGATAAGCTCAGTCCCGAGGGGCGTGCGCGCATCGCCCAGATCGTGATGCTCTCGCCGAGCAAGGACGTGAATTTCGAAATTGAAATGGAAGGCTATATGCGTGAGGGTTGGTGGAAGACCCACACGCAGGATTTCTTCCAGTGGCTTAACCCGGTGCACCACTTCGACGCCATGCCCCCGCTACTGGCGCTGGGTGGCCATCCGCCGGTGGCGTGTTACTACGGCATCAAAGACAAGGACGACACCATCTGTGCCGACCCCGGCCTGCCATCGTGGGTCAAGGTCATTGAGAAGACCGGCGACCATCACTTCGACTACAACTACGAAGGGCTGGCGCAGCAGATGATTCGCGACCTGCCTGCCGCACCAGCGCATTGACGCCCGTTGTTCAGAGCTTGACTGTCATCTGCTTGCCCTGACGCTCGACCTGCAGCGTCAGTTCGCCGGCCGGAGCGTGGGCGAGCTGATGACGGATAGCTTCGATATCGACAGGTTCGACCGGCTTGCCGTTGACGGACAGCAGAATGTCGTCAGATACGAGGCCTTGAGGAAGACCGTCGCGCGAAAGATGGGTTGAGCCAATCAGAAGGTGGCCATTTTCATAGCTCAGCTCTACCAGTCGCACGGGCTTGGGATCATCGCGCGTAAAGTGCTTCGCGCTGAAACAGAACAGCATCTCGCTCGGTATGAAGGCGTAGCTGTCGAAGCGGGAAAGGAAGTTCATGCCGAGGGTGCTGCTTGCACCTTCTTTGCCGCCAAAGACTTGCAAACGGCCCAATGGCATGTTGCCCAGGTGCAGTCCATCGACGAGGTACGCGGCAGCTTCGTAGACACCGTTTCCGGAAAGCCGGGCGTACTTTCCGATCTCCTGCACGTTGCCGCCTTGCTCCTTGAATGTCTGGATGTGTTCCGGTGGGCTGGCGCTGAAGGAGCTGCCGGTGTCGATCGTCATCGGGCCGCCGTTGCCGTTCGCAAACAGGATATTGAGGAAGGGGCTGCTGCCGAATGCGTCACCGTAGGGAGCGCATTGCTCATATCCCGCCGTGGATGGCGGTTGGCTCCACACGGTCAGCGTGTGGCGGATATTGTCGAAGCCCCAGTTGAGTTGGCGAAAGGCGTTTGCACCCAGCAGGCCATCCACATGTGCGCCGTAGGCCATGTCAACGGTCGAAAGGTCCAGGCCGATCCACGGTACGCTGCCCGAAATGGGGTGTGAGCCGACCAGGATGGGCTTGGATTGCCAGAACAGGACTTGCTCCTGATTCAGCGCCGAGCCGTCAATGACGTTAAGTCCACCCACATAGTCGCGAAAATATTCTGGAACCTCTTTATTGGGTACGCGCTGGGTTATCGCAGCAGCGCTGTGGTTGTCGATGAACGTGTATGGCGCTCCTGTGTCGAGGATGAAATGGTACGGCCTGCCATCAATGGTGACGGGTACCAAGGGCTGCGCATAGGAGCGCAGGGTGGTTGTCAGAATGGGATCACTCGCAGCGGTGGATGCCGTGGATGGTTGGTCCCCTGGCGATGACGTGCATGCCGTTACCATCCATGCGAAGGCAAGCGGTAGCGCCACAAGAGGCGTTTTCCTTGACATGTGATTGCGTCCTTTCGTTGTCAAAAGTGGTTGCAGGGCTCCATGTGCGGATTGAGATGCGAGCCCGGATGGAAGTAACAGCAAGTACCTATGTCTCGACAAAACGGCGGAAGGTGTAAGCGCGTATTCATCACCAGGCGTGTCCGGGCGGAGCTGCCATTTGATGGGAGCCCAGCACGACCCTTCGAGGTGTTGCAGGTTGTCTTGTCATCCGTGAGTGCCGCATTGCCAGTAGATCTTCAGCGGCATGCGTGGCTCGTTACCGATCGTGTTCTGTAGCGCAGGGTTGGCGGGGTGTCGTTGCCCTGTGTTTCCTATCGGGCGCACCCTCAAGTGAGACAAGCTCCCTATTAATTGGAGATGCCCGATACGTGGCAATCAGATTCTTCTGATTTTTCAGGACGCTCGTTGCGGTGGCGGTTGCGACGGATGCAACGGGCCACGGGGCAGGGAAGGCTGTCGATGGATGCATGGAAAAGCACTGGCAGCCAGCGCAGCGTTGGCGAACGGCGTGGTGGCGCACGGCATCGAAGGGTTGGCGCAGCAGATGATTCGCGACCTGCCGGCGGCGCAGTAGATCTATTCTCATTCCGTTGGGCGCACCCTGTGAGCGAATGGCAACGCCTTTGACCATCGGTGTGGCCGAGTCGCGCGCAGGGCGCGCTCCCACCATGTCGGCGCATGCTTTAACGCGGCAGCGGCACCGACTGCACATCGAACGGCACGTGCCGCGGAATGCCCGCGTCGTCGCCCTTGTGCGCAAACAGCAGGTTGTATTTCGACTCTATGAAGTACACGCGGCCGTTGGCGATCAGGCCTGATGATGGGTCGTTGAGCCCGGCCACGAGCGTCACGAGTTCGCTGGACTTGTCGCCCGTGATGGTTGCCATCGAGATCTGCCCGCCGTAAGGACCGTCGTGGCCGAAGGCGTTGCTCTCGAAGATCACCAGCCGGTTGTGGCCGGCCGAACGGATGGCATCGGCGTTCTTCAGTGTGCGGGGCATGTCGATGCGGGTGACCTTGCCCGCGCTATCGTCCTGCTGAACGTTGACGCGTAGCAGGTAGGGCTCGGCAGCCACCGTGCTGACGTAGACGTGGTTGCCATCGATGGCGATGCCATTGAGCTTGTATCCGTCGCTGCCGGCGATGAACGCTGCATCTTCCTTCCACACTTCGAGCTGCGCATCGCCGTCACGCCAGCGGAAGATGCGTGGCTGGAACGAATCGGTGATGTAGAGGTTGCCGCGCTCGTCTTCCGCCAGGTCGTTGCAATAGCCCTTGTCGGGCAGCTCGTAGCTGCCGCGCGGGGTGCCGGTGGCGAGGTCGTAGCTTTTGAGCGCGCTCGGATTCGTGGGAACCGTGGTGTAGCCCAGTGTGCCCGAGCAGATCCAAAGCAGGCCGCGGCGCGCGTCGACCAGCACGCCCTGACCGTTCGATAGCCCGTTGGCACCCGGCGTCACCAGCACCTGCGGCACGTCATCGCCGGGCTGGAGGCGAGCCACGGCGCCTTGCCGCCAGCTGCCGACGTAGAACGTGCCGTCCGGTCCGACGGCGATGCTTTCCGGATACCAGTCGGCTGGCAGTGCGCGCGTGGTGGGAATCGCCTGCCCGGCATGGCCTGCGGCAGCGAAGGTGAGTGCGAAGGCCAGGGCAAGGTGGCGGAGGCGCGGCAGGGCTTTCATCTTTGTCTCTCCTTGGGTGGTGCCGCGGATGTTCGTTGACCGCTCCTGATTGATAAATGTGGCTATGCTTGCCTCACTCCAAAGCAAGGATTTGGAATGGATCGACTGACCAGCATGGCGGTATTCGTCCGCGTGGTGGAGAAGGGCAGTTTTGCCGCCGTCGCGGATGAGTTCGAGCTGTCCACAACCATGGTGGCCAACCACGTGCGTTCGTTGGAGCAGCAACTCGGCGCGCAACTGCTCGAGCGCACCACGCGGCGCCACCATCTGACGGAAATTGGCGCGGCCTATCTGGAGCGCTGCCGCGACGTGCTCAGCAGCGTGAAGGCGGCAGACGAGGTGGCCGAGGCGATGCGTGCGGAACCGCAGGGCACCTTGCGCGTCACCGCGCCGGTGACGTGGGGCGCGCATCGGTTGATGCCGGTCATCGGCGCCTACATGGCGGCGTATCCCACGGTGCAGGTGGAGCTGAGCCTCAACGACCGCGTGGTCGACCTGCACGAGGAGGGTTTCGACGCGGCGATCCGTTCCGGGCCCGTCCATGACGAAGCGCTGGTGGCGCGTTCGTTGTCGCCGTCGGAAATGTTCGCCGTAGCGAGTCCTGCGTATCTGCAATCACATGGCACGCCGAACCAACCCGAGGACCTGGCCGGGCACGCCTGTCTCGGTTTCATGGCGTGGGGCGCTCGCCACCATTGGCGTTTCAGAAAGGAAGGTCGGCAGGTGGAAGTGCCGGTGCAAGGGCCTTTGATGTGCAACAACGGGCAAGCGCTGCTTACGGCGGCGTTGCACGGCGTCGGCGTGGTGGTGCAGGCCGACGTGTTGCTGGCGCCGTCCATCGCGTCAGGGCAACTCGTCCGGCTGCTGCCCGACTGGAGCCTGCCTACGCGACACATTCAGATCGTCCGCCGGCGCGAGGTGCGGCCCACAGCCAAACTTCGAACGTTTGTCGATTTCGTACTGGAGCGATTGGGGTGATGGAACGGACGCCGGTGCATCAACACGCCTACGCGCGCAACGCAGGCATCGACCTGTTGCGCGGATTGTCGATACTGCTGGTGGTGCTGCATCACCTTGGCTTGCGAATTCCGCTGAAGAAGACGTCGCTTGCTGCGATCTTGCCGAAGAACCTGATGAGCGCCATCAATTTCAACGGCTATGAAGCGGTATTCATCTTCTTTGTCATCTCCGGATTCCTCATCACCAGCAACACGCTGCGACGTGACGGTGCGCTGGTCAGCATCGACCTGCGCGCTTTCTTCGCGCGCCGCTTCTCGCGCATCGCGCCGTGTCTGTTGTTGCTGGTGTCCGTGCTCAGTCTGTTGCACCTGCTGGGTGTTCCTGACTATGTCATCAGCCGGGAAGGGCAGTCGCTGCCGCGTGCCATCGTCGCCGCGCTGGGTGTCCATCTGAACTGGTACGAAGGCATGACGGGCTACCTGCCGGGTGGCTGGGACGTGCTGTGGTCGCTGTCGATCGAAGAGGTGTTCTACCTCGGCTTCCCCATCGTCTGCCTGCTTGCGCGGCGCACGTGGGTACTGGTGCCGATGCTGGTTGTACTCGCGGTGTCGCTGCCATGGTCGCGCGCGGCGCTGGCGGACAACGAGATCTGGCAGGAAAAAGCTTACTTGCCCGGCATGGCAGCTATTGCGACGGGCGTGCTCGGTGCCTTGCTGGTGCAGCGTTGGCGAACGGTGCGACGAGGCACGGCATCAGCGCTTGGTATCGCAGGAGGCGTCGGGCTTTACCTGGTGATGTTCGAAGGCAGGTTGTTGTGGCCGCTGATGCACAACGGCTACATGCTGCTGCTTACGGGTTCCGCGCTATGCCTCGTGCTGGCGAGTGCCTGGGCGCCCGCCGGCCGCGCGACATGGCGCGGGCTGGACTGGCTGCGCTCATGGGGGCGCCTGAGCTACGAGATCTACCTCACCCACATGTTTGTCGTGTTCGGGGTGGTGCGTATGTACAAGGCGATGGGAAGCGACATTGCGCACGGCTACCTGTGGTATCTGCCGGCGTTGCTGTTGTGCTGGGTGCTGGGTAAGGCGGTGGAGCGGTATGTCTCGACGCCTTCGGAGCGCTGGCTGCGATCGCGCATGTTGCCGACGACCGTGTCGGCTCCGGTCATGGCCGAGGCTGCGACACCGTAGTAGCGCACTTGTGCGCTCCTACAGAAGACGTGATGGCTTAGCGGAAGCGGTTGATGGTGTCGCGCAGCTCGATGGCTGCCGCTCGCGCCGCGTTGGCAAAATCTTCGCCGTTGCCAGCGTAGAGAATGGCGCGCGACGAACTGATCATCAGGCCTGTGCCGTTGGCGCTGCGGCCATGCTTGAGCACGGCTTCCACATCGCCGCCCTGGGCGCCAATGCCGGGAACCAGCAGCGGCATCTCGCCCACGATGGCGCGCACTTTACCCAGCTCTTCCGGCCAGGTGGCGCCGGTGACCAGGGCGCAGTTGCCGTTGCTGTTCCAGTCACGCGCGATGGTTTCGGCCACGCGCAGGTACAGCGGCAGGCCGCCGCAATCGAGCGCCTGGAAATCCGCGCCGCCCGGGTTGGAGGTGCGGCACAGCAGGATCACGCCCTTGTCGGCGCGATCGAGGAACGGCTGGATGGAATCGCGGCCGAGATACGGATTCAGCGTGACGGCATCGGCCTTGAAGCGGTCAAACGCTTCGGTGACGTAATGCTGCGCCGTGCTGCCGATATCGCCGCGCTTGGCGTCGAGAATGACTGGCACGCCCGGATGCTTGTCGTGGATATGCGCGATCAGCCGTTCGAGCGCATCTTCTGCACGCAACGCGGCGAAGTGGGCGATCTGCGGCTTGAACGTGCACACCACATCAGCGGTGGCATCGACGATGTCACGACAGAATTCGAATACGGCATCCGCGCGGCCTTTGAGGTGCGCGGGGAATTTTGCCGGTTCCGGATCGAGGCCGACGCAGACGAGGGAGTTGTTGCGGGTCCATGCGTTTTGCAGGGATGGCATGAAGTGCATCGGAATCTCCTCGTCGCTGCCTATCTCACTCCCTCGCCCCTCCGGGGAGAGGGTTGGGGTGAGGGGTCAATCTTGCGGTGTCGCTTGATGGTGGTGCTGTTCTTTTGAGGATTGGGGCCAGACGTGACCCCTCACCCCAGCCCTCTCCCCTGAGGGGAGAGGGAGTAAAGGCGGCCTTAGGCCAGCTTCTTGTACTTCACGCGATGCGGCTTGGCGGCCTCATCGCCGAGACGGCGCTTCTTGTCCGCCTCGTACTCGTTGTAGTTGCCCGGGAAGAACTCCACGTGCGAATCGCCTTCGAACGCGATGATGTGCGTGGCGATGCGGTCGAGGAACCAGCGGTCATGCGAGATGACGACCGCGCAGCCCGGGAACTCAAGCAGTGCGTCTTCCAGTGCGCGCAGGGTTTCCACGTCCAGATCGTTCGACGGTTCGTCGAGCAGCAGCACGTTGCCGCCCTGCAGCAGGGTCTTGGCCATGTGCAGACGGCCGCGCTCACCGCCGGACAGCTGACCGACGATCTTCTGCTGGTCGGTGCCCTTGAAGTTGAAGCGGCCGATGTAGGCGCGCGACTGAATCTCGAAGTTGCCGATGGTGAGGATGTCCGAACCGCCGGACACTTCCTGCCACACGTTGTTCTTCGGATCGAGCGCGTCGCGGGACTGGTCGACGTAGGCGAGCTTGACCGTGTGGCCCAGCTTCACCGTGCCCGAATCCGCCTGCTCCTTGCCCATGATCATCTTCATGAACGTGGACTTGCCGGCGCCGTTCGGGCCGATCACGCCAACGATGGCGCCCGGCGGAATCTTGAACGACAGGTCGTCGATCAGCAGGCGATCGCCAAACGACTTGGAGACGTTCTTGAATTCGATCACTTCCTGGCCCAGGCGCTCGCCGGGCGGAATGAAGATTTCATTGGTTTCGTTGCGGCGCTGGTACTCGACCGAGTTCAGCTCCTCGAAGCGGTTGAGACGCGCCTTGCCCTTGGACTGACGACCCTTGGCAGCCGAACGCACCCACTCCAGTTCCTTCTCGATCGCCTTTTGACGGGACTTCTCCTGCGAGGCTTCCTGCTTGAGGCGGGCGTCCTTCTGCTCCAGCCACTCGGTGTAGTTGCCCTTCCACGGAATGCCGCGGCCGCGGTCGAGTTCGAGGATCCACTCGGCAGCGTTGTCGAGGAAGTAGCGGTCATGGGTGACCGCCACCACGGTGCCCGGATAGCTCTGCAGGAACTGCTCCAGCCAGTCCACCGACTCGGCGTCCAGATGGTTGGTGGGCTCGTCCAGCAGCAGCATGTCCGGCTTGGACAGCAGCAGGCGGCACAGCGCCACGCGGCGCTTCTCACCACCAGACAGCGGGCCGATCTTGGCGTCCCACGCCGGCAGGCGCAGCGCGTCGGCGGCCACTTCCAGCTGGCGCTCCAGCGCGTGGGCGTCGTTCACCGCGAGGATGTTTTCCAGCTGCTCCTGTTCCTTGGCCAGCTTGTCGAAGTCGGCGCCATCCTCGGCGTAGGCGGCGTAGACCTCTTCCAGACGCTTTTGCGCGTCCAGGATGACGGAGACGCCTTCTTCCACCGATTCACGCACGGTCTTCTCGGGATTCAGCTCCGGCTCCTGCGCCAGGTAGCCGATCTTGATGCCCGGCTGCGGGCGGGCTTCACCCTGAAAGTCCTTATCGACGCCGGCCATGATGCGCAGCACCGTGGACTTGCCCGCGCCGTTCACGCCCAGCAGGCCGATCTTGGCGCCGGGGAAGAAGCTGAGCGAGATGTCCTTGATGATGTGGCGCTTCGGGGGAACGATCTTGCTGACCCCGTTCATGGTGTAAATGAATTGCGAACTCATGGAGCCTCCGGCGGCGTGCACGACACCGGCCGGCAAAGCTGGCAGGTGCGTCAGAGTGGGTAACAAACCGCGCATTATAGCGGGTTGTAGGGGCGGGCCGGTGACGGTGGGACAACTTCCGTTGGCCTCGGGTGCCCATTGATTCGTCATCCCAGCGAAAGCTGGGATGACGGTGAGGGAGGGGTTTACCTCTCGCTGTCTAGCGAGGCCATCCCCTGGGTGTTGTACCGATCGCCCGCCGCCGCCCCGGGTGGGAAGGCGCGTTCCAGGGTGGCCAGGTCATCGGCGGACAGCGTCACATCGAGCGCGCCCAGCGCCTCCTTCAGCCGGTCTCGCGTACGGGCTCCGACCAAGGGCACGATGTCCTCACCGCGCGCCAGCACCCACGCAATCGCTACCTGGGCCACGCTGACGCCATGCGCCTCGGCCAGCTGTCGCAGGCTGTCGACCAGCGCCAGGTTGTGCGCGAGGTTGTCGCCCTGGAAACGGGGGCTGTGCGCCCGGAAATCGCGGGCGTCGGTGGCGCGATCCGTGGACCAGTGGCCGCTGATCAGCCCGCGCGACAGCACGCCATAGGCTGTGATGCCGATGCCCAGCTCCCGGCAGGCGGGCAGGATGCGTTCTTCAATGCCCCGCGAGATCAGCGAGTACTCGATCTGCAGATCCACCACGGGCAGCACGCTGTTGGCCCGTCGAATGGCGTCGGCGCCCACTTCCGACAGGCCCAGGTAACGCACATAGCCAGCCTTCACCAGATCGGCGATGGCGCCCACGGTCTCCTCGATCGGCACGTTCGGGTCGAGCCGGGCGGGGCGGTAAATGTCGATGTAATCCACGCGCAGGCGCTGCAGCGTGTAGGCCAGGGCCGTCTTTACGGCGGCCGGCCGGGCGTCGTAACCCAGCCAGTCCCCGCCGGGCCCGCGCTGGGCGCCAAACTTCACGCTGAGCTGGTAGCTGTCGCGGGAACGGCCCACCAGGGCGTCGCCGATCAGCATTTCGTTGTGGCCCATGCCATAGAAGTCGCCGGTATCCAGCAGGGTGACGCCTGCGTCGAGCGCGGCATGGATGGTGGCGATGCTTTCGCTGCGGTCGGAGGCCCCGTACATGCCGGACATGCCCATGCAACCGAGGCCGAGGGCGGAAACCTTGGGGCCATGCTGGCCGAGCGTGCGGTGCTTCATGGGGCGCTCCGTCGTGGGGTATCCCCGTATGGTGCTCCGGGGCCGGGCGGCCGGCATGTGCCTCCAACCCCGGCGGAACCGGGTTCCGGGCACAAGATCTACGGGGAGCAAGCGGATGTGGCCCCAAGGGGCTGGGGGCGCTACACTTTCTCGTTCAAACCCGCAAGCCACCCTACGAGGTCAGGATGTTTCCGAAGCACGAGACGATCGCCGGTTATGACAATGAACTGGCCCAGGCCATGGCCGACGAAGCCCGTCGCCAGGAAGATCACGTCGAACTGATCGCTTCGGAAAACTACGCCAGCCCGCGCGTGATGGAAGCGCAGGGCAGCGTGCTGACCAACAAGTACGCCGAAGGCTACCCGGGCAAGCGCTACTACGGTGGCTGCGAATTCGTGGACGTGGCCGAGACGCTGGCCATCGACCGCCTCAAGAAGCTGTTTGGCGCCACCTACGCCAATGTGCAGCCGCACTCCGGCTCGCAGGCCAACCAGGCGGTGTACCTCGCCCTGCTCAACCCGGGCGACACCATTCTGGGGATGAGCCTGGCCCATGGCGGCCATCTCACCCACGGTGCCAAGGTCAACGTGTCGGGCAAGCTGTTCCACGCCGTGCAGTACGGCGTTAACGAGAACGGTCTGGTCGACTATGACGAAGTCGAGCGTCTGGCCGTCGAACACAAGCCGAAGATGATCGTGGCCGGCTTCAGCGCCTACTCGCAGGTGATGGACTGGGCGCGCTTCCGCGCCATCGCCGATAAGGTCGGTGCCTACCTGTTCGTGGACATGGCGCACGTTGCCGGTCTGGTGGCCGCAGGCGTCTACCCGAACCCGCTGCCGCACGCGCACGTGGTCACTTCCACCACGCACAAGACCCTGCGTGGTCCGCGTGGCGGCATCATCGTGGCCAAGGACGCCGGCGAAGAGATCGAGAAGAAGCTGCAGTCGATCGTGTTCCCGGGCATTCAGGGTGGTCCGCTGATGCACGTGATCGCCGCCAAGGCGGTCGCGTTCAAGGAAGCGCTGGAGCCGGAATTCAAGACCTACCAGGAACAGGTGGTCAGGAACGCCAAGGCGATGGCCAAGACCTTTATCGAGCGCGGCTACAAGATCGTTTCCGGCGGCACCGAAAACCACCTGATGCTGGTGGACATGATCGGCCGCGACGTCACCGGCAAAGACGCGGAAGAAGCGCTGGGCAAGGCACACATCACGGTCAACAAGAATGCCGTGCCGAACGACCCCCGCAAGCCCTTCGTCACCTCGGGCCTGCGCGTGGGCACCCCGGCCGTCACCACCCGCGGCTACAAGGAAGCAGACGTGGTCGAGCTGACCCATTGGATCTGCGACGTGCTGGACGCGCCGAACGATGACGCCCTCATCGCCAAGGTGCGCGAGAAGGTCACGGCGCAGTGCCACAAGTTCCCGGTTTACGCCTGAGAGCGAGAAACGAGTGAAGAGGAGCGAGAAGTGAGAGAAAGCGTTTCCTCGATGTTCTCACTTCTCGTTTCCGACTCCTGAAACCATGCATTGCCCTTTCTGCCAGCACGAAGACACCCGCGTGATCGACTCGCGCCTCGCGGAAGACGGCGCCACCGTGCGCCGTCGTCGCGAGTGTCCGAAATGCGGTGAGCGCTTCAATACGTTCGAGACGGCGGAGCTCAAGCTGCCGACCATCGTGAAGAGCGGCGAGCGCCGCGAATCGTTCGATGAGCGCAAGTTGCGTGTGAGCTTTGAGCGCGCGCTGCAGAAGCGTCCGGTGTCGACTGATTCGGTCGATAGCGCCGTGCGCGAAATCATCAACGACCTGCGCCGCTGCGGCGAACGCGAAGTGCCATCTCGCCAGCTCGGCGAGCTGGTGATGCGTGAGCTGAAGAAGTTGGATCAGGTTGCCTACGTGCGTTTTGCTTCGGTCTATCGCAAGTTTGAGGACGTGCAGGCGTTCCGTGAAGAGATCGAGAAGCTCGAGCGTGATCTGCCGGAGCTGGAAGCTCTGCAGTTGTCGTTGCTCGGCGAGACGGTGGCGCGGCGTAAGAAGTCCTGACGCCTCTGGGCTCTGCTTCCTGTTGAGGGAAAGTGCTCGCGACTACGTAGGTTCCCCCTCACCGTCATCCCAGCGAAGGCTGGACAAGCGCGAAGCGCGCAGAACGCCCGCAGGGCGGCCCCGAAGGGGCGAGCGCAGCGAGTCATCCAGTGCCTTTGCTCTTGGACCTGATCTGGCGATCCCGCCAGCGTGCCGCCTACGCGGCGGGCGTTTCGACCTCCTGCCGGAGGCCGAGTCACTTTTCTTTTGTTGGCCCAAAAGAAAAGTAACCCAAAGAAAATGGCCTGAAAGGCTCGTAGCGTCGTGTTTAATACAAGCCTTGGCGGCCTCGGCAATCGGCACCTATCGATCCATCCGACATGCGGTACGGCTACACCGCAACGCGCCATAGCGGAGAGGACTTAAAGCGGAACATCACTTCGTTTCCTCTCGTGATTTTCGCGAGGCACCCCACTTCTCCCTCTCCCCTCCGGGGAGAGGGCCGGGGTGAGGGGCCAATCTTGGCCCGGTGGTGATTCATGCCAGTGCTTTTCCTCTTTGGAAAAGAAGCGCTGTGAGCCCCTCGGCCACTTCACCTAAACTGGCGCCTCCGCATTCCGAAGCGACCCGCATGGCTCCTTCCTTCACCGCCATCGATCACGCCCACATGGCGCACGCGCTGCGCCTCGCCGAACGCGGGCTCTACACCACGCAACCCAATCCGCGCGTCGGCTGCGTTATTGCGCATGGCGAACAGGTGGTCGGCACGGGTTATCACCAGCGCGCGGGTGAGCCGCATGCCGAGGTTTATGCCCTGCGCGAAGCGGGCGACAAGGCGCGGGGCGCCACGGCCTACGTCACCCTGGAACCGTGTGCGCATCACGGCCGCACGCCGCCGTGTGCCGATGCACTGATTGCCGCCGGCGTATCGCGCGTGGTGATCGCAGCGGAGGATCCGTTCCCGCAGGTGGCAGGGCGTGGCATCGGCAAACTTCGCGACGCGGGCATCGTGGTCGAAACCGGCCTCATGCGCGAGCAGGCGCGAGAACTCAACATCGGCTTCTTCAGCCGCATCGAGCGTGGCCGGCCGTGGGTGCGCGTGAAGCTCGCCATGAGTCTGGACGGGCGTACCGCGCTGAGCAACGGCGATTCGAAATGGATTACCGGCGAAGCCGCCAGGGCAGATGTGCAGCGCTGGCGGGCGCGTAGCTCGGCCATTCTGAGTGGCTCAGGCACGGTGCTGGCGGACAATCCACGGTTGACCGTGCGCCTGCCCGCGAACGAGGCATTCACGCCGACGTGGCGTGTGTTGCTGGATAGCCAGTTGCGCACCCCGTCAGATAGCCATGTGCTGGATGGCACCGCGCCGACTCTCGTGCTACACGAAGCGCATGCGAAGCCAGCCGATGCGCGCTTTCACGCGGTGGAGTTGGCGGCCATAGAAGCGCAGGGCAGCGCACTGGATCTGCATGCGGTGATGGCCGAGCTGGCGCGGCGCCACGTGAGCGAAGTGCATGTGGAAGCTGGCCCGCGTTTGTGTGGCGCGCTGTTCGCCGCGGGTCTCGCCGATGAGCTATTGCTCTACGTCGCGCCCGTGCTGCTGGGCGACACGGCGCGGCCGTTATTGGGCTTGCCATCACTGACGGATATGGCCGCGCGATGGAAACTGCGCACGGTGGACCGGCGTGTGTTGGGTGACGATCTGCGCCTTCAGCTGCGGCCCGTTGCCTGAGTCCGGCCCCGTTCCTTTGACTTGTCTTTGATCACCAGGATGCCACCGATGACGATGCCGGCCACCGTACTCAGCGACGCAGAACGCGCGCTCTTTCGCGAACAGGGTTATCTCGTTCGCAAGATTCTCGACGATGCCAGCGTCGCGCGCTATGTGGCGGCCATCGAGGCTTCGCGCCGTGAGCGTGGGGACGCGCAGCGCATGAGCGCCTTGCAGTTTCTGCAGCCGGGCAAAGCGATTCGCGATATCCAGGACATCGTCTGCAACGACGATATTCTGGCCGTGTGCCGTGGCCTGTTGGGTCATGGCATCGTGGTGGATGGCGCTTCGCTGTTCTACGGTGAGGCGGGCGTGGATTACCGCCAGGGTTGGCATCGTGACGTGCTGCAGGTGCCGGACGATCAGGTGGATCTGAGCTGGTTCAGCGATAGCTACCACTACAACTACGTGCAAATGAACATGCCGCTGACGGTAGACGGTTGCCTGTGGATCGTGCCGGGCAGCCATCGCCGTCAGCTCAATGCGGAGGAGCGCGCAATCTTCGGAAACACCGAAAAGATGGCGCCAGTGGATGCGCCGGAGCTCAGCGGCGGCAAGCAGCTGGTGCTGCAGCCGGGCGAGGCCGTGTTCTACAACAACTACGCCGTGCATCGCGGTTACGGTGGCGTGCTGAAAGACAAGCGCATCACCATTCATCTGGGCTTTCACTCCACCGACCATGCGCCGACGCTTCATTTCGGTGTGCTCGACCACACCGAGTACACCGTGGAGTACCTGTCATCGCTGGCGCCATGCGTGCGCGAAGCGTTGCGTGCGCATCTGGTCGAACGCGCTCGGCATCCGGAAGTGAACGTGTTTCACGCCTACCACCAGCAGTTCCTGACCAAGGAGTTCAAGACCACATGACGACGGCAGCGATACGCTGGGGCATCATCGGTTGCGGCAACGTCACCGAGGTGAAGAGCGGGCCGGGTTTCAGCAAGACGCCCAACTCCGCCCTGGTGGCAGTGATGCGCCGCGACGGCGACAAGGCGCGCGATTATGCGCAGCGCCACGGTGTGCCGCGCTGGTATGACGATGCCGCCAGGTTGATCGCCGATCCCGAAGTCAACGCGGTTTATGTGGCCACGCCGCCCTCGACGCACAAGCAGTACGCGTTGATGAGCATTGCGGCCGGCAAGCCGGTGTATGTGGAAAAGCCGATGGCACTCGATGCCGCCGAGTGCGAAGTCATCATTCGGGCGGGACGCGAGGCCAACGTGCCGGTCTTTGTAGCGTATTACCGCCGCAGCCTTCCGCGCTTCTCCGCGGTGCGCGGTCTGATATTCGATCAGCGCGTGATCGGTACGCCACGCATCGTCAATACGGTGTTGTACGAGCCGCACCATCCGCGCTATCACGACGCCAAGAACCTGCCCTGGCATGTGCAGGCGGATGTCTCCGGCGGTGGCGTCTTCATGGATATCGGTTGCCACACGCTCGATATCCTCGACTGGCTGTTCGGCCCCATCGTGTCGGTGAGTGGGCAGGCCAGCAATCAGCTGAAGGCTTATTCCGTGGAAGATGGCGTTGCCATGTCGTTCGCCTTTGGCAACGGCATGCTTGGCACCGGTCTGTGGAATTTCGACAGCTACAAGCATCACGACCAGATCGAAGTGATCGGCGACCAAGGCCGCATCACCTTCGCCACCTTTGGCGATGGCCCCATTCGCGTGGAAAACGCCGATGGGGTGCGTGAACACCACGTGGCGAACCCGGCGCATATCCAGCAGCCGTTGATCGAAACCATCGTGGCCGAGCTGACCGGGCAGAAGGGTGCATGCCCGTCGACGGCGGAGAGTGGCGCACGTACGAACTGGGTCATGGATCAGGTGCTGCGCCAGTATCGCCGGGATACCGGGCAGACCATCGGCGCGTAATACGTGCCCGCGCTTCCCGGCGAGGAAGCGCGGGCATGGCTGGCGGCATTACTTCGAGAAATCGATGGCGATCTTGCCGAAATGCTTGCCGGTGGCCATCAGGTCGAAGCCTTCGCGCAACTGCTCAAATCCGTAAACGTGGTCGATGACCGGCTCGAGCCTCGCCTGCTCGATGGCAGCATTCATCCGCTCGTGCTGTTCCAGCGGCGCGACCGAAATGCCCTGCAGGTGCACACGCTTGAGCAGGGCCTGGGTGAGGGTGATGGAGGCCTCGTTGCCACCCATAAAGCCCACCATACCTATGAAGCCATGGATGGCCACGGCATCCATGGACTGCGGCAATGTGGAGGCGCCCACCGTTTCGATCACCGCATCGACGCCACGCCCGCCGGTAGCCTCGCGTACCAGAGGACTCCATTGCGGATGGGTCACGTAGTTGATGCCCACATCGGCGCCGAGGGTCTTGGCGCGTTTCAGTTTTTCGTCGCTGGAAGAAAGCACGATGGCGCGGGCGCCCCGCAGTTTCGCGAACTGCAGCGCGAACAATGAAACACCGCCGGTACCGAGAATCAGCACGGACTGTCCGCTGGTGACATGAGCCATCTCCAGCGCTTGCCATGCGGTCAGTGCGGCGATGGGCAACGTGGCCGCCTGCAGGTGACTCAGGTGCGATGGTGCGTGGACGAGCGCATAAGCATCGAAGCAGGCGAATTCGCGCATCACGCCGTCGTCGGGGCCGCCGGGTTCGATGCCTGCCCACTCCGGCCGGATGGCACCGGCGAGCCAGCGCGATTTATAGAGCGTGGTCACTTTATCCCCGGGCTTGAAGCGGGTGACGCCTTCTCCGATGGCGCACACCGTGCCCGCGCCATCCGACACCGGGACGATCGGAAGCTCCACGGCGCGATAGAGCTGCCCTTTGGCCATCAGCAGGTCACGATAGTTGAGGGAGGCTGCTTCCAGCTTCACCAGAACCTGGCCCGGACCGGGCTGCGGTTCCGGCAGTTCGATGCGGCGCAGGTGTTCAAGGCCAAAAGCAGGTAGCTGATAAGCACGCATGACGACACTCCGTGGTTGGAATGCCGCCATGGTCAGTCTATGTGGTGGTGATGATAATCTACGGAAAAGGCACTTTATTTGTTCAGGATATGAATAAATCATTCGAGCTGACGCCAACACGGGTGCGTGAACTTCGGGCCTTCGCCATCGCGGCCCGACAGCTGAATTTCTCGCAGGCCGCGCGCGAGGCCGGGTGCACGCCGTCCGTGCTGAGCCGGCGCATTGCGTCACTGGAAGATGCCGTCGGTACCAAACTATTTATGCGCACTACGCGCAGGGTCATGTTGAGCGCACGCGGCGAGCAACTGCTGGAACATTGCGAGCGGCTGGAACAGGTGATGACGGATCTGGCGGTGGATTTGCGCCCGCAAGATGGCGAGCCGCAAGGACGCCTGTGCCTGCATATGCCGCGCACCTATGGGCGCGAGCGTATGGCACCTTTGGTGGCACGTTTTATGGCACTGCATCCGCAGATTCGCCTCGACGTTACCTATGACGACACCTACGTCGATCTCGTCGCCGGAAAGGTCGATCTGGCCGTACGTGTGGGCCGGCTGGCAGATGCGCAGGTGGTAGCCCGGCAAGTGGGCACGATGCGGCGTTATCTCTGCGCCTCGCCCCAGTACCTGAAGACGGCACCGCCGCTGGCGGACCCCGCGGACCTCAAGCTCCATCGCTGCATTGCCTTCAGCGGACTGCGTACCGGCACACTCTGGCAGCTCCATCAGCAACGCCGGCGCCGGTCCGTGCGCATCGAACCGGTCATGTGGAGCAACGATGTGCAGGCCGTGCGCGATGCGCTGCTCGCGGGTGTCGGTATCGGCATCATGGGCGACTACATGGGCGATGCGCTGGTGGCGAAAAAACAGCTGGTTGAAGTGCTGCCGCCATGGCAACTGAGCGAATCGCCGATCCACCTCATCTGGTTGCCGGGGGCGGATCGTGTGCCGGCGGTGCGCCTGCTGATCGACTTCCTGGTCCAGGCCATGGCACGGCCGTAGGGACGCGGTGTTCACCACGGTGGACAAAAGGAGCGGGCGGGGCGGCCAGCGGTTGATGATAGAATCCCCGGGCCGGTCCGCCGGCAAAACCACCAACGACGTCTTCAGGGCGGGGTGCGATTCCCCACCGGCGGTAGGTGCCGTAAGGCACGAGCCCGCGAGCGCTTCCAGGTCATCGGAAGGTCAGCAGATCCGGTCCAATGCCGGAGCCGACGGTTGGAAGCCAGCGATGGCTTCCAGAAAGTCCGGATGAGAGAAGACGGTACGGCGCATGTCTCGCTGGCGCGCGCCTGCCTGACGCCTTGAGGCGTTTTTCGCATGTTTTTGACGCGGGAAACGTTTCATGTCCAAGCATCGTTCCAACTATGTCGCGGCCTCTCTCCGGGAGGTGCGCTGATGTTTACCGGCATCATCCAGAGCGTGGGCCGCATTGCGCGGCTTGAACCACGTGGCGGCGACGTGCGCCTGCACGTGGACACGGCCGGCCTCGATCTCACCGACGTGCAGCTGGGTGACAGCATTGCTGTCTCCGGTGTGTGCCTGACCGCCGTGACGCTGGAGTCGCGTGGTTTCAGCGCGGACGTCTCCAACGAAACGCTGTCGCTCACCACGCTGGGCAAGCTGAAAGCCGGCGACCCGGTGAATCTCGAGAAGGCACTGCGCCTTGCCGATCGTCTGGGTGGCCACCTCGTGTCCGGTCACGTTGATGGCCTGGGCAAGGTGGTGTCGATCACGCCGGACGGCCGTTCGTTGCGCTGGGTGTTCGAAGTGCCGGCCACGCTGTCGCGCTATATCGCGGCCAAGGGCTCCATCTGTATCGATGGCACCAGCCTCACTGTCAATGAAGTGAACGGTCATCGCTTCGGCGTCAACCTGATTCCGCACACCGTGGAACACACGGCATTCCATGCGCGCCGCGCCGGGGATGCGGTGAACATCGAGGTAGACGTGGTGGCGCGGTACATCGAGCGGCTGATTGCCAGTGGCGACGCGCCGAAGCTCGATGAAGGGTTTCTCAAGCAGCACGGTTTTGCCTGATCACATCAAATGAGCCGTCATTCCGGCGAAGGCCGGAATCCAGTGGCGCCTTGGTGCGGTTGTCGCCAAGCGTATACCGGGGTTTTTAAGGCTGATGGCCCGCTGAGTCCTCGAACTCATCGCTACTGGATCCCGGCCTTCGCCGGGATGACGGCAGCGATGCAATGCAACGCAATTGGATTTGAAACGCCATGAGCTTCAACACCATCCCCGAAATCCTCGAAGACATCCGCGCCGGCCGCATGGTCGTGATTCTCGACGACGAAGACCGCGAGAACGAAGGCGACCTCATCATGGCGGCACAGATGGTGCGGCCCGAGGACATCAACTTCATGGTGCGCGAGGCACGCGGCCTCGTCTGCCTTACCTTGACCGAACAGCGCACGCGGCAGCTGGGCCTCAAGCCCATGGTGGTCGACAACACCTCGCCGTATCAGACCAACTTCACCGTCTCCATTGAGGCGGCAGAAGGCGTGACTACTGGCATCTCGGCGCACGACCGCGCACGCACCATCCAGGTGGCGGTGAAGTCGGATGCGAAGCCGCAGGACCTCTCGCAGCCGGGCCACATCTTCCCGCTCACCGCGCAGCCGGGTGGCGTGCTCACGCGTGCCGGTCACACCGAAGCCGGTTGCGACCTGGCGGCGCTGGCAGGCCTTGAGCCGTCGGCGGTGCTGATCGAAATCCTGCATGAAGATGGCTCGATGGCACGTCGCCCCGAGCTGGAAGTGTTCGCGAAAAAGCACGGCCTGAAGATCGGCACCATCGCCGACCTGATCCGCTACCGCCTGGAAACCGAGAAGACGGTGCAGCGCGTGTACGAGGAAGACGTGCAGACCGAATTCGGCCCGTTCCGCCTCGTGGCCTATCGCGATGCGATCCGTCACGGTCTTCACTTCGCGCTGGTGCGTGGCGAGGTAGGCGACGGCAAGCCGGTGCTGACGCGCGTGCATGTGCGCAACACGCTGTCGGATGTGCTGCATCTGCAGCGCGATGATCTTGGCCTCACCGTGACGTCCGCATTGCGCCGCATCGCCGACGAAGGCCGTGGCGCATTGCTGGTGCTTTCTGGCGAAGACACGGCCGACGCTTTGCTGCGCCGGCTTAATCGCCAGCCGGCAATTCAGGCACCGGAGGAAGCGCAGCAGCAGGAATGGCGTCAGCTCGGGCTGGGCGCGCAGATGCTGGCTGATCTGGGCATCCATCAGCTGCGCGTGCTCGGCACGCCGCGCAAGATGGTGGGCCTTGGCGGCTTCGGGCTTGAAGTAACCGAGTACGTGTAACGATTCCCTCCTGTAGGAGCGCACTTGTGCGCGACCGCGGCGCCACGTCGTCATCGTGTCGTGAGTTTGTCGCGCACAAGTGCGCTCCTGCAGAAGGCGGGCTCAGTCTTGCCACTTCCACGCCACCCCATCGCCGGCATACTCAGGCTTTCACCACATAACGAACGCCATGACCTCTCCGACCGTCCGTCTCATTGCTCCCTCGGGTTACCCGCACGATCCTGATGCGATGACCCGCGGCGTGGCGCGTCTGCGTGCTGCCGGTTGCGTGGTGGAGGGCACCGAAGTGCTCGATCGCGTCGAGCAGCGCTATGCGGGCAGCGATGCCGACCGCGTTGCCGATCTCAATCGTCTGGCCATCCAACCGTCCCTGCCGGATATCGCGCTGGCAGTGCGCGGCGGTTATGGCGCAACACGCCTGCTGGAACACCTTCACTACGGCGCGCTGCGCGAGCGGTTGAGCGATGCGTCGACCTTGCTGGTCGGTCATAGTGATTTCACCGCCATCCAGATGGCGCTGTACACCAAGAGCGGGCTGACCACCTTCGGTGGCCCCATGCTGGGCCCCGACTTTGGTGCGCCGGAGCTCAATGGACTGATGTGGGAGCACTTCTGGTGCGCCGTCAGCCAGGCCGAAGCCACGGCGAGCTGGGCGACGCCCACCACTGCCGAACTGGAGGTCGAAGGTCCTCTGTGGGGTGGCAATCTTGCCGTGCTGTGCAGCCTGATCGGCACGCCGTACTTCCCCGCCATCGAGGGCGGCATCCTGTTCGTGGAAGATGTCGGCGAGCCACCGTTCCGCATCGAGCGGCTGCTGTATCAGCTGCATCTGTCAGGTGTGCTGGATCGCCAGCGGGCTTTGGTGCTCGGGCACTTCACCCATTGCCGCCCGCACAGCTACGACAACGGTTACGACACCGATGCCGCCTTTGATCAGATCAGCCGCGTTGCCCGCGTGCCGGTGATCCGCGGCCTGCCGTTCGGTCATGAGCCGGACAAGTTCACCTTGCCGTTTGGCGTGCCGGCCCGCCTGCGCGTGGCGGCAGGGCAGGCCAGCCTGCACTTTGGCGGCCATCCCCACCTCGCCGGGACGGTTTCCCGGCCTGATCCGGGCACGCTGCCCCAAATCCCGTAAAATAGTCGGCCCCGTAGGGCCAGAGCCCAGGAAACCCTTATCCATGAAGATCATCGAAGGCGATTTCGCCACGCCCAAAGGCCGTTTTGCCATCGTCGCCGGCCGTTTCAACGGTTTCGTCGTCGAGCCTCTGGTGGCCGGCGCGCGTGACGTGCTGGTGCGCCATGGCGTGAAGGACGACGAGATCGAGCTGATCCGCGTGCCGGGCGCCTGGGAAATTGCGCTGGCCGCCCACAAGGTCGCCAACTCCGGCAAGTACGCCGCCGTGATCGCACTGGGCGCGGTGATCCGTGGTTCCACGCCGCACTTCGACTATGTGGCCGGTGAATGCGCCAAGGGCCTGGCCCAGGCGGCTTATGCTTCTGGCGTGCCGGTGTCCTTCGGCGTGCTGACCACCGACAACATCGAACAGGCCATCGAGCGTTCGGGCACCAAGGCGGGCAACAAGGGCGCCGATGCCGCGCTGGCCGCGCTCGAGATGGTCAACCTGTACGGAAAGCTGTGATGAACCAGCGTCCCGAAGGCATCGATCTGGCCGCACGCTCGCGTGCCCGCCGCCGTGCGCTGCAGGCGCTGTATGCGTGGCAGATCAGCGGCAGCCACATGAATGCAGTGATCGAGCAGTTCCGCCACGAGCAGGACATGGAAGTGGCCGACCTCGAATACTTTGAGGATCTGCTGCACGGTGTGGAGCGCCATGTCGAGGTCATCGACGACGCCCTCAAGCCTTATGTGGACCGTGAAGTGGGGCAGATCGATCCGATCGAGCGCGCGGCGCTGCGTCTGGCGACGTACGAACTGAAGTACCGCCCGGACGTGCCGTACCGCGTGATCATCAACGAGGCCATCGAAGTTACGAAGCGCTTCGGTGCCGACCATGGTCACAGCTACGTCAATGGCGTGCTGGACAAGCTGGCCGCCGTGCTGCGTTCCACTGAGAAGCGCGGCTGATGGACGGGGCCATGGAGCGGCTGACTCTGGTCCCTGTGCTCGAAACCGAACGTTTGCGCCTGCGCGAGCATCGCGTTGAAGATCACGCCGAGCGCACCGCGATCTGGTCCGACCCGGAAGTAACCCGTTACATCGGTGGCCGCCCCCAGACCGCGGAAGAGGTGTGGCGCCGCTTTCTGCAGTACATGGGGCTGTGGACCGTACTCGGCTTCGGCTATTGGGCCGTGGAAGAAAAGGCCACCGGCCGCTACATCGGCGACATCGGTTTCGCCGACTTCAAGCGAGAGATCGAGCCCTCGCTGATGGGCATGCTGGAGTTCGGCTGGGTGCTGGCGCCGCATGCGCACGGCAAGGGTTATGCGAGCGAAGCCGTCGCGGCCGCCACGGCCTGGGCGGACAAGCACCTGAGCGCGTTGACGGCGGTGTGCATCATCGACCCGCAGAACCTGCCGTCGATCCGCGTCGCCGAGAAAGCCGGCTTCAAGCGGTGGCAGGAAACCACCTACCACGGCGGTCCGACGGTCGTATTCCGCCGATAATGGCTTTATTGCCTTTCCCGCGTACGAGTCGTTAGCCATGGAATTCCGACTGATCGACCGCATTCGCGAACGCACCGCGCAGGGCCGCGAGGATGTGAAGCTGGGTATTGGCGATGACGCCGCCCTGGTGGCGCCGCCGGCGGGGCAGGAGCTCGCCATTGCCATCGACACCATGGTCGAAGGCGTCCACTTTCCGCACGGCACCGCACCCGCCGATATCGGCTGGAAGTCGCTGGCAGTCAATCTCTCCGACCTCGCCGCCATGGGCGCGAGCCCCGCATGGGCCTTGCTGGCGCTCACGCTGCCTTCACAACCGGCGGAACAAATCCAACAGTTCATCGATGGCTTTGCCGAAGGCTTCGCGCAGTTGGCGCAGCCGCACCGGCTGGCTTTGATCGGCGGCGACACCACACGCGGTGCGCTGTCGGTCAGTGTGGCGGTGCACGGTTTTGTGCCGCCGGGCAAGGCGCTCACGCGGGCCGGCGCACGCGCAGGCGACGTGGTGCTGGTCACCGGCACGCTGGGCGACGCCGCTGGCGGCCTGCAACTGCTGCAGCGTAGCGCGCGCGTGGATGAAGGTGATGGCCGCGCCGCGTACCTGATCGAAAGGCTTCATCGCCCCACACCGCGGCTGTCCGTTGGACTCGCATTACGTGACCGCGCCACCGCTTGCATCGACGTATCGGATGGTCTGCTCGCCGATCTTGGCCATATCTGCGAGGAAAGCGGGCTGGGTGCGGAGATCGAAGCGGCTCTGCTACCCTGCTCCTCGATGCTGATGGCCACGTTCGACGATCTGACCGTGCGCGACTTTGCATTGGCGGGTGGCGATGACTACGAACTTTGCTTCACCGTGCC
This sequence comes from Dyella silvae, assembly GCF_026421305.1. Taxonomy (GTDB): domain Bacteria; phylum Pseudomonadota; class Gammaproteobacteria; order Xanthomonadales; family Rhodanobacteraceae; genus Dyella; species Dyella silvae. Next base: position 359,626 of record NZ_JAPJBQ010000002.1, read on the forward strand.
CGCCTCGCTGGTAGCTGACGTGCAGACGGATCTCGCGCGCCTGGGCTGCGGCGCCACGCGCATCGGGCGCATGGTCGATGGCTCTGGCGTACGTGTGCGGGATGAACACGGGCATTGGTTGGAATCCACCCATCGCGGCTGGGATCACTTCGCATGAGCGACAAGACAACCCTCACCCCCGAGCAGCGCAAACAGTTGCTCGCTACGCCGGCGGGATGGCTGGCCTGCGGTTTCGGCTCCGGTCTTGCGCCAGTGGCGCAGGGCACCTTCGGTTCACTTGCCGCCATCTTGCCGTGGCTGCTGCTGCGCACGTTGCCGATGCAGCTTTACATGTTCGCCGTGGTGGTGGCGTTCGGTATCGGCGTGTTGGCCTGTGGTATCGCGGGCCGTGCGGTAGGTGTGGATGATCACCGCAGCATTGTGTGGGATGAGTTTGTTGGCTTGTGGATTGCGCTGATACCGGTCCTGATGGGGCCTTGGTGGATGGTGGTGCTGGGTTTTGCGTTGTTTCGCCTGTTTGATGTGTGGAAGCCCTGGCCGATCCGCTTGCTGGATCGTCGGTTGAAAGGGGGGATGGGCGTGATGGTGGATGATGTGGTGGCGGGGGTGTTTGCTGCCGTTGTGCTTGCGCTGGTGTCGGCGCTATTGCGCTGAGCGTTTGCCGATATTGGCCTCGACGTTTCATCCGCGCCGTCATCCCGGCGCAGGCCGGGATCCAGTTTCCGTAGTGGTCGGCTGTCGCCTCGCGCGATCCCGCGATCTGGCCGCCTACGCGCCGGGCGTTTCGATCGTCTGCCGACGCTCGAGTCACTTTTCTTTTGCTGGCCCAAAAGAAAAGTAACCCAAAGAAAATGGCCTTAAGTGCTGGCAGCATTGCGCAGGGATAAGCCCGAACGCTCGAGGCGCGTTGTTGCTTGGCAACCTCCGCCGCCACACAGCGGGTACTTCCAAGCGCTTCGCAACGCGCCATCGCGGAGAGGACTTAAAGCGGAGCGCTGCGCGCTTTTGCTCCCTCTCCCCTCCGGGGAGAGGGCTGGGGTGAGGGGCCAATCTTGCCGGGTGGCGTCATAAGAGCCATCGTCAGGCCAGCACAGCATCGCGTCGTAACAACAGCCCTGTTCTAGCCATAAATCCGGCATGGCCAAGCCCATGCCCTGCGATATATTGCCCGGTCAAGATTTCGTCCGATGCCATCGCATCGGATGCCGCATGGATGCCATTGGGGGCTTGCGTGAACCGATTGCCAGGGTTGGACCTGTTGCGTGCCATCGCCATCGTCTGGGTGATGATCTTCCACTCCTTCCTGATCGATGGATGGGGCCATTTCGGGGGTATCGAAAAGCACGGCTGGATGGGTGTGGATCTGTTTTTCGTGCTCAGCGGGTTCCTGATCGGCTCCCAGGTGCTAAAGCCGTTGGCGGAAGGGAAGGGGCTGTCATTCGCGGATTTCTACCTGCGGCGCGCCTTCCGCATTCTGCCGGTGTACCTGCTGGTCGTGGCCTCGTACTTCATTTGGCCATCCATCCGCGAAGCGTCGGGCATTCAGCCTTTGTGGCAGTTCCTTACCTTCACCGTGAATCTGTTTATCGATGTGCAGCACAACCTGGCGTTCTCGCACGTCTGGTCGCTCTGCGTGGAGGAGCACTTCTACCTGCTGTTTCCGCTGATGGCGTGGTGGCTGGCGCGGCGTCCCTCGTTCGTGAAATTCATGGCGGTGTGCGTGGCCGTGGTGGCATTCGGCATGCTGGTGCGAGGGTTTGTGTGGCTGCATTTCATGGCGCCGGCCAAGGGTGTTGACCAAAATTCCTATGGAAAATATTTCCTTGAGGACATTTACTACCCCACATGGTCACGCTTGGATGGCCTGCTGGCAGGCGTCGTACTGGCGGTGGTTAAAACTTACCGGCCGGTACTGTGGGGGCGCTGGGGGCAGTACGCCAACGTGGTCATGCTGACCGGGTTGGTCGTGGTCGGCCTGGCGATCCTGGTGTTTCTGGATCGCACGGGTTTCCTGGCCACCCTGTTGGGGTATCCGCTGCTTTCGTTGGGCATGGGGTTGTTGGTGTTTTCCGGCGCGCAGGCGACGAGTGTGTTGTCGCGAATCAAGGTGCCGGGTGCGGCCTGGCTGGCTGCCGCCTCCTACAGCCTCTATCTGTCACACAAAGCAGTGTTTCATCTGGTTGAATCCAGCCAGGGGGCGCGTTTGGATGGCCATGGTGTGCTGACATTCGCGGGATATGCGCTAGCCGTATTGCTGGTGGGCGCGTTGTTGCATTACGGCGTGGAGCGCCCGTTTCTGCAGCTGCGCCAGCGTTTTCTGAAACCGGCACGGGTAGCGGCACCCGCCATCGGCGGCATCGCGAGTGACGCCAGCACCGAACCCGCCTGACGCGGATTCAGAAGGGGCGTTTCAAGGGGACAGTACATTCAAGGGGGATGTCATGTGCAAGCTACTGCAGGCGGTATGCCTGATCGCATTGCTGTTGATCATGCCTTGGTCCGCGTCGTCGGCAGAGGGGGTGCCAGCGGGACCGTGCCGAATGATCGATCCGTCCACGTGCGTCAATGCCAAAGACTTCTCGCACGCCTCGGGTTTTTCGGAGGCGCTGGGTCATTTCATCGGCAGCAGCAAGGTGAGCTATTTCCAGTCCGATCGCTCGCTGAGCGGGCAGGCCATGTCAGGCCTCGGCGGGGCTGGGGCGGGTGTGGTGACGTTGGCGGACAAGCGGTATCTGTTTTCCGCTTGCCCTTCCCGCGATTGCCGGGGTAGTGCGGCGGCCATCATCGTCAACGAATACGGGCAGATCGAGGCGCTGGGTTTCTCCAGCTTCCATTGCGATGCCGCGTGCGACGACTATCGGCACCTGGACTTCTACGTGCGCAAGAATGGCGACAACGATCCGCTGATCGCTGCGCTGAAGAATTGGGCGACCAGCGATTCGTTACGCAAGACCTTGCCGAGCACCGACGCCGATAACGGCATCGATGGGCGCACAAGCATCCACGTATTGCCTTGAGCACCACGTGCGTTCTTGACTGAATAGCGCGCCGGATGGCCGGCGCGCGGGCGTTAGCACGCAACGATCATGAAAACACTTGGTGCCCGCGCGTGGACATCGATGCTCGTACTCGCTGTGATTACGAGCGCGTTGTTGTTCGTGCCGGCTGGCACGCTGCGTTACTGGCAAGCGTGGGTGTATCTCGCCGTGTTCGTCGGTTGCTCGGCGCTCACTACCGTGGACCTCATCCGGCGCGATCCGGCCTTGCTCGAGCGGCGCCTGCGCGGCGGGCCTGCGGCCGAGAAGCGGCCCGCGCAGCGCGTGATCATGGCGTTCATGTCCGTTGGCTTTGCGCTATTGATGCTGGTGCCGGCACTGGACCGGCGGTTTGGGTGGTCGGCGGTACCGCCCGTCGCGTCGCTCTTCGGCGATGCGCTAATGGTCCTCGGCTTCGCCGGCATTGCCCGGGTTTACCGGGAAAATCCTTTCAGTGCGGCCACGGTGGAGCTGGCCCCGGATCAACGGGTGATTTCGACCGGGCCTTATGCCGTGGTCCGTCATCCCATGTATGCCTTCGCGTTGTTGTACCTGGTGGGCACGCCGCTGGCGCTGGCGTCCTGGTGGGCCTTTATCCCGCTCGCCGCCATGCTGCCGTTTCTGTGGTGGCGTCTGCTGGATGAAGAGCGCCTGCTGGAACGCGAGTTGCCCGGTTACCGCGAGTACCGGCAACGGGTTCGTTATCGCCTGTTGCCGTTCGTCTGGTGAAGGGGCTCACGCTGCCAGGCGCAATGCCACGTACGGCATGATGAAGAGCCGCCAGGTCGATATCTTGTACCAGGCCATGCCGGCGTAATGGATGGCGTCGAAGGTTTCCACCTTCAGCCCTGGGAACCAGCGATGGTGGATGGCGTACATGCGTTCATGCATGCCCAGAAACAGGAAGAACCACACCGAGACCAGTGCCAGATTGAGGATGGCACCCCAGCCCAATACCGCGCGCAGCAAGTCAACTGTCATGGCTTCGTACTCCCGGTGTGACTTCTGTGTGAGGGCATAACGGAAAGCTACCACTCCAGAGCCTGATGCGCAGGCGATAGCGATGGACGCGAGCGGCCTGCTCTTGGCATGCTGATCCATCCCCTTATGGAGTGCCCTCCCATGTTGTATCGACGTCTAGGCAAATCCGGCTTGCAACTGTCGGCACTCTCGTTTGGTGCCTGGGTAACGTTTGGCACGCAGGTGGGGCGGTCGCTGGCGCGCGATCTGCTGGCGATGGCTCATGACCACGGCATCAATTTCTTCGACAACGCCGAGACCTACAACAACGGCGTTGCCGAAACCCTTATGGGCGATGTGCTTGCCGATCTGCGCTTTCCGCGCGACAGCTATTGCGTATCGAGCAAGGTGTACTTCGGCGCGGTGAACAATCCGCTGCCGACCCAGCGCGGCCTTTCGCGCAAACACGTGATCGAGGCCTGCCATCAGGCACTGCAACGCCTGCGGGTGGAGCATCTGGACCTGTACTTCTGCCATCGCCCCGACCCGGACACGCCGATTGCCGAAACCGTGGCGGCGATGGATATGTTGGTGCGGCAGGGCAAGGTGCTCTACTGGGGTACCAGCGAGTGGCCGGCCGAGGCGATTATCGAAGCGCATCAGGTGGCGCGCGAGAACCATATGACGGCGCCAGTCATGGAGCAGCCGCAGTACAACCTGCTGCATCGCGAGCGCGTAGAACGCGAGTACGCGCCGTTGTACGACAGCTACGGCATGGGCACCACCATCTGGTCGCCGCTTGCGTCGGGGTTGCTGAGCGGCAAGTACAACGAGGGCCTGCCTGCCGACGCGCGCCTGAGCCAGCCGGGTTATGAGTGGCTGCGCGAGGCGATTCTGGAAAACGACCCGGCCCGGCTCGACAAGGTGCGTCGCCTGGTGCCGGTCGCGCAGGAGCTGGGTGTGTCGATGGCGCAGCTGGCCGTTGCGTGGTGTCTGGTCAATCCGCACGTGTCGACGGTGATGCTGGGCGCGAGCAAGCTGGAGCAGTTGCAGCAGAACCTCGGCGCGCTGGACGTGTTGCCGCGCCTGACGGGCGATGTGCTGCGGCAGATCGAGCAAGCGGTGGCGTAACAACAGCGATGTGATGTGGGATCCGGTGCCAACGAGTCATTGCCCGGGTCCTGCCAGACTTTGCCCGCGGCATGCCTCGTTACCGTCCCATCCGTTCGCGCGTCGCGGGCATGCTGCGCAGACTCTTCAGGGAAGGTCATCGCATGAAACCCATTCGTAACGCACTGTTTGGTTGTCTCGCCCTCTTCGCCGTCACATCGGCCCATGCCGACGATCATCCAGACTGGAAGCAGCCGCAGAAACCTTTTCGTGTCTACGGCGATACGTACTATGTCGGTACGCGCGGACTCAGCGCGTTTCTTATCGGTTCGCCGAAAGGCCTGGTGCTCATCGACGGCACGCTGCCGCAGAACGCGGCGCAGGTAGAGGCCAACATCAAGGCGCTTGGATTTCAGCTGCACGACGTGAAGCTGATCCTCAACACGCATGCGCATTTCGATCACGCCGGGGCCATCGCAGCCATTGCGCACGATAGCGGGGCACGCGTGGCGGCTAGCGATGCGGGTGCGAAAGAGCTGATGGCGGGCGGCAAGTATCCGGACGACCCGCAGTTTGGCGAGGCGCCGTTGTTTCCGCCTGTCGCAAACGTCGAGGTGGTAGCTGATGGCGGTGTCGTGCGTGTGGGTGACGTGGCGGTGACCGCGCACTACACGCCCGGGCATACGCCGGGCAGCACGACATGGACGTGGCAGTCGTGCGAAGGCGATCGCTGCCTCCACATGGTTTACGCCGACAGCTTCGGTGCGTACGCGGCGGACGGCTATCGATTCAGCGACCCCGCCCATCCAGAACGGGTGACGAACTATCGGCATGGCATTGCCGTGGTGGCGGCGCTGCCTTGCGACATCCTGATGTCGCCACACCCCGACCAGAGCGATTTCCTGGAGCGCGTCGCGCGTCGCGACGCCGCGGCCAAGCCGGATCCGTTGATCGATACCGGTGCGTGCCGCGCCTATGCCGAAGACGGCACCCGTCGGCTCGACGCCCGGCTGGCCAAGGAGCGGGCGGGGCAGAACGCCACACTGTAAATCAGAGGGTTGACACTCAAATGAGAATGATTATTATTTAGGTGTCACCACTTTCCCGCCGGGCACTCCCATGACTACGACGGTTCTGCCTCTCCCCCAGACCACCGACGGGCTGGTTCGTCCGTTCCGCCTGCTCAGCCTCAAGCCCAGGGCGTCCACCGTGCCGGACGCCTTGGTGCGCCGGGTTTCCAGCCAGTCGCTGCTCAACGGCGAGCGCGAGCTGGTGATCCAGCACCAGGGTAACGAATACCACCTGCGGCTCACGCGCAACGACAAGTTGATCCTGACCAAGTAACCACCGCCCCCCCGAGGAATGCTTCGCGGGCATGGATGCCCTTTCCCCGGCTTCCGGTCATAGGCCGGAGCCGACCACCAGGCCTATCGCCACGCGGTTCCCACGAAACGGCAGCCGGGTCTCCTCTCATCAAGGAGCTTGATGATGTTTGGCTGGCTCACCCACGCGTTCGCCACGGTTCGCGCTTCCACTAACAGCACGGCGTGGACCATCAGCCGATGTGCGGTGCCGATGTCTGGCGCCAGGTTGGCCGCGCAGCTGCCGTTGCTCGGATGCGTGTTGTATCTCCCGGCGCGAGTGAGTGCTCCTAATCACGCATGCGTCTCGCCTGGCTGGCTGGTAGCCCGCCGCGAGCTGGCGCCCCTGTTGCACGTGGCAGAACTGCGTGTGTCGAGCATGATCGGCGCCAGCGGTCCGCGGGAATGGATCGACGGCATCGATGCTAGCGGCCATTTCTGTGTGCGGCTGCACTTGTTGCCGGACACCGACTACCTCGCCTGGGATGCGTTGCTGGAGCACGCAAGGCCGTTGCCTGCCGCGCCCCTTTGCCCCGGCGCACTGAGTTGCTCGGCAGGCAGTGCCAACATGGTTTGCTTCAGTACGCGCCGGTTCGCGGGGTTCGATGTGCTGGACGCCGCGCCGTTGAGGCAGGTTTCCATGCTGGGCCACGACATTGCCCGCGAGGCAGCCCGCAGCGCTTCGCTGGTGTCCGCGCTCGACTAAGCGGCTCGCGGACGCTTGTCCGCTTGTCCGTGCCGGTGTCCGCGGACAGCTGTCCGTCGCCGAGCGCCTGTTCCAACTCATTGAAAACAAGCCCTTAATTGGCGTGTTTTGGCTTGGCACGCAGATTGCTCATATGGGTTCAGGGGCCGCATTGTCCGCGGCCAGGGACCCCACAATGATTCGTGACACTTCCGCTCAAGACCGGCTGGTTGAGGTCAAAGCCAACCCTAAACGCCGGCTGGTATGGATTGGCTGCGGCGTAGCCGCGCTGGCGCTGCTCGCGCTGTTTGGTCCGCGCATTGGCCGGCTGTTTTCGGCGGACGCGTCGGTCAGCAGTTCGCGCCTGGCGTTTGCGACCGTGCAGCGCGGTCCGTTCGTGCGCGATATCTCCGCCGAGGGCAAGGTCGTGGCGGCAGTCAGCCCCACGCTCTACGCCACTTATGGCGGCGCGGTAACGCTCAAGGTGCACGCGGGCGACGCGGTGAAGAAGGGCCAGGTGCTTGCTGTCGTCGACAGCCCTGAACTCACCAACAAGCTGGCGCAGGAACAAAGCGCTGCCGATGCCATGCAGGTCGATTACCTGCGTGCTCAGATCGACGCGCGAAAGACCCGCGGCGAGCTGCAGAAGGCTTACGACAACGCGCAGATCGACGAGCAGGGCGCGCAGCGCGACCTCGCGCGTTACCAGAAGGCCTTTGCCCAGGGCGCTGTGCCGAGCATGAATGTCGATCGCTCCAAGGACGAGCTGGAGAAAGCTCGCATCACCATGGAGCACGCCAAGGCAGACCTCTCCACCAATACCGACAGCCTCAACTTCGACATCCAGTCCAAGAAGCTTGCGCATGATCGCCAGCTGTTGTTGGTGAAGGATTTGCAGCGCCAGGTGGACGACCTCAACGTGAAGTCGCCGGTAGACGGCCAGGTGGGTCAGCTGTTTATCGCCGAACGCGCCACCGTCGCCAAGGATGCCCAGCTGCTGAGCGTCATCGACCTCAGTGCGCTGGAAGTGGAAATGAAGGTGCCGGAAAGCTTCGCGCGTGATCTCGGCATCGGCATGACCGGCGAGATCAGCGGCAACGGCAGCACCTGGAAGGGCCTGGTCAGCGCCATCTCGCCTGAAGTGGTCAATGGTGAAGTGGCTGCCCGCCTGCGCTTCGACGGCCAGACGCCCAAGCAGTTGCGCCAGAACCAGCGCCTGTCCGTGCGCATCCTGCTCGACAAGCGCGACAACGTGTTGACCGTGCAGCGCGGCTCCTTTGTGGACGAATCCGGCGGCAGCTACGCCTACATCGTGCACGACGGCGTGGCGGAGAAACATCCGATCCGCGTCGGCGCCAGCAGCATCGACAAAGTGGAGATTCTCGAGGGCCTGAATGAAGGCGACAACATCGTGATCTCCGGTACCGACAGCTTCAAGGGCGCCCAGCGCGTCGCCATCAGCAACTAACCACCACCAAGGGACAACACCATGCTCAAGATGACTCATCTGTCCAAGGTCTACCGCACCGAAGTGGTGGAGACCTATGCGCTGCGCGACTTCAACATCAACGTGAACGAAGGCGAGTTCGTGGCCGTGACCGGTCCGTCCGGTTCGGGCAAGACCACCTTCCTCACCATCGCCGGTCTGCTGGAAACCTTCACCGGCGGCCAGTACCACCTCGATGGCGTGGAGGTGAGCAACCTCAATGACAACGAGCGCTCGCGCATCCGCAACGAGAAGATCGGCTTCATCTTCCAGGCGTTCAACCTCATTCCCGACCTCAACGTGTTCGACAACGTTGAAGTGCCGCTGCGCTATCGCGGCATGAAGGCGCCGGAACGCAAGCAGCGCATCATGGACGCCCTGGAGCGCGTCGGTCTCGCCTCGCGCGCCAAGCACTATCCGGCGGAACTCTCGGGCGGTCAGCAGCAGCGCGTTGCCATTGCGCGTGCGCTGGCAGGCTCGCCGCGTCTGCTGCTGGCGGACGAACCGACCGGCAACCTGGATACGCAGATGGCCCGCGGCGTGATGGAGTTGCTGGAAGAAATCCATCGCGAAGGCGCCACCATCGTCATGGTCACGCACGATCCGGAACTTGCGGCCCGCGCACAGCGCAACGTGCACATTATCGACGGCCAGGTGGTCGATCTCGCCGAGGATCCGCGCTTCCACCATGCCGTGCACGCGGCGCGCGCCAACTCGCCAGCCTGAACCTTTTGCATCGGGAGCCTCCCGGGAACGGGAGGCCGCTATCGCCCTTGAGCGGACGACCACATGTTTGCCTACTACCTCCAGCTTGGATTGCGCAGTCTGCGAAAGAACCCGTTGCTGACGGTGTTGATGGTGATGGCGATCGGGTGCGGCGTGGCGGCATCGATGACCACGTACTCGGTGTTTCGCGCCACCTCCAATAACCCGATTCCGAACAAGTCATCGCAGCTCTACGTGCCTCAGATCGATAACTGGGGCCCGGAGGAGGCTGCCGAAAACAAGGGTGAGCCGCCGAGCTCATTGAGCTATACCGACGCTATCAACCTGATGCGGGACAAGCGCGCCAAGCGGCAAACCGCGCTGTACCCGGTCGCGCTATCGATCGTTCCCGACGACATGAATATGCTGCCGTTCCGCGAGAACAGCTACGCCGTCTACGCGGATGCGTTCCCGATGTTCGATGTGCCGTTTCTGTTCGGTGGCGGCTGGACAGCCAGCGAAGACAACGCGCATGCCGCCGTGGCGGTGATCGGCCGCGAGCTCAATGACAAGCTGTTCCATGGCGCCAACAGCGTGGGCCGTGAGATCAACCTCAATGGGCGCACTTACCGCATCACGGGTGTGATGGATACCTGGAATCCGGAGCCGATGTTCTACGACCCGGTGAACACCAACGCTTTTGCCGACCCCACCGAGGTGTTCATTCCGTACACCCGTGCGATCGAGCTGGAAATGCCCACGTTCGGCAATAACAACTGCAACAAGGACCCGGGCAATGGCTGGGATTCCTGGGTGCATTCGGAGTGTGTGTGGACGGGGTTCTGGGTCGAGCTGCCTACCAAGGCCGATGCCGATGCCTATCGCCGGTACCTCGACGGGTATGTGGCCGAGCAGCAACGTAGCGGCCGCTTCAAATGGCCGAAGAACAATCGTCTCCGCAATGTGACCGAGTGGCTGGACTTCCAGAAGGTCGTGCCACAGGAAGCCAAAGTGTCGCTGCTGGTTTCCATGGGCTTTCTGCTGATCTGCCTGGTTAACACGGTGGGCCTGCTGCTTGCCAAGTTCATGCGCCGCGCACCGGAAATCGGCGTGCGCCGCGCACTCGGTGCGTCGCGCAAAGAGATCTACACGCAGTTCCTGATCGAGGCAGGTGCGGTGGGCCTGGCCGGTGGCGTGGTTGGCTTGCTGTTGACCGGGGTCGGGGTGATCGGTGTGTCGCTGGTATTCGACCCGCAGATCGCGCGCCTTGCCGAACTGGACACCTCGCTGGTGGCCCTGACCCTGCTAGTGGCCGTGCTCGCCACCGTGCTGGCGGCTTTCTATCCGACCTGGCGTGCGGCGCAAGTACAGCCGGCCTGGCAGCTGAAATCCAACTGAGGCTTTCGACCATGCTGCATATCAAACCTATTCTCGTTGCCCTCAAGCGCCACAAGGCGGGCACGATTCTCATCGCCATGCAGATCGCGCTGACCCTGGCCATCGTCTGCAATGCGCTGTTCATCATCGATCAGCGCCTCGATCGCATTGCGCGGCCGACTGGCCTGGACGAATCGAATCTGGTGATCATCCGCAACCGCTGGGTGGGCGTGACGGACGAAGCGACCGGCCCACTGATTCATGGCGACGTGCAGGCGTTGCGCCAGTTGCCGGGCGTGCAGGACGCGATCTCGATCAACTCCTATCCGCTGGCCGGTGGTGGCTGGTCTACCGGTGTCCGCGTCAATGTGGATGACAAGAAATCCAAGGCGCACACCACGCTGTACTTCTCCGACGAACACATGTTGCCCACGATGGGCGCCCGGTTGATTGCAGGCCGCAACTTCACGCCGGATGAGGTCACGGACGCCAAGGCCAATGCGGTGGATACGCCCGCGGTGATCATCATCACCAAGGCGTTGGCCCACGACCTGTTTCCGGACGGTTCCGCACTGGGCAAGTCGGTCTATGTCAGCGACACCAAGAAGCCGAGCACCATCGTCGGCATCGTCGAGCGCATGCAGGTCCCCTGGAACTCCAGTTGGGCCGATGCATGGGCCGAGAATGCTGTGTTCCAGCCATACGTGCTCATGTATTCGGGCAACGTGCTACTGATCCGCACCAAGCCCGGTCAGCAGGATGCCGTAATGAAGTCGGCGCCGGAGATGCTGTTCAAACTTAACCGCATGCGCGTGTTTCCGAAGGAAAACGGCGTGCGCACCTTTGCCAATCAGCGCGAGAGCATCTACAAGCGCGATCGCGGCATGGCCATCCTGATGGGTGTGGTGTGCCTGGTGTTGTTGGGTATTACCGCGGCAGGCATCGTGGGCCTGACCAGCTTCTGGGTGGGTCAGCGCCGCAAGCAGATCGGCGTGCGCCGCGCGCTGGGTGCGACCAAGCGCGACATCCTGAGTTACTTCCTCACGGAGAACCTGCTGATCGGCACCGTAGGTGTGCTGATCGGTGCGCTGATGGCCATTGGCATGAATCTGTGGCTGGTGACGCAGTTCGAAATGGCGCGGTTGTCGCTGGCTTATGTGGCGATTGGCGTGGTGGCCTTGCTGCTGCTGGGGCAGGGCGCGGTACTCGCGCCGGCGATGCGCGCCTCGCGCGTGCAGCCGGTGGAAGCGACGCGGTCGGTGTAAGGCATGACGATGATGCGCAGGTACGGCATGGCTGGTTTGGCACGGGCACGGGCCCTGAATGTGGCGAGGGATCAATGAGCGGCATGTTTGTCCATAACTTGCGACTGGGCGCGGCCAGCCTTCGGCGCAACGTCCTGCTGACGGCATTGATGATCATGTCGATCGGCTTCGGCGTTGCGGCGTCGATGGTGACGTTCGCCGTGTTCCGGGCGGTGTCGGGCGATCCGATTCCGCAGAAGTCGTCCAGGTTGTTCGTGCCGCTGATCGATAACCGGGGTCCGCAGTACAACCGTCATGGCGAGCCGCCGTCGGCGCTCAACTACGTCGATGCGATGGCGCTGATGCGCGCGCACAAGGCAGCGCGGCAGACCATGCTGTTCCCGGTGGGCCTTTCGGTGATGCCTGACGACCCGCACCGTATGCCCTTCAAGGCGGTCGGCTACGCCACCTATAGCGACTTCTTCGCGATGTTCGACGTGCCGTTTCTGTACGGGAATGGTTGGGGTGGCGAACAGGACGATGCGCGCGCACCGGTGATCGTGATCAGCCGCGCGCTCAACCAGAAGTTGTTTGGCGGCAGCAACAGCGTGGGGCGCCAGATTACGCTGGACGATCGCCAGTACCGCATCGTCGGCGTGACTGACACCTGGGATCCCAAGCCGCGTTTCTTCGACATTTTCAACGGCAACCTCTATGCCGATCCGTCGCAGATCTATATCCCCTTTACCTATGCCATGACACAGCACATCGACACTTACGGCAGCAACAATTGTGGCAGCGACGGCAAGCGCGGCGACAGCTGGGATAGCTGGCTGCAGGGCGAGTGTGTGTGGATCAGCCCGTGGGTAGAGCTGGACGATGCCGCGCAGGTGCAGGCTTACCGGCAGTTCCTCGATGGCTATGCGCGCGAGCAGCGTGATGCCGGCCGCTTCAACTGGGCGCCCAACAACCGCCTTCGCGACGTGCGTGAGTGGCTCGACTTTCAGCATGCCGTGCCGCCGGAGAGCCGCATCTCGCTCTCGCTTGCGCTGGGTTTCCTGGTGATCTGCCTTGTCAATACCATCGGTCTGCTGTTGGCGAAATTCATGCGTCGTGCGCCCGAAATCGGTGTGCGCCGTGCGCTGGGCGCGTCGCGTGCGGACATCTATCGCCAGTTTCTGGCGGAAGCGGCCATGGTCGGTCTGGCCGGCGGCGCTCTGGGTCTGGTGCTCACGGCGATGGGCATGTTGGGGCTTGGGCTGGTGTTTGAGCCGCAGATCGCGCGTCTGGCTCAGCTGGATGCATCGCTGGTACTGCTGACTCTGCTGGTGGCAATCGTGGCCACGGTGCTGGCAGCGTTCTATCCCACCTGGCGGGCGGCGCAAGTGCAGCCGGCCTGGCAGTTGAAGTCGAACTGAGGGGAGGAACGAACTATGCAGATCAAACCAATCCTCGCCGCACTTCGCCGTCACAAGGCAGGCACGCTACTGATTGCGATGCAGATCGCACTCACGCTGGCCATCGTCTGCAACGCGCTGTTCATCATCCAGGAGCGCCTTGCCCACTTGTCCGAGCCCACGGGCATCGACGAGGCCAACATCTTCGTCGTCAAAAACGAATGGGTGGGGGCGCCGGATACCATCAAGGTCGATGCCATGATGCGCGAGGACTTGCAGGTGCTGCGGCAAGTACCTGGCGTGCAGGACGTGACGCCGAGCAATTCGTACCCCTTGCGCGGCAACGGCTGGGACGACGCCGTCAAGCTTAATCCGGAGCAGCTGCAGGACACCTCCGGGGCGACCATCTACTTCGCCGACGAACACTTCATCGACACGCTGGGCCTGAAACTCACCGCGGGGCGCAACTTCCGTGCGGAAGAAATTGGCCGTATGGATATGCGCTACAAGCTCGCGCCGCCGGTCGTCATCATCACCAAGGCGCTGGCGGACAAGTTGTTCCCGGATGGGAATGCGGTGGGCAAGACCATTTATCTGATTGGCGGCCCTGGCACCGTCGTGGGTGTGGTGGATCTGCTGCAGGCCCAGAGCGTCGACCGCTGGGCCTCGGGCTTTGCCTATCGATCGGTGATCATCCCCGAGCGGCTGGCCATGTCGCTGGGTTCGTTCTACATCGTGCGCACCAAGCCGGGGCAGCGGGATGCGGCCATGCGTGCGGCCTACACGGCGCTGTTTGCGCACAACCCGCGGCGCGTGATCAATGACGATGACGGCATGCTGAGCTTCACCGAGGTGCGATCGCGTGCTTACGAGCGCGACCGCGGCATGGCCATCCTGATGGGCGTGATCAGCGTCGTGCTGCTGGCGATTACGGCGGCGGGCATCGTGGGCCTGACCAGCTTCTGGGTGGGTCAGCGGCGCAAGCAGATTGGCGTGCGCCGTGCGTTGGGCGCCACGCGCGATGACATCCTGCGCTACTTCATGACGGAGAACCTGCTGATCAGTTTCGGCGGTGTGCTGCTGGGCGCATTCCTGGCGATCGCGATCAACCTCTGGCTGGTGACGCGCTTTGAAATGCATCGGCTGTCGATGGTCTACCTGCTGATAGGCGTGGTGATTTTGCTGTTGTTGGGTCAGGGCGCGGTGCTGGCGCCGGCGATGCGCGCATCGCGAGTGCCGCCGGTCGAGGCTACGCGGTCGGTGTGACCGCAGGTTATGCAACGTAAGAAGAGGGGAGACGTATGCTGAGTTATTACCTGGACCTCGCGTTGCGCAGCCTCAGGCGCAACAAGATGTTGACCGCGCTGATGGTGCTGGCTATTGCCCTGGGCATCGGCGCGAGCATGACCACGCTGACCGTGCTGCATGTGTTGTCGGGCGATCCGTTGCCGGGCACCAGTGCGTCGCTGTTCTATCCGCAAGTGGATCCGCGGGAGCTGGATGGCTATGAACCGGGCAAGGAGCCACCTAGTCAGGTCACGTGGATCGATGGCATGAACCTGCTGCACGCCAAGCGCGCGGACCATCAGGCGCTGATGACGGGTGGGTCCGTGCCGTTGCAGCCGAACCAGTCGAACGTCGATCCCTTCTATAGCAATGCGCGTTACACCACCAACGAGTTCTTCCCCATGTTCCACGTGCCGTTTCTCTTTGGGCATGGCTGGAGCCAGTCGGAAGATGACGCCAAAGCGCGCGTGGTGGTGATTTCGCGCACGCTCAACGACAAATTGTTCGGCGGCAAGGACAGCACCGGGCAGACGTTGCGCATCAAGGACGTCGCTTTTCAGGTGATTGGCGTGCTCGACACCTGGCGGCCCAATCCACATTTCTACGACCTGTACATGGGGCGGTACTCGGCGTCGGAGGATGTGTTCGTTCCGCTGACCACCTCGCGTGATACCCGCCTGGAGCATGACGGTTCCACGGATTGCTGGGGCTCAGGCGGTGGCGACGAAGAGCACGCGGAAACCCAACCCTGCGTATGGCTGCAGTTCTGGGTGCAGTTGGATAGCGCCACCAAGGTCGCCGCCTACAAGGACTTCCTGACGCATTACTCGCAGGAACAGAAAGCGCTGGGCCGCTTTCAGCGGCCGGTGAATGTGCGCCTGCCCGTGCTCATGGAGTGGCTGGACATCAACAAGGTGGTGCCGGGCGACGTGAAGCTGCAGACCTGGTTGGCGTTTGGCTTCCTGCTGGTGTGCCTGGTCAATACGGTGGGCCTGATGCTGGCGAAGTTCCTGCGCCGCGCTGGCGAACTGGGTGTGCGCCGCGCACTGGGCGCCTCCAAGCGCGAGGTGTTTATCCAGTTGCTGGTCGAGTCGGGCGTGATCGGTCTGGCCGGTGGCATAGCTGGCTTGCTGTTGGCCGTTCTCGGCTTGTGGCTGGTACGTCTGCAGCCGTCGGACTACGCCTCACTCGCCCACCTTGATCTGAAGATGCTGCTGACCACGTTCTTGCTGGCGGTGGGCTCGACTCTGCTGGCGGGCTTGCTGCCCGCCTGGCGCGCCTGCCAGATCACCCCCGCGCTGCAACTGAAGAGCCAGTGAGGATTACGCCATGGATATTCTTCCCATTCTTTCCACGCTGCGCCGCCACAAGATCACCGCATTTCTGGTGATCATCGAGATCGCGCTGACCTGCGCCATCGTGTGCAACGCCGTGTTCATCATCAATCAGCGCCTGGATCGCATGAGCATGCAGAGCGGCATTGATGAGCACCATCTGGTGCATGTGCTGATGGCGGACATCGGGGTAACCAAAGACCAGAAGGCACGTTCGCAGGAAGACCTTGCCACCTTGCGGCAAATTCCCGGTGTGGCCAGTGTCAGCTCGGTGATGCAGGTGCCGTTTGGCAATTCGTCGTCAAACGCAGGCATCAAACTCGATCCCAAGCAGAATCAGCCGACGCTGAACGCCACGCTGTATTCCGGCGTGAATGTCGTGCGCACGCTGGGGCTGCAGTTGATGGCCGGTCGTGACCTGATGCCGGACGAGTACATCGATTTCGATGACGTCGTGCGCGCCGCGGCAGCCAAGGATGCCAAGTCGGTTCCTCATGTGGTGGTCATCACGCAGGGCCTGGCGGAACGGCTGTGGCCGGGGCAGCAGGCACTGGGCAAACAGCTCTACATTTCGGACTGGCCGTTGACCGTGGTGGGCGTGGTCAAGGAACTGATTCGTCCGTACATCGAGAACGACGCCGAACGCAGCTACAGCATGATCCTGCCAATGCGCGAGTCGCGGGGTGAGTACATCATCCGCACCAAGTCGCCGCAGGATCGCGACAGCGTGTTGACGGCGGCGGTGGCCAAGCTCAAAGAGATCAACTCGCATCGCGTCGTACTCAAGAAGCAGACCCTGGACGAGATGCGCCACGACTTCTTCCAGAATGACCGTGCCATGACCGGCCTGCTGGTGGGCGTCTGCATTGCGCTGCTGGTGGTGACGGCGCTGGGCATCGTGGGCCTTGGTAGCTTCTGGGTGGCACAACGCCGCCGGCAGATCGGCGTGCGCCGTGCCCTGGGTGCCACGCGCAGCAATATCCTGCGTTACTTCCAGACCGAGAACTTCCTGCTGGCCACCATCGGCATCGTGCTCGGTATGGTGATGGCGTACGGCATCAACCTGCTGCTGATGCTGCATTACGAGCTGCCACGCCTGCCGGTCATCTATTTCCCGGTGGGTGCCGTGCTGCTGTGGATCATCGGCCAGCTGGCGGTGCTCGGCCCGGCCATGCGCGCTGCGGCTGTGCCGCCGGTGGTGGCTACGCGGTCCGTGTAGGCTTCGGGTAAGCCCAACCGTGCAGTTCGGCACGGGTTGCCAGGCGGGCGCGGGTGGAGAATAACTGTCCAATTCAACCGGAGGGATGGCTACATGAAGATCGGACCGCGCATGCTGTTGGCGAGCGTGATGATGTCGGCGGCTTGCGCCGCCTCGGTACAGGCCGCCACGGCGGATGTTTCCACGCGTGTGAAGGCACTCAACGACCTGCTCGCCGAGCAGTGGCAACACACCCTGGAAACGCAGCCCGAATTCGCCACGATCCTCGGCGATCTGCGCTACAACGACCGCTGGACGGATGCATCGCCCGCCTATAACGACCGCGAGTACGCTGCGGACAAGGCGTTCTTGCAGCGCTTCAAGGCCATCGATACCACCGGCTTCTCTGAAGAGGACAAGCTCAACCAGCAGCTGATGGTGCGCCGCCTCTCCGATGCCGTGGAGGAGCACGACCTGAAGATCGACGAGATGCCGCTGGAGCAGATGAGCGGTATCCATCTGCGCCTGGCCGGTTTCGTCAGCTCTATTCCGTTCGACAACACCAAGGAATACGACGACTACCTCGCGCGCCTGAAGTCAGTGCCGGTGCTGCTTGATCAGGCCACCGAAACCGCTCGGCTGGGTATGAAGGACGGCATGATGCCGCCGAAGTATCTGCTGGAAAAGGTGGTCACGCAGATCGACAGCATCGCCAAGCCGGCCGGCATGGACAGCCTGTTTGCCGAACCGCTGAAGCATTTCCCCAAGTCGGTGTCGGCGGCGGATCAGAAGCGCCTGCATGACGCGATTCTTGCCGCGATCGATCAGCAGGTGCGCCCGGCGTACAGCAAGCTCGGCCAGTTCGTGGCGAAAGATTATGCGCCGCATGGACGCACCGAACCGGGTGTCTGGCAGTTGCCGAAGGGTGATGAGATCTACCGTCACCAGGTGGCGACGATGACCACCACCCATGAAACGCCCGAGCGCATTCACGAGATTGGCCTCTCCGAAGTGAAGCGCATCGAAGACGAGATGACGGTGATCGCCAAGTCGCAGGGCTTCAAGGACCTGGCCAGCTTCCGCGCGTCGCTGAACAGCAACCCGAAGACGCACGCCACCTCGCGCGACGACATTCTCAACCGTTACCGCACCTACATCGCAGGCATGCAGCCGGAACTGCCCAAGCTGTTTGGCCTGCTGCCCAAGACCAAGGTGGAAGTGGTGCCGGTGGAGGCGTTCCGCGAGAAGGAAGCGGCTGCCGCCGAATATCAGCAGGGCACGCCGGATGGTTCGCGTCCGGGCAAGGTGTTCGTCAACACGAGTGATTTCGCCCATCGCAGCGTGCTGACCATCGAGTCCACCGCGTATCACGAAGGCGTCCCCGGCCATCACATGCAGATCGCCATTGCGCAGACTCTGCCGGGCCTGCCGCCGTTCCGTCAGCAGGCGGGCTACAACGCCTACATCGAGGGCTGGGCGCTGTACGCCGAGCGACTGGGCAAGGAAGTGGGCTTCTACAAGGACCCGCTGTCCGACTACGGCCGTCTCTCTGACGAACTGCTGCGTGCCGACCGCCTGGTGCTCGATACCGGCGTGCACTACAAGCACTGGACGCGCCAGCAGATGGTGGACTTCTTCCACGCACACTCCAGCGAGGACGAGCCGGACGTGCAGGCCGAAACCGACCGTTACATCACCTGGCCGGGTCAGGCGCTGGCGTACAAGATGGGCCAGCTGAAGATTCTTGAGCTGCGCGAGCACGCCAAGAAGGAGCTGGGCAACCAGTTCGACATCCGCTCCTTCCACGATGAGATCCTCAACGGCGGCGCGCTGCCGCTGGATGTGCTGGAGACGCGCATCGATACCTGGATCGCCGCTGTGAAGGCCGGCAAGGCGCCGGCGCATCCGGCGAAGAGCTGAGGACATCCGCAGCCCTCCCCTGTGAAGACAGGGGAGGGCTGAACCTCGCTCCAGCCGTCATCCAGCCTTGCGTGGGGATGACGATTTGCCTGACCGGCGAAAAATCGTGTCGAACATGGCAACCTTTTGGCGTGGAGCTGCATCCACGTCTACATGTGCAAGCGACGAATGCGAACTGTACTGATCATCGACGACAACCCGGCCGTGGGCGAAGCGCTTTCGCTCGCTCTATCGCTGCATGAGATCCGCCCGCTGACCGCGCTGACGCCCGAACAGGGCCTGGCGTTGCTGGAAAGCGAGCGGATCGACGTGGTGATCCAGGACATGAATTTCACCGCCGATACCACCTCGGGCGAGGAGGGTATTGCGCTGTTCCGCGCCATCCGCCAGCGCCATACCGACCTGCCGGTGATCCTGCTTACCGCCTGGACCCACCTGGAGACGGCGGTGGAGCTGGTGAAGGCCGGCGCTGCCGACTATCTCGCCAAGCCGTGGGACGACGCCAAGCTGCTGCAAACGGTGGAGAACCTGCTGGAGCTGTCCGAGTCCACGCGGGAAGTCACCCGGGCGCGCAACGAGCGCCGCAAACGCCGCGAGGATTTGCAGCGCCGCTACGAGCTCGATGGGCTGGTGTTTGCCTCCGAGGCCATGGCGCGCACGCTGGATCTGGCCTGCCAGGTAGCGCGTTCGGATGTGCCGGTGCTCATCACCGGCCCCAACGGCGCCGGCAAGGAGCGCATTGCGGCCATCGTGCACGCCAACTCCGCCGTCAAACGCGGCGCTTTCGTGGCGGTGAACTGTGGCGCGCTGCCCGGTGAGCTGATCGAAGCCGAATTGTTTGGCGCGGATGCGGGGGCCTATACCGGCGCCAACAAGGCGCGTGAAGGCCGCTTTGAACTGGCCGATGGCGGCACGCTGTTCCTCGACGAGATAGGCAACCTGCCGCTGTCAGGGCAGGTGAAGCTGCTGCGCGTGCTGGAAACCGGCCAGTTCGAGCGGTTGGGGTCCGGCAAGACCCGCCACGTGAAAGTGCGCGTGCTCAGCGCGACCAATGCCGACCTGAAGGCCATGATTCGCGCGGGAACCTTCCGCGAGGATCTTTACTACCGCCTCAACGTGATCGAAGTGAATCTGCCGCCGCTGTCCGAGCGCGTCGACGACATCCTGCCGCTGGCCGAGCATTTCCTCGGCGGCCGTGCCGAGCTGAGCGACGTCGCGCGCGAAGCTTTGCTGGCCTATGCGTGGCCGGGCAACGTGCGCGAACTCAAGAACGCGATCGAACGCGCCGCGCTGCTGACCAGCGACGGCCGCATTTCGCCGGAGCAGCTCAACCTGCCGCAGCTCGCTGCCTCGGCCGTGCGCAACCTGGACGAGCCCAGCCGTGAATCGGTGGAGGCGGCGCTGGAAAAAGCCGGTGGCGTGGTCAGCCGGGCGGCTACTGCGCTGGGCCTGTCCCGGCAGGCGTTGTATCGCCGCATGGAGCGCTACGGGCTGGCGCAGGCCTGATTGCTGGCTCGCGGATTGCCGCCGGCGCCACGGGCTAGCATGATGTGGGTTGTGCCGATGGAGTCTGCCATGCGCTATCGCCACCTGCTGCTGATAACCGCTTTGCTGTGCGCCAACGTGGCGGCCCAGCAGGCTGCCCCCAAGGCCGTGCAAGGCAGCGACCGTTGGGGTCCGGTACCCTCGCCGGCGTCGACCACAGCCGGCGCTTATCGGGATACCTTGAGTACTGCGGCGGCTGATGCGCAGCATTTCAATTTCAGTGACCAGCCCGGCAAGGACAAGGCGCCACCTGACCAGACGCCGATTCGCGTGATCATCAATAACGGACATGGACCGCACATCAATTGCGTGCCGATGGGAGTAAGCGGCGCGTGTCATTGATGCACACCGGTACAGGGGGAGAGAGGGGATGCTGAGCGGCTTTCGTTCGCTCGAGTCGCGCATGGTGCTATTGCTCGGCTTTGCCGGCGTGGCGGGCGCACTCATTTTTGCCGGCGTAACGCAATGGCCGTTGCCGCAGATGCTGGTGTGGATGAAACACGACCTGGGCATCGACTTCGGCGCACCGAAGCGTTTCGACTTCTACGGCGGCATGCTCGTGTCGGTAGCCGTATTGCTGCCGCTGTCGATCTGGCTGGGGCACCGCGTGATGTCGCCCGTCACGCGCCTGCTGCGTGCGCTGGAAGGCGCCGTGGCCAGTTACCGCGACGGCGATTTCAGTTTCTCCATCGCGGCCACGCGCCGTGATGAGCTGGGCGAGTTGATCCGCATGCACAACGCGCTCGGCCAGACCCTGCGCGAGCAACGCCAGAATCTGGCGCAACGCGAGTTGCTGCTCGATACGGTGGTGCAGAACACGCCGGTAGCCTTGGTACTTACCGACAACAGTGGCCGTGTCACCTATGCCAACATCGCCGCGCGTCACCTGTTCAACGACGGCCGCACGCTGCACGGCCTGAATTTCGTCGAGCTGCTCAGCGATAGCCCGGAGGCGCTGCGCCGCGCGGTGGAAGGCGGCGAGGATGCGTTGCTCACCGTGGAAATGGACGGTGGCGAGGAAACGTTCCACCTGTCGCAGCGCAGCTTCCGCCTGCAAGGCCGCCCGCATCGTTTGCAGCTGTTCCGCCGCATGACGCGCGAGCTGTCGCGACAGGAAGTGGCGACGTGGAAGCGCGTCATCCGCGTGATCAGTCACGAGTTGAACAATTCGCTGGCGCCCATCTCCTCGTTGGCGCACTCCGGTGCCGAGCTTGCGCGTCGCGGTGACACCACGCGCTTGCCGGGCGTGTTTGCGACCATCGGCGAACGCGCCCGTCATCTGCACGGGTTTATCGCCGGCTATGCCAGTTTCGCCAAGCTGCCCGCGCCGCAACCGGTGGCGATCGCATGGCAACCATTCCTCGATAGCCTCGCGCTGCACTGCAAATTCCAGCTTACGAGCGCTATACCCGAGCAACCCGGCTGGTTCGATGCAGCACAGATCGAACAGGTGCTGATCAACCTGGTGAAGAACGCACACGAATCGGGCAGTGCGGAAGACGGCGTGTCCATCGCGCTGATCGTGATCGGCCGCGACCTGCGCATCGAGGTGGCCGACCGTGGCCCGGGCATGAGCGAGACGGTGCTGGCGCAAGCGCTGTTGCCGTTCTATTCCACCAAGCGTTCGGGCACCGGCCTCGGTCTGGCGTTGGCACGCGAGATCGTGGAAGCCCATGGCGGGCGCATTGCCCTGGCTAATCGGGAAGAGGGTGGCCTGCGGGTGTCTCTGCTACTTCCACTGGGGCCCAGGTAACCCATTGTCAGGCGGGCGCAAGCCTCGCCTATACTCCGGACATCGTTCAAGGATGTGAGGGTCAGGCAATGGGACAGCTGTTTGCGTTGGTCGTGGTGGTGGTGGCGGTTATCGTGCTCGCCAAACTGGTGCGCATCGTGCCGCAAGGTTACGAATGGACAGTGGAGCGCTTCGGTCGCTATACGCGCACGCTCACCCCCGGTCTGCATTTTCTGGCGCCCTTCATCTACAACATCGGGCGCAAGATGAACATGATGGAACAAGTGCTGGATGTTCCATCGCAGGACGTGATCACCAAGGACAACGCCGTGGTGCGTGTCGACGGCGTGGTGTTCTACCAGGTGCTCGATGCCGCCAAGGCCGCTTATGAAGTGGCCAACCTCGAGCAGGCAGCACTGGCATTGGTGATGACGAACATCCGCACCGTGCTCGGCTCGATGGATCTCGACGAATCGTTGAGTCAGCGCGATGCCATCAACGCCAAGCTGCTGACTGTCGTGGACGAAGCGACCCATCCCTGGGGCGTCAAGGTCAACCGCATCGAGATCAAGGACATTGCGCCGCCGCGCGATCTCGTTGACTCGATGGCACGCCAGATGAAGGCCGAGCGCGAAAAGCGCGCCAACATTCTTGAAGCGGAAGGTTTTCGCCAGGCAGCCGTGTTGAAGGCAGATGGCGAAAAGCAGTCGGCCATCCTTGAAGCCGAAGGCAAGAAAGAGGCTGCGTTCCGCGAAGCCGAAGCACGTATCCGCCTTGCCGAGGCCGAAGCGGAGGCGACCAAGATGGTGTCCGAAGCTATCGCCAACGGTAACGTCAACGCGTTGAACTACTTCGTCGCCAACAAGTACGTCGAGGCGCTGAAGGAAATGGCTCATTCACCCAACCAGAAAATGTTGCTGTTGCCGATTGAAGCTACCGGCATTCTGGGCTCGCTTGCCGGTATTGCTGAGCTGGCCAAGGAGTCATTGGGGCAGCAGCAAAGCGGTGGTACGGGTCGGCAAGCTCCACCCCCGGTGCGCTGAGCGGAGTCGCCTGATGGAAGCCGTCGCGCTGCATTACTGGTGGTGGATTCTCGCGCTGGTGCTGATCGCCGTGGAGGTGATCCTGCCGGGCTACTTCATGTTGTGGATCGGCATTGCTGCCGGCGCCACGGGGCTGGTGGTGCTGGTTTTTCCTGGCCTGTCGACACTCGGGCAGGCGCTGGTGTTCGTGGTGTTGGCGTTTTTGTCCTGCGCTGCGTACTGGTACGGCCTGCGTCCGCGACTGATGCGTAATGAGCCGGGCGATGCGCGGCTGAACCGGCGTGGGGAGCAGAAGATCGGGCAGCGTTACGTGTTGGTGGAGGCCATCGTTAACGGGCGTGGCAAGGCCAAGGTGGGGGATAGCCAGTGGCTGGTTCGCGGACCGGATTTGCCGGTGGGGAGCATGGTGGAGGTGGTTGGGGTGGATGGGACGACGTTGTTGGTGAGGGCGGTGGAGTAGGGGGTTTGTGCGCTTACTCGTCGTTCTGACGAATGTCGGACAAGCGTGAGGTACGCTTTTAGCTCCCTCTCCCCTCCGGGGAGAGGGTTGGGGTGAGGGGTGGGTGCTCGCGGTAACGTTTATTCCCCTCACCGTCATCCCAGCGAAGGCTGGAAGCGCTTCACAACAGCCGAAGGCTGGTCATCCAGTGACTTTGCTCTTTCGCCGTAACTTAGCGATACCGCACCCTGGCTCGCCTGCGGCGGGCTTCCGCCCTCCTGCCGGAGGCCGGGTCACTTCTCTTTGCGTGGCCAAAGAGAAGTAACCAAGAGAAAGGCCACCCCGATGGCGCGCCTTCCGGGCTGATAGCCCGGAAGGTACGCGGGCGGGTTACGGGGTTTTTCGACAGGGCTTCCTGCCCTGACGAAAAACTGGCCGGCATCCATGCCGGCCACCCTGCGGGCTATTCCTCCACCCGCCCGCCGCGCCATAGGGGCCCGGAGGTCAAGAGCGAAAGCCAGAGCCAGGGCGGCGCGCGACGCGCGCCAGAAGCCAAGTGCAGAGCGGAGGCCAAAGCCAAAGCCAAAGCCAAAGCCAAAGCCAAAGCCAAAGCCAAAGCCAAAGCCAAAGCCAAAGCCAAAGCCAAAGCCAAAGGGCATCGAGGCGTACGTGCGCGTG
Source organism: Dyella silvae (assembly GCF_026421305.1). Classification (GTDB taxonomy): domain Bacteria; phylum Pseudomonadota; class Gammaproteobacteria; order Xanthomonadales; family Rhodanobacteraceae; genus Dyella; species Dyella silvae. Next base: position 384,162 of record NZ_JAPJBQ010000002.1, read on the forward strand.
GAACATGGACACGGCTTCGCCAAGTGCGATGCGCAGCTTCGCTGCGCGAGCCTGACGCTCTTGATCTGAGGGGCCCCTGTGCGGCGGTGAGGGTTGGACGATCAGGCCCCGCAGGGGTGCCTGGCATGGATGCCAGGCACTTTTCGTCAGGGCAGGAAGCCCTGTCGAAAAGCCCGGCCGACCCTCACGGACTTGCCGGGCTATCAGCCCGGCAAGCGCCAAGCGGGGTGCTCTTTCTTTTGGTTACTTTTCTTTGAGCAAGCAAAGAAAAGTGACCCGGCGATCGGCAGATCGTCGGAAGCCCGCCGCAGGCGAGCCAGGTCGCGAAAGCACCACATCAGCGCCAAAAAGCAAAGGCCAGAGATAGAAACGTTACCGCGAGCACCCACCCCTCACCCCAACCCTCTCCCCGGCGGGGAGAGGGAGCCAAGAGCGCACTTCGTCCGCAACGAGCGCCAACAGACGTCGTGCATAAAAACGAGAAGACACACAAACCAAACCCAAACACCCGGCATCCACGCCGCTGACAATAGCCATCCAAATCAGTTCTACTACCCCCATGCACCTCGCCTCACACATCTCCCGCATCACGCCGCTCGCGGCCGCCACCTCGTGGACCGCAACGCGATGACTCACCCCGCCATCGTCACCCCGTTGGTTTTGGCACCGCTGAACACGCGCATCGCGTTTCTGCTGGAGCTGGCGCGTCGCTTGCACCAGTACGGTACGGCGGCACCTCGCCTGGAAGGCGCCATTTTGGGGTCGGCGCAGCGCTTGGGCTTGCAGGCGGATGTGTGGTCCAGTCCTACGGCCATCATCATTTCCTTTACGGATCTCGCTCAGGGCGAGGACGAGGTGGCGCAGGTCACGCAGGTGATGCGGCTCGCGCCGGGCGACGTGAATCTGGCCCGGCTGTGTGAGGCAGATGCCATCGCCGACAAGGTGATCGCGGGCGATATCGAGTTGCGAGAAGGGTTTCGCTTGCTGCGTGATCTGGGGCGTCCCGATACCCGTCGCGCGCAGGCGGGTGTGATTGCCAGCTACGGGTTGGCGGCCGCCAGCGTGGTGGCGTTGCTGTTGCACAGTTCGTGGGCGGATCTCATCACGGCGGCACTGATCGGTCTGATCATCGGCAGCATTACCGTGCTGTCGGCGACGCGACCCCGGCTGGCGGTGGCCAGTGAGGCGATCAGTGCGCTGGTGGGGACGATCATTGCCATCGTGGTCAGCCAGTTTGTGGTGCCATTGGCGATCAAGTCGGTGATTCTGGCGGGCTTGATTGTGTTGATGCCGGGTATGGCGCTGACCACGGCGGTGCGTGAGATTTCCAGTCAGCATCTGGTGTCGGGCGTGGCACGCATGGGTGGTGCCATTGCGACGTTGATCAAACTGACTTTCGGTACGGTGGCGGCAACGCAGCTGTGCCATGCGTTTGGTGTTGAAGGGCGAGACTATGCACTGCCGCCGTTGCCCGCGTGGACGGATTATCCGGCGCTGATCGTCGGCGCCTTTGCTTTCGCCATTTCCTTCCGCGCCGCGCGGCGCGATTGGCTGGTGGTGATGGCGGCGGTGGTGCTGGGTTATCTGGCAACCCGCTGGGGTGGTGCGTTGGCAGGGAAAATTCCCGCGGCGCCGTTTGGCGTATTCCTTGGTGGACTTACGCTGGGCAGCCTGGCCAATCTTTATGCGCGCTTTGTGCATCGGCCGGGTGCGATCATTCGCGAGCCGGGCATTATCCTGCTGGTGCCGGGTAGTGTGGGATTCCGCAGCGTATCGTCTTTACTCGAACGCGATACCACGCTGGGACTGGATACCGGCATGCTGCTCATTACGCTGTTGATTGCATTGGTGGCGGGATTGTTGTTTGGCGATTTGCTGGTCGCGCCGCGCCGCTCTCTTTGAATCGGATATTGAAATGAAAAACGCCGGCGCATGGCCGGCGTTTTTTATTGGCAGAACGGATGGCGATCAGATCGCCAGATCCTTTTCTTTTTTGCCGGCCTTCAGCGCATCGCTGAACCAGCGCGGGCGCTTGCCGCGGCCCGACCAGGTCTGCTCCGGGTCAGCCGGGTTGCGGTATTTCGGGGCTACCGTGCCGCCGCTGCGGCGGCCCTTGGTGGTACGCGCGTGGCCGAAAATATCCTCGAACGCATAACCTTCAGCTTTGATCAGCGCATGGATCTTTTCGCGCAGCTTGGCCACTTTTTCTTTGCGCAATTCGTTCTGGCGTTGCTGGGCTTTGTTGATCAGGTCGTTCAGCTGATTATGGTTGAGACTCTTGATGTCAACTGCCATACGTGACTCCCGGGGGTAAGTGTGGCTGCATAAAGCGTGTGCCGCGACATTAGGCGGGACATCTTTAGGGGTTTTTGATTCTCGCTGATAGATACGCTTATTGCAAAACATTAAGAAGTATTAATGAAGATGCAAATGAATTAGTTGCAGCTGGGATTATTTCGCGCAATGCAGGGCCCACTCATGGGCTGAAGCTCGCATTCTGGCGTGCAAAAAGAAAACGGCCGCTATAGCGGCCGTTTTCCGTCACCCATGACAATGCCGCTTATCCCAGCAGCGTAAACAGCTCATCCTGGGTAATGGCACGCGCTTCCGCTTCATGGCGAGCGCGGTATTCCAGCGTGCCGGCGGCGAGGCCGCGTTCGCTGACCACCACGCGGTGCGGGATGCCAATCAGCTCCATGTCAGCAAACATGGCGCCCGGGCGCAGGCCGCGGTCGTCGAGCACGGCTTCGATGCCGCGCTGCTGCAGCTCGCGATAGAGCGTTTCAGCGGCCTGGGCGATCTCCGGCGAGTTCTTGGGGTTGATCACGCACACCGCCACGCGCCACGGCGCCATGGGTTCGGGCCAGATGATGCCGGCCTCGTCATGGCGCTGTTCGATAGCGGCAGCCACGATGCGGCTGACGCCGATGCCGTAGCAGCCCATCAGCATCACCTGGGCCTTGCCGTTCTCGTCGAGCACCGTGGCCTTCATCGCTTCGGCGTACTTGTTGCCGAGCTGGAACACATGGCCCACTTCGATGCCGCGCGCCATGCGCAGAGTGCCCTTGCCGTCCGGCGAGGGGTCGCCCTCGACCACTTTGCGGATGTCATCCACGCGGGTGACGCGGGCATCGCGATCCCAGTTGGCGCCGGTGTAGTGGGTACCGTCCTGGTTGCCGCCGCAGACGAAGTCGGCAAGCACGGCCGCGCTGCGATCAACAATGACCGGGATGCCAGCAGGCAGACCCGCCGGGCCGATAAAGCCCGGGCGTGTGCCGGTAAGGGCGAGGATCTCTTCTTCGGACGCCAGCACCGATTCGCCCGGCATCTCGGCCAGCTTGCCGGCCTTCACTTCGTTGATCTCGTGATCGCCGCGCACGCACAGTGCCACCAGGCCGTCGGTGCCGCGCACGAGAATGGTCTTTATGCACTGCTGCGGCGACACCTTGAGGAAGGCGGCGACGTCATCGATGGTCTTCTGGATCGGCGTGTCCACGCGCTGCAGCGCGGCAGCCGGTGCCGGGCGCGCCGTGGTCGGGGGCAGGGCCTCGGCTTTCTCGATATTGGCGGCGTAGTCGGAGCCGTCGGAGAACGCGATGGCGTCTTCGCCCGACTCGGCCAGCACCTGGAACTCGTGGCTGGCGTTGCCGCCAATGGCGCCGGTATCGGCCTGTACCGCGCGGAACGTCAGGCCCAGACGGGTGAAGATGCGCGAGTAGGCCTGGTACATGGCGTCATACGTGCCGGCCAGCGAGTCCTGCGTCAGGTGGAAGGAGTAGGCGTCCTTCATCAGGAATTCGCGCGCGCGCATCACGCCGAAACGCGGGCGGATTTCGTCGCGGAATTTGGTCTGGATTTGATAGAAGTTCACCGGCAGCTGCTTGTAGCTCTTGAGCTCATTGCGCGCGTAGTCGGTGATCACTTCTTCGGCGGTGGGCGCGTAGCAGAACTCCTGCTCTTTGCGATCCTTGATCTTCAGCAGTTGCGGGCCGAATTTTGCCCAGCGGCCGCTTTCTTCCCACAGCTCCTTGGGCTGGATGGTGGGCATCAGCAGTTCGACGGCACCCGCGCGATCCATTTCCTCGCGCACCACCTGTTCGACCTTGCGCAACACGCGCAGGCCCAGCGGTGCCCAGGTGTACAGGCCGGCGGCCAGCTTGCGGATCATGCCGGCACGCAGCATCAACCGATGGCTGGCGATTTCGGCGTCGGCGGGGACTTCCTTGACGGTGGCCAAGTGGAACTGGCTAAGGCGCATGCGAACGGATCCGGCGGTGAAAGAGGCCGATTATAGCGATGCGTGGTGCCTGGGGGCCCGTACAAAATCCACGGGTTACCCACCGTCGTGTCCGTATCGACCCCTTACCGCCATCCCCGCTTGACCAGCCTTCGGCTGCTGAAACGCGCCTCGCAGGGATGGCGGCGGGGTGACGATGGGCTATGCAGCGATGTGGAACCCCGGCTCAGCCGCCCGGGCAGAACTGCCGGTACTGGGCTTCGGCCGTCGTGGTCTGCTGCTGGCGCTGGTCGGCGTCGATCAGCTTGTCCTGGCCGTCCTGTTGCATCACCACCGGGCCGCTGCCCTTGAGCGTGTCGATGTTGTGCTTTAGCGAGTCGCACAGTTTGGCGCGGTTTTCCGGCGTGTCCTGCACCGGCAGCGAGGACTGGGCCGGCTTGGCAGCGGTCTGGCTGGCGTTGCTGCTGGGCGAGGCGGGCTCCGGGGAGGCCAACGGCTCCACTGCGCCAGAGGTGGTGACCTTGCTGTATTTGGTGCCCTGCGGCGGCGGGGCATCGGAGTAGTGCACCGTGCCCTTGGCATCGGTCCACTTATAAGCCTGGGCGGCGACCAGGGGCGCAGCGAGCAGCAGCGCGGTGGCAATCAACAGGCGACGCATGGTGTACTCCGAGGCTTTTGACAGGGTGCGCATTTGTTAACACTGCCTTCGGCCGGACTCAAGCGGAGGATGGTTTACACTGCGCGTATTCCGTCACGGATTGATTCATGAGCGACAGTACGCCCGTCCGGGCCCCTCGTCACCGGGGCATTTACCTGCTGCCGAACCTGTTTACCACCGGCGCGATGTTTGCGGGTTTCTACGCGATCGTGGCGAGCATCGGCGGGGATTACAGCTCGGCGGCCATTGCCGTGTTCGTGGCGGCCCTGCTGGACGGCATGGACGGCCGGGTCGCGCGTTTGACCAACACGCAGACCGAATTCGGCGTGCAGTACGACTCCCTTTCCGACCTGATCAGCTTTGGCCTGGCGCCGTCGCTGGTGATGTACACCTGGTCGCTGGCGGCGCTGCGCGACTATGGCCCGACCTGGGGCAAGATCGGCTGGGCTGCCGCCTTTATCTATGCCGCCTGCGCTGCCTTGCGCCTGGCCCGCTTCAACACCCAGGTCGGCGTGATCGACAAGCGGTATTTCCAGGGCCTGGCCAGTCCGGCGGCGGCGGCAGTGTGCATGTCGTTTGTCTGGAGCATGGACAAGTTCGGCATCCTGGGCGCCGAGCTGTGTTTCATCACACCGGTGATCGCGGTGGTGGTGGGCCTGCTGATGGTCAGCCGCTTCCGCTACTACAGCTTCAAGTCGTTGCCGATGGGAGACCGCGTGCCGTTCCTGTGGGTGCTGATCGGCGTGCTGGTGCTGATACCGTTCTTTATTGATCCGCCGCGCGTGCTGTTTGTGGTGTTCACGTTGTATCTCTTGTCCGGCCCGGTGATGACCCTGTGGGGTCGCGCCACGCATCGCCGCCGCCGGGGTGTGGCCTGATGGCCGCTGCCCACGCTCCCATGGCCCACCGCGAACGCGTGTTGCGCGCGCTGGGCGTGACGCCGTGGGTGCGCCGTGTGGCTGCGTCAGCCAGTGTGGTCGCTGAGGAGCTGGTGCCCGAAGCCGTGGGCGCCATGGTCGCGGGCGAGTGTGTGGTATTGCTGCCTGCAGGCTGCTCGCCGCGAGAACTGGATCTGGTTGGCCGCGCGTTGTTGAGCTTTGGCCCGGCCGTGGCGCGAGCTCCGCGCATCGAAGTCGCAGACGGCAAGTTGCCTGCTACACCCGAGGCGCGTGCCTATCTGGTATTCGGCGAAGCGCAGGCGCATGCGCTGGGCCGTGAGTTGCCCGCTGCGGCGCTCAGCAAGGCGCACATCGTGTTGGCTGACGAGCCGTCCAGTGTGCTGGGCTCGGCGGTAAGCAAGCGTCGCCTCTGGAATGCGCTGCGTAGCCTGCGGCGCGCCTTGGCGCAGCCAACGGAGTGACCGCTTATGGTCGCCGTAGCCCGCCCTCATGCTGAGATCCGTGCCATGCGGCGTGATGACCTTCCGGCCGTGGCGGCCATGGAGGCGGCGTCTTATGACTTTCCGTGGACCCAGGGCATCTTCGGCGACTGCCTGAAAGCAGGCCATCCGTGCTGGGTGATGTGGGTGGAAGGTGTCATGGCCGGCTACGGCGTGCTGTCCGTTGCTGCCGGCGAGGCGCATGTGCTCAACGTGTGTGTCGGGCCTGCTCATCGCGGGTTGGGGCTGGGGCGAGTGCTGCTGCGGCGCCTGCTGGATATTGCGCGCTGGAACGGCGCAGGGCGTGTGTTTCTGGAAGTGCGTCCGTCGAATCCGGTGGCGCAGAATCTATACCGGTCGATCGGCTTCGAGGAGATTGGCCGCCGGCCGAGGTATTACCCGGCCAAGGATGGGCGGGAGGACGCCATTGTGATGGCGTTCGACCTTGTCGAGAGGAGTGAGTGAAGAGAAGTGAGAAACGAGAGAGAGCAGGCCGCTTTTCTCTCACTTCTCACTCCTCTTCACTATTTTCTCCCGCTTAGCCCAGCTTCTGCGACTGCTCGCGAAGCGCCGTGAGCTGCATGCTCCAATCGGTGATGCGCTGACGCTCCTGCGCCACGACTTCCGCCGGTGCATTCGCCACGAAGTTGGCGTTGCCCAGCTTGCCTTCGCACTTCTTGATCTCGCTTTCGATGCGGGCAATTTCCTTGCTCAGGCGGGTCTTTTCCGCACCCAGATCGATCAGTCCTTCGAGCGGAATCAGCACGCGCATCGAACCCACCACGGCGGCGGCAGCGGCAGGTTCGTTGGCGCCGGATTCGATCCATTGGGGTGCATCGACGCGTGCAAGGAAGCTGATCTGCGCGGCGAACTTGGCAGCACGCGCGCGATCGGTGGCGTCGCCGTCGGCGAGCAGCAACGGAATGGTCTTGCCCGGCGCGATGTTCATTTCCGCGCGGATGCGGCGGATGCCGCTGAGCACGTTCTTGAACCATTCGATCTCGGCGGTCGCCGCGTCGTCCGCGGTGATGTCGTCAGCACGCGGCCACGGGCGCTGCATCAGCACGTCGCCGGTGAGGCCGAGCTTCGGCGCAACGGACTGCCAGATTTCCTCGCTGATGAACGGCACGATGGGGTGTAGCGCACGCAGCACGGTTTCCAGCACCACCACCAGCGTATGGCGGGTGGAAGCGGCGGCTGCAGCGTCGTCGCCATTCAACGCGGGCTTGGAAAGCTCCAGGAACCAGTCGCAGAACTCGTTCCAGGTGAACTCGTACAGCTCCTGCGCCAGCAGATCGAAGCGATAGCTGGCGAAATGCTGTTCCACGTCGGCCAGCGTCTGCTTGAGGCGCGTGAGAATCCAGCGCTCGGCCTCAGTCACCGGCGCGCCGTTCGGCGCGGGCAGCGGGCCTTCCGGCAGGTTCATCAGCACGAAGCGGGCGGCATTCCACAGCTTGTTGCAGAACGCCTTGTAGCCTTCGGCACGCTTGATGTCGAAGTTGATGGTGCGGCTGTAGCTGGCCAGCGCGGCGAAGGTGAAGCGCAACGCGTCGGTGCCGATGGCGGGAATGCCGCTCGGGTAATCCTTGCGAATACGCTTCTCCACCTTCTCGCGGACCTGCGGAATCAGCAGCGACTTGGTGGACTTTTCCACCAGCGGCTCCAGCGCAATGCCGTCGATGAGGTCGAGCGGGTCCAGCGTATTGCCCTTGGATTTGGACATCTTCTGGCCTTCCGCATCACGCACGATGGCGTTGATGTAGACCTCGCGGAAGGGCACGCGACCGGTGAAATACTTGGTCGCCATCACCATGCGGGCGACCCAGAAGAAGATGATGTCGAAGCCGGTGACCAGCACTGCGCTGGGCAGGAAGATCTGGTCGTGCTGCCAGTCGGCCACGATCTCGCCGCGCTCGTTTTTCACCGGGCCCTGCATCGGCCAGCCCATGGTGGAAAACGGCCACAGCGCCGAACTGAACCAGGTATCGAGCACGTCGTGATCCTGCGACAGCGCGCCGACCGGCTTGATGGTGGCATGCGCCAGTGCATCGGCCTCGTCTTCGCCGACGAAGATGTTGCCCGCCTCGTCGTACCACGCCGGAATGCGATGGCCCCACCACAGCTGGCGGCTGATGCACCAGTCCTGGATGTTGTCCAGCCACTGCGTGTAAGTGGTGCTCCAGTTGTCCGGCACGAACTTGATGTCGCCGCCGCGCACGGCGTCCAGCGCCGGCTCGGTGATGGCCTTGCGGCCGCCCGGACGTCCATCCGCCTGCACGTCGGTGGTGAGGTCGAGGAACCACTGATCGGTGAGCATCGGCTCGATCACCGCATCCGATCGCTGGCTCACCGGCACCTGCAGCTTATGCGGCTTGGTTTCGACCAGCAGGCCTTCCGCTTCCAGATCCGCCAGCACGGCCTTGCGCGCTTCATAACGATCCATGCCGCGATACTTCTCAGGCGCGTTCTCGTTGACCTTGGCGTCCAGCGTGAAAATGTTGATCGGCGCCAGGTTGTGACGCTGGCCAATAGCGTAGTCGTTGAAGTCGTGCGCCGGGGTGATCTTGACGAAGCCGGTGCCGAACTCGCGGTCGACGTAGTCGTCGGCAATCACCGGAATCTCGCGCCCGCTCAGCGGCAGACGCAGCATCTTGCCGATCAGGCGGGCATGGCGCTCGTCTTCCGGATGCACCGCCACGGCAACGTCGCCCAGCATGGTTTCCGGACGCGTGGTAGCGACCACGACGCTGTCGGTGCCATCGACCGTGAGGTAGCGGATCGACCACAGATGGCCATCACGCTCGACGTTGTTCACTTCGAGATCGGAGACGGCCGTGCCGAGCAGCGGATCCCAGTTCACCAGACGGTTGCCGCGATAGATCAAGCCGGCGCGGTACCACTCCACGAACACCTTGCGCACGGCTTCCGAGAGACCGTCGTCCATGGTGAAGCGTTCGCGCGACCAGTCAGCGGCAGCACCGATGCGGCGCATCTGGTTGGTGATGGTGGAGCCTGACTCCTCCTTCCAGCGCCACACGCGTTCGATAAAGGCTTCGCGGCCCAGGTCATGGCGGGTCTGGTCGACGGCGGCCAGCTGGTTCTCCACGATCTTCTGGGTAGCGATACCTGCGTGGTCCGTGCCCACCTGCCACAGCGTGTTCATGCCGCGCATGCGCTGGTAGCGGATCAGCATGTCCATCACGGTCTGCTGGAAGGCATGGCCCATGTGCAGCGTGCCGGTGACGTTCGGCGGGGGCAGCAGGATGCAGTACGGCTCGCCTTGACCGGAGGGTTTGAAATCGCCGCTGGCTTCCCAGCGGGCATACCACTTCGACTCGATCTGGCTGGGCTCGAAACTCTTGTCCATCGGGGGCTCGTCAGTGCGCGCCGGGCTGGGCGCGGGGGGAATTGTTATGGAAGGGTCGATTGTACGGGCGGGGGGCGTGGGGTGCCAAAAGAGCCGCTCATTTGCTCCCTCTCCCCTCCGGGGAGAGGGTTGGGGTGAGGGGGCGGGGCTTGCCTCGGTATACCGTGCAAAAAGGGAGAGGATTTTCGGTAGGTAGCGCTCTCGCGAGCACCCGCCCCTCACCCCAGCCCTCTCCCCGGAGGGGAGAGGGAGTTAAACAGGTTGCTTCAGCCCCGCAGCTGGCGCCCGTAAGCGTGGACTTCGTCCACCAGCACCTTCACGTGCTCCGGGTTGACCTCGGGCGTGATGCCGTGGCCCAGGTTGAATACGTGGCCGGGGTGGTTGCCGTAGCTGTCGAGCACGCGGCGCACTTCGTGGCGGATGACGTCCGGGCCGGCCAGCAGAATGGAGGGGTCGAGGTTGCCCTGCAGGGCAACCCGGCCTGCCACGGCCTGACGGGCGGCGGCCAAGTCGACGGTCCAGTCCACGCCCAGCGCCGCACAGCCGGTGTCGGCCATGGTGGCCAGGTGCTGGCCGGCGCCCTTGGAGAACAGGATCACCGGCAGCTCGCGGCTAGCCGGGTGAGCCTTGAGAGCGTCCACCACCTGGGCCATGTAGCGCAGGGAGAACTCGCGGTAGGGAGCCGGGCCGAGCATGCCGCCCCAGGTGTCGAACACCATCAGCGCCTGGGCGCCGGCGGTGGCCTGGGCGATCAGATAGGCCGCCACCGACTGCGCCAGGGTTTCCAGCAGCTGGTGGGCGAGCACGGGCTCGTTCCAGCACATAGCCTTGAGATGGCCGAAGTCGCGGGAGCCATGGCCTTCCACCATGTAGCAGGCCAGTGTCCAGGGGCTGCCGGAAAAGCCGATCAGCGGCACGCGGCCATGCAGTTCTTTGCGGATCAGGCGCACCGCATCCATGACGTAGCGCAGCTCACCTTCCATGTCCGGCACGCCGAGCTTGTCGATGTCGGCCTTGGTGCGCACAGGGTGGGCGAACTGCGGGCCTTCGCCGTGGGCAAAGCTCAGCCCCAGGCCCATCGCATCGGGAATGGTGAGGATGTCGGAGAACAGGATCGCCGCATCCAGTTCGAAGCGTTCCAGCGGCTGCAGGGTTACTTCGCAAGCCAGTTCCGGGCTCTGCGCCAGCGCCATGAAGCTGCCGGCGCGGGCGCGGGTGGCGCGGTATTCCGGCAGGTAGCGGCCGGCCTGGCGCATGACCCAGACGGGCGTGGTGTCGGTGGCTTCGCGGCGCAGCGCGCGCAGGAAACGGTCGTTTTGAAGCGCTTCGGTCATGACAAATCCTGAAAGCGAGGAGTGAGTTAAGAGGAGTGAGAGGTGAGAGAGAGCAAAGGGCGCCTCGCCAATACATGCCTTTCTCTCACTTCTCGCTCCTCTCCACTCACTCCTCAAGAACCATAAGGGCCATCCATGCCCTGGCTGAACATCACGCGGAAGCCGCGTTTCAGCTGCGCGTCGCGAGCCTTCTCGAAGGCGGCGATGGCGTCGTCGCGTTCAAGAAACTGATCGCGCTTAAGCGTGGCCTTGCCGCCCTGCACGCCAGATTCGCGATAAAGCGTCCAGCCGCCCAGCAGATCCTGCTCCAGTGCGATCTGGACATAGCGCGGTGCCTCGGTGTTGGCGGGCATGGCTTGCAGGTATAGGCGCATGGAGTTCAGTGTCGAAGGAAGAGGGCACGATGCCGCAGAACCCGCATTCTAGAAGGCTTGGCCCCCCAGGGGCGAGTGCGGCGATGCGTCGCGTGGCGTGGTCGCGCACACGTGCACTCCTGCAAAAGAGCGCTCGCCCCGTAGGAGCGCACATGTGCGCGACCACCGACGAAGCGGGTCTGTCAGTGAGTAGCGGCCTCCAGCACCGCCATCACGTCCGCTTCATTCACGCCACTGACGATCTCCGCGCGGCCGATGCCTCGCCACAGAATCAGCCGCAGTGTGCCGGCCAGGTTCTTCTTGTCCAGTCGCATCAGGGCGAGCAACTGCTCGGGGTCCATGCCGCCCGGGATCGCTGTCGGAAGCCCCACCGCGTCGAGAAGCCGATGCAGCCGCCCGGTATCGGCCGCGTTGCTCATGCCCAGGCGCTCGGACAGTTGCGCGGCCAGCAGCATGCCGATAGCCACGCCCTCACCATGCAGCAGCACTTTGTACTTGCCTGCGGTTTCCAGTGCATGGCCGAAGGTATGGCCGAGATTGAGCAAGGCACGCTCGCCCAGTTCGGTTTCATCGCGTGCAACGACGCCGGCCTTGTACTGCACCTTGCGCGCGATGGCCTCGATCAGCGGCGCCGTCTCGCGTGCGTTCAACGCATCGGCGTTCTGCTCCATCCAGGCGAAGACGGCGGGATCGCCAATCGCCGCTCCTTTCACCACTTCGGCGAGCCCCGCCCGATATTCGCGCTGGGGCAGGGTGGTCAGCGTGTCGGTGTCGGCCACCACGGCGCGCGGCTGGTGGAAGGCGCCCACCAGGTTCTTGCCCGCGGGCAGATTCACGCCGGTTTTGCCGCCAACGGAGGAGTCCACCATCGACAGCAAGGTGGTGGGCATCTGGATGAAGTCGATGCCGCGCATCCAGCACGCCGCCGTGAAACCGGCGAGATCGCCCACGACCCCGCCACCCAGTGCCACCACGCAGGCATCGCGCGTGGCGCCCAGTTGGGCGAGTGCGTCCAGCGCGAGTCCGACATTGGCGAAGGTCTTGTGTGCTTCACCGTCGCCGAGCAGGAAGGACGACCACTGCAAACCATCGAGACCTTCAGCGATGCGTTCCATATACAGCGGCGCCACCGTCGTGTTGCTGATCACCAGCGCATGCCGGCCGCGCAGCGAGGCGCGCCAGCGGGCGTGATCGGCAAGCAGACCGGGGCCGATCCACACGGGATAGCCGCGCTGGCCCAGAGTGACGTCGATGATGCGGGGCGGGGTAGGCGTGGTAGTCATGCGGCCTGTTGGCGTTGCCAGTGTTGGTCGATCAACAGAATGCTGCGCGCAGCGGCAGCGTGAACCTGCTCATGGGCACCAGGAATCACCAGGTCGGCGATGTCCCGATACAGCGGCGTGCGTTGCTGGGCCATCGAGGTGAGTCGTTCCGCACGATCGCCGCTGGCGAGCAGGGGGCGCTGGCGGTCTTGCGCCAGTCGTTCCATTTGCTGCTCCAGCGTGGCCTGCAGCCACATCACAAATCCGCGTTCGGCCAGCAAGCGCCGGTTGGCCGGATCGAGCACCGCGCCGGCCCCGGTGGCCAGCACGACGCCGCTACGGCGGCTGCATTCGTCCAGTAGCTGGCTCTCGCGTTGACGAAAGCCCGCCTCACCCTCGATCTCGAATACCGTACTCACCGGCACGCCACATACCCGTTCGATCTCCTGGTCGAGATCGACGAAGTTCAGCCCATAATGCTCGGCCAGCCGACGCCCGATGGACGTCTTGCCGGCACCGGTCGGGCCAACGATGAACAGGTTGCACGATGGATTCATGGGTTAATGCTAACAGGCGCAAATGCGCGGGGCGTCGCTACATGGCAGGAACAGCGGCGTGAGCGCGCGCGTGTTGATTGCCGGATGTGGTGACGTGGGCCTGCGCGTGGCGCAGCGTTTACGCGCGCGTGGCGATACGGTGTGGGCATTACGGCGCAGCATGGCCAGGCCCGACGACGGCGGCATCCAGTGGCTGCAAGGCGACCTGACCCGGCCGGCGTCTCTTCGCGAGCTACCTGCGGGTATCACCCATCTGGTGTATCTGCCCACGCCGGATGCGCGTGATGCAGCGGCCTATCGTGCGGTGTTCGTCGATGGCTTGCGGCACCTGTTTGATGCGCTCGATGCCGGCGCCTTGCAGCGCGTGCTGCTGGTTTCTTCCAGCGCCGTTTATGGCGAGCACGGCGATGCCTGGGTTAACGAGGAGACGCCGCCCGATCCACCCGGCTTCAACGGCGCCACCCTGTTGGAGGCTGAGCACTGGCTGCTCGCACAACCGGTGTCGTCGGTGGTGTTGCGTCTGGCGGGTCTTTACGGCCCCGGCCGCCTGCAGTTGATCGAGCGCTTGCGAGCGGCCACCGTGCGTGTGCCGCGCGAGACGGCGCATTGGGCCAATCGCATACACGTCGACGACGCGGCGGCGGCCATCGTGCATCTGTTGTCGCTGGCCCATCCGATGTCGCTTTATCTTGGCGTAGATGACACGCCGCTGCCGTTACACGTGTTGTACGACCAGCTTGCCTCGCTGGCAGGTGCCCCCATGCCCGACGAAGGTGCTTCGCCACCTGGTGTGGGGAGTAAGCGCCTGAGCAATGCGCGGTTGCGCGCCAGCGGTTTTGCCCCGCAATGGCCCGATGCGCGCGACGGCTATGCGGCGCTGTTACAGCGCGGCGTGTGAATCAGGCGAGGCGCCAGTAGCACGGCCATTCAAGTTCGACATGCGTTCACTCAAGGAGAAACTCCATGCCAAGCAACCTCCCGCTCCACATGGTCAGCACCAGCAACGAACTGCCCGGTTACCGCATCGTTCGCCCGATGGGCATCGTACGTGGCATCACGGTGCGTTCGCGCAGCGTGATCGGCAATCTCGGCGCGGCGCTGCAGACATTGGTGGGCGGCAATATCTCGATCTACACCGAGCTGTGCGAACACGCGCGTGAAGAAGCTTTCGAGCTGATGCTTCGGCATGCCGCCGAGCGCGGTGCCAACGCGGTGATCGCCATGCGATACGACGCCAACGATGTGGCGGAGGGTGTGACCGAAGTGCTCGCCTACGGTACCGCCGTGCTGGTCGAGCCGCACGCCTGATGTCGCAACCTTTTAGCTGTGATTGAGAGCAATCACGTGACGGTCGTTGTCGTACTCGACGGTGGTGTCGGCCTGCTCGGGCAGCGTGGCCAGTGCGTGCCGGCTAAGACGTTCGTAATGGGCAAGGAAACGCACCATGGCAGCGGCATCCATGGCCAGCGGCGCGTGGCGAGCCAGGAGTTCTTCCTCCTGCTCGCTGCGCCATTTGCGCACGATGTCCCATCCAGGCGCTTGCAGCACGATCAATGCGTCCAGCTTGCGCCATAGTGGCTGATAGCCGCGCAGCTGCTTGTTGACCCAGTGGCGCCAGACGCCCTCAGGGTCTTCATCCTGCTCAAGGCTGTTGACCGGTTCGTCCAGCGCGGAAAGCAGTTGAGGACGCAGACCCAGCGCCCAGCCTTCCAGAATCACCAGCTTCGGCGGCCTCGCAACGCGCGGCCACTTTGACGGCGCAATGCGCGTGTCATGGCCTTTGTCGAAACGCGGATAACTGACCGGCAGCTTCTCCGACGCCTGCGGCAAGGCAGCCAGCACCGACATCAACAGCTCGATCTCGTGCGTGCCGGGCACGCCCCGGGTGCGCAGCAGGGGATGGATCTGGTGCGCCAATACGTCGCGCTCGCTGCGCGAGTAATAGAAATCATCGAGCGAAAGCACCTCGGTCGGCCAGCCGCGTGTTTCAGCCTGGGCCTTCATTTCCCGGGCCAAAGTGCTCTTGCCGCTACCTTGCAGGCCCGACAGGCCAAGCAGGTATGGGCGGCGTGAACGGGCTATGCGACCGGCGTACTGGTCGAGCAGGTGCCCGGCCAAGGTCGAATTCTGCGTGCTAGCATCTGGCGACATCCCGCCATGATGGCGCGCGACGGCCACGATTCAAGACCCCATGCTGAAACAAGAGATTCTTGACACTTTCCTGCAACTTCTGGACGAAGCCGGGACGAGCGGCGAGCCCGAACCCTCGGCGATGAATCTGGCGACGGTCGATTCGGCCGGGCGCGTGAGTTCGCGCATTGTGCTGCTGAAGGGGGCCGACGAACGTGGCTTCCGCTTCTACACCAATTATCAGAGTGACAAAGGCGCGCAGCTCGACGCGCATGCCCAGGTCGCCCTGTGCTTCCACTGGAAGCAACTGCGCGAAGCCGTGCAAGTACGGGTGGAAGGCGTGGCACGCAAGCTGCAGGTGGAGGAGTCGGACGCGTACTTTGCCAGCCGTCCCCGTACCAGCCAGATCGGCGCCTGGGCTTCGTTGCAGTCGCAGACCTTGCCCGATCGCGATACCTTCGAGCAACGCTTTGCGCGTTACGAGCACGAGTTTGAGGGTCGTGACGTACCGCGGCCTCCCCATTGGGGCGGCTTCGTGGTCGAGCCGGATATGGTGGAGTTCTGGTACGGCGCGGAATATCGCCTGCACGAGCGCGTACGCTGGAGCCGACACGGCCAGACCTGGACCAGCCGGCTGCTTTATCCTTAAACCATCACCTTTTTGGGAGGCATGAAGCATGCGTGCAGCGCCCGCCGATCACGTCGCCCAAAATGGCTTTGTCGTACACACCCGCGGCCGCGGCTTCACCGAGATCACCGACAAGGTGGGTGAAGTGGTGGCCGCCAGCGGCGTGCACACGGGCATGGCCAACATTTTCAGCCTGCACACCAGCTGCTCGTTGCTGATCAGTGAGAACGCCGACCCCACCGTGCGAGACGATCTGGAGCGCTGGCTGGCTCGCGCGGTACCCGACGGCGACGCCATCTTTCGCCACGATGAGGAAGGCCCTGACGACATGCCGGCCCACGTGCGCGCGATCCTCACGGGCGTCAGCCTGGTGGTGCCGGTGCATGCAGGGCGGGTGCAACTGGGCACATGGCAGGGCATTTTTCTATGGGAACACCGGCTCGATCCGCATCAGCGCAAGATCACGGTGACCGTGCTAGGACATTGAAGGCGTGACCGAACAACGCAGCTCCACTGACCATTACCCTCAGCGTATCGTCTGCCTCACCGAAGAGCCTACCGAAGTGCTGTACGCGCTCGGTGAAGAGCATCGCATCGTCGGCATTTCAGGTTTCACTGTGCGCCCGCCAAGGGCACGCAAGGAAAAGCCTAAGGTCTCGGCATTCACCAGTGCGAAGATCGATGAGATTCTGAAATTGCAGCCGGATTTCGTCATCGGCTTCTCCGATATCCAGGCGGATATTGCGCGGGAGCTGATCAAGGCTGGCGTGGAAGTGTGGATCAGCAACCATCGCAGCGTGGACGGCATCCTTGCGTATATCCGCCGTCTCGGCGCCATGGTGGGCGCGGCCGACAAGGCGGAAGCCTATGCGCAGAAGGCTGAGCAGCACATCGCTCAGATCCAGGCTGCCGCGGCGAAATTTGATCGGCGCCCGAAGGTGTATTTCGAGGAGTGGGACGAGCCGCTGATCGTAGGCATCCGCTGGGTCGCGGAGTTGGTGCGCATCGCTGGCGGTGAGGATGTGTTTCCGCAGATGTCGGGCGAGTCGCTGGCCAAGCACCGCATTCTGGAAGATGCGGGCGAGGTGGTGCGTGCTGCACCGGACATCATTCTTGGTTCGTGGTGCGGGAAGCGCTTTCGTCCGGAGCGGGTCGCGGCGCGTGTGGGTTGGGATGCGATTCCTGCCGTGCGCAGCGGCGATCTTTATGAGATCAAGTCGCCGATCATTTTGCAGCCGGGGCCGGCGGCGTTGTTCGACGGACTCGAGGCGATGCATGCGATTTTTGCGGAGTGGGATGAGAAGCAGCGTGGGTGATTGTTGTTCTTGCCACGCTGTTGGGTGAGTGATCGCGATGTAGGCAGGTTGTGCGAGGCGCGCTTCTACTCCCTCTCCCCTCCGGGGAGAGGGTTGGGGTGAGGGGCGGGTGCTCGCGGTGGCGTTTCTATCCCTCACCTTTGTTCTTTCGCCCTTATTGACGGTGCGGCGACCTGGCTCGCCTGCGGCGGGCTTCCGAACCGCTGCCGCGGTCCGGGTCACTTCTCTTTGCGTGGCCAAAGAGAAGTAACCAAGAGAAAGGCCACCCCGATGGCGCGCCTTCCGGGCTGATAGCCCGGAAGGTACGCGGGCGGGTTACGGGGTTTTTCGACAGGGCTTCCTGCCCTGACGAAAAACTGGCCGGCATCCCTGCCGGCCACCCTGCGGGCTATTCCTCCACCCGCCCGCCGCGCCATAGGGGCCCGGAGGTCAAGAGCGAAAGCCAGAGCCAGAGCCAGAGCCAGAGCCAGAGCCAGAGCTAGAGCTAGAGCTAAAGCTAGAGCTAAAGCGGCGCGCGGCGCACACCAGAAGCGGCACCCGTGGTTTCCCTACACCTATGGTTCCCTTGTAGGAGCGCACTTGTGCGCGGCCGCAGCGTTTCGTCGTTGCCGCTCCGTCGGCTGGTCGCGCACAAGTGCGCTCCTACAGAAAAGACGCGTGACGAATGGCGATGCGATGTGCCGCGCCAGCGGCACGAGCCTTTGCGCTTTTGATCTGTGGGGCCCCTGTGCGGCGGTGAGGGTTGGACGATCAGGCCCGCAGGGGGATCGGCATGGATGCCGATCCCTTTTCGTCAGGGCAGGAAGCCCTGTCGAAAAGCCCGGCCAACCCTCACGGACTTGCCGGGCTACCAGCCCGGCAAGCGCCAAGCGGGGTGCCTTTTCTCTTGGTTACTTCTCTTTGGGCAAGCAAAGAGAAGTGACCCGGCCTCCGGCAGGAGGTCGGAAGCCCGCCGCAGGCGAGCCAGGTCGCGGGAACGGCCACAAGAGCGAAAGGCACTGGATGACCAGCCTTCGGCTGTTGTGAAGCGCTTCCTGCCTTCGCAGGGACGAAGATGCCCAGTGCGGATGGTGGAAAATAATCGGTAAATCAGTCGATTACATCGGCACACCTAAAGCCCTATACGGAATACGGACACAGGTACGGAAACATTCTTTGCAATCCCGGCCGTAGCTCGAAATGAATCATTGCGAACTGCGGCGCACAGACAAGGTGCTTGCGTTCGCCCCTTCACGGCGCGACCACCGGTGCGGGCCAACTCACACGCGACTGCGTGGCATCCCGATGAGTGGATCCATGTTCGTCGCCGCTTGCGCTGGCTGCAAGTCAGAGGGTTCTCGCAATGGCCGTGGCAATGGCCTTGGCCATCCCATGCGCCAGCTCCTGCGTTACCTGGGCATCAGTGTCCCCATATCGCTCTGGCATGGCATCGGCGTCCCTTGGAAGGCTGTAGATCGCCCAAGCGCCAACCCAGCCCTCGACTCCCGGCAGGCTCACTTGCGCCGCCGTGATGCACACCAAAAACCGACTAACGATGAGTTTCTCTTGAGTGACAGAAGCCATGCGTGAGCGACCAATTTTGTTGTCTGGCCCAATGGTCCGCGCTGGTCTCGAAGGGTGCAAGGCGTGGCCATCCTTCATCTGTTCCAGCGAATCGGGCAGTGAGACACCATGGGCGTAGGCTGGCGCCATGAGTCTCATATGGGTCTGCCCGCCACCAGGTGATGGGAATGTCGTTCTCGCTCAAAGCGCGAGCGGTCACGTCACCCTTGCCACCATCCGTAAGGTTGGCGACGAGTGGGAGTTCACGTTCGAGCGCGGCGCGCGCAACCCGGGACCTCACAGGGCACTGCACCTGGAGTGGGCAAAGAAGCAGGTCAAGGGTTACTTGCTGCCCCGCATGAAGCGGCTGGTGCGCGAGGACGAGATACCGCAATTCTGTGGTTACCCGGCGTATGAGAGGCCGTCCATACGAGTTGATGCCAATGGACTTCCTTTCGTTACGCCGCCTGTGTCGAAGCGACCGGCGCGGCTCAGGTATCGCTGATTGATAAGGCGGTGAGATGGTGCGACTGGCCGCGCGCGCCGCGAGTTGGCATGCGTCATACTTTTGCGACGTTTCCACCTTGCACTGGCAGGAGTCGCCCATGGCATCGTCAGGCCCGCAAACGAAGCAGTATCGGGATATCGAGATTCGGTTTGGATATGACATCGTCACCGACCTCCACTATGCCCATTTCACGTTACCCCCGGCGAAGTTAGGTACGTCTGAGTTTCAGCAGAATGTCCCGACGGGAATGGCGGACCCAGTCCCCCAGAATCCATCTCCGGTAAGAGCGTCCACTGAGGCAGATGTCCTCCGTAAGGCACGCGCAGCTATCGACGCCCATCTGGCGGCCGACGGGGGCCATTCGGGGACGCGGGGTGGATGAAGGCTTATCGGGAGCGGTGAAGGCTTCCGGCGATCCCCAAAGGTTAGCCTCTGGAACATGTCACCGGGGGCCGATCACGGTACCGACCTGTTTTCGTTCGCGGCCATCACGGACGAACCGCTGCCGGAAGTCGCGGCGGCTGGCCATGATCGCTGCATCATTCCGATTAAAAACGAATGCCTTGATGCCTGGCTAAGCCCCGACCCCAACAACCTCGCAGCCATGTACGCCATTTTGGATGATCGACCGCGCCCGTACTACGAACACCGATTAGCCGCCTAATAGACCTCTACTCGCAGGAGTGCGCTCAACATGCAGGCATGGAAAGAGAAGTTCGAAGAGGTTGCTCACAAGTGGATCTGCGATGGCTACTCATCAGATGTTCGGTTTGTGGCGAGAAAGCAAAATCATTCCGGCAAATTTGAAATCCTTTGCGCCTCGGTGGGTTTCATGCCGTTGCCCCTTGATACGCACAAGGAAAGCAGTTTTCAGGTCAACATCGGGGACTACTTCATAGGACAGATCGTCCGCAATGGCGTCACCCAAGACGAGTTGTATGCAATCTTGAATTCCGCCCTCTCTGGCGAGGTGCAGGCATACGGAATTCAGATGGAGCTGCACGACCGGGAGAACGCATTCGTCTCGGGTGGTTCGCAAGACAACGAATGGTTTCAGCTGCTCTCTGCTCGCACGACTTCGCGCTGGAAGGACGACAACCTCCTTCACAAAATCTACGCGCACGATGACGGACTGAGGCGATGCCCGGTCCCGTTTGATGGAGCAAGTGACCTAATGAACTGGCTTGGATTTCAACACTATCTGAATCAGAACAGCCCCCCAGTGATAGAAATCCATGTTGCCAGCCCAGTCGACATCTCACTTTCGGATACGAAGCTTGCAGGCGGAAAGCTCAACGTTCAGTTGATTGCACATCCAATGCTCGACACCGACTCAGTGCGCTTGGCCCTACGCGTGACGCCAGACAAAGGGGTTTCATTGCGTAAGCAACTTGCCAACAAGGTGCGTTGGGGACGTACTAAGAACGGTCGAAGGATTGGAAGAGCCACAGTTGCGATGCATTCAGCGGAGGGCGCGCTCCTAATGCTAAGCGTCGACGACAAATACGTTCGACGACACTGGTGGGTTGATCCATCGGCATCGCGAAACGAAAGATATCTGGCAGTTCAGCAGTTCGACCCCGAACTAAAAAGAATCAAGCACGGACTTCTTGAAACCGGAGAATCCCAAAAATTCGAATTGGCCGTCGCGGCATTACTGTACCTGCTTGGCTTCAATCCATGCGTTCAACTAGAAACACAGTCCCCGGATATCGTCGTGATCACGCCTGGCGGTCAGATTGCAATTGTCGAATGCACCCTAAGAACAGCTGACGTTGCAACAAAGGTCGGCAAGCTCGTTGACCGTCGCGAACAGCTAGCTCGAATATGGGCGGCTACACGAAGAGGTGCATCCGTACTGTCTATCCTTGTCTGCCAGACTGACCGAAGTCAGGTGAGCGCTACGGATGTTGAGCTTGCCCAGAGCGGCGTCTTACTGATTACGCGGCAATGGCTATCGAACACACTCATCACACTACGTTCCCCCAACGATCCTGACTTGTTGTATCAGAGCGCAAAGCAACGATTGAGTGACCTGATCAAAGCCACAAATACACCCAGGCAAAAGAATTAGGAACCTAATTCCCGGTGGGAGACGGCAGTTCGTCTCGTGCCAGCCGATCCCAACTTGCCAGGTCGGCAGCACTCCATTCTCACTACGGATCAGCTGACCCTGCGCCAAGCCGCGAGTCACCTGGCGTTTGTCGCACCCTTCCCTTCGGGCTAATTCGTGCAAGGTTATGGATTCGACACTGGGGCTGGATACCTTAGTTGCCATGCGAACTGTGAGTTCGAACCGTTCCAAAAAAGGGGGGAAATTCCAGAATGCGGGAACAGTGTTAGAAACGTGCAGCTGGCGTGAAAACGCGGCGCGAATGTCCCGCGTCACGCTAAGGCGTAGGAAGGACCCAAGCATCTAGCAATGTTTGCACGCCTGTGACAATTCGCCGCTATTAGCGTCTTGCCCCCCTACAAGGGTGGGTAACAGAACGCCCAATGGGCGTACAAATTTGACTTCACACCCGGCGCCGTTGCCTGGGATGAGAGGTTCATGCAATGAGAAAGATGGTTTTCCGGCGCACGATGGGCGTCTTGGTCCTAGGGTTGGCCGCCATGGGCGCGCATGCGGGCACGGTGAATTGCACCACCGCCGCGAGCTATGCGGAAAAATTCATTTGTTCGGATGCGCATGCGGCCGCGTTCGATGCCAATTATGCTGAGCACTTTGCGTTGCTAAAAAGCCACGCGGCCGACCCGGCCGCCTTTGAGGCAAAAGAGCGCGCGGCGGTGGCGGATCGTAACGCACGCTGCCAAACATCCGCGTGTGTGCTGGATTGGTATATCAGGCGCAATGGCACGATGGTGGCGGAAGCCTACCCACCCCAAATCCCGCCGCCTCCCGCGCTCGGCACCGCGTCACGCTGGCAAGCATTACCGGGAACCACGCGAGGCTTTTATGCGCCACCCGACTACGCGGGCGCGCACGCTGCATTGCTGGCACTGCCGGGCACGGCCCCGGGTGCGGTGGTGGTGGGCGTTATGCACATGGGCGCTCCCTCATGTATGGAAGTCGCCCCGGACGCGGTGAAGGATTTACCTGACGATAAGCTGATCGTGAACGCTGCAACGTATGCATTTAAGGCATCGTGCATGGGCCGCGATGAAATCTTGGCGCCGGCTGGCGCGGCGGATCGGGAAGGGATGATGCGCGCCGCCCGCACGGGTCGCGTGATGGTCGGTAATGTCACCTTTACCACGGTCGGCTTTGACGCCATCGCCACCGCATTGCGGCGGCCGTGAGCGCACACACGTACACCCCGGGAAGCCCTGCCGCCGATGCCGTCCGCGTCACCCGTGAGGGCGTGGGCTTGACGCAAGCGGAAGCGGCCGCCGTGGTCTACGTCAACCTGCGAACGTGGCAAAAATGGGAAGGCGGCGAGCGCACCATGTTGCCGGCCGTCTGGGAATTGTTCTTGCTCAAAACGGGCGATCTGACGTTGACGCTATGACTCATCAACTATCGAAAGAATACGCATGAATATGATTACTCGCTTACCATCTTTCTGCGAAAACCACGACAGGGGGACAATATGAAGTGGCTACTTGTTATTGCGGCCGCGCTTTGCATGGCGGGCTGCACGAATGGTTACGAAAAGTTCTACCGCCCGAACCCAGCCGCAAGTTCAGCCGTAGTAGCCGCCCATCGGGCCAGCCCACCGCCAGCCCAACCAATACTTGACCATACTGGTTTAGTTGGTGACGCGCTGGTAAAAGCCTATGGGGCGCAAGGCTATGTGGTCCTGGGCTATTCGTCCTTTAACGCCGGTGGGAGTCAATCCGATGCCGGCGCGTTGGCTCAAGGGCGCGCAGTGGGGGCTGACTTAGTGGTCATTGCCAATCCTGCCTACACGGGCACGCAATCCGCTGTCATTCCAGTAGTGACACCCACATCTTCGACTTCGTACAGCAGCGGCACAGCGACTGCCTACGGCACGGGTGGCTCTGCTACAGCGTTCGACAACAGCACAACAACGACGTACGGCACACAGACCAATTACATCCCCATGCACGTTGACCGCTACGATTTTCTAGCGGTCTATTTGGTGAAGTTCAAAGTCCGGCTTGGCGCTCAAGTCGTCGATTTGTCCCCGGAGCAACGGCAGGAACTGCAATCGAACCACGGTGTGGCAGTGGTCGGCGTGGTGAATGGCAGTCCTGCTTTTGATGCCGACATTCTGGTCGGAGATTTGATCATCACGATGGACGGCAGGCCCATTGGCGGCAGCGCCGACTACGCAGCCTTGCTCGATCAAAAGGCGGGGCGGCGCGTTGCCCTCACCATTAATCGGCATGGCAGTATCTTTGCCAAAGAAGTCACGTTGAATCCGTAACTCAAAGCCAGCGCAAAAGAGCCAGCCGGCGGCGGTGCTGAATGACAACCGCCACTGGCCCATCCAATGAAACGCCCAGGAACCCACACCGACGCGCGGGGAGGGGGAGAAGCGCGCCTACTTGGACGAGGAAGCGCATGCCGATGTGCTCGCGAACTTCACGATCGACAACCCCCTTAGGCGCGATGCGCGCTGCCCACTACTCACAGGGGCAACTGACTGGAGCAGATCCGGAACTGCAAATAGTGAACCTTCAAATGGTGGTTCATCGCCATTTGGATCGCTTTCGCATTGAGCAGACTTCATCTTCTTTTGCCCCAGCCAACCTTTCTTGGAGTTTGTCGGGTGGGCAAGGGCGATGAGGCGATTCACATCTTTCGTTTAGGGAAACGCAAGAGATCAGGAGGTCCTTCCTGACTTGGTGTGTATTTCGCAGGCGACTCCATCTTTCACAACCACCGCCGAAATGGCCTTCGCCGAATTGGACGCCAAGGCCGTACATTGGGCCCACTCAGACATAAGTTCAGGCGAGCCAGGCAAGAGGTCCACGGATCGCAGTTCCTGCAGAATCTGCCCAATGTCTGTCTGTCCCTTTCGAAACCGCGCATCAAGAAAATGCACGACGGCAGAATAAGCCTGATCCATTGCTAAGCCAGTGGCAGCCCCCGATGGACTACAGTCCGCAAAAGTTTGATCCACCACCGCCTTCCAGTCTTCTTCAATTGCGGCATCGAGTGGCACGCCATCGATCAGTGCCATGCTGCCCAAAAGCGAAGGAAGATCATCCCAGCCCAGCTGCTCATGCAAATTGGCGAGAAAAGTCACCATCGCCTTAAATGCAAGTTGCTCGTCCAATAACAGCCTCATAACTGAAAGCCTTGTGAGTTCATTTCATCGACCTGGTCTTAAGCCTACACCAGGCACAAAGGTCCAAGGATGCGCATTTACGCCACCATTTTGAATGACGCCACCACGCGTGGTAACCCAAACTTGGGAGCCATCCGTCTGAGATTGCGTATATATGGAGTTTCCGTAGGCATCTGTTCCACGCAAATAGTCGAGATTATTTGCCGTTGATTCCAAAAGCTCCTGGTTCGCAGGCGTGTCCTCAGCTAGGTGCCCGGAAGCGCTTCTAAAGATGTGTTGACGTTGCCCTGCATTGGAAGGGAGAGAGTTAGTTCTTGGGCATGACTCCCAGCGCGACTCTCTGTCTACTTCGGACTCAAGAGGCGCCCTTACCAAGTTAAAACCGATCCTGGGAAACAGCACCTCCATTTCGTCGAAGCGACCTTCCTCTGTCTCCTCCTCCAATCCGTAAGGATCGACGTGGCTCAGCGGATTCCCGCCAACATAGGCATACGTATTGATGCCGCCGCTTAGCCCAATCGGATCGCTCTCGATGTAGCGTCCAAGGCTAGGGCTGTAGTCCCGGAACCCGTTATTCCACAGCTCCGATTCCGCATCGTAGTACTGACCCGGGTATCCGAGATTGAGGGGCACGACGTTGTCCTGCACCACCGTCCGATCGAACGCATAGTTGCGTGCCCGCCACACCACCGTGCGACTGGCATCGGTCACCGCCTCGGGTCGGCCCACTTGATCATCGTGAATCGCCTGTAGCTGGCCGCCAACCGTGCGCCCGATGAGACGACCGTTCAACCACACGTAGTCGTTCCACCCGCTGCCTGAATTTTCGGCTAGCAGCGGACCGCTCGCGTCCGGTGCGAAAAACGTCGACACGCCGTTCACTGACTTACGCAGGCGTTGCCCTTCGGGGCTCACGTAGTATGTCGCACTGCCTGCGCTTGCCAGTCGATTGAATACGTCGTAAGTAAAGGTCGATACCCCTGCGACCGTGGTCAGGTTGCCGCGCGCGTCATAGCCATAACCGACATTGCTCGCGCCAGAGAGCTGGGTGACCTGATTGTTGCTGCCATTGGCCGTTACCGTGGTCCACGCACCATTAAGCATTTGGCTCTGGCGGTTACCATTGGCGTCGTAGGAGAAGCTCTCATTGTCCGCTCCAGCCGAATACGCGGAGGTCAGACGCGACATGGCGTCGTAGCCGAAGCTCTGGCTCATTTGATTGTCGACACCATTAGCGATGCCGACCACGCGATTGGCGGTGTCATAGCTGACCCCTAGGCTCTGCACGCCAGGCACGCTGATGCCCGTTAGCCGTCCATCGGTGTCGTAACTCAGGCTATTGGTGAGTCCGTTGCTCGACGTCCATTGCGCCATGGCTGCATCGCCTGGCTGGTAGAAGATGTTGGTGGCGACATTGGAAAGGACGCCCCCTATTTTCATCTGCACGGCGGATATGACACCGTGGGTGTAGAGGTAATGCGCTTCGTTGCCGTCGGGGTACACCACCACCGTCGTGTGACCCAAGGCGTCATAGCTGTAGCCGAGCCAGTACCCGGTGCCACCGACCGAGAGCGAACGTCCGGTCACCCAACCTTCCGGCGAGTAGACGTAGGAGATGGTACTGGTGAAATCAACGACGCTACACAGTCGCCCTACACCATTGGTGCAGTTGTCATAGGTAAACGTTTGCCAGATGCCGGCCGAATTGACACTGGTCCGACGCCCGATCCCGTCATACCCATAGCCCACCTGATTGCCGCCCGCGCGCGTCATGGTGGCCAGACGGCCATAGGCATCGTAGCTATAGGTCGTCGTTCCCGTATCGGGGCTCACCTGCTGCCACTTCTGACCCAGACCATCGTAGGTGGAGGACGTCACCAGTCCACGCGGGTCCGTGACCTTGACCACATGATCACCCGCGTCATAGCTGAACTGGGTGACGGCTTGCCCATAAGCCGGCAGAGCCATGACTACAGGCAGACCTACCAAGAGTCCGCATGCCAGCACAACACGTTGAGTGATTCGGGAGCGAGCCATGTCTTCCATCGAGCTGAACTTCCTTAGAGCGCGACGCAGCAGCGTCACCGAGGGTCATTACAGGTGGGCTGCGTCACGGTAGTGCCATGCATCCATGCCAGCAGCAGGAGCCCTAACCACACCGAATGTCCTGCGCGCATGTTCCATTCCATGAACAAGCGCGACTCGATGGGGTACCCATGCCAGCCGCGTGACACTGACTATTGGGGAGCGGACGGAGATACCGCGATGAGGTAGGGCCGTCCAACGGGGTCGCACTGGGTGCTACTTACCACGACAGTAACCGTCAACTTGTTCGCCAGAGCCGTTAGCGCCGCCGCCAGAAAGGTCCGATTGCCCCCGGCGCCCGCCGGAGAGTTGTAGATGCCGTCTGTGATAGGACACTTCGCCGGATTGACCTGGGGTTGATCGAGAGTCACGCCGACCGCATCGTCGCCCCACCCCGAGTTCACCTCGGTAATGTGTGCCGGGTAGATGATGGCCTGCGCCATCGCACCCACTGGCAATAATGTCGACACGACAATGAGTGATGCCAAGGCGACCGATTTGATGCGATCCAACATGCGATTCTCCTGGTTAAGCTTGCAAAGGTTGAGCGCCGCCCATTCGGCGACTGGGTACTGATCGAGGCCACGAAGGGCACGGTGGTTCGACGGCTGTTGACGAGCGCCTCGCCTTGTCTGCTGAGACGGGTTACGCACCGCTCGTAATCATTAGAAGGATGGCGGGCAGCTCCGGGTTGGGGCCATTGATGACATACACACCGGCTGGACTCCATCCGCTGCAGCCCGTCGTGTCGCAGGCGGCCACTCGGTAATGGTAGGTTCCCCTCGCCTTGCCGCCAGCCGACCAGCTAATAGCCGATCCACTCTGCACGGTGACCCAGCTACCGTCGTTGACCTGCTCTTGCAGGATGTACGTCGTGGCATAAGGCACGCTGTTCCAGCTCACCGTGTAAGGCTTGCTCGCGCTACCGACGGGCAACCACGTATAGCTCGGCAGGTTGATGCCGGACACCGTCGCCGGGATCGGTGGGCTTGCGCCGCCGCTCTCGGTTTGCTGGGTCACACGATCGAGGGCGTCGTACTGAGAGACGACGGTGTGGCCCATGGCATTGGTTGTGGAGAGCACGTTGCCATTGCCATCGTAGGCGTAGGTCAGCGTCTGCCCATGCTGCCCAATCTTTTGATAGATCCGCCCCAACGAGTCGTACTGGAAGGCATTGACGAGCCCAACAGTGCCTCCCCGCGACACGGTGTGCTGCTGTACGTCACCGTTAGCGTCGTAGTTGAAACTCTCGGTGGAGGTTCCATCCTTGTCGTTATGCGTAATGCTCGATACCCACATACGCGCATCACGGCTCCAGGTAGTATTTTGGCCGTCGGGGCCCCAGAGCGATGCAAGTAAACCAAAGCCATCGTAGCCATAGGTCCAGGTCGCTGCTGCGCCGTTGGGGTAGGTGGTTTTGGTGCCAATACGACCGCGCGCATCGTACGTGTAGCTCGTCACGTCGCCATTAGGTCCTACGACACGACCGGGCTGACCGAGTGCGTTGTAGTAGCTATAGGCCGTTGTCTGCCCCAAGCCGTTAGACAACGAGGCAAGATTGCCAAGGGCGTCGTAGGTGTAGGTGTCGGTATCGGTCCCATTCGGCGAAGGGCGCGTGACCGTCATGGTCTGCACCATGCCGTTGCCGTATAGCGTGTAGTTGTACGTTGTGGTCAGCGTTTGGTTGGCGCTGCCGTTGCCCGAAAGATTTGTGACGGCTACCGAGGCGAGGCGGTTTTGAGCGTTGTAGGTGTAGGTGGTTTTCTGCCACCCGCGCACCGTAACGCTCAGAGGGCGATTGAGCGTCGCGTTGGGGTCCCACACATAATCAGTGGTTCGCGCCTCGGGTGCACCATAGGCCGCCGTCTCCGTTTGAAGCTGACCATTGGCGGCGTAGGTGTACGCATGGGTGTTGCCGTTGTTGTCGATCTCAGCCGCCAGGTGGTTGTTGGTGTCATAGGTACGGCCACTGAGCGTCGCACCGCAGGTTTGCATGGCACTACCACTGACTTGGATTAGATTGCCGCTGGCGTTGAACGTCTGGACTGATTGGTAGCCCAGAGGATTGGTGATCGTGGCCGAAAGATTTCCGGAGCTTTCTTTGTAGTAGGCCACCGTGGTCTGTTGCGACCCGCCCGTGAGGTACGTTCCCGTGGCCCAACCATAGAAGCTCTGCGGGTTCGTGCTATACGTGGTGTAGGCGTAGGGCACACCATTGTAATCCACCTCGGAGAGGGCGAAGTTCCGGGGCGACGTGAGCGTCAGGTACTTGAACGAGACCGTCGTCGTGGGTGAGCCGGGGTACGTGATCGACGACAGCGTCGCGTTTGGTCCTAGTTGAATCGTGTAGACATTGCCGGCCGGGTCGGTCACCACCGTGGAGCCACTGCTGCGCTGGACGGTGAACGACTGCCCGTTCGTGTGGGTGACCGTCATCACCGTTCCCGCCCATTCGTTACCACTAATCGTCCAGCCGACGCCCGACGCGTTCTTGATCGACAACAGGTGGCCGGTCGAGGAATACACCTGAACGGTCGCGTCCTCGTCGTAGACGGTGTAATTGCCCGTTGACGCATCCTGCGAATAGGTCGCTACACCACTCCCTTTCGCATAGGGTGACGCGTTGTGACCCCAGACGACGGTGGAGCCATCCGGGCGAAACAACGTGATTTGGCTGCACACCCCGTAGCTTGGGAACGTCCAACAGGACAGATCCAAGAAGTAAGCGAAGTTGTCGCTCCAATGGTCAGCGCTCGCCATGTTCGATGGGTTCGCGCTGTTGTAGTAGAGGATGTAGCGCAGCCCCATCTCACCGGGCAGCGAAAAGAGCGGGTATGTCTCGATTTTCGTGCCTGTCGCGGGAAGGATTGGGTCGCCCACCGGGCAGGTGACGCCAGGGTTTTGCGCCCCGAGGTTGGACGGCGTGTTGTTGGGATTCGCAGGTGTGTACCCCTGGCCCAAAAAGCCATTTCCCGTTGGCGTGAGAAATACGCCCGACAAATTTGGCATGGGGACCGTTGGAGGGACTTCGACCGTGACCGTGCCCCCTTCCTTGGAAATATCTGCCCTGACATTCACCGATGGATCAGTATTTACGGACTTGCCATCCTTCGTCTCGCTGGATCCACTACTACCATCTTGGGCGTGGGCGTGCGCAGCGCACAGCAGCGCAACCACCAACAGTGTCATTCGCAGCTTGGAAACAAAGTGCATAAAACATCCATGATGTAAAGAGAAGCGCATGCATGCTTCTCCACCGGCAACACACCAAGGCTGCGACACGATCGCAGCCCACGCTTAATTTCTTTGGCGATACTCGGTGTACAGCACAGCCCGGCAAAAGGACATGCCCGGCTGCACTGTTTCCCCAGAAACACCATCACGCCGACCGACCCTTCCAAAGGGGCGAGAAGGTACCGGCAACAGCGATGGTGGCGCGAGCCTAGTTAGCCGATGATGTGGCGCACCATCGGACGAATCCTAAAAGTCGGACTCGATAGGCTCCGCGTAACGGAGCGTAACGTTACGCTACTCGTTGAGTCTGTTCAATCGATGACATTTGTGCATCGTTGTTGTGCCTTGCCGTTGGCTTGCCGAAAGCCTGCCAAACGCGCAAGGCACGACTCGGACGAATCCGATAGCCACGCTCCATCGCGGCAGGTACCAAGCTGCATGTCCGCCATGACATGGATCATCATGGGCCCGCAGTGACCCGCGCGGCGGCTTAGGAAGGCGCTCTCCGCCTCCTTCGAGAAAGTGAAGTCGTCGGGAATCTTTTAGTGACGAAAAGAGGCGGGTCGCTTAGGCGATCCGCCTCTCTTTTGCACGCGTGCGCAACGACTACGAATCGTATCGTCGTCGCGCACTGCAGGTCGTTCGTCAGTCGATGGGGCGCAAATGCTCCCAACCCTTGACCGCCTTCGTGATGCGTTCGCTTCTTACGAATCCCCCCGTCTTGGTCGGGCGCAGATGCTTCCAATCGACAGCCGCCTTGGTATCGATCGCTTTCACTGCGCGGAGGCGCTGACGTGCGCGTGCCAGCACGCTCATCGCTTGAACGAGCACTCGCGCTTGATTTGCATAGATGTCCGCCGCAGGAAGCACCGGCACTCCCTGGCTCGGGTTCGTCACAGTGGCCGACCGAAAGACCATCGACGCCTCGCCAAGCAGACGATCAATATCGGGACATAGATCGGCCAGCACCGGCTGCCGCTCGGCCATGTGACGAAGTTGCTGCCTCAACGCCTCCAAGGCATCCATGCCGATGCGCGCCAGCTTGGGCGACATGCCACCCGACGTGCTGGCATCTTGCAACATCGTATGCAAAGCATGGATCACCCCATGGGCGTCATCCAGAAGCATGGCGACCCGTTCAGAGGACATGGGGAAAGCGATGACAGACATGGCAACACTCCTTCCGAATGTGTGATGGCGTCCTGTGCGCAGCTAGCAACGTCCGCGCGGCGCCATGGGTGGACGATGGCCCTTATCGAAACGGAACATCGTGGCCTTTGTACCCCCGGCATTGTTCCCCCGCTTCTCGCGCGTGCGCCGGTCGATGGTTCGCCATCCGTGACCTACTTGCGACGCGTCAAGCCATCCATCGTCATCGCGTACGAGATTTCCGCATGTCACGGTGCGGCGGATTTGCACCGGTTCGCACGCTTCCCGCCGCGCCAATTCCTTGACAGTGATGCGCTCAGCCATGGCTGGACACTTTAAAAAAAGTGATAGCTAGGCGAAAACTGGGGCGCGAACCTCCCTCACGTAGCGCCTTCACACCAGGACCCTTTAGGACTTGCGACTTGGACGAATAATTCTCGCCCTTTCGGGCATTCCGATCACTGCCGCGTTCTCAAAGCGCACCAGTGACAACGCAGCAGGTGGCCCCTCGGACCACCTGCACCGGCACAGCGGCTAAGGTATGACATGGGCAGCGCGCAACAGTTGGATGATCTCATCAACGAGCGCCGCATCCTGTGCCTTACCGGTGTCGTGGTGCGACGTAAGCCACGGCACCGGCGGGCGCCACGGCTGACCGTTAAAGCAGTACCAAAACTTCTGAGGGATGCCGTAGTCGCAGCCGCGCGTCTTTTTCAGCAAGTGCAAACCCTCGCAGTGCGCTTCGTCGATGGGATCACCGGCCACGCGCGACAGGATCAGTCGCACGCGGTCGGCGGCAGCGGCCTGTACCACATGGGACTCCAAGGCCTCGATGGCGTCGATATAGTGCTTCATGCCAGCGGCCCCGAGTTCGCTCAGCCAGCTCATAACGATCTGGTGTCGCTTCGTGATCGTCGCCGCCTTACTCGCCTCCAACTCGACGCGCTTCGCGTCCAGCAGCGCGATGGCGAGTTCGGCAGCCGTGCCATCCTCGCGGGCCGCGCGGCTGGCCGTTTGCAACGCTTGAAGCTGGCTATCGAGCTCGGCCAAGTCGGCCTGCGTGCCAGCAACGAACGCATTTGCCTTAGTCTCGGCACGCGCGCGAGTGATGGCTTCCAGCTCCCCATTGAGGCGCTCGGCCTCGACAACGGCGGACTCGGCGCGCGTGCGGTCAGCGGCCAGCTTGTCGAGGTCGTCGGTGATCGTGGCCAATGCGTCGCCAAGGGTGGCGACGTCGGTAGGCAGTTCCATGATTTTGGTTTTCATGCGTGTGTTCCCTTTTCGGTAGGAGTGGGGTTGCCAACACGTTCAAACGCTGCGCAGCCGTGACGCTGCATGGGGTAATACGCGCCATGCCCGCAGGCGCAGTGACCGATACCGGCTGGTGGATTGATGGCATCGGCATGGAAATGGGCGCACGCGCTGCACTGAACCTTCGGACGGGGGATATAGCCACCCGCCCTGCGGATCAGGCACCACGGACAACCCAGTGCTTGTGGCCAGTCGTTGACCACGGGCAGGCAGGCGGCGATGGACGGATGCACGAACACCGGCCCGCAGTGGTAGCAGTGGATCGCAGCTGTGTGGCCCGGCGGCACCTTGCCTGCCTGCCGCGTCACGGTGTCATCCAACATGTCCAGGTAGGTGACAAGCTGGGCGTCTGTGCACCCTTCGCAGGCGGCGACATCCAGATCATGCAGACGGTGAATGTATGCAGGGTTGATGCCGTAGCGATCAGCCAGTGCCAGCAGGTGCGCACGCAGTGCCGTACCCGTCTGCGGTGCGATGGCGTCGCGCATAGCGGCCTCATAGCCGCCACCACTCAGCAACGCCCGCAGTTCGGCCTTATGCTCGATCAGATCGGGGCGCAGCGCTTCGATGGTGCGCAAGTTGCCGTCGAGCACCAACTTGTCGCCGGACAGAGACACCGTAATGCGAGCATGCGCGAGCTCACGCAGAAGGGCGAACATATTCATAGTTCCACCCGGCCGCAGGCGTCGGGTCGCTCGGATGCGGCCTCACTATCTCTTTCATGCCCCTTTTCGGGCTTTTCATCCGCCACACCGCAACAATCGTTGTGTACCAACGGTTTTTGGCCGTTTTCGATATGCAACACGCCGTTTTGCGTTGCGGACAGAAAGCGCCCGGAAGTCGCGCCGTTATGCGATTGTTGCGATGTTGCGGATCGTTCCCCGTTTTCGACAGGAGCAAGGTAGTAGGCGAACACCTCCTCGAATTGATCCAGTTCATAACCCTTGGGTGTCTTGTCACCGATGCGGATGCCCTTGGGACGCACACCGAACTCGGACAACTTGCGCGCGAGCTGACGGACGGTCATGGGCTTGCCCCGGTTCCAGAGGCACCACGGTGCCTCTGGATCAGCATTCAGCAGCTCCATGAGACGGGCACTCTGGACCTTGCTGACGTTTTCGTGCGCGAACACCGCCTTGATGTCTTGCAACAACTCCACCCCGATGGTGGGCGCATCTTCCTCGATGCCGTACAACTCTTGGGCGGCCAGCTCGGCCTTGTCTGCCCAGTCATCGCCCGCCAGTTGGGCAATCATTTGGAGCGGCTCCCAACAGTCTTGCGCGCGGTCGTGCAGGCCGGGCACCGGACGCGGATGCAGGTGCTTGAGCTCGTACAGGGCTACTTCGGCCCACGCCGCCAGCTTGCTACGCTCTTCCTCCCACAGTTCCGGGGAGGATTGGCGCAAGCGCGGGCGCTTCTCGCCGGGCAGTGCACGACGCATCCGCAGCGGCACCGAGCGGTCCTCGATGGTGTCGGCCAGTTTGCCGATACCACAGAGGACTTTCGGGCTCCACGTACGAAAGCGGGTGGGCTTGTGGTCGTCGCCCTCGGTACGGATCACAAAAGCCGTCTCGCGATAGAGGCCCGAGTTGATCAGGCCGCGCGCCTCGTCGTTGTCACGCAGGAACGAATCCGCCTCGTCCATCAACAAGGTGGGCTGCCATTTCTCCACCGCGCGGAACAAGGCGGCGGGGGTGATGTTGCTGGCAGCCAGCGCACGACATACCAGCCGGGCCAATACCATCAGCAAGGTGGTCTTGCCGCACCGCTTTACCGGCGAGTGGATATGCGCCAGCGGCGACACCTCGAACGCATCGAACACCCAGGAGTACATGACGAACAGCGCCGCCGCCAGCACACCGGCCGGATCAAGGACCACGAAGCGGTGAATCACCGCGACGAGATGCGCCAACAGATCCGCCGTGGACACGGGCGCCGTCCATGGCACCACCACGGGGAACATGGCCGCGTTCATCGCCTCGTCGTCATCCACTTCTTCGGTGAGCTTGTCGAGTCGGCCCACGCGCACCTTTTGCTGCTTGGCCGCCTCGCGGATGCGCACGTAGGAGGCTTCGCTCACGGCGCGGGCCTTGGCGATGGCAGCAAGCACGTCCGGCTCGAACAACGCGCCGGGATCGTCGCGCGTGTGCTCTAACGCTTTACGGACGATGAGCGGAAGCACGTCCGGCTCGGCGCTTTGGCCGGGTTCTGGCTTCGGCTTCACTCGCGGAAGCGCCAGCACATCGGCACCCGTGGCACCCGGATGGCGCCCCACCCATTGCTCGATGTCATCCTTGCCCGCCATGCCAGCGACAACCACGTCGATCACCGACACGCTGGCCGCGACGCCCACCAACGCGGCGCACAGGTCGTCGCTGCAACCCGTACCTACAGGGTCGGCGTCGGGAAAGATCACCACCTCGAAACCTTGCAACGGCGACAGGTCCGTACCGCCTACGCTCGATGCACCGCCGCAGGTGGTGGCGGTCAAACCCAGCCCGCGCGCAATGTCGGCGCATTTCTCGCCTTCGCACAGCACCACCGGCCCGCTGGTGGACCGCAACAATTCCGGCAACCGATATAGTGGTCTACCAGGCGTTGGTGCGGGCGGCTTGCCGAGCTTGACCTTGCCCTTGGTCGTCTGGAATGCCGGGCGGTAATCCTTCTCACCATTGGCCAGCCGAGCGCGCAGTTGGTGATGGTCGATGGACCCATCAGCGTTCTCATACACCCAATGGCCCGTGATTTTTTCGGGAAGGGGACGACCTTGCTGACGAGCGCTCCATTGCCACTGGCGCAACGCTTCACGTTCGACGAAGGCCATCTCGTCGGGGGTCATGAGCGCGTACTCATCAAGTCGCGAACCGCACGGGCGAACGACAGGCCAGTGAGCGTCATGTGGAACTGAATCAGATCGCCGTGCTCGCCACAGCCGTGGCATTTAAACAAGCCGCGCCCATCCAACTGCACCGACAGACTGGGAGCGCGGTCAGTGTGAAACGGGCAGCACCCGGAGGCGTTGCCTGATGCGTTAGGGGGACTGAGTTTTTCGACGTGGCGGTGGTAATAGTCGCCAGCGTGAGGCAACCGTTTGCGCCAGTTGCGCGGCAAGGTAGAAGGAGTAGATTTCGCCATGATGCTTTCGCTCCTGTGGGGGAGTGACTCAGACGGCGTCCGTGCCGATATGGCCGGACGCTATTTTTTTTGCAGGGTGCGGCGGGCCAGTTTCTTGGTGATCAGGTTCACCATGGCCACCGCCACCATCAGTTCGGTCCACGCCAAACCTGCCATGCCCGCCACGGAGAGCGGGGCCGTCTTCACATACGAAATGGCGTTAGAAGTCATATCGAGACGCCTCCCTAGTCAGGGTGACCTCAGGCACAAAAACGCCCGCAGCGAACGTCGCGGGTGCGCTTAAGCGTCGTAAGACGGCTAGTCGGAAATCGCCATGGGGTTGGTGCCGGTCAGGCGGCGGCGTGCGGACGCTTCGCGCAGCTTGCGTGCGACATAGCGCTGGCATTCCTCTTCGGTCACCATGATTTTGCCGCCGTCCTTGAACGCGAGAATCTCGCCCGCGTCGATCAGTTCGCGCAGCTTCGTCTTGCCCAGGTGGAGGCGAGTCATCGCGCCGCGCAGATCATGCACAAGGGGCGCGACGTAGGGGGCGTTTACAGCATTCATTGCGTGTCTCCCGGTGAGATGTGGTTTGCTTCGGGTGACACGTAATCTATACCTGAAAATCGGCGCGGTCGTCGCGTCGATTTGTGCACTTTTGGGGCAATTTATCTGCGTTAGAAAATGGCGTTAGAAAACTAACGCCTGGCTACAGCGCCAGCCGCGCCAACGCCTCCGTCGCGGCGTGTTCCAACAGGTGGCCGTAGGTCTTTTCGATCATCGCCACCGACGTTCCCGCGATGCGCGCCACCGTCAGCAACGGCACGCCCGCCAGCAGCAAGTCGGTGATCGTGGAATGACGGAAGCTGTACGCGCAGGTTCGCGGCGCTAGCCCCAATCCCACGCGTGCGTCGCGAATGGCTTCGCCCCACGCCTGCCGGGCCCACGGCTGGCCATCAGGCTGCGTGAACAGCAGCGCATGAGGCGCCTTGCCTTTGGCCTGTGCCAGAAACCAGTCGCGCGTCGCGTCCGGCAGCTTCACAAAACGACCCTTGCCGTTCTTGTCCTTGCCAACATGCAGTTGCCCCGTGTGGGGCTCGATCTTGTCCGCCGTGAACGCCGCAATGGCGCCGGGACGCATGGGTATGTAACCCATCGCCGTCACCAGCGGGCGCATCGGTTCGGGGAGCGCGGCAATCAGGGCTTTGCGTTGGTCAGGGGGCAGGTAGGGCGGTGTGTTCGACACCGCGTGTAGGCGTTTCATGTCGGACCAGTGTTGCGCCGTTTCTGCGGACGCCGCGCCTTCGCTCTTGGCGTGATTCAGCGCAGCGACCAGCGTTGAAACGATGCGGTTCTTGCTGGCATCGCCCATGGGCGTACCGTCGCCCTTGACCAATCCGGCGCGCCACGTCTTGAGGTGGCTGCGCCGAAACTTGATGAGGACCACGCGTGCGAGCGGCGTGCCGTAGAGGTGGCGAATAAAGCGCAACTCGCATTCGCGGGCCATGCTGTCGCCCTTTTCTTGGCGGCGCTCAGTCACGTACGCCTCGCAGGCGTCCTTAACTGTCTTGATGTCCTTGGACACGCGGCCCGCCAGCACGCGCTTACCCCAGCCCCGCGCGTCGGCACACGCGTCGTCGTAGATCTTGAACGCGGCATTCCCGAGTGATTCGGTGCGTTGCTTCTTTTCGCTGGCGTCGTACTGCCGCGCAATCCAATAGCCAGCGTCCTTGGTGCAGCGAAACCCGATGTAGAGGCCCGGGTCAAGACGTGGCCCCCAGTAGGGCTCGCGCCGGGGCACCAATTTCGCGCGCGTGCTGACCAAGTGGATCGCGTGGGCCATGGCAACGCTCCGTACTGAAAAAGTACGGAAAGTCTATTGCGATTCACCTCGATCCACAATGAGCACAATTATCGAGAAATTATAGACTTAGATAGACCGAAACAACCCGAAATAGACCGCAAACCGTCCTTCGCAGGGATGACGGTGAGGGGAATCAACCGTGCCGCGAGCACCCACCCCTCACCCCAACCCTCTCCCCAAAGGGGAGAGGGAGCTAGGCATCGATCACCAGATCTTTACCCGCTGACTCTCAGGCCGCCACATCGGCTGCCCTTCCTTCACACCAAACGCCTCATAAAAC
The DNA here is from genome assembly GCF_026421305.1 of Dyella silvae. GTDB lineage: Bacteria > Pseudomonadota > Gammaproteobacteria > Xanthomonadales > Rhodanobacteraceae > Dyella > Dyella silvae. The sequence goes on from NZ_JAPJBQ010000002.1 coordinate 421,748, forward strand.
TCCGGCACATTCGAAAGCGGCCCGATAACGCGCCACTTCGCCGGCGCATGCACATCGGCCAGCAGCGCCGTGCGCAGCCGTGCCTCGCGCTCCTGCGACAGCCAGCTCAGCGCGTAACCGAGGAAGAAACGTTGCATCGGCGTATAGCCGGCAATCTTCTCACCCTTCCGATACTGCTCAGTCTTCTTGAACGCATCCAGGCCAATCATGATGCCGCCGAAGTCGGCGATGTTTTCGCCCAGGCTGGCTTCGCCGTTGATGTGCAGACCCGGCAGCGGTTCGTAACCATTGAACTGCTTCACCATGACATTGGCGCGTTGCTGGAAGCGCTCCGCGTCCTGCTTTGTCCACCAGTCCTTCAGATTGCCCTTGGCATCGAACTGGCGGCCTTCGTCATCGAACCCGTGAGTAATCTCGTGACCGATGGTCGACGCAGCGACATAGCCATACACCACCGCGTCGTCGATCTCGGCGTCGCTGAAGCCAGGGATGATGAACTGCGCCGCAGGCAACACGATCTCGTTGTTGGACGGGTTGTAGTAGGCGTTGTACGTCTGGGGCGTCATTTCCCATTCGTTGCGATCGACCGGCTTGCCGAACTTCGACACCATGTCGTTGAAGGTCCAGCGCTGCGCATTCATCATGTTCTGCGCGAACGACTCGCGTCCGATGGTGAGCGCGGAGTAGTCCTTCCACTTGTCGGGATAACCCACTTTCTTGGTGATGGCCGCCAGTTTTTCGTGCGCCTTGGTCTTGGTCGTATCGCTCATCCAATCGAGCTTGTCGATACGTTCGCTGTACGCCGTGCGCACGGCCTCGACCATGGCGTTGTAGCGCTGCTTGCTGGCCTCGGAGAAGTAATCCTTCACATAGATGCGGCCCAGAATCATGCCAAGCGCCTGGTTCTCGGCACGTAGCACGCGCTTCCAGCGTGGCTTCTGTTCGGCCTGCCCGGACAGCGTGCGGCCGTAGAAATCGAACTGCTCGTTGTCGAAATTCTGGCTCAGCGTGCCGGCGTAGGCATCAGCCAGATGGACGCGCATGTAGTCGCGCAACACCGGTACCGGCGTCTTGGCCAGCAGGGCCTGCAGTCCGCCGAAGAATTCGGGCTGGCCCACGATCACCGTGGGTGCGTTGACCTTCCAGCCGGTCAGTCGCGTGTTCCAGGCGATGGCGGGGGTGTACTTGGCGGTCAGCTCTGCTGGCGCCATCTTGTTGTAGTTCTTTTCAGGGTCGCGCAGATCTGCCAGCGGTCGCGACACCTTGGCCAGCGCCGTCTCGAAGGCCATGACCTGCTTTGCGCTGGCTTGCGCGGCGGCATCGTCAGAGCCGAGCAGGCGGAACATGCGATGCAGGTGTTCGACATAGGCCGTGCGGGCCTTGGCGACGCCTTGTTCGGTGTTGAAGTAGTAATCCCGTTCGGGCAGGCCGAGGCCACCCTGTACGAGGTGTACTGCCATGGCGTCGCTCTGCTTTTCGTCCTGCGCCACGGCGAAGTCAAAGAAGACATCCACGCCCAGCGGCTGCAGTGCAAATGCCTCGTCGAGGGCAGAGTTCACATCGTGCACGGCGTCGATGCGCGCCAGCTCATCCTTCAGCGGCGTCAGACCAAGCCGGTCAGCCAGTGACTGATCCATGGCGGTGGTCCAGAAGTCGCCGACCTTTTGTTCGTCACTGCCGTGTGCAGCATCCTTTTTTGCGGCAGCAGCTTCGCTGATCGTGCGCAGTTTTCCGTAGAGCTCATCCTGCACGACCTGGCCAATGCCCCAGGCCGATTCCTGGGCCGGAATCGGGTGGCTCTTGAGCCAGGCGCCGTTGGCGAAGTCGAAGAAGTCGACGCCCGGGTCGATCGAGGTATCCACATTGCCGGCCACGACGTCTGGCTTGGTGGCGGAGGCGGCAAAGGCAGTACCCATGCAAGCCGCCAGACTGGCTGCAAGCAGGCATCGGCGCAGCAGGTGCGAGGTCGCGTTCATGCGAAGAGATTCCTTAGGGACGAGAGGCGCGTTGGGCTCAGAGGCCCAACGCGAGCTTGGCGCCGATATCGGCGAGCGGTGACACCACCAGGATGCGGACGAGGATCAGCACGATCATCACGGCCCACGGTGCGAAATCCAGGCCACCAGCGACCAGCTTGCCGCGCAAGGGACGCAGCAAGGGATCCACCAGACTGCCGGCCAGGCGGTAGACGGGGTGGTACTGCTCGACCTGGAACAGGCTCATCAGCGACCAGATGAAGATCAGCACCACATAGAACATCGCGATGAAGTCGAGCACGTCCGCAATCGAAAGGACGAGCAGACCCAGCACATGCGGAAACAGCCCCAGCAGCGCAAACAACACCACGCGCTTGAGCAGCATCAGCAACCACACCACGATCAGCGCGGCGATATTGATGCGGCGCCAGTTGGGTAGCAGGCGCCTGACCGGCGCCAGGATCGGATTGGTGGTGCGGTAGACGAACTGGCTCAGCGGGTTGTGAAAGTCCGCGCGGCTGGCTTCGGCGAGCAGGCGCAGCACGAACAGCGCCGCGGCGGCGCCAAAGGCCAGCTCGATGAGGAAGGAGAGGGCGTTAACGAGATAGTTCACGATAGGGGACGCTCGGTGCGGTGGAGTTAACTATCCAGTTCGGCGGCCAGTTCGCCACCGCGTCGCGTGGCAGCGGCCACGGCACGGGCAACAACCTGGCGGAAGTGATCAGCGGCAAAACTCTCAAGCGCCGCCTGCGTGGTGCCGTTCGGCGACGTCACGCGTTGACGCAGCACAGCGGGGTCTTCGCCGCTTTCGGTCAGCATGCGTCCGGCGCCAAGGCAGGTCTGCGCTGCCAGCGCACGCGCGGTTTCGCGCGGCATGCCTTGCGCAAAGGCGGCGTCCTCCAGCGCTTCAACCAGGGCGAAGAAGTAGGCGGGACTGGAGCCGGAGATAGCGGTGACGGTATCCATGAGCGATTCGTCGTCGATCCAGCGCGTCAGGCCCACCGCATCGAGAATGTGTTGTGCCTGCGCCCGCTGCTCGGGACTGACCCGGCGGTTGGCGCACAGCCCGGTGGCGCCGGCGCCAATCAGGGCGGGCGTATTGGGCATGCAGCGCACGATGGGCAGCGTATGGCCAAACCAGCGTTCGAGCTGATCGATACGCACGCCCGCCGCAATGGAGATGAGCATCGGCCGCTTGCGGGCCAGCGTGTCCTGCAGCTCGCTATGGATGGCGGGCATGATTTGAGGCTTTACCGCAAGCACCAGCACATCGGCATCGGCGGCCGCCAGGCGATTCTCGGCATAGCAGGCCACGCCAAAGTCGCGGCCCAGCTCCTGGCGGGCTTCGGCGCGGGGCTCGGCCACGCTGAGGGCGTTGGCGGTGACGCCGGTCTTGAGCAGGCCGCCGATCAGGCTGCGCGCCATGTTGCCACCGCCGATGAAAGCGATACGTGTCATGAAAACTCCTTGCTGATCGCCGCGTACCTTACCGGACCCGGCTGCGCCCGTCCCGTGGCGGAAGTTCGGGGCGGCGCGGGCGCCCGGCCGTCACCTTCCCGTCAGGCGTGCGCGAACACGCCCCAGTGCGCAGTTTGGGTGTACGGCCAAAGGAAAGACTGGTGGCCTGGGCCATGGCGCGGGTAGTATCGAGCCGCTGCATGGGGAACCAGGTCGGGACCATTCGGAAGGCATGGGCGCCTGGGCGCCCTGCGGCTGTGTCCGGGGGAAAATCGACCGTTCGCCCAGAGCAGCGTGCCATCCAGATGATTGGGTTGAGGGGAACGCCAGATGGATATCGCCGAACTGCTTGCCTTCTCGGTGAAGAACAAGGCCTCGGACTTGCACTTGTCCGCCGGCCTGCCGCCGATGATCCGCGTGGACGGCGACGTTCGCCGCATCAATATCCCCGCGCTCGAGCACAAGCAGGTTCACTCGCTGATCTACGACATCATGTCGGACAAGCAGCGCCGCGACTACGAAGAATTCCTTGAGGTCGACTTCTCGTTCGAGATTCCCGGCCTGGCGCGCTTCCGCGTCAACTCGTTCAACCAGAACCGCGGTGCCGGTGCGGTGTTCCGTACCATTCCTTCCGAAGTGCTCACGCTGGAAGATCTCGCTGCGCCGGCGGTGTTCCGTGACCTGATCGAGCAGCCGCAGGGGTTGATCCTGGTGACCGGGCCGACCGGTTCGGGCAAGTCGACCACGCTGGCGGCCATGGTCGACCACATCAACAAGAACGAATACGGCCACATCCTCACCATCGAGGACCCGATCGAATTCGTGCACACCTCGCAGAAGTGTCTGGTCAATCAGCGCGAAGTGCATCGCGATACCCATGGCTTCAACGAGGCGCTGCGTTCCGCGCTGCGTGAAGACCCGGACTACGTGCTCGTCGGCGAGTTGCGCGACCTTGAAACCATCCGTCTGGCGCTGACCGCTGCGGAAACCGGACACCTGGTGTTCGGCACCCTGCACACCAGTTCGGCCGCCAAGACCATCGACCGTATCATCGACGTGTTCCCCGCCGGCGAAAAGCCGATGGTGCGCTCGATGCTGTCCGAATCGCTGCGTGCGGTGATTTCGCAGTCACTGCTGAAGAAGGTGGGCGGCGGGCGTATCGCGGCGCACGAAATCATGGTCGGCATCCCCGCCATCCGTAACCTGATCCGCGAGGACAAGGTGGCGCAGATGTATTCGTCCATCCAGACCGGTCAGCAGTACGGTATGCAAACGTTGGACCAGAACCTGCAAGACCTGGTGAAGCGCGGCCTGGTGACTCGTCAGCAGGCGCTGGGCTATGCGCGTAACAAGGACATATTCAAGTAAGTGGTACATAGTTGGTGTTGAATCCCGGAGGTCCGTGCCATGAGTGATTTCGATTTCACCTCGTTCCTGAAACTGATGGTGCACAAGAAGGCATCGGACCTGTTCATCACGGCCGGTGTCGCACCGTCCATGAAAGTGCAGGGACGCATCGTGCCGATCACGCAGAGCCCACTGTCCGCGCAGCAGTCGCGCGACATGGTGCTCAACGTGATGACGCCTTCGCAGCGCGAGGAGTTTGAAAAAACCCACGAATGCCAGTTCGCCATTTCGGCGCAGGGCGTGGGCCGCTTCCGTGTGTCGTGCTTCTACCAGCGCAACTGCGTGGGCATGGTGCTTCGTCGCATCGAGTCGAAAATTCCCACCATCGAAGAGCTCAGCCTGCCACCGGTCATCAAGCAACTGGCGATGACCAAGCGCGGCATCATCATTTTCGTGGGTGGTACCGGTACCGGTAAATCGACCTCGCTGGCATCGATGATTGGTTACCGCAACGCCAATTCGACGGGCCACATCATCACCATCGAGGACCCGATCGAATACGTGCATAAGCACGAGGGCTGCATCATCACGCAGCGCGAGCTGGGTATCGATACCGACAGCTGGGACAACGCGCTGAAGAACACGCTGCGTCAGGCGCCCGACGTCATCATGATCGGCGAAGTGCGTACGCGCGAAACGATGGAACACGCGATCAACTTCTCCGAAACCGGTCACCTGTGCTTGTGCACGCTGCATGCGAACAACGCCAATCAGGCGATGGACCGCATCCTGCACTTCTTCCCTGAAGATCGGCGCTCGCAGTTGTTCATGGACTTGTCGCTCAACCTCAAGGGCGTCGTGGCGCAGCAGCTGATCCCCACGCCTGATGGCAAGGCGCGCCGCGTGGCGGTAGAAGTGCTGCTGGGCACGCCGCTGGTACAGGACTACATCCGCCAGGGCGAGATCCATAAGCTCAAGGAAGTGATGAAGGAATCCACCAACCTGGGTATGAAGACGTTCGACCAGAGCCTGGTCGAGCTCTATCACGCGGGTGAGATCTCCTACGAAGACGCCTTGCGCCACGCCGACAGCTCCAACGAAGTGCGCCTGCGCATCAAGCTTGCTCAGGGTGGCGACGCGCACACGCTGTCGCAGGGCCTGGATGGCGTGGAGCTGGAAGACACGCGTGATTCGCAGAACTTTGGCGGTGGTGGTTTGCTGCGCCGCTGACCGTTTCAAGTCATCGAGGTCCAGGAAGGAGCCCTACGGGCTCCTTCTTTTTTTGCGCTGGCGGGACATCACGAAAGCCTCAGGGCGCCGCAGAAAGGAGACCACCTGGGCCTGGTGAGGTAGTGATTCTGCTGGCCTGGACGCCTGGCCTGAACATCGTGCGCCAGCAGAGTCGCGCCACGCTGACCATCGGATCGCCGGCGACACGGCATAAAAAAACGGGGCGCCATGGCGCCCCGTTTTCACGACTGACAAAGGCAGGTCGCTGGATTACTTCAACTCGGTCTGGTTGCTGATCACCAGGCCCTTGCTATCCATGCGGATATCGCCACCGATCGATTTGATACGTGCTGCCTGGGCCTGCATTGACTCAAACTGCGCCTTGGAACGCTCGGCGGCGGCCTTCGCGGTGGCTTGTGCATCCGGATCGTTGGCATCGGCCGAGGCGGTGAGCTCGGCAATATGCTCGGCCTTCTGCGCCATGGCCTTCACCCAGGCCTGGTACATGTCGCCGTTGAGGCTCAGGCGGCCGAGGCGGCCGGCATCGCCGCTGGCGGCAGAGAGCATGTCGCCCAGCTTGGCGTCTTCACCCGTACCAACGGCAAGGGCCAGTGCCTTGGGGCCCATGGCAGCCCATACCGGTGTGCCGAGCGGGGCGGTGAACTCCGGCGGCATGGCGACCGGCTTGCCGTCCGCGGCGAGCTTGAACTGCTGAAGGCCCGGCATGACCGTCTGGGCCATCGCCAGCAGGCCGGCCGGATTGGACGTGCCGATGACAACGCGGCCGCTGAACTTGGGCATGCTGTCGTTGTTGCCGGGTTCGAAGCTATCCAGCGCCACGCGTGCGCCAAGCAGATCGCCCACCGGCGGTACGGCAGCCTGCTGCGCCATCAGGCCGATCTTGGCAAAGGTGTCATTGAGTTCCACCAGCGACGGGCAGGTGAATGGCTTGGCGGCGACGGCTTCTGCCTGAGCCGCCCAGAAGGTACGGAGCTGTGCGACGGGCAGGGCGAGGCTGATGTCGAACGGCGCGGTGCCAGAGGCGCCAAGGCCCGGCAGCTCCACCTTCAGGCCGGTGAAGGCCTTGGTGATGTCATCGGCCAGCGACACGTCCCAGCGGATGTCCTGGTGCTTCTGGTCGAGCTTGGTGTAGCCGAAGCTCAGCGCCGGCACGCGCGCGGCGATGCGGGTGGCTTCGCCTTCGCAGCTCGGCGAGACCTTCAGCTGGTTTTCCACCGGCTCGCCGGTCTTGGCCGATTCGCTTTCCGCGCGGGCCTTGATCAGTGCGTTGAACAGCGGGTCCTTGCCGCCGGCAGCGAGCGGCAGCAGGCGGGCGAGGTCCACCTGGCCGATGGCCCACGGCTGGTAATCCTTGTCCTTGGCCAGCTTGTCCAGGCGGCCATCGTCCTGCAGGTTCTTTGCCGGGCGATCCAGACCCAGAGCAAGACGCAGCGTGGCCTCGGGCGCGTCAGCGGGCAACAAGGCCGCGACCGCCTGCTTACCCACCACCGCCATCACCACCTGCAAGCCGGCGTCGGCGGAGACATGCTTGCGATAATTCAGGCCACCCAGGGTCGCGGTATCGAACGGCTTGCCGTAAGCGGCTTCCAGCCGGCCCACGAATGCGTCGAACGCCTTGGGGTCCACCAGTTCGAAACGTACGACCGGCGACAGGCCGAGACCGTAGAACGCTGAGCGGCCCTTGATGTTGAGGCCGGCATTCTGCGCGAACGACTCAATGGTCTTGCCGTCGAGCTCGGCGATGATGGCCTTGAGCAGGCGCGACGCATCCGGATCCTTCTCCGCCATGTCGTCGGCGGTGGAGCGCAGCTGGACAATCTCGCTCGGAAGCTGGGCATCAGCCTGAGCCAGCAGGGCCTTGCGCGTGTCGTCATCGAGCACGTCGAGGTTGGCTACTACGTAAGGCGTATCCGCCGGCACAAAGGCGAGGGGCGCGTCCTTGTCCTTGTGATGGCATGCAGCCAGCAGCAGGCCGGCAAAACCCAGCGCGGCAATGCGCGTCGTCGATCGCATGTCTATTCCCTTAAAAATGGTGAGGTGATATCTCGCCGCACATTATGCCTGCATTTCGTGACATATCGCGGCGCGCCACGGCTGTTCGGGCCGCGGCGTGGCACAGAGGTGACGCCGAAAAGTCTCGCTACTCCCTCACCGGCATCCCCGCGAGAGCGGGGATGCCGGTGAGGGAGGGTAGGAGTTCGAGGTCATCCGGAGATGTTGGAGCGGCTCTTAGCGGCCGAGTACTTCCGCCAGCACGGCCATGCGCACGAACACGCCATTGCCGACTTGTTCCAGGATGCGCGACTGCGGACCGTCGGCCACTTCCGAAGCGATCTCGATACCCCGGTTGAGCGGTCCCGGGTGCATCACCAGGGCGCCCTTGGCGGCGCGCTGCAGGCGGCGGTTGTCCAGGCCATAGCGGGTGAAGTAAGCCGCCTCGTCGGGCAGGTCGGTGGCGGCCATGCGTTCTTTCTGCAGGCGCAGCATGATCACGACGTCGGCGCCTTCAATGGCCGCGTCGAAGTCGTCGGTGATCACGCACTGAGGGAATTCGTCGGCCTCAGGCATCAATCCGCTGGGCGAGCAAAGGCGAACCTCCTTCGCGCCAAGCGCGGTCAGCGCGTGCACGTCCGAGCGCGCCACGCGTGAGTGCTTGACGTCGCCGCAGATCACCACGGTGAGCTTGCTGAAATCGGGACGATGCTGACGGATGGTCAATACGTCGAGCAGGCCCTGGGTCGGGTGCGCGCGATTGCCATCGCCGGCGTTGATCACCGACACGCCACTCATGGCATGGCGTACCAGTTCTTCCGGTGTGCCCGACTGCTTGTGGCGCACCACGATGGCGTCCAGATGCATTGCCTCCAGCGTGTGCAGCGTGTCGAACAACGCCTCGCCCTTGGCGGTGGAAGAGAAGCCGATGTCGAAGTTGATGACATCGGCGCCAAGACGGCGCGCCGCCAGTTCGAACGAGGTGCGCGTGCGCGTGGAGGGCTCGAAGAACAGGTTGAGGATGGTACGGCCCGACAGCGTGTCCAGCTTGCGCGTGCCATGGGCGCAACCGTCGCGCATGATCTCCGCGCGGTCGAGCAAGCGCTCGATGGTTTCGCGAGGGAGATGTTCGAGCGTGGTGAGGTGGCGCAGGCGTGGGCTCATGGCGGGCGGCGGTCCGTAGGGAGGTCAGTATCCGGTGGTTTCTGCCGAGGCCAGCCATCGTTCGAGGATGACGGCAGCGGCTTCAGCGTCGATCGTGGCGGCGTCGCGCTTCTTCTTCAGTCCGGCGGCGCGCGCGCTGGCGAAGCGCTGCGCGGCCTCCTGCGAACTGTAGCGCTCGTCGGTAAGTTCGGAGGGGAGGTTGTAGCGTTGGGCGACTTTGTCGGCGAAGCGGCGGGCGCGCTTGCTGGCTGGCTGCTCTTCGCCGTCGAGGGTCAGCGGCAGGCCGATCACCAGCGTGTCCGGCTGCCACTCCTTGTGCAGGGCATCCAGCCGGGACCAGTCGGGATCGCCATCGCGAACGGCAATGGCTGCAAGGCCGCGCGCGCTGCCGGTCAAACGATTGCCGACAGCAACGCCGATCAGCTTGCTGCCGACATCGAAACCGAACACACAGCTCATGCGTGCCCTGCGTAGCCGGGCAATTGCAGCGGATCGACGCCGACCAGACCGGCCGCGGCGCTCCAGCGCTCCTCCAGCGGGGTGTGGAATACCACCCGCTCGCTGGCCTCAACCGTAAGCCAGGTGTTGTCCTTGAGCTCCTGCTCGAGCTGGCCGGCGCTCCATCCCGCATAGCCCAGCGCCATCACGGCGAGGCGCGGACCCTCGCCATGAGCCATGGCGATCAGGATGTCGCGCGAGGTGGTCACTGACCACTCGGCGTTGATGCGGTAGCTGGATTCCCAGTGGCCAGGTTCGCGATGCAGTACGAAGCCGCGCTCCTGTTGCACGGGGCCACCGATGAGCACGGGGGCGTCAGCCAGTTCCAGGTCGTTGCATTCCAGCTTCATCTGGGCGAGTACGTCGCCCAATCGGTACTCGGAGAGCTGATTGACCAGCAGGCCGACCGCACCATCTTCATCGTGCTGGCAGATGAAGGCCACGCTGCGCGAAAACGGCGGCTCCGCCAGGCTGGGCATGGCGATCAGAAAGTGACCGGCGAGAGATGACGGGGGACTGGGAGCTGTCATGGCGCCATTGTATGCCCACTGGGGGAACGGATGGGCCCAAAAGGGAGCTAAAAAGAGGCGTGAGGCGTGAGAGAAGAGCGGTAGCTCTCTCTACTTTTCTCACTTCTCGTCACTCACTCCTCGCTTTTTCCTACCGGCTGCGCAGGATGTCATTGGGCATGAATTGCCACGTACGCGTGATATTCAGCTCGTCGATATGCTCCTTATCGACGGGCAACGCCGGGAACGGTGCGGCCAGACGCACGATGCGCTGAGCGGCGGCGTCCAGCAGCGGCTGGCCCGAGCTTTGCACCACTTCGATGCCCTTCACGGAGCCATCGCGGTTGAGGGTCACCGTCATGAGCACATCGCCATGCAGGCCGCGACGGCGTGCTTCGTTGGGGTAATTGAGGTTGCCCACACGCTCGACGCGATCCACCCAGCCGCGCATATACGCCGCGTAGGCGTACTCTTTGGTGTTGGACGAGATGAATTTCTTCTTCGGCCGCTTGGCGTATTGCTGGCTCTGGCTGCGCACCTCGGCGGCAAGCTGGGCCATCTCCTGCTTGCGCTTGATTTCGTCGGCCGACGGGAGGTCCTGCGGGGTCTGCTCCAGCTTGGCGCTGTCCGTGTTGACGCTGTAATGGCTGTTGCCGGTGGTGGTGAGCAGCTTGTCGTCGGTCGCTTCCTGTGGGCGCGGCGCGCCGGCTTCTACCGGCTGAGGGGCTACCCCATGCGTGGGCCGGGGCAGGGCGCCTGACACCGGCTGCGAGGGGCGGGCGGCCTTGTCGCTTTCACCGCCGCCGCTGTTGCTGGCCTGGGCCAGAAAGTCCGCCTTGTCGGGCGACTCGCGGTTGGCCACGTCCACCAGGGTGATGTCTAGCGTGGGCAGGCTGGGCCTGGACTTCACGTAGGTGAAGCCAATGCCAAGGATCAGCACGCCGTGCAGCAACAGCGAGAAAAGCATCGTGGCGCCGATCATGTCGGCGCCGGTGCGGACAGCAGGTTGGCTCACGCAGCGCGGTTTCCGGTTCGGTTCTGCTCGACGACGTCGAACAATTGGCCGGCAATATTAAGCCCGAATTGGGCGTCCAGTTCGCGCGCACACGTCGGCGATGTGACGTTGATCTCGGTGAGGTAATCGCCGATCACGTCCAGGCCCACGAACAGCAGGCCGCGCCGGCGCAGTTCGGGCGCCACCTGCGACACGATCCAGCGGTCCCGGTCGCTCAGCGGCACACCCACGCCACGGCCGCCGGCGGCCAGGTTGCCGCGGAAATCGCTGCCCTGCGGGATGCGTGCCAGGGCGTACGGCACCGGTTCGCCGTCCACCACCAGGATGCGCTTGTCGCCCGAGCTGATCTCGGGGATGAACTTCTGGGCCATGGTGAAGTGCTTGTGCTCCCCGTGCGGCCCCGCCGCGATCAGGGTTTCCAGCATGGAGTTGAGGTTGCTGTCCCCCGCCTTGACCCGGAAGATGCCGCGCCCGCCCATGCCATCCAGCGGCTTGAGCACCACCTCGCCATGAGTCGCCACGAAGGCGCGCAGATCGGCCGCGTCCCGGGTCACCAGGGTGGGGGCCATGCACTGGGGGAAATGCATGGCGAACAGCTTTTCGTTGCAGTCGCGCAGCGCCTGCGGGCGGTTGACCACGGTGACGCCGGCCCGCTCAGCCAGCTCCGCCACCATGGTGTCGTAGATGAACTGGGCGTCGACCGGAGGGTCTTTGCGCATCAGCACCACGTCCATCTCGCGCAGGTCGCGCCATTGCGGCTCTCCCAGCGTGTACCAGCCGGAGGCGTCTTCGCGCACGGAGAGCGGTGCCAGCCGGGCCCAGGGCTCGCCACTGCGGGCGGCCAGGTCGCCCTGTTCCATGTAGAACAGGCTGTGGCCACGCCGCTGGGCCTCCAGCAGCAGGGCAAACGTGGTGTCTTTGGCGATCTTGATCGAGCCGATCGGGTCCATCAGCACGGCGACCGAGAGGGTCATCGTCATTCTCCGGTAGTAGAGCTTCTTCACGATCTGGTCCTGGCACTGGGCCGGACAAGAGCGTGTTTGTACGGACCAGTGTCACGGGTGGCACCGGCTTCGGGGAGCGTGGAGTGTATGTCGATCGAGGGTCGGCGCACCGCCTTCCCTGGCAAGAGGCGGCCCAGAGATGGCGTTTACACAGGCATTGCCGGTCGGCCCCACGATCGGATTCACAACAGGGCAAACCACTCAATTCAATGACGTAGGACTCTTAACGTGAGATTCCAGCTTGACGTTAGAGCGGGCAGGCGGTAAACAGCAACGCACGAGTGCCTGCCGGCTGAATGGTTGCCGTACGTCGTATCGACAATACGGATTTTCTCCATATGGGACCGCTAGCCCAGAGTTAGTGGTCGCATGATTTCCTGAGCCTGGGGCGGGTCGCAGGGGGGTGTTGTGAACTTGAACATAAGTGGAAATGGCCTGGCCGGCCTCAAGGTCATGGTTATCGACGACTCGAAAACCATTCGTCGAACCGCCGAAACCCTGCTGAAGAAAGAGGGTTGCGACGTGCTCACGGCGGTGGACGGTTTCGAGGCGCTCGCCAAGATCTCCGACCAGAAGCCCGCGATCATCTTCGTCGACATCATGATGCCGCGCCTCGACGGCTATCAGACCTGCGCGCTGATCAAGAACAATCCGCAGTTCCGCGGAACGCCCGTGATCATGCTGAGCTCGAAAGATGGTCTGTTCGACAAGGCACGCGGCCGCATCGTCGGCGCCGAACAATATTTGACCAAGCCGTTCACACGAGATGAGCTGCTTGGCGCTATCCATAGACATGTCTGCACGGTGTAAGGCCGGCGACTACAGGGTCTAGGGGGACCTGTGGCCAATATTCTGATAATTGACGATTCACCGACCGACGTGCGCGTGTTCACCACGCTGCTGGAGCGTGCGGGTTACAAGGTCGACTCGGTTGGCAACGCCGAGGACGGCATCGAACGCGTGCGCGCTGCGAAGCCGGACCTGGTCATCATGGACGTCATCATGCCCGGCATGAATGGCTTTCAGGCCACGCGTACGCTTACGCGCGACCCGGAAACGTCGAACGTTCCCATCGTGATGATTACCACCAAGTCGATGGAAACCGATCGAGTGTGGGGCCTCCGTCAGGGGGCGCGCGCGTTTATCACCAAGCCGGTCAACGAAAAAGACCTGCTGGCCTGCATCAACGATCTGCTTCCCAGCGCTGCATGAGGCCAGAATGAGCCAGACCGCCTCGCTCACGCCCTTCGAACTCCTTGCGCATTACGAGCGGCTGTCGCTGGCTCACGCCTCCGGTACGCCGGAGAAGCTGGAGGCCCCTGGCCTCTGGCGCGGCATTGGTTTTCGCGCCGGCAGTCGTCTGTTCGTCAGCGGCATCGACGAGATCAGCGAATTGCTTGCCGTACCCTCGCTGACGCCGGTGCCTGGCACCCAGGCATGGCTGCTGGGCGTGGCGAACGTGCGCGGCAACCTGGTGCCGGTGATCGATCTGGCCCGCTTCCTGTTTGGTGATCGCACGCAGTCCACTGAACGTACGCGCCTGCTGGTAGTACGTCAGGGCGGCGGTAGCGTGGCGCTGATGGTGGACGAGGTCTTCGGTCAGCGCACGGTGGATACCGAGCAGCGCCGCAATGCCGAGCAAGAGGACGATCCGCGCCTGACGCGCTTCGTCGAGGATCGCGTAGGCGAGCCGCAGCTGGCCATGTTCAACATGGGCAAGCTGGTGCGTGCGCCGGACTTCCGTCAGGCTGCAGCCTGACGAGCAACAGATTGGACGACAAGTAGGGCCGGTGCCGTTCGAGGCCGGAATCAGGGCGATGATCCGAAGCCTTTGCCGGCAACAGCGGCGGGGGTGTAGACGGGCGAGGTGAACGAAATGAGCACTACAGGGGGCGTGGGCAAAGAGCGAGGCTATACAAGCCTCATCATTGCACTGGTCATCGCGTTCGGTTTTACGGGTGTGGACTTCATCATGCTCACGCTGCGGGGTCGTGAAGACTCCCAGGCCGTGGGTCTGACGACCCAGATTCAGGTGTTGTCGCAGCAGACGGCGAAATATGCCCTCGAAGCGGCGGACGGTAACGTCGACTCGTTCAAAGAGTTGGAAACCAACCGCAATGCGATCGACTCGGCGGTGCAGCGTCTGGCCAAGGGCGACGAGAAGGGCGGCCTGAAGCCCTACGCCGACAACAACGCCTCTGCTGCCGGCCGCGCCGCTACCGCCCTGGGCAATGCGTGGGGTCAGCTCGACGCCGACATCGGCAAGATCCTGTCCAACAAGGCGCTGGTGGTGGATTCGGCGCAACGCGCCGGCACGCTGTCGCGCGATCTGCCCCTGCTCAACTCGAGCATGGAGCAGGTGGTGAACATCCTTCAGCAGCGCGGCGGTAGCGCGGAGCAGACCTATACCTCTGCCCGCCAGATGCTGCTGGCCGACCGTATGATCCGCCGAGTGCAGGAAGTGCTGCAGGGTGGCGACGCCTCGCAGCCTGCCGCCGACGGCCTGGCCCGCGACGGCCAGTTGTACGGCTCGGTGCTCAAGGGTCTGCTCGAAGGCAACACCGAAGTGGGCGTGCGCGCCATGGGTGACACCAACGCGCGCAAGATCCTCAGCGACATGCAGACGCAGTGGGAGAACCTGCAGGATCCGGTCGGCAAGCTGGTCGGTGCGGCAGGTAACCTCAGCGACGTGAAGCGCGCAGGCAACCAGGCCTCGCTGGATTCGCAGAACGTATTGCTGCGCGCCAACGAACTGGCTGACCAGATCAGCAAGCTGCCGACTCGCAGGTTGTTCCCCAACCTGTGGTGGGGCGTGCTCGGTGCTATCGGCGCGGCGGCCTTCCTGATCGTGCTGGTGGTGCAGCTGGTGGCTGACCAACGCCGCCGCTTCCAGGACTCGGCCGAACTCAACCAGCGTAACCAGGAGGCCATCATGCGCCTGCTGGACGAAATGGGTTCGCTCGCCGAAGGTGACCTGACCGTCAAAACCACGGTGACCGAAGACATCACGGGCGCCATCGCCGACTCCGTGAACTACGCCATCGACGAGTTGCGCACCCTGGTGACGACGATTAACGAAACGTCGGAACAGGTGTCGTCCTCCGCCCAGGAAACGCAGACCACTGCGCGTCACCTGGCCGAGTCCGCGCAGCATCAGGCGCAGCGGATCAGCACCGCGACCACCGCGATCAACCAGATCGCGAGTCTGATGGATACCGTGTCGAAGGACTCCGCCGAATCGGCCGACGTGGCCGAACGCTCGGTGAAAATCGCTTCGCGCGGTGCCGAGGTGGTGCGCGAAACGATTTCGGGCATGGACTCGATCCGCGATCAGATCCAGGAAACGTCGAAGCGAATCAAGCGACTGGGTGAATCGTCGCAGGAAATCGGCTCCATCGTGGAACTGATTAACGACATTGCCGAGCAGACCAACATCCTCGCCTTGAACGCCGCCATTCAGGCTGCTTCGGCGGGTGAAGCGGGTCGCGGTTTCGCGGTCGTGGCGGACGAAGTGCAGCGACTCGCAGAACGCTCTGCGAGCGCCACGAAGCGAATCGAAACGCTGGTGCAGACCATTCAGTCCGACACCAACGAAGCGGTGAACTCGATGGAACAGACCACCGCCGAAGTGGTGGCCGGTGCCCGACTCGCGGAAGACGCGGGTAGTGCGCTGGGTGACATCGAGCGCGTGTCGCACGATCTGTCCGCGCTGATTCAGAACATTTCCACCCAGGCGCGCCAGCAGTCGACCGCCGCTACCGATATTTCGGTGTCGATGAATGCGATCCAGGAAATCACCTCGCAGACCTCACAAGGCGCAAGCCAGACGGCCGACTCGATCGGTTACCTGGCCCAGCTGGCGAGTGACCTGCGGCGCTCGGTGGCTCACTTCAAGCTGCCGGGTTGAAAGAGCTGGCTAACAACGTTTTTCACAGGGGGCAACCTCGCCGGTTGCGTGACAAACGGTTACGTGGCCGCTGAGAGGGGCGCATGAGACTTCAAGACCACATCGATTTCACCACCCTGCAATGGGTCAAGCCCGAGCTCGACGAGACGCTCGCCCTGGCCCGCGAGGCGCTGGAATCCTATGTCGACAACCCGGGCAACCGGGATGCCATGCGCTCGTGCGCGGACAGCCTGCACCAAGTGCTGGGCACCTTGCGCATGGTCGAGCTGTACGGCGCGGCGATGGTGACCGAGGAGATGGAAACACTCTCCATCTCGCTGCTCGAGGACCACGTGGCCGATCGCGAAGAGGCCTATGCGGCCTTGATGCGCGGCCTGATGCAGTTGCCTGATTACCTGGAGCGTCTCTCCGGTGGTCATCGCGACGTGCCGGTGGTGTTGCTGCCGCTGCTCAACGACCTGCGCGCCAGCCGCGGCCAGCAGGCGCTGCACGAATCAGCGCTGTTTACGCCCAACCTCGACCTGGCCCTGCCGGCACACGCGCCGGCGGCGCTGCACGACGTCGTGTTCGAGCGTCAGCGCAGCGAAGTGGCCACCTTGCGCCTGCGGTTCCAGCAGCAGTTGCTGTCGTGGTTCCGTGGCCAGGGCAATGACCAGCAATTGGCTGGCATGATCCAGACCCTGGATGCGATTACCGCGCGCTGCCACAGCGTGCCGGGTCGTCGTCTGTGGTGGATTGCAGCCGGCGTGCTCGAAGGCATGCAACAGGGCCCGCTGAAGAGCCAGGCTAACGAAGTGCGCCAGCTGATCGGCAAGGTGGATCGCAGCATCCGCCA
Organism: Dyella silvae; assembly: GCF_026421305.1. Taxonomy (GTDB): domain Bacteria; phylum Pseudomonadota; class Gammaproteobacteria; order Xanthomonadales; family Rhodanobacteraceae; genus Dyella; species Dyella silvae. The sequence goes on from NZ_JAPJBQ010000002.1 coordinate 438,704, forward strand.
GCTGGTCGAGCACGGCGAGGCTAGCCTGCGTGGCGGCGACGCCGATGAACTGGCGCGCAAACTGCTTTATGTGGTGGGTCAGGCCCGACAGGGCAGTCCGCGCATGGAACAGCTGCGTCAGACCTATGCGCTCGATGCACTGCTGCCCGAAGCGGGTGAGATCGAGCACGCGCGTGGCTCGATGGCTGGCCACAACCGGGCGTTGCTCGACTCGGTGGCCAAAGCGCTCAAGGATGACTTGCTGCGCGTCAAGGAGTCGCTCGACCTGTTCCTGCGCCAGACCGATGCCGACCCGGCACAGCTGGCCAATCAGACTGAAATTCTCGAACGCGTGGGCGATACGCTGGGCATGTTGGCCCTGGGCGTGCCGCGCCGCGTGGTCAACGAACAGCGCCGGGTGCTGGAAGAGATCGCCAGCCGCGTGCGTGCGCCCGACGAAGAGCTGCTGCTCGACGTGGCCGGTGCGTTGCTCTATGTGGAAGCGTCGCTGGACGACCACATCGAAAGCCTGGGTGCCGACGAAGAAAGCGCGCCCGAAAACGCCACCAGCATGCTGCCGCGCAGCGAAGCCCGCCATATCCTCGCCACGCTGATGCACGAGGCCACCGCCAACACCGGCAAGGTGAAGGAGGCCATCGTCGCGTACGTGGAATCCGGCTGGCAGCCGCCGCAGCTGGCCGACGTAGGCGCCTTGATGGATGAGGTGGCCGGCGCCATGCGCATGCTGTCCGCGCCGCGTCCCGCCGAGCTCGCTGAAGGTATCGGCCGTTTTGTCGGCAACGAGTTGCTGGCGGATCGCCGCGTGCCCAGCAGCGCCCAGATGGATCATCTGGCCGATGCACTCGCTGCGCTCGAGTACTACCTCGAGGCGGCGCGCGAACATCGTGGCGGCCTGGAACATATCCTGGACGTGGCCGAACACAGCCTCAGCACGCTGGGCTACTGGCCGCCGCCGGCTGCGCGCGCACCCGCCCCGGAAGATTGGGACGAGGCGCCCGAGCACATTGCCAAGGCGACCGACGCGGCACTGGCTGCTGCGCTTGCCAGCCAACCGGAGCTCAGCGAAAGCGTCAGCCTCGCACATGGCGACGACCTGTCGGGTCTGATCGTCGGCAGCATTGATACGACGCCATCCGAAGCCCATGAAATAACCGGTCTGCGCCTGGCCGACACGGAGCGAGTCAGCCCGCAGGAAGTGCTGCAGGGCGGCGACGAAGACTGGGTCGAGATCGAAGAAGAAATCTTCGAGCAGGTGCCCGTGTCTGGTAGCGCGTCGATCGACGCAGGGTTCCAGTCCAGCACGGCCGGCATAGACGACGACATCCGCGAGATCTTCCTGGAGGAAATGCAGGAAGAAATCGACAGCCTGCATGCGGCCCGTCAGTCCTGGCTGGCCGACACGCAGCACCTTGAAGCGCTGACACCCATCCGTCGTTCCTTCCATACCCTTAAGGGTTCCGGCCGCCTGGTCGGCGCCACGATGCTGGGCGAGTTCTCGTGGAAGATCGAGAACATGCTCAACCGCGTGCTCGATCAGTCGGTTCCGCCGACCGAAGGCGTGCGGGATGTGGTGGTGGCTGCCATCGACGCGTTGCCGCAGTTCCGCGCTGCATTGATGGGTGAGGGTGTGCTGACGGCGCCGCTCGCGGCCATCATGGACACCGCCGAGCGCCTTTCCGCAGGTCAGGAAGACGCACGCATTGCCGACGTGGCGCCGGCCGCCACCGAGACGGTGCGCCGCGTGGTGCGCCGTCGCGTGCCGCGCATCGATGCCGCGGCGGCCACGATTCCCAGCGCCAGCCTTGCCGATATCGAAACGACGCCGATGGAAACCGCGGCGCCGGTGTTCGAGGCGATTCATGCGCCAGTGATGCCGCCGATCGATCCGGTGTTGCTGGAGATTCTGCGCAGCGAAGTGGCGCAGTACCTCTCCACCATTCGCACGGCCATCAACCGCGTCAGCGGTGAGTTGCGCGTGGATGACGGCTTGCTGCGTGCGGTGCACACCTTGCACGGCGCCATTGCGATGGTCGACGTGCCGCTGCTGACCCAGCTGCTTTCGCCGCTGGAAAGTCTGCTCAAGCGTCTGCGTGCCGCCAGCCTGCCGCTGTCGACCGAGGGCGTGCATTTGCTCGGCCAGAGTGCCGACGCCGTCGATCACGTGATGGCGCAGTTCGATGCGCCGTCGCCGCAGCTGCCGGATCTCGACCATCTGATCCAGCGCCTGACCGAGCTGCGCGACAGCCAGCCCGAGCCGCAGGTCGCGCACGTCCTGTTCGAGCCGCATGCGGAGGACATGGACGAAGCGCCTGCCGCTGCTGTGGCCGACACCTCGCACGAAGAGGCGCTGGCTGCGTCGCTCGACGCTGCGCTGTTGACGGCGCACGGTCACGACGCGACAGAAGAACCCGTGGCTACCGCCCCGGCCACTGCCGAAACCGACAGCTACGCCGACGAGCTCCTCGCAGCGCTCGGCGAGTTCGATCTCGACGCCCATCTGCCCGCTGCCGATCAGATGCCGGTGAGCCACGTTGCCGACGCGGCACCGGTGGCGGCCCCGACGGCTGAAGAGGATGAGTTTGCCGCGGTCTATGCGGAACTCCTCGGCGAAGCCGAGTCGCTCGAGCTGGGTACCAAAGAAGACGGCGTCGACGAGCCGGTCGAGCATGTGGTCACCCACGAGCTCGAAATCGAGGAACTCACACTGGCCGACGAGCCCGTGGAGGCCGCACACCACCTGCTCGCCGACGACGTCGAAGAAGTCGTTGTGGGTCCCGTGGTCGAGCACGATGCCGATGTCGCGGAAGCGGCCGAGGAAATCGTGGAGCCGGTGGCCGAGATCATCGAGCCGGTAGCAGAGACCATCGAACCGGCGTCCGAAACCATCGAGCCGCTCGTCGCCGAGCCCACGCCCTTCGCGCCTCACGATGTGGAAGAGAGCGAGCACCTGCTCGAACTCGGCCAGATCGACCCCGACCTGCTGGAAATCTTCGTCGAAGAAGCTCGCGAGATTCTGGATCACTCCGACGGTGTGCTTGCCCAGTGGCGAGCAGAGCCGATGGCAACCCAGTATCTCGGCGAACTGCTGCGCGACTTGCACACGCTGAAGGGTGGCGCGCGCATTGCCGGTCTGGTGCCGGTGGGCGATCTCACCCACGCCATCGAAACCGCGCTGGAAAAACCGCTGCAGGCCAATTCGGCGCCTGTCGGTCAGCTGATTGCGGCGCTCGAGGCAGGCTTCGACAAGCTGCACGGTCTGGTTCAGTGCGTATCGCAGGGCCGTCCGGTGCCGTATCCGCAGGCGATGATCGATCGCTTCCTGGCGATGGCCGGTGAAACCGGGCACGCGACGCCGGCCGCCGCGCCGGTGTCTGCCACGGTGCTGCCGTTCCCCGAGCGTGCGGCGTTGCTGCCGGAACTCCTGCCGGAAGAGCGCGACGAAGCGGCCAGCACGCCGCAGGAACAGATCCGCGTTCGCGCCGAACTGCTCGACACGCTGGTGAACCACGCCGGCGAGGTGGCGATCTACCGTTCGCGTCTCGAACAGCAGGTGGCCGGCTATCGCTTCAACCTGGTCGAACTCGACCAGACCGTGCAGCGTCTGCGTAGCCAGCTGCGCATGCTGGAAATCGAAACCGAAGCGCAGATCATCGCGCGCTTCCAGCGTGAGCATCGCGAAGCGGGCATGGCGGTGTTCGATCCGCTCGAGCTCGATCGCTTCTCACAGCTGCAACAGTACTCGCGTGCACTGGCCGAATCGGTATCCGACCTTGTGTCCATTCAGGGCATGCTCGACGAACTGACGCGCCAGGCGGAAACGCTGCTGATCCAGCAGTCGCGCGTAAGCTCGGAGCTGCAGGAAGGTCTGCTGCGCACCCGCATGCTGCCGTTCGACACCATGGTGCCCAACCTGCGCCGCACGCTGCGGCAGGCCGCGCAGGAAGAAGGCAAGAGCGCCCAGTTGTACGTGGAAGGCGCGCATGGCGAAATGGATCGCAACCTGCTCGACCGCATCAAGGCACCGTTCGAGCACATGCTGCGTAACGCTGTCGCGCACGGTATCGAGTCGCCGGACGAACGCCGCAAGGCGGGCAAGTCGGCCGAAGGCTCCGTCCGCATCCGCGTCGCGCGTGAAGCCACCGAAGTGGTGGTGCGCGTAACGGACGACGGCCGCGGCCTGAATCGCGACGCTATCCGCAAGCGCGGCATCGAGCGTGGCATGATTCGCTCCGACACGCGTATCAGTGACGACCAGGTGCTTGCGCTCATCACGCAGCCCGGGTTCTCTACGGCCAGCACCGTCACCCAGCTTGCTGGCCGTGGCGTGGGCATGGACGTGGTGGCGAATGAAATCAAGCAGCTCGGCGGTTCGCTGTCGATCGAATCCAGGGCGGGCGAAGGCACCACCTTCGTGCTGCGCCTGCCGTTCACCCTCGCGGTGACGCAGGCCATCCTGGTGCGCATCGGTGAATCGACCTTTGCCATCCCGATGACCTCGGTACAGGGCGTGGCCCGCATCAGCCCGTCCGAACTGGCCGAGCGCCTGGCGGAGCCGGAGCCGTCGTTCCCGTATGCCGGCGACACCTATGACATCCACGATCTGGCCGAACTGCTCGGCATTGTGGGCAGCCATGCAGGTGACGAAGAGCAGCTGCCGCTGTTGCTGACCCGCGCGGGTGATCTGCGTGCGGCGATCCGCATCGATGCGGTGATCGGTTCGCGCGAAATCGTGGTGAAGTCCGTCGGCCCGCAGATCAGCTCGGTGCCGGGCATCCTCGGCGCCACCATCATGGGTGACGGCTCGGTGCTGATCATTCTCGATCTCGCTCCGCTGGTGCGCCATGGCGTCGTCCGACGTCAGCAGCGTCTGGAGGAAGGCCTCAGCGCCGTGGCGACGCCGGTGGTGGAAGAGACGCGCGTGCGTCCGCTGGTGATGGTGGTCGACGACTCGATCACCATGCGCAAGGTCACTGGCCGCGTGCTGGAGCGCCACGAGTACGAAGTCGCGACCGCGAAGGACGGTGTCGACGCCATCGAGAAACTGCACGAACGTGTGCCGGACCTGATGCTGCTCGACATCGAAATGCCGCGCATGGACGGTTACGAGCTGGCCACGCACATGAAGGCCGATCCGCGACTGAGTGGCGTGCCGATCATCATGATCACCTCGCGTACCGGCGATAAGCACCGTCAGCGTGCCTTCGATATCGGCGTGGATCGTTACCTCGGCAAGCCTTACCAGGAAGCCGAATTGCTCGCGCAAATCAGCGAGGTGCTGGAGCAGCGCATCACGGAGTCGTTCAATGGCTGAAACGGCGACTGCGGTAGCGCTGCTGTTTGACGATGTCGAGCTGGGTGGTCAGCTGCGCGATGCACTGCGGGAGCGTGGGGCGCGGATCGTGCACGAAGGTGCACTGTCCACCCTGAGTCGGCAGATGATCGACAGCACGGGCGCCGAAGTATTGGTGGTGAATCTCGACGACGATGCCGCCGACGACCTGGATCGCCTCTACGAGGTGATCGATGGCGATCATCCGCGCGTAGTGTTCAACGATGCTGCAGCCAGTTGTGCGCTGGGCGGCTGGGATCGCGCGCGCTGGGCGCGTCATCTCGCGGTGAAGGTGATGGCGCAAGGCGATCTCGATCCGCCGCGCCCTCAGAACGCGCCTGCCGTGCCCGAAGTGGAAGAGCACGAACTCAGCGCCGGCCACACCGATATGCCGCCGCTTCCAGCCTTTGCGATGCAAGACATGGAGGCGGTGCCGGTGGTGGAACACGTCGCTGTAGCGATGCCGAGTGCCCACATCGCCGAGGTGCAATCGGAAACGCTGGCCGCCGAACTCGAAGCGCTGCTGGCTGCGGATGAGCCTGCGGCGGCGGAAGACGATTTCGGCTCCGGACTCAAATTCAACGCGGAGGACGACTTGCCTCCGCTGCATGACGGCCACTTTGGTGTCGACACCTTTGTCACGCAGGGGCCCGCACCCATCGAGGTAGCGCCGCAGGAAACGGCGGTTCGCGCGATGCCGTCGTTCCAGCTCGATCATCTGGCGCTTGCGCCGATCGACGAATCGTTCATGCCGCCGGTAGCGGCGAGTGTCGACATCGAAGAAAAATCGCAATCCGCTTTCCAGGCGGCGTCGAGCTGGTCGCTGGTCGACGAAGAAGAAGCGCCGCCGCCGGTACCGGCAGCGGAGCGATCGGCGGACTTTGGCGTCGAAAAACTCAGTGCCGCGGAATACCTCGCGCCGGAAGGCGGCGACGAATTGGCCTCGTTCATCCAGCCGGGCATGACCCTGGAGCTGGTGTCGATCGAAGAAGCCATCGCTCCGAAGTCGGTCTACGAGGGCGGCAACGAAATGGTGCTTGAGGGTCTCGACAGTGCGATCAGTCGCCTGGTCGTGCTTGGTGCCGCGGCGGACAGCGTCGAGGCGGTCTGCGCCTTCCTGTCGCATTTGCCGGCCGATCTGCGCACAGCCGTGCTGCATGTCCAGCATCTGGGCGGCAACTCGGTGGAATCCCTTTCCGATACCCTGGCCATGCACAGCGGCTTGCCCGTGCGAGTGGCCGAGCCGGGTGCGCGCGCGCGTACCGGCGAGGTGCTGGTGGTGCCTGCCGGCCAGCAGGTGCGGGTGTATCGCGATGGGCGCATCGAGCTACAGCCGCTTAATGGTCAGGATGTACAGAGCTCGCCGATCGATGCCAGCTTTACCATGGCGGCCAACGTATTTGGCCGCAATGCGCAGGCGATCGTGTTTGCCGGCCACGCCAACGATGCGCTGGGCGGTTGCCAGGCGATCCATGATCGTGGCGGCCAGGTGTGGGTGGAGGCGTCGACCGACGGCCACTTCGCCGACATGGTGCATGGCATCGAAGCCGAGCGTTTGAACAGTTATTCCGGCACGCCTGCTGAACTGGCGGCGCGCCTGGTCGAAGAGATGTCGATGGAGGGCCGCCGATGAGCGAACTACCGCTACCCCGTGAAATTCGTTGCGTGCTGGTACCGGTCGGCAACCTTCGTTTGTTGCTGCCTAACGCCACTGTCGCCGAAGTGATCACGCTGCCCACACCCGAACCGGTGGAAGGGGCGCCGGCGTGGTTGCTGGGTCGTATCGCATGGCGTGGCTGGCGTGTGCCGCTGCTGTCGTTCAACGCGCTGGCGGGTGCTGGCGAAGGGGACAGTGAGCAGTCGGTGCGCGTGGCCGTGCTGAAGGCATTAGGCGGTCACGCCGATCTGCCGTTTATTGCGGTGGTGACTCAGGGCTTCCCGCGCCTGACCACGCTCAATGCCGAGCTGATCATTCCGACCCACGATGGCGCGCCGTTGCCGCCAGGCGTGCGTGCACAGGTGCTGGTGCGCGATGACATCGCGGTGATTCCGGATCTGGAAGGCATCGAAGCTGAGTTGATCGGGTTGCTCGATCTCGCGAGCTGAGCCCAGCAGCGCTCAACCTTTCGCTCCCTCTCCCCTCCGGGGAGAGGGCTGGGGTGAGGGGCGGGTGCTCGCGACAACGCTACATCAGCGCCACGTCAAACATCCCCATGCAAAGCCTGCAGCGCCGCCAGCGCCGCAAGCCCCGCCGTTTCCGTCCGAAGAATGCGTGGCCCGAGCCGCAAGCCGATAAAGCCGGCGTCGGTGAGCGCCGCGGTATCGCGCTGACCCAATCCACCTTCCGGGCCCACGACAAGCAAGCCGCCAGCCGGCGTAAAGGAAAGTTCGGCCGGTCGCTGCGTGCCTTCAGGCAGCAAGGCCAGGCGCAGCGCGCCATCGGCGGGCAAAGCGCGCAACCACTGTTCCAACGGAATGGCGGGCACCACCTCCGGCAGCCGGGCGCGCCCACTTTGCTCACACGCGCTGGCGGCCACGGCGCGCCAGTGCGCCAGGCGCTTCTCCGCCCGTGCGGCATCAAGCTTCACTTCGGAGCGCTCCGTGAGCAGCGGCACGATGCGGGCAACGCCAAGTTCGGTGGCCTTCTGCACGATCAGGTCCATCTTCTCGCCGCGGGCCACGCCCTGCGCCAGGGTCAGTGGCAACGGCGATTCATTGTCGACGGCTTGTGAAGACTGCACTTGCACCGTTACGTCACGTTTGCCGACCGCCTGGATGACCGCCGGGTAGTCGCAGCCGTCCCCGTTGAACAGGATGATGCCATCGCCCGCTGCGAGCCTCAGCACGCGAGCCACATGTTCGCCGGCCTGCGCGGGCAGGCCCAGTTCCAGACCGGCGGCGAGGGGTTGGTCCACGTGTATGCGAATGGTGCGCATGAAGCGTTTCATACCTGTCGAAACGGAAAGCATAACGGACCGGCGCAGCGCCGTCCGGGCGCTTTGCGCGGCGATACCTGAACGAGCGACCGGCCGCCTGGGAGCCTGAATTGCCTGCCGGCCCGTGTCGGCGCAGGATGTGATTTGTCCCCACTCATCCCCGGAGGTGGATCATGAACAAAACCACCCACACGTCGCTTCTGATTCTGCTACTCGCACTGGGTGTCAGTTCGGTCGCGGCAGCCCAAAGCACGCAGCCCCCGTCGGCCCCGGCGCCTGACAGCAAGATGATGAAGGCTCTGCCGGAAGGGCAAGTCAGCGCCAATGAGGCGACACCAAGCCAGCGGCAAGTACCGCCGAGGCCGGGCGACCGCGCTTGCCTGCAAACCACGGGCAGCCTGATTCCGGCGAAGCCGGGTACCTGCCTGCCGGTGCATGGCAACAGCTATACCAGCCAGGACATCAAGAACACCGGACAGATCGACACGGCGCGGGCACTGCAGCAGCTCGATCCCAGTATTTCCGTTCGCGGCCATTAAGCCATCGAGCGGGCGTCGGCGGGCCGCCTTCTCAGGCGGCGACGGCGCGTTCGATACCGCTGATGGCCGTGTCCACCAGGTGGTCGATTTCCTGCGTGTTGATGACGTAGGGCGGCATGAAATAGATCACGTCGCCCAGCGGGCGTAGCAGTGCGCCGTTGGCGAGGCCGTGCAGGTAAACACGCAGCCCACGCCGTTCCGCCGCAGGGAACGGCGTGCGGCTGCTTTTGTTTGCGACCAGTTCGACCGCGGCGATCATGCCGGTCTGACGAACATCGGCCACGTGCGGATGATCCCTTAGCGGTGCGAGACGGCTGGCAAGATGCTCGGCCAGCGCGCGGTTGCGCTCCAGCACCGGTTCGTCGTGGAAGATCTTCAGCGTTTCCAGCGCAACCCGGCACGCAAGCGGATTGCCTGTATAGCTGTGCGAATGCAGAAACGCCTTGCCTGCGCTGTATTCGGCGTAGAACGCCTCATAGATCTGCGTCGTGGTGAGCACGGCCGACAGGGGCAGGAAGCCGCCGGTGAGCCCCTTGGAGAGGCACATGAAATCAGGTGACACCTGTGCCTGCTCGCACGCAAACAGTGTGCCGGTGCGGCCGAAGCCCACGGCGATTTCGTCGGCGATGAAATGCACCTGATACTCGTCGCAAAGCGCGCGCAGGCCGGCGAGATAGTCTGGGTGGTACATGCGCATACCGCCGGCGCACTGCACCAAAGGCTCAACGATGACTGCGCAAACTTCGTGCGCGTGTTGCTCCAGCAACTGACGCAGTTCTGTGAGGCGGCGCTGCGCCAGCTCGGACGGTGTTTCGCCGGGCTGCGCTTCATACGTGTCAGGTGCTGGCGCAAGAAAAGGAGTGAGCAGCAGCGGCGCATACGTCTTGCGATAAAGCGCCACGTCGCTGACCGACAATGCACCCAGCGTTTCGCCGTGATAACTGCCGGTAAGCGCGATGAAGCGTGTCTTCTCGCCGTGACCCTGGTTGAGCCAGTAGTGGAAGCTCATCTTCAGCGCCACTTCGATCGCGGCCGAGCCGTTGTCGGCATAGAACACGCGATCCAGTCCCGGCGGCGTGACGCGCACCAGTTCTTCGGCAAGAGCGACGGCGGGTTCGTGCGTGAAGCCGGCAAAGATCACGTGTTCCAGCGTGCGTGCCTGATCCGCCAGGGCAGCGGCGATGCGCGGATTAGCGTGGCCAAACAGGTTGGTCCACCACGAACTGATGCCATCCAGATAGCGGCGCCCATCGGTGCCGATCAGCCAGGCGCCCTCACCGCGGGCGATGGGCACCATCGGCACCGTCTGGTGGTCATGCATCTGTGTACAGGGATGCCACAGGCGGCTCAGGTCACGACGCACCAGCGCGTCGGCAGCGGGGAGAGTGTTCATCGGGCTATGATCGGGGTTTTAGGCGCTCCTGCTCAAGATAAGGCAACACTGATGAAGTATCGCCGTTGTCATGATGCCTGGAAGGCTCACAGACGCGCGCGCGTGGCCGTCTTGCCAAGCCACGCGCGCGCGTCTGTGAGCCTTTCAGGCATCACCCCATCTAATGAATGATATATGCGGGGCCGTCCCTGTCTGCCCACATCTCTTCGGGGCGTCGACTCGACAGACGGCCAGTCTGCCTTCGCCGTCGCCCCTGTGATCTGCAGGCAGACAGGGACGGTGACAATGGCGATACTTCATCAGTGTTGCCTTAAGGGATGCTGGTTTGAAGTATTGGCGTGCTGCATTGTTCGGTGTGCTGGCCCTGGCGGCGCTTGGTTTGCTGCTGTTGTGGTACTTGCCCGCCCGCTGGGTGATGCCGCTGTTGGCGTCGCGCCTGAATGGCGTGCGCCTTGAAGAGGTAAGCGGCCCGTTGTGGGACGGCCGGGCTGGCCAGGTCATCTCCGCCAAAGGCTCCGATCTCGGGCGGGCCAACTGGCAGCTGTCGCGTCGCGCGCTGCTGGGGGACAACCGGCTCCACTTCGAACTGCATGGTCCCCGCATCGAGTTCAGTGGCAGCATGACCGGGGCGAATGCCGCCGACGCGCAGTGGACGGACGTCCATATGCGCCTGGATCTGGAGGTGCTGGCAGCCCAACTCACACTGCCCACAGGGCAGCCGCGAGGCACGCTGGAAATGACAGCGAGCAAGGTTCAACTGCACGGCGGCTGGCCCTTGACCCTCGATGCACGGGGGCACTGGATGGATGCGATGGTGCTTACACCACGTCAGGGTGAGATACCGTTGGGCACGCTGCAATTGTCGCTGCATGCCAGTAATGGTGTGATCGAAGGACATCTGGCCGACAGCGGTCAGGGGCCGCTGCGGATCGATGGACGCCTGCAACTTAGCCCACTGGCCCGGCGGTTCACCGCTGTGGCTGCGTCCAGAGGGAATGCTCCAGCCTTACAGCGATGGCTATCGGGATTTGGCGCGACCGATGCGGATGGTGTCACCCACATCAACTACAGCGGTGGCCTGGCGGCCGCCGTGCCCGGGGGAAAGTCATGAGTGATCTGGATCTGCCAAAGGCCCTCGTGGCCGCGCGCGAAGCTGCTGAAGCGGCGGCCGAGGTGATTCGGCATTACTGGCGGCGCGGCGTGGATGTCGAGATCAAGAGCGACGATACGCCCGTCACCGTCGCCGATCGCGAGGCCGAACTGGCGATCCGGAAGGTGCTGCAGCAGGCGCTTCCACAGGCGTCCATTTATGGCGAGGAATTCGGCCGAGACGACAACAATCACGAACTTCTGTGGATGGTTGATCCACTGGATGGCACCAAGAGCTTCGTGCGCCGCACGCCGTTCTTCTCCACGCAGATTGCGCTGATGCATCGCGGCGAGTTGGTGCTGGGCGTGTCGAGTGCGCCCATCTATGGCGAAACCATGTGGGCCAGCGCCGGTGGCGGCACGTGGTTCGAGGGCGAACGCGTTCACGTGGCAGCGACCGGTGAGATGGCGAAAGCGTCGCTTTCGACCGGCAACATCAAGACACTGACGAAAGATGCCCGCTGGGATGCGTTGGGGGCGATGATCCGCGACAGCAATCGCATCCGCGGCTACGGCGATTTCTGCCATTACCACTTGCTCGCGCGGGGCAGCCTGGATCTGGTGATCGAATCGGATGTGAATATTCTCGACATCGCTGCGCTGGCCGTTATCGTGCGCGAGGCCGGCGGCGTGTTCACCGATATCCAGGGCAACGCGCTGACGCTTGATACCACCAGCGTGTTGGCAGGAACGCCGGCCATCCACGCACAGGCGCTTGCGCGCTTTTCATCGGCCCATCATTGAGGCGCACCCATGGAAGGACTGGCCACGTTCTATAGTTTGCTGCTGGGCAACGCGCCGATGTTCGTCGTAGCCATCATCGGCATCGCGTTGTCGGCCGTGCTCTGGCCCGCCGCCCCAAAGGCCGCGCTGCTGATACTGAGCGCCTGCGTGCTCGAGTTCGTGATCACGATAGCCAACGCCGCGATGTATGGCTGGTATCTGCCACATGCCACGCAAAATGGCGGTTTCTCAAGCGTACGGTGGCTCATGACCGGCTGGGGTGTGGCCGCGAGCCTGGGCCATGCCATGGCATTCGGCCTGCTGTTCTGGGGTGCGTTTACCGGCCGTCGGCACGCTCGGGCGGCTGTCCGCTAAGCCGCGCTACAATCGCCCGATGCGCAAACCACCGATCATTCATGCCACCAGAGACGTTCGCGATAGCAGCTTTCTGCGCGTCGAGCAGCTCGACCTCGAGTTTTCCAACGGGGAGCGCCGTACCTATGAGCGGCTGAAGGGCGGCGGCATGGGCGCGGTCATCATCGTTCCCATGATCGACAACGAGACGGTGCTGCTGGTGCGCGAGTACGGCGCCGGCGTGGGCCGTTACGAACTCAGTCTGCCCAAGGGCAGACTGGATCGCGACGAAACCGTGGAGCAGGGCGCTGATCGCGAGCTCAAGGAAGAAATCGGTTACGGCGCGCGCAAGCTCAAGATTCTGCACAACCTGTCGCTGTCGCCTTCCTACATGACCCATATGGCGCATGTCGTGCTGGCGCAGGATCTGTATCCCGAACGGCTGGAAGGCGACGAGCCCGAAGAGTTGGAAGTGGTTCCGTGGAAGATGGCCGACCTGCATAAGCTGGTGGGCCGCGACGACGTGACCGAAGGCCGTTCCATTGCCGCCCTTTTCATGGCCCGCGAGTATCTCGCCGGCCGGTTTTTTCCGACATGACGCATCCTTCTCTCCCCGTGCTGCTGCAACAGGTGGCGGCCATTGCCCGCGATGCCGCCGAAGCCATCCTGGTGGTCTACGGCGAAGACTTCGAAGTGGAGCGCAAGCTCGACCATTCCCCCGTCACCGCAGCCGACCTCGCCGCGCAGCGTGTGATCGCGGCCGGGCTGACGCAGCTCGAAGGCGACCTGCCGGTGGTTTCGGAGGAAGCGCGTGCCGCGCCCTGGTCACAGCGCCAGGAGTGGCAGCGCTACTGGCTGGTGGATCCGCTCGATGGCACGCGCGAGTTCATCAAGCGCAATGGCGAGTTCACCGTGAACATTGCGCTCATCGACGATCATCAGCCGGTGCTTGGCGTGGTGCTGGCGCCAGTGACGGGCGTGCTGTATGCCGCTGCACGCGGTCATGGAGCCTGGATGCAGGCCAGCGCTGGCGAAGCCTGGCAGCGCATCGGCACACGCGTATTGGCAGAGCCTCCGGTGGTGGCGGGTAGCCGCTCGCATGGTGGCTCCGGTACCGCGCTGCTGCAGCAGTTGATTGGTGACGGCTACCAGTCGACGCCGCTGGGGTCTTCATTGAAGTTCTGTCTGGTGGCGCAGGGCGCGGCGGACGTCTATTTGCGTCGCGGCGCCACCAGCGAGTGGGATACCGCCGCCGCCCAGAGCGTGGTGGAGGAGGCGGGCGGCGCTGTGCTCGATCTGGCGGGGGAACCCTTGCGCTACAACCGTGGCGACTCGCTGATCAATCCCGAATTCATTACGGTGGGCGACACCTCGATCGACTGGAAGGCACGCCTGCTCGCTGCCGACCTGGACGCCTTATGAGCGAAACGAAGCGGCACAGCCTGGACGATCTGTTGGCGATCATGGCGCGTCTGCGCGATCCGCAAAACGGTTGCCCGTGGGATGTGCAACAGGATTTCTCCACCATCGCGCCATACACCATCGAGGAAGCTTACGAGGTAGCGGACGCCATCGATCGCAAGGACTGGCACGATCTGCGCGATGAACTGGGCGACCTGCTGCTGCAGGTGGTGTTTCACGCGCAGATGGCCAAGGAATCCGGACTGTTCGAGTTTGCCGATGTGGCGCATGCCATCAGCGACAAGATGGTGCGCCGCCACCCGCACGTGTTCGGCGACGAGAGCTACGACGATCTCGATGCGCAGAAACAGGCGTGGGAAGACATCAAGACCGCCGAGCGCGCAGCGAAGGGCGAACAGCATGATGCCAGCGCGCTTGCCGGCGTATCGCACGGACTGCCGGAATGGAAGCGCGCGCTGAAGCTGCAGGAGCGCGCGGCCAAAGTCGGCTTCGACTGGCCCGACGAGCAGCCCGTGCTCGACAAGCTGTTGGAGGAGGTCGGCGAGGTACGCGCCGAGTTCGCCAACGGGCGTGATCGCCAGCGCCTGCAGGATGAGATTGGCGACGTGTTGTTCGTGGTGGTGAATCTGGCGCGTCACGCCGGCGTGGATTTTTCGCAGGCGCTGCGCCACGCCAACGCCAAGTTCGAACGCCGCTTCCGCCACATGGAGGCGTTGGCGACCGCCGAGGGCAAGCCATTGCCCGAACGTGATCTGATGAGTCAGGAAGCGCTGTGGCAGCAGGCCAAGCGCCATGAGAGCGCCGGCTGAGGCCTGCGAGCGCCTGGAAAAAGGAGGCACGGGCTCTGGGGTTCCCGTGCCTCAGGACAGGGCGCTCCTATCACGACCGCGCCGATGCATTTCTTCTAGTTATAGTCAGGTGACGACCATCGACCTTCTCGAGGGGCGTGGTGCCTCAAACGTCGTTCGCGCGGTCGCGTTGACGAGGAAAGCGGGCGAGGGCTCTAAACCTTTTGCCTGCCCGCCTCATCTCACTCTTCGTCCGATCAATGAGGAGCCCGTTATGCGCCGTCTGTTCCTAGCCGCTCTGTTGTTTGCCCCGCTGGTTTCGCACGCCGATGAGTGCAAGTACCAGGCGCCCCGCAATCTCACGCTGGACCTTGCCGGGGTACGCGAGGTGCAAGTGGATCTGCACAGCTACGACCTCCACCTCAACGGCGACGGCGGGACAAAGGGTGGCACCGTGACCGGGCGCGCCTGTGCATCGGATCCCAAATTGCTGGACGAGCTGGTGGTCACGCAACGGCGCGAAGGCGATCGCTTGATCGTCGAAGCCGGCAGCGAGCATCACATGAGCGTCAGCCTATTCATGCACAGCTCCACCAGCCTGAAGCTGGACATGCAGCTGCCCGCGCAAATGCCGGTGGTGCTCAACGTGGGTTCCGGCGACGCCTCGGTCACCGGCGTGCAGAGCCTGCAGACCAAAGTGGGCTCGGGCGATCTCCATGTCCACAAAATCGCCGGTGCGTTCGCGATGAGTGTGGGTTCGGGCGTCGTGGAAGTGAATGACGTGGGTAGTCTCGATGTCGGCTCGGTCGGTTCAGGCGATCTGAAGGTCGATGGCGTGCGTGGCGATGCCCGTGTCGGCAGCGTGGGTTCGGGCGATGTCACCATCCGCGCCGTCACGGGCGGCGTTCGGGTGGATACCTTGGGCTCGGGTGATCTGCGCGTACGCGATGTGCATGGTGATTTCTCGGTGGGCGCGAAGGGCAGCGGTGACATCAGCCACTCGGGTGTGACGGGGAAGGTGAGTGTGCCGCGCGATCGTGGCGACGACTAAGAGTTACTCGCGAGATTTCCATACGAGTCTTGGCTCCCTCTCCCCTTCGGGGAGAGGGCTGGGGTGAGGGGGCAATCTAGCCCCAGGTCCATTTCTTTTCGCCTCTGAGCACCATTTGACTCATCCCAGCCACCGCCACACCAGATACACCAGTGGCGCGCAAACAAGCAGAAACGGGATGGAGACCAGATGCAGCAGCCGCGCACCGCGCGGCTGCCCCGCCAGCCGCAATGCGATGAGGTTGGCCAGTGAACCGATGGCCAGGCCGAACCCACCCACGTTCACTGCCACTGCCAGCATCATGGCATCGGGTGCGTGACGAAGTAGCAGCACCGTAGCAGGCACATTGCTGATCACCTGCGAGGTGGCGATACCGGTGATGTAGAGCGTGAGCGGGTTTTCGAGATCAAGTCCGTCCAACGCGCGTTGCACGACACCCAGTTCAGCAAAGTGTCCCAGCGCAAGAAAAATTGCGGCAAATGTTGCCAGCAAGAGCCAGTCCACGCGGGCCAGGATGCTCCGTTCCAACAGCACGAATGGCACCAGCAGCAACAGGGCGCCGAGCAGCGCGTGGTTGTGCTCCATCATCAGCACCATGCTCGCCAGTGCGGCGATGGAGAGGATGGCCTGTGAGGCAGAGATGGGATGGCCGTCTATATCCTCAGCGTGCAGCACCACGCGGCCGCGTGGCATCCACACCCAAGTGAGCAACAGAAGCAAGACAAACATGACGCCGAACACCGGCAGCATGGTGCGCACAAAAGTGAGAAATGGCAGATGCATGTACTGCCATAGCAACAGGTTCTGCGGATTGCCGATGGGGCTTAAGGTCGATCCCGCATTGACCGCCAGCGCTTCCAGCACCACCACGCGCATCACTGGCACATTGGAGATGCGGCCGATGGCGAGGGTCATCGGCACCAGCAGAAACAGGCTGACGTCATTGGTCAGCACCATGGATAGGACAGCCGCCATGCTGACCAGCAACAGCCCCAGTCCACGCAGTGAATGCGTGCGCTCGAGCAGTGCAGCCGCTGCGTGCTGCACCAGTCCGCTATCGCGGATGCCCTGGATGCAGATCAGCAGCCCAAGCAAGCCCGCTAGCGTAGGCGCCTGCAACCAGCGCTGGTAGTCGGCCAACGGTCGGGGATCGGCCACGGCCAACACGGCTGCCAACAGTGCAAAGCAGAGGAGCAGACGTTCCTGCGCCAACCGGGCGATCCATGACGGTGTGTGCAAAACTCAGGACTCCCGCAGCAGGCGCATGGGCGACGTGCGGCTTACCCGCGAGGTACCAGCCAGGCCCAGCATCATCACCACGGCGGCAGCTGCCAGTGCGGCCAGCAGCAGCGAACCGAGTGGCGGCACGAAGTGTTCGATATGGAAGATGGCATGCCCCAGCCACAGGCCAGTGCCGGCAGCGCCGAACGCCGCCGTGAGCCCGGCTACCAGACCTAGCAGTGCAAACTCGCACGCTGCGGCGGCACGCAGCTGACTGCGCCGTGCGCCCAGCGTGCGCAACAGCGCGGCCTCGTGGCGACGCTCCTGCGCGCTGGCGGCCAGTGCGGCAGCCAGCACGAGTGCGCCGGCCAGCAGGCTGAAGCCGAGCACCCAGCGCACGGCGCCACTTACCTGGGCCACGATCTCGCGCACGCGATCGAGCATGGCGTCGACATCGATCAGGCTGAGGTTGCTGTAGTCGCGTGAGAGTTTCGCCAGCGCCTCGGTGTGGCCGCGCGGCAGGTAGAAGCTGGCTATCCAGGTATGTGGCAGCGTGCTGGCGTGGGCGGGGTCGAATACCAGGAAGAAGTTCACGCGGAACGACGTCCAGTCGACCTTGCGGATGCTGCTTACGCGAGCCTCGATGCTGCCTTCGCCCACATTGAAGCGCATGGTGTCGCCGACCTTCAGCGCAAACAGGTCGCGCCACATGGTGTCGATCGATACCTCCGCCTGCGCCGGGTGCTCGCCCTGCCACTGGCCAGCGATCACCTCATTGCTGGGCGGTAGCTCGCTGGCCCAGGAAAGGCGCAGCTGCCGGTCGACCCAATCCTTCGCGCGCTCGTCCTTGAAAGTGAGCTGGTCGATGGGGCGGCCGTTGATGGCGGTGAGTTTGCCCACGGCCAGTGGCAGCATGTTGAGCTTCTGGCCGCCGATCTCGGCCAGGGTTTGCTCGAAGCCCGCACGTTGATCCGTCTGCAGGTTGAGTACGAACCAATTGGGCGTATCGGCCGGCAACTCACGGCGCCAGCCTTCCAGCAGGGCCGGTGCGACGATAGCGAGCAGCAATAGCGCGACCAGACCCAGGCTCAGCGCGGTGGCCTGCAGCAGGCTCATGCTGCGACGGCGTGCGAGAGCGGCCAGGCCCAGGCGTAGTGCGGGGTGCGCACCGGGCGCCACGCGTCGTGCGATCCACAGCAGCAACGCAGAGAGCAGGGCGGCGACCACGGCAACGCCCAGCAGACTCACCGCGAGTATGCCCGCCAGTTTGGCGGAGCCGCTCTGGCTCCAGATCAGCAGCAACGCCACCAGCGCCGGCACGAGGTAGAGCGCATCGAAGCGGCGCACGCGTCGCGCCGTACTCTCACGGAACACGGCCACCGGAGGCACTTCGGCAAGCCGCACCAGCGGCGGCAACGAAAAGCCCGCGAGGACCGCCAGCCCCATCACGGCCGCGGCGGCTGCCGGACCCAAAGGCATCGTCGTGGGCACGCCGGAGAACATCTGGCTGGCGAACCCCCAGGTGATCTGCGCAAGAAGCAGCGCGACCAATGCCCCGAGCGTGACCGCCGGAATGGCGAGCAGGCCCAGCGTGCCGGTCAGCAGACCAAGCACCTGCCGGCGTGGCGTACCCAGGGCACGGAGCAGGGCTACTTCGTTGGTCTTGCGGCGTGCGTAGCGCTGTGCGGCCATCGCGATGGCAACGCCCGCCAGCAGCGCGGACAGCAGCGCGGTGAGCCGCAGAAACGCGCTGGCGCGGTCGAAGGCACTGCGCATGCGCTCCTGCGTTTGTTCCGGGGTAATCAGTTCCGCGCCCTGGGGCAGGGTTTGCGACTGCACCCACTGGCGCCATTCCTGCGCCTCATTGGGAGATCCGGCGACGAGCAGGCGGTGACGGGCACGACTGCCCACGCCGAGCAGGCCGGCCTGTTCGGCGTCCGCGATATTCATCAGCGCCCGTGGTGCCATGGCGACGAGCTCGCCGCCGTCCGGTTGGCGGATCAACTCAGCGCCGATGCGCAGGTCGCGCCCGCCCACCTGCACGGTGTCACCGACCTTCAGGCTAAGCGCTACCAGCGCACGGTGATCCAGGTAGACCGTACCGGCGGGAGGGCCATGGCCGACCGCATTTCCATGTTCCGCCTGGTGGATTTCCAGCGTGCCGCGCAGTGGATAGTTGCCGTCGGTGGCCAGCACATCCAACAGCTGGCTTTGTTCGTGAGCAAACGCGACGCTGGGGAAACTGGCGCCTTGCGTCACCTGCAATCCGCGTTGTGCCGCTTGCTGCGCATACGTTGCTGGCAGCGCTTGCGGGGCACTGATACCCACGTCGCCGCCGATCAGCTCGGCCGCGCTGGCCAGCACGCCGCGTTCCATGCGGGTGGACAGCGTGGCCACCACGCCGAGCGCCACCACCGCGAGCACCAGCGAGGCGCCCAGTGTGCGCAGTTCCGGCAGATGCCATTCGCGGCGCAGGCTGCGCAGGGAGAGTGCTAGCAGCTTCATGGCGCTACCGCGGTGGATGCGCGAGACGGCGCGACCACGCGCCCGCTATCCAGCGTTACCTGCCGGGCGCAGCGTGCGGCCAGCCGGGGGTCGTGCGTCACCAGCACCAGCGTGGTGCGGTGATCGTGATTCAGCGCAAACATCAGGTCGCTGACATGCTGGCCGGTGCGCTGGTCCAGATTGCCCGTCGGCTCATCGGCAAACAAAAGACGAGGGCCGTGCACGAAGGCGCGCGCAATCGCGACGCGTTGCTGCTCGCCACCGGATAGCTGGGCAGGGTAGTGGCGGCGGCGCGCGGTCAATTCCACGGCGTCGAGCGCTTCGCGTGCCCGGGCGCGTGCGTCGTCACGGCCTTCCAGCTCCAGCGGCAGCATCACGTTCTCTTCGGCAGTGAGGGCCGGCAGCAGATGAAACGACTGGAACACGAAACCCACCAGGCGACGGCGCAGATCAGCCCTGGCCTCCTCGTCCATGCGTTCGAGCGGGTGGCCGTCGAGCGCGATGTGGCCGCTGCTTGGTGTATCCAGTCCCGCCAGCAAGCCCAGCAAGGTGGTTTTGCCCGAGCCGGAGGCGCCGACGATGGCGAAACTCTCTCCCTCACGTACCTGCAGCGACACGCTGGTGAGAATATCCAGCCGGCCTTCGGGGCCTTGAACCGACTTGCTAACATCGGCCGCGTCCAAAAGAACGCCATTGGTCAGAACAGAGGCACTACCACTCATGCGTCGTTTCCTTTGCTTGCTGGGCCTGCTGGGTGCCCTCGTCGAGGCCGCTCACGCAGCCTCGCCGAAAACCGTGCTCGTGCTGGGGGACTCGTTATCCGCCGCGCACAACATTCCGGTCGAGTCTGGCTGGGTGCATTTGCTCGGCGACCGTCTAGCCAAGATGGAGCCGGGCTGGACGGTGGTCAATGCCAGCATCAGCGGGGAGACCTCGCTAAGTGGCCGCAATCGGCTTCCTGCGCTGCTGGAGAAGACGCACCCCTCCGTGCTGGTGATAGAACTGGGCGCCAATGACGGCCTGCGCGGTTTGCCGCTGGCGCAGCTGCGCGACAACCTGGCAGCCATGGTCGATGCCGGTCAGCAGGCCAAGGCGCGCGTGGTGCTGGTGGGGATTGAGCTGCCCGTGAACTATGGTCCCCAGTACCGGGATGGCCTGCGCGCGGTGTACGCAGGTCTGGCGCACGAGAAGAAAACCGCGCTGGTGCCCTTTTTGCTCGATGGCGTCGCGCTAAAACCGGCGCTGATGCAGGAGGATGGCCTGCATCCGGTGGCCTCGGCGCAGCCGCTGGTGCTGGACAACGTCTGGGGGGCATTACAGCCGCTGTTGCGCTAACGTGAATACGGTCACAACCCCATGTGAACCGGTCTTCCGGATTTCACATGGTCCTCACGATGCGGGTCGTTAGCTGTTCACCTTTGTGAAATCAGTTCAGGAGGAAGGGATGAGCTCGCGCGACGAACAATCGGGACTGATTCTGCTGGTCGAAGACAACCGCCAGATTGCCGAGATGGTGGGCGAATTTCTGGAGCGCCGTGGCTACTCGGTCGACTACGCCGCCGACGGCGTGAGCGGACTGCATTTGGCCGTGTCCAACAGTTATGACGTGGTCGTGCTCGACCTGATGCTGCCGGGCATGGATGGCCTGGATGTGTGTCGAAAGCTACGACGTGACGCCAAGAAGTCCACGCCGGTATTGATGCTTACCGCCCGCGACACCCTCGAAGACAAGCTGGTGGGACTGGAAGCGGGTGCAGATGACTATCTGGTCAAGCCGTTCGAGGTGCGCGAACTGGAGGCGCGCCTGCGGGCATTGATCCGTCGCGACCGCCGCCAGGTCTCCACCGAAATCCTTACCGTGGGCGACATGACCCTGGATACCGCCACCCTGCGCCTGGTGCGCAGTGGGCAGGAGCTCACCGTATCGCCGATTGGCCTGAAACTGCTGGCGATCCTGATGCGGGAATCGCCTCGTGTGGTGAGCCGCCGCGATATCGAGCGTGAGATCTGGGGCGATACACTCCCCGACTCCGATACGCTGCGTTCCCATCTCTATAACCTGCGCAGGGTGATCGACAAACCGTTCGATCGTCCTCTGTTGCATACCATCCACTCCGCCGGTTACCGCCTTGCCGATCTTGAATCGGAGGTGGCGTCCGCCTCGCAGCCGGCATGATGACGTCCTCATGAATTGATTATGGCTAGCAGGGGCAGTGCACAGTCCGCGCTGGTTTTTCAGCGCGGACTGTTTCATCGACGCATTTCGATCATCTTTGGCCTGCAAATGCTGGCCATCGTGATCGCGTGCCTGATGGGTTTCTATGACGTGGCGCCGGTGGGTGCGGTGCTGGCGTTGATCGTGATCATCAGCGCGCTGGCCTGGCTTGCCGCGCGCCGCGCGTGGGCACCGGTGAGCCGGCTTGCCGAAGCGGTCAGTCGCTGGGACGAGCAGTCGCTGGATCTGGATGGCTGGCGCCCTGACCAGCTGCCGCGCCGCACCGATGCCGATGTGGCGACCTTGGCCAGCAGCTTGTATGCATTCGCCAACCGTATCGTTGGCTACAACCAGCGCGAGCGCAGCTTCACCCGCGATGCCAGCCATGAGCTGCGTAGCCCGCTCACGGTGATCAAGATGTCAGCCGACATGTTGGCGGATGATCCGTCGCTGGGCGAGTTTGGCCAGCGCTCCGTGCAGCGCATCAAGCGATCGACGCGTGAGATGGAGGCCTTGGTCGAAGCGCTGCTGATCCTCGCGCGCGAGTCGGATAACGGGCTCACGGAAGAGGATTTCGTGGTGAACGACGTGATTCGCCACGAACTGCCAGATGTGCTGGACATGCTGGAGGGGCGCCCGATCACGCTGGAGCTCGAAGAGCCTGCGCGTTTCGCCTTGCATGGTTCGCCGCGCGTGTTCGCGGTGCTCTGCTGGCAGCTGATACGTAACGCCTGCCAGCAGGCCGAGGGCGGCACCGTGGTGATTACCGTGATGCCCGGTGTGGTGACGGTGACGCATCGCGGAGAAACATCGACGCCGAACGGGGCCGATCGTCATGGCTTCGAACTGGCCATTGCCCAGCGCATCAGCGAGCGCTTCCATTGGCCGCTGGAGTTGCAGACGCGCGATGGTCGTCGACACATCGCGCGTATACGTTTTCCCGACTCCCAGAGCGTGGTCGCCAGCTAGTCCTTTATGGCTTGCTGATCAATCCAGAGACGACGCTCCAGCCACTGGGGTATGCCCAAAAGAAACCGCCACCCTGCGTATCCGGGAAGCTCAACATTTGCGTCGAGGTAAAGTTTCCGCTGCCATCGTTTTGCCAAAGATAGAGCGTGTTGCCCGGCGCGTTCCAGAGGATGCTGGCTGCTGGTGTCGAGAACCGGTCGATCGCAGCAATATGGTAGCCGGCAGGCATAGAGTTGATCACGTAGCCCGTGCGCGCGGCGCCATTCATTGTCCAGTATCCGAACTGCTGTGTTGTGTCGTTCGTCCAGATCAAGTCAGCTTTTTGGTCGCCGTTGACGTCACCAGCACCGATCAGCTGCCAGCCAGCCGGGTAGTTGTCGCCGCGTACGCTGGTGAACCCAGCGCTACCATTGTTCATCCAGAAGTACAGGTCATTGGCGGGACTGGTCCAGACCAGATCCACATGGCCATTTCCCTCAAGGTCACCAACGGCCGCGATGTAATAACCCGCAGCCACATTGATTGTTTGGATGCCGATTTGCCTGGCGCCATCCATGAGCCAGTAGCCAAACTGGTGCGTTGAATTGTTCATCCACAACAGGTCTGCCTTGCCGTCACCGTTGAGATCGGCAGCCCCTATGAGGGTCCAGCCGGCTGGATAGACACCCAAAGAGGTAGCGGTGAAATTGCCGCTGCCGTCATTCATCCAGATGTACAGGTCATTGGCGGCGCTAGTCCAGGCCAGGTCGGTGGCGCCATTTCCGTCGAAGTCCCCTACGGCGGCGATCCGGTAACCGGTGGCGACCGAGACAATCTTTCCGGTTTGAGCTACCGCACCTTGGACAAGGATGGATGCGTACTGCCCTTGTGAAGGGTTCTGCAGCAACAGATCGGCTGAACCATCACCATCAAGATCCACGTAGGGTTCCTGTCGGATATTGAATGCCGCGATCGTCGGCATGGTTTGATTCAGTGCAAGGGTCTGATTGGCCTGGACCGGGTCTCCGCAGGGATTTCCGTTGCAAAGGCTGATGGCGGGATTGGCGAAGTAGGGAACGGACTGCTGGTTACCGGTGCCGTAGGCCATGATCGTGAAGAAGCTTCCGCTGGCCAACGTCTGCCGCCAGCCATAGGCGTAGGGAAACACGCCAGGGCCAGTGGCATCGGCGATGTCATGGGCCAGACCCATGTTGTGTCCCATCTCGTGTGCAAGGGTGACGTCGAGGCAGTAGTAGCCGCCGTTAGAGCCATCACCGATCGTGGAATACCCATAGGGTGCGGATGCTGTGGTGATCGCCTGTCCACCTGCGAAATTGAGATATCCGAGGCCGCAAACACCACCTTGGCCGCTTGATGAAAATGGGCGGACCAGACTCACCAGGTCAGCGCCAAGCATCTGGCGACGCGCGCGTAGGGCTGCCAGCGGGCCGGTGGTGGACGTATTGATCATGTCACTGAGCACGGTGCCGTCGGCGCTGTAATCTGGATAGTTCACCTGCATCGTGCCGACCAGTCGCACATGGCCGTTGACCTGACTGTCGCTGTAAGCCTGATTGGCAACGGCGACCAGGTAGTTCAGGCGTGTAACGACCGCTGATACGGAGCCCAGCTGGGTCACCATACCCGGGGTGTAGCCCAGCAACAGGTCCACGCCAGGGCTTGTTCCCGATGTGGCCATCGCCAAAGCGGCCTGGGTACGGGGAACGTCACTGCTGGTGGGGCTGACGGCAGGTGGCAGTACGTAGTCGATGGCCGGAGGGGCGCTTGGAACCTGCAGCACGGCACGTGCTGCAGCCGCTTGTTCGTCTTGCTTGGCGATATAAGTCTTGCCGTTCTGCGTGATCAGTCGCAGCGGCTTGCCCTGCGAGGAGAGCAAAGAGCCGAACACAGCGTCCTTACCAAAGGTGATGACAATACTGCGTTCACCATCTTTCGTGGCTACTTTGCCGATCCAGGTCTGGTTGCCGTCACGCTGTTTATCCACGCGGACGGTCTTGGCGAAAAGACGTTCGCCATCGGGGGTGGTCATCCACATCCCACCTTCGGCAAGCGCGCTTGACGCGGCATCTCGTTGGATGTCGGCAGGAAACAGGCGTTCCGTACCCTGAAGAAAGCTGTCTTTTGCCGAGATCTGACGTACCAGTTCTGGCGCCGCAGCCACACAGTTGTTGCTGGCGGCCAGCACCAGCAACACAAAAATCAATTTGCGCATCGCTATCCCCCTTGATGCTTGTCTTGGACATGCCCGTCATTGGGCAATCCATTTTACGACGGAACATCCAGGGGGAGTACGCCGTGGTTCAGAGGCCGGGCGAGACTAGGAAATGGCAGCCTGTCTTGGCCCTGACGTCATCGACAGTCACGCCATCCTGCAGCTCGATCAGGGTAAGGCCCTTGCCCTTCTCGACCGAGAACACGCACAGGTCGGTGATGATCAGGTCCACGCACTCCTTGCCGGTGATCGGCAGGTCGCACTGATCTTTGATCTTCGGCGAACCGTCCTTCGCGGTGTGCTCCATCAGCACCACCACGCGCTTCACGCCGCTGACCAGATCCATCGCGCCGCCGGGGCCCTTGACCATCTTGCCCGGCACCATCCAGTTGGCGAGATCGCCGGTGCAGGACACTTCCAGGCCGCCGAGAATCGACAGATCGATATGGCCGCCGCGGATCATCGCGAACGACTCCGCGCTGGAGAAGAAGCTGGAGCCTGGCAGGGTGGTGATGGTCTGCTTGCCGGCATTGATCAGGTCCGGATCGACGTGCGCGTCATCCGGGAACGGGCCGATGCCGAGCAAGCCATTTTCCGACTGCAGGGTGACGTCCATGCCCGGCGGAATGTAATTGGCTACCAGCGTCGGGATGCCGATGCCGAGGTTCACGTAGAAACCATCCTGCAGTTCCTTCGCCGCGCGTTGCGCCATGGCGGTGCGGATCGGGCTTTCCTTGCCGGTGTTGGCGCCTGCGATGGTGCGGAACTCGATGCGCTTCTCGTACGACGGGCCCTTGATGATGCGGTCCACGTAGATACCCGGCACGTGGATGTTGTCCGGCTCGAGCGTGCCGACGTCGACCAGCTCTTCCACTTCGGCCACGCAGATCTTGCCGCAGGTGGCGATCATCGGGTTGAAGTTGCGCGCGGTCTTGCGGAACACCAGGTTGCCCAGGCGGTCGCCCTTCCAGGCCTTGATGATCGAAACATCGGCATGGATCGCTTCTTCCAGCACGTACTCCTTGCCGTTGAATACCTTGGTTTCCTTGCCTTCGGCCAGCTTGGTGCCAAAGGCCGTGCGCGTATAAAAGCCGGGAATGCCGGCACCACCCGCGCGCAGCTTCTCGGCCAGTGTGCCCTGCGGTACCAGGTGCAGTTCCAGCTCGCCGGCCAACACCTGGCGTTCGAATTCCTTGTTCTCGCCCACATAAGAGGCGTACACGCGCTTCACCTGGCGCGTCTTGAGCAGCGGGCCCATGCCGAAATCATCAACGCCGGCATTGTTGCCCACGATGGTGAGTCCCTTAGTGCCGGCCGCCAGCAGCGCCGCGATCAGGTTCTCGGGAATGCCGCACAGGCCGAAGCCGCCGGCGGCGATGGTCATGTCGTCGAACAGCAGCCCGTCGAGAGCTTGCGCCGCGCTTGCATAAACCTTGTCCATTGCGATGCCTTCTTGCAGGGGGTAGCCAGCTGCCAAGGATACGACGGAATGGTGACCGGACACGCCTTGCAAAGGTCCGGGGGCGTTGATGCCCTGGCCCGGCCGGCCATCCGGATGAGCATGGACAAGGCGGCTGGCTATACTCCGGCCAAGGTCAAGGGAGTATGTCTGTGAAGTCCAGTCGTCTTGTCGCAGCCATCGCGGCACTGGGGATGGCCTCCGTGAGCCACGCCGCATCGCCGGTGCTGGTGATCCACGGGGGCGCCGGGGTTATCAAGCGTGAGATGAGCCCCGCCAGGGACAAGGCCGTACGCGCCGCGTTGACCCTGGCACTCAAGAACGGGTATGCCCAGCTGAAGGCAGGCAAGCCGGCCGTGGATGCGGTGGCTGCCGCCATCACCGTGCTCGAGGACGACCCGAACTTCAACGCCGGCAAGGGCTCCGTCTTTACGCACGATGGCAAAAACGAGCTGGATGCGGCGATCATGGACGGCAACACGCTGGAGGCCGGCTCCGTCGCCGGCGTACATCGCGTGAAGAACCCGATCCTGCTGGCGCGTGCCGTGATGGAGAAATCCCAGCACGTGATGCTGGTCGGCGAGGGTGCGGAAGAATTCGCCAGGCAGGCGGGCATCGAGCTGGTCGACCCTTCGTATTTCCGTACCGATGAGCGCTGGCAGCAACTGCAGAAGGCGCTGAAGGAAGATGCCGAGCACACCAAGCATTCGGACGTGGAGACGGCCAAACATTTCGGCACGGTCGGCGCCGTGGCGCTGGATGCCGATGGGCATCTCGCGGCAGGCACCTCCACCGGCGGCATGAATGACAAGCGCTGGGGCAGGGTGGGCGATTCACCGATCATCGGCGCGGGCACCTATGCCAACTCCGGTTGTGCCGTATCCGGAACGGGCTGGGGCGAGTACTACATACGTACGGTGGCAGCGCATGAAATCTGCATGCGCGTGACGCAGATGCGAGTGCCGCTGCGCCGTGCGGCTGCCGAGGTGATCAATCAGGAAATTCCATCGATGGGTGGCAACGGTGGCGCCATCGCCGTGGATGCCAATGGCACCGTCACCATGCCGTTCAATACCGATGGCATGTATCGCGGCTGGATCGGTGCCGACGGCGTGCCGCATGTCGCCATCTATGGCGATGAGGACGACGGCACCGCTGAGCCGCTGCCTGCCGCTGAAAGCAACAGCGGTCCCTGAGTCAGCCGACAGGGGGCAGAGGCGCGCCAGGCCTGTGCCTATCCTTGCTCCTGCTTGCGGTCCATCAGTTCAAGGCTAAGCACGCTCAGGCTTTCGGTTCCACAACCGGGTAGGCCTGAGCGTGCTGCGCGAAACACTGCTCCCTTATTTGACGCCTTCCTGATACCAATACGTGCGCTTGCGTGTGTGGAAGCTGGGCGGCGATATCTGCTGCGCGCCAAGGGCGGAAGAGCCGTCCTGAGCACCCGCGGAGGCCTGGTTGCCGCCGCCGATCAACACGCCCACGGTCTGCATCGATGCGCCCGTGCCAATCTGCACGAAACCGAATACCGGCGAAGGCGGCATACCACCGCCATTAAATGGCACAAAGCCGTATTGGTTCAGGCCAAGCCCGGTGAGGAAGCTGACGGCATAACCGCGAGCGATACCCAGGTTGGCCTGACAGACCGGCGTCGAGCTCGGCTGCGTTGGCGTGTTGGTGCCGAAGTAGGTGTAGCCAGACACGATAAGCGGTGCATTGACGCCCTTTTCGCTGGCCTGGTAGTTGATGAAGAAACCCTGGCTCGTGCCACCCGAGGAGGACGGGGTGGTCGAGGTGTACGCCACGGGCGTCTGTCCGCTGGTGTACAGGAAGGCCAGATTGGATTCGGTAATGGGCGTCCAGGTGGTGGGTACGCTGGTGCCGGTGTTGGGATCCTGGATCGAGAAGAACGCGTTCTGTACCTGGCTGGCCGTGCCCGGCGATGCCGAGTAAAGCGGGTGTTCGCGGTCACCCGACGAAGCCACCACCACGTCATAACCTAGCGGGGTCGTCTCCACATCGGGCGGATAGAAAAACTTGCGCGCGTTGTTGCCGGTGCCACCCAGGCTGGCCAACTGGCTGACCGACCATGCGGTGAAGCCGCCGGTCAACGGCAGATCGACGCGCCAGATATTGCCGCCTACGTCGGTGGCATACAGGCGATCCGTATAGCCGTCGCCATTGCGATCGAGCAGGGTGATGGTGGACGGTATGGAGTGTGTCATGCCGGCAACGGCCACACAGGTCCCCTTCTTGGGGGCATTGGAGCAGCTCTGCTGCGCAGCCCACAGTGGCGTGCCGGTGACGGCGTCGATCACGTAGATGGCGCGCCCCACGCTGTCGCTGGCGGGCGGCGGGTCGCTGTCTTCGGCCGTATCGTAACCACCACCCATGATCAGCACAGGGTTGGTCTGGCCGGCAACGGACACCTGGGTAATGATCGGCTGCGACCACGCTTCGCCCAGCTCCGGCAGGTCGGCCTTGGTTTTCTCCCAGAGGAACTTAGGCGCCAGCGGATTGGTGACGTCGAACGCGTAAATGAAGCTACCGCCGCGACGGGGCGTGAGGTAGATGTACTTGGAGCCATAGGTGGTGCTGGCAGGCCGGTTATCGATGAACACCGCCGTCGAGCCATCGAAGAAATAGTCCTTCGGTGTCGAACCGTTCGGTGGGTTGGCGCCGAACTTCGCCGAAGGACTGTTGTTGTAGAGGCGCGCAAAGCGCGGGAAGAACTCCGGCGCGACAAAGGACCACAGTTCGCCGCCTGCGGGAACCGTGACGGTGCCACTGGTGATGCTCGCCGTCTCGTTGCCATTGATGGCGTGGTACATGCCGTCGTTGGAACCGTAGAAAACCACTACACCGGTGGTGCCACCGTAGTTGATCACGGCAGGCTGCGAGTGCAGCACATCACCATGAATGGATGGGCGTGCCGTGGAGGTGTAACTGTTGGGCAGCGTGGGCGTTAACCCGTACGGGCCCGGCTCGGTTTCGTTGTTCGCCAGATCTTCGCCGCGCACCCAGTTGACCAGTGTGCTGGTACTGGGCACCGTGCTGCTCGAGGTGCCGAAGGCCGTATTGGCATTGGCTATCAGCGTCGCATTGCTGGTAGCAAACTTATCCAGCGCGGTCGTGCTGCAGGCATTCGTGCTGTTGCTGCAGGTGTAGACCGTGCGGACATCGCTTGCCAGGTTCGTGCCGCGAAGCACTTCCGCGACGGCGCCTTTCTCAACTTTCTCGCCATCGGGCGAATCGAAAGCGCCACCCGCACCAAAACTCTGTCCATTGGCTTGCCACGTGTTGTACCAGTAACCCGTGCTCGGCCACTGTGCAGTACCCACGGTATTGGCTGCGGTGGTCCAGAAGCTCACTGCGCTCTGCGTAATGAAGCCCGTGTTGTTGTTGATGGCGAGATTGCCAGCCGAGTCCACCAGCGCTACGCCGCCGCCGCTGAAGCCCGCCTGATACTGCTTGAGATTGCCCCACCAGCGCGGCAAGAAGCTGCTCTCCGGACGGAACATGCCGTAGAAGAACTGGTTCTGGTACGTACCCTGGTTGTTTACGCTGAGCGGCAAGCTCACCGAGGAGAACACGCTGTTGACTGCCTCGACTTCGCCAAAAATCTGCAGCAAGGCATTGACCAGTTCCTGCAGTGGATTGGCATCGTTCACGTTGACGATGAAGGCTTTGCCACCGCCATTGGACGCCATCGCCTGCATATAGGCGACTAAATTCGGATTGCTGCCGTCCGTCACGACGATGGTGTAGGTAACGATGTTCTCGATACCGCTTGGGTCCTTTCCACCGGACAGGTCGTTCTGGAACATGAAGCGAGCCCATTCCGGGCCGCCGCCTTGTCCCTGGTATTTGTTGTTGGGCGCGGGGATGGTGACTACCGCTTGCTGTGCGGAAGTCGCGCCCGCCGCCTGCAGTGGCGTCAGCCAGTCGACATTCGCGCCCGCTTTGGTATTGGTAAAGGCACCGGCGATGAAGACGTGAAAGTTCTTCCGGCAATAGTCGCTGTTGACGAGGTTGGTGTAGCTCTCGTTGGATAGACCCACCTTGGCGGCATAGTAGGCCCACACTTCCTGCAAGGCCGTACCCATATTCTCGTTGTTGGATCCGTCCGCCGTGCGATCCAGTCCCACAATGGTGGTCAACAGCGAATTCAGGTTGGTCACGCCAGCAGACGTGGGTCCGCCAATCAATGGAAGTGGCTGCGGGGCGGGGCCCGGCGAACCCATCACCGATGGCGATTTCAGCGTTGCGCCATTACCGGAAAAGGTCTGGCCCGTGTTTGCCGTGCCATCCTTCTTGATGTTGTAGCGCATCAGGCCAACATTGATGTTGCCGGATAGCGAGGTGCTCTGGCCGAGATCGTAGACCGCCTGGTAAAGCGCGCATTGCACAAAGCCCGCATCTTTTCCCGCGTTGTTCGATGAGGTGGGTTGCACACCATTGACGGGCGGGCAGGTAAACGTAACGGCGCCGTTCCATGCGCTGGCAGTATCCAACAAGATCATCAGATCAGGCGTGCCACCTGGTTGCGCACTGATCGGCGGCGCGTAGATGTCGATGTCCTCCGCACTGACAAACGGAGAAAGCACGGAGGCCGTCGCAGCGAGCAGCGCAACGGGCAGTACACGACGCAAGAGTTGACGATGCATGCTCATGGCACGATCCCGGAAGAAAGGTGAAAAGGGGACTTCAATGGCATTCGGCCAGCGCGGACGGCGTGAACATACGCGCTGAAATGCCCTGGTGAAGAACGACTGCCGTTGCCGATACATTCGCGTCGGTCACCGAGGACTGCACATCCCATTGCGTGTCTGAGCAGGGGGTATTGGTATTTGTTCCAGAATTGATCTGGCCGTAGGAGGACTGCTTGGACGACATTTCGCAGGCCACGTCCGTAGCGACATTTGGATTCAGCGAGGAGCCGAGCACGGGCGTGATGGCATCGCATACCGGTGCCGCGACCTGCGCGGTGTAGGTGATGGCGGTGCCATAGAGCTTCACCTGAAGTGGGGTGGTGCCGGTAATCAGCGTCTGCGTGAAGGGCTGACTCACCACGTATTCGATGCCTTCCTGGGCCACTGACTGCGCTTCGAACTGGAACTGCTCGTTGTTGGCGACTTTGATGTCGGAAAGGCTGGCGCCGACCATGGAGGTTGCCGAGATCATGAAGATCATCAGGAAGATCATGGTGGTGACCAGTGTGAAACCGCGCTGCAACCGCCGGCTGGCATGCCTGCTGTTCATCAGTGGATCTCCCTCATGCCACCCGTGTTCCACACACGCGCAAGCGAGGTGTAGACGTGGCGCTTGTAGTTGTCGTTGTAGGGGCCATCCGTAGTCTGTCCGCCATCAACCGTGGTGCGCCCGAGGTTGTAGGTACGGCTATCTGTCCATCCGGCGGTGAAGTCGGTATTCCGAGACAGCACGCTGACGCGCACTGTGGTTACATTGGACCAATTGGTCACGGCATTGGCCCAGCTATACGTGGCCACACCGGTACATGTGGCGGAGTTATCGATCGCAGGGTCGTCGACGTAGCAATCGGGTGACCCATTGCCATCCTGATCCACGCCGTAGCTGTAATGGATGTCCTGGATGCCCTCGACCAGGGACGATACGGTCACCGCGCCACCGCTCAGTTCAGCCACCTTGAGTGTGGGAATGTTGTCGCTCGGCGAGCAGTTGTCGCAGGTGGAAAGGAAGTACGTGCGCACCACGTATTGACGAAGTTCGGCGGCTTTGCCGTTGCAGGCCAGGGTCTGAAGACTGAAGTCCGTACTTACCTTGCTGAACACCAGGGGCACGGCATCGGTGCTGCACTGTGAAAGTTGCAGAAAGAAGTTCGTGCCATCCACGGCAGCCGAAACGTCTCCTGATACATAGCGGACCGTGAGCATTTCCGAGTTGGGAACCACGTTGTAGGTCGACAGACAGGCGGGCGTCGCGGCATTGATGGCCCGGCCAACAAGGCTGTTTGGCAACGTCACTCCACCGGTGGTGCCAAAGCCGAGTGTGGTTTGCGTCGTGGCACAAAGATCCGGGTTGCCATAGGTTGGTGAAGTCGGCAGCAGGCTGGCACGTCCGAAGAAGCCCGACATGGCGATGTCGCGCTGGATGGACTGGTTGGCGAAGCGGCCGTTCTCCACCTGGGCGGACGTTTTGCTGAATTCGTTGTGGTTTTTGCTATTTGCCACATACAACGTGCTCAGCGCCGCCAACAGCACCAAGCCAATGGCCATCGCGATCATCAACTCGATCAGCGAAACGCCCTGTTGAGGGCGATACGCGCGTGGTGCCCCATGGCTCCGCGTGCATCCGTTTGAAGGTAGGCGTGTCATGACGTGAGGTTGCCTATCTGGATTTTGACGCTGACGGCACGGCGTAAGGCATCGTTGGTGCCAAAGTTGCCTTTTCCACAGGTGAGCGTGGGCGCGACAGTGGAGGTCAGGCCTTGCCAGGCGACGGTGATGCGATAGATGTTGTTGACCGGGTCGGTTTGGGCGATGCATCCCGTCGCACCGATCATGGCGCCCACGTTGGTGGTGCCATTGACCTCGCTGGCACCTCGCAGCTCGCTTTGCCAGGCGGCCAGGTCGGCGTTAACCATGGCCTGTTGCGCTGCGGTGCTGGTCGCAACGATGTTGACGGTGCACGAGGGCAAGGTTTGTGTCGTGACCGTACCGGTGGCTCCATCGGAATAACAGGCTGCCACCTGGCGATTCGCATTCATGCGCGACACCATGTCCTGCACCAGGGTCAGCGCCTGTACGCGCTGAAACGACTCCATCTGATTGTGCGACGACTTCATCGACAAGCCGATCATGCCGAGCAGCGCTATCGCGGCGATGAAAATCGAGATCAGCACCTCGATCATCAACATGCCTCGCTGATGCTTCATGAGCAGGCTCCCGTCAAGATTTGGGCGCGCCCGGTGGCGCCGACTTTGACGCAAACGGGCTGCACACCCGTGATGGCCGTGGTGGGCTTGATGGTGAAGCTGACGTTCAAGGGCTGCTGCATGCGCCCATTGCCGCCGAACTGAAACTGGGTGTTCGCGTTGGTT
This sequence comes from Dyella silvae, assembly GCF_026421305.1. Classification (GTDB taxonomy): domain Bacteria; phylum Pseudomonadota; class Gammaproteobacteria; order Xanthomonadales; family Rhodanobacteraceae; genus Dyella; species Dyella silvae. The sequence goes on from NZ_JAPJBQ010000002.1 coordinate 472,047, forward strand.
TCGGTGATGGTGATGCCACTCAGGGCCGCTTCACTGCGAATGGCGGCAGCCGTTCCTGGCGCTACCGACCAGCCGGCATTCCAGCCCGCTGCATTGGCCGATACGTTGACCACCGTGTTGCGCTTGATGGCCTCGCTACGCGCAAGCGTGACGGTCGAAACAAGGTCAAGCGATGCATTCTTGATGCGCTGGCCGTTCAACATAGGAGCAAAGCTGGGGACGGCGAGCAGCGTCAAGATGACAACAATGGTCACCGTGACCATCAGTTCGACCAATGTGAAGCCACTTTCGGACTGGGTACGCATAGGCTTATTGCCAGCATTGAGTGACGGAGCCGCTGGCCGATTGGACGCCTTTGGTGCCGTCGTTGGCCAGCGTGAGGATGTTGCAGACCGTATCGCTGGCCTGGGGTCCGTTGGCCACGGGCGTGGCCGTGATGGTGTAGCTCGGCGGCGGACCGGAACTGGTCGCCACGGCGATCTTGTAGTTGGATGAGGTGCTGTCTGGCAGCGTGGCATACCCGAGCTGGGTCACGCTTGTGGTATAGGCGCGGTTGTCGATCAGAAACCGTTCCTGCGCCGCCGCCATGTCGAGCATGACGCCCTCGGCCGCATTGCGGTTACCGTGCATCACGTGGTTGTGATAGCTGGGAAGTGCAATCGCAGCCAGGATCGCGATTATCGCAACAACGATAATGAGTTCGATCAGCGTAAACCCGCGCGCCAACGATGCCCGATAGCGGGCTTTCGCGCATGGCAGATCGAGTGGTACCCCAGAGTCGTCTCTCTTCATTCGTCCCCCCCTTAAAAGGACTCCTGAATGGATGAGTTGACGATCCTCCCTGATCTTCTTGTGACACCTAGCCGGCGCCTTGATGGCGCCTACGTTGGGTAAGCGCCATGGGTGAGCAGTCTGTCACAGGTAACGCGCTTTTGGCACTGGACAAAGCGATATAACCGAAACGTCTATTTGGCTAAATGCGATCTGACGCACAGTTGTTGCGTGAATAGACAAGCATTCGCCGTGCCAAGATGGCGTCAAATTTTTGTCACCAGCGGCGCCTCGCTGGCCTAAGGGGATGGGCGCCTGGTGGTTGCGGGGCCTCAGTCCTCGCTATCCGGGCGTTCCCGTACCGGATGCTTGCTCAGCTTGCGCTGCAGCGTGCGGCGATGCATGCCGAGGCGGCGGGCGGTTTCGGAGATGTTGCCGTCGCATTCGGTGAGTACGCGCTGGATGTGTTCCCACTCCAGGCGGCGTAGGGCGAGCGGTGCCTCCGGCGCGTCGATCACTTCGTCGTCAGCGCCCTGGGTGTCGCCGTCGAGCAGGGCCCGAACCACCGCATCGGCGTCTACCGGCTTGGCGAGGTAATCGTGGGCGCCGCGCTTGATAGCCTCCACGGCGGTGGCAATCGATGCGTAGCCGGTGAGCAGCAGCACGCGGATCTCCGGTACCAGCGCCTGGAGTTCCGGGATCAATCGCAGGCCATTTTCCTCGCCTAGCTTCAGGTCGAGTACGCAGTAGCGTGGCTGGTGGCGACGGGTGAGGGCGCGTGCCTCGTCGGCATTGCTGGCGGTGATGACTTCAAAGCCGCGCGAGCTCAGGGCGCGTGCCAGCACGCGGGCAAACGTGGCGTCGTCGTCGATGATCAGAAGTTGCTGGTCGCTCATGGGGGTCTCCGCGGCTCAGGGCCGGTCGCACCTATTTTGGGCGCTGCGACAACGCATTCACATGTGGCCATGTGCCACTGTGGCTATCCGCCGCATTGATTATGACGCGGCGATCACCGACAAGGGCAGGCGCAGGCGCATCTGCGCCCCGCTGCCGGTATTGGTGGCGATCAGCTCACCCTCCAGGCGTTCGGCCGTGGCCTCAGCTAATGCCAGGCCAATGCCCAACCCGGTCAGTTTCTGCGACTGGCCGAGTACGGACAGCTCGTCGGTATCGGAAAAGCCGGGGCCGTGGTCGGCCACGATGAGCTCCAACCAACCGCTGTCACGCCTTACCGTCAGTGCCACGGCCTGCGATTGCTTCAGGGCCGACGCATCGGCAGCGTTGTTCAGCAGGTTGAGCAGGGCATGACGCAACCCGGGTGGGGTGCGGAGCACGGTGCGGGCGGCCTCCTGATCGAGGGCCAGGGCAAGGTCGGCTTCCGGCCGCAGCAATTGGAAGCGCTCCAGGCAACCGTGAATGAAGCTGTCGACGGTGAGCTGTTCGGGCTCCTGGGACAGCTGCGCTTTGCCGAAGGCCACCATCTCGCGAAGAATGGTCCGGCACCGATCCACCTGCCCCTCGAGCAGGGTCAGATCATCCGACAGCGCGGTGTCGGTGGCATGTTCGCGGCGCAGCTCGGGCAGCAGGGTGCGCATGGTCGCCAGCGGGGTATTCAGCTCGTGGGCCGCGCCGGCCGCTTGCGTGGCAATGGCAAGAATGCCTTCGTCCCGCAGGGCGCGTTCGCGCACGCGCTGCACTTCCAGTTGCTGCAGCCGCACGGCGCGTGCCAGTCGGTTGATAAAGAAACCCAGCAGCACTGCCATGATCACGAAGTTCACGCCCATGCCCAGCACGTGCAGGGAAAAGCCACCCGTGGAATGCATGGACACCGGCAGGGGCACGTTCCAGAACAACAAGACGGCGTAGGCCGCGCCCACCAGCGCCGCGACTGCCAGCACGGCATTCACCGACAGCGCGGCAGCACTCAACGCGATGGGAACGAGCAGCAGGGTGATGAATGGATTGCTCGCGCCACCGGTGAAATGCAGCAAGTAGCCAAGCACGAGCGTGTCGATACCCACGTGCAGGATGGTTTCCCACTGGCGGATGGGCCACGGTTGGGCGAGTCGCCAGGCGGCGAATACCGCAAAGACAGCCAGCAGCCCGATACCCACCATCAACGGTAGCAGGGGGATATCCAGCCTCATCCAGAGGGCGCAAACCAGGACGGCAGTGCTTTGGCCGGCGATGGCACAGATACGCAGCCAGGCAAGGCTGCGAAAGAGGGTGCGAGGGCCGATGCGTTGCTGCGAAGTGGGGCGTTTCATGGCCGGGATACTAGCCGGTTTGTACCAAGGCCCCCGAGCCAGCATGGGGCGGTGCGTCACTATGGACCCTGCGGGTGCTCCAGAACGAACTCGCCCCGACGAGCGGGGCGAGTGGGGGGTCAGATTTCTTCGCTGTGCACGGCCGGTAGTGGCGTATGCACCTCGGCGTGGCTGCGCGATAGGCGGCGCATCAGCGGCAACATGACCACCGCAATGACGGTGCAGGCCACACCCACAATGCCGAGCTTATTGAACAGGCTGACGTAGATGTTGAGCGACTCGACCGGGCTGCTGATGTTCTCCGGCATGGCGGCGAGGTTGGCCACCACACTACCCAGGTACTGCGAAATGCCCACGGCCACGTAGTACGCGCCCATCATGAAGCCACCCATGCGAGCGGGTACATAGCGGGCAATCATCGCCAGACCCAGGCCGCTGACCAGTAGTTCGCCGAGCGAGTACAGGCCGTAACCCCAGACCATGGTCCAGGACGACACCTGGCCGTCGACGGCACTCAGTGCGCCGAAGCCATACATAAAGAAGCCCAGTGCTACGGCGGCGAAGCCCAGAGCGAACTTGGCGGCCACCGACGGGTCTTTACCGGCGCGGCCCAGCGTGTTGTAGATGAACACCAGCACCGGGCTCAGGATCACGATCCAGATCGCGTTGAGGTTCTGGTACTGCTCCGGAATCCAGTTGAACAGATGGAAGCCGAACACGTCGAACGAGAGGTTCACGTTCTTCTGTGCAAACAGATTCAACGACGTTGCCATCTGCGCATAGAAGATAAAAAAGAAGATCGTCTGCACGGTGAGTACCAGTGCGGCGATCAGGCCGGCGCGTTCGCTCTTTTCGGCGCCGCGGATCAGGTGCGCAAAGATGCCCAGAATCACGATGCCGGCAAGGTACACGCAGATCTTCGCCGCCAGCAGGCTCTGCAGAATAAAGGCGGCGACAAACACGAGAACCAGCGACGCGAAAAACAATGCCAGCGCGCGCTTGAATTGCACCGGATGATCGTCTGCCGGCGAGCCGATGTGCGCCAGCGTGCGCTGCATCAGCGAGTAGTTGATCAGGCCTAGAGCAAGGCCGACGGCGCAGGAGCCAAAGGCGGTATGCCAGCCCATGGCATCGCCGTAATGCTCGCCGACGTAGTTGCGGATCCACGGCGTTGCCGTCATCGACACCATCGAGCCAACGTTCACTGCCATGTAGTAGATGGTGAATGCGCTGTCGATGCGCACGTCATCGCCTTCATAGATCTTGCGCACCAGATTGCCGGCGTTGGGCTTGAAGAAGCCGTTGCCCACAATGATCACGCCCAGCGCGCAATACAGCAGCGTCGGATTGTTGGAGGGAATCCACAACATGGCGTAGCCGAGCGTCAACACCACCGCACCGGTCAGCATGGTGCGCCGCGTACCAATGAGCTTGTCGCCCACCCAGCCGCCGATGGCGGGTGTGGCATAGATCAATGCTGCGGCTGCGCCCCAGACCAGATTGGCTTTGGTGTCGATAAAGCCGAGTTTCTTCATCATGTAGGTGACCATGAGCACCTGCATGCCGTAGAAGCCGAAGCGCTCCCACATTTCGATCAGAAAGACGGTGTAGAACGAGCGGCTCTGGGAGACCGGCGGATTCGGGGTTGCCATTCAATTGTCCGTACTACGGTTCATACAACGACCGCGTCGCGGCCGGCTTGCGCAACCCGGAATGGGGTCACAAAGTGGTCAAGGGTAACGCATCTGTCATACAGGCCACGTTGCGCTGCCGCACGCAGAAACCTGCGTTTCAGGCGCCACTGAGAGGCTCGCTGTGGCATGATTCGCCGCTTATGCCCTCAGCCTGGGGGCGCGGCCGTGCCGCACGTTAGAGAGGACGACACCATGGCCGCCACCGGTTTCCGCGGGCCCCGGCAAATCTGGAACGCCTTCAAGTGGTCCATGAAGGGGCTGCGGGCGGGCTGGCGCCATGAGGCTTCGTTCCGGCTCGAGGTGTGCCTTGCCGTTGTGCTGGTGCCGCTGGGCTTGTGGGTGGGCAACGGGCCTCTGGAAAAAATCGCGCTGGTGCTGCCCCCGATCCTGGTGCTGTCCGCCGAGCTGCTGAACTCTGCGGTCGAAGCGGTGGTGGATAAGGTCAGTCCGGAGTTCCACGAGCTGGCGGGGCGTGCCAAAGACATGGGGTCAGCCGCGGTGTTCCTCCTGCTGATGCTGACGGCGTTGAGCTGGGGGCTGATCCTCTGGCCGCGTTGGTTCTGACATCCCATTTGGTCAGACGTGCCGATCGCAAGATTGCGCCGGTCGCAGCGGAATGCTGCAATGGTGGCTCCACCGGAATGGAGCACCCTCATGAAACTTCTTCGTGTCCTCGCATTGCTGCTGGTCGTTGCCGGCCTTTCGGGGTGTGGCTATAACGCCATCCAGCGCCAGGACGAGGCGGTCAAGGCCGCATGGTCCGAGGTGCTCAACCAATACCAGCGGCGCGCAGATCTGGTGCCCAACCTGGTGAATACGGTGAAGGGCTACGCCCAGCACGAAGAGAAAGTGCTCACCGAGGTGACCAATGCGCGCGCCAAGGTAGGAAGTGCGCAGCTGTCCACCGACGATCTGAATGATCCGGCGAAGCTCAAGCAGTTCCAGGCGGCACAGGGCGAGCTATCCAGCGCGCTGTCGCGTCTGATGGTGGTCAGCGAAAACTACCCGCAGCTCAAGGCCGACGGTCTGTTCCAGAATCTGCAGGCACAGCTGGAGGGCACCGAGAACCGCATCACTGTAGCGCGCAATCGCTACGTGAAATCGGTGCAGGACTATAACTCGATGATCCGCACCTTCCCGAACAACCTGACCGCGAAGATGTTTGGTTATCAGGTGAAGCCGAATTTCTCGGTCGACAACGAGAAGGCCATTTCCACTGCGCCGACCGTCAACTTCGGCACGACACCGGCACCTGCTGCCTCGGCACACTGACATGATGCGGCGCATGGCGCGTCTGCTGGCGACACTGGCGATAGCGTTGCTGTCGCCCGTAGGGCTACATGCGGAAGACATGCCCAAGGTTCCCACGCTGACCCGGCACGTCACTGACCAGACGGGCACGCTGACGCCGCAACAGCTGGATCAGCTGGACGCGCAGCTGGTATCGCTGGAGAAAACCAAGGGCGCGCAAGTGGTCGTGCTGATGGTACCCACGACGCAACCACAGGACATTGCCGAATACTCGCTGTCCGTGGCTGAGGCGAACAAGATTGGCCGCAAGGGCACGGACGACGGGCTGCTGTTGCTGGTGGCCAAGAATGATCGCCGTGTGCGCATAGAGGTGGGTTATGGCCTCGAAGGGGCGGTGCCTGATGCGGCCACGGCCCGCATCATTCGCGAATACATCGCACCGAAATTCCGCACGAATGATTACTACGGCGGCATCGGTGACGCCGTGGGGGCACTGACCAAGCTGGTGAACGGCGAAGCATTGCCGCCGCCAGTCGAGAGCGGTAATCGCGAGCGGCGTGGTTCCCATTTTGGCAATGTGTTGCTGATCGGCGTGTTCGTGGCGTTCTTTCTGCGTGGCATCTTTGGACGCTCCGCCATATGGCTACGCACACCGCTAGGTGCGGCCATTACCGGTGGTCTGCTCTGGTTGTTGGCCGCATCCGTTGGGGTGGGCATCATGGGTGCCCTAATCGGCGGTGTGTTGATGTTGCTGCCGACGGGAACGGGTCGATCCATTGGTGGCGGCGGCTGGGGAGGTTTTGGTGGCTTCGGCGGCGGTGGCTTCGGTGGAGGCGGCGGCTTTGGCGGTGGCGGTGGAGGTTTCAGCGGCGGCGGTGGCAGTTTCGGCGGCGGTGGTTCGTCAGGGAGCTGGTGACATGACACGCATGCAACGTCTGCTGATGAACCTCTTCGATGGCTGGTTTCAAATGCGCCGTCGTTTTCCCAAGAGCCTGCTGGACGACATGACGATCGCGATTGCCGAGGGCGAGCGAGGGCACAAGGGTGAAATCTGTTTTGCCGTCGAATCGCGGCTGGCGCCACTTGCGGTACTGGAAGGTCTGGATGCCCATCGACGCGCGCAACAAGTATTTGCGCAACTGCACGTATGGGATACCGAGCACAACAGCGGCGTGTTGTTCTACGTGCTGATGGCCGAACACCGCGTCGTGATCATCGCCGACCGAGGGATTGCCACTGCGGTCGCCCAGCACGAATGGGACAGCGTTCGCGATCACATGCTTACACGTTTTGCCAAAGGTGCATGGCGTGAAGGATGCCTTGATGGCATTGATGAAGCGCATGCATTGCTGAAGCGGCACTTCCCTGGCAATGACAAGGCGAAGCCGGATGAGCTGCCGGATCGACCTGTATTGCTTTGATGAACTGAGGTTGCGCGAATTGCTACGCAACTTCGCACCAAAAAAACGGGCCCGAAGGCCCGTTTTTTTTCGAAGATCGCGACTCTTTCGAGCTCAGAACTTCTGGGTATACGACACGTACCAGAAACGATCGATGTCGAACGACGGGTTGTACGGCGGGCTTCCAGTGCCGGCCGTCGGCACGCTGTAGTAGTACGGGCCCTTCTTGTTGAAGATGTTGTTCACGCCAACGGTGAACTCGCCCTTCCACGGTGCGGTGTAGCGGAACTGTGCGTCGTTGAAGGCGACCGAACCCTTCTGGCTCATACCGACCGTGCCCCACCAGGGGTTGGTGTAGTTCGGTGAGCTGCACTCGACATAGTTGCCAGGGGTGTTGTCATAGCACTGGTCTTTCAGACCCGAGTAGTAGCGGATCGTCCAACTGGCGCCAAATTCGCGGTAGTCCCAATCCACCTGGAGGTTGGAGCGAAGTCGGTAGAGAGCCTGCTCGGGATTGTCCGCGGCAAAGAAGCCGACTTGATTCTTCGGTGTAGCTCCCGGACCGCTGACGGTCTCGTATTTGGTCAAGTAGGTGCTATCAGAGGAGATGCGGAAGCGACCGAATGAAGTTTCCGGCAGCTTGTAGTGGATGCCCAAATCGTAGCCGGATGTCTTGAGCGTACCTAGATTGGACAGGCTTTCATTTAGCTGATTCACCGAGCCTGTTACGAGACCGGTGCTCGGATCCGGCGCCGTCGCGCGATTGAACTTGCCGCAGAAGGACGGATCGTTCTGCACGTAGCACAGGTTGAGAATCTCGCTGGCGGTGACCGACGAGATGATGTTCTTCACGTAGATATTGTAGTAATCAACCGTGAAGTCCAGGCCTTCCACATAATGCGGGCTGTAGACCAGGCCCAGCGTACGGGTGATCGACTGCTCCGGCTGCAGGTTTGCGTTGGAGCCGGAGATAAACGGCACTGGGGTCTGTGCGCCGGTGTTGTTGGTAATCGGCGTGCTGGAGCCATCGACCTGACGATAACCTGGTTTGGTTCCGTTGCCGATCGTGGCGCAACGTTGTGCCACATTGCTGCTGGTCGCGGCGGCGCCGTAAACGGTGTCGCACGGATCCAGGAAGGTCTCGAAGCTCTGGCCCGGGCCGCCGTACAGATTGCTGATGGTCGGCGCACGGAAGCCATGGGCGAACGTGCCGCGGATCAGCAAGTCTTCGATCGGACGGTAACGGAAGCTGTACTTGTTGTTGGTGGTGCTGCCGAAGTTGCTGTAGTTCGAATAGCGACTGGCGATGTTGATGCCCAGTTCCTGCGCACCCGGCAGGTCGCGCAGCAGCGGCACGTCGAGCTCGGCATAGGCTTCGTTGGTGAAGTACTTACCGGAGGTAGCTTGGGCGGCCAGGTCGGTGGTGTTGCCGGCGGCGACGTAAGCATCGGGGCGGAAGCTGCCCTTGACTCCGCGGTGCTCCACGCCCACGGCCAGGTTCACGGTACCGGCATTGAGCGGCATATCGAACAGGCCGCCAGAGACGTTGGCAGTGTAGTCATCGGAGGAGCTGACCTGGCGTGCCGATTCGTGATAATTCACGTAGTTCAGCACGGACTGCGGTGTAGCACCCGGGCCGGCGAGCATATTCCATGGCACGCAACCTGCTGCGCGATCGGCGGCGTTGGCGCAGACCACCTGATTGTTGATGACCGTGGTCGGGCCTAGGGCGGCCTGTGCCTTGTTCAAATCCAGGTTGCCGACGGTGGACAGGTGGATCTTGTTCTGGGCGTAGGTGTAATCCGCATCCCAGCTCCAGTCGTGGCCGAGGAACTGGAAGTAGCCCTGCGCACCGACGTTGATGTTGTAGATCTTGGAGTGGGTGTCGGTGACGCGCGGCAGCTCCACCGTGCGGCGGAAGAACGACACGTCCTGGCCGGGGAACGGGTTATATGGGTTCTGGCCGCTGACCTGCACGCCATTCGGGAACAGGTCGCCAACTGTGTTGCCGGTGGAGAACGGATAGCCGGCCAGCTGGCTGGACGAGTCACGCACGCTAGCGGCGGCCATGCCGTGCAGCGTAATGCTGTCAGTTAGCTTGTACTTGTCCTGGACGAACAGGTTTTTCAGCTTGGTGCCTGCGCGGAACGTCATGTCTTGCGCGGTGTTGTAGCGGTCGGCGTTGCTGCTGCCATTGTAGAGGTGATAGTTGGCCAGGTTGGCCGTGTCCACCGCACCGTGGTTGATGGCGTACCGCGCGCCGGTGATCGGGTCAACTATGCGGCCGTACGGGCCGGTGGAGCTCCAACCGTCATTGGGGTGACGTGCGCCGTTGGCGTAGCGGGTTTCCGGGCGCTCGTTGTTCCACATCGGGTTGGTCTGCTGCCAGGCGGCACCGATGATGATCGAGTTCTTCTCACCCGTATGGCCCCAGGTGAAGTTGTAGTTTTGGGTCTCGCCATCGCCCTTGCCATTCTGGCCGTAGTAGACGTTGGCCTCGGCGCCGTCGAACTTTTCCTTGGTGATGATGTTCACCACGCCACCAATGGCGTCGGAACCATAGATGGAGGAGGCGCCATCCTTGAGGATGTCGATGCGTTCGATCATCGACACGGGAATGGTCGACACGTCGGTGAGGCCGGTGAGGCTGGTGCTCCAGCGGCGGCCGTTGACCAGCACCAGGGTGCGCTGCGAACCCAGGTTGCGGAGGTTGACGTAGCGACCGCCGGCGTCAGCGCCGGAGGACAGGGTGTCCTGCGGCGTGATGCTTGGCGTGCCCATGGACGGCATGCGGGCCAAAATGTCGTTGACGTTGGTCAGGCCAGTGGCCTGAATCGCTGCCTTGTCCATGGTGAAGACCGGCTGCGAGGTTTCGACGTCCACGCTGCGAATGCGCGAGCCGGTCACCGTGACAGTTTCAAGGCTTTTGGCTTTCGATTGATCCGCCTGAGCAGGGGCGCCGTCCTGGGCCATGACGGACCAGGTTTGCAGCACGAGCGCTGCGGCGATGGCAGTGGCCAGCAGTGTTTTTTGCTTCATACATAACTCCGAACAAAAGTAACCGGCTGCCGGCGCGTGCGCTCGACATTGGGTGCTTGGGGATCGGCTCGCATGCCGCGGGGCGGCGGATGCGATACCTCGACATCGCTCTTCCACCTTTGGCAGCGATGTGAATTCAAAGTTAAGCAGAGGCGCTGCTGCGCACAAACCAGCTGTTGCTGTCAGTGCATGTAAGCAAAGCGCTCACTAATTCAGTGGTCTGGCCCTACGCGTTTCAACTGGCTTTGTCAGGGAACAAAAAAAGGCGGGCCCGAAGGCCCGCCTTTTTCGAAGATCTCAACTCTTTCGAGCTTAGAACTTCTGGTTGTACGACACGTACCAGTAACGGTCGATGTCGAACGACGGGTTGTACGGCGGGCTGCCGGTACCGGCCGTCGGCACGCTGTAGTAGAACGGGCCCTTCTTGTTGAAGATGTTATTCACGCCAACGGTGAACACGCCCTTCCACGGTGCGGTGTAGCGGAACTGCGCATCGTTGAACGCGACCGAACCCTTCTGGCTCATGCCAACCGACGGCCACCACGGGTTGGTGTAGGTCGGCGAGCTGCACTCGACGGTTGCGGTGTAGCACTGGTCCTTCAGGCCCGAGTAGTAACGGACCGTCCAGCTGGCGCCGAACTCCTTGAAGTCCCAATCCAGCTGCAGGTTCGAACGCAGACGGTAGATCGCCTGTGCACCATTGTCGGCAGCGAAGAATCCGACCTGGTCCTTCGGCGTCGCACCCGGGCTGCTGACCGTTTCGTACTTGGTCAGATAGGTGCTGTCCGAAGCGATGCGGAAGCGGCCGAACGAGGTTTCCGGCAGACGGTAGTGGATACCGACGTCGTAACCCTCGGTCTTCAGCGTGCCGAGGTTGGCTTCGCTTTCGTTGAGCGCATTGACCGAGCCCTGGACCAGGCCGGTGGATGGGTCAATCCCTGGCGTTGCTTTGCGGGTGAAGCGGCTGCAGTACGACGGATCGTTCTGCACGTAGCACAGGTTGAGAATCTCGCTGGCGCTGACCGACGTGATCTGGTTCTTCAGGTAGATGTTGTAGTAGTCAACCGTGAAGTCCAGGCCTTCCACGAAGTGCGGGCTGTAGACCAGGCCCAGCGTACGGGTGATCGACTGTTCCGGCTGCAGGTTCGGGTTGGAGCCCGAGACGAACGGCACCGGGGTCTGCGTACCCGTGTTGCTCTTGATCGGCGTGCCGGAGCCATCGACCTGGCGGTAGCCGGCCGGGACACCTGCGGTTCCGCAGCGCTGAGCCACCGTGCTGCTGGTGGCGGCGGCGCCATACTTCGTGTCGCACGGATCGATGAAGGTTTCGAAGCTCTGGCCCGGGCCGCCGTACAGATCGTTGATGGTCGGTGCACGGAAGCCATGGGCGAACGTGCCGCGGATCAGCAAGTCTTCGATCGGACGGTAGCGGAAGCTGTACTTGTTGTTGGTGGTGCTGCCGAAGTTGCTGTAGTTCGAGTAGCGGCTGGCGATGTTGATGCCCAGTTCCTGGGCACCCGGCAGGTCGCGCAGCAGCGGCACGTCGAGCTCGGCGTACGCTTCGTTGGTGAAGTACTTACCGGTGGTCGCGTTGGCGGCCAGGTCGGTGGTGTTGCCTGCGGCAACGTAGGCATCCGGGCGGTAGCTGCCCTTCAGACCACGGTGCTCCACGCCCACGGCCAGGTTCACGGTGCCGGCGTTGAGCGGCATGTCGAACAGGCCGCCGGAGACGTTGGCGGTGTAGTCATCGGTGGAGCTGACCTGACGCGCGGACTCGTGGTAGCCCACGTAGTTCAGCACGGACTGCGGGGTGGCACCCGGGCCGGCGAGGATGTTCCACGGCACGCAGCCAGCAGCGCGATCGGAAGCGTTGGCGCAAGCCACCTGACCGTTGATGATGGTGGTCGGGCCCAGTGCGGCCTGTGCCTTGTGCAGGTCCAGGTTGCCGTCGGTGGATAGGTGGATCTTGTTCTGCGAGTAGCTGTAGTCCGCATCCCAGGTCCAGTCATGACCGAGGAACTGGAAGTAGCCCTGCGCGCCCACGTTGATGTTGTAGATCTTGGAATGTGCGTCGGTGACGCGCGGCATTTCCACCGTGCGACGGAAGAACGACACATCCTGACCCGGGAACGGGTTGTAGGCGTTCTGGCCGCTGATCTGCACGCCGTTCGGGAACAGGTTTCCGACGGTGTTGCCGGTGGAGAACGGATAGCCCGCCAGCTGGGCGGACGAATCACGCACGCTGGCATCGGCCATGCCGTGCAGAGTGATGTTGTCGGTCAGCTTGTAGTTGTCCTGCAGGAACAGGTTCTTCAGCTTGGTGCCGGCGCGGAACGTCATGTCCTGCGTGCTGTTGTAGCGATCGGCGTTGGTGCTGCCATCGTACAGATGGTAGTTGGCCAGATTGCTGGAATCAGTCGCACCGTGGTTGATGACGTACTGCTGCTTGGTGGTCGGATCAACGATGCGGCCGTACGGACCGGTCGAGCTCCAGCCGGCGTCGGGGTGACGCGGACCGTCGGCGTAGCGGGTTTCCGGACGCTCGCGGTCCCACATCGGGTCGGTCTGCTGGTAGGCAGCGCCGATAACGATGGAGTTCTTCTCGGTGCTGTGGCCCCAGGTGAAGTCGTAATTCTGGGTCTCGCCGTCGCCCTTGCCGTTCTGGCCGTAGTAGACGTTGGCTTCGGCGCCTTCGAACTTCTCCTTGGTGATGATGTTCACCACGCCGCCGATGGCGTCGGAGCCGTAGATGGAAGACGCGCCATCCTTGAGGATGTCGATGCGATCAATCATCGAGACGGGAATGGTCGACACGTCGGTCAGGCCACCAAGGCTGGTGCTCCAGCGACGGCCATTGACGAGCACGAGGGTGCGCTGCGAACCGAGGTTGCGGAGGTTCACATAGCGGCCACCGACGTCAGCGCCGGAGGACAGCGTGTCCTGCGGGGTGATGTCCGGGGTGCCCATGGACGGCATGCGGGCGAGAATGTCGTTGACATTGGTCAGACCGGTGGCCTGGATGGCCGCCTTGTCCATGGTGAAGACGGGCTGCGAGGTTTCCACGTCCACGCTGCGAATGCGCGAACCGGTTACCGTCACGGTTTCGAGGCTCTTGGCCGAACCCTGATCAGCCTTGGCGGGGGCAGCATCCTGTGCGGCCACCGACCACGTCTGCAGCACGAGCGCTGCGGCGATGGCAGTAGCCAGCAGTGTCTTTTGCTTCATTGTTGGAACTCCGAACAAAAAATAGCCATCAGCCAGCGCGCAAAGAGCTGGGCATCAGGTTCTTGGAATGAGACGTAAGGCCCTGGGGAGGGGTCTTTACGCCGTGGCATCGCCGGGCTTGGGGGACAGGCGATGTAATCCCGACGTTAAAACAAAGTGACGTGTAGGTGCAAGCCTAATGAAACAGTCAGGTGGTAGCTGGTTTTGTCTACAGGTTTTATGGCAGGTAGCTACCAGGGAGTGCGAGATGCGCCACTTCCCGACCGACGAGCGGCGCCGTACCGCCGACGACAGCACCCCCATGCCTTGTCCAGGTGAGACCGCTACACTTGCGCTTTGCCACCGCCCCGTTTGCTCATGACCCAGCCTTTTACTGTTGCCTTCGACCCAGTTGCCTTTCATCTGGGGCCGCTACAGATTCACTGGTATGGCTTGATGTATCTGGGGGGCTTTCTCGGCGCCTGGCTGATGGCCGAGTACCGGCGCCGCCAAGGCCGGTTGCCGGTGACGAAGGATGCGTTGGGTGATTTGGTGTTCTACGCGATGATGGGTGTGATCGTCGGTGGACGCATTTGGTACATGCTGTTCTACGCCGATATCCATTGGATCTGGAAAGACCCGCTGGCGCTGTTCCGCGTGTGGGACGGCGGCATGAGTTTCCATGGCGGCTTGTTGGGAGTGCTGACGGCGGGCTTGTGGTGGTCGCGCCGGCATGCAATGCATTTCTTCGACACGGTGGATTTTGTCGCGCCGCTGGTGCCGATTGGTTTGGGGCTTGGTCGCCTGGGCAATTTCATCAACGGCGAATTGTGGGGTAAGCCCAGCGATGTGTCGTGGGCCATGCTTTTCCCTAACGCCCACAGCGCTGACGTCGATTGGGCGGCAGCGCATCCGCAATGGCAGGCCGCCCTGGCGCAATTCGGCGGCTTGCCGCGACACCCCTCGCAGCTCTATGAAATGCTGCTTGAGGGCGTGGTGATGTTCACGGTGCTGTTCCTGGTGTCGTTGAAGCCCCGGCCGCGTTATCTGGTGTCCGGTCTGTTTGGACTGATGTACGGTTGTTTCCGCTTCGGCGTGGAGTTTGTGCGCGTACCTGATCCGCAGCTTGGCTACCTGGCCTGGGGCTGGTTGACCATGGGGCAGATCCAGTCATTGCCGCTGATTCTCATCGGTGTGGTGCTGCTGGTGATGGCACGGCAAGCGCCGACTCTGCGTCTTTACACTGTTTCGATGCCGGGCAAGGAGTAACCCATGCGCGCCTATCTGGATCTGCTGCAGCACGTGCTGGACCACGGCGCGGAAAAAGGCGATCGCACCGGCACCGGCACGCGTAGCGTGTTCGGTTGGCAGATGCGTTTCGACCTGGCGCAAGGGTTTCCGCTGGTCACCACCAAGAAGCTGCACCTGAAGTCGATCATCCATGAGCTGATCTGGTTTCTGCAGGGCGACACCAACATCGCCTACCTCAAAGAGAACGGCGTCAGCATCTGGGACGAATGGGCGGACGAGCAGGGTGAGCTGGGCCCCGTTTACGGCCAGCAATGGCGAGCCTGGCCCACGGCCGATGGCGGCACCGTCGACCAGATCCGCTGGGTGGTGGATGAGATCAAGCGCAACCCTCATTCGCGCCGGCTGGTGGTAAGCGCGTGGAATGTCGGCGAGCTGCCGAAAATGGCGCTGATGCCGTGCCACGCGCTGTTCCAGTTCTATGTAGCCGACGGCAAGCTGAGCTGCCAGCTGTACCAGCGCTCCGCCGACATCTTCCTCGGTGTGCCGTTCAATATTGCGAGCTACGCGCTGTTGACTCACATGATGGCGCAGGTGTGCGGGCTGGGCGTGGGCGATTTCGTGCACACGCTGGGTGATGCGCACCTCTACAATAACCATCTGGAGCAAGCGCGCCTGCAGTTGTCGCGCGAGCCGCGCCCGCTGCCGCAGCTCAAGCTCAACCCCGGCGTGGGCTCGCTGTTCGACTTCCGCTACGAGGATGTCACCATCGTCGGCTACGAGCCGCACGGGGCCATCAAGGCACCTGTGGCGGTGTAACCGGCGCCGGGCCGCATCCTGCTAAGATCGGCGCCGCGCGACGCCATAGGCCGGCGCGCCGGCAGTCCCCTATTGTGATGATCCAAGGATTTCCATGGCTATTTCGCTGATTGCCGCGCTGGACGAGAACTTCGCTATTGGCCGTAAGGGACAGCTTCCCTGGCACCTGCCGGACGACCTGCGCTGGTTCAAACAGCTTACTGTCGGCAAGTATGTGCTCATGGGCTACAACACGGCCGTTGCCATTGGTCGTGCCTTGCCGGATCGCACGAATCTGGTGTTGAGCCGCAAGCACGAGGCACCGTTTCCGGGCCAGATCACGGTGCGTTCCCTGCCGGAAGGCCATGCCCGTGCGGGTGGCACCGGGCTGATGGTGATTGGCGGCGGTGAGGTATACGCCGAGGCGCTGCCGGCCGCAAAACGCCTGTACCTGACCTGGGTGAATGCCGCCGTCGATGGCGCGGATACGTTCTTCCCCGGTGTGCATTTCAGCGACTGGACCGAAGTTTCGCGCGTGCATCACAAGAAGGATGCAGACCACGCTTACGACTTCGATATGGTCGAGTACATCCGTAACGACTGATCAGGCGCGGCGCGTTGCCTCTCTTCGAGCCCCGGGTCATGCACGTCATGGCGGGCGTGATGGTCGACGCGCACGGCCGCGTGCTGCTGGCACAGCGGCCGCCGGGCAAACACCTGGCGGGCCTGTGGGAGTTCCCGGGGGGGAAGCTGGAAGAGGGGGAGTCTCCCGAAGCCGGCCTTATCCGCGAGCTGCGCGAAGAACTGGGTATCGACGCGTCGCTGGCCGCCCCCTTGATCCGTATTCCCTGGCGATACGGTGATCGCTCGCTGTTGCTCGACGCCCGGACGATTCGCGAGTGGCAGGGTGAGCCTGCGTCGCTGGAGCATCAGGCCCTGCAGTGGTGCCCGCCGGCCGAGGTAGATCTGTCCATTCTGGCGCCGGCGGACCGGCCCATTCTGAGGGCGCTGCAGTTGCCTGAGCGCTATCTCATGACGCCTGCCGACACGCCGCCCGATGCATTCGGGGACTGGCTTATGCGCATCACCGGAGCGATTGAGCGAGGCGAGCGCCTGATCTTGCTCCGCCTTCCGTTTTGGTTGCCTGAGCGTGTGCGCGAGCTGGCGGCCGCGCTACTGCCGGTCGCTCGCGCCAGAGGAGCGCAACTGGTGCTGAGTGGCGATGTGGAAGGGGCATTGGCGCTGGGGAGGGGAGTGGGTGTCCAGCTCAAGGCGCAGCAATTGAAGGATATGGGTCAGCGCCCGCTGCCATTTCACCAATGGGTGGGGGCGAGCTGCCATTTCGCGGAGGAGCTTGCGCGTGCGTTGCTGCTCGCCGATTTCGCCACGTTGTCACCGGTGGCCGCGACGGCCTCGCATCCTGGGGCCGCTCCCATGGGCTGGACAACGTTTGCGGCACTGGTTGATCAGGCTGCGGTGCCGGTTTACGCGTTAGGCGGCATGACCGGGGCTGACCTGACCATGGCCAGACAATGCGGCGGGCAGGGCGTTGCTGGTATTCGCGGGTTTTGGTGAGCCGCGTTCAATACCTGTCTTGTGCCAGTACCAGGTAGCGTTCGTGTAGCGTCGATACCGCGTGATCCAGTGCGGCCTCGTCACCACTGTTTTCAATGACATCGTGCGCAA
Organism: Dyella silvae; assembly: GCF_026421305.1. Taxonomy (GTDB): domain Bacteria; phylum Pseudomonadota; class Gammaproteobacteria; order Xanthomonadales; family Rhodanobacteraceae; genus Dyella; species Dyella silvae. The sequence continues at coordinate 489,405 of NZ_JAPJBQ010000002.1, forward strand.
GGGTGAGGCGCTCCGTGCGCGTGGCCTGGCGCTCAATCATGCGGCGAGCGAGTACCTCGTCGATGCCGTCACGTTGCACCAACCGGTCGAGCTGAACCGTTTCGGGGGCATCGACCACAAGCACCCGATCGACCCAGCGGTAGTGCTCCAGGTTTTCCGCGAGCAGGGGGATGGCCAGCAGGCAGTAGGGGCCACGATCGGCCAAAGCGTGGTCATGGATCCAGGCACGTACGCGCGGATGGATGATGGCCTCCAGCGCGCGCCGTTCGGTGTCGTTGCCGAAAACGCGTTGGCGCATGGCGGCGCGGTCGAGCTGTCCGGTGGTATCCAGTACACCGTTGCCGAAATGTTCGGTGACGGCGCGCAAACCTTCTGTGCCTGAGGCCACCACTTCGCGTGAAGCGATATCCGCATCGTAGACATGGATCCCCAGCGCTTCGAAGCGCCGGGATACCGCACTTTTGCCAGCAGCGATGCCGCCAGTAAGCGCAACCACATAGCTACGAGAAGGTCTGCTCATCGCATGCCAGTCAACTGCATGTAGTGCTGCAACAGCCAATCCCCAGCCATAAACCATACCCAGCCTGCCGCTGCAATGAAGGGCCCGAACGGCATGGGAATGTCACGACCATGCTTGCGTAGCGCTATCAGCGTGCCACCCACCAGGGCGCCTATCAGAGAGGACAGCAGCACCACCGGCAACAAAGCGATGGGGCCCATCCAGGCACCAAGCGCAGCAAGCAGCTTGAAGTCGCCGTAGCCCATGCCTTCCTTGCCGGTGAGCAGCTTAAATAACCAATAGACGCTCCAAAGGCTGAGGTAGCCAATGGCCGCGCCGAGGATGGCGGCGTGTGGCGTTACAAACAGAGGGACAAGGCTGAGTACCAAGCCCAACCACAACAGCGGGTAGTTCAGCTGATCGGGCAGGTACTGGGTACGGAAGTCGATGCCGGAGAGCGCGATCAGCATCCAGGTGAATACCAGTCCCGCAAGGGCAGGCCACTGCGGGCCGAACTTCCAGACCACCGCGGCGCTCAGCAAGCCGGAAAGAAGTTCAACCAGCGGGTACTGGATGGATATGGGCGCCTTGCAGTAGCGGCAGCGCCCGCCCAGCAGCAACCATCCAAACAAGGGAATGTTGTCCCGTGCCGTCAGCGGATGGTGGCAATGGGGGCAGTGCGAAGGCTCGCGCACAATGCCAGGCGGCAAGGGCCGGCCGTCGGGCTCCAGTTCCAGCGCGTCAAACGCGTCCAGTCGCCACTCGGCCTTCATCCGTTCCGGCAGACGCAGGATCACGACGTTGAGAAAGCTACCAACCAGCAAGCCGAGCACGCCGGCGGCAAGGATCCAGGCCCAGAGGGGAAGGTCGAGCATGCATTGTCCCTGAAACGATAAAAGCCCCTCTCCCGGTGGGAGAGGGGCTTGATAAATTAGCAATTAAACTGTGCCGCCCAGCTTGAAGATCGGCAGATACAGCGAAATCACCATGCCGCCCACCAGTACACCGAGGATCACCATGATCATGGGTTCAAGCAATGTGGACAGGGTGTCGACGGCGTTGTTGACCTCTTCCTCGTAAAACTCGGCGACCTTGAACAACATGTGGTCGAGCGCACCGGACTCTTCGCCGATGGCGGTCATCTGCACCACCATGTTGGGAAACAGGCCGGTCTGGCGCATGGCAAGCTGGAGCTGATGGCCGACGGAAACGTCGTCACGCATCTGCCTCACTGCGTCGCCGTAGACGATGCTGCCGGTAGCGCCAGCAACGGCATCCATGGCCTCCACCAGCGGAACGCCGGCTTTAAACGTTACGCCCAGCGTACGCGCAAAACGAGCAATGGCAGAGTTTCGGAGAATGTTGCCGATCACCGGGAACTTCAGCATGAGGCGATCAAGGAAGTGTGCAAACTTGATTGACCGATTCTTGCCCATCACCAGTGCAACCACACTAATGACGACACTGCCGACCACAAGCCACCAATAGGACTTCATGAACTCGGAAGCACTAATGACGATCTGCGTTGGGGCCGGGAGTTCGGCGCCAGCATCCTTAAAGACCTGAGCGAAAACCGGGACGACAAAAAGCAGCAGAATCATGCTGACCACAAACGCCACAACGAGCACCATGATTGGATAGAACAGGGCTTTTTTAATCTTGGCCTTGAGGCCCTCGGTGCGTTCTTTATACGTAGCTACCGTGTCAAGTACGGTATCGAGAACGCCGGCGGATTCACCTGCGTGCACAAGGTTGCGATAGAGCTCGTCGAACTGGACCGGGTATTTGCCCAACGCTTCATGCAGTGCGGCGCCGCCTTCGATTGTCTGTTTGACGTCGACAAGCATGTTCTTGAAGCGGACATTTTTCTGGCCGTCAGCGATGATGTCGAAAGACTGCACCATGGGTACGCCCGATGCCATCATGGTGGCGATCTGGCGGCTGAAAATCGCCACATCGCGCGCCTTGACTGCACTACCAGTAGACCCGAACAGGGGTTTGCCGCGTTCCCGTACTGTTTGCGGGTTCATACCCTGGCGACGAAGCTCAGCTTTTACCAGCGAAGCGTTCTTTGCGGGCATTTCGCCTTTCATTCGCTTGCCACGCTTGTCGAGCGCGACCCAGTCGTACATGGTCAGCCTGCTGACTTCCGCGCGCTGAGCGGCAAGTTTGGATGTTTTCTTAGCGGTGGCGGTGGCCGTGGCCATTGCATTTCCCCCTGCTCGTCCGGTCGGGTCGCCTCAGGATGGCGACTGCCTCAACATTTTTGTAGCTTAAGCCATTCTCCCGAGTCAGTTCGTGGCACCGGACGCAACTCCGGTGTGACGAACCCCTCCTTCGACGGGTCAAGGGCTCAACGGTAAGGTCTTTAATCCTTGGTGACGCGGTCGATTTCAGCCAAGCTGGTGACGCCCTTCTTGACCTTGAGCAACGCGGATGCGCGCAAGTCATTAACACCGGCCTTGCGCGCTACCTCTGCGATCTGCAGAGCATTGCCGCCTTGCAGGATAATCTTCTGGATATCCTCCAACATTGGCATTACCTGATAGATACCAACGCGACCCTTGTAGCCCTCGTTACAGCTGCCACAGCCTACTGCTTCATAAAGGGTGAGGCCGGCATCGATCTCCGCTTGGGTAAAGCCCGCCGCCAGAAGTGTTTGGGGGGGCAGCTCCATCGGCTTTTTGCAGTCATGGAGACGGCGCGCGAGTCGCTGTGCAATAACCAGGGTGACTGAAGACGTAATGTTATAGGGCGCAATGCCCATGTTCATCAGGCGCGAGACGGTCTGGGGAGCGTCGTTGGTATGCAAGGTGGACAGCACCATGTGGCCGGTTTGCGCCGCCTTGATGGCAATTTCGGCCGTTTCCAGGTCGCGGATTTCGCCCACCATGATCACGTCCGGGTCCTGGCGCAGGAATGAGCGAAGCGCGGCGGCGAAGGTCATGCCGCGCTTTACGTTCTGCTGCACCTGATTGATGCCCTCGACGCGAATTTCCACCGGGTCCTCGACCGTCGAGATATTGCGCTCGGCGGTGTTGAGGATATTGAGCGCCGTATAGAGCGACACGGTTTTACCCGAGCCGGTAGGGCCGGTGACCAGCACCATGCCGTATGGCTTGTGGATCGCCTCCAGATACAGCTGCTTCTGCGCATCCTCATAGCCAAGCGCATCGATGCCTAGCTTGGCAGCTGAGCCATCCAGAATACGCAGCACGATTTTCTCACCAAACAGCGTTGGCAGCGTGCTGACGCGGAAATCCACCGCGCGGCTCTTGGATAGATTCAATTTGATACGGCCGTCCTGTGGCACGCGACGTTCCGCAATGTCCAGGCCTGACATAACTTTGATACGCGAGGAGATACGTGAGGCCAGCTTCATCGGGGGGCTGGCCACGGCACGCAGCATGCCGTCCATGCGCAGGCGCACGCGGTACTGCGTCTCGAACGGCTCGAAATGAATGTCCGAGGCGCCGCGCTTGATAGCATCCACCAGAATCTTGTTGACGAACTTGACTACAGGCGCATCGTCGTTCGAGTTGGCATCAATGCCGGTTGACTCGGCTTCTTCGTCACCGCCACCATCCAGCACCAAGTCATCGAGATCGCCGCTACCCAGGTCGGGAACGGTGTTGCTCATGGTGTTGAGCGTACTTTCTATAGTGCGCATCAACTGGCCGCGCTCAACCAGAATCGGTTCCACCATACAGTTGGAGTGGAACTTGATCTCATCGAGCGCGTGCGACTGCATCGGATCGGCGATGCCGACAAACAGGCGCTTGCCTCGCTTGAAGAGAGGTAGCGCGTGGTGCTTGTTGATCAGCGCCTCACTGATCAGGTTCACCGGCATCAAGCCGGGCGCAAGGCTGCCCACATCCATCATCGGCATGCCGAACTCATCGGAGGCGATGCGGGTGAGGCGAGCGCTATCCACCAGATTGTGGTCAAGCAGCCAGGGGATAAGGGCGGCCTTATTCTGCAGCGAGTCTGCCACTGCTTTGCGCACGTCGGCCTCGGGCAAAACATCTTCCGACACCAACCTGCGCGCCATGCCCGTCAGGCCCGCGAGCGAAGGTTGCATTAGCGTTGACATAGCGATACTGGCCCAGCCCCCTGATTGAACGGGAATTTACCCCAGTTGAACGGGTTGGTCACGCGGTGGCGACAGGGGAGGCCCCCAGGGGTGACGAGGTGCACAAATCTTTTTCGCTACCGGTGCCGCATCATGGCATGCAACAGCCGTGCCTCCATGCCCTGAAGCATGGACTTAGTGCCCCTGTTGGGATAGAAGAGCCTGCTCTAAAGGGAGATTCTGGCCCCTCGACGAACGCAGAGAGCGTCCGGCCCTTTCTGGTTTTTGGCGCGCTGCGTATCGAAGAGGCTGAGATAGCGGGAGTCGAGGCCTGCCTGCGTTCAGGTTGGCTGGGCACGGGGCCGCGAATAGCGCAGTTCGAACAGAATTTTGCCACCTGGAGGGGGGGAGCGTCCTCGCGCGTTGCTGCCGCCAACTCCTGTACGGCGGCTTTGCACGTCAGCATGGTGGCGGCGGTCCTAGAACCGGGTAGCGAGGTCATCGCCACCCCGCTTACCTTCTGTACCACGGTCAACGCCATCATGCATGCCGGACTGATTCCGGTGCTCGACGACGTGGATTCGGTCACCCAGAACATCGATCCGGCTGCTATTGAAGCGGCCATTACCTCACGTATGCCGGCCATTCTTCCTGTGCACTTCGCGGGGCGCTCCTGCGCCATGGACAAGATCATGGCAATTGCACAGCGCCATGGCCTCATGGTGATCGAGGATTGTGCCCACGCCATCGAGACCGAGTTCCGTGGCAAGCACGTTGGTACCTTCGGTGATTTTGGCTTCTACAGCTTCTATGCCACCAAAAACGTGGTGACGGGCGAGGGTGGCATGATCCTGGGGCGCGACGAAGAGCGTATCGCCCGGGCGCTTATCCTGGCCCTCCGCGGCATGAATAAAGACGCTTGGCGCCGTTTCAGCGATAAGGGGTGCCGGCATTACCAGGTGTGGTCGAGGGCGGCCTCAAATACAACATGATGGATCTACAGGCGGCCATCGGTATCGATCAGCTGGCGTGTGTCGAGCAAGACTGGAGGTGTCGCCGGGAGCTTTGGCAGCGCTAAGACGAGGCGCTCGCCAAGCTGCCAGTGGAGTTGCCAGCTGCTCCGGAGCCTGATCGCGCCACAGGAATCACCTCTACACGTTAATGATTGACAAGGCGCATGGTGGCTCGGAGCGAGACGCGTTTCTCGAGGCGATGAATGTGGCCCGGTTCGGTGCCGGGGTTCACTACCTTCCGTTGCATGAGCACCCATTCTACCAGGAGCGATTTGGCTGGCGTCCGGAACAATGGCCCCATGCTATGCGCGTTGGACGCCAGACCGTCAGCCTGCCGCTGTCCCCAGCGATTTCAGGTGACGATGCAGGCCATGTCATAGGTGCTGTTAGATCGGTTATCGGACGCCAGAGGCGGAGCTAGGTTCTATCAGAGAGGCTGGCTTTTCCTTGGGTGTTGCCTGATGAGTAGCCTTGTTGCGACATACATCGGGTTATCATGCCAATCCATTCTTGGAACACGCCCTTGAATCGTCTAAGCATCATTCTTCCTGCAAAAAACGAGGGGGCAGCCCTCAAAGAGCTCCTGCCGCGTATCCGTTCCGCCCAGCCTGGCGCGGAAATCATCGTTGTGGATGACGGTTCGACCGACGATACCGTTGCCATCTGTGAAATGGCTGGGGTCAAGTGCCTCTCATCGCCCTATTCAATGGGTAACGGTGCGGCAATCAAGCGTGGTGCTCGGGCCGCTGGTGGCGAACTCTTTGTATTTATGGATGGAGACGGTCAGCACGATCCGGTGGATATTGCTCGTTTGCTGGAGCGTCTTAATGAGGGGTACGACATGGTCGTCGGCGCACGCGATTGGGATAGTCAAGCGGGCGTGGGGCGTGGAGTTGCCAATACCATCTACAACTGGTTGGCCACGCGCATGACCGGGCATCGGGTTGCAGACCTTACATCCGGTTATCGCGCAGTAAAAGCTGATAAATTTCGGGAATTCCTGCATCTGTTGCCTAATGGGTTTTCGTACCCGACGACGAGCACCATGGCGTTCTTTCGCAGCGCATATGGAGTGGCCTACGTACCCATCAAGGCAGCTCAGCGCGTCGGAAAAAGTCACATTAAGCCATTGAAGGACGGTGTGCGCTTCTTGCTGATTATTTTCAAGATCGCCACGCTCTATTCGCCACTAAAGTTGTTTGCACCGGCAAGTGCGCTTTTTTTTCTACTAGGCTGCTGCAACTACTTGCGAACGTTCCTGACGTATGGCCGTTTGACCAACGGAAGTGCCCTGCTATGGAGCGCGGCGGTGATCATTTTTCTGATCGGCCTTGTGTCAGAGCAGATAACGTCACTCACCTATCGCCGGAATGACTGAGCAGGGGTCAACGTGCGAGCGGCCGCGCTTGCTGGTGCTGACGTCAACCTATCCGCGCTGGAGCGGAGATCCCGAACCGGGTTTCGTACACGAATTGGCGCGACGGCTCACCGACAGATTCGATGTGCACGTGATTGGACCGCATGCTCCAGGTGCCAAAAATCGCGAAACGCTCGACGGAGTGGTTGTGCATCGTTACCGCTACGCACCTAGAGCTTGGGAAACCTTGGTCAACGATGGTGGCATGCTTGCAAACATTAAGCGGTCACCCTGGAAATGGCTGCTGGTGCCTGGGTTCCTGCTTGGACAGTGGTACGCGGTGCGCAAGGCAGTGCGCAGCTACCGTCCGCACGTGGTACACGCGCATTGGATGTTGCCGCAGGGCTTGATTGCTGCGATTGCCTTACGTGACGTGCCATGGGTCGTAACCTCGCATGGCGCCGATCTGTACGGTTTACGGGGTCGATGGTTCGCCCGTATGCGCCGCTGGGTGCTGGGGCGTGCAGCTATTGTTACCTTGGTTAGCGAGGCGATGCGTGTCCGCCTGCTGACAGAATCCTCCGGGGTCAAGACGGCGGTTATGCCGATGGGAGTGGATACAGATAGCCGCTTTACTCCGGGCGGGAAAGGGCGCAACCCCAATGAACTGCTGTTTGTGGGGCGTTTGGTGGAGAAGAAGGGGCTTCACCACCTGCTGCACGCATTACCTCAAATCCTTGTTGAGCATCCGAAGGCACGACTGACTATCGTGGGTTTTGGCCCCGAGGAGCAGCGATTGCGGCAAATTACCCGTGATCTCACATTGGAACAGCACGTTCAGTTTGTCGGCGCTTTGCCACAGGAAGCGTTGGCCGATCATTATCGGCGCGCTTGCCTGTTTGTTGCGCCCTTTATCGAAGCCGGTAGTGGTGACCAAGAAGGTTTGGGATTGGTTGTGGCTGAAGCCATGGCATGTGCATGCCCTGTCGTTGTGGGTGACGTGCCTGCAGTGCACGATTTAACGGGTGCTGCGGGCGGAGTATCTGTTGATGCGACGAATCACTCGGCGCTCGCCAATACGATCAACCACCTACTGAGGGATTCAGCTGAGCGTTCAAGACTCGGAATGTCGGGAAGACTGCGTGCAGAACAGCTATTCTCTTGGCGAAAGGCCAGTGATCAATATGCGGATTTGTTGTCTGCACTAGTCAAGAAACGGGCCTCATGACACGGCGCACGCTCAGGGTTTGGTTGCCTTGCCTGCGTGCGGGTAGTGGCGCAGACGTCTTCATGATGCGCCTTGCCGAGGGCTTGGCGCGTGCGGGACACGATCCACAGCTACAGTGGTTTGACCGGGCCTATGAATGGAAACCCTGGAAGCTGCGAGATGTCCAGGCGCCAGTGGGCACGGATCTGGTCCACGCCGGCAGCTGGCAGGGTTTCGCATTCAGACGTGAAGACATCCCTCTGGTGGTTACGGAACACCAGTACATTCGTCATCCTGAATTCCTTCCCCACCGAGGAAGGCTTCAGACGGTTTATCACAACTTATTCGTGAGTCAGTGTGTAGAACGCTCCTATCGTGCCGCCGATACCATAGTCGCGGTCAGCGAGCATGCCGCGCGGGCCATGCGCCGCAACCTCCAGCACCCGGTTCACGTGATTCACAATTGGGTCGATACCAAGGCTTATTCGCCAGCCCAACCCGTGCCTCGAGTTGCGGGTAGGCCCTTTCGATTGCTGTTTGTTGGCAATCCGTCGCGGTGGAAAGGGGCGGATGTTCTTCCGGAGCTGGCGGTAAGGCTCGGGAGTGAGTTCGACATTCAATGCCTTGGTGGCCTGCGCCACTCCTTTGACGCACGAGAGCTACCCCCATCCATGCGTCTGCTATCGAGAGTTAGCCCCGAGGAGATGCCTGCGGTCTATCAAGGGGTTGATGCGGTGCTTGTACCGACGCGTTATGAGGCATTTGGCTATGTGGCCGTCGAGGCTATGGCGTGCGGATTGCCTGTGCTCGGTTTCGATAGCACTGGTACAGCAGAAGTATGCATTCATGGTGAAACGGCGTTGCTTGCGCGGATGAATGATGTCGTTCAGCTGGCTGCCTACGCTCGCATGCTCTTGGCTGACACGTCGCTTTGCGCGCGTCTTGGTGAGGCGGGACGTCAGCGCGTTGTAGCCCACTTCTGTGAAGAGCGTGCAATGGCGGCGTACATCTCGCTTTACCTTGAGCTGATCAAAGGGCGGCCGCGACGTGACTGAGCCTATCGCTACGTATTGGGCAGCCAGTGAGCTGGAGTCGGTGAAGTCCTGCCCCGCTTGCTGTTCGGCGCGGCGTACCCCGGCCTACCGGGGGTTGCGCGACCATCTGGAAGATGTCTCCGGGGAGTGGTCCATGTGGAGGTGCCTTGAATGCGGAAGCCTCTATTTGGATACACGTCCAAAGCGTGAGGCCATAGGCAAGGCCTATGCCTCATACCATACACATGCAGATGGCCAAGCGAGCTACGCGACAGACAACGGAACGTCTTTGTTGTGGCGCATATCAAACGGTTACATGAATGCTCGCTTCGGTGCCATGCGAAAACCTTCGGTTGCCACTGGTCGTTGCGTAATGCCCTGGCTACCCCCTCTGCGTCAGCAGCTGGACTACTTCTATCGCCACTTGCCCTCCAGGCGGGGGCGGTTACTTGATGTGGGGTGTGGCAACGGCGTTTTCCTGTTGCGCGCAAAAGCGGCCGGCTGGCTGGTGCAAGGTGTAGAACCAGATCCTATTGCCGCCGAAGCCGCGCGCGGCGCTGGGCTCAGCGTATTCAACGGCACATTGGACGCGTTCGACACATCGGCCCAGTTTGATGCCATCACGTCATCGCATGTGATTGAGCATGTGCACGAACCACGGGCATTCGTCAGTCAGCTTTTTGATCGGCTTCGGCCCGGTGGCTTTGTATGGCTGGCCACACCCAATGCGACTAGCCTCGGCCATCGACGATATGGTGAAGCCTGGCGGGGCCTTGAACCGCCACGACACATTACTGTGCTGACGCCGAAAGCATTGCGGGCCCTGCTGCTGGGGGCCGGCTTCACCTCTGTAAGGGCGCATCGGCGCGGGCGTGGCTCGCGCTACATATTGCAGACTTCTGCAGAGCTTTCGTGTCGCATGGGCAGGCAGGTGCCACCATTATCTCACTGGTGGGTCGATGGATTGGCGACAATCAGTCCGTACCTCTCTGAAGAATTGGTCATGTCCGCACGCAAGGAATCGGACTGATGGAGCGCGCCACCATTGCAGGCGTTCTCCTGAATTACCGGGACGCCGCGCGTAGCATCATTTGTATTCGATCCTTGTTCGCTCAAGATATTTTCCATATCGTGGTGTGGGACAACTCAGCGGACGGTGGCGAATCAGCCGCACAGATTCGCGTCGCTTTTGATGCTGATCCACGAGTGATCATTGAGATCAGTCCAGCGAATCTCGGGTTTGGCGCTGGCGTGAACCGCGCGCTTCAGGCTTGCATGCGTCAGTTTGATGCCGCATGGGTAGTCCTCATTAACAATGATGCCACCTTGCGGAATGGGGCCGTCAAAGCGTTGATGCAAGCTTCAAGGGAGCATCCCGATGCTGTGCTTATCAGCATGGATATCCAGCACGCCGGACATAGGCAGGGGCGGCTGCACTACCAGCGCTGGACTGGGCTTCAGTTTGCTCACGCCGTCCTCGGGTCTTTCCCCTATGCCAGCGGTTGCTGTTTGTGGCTGGATGTGAAACGGACACCATCACCGCTGTTCGATGAAAGTTTCTTCATGTACGGCGAAGACTGTGAGCTGGCATGGCGCGTGTCGAAGGACCCCGGTGCGTGGGTGCATTTGTCCAAGTTGCTTGTGAATCACGAAGGTTCGGCAAGCAGCGGGCTTGGCTCGCTCTTTTACGAGACGCAGGTGGTGGTCGCGCACCTGCTGCTGGCGCGCAAACTCGCGCGCAACTTCTTCGAGATGAGTCTCTTTACGATGCTGCGGGTTCCCGTTCTGATGACCAGAGCGGCGGTGCGGAGCATGCGCTATAGGTCGTGGACTCCATGGCATGCATTGCAGCGCGGGGTAAGTATCGCCTGGTGCCAGCGGCGGATCTGACAGATCAAGCGCCACGTCTAATGTGGCGATTGACAAGGGTTAGTCCGAGTACACACATCGCAGCTTCGGCCAAGATGACGGCCACGACCAGGCCTAGTACACCCATGAAATGGGTAAAAGCCAGCATGCCGATCAGCAGCAGCGCAACGCCGCAAAGTTCGAAGCTAACACGCTCAAGCGGATGGCCAAGTGAAATCAGCACACTTCCTGCGGCGAGCCGTAGTGACAAGAAGGGTGCAGTCACTGCCATCCATGGCATCAGTTGCGCGGTAGGCAAGTAGCCATCACCAAACAATTGCGGTAGAAGCGGGCTGGCCGCGGCCAGCACTGCGCCACTCAGTGCGCCCCAGGTCAAAGCAAGCAAGAAAATGGTTCTTACAAGCCTACGGGATGCATTGGTCTGTTCGTGGGCGTGGCGAAACAGTCGAGGCTGCGCCGTCAACAACATGGCCAGCACCGGCATAACGAGTGCCCCCATAACACGCGAGCCGGCAATATAGATGCCTGCATCCATGGCCCCGACCTGGCGCACAGCCATGATCTTATCCAGCTCAGTGGGATTGGCAGAGACAATAAGCATGGCTGCATAGGAGCTCCCCTCTTTGAGCTCATTTGCGGTCGCCGTGCGCGGTTGCCAATCCAGGCGAATATGCCGGCGGGTGATGACCCAGCCAAACAGTGCACCTAATACGGATGCCAGAAACTGAAGCATCACGTAAGCGGATAGCCGCTCTGATGAAGGGAGCAAGAAACAAGGGACGGCCACCATGACGCGCAAGCCGAGAGGCAACCATTGCACGAATTGACTCGTCGGCACACGCTCGCCCGCTTGCAGAGCGAAGCTGAAAAGCATCGTAAAAGGCGTTGCGAGAAGCTCAGTGGTGCCGATATACAGCAGGATCGGCCATGCCAATAGCCCCTGCGCAAGCCAGTGTCCACAAATGACGTACGCTGCCAACAGGGTGGTACCCAACACCGCGGTCAATGGCCACGCATAGCGCCACAAGTCTGCTGTTGCGTTGATGTCACGCGAACCCTTCTTCAGCAGCAGATAGCCACTCCCCAGGTTGGGCAGCGTGCCCATTACCACGGCGAGTGCAGCGGCGGACGCAAAGTGGCCGTAGGTCTGGGGTCCAAACAGCCGCGTGAGCAACACGAGGCTGCCGGCCTGAGTAGCTAGTCGTAGGGCCAGCACCGCAGCCGTCCACAGACTCCCCTTCATCAACTGGACAATCATGGCGAGCTTTGCCCGGGCGATGTATCGCTATCTATCTGTCTGTGTAACGTATCGATCTGCGAATCCAGATGGCCGCCCACGTTCAGGCGCTCAAGTTGTTCAAGGCGGTTTTGAGCTTCCTCATGCTCGCCTCTCGCAAGCAACATGTGGATCAACGTCACCAGGTACGCTGGTTCATGAGGTGCGCCGTCAGCGGCACGCGTTTGTAGTTCAACGCCTAACGATTGATCATCCACAACGTTCCACGCGTACTCGGCATACGTAGACAGCAAGCGCGGGCTCGGATTGGTATGACTCATTGCCGCTTCGAACGTAGTCTGCATGCGATCCGGTGGGAGTTTGCACTGGCCGTGCTCGGCACATTGGACCAAAGCGGCAAGCGAGCTTTCGTCTTGCACGCCGGGGCGTTGCGCGCGGAGTTTGACATCCATGCTTTCCCACCATGCTTCTTTCAGCGGCAGGCTCATGCGCGAATTCATGAAGATCAATGCTTGTTGCGGAAGGATCGATGATTTTGGGAGTGCGGCTGCGCGTTCCAGCGGAGCGTAGGCAAGCTGTGTATAGGGTGACGACGGATCGTTCTTCGAGTAAATGATGTACGTGCGACCTAATTCATACTGCGCACGAGGTGAGTGAGGGGCTCGCTCGGCGAGCATCAGGGCTAATCGTAGAGGCTCGCCCCAAGCGAAGGCGGTAGTTGCGGTAAGACCAGTCCACCAGAGCAAAAGCGCAGTCATCAGGGCGACGCTGGCGCGGTGTGCCATTGCCGATTGTTGGGTGCTCCTGTCGAATAAGAGCGAAACCAAAGCCAACATCAGGCCAAAACTGGCGAAATAGTTACGGTGCTCATACACCAGCTCCAACGGAAGTATGGTGCCAGTCAACAAATGACAGCCCAGAAATAGCGCGATACCTAGCGCAGCGGCAGGTCGCCGCTTGTGCAGCCAAAGGGCGACCGTCGCTAGCGCGATCAGGGTGCACAGGCTTGCCGCAGTCGACCAGGGTGAAAACAGGCCATTGGAAATCGGGTAGTCGTCGTAATAAAACGAAAGCGAATGGGGGAGCGGAAGCAGGGTCCAGTTGATGTAGTCGGTAACGACGCGTGCTTCGGTGAGCAAGCGCGTGCCCATGTTGAAATCTCTCGTTGCCCATGCTTCCGGGCGCGTCAGGCTCGGTATCAGCCAGGCAAGGCCGAGCGCCATGGGTAGCGCTAGTACAACGACGAACAGCGTGACAATGCGCCAATCCTTGTCATGCTTATCTTGTCGGAGGAACCCAAACAGCATGTATTCCGTCAGTAGCGCGTACAGCGGCAGCATGACGGCGGTTTCCTTGGCCAGCGCACCGATCGCGGTTGGAAGCGTGATGCTTGCCGCGGTTAAGCTCAGCCATCTCCAGTTCGAGTCGCCGGCGAGCATGCGTCGTCGCCCTGCGACATAGCCGAGCAACCCAAGCATGACAAACAGATTTGCCATGCTCTCCATGCGCTGCACAACGTAGAGTACCGATGTCACATTGATTGGCAGCAATAGCCAGCTTGTAGCTACAAGAACGGCTAATAGCCCGATGGTTTTCTCATTAGGCTCTTTGGCGGTGGCACGAAACACGGCCAGGGCGAGCAGATAGGCCAGCACGCCGTTGAGCAGATGAATGACCAGATTGGTCTGCTTCATCCAAAACGGATCAAGGCCGCTGGCAAGAAAGTTGGCTGCAAACGAAAGAGATGCCAGCGGGCGTTTGAAGTCGCTGGCGGGGGAAGAAAGTGCGGCACCGATCAGCGAGCTGATATCGCCGGATGCCGGTTGCACGCCATGGTTGTCGACAATGTTCGGATAATCGTCGAATAGCCAGCCGCCATATAGCCCAGGCCAGTAAATGCTGGCGGTAGTAACTAGCGCCAAGGTCAGCAGGAGTCTGCTCAGGCGTCGTGTCATGGGGGCAGGCGTCACGATGTCGAAGTGATGGCGAGAGTTCCTGGCAGCTTACCTCTTCATGTCCTTTAGCCCATAGATAAGCGTGTGGCGCCGATGTGTTTCGGAGTCGTTCGGTGCCTCCATGGGCAAGGCAAAAAAAGAAGCCGCCCGAGGGCGGCTTCTTCAAACACTGCTTTCGTGCTACTCGAATTAGGAGCGGCAGTTGGCGGGAACGAACTTGTAGTTGGCGGCCACGGCATTCGCATCGCAACCCCACACAACCGGCTGACCAGCCAGCATCGGACCGGTCGGCAGGCCGGTGGTGGCAACGATCGTGCCGCTACCCGGGGTCAGGTGAAGCACCATGCCCGGAACCGGGAACGTCGCAGCGTAGGTGACGGTGATCTGACCATCGGTCGCAGCAGGAGTCGCGGCAGTGGCGGCAATGGCGATGCTTTGTACATTGCTGGTGGAGGTGAATTCATAGCCGTAGGAGCCCTGGGCGGCAGCACCGGTGCCGGCGTAAGCAACGATGGCGGTACCGAAGTTGCTGGACACCGTCTCGGACACAGCGAGCTTTGCCGCGTCAGCCAGCACAATGCCTTCCGAAACCTTGGCGCGGGTGGTGTAGTTCTGGTACTGCGGGATCGCGATAGCGGCCAAGATCGCGATGATCGCCACGACGATCATCAGTTCGATCAGGGTAAAGCCCTTCTGGATGGTCTTCTTCATGGTAGTTCCTCTGTTGATTAGCTAACCGGTATTGCCCCCTGAGCCCCGGTCCCGTTTCCCCCTAGGCGGGAACGGACCCCCTTACAGCGGTCTGGAACGACCAGGAAGCTCGCGACACTTGCAGCATCATGCATGCCACGCATGCCACTCTAAGGTCCCCGTTGTTATCCGGGTGCATGGATTGTGCATACGGTCACGATGGCGAGCAAGCAAGCTGGCCGCGGCATTGCTCAGTACTGTGGGGTGGATCGCAGGTTCATTTGCCCTGGCGTCGTGCACAGGCAAAAAGTGACGTGGTGCGTCACTTTTTGCCTGTGCCGCCTGCCGCTTTTGGTCTTGCTACCACGGATTGGCGGAAACGACCGCAACAGGCCGATGCGTTTGGGTACTCAAGATTGCGGCAAAATCTGCCTTGCGTGTTTGTAGGGGGACGTAGACCAGCGAATCACCCCGCTCCTTGGCCTTGTCAGTCAGTTGCTGGAGATCTGCTTGCTGTGCTGCCTCGATGCCCTTTAGCTTGCTAAGCGGGTGAGCATGCCGGAGTAGGGATTGCGACACCTGATCGTAGGCCACGTAGTACTTAGGCAGGTGGTCGATGTCGTTGCCACCAGACGATGCCTGCATCACGACACTGGGGGCGTCAGCGGCATTCGGCTGCGCGCCGACAAGTTTAGGTCCGGTCCAGGATCGACGGCGAAACTCGGGTGTCTTGCCTTTCTCAAGATCCGCATCGGAAAGCTCGTTGGCGGACACCACCACTAGCCGGTCTACCGCTGCCACGACATAGATCGGTCTGGCTTGGCAGATGACGCTCAAGCCATAGGCAAATGCCGCTACCTGCAACAGACCGATGATGGTCAGGTCAATGCGTAGCATTCGCTTCGACTTGGTTGCACTGAAAGCCACCAACGTCAGTAGTGGCCCCATGACCACATCCACGCCCATGATCAGAAGCATCAGGGTAGAGGCTCCCGCAGCGACGAAGTACGGCGGGGGGAACCAAAGCAAATAGAGCAAAGCGGCTGTGCAAAGTGCCGTAAAGACGCTGATTGCCAAATGGATGCTGGCGGCCTCCCAGCGGGACATGGAGCGAAGAGTGGCGGTGGTTGTTGGCATGGCTAGTCGGTTGGGGGCGAGAGTGGCGCTTGATATCGAGCGCTAGCGGCATTTTCAGCTCGAAGTGTGCCATTCGTTCATTGGCATGTCTTGGTTTACTGGGCGTGCTGCAGGTCACGTGATGGCGGTCACAACTTGTCCGGAAAGGAAATGAGCCTTACGGCCCCCACCTTCGGTCATCGTGGGCAAGCGGGGACATACGGCACCGTACCTTGCATCACCATGGGATGCCCCTTACCGTCAACGCTTTCGTAGCACCCAGGGACTCCCTTCGATGAAACCGTTGTTTGCCGCGCTGGCGCTTGCGCTAGCCACCACCTCCGCCGTGGCGGCTGAGGTCGAAACCCGTGGCCCGCATCCCTTCACTATTCGCGATCTGGTAATGATGGATCGGGTCAGCGACCCTCAGCTGTCGCCGGATGGCCATTACGCGCTCTATGCCGTGCGCGCTACCGATTACGCGGCCAACAAGGGAGTGACCGCTATCTACCTGCTTGATCTGGATAAGGGTGGCCTGCCGGTGAAGGTGGTCGACAAGGCGTCGTCGCCGCGCTGGGCGCCGGATGGCAAGGCTTTCTATTACGTGGCAGACAAGGATGGCGTGTCGCAGCTGTGGCGTCGTCCGCTGGGTCCGTCGGGGCAAGCCGTCCAGGTGACGCATGCACCTGTCGATGTGGATGGCTACAAGGTGTCGCCCGACGGCAAGAAGGTGCTGCTGACCTTTGGCGTGTTCACCGATTGCGCTGATCTCGCCTGCAACAAGGAGCGCCTGGATGGTCGCGCCGCGGACAAGGCGTCGGGCACGGTCTACGACAAGCTCTTCGTGCGCCATTGGGACACCTGGGCCGATGGGCGTCGCGCGCAGCTATTTATTGCCGATCTGGACGATGCCTCCGGGCAGCCGCAGTTGTTGACGCGCGGCATTGACGGCGATGTGCCGAGCAAGCCCTTCGGCGACGACGGCGAATTCAGTTTCTCTCCCGACGGCAAGACGGTGTATTTCGACGTGCGCATCGCGGGCAAGACGGAGCCGTGGTCGACCAACTTCGACGTGTATAGCGTGCCGGCCGATGGTTCGGCGGCACCGCATAACCTCACGGCAGCCAACCTGGCATGGGATGCGCTGCCGGTGCCGTCGCCCGATGGCAAGACGCTTTACTACATCGCCATGAAGACGCCGGTATCCGAGTCGGATCGCTTCGGCATCATGGCGCTGGATCTCGCCTCCGGGCAGAAGCGTGAAGTGGCGCCCGACTGGGATCGTTCCGCCGGCAACCTGCAGATCTCCGACGATGGCAAAACGCTCTATGCCACCGCCGACGACAATGGTCAGCACCCGTTGTTTGCTATCGATGCTGCCACTGGCAAAGTCACGACGCTCGTGACCGACGGTGACATCGGCGGTTTCTCGCTGGGCAAGTCGAGGCTGTTGGTGCAACGCGATGACCTGAATCATCCGTCGGATCTGTATGTGGCCGACCTGCAGGGCAAGGGCCTCAAGCAGGTCACGCACTACAATGCGGCGCGCCTGAAGAACACCCAGATGGGCGACCCGGAGTTCTTCACCTTCAAGGGTTGGAACAACGAAACCGTGCAGGGCTACGTGGTGAAGCCGGCCAACTACAAGGCCGGTCAGAAGTACCCTGTGGCCTTCATCATTCATGGTGGCCCGCAGGGTGCCATGAGCAATGGCTGGAGCTATCGCTGGAATCCGCAGACCTATGCCGGTCAGGGTTTTGCGGTGGTCACGATCAACTTCCATGGCTCAACCGGCTATGGCAAAGCATTCACGGACTCCATCTCGGGTGACTGGGGCGGCAAGCCGCTGGAAGATCTCAAGAAGGGCTGGAGCGCCGCGCTCGCCAAGTACAGCTTCCTCGATGGTGATCGCGCCTGTGCGCTCGGCGCCAGCTACGGCGGCTACATGACCTACTGGATCGCGGGCGTGTGGAACCAGCCGTGGAAGTGTCTGGTGGATCACGATGGCGTGTTCGATACGCGTGCGATGTATTACGACACCGAAGAACTGTGGTTCGAAGAGCGCGAGAACGCTGGTACCCAGTTTGAGCATCCGGAGAACTACGAGAAGTTCAACCCGCTCAACCACGTCAAGGATTGGCGCGTGCCGATGCTGGTGATCCATTCCGCCAAGGACTTCCGCATTCCGGATACGCAAGGCCTGGGTGCCTTCACGGCGCTGCAGCGTCGCGGCATTCCGAGCAAACTGTTGCACTTCCCGGATGAGAACCATTGGGTGCTCAAGCCGCAGAACAGCGTGCAGTGGCATGAGACGGTCAACGCATGGTTGAAGCAGTGGACTTCCACTGACGCGGCGAAGACGCCCGAAAAGTAAGCAGATACGAAAATGGCGGCCAAAGGGCCGCCATTTTTCTTCAGCTCACGTGTGGTGCAGGCTTATAGCCACTTTGACCGTTTGAGGAAGTAGTAGATGCTTCCGACCAGTGTCCCCACCACGCCGATAATCACCGGGTACGCCCACGGTTGAGCAAGTTCCGGCATGTGCGCGAAGTTCATGCCGTACCAGCTGGTGATCAGCGTGGGTGCGGCAAGCATGGCCGCGTAACCCGCCAAGCGCTTCATCACCTCGTTCTGCCCAAACGTCACCAGCGAAAGATTCACGTTGATGGCGGCAGCGAGCATTTCACGCATCGCGCTGATCGACTCGTTGACCCGGAAGACATGGTCATAGATATCGCGGAAATAAGCGCGAAGCTCATCGGGAATCAGTTGCGGATGCAGGCGCACCAGCTGACTGATGATGTCCTGTAGAGGCGCTGCGGCGAGCCGCAAGGTCATCAGATCGCGTTGCATGTCGTAAAGGCGGCGAACCGTGCTGCGTTTGAAGGTGTCGGAGAAGATGTCCTTCTCCAGCTCCTGCAGCTCCTCCCGGAAGTCGCGCACGATCGGCAATAGATTGTCGACAATGAAGTCGAGGACCCCGTAAAGCCCGTAGCTCGGCCCTAGTGCGAGCAACTCGGGCGAATGCTCGCACGTGCGCCGGGCGGGGGCATAGGAAAGCGAGGCACCGTGGCGAACAGTGACCAGGTAGCGGGCGCCAAGGAAAATGTGCGTCTCGCCAAAGGCAATGTGCCCGCCTACCAGCTGCGCGGTCTGCACCACTATGAAAAGCGAGTCGCCATAGGTCTCGATCTTGGTGCGTTGATGGGCGTGTTGCGCATCTTCGATGGCGAGATCGTGCAGATCGAACTCTTCCTGAATCTTGTCGAGCAGGGGAGCGTCCGGCTCGTGTAGCCCCACCCAGACGAAGGTATCTGGATGCTTCAGTACCTCGCTGATGTCGTCGAGGCTGATATCGCCAATGCGCTGCCCGTCGAAGCGATAGGCAACGCAATTGATCACCATGGAGTTGGACGGAGCGACAGTGGCGGGCGGTGAGGTGGTCATCTGCATGGCCGAATGATGCGCCCCGACGTGTGGCAGGGCAACGACACCTCAGTCATCTTGCCGTCCCGTGTGCAAAAGGTGCGCGTCTCAAACTCCACGTCAGCGCCAGCCAGCACGGCAGCGCAAACAAAATCCACGGCTGATTCTGCTGCACGACGCCGGGCAGCAGATGCAAAAGGATGGCGGCCAGTGCCGCCAGCATTTGCAGCGCGATCAGTAGGTCGATACGGCGAGAGACGGCTGCGCCGCGGCGGGTACGCCACACGGCGGCGATCAGCAGAAGCGCCAGCGGGTTGAACAGCAGCAGGTTGGCGTTGGCCCAGGCAGAGTGGTGAGTGGTCAGGGTCCACAGCACCAGCAAGGCGATGCCAACGAAGCCGGCGAGTACCAGATAAAGCGATCCAAGCAGCGCATATACCATGGGTGCGTAGCGGCGTGCGGCGATTAGCAAAATACCGAAGATCAAGCCGGCCAGCGCCAGCGGCAGGCGTAGATCCGGTGCCTGCGCGGGTGGCGGGTCGAGTCGATTGGGCGAGAGCAGCTGTTCATCCTGCACCAATGCGTGCGCGTTGCCTTGCGCATCGGTGATGGTGACGTGGCTGATTTCCGTCTGCAGCACCATTGGCAGGAAGCTTTCCTGCCAGGCATTGAGCGGCTGGTCGGCGTACGGTCCCAGGCCCAGATCGAGTATCAGCATCAGCCAGGCCTGTTGGCTCATCAGGCGGGCTGTCTGCTGGCGGTAGGTCATGCCGCCGGGCCTGTTTTCCAGTTGGTGTTTCACTACGCCGCCTAGCGCCTTGTCCAGCGCGTCGCGAACGCGCGTGGCGCAGTTCTGCGCGTAGTAGTCGTAGTCGTACCGGACGTTCTCAGGCTGCAGGTTCCACAGCAGGAAGTCGCGCAGATCCGAAGCCTGTGCCGGCGTGAATGTCAGGCGCTGCCGGGTCACGGAGCGGCCAACGTCCATGTAGTACTTCTGGTCCACCTCGGTGGTAGCGGCATCCATCAGGTAATGCATGCGTCCTGCGGCGAAGTGCAGCAGAAAGCCTTTTTCGTCGAAGTCGAACACGCCGTAGTTGAAGGTGACGGCTTCGCCGCTCACCACGTCGCGCAGTTCGATGGCGTCGTGCCCGAAGCGCTCCCAGTACGTGTCGCCGGGGCCGTAGGTGACCAGCGACACTTCCAGATTGGCGCCCGGCGCATTCGCCACGCCTGCCTGCGCACGTGGCGACCAGCCAAGTGCAAAGCACAGCAACAGCAGGGCGAGGCCGGCCATTATCCGCGGGAACCCTGTGGAAATAGCCGGTGACGGCTTCCTGCCCTGAAGGTGCACGATCAGCTTTCCTGCAGACGAGTCACGCGGAACGCCTGCACGCGGCGGTCGTCCGCTTCGGTTACGTGGAACAGGTAGTCGCCAATAGCGATCTCTTCACCCACTTCCGGCAGATGACCAAACTCGGACGTGCACATGCCGCCGACGGTGTCGAACTCTTCGTCGGAGAAATGCGCGCCGGTCTGCTCGTTGAAGTCGGCAATCGGGGTGAGGGCGCTGACGACCCAGCCACCGCCGGACTGCTCATGCATGAGCTTGGGTTCTTCCTCGTCGTCGTGCTCGTCGTCGATTTCGCCGACAATCTGCTCCAGCACGTCTTCGATGGTGATGAGGCCGGCCACGCCGCCGTATTCATCCACCACCAGCGCCATGTGATTGCGCGTATGGCGGAACTCGGCCAGCAGCACATTCAGGCGCATGGCCTCGGGAATGAGCACCGCGGGGCGCAGCACCGTGCTGATATCGAAATGGTTGCCGTCGCCGACGAATTTCAGCAGGTCTTTGGCAAGCAGGATGCCGAGAATGTCGTCCTTGTCTTCGCCATGGACGGGGAAACGCGAATGGCCGGATTCGACCACGGTGTCCAGGATCTCGCGCAGCGGCGCGTCGGCGGAGAGCATGACGATCTGGGCGCGCGGCACCATCACATCGTCCACGCTCAGCTCGGTGACCTTGATCGCACCCTCCACCATGGTGAGGGTGTCATTGGACATCAGGCCATTGGCCTGGGCGGTGCGCAGCTCATCAATGAGCTCTTTCCGGTTGCGCGGCTCGCCGGAAAACAGGTGGCCCAGTCGATCCCACCATTTGCGGTGGGCCGGGCCGCTGGTACTGCCAGGGTCCTCGTTCATTACTCGTGCGGATGCAGCCCGATCACGGGCGGAATGGTCAGTCTAGCGGAAAATTCGTGACGATTCAGGAACAAGGCGCCGACGGGCGATGGGCGGCACGCCAGACAGGCAGGCCCTCCAGTGGGGTGCCCGGCCCGGGAATTATCGGGGACTGGCGGTATCCGACCGGGGTAATGATGCCCGGGCGACTCCCGTGGCCTGGCCGCCGCTACCGTTCCAGCCGCCTCCGAGAGCCTTGTACAGGTTGACCTGATTGATGGCCTGATCGAGCTGCAGGCTGACCAGTTTCTGCTGTGCCGCGTACAGCGAACGCTGCGCGTCCTGGGTGGCGGTGTAGTCGTCCAGCCCTTCTTTAAAGCGCACCTGCGAAATGGTGTAGACGTGTTGCGACTGGTCGACCAATGCCTGCTGAGCCGTAAGCTGCGGTTCGATGTGGTCGCGTACGGCCAGGGCGTCGGCCACTTCGCGGAATGCCACCTGCACGGTCTGTTCGTACGCGGCAGTCACCCCGGCGTAACGCGCCTTGCTGGCAGACAGCTCGTTCTTGTTCTTTCCCCAGTCCAGTAGCGGCACGGCGGCGGCGGTGCCCGCGTTCCACGCCAGTGAGCCGGCGGAGAACAGGTTGGAGAGCCCGCCACTCAGGGAGCCGAGTGCGGCGGTGAGGACGATGTTGGGGAAGAAGGCGGCGCGCGCGCGGCCGATGTCCGCATTAGCCGCGCGCAATCGGTCTTCGGCGGCAATGATGTCCGGGCGGCGGTCGAGCAGCGACGAGGGCAGCCCCGCCGGTACGTCGGTCAGCAGGGGGGCTTGCCACTGGCTCGGCGTGGCGTAGCTGGCGGGCAGCGGTTGGCCGATCAGCACGGTCATGGCGTTGATGTCCCTCGCGACGCGGGTTTGCATGTCGGCGACATCCACTTGCGCCGTGTTCACCTGGGTCTGCGAGCGGCGCATATCGAACTCCGACACGCCGCCATCGTGGAAAGCTTTCTGCAGTATCTGTGCATACTGCTGCTGCGCGTCGAGCGTCTGCTGGGACAACTGCAGCAGTGCACGGTCAGCATTGAGCGCGAGATAGGCATTGGCCACCTCGCCGATCAGGGCGATGCGCACCGACTGGTAATCCGCGGCGCTGGCTTCTGCCATCTTGCCCGACTCCTTCACGGTGGAGCGTTGGCGGCCAAAGAAATCGAGTTCGTAATTGGTCAGGCCTGCCTGCACCTGAAAGGTATTGAAGGTGCTCGCGGTCTTGCGATTGTTCTGGATCGGTCCCAGCAGGCCATTGCTTGGTTGTTGGGTCATGCCGGGCAGACGCTGGCGCCCGGCGTAGCCCTGCAGATCAATCTCCGGGAACAGACTGGCGCGCGCGGCGCCGTAACCTGCGCGCGCCGCCGACATATTGGCAGCCGCTATGCGCAGATCGCGATTGTTGGCAAGCGCAATATCGATCAGCCGTTGCAGCACGGGGTCCTTGAAGAAATCACGCCAGTCCAGATCAGGCGCGATTGGTGTGTTCGCCGCGCCCGTGTTCTTGGCTTGCTCCGGGTAGCTATCCGCTACAGGCATGGTGGGCCGCTGATAGGTCGGCTCCAGCGTGCAGGCGGTCAACAGGACGGTCGCGAGTGAGGCGGCTAGCAAAGAGGGTTTCATGGCGGTCTCCGGAATCAGCGCGAAGGAGGAACGGGCAGGCCGGAGAGGCGTGCCAGGCTGAGGAAGGCGCGTAGCGGCCGCGCCGTGGTGGCGATGTTGTGTGGCGCGTGGCCGAAAAGGCGCTCGATCAGGCGGTGGCGCAACGTTTCATTGAGCTCAAATTGCAGGCACAACCGCCGCTTGCTGTGACGGGCCACGCGCGACGGCACCCAGCCCACGTCGGGAATCAACACGCTCAAGCGCTCGCCAGGGGAAGGCATGGCCGGGCTTCTCCGCAAGGCTGCTCCACTCAATGAGATATCGATGAATGCGGTGGTTTCCTCATGCGCTCCGAGTCGCCAACGGGCGACGCCCTGAAACGGAAAGCGCTCTTCGCCCCGGAGGCGAGGGAGATCCACACAGGCCAGGATGGCGGCCAGATTCAGCACGAGAGCGATCAGCGTCCACCCAAGGTTGAACACCGTGCCAGCGCTCATATCGGCGTGCATGACGGTATTCACCGCGCCCGCCTGCAGGCACAGCATCAGCGCAATGAAGAAGCCGGCGAGCTTCCAGTGCACCACGATCTTGCTGCGGTCCAGCCCCTTGGCGGTCACTTTGAACGGACGTCCAAATGGCCTGAAACACGCTGAAATGATGGTCATGGTCACGGCATACGCCGCAACCAGTTGGGTCACTTCGGTGAAGATCGGAAGCGTTTTTCGCTCGGTGATCCAGGGCCCGTAGAACCAGGAAGCGAGCAAGGCCGGCAGTCCATAGAAAAGAAACTGCTCAGGCGTGGTGTAGAACGCCGCAATGCCGAAATACCAGTACAGCACCGGGGCTATCAGCATCATCAGAAGGAACGGCTTGCCGAGCCAGTGCAACATGCCGTGGAAGTAGTGCAGGCGGTCCATCAGGGTGTAGCCCGGGCCACGCAGCGGGCCATCCCTGAGCAGGGCCACCTGCATCGTGCCGAGGCACCAGCGGCCGCGTTGATTGATGTACTCAATCAGGCCCTCGGCCGACAGGCCCACGGAAAGGCGCTCGTTGAGCCATCGTGTGATGTAGCCATTCCTGCGAAGCAGGTAGGTGGTGTGGATGTCCTCGCACACGCTGTCGGTGGGGAAGCCGCCAGCGCTGGTAATCGCCTTGCGCGAAACCACAAACGACGTGCCCACGCAAAAAGCCGAATCCCATGCGTCGCGCGATGGCTGAAACACGTCGAAGAACACGCGCTGCTCATCGACCCAGCTGTCGGTCGTGCCCAGGTTGTGCTGAATTGGATCGGCGTTGTAGTAGAACTGCGGCGTCTGTACCAGCGCGACGTTGGGGTCGGCAAACAGGCCAAGCACGCGATAGAGAATGTTTTTTTGCGGTGCGAAATCCGCATCCAGCACCAGGATGTAAGGAGAGTTGGTGCGCGCAGACGATAGCTTCAGACCGTTGTTGAGATTGCCCGCCTTGGCGTGGCTATTGTCGGGGCGGCGGGCGTAGTTCACACCGAGTTTTTCACATTGATCACGCAACCAGTCCCGGCGTGTATCGTCCAGCACCCACACGTGGACATGCGGATAGTCGATGGCCTTGGCGGCAACAATGGTTTTCTCCAGGATTTGCCAGTCCTCGTTATAGGTGGCGATAAACACGTCGACTGCCGGCACCCGGTTGCCGGCGGCCCGCAAGCGCGCCTCGCCGGCATCGGCTTGCGGGCGGTTATCACGGCGACGCACCATCACGACGATGGCCACGAGCGTGTAGGTGATGGAGATCATTTCGAAGGCGTAGAACACGTAAGCCCACACGCTGGCGAAGCCGTGCGTGGCATCTGGCAAGGTGTTGCTGGTCCGCCAAAGCGCATAGCGCAGCAGCAAGCCGCCCGAAAAGATCCCGAAAACCATGCGATCAAACGGGCGATGCGAGTTGGCGAAACAGGCCAGTCCTGCGCCGAGCAGTAAGGTCAGCGCGACGACCTCAAGCATCGTCGCGTGGTCGAAAGGAAAATTCATGGCGCTTGCTCCGCGTGAGGGATAGGGCGTCCCGTGAATGGGTTCCAGCCTTTAGCGGCAAGCGCGGCCCATGCCGTCGCGCCGAGGTGGGGCTGGTGGTAGTAGAAAAAGTCCGCGTAGGTGGAGCTCGGGCCGATCGCAAAATCAGTGCTGATGCGCGCCTGAGGTGTGGCGAAGAGCATGCCGTTGGGGCTGCGCTGGGCTGCCAGCAATCGCCATAAGGTGTCGGGCACGGGCTTGCCGCTCGCCAACAGGGTCGTGGCGACCTGCGCGGTACCTTCCGTCCATACACCATCGGGCTGGCGCCGGTAGCCGTAGCCGTCGCCGCTTCGGTGTTGCGATTCGATCCATCGCCACACTTGATTCCATTCGGCCGGATGCGCGTCGAACGCAAGCAATGGCCAGACCTGGGCGTCGATTCCGGACTTGTCTCGCGAGAGCGTTTTGCCGTCATCCAGTGTGCCGACCAGAAAGCGGTGTTGGGTCGGGTCCCACATGGATCGCACAAAATCGCCCGAGATTTTTGCCTGTTGCATCAGCGTGGCGTCACCGGCGTCGCGACCCGCCCACGTGGCGGCGGCATAGATGTCCAGGTTGTGCTCGGTGGCTTTCCAGTGCTGCGCGCGCTGGGCGTTGTCGTAGCCGAACAGGCCACCTTCGTATGCCGCCGGCGCACTGCCCAGGGTGTGGGTTTGTATCCAGTGCAGCTGTGCTACGGCAGCGTCCAGATAGTGCCGGTCGTGGCTGCTGTCATAGACGGTCAGCAGCAGCAAGGCCGCCCATGCGGCATTACCGGTGGCGGTACCCACCTGATAAGGGTCCTGACTCCAGTAGTTTCCCTGGCTTTCCCAGTAGCCAGGCAGTTCGACCTTGTCATGGGCGACCGCGCCACCGCGATAGGCATTGCGCAGACGGCCGTCGTGAAAAGTGGGGTCGTGCGACGAAGCGAGCACGAATGCGTCAGCGATGCGCTTCGCCTGTGCGGGTTCTCCGCAGGCCGTGAGTGCGATTCCCGCCAAGGCGTTGTCGTAGACAAAGGCTACGTTTTCCAGCGCTCGTACTGAGCCCGGTTGGAGACCGGGGTAGCTTGGCAGCAGCATGGGCCCCTGTCCGGGAACAGCAGTGGCTGCAGAGTGCAGCGCGGCACAAGTGCCAGCGGCGAGCTGCTGCTGGATCGCATCGGCCGACCGCGCCGGGTGTGATGCGAACATGGACAGAAGCAATGCGGTGCCGGGGAGATAGTTTCGCCATGAAAACATGCGCACCTCAATTGATCAGTTATCGCAAGCTGGCGGTGACAGTGCGCCCTGGTGTGCAGGCAGGAATGCCTGCCTTGCCGTCGTCCCCGGCGTCCCACTGCGCCAGTGCGTAGACGGAGCCGTCCTCGGCATAGGGGAAGGGGGCGCTATAGCTGTTCTGAAGGGCTTCGTTGGCGGTAGGCATAAGCTGCGTGATATGGGCGTGGTGCGTCAGTCCGGAAGCGTCGATCTTGACCTGCAGCTTGGTCCCAACGTTCAGCCGTCCTGCCATACGAGAGGGAAATACCGCCACCACATCGGTCTTGCTGCAGTCGGTGGCGCGTACGAGCGTGGCTCCTGCGGCCACCTGAGTGCCCACCGGCGCAATGATGTCTTGCGCGGTGCCGTGGCCGAAGGCCTTTACGGCATAGTCGGAGAGAGCACTCACGCGGTCCTGTTCGCGTGTGACCAGTTGGTTGAGGTCACTCATCTGCTTGGTCAGCGCATCGAGCTGGGCCTGTTCGCCGGTAATACTGCTTTGCAGATCGGCGCGGCGCTGCGAGAGTTGCGTCAGCTGATCGTTGCTGCTCTGGCTCGCGGCGACATAGACGCCTCGCTGTGCAGCGGCAATGCTTTCGCCCACGCCGTGTGCGTTCTTATCGAGGGCATCGGCCTCGCTGCGGGCCGCATCGGCTTCCGCGCGTGCTGCAGAGACAACCGCCGCACTGACCGCGCCGTCGCGCTGCAGGGTCATCGCCCGCTGGTACTTGGTATCCAGGGCCTCCAGCTTGGCCGAGGCGGCCTCTTGCTGAGACTGCAGGGAGGCATAGCTGGTCTTGAGCTGCGAAACGTTAGCGTTGTGATACTGGTCGTACTGGTTGTTGGTGTACTCGAGCATCCGCTGATCCGCCTGGATGCGATGATTGAGATCGTCCAGCTTGCTCTGTAGTTCAAGCCGCTGCGTAAGCAACGTCGTGAGTGCGTCGCGCGCCACGGTGTTGTTCTTCACCACCGCGATGGTTTGCCCGGGTTCGATGGGTTGTCCGTTCTGGGCTAGCACCTCGCTGACGGTGCCACTGATGGGCGTAGTGATGAGAACGGCTGGTGCGTTAAGTACGGCGCGCGTGGCGCTGGTGGAAACCCAGGGCTCAATCAGGGTGGAAATAAGCAGCCAGGCTACGAAAGCCATCAATGCATAGCCTGCGAGGCGAGGCACCATCACCAAGGGCGATTGGCGTACGGGAGCCAGGTCACCGGGTGGCATGGGGGCTTCCGTCAAGCGCTCGATGGTCTGGAGGTCGGTCTTCAAATCATTCGCCTCTGTCAGTGGATGTCGTGCAAACGCCTGCGCCCATACGCTGAAGCGGGGTGGCAGGAGGCGCATCTCGCGAGATGGCAGCCGATGAGTTGGATGTCCGGCGGATGGTGGCTTACGTGCCGAGGCGTGGGGACGCCACTCCGTCGTTGATGCGATGCGTCAGTTGCCGGACCCGTGAAGGAATAGTTCCTTCGCGATGAACCTCGCCTGTCTTCGCACAGAAAATGCGGGGAATGAGTTAGATGTCAGTTCAACATGGTGAACACGCGTGACGCAGAGATGCGCGCGATTGACATCAAGCTGACGCATTGCAGCGGGTTATGAGATCGCTGGATGACAGCGATCCACGGCTTGCTTCGGAGTGCAAGCGATAGTCAGCGCGACGTTGTCGCGCAAACGCATGAGAGATGAACAACGACGCTTAAGCGTCGTCGCCCTCGACGGCATAGGGATCAGCGATGCCGAGCCCGGCCAGAATGCGGGTTTCCAGCGCTTCCATCGCCTCGGCTTCCGTATCCTCGATGTGATCGTAGCCAAGCAGATGCAGAACACCATGCACCGTCATGTGCGCCCAGTGATCGCGCGGAACCTTGTTTTGTTCCTTCGCTTCGCGAGCGACGACGGGCGCGCAGATCGCCAGGTCGCCGATCAGCGGCAGCGCGATGCCCGGTGGCAGCTCGACAGGGAAGGACAGCACGTTGGTCGCGTAATCTTTGCCGCGGTAATCGCGATTGAGCGCGCGACCTTCGTCCGTATCGACGATACGGATCGACAGTTCTGTCGCCCTGCGGCGCTTGGCGCCTCGCAGCGCAGCCTCAGCCCAGGCGCGGAAGCTGGCGGCCGATGGCACACCCTTGCGCGGAACGGCGTAGCCAACAGAGAGCGTCAGCGGCGTGCTCACTTGGACTGATCCTCGGACGCCTGCTCAAACGCTTCGTACGCGCGCACGATCTTCGCCACCAGCGGATGCCGCACCACGTCGCGCGATGTGAAAAACGTAAAGCTGATGCCGTCCACGCCACGCAACACTTCAATGGCATGGCGAAGGCCCGAGCGCACGTTGCGCGGCAAGTCGATCTGGCTGACATCACCGGTGATCACCGCCACCGAGCCGAAGCCGATGCGCGTGAGGAACATCTTCATCTGTTCGACGGTGGTGTTCTGCGCTTCGTCGAGGATGACGTAGGAATCGTTGAGCGTGCGGCCGCGCATATAGGCGAGCGGCGCGATCTCGATCACGTTGCGCTCGATCAGCTTCGCCACCTTTTCGAAGCCGAGCATTTCATAGAGCGCGTCGTACAGCGGGCGCAGATACGGATCCACCTTCTGGCTGAGGTCTCCCGGCAGAAAGCCGAGCTTTTCGCCAGCTTCGACTGCGGGGCGCACCAGCAGCAGGCGCTGCACGCGATTGGCCTCGAGCGCTTCGACGGCGCTGGCGACGGCCAGGTAAGTCTTGCCCGTGCCGGCCGGGCCGACGCCGAAGCTGATGTCGTGCGTGGTGATGGCGTGCAGGTAGCGTGCCTGGTTTGGGCCACGTCCCTTAATCACGCCGCGCTTCACCTTGATCGCGACTTCCTGCGCGCTCTCGGCAGCATCATTGACGATGGCATCGATACCTGAGTCGGCCAGATGCAGGTTGATCTTGGCGCCGTTGAGCGATTCCGTCGACGTGACTTCGTACAGTGCACGCATGACTTTCTCGGCGGTGCGCGCGGCACCTTCGTCGCCGATCACCTGGAACAGGGCGCCCCGGTGATTGATCTCCACGCCCAGGCGCAACTCGACCTGACGCAGATGTTCGTCAAACGGTCCGCAGAGATTGGAGAGGCGGGCGTTGTCTTCCGGCTCAAGGGAAAAGTCGCGTTGGTTCAGGCCGTTGGTCATAAGGGAGTCAAAGCTGCCGATGCATCACGTAGACGTCGGTAGGGCCGTGTGCGGCATGGCGGAATGCGCCAGGCACCTTGCCGACGATGTGGAAACCGTGGCGCTCCCACAGGCGCACCGCGGTGGTATTGGTCGAGACTACAAAGTTGAACTGCATGGCGGTGAAGCCCGCGTCGCGAGCCTGCGCCATCGAGTGTTCGCACATCAGAGAAGCTACGCCCTGCCCACGCGCGGCGGGCGACACCATGTAACCGGCGTTGGCGACGTGGTCACCTAACCCCGGTTGGTTGGGGCGGAGCATGTAGCAACCGAGCACCTGCTTGTTTCGCTCAGCGATAAAGCAGCGTGTGGGCGATGTGGTCCACCAGTCGCGGGCCTGTTCAAAACTCAGATCAGGCGGATAACTGTAGGTGTCGCCGGCCGCCACCACGCTGCGAAACAGCGGCCACGCCAGTGCAAACTCATCTGCACCGATTTCCCTGATCGTGAGCAGTGCTATCACGAGGCCAGAGCGACGTCGTCTTCCGCCAGCTTCACGCGGCCGCGCAGCGAATTGCTCATGGCTTCCGTAATCACCACGTCGATGAACTGGCCGATCATGCGGTCATTACCGGGAAAGTTCACAAAGCGCATGTTCTCGGTGCGGCCGGTGAACTCATGAGGGCTCTTCTTGCTCGGCTTCTCCACCAACACGCGCTGCACCGTGCCGACCATGGCTTCATTGATCAGGCGGGCATTCTCATTGAGCTTGGCCTGCAGACGGGTCAGACGTGCGTGCTTCACCTCTGACGACGTGTCGTCAGCGAGGTTGGCCGCCGGCGTGCCGGGGCGCGAGGAGAAGATGAAGGAGAAGCTCTGGTCGAAGCCGACGTCGTCGATCAGCTTCATGGTCTTTTCGAAATCCTCGTCCGTTTCGCCCGGGAAGCCGACGATGAAGTCGGACGAGATGCAGATGTCCGGGCGAACCGCGCGCAGCTTGCGGATCTTCTGCTTGAACTCCAGCGCGGTGTAACCACGCTTCATCGCAGTGAGAATGCGATCCGAGCCCGCCTGCACCGGCAGGTGCAGGAAGTTGCAGAGCTGCGGCACGTTGGCATACGCCTCGATCAGCGAGTCGGAGAACTCCAGCGGATGCGAGGTGGTGAAGCGGATGCGGCCGATGCCTTCGATTTGCGCTATGGCGTGGATCAGCACGGCCAGGTCGGCGGTGCCGTCGTCGTGCGTGGGGCCGCGATAAGCGTTCACGTTCTGGCCCAGCAGCGTCACTTCGCGCACGCCTTGTTCGGCCAGCTGCGCGATTTCCACGATCACGTCGTCGAACGGCCGGCTGATTTCCTCGCCGCGGGTGTACGGCACCACACAGTAGGAGCAGTACTTGGAGCAGCCTTCCATGATCGACACGAAGGCGGTGGGGCCTTCGGCACGCGGTTCGGGGAGGCGGTCGAACTTCTCGATCTCCGGGAAGCTGATGTCCACCTGCGGCTTGCCGGTGGCGCGCTTGGCCTCGATAAGCTCGGGCAGACGGTGCAGGGTCTGCGGGCCAAACACCAGGTCGACGTACGGTGCGCGCTTGATGATGTCCTGGCCTTCCTGCGAAGCCACGCAGCCACCCACGCCGATGAGCACGGGCTTGCCGCCCTGCTTGTGCTCCTTCCAGCGGCCGAGCTGGCTGAACACCTTTTCCTGGGCTTTCTCGCGGATCGAGCAGGTGTTGATCAGGATGACGTCCGCTTCGGACTCATCCTGGGTCAGCTCCAGCCCGTGCGAGGCCTTGAGCACGTCGGCCATCTTGGCCGAGTCGTACTCGTTCATCTGGCAGCCGTGGGTTTTGATGAAAAGCTTGCCGGTCATGGCGTTAGATACCGTAGTTCGAGGGGCGGCAGGGTGGCCGCCGAACCGCACAGTTTACGCGCCCGGGGCGGCGCCCGCCACCTGAACGGCCGTGGTGGATCAACCACTTGCATGAATCCTCGGGGGCGGAGGGGCGGCTCAAGTAGGCACTGCCGCACGAAATGGCATGGCGCCGCTTGGCGTCGGTCGCCGCCCGGCGCACACTGCCGTCGAACCTGGCGCCGGAGGGTACGGCGCCTGGAGGTCTGGGAAGGGGGATGCATGGTGGTGCTTTACCGGGTAGTGGCTGCCGCTTTGGCGGGGTGGCCGAAGGGGAGCTCGTGATCGGGCTGCTCCCTACGCGGCTGAGTATGCCGGCCCTGCGGTGGCTGATGGCGGGCTGTTGGCTGGCGGCAGGGCTGTTTGGGTTGCCCATGGAGGGCCATGCCGGCGCGCTTTATCGCTGTACGGGCGCCTCCGGCGAGGTGGTGTTCAGCAGTACCACGGCGGGCTATGCCGGTTGCAACCGCATTGCCGGGGCGCCGGATCCCGTGCGTCGCAAACCGTCGCCCTCAAAGACGCCGCCTCCCTCGCTTGGTGCCGTGCAGGGTTCAGTAGCCACCGCGGCGACCAGGGCTGAGGTAACACCCCCTCCTCAGCCGCCGTCGCTGGCGTGGGTTGAGGGTTCCGTGAAGACATCGGCGCGTGTCGTTCCGTCACCCGCGCCGAGTAAGCCAGACGGCAAGCCGGGGCAGTGGAGTTACAGCGAAGCAGGCCCGGCACGAACGACCTCGGTGCCCGACAAGCCGGTGGCCAACGTGTCGGCGGATGGCGACCGCGTGCTACGTGGCGCGGTGT
Source organism: Dyella silvae (assembly GCF_026421305.1). Taxonomy (GTDB): domain Bacteria; phylum Pseudomonadota; class Gammaproteobacteria; order Xanthomonadales; family Rhodanobacteraceae; genus Dyella; species Dyella silvae. The sequence goes on from NZ_JAPJBQ010000002.1 coordinate 521,845, forward strand.
ATCGGGTGGTGCGCAAGGACGGCAGCGTTGAGTACACCAATCTGAAGCCGGCCGGGCAGGGTGGTCACGAAGTAACCATGTTGTTCAGCTACATCGCCACCTGCGTGGCGTGCAATCTCCACTCGACCATCCGCTGGGACTCGGTGGCGCTCAACCTCTCGGCGTATGCCGACGTCATCCAGCTGGCCAGTCAGGAGTCGGGCGTGGATGAAGCGTTTCTGCGCGCCATCATTCACGCGGAGAGTGCGTTCAATCCCCGCGCCATGTCGATCAAGGGTGCGCAGGGTCTGATGCAGCTGATGCCGGGCACGGCGTTGGACATGGGTGTGCGTGATGCCTTCGATACGGCACAGAACATTCGCGGCGGCGCGCGTTATCTCGGCCTGCTGCTGCGTACCTTCAACGGCAATGAGCGACTCGCGGCGGCGGCTTATAACGCAGGCCCGGGAGCCGTGCAGCGCTACAACGGCGTGCCGCCTTATGCCGAAACGCAGGTTTACGTTGACCGCGTGGGCACGTTGCGCCGGCGCTACGGGCAGGCCATTCGGCCGGTGGGCGCGCACGCACCGGTTGCGGCGGTGGGTATCTCAACTATCCAGTGAGGCGGTCGGCCTCAGCGGCGGGCGCTGCGCCAGAATCACCTCGGTATGGAACGGCGTGCCGTTGCGTATGCCCGACACTTCCACCTTGCTGCCCGGCTTAAGTGCCGCCTCGTGGCGGCGCAGGTCGGCCGGATCGACGATGTCGTCGGTGCCGATGCGCAGGAGGATGTCGTGTGGCTGAATCCCCGCCTGAGCTGCCGGCCCGCCAGGATAGATATCCGTGACCTGCGCGCCGCGTGCGGCGGCGGGCAGGCCGCTATCGGCCGCCACCGGAACGAAGGTGTAGTCCGCACCCATCCATCCGCGTACCACGTGGCCCGTGTCGATAATCTGATCCAGCACGCGCTTGGCGCTGCTCACCGGGATGGCAAAGCTGATGCCTTCGGCGTTGGCCGCCTTGCCGATCAATAACGTATTGATGCCCACCAGTTCGCCGTCGGTGTTGACCAGTGCGCCGCCGGAATTGCCCAGATTGATGGCGGCATCCGTCTGGATGAAGTCCTCCGGGCTGGCGCCGCTGAGCTGTCGGCCGATGGCACTGACGATGCCCATGGTGACGGTCTGGTTGAGGCCAAGCGGGTTGCCGATCGCCAGCACCACATCGCCCGTGCGCACCGGTGTGTGGTCGGCAATATGGATCACCGGCAGGTTGCTGGCATCGATCTTCAGCACCGCCAGGTCGGTCTCTGCGTCCGCGCCGACCACCTTCGCCTTGGCGACGCGGCCGTCGTAGAGCAGCACCTGGATATCGTCCGCGTTGGCGATCACGTGGTTATTGGTGAGCACGTAACCCTGACTGCTTACGATCACGCCCGAACCAAGGCTCTGCTCACGCCGCTTGTATGCCGGGCCCGCAGGGCGGCCGCCGAACAGGCGCTGCAACACGGGGTCGGTATACATCTGTACGGCTTGTTCGGTGACCATCTTGTTTGCATAGATGTTCACCACCGATGGCGCAGCCTTGGCGACCGCATCGGCATAAGACATGGGACCGGCAATACGTCCGGTCTGACTCGGTGCCGCAGGAACGGCGCTTCCCGTTGAGGAAAAGCCGAACGATTGTCGCAGGTGACTGCCCACGCCGGGCCAGACGAGGCTGATGACGAAGGCAGCCGCCAGCCCGAGAACGACGAAGCGGGCGATGAAGGCTAGCGTGCCTGCGGCATGTTTCATGTCGTTATGCGTTTCGTGGCAAAGCGTTAGGATGGATAAAACGCCGCAGCGGCAGACGCGGTGGTTTTATTGTACGGGCCATGCCCTGACGCTACACTAACAAAGGTTTGCGGGAGCCAGACTCTGCTGGCGCTTGCGAAGCGGGTCGTCCCGGGAGCTTCCCGGTACGCAACGTACCCGGAAGCGTAAGGGCCGCAGCGATTGCTGCACACCCTCGCCATGGTGCAGCGCGTGCCTGCTTTTTTTAGGGGAGTTACTAGGATATTTCTGGTTGGCGGCAAGCGTGTCGCCTGCTACGCATGTCGACGCGCTTGGCAAGCACCTGTGGGACTTTTTGAGTTCCGCGTCTCAATGGCATGTATGTACCGGAGAGCCTGATGGCGAACGAAGTCGTCGATCATGGTCGCCGCCGATTCCTCACTGCGACCACAGCCGTGGTCGGAGGTGTGGGAGTTGTCGCGGCAGCCGTGCCCTTCATCAAGTCGTGGGAGCCCAGTGCCCGGGCTAAATCTGCAGGTGCGCCGGTCACGGTCGACATCAGCAAGATTGAGTCGGGCCAGAAGGTGACCTATCCGTGGCGCGGCCTCCCCGTGTTCGTCGTCAACCGTACGCAGGTCCAGCTGGATACGCTGCCAAGCCAGGACAGCCGTCTGGTGGACGCGAAGTCCGACCAGGGCTCGGCCGAACAGCAGCCTAAGTACGCTCAGAACGAAGCACGCTCCATCAAGCCGGAATGGCTGGTGCTGGTCGGCCTGTGCACCCATCTGGGCTGCGTGCCTGACTTCGTCCCCGTGATGAAGCCCGAGCCGTTCGATCCGGACTGGAAGGGCGGCTTCTACTGTCCTTGCCACAAGTCGCGCTACGACATGGCCGGCCGCGTTTATGCGGGTGTGCCGGCGCCGAAGAATCTGCTGGTGCCGCCGTACCACTTCATCGACGACACCCACATCCAGATTGGCGTGGATCCGAAGGAGGCCGGCTAATGGCCAACGTATTCACGCGTATCGGCGATTGGGTCAACGAGCGTGCACCGGGCCTCATGCCCGCGTATCGCAAGCACATGACCGAGTACTACGCGCCGAAGAACTTCAATCTTTGGTACTACTTCGGTTCGCTCGCTCTGCTGGTGCTGGTCAATCAGATCGTCACCGGCATCTTCCTCACCATGAACTACAAGACCAGTGCGGCGGAAGCCTTCAACTCGGTCGAGTACATCATGCGTGACGTGGAGTGGGGCTGGCTCATCCGCTACATGCACTCCACGGGCGCGTCGCTGTTCTTCGTGGTGGTGTTCCTGCACATGTTCCGCGGCCTGATGTACGGCTCGTACCAGAAGCCACGCGAGCTGGTGTGGCTGCTGGGCATGCTGATCTTCCTCGCGCTGATGGCCGAGGCCTTCATGGGCTACGTGCTGCCGTGGGGCAACATGTCGTTCTGGGGCGCCAAGGTGATCATCTCGCTGTTCGGCACGATCCCGGTGATCGGCGGCAGCCTGGTCGAGTGGATCATGGGCGACTACCTGCCTGCCGACGCGACGCTCAACCGCTTCTTTGCACTGCACGTGATCGCGTTGCCCATCGTGCTCTTGCTGCTGGTGGTGCTGCACCTGGCGGCGCTGCATGAAGTGGGTTCGAACAATCCGGACGGTGTCGACGTCAAGCATGGCCCCAAGGGCAACCGCTGGGATCCAAAGGCGCCGTTGGATGGTATTCCGTTCCATCCGTACTACACGGTGAAGGATCTGGCCGGTGTCGGCTTCTTCCTGATCATCGCGGCGTTCATCATCTTCTTTGCGCCGACCTTCGGTGGCTGGTTCCTGGAGCACGATAACTTCCTGCCGGCCAACAACCTGGTCACCCCGACGCACATCAAGCCGTCGTGGTACTTCACCCCGTTCTACGCGATCCTGCGCATGATCCCGTCGTTCTTCGGCACGGCGTTCTGGGGTGTGCTGGGCATGTTCGGTGCCATCGCACTGTTGTTTCTGCTGCCGTGGATCGACGCCGGCAAGGTGCGCTCCATCCGTTATCGCGGCACCGGCTTCAAGGTGGCGCTGATGTCTTTCGCGGGCTCCTTCATCGGCCTGGCCCTGGTGGGCGCAGGCGTCGTCGGCGAGAAGCTGGTCGAGTGGGTTCCTTCGGATGCGACCTTCTGGGAAAACACGTTTGGTCGTGTGATGACCTTCATCTACTTCGCGTACTTCGTGTTCCTGTGGTTCTACACGCGCCTAGGCTGGGAAAAGACCAAGCCGGTGCCGGAGCGGGTGGTGTATGACCATGACTAAGCGACAGTCCACGATGAAGAAAGCCATCTACTCGTTTGCGCTTGCCGTTGGCCTGCTGGTTGGCGTCACCTCGACGGCGTCCGCCGAAGAGGGTCAGCTGGCATCCGCTGGCACCAACATCCGTGACCAGGCTTCGTTGCAGCGCGGCGCCAAGTTGTTCTTCAACTACTGCGTCGGCTGCCACTCGCTGAAGTACGTGCGTTACTCGCGCATGGCCGAGGATCTGGGCCTGACTGAAGATGAGGTCATGAAGAACCTCAACTTCACCGGCGCCAAGTTCGGTGACCCGGTGATTTCACACATGCCGGAAGACCTCGCCCAGCAGTACTTCGGCAAGGCACCACCGGATCTCTCGCTCGAAGTGCGTACCAAGGAGCAGGGCGCCGACTGGGTGTTCGGCTACCTCAACTCCTTCTACCTGGACCCGTCCCGCCCGGTGGGCTGGAACAATACGGTGTTCCCGAACGCCTCCATGCCCAACCCGCTGTGGGAGCTGCAGGGTCTGCAGACGGCGGTGAAGAAGGAAGGCTCCGACGATGTGGAAAAGCTGGAGCTGTCGCAGCCCGGCAAGCTCACGCCGGCGCAGTACCAGCAGGCCACGCGTGACCTGACCGCCTTCCTGGAATATGCCTCCGAGCCGGCCGCACTGCAGCGTCAGCACTACGGTATCTGGGTGCTGCTGTTCCTGGCGGGCTTCACTTTCCTGGCATATCTGCTAAAGAAGGAGTACTGGAAGGACGTCCACTAAGGACGCCCTTTCCGGAGCCTGGGTACGGCGGCAACAAGCCTTCGAAAGGCTGGGCCGCCGTACCCGTTTGAAGCCCATGGGGAGATCGCGCATGGTTCAAAGTGCTCGTTCGCGTACCGCACTCACCCTGTACACCACTGCAGATGGCATCCAGTGCCACCGTACGCGTCTGGTGCTCGCCGCAAAGGGCGTCAGTTACGACAGGGTGCTGGTGGACCCAGCCAAGCCGCCGGAAGACCTGCTCGATCTGAATCCGTACGGCACGACGCCGACATTGATCGATCGCGACCTGACCCTCTACAACACGGCGGTCGTCTGCGAATACCTCGACGAACGCTACCCGCACCCGCCCTTGATGCCTATCGATCCCCTGTCCAGGGCGCGCTTGCGTCTGGCGACGGTGCGCATCGAGCTGGACTGGTTGCCTGAGGTGGACATCATCCGGGCAGGCGGGCGCCCCGCGGATGTGGCTCGAAAGCGCCTTCGCGAGCACCTTCTGGCCTCCTTGCCCTTGTTCAAGGCGTCGCGTTTCTTCCTCAACCCGGAAATGAGCCTTACCGATTGCCTGGTGGCGCCGGTGATCTGGCGGCTGCACTGGCTCGGGGTGGATCTGGGTCGTGAAGGCAAGCCGATTCTGGATTATGGCGAACGCCTGTTTGCTAGCCAGGGCTACGCCCGCAGCATGACCGCCGAAGAAAAGGCTATGCGCCCCTGAGTTCAGCCTGCGCCTGTTCCCGGGAGCAGAGTGAGGGAAGGCATGACCCCAAGGGCGGCGCAGGTGGCGGCCTGGGGCGGCTGCATGGTTACCATCGTGCGACAACCCGCCTCGGGTGGCATTACACTTTGCCCACCTTTCCGGCACGGCACCCACCACTCTCGCGGAGCCGGCCATCCACAGGCTTTTGAATGACCGACGATAAGCTCCCGCCGATGACCTCTAATCGCCCTTATTTGCTCAGGGCGATCTACGACTGGATCACCGACAACAATCTCACGCCTTATGTGCTGGTGGATGCGGGGCGCGAGGGCGTGCGGGTGCCACCGCAGGTCGTCAAGAACGGGCAGGTGGTGCTGAATCTGGCTATGCGTGCCGTGGCTAACCTGGATCTGGGCAATGACTGGATCAGTTTCCAGGCTCGCTTCTCCGGCGTCAGTCACAACATCCATATTCCGGTGCAGGCGGTATTGGCGCTTTATGCCCAGGAAAACGGGCAGGGCATGATGTTTCCGGCGGAAGAGGGTGGCGATCAGCCACCGCCGTCGTCACCGGATCCCGAAGATGCGCCGACGTCACCCGAAGGTGATCAGGCCGGCGATAAGCCCAAGCGCAGCGCACCGTTCCTGCGCGTGGTGAAGTAATCGGGACTACCGAACATCGACCCGTCGGCCGAAGCCCGGCCGGAAGGCTCGACCAAGCCTGATTTAGTGGAGCCTGTGGTCGTTGCGCACCCGGGGGCGCAGCGGCACGACGTTGTCGGTGGCCGGCGGTGGCACGTGATCCGCCATCATGCCCGGCAAATGACTCTGGATGGTGGGCAGGCTCAGCCCCGTCACGGTGCGCCCCACCATCCACAGTTTCCCTGGCTCCCGGTCATTGCCGTCGATGCTCACCTCGAAGGTGTAGCAGCGCTCCAGCAGCCACGGACCGCTCTGTCTGAGCAAACGTACGCCACGCAGGCCCACGGTCTCGTCGAGCAACTGCAGGCCATGCTGCCGGCATTGTTGGCGGGCCTCCCCGATGGCTTGCTCACGGCCGCGACTAAGCTTCAGCCACGAGCCAATGACGGCAAGCAGCGCCAGCAACAGGATCAGGTCCGGGAGATCGTTCATGCAGCGAGAGTGTAGTCGCTATGGGTGGCTTGCAAGGGCTGGCTCCCAGGGAAATCCGTGGGAGCGCAGGCCATATGCCACCGGTCTCAGTCGAGCTGCAGTCGCAACGACAGATCCACCGCGCGAACGTGCTTGGTAAGCGCGCCGACGGAGATGAAATCGACGCCGGTACGAGCGTACTCGCCGATGGTGGACAGGTCGACGTTGCCGGAAATTTCCAGCTGGGCACGCCCCTTGGCGATGGCAACGGCTTCGCGCATCAGCGGCAGGGTGAAGTTGTCCAGCATGATGCGGTCAGCCCCGGCAGCCAACGCCTGCTGCAGTTCGTCAAGGCTTTCCACCTCAATCTCCAGCAGCAGAGACGGGTGCAGGCGCCGCGCCGCTTCGGCTGCGGGACCGATACCGCCCGCGGCCATGATGTGGTTTTCCTTCACCAGGATGGCGTCGTACAGGCCGACCCGGTGGTTGTGGCCACCGCCGCACCGCACGGCGTACTTCTGGGCCAGGCGCAGACCAGGCACCGTTTTGCGGGTGTCGAGCACGCGCACGCCGGTCCCGGCTACAGCGGCCACGTAGGCCGCCGTCGCCGTGGCCGTGCCCGAGAGCAGTTGCAGGAAATTGAGCGCGGAGCGCTCGGCGGTCACCATGGCCCGGGCATTGCCCTGAATCCGGCAGATCACCGAACCGGCAGCCACCCGGTCGCCATCACCCACTGCCCAGTCGACCTGAACCTCGGGATCGAGCTTGCGGAAGCAGGCGTTGAACCAGTCGATACCGGCCATCACAGCGTCTTCGCGGCAGGTCAGAGTGGCGCTGGCCTTGGCGTGGGCAGGCAAAAGGTCGGCGGTGGCGTCGCCGCTGCCGATGTCTTCGGCAAAAGCGCGCTCGATATCCGCCCGGATCAAGTCGGGCGAGAGAGGGGCAAGGTTGTTTGAAGTCATTCCGAGACTGTTGGGTTCGCCGAGGCCGGTTGGCTGAGACGACCGACAATGGCATCCAATGCGCGATCGAACAAGGCGGTGGATTCGAGCACACGCGCGGTACCGCTGGAGAGCGCGGCAGCCAGTTCGTGCGGCGAGTAGTCAGCCACCTTGAGGCCGCGGCGGTTGACGAACAAATAGCGACCGCTCATCGGGCTGATCCAAGACAGCTTGGCGCGCTCGATGGTGTCCGGTCCCGATGCGAACTCGAGCCAGATGCCGGGCTTGAGTTCGGCGACCAGCTGCATTTCAGCGGTATCGAGTGGTGCCTCCTGCTCGGGCTCCGAACGGGCCAGTTCTGCCTCGGACTCGGCAATCGGCTGGATGCTCTCGGGAATCGGCAGTGTCGCGGGCTCTTCCACCGCACGCACTTCCGCTTCCGGCACCGTTTCGCCGAGCTGGTGGCGGTAGTAGGTGTGCAGCTGGGCCAGCAGTCGGTCGATGTCGCTTTCCTGGAAAGCAACATTGGCTAGGCCGCGGCGCAGGGCGCGTTCGATACCCGGCAGCATCTGGCGCAGGGCGCGGCGCTCATCAAGCGTGCGCGCTGGCTTGGTGCTGTCGATGAAATCGTTGGCAAAGCGCAGGGCGTCGCGGAATTCGGTGGATTCCTCGCCCTGACGCAGGATCGTCAGCACCAGATAGTTGGCCCAGGCGCGCGACAAGATGCCATGCACCAGAGGCGGCAGGTTACGGCCATCTATACGGCTGAGGATCTCGCGAGCCGCACGGCGACGCGCCTGCTCGAGCTTTTCGCGGCCACGGGTGGATTCAGCCACGCGTTGCTCAGCCAGCTCCGCACGGCGGCGGCTGATGTCCTGGAATTCCTGCAGCTCCGTGCACAGGCGCTCGAAGATGGTCAGGTCATCGTCGAAGTCTTGCAGCAGACGATCGACGATGGACTTGATCTTGTCGTGCAAGCGATGGTCGCGGTCCGATTCGGCGGACCAGCCCTTGGCGGCGTCCGCCAGGTTGTCCAGCAGGCGACGTGCCGGATGCTGGCGGTGGGCGAACAGCTTGCGGTCGAGAATCGCGGCCTTGAGATACGGAATCTGCAGACGCGCCAGCAGCACCTGCATTTCGGTCGGCAGGTTGCGGTCTTCGAGGATGAACTCGAACAGCATGCCAACGAGGTCGATGGTGTCCTCGTCGATGGTCGAAACCTGGCTGGGCTTCTCGCCGCGTAGCGAACCGATCTGCGCCAGCAGGTGCTCCTTGAGCTGCTGCACTTCGCCAGCCAACTCCAAGGCATTGCCCCCGTGCGAGGGCAGGTGCTGGCTGATGGCGGCCTGGCTCTGCAGTACGCTCAGCGCGCCGATGAGCTCGTTGGCGCTGGGCAACTGCACAGCGCCCGCCGGCACCCGCATAACCGTTTCCGGTCCGGCGCGGCGTGCGCTGAACAACGTACGCAGTGTCTGCAGCAGTTCGTTCGACGCTGCACCTTCATCTTCGCCCAGGAAGGTGCCCGCTTCGGCCGGCGCGCCGGTCCCGCCAGCGGCGTCTGCGGTGGTTGCGCCACGCTGCGCGCCACCCGCGCGGCTCACCTCGTGACGCAGCTGCGGCAGCACCCCGGCACGTACCAGCTCAGCGTTGACCTCCTGGTAAAGCTCGTCCAGCGAGGACAGTACATAGCGGTCGAACAGCTTGTAGATGATCAGCTTGACGCGCATCTCGGCGCTAAGCTCGCGCATGGCCTGGCGAAACGCCTGGGACAGCGCAGCAGGACCCACGGGATTGGTCGAGTCCTCAATCTTGATGCCGCCGTAAATGACGGACAGGCGTTGGTTGACCGAGAACAGATCGCGCGCCAGGCGCGTCTCGTTCTTGCCGATCATGCTGGTGATCGCGAGCGATTCTTCTAGTTCGTTGTCAGCCACCAGTGACAACTCTCCCGAACCCGGCGGCAGAGAGAGGCCATTGCCGGAGGGGGCACGATAATTGGTAGCGAAATCGGTCAGTTCGCGCGAGATCTGCGCAAGAAAACTGCGCTCGACCATCGGGCGGCGCTTGCGCACTTCGCGCATGCCGTCGAAGTAGTGCATCTGCGCGGCATTGTTTTCAGCCTTTTCGGCCAGGTCGAACAAAGCATCATCGACATGCTCAAACATGCCGTTGATCAAGACCTGCAGGCGGCGGCCGGCGATATCCCGAACGGTGTTCAAAAGGGCGCCTCCGCGCTCGCTGGACGGGTCCAGGCGCTGGCTCAGGCTGACGATATTGGAAGGTTCACTGGCGTCTTTCATCGCCCACCCCTGAAGTGATGCCGATGCGCGTTCAGCCCATTCCGACAATACGCCACCCTACAATAAGGTAAACGCAGCCATGCTGTCATTCGCCGCATCGATATATGTCGACGCGTTCACACAGCGGCGCGGATTCTTGCGGGGAAGGGCCGGTCGGGAAGGGGCTAGGCAGCGGCCGGAAAGCCGGTGAGCTGCAGGGTCCCAATGCCCTCCTCGGGCAGCATCACGGGGATGCCGTCGGCGACCCGGTAGATCACCTTGTGATCGGTGGTGATCAGGCCTTCCGAGAGCGGTTCGCTCACGGCAGTGCCGGCGACGTTCTGGACCTGCCCAGCACCGATGGCGCTGTTGAGGGCTTCCAGCTCGGGGCGCTGAAGGGGGCGAACGGGAACTTTGCTGACCGGGCAGCAAAGGATGTCGAGCAGACGTTTGTCCATGGGAAGCAGGATCGTGCCGAGACGCGGAAAGTCCGTACAATAACCCTTTTGGATGGCTTGGGTCATGACCTCGACTTCCCTCCCGCCGCGCGTGGGTGTTGTGATGGGCTCCCGTTCGGACTGGGAAACCATGGAGCATGCGTCCAGCGTGCTGACTGAGCTCGGCGTTGCGCACGAGGTGCGCGTCGTGTCCGCGCATCGTACCCCTGACTTGCTGTTCCAGTATGCCGAGGAAGCCGTCGGTCGTGGCATTCAAGTGATCGTGGCTGGTGCGGGCGGTGCGGCCCACCTGCCGGGCATGCTGGCGGCCAAAACACGTCTTCCGGTGTTTGGCGTGCCGGTGCAGTCCAAAGCCCTCAATGGCATGGATTCTTTGCTCTCCATTGCGCAGATGCCGGCCGGTATTCCGGTTGGCACGCTGGCCATCGGTCGCGCGGGCGCAGTCAACGCGGGTCTGCTGGCGGCCTCTGTTCTGGCCTTGCACGATCCGGCGCTGGCAACGGCTCTTGACGCCTACCGTACCCGGCAGACGCAGAGCGTGCTCGATCATCCGGATCCGCGCTCGTGACCGTCCGCCGTCAACCCGTACTTGGCATTCTTGGTGGTGGTCAGCTCGCCCGCATGCTTGCGTTGGCGGGTGCTCCGCTGGGTGTGAAGAGCCTGGTGGTGGACAGCGCCGCCGATGCGTGTGCCGGACAAGTCGCTCCGCTCGTTGTAGCTGACTGGACCGACTATGAGGCGCTGGATCATTTCGCGCGCCAGGTCGACGTGGTCACGTTCGATTTCGAAAACGTCCCGGCCGAAACCGCCCATTGGCTCGCCAAGCGAGTCGCGGTATTTCCGGCGCCGCGCGCACTGGCGGTGGCCCAGGACCGCCTGGCCGAGAAAACCCTGTTCCGCGAATGCGGCCTGATGACGCCGGAATTCAAAGCGGTCGATACCCGCGAAGAGCTCGACCAGGCGTTGGCCATCGTTGGCGCCCCGGCCATCCTCAAGACGCGCCGTCTGGGCTACGACGGCAAGGGCCAGTTCCGCATCAAGACGCTGGCCGACGCCGACGCCGCCTGGGCGGCGCTGGGTGCGCAGGCAACGGCGCACGGACTGATTCTCGAGGCCTTCGTACCATTCGATCGCGAGCTGTCGGTGGTGGCAGTGCGTGGCCGTAACGGCGAATTTCGCACCTGGCCGCTCACCCAGAACTGGCATACCGACGGCGTGCTGTCGCTCAGCCTTGCTCCCGCGCCAGATATCGCCGCACTGCAGGAGCGTGCGACCCATCTCGCGCGCACGCTGGCGGAACAACTGGAGTATGTCGGCGTATTTGCGCTGGAGCTGTTCGTGAAGAATGGCGAGCTGCTTGGCAACGAGATGGCACCGCGCGTGCACAACTCCGGGCACTGGACCATCGAAGGCGCCCTCACGAGCCAGTTCGAGAACCATGTGCGTGCGGTGCTTGGCTTGCCATTGGGCGACACCTCGGCACGCGGGTTGTCGGCGATGTTCAACTGGATCGGCGAATTGCCCGATGCTGCGCCGGTGCTCGAAGCAGTGGACGCGCACTGGCACGATTACGGCAAGCAGCCTCGCGAAGGCCGCAAGGTGGGACATGCCACGGTGTGTGCGCCCAATGCCAGCCAGCTGGTCGAGCGGCTTTCCGGTATCGCGCATGCGCTGGGGCGCGATCAGCAAGCGGGGCCGGCAGTCGGCAAGCTGCTGGAAAACAGGTAATCGCGAAAACCCTGTGGGAACGCACACGGTGCGCTCCCGCAAAATTAGGCGAGCTGTGACAAAAAAACGGGGCCATGCGGCCCCGTTTTCATAGCTAGATTCCCCGGAAGGATCAGGCCAGGTTCTTGGCCGCGAACTCCCAGTTCACCAGGTTCCAGAACGCCTCGATGTACTTCGGACGGGCGTTGCGGTAGTCGATGTAATAGGCGTGTTCCCACACGTCGCAGGTCAGCAGCGGCTTGTCGCTGCCGGTGATCGGCGTGGCGGCGTTGGACGTGTTGACGATGCCCAGCGAACCATCCGGACGCTGCACCAGCCAGGTCCAGCCCGAACCGAAGTTGCCGACGGCCGACTTGGTGAACTCTTCCTTGAACTTCTCGACCGAGCCGAAAGCCTTGGTGATGGCGTCGGCCAGCTTGCCGGTCGGCTCCTTGCCGCCCTTCGGGCTCAGCGAGTGCCAGTAGAAGGTGTGGTTCCAGATCTGGGCGGCATTGTTGAACACGCCACCGGAGGACTTCTTGATGATGTCTTCCAGCGCAGCGTTTTCGAACTCGGTGCCCTTGATCAGGTTGTTGAGGTTGGTCACGTAGGCCTGGTGATGCTTGCCGTAGTGATATTCGAGCGTCTCCGCGGAAATGTGCGGTTCGAGCGCGTTCTTTTCATAGGGCAAGGGGGGGAGTTCGATCGCCATGATGTGGCTCCTGGGCGTTGGCTGAGGAAAAGGGCCGGGCTTATGCGGCCACCCATAGGGCGGCCACCGACGCACGGCTGATACACTACGGATCTAACCGCATTGTAATGATGAATGGCAAAGCTATGGACGTTAACGAGCGAATCAAGGCCGTCTTGGCCGAACACGCCATCGTGCTCTTCATGAAGGGCACGCCGCAGTTCCCCATGTGCGGGTTCTCCAGTCGCGCTGCACAAGCGCTGGCGGGGGCGGGCGCGGAGTTCCATGCCGTCAACGTGCTGGCTGATCCCGAAGTGCGTGCCGCCCTGCCGCATTACGCCAATTGGCCGACCTTTCCGCAGCTCTTCATTCAGGGCGAGCTGATCGGCGGCTGCGACATCATCGAGGATCTGAAAGCCTCCGGTGAGCTGGCGCGCATGGCGGCGGATGTGGCCGGGGCTGATTCCTGATGGCGCTTCCGTTTGCACATTTGCCAAAGGATTGGGCGCCGGCGGAAGGTTCGCTGGCCGGTCGCGTGGTACTGGTGACGGGCGCTTACGGCGGACTTGGCGCGGCGGTAGCGCGTGCCGTGTCGCGCGCCGGCGCTACGGTGGTGATCACCGGCCGACGCAAGCGTCAGCTCGAGCAACTTTACGATGCCATGGTGAGCGAGGGCTTGCGCGAGCCCGTGATCCACCCACTGGATATGGAAGCGGCCACGCCGAAGGATTACGAAGCGCTAGCCGATGGGCTGGCGCGCGACTTTGGCCGGCTGGACGGCATTGTCCACGCGGCCGCCAGTTTCAACGGACTCACCCCGCTGGCCATGCACAAGCCGGATGATTGGCTGCGCGCCTTGCATGTGAATGTGTCGGCGCCCTTTGCGCTCACGCAGGCGTGCGTGTCGCTGCTGGCGCAGGCACCGGACAGCGCCGTGGTGTTTGTGCTGGACGATCCTGAGCTGATGCAACGCGCGCATTGGGGCGGCTATGGCGTGTCGAAGGCCGCGCTGGAGCGTTACGTCGAGATCCTGCATCAGGAGACCGAGAAGACGCCACTGCGCACGCACGCGCTGCTGCCGGGTCCGATGCGCACCACGTTGCGCCGCGCTGCCTATTTCGGTGAGGACACCACCATTCATCCGCTGCCCGATGCTACCGCTGACGCCGTGGTCTACCTGCTTGGTACGCAGGGCGCGGCAGCGCGCGGTGCTGCTCTCGATCTGCGGTCACACGCATGACCGCGCAACAAGGGCAGCATTGATATGGAAACACAGATGACCACGCTCTCAGCGGCGATCCTGCTGTTTCTGATCATGGATCCGCTGGGAAACATTCCCATTTTTCTCAGCCTGCTGAAGGACGTAGCCCCTAAGCGTCGCCGACGCGTGATGGTGCGCGAGCTGCTGATTGCGCTGGGTGTGCTGCTCGGCTTCCTCATTGGCGGCCAGCACATTCTCAAGTTGCTGCAGCTGAGGCAGGAGTCCATCAGCATCGCGGGTGGCATCGTGTTGTTCCTGATCGGTATCCGCATGGTGTTTCCGCCGGCGGATGGCGGCGGCATCTTCGGTAAGCAGGGGGAAGGCGAGCCTTTCATCGTGCCGATGGCGATCCCCGGTGTGGCAGGTCCCTCCGCCATGGCCGCTTTGCTGCTGCTGACCAACACACAGCCTGGTCGCACCGCGGACTGGGCCATCGCCTTGCTTGGTGCCTGGCTGGCCACCGCAGTCATTCTTTTGTTTTCCACCTATTTGTTCCGCTGGCTCGGCGAAAGCGTGCTCACGGCCCTGGAGCGCGTGATGGGTATGCTGTTGATTGCGTTGTCGGTCCAGATGTTCCTGAGTGGCGTGGCAGCGTATTTGCATCTCGCGGTTTGACGCTCTGCATCGGCGGGTTTGACGTTTGAAACGTGACCTGAGATCGCACACGTGATCTTTCGGTCCTTTCCGCATAACCTTGCTGTCATAATCCGAGACCAGCATTTGGGGTAAATCCCAGGAGGCGGTCATGCTCAGCGTTGAACAGACCCTCACCGAACGTCTGCCATGGTTGGCGCAACATCCCCTGATCCGCCGGCCGATGGCTGGCATGCTGGGCCGGCTGGCCGATGAGGATGGCTTCAACCGGACGCTGACGGCGATAGGTGAGGCGGAAGGCTTCGATTTCGTCGAACGCGCGCTAGACCTTCTTGGCGTCAGCTATTTCGTCAATCCGCGCGAGCGCGAAAACATCCCGGTCGAAGGCGGGGTGTTGATTGTCGCCAATCATCCACTGGGCATGATGGATGCGCTGACGCTGCTGCAGATGGTCGGCTCGGTGCGCAGCGATGTGCGTATCCTCGCCAATGATTGGCTGATGTCGATTGAGCAGCTGCACAAGCTGTTGCTGCCGGTCGATATCTTCGGCAAGGGCGCCGCCTCGAAGATGCGCGACATCTATCGCGCACTGGATAACGGCGAAGCACTGATCGTTTTCCCGGCTGGCGAAGTATCGCGAGTCGGCCCCGCCGGCCTGAGCGACGGGCGCTGGTCCGATGGTTTTGTACGTCTGGCGCAGCGCAGCCGCGCGCCGGTGCTGCCTGTGCACATTTCCGCGCGCAACTCGGCGATGTTTTACGGTTTGTCGATGTTGGCCAAGCCGCTGAGCACGGCCATGTTGCCGCGCGAGGCCATTTCGCCGACCAGTCGTCGCGTGGGCTTCAGTGTGGGTCAGCTCGTGTCGGCCGATGAGCTTGAGCAGCACAGTGGCGGTTCGACCAAGCGCGCCGCCAAGTTGATGCGCCGCCATGTGTATCGCGTGGGTCGTCATCGCGGACTGATCTTCGGCGGGCAATCGCCGCTGGCGCATCCTGAGCTGACGGAGCGTGTGGCTGCCGAACTGCAGTCGCAGGGCGAGAAGTTTGCGGATCTGAATGACGGTAAGCAGATCTGGTTGTTCAAGGGTGCATCTGACAGCACCGTACTGCGCGAGATTGGACGTCTGCGCGAACTCACGTTCCGCAAGGTAGGTGAGGGCACCGGCGCCCGCCGAGACCTCGATGCCTACGACCCGCACTACGAACATTTGGTGCTGTGGGATCCGAAGGCGCTGCGCATCGTCGGCTCCTATCGCTTTGGGCATGGTGGCCGGCTGATTGCCGAGCGTGGCATGTCGGCGCTGTACACCTCCAGTCTGTTCAATTATTCGCCTGCACTTGAATCACGTCTGGCGCAGGGGCTCGAGTTGGGCCGCAGCTTTATCGCTCCGGCCTACTGGCGTTCGCGTGCGCTGGATCAACTGTGGCAAGGCATTGGCCTGTACCTGCAGCGCCATCCGGAGCTGCGCTACCTGTTTGGCCCGGTGAGCATGTCGGTGAGTCTGCCGCGCGAAGCACGCGAATGGATTGCCGCCGCTCATCAGCACTATTTCGGCGCGCCTGGTCTGGCTTCGGCGCGTCAGCCGTTCGTGGTGTCCCCGGCGGTCATCGACCTCGTGCGCGATACGCTGGCCGGACTGGATCCGGCGACTGGCCTGGGCAAGCTCAAGCACCATCTCGACGCGCTGGGCGTCAGCCTGCCGGTGCTCTATCGCCAGTACGTGGACCTGGTGGAGCCGGAGGGCGTGCAGTTCCTCGATTTCGGCGAAGACCCCGGTTTCTCCGGCTGCGTCGACGGCCTTGTCATGCTCGACCTGGCCACGCTCAAGCCTGCCAAGCGCGCGCGCTATCTGAGCAAGTAAACACGTAAGACGTGCTGCGATCCTTGCGAATCTTTCGCAAGGATCGCGCGTGCCGGATGCCCGTTTCCTTTCGGATAGGACAGCTTTTTTCGATCTCACCGTGATTAAACGGTAAATTCTTTGTAAAATACTTATGTAAACCTTAGCCGCGTTGGCTAGTGCTCAAGGGGCATTGCCTGCGTTAGCCAGCGGGGTTCAATGGATTTCGTAAATGTTGCCCGACCTTTTCCGGTCGGGCTTTTTTACGCCCTGAGAAAACGTTTAAATTTACGTTAAGCGGCAGGATTTTGCGTTTATGGACAATCGCTTGCGCTATTTCTTTCGATACGGCGAAAGAAATTGCATGTGCCGCATCAAGCATCCCTTGCTCTCGCTGCCAGCTGGCTCCCCCTTTGCGCCGGCTGCTTCCCCCATCTCATAAAACTGGAATCGACGAAGATGAAACGAAACCACCTTTCCATGGCGATCGCTGTCGTGTTTTGTATGGCGGCAGGTTCTGCAGCTGCGCAGGACGCCGGCGGCCCGGCCGACCCGGCGAGCGCCAACAAAGAGGCGGCCAATCAGCGCAGCAACGCGTCGAGCACCTCCAACACCACGACGTCCAACGACACCAAGCGCGTTCAGCAGCTGAACACCGTGACGGTGCAGGCCGATAGCCTGTCGCTGGGCGGCGGCCTGATGTCGGTGCAGACGGCGCCGAAGTCGGTTTCGACGGTCACGCGCGATGCCATCGAAAAGGCCTCGCCGGGTTCCAACTTCACCCAGATGATCGGCAGCATTCCGGGCGTCAATGCCGCCACGGACGACGTGACCGGTCTGGCCAACGGCCACTACAGCATCCGCGGCTTCGACTCGTCGGACATCGGCATGACGCTCAATGGCGCGCCGATCACCGACTCGGGCAGCTACTCGGTGTACGCGACGGAGTACGGCGACTCCGAGAACATGGGCGACATCACCGTGTTGCAGGGCATTCCGGACGTGGATATGCCGGACTCCGGCGCGTCGGGCGGCCACATCGGTTGGGCCACCATCGATCCCTCGCACCAGGCAGGCGTCGATTTCACCCAGACCTTCGGCAATAACGACTACCGCCGCACCTTTATCCGCCTCAACACGGGCGACACCGGCCCGGTGCGCTCCTGGCTGTCGTACTCCAACAACAGTGCCGACAAGTGGCGCGGTCCGGGTGACATGAATGTCACCAAGGTCGACGGTAAGTCGATCTGGACGATCAACAGCGACAACTCCATCAGCGCCTCGCTGCAGTACAACCGCGAAAACAACATTGCCTACCGTTCGGTCACCAAGGCCCAGGTAGCGCAGAACGGCTACAACTTTGACTACCAGCCGACCTGGATGTCGGGCTCTTCGCCGGCAGCGATCAGCAACAACACCTACTACTACGGCCTGCGCACCAATCCGTTCCGCAGCTACCTGTTCAGCCTGGACGGTGAGTTCAAGCTGGCTGATAGCCTGCGCCTGTCGGTGGTGCCGTACTTCTGGTACGGCAACGGCGGTGGCGGCGCGGCCGCGACGGTGACGGAAAGCACCTCGCCGCTGGATCGCTTCGGTTATGCAAACCAGGACGTCAACGGTGACGGCAAGGTCACCAATAACAGCAAGGGCGTGGTCTATTCCTATTCGGCGGCGACCACCTACCGTCCGGGTGTGATTGCAAAGTTCAATCAGGACTTCGGCCTCGACAACAGCCTCGAGTACGGCGTGTGGTACGAGCGTTCGCGCAAGAGCCAGGAAGACGTGTACGGCGCTGTCGACAACCAGGGTAATCCGGGTGATCTGTGGGGCCGTTCCAACTTCATCGTGTATCCGGGCACCGGCCTGCCGCAGAAGGTGTATGACGAATACACCACCACCGAGGTCAAGAAGGGCTTTGTCACGGACAACTGGACCCCGAATGACCAGTGGACCTTCACCGCTGGCGTGAGCTACCTGTGGGAGAAGCGCGACGGTTTTGCATGGGAGTACCCGGGCTCGACCGCCGGTGCGCTCACCAAGCAGCAGAAGTTGATCGACGCGAACAAGACCTGGAACAAGTTCCTGCCGACGGCCGGTATCAAGTTCCAGCTCGACGAGCGCAACCAGTTCTTCATCGGCAGCGGCAAGACCTTCCGCGTGCCGACGAATACGGTGTTGCTGCTCAACACGCTGGATGATCAGAAGCAGGCGAATGCGCCGGAAAGCGCCTGGAACACCGACCTTGGCTACCGCTACTACGGCGATCAGCTCTCGGCCAGCGCTGACATCTACAACAGCAACTACAACAACAAGCAGCAGAGTGCGTACGACCAGGCCACCGGTTACACGTACTACACCTCGGTGCATCGCATGCACATGAAGGGCTTCAACGGTGAGCTGAGCTACAAGCTGGCGAAGGACTGGACGGCTTACGCCTCCTACACCTACACCCAGGCCAAGATCGTGGGCAACATCGATGGCGGCAGCGGCGACGGCATCTATCCGACCAACGGCAAGACCATGCCTGACACCGCCCGCAACATCGGCAATGTCAGCCTGGGCTACGACGATGGCAGCCACCTGTGGGCCACGCTGTCGGCACGCGTCACCAGCTCGCTCTACGGCGACTACATGAACACCGAGCGGGTGGGGGGCTTCACCACCTTCAACCTCAGCGCCGGCTACAAGTTCGACAGCTGGGACTGGCTGAAGAACCCGTACATCAAGTTGAACGTGTCCAACCTCACCGACCACAAGGCCTTCTCGTACGTGAGCTCGGCGCAGTTCCTGGCCGTGGCCAGCGGCTCGCTTTACACCAGCTCGCCGACCTATGGCCTGCTGCAGCCGCGTGCGTACGTGGTGACCTTCGGTACCTCGTTCTTCTAAGCGACAACACCGTTGAACCCGCTAGCCGGCCCCGCAAGGGGCCGGTTTTTTTTTGCCCTCGCGATGGCGCGGTGGCCAGCACTGCAGCGCGTTGGAGCGGCGTACTCCGCGTGGCAGGAAAGGCATTCCTTTCGCCGCTGTCAGGGGAGGCGCCCTTTGTCGTAAGGAAGTGCGATTCACGGGTCAGGAAAAGCGTAAGAACTGTGAGATTTACGTCAAGAAGTTACGAATTTGTAATATAATGCGACTACATTCGTCGTGATGATTCCTGGCTGGCGGCCTCGCCGAGTACCCCAGGATCATCAAATCATTTCTAGGGAATCAGCCACTTAAGACGGTGGCGGAGGGGCATGGGACTCCTCTGTGCTGGTCCCGTGTTTTTTCTTGCGAATCTCGTAGGGGTTGAATCTCGATGAACAACGCATTGCGCACCAAGCTTTTGCCGGTGGCCATTGCGGCGCTGCTCGCGGCGTCGCCGGTACTGGCACAGGACACCTCCTCCTCGATCAGTGGCCGCGTGCTGGACGCCAACGGCCAGCCGGTTTCCGGCGCCACCGTGCAGATCCTGCACGAGCCGACGGGCACCACCAAGACCACCACCACCGACGCCAGCGGCCGTTACTCGGCCCAGGGTCTGCGCGTGGGTGGTCCGTTCGACGTGAAGGTTTCCAAGGACGGTACCCAGTCGGAACAGGACAACGTTTACCTGCAGCTCGCGCAGGACACTGCCGTCAACGTGACCATGGGCGCCTCCCAGGCGGCTGCGCAGAACCTCGGCGGCGTGACGGTGTCGGCGACCACGTTGTCGCAGACCTTCAATGCCGAGAACAAGGGCCTGTCGACCAACGTGTCGCGCCGTGAGCTGGAAGCTACGCCGACCCCGAACCGCTCGATTCAGGACGTGGTGCGCCTCGATCCGCGCGTGACCATCTCTGACCGCGACCGCGGCCAGATCTCCGCGCTGGGTCAGAACTTCCGCTACAACAACGTCACCATCGATACGGTGAGCGCGGGCGATCCGTTCGGTCTGGAAGACAACGGCCTGGCCAGCGTAGGTACGCCGATCTCGCAGGACACGATCGAGGAATACAACATCTCGACGGCGAACTATGACGTCTCCGCCCGTCGCGGTGTGGGCGCCAACATCAATGCGGTGACCAAGAGCGGTACCAACAATTTCCACGGCTCGGTGTACTACACGTACCAGAACACCAACAAGATGGTGGGCGAGCTCGACAACGCCAACGGCCAGAGCTCCAAGTACACCGGTTTCGATCGCAACTGGACGTCCGGCTTCACGCTGGGTGGCCCGATCCTCAAGGACAAGCTGTTCTTCTTCGCTTCGTATGAAGAGTCCAAGAAGGAAGGCGTGGGCTCCAGCTACGGCCCGATGGACTCCAATTACACCAACACCGTGCAGGGCCTGACCCAGGCACAGGTTGACCAGATCATCAGCCAGGCCAAGTCGCTGGGGCTGAACCCGGGCAACTACACCGACAAGTTCGATCTGACCGACAAGCGCTACCTGGTCAAGCTGGACTGGAACATCAACACCAATCACCGCGCCAGCTTCCGCTACAACCAGACCAAGGAAGTGCAGCCGATCGCCACGGCCAGCGCCGCCGGTTACCTCAACCTGAGCAGCAACTGGTACTCGAAGAACCGCAACAGCAAGAGTTACACGCTGAACCTGTTCGATGACTGGACCGACAAGTTCTCGACCGAATCGGCCATCTCGTACGCTACGTACGATCAGAGCCGCGGGGCACTGGTGGGTGGCGACCAGCCGTACCTCCAGATCTACCCGAACAATGACGTCGGCAACAACAGCGCGACCAACGTGGCGCTGGGCACCGAGCCGAACAGTCAGGTCAACGCACTGAACGTGAAGTCCTGGAATGCCTACTTCGCCGGCACCCTGTACCTGGGCGACCACACGCTGAAGGGCGGCGTGGACTACGAGCGTGACCAGTATTACAACGCGTACGTGCCGCGTTACTTCGGTTCGTACCAGTTCAACCTGGCCGCCTGGCCCAAGGGGGCCTGGTACAACTACCAGATGAAGCGTCCGGTCAACGGCTACTCGCTGGACGACGTCGCGGCCCGCTACACACTGAACCAGTACGGCATCTTCCTGCAGGACACCTGGCAGGCTACGGACCGTCTGTCGCTGCAGTACGGCGTGCGCGTGGATATTCCGATCACGGACGATCAGCCGCTGCTGAACCCTTGCTTCGCCGCTGCGCCGGGCAAGGCATTTACGGCCTACCAGGCTGACGGCAAGACCCCGGCGTGCGTCGCTTCCAAGGGCGGTTTCGGTTACCCGAACAACACGCGCGTCAGCGGCAACCGCGTGGTGCAGCCGCGTATCTCGTTCAATTACCAGTTCGACACCGAGCGCATGACCCAGCTGCGCGGTGGCGCGGGCCTGTTCATCGCGAACAACCCGAGCGTGTGGCTCTCCAACGCTTACGCCAACAACGGCTACAACGTTGGCACCTGGAACATCACCGACGCCAAGAGTGGCCTCCCGGGTGTGGTGCTGCCGAACGTCGGCATCAAGCCGGCGCCGTCGTACGACCCGAACAACCCGATCATTCCGGGTAACTCGACGACGCTCGGTTCGTCGGCCGCCAAGATGGCCGTGGATACGGTTGATCCGAGCTTCAAGCAGCCGACCGTATGGAAGATGAACCTCGCCGTCGATCGCGAGCTGCCCTGGATGGGCATCGTTGGGTCGCTGGAGTGGGTCCATCTGCAGGTGCGCGACGCGATCTTCTACAAGAACATCAACATCGGTGCGCCGACGCGTCTCGCTCAGGACGGCCGTAACCTGTACTGGAACGGCAACGTCAAGGGCACGGCAGGGACTGCCAGCGCCAATGGTCTCTCCTCGGCCAACGAGCGCGCCAACCAGAACCCGGCGTTCGATCGTGCCACCACGCTGCTCACCAATACCCAGAAGGGCAGCTCGGACAACCTCACGCTGTCGTTCAAGAAGGGCTTTGCAGACGATTGGTACGGCATGGTGGGTTTCAGCTACAACCGTTCCACCGATGTGAATCCGGGCTCGTCGAGCGTTGCCAACTCCAACTACAACAACAACGTCTGGGTTAACCCGAACGAAGACAAAGCCACGACGTCGGCCTACTCGGTGCCGTATCGCGTGATCGCTTCGCTGACCTGGCAGCATCGCTTCTTCGGCGACTACGCCACCACCGTGAGCGCCATGTACGACGGCCATTCCGGCTCGCCGTACAGCTGGACCTTCGGCAACGACATCAACGGCGACGGTTACGCCCGCGATCTGGTCTACATTCCGAAGTCGGTGAACGACGTGAAGTGGGCTTCTGCGGTGACGAGCCAGATGAAGCAGCAGTTCATGGACTACATCAACAGCAACGACTACCTGAGCAAGCACAAGGGTGACATTGCTGGCCGCAACGCCGACCGCGCACCGTGGATCAGCCAGCTCGACCTGTCGTTCCGTCAGGAAATCCCGGGTCTGTTCGATGGCAACAAGGGCATCATCGCCCTGGACATCTACAACTTCACCAACATGCTCAACAAGCGTTGGGGTGTGGAACGTCGTGCGAGCTTCCCGGGCGTGCGCAACCTGGCTGACGTGAGCGGCGTCGACGCCAACGGCAATTACTACTACGACATCTCCGGCAAAAACTATAAGGACAAGAACGGCAACTACGCGCCGAATGCGTCCCCGCTGCCGGTGAACGAGTCGCTGAGCCCGTCGCAGCGTTGGTCCGCCATGCTGAGTGTGAAGTACACGTTCTGATCGGGTCGAAAGATCTGGCGAACCGAGCCGGCGCCCGCAAGGGCGCCGGTTTTTTTGTGGGTTTAGGGGCGATGAGACAGTCTGCGGCTTGACCCTGCCATGCCCGGCGCGGGAAGCTACGCGGTCCGCCGCGTTTTGCCCGGACGTACGAGCCGCGAAGGCGCGGCTAGGAGACTGCTTCAATGAATGACACCCAAGCCGGCAAGACCGGCCGAGCCGCCACTGTCAGCGCGCGTATTTCCCCCGCTGGTGGCCTGGATATTCTTTCCCGAAACGAAGTGGCGCGCCTGCGCGATGCCAGCGGATCGGGCCTGCACGCCTTGCTGCGCCGCTGCGCGCTGGCGGTGCTGACCTCGGGCAACATGAGCGACGACCCCCGCGGCATGCTCGAGCAGTATCCGGATTTCGATATCCAGGTACTGCAGCAGGATCGCGGCATCAAGATCGAGTTGACCCACGCGCCGGCCCAGGCCTTCGTGGATGGCCAGATCATTCGCGGTATCAATGAATTGCTGGTCGCCGTGATGCGCGACATCGTCTATGTGTCGACGCAGTTGGAGCAGGGCAGCTTCGACCTCGACGACAGCGTGGGCCTCACCCATGCGGTGTTTGAGATTCTGCGCAACGCGCGCATTCTCAAGCCGCAGGTCGACCCGAACCTCGTGGTGTGCTGGGGTGGTCATTCGATCTCGCGCGACGAATACGAATACACCAAGCAGGTGGGTTATCAGCTCGGCCTGCGCGGCATGGATATCTGTACGGGTTGCGGCCCGGGCGCCATGAAGGGCCCGATGAAGGGCGCCACCATCGCGCACGCCAAGCAGCGCCATCGTAATAACCGCTACATCGGCATCACCGAGCCGGGCATCATTGCGGCCGAGTCGCCGAATCCTATCGTGAATCACCTGGTGATCATGCCGGATATCGAGAAGCGCCTCGAAGCATTCGTGCGCATGGGCCACGGCATCATCGTGTTCCCGGGTGGCGTGGGTACGGCCGAGGAAATCCTCTACCTGCTCGGCATCCTGATGCACCCGGACAATGCCGGCATGCCGTTCCCGCTCATCCTCACCGGCCCCAAGAAGTCGGCGGCCTATTTCGAGCAGATCGATCGCTTCCTGCGCCTCACGCTGGGCGACAGCGTTGCACAGCATTACCAGATCATCGTGGACGATCCGGCGGCGGTGGCACGCGCGATGATTCGTGGCATCGAGAAGGTGCGCAACTATCGCCTGGACAACAAGGATGCGTTCTTCTTCAACTGGTCGCTGAATATTCCATACGCGTTCCAGCTGCCGTTCCGTCCCACGCATGAAGCCATGCGTGCACTGGCCATCCATCGCGACCGTCCGCGCCACGAGCTGGCGGCAGACCTGCGTCGCGCGTTCTCCGGCATCGTCGCAGGCAATGTGAAGGAAGAGGGTCTGCGTGCCATCGAGAAGGAGGGGCCCTTCGACATCGACGGCGACGCCGACATCATGCATTCGCTCGACGAACTGCTGAAGGCGTTTGTGGCTCAGGACCGCATGAAGCTTCCCGGCGGGACGGCCTACGTGCCGTGCTATCGGGTGCTGACGGGCAAGACCGCCTGATTTCCGGCGATTCTCAAGGCGATTCGATGGCTAAAACGTCTTGACAGCCCGGGGCTGGATATTCAAACTATCCAGCTCACCCCGCCCGAATAGCTCAGCCGGTTAGAGCACTTGACTGTTAATCAGGGGGTCGTTGGTTCGAGTCCAACTTCGGGCGCCATATTCGACAAGGCCGCGCAGTCATGCGCGGCCTTGTTTTTTTGCGTTCTTCACGGCCTCGCGCATGTTATGGGCCGCTGTTGGCGCACTGCTTTCCCTCGTCAGCCGAGGCCTTGGCGCCATAGACCCTGCCAGCGCCGGAAGTGACCACGGTCAATGCGCCTTCGGCCTCGCCGCGTACGCAGAGGGTGAAGGTCACGTTGCTGCCACCGGCGGTGCCGTCACTCTGGTATCGCACGCGCTTGCGACCGGCGCTGCTCAGAATGGTCAGGCGGCTGTTGCCAGGAATCACCATCCGCGGTTCTCCATCCACCTGGTCGGCTTGACCGCTGCGGTAATGGCCGACCAGCCAGCCGGCCTCCCAGTGCAATCCATCGTCGCATCGCCGGCCCGCCTGGGACGGGCAGAGCAGCGTGCGTCGTCCGGAAGTCACGGCCAATCCGCGCGCGTGATTCAGCGATGAGATCAGCTCCATCTGCATGGCCTGCAGCCGGCTGCGGTTGCCCAGGCGGCTCAGCGCGGGCGCGGCAAGGCAGGCAAGCGTGATCGTGACGGCCAAGGTCACGATCAGCTCGATGAGTGTGAATCCCTTGGCTAGCCGTCGTGGTGTACCTCTTCGCCCTGATCCCATGCGCCGCCTCCTGCGTTGCCCGCGGGTTCAAGCTACGGGGTAGGGCGATGGGTGACAGTCGTCGATCCGGGGTGCTGGGCGTCATTGCCTGCTGACAGGCTCTGTCAGCAGGGGCAATTTAGAATGGCCTCTCGAGCCCCCATGTGTCCTGCCATGACTGATCGCTTCGAACTCGTCTCTCCCTATAAACCCTCAGGTGACCAGCCCGGGGCGATCCGAGCGCTGACCGAAGGTTTTGAGGCTGGCCTCGCCGCGCAAACGCTGCTGGGCGTTACCGGTTCGGGCAAGACCTTCACCATCGCCAATGTGATCGAGAAGGTGCAGCGGCCTACCATCGTGCTGGCGCCAAACAAGACGCTGGCGGCGCAGTTGTATGGCGAATTCAAGGAGTTCTTTCCGCACAACGCGGTGGAGTACTTCGTCAGCTACTACGACTACTACCAGCCGGAAGCCTACGTGGCAGCGTCCGATACTTATATCGAGAAGGACGCCTCGATCAACGACCACATCGAGCAGATGCGTCTGGCGGCCACCAAGGCGCTGTTGTCGCGCAAGGATGCGTTGATCGTCGCCACCGTCTCGGCCATCTACGGCCTGGGCGATCCCGAGGATTACCTGTCGTTGCGCCTGATCCTGGCCAAGGGCGAGCATATCGACCAGCGGCAACTCATCCGGCAGCTGACGGAGTTGCAGTACTCCCGCAACGAGATGGAGTTGAAACGCGGTACCTATCGCGTGCGCGGCGAAGTGATCGACGTGTTTCCTGCAGAATCGGAAACCGAAGCACTGCGCATTGAACTGTTCGATGGTGACATCGAGAACATGTCGCTGTTCGACCCGCTCACCGGCGAAACGATTCGCAAAGTGCCGCGCTATACGGTGTACCCGCGTACGCATTACGCCAGCACGCGCGAGAGCGTGCTCAATGCCATCGAGACCGTCAAAGTCGAACTGAAAGAGCGTCTGGAGCAGTTGTACAAGGACAACAAGCTGGTCGAGGCGCAGCGCCTGGATCAGCGCACGCGTTTCGACATCGAAATGATGGCGGAAGTGGGTTACTGCCAGGGCATTGAGAACTACTCGCGCCATCTTACGCGCCGAGGCCCCGGCGAGGCGCCGCCGACCCTGTTCGATTATCTGCCGGCCGATGCACTACTGGTGGTCGACGAATCACACGTGACCATTCCGCAGTTGGGCGCCATGTACAAGGGCGACCGCTCGCGCAAGGAAACGCTGGTGGAGTTTGGCTTCCGCCTTCCATCAGCCATGGATAACCGGCCGTTGCGTTTCGAGGAATGGGAACAGCGCGCGCCGCGCTCCATCTACGTATCGGCCACGCCGCGCGACTACGAGTTGCAGAAATCCGGTGACGCCATCGTGGAGCTGGTGGTGCGTCCCACGGGTCTGATCGATCCGGAGGTGGAGGTGCGCCCCGTGCGTACGCAGGTGGATGACCTGCTGGGCGAGGTGCACAAGCGCGTGGCCATGGGCGACCGTGTGCTGGTGACCACGCTGACCAAGCGCATGGCCGAAAACCTCACCGAGTACCTCGGCGAACATGGGGTCAAGGTGCGCTATCTGCACTCTGATATCGAGACGGTGGAGCGCGTGGAGATCATCCGCGACTTGCGCCTTGGCGAATTTGACGTGCTGGTAGGCATCAACTTGTTGCGCGAAGGCCTGGATATGCCCGAAGTGTCGCTGGTGGCGATCCTCGACGCGGACAAGGAGGGTTTCCTGCGCTCCACGGGCTCCCTGATCCAGACGATTGGCCGAGCGGCTCGCAACCTGCGCGGCAAGGCGATCCTCTACGCCGATTCGGTGACCCGCTCCATGCAGGCAGCCATGGATGAAACTGCGCGCCGCCGCGAGAAACAGCAGGCCTACAACACCGAGCACGGCATTACCCCGCAATCCGTGGTCCGTCGCATTGCCGACATCATGGAAGGGGCGCGCAGCGAGGCGCCGGGACGTGGCCGCGGCAACCGTGGCGAGCGCCGCGCCGCCATCGCGGAGCAAGGTGCCAACTACGCCGCGCTCAACGCCGATCAGGCCTCCGCCATGATCAAGAAGCTCGAGGCGCAGATGTACAAGCACGCCGAAAACCTGGAGTTCGAGGAAGCGGCGCGGATTCGCGATCAGATCCACCAGCTGCGCGAAAAAGCGGCGCGTTGAGTGGGGCTTACGGGACGGTTGTCGCCGCCGATGGGATCCCGTATACTGCGCGGCTCGCACGGCATGCCGGGCGAGCTCCGGGCGGTTAGCTCAGCGGTAGAGCACTACCTTGACATGGTAGGGGTCACAAGTTCGATCCTTGTACCGCCCACCAATACCGACGAAACGGCGCGGCCCTCGGGTTCGCGCCGTTTCTTTTTGCGCTGAAGGAGCCAGTCGATGACGTATCTGTGGATCAAGAGCCTCCATCTGTTGTTCGTCATGGCCTGGATGGCCACCGTGTTCTACCTGCCGCGCATCCTGGTGAACATTGCGGAGGCCGGTGACGAGCCTGCCGTCAAGGCGCGGCTGATACTCATGGGGCGGCGGCTCTACCGTTTTGGCCACAACATGTTCGGCATCGCCTTCCTGTTCGGCCTGACCTTATGGCAAGGCTGGCGGCTGTTTCCGCAAACCTTGCCGAACGTGGTCGCTTCGCTGCACTGGATCGACGCCAAGCTCACCCTGATCGTGCTGCTGCTGGTGTACTTCAGCTGGACGGGCCGTCTGCTTAAGCGCAGCGAACAGGGAGGGGCGCTGCCATCCGGCAAAGTGCTGCGCATCATGAACGAGCTGCCGGTGCTGGTGCTGCTGGGTGTGATCTTCCTGGTGATCGCCAAGCCGTTCTGAAGCAGGAAATAGGGGAGAGGAGTGAGAAGTGAGAGTGGTTCTCTCGTTTCTCACTCCTCTTCACTCACTTCTGGAAGTACTCCCGGTACCACGCCACGAAGCGCGCCACACCTTCCTCGATGGATGTGTTGGGTACATAGCCCACATCACGGCGCAGCGCCGACACATCGGCCCATGTATCGGGCACGTCGCCCGGCTGCATCGGCAGCAGACGCTTCTCCACCGTGCGGCCCAGATGCTGTTCCATCAGCTCGATGAAGCGCAGCAGCTGCACGGGCTGGTCATTGCCAATGTTGTAGACGCGATAGGGCCCGCTGGATGTGCCGGGGCTGGGCAGCAAAGCGTCGTAAGCGGGGTCCGGCAAGGCGACATGGTCCAGGGTGCGGATCACGCCCTCCACGATGTCATCGATGAAGGTGAAATCGCGACTGTGGTTGCCGTAATTGAAGACGTCGATGGGTTCGCCGCGACTTATGCGGTCGGCGAACAGCATGGGCGACATGTCGGGACGTCCCCATGGCCCGTACACGGTGAAGAAGCGCAGACCTGTCGTTGGCAGGTTGTACAGATGGCTATAGGTGTGCGCCATCAGCTCGTTAGCCTTCTTGCTCGCGGCGTACAGGCTTACCGGATGATCGACGGCATCCTCGATGGCGAACGGTAGCTTGCGGTTGGCGCCGTAGACGGAGCTGGATGAGGCGTAGACCAGATGCTCGATTTTTCCGTGGCGGCAGGCCTCCAGGATGTTCACGAAGCCCACCAGGTTGCTCTGCACGTAGGCTTGCGGATTCTTCAGCGAATAACGTACGCCGGCCTGGGCGGCCAGATTGACCACGCGCTGAGGCAGGAAGCCGGCGAAAGCCCTGTTCACGGCATCCGCGTCGGCCAGATCGGCCCGCAGGTGCGTGTAGTTCGGGTGGCCGGAAAAGCGCGCCAGGCGGGCTTCCTTGAGCGACGGGTCGTAGTAATCGTTGTGGTTGTCGATGCCATAGACCTCGTCGCCGCGCGCCAACAGGCGCTCAGCCAGGGCGGAGCCGATAAAGCCGGCCGTGCCGGTGACGAGCATGCGCATCGCGTAACCTCCAGGGTAGGGGCGCGCATTCTATCGCTGTCAGCTGTGAGACTGATGGTGCGGGTGATGCTGAATTGACAGCCCGTGGTGGGCTAAACTAGCGTCTCTATCGAATCCATCCAGAGACTAAGGTGGCTCGCGCTTTCCGCGCTGGTCGAGTGTGTGACATGGCAACTACGAACTTCCCATGCTGACCTGAGCCACGCCTTGTTTCACGAGAGGGCGCATGGCGCCTTTATTTTTGCCCGCCGTCCGGGCGGGCAAAAGCCAAACCGGCCATCCATGACCGGATTCTTCACGAAAAGCACGCTTTGTCGGTGAGCGACGTTAACTCGCCATCGACTCGGTCGAGCTCTACAAAACACACGTTCTATTGAGCGTCTTTATCAGGTGCGAACATGATTGAAATCACGCTACCCGACGGCAGCAAGCGCCCGTTTGATCATCCGGTGACGGTGCAGGATGTGGCTGCCTCTATTGGCGCCGGCCTCGCCAAGGCCACGCTGGCAGGCAAGGTGGACGGTAAGCTGGTGGATGCCAGTTTCCCCATCGATCGCCACGCCAGCCTCGAAATCGTTACGGAGAAGAGCCCGGAAGCGCTGGATATCCTCCGTCACTCGACGGCCCATCTGCTGGCGCAGGCGGTGCAGCGCTTGTATCCCGGCGCGCAGGTGACCATCGGCCCGGTGATCGATAACGGCTTCTACTACGACTTCGCCTATGAGCGCCCGTTTACGCCCGACGATCTGGTGAAGATCGAGGCGGAGATGGAGAAGATCGTCAAGGAGGGCCTGCCGGTAACGCGCAGCGTGAAGTCGCGCGATGAGGCCGTGTCGTTCTTCCGTGGCATCGGCGAGGAATACAAAGCCGAGATCATCGAAAGCATCCCGTCGAACGAGGAACTTTCGCTCTACTCGCAGGGCGAATTCACCGACCTCTGCCGCGGCCCGCACGTGCCCAATACGGGCAAGCTGCGCGCGTTCAAGCTGATGAAGGTGGCCGGCGCCTACTGGCGTGGCGATTCCAACAACGCGATGCTCACGCGCATCTACGGCACGGCCTGGCTCAACGACAAAGACCTCAAGGCCTACCTGCACCAGTTGGAAGAAGCCGAGAAGCGCGACCACCGCAAGATCGGCAAGGCGCTCGACCTGTTCCACCAGCAGGAAGAAGGCCCTGGCATGGTGTTCTGGCACCCGAAGGGCTGGGCCATCTGGCAGCAGGTGGAGCAGCACATGCGCCGCGTGTACCGCAACAGCGGCTACCAGGAAGTGCGTTGTCCGCAGGTGCTGGACGTCTCGCTGTGGAAGAAGTCCGGCCACTGGGACAACTACCAGGAAAACATGTTCTTCACCGAGTCGGAGAAGCACACGTACGCCCTGAAGCCGATGAACTGCCCGGGTCACGTGCAGATCTTCAATACCGATCTGCATAGCTATCGCGAGCTGCCGATCCGCTACGGCGAGTTCGGCGCGTGCCATCGCAACGAGCCCTCGGGTGCGCTGCACGGCATCATGCGCGTGCGCGCGTTCACGCAGGACGATGGTCATATCTTCTGCACGGAAGAGCAGATCGAGTCCGAGGTGACGGCGTTCCACCAGCAGGCCATGAAGGTCTACAGCGACTTCGGCTTCGCCGATATCGCGCTGAAGATCGCGCTGCGCCCGGATAAGCGCATCGGCAGCGATGACGTGTGGGACCGCGCCGAAGATGCGCTGCGTGCTGCGCTGGGTGCTGCCGGCGTGACCTGGGAAGAGTTGCCGGGCGAGGGTGCCTTCTATGGTCCCAAGATCGAGTACCACATGAAGGACTCCATCGGCCGTGCCTGGCAGGTCGGCACGATGCAGGTGGACTTCATGATGCCCGAGCGCCTGGGCGCCGAGTACGTAGACGAGCATTCACAGCGCCGTCACCCGGTGATGCTGCATCGTGCCATCGTGGGTTCGATGGAGCGCTTCATCGGCATCCTGATCGAGCATCATGCCGGTCTGCTGCCGACCTGGTTGTCGCCAGTGCAGGCCGCGGTGTTCAGCATTACGGACGCCCAGGCCGACTATGTCCGCGAAGTGACGCAAACCCTTGTCGATAAAGGTTTCCGCGTACACGCCGATTTGCGCAATGAGAAGGTCGGCTATAAAATCCGCGAACATACGTTGCAGAAAGTCCCTTACCTGCTGGTGGTCGGAGATCGCGAGAAGGAATCGGGGGCGGTATCTGTGCGTACGCGTTCGGGCGAGGACCTCGGCAGCATGCCGTTGGTCGCGTTTATCGAGCGCCTGGAAGCCGAGACCCGTCGCTAAGCGCGCGAGCCGGCACTTTTAAGAACTCTTCTGGAGGATTGTGGTATCGCTACCACCGACACTAAGGGCAATCGCCGTAACCTTGAAATCCGCGTCCCGCGCGTTCGCGTGATCGGCGCAGATTCGGAACAGCTCGGTATCCTGACCCGTGACGAGGCGCTGGCTTTGGCGCAAGAGGCGGGCATGGACCTGGTTGAGATCCAGCCGAACGGCGATCCGCCGGTCTGCCGCATCATGGACTACGGCAAGTTCAAGTTCGAAGCCCAGAAGAAGGCCCAGGCCGCCAAGAAGAAGCAGAAGCAGGTCGAGATCAAAGAGGTGAAGTTCCGTCCGGTTACGGATGTGGGCGACTACCAGATCAAGCTGCGCAACATGCTTCGCTTCCTTGAGGAAGGCGACAAGGTCAAGGTCACCATCCGCTTCCGCGGTCGCGAAATGTCCCACCAGGACCTGGGCCAGAATCTGGCCAAGAAGATCCAGGAGGATGTGGGCGAGAATGGCGTGGTCGAGTCCTTCCCCCGCCTGGAAGGCCGCCAGATGGTCATGATGATCGGGCCGAAGAAGAAGTAATTCTCGGTAAATCAAGAAAAAAGCGACCTGCGGGTCGCTTTTTTTGTTGCTAGTCGCCGGACAAGGTGCGGGCTTTGCGCTTTTGACCTTTGGGCCCCCTGTGCGGCGGTGAGGGTCGGGCGATCAGGCCCCGAAGGGGTGCCTGGCAGGACGCCAGGCACTTTTCGCCGGGGCAGGAGCCCCGTCGAAAAGCCCGGCCGGCCCTCACGGACTGGTCGGCGCAGCCGGCCAGCGCCAAGCGGGGTGCCCTTCTCTTTGGTTACTTTCTCTTGGGCAAGCAAGAGAAAGTGACCCGGCCTCCGGCAGGAGGACGGAAGCCCGCGGCAGGCGAGCCCACTCGCGATAGCGCGCCAGAATCACGCAAAAGGCCGCTCGACCAGGCGATGAGGCAAGAGTGTCCCCTCACCCCAGCCCTCTCCCCGGCGGGGAGAGGGAGCTAAGAGCGGCCCCGCCTTTGCGGCTGCTCGCATCCAAAGGGAGCGGGCTTGCGGTTCGGATAGCCCTGGCGCTAGCAAAACCCTGATTTGCTCCGTATAATCGCCGGTTCGACCCACCAGGACGGGTCGTGAACCGATGCTGGCAGGACGGAAAGAGCGCCTCAGGGGTGCCGCCAGATCAGTCAGAAACCGGGGTCAATCCCCATCAAGGAGCATTTCCATGCCCAAGATCAAGACCAACCGGGCGGCTGCGAAGCGTTTTCGCAAGACCGCATCGGGCAAGTTCAAGGCCGGTCACGCCTTCAAGTCGCACATCCTGACCAAGAAGTCGACCAAGCGTAAGCGCGGTCTGCGTGCGACCAACCACGTCAAGGCATGCGACACCAAGGGTGTAGCACGCATGTTGCCGTATCTCTAAGGCGGAGGACTGAACCATGGCTCGTGTTAAGCGTGGCGTTACCGCCCGTCGTCGTCACAAGAAGATCATTGGCCGCGCGAAGGGCTACTACAACGCCCGTCGCAAAGTCTTCCGCGTAGCTAACCAGGCCGTCATCAAGGCCGGTCAGTACGCCTACATCGGCCGCAAGCAGCGCAAGCGTCAGTTCCGCGCTCTGTGGATCGTGCGTATCAACGCTGCTGCCCGTCAGTTCGGTCTGTCCTACAGCCGTCTGATCAATGGCCTGGCCAAGGCCGGCATCACCGTCGACCGCAAAGTGCTGGCAGACATCGCCGTGCACGACATCAAGGCGTTTGGTGCGATCGCAGAGAAGGCGAAGGCCAGTCTGGCCGCTTGATCGTCGAGCGCTCTGCGCACTGACGATATGATGTGATCAAGCGGGGAGGAGGCCATCAGCCTCCTCCCCGTTTTTGTTTCTGACTTCCACACCGGAATCGCATCGATGGACGATCTGGATAGCCGCGCGGTCGCCGCGCTGGCCGATATCGACAAGGCCGATACGCTCGAGGCGCTCGACGCGCTGCGCGTCAGTCTGCTGGGCAAAAGCGGCATCGTGACTGCCGCGCTGAAAGCGCTGGGTGCGTTGTCGCCCGAAGAGCGCAAGGCGCGTGGTGCCGAGGTCAATCGCATCAAGGATCGCCTTGCCGACGCGCTGGCCGCACGCAAGCAGGTGCTTGAGCAGGCGGAGCTCGATCATCGCCTCGCTTCGGAAACCATCGACATTACCTTGCCAGGCCGCGACGGCGAGCGTGGCGGTATCCACCCGATCACGCGAGCGCTCGAGCGCATCACCGCGATCTTCTCGCGCCTGGGTTACCAGCGTGCCGATGGTCCGGAGATCGAGGATGACTGGCACAACTTCGAGGCGCTGAACTTTCCGCCGCACCATCCGGCGCGCGCCATGCACGACACCTTCTACTTCGGTGATGGTCGCCTGCTGCGCACGCATACGTCGCCGGTGCAGGTGCGCTCGATGCAGGGGCGCCAGCCACCGATTCGCATCATTGCGCCGGGCAAGGTGTACCGCAGCGATTCGGACCAGACCCATTCGCCGATGTTCCACCAGATCGAAGGCTTGCTGGTCGATGAAACGTCGAGCTTCGCCGACCTGAAGGGCACGCTGGCCGAATTCATCCGTGCGTTCTTCGAGCGCGATTTCGAAATGCGTTTCCGCCCCAGCTATTTCCCCTTCACCGAGCCCTCGGCTGAGGTGGATATCCGTTGGGATGCGGAAGACGGCAGCACGCGTTGGCTCGAGGTGCTGGGCTGCGGCATGGTGCATCCCAACGTGCTGAAGAACTGCGGCATCGATCCGGAGCGCTACACGGGCTTTGCGTTTGGCCTGGGCGTGGAGCGTTTTGCGATGCTTCGCTATGGCGTCTCCGATCTGCGCGCGTTCTTCGAGAACGATCTGCGCTTCCTCAAGCAGTTCGCGTAAACGCAGCAGGAACCGACACGCATGAAATTCTCCGAGAACTGGCTGCGCGAACTGGTCGAGATTCAGGCTGACCGCGCGGCACTGGCCCACGCGTTGACCATGGCGGGCCTGGAAGTGGAAGAGCTCACCCCGCTGGGCGAAGGCCTGGATGGTGTGGTGGTGGCCGAGATCATCGGCGCCGAAAAGCATCCCGAAGCTGACCGCCTGCAAGTGTGCAAGGTCGATGCAGGGCAGGGTGAGCCGCTGCAGATCGTCTGCGGCGCACCCAATGCACGCGTCGGCATCAAGGTGCCGCTGGCGATGGTGGGTGCGAGCCTGCCGGGCGGCATCAATATCAAGGCGGCCAAGCTGCGTGGTGTCGAATCGTTCGGCATGCTGTGCTCGGCCAAGGAGCTGGGCGTTGACGCCGACGCC
This sequence comes from Dyella silvae, assembly GCF_026421305.1. Classification (GTDB taxonomy): domain Bacteria; phylum Pseudomonadota; class Gammaproteobacteria; order Xanthomonadales; family Rhodanobacteraceae; genus Dyella; species Dyella silvae. The sequence continues at coordinate 556,825 of NZ_JAPJBQ010000002.1, forward strand.
TCTGGCCTGCTCGAGCTGCCGGCCGACGCGCCAGTGGGCAAGCCGCTTGCCGCGTATCTCGGTTTGCCGGATGCCAGCTTCGAATTGAAGCTCACCCCGAATCGTCCGGACTGCCTGGGCCTCTATGGCCTCGCGCACGACGTGGCCGCGCTGTTCGGCAGCCACGTGAAGACCGGCGAGCAGGCCGCTTCGCCGGTAGCCAGTGACGCGCGCCGCGGCATCCGCCTTGAAGCAGGTGCTGATGCGCCGCGTTATCTCGGCCGCATCATCGAAGGCATCGACACGAAAGCGCGCACGCCGCTGTGGCTGGCAGAACGCCTGCGCCGCTCGGGCCTGCGCCCGATCAGCGCCGTGGTCGATGTCACCAACTACGTGATGCTCGAACTCGGCCAGCCGCTGCATGCTTTCGACAACGACAAGCTGCAGGGCGACATTGTCGTGCGTCATGCGCGTGACGGCGAAACGCTCAAGCTGCTCGACGCTTCCGAAGCGAAACTCGACCAAAGCTTCGTGCTGATCGCCGACGACAAGCACGGCCTCGCCGTGGCCGGCGTGATGGGCGGTTTCGATTCGCGTGTCACCGATGACACCCGCAATGTGTTCCTGGAGTCTGCGCACTTCGCGCCGGCCGCCATCATGGGGCGTGCGCGCAAACTCGGCATGCACACGGACGCATCGCATCGCTTCGAGCGCGGCGTTGACCCAGCGCTGCCGCAGCGTGCGCTGGAGCGCGCGACCGAGCTGCTGCTTGCCATTGCCGGCGGCAAGGCTGGCCCGGTGCTGGTGGCCGAGAACCTCGCCGATCTGCCGAAGCCGGTGGCGGTGGTGTTGCGCCGCGCACGCCTGAAGCGCGTGCTGGGCATAAACGTGGCCGACGCCGAAGTCGCGCGCATCTTCACCGCGCTCGGCATGAAAGTGGAAACGCAGGCCGATGGCTGGCAGATCACCGCCCCGAGCAGCCGCTTCGACATCGAGCGCGAAGAGGACCTGATCGAAGAAGTCGCCCGCATCCACGGTTACGACAACATCCCGACCAGCACCCCTGCCGGCGCGTTGGCGCTCGCGGTGGAACCCGAAGCCCGCCTCAATGAATTGGCCGTACGTGAGCAGCTTGCCGCGCGCGGTTACTACGAAGCGGTGAACCTTGCCTTCATTGGCAACGACGTGCTGCAACGCTGGGGCATGACTGAGCAGCTGGTGCCGCTCGCCAATCCACTGTCGGCCGACCTTGCCGTGATGCGCCCTTCGCTGCTGCCGGGCCTGATCGTGGCGCTGTCGCATAACCGTGCCCGCCAGCAGGAGCGCGTGCGCCTGTTCGAGCTGGGCCGCACCTTCCGCATTGGCGCTGAAGCCGCGGCCCGTAAGGACGCGCCCACCGAAACGCCGACGTTGTCCGCAGTGGCTTGCGGCGCAGCCCATGCCGAGCAGTGGGGCGAGGTCTCGCGCACGCTCGACTTCCATGACCTCAAGGGTGATCTCGACGCCTTGATCGCCTGGGGCGGCGAGCCCGAGCGTTGGGCGGTCCACGCCGACCATTTGCCGGGCTGGCTGCACCCCGGCCGCGGCGCTCGCGTTACCCGCGATGGCGTCACCGTGGGCTATCTGGGTGCCCTGCATCCGCAGTTGGCTAAAGCGCTGGACCTGGGCGCCGATGTCCATGTGCTCGAACTGGAGCTGGAGCCCGTGCTGGCCCGCCGTCTGCCCAAGGCACAGGCCGTGCCGCGCTTCCCGTCTGTGCGCCGCGATATCGCGGTGGACGTGCCGGAATCGGTTAGCTGGTCACAGATTGAGCAGGTGGTCCGGACGACGCTAGGCGCCCAGCTCAAGGAGCTGCGCCTGTTTGACCGTTACAGCGGCAAGGGAGTCGAAGCGGGCCGAAAGAGTCTCGCTATGGGCTTGATTTTACAGGACGCTTCACGCACCCTTACTGACGACGACGCGGACCGTAACATACGTGAAGCAGTCGGTGCGTTGGAGTTGGCATGCAAGGCGAAGTTGCGAGGATAAGATGGCGCTGACCAAAGCAGAAATGGCCGAGCGCCTCTTTCTCGAGGTGGGCCTCAACAAGCGTGAGGCGAAGGAATTCGTGGACGCCTATTTCGAGGTCGTCCGCGAGGCGTTGGAAAAGGGCGAGCAGGTCAAGCTGTCCGGTTTCGGCAACTTCGACTTGCGTCAAAAGAACCAGCGACCGGGGCGGAACCCCAAGACCGGCGAAGAGATTCCGATCTCCGCTCGCCGGGTGGTGACGTTCCGACCGGGTCAAAAACTCAAGGTGCGAGTCGAGAGCTATGCTGGACCAAGGGAATAACACCGAACTCCCCGCCATTCCGGCGAAGCGTTACTTCACCATCGGTGAGGTCAGCGAACTGTGTGGCGTCAAGCCGCACGTGCTGCGGTACTGGGAACAGGAATTCCCCGCGCTCAATCCGGTCAAGCGTCGCGGCAACCGCCGCTACTACCAGCGTCACGATGTGCTGATGATTCGTCAGATTCGCGGCCTGCTGTACGACGAAGGCTTCACCATCACGGGCGCCCGCGCCCGTCTGGAAGGCCCGCAGGCGCGTATGGAGTCGAGCATTTCTCATCAGATCGTGCGCCAGGTGCGCATGGAGCTGGAAGAAGTACTGGCGCTGCTGCGTCGCTGAGTTTTCATTCAAGGCTTTCGGTACTACCAGCCAAGCTGGTAGACTTCTCGTCTTGCCGTATCGTCGGGGCGTAGCGCAGCCTGGTAGCGCATCTGCCTGGGGGGCAGAGGGTCGTGGGTTCGAATCCCGCCGTCCCGACCAATTCGGCAACAGATAAGAGAACGGCGCCCTTGGGCGCCGTTTTTGTTTTGGTTGATGGATGCATGTCCATCCGGGCTTGCGGCAAGTTTCCCACTCGTCATTCCTGCGAAAGCAGGAATCCAGTGCCTTTATACGGCGTCGGAGCTTCGAAAGTCGCTGGATGACCAGCCTGCGGCTGTTGTGAAGCTCCTCCTGCTTTCGCAGGAATGACGATGAGGTTCCCCCTCGCATTTCAGGTACCTCAGCGCCTCACTCAGTACAGCACGCGACTGCGCAGAGTCCCCGGAATCGCCGCAAGCTGATCCTTCAAGATGGCGGACTGTTTTTCGTCCGCTGCAACATCGATGACCACGTAACCCACTTCGCTGTCCGTCTGCAGGAACTGGGCGTCGATGTTGATGTTGCCGGACGAGAACAGCTCGTTGATGCGCGAAAGCACACCCGGCACATTGCGGTGAATGTGCAGCAGGCGGCGGCTGCGCGGGTGCTCAGGCAACGAGACCTCGGGGAAATTCACGGCCGAGAGCGTGGATCCGTTGTCGCTGTAGCGCACCAACTTGCTGGCGACTTCGATGCCGATGTTGTCCTGCGCTTCCAGCGTGCTGCCGCCGATATGGGGCGTGAGAATCACGTTGTCCATGCCGATCAGCGGCGAGACGAAGGCGTCGTCGTTGCCTTTCGGCTCCGCCGGGAACACGTCCACCGCGGCGCCGGACAGATGGCCACTGCGCAGCGCTGAGGCCAGTGCCTCGATATCGACCACGGTACCGCGCGACGCGTTGATCAGCACCGACCCTTTGCGCATACGCGAGAGTTCGGGCGCACCCATCATCAGCTTGGTGGCCGGTGTTTCGGGCACGTGCAGGGTCACCACGTCGGCGCGCTCGAGCAGATCTTCCAGGCTCTCCGCGGCGCGAGCGTTGCCCAACGACAGCTTGGACTCGATGTCGTGGAAGATCACCCGCATGCCCAGGCTCTCGGCCAACACGCCTACCTGGGTACCGATATGGCCGTAGCCAACGATACCCAGCACCTTGTCGCGTACCTCGAAGCTGCCGGCGGCCGATTTGGTCCAGCCGCCCCGATGGCACAGCGCGTTCTTCTGCGGAATGCCGCGCAGCAGCATAATGGTTTCAGCGATAACCAATTCGGCCACGCTGCGCGTATTGGAGTAGGGCGCATTGAACACCGGCACGCCCAGCCGGCGCGCCGAGTCCAGGTCCACTTGATTGGTGCCGATGCAGAAACAGCCCACGGCAATTAGCCGTTTAGCCTGCTGAAGTACCTCATCAGAGAGATGAGTGCGGGAACGAATACCCACGATATGCGCATCCGCGATGCGGGCCTTGAGTTCGGCTTCCGGCAGCGCTTTCTCGAGATATTCGATCTGGCTGTAGCCTGCGCGGTGAAAGCTGTCGACGGCGCTGCGGCTGACGCCTTCCAGCAGGAGCACCTTGATGTCTTGTTTCGGGAACGAGGTCTTCATGGGCCGTTGCGCGATGGATAACCTCGGCCACTATGCCAGACATTGAAGCGAATTTGCGGCATCGCAACACTGGACGTTGCGAGCCGGTGCTGGCAGGCTGGATACAACCCCTGGGGACCCCATCATGACTGACGCCCGCCTGGCCGATCTGGCCGTCCGGCTTCCTAATCTGCGACTGCTGACCGATCCCGCCGACCTCGAGCACTATGGCCGCGACTGGACGCGCCGCTGGACGCCCGCGCCGCTGGCCATTGCTTTGCCCACCGAGTTGATGGACGTCCAAACGATCGTGCGCTGGGCCAACGAGCACGGAGTTGCCATTGTTCCGTCGGGTGGCCGCACGGGTTTATCCGGTGGTGCCGTGGCGGCCCATGGCGAGCTGGTGCTGAGTCTGGAGCGCATGAATCGCGTGCTCGGCTTTGACGCGGTGGATCGTACCCTGAGCGTACAGGCCGGCATGACCTTGCTCGCCGTGCACGAGGCGGCCAAGGAGCACGGGCTGATCTATCCGGTGGATTTCGCCGCGCGCGGCTCGTGTTCCATCGGCGGCAATATCGCCACCAATGCCGGGGGCATTCGCGTCATCCGATACGGCAATACCCGCGAATGGATCGCCGGGCTTACCGTGGTGGCAGGTAATGGCGAACTGCTGCAGCTCAATCGCGGCCTGATCAAGAACTCCAGCGGCTACGACCTGCGCCAGTTGCTGATCGGCTCGGAAGGCACGCTCGGCGTGGTGGTGGAGGCGACCTTGCGCCTCACCGATCCGCCGCCGCCATCACAGGTGATGCTGCTGGCATTGCCGACCATGGATGCTCTGATGGAGGTGTTCGCGCTGTTCCGCTCACGCCTCGCCTTGCAGGCCTTCGAGTTCTTTACCGATGTTGCCTTGCGGCACGTGCTGGCGCACGGAGCGCAACGCGCCATCGACGGCGATCACCCTTACTACGTGGTCACCGAGTTCGATGCGGACGAGTCTTCGCAGGACGCCGCTTTGGCGGCCTTCGAGCTTGGCGTGGAGCGTAGCTGGATCAGCGATGGCGTCATGGCCCAGAGCGAGGCTCAGGCAGCGGCGTTGTGGCGTCTGCGCGAAGGCATCACCGAGAGCCTGGCACCGCATCGTCCATACAAAAACGACATCTCGTTGCGCATCAGTGCGCTGCCGGTATTCCTGCACGAGATCCAGTCCTTGCTTGGCAGTGAGTATCCGCACTTCGAGGTGGTCTGGTTTGGCCACATCGGCGACGGCAACCTGCACATCAATGTATTGCGCCCGGCGGAGCTGTCCGAAAGCGACTTCATCACGCAATGCGAACACGTGACCAAGCTGCTGGCCGAGACACTGCAGCGCCATGGCGGCAGCATCTCCGCCGAGCACGGTATCGGGCTGGTCAAGCGGGCCTATCTCGGTAGCACCCGCAGCGAGGCGGAGATTGCGTTGATGCGTGGTGTGCGCGGGGTGTTTGATCCCAAGGGCGTGCTTAATCCGGGCAAGCTGTTTGCTTAAGGCCCTGCATCGCTTGGTAATTACCTCACCGTCATCCCCGCGAAAGCGGGGATCCAGTGCCTTTTGGCGTTGAGGGAGAACCTAAAGTCACTGGATCCCCGCTTTCGCGGGGATGACGGTGAGGGCGGATGCGATGGGTGGAACTCGTGAAGGGACTCTTGAAGTCGGTGGGCTCCGCCTAAGCCAGTGCTAAGGCCGTCGCTGCATGCTCGGAGAACCTCAATCTCTGGTGGTTCCGACCATGCAACGACCCCTCTGCAAGGCTCTGGTTTCAGCACTGCTTGTGCTTGGTGCATCCCACGTCATGGCTGCCCCGCAAGTCGCCGATTACCGCGTGTTGTCTCAATTGAAGCTGGGTGGCCCGGGTGGCTGGGACTATCTCAACTTCGACGCACAGCGCCGGCATCTGTTCGTCAGCCGCGGCGACCGCGTGGAAGTGGTCGATGTGGATCAGAACAAGCGCATCGGCACCATTCCCGGCACGGCAGGTGTGCACGGCATCGCCATCGATCAGGACGCGCATCGCGGCTACACCAGCAATGGCCAGACCGCCTCGGTGACGGTGTTCGATCTCGATACGCTGGCCGTGGTCGGTACCGTCAACGGCACCGGCGAGAAGCCGGATGCGATCCTTTACGACTCGGCCTCCAAGCACGTGATGACCTTCAACGGTAAGGGGCAGTCGGTCAGCGTCATCGATCCCTCCCACAACGCTGTGGTCGCTACCGTGCCGCTGGGCGACAAGCCCGAATTTGCGGTATCGGACGGCAAGGGCAATGTCTATGTGAATCTCGAGGGCACCGCCAAGCTCGCGAAAATCGATGCCAAGACCAACAAGGTCGTGGCGACCTGGTCACTGGGTTCCTGCGAGTCGCCGAGTGGCCTTGCAATGGATATGACGCATCGCCGCCTGTTCTCCGTTTGCGACAACAAGCAGATGGCCGTGGTCGATGCGGACAGCGGCAAGCTGGTGGCCAGCGTGGCGATTGGCGAAGGCCCGGATGCGGTGGTGTTCGACGAGGGCACCGGTATGGTCTTTAGCTCCAACGGTGAAAGTGGCGACATCACGGCGGTGCATCAGGCCGACGCGGATCATTACAGCGTCGCGGCGACCATTCCCACCCAGCCCAGCGCGCGCACGATGACGCTCGATCCCAAGCTGCATCGCCTGTACCTGTCGGCCGCCACGCTGGCCGGACCGGCACAGGAGGGTCATCACCCGGCCATCAAGCCCGATAGCTTCACCGTGCTGACGGTGGGCAAGCCGTAAGGCGAAGGCGGGTCCCAGGTGGCCGGGCGGAGGAGCTCCGCCTGGCCATGGGGCGGCTCAGGCATAGCGGGGCGGCGTGTTAGCCTAATCAGCCGTCCCCGCCGCTTCAGGAGCCCCGGCATGTCGCAGGAACTTCGCACCTTGTATCCCGAGATCGAGCCGTACGACACCGGCATGCTCAAGGTCTCGGACTTGCACACGCTGTACTACGAACAGAGCGGCAACCCGAACGGCAAGCCGGTGGTGTTCCTGCATGGTGGCCCGGGTGGCGGCACCAATCCGAAATGCCGCCGCTTCTTCGATCCCGCCGTTTATCGCATCGTGCTGTTCGACCAGCGTGGTTGCGGCAAGTCCACGCCGCATGCTGAGCTGAAGGACAACACCACCTGGCATCTGGTCAACGATATCGAGCGCGTCCGTACGCACCTGGGCATTGATCGCTGGCAGGTGTTCGGTGGGTCATGGGGCTCCACGCTGGCGCTGGCTTACGCGCAGACGCATCCCGATCGCGTTACCGAGCTGGTGCTGCGCGGCATCTTCATGCTGCGCCGCTGGGAACTGGAATGGTTCTACCAGAAGGGCTGCGATGCGCTGTATCCGGATGCATGGGAGACGTATCTTGCGGCGATCCCCGAGGTCGAGCGTGGCGATCTGATGAGCGCCTACTACCGCCGCCTCACCAGCACCGATCCGGAAGTGCGCGTGAAAGCGGCGCGTGCGTGGTCGGTGTGGGAGGGGGCTACCAGCTATTTGTGGCAGGACACCGCGCATATCGAATCAAGCGGCGAGGACGAGTTTGCGCTGGCCTTCGCGCGTATCGAATGCCATTACTTCGTGCACGGCGGCTTCTTCGAACATGACGATCAGCTGCTGCGGAACGTCGAACGCATCCGCAAGATTCCTGCAGTGATCGTGCAGGGCCGCTATGACGTGGTGTGCCCCATGCGCAGCGCCTGGGACCTGCATCGCGCATGGCCGGAGGCCGATCTGCGCGTCGTGCAGGATGCGGGTCACTCGGCGTTCGAGCCGGGCAATATCTCGGAACTGGTGCAGGCGACAGATCGCTTCCGCCGCTGACGGCCTGCCGATAACGTATGACGAGGCCCTGCCCGGCAACGGGCGGGGCCTTTGTTTAGCCGGTGGCCTCGGTTACGCGAGAGGTGATATGCAGGCCGGTGCTGTCGCGCTTGGCACGACGCTTGGCGCGAGCGGCCAGCATGGCAATGGATTGCGCGCGCTGCGGCAGCGGCGGCGAGAGTTCGACGGCCCCCATCACCACGGCGGTGAGCGGAAAGAATTGTGGCTCGCCACGCCTGTCCTTGCCGCGAAGACCGCCCTGGGCGATGTCCTCTTCGTCGAACAGTTGTGGGGAGCGCGCGTTGAAGGCATCGATGACACGCAGGCAGCGTGCCTCCCAGTCCAAACTCTGAAACAACACCACGAAGTCGTCGCCACCGATGTGTCCCACGAAATCGAGCGACGGATCGACGTGCTCGCTCAGCAGGCCGGACAGCAGACGAATCATTTCGTCGCCGCGCGAATAGCCGTAGTGATCGTTGAACGGTTTGAAGTCGGTCAGATCCACATGCACCACGGCAAACCGCTCCGCGCCTTCCAGCAGGCGCTCCAGATGCTCGGTGGTGGGAATATTGCCGGGCAGAAAGGTCAGTGGATTCGCGTGGCGGGCGGCGTCGATGCGCAACTCACTAACACGCCGCACCAGCGCCTCACCGGTGCCCAGACCACGGTAGTGCCCGTTGCTGGTGACGATGAAACCATCGGCGAGATAACGCTGGTCTTCGCCACGCAAAACGTCGGCAAGGCTTTCCAGGCTGCGCTGTTCGTCGCACACCAGCGGCGCACTGTTCATCAGTGCCGTGCATGATTTGCGCGCGAGCAGTTCGCGGGCGAACGGTTGAGCCATGCGCTCGTTCATCAGCCGGCGATTGACCAGACCGATGGGGTGACCATCTTTCACCACGGCGACGGCATGCAATTCGGGGTAATCCACGAACAGTGCCATGACCTCTTCATTGGTCTGACGCGGGTGCACCGATGGCGCGTCCATCAACAGATGACTGACCTGGGTCGGGCGTTGCGTCACCGGCCCACGCGGGCGCGGCAACACGGAAACGGAAGGTGTCCGCAGCAACAGTTGCGCTTCGGCGCTGGCTTCCCGCGCCGGCTCCCGTGCCGGATGACCGATCAGATAGCCCTGGACATAGGGCACGCCCAGATCGCGCAACACCCGGAGGTCGGCCGGATCTTCCACGCCTTCACCCACCAGATCGGTACCCAGCGTTTCAGCCACCTGGCACAGCGAGCGCACAATGGCCAGGCGCCCGGCGCTGCGCGAAATACCATGGACCAGATAACGATCGATCTTCACCACGTCGGGATGGATTTCGTTCCACAGCTCGAAGTTGGAATGACCGTTGCCGAAATCATCGAGCGCGATGCGGATGCCATGCGCCCGCAGATAGCCAAGCGCGTGGGCGAGGCGCGCGGGGTTTTCCACGACATCGCGCTCGGTCACTTCAATGGTGACGCGGGCGGGGTCGAGGCCGCTGTCGGTGAGCGCCGCCAGTACGTCGCCCGGCCGTAATGTATCCTGCAAGATGGCGTGTGCGCTGAGGTTCACCAGCAAGCGCCCGTCGTCCTGATAATTCCCGAACGCACGGCAGATGGTGCGAGCGGCGTGCAGTTCCACGTCCACCAACCGGCCTTCCATTCGCGCCAGATCGAGCAGGTCGAGAATGGAAAAGTTGCCCGGCATGAAAGTGCAGCGGCTCAGGCCCTCGTGCGCGACGACTTCCAGCGTGTCGACGCGCACCACGGGCTGGAAGACCGGTGTCAGGCTTCCTGCAGCGAGTGCGCGCTCGAGCATGGCGTGTCGGGAGTTGTCGTAAGCGAGGGTGGGGAACATGCCTCAGATCAGTTCAGGCCGCGGCGGCAGTCTGAGGTTCGGGCGTCATAGCCGGTAAGGGTCTCGCATCCTGCATCGACCCAATGACACTTCCTCGTTCGGCAGGAAGACGGAAAAAGGCAACCTGGCGCATCAGCGCCTCGGCGTCGGTGCTCAGTGCGCGCCCCGTGGCATTGATGTCGTCCACCAGCCCGGCGTTGGCCTGGGTGATGCGGTCCATCTCCATCACGGTACGGTTGATCTGGGTGATGCCGCTGGCCTGGGTCTGGCCAGCTTCGGAGATCTGGGACACCAGACCCGATACGCGCGTGACGCTTTGCACGATGCCGTCGAGCGCTTCGCTCGACAAGGTGACGCGCGCGCGCGCCTCGTTCACGGCCTCGGTGCTGCTGGTCACCAGGAGGCGAATCTCCTTGCCGGCGTCCACGCAGCGCTTCGCCAACTGACGTACTTCCGCGGCCACCACGGCAAAGCCGCGTCCGCGCTCGCCGGCCTGCGCCGCTTCAATGGCGGCATTGAGCGACAGCAGATTGGTTTGGAAGGCGATGCTGTCGACCAGATCGACGATGTCAGTGATGCCATGGCTGGCTTGCTGGATGGCCTGCATGGCGTCGATAGCTTCGTTGGCTACATGGCGGCCTTGCGCCACATGGCTCATCGCGTCGCGCGCCGCACTGGCGGCACCGTCAGCGTGGCCTGCACCTTGCACGGCGCTGGCGGCCATGTGCTCCATCGAGGCGGCGGTTTCTTCAAGCCCGGCCGCCTGCGTCTGCGTGCGGTGGCTCAGCGCTTCGTTGTTGCGAGCAAGGCGATGCGCGCGCTCATCCACAGAGAGCGCAGTGGCGCGCACCTGGGTGAGCACGTTGGCAAGCTGAGCGTCCATGGAGGCAAGCGCGCGCAACAGCTTGCCAAGTTCATCCTCAACACCTGCGTCAACCGATTCGCCAAGCGTGCCCGAAGCAATGCGTTGTGCTACGTGGGTGGCCAGGTTCAGGCGTTGCATCAGCGAGCGCATCAGCGCGCCGTCGAGAAAAATGGTGGTAAGCAGGGCGGCAGCCAGCAAAGCCAGCAACAGGATGATGCCTTCGCGGTTGGCCTGGTGCTGCGTCTGCACCTGCTGATTGCCTTTGGCGAGGGCGGCCTCGAACAGATTGGCGAAATCGCTTTGCAGCGGCTCGTAAGCAGGCTGCACCTCCGTGCTGAGCTTGAGGCCGCCGAGATCGAACTGCCCCGCATCGAGCAGCGCCAGCGCTTCGTCGATGGTGCGGTCGGCTTCGGCGCGATGCACGGCGGCGACCTTCAGCGACGACGCCTGCTCCTGCGCCAGCTCACTGCCCAGCAGGGCCTTCCAATGCCGCTCGGCATCCACGCGATCGGTGTGAATGCGCGTGTGCGCGTCTTCCACGGCCGAGGGCAACTGCGACAGCACCGCATGCACGAGCGCCTGCAGGCTGCTGTTGTAGTCGTTCTGCACGCGGCCAACGTCGGCGACAGGGCTGAGTGAACCTTCCACCAGGCCCTGGATGCGCGTGTCAGCGCGGTGCAGTTGGATCAGACCTGCCACGCACATCACAGCCAGCAAGCCAAGAATGGATAACAGGCGCAGCAGCAGTCGCTTGCGCAGCGTCAGTCCGGGCATCCACTTCGGTAGTTTCAACATGGGGGGATCTGGGTGAGGGAACTGCAAGAGCTGTCGGCTCACCGCGCGGCAACTTTAGCCATAAATCAAAAAAAGATGATTTTATTCAGATTCTTACGCTTGATTTGGATGGCCAAAGAAGCGCAGGAAAGATGGCATGAGTACGTGTCGTTTCGATGACTTTCGTGCTGCAGTTCTCACCTTGTGCCCAAAAAAAAAGCCCCGCCGGATGGCGAGGCCTTTTGAGGTGGCGGGGTGTTGTCTGGCTCAGCCGGCCGGCAACTGCTTGGTGCCGAAGATCTTGTCGCCCGCATCGCCGAGGCCGGGCAGGATGTAACCGTGTTCGTTGAGCCGCTCATCGATGGCAGCGGTGTAGATCTCCACATCGGGATGCGCCGCTTCCATGCGCTTGAGTCCCTCCGGCGCCGCGACCAGGAACAGACCCTTGATGCGTTTGCATCCCGCCGCCTTGAGCATGTCGACCGTGGCTACCAGGGTGCCTGCGGTGGCCAGCATGGGATCGACAATCAGCGCGATGCGCTCATCCATGCGTCCGGTCAGCTTTTCGTAGTACGTGATCGGTTTCAGCGTTTCCTCGTCACGCTGCAGACCCACCACGCTGACTTTTGCGGCGGGAATCAGGTCGAGCACGCCCGGCAGCATCCCCAGGCCTGCACGAAGGATTGGCACGATAGTGACTTTCTTGCCCTTGATCTGTCGCACCGTCAGCGGCCCGGCCCAGCCTTCAATGGTCTGCTCAACGGTTTCGAGATCCTTGGTGGCCTCGTAGGTGAGCAGCGCGGCAACCTCGGAGGCCAGCTCGCGGAACTCCTTGGTGCTGATGCCGGCGCGGCGCATCAGGCCGAGCTTGTGCTGGATAAGCGGATGGCAGACTTCGACGATCTTCATGGGCTGATCCGGCGATGGCAATGACGCGATTGTCGCCCAGGGAGCGTGAAGTGCACAGGCATGTAAATCATGTCGACCGGTGTGGTTGTGGGAGCGCACCCCGTGCGCGACCTCGGAGGTGTTACGGCGTCGCGGGCCAGTCGCGCACAGGGTGCGCTCCCATAGAAAGGCATGGCCGGGCCATAAAAAAGGGTGCCGGCATGACCGGCACCCTTGCAGCTGTCACTTGATCGGCGATCAGTGCGCAGCCGGAGCGGCATCGCTCTTGAGGCAGTTGCTCATGAACTGCTTGCGGGCATCGCCCTTCAGCGACTTGGCCTGCGGGTCGGCGTTGCAGGCTTTCATTTTTTCCTGCTGGGTCTGCTTGGCTGGCTCGGCGGCCGGGGTTTCACCCTTGAGGCAGGTGCTCATAAAGGCTTTGCGCTCATCACCGGTCTTGCCCGTCGCCTGCTTGTTGCAGTCGGTCATGCGCTGCTGCTGCGAGTTCTTGGCGGGTGCGCTGCTGCTGGCGGCCTGCGGCGCGGCAAAAGCGGTGGATGCGGCAAAGGCCAGCGCGACGCTGGCAACCATCAGGCTCAAACGCGAAGACATGCGGGTACCCTCCTTGATGACCGGCGAGTGCCGGCGGCGCAAGTCTATGACTGCCGGCCGGGTACCGGGGAGGGGCGCCGAGGCCTCCCGTGCACATCGTTCAGCCAGGCCGCAGGTGGCTAACCGCTAACCAAACGATTCCAAGAGGAAAGGCCACGCCCGTCACCGGACATGGCCTTCCTTGGGTGCCGTGCCAACGCCGCTCAGCGAGCGGCGCTGGTCATCCTGTCGCTCAGGCTGCTTCGGCCTTGAGCTTGCGCGGACCCTGCAGCAGTGCCTGGCGAACGTGCGAGACCACCAGATCCACTTCGGCGCTGGTCACCAGGAAGTGCGGGGTGAAGCGCAGCGAGTTGGTGCCGCCATGGATCACGCCCACGCCGCGCTCGCGCATGTACTCCTCGGTGGAGTCCGCGCCATAGCACTTGAACTCCGGCGACAACTCGCACGAGAACAGCAGGCCGGTGCCTTGCACCTTGGTGATCAGACCGCCCAGTTCGTTCTTCAGCACGTTGAGCTTGTCGACAAATTCCTTGCCGCGCTCGCGGATGTTGTTGCGCACGTCGTCAGTGAGCTCGTTAAGCGTCGCCAGTGCTACGTCGAGTGCGCGCGGGTTCGCGGTCATCGTGTTGCCGTAGATGCCCTTGCGGTAAAGCTCCGCGGTACGCGCATTCACGGCGAGCACGGACAAGGGATACTGGCCGGCGTTGAGTGCCTTGGAGAAGGTCTCCATATCCGGCGGGGCGAGCTTCTCGAAGCCCGGGTAATCGGTAAGCGAGAGCACGCCATGCGCGCGCAGGCCGGCCTGGATCGAATCGACCATCAGCAACGTGCCATGCGCTTCGGTGAGCGCGCGGGCCTTCTGGTAGAACTCCGGCGTCACCGCACGGCCCGGATCGCCTTCGCCCATCACCGGTTCGAGGAACATCGCTTCGATGAACCAGCCGTTCTTTTCCGCATCGGCAAACGCGGCTTCGAGCTGCGCGATGTCGTAAGGCTGCACCGTGATCAGCGTGTCTTCGTGACGGTAGCTGGCCAGATGCTGCAGATAGGTCTTGCGGGTGGAGTCGGAATACAGCGCCGGCTTGTCGGTGCGGCCATGGAAGGCACCCTTGACCGCCAGGCGCTTGATGACGCGGCCGGCATGACGGGCACCGGCATCGGTCATCAACTTCGCGTTGACGTCAGCGATACGACAGGCAAGGCCCACCGCTTCGGAACCGGAGTTGAGGCAGAGGTAGCGCGAGTACGGATTGCCGCCGCGATGGCGGCCGAGTTCGCGATCCATCGCCTTGGTGAACTGCATCTGCGAGATGCTCGGCGTCATCACGTTGGCCATCACCTGCGGGCGCGCCAGCGCTGCATCGATAGCCGCATGATTGTGGCCGAAGCCCAGCATGCCGTAGCCGCCGTTATCGTGGATCACCGCGCCCTTCAGGCTCACCACCCACGGACCGCGCGCGGCCGCCGGCAGGTACGGGTTGATCGCATCGTCCGGATAGAAGTTGACGAACTCCGCCTGCGACGTCGCCAGCTGCTCAGATTCGTCCAGCTTCAGGAAATCACCAAATTCACTGCGCAGCTCGCGATGGCGCGCAACGGCTTCACCGATCGCCTGCACCAGCTCAGGGTAGCTGGCAGCAAAACGTTCGATCGTGGCGTCGTCGAGACCGGTGGTCTGCGGTGCGCCGCCAAATTCGCGCAGTTCGCGCAGCTGATCAATCACGCCCATAGGTTCCTCCTCCAAGGTCGACTTGCCTGCCGTCCCGATGGCATGCGCATCGATGTGTCAATGAATGCGTGGTGGAAACGCGTGACTGTTCAGCGTTTCCGTGACCCGGTTGGGTCATGTCGCACTGCGATCCTTCACGGATGTGCACTGCAACGACGTACCGAGCATAGCGCGGCATGGTCGCGGCCGGTACCCCGTGTGACGCTTGTCACCCACGTCTGCTGACGGCGGCAACTGCGTACAAACCCTTGCCGTGCCTAGCATGGCGGGCAAGGAGGAGGTGCCATGGAAAAGCCTGATACAACGGTCGCCAGCCTGGCTGGCGCAACGAAACGTTACGGCGCTTTAACAGCGTTGAATGGTTTGGATCTCATGCTGCACCGCGGCGAATTGCTTGCCTTGCTTGGACCTAACGGCGCCGGCAAAAGCACTGCGATCGGCCTTTTGCTGGGGTTGGTACGTGCAGACGCCGGCCGCGTCGAGCTGTTTGGCAAGGACCCGCAGCATATCGACGCGCGGCGCCGCATCGGCGTGATGCTGCAATCGGCCATGCTGCCCGGCACGCTCACCGTGGCCGAACTGCTCCGCCAGACCATGAGCTATTACCCGGCGCCTCGCAGGCAGGAAGAAACCGTGCAGCTCGCCGGTATCGCCGACCTCTTGCAGCGACGTTACGCGAACCTGTCGGGCGGCCAGCAGCGTCGCGTGCAGTTTGCCATTGCCTTGTGCGGCCGCCCCGAATTGCTGTTTCTCGACGAGCCGACCGTCGGCATGGATATCGATGCGCGGCAAAAATTGTGGATTGCCATCCGGCGTCTGGTGAACGAGGGCTGCGCCGTGGTGCTCACCACGCACTATCTCGAGGAAGCCGAGGCACTGGCACAACGCGTCGTGGTGCTGGCGAAAGGGCGCGTCCTGAGCGAAGGCAGTGTGGATGCCTTGCGTTCGCGCGTTGCGCTTACCCGCATCCGTTGCATCAGCGATCTCGATCCGGAAGCACTGGCGCAATGGCCCCATGTGACCCGCGCCGAACGGGACGGCGAGCGTCTGCATCTGCACAGCGATGCGCCAGAGAAAGTGCTGCGGCGTTTGCTTGACGCCGATCCTGCCTTATCAGAGCTGGAAGTGCGTCGCGCCGGATTGGCGGAAGCATTCACCGCGCTCACCCATGAAACGGATAGCGAAAAGGAGGTGGCGTGATGTCCGTTATCGCGACGGCGGCAGTGCCGTTATCTGCCATGACGCCGCGCCGCGTGCTCGGCGCCTACCTTGAAGAGGCACGCAGCGAATGTCTGCGCTATCTGCGCGCACCGGCTTTCATGCTGCCGGTGATTCTGTTTCCCACCATGTTTTATTTGTTGTTCGGCATCGTGATGAATAACCATGCCGGCTACGACGCAGCGCGTTATCTGCTGGCCAGTTATGGCGTGTTTGGTGTGATGAGTCCCGGTCTGTTCGGTTTCGGCGTCTCGCTGGCGGCAGAGCGTGACAATGGATTGCTGACACTCAAACGCGCCTTGCCGATGCCGCCCGGGGCCTACCTGCTGGGCAAGATGTTGATGGCGATGCTGGCAGCCGCTGTGGTCATCACGCTGTTGCTGCTCATGGCGCTGGTACTGGCACATCTTTCATTGACGCTGCCCCAGGCGTCGCAGTTGCTGCTCACCGGTATGCTCGGCGTGTTGCCGTTCTGTGCCATGGGCATGGCGGTGGGCGTACTGGTGAAAGGGCAGGGGGCGCCGGGTGTACTCAATCTGATTTATCTGCCGATGTCTTTCCTGTCCGGCTTGTGGATACCGCTGCCGATGTTGCCCGCCTTGCTGCAACACATGGCGCCGATCTGGCCCAGTGCACACCTGCAGCAACTTGCCTTGAGCGCACTGGGCATAGGGCACACCGCGCCGTGGGCACATGTGTTGGTGCTGGGGAGCTACGGGACGGCATTCTTCCTGTTCGCGGTACGGCGTCTGCGGCGCGCGGGTTGAAGTAGCATGCGCAAGGGGACGGAGGGTTATGACGTGAGCGCAACGATGCATCAGCGGTGGCAGGCATGGTTTACACCAGCACCGGATTCGCTGGTGGCTTACAGCATCCGCAAGGGTAAGTCGCCCTGGGTGGATGCCGTGCACCTCTTGTGGTCGGTGTGGGTGTTCATCACACCCATGTTTGATCACTACACCCTGCGCTGGGGTGTGCTGACGGCGCTCACCTATCCCATCTTTCTTTTCTTGTATGCGCGTTGTTGCCTGGCGTCGCGCCGCGACTCGCAGTACTACGCGTTCGCCCTGGTGATCATGGCCTTCACGCTGCTGCCGTGGTATCCGAGCGCGCTGACCTATTTCATCTACGGCACCATCATGTTGCGCAGCAGCCGCATGAAGTTCCGCCAGTACATGGCTCTATTGGTGGGCCTCAACGTGCTTTGCATGGTGGAAGTGTGGCGGCTGCACTATGTGTGGCAGGCGGTCATCTGGATTCCCTTCACGTCGATCATCATTGGCGTCGCGGTGCATGCGGAGCGGCTCAGTGACGAGAAAGAAGCCGAATTGCGCCTGTCCCACGAAGAGGTGCGCCGGCTGGCGGCGCTGGCGGAGCGCGAGCGCATCGGGCGTGATCTGCATGATCTGCTCGGCCACACCCTGTCGTTGATCACTTTGAAGCTGGAGCTTTCGCGCAAGCTGTTCGACCGCGACAGCGAGGCGGCCATGCGCGAAGTGGCGGAGGCGGAGAAGGTGGCCCGGCATGCCTTGCTGGAAGTGCGCTCGGCGGTCAGCGGCATTCGCGCGGCCGACCTTGCCGCCGAGATGGCCTCGGCGCGCCTGATGTTGGAGTCATCGTCCGTGAATTTCGAATGCGGCGAGCTGCCGGCGTCGCTGCCGGCCGATGTGGAACAGGGCCTGGCCCTGGTGCTCCGTGAAGCCGTCACCAACGTCGCGCGGCATGCGCAAGCGACACAGGCGCGGGTGACCACCACGGTCGCCAATCAGACGCTACGGCTTTGCATCGAGGACAACGGACGCGGTGGCGTCGGTGCGCATGGCAACGGATTGAAAGGCATGCATGAGCGCGTTGGCGCACTTGGCGGCACGCTGGAGGTGGATTCGCCGCCGGGACAAGGTACGCGGTTGCTTGTCAGCGTGCCGTTGCGCCCGCGTCAGTTTCAGCGCGATGCCTCAGGCGAACCCGCCGCGCCCGCCCACTGGACGCCGAGCGAGCGGCACGCTACGTGATGGTGTAATCGTTGGTCCGGCTCGCCGAGGTAGGCAGGACTGCTTGAACAGATGTCGGAACGTTCCTCAGGGAGTGCTACATGATTCGTGTGTTGTTGGCCGAAGATCAGGCGATGGTGCGCGGTGCGCTATCTGCACTGTTGAACCTCGAGTCCGATATCGAAGTGTTGGGGTCCGCGGCTGACGGCGAAGCGGCATGGCGTGATCTGCAGCGCCTCAAGCCGGATGTGCTGGTAACCGACATCGAAATGCCCGGCCTGACCGGGCTGGAGTTGGCGCAGCGCATACAACGGCACGAGCTGCCGATGAAGGTCATCATCGTGACCACGTTCGCCCGCCCGGGCTTTCTGCGCCGTGCGCTGGACGCAGGCGTGTCCGGCTACCTGCTGAAGGACGCCCCGGCGGAGAATCTGGCCGAAGCGTTGCGCACGGTGCATCGCGGTGGCCGCGCCATCGATCCCCAGCTGGCGTTGGAAGCGTGGTCGGAAGCTGACCCGCTCAATGACCGCGAGCGGCAGGTGCTGCGTCTGGCTGGCGAAGGGCAGTCGGCCAACGAGATTGCCACCCAGCTCAATCTCTCGCATGGCACGGTGCGCAACTACCTCTCCGAGGCCATTGGCAAGCTGGGTACGGCCAATCGTATCGAGGCCTACCGGATGGCGCGGCAGAAGGGTTGGCTGTAGCCAGTATTCGCGTGTTCGGGTGCAATAGCGTCTGAAGTGGTTTCGCGAGTGCGCCTTTGATCCCCTCGTTGTCCCGATGGATGGTCCGGATTGCGTGGCTGCTGGCGGCCGCCGCCATGGCAGCCTGCTCGGGTACGCCCACGCCGCTCGCGAATGACGCCTATGTGTGGCAACGGCAGTGGACGCCTTCACTCGTCAGCGCCCTGACCAACGACGGGCCATCCGTGCGCGCGTGGCGTGTGCTGGCTGGCGAAATGGATGTACGCGGGCAGTGGCGTGTATTCACGCCGGACTGGCGCGCGCTGGCAGCCAGCGGCAAGCCGGTCATGGCTGTGGTGCGCATCGAAGGGCAACTGCAGCAATGGGATGAAGCGGCTTTGCTGGCGGACGTGCAGGCAGTGCTTGCCGTATGGCGGCAACAGAAGCTCGTCTTCGCCGGTGTGGAGATTGACCACGACTGCGCCACCTCGCGATTACCCGCTTACGCCCATTTCCTTCAGGCGTTGCGTCCCTCGCTACTGGCGCATGAACAGCTTTCGGTGACGGCGTTGCCGACATGGCTGGTCAGCCCGGATCTTGATGGGCTGCTCGCCCAGGCGGACGAGGCTGTTCTGCAGGTGCATGCCGTGCAATCGCCACGCGCCGGCTTGTTCAATCCGGATCAGGCCCGCGCCTGGCTCACCGTATTCGCAAGGCATACATCCAAATCATGGCGCGTCGCCTTGCCTGCCTACGGCACGCGGGTGAGCTGGGACGAGCAGGGGCGCGTGGCTTCCATCGAAAGCGAGCGCCCGACGTTGGTGGGTACTGAGGGTTCCAGTGAACTCTTTGCCGACCCACGAGCCATGCAGCGTTTCGTGGCCTCGCTGGAGCAGCGTGCGCCGGATAAATTGGCGGGCATCGCGTGGTTTCGTCTGCCGACCGGCGACGATACGCGGGCATGGAGCGAAACGAGCTGGCTGGCCGTGCTTGGCCGCGTACCCCTGCAGGCATCGCTGAAGGTGGTAGCCAGCATTACCGACGATTCGCGCCGTTACGACGTGCGGTTGATCAACGACGGCGATGCTGACCTGCCATTGCCGCCGTTGATTCACATCGACGGTAGCTGCATGGCTGCGGACGGCATCAACGGTTATGCGCTTGAGCGCGGCGAGCGCGGTTTCTACCTGCAGCGTACGCGGGTGGGTGTGCTTCGCGCCGGTCGCCAGCTGGCGGTGGGATGGTTGCGCTGCGATGAGGCACCGGCGCTGCGCCTCGGATCGTGACAGCGGGCGTCGTACGCTTTCCGCCATAATTGCGCTATCTGGGCGTGGATTGCCCTTGGTCAGGTGATGCTATGTATAAGCGCTCATGGATCGTCGCTGCAGTAGTGGCCGGGCTCGCCGGCGCCGTTGCCTGGGCTTGCGGCCCGATGTTCCCCAACCAATTGCTCGATCAGCGTGCGGGCACGCTGAAGGCCACGCCGCAAAACAGTTTCGCTTTTGAAGCCATGCACCTGCTGGCGGCCACGGACAAGCTGACGTCCAACGAGCCGCAGATGTATGAGCCGGAGAAGGACAAGGACGCGCAGGCCAAATCGCTCGGTCTCACGGCGGCGCAGTTCGATCGTGTCGAAGCACTGCGGCAGGCCGATGATGGCGATGCGGCCTTTGAACAAGGCCAGGATCTGCCGGCGGATCTGCGTGCTTACACGGCGGGTGCCGTGGATTTTGCAAAGGATCAGCTCGACCGGGCGACGACGCGCTTCGAACAGGTGCTGGCCTTGCCTGCTGATCAGGCCAGGCTTCGCTCGGTGTGGGCGGCTTTCATGGTGGGCCGCATCCACGCCCATCGCGCCAACGAGTCCGCAGCGGATGCCAACGCCTTCCAGCGCGAACGCGCTGCCGCCGCCAAGGCTTTTCAGCTGGCGCGTACCCGTGCCGTGGACGATGGCTCCGACACACAAGGGCTGGCCGTGGCGAGTTTTGGCGAGGAGGCGCGCCTTTACCTTTATAACCACGGCAAACAGTGCACGTGGGGTGATCTGTACGGCGCGTCCAATGACGGCGATGGCGATAATGAAAGCAAGAGCGATGCCGCTTGCGCGAATGGTATTGCCAGCGCTGATCTGAAACGCGCGATCACTTTGTACGCCGCGCAAGCTGGGCACGCCTCGAACAGCGGTGTGCAATCGCTGGTGGCGATAGCGGACAACGCCATGCGAAGCCAGCAACGCGTGGCCGAACTGATCGATAGCCCCGTTCCGCAGCGCTTGTTGGTTACCTACGCACTTGCGCGCTTGGGCGGCGCCTCGGATGAAGCCTCAACCGACGCCGCGGCAAACAAGCCTGATCCACGACTGCAGGCCCTGGTGCACGCCATCGAACAGCGTGGCCTGGACAAGGTGGAGGGCGCCGATCGGTTGGCCGCGCTCGCCTATCAGGTGGGCAACTACGAGCTCGCAGCAAAACTCGTGGACAAATCGACAGGCCCGCTGGCCGAGTGGGTGCGCGCCAAGCTGGCATTGCAGAAGGGCGACATGGCGGCGGCAAGCGCGGCGTATGCGGCGGCGGCCAAGGCGTTTCCCAAAGTGGACAATACGCAGCCAGCGATCGAACCCGCCAACGTTCATCTGCTCACTGGCGAGCGTGGTGTGCTTGCGCTCGCGCGTGGTGAGTATGTCGAAGCGCTTGGCCACCTCTTTGAGGCTGCGGTCTCCGTGGGTGGCGATGGCAATATCTACGACGAGGACATGGAGACCGCCGGTATGGGCTACGGCAATGACGCCGCCTATGTTGCGGAGCGCGTGTTGACCGTCGACGAGCTCAAGGCATTCGTCGATGCGCACGCCCCCGCAACACCGGTGCCGCCGAAGACCAAGGACGAGAACGGCTACTACCGCACGTTACACCCCTTCGGCGACAACCTGCGCTGGCTGCTGGCTCGCCGCCTGATGCGCGCCGGACGCTATGACGAAGCCTTGGCCTATTTCCCGGTGGATGGCGATCCGCGCTTCGGCACGTTTGATGAAGCCGGCAAACTGCAGGTGTCCGATCTCCGCAGCAAGGCAAGGGATTATGCAAAGGCCCTGCACGATGGCGAACATGCGTGGACCGATATCGGCAAGGCGCAGGCGCGCTATACCGCCGCCGCCATCGCGCGCGCGAACGGCATGGAAATCCTCGGCTACGAACAGGGCCCCGACTACAACGACAATGGCGGCAGTTTCCAGGGCGGCAGTGGGCAGGAGCCGGAGTCGCTCAAGCAGGCGTTTGTTACCGACGGCGAGCGCCAGCGCTATGCGGAAAGCGTGTCCAGGCCCGACTACCGTTTCCATTACCGCTATATCGCGGCTGACGAAGCGGCGCGTGCGGCCGATCTGCTACCGCCGCGCTCACAGGCCTATGCAGCGGTGATGTGCCAGGCCACCGGCTGGATGCTGGAAGGCCCGCCGGACTACAACGACCACTATCAGGGCTACGGCGAGCCCGCCCCTGCGGAACCCTCCGAGCGCGTGCGGCGTGCGACAGCGTATTACCAGCGCTACGTGAAGCAGGGCCCTTATGTCGAATGGGCCAGGAATTTCGGCCGCAACTGCGAAGAGCCGGATTTCGATCGCGCGCGGCAACTCAAGCGCAGCCAGCAGGTGGTAGCGGTGAAACGGGTGGTACGCCATGCACAGCCGTTTGCGCTCGGCGTTGCCGTGCTGCTGGCGGGGTTGGCGGCGTGGGCCATTCGGCGCAGGCGGGTGAAGGGTGGCCCGCCAGGATCTGTCGGTTAAGACAGGGCGCGTAAGTAGAATCTCCAAGAAAACAGACGGCTTATCGCCCGGGGCATGGGCGCGGCCGGTGATTCGCGGGCACAATACCGGCGGGAAAGACAACCTGCCGAGCCGCTATGCGCCCTGCCAAGCCAAGCGCTTCTCCCTCCCTCGAATGCCGTGGTCTCTCGAAGCATTACGGTAGCGGCCGCGTGGTGCTTGCCGGGCTCGATTTCGTGCTCGGCGAGGGAGAGTTTGTGGCGGTCATGGGGGACTCCGGCGTCGGCAAGTCGACCTTGCTGCATCTGATCGCAGGGCTCGATGTGGCCGACAGCGGCGAGGTGCTGATCGACGGCGAGCCGGTTTTGAGTCTGTCCGACGATGACGCCACGCGTCTGCGGCGCCAAAAGCTTGGTTTTGTATTTCAGGCGTTTCACGTGCTGCCGCATTTGACGCTTTACCAAAACGTGGCCGTGCCGCTGCTGTTGAACAACCTTTCTCCAACGCCTGCGCACGACATGCTCGCTGCCGTTGGCCTGGGCGGACGCGGAAACGACATGCCGCGTGAGCTCTCGGGCGGCGAGTTGCAGCGCGTAGCGATTGCGCGCGCGCTGGTGCATCGGCCGCGCCTGATTCTTGCGGACGAACCCACCGGCAACCTCGATCCGCAGACCGCGCACGAAGTGCTCGAATTGCTCCGTGCCGAAATCAAGGCGACGCGCGCGGCCGCCGTGATGGTGACGCATTCAGAGGCTGCCGCCGCCTTTGCCGATAGGGTGCTGATCCTGAGTCAGGGCGCGCTGCATGACCGGGCTCGGAAAGCAACGGCGGCGCGATGAGCACGCCGAAGACGGGTCGCGGCCTGACCACGCTTGCGCGCTGGATGCTCGGTGCGCAATGGCGTAGCCATCGGGGCCG
Source organism: Dyella silvae (assembly GCF_026421305.1). GTDB lineage: Bacteria > Pseudomonadota > Gammaproteobacteria > Xanthomonadales > Rhodanobacteraceae > Dyella > Dyella silvae. Next base: position 580,238 of record NZ_JAPJBQ010000002.1, read on the forward strand.
GGCACTGGTCGCCATGGTGACCATCGCGCTTGGCGTGGGGCTGGGATACGCGGTGTATCTCATCAATGGCGCGGCCTTCAACGAGTTTTCAGCCGCCGCACGCAGCCTCTCGGGTCAGGCCGACTTGCAGGTGCGCGGCGCGCAGCCTTTCATGGATGAAGCCATTTATCCACGACTTGCCATGCGCGTTGGCGTGACGGCGGCGAGTCCGGTGCTCGAAGTCGACGTGGCCCTACCCGGCAAGAGCACCACACTCAAGGTGCTTGGCATGGACGCGTTTCGCGCCAGGCGCATGACACCCGATCTCGTCAGCATACCGTCGTCGCAGGCGATGCTCGACGTACTTGCCGATGATGCTCTGTTTCTCTCTCCGTCCGCGAAAGCGTGGCTAGGTGCGCAGGACGGCGCTCATGTCACGTTGCTGGGTGGTACGTCGCCCATCACGCTGCGCGTGGCGGGCGGCATCTTGCGCGCAAGGCCGGGGCAGCGCATCGGGGTGATGGATATTGCTGCGGTACAGACGCACTTTCATCTCCAGGGCAAACTTTCGCATGTGGACCTGCAGCTTGCGCGCGGCGTTGATAGCGACGCCTTTCGACAAGCGCTACAAAGCGAGCTTGGGACACATCTGGTGGTGGACGCACCGTCTGACGTCGAGAGCCGTACTGATCGGCTATCGCGTGCCTATCGCATCAATATGAACGTGCTTGCGTTGATGGCGCTGTTTACCGGTGCGTTTCTTGTGTTTGCGACCCAAGCGGCCGGTGTGGTGCGTCAGCGCGCGCAGCTAGCCATGCTACGCGTGCTCGGCATGACGCGAATGGATCTGGTAAGGCAGATTCTGCTGGAAGGTGGGTTGCTAGGACTTGGAGGCGGCGTGCTCGGCATCGCGCTCGGCTTCATGGTGGCGGCGCTGGCGCTACGCGTATTTGGTGGTGACCTCGGCGGTGGGTACTTTCCTGGCGTCGAACCGCGTGTCGCCTTTGAGCCGATCGCGAGCGCCATTTTCCTACTGCTCGGCGTTGGCGTGGCACTTGCGGGATCGCTCGTACCCGCGTTGGAGGCAGCGAAGGCGCAGCCTGCGCCCGCGCTGAAGGCAGGCAGCGAGGAGCTCGCGCTGGCGCCGTTTGGCACGCCTTGGCCAGCGCTCGCATGCCTTGTGGTTGGCGTCGCGCTCGCGCTCGTGCCGCCGGTCAACGGCGTGCCTGTCGCTGGATATGGAGCCATGGCGCTCTTGCTTGTGGGTGCCATCGCGCTGATGCCACGCCTTACCGCCATGGTATTTCGCAGGGCGAGCGCACGCCGGGTCGCGCGGCAAGGCAATGTCGCGACGATGCTGGCGCTCGCGCGTCTGGCGAACGCGCCGGGGCAGGCGTCGATCGCGATGGGAGGCGTGCTTTCGAGCTTTGCGCTGATTGTCGCGATGGCCATCATGGTGGCGAGCTTTCGTGTGTCGGTAGAGCATTGGCTGGCGCACCTGCTGTCCGCCGACATCTACGGACGCGTCGTGCAGGGTGGCGATGCCGCTGGCTTACGACCCGATCAGCAGGCGCAAGTGGCGGCCGTGGGCGGTATTGCGCATGTGGCGTTTGCGCGCGTGTCGAGATTGACACTCGACGTGGCAAAGCCGCCGGTTGCGCTGATCGCGCGTGAGCTGGACGCCGCTGACCCTGATGCCACGCTGCAAATGACTGGCAACGTGCTTCAGCCAACTTCGTGGCATAGCGGCGAGACACCTGTGTGGGCCTCGGAGGCGATGGTGGATCTCTATGGCTATCGCCTGGGGCAGCGGCTGGAGCTGCCGGTCGGTGGGAGGGGCGAACGATTCGTGGTGGCGGGTATCTGGCGTGACTATGTGCGCCAGACAGGGGCTCTGCAGATGCGCGTGGCGGACTATCGGCGCCTCACGGGTGATGTCAGCGCAACCGATATGTCTATCACGCTGCGCCCGAGTACTACTGCCACGCAGGTGATCCATGCGTTGAAGAAGCTGCCGTTTGGCGATGCACTGGAGTTTTCGCAGCCCGGTGAGATACGCGCGCGCACCTTGACCACGTTCGACCGCGCCTTTGCCGTGACGTATCTTTTGGAGGCGGTGGCCATGGTCATTGGCCTGTTTGGTGTCGGCGCGACGTTCTCCACGCAGGCGCTTGCACGCGCACATGAGTTCGGCATGCTGCGGCATGTCGGCGTAACGGTGCGGCAAATACTGGCGATGATTGCGGCCGAAGCCGGATGGCTCACGTTGCTGGGCATAGCGATGGGCTGCGCGCTCGGCTTTGCGATCAGTCTGATTCTGGTGTTCGTGGTCAATCCGCAATCGTTTCACTGGAGCATTTCGCTGCATGTGCCGTGGGCAGAGATCGTGATGATCGGTTGCGCGATGCTGGTGTCGTCGTGCGTGACGGCAGTGCTTGCCGGGCATCGGGCCGTTTCGATGGATGCGGTGCGCGCGGTGCGGGAGGACTGGTGATGCGCTGGCTTTGGGGAGCGCTGTTTTTCGCGGCAACGGCATGGGCCGGGGCAGCGCAGGTTGCCGATGTGACGCCGGGGCGAGCGATCGACTGGCCGAAAGATAGCGGCGCGCATCCCGCCTATCGCATCGAATGGTGGTACGTCACCGGTTGGCTTGAGACGCCGGATCATCAACCTCTCGGCTTTCAGGTGACGTTTTTCCGCTCGGGCACGACTCATGAGGCGAAGGGTGGAGAGGATGTGAGCGCGTTCGATCCGTCGCAATTGATCATTGCGCACGTGGCGCTCGCCGACCCAGCGTATGGCCGGCTCGTGCATGATCAGAACATTGCGCGTCAGGGCTTTGGCCTGGCGTACGCGAAGGTCGGCCAAACCGATCTCAGGCTCGATACCTGGCACATGACGCGCGCGCCGGACGGCACCTATACGGTGGTGGCCGATGCCACGGGCCTGGCGCTTCATATCACGCTGACGCCCACGCAACCGCTCATGTTGCAGGGCGAACAAGGCTACTCGCGCAAGGGGCCGCTCGCGGGACAGGCGAGTTACTACTACAGCGAACCGCAATTGAAGGTGCACGGCAGCGTGAGGCGGCCCTCGGCAACCGGCGCGGCGAGCGAAAGCGTGGCCGTGACGGGCCATGCCTGGCTGGATCACGAATGGTCGAATTCGTTGATGACCGCCGGTACGGCGGGCTGGGATTGGTTTGGCGCGAATCTCGACGATGGCGCGGCGCTGACGGCATTTCGGGTGCGCGACAGCGGCGGGCATGTCATCTGGGCGCACGCGACGCTGCGCGATCGCGACGGCCACACGACGCAGTTTGGGCCGGCTGAGGTGGAGTTCATACCTGAGCGTCAGTGGCGGTCACCCCGCACGGATTCGGTTTACCCCGTGGCGTTCCAGGTGCGCATGGGCGCTATGCGCTGGCATGTGAGCCCGCTTATCGACGATCAGGAGCTTGATGCGCGCGAATCAACGTTCATGGTGTACTGGGAAGGCGCGGTCACGCTGACAGGCGACGGCGCCAGCGCAGGCAGGCGGGGGCGCGGCTATCTTGAGCTGACGGGCTATACCAGGAACGCCACGCTGCAAGCGTGGTAGCGCCGCTGGGGCATCGCTCCGGGGCCGTTTTGGCGTGCGCGGGCTCAGCAGGAGGCTTTGCGCGATAATGGCGCATTCGATGCCACGATCCCCGCCGTGAAGAAGACCGATTTCGATTTTGAACTCCCGCCCGAGCTGATTGCCCAGGCGCCGCTGGCTGAGCGTTCGGCCAGTCGCCTGTTGGTGCTCGATGTGGATGCGCAGACGCGGCAGGACCGCATGTTCCGCGATCTGCCATCGTTCCTGCGCGAGGGCGACTTGCTGGTGTTCAACGATACCCGCGTGCTTCCGGCGCGTCTGTACGGCCGCAAGGAGTCCGGCGGCGCGGTGGAGATCCTGATCGAACGCGTTACCGGCACCCATGAAGCCACCGTGCAGCTGGGTGTGAGCAAGAAGCCGAAAGAGGGTGGCCGCATCGAGCTGGCGGATGGTAGCCATGCCGTGGTACTGGGGCGTGACGGGCCGTTTTTCCGTCTGCGCTTCGAATCGCCCGATCCGCTGGAGCGATTGCTGCTGAAGCTCGGTGAGATGCCGTTGCCGCCCTACATCGAGCGCCATGCGGACGCGAGCGATATGGAGCGCTACCAGACCGTGTTCGCCCGCGAGCCCGGTGCGGTGGCGGCGCCAACGGCGGGCCTGCACTTCGACGAGGCGACGCTGGCCCTGCTGCGTGAACGTGGTATCCAGTTTGGTTACGTGACCTTGCACGTGGGCGCCGGCACGTTTCAGCCGGTGCGCGCGGACGACATCAAGGATCACCAGATGCACCGCGAATGGCTCAATGTCGGCGCGAGCCTGGTGGAGCAGATGCGCCGCACGCGTGCCGCCGGCGGCCGTGTGATTGCCGTGGGCACCACCGTGGTGCGCGCGCTGGAGAGCGCCAGCCGCGATGGCGTACTGCAGCCGTTCGCGGGTGAAACGCAGATCTTCATCTTCCCTGGCTACAAATTCAGCAGCATCGATGGCCTGCTGACCAATTTCCACCTGCCGCAATCGACCTTGCTGATGCTGGTGTCCGCGCTGGCGGGGCGCGATTTCATGCTGGCGTCGTACCGGCATGCGGTGGAGCAGAAGTACCGCTTCTTCTCGTATGGCGATGCCATGCTGATCTTGCCCAAGGCCTGAGAGGCGTCACTTCCTCTGCTGGGAGCAGTTTTTTGGGGCGTCAGAGCACGAAATCGCCGGACAGGCGATAATTGCCCCATGACTTCCCTGACTTTCGAACTCCAGGCCACCGACGGCGCGGCCCGTCGCGGCCGTCTCACATTTGACCGCGGCACGGTGGAAACCCCGGCCTTCATGCCGGTCGGCACCTATGGCTCCGTGAAGGCGATGACGCCGCGCGATATCCGCGAGGTCGGCGCTGAGATCATCCTGGGCAATACGTTCCACCTCTACCTCCGCCCCGGACTCGAGGTCATCGAGCAGTTCGGTGGCCTGCACAAGTTCATCGGCTGGGACAAGCCGATCCTCACGGACTCGGGCGGCTTCCAGGTGTTCTCACTCGCGCACAAGCGCAAGATCACCGAGGAAGGCGTGGCGTTTGCCTCGCCGGTGGACGGCTCGAAGGTGTTTCTGTCGCCGGAAGAATCGATGCGCATCCAGAAGGTGCTCGATTCCGATATCGCGATGATCTTCGACGAGTGCACGCCGTATCCGGCCACGGAAAAAGTGGCATCCACGTCGATGGAGTTGAGCCTGCGCTGGGCCGAGCGCTCGCGCCGCGCCTTCAATGACCTCAAGAATCCCAATGCGCTGTTCGGCATCGTGCAGGGCAGCGTGTATGAAAACCTGCGCCGGCGCTCGGCGGAAGGGTTGGTGAATATCGGTTTCGATGGCTACGCCGTGGGTGGTCTCGCCGTGGGAGAGCCCGAGGCCGAGCGCAACCACACGCTGGACTTCACCGTACCCCTGCTGCCCGCCGACAGGCCGCGCTATTTGATGGGCGTGGGCCGTCCGGAAGATATCGTGGAAGCCGTGCGCCGCGGCATCGACATGTTTGATTGCGTCATGCCCACGCGCAACGCGCGCAACGGATTCCTGTTTACCTCCGAAGGCACGCTGCGCATCCGCAATGCCAAGTACGCCCTGGATACCCGGGTGATCGAGGAGGGCTGCGACTGCTATGCCTGCAGCAACGGGTTCAGCAGGGCCTACCTGCGGCACCTTGACCGCTGCAACGAGATTCTCGGCAGCCAGCTCGCCACCATGCACAACCTGCGTCACTACCAGCGCCTGATGGCCGGTCTTCGCGAGGCTATTGCCGCCGGCCAGCTGGACGACTTCGTGGCGGAGTTCTATGCCCGCCGGCAGGGTGGTGTGGCGGCCTGACCTCTTTTGCCCGTCATTCCGGCCTACGTCGGGATGATGGGTAGGTGGTTTGGCGGAACCTTTCACGCCCCGCCCCGGTCCAGCCCCTTGGAATCGGCCTTCACCGACGCCAGAACCCTTGGCGGGCGGGCCTTGTGACGCATGCAGGGTCCGGGGGCGCGTGGCATAATCCACGATCTTTTATCAGGTGCCGACAGAAATTCCTGTAGGTACCGCTACTTGCGAGACAAGCTGATGAACCTTCCGATGTCTTTCGTGATCGCTCAGGCCGCTCCGGCTGCCGGTGGCGCCGCGGCGAACCCGATCATGACCTTCCTGCCGCTGATCCTGCTGTTCGTGGTGTTCTACTTCCTGATGATCCGCCCGCAGATGAAGCGTCAGAAGGAGCATCGCCAGATGGTCTCGGCGCTCTCCAAGGGCGACGAAGTGGTCACCAACGGCGGCATCGCCGGCAAGGTGGATGAAGTAGGTGAGAGCTTCATCACGGTCGAAATCGCACCGAACGTGAAGATCAAGCTGCAGAAGGGCGCCGTGCAGCAGGTGCTGCCCAAGGGCACGCTCAAGTCGTCCTGACGACTCGCCGGGGTTGAGGGGCCCCGGGTACCCACGACGCATTGCTCGCCGCGGCGGCCTCACGCTGCGGCATTTGACGGATTCAAGGCATGAGTGATTTTCCACGCTGGAAATATGCGCTGGTCGCCATCGTATTGGCGTTTGGCATCATCTACGCGTTGCCAAACGTGTTTCTGCCGGTGCCTGCCGTGCAGATCACGGCCAATCGCAACGGCACGGTTGACCAGGCGCTTCAACAGAAGGTGTCCGATGCCCTGACGAAGGCGAACGCCGCCAGCACGGGTATCGAGCTGAAGAACGACCATCTGCTGGCCAGCTTCGCCAACCCGGATGTGCAGAAGAGCGCTTCCGACGCCATCAAGGCGGCGCTGGGCGACGACTACACCGTGGCGTTCAACCTCAAGTCCACCGTGCCGGGCTGGCTCACCGCCATTGGCGCCAAGTCGATGCCGCTGGGTCTGGACTTGCAGGGCGGCGTGCACTTCCTCATGCAGGTCGATCAGGACGACGTGATCGACAAGCAGGAAACGCGCTATGCGGACGACATCCGCAGCCTGCTGCGCGAAAAGAACATTCGCTATGACTCGGTGGTGCGCAACGCGCAGCGCGGGCAGGGCGTGTCGGTGGTGCTGAAGTCCGCCGCGGATCGCACTGCGGCGACCAACGCCATCGCCGTCGAGTACCCCGACCTGGCTCTGCGTGAAGGCACCGACACCGGCGACCGCTTCCCGCTCAATGCCTCGGTGCGTCCGGACAAGCTGCGCGAGCTGGGGCTCAACACCATTCGCCAGAACCTTGCCACGCTGCGCAACCGTATCAACGCGCTGGGCGTGTCCGAGCCGGTCATCCAGCAGCAGGGCGACAGCCGCATCGTGGTCGAGCTGGCTGGCGTGCAGGACACGGCCGAGGCCAAGAAGATCATCGGTGCCACCGCCACGCTGGAATACCGTGCAGGCTACGGCACGCCGCAGCAGGCCATGGACGCTGCGCGCAGCGGCATCGTTCCGCCGGATGCGCGCCTCTATAAGGATCACGACGGTCGTCCCTACCTGCTGAGCAAGAACATCATCGTCACCGGCGACCAGCTGGTGGATGCTTCCTCCAGCTTCGACCAGCAGAGCGGCACGCCGGCCGTGTCGGTGACGCTCAATGCCGCCGGCGCCAAGAAGATGCTGGACTTCACCACCGGCAGCGTCGGCAAGCCGATGGGCGTGGTGTACGTGGAGCGCGTCGTCGAAACCAAGACGGTCGACGGCAAGGAAGTGCGCACGCCCAAGATCACTGAGGAAGTGATCAACTACGCCACCATCAACGGCGTGTTCGGCAAGAACTTCCAGACCACCGGCCTGCGCAGCCCGAAGGAAGCCTCCGAGCTGGCTCTGCTGCTCAAGGGCGGTTCGCTGGCTGCACCGGTGGATATCGTCGAAGAGCGCGTGATCGGCCCCAGCCTGGGTCAGGACAACATCCAGAAGGGTCTGCGTGCGGTGATGCTCGGCCTCGCGCTGGTGCTGCTGGCCGCTGCCATCTACTACAAGCTTTTCGGCCTGGTGGCCGACGTGGCGCTGTTCTTCAACCTGGTGATTCTGGTTGCGGTGATGTCGGCCATCGGCGTCACGCTGACCATGCCGGGTATCGCCGGTATCGTGCTCACGCTGGGTATGGCCATCGACGCGAACGTGCTCATCTGCGAACGCATCCGCGAAGAATTGCGCAACGGCTCCACGCCGCTGGCTGCCATCCGCGCTGGTTACGACAAGGCGTGGGCCACCATTCTCGACGCCAACGTCACCCACCTGATCGCCGCGCTGGCGCTGACCACGATGGGCTCGGGCCCGATCAAGGGCTTCGGCGTGACGCTGCTGATCGGTATTCTGACCTCGATGTTCACCTCCGTTACCGTCACGCACGCGATCACCGCGCTGATTCACGGTCATCGCAAGCTCAAGACGCTGTCGGTCTGAAGAGGAACAGGCACACATGGAAATCTTCAACCACAACGCAAACGTGAACTTCCTCGGCATGAGGAAGTTCAGTGTCGGCATCGCCATCCTGCTGATGATCGCCTCCATCGCGCTCATCGCCGTGAAGGGCCTCAACTACGGTCTCGATTTCACCGGCGGTGTATCGCTGGTGGCCGAGTACGATCAGCCGGTCCAGGTCGGTGAAGTGCGTGAAGCCCTGGAGAAGGGCGGCATGGAACACGCCATCGTGCAGAGCCTCGGCGGCACCAAGGAAATCTCCATCCGCCTGCAGCCGAAGGACGATCCGAACTCGGGCGTGGCCACTGGCGGCAAGGTCGACCTGGGCAAGATCGCCGACGACGTCACCAAGACGTTGCAGGCCGTACGCCCAGACGCCAAGCTCAAGAGCCGCGACTACGTGGGTTCCGCCGTCGGTGAAGAGCTGCGTAGCGACGGTATCGTCGCCGCCGTCGTGGTGGTGCTCGGCATCGGCCTGTACCTCGGCATCCGCTTCGAGTGGCGCTTTGCCGTGGCTGCCATCGTTACCGAGTTCCACGACGCCCTGGTGACTGTGGGTATCTTCGCGCTGGTGCAGCGTGAGTTCGACCTCACCGTGCTCGCATCGGTACTGGCGGTGATCGGTTACTCCATCAACGACAAAGTGGTGGTGTTCGACCGCGTGCGAGAACTGTTCCGTCTGGCCCGCAAGGCCGAGCCGGAAGAGATTCTCAACCGCTCGATCAACAACACGCTGTCGCGAACCATCATCACCGCGCTGTTCACCGCCATCACCATGGCCGCGCTGTACTTCTATGGTGGTCCGGCGGTGCATGGCTTTGCCATCACCATGCTGATCGGCATCCTGGTGGGTACGCTGTCCTCGATCTTCGTGGCCAGCCCCATCCTGCTGTGGCTGGGTGTGTCCAAGCAGGATCTGATGCCCAAGACCAAGGAAAACCCGGAGCTGGCGCGCCGTCCGTAAGCGCCAACGGGGTGACAGGAAAAGAAAAGGCCCGGGAATCCCGGGCCTTTTTGTTTGCCTGATGGGGTTGCCATCTGCCGCCAGGCACAGCGAGTTGCCACGTTGCCCTGCGGTGATACCTGCCGCAGGCGGGTGGCGAAGGTGCCGCAGCTCAGGCCGTTTCGGTGGCTTCGCGTGCTTCGGTGGCGTCCCCCGATGTTTCGTGCGGGCCATGTGCCTGTTGAAAGACGTGATGCCCCAGCGCATGCAGGTCGAGCTGGTCGACCGGGATCGGTTCGTAGTTGGGCCCGAACGCCACTTCACCGAACTTCCAGCCGGCAGGGCGGCGCACCGCGCCCCAGAAGCGCTTGAACGCATTCCAGTGCAGGCCGATCAGGTTGTGGTTGTTGTCGTCGTCCACCATCGGGTCACCCACGCCGGTCGGGCGTAGCGGCTCGTTATAAAGCGCCGTACCGAAGATCACGTCCCAGATGGACAGCACCTGGCCAAAGTTGCAGTTGTGCAGCTTCGGGCGGGTGGGATCGACGAGCATGTGGTGCAGACGGTGGAACTTCGGCGCCACAAACAGACGGCCAAACACCGGGCCAAAATCGATGCGCACGTTGGCATGCGAGAAGTTCTGCACCAGCTCGCCCAATAGCACCAGCCACGCGAACTGTTCCGGTTCCACGCCCATCACGATACCGACGCTGGCGAGGATCATCGACTGCAGGAAGCCATCGATCAGGCTGCCGCGGTCATTGGTCCAGCAGCTCATCTGACGGGTGCTGTGGTGCATGCTGTGCAGCGCCCACCACCACGGCAGCGCGTGCTGCAGGCGGTGCATCCAGTAGTACACCAGGTCGTAGACGAGGTAGTAACAACCGAACAGCAGCCACGGGTGCTGCTTCAGCCAGGGCACCCAGTGGGTGAGGGCGAGCGGTGAGACGCTGGCATCGCTGGGGCCGGTATCCGGGCCACCGAAGTAGGTGGCAATCGGCGTGAGTATCAGATAGCTGAAGATGGGGAAGATGCCCACCAGCATCAGTACGGTGTATTGAAAGTCGACCGCGGTCAGCTTGCGGTCCGCCCATTTTTCCGCCGGCATGACGCTTTCCAGCGGACGGAAAATAAGGCCGATGATGCACAGCTGGAGCGCGGCGATCAGCAGCGAGGCGGAGATGTCGTTGGGGTCGCCGGCCAACCCTTCGAGGTGCAGATATTGCAGCACCGGAAGCACGCCGTGGCTGGCAAACCAGCTGACCAGATGGGACCACAATTCAGACATCGCCAACACCTTGCAGGAGAACAATACGGCCCTGTAGGTGAGAGTCTCGACGCGGTGCGTTCTACAGAACCGGGCGGTTTAGGATACCGCCGGTGCCCCGTGGCATCCACCCGGCAAAATTTTGCGCACAGCTACCTTTCACCCATCTAGCAGGCGTTCGTTGAGCTCTTGCAGGCGCTGCGGCGTACCCACGTCGGTCCAGGCGCCATGGAAATGACTGCCGTGGAGCTGCCCTTGCGTCATGGCCCGTTCCAGCAGGCGCCTCAGTTTGAAGCGTGGCGGTTGCTGCTGTGCGCCCTCGTCGTGGATCACGTCACGCCAGCCGGTGAGCAGTTCGTGGCGAAACACGCCGATGCCGCTGTAGGTCAGGCCGCTCGATGCCTTGTCGTCATGCAGCACGCCGTGCTCATCGAGTCGGAAGTCGCCCTTCGGGTGATGGGGCGGGTTGTCCACCATCAGCAAGTGAGCGAGTCCGCGTGGTTCGGTGGGTAATGCGGCGAAATCCGCATCGGTCCAGACATCACCGCTGATCACCAGAAATGGTTCCGGCCCGAGCAGAGGGAGCGCATTGAGCATGCCGCCACCTGTCTCCAGCGGCGTCGGGCCTTCGTACGCGTAGCGGATGCGCAACCCCCAGCGCGAACCGTCGCCTAGCGTGTCGGGAAACTGGTCGGCGAGATGCGAGGTGTTGATCACCACGTAATGCACGTCCATGGCAGCAAGCTTTTCGAGGTGCCACTCGATGAGCAGCTTGCCACCGACGCTCAGCAGCGGTTTCGGCGTGTGATTGGTGAGCGGGCGCATGCGCTCGCCGAGACCGGCGGCGAAGATCAGGGCGTGGCGCATGACATTTCCTGGCGCTTCCATGTTTTGCTCGTCATCCCAGCGAAAGCTGGGATCCAGCGACTTACACCACGCAAGAGGAAAAGGCACTGGATCCCAGCTTTCGCTGGGATGACGGTCGTTGGAGACTGAGGTTTGCGGGTGCTCATGCGGCTGCCACTTGCGTCAGATCCCGCCCATTGGCGTGATGCTCCAGCAGTGCGACAAAGTCTGCGAGTTCCGGATAACGCTCTGCCACGGACACCACGTAGTGATACACGCGCGGCACATCGGCGAGATAACCCGGCTTGCCGTCGCGATACCACAACCGATAGAACTGCCCGAGCACGCGGATATGGCGATGCAGTCCGGTGAAGTCGAACCAGCGCAGGAAGCGCTCGCGGCTGATTTTCTCGTCGATCACACCGGCTTGGAGTAATCGCTGCCGATACGACTCCACCCAACCTTCGACGCGCTCGCGCGGCCACACGATGTAGGCATCGCGCAGCAGTGAGGCGAGGTCATAGGTGATGGGGCCGGCGAGGGCGCCCTGGAAATCGATGATGCCCGGGTTGTTGTCGTCAACCACTAGCAGGTTGCGGCTGTGATAGTCGCGATGCACGAAGCAGCGCGGTTGCTCGAGCGCGTTTCGGATGATTGCGCCGAACGCGGCTTCGAGCACATCCCATTCGCCGCAGCTGGGTGTGTGACCCAAGTGCCGTTGCAGAAACCATTCCGGCATCACTTCCAGTCCGCTCACCAACAGCGCGTGATCGAACGGCGGTAGGTCGGCGTAGTCCATGCGTGTCTGCATGCGCAGCAGCGCATCCATGGCATCGCTGTAGAGCTGGTCGGCAGTGTCGTCGTTCAGCGCTGGAAGATAGAGACGATTACCAAGGTCTTCGATCAGCAGAAAGCCTTGTTCCAGGTCCTTGGCGTGCACCGCAGGCACGTGCAGGCCCGCGGCAGCGAGACGCTCACCCATGGCCAGCCAGGGGCGCGGATCCTCCTTCGAGGGCGGCGAGTCCATCACGATCCAGCTTTTTCCGGCGTGATGCGTGCGCCAATAGCTGCGGAAGCTGGCATCAGAGGAGGCGGGCTCGAGGTTGAGCGTGGCGTCACCGAGAGCGGAGCGGGTCCAGGCCAGGCGGGTGGCGGCGCGGTCGGGGAGGGTGGTCATGGCGTGCTGAATGTGGCGATGCCGTGCAGCTTAGCGGTTTTTGGGTTTTTCGCCTCTCAGGAGTGGGGGTTGGGGTGAGCCACCTAACGGTGGTAAAGGTCGGGTGCTCGCAGTAGCGCTCAATCCCCTCACCGTCATCCCTGCGAAGGCAGGGATCCAGTGACTTTGTTCTTGGCTCTGAACATGGCGTTCCCGCCAGCGTGCCGCCTACGCAGCGGGCGTTTCGACCTCCTGCCGGAGGCCGAGTCACTTTTCTTTTGCTGGCCCAAAAGAAAAGTAACCCAAAGAAAATGGCCTCAAGAGCTGGCAGCATTGCGCTGGGATAAGCCCGAACGGTTGAGGATCGTTGTTACTTGGCAACCTCCGCCGCTACACAGCGGGTACTTCCAAGCGCTTCGCAACGCGCCATGGCGGAGAGGACTTAAAGCGGAACGTCGCTTCGCTTCCTCTCGGCATGCACTGTGAACTTCGCGAGGTACCACACTTCTCCCTCTCCCCTTTGGGGAGAGGGCTGGGGTGAGGGGTCAATCTCGCCCCGGTTTCAAATCTGAGTGACGCTCGTTTGAATCCTTCCCGCGAGTACTCTCTTCCCAAAGGGGAGAAGGTGAAGCGAAGCGTCACGAAAGGTTGTATGCCTTCTCTTCATGCAACGCGAGATCAAGGCCAATCAATTCCTGCTCGTCATCCACACGCAGCCCCAGCGTCCAATCGATCAGCTTGAGAATCACCAGGCTGAGCACTGCACTCCACGCCACGGTGAATCCCACACCCTTTGCCTGAATCCACAACTGTCCCCACAGTGATTCGACGGTGCCAAAACCACCCAGCTTGGGCGAGGCGAGTGGGCCGGTGAGCAGAGCACCCACAATGCCGGCGACAGCATGCACGCCGAAAACATCCAGTGAGTCGTCGTAGCCGAGCTTGTGCTTGAGGCGCGTGGCGCTGAAGAAGCAAATGACACCAGCTATCAGGCCAAGCACTAATGCACCACCGGGGCCAGCAGTGCCTGCGGCAGGGGTTACGGCGACCAGTCCCGCTACTGCACCCGAGACGATGCCCAACACGCTGGCCCGTTTGTGCGTGATCCATTCTGCGGCGAGCCAGCCCAGCGCGGCGGCGGCGGTGGCGACTTGGGTAGCCAGCATGGCCATGCCTGCGCTGCCGTTGGCGGCGACTGCGGAACCGGCGTTAAAGCCAAACCAGCCCAGCCACAACAGGCTGGCACCCATCACGGTGTAGCCGAGGTTGTGTGGCGGCATCGGCACGTTGGGGTAACCGCGGCGCTTGCCGATCACCAGACACGCGATGAGGCCGGCGATACCCGCGTTGATGTGCACCACGGTGCCACCGGCGAAATCCAGCACGCCCAGGTCGCCCAGCAATGAACCCGGGCCGCTCCACACCATGTGCGCCACTGGCAGGTAAACGATGGTCAGCCATAGACCGCTGAACCAAAGCAATGCGCTGAACTTCATGCGTTCGGCGAACGCGCCGATGATGAGCGCGGGCGTGATGATGGCGAAGGTGAGCTGGAACATTACGTACACGCTCTCCGGCACCGTCTGGTAGCGCGAGTCCGGCTTGAGTCCGCACAGCAGCACGCGATCCAGTCCACCGATGAACGAGTGCAGGTTGGTGACGCCCGCATGCATGCCTTCGGTGCTGAAGGCGAGCGAATAGCCGTAGAGCATCCACAGCACCGTGACCAGCGCAGTGATGGCGAAGCACTGCATCAGGATCGAAAGCAGGTTTTTCGCGCGTACCATGCCGCCGTAGAACAGTGCCAGGCCGGGAATGGTCATCATCAGCACGAGCGCTGTGGCGGTAAGCATCCACGCCGTATCGCCACTGTCGATGTGAGCGGGCGTTGCCGCCTGTGCCCAGGCAGGCGACGTGGCGAGCAGGGCGCCTAGAGCCAGCATCGATTTGGCCGACTTTCCGTCAAAGCGCATCGGCATCGACCTCCTGCGTGCGGATGCGGATGGCGTGCTCCAGTTCGCTGACGAAAATCTTGCCGTCACCGATCTTGCCGGTGCGCGCTGCGCCGATGATGGCCTCGACAGCGTGTTCCAGTTGTTCGTCGGCCACTGCGACTTCCAGCTTCAGCTTGGGCAGGAAATCGACCACGTACTCAGCGCCGCGATACAGCTCGGTGTGCCCGTGCTGGCGACCAAACCCTTTCACCTCCGTGACGGTCATACCCGTCACCCCCGCCTCGGTCAGCGCCTGGCGCACGTCGTCCAATGTGAACGGTTTGATGATGGCCGTGATCCACTTCATCCCCAACGCTCCCCGTGCGATGTCTATGTCGCGGTGCAGCAGGATGCGTGCCATGGAATGACGGAACGGTGCCCGGCGCTCTCGCCGTCATTCCTGCGAAAGCAGGAATCCAGTGCCTTCAATGGGTTGCGGAAAGGCACTGGATCCCGGCCTTCGCCGGGATGACGGTGAGGGAAGGTGTGTACCGGAGGACGGGCACGCCGGTTGCCCAAAAGCGGGGCGTGTACTCAGGCCATCGCCCCCGTTTGGTGCACCGCCGCGGTTTGACCGGCGAGGCTTAAATCAGTACCATTTTAGTCCCGATTCACGCAGTCCCCTGGCCGCTCCCCATGCTTCGTGTCAGCCGCCTCACCGACTACGCCACGGTGGTGATGACCTGCATTGCCGCCCACCCTGACGACGTGCTCAGCACGGCGGAGATCGCCGACGAGACGCGTCTGGAACTCCCCACCGTGAGCAAGCTGCTCAAGTCCCTGGGCCACGCCGGGCTGGTGGAGTCGTTCCGTGGCGTCAACGGCGGCTACCGGCTGTCACGCCCTGCTGGCGAGATCACCCTGGCGCAGATCGTCGAAGCGCTGGAAGGCCCCATCGGCATGACCGAATGCAGCGTCGCCGTCGGCCAGTGCGACCGCGAGTCGCAATGCGGCGTGCGATCCAACTGGCAACACGTCAACCACGTCGTGGACAACGCGCTGCGCGCGGTAAGCCTCTCCGACATGCTCAAACCCCCTAGTCGTCGCATCGACGCCCACCTGATCGGATGACCCGATCTCATCCCGCGACCGCTTTCGACGACACGAAGACCATCATGACTACCGAAACCACCGACCGCAGCGACACCTCCGCCACGCTTCGCGACAACGCCGAAGTCGCCGCCGCGCTGGGCCGCCGCTACGAAGCCGGTTTCGTCACCGACATCGAAACCGACAGCCTGCCGCCTGGCCTGTCCGAAGACATCATTCGCCAGCTCTCCGCGCTCAAACAGGAGCCGGAGTGGATGACGGAATGGCGCCTGCAAGCCTATCGCCACTGGCTCACCATGCCGACGCCGGATTGGGCCAAGCTCAGCCTGAGTCCGATCGACTATCAGGCGATCAGCTACTACGCCGCGCCCAAGCAGGGCCCGAAGTCGCTGGACGAAGTCGATCCGAAGCTGCTGGAAACCTACGAGAAGCTCGGCGTGCCGCTGCACGAGCGCGCCAAGCTGGCCGGCGTCGCCGTGGATGCGGTGTTCGATTCGGTGTCCGTGGGCACCACCTTCCGCAAAGAGCTGGCCGAAGCCGGCGTGATCTTCTGCTCGATGAGCGAAGCGATCCGCGAGCACGGCGAGCTGGTGAAGCAGTATCTGGGCAGCGTGGTGCCGACCGGCGACAACTATTTCGCTGCCTTGAACTCGGCCGTGTTCTCCGACGGCTCGTTCGTATTCATCCCGAAGGGCGTGCGTTGCCCGATGGAACTGAGTACCTACTTCCGCATCAATGCGATCAATACCGGGCAGTTCGAGCGCACCCTGATCGTCGCGGAAGAGGGCGCCTATGTGTCCTACCTCGAAGGCTGCACCGCGCCGATGCGCGACGAGAACCAGCTGCACGCCGCCGTGGTGGAACTGGTTGCGCTGGAAAAGGCGCAGATCAAGTACTCGACGGTGCAGAACTGGTATCCGGGCGACGAGAACGGCGTCGGTGGAATCTACAACTTCGTGACCAAGCGCGGCGATTGCCGTGGCGACGATTCCAAAATTTCGTGGACGCAGGTGGAAACCGGTTCGGCCATCACCTGGAAGTATCCCAGCTGCGTGCTGCGCGGCGACCGTTCGGTGGGCGAGTTCTACTCGGTGGCGCTCACTCACCATCGTCAGCAGGCCGACACCGGCACCAAGATGATCCATATCGGCAAGGGCACCAAGTCAAAGATCGTGTCCAAGGGCATCAGCGCTGGCCGCAGCAACAACAGCTATCGCGGTCTGGTGAAGGTAGAGAAGGGCGCCGAGGGCGCGCGCAACTACACGCAGTGCGATTCGTTGCTGATCGGCAAGAAGTGCGGCGCGCACACCTTCCCGTATATGGAAGTGAAGAACCCCACCGCCATCGTCGAGCACGAGGCGACCACCTCCAAGATTTCCGACGATCAGCTGTTCTATTGCCGTAGCCGCGGCATCGGCGAGGAAGACGCCGTGTCGATGATCGTCGACGGCTTTTGCAAGCAGGTGTTTCGCGAGCTGCCGATGGAGTTCGCCGTGGAAGCCAAGAAGCTGCTGGAAGTGTCGCTGGAAGGTGCGGTGGGATGAGTTCGACCAGGCAAACACACTGGGACACGGTGTACGCCGAGAAGCACGCAGGGCAGACCAGCTGGTTCCGCCCGCGCCTGGACGAATCGCTGCGCCTTATCGACGCGCTGGACGTACCGCGTGATCTGCCCGCGATCGACGTCGGCGGTGGCCGGGCGACGCTGGTGGACGATCTGCTGGCGCGCGACTTTGCCGACGTCAGCGTGCTCGATCTCTCCGCCGTCGCGATGGCGGAAGCGCAGCAACGCCTCGGTGCACTGGCGCATCCGGTGCGCTGGATTGTCGGCGACGTGACGCATCACGAGTTTCCGGCGAGCCACTATGCGCTGTGGCACGATCGCGCCGTATTCCATTTCCTGACCGATGCGGGCGAGCAGTCGCGCTATGTCGCGTCGATCACGCGCGCCATGAGGCCAGGCGGCTATGCCGTCATCGGCACGTTCGCGGCGGATGGCCCGGAGCGTTGCAGCGGACTTCCCGTCGCACGCTACGACGCCGCATCGCTGGCCGCCTTGTTTGAGCCGGCCTTCACCCTGATTACCCACAGCCGCGACGTGCACCACACGCCGTCCGGCAACGAACAAGCGTTCACCTATGTCGTGTTGCAGCGTTGCAACGACGGCACCGGCGTCTGACATCACCTGAGTATCTGACATGCTGAAGATCGAGAACCTGCACGCCCGCGTCGAGGGCAAGGACATCCTCAAGGGCCTCACGCTCACCGTGAACCCGGGCGAGGTGCACGCGATCATGGGGCCGAACGGCGCCGGCAAATCCACGCTGGGCAATGTGCTGTCCGGCCGCGACGGCTACGAAGTGACCGAGGGCACCGTGACCTTCAACGGGGTCGATCTGCTGGCGCTGGAGCCGGAAGAGCGCGCCGCGGCCGGTATGTTCCTGGCGTTTCAGTACCCGGTGGAAATCCCCGGCGTGAACAACACCTACTTCCTGCGCGCAGCGCTCAACGCGCAGCGCAAGCAGCGCGGTGAGAAGGAACTGGATTCCATGCAGTTCCTCAAGCTCGTGCGCGAGAAGCTGAAGATCATGCAGATCTCCGACGAGCTGCTGCATCGCGCCGTGAACGAGGGCTTCTCGGGCGGCGAAAAGAAGCGCAACGAAATCTTCCAGATGGCCGTGCTGGAGCCGAAGCTGGCCATCCTTGACGAGACCGACTCGGGTCTCGACATCGACGCACTCAAGCAAGTGGCGCAGGGCGTGAACGCGCTGCGCTCGGCCGAGCGCGGGTTCCTGGTGATCACCCACTACCAGCGCTTGCTCGACTACATCGAACCAGACTTTGTGCACGTGCTGGCCGACGGCCGCATCGTGGAAAGCGGCGACAAGACGCTGGCGCTGAAGCTGGAAGAACACGGTTACGCCTGGGTCGCGGATAAGGATCCCGTACTGACCGGAGCCTCGGCATGAGCGAGCCGCAGCGCACGCCATTCGTCGATTCGCTGCTGGAAGCGGCAGCGCAGACGAGCTTGCCCGGCAGCACCATCGGCTGGCTTGACGCGGCACGCCGCGAGAACCTTGAGGCCTTTGCCGCCGCGGGCTTGCCGGATACGCGCATGGAGGCGTGGAAGTACACCGCGCTGCGCGCGCTGGGGCAGCGCCGGTTTGCACCGGGCGACGCGCAGGCAGCCATGCGTGACGTCGATGCATCGGCCTTCGCCTTGCCAGGCATCGACGGTCCGGCGCTGGTATTCGTCAATGGCGTGTTCCGTGCCGACCTGTCGCGCACCGAAGCACTGCCTGCGGGCCTGAGCCTGCTGCCGCTGTCGCAGGCATTGCAGGGCGACGCGGAACCGCTGCGTTTTGCGCTGTCGCGTCATTACCGCGAAGGCGGCGACGTGTTCGCCCGTCTCAATGCGGCCCTGGCCGGCGACGGTGTCGTGCTGCGCGTGGCCGCTGGCGCCAAGATCGCCGAACCCGTGCACCTGCTAATGATTGGCGCTCCGGCCGAGGACGCTCTGGCGTGGCATGTGCGCCATGTGATCGAACTTGGCGAGGGCGCCGAGCTTTCGCTGATCGAGCATCATGCCTCCGGCGGTGACCAGCAGCATCTCGGCACGCAGGTGGCCGACGTCGTGCTGCGCGAAGGCGCCAAACTGCGTCACGTCACACTGCAGGACATCGCCGCGAGCAGCACGCTGGTGCGTCACAACCAGCTTCAGTTGGATGCCCGGGCACAGGCTTCGCTTTATGTGCTCGAGCTGGGCGGTGCGCTGGTTCGCCACGATCTTCATGCAACCCTGGTCGGCGACGAGTCGCGGCTGGATACGCACGGCGTATTCGTTCTCAACGGCCGCCAGCATGTGGACACCCAGATGGCCATTCGCCATCAGGGCCTCAACACCGCTTCCCATTCGGTCTGGCGCGGCGTGGCCGACCAGCGTTCGCGCGGCGTGTTCCGCGGCGCCATTGTGGTGGCGCAGGGCGCCGATGGCAGCGATGCCAGTCTGAGCAGCAAGAACCTTTTGCTGTCCGGCCAGGCCGAAATCGACACCAAGCCCGAGCTGGAAATCTACGCGGACGAAGTGAAGGCGGCGCATGGCGCCACGGTGGGTCAGCTCGACGAGCGCTCGCTGTTCTACCTGCGTTCGCGCGGCATTCCGTTGACCGAGGCGCGGGCGATGCTCACCGCAGCCTTCTGCCGTGCGGTGTTCGAGTCGCTGCCGGACGAGCGCCTGCGCGAGCACCTCAATCACCAGCTGATGGCTCACCTGCCTTCTGCGTAAGGCAGGGCAGCCGGCAATAAGGCGAAACGAAACCGATGAACGCACAGACCAAACCGAGCCCCACCGTTTTCGACGTGCAGAGCATTCGCGCCGATTTTCCCTTGTTGTCGCGCACCGTGCACGACAAGCCGCTGATCTATTTCGACAACGCCAATACCAGCCAGAAGCCGCTGAGCGTGATCGAGGCGGTGGATGAGCACTACCGCCTGCACAACGCCAACGTATCGCGCTCGGTGCACCAGATCGGCGAAGAGGCCACCGCGGCGTATGAAGGTGCACGCGACAAGCTGGCGCGCTTCATCAACGCTACCTCGCGCAACGAGCTGGTACTGACCTCCGGCACCACGCAGTCGATCAATCTGGTCGCCTACAGCTTCGCGTTGCCGCGACTGAAGGCGGGCGACACCATCCTCACCACGCAGATGGAGCACCACGCCAACATCGTGCCGTGGCAGCTGGTGGCCGCACGTGCGGGCGCTACGGTGAAGCCGGCGCCGATCGATGAGCAGGGCGAGCTAATTCTCGAGAAGTACATCGAGATGCTTACGCCGGACGTGAAGCTGGCGTGCGTCACTCATGTATCCAATGTGCTCGGTACCGTGAACCCCGTGCGCGAGATCGCGAAGGAATGCCGCAAGCGCGGCATTCCCTTGCTGGTGGATGGTTCGCAGGCGGTGCCGCATCGCCCGGTCGACGTGCAGTCGCTGGGTTGCGATTTCTATGCGATCACCGGCCACAAGATGCTCGCACCCACGGGCACCGGTGCTCTGTGGGCACGCAAGGAGCATCTGGAGGCGATGCCGCCATTCTTTGGCGGCGGCGAGATGATCCGCGAAGTGCGTTTCGACGGCACCACCTTTGCCGAGCCGCCGCACAAGTTCGAGGCAGGCACGCCGAATATCGCCGGATTCGCCGGTGTCAGCGCGGCCATTGACTACTACGCATCGGTTGGCTTCGAGGCCATTCATGCCTGGGAGCAGCAGTTGCTGACCTACGCCACGGAGCGTCTGCGTGAAATCCCGGGCCTGCGCATCTTCGGCGAGGCCAAGGAGAAGGAGCCGGTGATCTCGTTCCTGATCGAAGGCGCACAGGCGACCGACCTGGCTACCTTGCTGGACCTGCAGGGCGTGGCCGTGCGCTCCGGCCACCATTGCGCCCATCCGCTGATGCAGTTCTATGGTGTGCCCGCCACGTTGCGTGCCTCGCTGGCGTTCTACAACACCCGCGAAGAGATTGACGCCTTCATCACCGCGCTGCTCAAGGTGCGCAAGCTGTTGATGTAATGACCGGCCTGGGCCGATAGCACATCGGCCCGTTGAGAACGTCCATGGCTGCCCCCAACGACAAGCTCATGTCCCTGGGAGGTCAGCTATGGAAGGTGCCTGGCAGTTGGCTCAGATGAACATTGGCACCCTGGTCGCGGATGCGGACGACCCGGTGGTGCAGCCCTTCATGCATGCGTTGGCGGAGATCAATGCACTGGCGGAAGCCAGTCACGGATTCGTGTGGCGTCTGAAGGATGACAGCTCGAGTGGCGCCACCAGCATTGCCGTTGCTGCCGACCCACGGTTGCTGGTCAATATGTCGGTCTGGGAAAACGCCGAAGCGCTGTTCGAGTTCGTCTATCGCAGCGCGCATACCTCGATCATGGCGCGCCGGCGTGAGTTCTTTACGAAGCCGCCAGAAGGGCGCGCCTATCAGGTGCTGTGGTGGGTGCCGGCTGGCGCGGAACCCACCGTTGCCGATGGCCTTGCCAAGTTATGGCATCTCGATCGCTTTGGGCCGACGCCTCTGGCCTTTACCTTCAAGCAGCGATTTGCGCCGCCGGGTGACACGCAGGCGGTCACCGGCGAGCCGCGTCTGGTCAGCGAAACCTAGGCCGCGCCTCGGGCGGCGATGCCATCACGACTTGCTGTCTTTCGTGGTGGACGCGGGCATCGGTACGCACGTGTGGTCGCGGAACAGTGCCCACTCCTCGCATTCGCGACCATCAGGGAAGATGCAGATGCCGCCTTCATTGCCGGCGGCATCCTTGCGCATGTCGAGATTGCCGCCCAGCTTTTCACAGTTGACCGACGCGGGATTGGGCAAACCCACCAAGGCGGGGGCGGTTGGTGCGGCGGTTTGTTGCGTGCTGCACGCGGCGAGCAGGGCGACCATCAGGGCGATCAGCGCGGTTTTCATAAGCCATCCTTGAGTTGAGTGCTTCACCATAACCGGACAGGCGTCATGAGGATGTCGGAGTTTTCCACTGCGAGCAGGCAGTGGGTGATGGCGCATGAAAAAGGCCCGTGGTTGCCCACGGGCCTTTTCGTTTTGCGGCATGACGGTGCCGCCGGAGCGGCACGGGGTTTTACCAGATCTTCACCTGCTTATCGCCGTCGCGCACCATCTTGTCGCCGGCCTTGCACTGGAACGCCTGGGCGAACGCGGGCATGTTCGACGGAGCACCGATAGCGCGGAACTGCGCCGGTGCGTGCGGATCGGTGTTGAGCAGGGTGAGCTGCGCTTCCGGACGAATACTGCCGCGCCACACGCGCGCCCAATTGAGGAAGAAGCGCTGGTCCTGCGTGTAGCCGTCGATTTTGGTCTTGGCTTCGGCCGGGTTACGGGCCAGCGCCATTTGCAGCGCGTCGTAGGCGGCATTGAGGCCGCCGAGGTCGCCGATGTTCTCGCCCATGGTCAGCTTGCCATTGACGAACTTGCCCGGCAGCGCCTCGTAGCCGTTGAACTGCTCCGCCAGCTTGTCAGTGCGCGCGTCGAAGGCCTTGCGGTCGTCGTCCGTCCACCAGTTGCTATTGTTGCCCTGCGCGTCGAACTTGCTGCCCTGGTCGTCGTAACCGTGGCCCATTTCATGGCCGATCACCGCGCCAATGCCGCCATAGTTGAGTGCATCATCGACCTTGGCCGAGAAGAACGGCGGCTGCAGGATGGCGGCGGGGAACACGATCTCGTTCTTCTGCGGGCTGTAGTAGGCATTCACCGTTTGCGGCGTCATGCCCCATTCGGTGCGGTCCACCGGCTTGCCGATCTTGTCCACCATATAGGCGTAGTTGAATTTGTCGGCCGCCTGGACGTTTTCGAAATAGGTGTTGGACGGCTTGATGGTGAGGCCCGTCCAGTCGCGCCACTTGTCGGGGTAACCGATCTTCGGCGTGAAGCTGGCCCACTTCTCCAGTGCCTTCTGCTTGGTGGCGTCACTCATCCACGGCAGATTCTCAATGCGTGTCTTGTAGGCAGCGCGAAGGTCCGCCACCAGCTGCTGCGCGCGTGCCTTGGATTCCGGCGAGAAGGTCTGCGCCACGTACAGCTGGCCAAGTGCCATGCCCATGCCGCCTTCCACCGCATCGAGCGTGCGCTTCCAACGCGACTTCATCTCCTTCTGGCCGTTGAGCGTCTGCGCGTTGAACGCAAAGTCTTCCTGCTGGAACGGCGTGGACAGGTACGGGGCCGCCTCGTCGATGGCGTGGAAGCGCAGATACGCTTGCCAGTCACTCACCGGCAGCTCGGCCAGCATCTTGTCGAACTCGGCGAAGAACTTCGGCTGAGACAGCGAGAAGCCGTCCTTCACATTGGCACCTTGCGCCTTGAAGAATGCAGCCCACTCGAAGTGCGGCGTTACCTTGTCGGCATCGGCCATGCTGACATAGTGATAGCGATTCTCCGGCTGGCGCAGCTCGGTCGGCACCAGCGAGGCGGCAGCCAGGCGCGTTTCCAGCGCCATTACGGCCTTGGCCTGCGCCTGTGCGTCAGCCTCGCTGACGCCCACCAGCTGCAGCGTGCGCGCGATGTGCGCG
This sequence comes from Dyella silvae, assembly GCF_026421305.1. Taxonomy (GTDB): domain Bacteria; phylum Pseudomonadota; class Gammaproteobacteria; order Xanthomonadales; family Rhodanobacteraceae; genus Dyella; species Dyella silvae. The sequence goes on from NZ_JAPJBQ010000002.1 coordinate 604,038, forward strand.
ACATAGGCGGTGCGGATCTTTTCGAAATCCGGCTTGCTGTAGTAGTCCGCCGTGGGCAGGCCCAGACCACCCTGGCCCGCGTAGGCAATCTGGCGGCTGGAATCCTTGAAATCAGGGCTACCGTAGAAGCGGAACGCGGTGGGGTTGCCCTGGGCGTAGCTCTGGGTGATGTAGGCGACGATGTCGCCGGTGTTCTTCAGCGCATCGATGCGCGTCAGTTCCGGCTTGATCGGATCGTAGCCAGCCTTTTCGATGGCGGCTTCGTTCATGCCCGAGGCGTAGAAGTTGCCGATCTTCTGTTCGATGGAGCCAGGCTTGGCGCTGGCAGCATCGTTAGCGACCTTTTCAACGATGCCGTGCTGCACGTTGAGGCTGTCCTCGCGCAGCGCATCGAACGAACCCCAACGCGTGCGGTCGGCGGGAATCGGGTTGGCCGCAAGCCATTTCGCATTGACGAATCCGTTGAAGTCATTGCAGACATTCTTGGCGGCATCCAGCTCCTTCACGTCGAACGAGCCATTGGGGGCGGCCTGCGCAGCCATGCACACTGCCATGCCGACCGCCAGCGCGAGCGGTTTCATCATGCGGTACTTCATGTGGATCTACTCTCCCGATGTCATTGGCGCTGCGACCAGGCTATCCGGCCGGCAGGCCTTTTGCGTTGATCACTGAGGCTAGTGATCGCAGGAGAATGCGGCACAGTGTCGAAGGTCATGTTGGCGTAAGCTTCGCGCCGTGCCTGTGGGTCGCTTCGGCACCGCGGGACAGGTCAGCGATCGGTCTTGTTGCACAGCCGGCCGATGTGCGTCTCGACCACTCCGGTCTGCAGATCGAAGTGAAACGCACACGCGTGCTCAAGCAGCATGCTACTGCCGGTATGCGTGGCGTTCGTATGGAGGCCAGCCGCCATGTGGGCGGCGGTATCGCGATCATCCTCCGCGATGGGAATGCTCAAGAGCGATCATTCGCTGGCTTGCCGCTGAATACGGTGACGAATGGTGCGCGGGGCACCCACTTCCTTACCGATAGGTAAGGCACCTGCATCCAGATGGTCATAGCCGCTCCCTAAGGTACGTGGAATGACAGCGCATGCCCGTCGCCCGGCGGCATGACGCAAGACCGTATCCGCGTTCATTTACCTAAGGGTTTTCCCATGGCAGCAAATCGTGCAGGCAGCATTCTCGTGGGCGTTGCCGCGTTGACAGGTGCAAGCCTGGCACACGCAGCCGGCTCCGCTTCTCTCAAGGGCGTGGTCGAAAGCGAGCATCATCCGGTGGCTGGCGCACAGGTGACGTTGAGCGAATTGAACCGCAGTGTGGTCACCAGCAAGGACGGTGAATACGTACTGGACGGTATTGAACCCGGCAACTACAACCTGGTGGTAAGTGCCGATGGACAGGCGCCGGTGCAGCGTCAGGTCGCCCTGCGTGGTGACCAGGCCATTGAACAGGATGTGGAGTTTGGCGGTGCGGCCACGACGCTGCAGGCGCTGAAGGTGACGGCGCAGACCACGCCGCTGGAGATGGCCCGCAGCATTCAGCAGGATGCTCCCAACCTGGTGAACGTGCAGCCCGCCACCGAAATTCGCAAGCTACCCGATGTGAATGCCGCCGAAGCCGTGCGTCGTGTTCCGGGCATTTCGCTGGAAAGCGACACCGGTGAGGGTCGCTTCATCAATATCCGCGGCCTGGACGCCGACCTTAATGGCGCCACGTTTGACGGCGTACGTCTGCCGCCGACCAACCCTGCGTCGCCCATGGGCGGTGGTCGTGCGGTGGCCTTCGACTCGATCCCCACGGGTCTGATCGGTGCCATCACCGTGACCAAGACCAATACGCCGGATCAGGATGCGGAAGCGCTGGGCGGCGCGATCGAGATCACGCCGAAGCAGGTACCGCCGGGCAAGGATCATTTCCTCGAGGTGGAGCTGGGTACCGGTTTTGAGAACCTGCGCGATACGCCGATCAAGGATTACCAGGTGACCGGCGGCAGCCGCTTTGGGCCCGGCAATGCCTTCAGCTTTATCGGCACCGTGGCCTACTACGAAGACAAGCGTGGCGTAGACGATATCGAGGGTTCTTACGCGGACGACCAGGCCAACGGTACGCCCGGCAAGGTAATGAACGACTTCGAGCAGCGCTATTACCAGTACCACCGCCGTCGCATCGGTTACGGCGGCGAGCTGAACTACCAGCCGGACGATGACAATCGTTGGTACGTACGCTACTTCAAGGCGGGCTATACCGAGTCGGTGAACCGTCAGCGCGTTACCTACAACATGTTCGCTGGCGGTACCGGTTCGGTGACGGTTGATCCGTCCAATCCGAAGGGTTTCATCGATCCCAACGTCACCTTTGACAAGTCGCTGCGCGACGAGCGGGAAACCATTGCTACACGCGTCGCCTCCATCGGCGGCGAAAACCATTTCCAGAGCTTCAAGATCGATTACCTGCTGGCCGCAACCTACGGTACATACGATAAGCCGCACGACTACAACAGCACGTTTGCCAACCCCAACACTTACACGGTGGCTTACGACAACATCAGCGATCCGCGCTACCCGCGCTTCAACGCGCTCAACGGGAATCCGCTGGATCCGTCGGCTTATACGTTCTCCGATTTCCAGAACAGCACGGAGCACGATCACAATCAGGAATACAGCGGCGCGTTCAACGTCACCATTCCCACCAGCTGGTTCGAGGGCAGTGACGAGAACGTCAAGTTCGGCGTAAGCGCACGCAAGCGTGATCGCCACAGTGAGATCACGCGTTTTGACGGCGTGCCGCCGGCATTGCCGATGACGCAGTTCATCTCCGGCAAGCCGGTGACGTTCTACGACGGGCACTATCAGAACGGCCCCAACCTGTATGCGCCGGGCTTGCGCGACTTCTATGTGGGCAACCAGGGCTTGTTCCCCGAGGCGGATCCGCTGGCCGATCAGCAGGCCGAGGCGCAGGGTGTGTCCAACGGCAAGGAAGGCGTTTACGCCGTGTACGGTCAGTATCAGTTCAAGCCAGTCGACAAGCTCGACATTCTGGCTGGCGTGCGCTGGGAACGCACGGTGGCGACCTACGGTGGCAACCAGGTGCTGCTTGATCCGAATACGGGCACGTTTGTGGGTGCGACGCCGATTTCGGTGGGCCACAACTACAACAACTTTTTCCCGACCGTGCAGCTTCGCTATGCGTTCACGGAGACGTTGATTGGCCGTGCGGTCTACTCCAAGACCATCGCTCGTCCGGGCTTCAACCAGGTCACCACCTCGACGTTGATCGATCCGTCGTCAGACAGCGTCACGCAGGGCAACCCGAACCTCAAGCCGACGACCAGCGACAACTTCGATCTGTCGCTGGAGTACTACCTCGACAATGGCGGCATCGCATCGGTGGGCATGTTCGACAAGGAGTTGAGCAACTACATCATCAACAAGGAGGAGAGTGGCGTAACGTTCCCCAACAACGGATTGTTCGCTGGCTTCACTGGGGCAGCCAAGGTCTACACCTTTGCCAACATCAACGATGCGCACGCACGCGGCATCGAGCTGAACTACCAGCAGAAGTTCACCATGCTGCCGGGCTGGCTGGCCGGGTTCGGCATGGGCGCCAACTACACCTACGTCGATTCCAGCGGTGAGATCCGCCCGGGTGATCATTCGCAGTTGCCGTCGACCTCGCGCAACACCGGCAACTTCATGGTGTTCTACGACCTGGGTGGCTTCAGCGCAAACCTTGGTGCGTACTACGTCAGCAAAGACATCTTTGGTGTCGGCAGTTCGTCGGCCACCGACGTGTGGTCGCAGCCGCGCTTCTCGCTGGACCTTGGTGCGACTTACACGTTTAACGACCAGTGGTCGGTGTTCTTCAACGCCAAGAACCTCACCAATACGCGTCTGAAGTTCACCGAAGGCCCGGCCGCCGATCGTCCGATCCAGCGCGAGTTCTACGGCCAGACCTATATCGCTGGCGTCCGCTTCAAGCTCTGACCTCTTTTGATCCCCAGGAATTTTGTATGAAGAAGACTTCTCTTCGCTGGATGCCGTACGCGCTGTGCCTGACGGCTGCACTGTCCGCACCTTCCATGGCCGCCGCCCCCGACATGCCTTACGCCGTGAGCCAGCACTACGCGCTGGGTGGCGCCGGTGGCTGGGACTACCTGAGCCTTGATGCCGCCTCTCACCGCCTGTTCATTGCCCGCGACGATCGCGTGATGGTGGTTGACACCGTCTCTGGCAAGTTGCTGGGCGAAGTGCCGGGCATGCAGCATGCGCATGGCGTGGCGTTGCTGCCGGCGAAGCACCAGGCGTTCGTTAGCAACGGTCACGGCGACAACGTAACGGTGGTGGATACGGATGCGCTCAAGGTCACCGGCCATATCGCCATCAGCGGCAAGGATCCGGACGCCATCGTGATCGACGATGCCTCTGGCCACCTGCTGACCATGAATGGCCATAGCAGCAACATCAGCGTGATCGATGCACAGGCGGGCAAGGAGTTGGCGACCATCGCGGTGCCGGGCCGTCCGGAGTTCGCCGTTGCCGACGGCGCTGGTCAGCTGTTCCTCAACCTCGAGGACAAGAACCAGTTGGTGCGGGTGGATCTTGCCGCGAACAAAGTGCTGAACGTGTGGTCACTGGCGCCGTGCGATGGCCCGACCGGCCTGGCGATGGACAAGGCCAATCACCGCCTGTTCTCCGTGTGCGCCAATGGCTGGATGATCGTGACGGACGCCAACGACGGCCACCAGGTGGCCAAGGTGGCGGTCAGCAAGGATCCGGACGCCGTGGTGTACGACGCGCAGCGCAAGGTGGTGCTGAGCCCGGGGGCAGAAGGGAAGCTCAGTGTCGTCGCGCAGGACGATGCGGATCACTACCACCTGGTGGGCAACTTGCCGACGCAGCCGAGCGCACGCACGCTTGCGCTCGATCCGCAGACGCACACCGCCTACCTCGCCGCTGCGACGGCGTCCGCCAAGGGCAAACCGGTGGAAGGCTTTGGCGTGCTGGTGGTGAGCCCGCGCTGAGTGGGTCTTTCGGCGGCAGGTGCGAGGCCTGCCGCCGAAACTGTCAGAGCATGGCAAGGCTTGTGCTTTTGCTCGTCGTTCCGGCGCAGGCCGGAACCCAGTGACGGCCAGGTTGGGTTGTCGCGACCGCATGTAGGGCGACGATGGATTGCGCGACAAGCGAACCGTGACGCCACTGGGTTCCGGCCTGCGCCGGAATGACGAAGGTGGAGCGTGGAGCCAGGGCACCCTTATGGTGATGCCCGGAGCAAAGGCACCCGCTATCATCATGCGATGCCAAGTCTTACCCATCTCACGTTCCGCGCCGCGACTGTCCACGACGTTGCCGCCATCGTCACCCTCGTCGAGTCCGCGTATCGCGGCGAATCCGGCCAGCGTGGCTGGACCACTGAAACTCACCTGCTCGACGGTCAGCGTACCGATGCCGAAAGCGTCGAGGGGCTGATCGGCCGCGATGGCAATATCATCCTTCTCGCTGAGCAGAACGGCGAGCTGGTGGCCTGTTGCCACGTCGAACGGCAAGACGCCGCCGGTTATTTCGGCATGTTTGCGGTGAACCCTGTCTTGCAGCGAGCAGGCCTCGGCCGTGCGGTGCTGGCGGAAGCCGAGCGTGTGGCGAAGAAGGAATGGCAGGCGACGTCGATGCGCATGTCGGTGATCGAGCAGCGCGAAGAATTGATTGCCTGGTACGAGCGCCGCGGTTACCAACTTACCGGTGAGACGCGCCCGTTCCCTTACGGGCAACCACGCTTTGGCGTTCCGCGCCGCGACGATCTGCGTTTCGTATGGATGAGCAAGCCGCTGCACGAGGTGGCGGCATGAATCTGGCCGACTGGATTTTTGTGGGCACCCGTAGCGAGCTGCTGCCTGGCGAGTTCAAGGTGGTATGGGACGGCGACACCGCCATTGCCGTGTACAACATCGACGGCGATCTCTACGCCATCGAAGACGTGTGCAGCCACGATGGCGGCGAACTGGCCGGCGGCGATCTGCATGGTTTCGAAGTGGAGTGTCCGAGGCACGGCGCGCGTTTCGATGTGCGCAGCGGTGCGGTCACCTGTCCGCCGGCCTACGAGCCGATCGCCAGTTTCCCGGTGCACGAAGTGGACGGCCAGATCTGGACGCGTGACGACCGGTGAGGCGATGAGTGAGTGAAGAGCGCCTTCTCTCGTTTCTCACTCCTCTTCACTTACTTCTTCTCTACAACCTGTAGACGAACGCCAGGGTCGTCGTCAGCTGGTTGCGCGAACCGTACACACGAACCAGCGGGCTCTCCGCGGCCTGACCCAGCAGGCGCGTGTAGTTGATGGCGATGGCGAAACCGGTGTGCAGGCTGGTGGGCATGTAGGCGTCGTATTCGAAGGCCATCTGCTGGCTGCCGGCGCCAGGGGACCACGCGGTGATGTCCAGTTTCGCAGCCTGTTCGGGCGTGACACCAAAGAAACGCCGCATGGCGGGGCCGTTCATCGCCTGCCACTGCACCTGCAAACTGTGGTTGAGGTAGCCGATGACTGGTAGATCGTAGTCGGCATACACGTCGAGATAGGCGCCTTCGCCCTGCGTGTCGTGACTCAACGTTGTGCCGAAGCTGAGCTGCGCGGTGGCCTGGTATTCGAGATAGCCACCGGCATTGATACGCGGGCCGAGCGAGTCGATGACGCCGCCGAGTTTCGGTCCGAGCTCTTCTCGGTCACGGCCCCACATATAGTTGCCGTACAAGCCGCCGCGCCATTTGTCCCCGTGAATCAGATCGACGGTCAGGCCGTCGAGCGTCGACAGAGTGATGTGCCAGGGAAGCTCGGCCTGAATATAAGGCACGGCCTGATTGCGATGGTCTTTCGAGCCAATCCACGCCGGCATGCGCTGTATGCCAACGCCGAACAGGTCGTTGGGGCCATCGGTCGGGTTGTCCGCCATTGCGCCTGCCGAAGCCGTCAGCGCCAGCATCATGGCGGTGGCGCGCATCCATGATGCGGGCAGGGAACGACAACGGCTCATGCGGGTGCGACTCAGGCGCCGGGTTTGGCCGGTGCGGCAGCGTTGTTGGAGGTGAACTGGACGATGACGCGCTGGCCGATGCGCAGCGACGGCGGCGGCGGCTGATCAAACACCAACACGCATTCCACCGTGCGGGTATTGGCGCGGATCAGCGGATCTTCTTCCAGCGCGCTGGGGCCGAACACGGTGCCGATGCGCCGTACGTGCGCGCCCAGCAGGGGTGCGCCGCTGCCGCTGTCATCCATCACCTGGGCCGCCATGCCCTCATGCACGGCGCTCACGAACGATTCGTTGAGTTCGGCGCGCACGATGCGGGGCAGTTCCGGAAGCAATACAAAGGCCGGGCCGCCCTGCGGCGATACAGCGGCGCCGGGCTGAATGTTGCGTTCCACGATCTGGCCGTCGAGAGGCGCCACCAGGGTGCGTTGAGCCAGTTCGTAGCGGGCGGCGTCCAGCTTCTGGCTCGCCATGGCTTCGGAGGCGCGCGCATTGTCGAATTCGCCCTGGAGTTGCTGTGCGGCATCCTTCGCATCATCCGCGCTCTGGCCGTCGCCAGCGCCAGCGGCCGCCGCGGCGGCAAGTCGCGTCGAACGCTGCTGTGCGGCCTTGAGGCGAACTTCCAGCACTCTGCCTTGTGCCTGAGCCTGCTTCAGCTCGGCTTCCGCGCCACTGACAGCCAGTTGTGCGGGCCGGGTGTCGAGCACGGCCAACACCTGGCCTTTGTGCACGTGATCGCCTTCACGCACCTTGATCTCTGCCACGATGCCGTCGCGCGGCATGCTCAGCTTGAGCATGCCGCCTTCGATGTCGACGCGACCGCGAGCCACCGCGGCATAGGCGGGTGCCGCTGCTGTCGCCGCGGCATTCTTGCCGGCGTCGTTTTGCGAGCAGGCAGCCAGCAGCGACGAAGCAAGGGCCAGGACGAGCAGCGGATAGAACGGACGCAAGGTCATGCGGAAGATCCCTCGAGGCCTGACGTTGGCGTCGATGTTTGAGATGGCACACGGTCGCTAAGGATACGGCCATCCTCCATGGCCAGCACGCGGTCGGAGTGCCCGACCAGCCGCGGGTCATGACTGACGCATAGCACCGTGGTGCCGTGCGTGCGGGCGATGCGATGGAGAATGTCGATAACGATCTGGCCGTTGGCAGCATCGAGCGCGCTGGTCGGCTCGTCGGCGAACAGCAGGTCCGGCTCTTTGGCCAGGGCGCGGGCAATAGCGACGCGCTGCTTCTCGCCACCGGAAAGCTCGGACGGCCGAAGACCCATGCGCGGTCCCATGCCCACCTCTTCCAGTGAGGCTATGGCGCGGCGGCGTGCCTCGGTGGGTGAGAGGCCCAGGTAGCTCAGTGGCAGCTCCACCTGTTCCAGCGCATTGAGCGCAGGGAACAGGTTGAAGCCCTGAAACACAAAGCCGGTGTGCAACAGGCGAAAGCGTTCGACGGCGCGCGAATCGAGTTGGTTGAGGTCCTGGTCGAGCGCAATGACGTGGCCGCCATCCGGGCGCTGCAATCCGCTGAGGATCGCCAGCAGCGTGCTCTTGCCGCAACCGGAGGGCCCGGAGATGAGCGTGAGTTCACCTGCGTGCACATCCAGCGTGAGATCGTGCAGCACGGTGCTGCGGATATCGCCGGACGCAAAGGACTTGCTGACGTTGCGCGCTTGCAACGACACCGTAGGTTTGAGTTGAGGAACGGGTGACGCGTGATTCATCGCTTACCTCAACAACGTGGCTGGATCGGCACGGCGCAGGCTGCGCATGGCCGCCAGTCCCGACACGATGGCCAAGCCCATGCACAACGACAGGCATGCCACCGTTACCCAGGGGCCCAGTGCCACCGGCACGCTGCGGCTGCGTGCGAACATCAGGGCAAAGGCGCCCAGTACGGCACTGCCCAGCAACCCGAGCGCGCCGACCCAGAAGGCCTGTTCCATCACCACCTTGCGTAATGCACCCACGCCCACGCCGAGTGCGTTGAGCGTGGCGTACTCGCGGATCGAGCCGATCACTGCGGCCACCAGGGTCTGGCTGGTGATCACCACGCCGACCAGAAACACAATGCCCGCGAGGAACAGCACGCCGGCGCCGGCGCCGGTATCGAATATCCAGTACAGCTGTGAACGACGAGCGAAATCCTTTGCAGTCCACACGTCATAGTTGCCGAACGCCGTGTTGCCGCGCAGGCGTGCGGCAACATCCTCGGCATCGGCCGGGTTGCGCAGCTTGGCCACGAAGTAGGTCATGCGATTGGTGTTGGACGGATCCGTATCCAGCGTTGCCGCCGTGGCCAGCGACGCCACCACGTTGACACCACCCAGGGCGCGAAGACCGTTGCTGACGCCAACCACGCGCACACGATGACCGTTGATCACCGCACTGTCGCCCACGCCGACGCCCAGATTGTCCAGATCGGCGCGATCGACGATGACCGCATCGGGTTCGTTGAGGCGTGCCCGCAGTGCCGGTGGCAGTGCGCGCGCGAACAACATGCCGTCGGGGCGCGTGTTGATGCCGGAGACAAACACCGACACGCCGCCGGTATCGCTGGGGCCGCGCCAGTCGGCATCCACCCAATGGAACGGTTCGACGGCGGTCACTGCCGGGTCCATGCGCAGCCGCATTTCCACGCCCGCGTCGATGGAGCGTCCCAGGTTGACGCTCTGCGTGCCGGGGTAGCCGGCCCACAGGTCACCCGACGAACCGGTGATGTAGACGGCAGCGCTGCCGAAGATGCCAAGCACCAGCGCGACCTGCAGCAACTGCAGCAGACCGGCGAAACCGACCGCCACGATGGCAGGCAGAAAGCGGCGCCATTCGTAGATAAGCGTTTTGCGTGCGAGCGCGACCATCAGTCGGCGCTCCCGGGCGACGGCGGATTGGGCATGGCAGCGCCGCCTAGCGCCTTGTACAGCGAGACATAGGCCAGATCGCGGGCGGCGATCGCACCGACCAGCTCAAGCTGGGCGCGATGGTTTTCGATCAGTCCGTCCTGCACATCGAGATTGCTGCTCAGGCGCAGCTCGGCACGCTTGCTCAACGCGGCCATGCTGACGTCGAGCGACTCGGTGGCCTTCTGCGTGGCCTCTTCGCGGCCGCGCAATTGCTCCAGATCGCCCATCGCCGTTTCTGCCTCGGCTACGCCCTGCAACACGGCCTGCCGGTAGGCCAGCACGGCGGCGCGTAGTTCATGATCCTTGGCATGCGCGTTGGCAACGCGCTGGCCCCAGTCGAACAGGGGAATATCGATGATGGGGCCGTACGAGAAAATCGCCTCGCCCGTGTGCACCCTGAGCTTGTTGGAGTTGATGTTGGCCGACCACTGCAGCGATGCGCCAAGGCCGATGTGCGGATAGATGTCAGCGCGGCTCATGCCCAGTTCGCCAGCGGCTTTAAGGACATCGGCCTCGGCGGTGGCAATCTCGGGGCGTGTCCGCAGCATGTCGGCTGGAGCGGTGGTCAGCTGCCACGCACCCAGCCGGGGCTGGGCGCCGGGCTGCAACCATTGCGGGTCCGGCTCGGGCTGGCCCACCAGCACGGCGAGCTGCTGCACGCTGCTGATGATGGCCTGCTGTGGCTCGGCCAGCGCGGCTTCGGCGCGGGCCAGCTCGGCCTGTGCGCGTGCCACCTCATTGGGCGGCACCAGCTTCAGTTGTTCGCGTACCTGCAGCAGGCGCACCTTTTCCTGCTGCGCATCGCGGATAGCGGTGAGCAGGCGGGCCTGTTGCTGGGCCGAGCGCAACTCGATCCAGCGGCGGCTGACCTCGGCCACCAGCGACACCTGGGCGCCCCGGATGGCGGCATTGGCGCCATCGAGCTGCCCCTTGGCCACTCGTTGGGAGCTCGCCCATGCGCCGAACAACGGCAGTTCCCACAGGGCGTCGAAGCCGGCCACGAAGTACGAGGCCGTCGTGTCCGGGTCGATCACATCATTGGTGCGCCCGTGCAGCGAAGGCAGATACGGGTCATGCGCATGGCGGTTCAGCAGGCGGGCTGCACGCATGCGCTCCGTGGCCTGGGCTACGTCCAGGTTGCCCTGCAGGGCGCGGTCGATCAGCGCATCGAGCTCGGGGTCGCCCAGCGCCTGCCACCAGCCGCGCAGGTCGGCCGCGGGCGGAGCAACGCCCGCCGGCGCATTGCGCCAGACGTCGGGCACCTGAGGCTTGAGCTCGGGGAGGGGTGCCGCGGAGCAGCCGGCCAGCACGGCAATGCCGCAGGCCAGCAATCCGCTGGCTAGCGGGTGGCGAGGCCGGGGACGTTCAGCTTCCATGTGCGACTGATCCGGTTTGAATTGACGCTGAAACACGAATTTCCTGGATGTTCAGGTGACAAGTTGAGGTTTGCTTGTGACCGGCGGCAGCGCCAATAAGTGCCCAAGCATACCGGAGCCGGCCTTAAACAGCCTTAAGAACTGTCCCAAATTGGGACACCGGGGGGATGAGACGGAGGCGCGCAGTATCTTTCGGAAAGAAAGGAGGCCGAAAGGGGTGGGTACCTATCGTGTAGCCATTCTGCAATCCGGAGCTTCACCCTGTGACTGGTTGGACCATCCTCTGCGACTTCGACGGCACCATTTCTGTTGAGGACGTCATCGACTCCTTGCTCGACCGTTTCGGCCGTCCCGGCTGGGAAACGCTGGAGCAGGACTGGCGCGCCGGCCGTATTGGCTCGCGTGAATGCATGACCGGTCAGGTCAGCCTGCTGGACATGAACCAGGCAGAGCTGGACAAGCACCTGTCCTCCCTGTGGATTGATCATCATTTCCCGGATTTCGTGAAGATGGCCCGCGCCACCGGCACGCCGATCCAGGTGGTGAGCGACGGTCTGGACTACGCCATCCGCAAGATTCTGGGCCGCTATGGCCTGGACGATCTGCCGCTGGCCGCCAACCACCTCGCCCCCGCCACGCCGCCGCAGAAGTGGCAGCTCACCTCGCCGTTCCAGGCCGAGGGCTGCCGTAGCGGCACGTGCAAGTGCGCCGTGGCCGCGCAGGCCAGCAAGGGTGGCACCAAGACACTGTTGATCGGCGATGGCGCATCCGATTTTTGCGCCGCCGATCGCGTTGATTTTGTTTTCGCCAAGCACCGCCTGATCGAGCACTGCCGCGCCGCCGGCATCCCGTATGTGCCGATCACTGGTTTCGAGGATGCGCTGGAGCTGCTGCCGCGCCTGCTCGATGGCAGTCTGCTTGCCGAGCAGGCGCCGGCCAGCCCCGTGCTTGCCATGGCTTCCTGATCAGATCCCCCTCCTGATCCCCCTTTTACAAACGTTTCTGGATTTCCCCTGATGAACGCTTACGAGAAGAACGCTGGCGTCGTGATCCCCGACGCGCAGCTGCTGGCTGATGAGGCCGAGTGGAGCTCCTTTGGCGACACCGTGCACTACGTCGATCCGCCGAAGATCTTCCGCCACGGCGAAGGCAGCTGGATGATCGACACCGCCGGCACGCGCTTCCTTGACCTGCAGATGTGGTACTCGGCCGTCAACTTCGGTTACGGCAACCAGCGCCTCAATGACACGCTGAAGCGTCAGATCGACGTGCTGCCGCAGGTCGCCAGCCAGTACCTGCACCAGACCCGCATCGAGCTGGCCAAGACCATTGCGGTCGACGCGCAGCAGAAGTTCGGCCTGAAGGGCCGCGTGCACTTCAACGTCGGCGGCGCACAGGCCGTGGAAGACTCGCTGAAGCTCGTGCGCAACTTCAAGAACGGCAAGAGCCTGATGTTCGCCTTCGAGGGCGGTTATCACGGCCGTACGCTGGGCGCCTCGTCGATCACCTCCAGCTACCGCTACCGTCGCCGCTTCGGCCACTTCGGTGAGCGTGCGATGTTCATCCCGTTCCCGTACCCGTTCCGCCGCCCGAAGGGCATGACGCCGGAAGAGTATTCGGACGCCTGCGTGCGCCAGTTCGCCCGCCTGTTCGAAACCGAATACAACGGCGTGTGGGATCCCAAGGTCAACCAGGCTGAATACGCTGCCTTCTACGTCGAGCCGATCCAGGGCACGGGTGGTTACGTCATTCCGCCGATGAACTTCTTCAAGGACCTGAAGAAGGTGCTGGATCAGTACGGCATCCTGATGGTCGTCGACGAAATCCAGATGGGTTTCTGGCGCACGGGCAAGCTGTGGTCGATCGAGCACTTCGGTGTGACGCCGGACATCATCGTCTTCGGCAAGGCGCTGACCAACGGCCTGAACCCGCTGTCGGGTCTGTGGGCACGCGAAGAGATGATCAACCCGACCATCTTCCCGCCGGGATCCACCCACTCCACCTTCAACTCCAACCCGCTGGGTACCTCGCTGGGTCTGGAAGTGATCAAGATGGGTTACGAGCTGGACTACGAGACCAATGTCGCCAAGAAGGGTGCGCACTTCCTCGAAGGTCTCAAGGACCTGCAGAAGCGCCACAAGGAAATCGGCGATGTCGACGGCCTCGGCCTCGCACTGCGCGCCGAAATCTGCACCGACGATGGCTTCACGCCGAACAAGGCGCTGCTCGACAAGATGGTCGACATCGGCCTCGCCGGCGACCTGGAGCACAACGGCAAGAAGATCGGCCTCGTGCTCGACGTGGGTGGCTGGTACAAGAACGTGATCACCTTCGCGCCGTCGCTCGACATCACGCACGAAGAAATCGATCTGGCCATCGCGCTGCTCGACCAGCTGCTGACCAAGGCCAAGAAGGCGATGTAATGACGACGCCGCGGGGCATGGGCCCCGCGGCGTTTGTTGGTGGTTTGTCTCAAGTAGTTCCCATGCAGGGGATGTGTGACAACGGCGGCTCTTTGGTGTCGCCGTTTTTTTATGTCCGCAGCTTGGTGAGCGTGCATGCCCGCAACGATTCGTCTGGAATTGTTGAGCGCGTGGGCCAAGAAGGCGGCACCCCGTTTTTGCCAGCCGCTTTTTTTGTGAGAGCACACCCTGTGCGCGACAAATCTATGTCGCCATGACGATGAGGCGCTGCAGTCGCGCACAAGTGCGCTCCTGCAAAGGATCAGCCTGGCGTTTTGGAGGTGCGTGCCGGCGGGAATACGATTTCCACGCGCAGGCCGCCGCTGGTGCCACTGAGAAAACGCACATAGGCGTGATGACGCTCGGCGATGCGTTGCACGATGGCCAGGCCAAGCCCGGTGCCTTCCTCAGTGACACCCGGTACGCGGAAGAAGCGCTCGCCCAGACGTTCCAGAAAAGCGGGCGGCACACCGGGCCCGTTGTCTTCCACACTGAGGCAAGCGCTATCGGCCAGCGTCGAGACCCCTACGGTGACGATGCTGTCGCGGCCGGCATAACGCAGGCTGTTGTCGATCAGGTTATCGAGCATCTCCTGCAGCGAGATGCGATCGCCATCGATCCATAACGGGCCGGAAGGGCCTTCATAGCCAAGATCCACGCCGGCAGCGATGGCGTCGTGCACGCGCACGCTCAACAGTTCAGGTATCAGTTGCGCGAGATCGAGCAGGCAGTGCGGTTCGCTCTCGTTCAAATCGGGCGACTGCGCGCGGGTGAGGGCGAGCAGCTGGCTGGATGCGCGGCTGGCGCGCTGGGTCAGACGCACGATGTGCTGCAGCGAATCACTGACGGTTTCCGGACTCGGGTCGGCCTGGGCGCGTTCCACGTGTACGCGCAATCCGGCGAGCGGGGTCTTGAGCTGGTGCGCCGCGTCGGCAATGAATCGTTCCTGCAATGCCAGCATGCCGCGCTGGCGCGCGAACAGGCCATCGATGGTGCGTGTGAGCGGCAGGATTTCCACCGGCACGTCGGCGTCGCCGATCGGTGCCAGGTCGTGCTCGCGTGCGGCTAGCCGGGCGGTCAGCGGGTCGAGCTGGCGTAGGCCGACGCGCACGCCGTATAGCACCAGAAAGAACACACTGGCGATCAGCAAGGCCTGTGCGGGGATGCTGAGCAGCAGAATTTCGCGCGCACGCTGGTGACGGTCGTGAAACGTCTCCGCCATGGTAATCGTGAGCTGGTCGTCGGGGTCACGCAGGTTGGGAATGCGCACGGTCGCGGCGCGGAGTTCACGCACCCTCTGCTTGTTGGTGCGAAGCGTGGTGGAGTAGAGCACTGGCTCCGCGTCAATGCTGGCCCCCGGCGGCGCGGCATGCAGCTCGGGTGAGCCGGCCAGCAGGCCGTGCTTCTGGCTGGTGACGCTGAAATAGTTGTGGCCCTCGGGCGCGTACTCGAGCAGGAAACGCGCCTGTGGTGAAATCTGCCCGCCCAGATCTTCCTGGGTGAGCATTTGCGCCAGCGTCATGGCGTTGTCGCCAAGGTCGCGATCATGCACGTGGTTGGAATAGATCAGTGCGCCGCTGTAGGTGATCAGGCTCTCGATGGCCAGCAGCAGCATCAAAGGCACGAGCAGCGACGACAGCAGTCGACGGCGCAGGCTCGGGCGGCCATCGGGCTCGAGCATGCGGTACAGCCACGACTGCTCCTGCTTCGGTGCCGCCTTGTTCATGCTTTGGATTCCTTGCCTTCCTTCACTTCTTCCAGCAAATAGCCAAGGCCGCGAATGGTGCGTACCTGCGTGCCGGAATCGGCGAGCTTGCGGCGCAGGCGATAGATGGCAATGTCCAGGCCGTTGTCGGTGAGCTCTTCGTCCCAACTGCACAGCGCCTCGACGAGCTGCGCGCGACTGGTAACGCGATCGGGTCGCGCGGCAAGGGCTTCAAGCAGGCCGAATTCGCGAGCGGTGAGTTCAAGCGGCGTGTCGTCGATCCATGCACGATGGCCGGGCAGGTCCAGACGCAGGCGGCCGATGGTGAGCTCCGGCGCACCCTGTGAGGTATAGCGCCGCAGCAGGGCACGCACACGCGCTTCGAACTCGGCGAGCGCGAAGGGCTTCACCAGATAGTCGTCTGCGCCGAGATCGAGCACGCGTACGCGCTCGCGCAGGCCTTCGCGCGCGGTGATGACCAGCACGGGCAGGCCGGTGCCGCGCTTGCGCAGCCGTTGCAGCACATCGGCACCATCCAGGTTGGGCAGGCCGAGGTCGAGAATGAGCAGGTCGTACGGCGTGTCGCGCAGCGCAGCGTCGGCTTTGGCGCCGTCGGTCACGCAATCCACGGCGTGGCCGCCCTGGCGCAGCGATGCGCTGACACCAGCGGCGATGGAGGGGTCATCCTCGGCAATCAAAATGCGCATATCAAGTTCCAGTAGAGCGTGGCCGTCGTCAGGGAGGCGATGAGTCGAGCCTGGTTCAATTGCGACTAATTCTCATTTGTGGCAGGATCTTGGCTCGACGTCAGTTCGGAGCCGCCCAAGCCGGCAGCTTAGCGCCCTGATACGGCATTGAGACAGTTTGCGCGCCACTCGGTTGCATGGCCCGCGACGCAGCATCGTACGGACAGGATGGTCAAGAAAACGGGCATGGAACCGACGGCGCGAACGCACAACAGCACCAGGGGAGCGAGCCGGGCGTTCTGGCTGAAGCAACTCCATCAATGGCATTGGATCAGCTCAGCGTTGTGTCTGGTCGGCATGCTGTTGTTCGCAGTCACTGGCTTCACGCTCAATCACGCCGGTCAAATCGAAGCCAAAGCGCAAACGGCGCACCACAGTGCAGAGTTGCCTGCGCTGCTGCTAAAAATGGTTGCGGGCGAGGACGAGCGCAAGGGGGTGGCGATACCCGCCGCCGTGGCCGACTGGATCGCTGCCGAGATGCATGTGGACGTGGCCGGCCGCGCGGCGGAGTGGTCATCCGATGACGTCTATATCTCGATGCCGATGCCGGGCGGCGATGCCTGGCTCAGCATCGAGCGCGAAACCGGCAAGGTGGAAACGGAGCGAAGCACGCGCGGCGTGATCGCCTATCTCAACGATCTGCACAAGGGACGCCACGCGGGGCCGGCCTGGGGCTGGTTCATTGATGTGTTTGCGCTGGCCTGCGTGATCTTTTCCATCACCGGCTTATTGCTTTTGAAAATGCATGCCGCACAGCGCGGTGCCACCTGGCCTTTGGTGGCCTTCGGTCTGGTACTGCCGCTGGTGCTGGCGTTGATCTTTATCCATTAAGCGAAGCGTGAGTGAAGAAGAGTGAGAAACGAGAGAAAGCGCGAACTCTCACTTCTCACTCTTCTTCACTCACTTCTCGCTCTAACGAGGTAACCATGCGGCGTCTGACCCTTACGCTTCCCGCCGTGCTGTTGGCGGCTCCCGTTGCGGCGGCTGATCTCCATGTCACCGTGCAGATTCCACAACTCAACGTGGCCGAGTATCACCGGCCTTACACGGCGGTGTGGGTCGAGCGCGAAGACCACAGCGTCGCCGCGCAGCTGGCCGTGTGGTACGCGCAGAAGGAATCCAAAGAAGGCGCCGGTACCAAGTGGCTGCCGGAGTTGCGCCAGTGGTGGCGCCGCGGCGGCCGCGACTTGCAGATGCCGGTGGATGGCGTGTCGGGCGCGACGCGTCCGGCGGGCGAGCAGTCGTTGAGCTATCACGAAGGCAAGGCGCCGCTGGGACAGTTGCCTGCGGGCAAGTACGAGCTGGTGGTGGAGGCCGCGCGCGAAGTCGGTGGCCGCGAAGTGGTGCGCGTGCCGTTCAACTGGCCGGCGTCAGCACCACAGCAGCTGACCGCCCAAGGCAGCAGTGAACTCGGCACCGTCAAAGTCGATCTCGCCCCGTGACCAGAGAGAACAACCCCATGATGAAGCAGACCTTGAAGTGGAGCGTGTGGGCCTTGGCGATGGCGCTGCCCCTGGCTGCGCAAGCGCACAAGATGTGGCTGGTGCCGTCGGCAACCAATGTTTCCGGTGCTGACCCGTGGGTGACGGTGGATGCGGCGGTCTCCAACGATCTGTTCTATCCCGATCACATGCCGGTGGCGCTGGATCGAGTCGCCATCACCGCGCCGGACGGACAGACGGTCAAGGCGGAGAACGCGCTCACCGGGCAATACCGCAGCGTGTTCGACGTGCATCTCACGCAGCAAGGTACCTACAAAGTTGCTGCAGTGAACGGTGGTC
Source organism: Dyella silvae (assembly GCF_026421305.1). GTDB lineage: Bacteria > Pseudomonadota > Gammaproteobacteria > Xanthomonadales > Rhodanobacteraceae > Dyella > Dyella silvae. The sequence continues at coordinate 622,018 of NZ_JAPJBQ010000002.1, forward strand.
TGTTCGCCAGCTACGAGCAGGATGGCCAGAAAAAGCGCTGGCGCGGCGAGCCGGCAGATCTTGCCAAGAACATTCCCGCGGGTGCGAAGAACGTGGATGTATCCGAGTCGATCAGCCGCGTCGAAACCTTTGTCACCAACGGCAAGCCTAACGACGCGGCACTCAAGCCCAGCGGCAAGGGACTTGAGCTGGTGCCCGTCACGTCGTTCACCGATCTGGTCACGGGTGAGGCCGGCACGTTCCAGCTACTGCTCGATGGCAAGCCGGTCAGCGGCATCAAGGTAACGGCCATCGCCGGCGAAACGCGTTATCGCAACGCGCAGGACGAAGTTGACGTCACCACTGACAAGGACGGCAAGTTCACTTTCAACTGGCCGCATGCCGGCATGTACTGGATCAACGCCAGCACACAGGACAGCAAGTCCAGCATCAAGCAGGCGAAGGTGCGCCGGCTGTCGTATTCAGCCACGTTGGAAGTGCTGCCGCAGTAATGCGATGGCCGCACCGTTCTAAGGAGCCGCACCGTTGAAGGACCTCATCGTGCAGTCCGCGCAAGGCCACACCATGGGCACGACCTGGTCGGTGCGCGCGGTGCTGCCGGTTGAACTGACGCTGCGCTCCTGGCAGGGCGGTATCCAGGGGGCTGTCGATCTGGTCGATGATCAGATGAGTACCTACAAGTCTGCATCGGCGTTGTCGCGCTTCAATCGTTCGCCGGCCGGCACATGGCATGTACTTCCTCCGGAATGCTTCGAGGTGGTGAAGTATGCGCTGCACGTGGCATGCGACAGTGATGGTGCGTACGACCCCACGCTAGGGCCGCTGGTGAACCTGTGGGGTTTCGGCCCTGACGCGGCTTGCAGTGAGCCTCCCTCCGATGCCGTGATCGACGCTGCGCGCGAGCGTATCGGCTGGTGGAAGCTCAAGTTGGATGAGCTCACACACAGCGCGTTCCAGCCCGGCGGCGTCTATCTCGACCTTTCTTCGGTTGCCAAAGGGTATGCCGTCGATCTCGTTGGCCGCTATCTGGATAGCCTTGGTGTAGAAGCGTGGCTGGTGGAAGTAGGTGGCGAGCTCAAGGGCAAGGGCATGAAGCCCGACGGCACACCATGGCGCATCGGCATTGAACGCCCTGGCGCAGCGGTTGGCGCAGTGGCGTACATGGATCAGCTCAGTCAGGTGCTGACGCTCAGCGGTCGCGCCATCGCCACGTCGGGCGACTATCGCCGCCAGTTCGAAAATGACGGAACACGTTACTCACATCACATCGATCCCCGCACGGGGCGGCCGGTGCCGCACGCGGTGGCTTCAGTGAGCATCCTCGCCAGTGAAGCGATACAGGCGGACCCGATGGGCACGCTGATGACGGTGCTGGGTCCGGAGCAAGGTATGGCTTACGCACGCGAACGTGGGCTCGCCGTGATGTTCATCCTGCGTGGCGCAAGCGGCCTGGAAGAGCGTCTGTCACCTGCCTTCGAAGCGGCATTGATGTCGTGAACGCATCGGCATCGACGGAGCGCAAACAACCTGCGTGGGGCAACGTTGCACTGTGCGCGTTGCTCGCCGCGTTGGTTGGCGCGTTGCTGATATGGCACCTGCGTGAGGACGCGTGGCAGTTGCCGGATGCGTCGCGCTGGCTCGCCGCAACAGCGGTGTTGCTGGTGTGGGTCGGGTTCACGGCATGGCTGGGCTGGCGCCGTCGCGCGATAGAGCAAGCAGCTTCGTCCTTGTCGAATTCTGTCGCAGGTGGCGACGCTGTTCTCGTGCTGTTCGCCAGCCAGACCGGCACGGCAGAGCAGGTGGCTTGGCAGACCACGCAGAGCCTGCAACAGGCGGGGATGCCGGCGCAGTTGATCGGGCTGGGTGATGTTGGTGCAGACATGCTGGCGGCAGCGTCGCGCGTGTTGTTTGTGGTGAGCACCACGGGCGACGGCGATGCGCCAGACAGTGCGGCGCGTTTCATCACGCAATGCATGCGCACGCCGCTGGATCTCTCGCATCTGCGCTACGGATTGCTGGCGCTGGGCGATCGGGACTACGACGATTTCTGCGGTTTCGGCCGCCAGTTGCTGCAATGGCTGCAACATAGTCGAGCCACCACGCTGTTCGATCCAGTAGAAGTCGACAATGGCGATCCCGCCGCACTACGCCATTGGCAGCATCATCTGGCGTTGCTTTCCGGCGCCACCGAATTGCCTGATTGGCAGCGGCCGGATTACCAGCGCTGGCAGTTGATCGAACGGACGCTGTTGAATCCTGGCAGCCAGGGCGGCGCCTGCTTTCATATCGCCCTGCGTCCTTTGGACGGTGCGCTTGCCTGGCAAGCTGGCGATCTGGTGGAGATCGGCCCGCGGCACGCGGCTGCTGACGTGGAGCGCTGGCTGGCCCAACCACCCTTCGACGGCAGCACCTGGTTGACGCATGAAGGACGCCGGGCCAGCCTGCGTGAATGGCTGATGGAAAGTCACCTGCCTGCCTATGATGATGTGCGTGGATGTACCCCGGCACAGGTCGTCGCAGCTTTACAGGCGTTGCCGCATCGCGAGTATTCCATCGCATCGCTGCCATCCGATGGTGCGTTGCATCTGCTGGTGCGCTGCATGCAGCGTGATGACGGCACGCCTGGCATCGGTTCGGGCTGGCTGACGCAACATGCCGAGCTTGGTGGTGACATCGCGTTGCGTATCCGACCCAACCGGGCGTTCCATGCGCCAGCTGACGATCGTCCGCTGATCCTCATCGGCAACGGCACCGGACTCGCCGGTCTTCGCGCTCTGCTGAAGTCGCGCATCGAAGCGGGCTATGGGCGTAACTGGCTCATGTTCGGCGAGCGCCAACTTGCACACGACTTCTTTCACGGCGACGAGATCATGCGCTGGCGGGAAGAGGGCAAGCTGGCGCGGCTCGATCTCGTCTGGTCCCGCGAAGGCGGCGCCCGGCTGTACGTGCAGGACCGTTTGCGCGAAGCCGCCGTTGAGCTTCGCCACTGGGTGGCCGCAGGCGCCGCCATCTACGTCTGCGGCAGCCTCGCCGGCATGGCACCGGGCGTCGACTACGCATTGCGCGAGATGCTCGGCGATGAAGCGGTAGAGCGGCTCCGCGACGAAGGGCGTTATCGGCGAGACGTGTACTAAGTCCCTGCTGCGCAGACTCCAGCGCAGGGACATGTCACCCATGACCTTTGGCCTATAGGAGCTCTGCGTATCGATGCCCCACGCTGCGCGTTCCTTCGGGGGAGGGGTATATGGGGAAACAGTGGGGGAGCGGGCTCGCCCGTGGGGTGGCGCTGACCTGGTGCCTGGTGTTGCCGTGGATGGCCTGCGCTCAGGATGTGCCTGCGCCTGCCGCGACGGCGGCCGTCGTGCCGGCAGTGATTCCGTTGGCCAAAGCACACGCTTCCGCGCCGCGCGAGCCGAGTTCGCCTCAGGCCTGGGGCGGTGCGCGCACCGGCAACGAGCCGACGCTTTCGGATCGCGTGGCGAGCTATCGCATCGATGCCGAGCTGGACGCTGTCAGGCATAGCGTCAAGGGCAGCGAGCAGCTCACCTGGCGCAATCGCAGCGATCAGCCGGTGGGCCGCATCTACCTTCACCTGTATCTCAATGCGTTCCAGAACGAAGGCAGCACGTTCTTCACCGAGCGCAGCGTGCTTGGCCCGCCGCGCGGTGCCGTTGCTGCGCCGAAGAAAGGCGAGTGGGGCTGGATTGATCTGAAGAGCATTGCGCAGGGCAACGCTGCATTGAAGTGGGGCTTTGTGCATCCGGACGACGGTCCGGCGACGGATCAGACCGTGGCGTATGTCGATCTCGCCGAGCCCGTGCCGGCCGGTGGCACGCTCAAGCTGGATATCGACTTCACCAGTCAATTGCCGCGCGTATTTGCGCGCACTGGCTGGTGGGGCGACTTCAACCTGGTGGCTCAATGGTTCCCCAAGATCGGCGTGCTCGAACTGCCGGGTGAGCGCGGTGCGGCGCACGTACAGTGGAACGTGCACGAGTTCCACTACAACAGCGAGTTCTACGCGGACTTCGGCAGCTACGACGTGCGCCTGACGGTGCCTTCGGATTACACCGTGGGTGCCGTAGGCGCGCAGCAGGACGAGCCGGAAGAGGCAGGCGGCAAGACCACCTATCACTTCGTGCAGGACGATGTGCACGATTTCGCCTGGGTCGCCGCCAAGGACTACGAAACGCTGAATGGCAACTGGCAGGGGCCCGGTAGCCCTCGTGTGGCGGTGCGAGTTGTTTACCCGCCCGAATACGAAGCCAGTGCCCAGCCCGTGCTCAAGGCAACGCTGGACTCGCTGAGCTATTTCTCCAACACGCTGGGGCCGTATCCCTATCGCACGGTGACCGCGGTGATACCGCCGTTCAACGCGGACGATGCAGGCGGCATGGAGTACCCGACGTTCTTCACTGCGGAGGGCTACTCGAAAATCGACGAAGACACCATGGATCAATGGGAGATCGATTTCGTCACCATCCACGAATTCGGTCACGGCTACTTCTATGGGTTGCTGGCCTCGAACGAGTTCGAGGAGCCGATGCTCGATGAGGGCATCAACGAGTACTGGGATGAGCGCATGCTGCGCGAACGCAACCAGCGCGTGCTGGTACCCAGTACATGGGCCCGGCGAGCAGGCATCAAGCCGTCGGCGGAGGTGTTTGCGCTCGAGCGTTATTGGGCGGGGTTGTCGCGACCTTACGATGCGCTGGGCGCAAACAGCTGGGACCGCTATTCCGCTTCCAGTTACGGCACCGTGTATTCGCGCACGGCGACGGCGATGCACGATCTGGAAGAGCGCCTCGGCAAGAAGACGATGGAGCGCGCCTTTCGCGAGTACTACCGTCGTTGGCAGTTCCGCCATCCATCGGCGGCGGACCTGCGGGCAGTGCTGATCGATGTCTCGGGCAATGCACGCGCCGTCAACGACGTCTTCGATCAGTTCGTCTACGGTACGGCGCGCATTGACGATCGCGTCGATGCCATCGTCAATCAGGAAGTGCTGCCGCAGGCAGGCAGCTGGGTGAAGCAGGGGGAGCGCAAGGAGCTATCCAGCGACGATCGCGATGAGCAGGTGATCAAACAGCGTGGCGCCTGGCTGCAATCGCATCCTCACGGCGCGTCGGGTGCCGGGGCGTTTCTGTGGCGGGGCACGGTAAGCGTAGTGCGCGATGGTGCGCCCGTGCCGCAGCTGTTGCGTGTCACCTTTGCCGATGGAAGTCACGAAGATGTGCGTTGGGACGATGATCGCCGCTGGGCACGATTCGTGTTTACGCGCCCCACCAAGGTGGTGTCCGCTCAGCTCGACCCTGAGCAAAGCATTCTGCTCGATGCGAACAAGCTCAACGATAGCCGCACCGTGAAGCCGGACCCTTCCGCCTCGCGGCGCTGGACAGCCGATGCGGCGGCCGTGCTGCAAGCCTTCTATGCCTTTCTGGTGACGCTGTAATGGCCTACAAAAGTTCCCGACGTGTGGATATGGGCGCGGTGGCGATGGCGCCCTTCATGGCATTGCAGTGGCGCTTGCTGCTGCTCTGGATGCTGGCTTTGCTTCTGCCGGTCGTCATTGCCACGTTGCCTTTGCTGCAGGTGCTGGGTGGCATGCTCGATCACTCCGTGCACGCGCACGCCTGGGCATTGCAGTTTGATGGTTTGATGTTCAGCGATGTGGCGCCTGCATTGCTGCATCGGCAGGGCGTGCTGCATGCCGCGGCCATGGCGAGCCTGCTGCTGACGTTACTGTTGCTCCCCTGGCTCAACGGCATGGTGGTGGCCAGCGGTCGAGCCGGGCGCACGCTGGGGTTCGGCGCGCTGTTGCAAGGCGGCCTGACGGAATACGGCCGCATGTTCCGTGTGCTGCTGTGGTCACTGCTGCCATATGCCGCCGCGGGCTATCTGGTGCAGATGGGGTTGGATCACGCCGATGATCGCAGTGATGCGGCGGTGCTGGAGTCGCAGGCGATGGCTGCGCAGCATGTGGCGTGGTGGGTATCAGGCGCGGTCGTGGTGATCGCGCAGGCGTGGGTGGAATCGGCGCGGGCTGCGTTTATTGCCGATGCCGGCTTGCGCTCTGCCACCGTGGCGATGCTACGTGGTCTGGCGCAACTGGTGCGCCGGCCGCTTTCAACTTTTTTTGCCTATGTGCTGGTGACGGCGGTGGGCTTTGCGGTGGTCATGGCGCTGGGGTTGGTCCGCGTTCGCATGCTGGCCGTGGGTACGCAGGGGTTGCTGTTCGGCTTTCTGCTGAGCCAGTTGATCGTGGTGGCGTTGGGATGGATGCGTGCCGCGCGATTGTTCGCGTTGGCAGATGTAGCCCGTTCACTGGGTGGATCGCGGCGATCCAGTCTGTCGTAATGGATGGCGGCTTTGCCGCGGTCAGGGGGCGGGCAGGCGGGCCAGTACGATGTCGCCGCCGCCTTCAATGCGTACCGGATGACCCGGAATAGGGTCGATCCACATCATGTCGTTGGGAGTCATTTCCTGCGACACGTGATCGGCTATGACTTTTGCGTGGCCGCTCATCAGCATCAGCAGCCAGTGCCAGCCGTTGGGTGCCAGCAGCACCATGGCGCCGTTCAACGGGCGCGCAATCAGTTCGCCTTGCGTGTCGCCACGAAGTTTGAGATTGAGCGTTCGGGTGGGACTTTCCGGTACGCAGGTGTCCGGATCGTTGTCGTGATCAAAGCGGGCCACTTGCAGCCGGGACAAATGTTGCAGACGGCCGCCGGGAAAGATGATGTCGGCGGCGGCGTCCAGCGCCACGAACTGCCGGCGAAGGTCAGTATGTGCCGGAAAATCCACTTCCTGGCCCATCAGAATAAGCGTGAGTTGCCAGGGCCACGCTTCGCCACCCGGACCACGGGCAATTTCGGTGATGACCGCGCTGCCGTCGGAGCACGGCTCTCCGGAAAGTGTTTCAACCGGCAGGCGGCGTAGCTGGCTCATGCCCGCGCGCGGCGCCGTTCGGGGCACGGGGGGTAGTACGCAAAGACGTGGTTATGGGCGCCGAAGAAATCCATGTCTTCGATATGCTCGCCGCCCAGCCGTTCGGCCACGCGGTCGGAGGCGTCATTGCCGATCTTTACCAGGCTGATCACGCGCTGGGCATTCAGCCGGTGCCAGGCGAACTCCAGAATGGCGCTGCCCGCTTCCGTGGCGTAGCCGTGGTGGCGGAATTCCGGTTTGAGCATCCAGCCAAGCTCGAGATCGGGCCAACCTTCCGGCCGCATCAGGCCGGCGCGCCCGATGAATTCGCCGGTGTCTTTCAGTTCCAGCGCCCACATGCCGTAACCGCGCAGCTGCCAGTGGCCGATCAACATGGCCAGCGAACGCCACGCATTGGTGCGATCCAGCGGTTGCCCATCGCCAACCCAGCGAGTGCTGGCGGGGTCGCCCAGCATGGCGGCGTAATCGTTGAAGTGCCGCTCTGCGAGAGCAGTGAGGCGCAGCCGCGCCGTTTCAATGACGGGTATGTCGATCATGGGCTTCAACAAGCAAGCCGGGTGCCATCGAGCAGGGCCGCTAGTGCGCGGGTGCTGATGCCAAGACTCTCGGCCCAGGGCAGGCCGACAATTGTGCGGCCGGTGGCGGTGTCGACGAAGGCCTCCTCTTCGCCGGGAGGCAACAGGTGGCGGTAGTCCACCGTGATTTCGGTGCCTGCAGGCAGGTCACGCGTGGCGAACACAAAACCCAGATGCCATAAGCCGGTCGGCTCGAAGCTGTGGTTGATGTAGCACTCGTCGGGCCAGTCCGGCGACACGGTGTAGCGATCTTCAAACCAGCGGGCGCTGGCATACAGCTGCGCAGACAGCTCTGGCGAGCCAGTGAGCTCGTCATAGCGGTAGGTGCGGTCAATGGCGTCCGGCGCGGTGACGATATGTCCGGCCGCGACGTCTTGTTCCAGGAACAGCCCCTGACCTGCGCCGGCAATAGTCGACGCAGCAATGCGATAACGCGGAACGATCATGACGGCCCTTGCAGGCTCTGAGGTAGCACGGCGGGCGAGTGTAGGCCTAACCGGCCAGGGTTGCCAGACCCGGCCGGTTAGTTGTTACTGAACGCAAGTAACTGATGGGTTTGGTTATTCGCCAGACGTCTTGGCGGGCTTGCTGGCCTTGGTGCTGGCCTTGGCCGGCGGCGGCGTTGGGGTCGCTGCGGGGGCGTTGCCTGACGCGTCCGTCAGCAGGATGGCACTGCGGTTGCGCTCCAGCGTGGCAGGGCCGATGCCCTTGACCTGGCCGAGGTCGTCGACGCTCTTGAACGGCCCGTGGGCTTCGCGGTAGGCGACGATGGCGGCGGCTTTTGACGCCCCGACACCATCAAGCGAGTGAGCGAGCGTGGCGGCATCGGCCGTGTTCACATTGACCGGTGTGGATGCGAACGCTGGCCAGGCCAATGCGAAGGCCAGCAAGGCAGCAGCAATGTGTTTGATCATGGTGACTTCCTCCCTTGAATGAACGCGGCCTCCATTGGCCGCCCGGTGACTGTGCCGAGCCAGATCACTGTTGGCTGTCGGCAGGACGGAAGCCGTCGCGACGTTTTGCGCGTGCCTTCGTGTGGGCCGGTGGGTGCTCACGGGAGCTCTCGCACAGGCTGATACAATCGCGCCCTTTCCCCACGCTGCAGGAGCCGCCTCATGGATACCGCCCGCCTCAACCGTTTCATCAGCGGACTCTGGGATGAAGAAATCGTGCCGCAGCTGGTGGAGTACATCCGCATTCCCAACAAGTCGCCGATGTTCGATCCGAAATGGGTGGAGCACGGCTACATGGATGCGGCGGTCAAGCTGATGGAGACCTGGGCACGCAGCAAGCTGTCGTCGCTGCCGGGTGCCAAGCTCGAAGTGGTGCGCCTGGAAGGCCGCACGCCGCTCATCTACATCGAAGTACCGGGTTCGGGCGACGACACCGTGGTGCTCTACGGCCACCTCGACAAGCAGCCGGAAATGACCGGCTGGGCCGAAGGCCTCGGTCCGTGGACGCCGGTGATCAAGGGCGACAAGCTCTACGGCCGCGGCGGTGCGGATGATGGCTACGCCATCTTCGGTTCGCTCGCAGCGCTGCTGGCACTGCATGAGCAGGGCGTGCCGCACGCACGTTGCGTCGTGCTGATCGAAGCCTGCGAAGAATCCGGCAGCTACGATCTGCCGTTCTACGTGGATCACCTGGCTGACCGCATCGGCAATCCGTCGCTGGTGGTGTGCCTCGACTCCGGTTGTGGCAACTACGACCAGCTGTGGCTCACCACCTCGCTGCGCGGTATGACCGGTGGCGAGCTCACCGTGCAGGTGCTGGAAGAGGGCGTGCACTCGGGCGACGCCTCCGGCGTGGTGCCGTCGAGCTTCCGCATCCTGCGCGAGTTGCTGAGCCGCCTGGAAGACCAGGAAACCGGCACCATCAAGCCGAAGGAGCTGTACGTCGACATTCCGCAGCAGCGCATCGAGCAGGCGAAGAAATCCGCCGACGTGCTGGGCACGGCGGTGTACGACAAGTTCCCGTTCGTGGAAGGCATGCATCCGGTCACCGAAGACCTCACCGAGCTGGTGCTCAACCGCACCTGGCGCCCGCAGTTGGCCGTGACCGGCGTGGACGGCATGCCGCCGCTGGAAAGCGCGGGCAATGTGCTGCGCCCGAAGACCTCGGTGAAGCTCAGCCTGCGTGTGCCGCCGACGCTCAATGGCGCGAAGGCCGGCCAGTTCCTCAAGCAGTTGCTGGAGAAGGATCCGCCGTACGGTGCCAAGGTCACCTTCAAGCTGGAGAAGGACGGTAGTGGCTGGAATGCGCCGCAGCTGTCGGCGTGGCTGGAAGAGGCCGTGGCCAAGGCATCGCAAACCTACTTCGGCGCACCGGCGGCCTATATGGGCGAGGGCGGCAGCATTCCGTTCATGGGCATGCTGGGCGAGAAGTTCCCCAAGGCACAGTTCCTGATCACTGGCGTGTTGGGCCCGCACTCCAATGCGCACGGCCCGAACGAGTTCCTGCACATCCCCACCGGCAAGAAGGTGTCGATGGTGGTGGCCGACGTGGTGGCCCGCCACTACGAGCAAGGCGCCAAGGCCTGAACGTGACCGTCGCCCCGGCCTGGTGCCGGGGCGATGCTTTTATGACCGCGCGAGATGATCGTGCGGTGCTTTGCAGAGTTTGCGAGCGATGACCGACTCCGACTATTCCTACCTCGCCGGAAACTGGGCTTCGGTGCGCGAACGGGTCGATGCGGCCTGCCATGCGGCCGGGCGCGACCCCGCCGACGTGTCGATTCTCCCGGTCAGCAAAACCTTCGGGCCCGACGTGGTACGCGCGGCCATGGCTCTGGGGCTGACGCGTTTCGGCGAGAACAAGGTGCAAGAGATCCGCAGCAAGGCCGAAGCGTTGGCAGGCAGCGGCATCGACTGGGTCGTCATTGGCCACCTGCAGACCAACAAGGCCAAGGATGTGGCCAGGCTGGCGAGTGAGGTGCAATCGCTCGATCGGCTGGAGCTGGCGGAGGCGCTGGATCGCCGGCTGCAGCACGAAGGACGCGCGATCGACGTGCTGATCGAAGTAAAGACCTCGCCCGAAGAGAGCAAGCACGGTCTCGCTCCTGCGCAGCTACCGGCCTTCCTGGAGGCCTTGCGTGCTTACCAAAGCCTTCGGGTGCGGGGCCTGATGACCCTGGCCGTCCAGTCGGAAGACCCCGAAGCGGTACGCGGCTGCTTCCTGCAATTGCGCCTGCTGCGCGATGCGGCGCGCGAGCAAGGGCATGATCTGACAAGCCTTTCCATGGGCATGAGCGGGGATTTTCCGCTGGCGATCGCCGAGGGGGCGACCGAGGTGCGCGTGGGTACCGCCATCTTCGGAAAAAGGGTGACGCACGTCTGAAATGTACGGTACCGAATGGATTAATTAGTTCACTAATTGATCAAAAAATGAACATTTCATACATATTTCTATTTGTAAATCAGTAGGTTAGTCGTAATGCATGGGCCGTGCCAAATTTTGAAACGACAGGGTTCAGTTAACCCTGATCGAACAAACGGCCTATGTCCCTTTGCTAAGTTCACACCTTCATCACGGTCCGCCGGTCGTAACGACGGCGTAACTCCACGAACTGCAAAGGGATTTGTCCCACATGCCAACGAAGCGATTGATCGCCGCAGCTGCGCTTGCTGGTGCACTCTTCATCTCCCTGCCGCTTTTCGCCGAGCCCCTGACCGTCACTACTCCGGCTGCTACGCCGACCTCGACGTCCAACGTTGCTCCGAACCTGATGGGTTCGCTGTCGGTGTTCGCACCGGCCGCCATGCTGGCTCAGTCGGCCATGCCGGCCCGCGCCGCCCAGGCTTCCAAGCCGTCGGGCTGGGCTGGCGAAGACGACGATATGGATGCCGATGACATGCCGGGCAACGGCGTCGCCAATGTCGCGGCGCTGGCCAATGACACCTCGGATCTGCGCAAGACGCTGATCGGTCTCGCCATGCAGTTGCGCGATATCCGCTACGTGCGCGGCGGCCGCGATCCGTCCACCGGTTTCGATTGCAGCGGCTTTGTCCGCTACGTGTTCGCTCATGCCGTGGGCCTCGAGCTGCCGACCAACTCCGCGTCCCAGTTCGTGGCCGGCCTGAAGGTCAACCGTGAGGAAATGAAGCCGGGCGATCTGGTGTTCTTCCGCACGGCCGGCAAGCGTGGCCAGGGTCGTATCTCGCACGTGGGCATCTACATTGCCAACGGCCAGTTCATTCATTCGCCGTCGCACGGCAAGACTGTCCGTGTCGACAGCCTGCAGGAATCCTACTGGGCGCAGCGTTTCGCCGGCGCCAAGCGCCCGGGTGCGCTGGCTCGCAGCTGATTGCAGTCACTCCGCCAGTCAAAGGCCGCCCCTGTGGGCGGCCTTTTTTTATGCGCCATGGAGAACGGTTTAAGGATGCTCTGATTAATTCCACGTGCCCGTCACCGCAAGGTATGCGCGCAACGCACAGCGCCGTCGGCGAAGGCAGGCTGGCTGCCTGTCGAGACGGCGGGGCGAAGCGTTGCGCGCATACCGTGCGGCCCCCAACGCATTGAATTTAAATGCTGGGGTGACGTCCAGAAGGCCCGTCGACAGTGTCGCGCGGCTTGAACAGACGGCCAGTCTGCCCAGCGCCACGCGACACTGTCGGCGGGCCTTCTGGACGTCATGCCGGGTACGTGGAATTAATCAGAGCATCCTTAACTACCGAGCTGTTGTAGCTCGTCCGACTCGACGACGCGCACGCCATCCCCCGGAATCTTTGCCAGGCGCCACATCGCTCGCGCCACCGTGCCGGCGCTGATGCCACGCCAGCGGCCCGGGAGCAGGTGGGAGAAGGGCGCGGCCAGCACTTCGCCCATACGGGGCTTGTTGCGCGCGCCAAGCAGCAGAGACGGGCGCACGATGGTCAACCTGGGCCACTCCTGCTTCTGCAGCGCCAGCTCCAGTTCGCCTTTGGTGCGGTTGTAGAACAGCCGGGAAGAAGGATCGGCGCCCAGCGCGCTGATCACCACATAGTGCGTGGCACCCAGCGCGAGCGCGTGCCTGCCCAGCGACACCGGCAGGTCGTAGTCCACCATGCGAAACGCTTCACGCGACCCGGCCTGGCGAATGGTGGTCCCCAGGCAGCAGAACACGGTGTCGACCTGGCCGTGCAGCTGTGTCACCAGGTGACCCACCATGCCCACTGGATTCTCCAGTCGAGGGTGAGCCGGCAGTGCATGGCGCGTCGGTGCGAGCACGTGCGCAACGCTGGTGTCTTCCAGCAGCAAGGTCAGCAGCTCCCGGCCGGTGAGGCCGGTGGCGCCCGATATCAACACGTGGTTCATGGACGTGTGCATGGAACCATTCTACGGCGAGTGCGACAGGCTGCATGGGCCGGCGTGAATGATCTGTCCACCCAGGGTGCGCTGGGGCGGTGGCGGGGTTCAGAGCCCCTGCATGCTTTCCGGGCGGCGATAGTCGCTGCCGGGCTTCCATTGCGGGTAGGTGTCTTCCATCGACAGCCGGCTGCCCACCATGAACAGGGCACGCACATCCTCCACCATGCCGCTGAGGTTCCAGCGCTCGTCGAACGCGTCGCTGGGGCCGGCGGTATCGCCTCCGGTGGGGGCAGCGTCGGGCTGAGTGGCGGCCGAGCGTGCGTAAAGCACCGGAACGCCGGCGCGTGCAAAGCTCAGCTGATCCGAGCGGAAGAAGAACCCCTTTTCCGGCGCGATATCGGGCGTCACCTTGCGGCGTTGCGAATGGGCGGCGTCGGCCAGGTAATCGTCCAGTTGCGACTGGCCGAAACCAATGACGGCCAGCGCGCTGGCTGGGCCGTCGACCGGCAGCATGTCGAGGTTGATGTCAGCGACGGTGCGGGCTAGTGGTACTACCGGGTTGGCGACGTAATAGCGGGAGCCCAGCAGCCCGTTCTCGTCCATGGTGGTGGCAATAAACAGAATAGAGCGATGCGGCTTGGGCGCACGATGCGCAAAGGCTTCGGCGATCTCCAGCAACCCGGCCACGCCGCTGGCGTTGTCTACTGTGCCGCGCGGCGCCGCATCGTTATCCGCGACGTGATCCCAGTGCGCGGAATACACGACGGCTTCGTCCGCACGCTTGGTGCCGTTGAGCATGGCGACCACGTTGTGCGATTCGCCATGGGTGATGGTGCTGTCGAACGCCACGCTCAGCGTTGCGTTCAACGGCACGGCGGTGAACCCGCGTTGCCCGGCCTGTCGCTTGAGTGCGTCGAAATCCACGCCGGCATGGGCAAACAGTTGGCGGGCCGCTTCGGTTGTGAGCCAGCCGGCCACGGGCAGGCGCCTGGGATCGCCAGCCACCTTGGGCAGGTCGAGACGCGGACGGCTCCAGCTGTTTTGCACGACCTCCCATGGATAACCGGCGGCATCGGTGTCGTGCACGATGAACGCGGCGGCCGCACCTTCGCGTGCTGCCTCTTCGAACTTGTAGGTCCAACGTCCGAAGTAGGTGTATTCGCGGCCCCTGAAGAAGCTGGGATCCTGGCTGGCCCAGCCGGGATCGTTGACCAGGATGATGACGGTCTTACCCTTCAGGTCGGTACCGGTGTAGTCGTTCCAATGCTCGCCCGGGGCATCGATGCCGTAGCCGACAAACACCAGCGGCGAGGAGGCCAGCGACGAGTGCTCTTGCTCGTCCAGCGTGCCTACCACCATGTCCTTGCCAAAGGTCAGCGAAGCAGGGGTGTCGCCGCCTTCGATGGTGAGCTGCGTCTGGCCCGCATGCTGCAGCGTTGCGGCGACGTAAGGCACCTTCTGCAACCAGCCGCCTTGATTGCCGGGTTGCAGTCCGATCCGTTCGAACTGCTGGATCAGATAGTGCGTGGTGCGCTGTTCGGCGTTGCCGCCGATGGTGCGGCCGAGCAGCGCATCGGACGAAAGCGCCTTCATGTGTTGCGCGATGTCGTCCCCCACGATGCCAGGTGAAAACGTGTAGCCAGGCGACGGAAGGTCGCTGGTCTCGCTGCGGTCGTTGCCACCGTTCGTCTGATGATGCTGACAAGCGCAGAGCACAAGGCTCAGCATTGCAATGGACCACAGGTGACGCATAAGGGCTATATCGTGGAGCGGAGCCTCAAATGTAGCGCTTTTGTGATGGCGACATACACACCGGATGGAAGTCCATCCGGTGTGCGTTGGCGCAAGAAGATGCGCCGCCACTCAGAACTTGTAATCGACGCCCAGGGTAACGAAGCGCCCCTGGGGGGTTGCCTGGCTGATGTCGAAATACGGCGTGGAGGGATCCCACGGCGGACGACGGTTCTGCAGGTTCTGTACCGCGAGCGTGATCGTGGTATTCGCAAGTCCGGTGTAAGCCACCGACAGGTCGAACGTACTCCAGCTCTTCACGCGTTCGGGGTAGGCCGGCGTAAGCAGGTTCTCGGGATTCTGCTTATAGCCGCCCACGTAGTACCACGTCAGCGTGCTGGAGAAATCACCCAGCGCCCAGTTAAGACCTGTCACGCCGCGCCACTTCGGCAGCGAACCGAAGATGTTGGTGCCCGCGCCATTCACCGGCGCTTCGCCGGCCACCAGTGGCTGGCTGAAATCGAGTAGGCGCGTGATTGAACTGTTGAGTGCAAAGTCGCCCCAGCGTTGCGTATGCAGCGCCTGATGGAAATCGATGTCCACGCCACTGGTGGTGAGGCTCTGCTGATTGAGGTACTGGTTGTAGATGGTGATGATGCGTCCCTGCGCATCACGCTGCACGCGCGGATCCTTGCGTTGCACCAGTGCCGCATCGTTGTCGGGTCCGATGATGCCGTCCTGCACGATGTGGTAGTAGTCGATGCCGATACTGGTGTCGCTGGTGGGCGACACCACGAAGCCGGCGTTGTAGTTGGTGGAGCGCTCCGGGCGCAGGTGCGGATTGGCGACAAAGACATCGGTATAGCCGCGGCGCTGACCTGGCGTCACCGGATCGTACGGATCGATCACCGTGCTGTAGCTCACCGCTGTGCTGTTGGTGATCTCCGGCAGTGATGGTGCACGGAAGCCGCGCGAGTAAGAGCTGCGAAGCAGCAACCAATCCAGTGGCTGATAGCGCAGGCTGAACTTGGGTGCGAACGCGTTGCCAAAGTCGCTGTAGTGATCCAGGCGTCCGGCGATGTTGGCTTCCAGCGTACTCAGTACCGGCACGTTGAACTCCGCGTAAGCAGCGTTGACGTCGCGCGAGCCCTGAATGACATCGATGGCGGGCCGCAACTCAGTGCCGGACAGCACCGCCTGCGAGGTGCGCGAATTCATCGCCTCGTGGCGGAACTGATAACCGGTGGCGAAACCGACGGCTCCCGCCGGCAGATCGAACAGCTGCGTGCTCGCGGTCGCGTCCACCGTGGTGAGGCGCGACACGGCAGGGCGAACGGTCGACAGGCGCAGCGCATCCGTGGCGGCCGCCGGATTGTCGTTGCTTGCAAAGTTGTAGCCGCCGCTAGCCAGCAATGACTGGAATGCATAGCGGTTACCGAAATCGGTGACGTACTCCTTCAGGCTGCTTTCCGAATGTTGCGCGGACACATCCCAATCCCATGCTCCCGTGTGACCTTTCACGCCGAGCAGGAAGCGGGTGAAGATCGTGCGGTCCCGTTTGTTGCGCTGACCGACATCCCACAGATTGGTATTCACCGGCGTCGGTACGTCGTAGGGGTTGGCTGGGTTGCCGGCCGGCAGCGTGGTGTCGATATTCACCAGATGCTGTTGTGCGTTGTCCCATGCACGCAAACCGCTGCCGATCGCCAGCGGCGGGCCAAAGATGAAAGAGGCGTGGCTACGGCTGTACAGCGCTTCGCCGTAACCGGTGATGTCATCGGTAAGTCTCAGCGTGCCGCGCAGCACTGCGTGATATCGCTCGACGCCCGGTATCACGGAATCGTATTGCGCCGGGTTGTACGCCCATACCTCGCCCGTTTTGCCGGGCGTGATGGCGCCGTAGGGCACCTTCTGCACCGGGCCTACCGCGGTGGCAAAGCCCTGGGTGGGGTCGTTGTTGTAGTAGTTGGTCGGCACCCAGTTGAGTTGGCCGCCGGGCTTGTCGCGAAAATCACTGCTGCGCAGCCAGCTCACGTCGCTGGCATTGAGCTGATTGCTGCGCGTGCCATCGAGCGCGAAGAACACGTTATACCCGTCCTTCTTCACGTCGCCCTTGCCCAGCATCAGGTGGAAGTTGTTTTGCGTCTGCCCGGTGCCTTCGGTACTGCTGCCGAAGCTCGCGCCCGCCTCAGCGCCCTGATAGTTCTGCTTGAGGATGATATTGATCACGCCAGCGATGGCATCGGAGCCGTACACGGCCGATGCGCCATCTTTGAGAACCTCGATGCGTTCCACCGCAGCCAGTGGCAGCGAGTTGAGATCGACGAAGGTGTCCTGCAGTTCGTAGGCGGTGGCGTAGTTAGCCACGCGCTTGCCGTCGACCAGTACCAGTGTGTTTTTCTGCCCGAGGCCGCGCAGCGAAATGCCTGCGGTGCCAGCCGAGAAACTGCCCGTGAGCTGTTCGTTGACGCTGTTGCCGGTATTGGCGGAGATGGCGCGCAGGAAGTCGGGCAGGGTGGTCTTGCCGCTGACTTTGATCTGGTCGGCAGTGATCACCTGTACCGGGCTGGGGCCTTCGGTGTCGGTAGTTTTGATGTTGGAGCCGGTGACGGTAACGGCCTCGAGCTGCGCCGGTTTGTTGTCGGCGGTGTCTTCGGCGTGCAGTGCCGTAGCCGCCAGCGCGGCAGCGATGGCGAAGGGGAGCAGGCTTGGCTTGAACATGGATGGGTGAAGTCCTTGTACGCACAGCCGTCCCGGCGCTTGGCCAGGTGAGGGTGTGCAGGGTGAAGACAGCGGGGGAGCTGCCGGGGATTCGCCGGGGGAACGGCGTCAACGCGTGAGCGTGGGGACGCTCAGGATCGGCGTGTCAGCGGATGCGACACATTCGGCACGGGCAACAACACGCGCCGCTGTGCGGGAGCGGATGGGCCAGGTGCGATGGGAGAGAGTACGGGTGCGACATGTGAATATCCCGAAAGGCGAGGCCTTGCGTGGGCGGCGAGAGCCGCGTCAGGGTTTCTGCGGAAGCGCGACGATCAACAGCCGCAACACATCGCCATGAGGCAATGCGCGGTGTTGATGGCGGTGCAGAAACGCTGGTTATTCACGAAACGAGGTGTCCTTGAGACATGGGCGATACCGCGGTGAATGGCGGTATAGACGTCCATTTGTCCATCAATCGTCTTTCGTGTCAACCCATGTTGCGCCCGGACGTGGCAGATCCAGGCGTTTGGCAGATTCTGCGATGGGCGAAATCCCTTGCGTTATTTGCCTTGCGCCGCAGCAATACACGACATGTGGCAAATTGTCGCAGTCTGGCGGCAGGGGCGCTGGCGGCGCTCCGGAACGGCCGTGGCGGTGCCGGGCGGCTCCGGTTACGCTTGGACGGATTACCTCACGGAAATGCGCCCGACATGCCGTTTGACCTCCCTACGGTGACCCGTAACCTGTTGATTGCCAACGTGGCAGTGTTTCTGTTGCAGCAGGTGATGGGTGAAGCCCTGCTGACGCATTTCGCCCTGTGGCCATGGGGCGCCGACCAGCTGGCCCAGGGCTCGGACGGTGTGGTGTCGGTGGGTTTCCGTCCCTGGCAGCTGGTGACCTATGCCTTCATGCACGGCAGCGTGCTGCACCTGTTCTCGAACATGCTGGCCTTATTCATGTTTGGCGGGCAGATCGAGCGCGTGTTTGGTCCGCGCAACTTCGTCGTGTACTACTTCGTGTGCCTGTTGATGGCCGCGCTGGCCCAGCTGGTGGTGGTGAAGTTTTTTACCGGCGGCTTCTACCCCACGCTGGGCGCATCAGGTGCGATCTTCGGCATCCTGCTGGCGTTCGGCATGCTGTTCCCGCACGAGAAGATGATCCTGATCTTCCTGCCGATTCCGATTTCCGCCTGGCTGTTCGTCAGCCTGTATGCGTTGGCGGAACTATGGATGGGTGTCACTGGAACCCAGGCAGGTATCGCCCATTTCGCGCATCTGGGCGGCATGCTCGGCGGCTTCATTCTGATCCAGTACTGGCGCGGCAAGCTTCCGATCAAGCCGCAACGGCGCCTGTGGCGCTGATCGCCTGACCCTCTGACATTTGGCGGTTTCATGACGCAGCATCTTCAGCGCCGGCTCACGCCGCGCCATATCACCTTCATGGCGCTTGGCATGGCCATCGGCGCGGGCCTGTTCCTTGGCTCGGCGGATGCCATCAAGCTGGCGGGTCCCTCCGTGTTGTTCGCCTATCTGATCGGCGGCGTGATGATCTTCATCATCATGCGTGCGCTGGGCGAGATGACCGTGCACGACCCGGTGGCCGGTTCTTTCAGCGTTTACGCGCAGCGCTACCTGGGGCCGTTCGCCGGCTATGTCACCGGCTGGAACTACTGGTTGCTGATGGTGGGCGTGGGCATGGCCGAGGCGACCGCCGTGGGCGCCTACATGCATGCATGGTTCCCAGACTGGCCGCGCTGGATCTGGGTGCTGGGCAGCGTGTTGACCATCGGCGGGCTCAACCTGCTCACCGTGAAGGTCTACGGCGAGATGGAATTCTGGTTCACGCTGGTCAAAGTGGTGACGGTGCTGGCGATGATCGCGGGCGGTCTGTCGATCATCTTTTTCGGCTTGGGCAACGGCGGGCATCCGACAGGCTTTTCCAACCTCTGGTCGAACGGCGGCTGGTTTCCGTATGGCCTCACCGGCATGGTGATGGCGCTGCCCGTGGTGGTGTTTTCGTTTGGCGGCGTGGAAACCGTGGGTATCGCGGCAGGCGAGGCCGCGCAGCCGGAGCGCACCATTCCGCGTGCGGTGAATTCGGTGCTGTGGCGCATCCTGATTTTTTACGTGGGCGCGTTGCTCGTGATCATGTCGATCTATCCCTGGACGGGGCTGGGTACGCAGGGCAGTCCGTTCGTTACCACGTTCGCCAAGCTGGGTATTCCGCAGGCGGCGGGACTCATCAATTTCGTGGTGATCACGGCGGCATTGTCTGGCTTCAATGCGACGACGTTCAGCGGCAGCCGCATGCTCTACAGCCTTGCCAGCAAGGGACAGGCGCCCGCGGTGCTGAATAAAGTGAATTCACACGGCGTACCGATGCGGGCGATTCTGGCGACGCTGACGGTGTTGTTGTTTGCGGTGCTGTTGAACTACCTGCTGCCGGCCAAGGTGTTCGGCATGATGATGTCGATCCTGTCCTTCAACACTGTGTGGACGTGGACGATGGTGCTGTTGGCGCACTACAGCTTCCGTCGGCGGATGCGCTCGAACGGCGAGGCGCCCGCCGGTTTCCGCCTGCGCTGGTGGCCGTTCACCGGTATTGTCTGCCTCGCCTTCCTGGGCTTTGTGGTGGTGATGCTGGGTGTCAGTCCGGATACGCGCGTGGCGCTGTATGTCGGCGCGGCATGGATTGCGCTGCTGACGGTGGCGTACAAGCTGTGTGGTATCAGGCAGCGCATGGTGCTGAGCGAGAAGTTGGCACCTGAAGCGGCTTAATGGCGAACGCACTGAGGGAGCGCACCCGGTGCGCTCCCTCAGGAAAATGTGGAGCGTGGCGCTTAGCGAAGCGCCAGGAAGTCCGGGCTCACCACGAAGCGCACGGCATCGAGACGAAGCCGCGACTCCGGCAGTGCCTTGAGCAAATCGGTGCGCTCCCCGGCCACCGTGCCGATTTCAGCCTCGCTGATGGCGGGATTCACTGCACGCAGCGCGAGCAGGCGCGACAGTTCCGCATCTAGCATGTCGGTGGCCTGGGCCAGAGCATCGGCGATGTTGGTTTGCGCGCGCTCACCGGCCAGCGATTCCGCTTTCTCGAGCATCGGCGGCACCAGCTTGGCCAGGAATTTGCGATAGCGCGCCACTTCGATGGTGCGGTCGGCGGCCTTGCGCAGCGCGATATCGCTGGGCCGGAAATCGGCGCGCTCGGCAAGACGGGTGTCGACCGTGACGACGATGGGCTGCGTCGGCAGGAAGCGCTCCGCATCGAGCTTGCGATCCGCCACGCACTCGATCAGGAATACGGCCTGCAGCAAGGCGCTGCGCGGGGGCAAAGCATCGTCCACCAGGAAGGCGGCGTTGCCTTGCTCATTGGAAAGCGTGAGATCCAGCGCACCCATCACCATCGGGTGATCGAGCCGCAGCAGCGGCAGCTCTTCGCGGGCGAGCGCGACGTCGCGGGCGAAGGTGACCGCCTGCGGGCCTTCGGCAAAACCGGGCAGGGCGTCGGTGGAGAGGTACTGTGGATCGAGCAGCAGCACCTTGCCACCCAGTTCTTCGGCATGAATGCCGAAACGCTCCAGCAGGCCCTGGATAAAGGTGTCGCGGCCCGGGTCGTGATCTTCGCGCGTAAAGGCCTGCTGCAACGCATCGGCATGCAGGTCACGGCTCGCGGCCAGTTCCAGCAGATGGTCGCGGCCATCGCGGATCAATGCCGCCATTTCCTCATGCGCGCCGCGCGTTTCCGCGAGCAGCACATCGAGTTCCTGGTCGCGGTTGTCGTCGCCGCGAGCGTGCTCGTCGGCGAGGCGGGCGAGCGACTCGCCAAAGCGTCGCAGCAGCTCGCGGCCGTCGGCCGGGCTGGTGCGGAACGCATCCACGCCTTCGTCGTACCAGCGTGCCAATACGTGCTGCGCGCTGTCGGCCACGGTGAGGATATGAATGCTGATGTCGTGCTTCTGGCCAATGCGGTCCAGGCGGCCGATACGCTGTTCGAGCAAGTCCGGGTCGAGCGGCAGATCCCACAGCACCAGCCGATGGGCGAACTGGAAGTTGCGGCCTTCCGAACCGATTTCCGAGCAAAGCAGCAGGCGCGCGCCATCGGGCTGCGCGAAATACGCCGCGTTGCGGTCGCGCTGCACGATGCCCAGGCCCTCGTGGAAGCGGGCCACGCCAACACCACTGCGGGTGCGCAGGGCTTCTTCGAGCGCGAGCACCTTGGCCTGGCTGCGGCAGATCAGCAGGAATTTGTCTTGCGGGTGTGCATCAAGCAGCGAAACCAGTGCGTCGAGGCGCGGATCCGCGCTGTAGTCGACTTCGATGACCGGCGGCGGTTGCTGGATGTCCGAATGGAATTCGGCCAGCAGGGCCTGGCGGCTGTCATCGCTGAGTGTCGTTGCTTCCAGTGTTTGCCATACGGGCATGCGCTGGGGAAACCCGCCGATACTGAGGCGGCGGTTGCGGAACATGGCGCGGCCGGTGCCGTGGCGGTCGATCAGCGCAGCGATGATCTCGCGGGCGTTGTCTGGCTTGGTGGTGTCGGTCAGTCGCGCCTGCAGGCCCTCGTCGCCCGCGAACGCCTCGCGCAGCGTGGCGAGTTGGTTCTCGTCCAGCGGCTGGCCGTCAAGCAGGCGATCGGCAACCTTCGACAGGTTGTGGAAGCGGTCGGATTCGGACAGATAGACGTCCAGATCGTGATAGCGCTGCGGATCGAGCAGGCGCAGGCGGGCGAAATGGCCGCTGCGGCCCAGCTGTTCCGGTGTGGCGGTAAGCAGGATCACGCCGGGCGTGGCGGCGGCCAGCTGATCCACCAGCGTGTAGCGCGGGCTGGCCGCTTCAGGCGTCCAGGCCAGGTGATGGGCTTCGTCCACCACCAGCAGGTCCCAGTGGGCGTCCAGCAGCTGGCTGGCGCGTTTGGGCGCCTGTTCCAGAAAACTGAAGTCGGCGATGACCAGTTGCTCGTCTTCAAACGGGTTGCGGCCGTCACCGGATTGCTCCAGCGCCTCGCAGCGTTCCTCGTCATAGATGGCGAAGCTGAGGTTGAAGCGGCGCAGCAGTTCCACGAACCACTGATAGACCAGCGTGTCGGGCAGCAGCAACAGCACGCGTTCGGCGCGACCGGTAGCGAGTTGCCGGGCAATGATCATGCCAGCCTCAATGGTCTTGCCGAGGCCCACTTCGTCCGCCAAAAGCACGCGGGGAGGGCGGCGCGCCGACGCAATGCCGGCCACGCGCAACTGATGAGGCACCAGGCCTATGCGCGAGGCGCCCAGGCCCCAGGTCGGGGAGCGGCGTGCCTCGGCACGGCGCTTGAGGCCTTCCAGACGTAGTTCAAAGTGGAGCACAGGGTCGGTACGGCCACCGATCAGCCGGTCGTCGGCCTGGCTGACGCTCTGTTCGTCATCGAGCTGGCCTTCTTCCAGCTCTCGGCCCTCGCCGCGGTACACCAGAAGGTCTTCGCGCACTTCCACCCGCTCGACCAGGAACGCAATGCCCTTGCCGGCGACGCGCTGGCCGGGGCGGAACTCCGCACGCACCAGCGGTGCCGAGTCGATGGCGTAGGGGCGCAGCACGCCCGCCTTGGCGAACAGCACCTGCACGCCGCGTCCTTCGACGCGAAGCACGGTGCCGAGGCCGAGCTCAGGCTCGGCGGTGGAGATCCATCGTTGACCGGGAACAAACATCAGTAGGGGAGGCCGCAAGCTGCAAGGGTCGTCAATTATCCGCTCAGTGCCTGTCAATGCCTAGGCTTGGATGGCTTGGAGTGCCTTGACGCGCACGAAACCACCCCTGCGGCGGCGCTGCCGAGCGCGTGACCGGCGTCAAGCTTTCCCTGAGGAGGTCCGCCGCTCGTCGGAAAAATGCGGCACTCCGTCGGGCCATGGCTCGCCACGCCAGCGCGGGCAAGTACTGTGCCGCCACAGAATAGGGGGAACACCATGCAGGTTTTGTCGCGCCAGCGAAGCGCTTCGTCGGGCGTGGTGCGGAACTCGATTTCCGCTGCCACCCAGGTGTCATCGCGCCGCAAGGTTGCTCGTGCCGATGCGCAACGGTTTGGTCGTGGTTTCACCATCCTCGAGTTGATGGTGTCGCTTGCCGTGGCAGGGGTGTTGCTCATTATTGCCGTTCCCAGCTTCAGCAACATGATCCTCACCAACCGGCTTACCACGGTCGCCAATGACATGGTCGCGGCGATCAATACGGCGCGCATGGAAGCGATCAAGCGAAACGCCAATACCCAGTTCTGCAGCAACCTGGCTGCAAGCAATCAGACTGACACGCTGGGTGCCGCTTGCACGACGCAGACAGGTGCTGTCTATGTCACCACCGGCACCGCCGGCACTACTCAGGTGCTGAGCAGCACCGCCAGCCTTACAACGCCAGTGCAGTTGAGCGGCAATGTGGTGGCGCTGCGATTCACTTCGCAAGGCATTGGGCAGCAGGCGGGCACCACCGCACCGTTTGGCGCTCAGATTGCCGACATCTGCACCAGCAAGCTGAGCAGCAACAACCATCGCCAGATCTGGATGGCGGCTGGTTCGATTCTTGAGGTGACACAGTCGACGGGAGCCTGCCCATGACAAGCAATCAGAGCCCAATCGTATCGCTGGCTTCAGTCCGCTCCAATCGTAGCGTGCGCGCCCGGCTGCCCGGGGGCGTCTATCAATCCGGCGTCGGCCTGATCGAAGTGATGGTCGCGGTGCTCGTGCTCTCCATCGCATTTCTGGGTATGGCTGCGCTGCAGGCCACGTCGCTGTCGACCAACAATAGTGCGATGTCGCGCAGCATGGCGGCCATTGCAGTTCATTCGATCCAGGATGCCATGCGGGCGGATCGGGCCAATGCTACGGGCGGTGTGTACAACACCGCTACGGGCGCTCCTATAAAGGCCAACAACTGCCCGGCAGCGTCGAGCTCTCTTGCCAGCGTCCAGGTCAATGCGTGGTGTCTGCAGCTTGCAAGCACGCTTGGTGCGCAGGCCACCACCCAGGGCACCATCAATTGCTCGGCTACGGGTGACTGCACCATCACCGTGCAGTTCGATGACAGCCATGCCGGTGTAGGCGGCACCAGCGCCCAGATAGTGACGACCCGGGGCATTCTATGAGCAGCCGTTTCACGAACCATGATCGCGGTTGCCCGCGGATGCGCGGGCGTATCGCATCGTCGCGCGGTTTCACTTTGATCGAATTGATGATCGCCATGTTGCTCGGGCTCATCGTTATCGGCGGCGTGATCAGCGTGTTTCTGGCGAACCAGCAAACCTATCGCACCAGCAAGGCGTTGGGCGAGGTGCAGGACGGCTCGCGTCTGGCCGTAGAGATGCTGGCGCACGACATCCGCAACGCACAGCTGACCGGTTGCAACAACAACAATCGTTTCACCAACGTTCTCAAGAACAGCCCTGGAAACGGCGGTACCACTTGGTGGGCCAATTGGAACAACGCCATCTCTGGCTATACCACCGGGATGACCGACACTGCAGCCCCCACGGGACAGGTGGCCAATACGGATTCCATTCAGCTGTTGGGCGTGGCCGATACGAGCATGAGCGTGCAGACCCACACCCCGACGACTTTGAGCTTTACGCTCAATGGCAGCGCGTCGGATCTGCAGGGTGGCGATGTCGTCATGGTGTGCGATCCCGATCACGCGACCTTGCTCAAGATCACCAGTTACGACGCCACTTCCAAGACCATTGTTTACGACGCCACCAACAACTGCTCCACCGGCCTGGGTTATCCGGGGGTATGCGTCGCTAGCGGTAACCCTTACACCTTTGGGCCCAATGCGCAGATCGCCAAATTGACTGCGGTTGACTGGTACATCGGCAGTTACACCGCCAAGGATGGCTCGACTGGCACGTCGCTTTACCGCCTGACTGTGGGCAACAACGGGGGTACTACCGCGCAAGAGATGGTGCGTGGGGTCACCGGCTTGACCATTACCTATCTTGCCTCAGGTGCCACGAGTTTCGTTGCGCCAACGGCAAGTACCAACTGGGCGGCCATCACTGCCGTGCAGGTTCAGTTGACGCTTCAGAGCACGGATAACTTGGCGGGCAGCAATGCCAAGCCATTGGCTCGCACCATTAACACCACTGTCACTCTGCGCAATCGGGTGAATTGAGATGCATCTTTTCCTAGCCAAGAATCTTCGTGGCCAACATCGCTGTGCCGCGCGCATCGCCGGCCGCGAGCGGCGAGTGCAACGCACGAACGGTCTGTTGTCAGGCCGACATGGCCAGCGTGGTGTGGCCGTCATCGTGGCTCTGATTTTGCTCGTGGTGGTGACGTTGGTCGGGCTCGCAGCTGTGCGAGGCACGATCATGCAGCAGAAGATGACGTCTAACTTCTATGACCGGGAAATTGCTTTCCAGGCTGCAGAGGCGGCGTTGCGGCAAGGTCAGGTGGCTGTGCAGGCGGCAGCCTCGCCGACGGTGTTTCGTGATTGCACCCCGACCAGCGCCAATAAGTGTTTGCCCAATCCGTTTAGTGATTCCACGTTGCCCGCCGGTGCGATCGTGACGGTGGCCACTACCGCATTCAAGTGGAGCACCTTGTCGCCTGGGGCGCCGCAGTACGTGGTCGAGTATCTGGGCAACTTCACCATACCGCCGCCGAGTGTTCATCAGCTTTCCAACTGCTCCGGCTATTCGCCGTGCGGGGCGATCAATACAGCGGACTTTTATCGCATTACTGCCCGTAGTTCGTCGACGACTGCCGATCGAGCAACGGTGACGCTTCAGTCGATATACCGACGCTAATCCGGGTTAGTTGTGTTGCCGAGCATTGATCGGCGCCAGCCAAAGAAAAATGGAAAGGACCATGTCCACCAAACACACGAAGCTGATGTGCTTCCTTGCGGGTCTGCTTGTTTCCGGTACAACGGTGGCGACCTCGTACGTCGACAACTTTTCCAGCACGAAGGCGAGTCTGGACTGGAAGGCGCTGAATGACGCTTGCCTTACTGCGGGCGTTTCGACGGTAACCAGCACCATCCCGGCGTGCGCGACCCAACTGGCGATGGGCAGTACGACCAAGTATGTGATCGCCGCAGCGGATGCCGACAAATCTGGCGCGCTTCGTTTGACGCCTGGAATGAATAACCAGACGGGTGCCATTCTTTCGAACTTCACGTTCAACCCCAGTCAGGGTCTGCAGGTCACCTTCACTACCTATACCTACGGTGGCGATAGCGGTGGCACCGCCAAGAATGGTGCTGACGGCATTTCCTTTCTACTAACGGATGGCACGTTTGCCGTTCCTTCCGTGGCGGGTGGCCTGGGCGGCAGCATGGGCTACAGCTGTTCAAACGGTAACAGTACCTACGAAGGACTGGCCAACGCTTATCTGGGCTTAGGCGTCGATGAATTCGGCAACTTTCTGAATAAGGGCGATAACACCAATACCGGCATCTACAACACCAACAACACGAATGGTGTGACGACCAATGGCAGCAACAGCTTCGCCAACAACGTCAGTGGGTCCGTATCTGCCGGATCAGGGCCGTATTATCAGCCTGAACGCATTGGCTTGCGTGGCGCGGGCAATACCACATGGGCGTGGTTGCAAAGCCAGAACCCAAGCTACTACTCGGATAGCACGGTAAATCAGAGCAAGGTTCAGGCCGCATGTAAGTCAGGGCAATACGTGGCCAGCGTCGATAGTTCAGGCAATAAGACGATGGCCACGATCCCGTACAACTATGCGGTGGTTCCTGGTGGATACGCCGTGCTGCCCGGTGGTTTTAAGAGCGGCAGTACCAGCACCTATGTCGCGGGCACTCAGCTCATTGCCGATAACGCAGTAACCACCCGGCTTAAATCGGACGGCAGCCAGAATGCGTGGCCGATCACTTATAAGCTGACCATTTCATCCAAGGGCCTGCTCAACTTTTCCTACAGCTACAACAACGGCGCCTACACGCCTGTGCTGACCAATGCGGACATTACGCAAAGTAGCGGCCCCCTTCCTTCGCTGTTCCGGTTTGGTTTTTCGGCAGGTACGGGTGGTAGCAATAACGTTCATGAAATTACCTGTTTCCAGGCGACGCCACTGCAATCTAACAGCAGTGCGGCGGCCAATACGGTGCAGTCCGGCCAGGTGAGGACCAACACGCAGGTCTATCTGGCTTCTTATTCCACCGATGGTTGGTGGGGTTCGCTCGTGTCGGATCAGGTGACGACGACGGGAGGCGTGGTCGGCGTGTCTTCAACGGCTAACTGGGACGCAAATTGCGTGCTCACGGGCGGCGGTTGCCCCAACATGGGCACGGATACCAGTGGTAATCCGACGAACACGATTACCGTACAGGCACCCACGGCCCGCACGTTGTTGACCTCTGACGACAGTACGGGGGCTGGCCTGGCGCTGCAGTGGTCCTCGCTTAATGCCAACGAAAAATCCGTTTTGAACAGTACGGATAGTGCTGGCCAATCGCGTCTCACGTGGCTGCGCGGCGACCGTACGAATGAACAGCTTCAGTCGTCGACGGGTACGTTACGAGCACGATCTGGCGTTCTGGGCGACATCATCAATTCGAGCCCGACCTGGGTGGGCCAGCCGACGTCCGGCAACTTCCCCGATGCGTTCAACGACTTCCTGTACGGCAACCCGTCAACCGCACCAGAGAATGCCTCGGGTGCCCAGGCGTATAGTGCTTTTGTGAGTGCCTACGCGACACGCCAGAATGTGGTTTACGTGGGCGGTAATGATGGCTTCATGCACGGTTTCCGTACCGGTGCCTTTAAGTCCGACGGCACCTATGACAGTTCCACCAATGACGGTCATGAAGTTATCGGGTTCATGCCTTCGGGACAGTTGGACCTATACGCGGCCGACTTGGCCAACCCCAAGTATGTTCACGACTTTGTAGTGGACGCCACGCCAGCGGTAGGCGACCTGTTCTATGGCAGTAAGTGGCATACATGGCTGGTGAGTGGCGTTGGCTCGGGTGGTGCCGAAATCTTTGCGCTCGACATCACCGATCCGACGACCTTCAAGGAAACCAACGCAGGAGCCACGGTGAAGGGCGACTGGATCAGCTCGAGTTCGGTGCTGCCAAACCTCGGGCAGACGGTTGGGACGCCGATTATCGTCAGACTTCACAACGGGCAGTGGGCGATCATTTTCGGCAACGGCATCAATCCTACCGGCGGCACGCAGACGGCTGGCATCTATATCGGCCTGGTGGATTCGACGTCCGGGGCGGTGACCTTTCAGTTCGTCAATACGGGGGCTGGTTCGGGCAGCAGTCCCAACGGCATCGCCTACGTGTCCTCTGCGGATCTGGATGGCGACCACATCACCGACTACGTGTACGGTGGTGATGTGCTGGGCAACGTCTGGCGCTTCGATCTCACCAGTAGCGATTCGACAAAGTGGGCAGCTTCCAAGCTTGGCAATACCACAGCAACACCGCTGTATATCGCCCAGGATGCCAGTAGTAATCGTCAGCCAATTACCACGGCCCCGGTGATAGCGTCGGTGCAGACGGGCAGCGTCAGCCGAGTCATGGTGTTGTTCGGTACCGGGCAGAAGACGCCGTTCACCAGCTCTAGCAGTGATGTGTACGCATCGGGTACCCAGACGTTCTATGGCATTTGGGACTGGGACATGAGCGGCTGGAACACGTCCTCCAGCGCATCTTCTTCCCCCGTTACCTATGCGAGTCTGAGTGGTACTCAAAGCTTTACTCGCACCAGTCTGTTGCAAGAGAAGGTCGTTTCGCAGTCGAGCACGGGCAACGGTGCTCAGGTATTGGGCTATCGGACGTTGAGCACCGGCAATCAGGTGTGTTGGCAGGGTAGTACCACCTGCACGCCCAGCACGACCAACACCCAATATGGCTGGTATTTCGATTTCCCCGATAGCCAGGAGCAGGTGATCTACAACCCGGCGCTCATCGGTGGCGCTGTGGTGGTGAGCTCGGCCGAGCCACCGGTGGTTTCTGCGCTGAAGTGTAACCCGGGCCTTCAGACAGGCTGGACCATGGCTTTCGATCCCGCGTCGGGTGGTGGCCTGAAGACCAGTTTCTTCCCCGATGCCAATGGCAGCTTCGGGTCGGGGTCAGATCCGTCGTCGGTCTCCGGTATCCGACTCGACGCGGTGGGTACGCCGACGGTGGTGACCTACGGTGGGCAGTCCTTTATCGTGACCCAGACCATCAAGGGCGTACCGTCGTTGAACCAGGTGAATCCCTCGAACGGCAACAGCCCGTCCCGCGTGTCGTGGCGAGAAATCAAACAGTGATGCTGGTGTAACACCGGGTGACGTCGGCGGCCGCGTTTGCGGTCGCCGATGCTTGCAGAGGCGATGAAGGGAACATCATGAACAGTCTTCCGAACACCCAGATAGCTCACCGCCGCTTCCAATGGGGCTTCACCCTGATCGAGTTGCTGATCACGGTGGCGATTGTCGCGATCCTAGCGGCGATTGCCGTTCCTTCGTACTCCAGTTACATCATCAAGACCCACCGCGTTGCTGCGGAAGGGTGCCTGTCGGCGTATGCGAATTACCTGGAGCGGTTCTATACCACCAACATGAGCTATAGCTCAGACTCTGGTGGCAATGCACCCGCTGCAAACAGCACCTTCGATTGTGCATCCGCCTCTCAGACGGGTTCCTACTACACGTACCAGTTTGCGACGGGTCAGCCGACAGCCACTACCTATACAATTCAGGCCGTTCCGCAGGGCGGTCAGACAAAGGATACGAAGTGCAGCACGGTGACTCTGGATCAAACGGGCACCCGTAATATCGTTGGGGGTACGGGCACGGTTAGCGACTGTTGGTAAGCGTTTCGATGTGCGTACTGGCAATGTAGCCCCGTGCGTTTCGCGGGTGGTGGCTGCCATGGTCAGGCATACTCAGATATGTGGGGTGCTGCCTCAACTGACCAAGAGAGTCTGAGCCATGCGAATTCTGGTGATTGGTGCGGGTGCCACCGGTGGCTACTTCGGCGGGCGTTTGCTTGAAAGCGGACAAGACGTCACCTTCCTCGTGCGTACCGGTCGCGCAGCGCAGCTGGCGCAGCACGGCCTGCAGATTCGCAGTGGGTTAGGCGATGTCTCGCTGCCGTCGCCGCCCATGATTCAGGCGAGTGAGTTGCGCGAGCCGTTTGACCTGGTGCTGCTTAGCTGCAAGGCGTATCACCTGCCGCAGGTGATCGACGACATGGCACCGGCGATTGGGCCGCAAACCACCATTCTGCCGATCCTCAACGGCATGCGGCATCTGGATCTGCTCGACGAACGATTCGGTGCGGATCGTGTACTGGGTGGCCAGTGCGTAATCGCAGCCACGTTGGATGCGCAAGGCACCGTGCGGCATCTGAATCAGTCTCACAGCCTTACGTTTGGCGAGCGGGATGGCGTGGTTTCCGCTCGCGTCGAGCGCGTGCTCAATGCCATGTCGAAGGCGAAGTTCGAGCCGCGCCTGAGCACCACCATCCTGCAAGATATGTGGGACAAGTGGGTATTTCTTGCCTCGCTGGCAGGTATGACATGCCTGATGCGCGCGCCGGTGGGCGACATCATGGCGGCGCCGGGTGGCGAAGAAGCAACGCTGCATTTGCTCGATGATTGCCGTCGCGTGGCAGAGCACAACGGACACTTGCCTGCTGAGGCGGTGCTTGCTCGTGCGCGCAGTGTGTTGACCGACGCAGGCTCCTCGTTGAGCGCATCGATGATGCGCGATCTGGAGCAGGGCGGTCAGATCGAGGCGGATCATGTCGTGGGCGATCTGCTTGCGCGTGCCGGAGCGCTGTCGCCTGAGCTGCTGATGCTGCGCACCGCATATACGCACTTGAAGGCGTATGAGGCTCGTCGATCACGCGGAAAGTGATCGACGTTGGTCCTCAGGGTTTTGCAGGCGTGATCACCGGGTCCTCTTGCGGGCAGGCGGGTGGCCCTGAGGGTGGCAGGCGATGTGCCATCAGGTTGCGGCGCAGGCCTTGTTCCGGCGTCACCCAGAGCTGGCCGCGTTCGGCGCAATCGGCTGCATAGTGGAACAGCGAAACCAGGTGTTTCCCGTCGAAGTCGATAAAGCTGTTCATGGGGTAGTCGGCCGGGATCGAGGTGATCTTGAAATCGACGCCGTACTGCTGGGAAAACTCGACCGTATCGGCAATGGCTTCGCGGGTCTTGAAGACGAGGCCGGCACCAAAGCTGCTGGTCAGTACGGTGAGTGTCTTCACGGGTGTTGTTTTGGGGAACCGATGCACTTGGCCGTTGACGATCATGTAGAGGTTGGCGCCTCGCAATGTCGACAACTGTCCGGGGCGTAGCACCGCAATCAGCGGCATGATGAATACGGGGGCGGTGACGCTGCCGTCGACGTGCAGTTCGTCGTAGTGGTGTTCACCGTCGTATACATGGATCAGTGTCGGCGGAAACATCCCCGGCACGCTCGCCGAAGCGATCAGCACATCACGAAATGTCTCGCGTGCGACTTCACCACCGCGGGCGGCGACGGCGCCGAGATTCCAGATCACCGTTTCCTGCTTATCGAGGTCGGTGGTGGCAACCAGCAGTCGTCGCCCTTTGGCGTCTTCGCGGGCGACGGCTTCAATCATCGCCGGCGTGACGAAGCCGTCCACCAGCTTGTAAAGCTTGCTGTGACCAACGCCCCGTGGAAACAGCAGGCGGGAGAACAGCGTGACTGGCGGCGGGCCCAACAGATTTGCCGTGCGATCCTCGCCTAATGCCTGGAGCATGGCGTCGTCCCAATCCGGACCCAGGTAGGCGAACGGTGCCAGCAGTGCGCCCACGCTCACACCGGTTACCAGCTCGTATTGCGGACGGTTATGGGCGCGGCTGAGTCCCGTCAGCGCGCCGACGCCGAAGGCGCCGCCCGCACCGCCGCCGGACAGCGCAAGGATATCGATGGAGCCGTCGGTGGCGGAGTCGCGAATGCCTTTGAAAAAACCGGGCGAGCGCTTGTCATACAGCTCCACGTCTGAGGCGAGCAGGCGCACCTGGGTGGTATAGCCTTCCGGCACGGCGCCGGAAATCAGGCGCGGTGGTGCGGGCTTGCGCGTCGCGACGCAGCCGCTGAGCGTCATCATCGCCAACAACAGCAGAATCGCCATCTGACGCATCACTGATCTCCGTGGTGCGCGCGCCAATGAGCCCCCGGTTCGTTGACGGCGTGTGGATGCAAACGATGCGACACGCGGCTGGCAAGGGCAAGGGCATGGGCAAGGGCCCAAGAAAAAAGGCGCCGCGTTTGCGCGCGGCGCCTTTTCGTCAGTCACAGGTCAGCGCTGGCTCACCAGATCTTCACCTGCTTGTCACCCGAGCGGACCATGGTGTCGCCGGGCTTGCACTGGAACGCCGTAGCGAACGCTTCCATGTTGGAAGGCGCGCCCATCGCGCGCAGCGATGCCGGTGCGTGCGGGTCGGTGTTGAGGCGAAGCAGGGCTTCCTTCTCACGGATGCTGCCGCGCCACACGCGTGCCCAGTTGAGGAAGAAGCGCTGGTCCTGCGAGTAACCGTCGATCTTCTCGCCGGCTTCCTGCGGGTTCTTCTTGAGAGCAACCTGCAGTGCGTCGAACGCCACGTTGATGCCGCCCAGGTCGGCGATGTTTTCGCCCAGGGTCAGCTTGCCGTTGACGTGCGCATCCGGCTTGTCCTTGATCGGCGTGTAGTCGTTGAACTGCTGCACGAGCTTGTCGGTGCGTGCATCGAACTTCTGGCGATCGTCCTTCGTCCACCAGTTGGCGTTGTTGCCGTCGCCGTCGAACTGGCTGCCTTCGTCGTCGAAGCCGTGGCTGGCTTCATGGCCGATCACTGCACCGATACCGCCGTAGTTGATCGCGTCATCGCCGTTGGCATAGAAGAACGGCGGCTGCAGGATCGCGGCCGGGAAGTTGATGGTGTTGTCGGTCGGGTTGTAATAGGCGTTGACCGTCTGCGGGGTCATGCCCCACTCGAGGCGGTCGGTCGGCTTGCCGATCTTGTTGAGGTCGTACTGGTAGTTGAACTTGGCGGCGGCCATCACGTTGCCGTAGTAGTCGCCCTGCTTGACGTCCAGGCCCGACCAGTCACGCCACTTGTCCGGGTAGCCGATCTTCGGCAGGAAGGTGTTCCACTTGGCGATGGCCTTTTCCTTGGTGGCGTCGCTCATCCAGTCGAGGTTCTGGATGCGCACCTTCAGTGCGTCGCGCACGTTGTCCACCAGTTCCTTGGCGCGTGCCTTGGCTTCCGGGGTAAACACCTTGGCCACATACAGCTGGCCCAGCGCTTCGCCCATCGACTCGTTCACGCCGCCGAGCACGCGCTTCCAGCGCGGCTTCTGCTCCGGCTGACCGGCGAGGGTCTTGCCGTAGAAGTCGAACTTGTTGTCCTGGAAGGCCTTGCTGAGGAACGGCGAGGCGTCGTCGATGGTGTGGTAACGCAGGTAGGCCTGCCACTGGTCGATCGGCGCGCTGGCCAGCAGCTTGTCGAACTCGGCCATGAACTTCGGCTGCGACAGCGAGAAGCCCTTCTCGACGGTCACGCCCTGCGCCTTGAAGAAGTCATCCCAGCTGAAGTGCGGGGTGATCTTGTCGGCTTCCTTCACGGTCACGAAGTGGTACTGGTTTTCCGGCGTGCGCATTTCCACCGGAGCCAGCGAGGCCTTGGCCAGTTCGGTTTCGAAGGCCAGCACCTGATCCGCCTGCTTCTTGGCGTCGGCGTCGGACACGCCGGTCAGCACCAGTGCCTTGGTGATGTGATCGACGTAGGCGTCGCGGATCTCTTTGTATTTCGGATCGAGGTAGTAATCCTTGGTCGGCAGCCCCAGGCCCGCCTGCATGGTGAAGGCGATCTGCATCTTGGCGTCCTTGAAGTCGGCGCCCGAGCCGAACTGGAACACCTGCATGTCACCCTGCGCAAAGCTCTGGGTGAGGTAGCTGGCCACGTCCTTGCCGGTCTTCAGCGCAGCGATGGCGTCGAGCTTCGGCTTGATCGGCTCGAAGCCGGCCTTTTCGATGGCGGCGTCGTCCATGCCCGAGGCGTACAGGTAGCCGATCTTCTGCTCGATCGAACCCGCCTTGGCGCTGGCGGCGTCCTTGGCGGCGGCGTCGACGATCTCGTGCTGGGTGTTGAGGCTGTCGTCAGCCAGCTTGTCGAAGGCGCCCCAACGGGTGCGGTCGTTCGGGATCGGGTTGGCGGCCACCCACTTGGCGTTGACGAAACCGTTGAAGTCCTGGCATGCCTGGCCGGCGTCACCCAGTTCGGCCACATCGAACACGCTCTTGGGCGCGGCCGGAGCGGCGGCCGTGGTGCTGGCGGCGGCGGGTGCGGTGCTGCTGGCCGCCGGGGCCTTTTCGGCCTCTTCGTGCTTGCCGCAGGCGCTAAGCGACAGGGCGAGGCTCACGGCGAGCGCAATGGGCTTCATATAAGGCTTGGTCATGGAACTCCCTCGGTTGGATCGATACCCGTCTCGGCGGGCGATGGTGGTGGCGACCACTGGGGTCCTGAGACTCCCCCGTATCGCGCGAACGACTCTGCAGGCTAGGCCGCAAGTCATGGTGCAGGTAGTGTCAAAGGTCAGGGGGAGCGCCGTCTATCAGAGTTTTTCGGCAGCGGTCACGGGCCTTCGCCGCGGCCGGTTTCGGCCGGGCGCGAGCCGTGGGCCGCAGGGCCGCACTCTATGGCCGGGCCGGTGAGTGAGCGGCCTTCGAGGACCGGCTGTGGAAGGCAGGGCGCTGTTGCGTACCATGGCGCTCGTGAGTCTGCTCAACGTGTTGCCTGCGCCATTGCCGGCAAATGTTCTACGCATGTAACACACGCAAAATATCGCAGGAAAATACGGTGTTTTGCTGTTATTCGCTTGTCACCTTGACTGCCTATCGTCCGCGCATTCAGCGCTTGAGGGGAAGCGCTTCACCGCGACCGAAGGGAGTCTTCCATGCGAAACAAACTCGCAGTCTGTCTTGCCGCCTGTGTTCTAAGCGTTTCCGCCATTTCCCTCGCCCAGATTCCCGTCCACGCAGAAGATGCCTACTGGCACCACGGCGCTCACACGGCGACGCCGATCAAGCATCTGGTGGTGATCTTTCAGGAGAACGTGTCGTTCGATCATTACTTCGGCACGTATCCGAACGCCGCGAATGCCCCGGGTGAGCCGACGTTCTACGCACGTCCGTTCACGCCCAAGGTCAATGGCCTGAGCACAGCGCTGCTCGCCAATAATCCGAACAAAGCCAACAACGCCAATGGCACGGGTGCCATCAACCCGTTCCGCCTGTCGCGCGCGCAGGCCGCCACGGCGGACCAGGACCACGACTACGGTCCGGAGCAGCAGGCGTTCAACGGCGGCGCGATGGATCTGTTCCCCAAGTACACCGGTTCGGGTGAAACGCTGCCCGGCGCGCCTGCCGATGAGAATGGCAACGGGCAGGTGATGGGCTACTACGACGGCAACACCGTCACCGCGCTGTGGAACTACGCGCAGCGCTTCGCCATGAGTGACAACAGCTACAACACCACCTTCGGTCCTTCCACGCCCGGTGCGATCAACCTGATCTCGGGTCAGACCAACGGCGTGACGCAGACGCTCAACGGCACGGCGAACGAAATCGCCGATGGCCAGGGTGGCCTTACCCTGATCAGCGATGCTGATCCGATCGGTGATGTGTGCTCGTCGCCGACCGGCAATCAGGTGCAGCTCGGCGGCCCGAACGTGGGCGATCTGCTGAACAAGTCAAACATCACCTGGGGCTTCTTTGAGGGCGGCTTTGACCTGACCCGGCAGAACGCCAATGGCAGCACCGGTTGCAAGCGCACCACCAAGTCTGGCGTGACGCAGGTGACCAAGGCGGACTACATCCCTCACCATCAGCCGTTCCAGTACTACGCGTCCACCGCCAACCCGACGCACGTGCGTCCGACGTCGGTAGCGATGATCGGCCATCAGGGTGATGCGGCGAACCACCAGTACGATCTCCATGATTTCTATGCGGCCGTTGAAGCGGGCAACTTCCCGTCGGTGAGCTTCCTCAAGGCGTCCGGTTACCAGGACGGTCACGCCGGTTACTCCGATCCGCTGGACGAGCAGCAATTCATCGTGCACGTGATGAACTTCCTGCAGCAGCGTCCGGAGTGGCGCGATACGGCGGTGGTCATCGCTTATGACGATTCCGATGGCTGGTACGACCATCAGGCTGCGCCGCGTGCGAATGCTTCGAACACCATGGCCGACGCGCTCGATGGCCAGGGTGTATGTGCGGCGCACGGCACGCTGCCTGGCGTGAACAGCAAGGGTCAGCCGGTGCAGGGTCGTTGCGGTTACGGTCCGCGTCTGCCGCTGCTGGTGATTTCGCCGTGGGCACGCAGCAACCATGTCGATCACACGGTGACCGACCAGTCGTCGGTAACGCGCTTCATCGAAGACAACTGGCTGCACAACGAGCGCCTCGGCGGCGGTTCCTTTGACGCCGTGGCCGGCACGTTGAACAACCTGTTCGACTTCTATCAACCGCACCCGAATCACCGTCGCCTCTTCCTTGATGAGCAGACGGGCCAGCCGGTGAAGAAGTCGGGCGATCACGACTCGGACGACTGAGTCACCGTAAAGTGCTATCACGCGCCCCGGACAACGGTCCGGGGCGTTTCGTTTTGATCATTTCGTTTCGATAGGGAGGTGACAGGCTTTGCATCCCTCGCGTCGTCGCTTTCTTCAGGGCATGAGTCTGCTGGCGGGTGCCAGTGCGCTGCGTGCCATAGGCGCGCCCATGGCCATGTCCATGGCGGCGGGCAAGAGTAAAGGTCTTTGCCAGCATGTCATTGCGGATCAGACCAGCATGCCGCGACTGCTGGATCCGTCGCGCCTTGCGCCTTTCGTCGATCCGTTGCCCGTTCCCGAAGTGCTGCGCGCCAAGGCGGGTGAAACGCTGCGCATTACCATGCGCGAAAGCGCGCAACGCCTGCATCGCGATTTGCCGCCCACACGCTTATGGACGTACGGCAACACCATGCCCGGTCCCACCATCGAAGCGCGTAGCGGCGAAATCGCGCATGTCGAGTGGATCAATCGCCTGCCGCAGCATCATTTTCTCCCCATCGATCACCATATCTGCGGTGCCGAGGCGGATCAGCCGGAAGTGCGTGGCGTGGTGCATGTGCATGGCGCGCGCGTTCCCGCGGCCGATGATGGTTATCCCACCAACTGGACGGTGCCGGCGCAGTCGCGCCGGCAAACGTATCCCAACAAGCAGGATGCGGCGCCCCTGTGGTACCACGACCACACCATGGGCATCGAACGTTTGAATCTCTATGCCGGCCTGTTCGGCATGTACCTGTTGCGTGATGAGCACGAGCTGTCGCTGGGTTTGCCTGACGGCGAGCACGAGCTGCCATTGGTGCTGTGCGATCGCTTACTGACTGAGGACGGCCAGCTCTACTACCCAGTGTCAGGTATCAGTGATGCGCCGTGGGTGCCTGAAGTGTTTGGCAACGCAATGCTGGTCAATGGTGCCTTGCTGCCGCGACTTGATGTGCAGGCGCGCCGTTATCGTTTTCGCGTGCTCAATGCCGCTAATGGGCGTTTCTTTCGTCTGAGCTTGCGCGGGAAACGGCCGTTCCTGCAGATCGGTAGTGACCAAGGGTTGCTGGCGGCGCCGGTCACGCAGACCAGTCTGTTCCTGGCGCCCGGTGAACGGGCGGATCTGGTGATCGACTTTGCGGAACTGGCGGGTGGCGAGATTGAGTTGTTCAACGATGCCTTGCCGCTGATGCAGTTCCATGTGGCGGCGGGCAAAGTCAACGATACGAGCCGCGTGCCATCGGTGTTGCGCGATGTGCCGCGCATGCCGGAGTCAAAAGCGACCCATACGCGCGTGCTTTCCATCGACGAATATACCGATTGCGTGCAGCAACCCATGCTCATGCTGCTGGATGGCAAGCACTGGCATGACCCGGTGAGCGAAAAGCCGCGTTTGGGTAGCACTGAGATATGGAGTCTGGTGAACCTCACCAGCGACACGCACCCCATCCATCTGCATCTGGTGCGTTTTCAGATTCTCGACCGGCGGCCCTTCGACGTTGATCAGTACCTGGCGTCCAAGACCCTTCGTTACACCGGCCCGGCGCAACCGCCTCCGCCGCACGAAGCGGGGTGGAAAGACACAGCCCAGGTGTATCCCGGCATGGTAACGCGCTACATCATCACGTTCGAAGGCTATACCGGACGTTATGTGTGGCATTGCCATCTGCTGGAGCACGCGTCGAACGAGATGATGCGGCCGTTCGAGGTGGTGGCGTAAGGCGAAGAGATAGGAGTGAGAAGTGAGGAGCGAGAGAGTGCCTTCTCTCCGCTCTTCAACGGTGTAGCTTCATTCGGTGCCCGCAGATGCGCCGCGAAGGGCGGCGGGCGAAGCCGGCAAGGTATCCGGCGCCACCGCGCCACCTGAAATGATGAAAGCCATGGCCTGGTCCATGGTCCAGTCGGTGGGGGTGAGTTCGTCCACCGCGACGACTTCCAGATAGCCGCCAGTCGGGTTGGGCGTGGTGGGGATGTAGACGGCGGCCATCTCGCGGCCGGTGCCTTCTTCCATCATCACGCGCGTGACGAAACCAACCACCTTCATGCCCTTGCGCGGGAAATCGATCAGCACCACGCGCTGCACACCAGAGGGCTTCTGCTGCAGCACGGCCATCAACTTCTTGGTGCCGCCATAGATGGTCTGCACCAGCGGGATACGCGCCAGCAGCGCGTCAAAGCCATCGATAAGGCGCTGGCCGATCACGCGATTGGCGAGCCAGCCCAGCAGATACAGCACGCCCAGCGTCAGCAGCAGAGCGAGCACGAAGGTGATCCATGCATTGTTGAGCGCCATGCCTGCCCACGGGGAGGCGGATGACAGTGTGGTCAGCAAGGCCGAGGCCAGCGGCGTACCGATGCCGGCGAGCATGCTCAGCACAAACTTGAACACCACCCACGTTACCCACAACGGAATAAACGTAAGCAGGCCGGTGAACAGATAACGCTTGATACGCAGACGTTTCATGGGGGATGCCGGGGCAGAGGATGGGGCATTGTCCCACGGGGACTAGCTTCGCGTCGTACGCGATATGCCGCCTGCTAGGTTCCTTCGATGGCTTGCGCCGCGCGTCAGCAGTTATGCGGCTCGGGCCAGTTCTTCGCTAGTGGCTTCCACGCGCGCCTTGGGCTTCAGCCGCACATACAACTGCTTGCGCACGCGGGCCACGACTTCGCCACTGCGCGTAGTGATGTCCACGTCGAACCAGCGCAGCACTTTCTCGCCGCCGGCCGCTGCGGCACGCAGCTCATCGACCATCGACGATTCCAGCCTGAAGTGGGCGTACACGTCCTCGCGTCCCGGCGAGACGAAGTCAATCGCGCCGGCCTTGTCCCACACAAAGTAGTCGTTGCCCAGTTGATGCATGGCCAGCAGCATCCAGAACGGATCGGTCATGGCGAACAGGTTGCCGCCGAACTGGGTGCGCACGTAGTTGCGGTTCCATGGGCGCAGGCGCAGTACGACACGAAGCTCCGACCAGTCTTCGGATACGTACTGGACGCGGATGCTGTTGAACAGAAAGGGAGGCCAAAGGTTCATCAGGCGGCGGAAGGTGGAGGCGCGCATCGGAGACTGGGGTAATGATTGGAGGCCAACTATACTCAAAACATACGCGCAAGTATGGTTCCGGTGCGCATTCGCTGATCGGACCGTAAGAAGCCGCGGAAATGTCATGTGCTGCCCCGCTGCCGCCGGACTCCGTGCCTATACTTCGTCCGGCGACGGCGCGAGGGGCGCCGCGGCACAAAGGGGACATCATGAGAAAGGGAATCTGGCGCGCAGCGTTCTGCGTGCTCAGCGTGTTGCCGTACCCGTTGTTTGCTTCAGGCGTGGCGTTTGAGGACCTTGCACGCCACCTGCAGTTTAGCGAAGTGAAGATTTCGCCCGACGGTCGTCATATCGCAGCGACGACTGTGGTCAAGGATAAGCCGTTGCTTGCGCTGCTCGACCTGGACACCAAAAAGGGCGCGATGGTCACGCCACGCCAAGGCAATCAGGTCATCGACTTCTGGTGGGCCGGCAACAACCGCATCATCTATACCGAGGGCACCAAGGTGTCCGGCTGGGACCAGCCATTCAGCACAGGCGAAATCTTGGCCACCAATGCTGACGGCACCAATCCCAAGGTTCTGTACGGCTTTCGCCAGGGGACGCGCGCCCATGTGGAGGTCATCAGCACGTTGCGCGACGATCCCAAGCACATTCTCATTTCTGTATCGCCGTGGGATACCGGCGCGGAAGGTGCCTTCAACGATATCTATCGGCTTGATGTCAACGATGGCACTACGCGCCCGATAGGCAAGGCGCCGTTCCGTAACGCCAGCTTCATCACTGACAACCATGGGGCGGTGCGTTTCGCCGAGGGTTACGACAGCCATTCCTATCCAGTGATCTATTACCGAGAGGGCGACGATAAGCCGTGGACGTTGCTATTCCAGGGAACGATCGACAAATCCGTGCCGCTGCCGTTGGACTTCAGTCGCGACAACAGCAAGGTGTATATGTCGTGCGCGGCAGATGGCAAAGTCGATGCACTTTGCCTGTGGGACGTTGCCACCCATAAGATGGGCGAGCCCGTGTGGAGCAGCCCTACAGTCGACATCAGTCGACTCGTTTACACCCTCGATGGCTTGGACGTGGTGGGCGTGTATTCCGACCCGGGTGCGCCGACGGCCGAGGCGTTCGTTGCTGGCTCCGACACCATGAAGGTCATCGGTTCTCTGTCGCGATCCATGCCCGGTGAGAGCATTCGCATCGTATCCAGTTCGCACGACGGCAGCAGGTCCATTGTGTTGGCGCATTCGTCGATGGACCCGGGTACGTTCTATCTGTGGGACAACGCCGCCGGCAAGGCAACAGCGCTGTTGCAGCGTGCGAGCTGGATCAATCCCAATCAGATGGCGGTCATGCAGCCCATTGAATTCAAGGCGCGAGACGGGCTAACCATTCACGGCTACCTCAGCATGCCGCCAGGCAAGGAGGAAGCGAAGCACCTGCCGTTGGTGATGTTCATCCACGGCGGTCCTTTCGGCATCCGAGATCATTGGGGGTACGACCCTACCGTGCAGGCATTGGCCACGCATGGCTATGCCGTGCTTCAGGTGAACTATCGCGGCTCGGGTGGTTATGGTCATTCCTTCATGCATGCCGGCTACAACGAGTGGGGCGGCAAGATGCAGGACGATGTCACCGATGCTACGCAATGGGCGATCCAGCAGGGCATCACCATGCCGGGGCACGTCTGCATTTTTGGTGGCAGCTATGGTGGCTACGCGGCGTTGGAAGGGGTGATGAAAGAGCCTGACCTTTACCGCTGTGCGATCGGTTATGTGGGGGTGTACGACTTGCCTCTGATGCTGACGCGCGGCGATGGTTCCGAAAGCACTATGGCCAGGAACTTTTGGCGCTCAAGACTCGGTAGTGATGAACCAACTCTGGGAGCGCGGTCGCCGGTAAACCAGGTGGATCGCCTGAAAGCCAGCGTCATGCTCATCGCCGGCGGCAAGGATGTGCGGGTGCCGCCTGTGCATGCCGAGCACATGCGCGCCGCGCTCGACAAGCGTGGCGTTGCCTACGAGTGGCTCTACAAGCCCGATGAAGGGCATGGCTTCTACGACGAAAACAACAATACGGAGCTATTGCAGCGCGTCACGCAGTTCCTCGACCGCAACATTGGCACGGGCAGTCCGGTGGCCGCTGGCTCGCCGTGAGGAAAGCGGTCCGGCATCACCTATGCGGTGATGCCGGACCCATGTTTCAGAACAGCAGCGAAGCCATGCGACGGCGATAACGGCCGACCAGTTCAGCATCATCCAGCGTGGCAAAGGCGGCGAGCAGCCGCTTCTTGGCCTGGCCTTCGTTCCAGTCGCGTGCTTTTTCCAGAATGGCGAGGAACTGCTCGAGACCGGCGATCGCATCGCCTTCCAGCAGCAGACGTACGCCC
Source organism: Dyella silvae (assembly GCF_026421305.1). GTDB lineage: Bacteria > Pseudomonadota > Gammaproteobacteria > Xanthomonadales > Rhodanobacteraceae > Dyella > Dyella silvae. Next base: position 664,230 of record NZ_JAPJBQ010000002.1, read on the forward strand.
AGCAGATCGCGCGCGGCCCAGTCGCTGCCATCGGCCTGGATGCGTTGTTGCAGTTCTGGCAGGGAAGGGGCGCCCTTCAACGCGCGTGCCAGATCGAGCTGACTGCGCAAGCGCACGGCGCGGGCATCGGTGGCGAGGTTGGCGGGCAGGGACGTGAGCTCGGCCTCGGCGGCGTCGGCCTGACCGGCACGCATCAGGGCCAGGGCCAGATCGAGCCTGAGCTCGGTGTTGTCCGGCTCGGCCGCCATGGCCTGCTGGATCCGGTTGATGGCGTCTTCCGGCGACTCGGGCGTGGCCTGGAGGGTGTCCTGGCCGTCGCCTTCCTGCGGCTGGACGTGACGCGTGAGGAATTCGCGAATCTGGCCTTCCGGCAGTGCGCCGGCAAAGCCGTCCACAATCTGACCATCCTTCACCAGCATCACGGTAGGGATGCTGCGGATGCCGAACATCGCCGCCAGTTGCTGCGACTTGTCCACGTCTACCTTGGCCAGCCGGAACCCGCCATTGAACTCGGCAGCAAGCTTCTCCAGCATCGGGCCGAGGGTCTTGCAGGGGCCGCACCAGGTTGCCCAGAAGTCCACCAGGATCGGGGTGGTCAGCGAGGCTTGCAGCACCTCGGCTTCAAAATTGTCCTCGCGCACGTCAAAGACATGCGTATCGGCGGTCGTGGCACTCACTGGGGACTCCCGTTGACGAATGGCCCTCACATCAGGGCAACAGGCAGCATATCAAGGTCTCGCGTGCGCGCTCCTGTACCTTAGTGAAGGGGTGCCCAAGGACCTATCGGCGTTTGACATCGATATTTGCGAAAATCCCCCTATGACCATGCCAGTGCAAGGCATCAAACCCGCCATTGCTCCGCCCACGATGTGGATCTGTGAGCATTGCGACTCGGTATATCAGCGGCGCGTGCTTGCCTGTGGCGAGGTTGCGCGCTGCACGCGCTGTGGCGCATTGCTGGCGCGCCATCACTACCTGGGCGTGCGGGGCATGCTGGCGCTGGTGCTGACGGCGATGGTCGTCTTCGTGCAGGCCAATATCTGGCCCATCGTCACCCTGGGGCTTAACGGGCATATGATCAGCACCACGCTGTGGGGCTGCATTGTGATGATGTGGCACGAACACTCGCAGGTGGTGGCGATCATCGCGGCCTGCACCCTGTTTTTCTTTCCCATCGGCAAGATGCTTTTGCTGGGCTGGGTGTTGTTGTATGCCCGCCAGGGAGTGCGCGCGCCGGGCTTCCGCTGGGCCATGGTGACGCTGCACCAGATCGGGCCGTGGACCATGAGCGAGGTGTTTGTGCTCGGCACCCTGGTAGCTATCGTCAAGGCGCACATGTATTTCGACGTGGTACCGAACGCAGGCGTCTTCGCTTACGGCGTACTGATGCTGATCATCACCGCATTCGCCAGCATCGATGTGCGCGAGCTGTGGGATGTCACCGTGGATCGGCCCGCGTGAATAACTTGCCGCGAGCCAGGGATCTGGGCCTGATCGGTTGCCATGTGTGCGGCATGGTGTGCCGTGATATTCGTACAGACGGTGCCATGTGTCCGCGCTGCGGTTCGGCGTTGCATCACCGTAAGACTGCCAGCTACGTCCGCTGCTGGGCTCTGCTGATTGCGGCCTTTTTCTTCTATATCCCCGCCAATGTGCTGCCGATCATGCGTACGGTGAGCGTGGGTGACGTGGACGACAACACCATTTTCAGCGGCGTCATCGAGCTGTGGGTGAAGGGGTCGCCCGATCTTGCCATCATTGTGTTCACGGCCAGTATCGTGGTGCCGGTGCTCAAGTTCTTTGCGCTGGGGCTGCTATTGATCAGCTCACAGCGGCGCAGCGGGTGGGCGCAGCGTCAGCGCGCCAAGCTGTTTCGGCTGGTCGAGTTCATCGGCTACTGGTCGATGCTGGACGTGTTTGTGGTGGCGCTGCTTACAGCGCTGGTGCAGTTCGGTTTTTTCAGCCAGGTGGAGCCGCTGCCTGGCGTGGTGTTCTTCGGCCTCACGGTAGTCATTACCATGGTGGCCTCGATGACGTTTGATCCGCGACTGATCTGGGATGGCAGGGACTACGATGACTGAGGACAACAAGCCGATCCCCGACGCCCTGCCCGAACCGGAGGTGCAGCGGCCGCGTATCAATGCCTCGCTGGTCTGGCTGGTGCCGATCATCGCGGCCCTGGTTGGCCTGTCGCTGGTCATTCACTCATGGGTGGAAGCGGGCCCCACCATCACCATCAGCTTCCTGACGGCCGAAGGGCTGGATCCGGGCAAGACCCCGGTGAAGTACAAGAACGTGATCATTGGCCGCGTCACCGCCGTGCATCTGAGTCAGGACCGCTCGCGCGTCGTGGCGAAGGTCGCGCTGGAGAAGAGTGCTCAGGGCTTTGCTACCGCCGATACGCGCTTCTGGGTCGTGCGGCCGCGCATCGGCCTGGGCGGTGTGTCGGGCATCGACACTCTGTTGTCCGGCGCATTCATCGGCGCTGATGTGGGCCAGTCGCAGGACGGCAAAACCGATTTCGTGGGCCTGGAAATCCCGCCGGCGATCACCCATGACGCTCCGGGCAAAACCTTCAGCCTGCATTCCGATGATCTGGGCTCGCTCGATATCGGCTCACCCATCTATTTCCGCCGCATCCAGGTGGGGCGTGTCTCTTCCTATTATCTGGACCAGGACGGCAAGGGTGTGACGCTCCAGATTTTTATCGACGCGCCGAACGACCAGTTCGTCACCACCTCGTCGCGCTTCTGGAATGCGAGCGGCATCGACGTATCGCTGGGTGCCGACGGCCTGAAGGTGAGCACGCAATCGCTGGCCACCGTGCTGGCCGGTGGTGTGGCCTTCCAGGATCCGCCCGGCCCGCACGACATCACGCCGGCCCAGGAGAACGGGGAATTCCGTCTGTTCAACGACCGCGCCACGGCCATGGCGCCACCGGACGGTCCGCCGAAGTACATCCGCATGCGCTTTGAACAGTCGCTGCGCGGATTGACGGTGGATGCGCCGGTGGAATTCCTCGGCGTGCCCTTCGGGCGTGTGGTCTCGGTGAACCTCGACTTCGACGAGAAGACCCAGACCTTCCCGACGGTGGTGGGTGCTGTGGTGTATCCGGCACGTCTGGGCAAGGCGCACGACAAGCTGGTGGCCCTGGCCAAGGCGCGTGGCGACGACGAGCAGATGTCCCAGATGATGGGCCGCCTGGTCGAGCACGGCCTGCGCGCGCAGGCCCGCACCGGCAATCTGTTGACCGGGCAGCTCTACATCGCGATGGACTTCCAGGCAAAGGCGCCCAAGGTTGCCTTCGATGGCACCGCCAAGCCGCTGGAGATTCCGACCGCTCCTGGCGACTTCCAGAAGCTGCAGGAACAGCTGGTCGATATCGTCGGCAAGATCCAGAAGATTCCGTTTGACAGCATCGGCAAGAACCTCGACCAGTCGTTGGCCGAGCTCAACCAGACACTTAAGCAGGTCAACACCGGTGTGCTGCCCGAGGTGAAGACCACCTTGAAGGGGGCGCAGCAGACGCTGGGCACCGCTAACAACGCCCTGGCGCCTGACTCGCCGCTGCAGCAGAACCTGGGCGGCACCCTGCAGGAGCTGCAGCGGGCCGCGCGTTCGCTGCGCGTGCTCACCGATTACCTGGGCGATCATCCGGACGCGCTACTGCGTGGCCGTCGTGCCGATGACAAACCGGCGCAGACGCTGCCACAGCCTCCGCCGCCCAGCGCACCATCACAAGGGAGCAAGCCATGAGTCGCTGGGGATACGGGAACCTGACCGCCGCGGTGTTGGCGCTGGTGCTGGGGGCCTGCAGCTCCGTACCGGCTACGCGCTATTACACGTTGGTGCCACCCGCGGGCGGCGAGTCCACGGTGGTGCCTGCCGTGCAACCGTTCCAGTTCGAGCTGCTGCCCGTAGCCATCCCAGCCCAGGTCGACCAGCCCCAACTGGTCGTGCGCCAGGGCGGGCAGGGCGTGGCCGTGTTACAGGGTGAGCGCTGGGTGGCGCCATTGAGCGACGAACTGCGCAGCGCCTTGTCGGCCGACCTGGCCCGCGACTTCCGTGCGCAGGACGTCAGCGGACTGGCCAACCAGGGCAAGTCCGCCGTGAGAATCAAGCTTGACGTACGCCGCTTCGAATCGGTGCCGGGCAGCTATGCCTATATCGACGCGGTCTGGAGCGTGCGCTCGCCGAAGGGCGGGGAGCCGCTGGCTTGCACCAGCCGCATCAGCGAAACGGTGGGCCAGGGATATGACGCCTTGGTGCAAGGCCATCAGCAGGCGGTCCACCGCCTGGCCGGCCAGATCGGCGTGGTCGCCGGCACCATCGTGGCCGGGCAGGTAGCCCGCTGCCCCGAGGGCTGAGTTCCCTCGGCTCTGTGGGAGCGCACTTTGTGCGCGGCAAGTCAGCGAGGCAGCAAGGCTAGCTGCGCACAGAGTGCGCTACCACCCAAAAGGTCGTTCATCGGCACCGTTTGGGCGCCTTTTGGCGCTGAACAGCCCTCAATTCTGCTAGTCTGCCCCGTTCACATCAGTCAGTGCAGACTGATCAAACACACGGCGCCGGACACATGCAGGATATTCAGGATCAGGGTTCCCAGGACCAGGGTAACGAGCAGGGCTACCAGCCGCAGGCGGTGGAAACCGCCGCGCAGGCGTACTGGCGCGATCAGCGTGCCTACGAGGTGAAAGAAGACACCTCGCGTCCCAAGTTCTATTGCCTTTCGATGCTGCCATACCCGTCTGGCGCACTGCACATGGGTCACGTGCGCAACTACACCATTGGCGACGTGATCAGCCGCTACCAGCGCATGCAGGGCAAGAACGTGCTGCAGCCGATGGGCTGGGACGCCTTCGGCCTGCCCGCCGAGAACGCTGCGATCAAGAACAAGACCGCGCCCGCCAAGTGGACCTATCAGAACATCGAGCACATGCGCGGCCAGCTGCAGCGTATGGGTTTTGCCTACGACTGGACCCGCGAGTTCGCCACTTGCCGCCCTGACTACTACCGCTGGGAACAGTTGATGTTCACGCGGCTGATGAAGAAGGGCATGGCCTACCGCAAGAACGCGGTGGTGAACTGGGACCCGGTGGACCAGACCGTGCTGGCCAATGAGCAGGTGGTCGACGGCCGCGGCTGGCGCTCCGGCGCGCTGGTGGAAAAGCGCGAGATTCCGCAGTGGTTCCTCAAGATCACCGATTACGCGCAGGAGCTCCTCGACGGTCTGGATACGCTGCCCGGCTGGCCGGATGCGGTGAAGACCATGCAGCGCAACTGGATCGGTCGCAGCGAGGGTCTGGAAATCCACTTCGACGTGGAAGGTGAGGCCGAACCGCTCACCGTTTTCACCACGCGTCCCGACACGCTGATGGGCGTGACCTTCGTGTCCATCGCCGGCGAACATCCGCTGGCCATCAAGGCCGCGCAGAACAACCCGAAGCTGGCCGCTTTCCTGGAAGAACTCAAGCACGGCGGCGTGTCCGAAGCCGAGCTGGAGACGCAGGAAAAGCGCGGCATGGATACCGGCATTGAAGCCATCCATCCGCTCACTGGCGAGAAGATCCCGGTGTTCGTGGCCAACTTCGTGCTGATGGGTTACGGCACCGGCGCAGTGATGGCCGTGCCAGGCCACGATCAGCGCGACTGGGAATTTGCCAAGAAATACAGCCTGCCGATCAAGATGGTGGTGGTGGATCGCGCCGTGCTCGACGCCGTCGCCGAAATCAGCCATGACCTCGCCAAGGGCGTTGGCGCCGATCCCATCCGCGCTGCGCTGAGCGGCGGTAGCGTCGATGTGTATGAAGCATCGTCCGCGGTGGAGATGATCGAAGCGTTCGAGCGCAGCATCCAGGAAGACAGCGCCTTCACCGATCGCGGCTATCTGGTGAATTCCGGCGAATTCGACGGCATGGATTACGGGCAGGTCTTCGAAGCCATGGCCGCGCGCTTCGAGCGTGAAGGCAAGGGCGTGCGCCGTGTGAACTGGCGTCTGCGCGACTGGGGCGTCAGCCGCCAGCGCTATTGGGGCTGCCCGATCCCGGTCATCTACTGCCCCACGTGCGATGCGGTGCCGGTGCCGGAAGACCAGCTGCCGGTGGTGCTGCCGGAAGACGTCGCCTTCTCCGGCGTGCAGTCGCCGATCAAGGCGGATCCGGAGTGGCGCAAGACCACCTGCCCGCAATGCGGCGGCCCGGCCGAGCGCGAAACCGACACCTTCGACACCTTCATGGAGTCGAGCTGGTACTACGCGCGCTACACCAGCCCGGGTGCGAAGGATCAGGTCGACGGGCGCGCCAATTACTGGCTGCCGGTGGATCAGTACATCGGCGGTATCGAGCACGCCATCCTGCATCTGCTGTACTTCCGCTTCTATCACAAGCTGATGCGCGACGCGGGCCTGGTGCAGGCGGACGAACCGGCCACCAACCTGCTGTGCCAGGGTATGGTGATTGCCGAGACGTTCTACCGCGACAACGCCGATGGTTCGAAGGATTGGATCAATCCGGCCGACGTGGAGATCGAGCGCGACGACAAGGCGCGCGTAATCGGTGCGCGTTCGAAGACGGACGGCCAACCGGTGAAGATCGGTGGCACCGAAAAGATGTCCAAGTCCAAGAACAATGGCATCGACCCGCAGGCGATGGTGGACAAGTTCGGCGCCGATACGGTGCGCCTGTTCTCCATGTTTGCCGCGCCGCCGGAGCAGTCGCTGGAATGGAGCGAAGCCGGTGTAGAAGGCATGGCCCGCTTCCTGCGCCGCTTCTGGCGCGAGGTGACCACGCACGCTGCGCAGCCGGATCATCCGGTGGTCAATCCGTCCACGCTCGACGCTGGCCAGAAGGCACTGCGCCGCCACGTGCACGAAACCATCCAGAAGGTCAGCGACGACCTTGGCCGCCGCCATTCCTTCAATACGGCCATCGCCGCGCTGATGGAACTGCTTAACGCGTTGAACAAGTTCAACGACATGAGCGATCAGGGGCGCGCCGTGCGCCACGAAGCGCTGGAAGTGATGGTGCTGCTGCTCAACCCGGTGGTGCCGCACGTCAGCCACACGCTGTGGCAGGTGCTGGGGCATCCGCAGTCCGTGCTGGAAGACCAGCCCTGGCCGCAGGCCGACAGCGCCGCACTGGTGCGCGACTCGCTCACCCTCGCAGTTCAGGTCAATGGCAAATTGCGCGGTACCATCGAGGTCGCCGCCAACGCCTCGAAGGAAGAGGCCGAAGCACTGGCCCGCGCTCACCCGCAGGTCGTCGCCTTCCTGGAAGGCCAGACTGTGCGCAAGGTGATCGTGGTGCCGGGCAAAATCGTCAACATCGTCGCAGGATGAAATTCATGAGCCGTGTGTTCAAAGCTTCGCTGCTGTTGATGTCTACTCTGCTGCTGGCAGCGTGCGGATTCCATCTGCGCCAGAACGTAGCGTTGCCGCCTGCCATGCAGCGCGTGCACGTGACCGTGAACAATAATTTCCAACTGCAGCGTGATCTGGAGCGTGCGCTGGTCGCCTCAGGCATCGCGGTGGAAGACCACGCGAGCGCAGATGTTGCGGAGCTGAGTGTGCCCGTAGCCATTTTCAGCACCGATACGCTGACGGTCAGTGGTCAGGCACGCGTGACCGAATACACGGTGCGCTATCAGGTGCAGTTCGACGTGCATGATGGCGCCGGCCAGCCGATGCTGGCGCGCCAGCGCATCGATATGCAGCGCGAGTTTAGTTACGACGCCACCAACACCGTCGGTACCACGGCGCAGGTGGATGCGATCCGCAGCAGCCTCAACGACGACATGGTGCAGGCGATCCTGTTCCGGCTGCAGGCCGCCGGCAAACACCCGGCCCAGACCGCCGAAGCCGCCGCGGCTCAGGAAGCCGCGCCGGCCCCGGCATCCAGCACGCATTAAGAGACCCTCCATGCCGCTCAATGCTGCCCAATGGCAGAAGTCGCTGACGGCAGACCATCTGAAGCCGGTCTACCTGTTGGCGGGCGAGGAATTGCTGGTGCTGGAGGCGGCCGACGCATTGCGCGCACAAGCGCGCAAGCTTGGCTACGCCGAGCGCGAAGTGCTCGACGTCGGCAACCATTTTGACTGGGATGATCTGGCGCGGTCCGCGGCAGGCATGTCGTTGTTTGCCACGCGGCGCCTGCTGGACCTGCGTCTGCCCACCGGCCGCCCCGGCACGGAAGGTGCCAAGGCCATCAACGAGTTCTGTGCCAATCCGCCACCGGACGTCACCCTGCTGATTACCGCCACCGAGTGGAGCAGCAAGCACGAAGGCGCGTGGACCAAAAACCTCGATGCCGCCGGTGCGCTGGTGGTGTTCAACGCGCCACGGCCGAACGAATGGGCATCGTGGATCGGTGCGCGCCTCGCCTCACGCGGTCTTTCCGCCACCCCGGATGCCGCTGCGCTGCTGGCCGAACGCGTAGAAGGCAACTTGCTGGCGGCCGCGCAGGAAATTGACAAGCTTGTCGTGCTGCACGGCCAGGGCAAGATCGATGCGCAGGAAATGGAAAACCTGGTCGCCGACAGCGCACGTTACGACGCCTTCAAGCTTACCGACGCGGCGTTTGCCGGCGAAGGCGGGCGCGCCTTGCGCATCCTGCACGGCCTGCATGCCGAAGGTGATGAGTTGATTGCGCTGATGGGCTGGCTGGTCAATCAATTGCAGCTGGCGTTGCGCCTTGCCAACGCACGCGACTTTGCCGCTCAGGCGCGTGCCGAGCGATTGTGGCCCGCGCGCGAGCAGTTGTTCCGCAAGGCACTACGCCGCGCACCTCGCGAACACTGGCTGCAATGTCTTGCGCGTGCGGCGCGGATCGACCGCATGGCCAAAGGTCGCGAGCAGGGTGACGCCTGGCTTGAAGCCGAGCGCCTCATTGCGGCCATCGCCGAGCCACGGGCTGCCGGCGCGTTGGCATGAAACCGCTCGCCTTGTTCGGCGGCACCTTCGACCCGGTGCATCTGGGGCATCTGAGCGTGGCATGGGAGGCTTCCGAGCTGCTCGATGCCGAAGTACGCCTGATGCCCGCCAACGTTCCTCCGCATCGCAGCGCGCCGACCGCCACCTCTGCTCAGCGCGTGGCCATGCTGAAAGCCGCACTGCAGGGGCAGAGCCGCCTTACCCTGGATACCCGTGAGCTTCGCCGGGAAGGGCCTTCCTACACCATCGACACTCTGCGCGAATTGCGCAGCGAGCTGGGCGAGCGGCCGCTGGTGCTGCTGCTCGGCGCGGACGCCTTCGCAGGTCTGCCGAGCTGGCAGAGTTGGCGCGAACTGTTCGATCACGCGCATATCGGGGTGCTTAACCGCCCAGGCATCGATGTGGAATGGTCGACGGATCTGGCCGTAGAGATTCTTCCTCGTCGTGTGAACGATCCTAAGGTTTTGCACGAAATACCCGCGGGGAAGGTCATCGAGCTGTCGGTGACACCGCTGGAAATTTCCGCCACGCGCATTCGCGAGTTGCTCGCCGAAGGCCGCGATCCCCGCTACCTGTTGCCCTGCGGCCTGTTCGACGACCCGTCCGTTCTCGCACCTTATCGAGGAGTGAGAAACGAGAAGTGAGAAACGAGAGCGTGGTTTCTCTCACTTCTCACCCCTCTCCACTCACTTCTTGCTCTCACGACGTCCTCGGCACAAACCTCAGTGCCAAGGAATTCATGCAATAGCGCAAGCCCGTCGGTGGCGGGCCGTCATCGAATACATGACCTAGGTGGCTGTCGCAGCCAGCACAGCTAACGGCTGTGCGTTCCCAGCCGAAACTCGAGTCGCGCGTCTCGATCACGTTCGGTTTGGCGATGGGCTGCCAGAAGCTGGGCCAGCCGGTTCCCGAATCAAACTGCGTGGCGGCATCAAATAGCGCGGTATCGCAGGCGGGGCAGCGATACAGGCCTGGTACCGCCGGCTTCTCGTGTGCACCGCTGAAAGCCCGTTCGGTACCGCTACGGCGCATGACGTAGTACGCATCGTCGCTGAGTCGCTGATGCCATTGCGCGTCATTGAGCACAAGCTTGCGTACGTGACATGGGCCGAGCTTGTGCCCGTTATCGGCAAAGCACTCCAGCACCACGTCGCCACCTTGCGTGGCAGGCGTAGCCGCCATCGCAGTGCTTATCGCGGCGCCGTTACCGGATAGTCGCGGCCACAACCATCCGCCCGTCGCCACGACGGCGCTCCCCGTGAGAAGCGCGCGCAAAAAGCGGCGGCGGTCCTGAATCACGATGTCCTGCGTACGGGACATGGCAACCTCCATCACATCCAAAGTCGGAATCAGCCGAAGGTGAAGGCGTAGGCCTGCACACCGGGGTCGAGGAAGGTGATCTCGAACGTGCGTTCGTCTGAGCCATGGGCTTGGCGAACCAGTTGATACAGGCGCTGCGACGTGACGGTGCCGTTGCCGTCGACATCCGTATCCATGCCGTGATCGGCGCCGGGTGCCTTGCCGTCGATGGTGACGCGAAAACGCACAGCTTTGCCGTCACTACCGGGGCCCAGTACAAGGTGCAGGTCGCGGCCGCGGAAGCGGTAGACGATGCGGCCATTGGCGCTGTCCAGCATCGCGTTCTCGTCGCGCACGGTCCAGCGGCCGTCGAGCGCCCATTGATTGGTCGTCAGCGCACTGGGCGCGTGATAGGACCAGGGATCGTCGTGTGCGACCTGACCACCGGCGAAGTTCTCTGCGCGCGCATAACCGACATAAGTTTCTGGTGAGCGTGTGCCGTCGTCCGTTATGGCGGCTTCCGCACCCTGCGCATTCGGTTGCACATAACCACCCGGCAGATTTTTCTGACCAGCTTCGGTCAGCAGCTGGCGAATCACATCTTCACTTTGCGCGTACTCGCCCTCGCCGAAATGATGGTGGCGAATGCGGCCCTGCGTGTCGATGAAGTAGTGCGCCGGCCAATATTCGTTGTTGAAGCCTTTCCAGATCGCGTAGTCATTGTCGAGCGCGACGGGGTAGTGAATGCCAAAGGCATTTACTGCCTTGATCACGTTTTCGGGCTCTTTTTCAAAGGCAAATTCAGGCGCGTGCACTCCGATCACGACGAGGCCATGATCCTTGTACTTGTCAGCCCACGCGCTCACATAGGGCAGGCTGCGAATGCAGTTGATGCAGGAGTAGGTCCAGAAGTCCACCAGCACCACTTTGCCGCGCAGCGATGCGGGAGTTAGCGGCGGCGTGTTGAGCCATTGCGTACCGCCGGCGAGCGACGGGAGGTTGCCCTCCACCGGCAACGCCTCGCCCGCTTTCACGGCAGGCTGCGGCGGTGGAGCAGGGCGCACGGCATCAATCAGCTTCTGCTCGATGCCGCCGGTGCTGGCGAGCGATACGCGCGTGAGAACGCCCGTATCCAGACCGAGTGCGATCATCACGACGCCCACCAATACCAGCGCACCAAGCCCGCGCCGAACCCACTCGCCCGCGCCCAGCGAGCGCTTCATGAGGGCGAATACGCGCCCGCCTATAGCCAGCGCCAACGCCAGCGAGGTGGCGGCACCAGCGGCATAAGTAAGCAGCAGCAACGTCGTCTGTACGCTGGCACCGTTCAGGGCAGCGCCGGTAAGCAGCAGTCCCAGAATCGGGCCGGCGCAAGGCGCCCACAGCAGGCCGGTGGCGACGCCCAGGCCAGCCGCCGACCACACGGAATCGCCCTCGGCATCCGACTTTTGCGACAGCTTGTTGCCCAACGAGACAAACGGCCGGCTGATCCACTCGGCGAGATGGCTGGAGAGCAAGGTGAGACCCAGGAGCGCGAGCACCACCATCGCAATGATGCGGCCGTACTGATTGGCGCGGATGGCCCAACCGCCACCGACCGCCGCAAGTGTGGCGACCAGCGCAAAGGTCAGTGCCATGCCCAGCAGCATGGGCAGGCCATTGCGCGCAAAGGGGCGGTCGGCTCGCGCGAAGACAAAGGGCAGCACCGGCAAAATGCAAGGGCTGAGAATGGTCAGCACTCCGCCGAGGTAAGCAAGGATCAGCACAAGCATGGGTGCGAGGTCCGCTGGGAAGTCATGAGTTCATTCGTCCCTGACGGCATGGAGGTTACCTGTCTTTGCCCGCGAGGGTGATCCGGCTTACCGGGGCCGCCGGTGGCGGGGCGCGACGTTCAGCCACTGGTGACGCTGAGTCGCATTCGGTGCGGCAAGTTGGTAACGGCCTGGCCAGCAGCCTGGCCGTTCCCGCAAAAGGACCGGGCACATTATTGAGAGCGCTGAGGGCAAGCGCCGCGTGTCCCGAGCGCGCGCTGCGACATGTTGTCACCCTCAACGCCGGTGCACGTTGCCGGAGGCCCACGCGATAGGCGGCGCGCATGGCGTTTGCATCGCTGTGGCCTACCGGGGGAGCGGTTGATGCTGCTGGATACCCTGAGAGCCGATGCCTTCCGTGTGGAGGGTCAGTCGCACAAACAGAAATCGCTGATCCAAATTTCCGACGATTCTCATAGCCAACGCAATCGCACTGCCGCCAAATATGCAGAGGCACACATTCGATAGACCACCTTGTGTGTTGAAAGAAAGGCGCCGCGGTGTCGGGCACTTCGACTTCGTTCGAAGTGCTTTAAGCGTGCCTCCCCCTATCTGAAGGAATAGAACTATGAAGAAATTGATTTCCACCGTTGCCTTGTCCGTTGCACTGGTGGCCCCATTCTCGTCCGCGCTGGCAGATCAGAACGCCGGCGGGTTCTTTGTCCGCGGCAATGCGGGTCAGTCCGACTACCGTGTCAGCAACCAGTACTTCGACAGCAATACTGACTTTGGCTGGAATCTCGGCGCGGGCTACCGCTGGGCGACGACGTCGGGCAACTGGGGTATTGATGCGGGCTACGTCGATCTCGGCAAGTCCAAGCTCAACGCTACGTTTGTTGATCAGGAACTCACCTATGGCATCAATGTCCAGGGTCAGTCCGCGTCGCACGGCTATACGCTCGGCGGCAATTACATGTACCAGTTTGGTAATGGCTGGAACGTGCAGGGCCGCACCGGTCTGGCGTTCCTCAAGACGCGCGCCACGGTCGGTTTCGTCGATTCGGAAGGCAACATCAGCGAATCCCCGATCCGTGGCAGCAACACCGGTACGACCTGGTACGGTGGCGTCGGTGTGGGTTACGACTTCAACCGCAGTTTCGGTGTGAGTCTGAACTATGACTACTACGGCCTCAGCCTCGGCAACAAATTCAAGAATGACGGCAGCGCCAGCCTTCTTTCGTTTGGCGCCGAGTATCGCTTCTAAGTGTTGGATAGGGAGGGATGACGCGAGTTATAGGTACTAGACTTTTGTCCGCTTCGTCTCGTTATCTCTTCGACAAACGAGCGATCAGAGAAAAAGCCCGGCGCTGGCCGGGCTTTTTTGTTAGCGGATCTCGAGTCGGTTGAAAGCTGGCGCTAACGCTCACGTTTAATGTGTCGGCGCCTTTATTATTCACGCGCACGCCACCTGCTACGGCCCACATCGGGGTGAAGGCGTAGACGAATTCGAACTGACCGATGGCATTGCCGTCGCAGCTTCAGCTTGCAACTGGGTCGTAGGCGAACCAGGCGTTGGCCGTCGGCTTATCGGTCACGCAGCCCAGAACGCCGGAATTGATCGTCCAGACACGGTGGCTCGCGTTTCTGAAAGTTGTCGCGGAAGCCACAGGAGGCACTAAGCATGCCGCCGTGTGCGACACCAGCATTGCCCGGCTGGGTGATGTTGACGTAGTCCAGCTGCAGTTATGCGTAGTCGATGCCGTAGCCCTGTCCTTCGTGGCCTGTGCGGCCATCGGCGGGACAATGGCCGCGAACGCCAAGGCCAGCTGAGTCTTCTTCATGGTGGAGCTTCCGTGCGATGAGAGAGGGGTGCCTGGCCGCGGGGGAGCGGGCTGGAGCGGGATTAGATCAACCGCAAGAAAGGGGCGCGGCATGAGAAAACGCTCCATGAGCGGTGCCTCCCGGGATTTCGAGGAGCCATTACCGGGGGCTGGCGTAACCGGAACTCGTGTTGCGGCGAACAAGCAGAGAGGACTTGCGACGCTCCGATATGACTGCCACCTTGACCGCGCCCCGCATGATGGGTCTAGATAGTGTCCTTCCCCGTCTGGTCAGGACCGATTCCACCGTGAGCGACGCTGCTGTCCCTACCGGCGATATGCAGGAGCGTCAGCGGGCGGCATGGATGGCCGCTGCACAGGACGGCGACCGGCGAGCGTATGAGCGGGTGCTGGCGGCGTCAGTGTCGCTGATCCGCTCCGTCGCCCGGCGTCAGGGTGTCGCGCTGGATCTCCTCGATGATGTGGTCCAGGAAACCCTGCTTACGTTGCATCGGGTACGTCACACGTACGATCCGTCGCGCTCCTATGACGCCTGGCTGGCAGCGCTGGCGGCACGGCGAGCTATCGATGCATTGCGCAGCCAGGGGCGCCGCGGACATCGGGAAGTGCACGATGAGCGTGCCTTCGATCTGCATCCCGATGCAGACGACGCGACGGCCGCAGCCGAGCGCGAACAAGAGGCGCGGCGGTTGCGGGAAGCGATCGCATCGTTGCCACCGGGGCAGCGTGAGGCCGTCGAGCAGCTGGGGCTCAAGGAGCGCTCACTGGCTGAAGCCTCCGCCGAGACGGGGCGGCAGACTGGCGCCCTGAAGGTCAATTTGCACCGCGCGATGAAGGCGCTGCGGGCACGTTTTCACGGAGAACCCTGAGCACCATGGCCGAATCGCGCCTCACCGAGTCACTGATCCAGTCACTGGGCGACCAGCTCGCCCCGGTGCGGCGCTTGCCGCCGCCCTGGGTGCGCACCGCACTCTGGCTGTTGGTGGTGCTGGCGATGGCCGGGGGCTTGCTGATGCATTACGGGGCGGCGCACATGGTGCAGCGTTGGACTGCCGAGCCGGATATCGCGATGGCAGGCCTCGGCGCGGTCATTACCGCCGTATGTGCGGCGTGGGCCGCATTCGCCCTTGGTGTTCCGGGGCGCCCCGCGCGATGGGCTTGGCTGCCCTTGCCTGGGTTGCTGCTGTGGGTGGGGGCGAGCGGACTTGGTTGTCTGCGCGACTGGATAGCACCCGCCATGCCTGTCGCGAATGTGCATCAGGCGGGCGACTGTCTCGTCTTCATCATCACCTTCTCGATACCGCTGTCCGCGCTGCTGGTCTGGCTATTGCGCCGCGCATGCCCGCTCCGCCCCGTATTGACCGCCGTGATGATTGGCTTGGCGAGTGCGGCCGCATCGGCGGCCTTGCTCGAAATCTGTCACGCCTTTGCGGTAGCGGCCACCGATCTCCTGATGCATGCATTGGCCGTCGCCATTGTGGTGGTGGTCAACGCGGCCATGGGTGGCCGTCTGTTGCAGCCGGCGCTGAAGTAATTGGGGGTGGGCAGGGCGGTGCTGCCCGCGGCGGCACAGCACGTCGCCATGCGGGATGCCGCAGAGTAATGCTGCGGCACAGCATTTTGGCGCTATAAGCCCATGCAGGAGCGAAGGCCGCGATGCTGCGAAGTCCCGTAGCAAGTGAGACTGATGAGGAAGCGTGAAACGTTGCCGGACGCCCCGATGCGAAGTGGGCACCGCAGCAATCGTCGGAATGCGCCTGTGACCTGTCGATATTGATGCTGAACAGCTGATTCGGCGGGCCACATTCCGTCACCATGCATGGGTATACGCTTGACCCCATCAGGGCACGGACAAGGGATGGATGTCCGTTGAAGTGGGTTCTCGGGCCAGGGATGGGCCGATCGCATCGGGCAGGACTGCTGATGCGGCGTGGCCGGAACCGACATACGCCGGTGCCGGGTTGCCGAGGTCGTCCGGGAGGGGCGGCAACGGTTGTTTCTCAGGAAGTGCGGCACGGCCGCACGGTTACCTCACCGCTCCAGGAGATATGCAACCATGAAAGTTTCCCGTTACGCCGTACTCGCCTTTGCGACCGCTGTCGTCTTCGGTCTTGCCATGTCGCCTGTGATGGCACAGAGCACGACCCCGACGCAGTCGGCCCAGGACGCCAGCAAGGACGCGATGAAGTCCAGCTCGGATGCCATGAAGTCCAGCAGTGATGCGATGAAATCCAGCAGTGATGCGATGAAGAGCGACACCACCAAGAGCGAAACGACCAAGAGCAGCACGCATCACAAGAAGCAGCACAACACCAAGAAGACGGAACCCGCCGCCGCCTCCACCGCCGGTCACTGATACGTTTGTGCATGGCAAAGCCCTCCCTCCGGGGAGGGCTTTGTTTTTGTGTTGTGCTGTAATACGCAACGGCGCGTTGCAGAGTGAGCACACCCCATGCCTTCTCCGTTTCTGCAGCGTCTGGGTGTTTCCCAGCCGCTGGTTCTCGCCCCCATGTCGGGCGCATCGACCCCGGCGCTCGTTGCGGCGGTGTCACAGGCGGGCGGGCTGGGCTCGCATGGCGCGGGTTATCTGGCGCCACAGGCGATTCTCGACGACGCGGCTAAGATTCGTGCGCTGACCGATCGTCCGTTCGCGCTCAATCTGTTTGTGTTGCCGGATGAGTTCGACGTGGATGAGCCAGCCGTCGACTTCGCACGCGAGAAGCTCGATGCACTGATGGAACGTGAGGGGTTGGCGATACGCTCGAGCCGTCCCGAGCGCTGGGCGCCACGATTTTCCGACCAGTTTGCCGCGTTGTGCGAAGCGCGTCCCGCTGTCGCCAGTTTCACTTTTAACCTGCTGACGTCAGCACAGCTGCGCGAACTCAAACAGCGCGATATCACGGTCATTGGCAACGCCACCACCGTGGCGGAGGCACGCGCCTGGGCCGAGCTCGGTGTCGATGCAGTGAGTCTGCAGGCGATGGAGGCGGGTGGCCATCGGGGCAGTTTCCTGCACGCGCCGGAGGACGCCATGATCGGCTTGTTCGCGCTAATTCCGCTCGTCGCACACGCGGTGAAGCTGCCGCTGATCGCCGGCGGCGGCATCATGAACGGTCGCGGCATGCTGGCGGCCGAGCTGCTGGGCGCGACGGTGTGCCAGCTCGGCACGGCCTTCCTTGCGTGCCCGGAATCCAGCGCGGCGGTCGCCTGGAAGCAGGATCTGGCCCAGGTGGAGGACGCCAATGTCACCACCATCCGCAGCTTCTCGGGCCGCGCGGCCCGGGGGCTCCGCAATACCTATGTGAAGGCGATGGAGCCGCACGCTGCGCGGTTCCCGAGCTATCCGGTGATGAACGCCCTGACCTCGCCGTTGCGCAAGGCGGCCGCTGCGGCAGGGCGGGGCGACCTGGTATCGGAATGGTGCAACCAGGCGGCCAGCCTGTCCCGGCCCATGGCCGCGGCGGAACTGGTGCGGACCTTGCTTGCTGAGTATGCCGAGGCTCGCTCCAGTCTTGTTTGACATTGGCTTCAGGGCGGTCCGGTATACTGTGGCCGCGCCATTCCGCGCATCGATCATGCATCGAGGCAACCGCACTTGAGTCAGACCTCCCATCGCAGCACCAAATCCGCCACCACGGCGGTCATTCGTCAGCAAGTCATCAACGCGCTGGACGAACTGAAGGCCAAGGACATTCGTGAGATCGACGTCCGCGGCAAAACCTCCATCGCCGATCTGCTGGTAGTCGCCTCCGGCACTTCCGCGCGCCATGTCAAATCCATCGCCGACGAAGTCGTCAAGTTCGCCAAAAAGGCGGGCGTGATGCCGCTTGGCGTGGAAGGCGAGCAGGAAGCCGAGTGGGTGTTGGTGGATCTGGGTGACGTGATTGTTCACGTCATGCTGCCGCGTATCCGCGAGTTCTACGGTCTGGAACGACTCTGGACCGTGGGCGATCGCGAGATCGACGCCGAAGTCGCCAGCGCGGGCTAAAGCCCGCGTCATGGTGGCGTGTGCCGCGCGCTCATCGATGCGCGTGGTCCTTCTTTTCGTTTCCCTTTTTTTTGGCAGTGACCCATGCGTGCCCGCCTGATTGCCGTTGGTGAACGCATGCCCGCCTGGGTGGCAGAAGGTTTTGCCGAATATCGCAAGCGGTTGTCGCACGAGCTGCCGCTGGAACTGATCGAGCTGAAGCCCGGCGTGCGCGGCAAAGGGCGCGATGACGCGCGAGCGATCCAGGACGAAGGTGCAGCGATACTCGCGGCCCTGCCTCGTGATATTCACGTCGTGGCGCTCGATGGTCGCGGCAAGACCTGGTCCAGCGAAGATCTCGCTGCGCAACTGGCGAAGTGGCGCATGTCAGGACGCGATCTGGCATTTCTCATCGGCGGACCCGACGGCCATGCGCCGGACGTGTTGGCGCGTGCGGACCAGACGTGGTCACTGGGACCGCTCACCTTGCCGCACATGTTGGTGCGGCTGGTGCTGGCCGAACAACTTTATCGCGCCACGACCTTGCTGGCAGGGCATCCCTACCATCGCGCCTGAAAACACGGTACCTGCGGATGTACTGGCCGAGTGATTGTTGCGGGCTCGCTACGCGGACGTGCTATCGCACCAAAGTGGTTTCGTTTCTTTGAAAAGTGGTCATGTCCCGGCATGAGGGTGCTACCGCATACTGGGTGCACCTCGTCATTCCAAGGAATCGGGCATGTCCGTTACGGTGCGCCAGGCCACCATTCACGATCTCGATCTCGTGGCTCCGCTGTTTGACGCCTATCGGCAGTTCTATGGTCAGCCAGCGGATGGGGAGCGCTCACGGCGTTTCTTGTGCGAGCGTTTTCAGCACAACGAGTCGGTCGTACTGCTGGCGCTCGACCAGGACGGCGGGGGCGTGGGTTTCGTTCAGTTGTACCCGCTGTTCTCCTCCGTGCGTGCTGCGCGCACTTATCTGCTCAACGATCTCTTTGTCGCACCCAGCGCCCGGCGTCATGGCGTGGCTGCGGCACTGATGCATGAGGCGGAAGCTTTTGCCCGTGCGATCGGCGCGGTGGGTATGTCGCTGACGACGGCGCACACCAATGAACCTGCGCAACGGCTCTATGAATCGCTGGGCTGGAAGCGGGAAGCGCAATTTCGCGAGTACGCCATCGCCTTTTGAGACGATTCTCGCATCCGACCATCGTCTAGCTTGCCAATTGTTTGACGTGGCGCCGCGTTACCATGAGCAGATTGCAGCTCAGGAGTTTTCAACGTGGACAAGCGCATTCGCCATGCGGGATTGGCCAGCAAAGTCATGACGGCGGCCCAGGCTGCGGATCTGATCGATCACGGTATGACGATCGGCATGAGCGGTTTCACCGGCGCGGGTTATCCCAAATCGGTGCCGCAAGCCCTGGCCGAGCGAATGACCGCCTCGCACGGGCAGGGTGAACCGTTCCGCGTGCGTGTGCTCACCGGGGCTTCGACCGCGCCAGAGCTCGATGGCGCGCTGGCTCGCGCCGACGGTATCGACCTGCGATTGCCCTATCAGTCCGATCCGGAGTTGCGCGCACGCATCAATCGCGGCGAGATGAATTATCTCGACATCCATCTCAGCCATGTGGCGCAGTACGCATGGTTCGGTTTCTTCGGAAAAATCGATCTGGCCATTATCGAGGCCACGGCGATCATGCCTGATGGCAGCCTGTTACCTTCCTCGTCGGTGGGCAACAACAAGACGTGGCTCGATCTCGCTGACAAGGTGATCGTTGAGGTCAACCATTGGCAGCCGATGGAAATGGATGGCATGCACGATGTCTATTACGGCACGGCGCTGCCCCCGAACCGCAAGCCGATTCCGCTGCTGAAGCCGGACGATCGCATTGGTCAGCCGTACCTGCGACTGGATCCGGACAAAGTCATCGCCGTGGTGGAAACCAACGCGCCGGATCGCAACAGTGCGTTTGCGCCGCCGGATGAAACCTCGCGCGAGATCGCTGGCCATCTCATCGACTTCTTCCGTCACGAGATCGCCCATGGCCGCCTTGGGCCGCAGCTGCTGCCGTTGCAGTCGGGCGTCGGCAACATTGCCAACGCTGTGCTCACCGGGCTGCGCGAGGGTGGCTTCAAGGGGCTGACCGCGTTTACCGAGGTGATTCAGGACGGCATGCTCGACCTGCTCGCCAATGGCGTGCTGTCGGTGGCATCGGCCACGTCGTTCTCATTGAGCCCGGCAGGTATCGAGCGCTTCCTTGCCGATATCGACTTCTTCCGCAAACGCATCATTCTGCGCACGCAGGAAATCTCCAATCATCCGGAGCTCGTGCGCCGACTCGGTTGCATTGCGATGAACGGCATGGTGGAGGCCGATATCTACGGCAACATCAACTCCACGCACGTGGCGGGCACCAGCATCATCAACGGCATCGGCGGTTCCGGCGACTTCGCACGCAATGGTTTCATGTCGTGCTTCCTCACGCCCAGCACGGCCAAGAATGGTGCGATCTCCTGCATCGTGCCGATGGTCAGCCATGTGGATCACACCGAGCACGACGTGGCGGTGGTGGTCACCGAGCAAGGCCTTGCCGACCTGCGTGGCCTGTCACCACGGCAGCGCGCCAAGGTCATCATCGAGCGCTGCGCGCATCCGACCTATCGTCCGATGTTGCAGGACTATTTCGATCGCGCCTTGCATGACAGCCGTGGCAAGCACACGCCGCACCTGTTGAGCGAAGCGCTTTCCTGGCATCAACGTTTCCTTGATACCGGGGATATGCGACCGTAAGCGCTCCCGCCGCTACCGAATGCATCCCCATGCTCTATCTCGCCTCACAGTCGCCGCGTCGCCGCCAGCTGCTCGAACAGATCGGAGTGACGTTTCGCATCGTCGATGTCGATGTGCCTGAGCAGCGTGCGCTGGCGGAGTCGCCGCGTGAGTATGTGAGCCGCGTGGCGCGCGAGAAAGCGCGTGCGGGGCTTGCTGCTCTGGAGGGCCCGGGCGCCGTGGTACTAGGCGCGGATACTGAAGTGGTGCTTGACGATGAAGTGTTCGGCAAACCGGTGGACGCTGCCGATGCAGCAGTCATGTTGCGGCGTTTATCGGGGCGCGTACATGACGTGATCTCCACCGTATGGCTGGTGAGCCGGGCGGGTGAGTGGACAGACACCAGCCTGTCGCGCGTGCGCATGGCCGAGCTGAATGACGCTGCGATCGCTGCCTATATCGGCACCGGCGAGCCCTTTGGCAAGGCGGGTGCGTATGCCATCCAGGGCCACGGGGCGACGTTGATTGAGCATCTCGATGGCAGTCATTCCGGCGTGATGGGCCTGCCGGTGTTCGAGACGGCGCGGTTGTTGCGCGCGCGTTCGTTGATTCACGCTTAAGCGCTCGCTTGGTGGCCCATGTCGAGGCGCACCTGTGCGCTCCTACATGTGAACCGGGGCGTGGCTAGTGACTCACCATGAACCAGGAAACCACGGCAAGCAGGTTGTTCATGCCGTGCGCGATCACCGAAGGCCAGATCGAGCCCGACTGCACGCGCAGCCAGCCGAGGATCAGGCCGAGCAACGCCAGATTGGGTAGTGCGTACCAGAGGAAGCCCAGATCCGGCAGATGGACACAGGCGAACAACAGGCCGGTCAGTGCGACGGCCCAGCCATTGCCAACGTGACGTGCGACGGCCGAAAGCAGCACGCCGCGAAACAGCAGCTCTTCTATCAGCGGCCCTACGCTGACCACCAGCAGCGCCAGCGGCAGACGCACCAGTAGCGACGTATTCGCCCCGAGTTGCTTGATGTCCTGACTTACCTGATGACCATGGGCCAGCCATTGCGTGAGCGCGCCGCCGACGAAGGGCATCATGGTGCCCAGGGCGATCGCAACGACATAGATGACGATTTGGTTCGAACGGGTAAAGCCGAATCCAGGCAAATCGCTCTGCGACCACAGTGCCGGCCACCAGCGATGTGCCTGGTAGAAGATCAGCGCAGCGGAAGCCAGCAGGGTCGCCATCACGGCGATGGCACTGCTATCGGAATGAGCCAGCCAGTGCCGCCCTTGTGTGATGACCTCATTGATGTCGCCGCCGTGCTGGATCACGGCAAACAGACCGGCCGTGAGGCTGATCAGACCGCCTATCGTCAGCTGTAGTGCGAAGTACAGCGCGATCAGACCGAAGGCCTGCCACAAAGTGGGCGCCTGCGGCGTCAGGGCGAAGGGCGAAACGTGGGGAATTGTCGGGCGGTTCGCATCCATCAAAACGGTCCAGCGGGCGCGCGAGCAGGGCAGGTTCGCCAGCACGCATCGCGCTCGTTGGCTGACGTGATCACGCTAGCCCTTGCTATCACGCCCGCGCAATCCTGCCCTTTGGCATGGTTGGAGCAAAGGCGCTTCGGCTTTCACGGCTTTCACAAGGTCGCGCTGTATAGTGTGCGGACGTTCCAAGGAGGAAAACGGCGCTTCGGTGCCCACTCATGTTCGCATTCGACTGGCTGGCCGACCCTACGGCATGGGCAGGTCTCCTCACCCTGGTGGTGCTGGAGATCGTGCTCGGCATCGACAATCTCGTCTTCATCGCGATTCTTGCCGACAAGCTCCAGGCAAAGGAGCGCGACCGGGCCCGTGTGCTTGGCCTGTCGCTCGCGCTTGTGATGCGACTGGCCCTGCTTGGGGCTATGTCGTGGATGGTGAAGCTCACGGCACCCATCCTCGTCCTGGGTACGGTGTCGTTCTCCTGGCGCGACATCATTCTGCTGCTGGGCGGCGCCTTTCTGTTGTTCAAGGCTACCGTGGAGCTGCACGAGCGGCTGGAGCCGGATGACGATCACGACACCGCCAAGCGCGTACCCGCGCGCTTCTGGCTGGTGGTGGTGCAGATCGTGGCGCTGGATGCGGTGTTCTCGATCGATTCGGTCATCACCGCCGTTGGCATGGTCGATCACCTGTCGTTGATGATGATCGCGGTGGTCATCGCGATGATCCTGATGATCTGCGCCAGCAAGCCGCTGACGAACTTCGTCAATGCGCGACCGACCGTGGTGATCCTGTGTCTGTCGTTCCTGTTGATGATCGGCTTCAGCCTGATGGCAGAAGGTTTCGGTTTTCATATTCCGAAGGGCTATCTGTACGCGGCCATCGGTTTCTCGATCATGATCGAGGTCTTTAACCAGACCATGCGCCACAACCGTCGGCGCAGCCTGTTCAGTAGTACGCGTACGCTGCGCGACCGCACCGCCGTGGCGGTGTTGAACTTGCTGGGCGGTGCGGGCAGCGATGACGAAGCCGATGCTGTGAAGACGACGGCTGACAGCACCGATTCCGGCATGGCGGTGTTCGGCAAGGATGAGCTAGCCATGGTGCGTGGCGTGCTGGATCTGGCACACCGTCCGGTGCGTTCCATCATGACGCCGCGTCCTGAAATCAACTGGATCGATCCGCGCGAAGGCGCCGAGCAGTTGCGTGCCGAAGTGAGCGCATCCAGTCATGCGTGGCTGCCGGTGGCAGGTGACGATCTGGATCAGCTGGTGGGCGTGGCGTCCTCGCGCGATCTGCTGGCAAGCCTGCTGGAGCACGGTCGCATCGACGTCGAGCAAGTGGTGCGCAAGCCGCTCACCGTGCTGGAATCACTGAGCGTGCTGCGCCTGATCGACGAGTTTCGACGCTCACCGCTACAGGTGGCGTTGATTGTCGATGAGTACGGCAGCGTGCTCGGCCTGGTGACACCTACGGATGTGCTCGAGGTGATCGCGGGCGAGTTCCCTGACGAAGACAGTGGCGACCCTTCTGCCGTGCAAGAGAGCGATGGCAGCTGGACACTGGACGCCAGCCTGGATCTGCGCCGAGTCGAACACCTGCTTGGATACCAGCTGAGCAGCGACGACAGCTTCTCGACGCTGGCAGGCTATGTGTTGCAGCAACTCGGCCGCCTGCCCAACGTTGGCGACACGTTCATCAGCGAAGGCCTGCGCTTCGAGGTCGTGGCGATGGACGGTGCGCGCATCGAACGGCTAAAGGTTCATCCGGTCGAGGAGTGACGGGTCGCGCATAAGTGCGCGACCCATGACATCTCATCCGATGAAGAGCGCGCGGACCAGCCCCACCACCCCGAGCACGAGCACCACACCCCAGCCAGCCGATGACACCATGTAGCCCGGGCCACGCTTGGCCGGATCCTTCAGGTAAGCCACCGCGTACCACACGCGGCCGAACACCCAGACCAGACCGGCCAGGCCGCCCCACAGCGAAAATCCGTACTGCACGGCCAGCCATAGCGTCGGCAGGAAGATGGCGGTGGATTCCAGCGTGTTCATCTGAACGCGCCAGGCGCGCTCAAAACCGGGATGACCGCTGATGGCTGGCGCCTTGACGCCGTACTTCTCGCGCGCATGGCCAGTGGCCCAGACCGTGCCGAACTGCAGCAGGATGGTGAGCAGAACGACGATGGCGGGCAGGTGCTGGGTCATGGCGGGCTCTCGCAAAAAAGGTGGCTCACTTTAGCCATCACCGGCACGTGGCGGGAGGGGGCGGGAGGGGTTATCGTTTTGCGACCGCCGGTGCGATGCGAGTGAGGGGCGTCCTATGGATTGGCAGAAAGGCGAGCGCAGTCAGAATGTCGAAGTCGACAGCGGCGACGGCGGCGGTGGTGGTCCGCGCTTTGGTGGCGGGCGCGGCCTGGGGTTGGGCGGCATCATCATCCTGGCCATCCTGGGCCTGGTGTTCTTCAAAGACCCGACCGCACTGTTCAGCCAGGTGGATACCGGCGGGCAGCAGCAGGTAGCCGCGCCAAGCGGCCGTCAGGCGGCGGTCGACCCTCAGACCAAGGATTTCGTGAGCGCGATACTGGGCTCCACCGAAAAGACCTGGGGCGACATCTTCACCGCGCATGGCCGGCAGTATGTCGACCCCAAACTGGATCTCTTCAGCGGTGGCGTAAACACCGCCTGTGGCGCCGCGTCGACCGCGGTGGGGCCGTTCTACTGTCCTGGGGACCAGAAGGTTTACCTGGACGTGGCGTTCTTCCAGGAACTGGCGACCCGGTTTCAGGCATCGGGCGACTTTGCCCGCGCCTATGTGATTGCGCATGAGGTGGGTCATCACGTGCAGAAGCTGCTCGGCATCTTCGACCAGGTGGAGCAGGCTCGCCGCCGCGGCGCCCGCATGGAAGGCGCTGACGGTTTGTCGGTACGGCAGGAGTTGCAGGCTGACTGCTTTGCTGGCGTATGGGCCAATCACAGCCAGCAGCGCCTGCAGTGGCTACAGCCGGGCGACATCGAATCGGCGCTCAACGCGGCTAGCAAGATCGGCGACGACGCGCTGCAACAGCAGGCGCAAGGCCGGGTGGTGCCCGACTCGTTCACGCATGGCACCTCGGCGCAGCGCGTGAAATGGTTCCGCGCCGGCTTTGACAGTGGCGACATGGCGAGTTGCAACACGTTCCAGGGCGAGCCCTGAGCAAGGTCTATGTTTGGCCGTAGTCCCGGCGTGCCCCGCCTTTGGCTGTCGAAAGGCGCCGGGGCTCGATGACAAGCAAGTGAAGCCAGCGGCCATCCCTGCGTCGTGTGTGGGATAACCGTTCTAAAATGGTGGTCTGCGCGCCTCGGGGTGCGTTACTCAGACGTCTCTGCATGCTGCATCCCTGCCTAAGTTGCGGTGCCTGTTGCGCCTATTTTCGCGTGGCCTTCCATTGGTCAGAGGCCGACGCAGCCCTGGGCGGCGTGGTGCCGCCCGAGCTCACCGAGACACTCGACCCGCATCGCCTCGTCATGCGCGGGACGCAAGCGTCCAGGCCGCGTTGCGTGGCGTTGCAGGGTACCGTGGGCGAGGCCGCCCATTGCGGCGTCTATGAGCGGCGTCCTTCGGTGTGCCGCGAAGTGGAACCCTCCTGGGAGTTTGGCCGTCCGAGCCCCCAATGTGACAAGGCGCGCCTTGGACACGGTCTGCCGGCATTGACGCCTGCGGATTGGGCCAGCTCCTCGGCGGCCTGAGCCTTCCGGTCAGTGTGCTGGGGGAGCGCCAGCCTCATTCTGGAACGCGAGCACAAACTGCTTCAGATCACCCTCGTTAACGTCGGAGATGGCGATATAGCGCATGCCGTCGGCGTTCCAACGGATGACCGTATAGCCATGCTCCTGTGTCACCGCTTGCGCAGACGCCGCGCCTTCCATCGGCCATTGGTACAGGTTGATCACATGCAGGCGGCGTTTGTACACCAGCGCCGCGACGCTGTGGCCGTCGATGGCGTCCAGCCGGCCACCAACCAGCGGAAAACCTTCGCTCGCCAGATCCTTCACGCGTGGCGAAAAATCGAGCTTGCCTTCGAACCAGGGTTTGACCGTGTGCTGGTCGGTCGACACCACGTCCATCAGATGCTGGTCTTGCAACGAGCGCACGTGGCCTGAAATCACCTGGGCCACGATGGGGTCGGCTCCGCCATGCGGACGCAGCAGCTGGAACCATGCCGGGCCGGAAAGCAGCAGTGCGCCGGCGAACCCCGCCGCCATGGCCACTGCAACAGGGGCTTTGCGCCTTGGCGGAACGTGCGTGTAGGCACTGGTCGGCGACGCGGCATGCCAATGTTGGCGTAGCGCATCGGGCGCACGGTGATACAGCGTCGGCTGCGCCAATGCTTTGTGCATCGTCGTGTACGTATCGTAACGCGCCTTGCAAGTGGCGCAGGTGTCGAGATGGCGGGCCATTGCCGCACTATTGGCGGCATCCAGTTCGTCATCGAGATAGGCGTGCAGAAGCAGCCCGGCGTCATCGCACATCATGGCGACGTACCTCCTTGGGCCGGCAGGTTAGTTCGGTTTTCAGGCGCTCGCGTGCGCGCGCGAGACGGGACATCACGGTGCCGATTTTCTGTCCGGTGATGGTGGCGATCTCCTTGTACGAACACTCTTCAAGTTCACGCAGCACGATCATTTCGCGAAGCGGTGACGGCAGACGTTCCAGTGCTGCCTGCAAGGCGCCGACATCGACGGCGAGCAAGGTAAGCGCCTCGGGCGAGGGGCCTTCATCCACCAGGGGATGCGCTTCGTCATCCCAGTCGTCGCGCAGCGTTTCCTGCGGCGCGCGGTTACGCATCGTGTAGTAGGTGTTGCGCACGATGGCCAGCAGCCACACGCGTGCATCGCCACCGTGGAAACTTTCGAAGTAGCGCAATGCGCGGAGCATGGCTTCCTGCACGACGTCCTGCGCATCCGTTGGGTTGCGTGCAAGCCAGAACGCCAGGTTGTAGGCGGCGTCGAGGTACGGCAGCACCTGCGTCTCGAAACGCACGCTACGTGGTGTGTCGTCCCGCAGGCTGGCGTTCGACTCGGTCGGCATAAGAGGGGATACCTCGGCTGACGACACTTTATTCCAACCGCCGTGGGCAAAGTGTCTCGGCGTGGCCCGTGGGAATAGAGGAGCCGCCAGGCCGGTAATCAAGGTAAGGGCAGCGGGTGCCGTACCCGTTGCCAATACCCGGAGATGACGACGATGCGCGATACCGATGAACAACCGATCGATGGCCGCCGCCAATTTCTCAAATGCATGGCATGGGCGGGGGCCGGCACGCTGTGGCTGATGAACGGAGGCGTGTTGAGCGCCAAGCCGCTGACCTCAGCGGGCAGCGCCGCGGCGGCAGACGCCACCTTTAGCTTCGTGCAGATCAGCGACTCGCATATCGGCTTCCACAAGGCGCCGAATATGGACGTGGCTGCAACCTTGCGTGCGTCGCTGGCCATGGTGAATGCGCAGTCGACACGACCCGATTTCCTCCTGCATACCGGCGATCTCACCCATCTTTCACGGCCCGAGGAATTCGACACGCTGACCGGCCTCATGCAGGACGCACACCCCAGCAAGGTGTTTTACGTGCCGGGTGAACACGACGTCATCGGCGACAACGGCGCCGAGTTCTTCCGCCGCTTCGGCGAGCGTCAGCAAAATGGTGGTTGGTACAGCTTCGATCATCGCGGCGTGCATTTCGTAGGGTTGATCAATGTGCTCAACCTGAAGGCGGGTGGTCTGGGTTCGCTGGGCAGCGATCAGCTTGCGTGGTTGAAGAAGGATCTCGCCAGCCTTTCCGCCGACACCCCGTTGGTGGTGTTCGCGCACATGCCGTTGTGGTCGTTGTATCCGCAGTGGGGCTGGGGCACAGACGACGGTGATGAAGCGGTCAGCTATATGCGGCGCTTTGGATCGGTAAGCGTGCTGAACGGGCATATTCACCAGATTCAGCAAAAGGTGGAGGGCACGATCACGTTCTACACCGCGCGCTCCACGGCGTACCCACAGCCGGCTCCCGGCGTCGGTCCTGGACCAGGGCCAATGAAGGACGTGGCACCCTCGGATCTGCATCGCCATCTGGGCATTCGTGACGTACGCCATGTGCAGGGCAATCACCTGCTGGCCATCACCGACGAGGTCATGTCATGAGCGTGTTACGTATCCTGCAAACGCTGGCGCTGAGTGCGGCCTTGAGTGCGACGGCGCCGCTCGCCTTCGCGGCGAATACAACGAGCGTTGCGCCGGCGAAATCCTATGCCGTGGATATTCGGAACTTCGCATTCTCGCCGCGCACGCTTACCGTGCCGGCTGGCGCCCGCGTGGTGTGGACCAATCGTGACGACGAACCCCACGTCGTCACGAGTGCGGGCGGTCAGTTCACGATGTCGAAAGCACTCGATACCAGTGACAGTTATGCGGTCACCTTCACTCACGCGGGTACGTATGGCTACTTTTGTTCCATCCATCCGATGATGGTGGGCACCATCATTGTGCAGTGACGACGTGGTCGAAGCGGTAGGTGTCCATGGCGAGCAAGCCATAGTCGATACCTGCATCGATGCGCGTGGCGCGCGAATCTTCGCCCGCTGCGCCGAGGGCCACGAATAACGGCAACAAGTGCTCGTCGGTGGGATGCGCGCGTTCGGCGAATGGTGCCTGGCGCCGGTAGTCGAGCAGGGCAGGAACATCACCCTCGGCGAGTTTGCGCTCGATCCACTCGATGAAGGGACGCACGTAGGGTGCTTCGCGCTCCTCGCTGTAGCCGGCGCGAAAATCGTGCAGGTTGTGCGTGATGCTGCCAGAGCCGATCACGAGGACGCCTTCGTCGCGCAACGGCGCGAGTGCGCGGCCTAAGGTGTACTGATGGATGGGTCCGAGTTGTGGCTGGATCGACAGCGGCACTACCGGGATATCGGCCTTGGGGTAGAGCAGTCGAAGCGGTACCCAGGCACCGTGATCAAGTCCCTGTGTGGGATCGAGCGTGGTGGGCAAACCCGCCTTGTCCAAGAGTTCGGTGACCTGCGCCGCCAGCGAGGGATCGCCCTTGGCGGGATACTGGATATCGAACAGCGCCTGAGGGAATCCGTAGAAATCGTGGATAGTCTCCGGCCGCGCTGCGCCACCGACGTGCGGCTGGCGCGCCAACCAGTGCGCGGTAGCGATCACGATTGCTTTGGGGCGCGGCAATTGCTGCGCCAGTTCGGCCAGGCGTTCACCCACGAGCCCGGGCTGGATGGCCGTCATCGGCGATCCGTGGGAGATATACAGGCTGGGCAGGGCAGTCATGGCGGTTACCTCGGGGGACCGCCATAGGGTAGAAGTTTCGCGCGAAATTGCAGCGTTCGTGGGGTGAACAATGCGTCACCGGAATGGAACGATGGAGATGACGCCGTCATCTCTCTGGTGCGCGGCGACTTTCATCCGTCATTCCGGCGCGGGCCGGAATGACGGGTAGAACGTGGCGAGGGCGCTGCCGCGCCTCGCGATTACTTCCCGCGGCGCGGCGGCTTGCCGCCACCGTGGCCATGCGGGCGCGGCTTGCCGCCATGCTTCTTGAAGCCACCGCCACCACCCGGATGGAAGCCGCCAGGACGGCGCGGCGGCGTATCGCCGGCACCGCTGTCGTTGCCATCCCATTCCTTGATGCGCAGCTGCTGCTGGCTCACCCACACCTTCTGCAGGTGCTGGAACACTTCCGCCGGCATGCCGTCCGGCAGATCGATCAGGCTGTACTCGCCGCGAATGCTGAGGCGGCCGATGAAACCGCTTTCCAGGCCAGCTTCATTGGCGATGGCGCCGATGATGTTGCCCGGCTTCACGCCATGCTCATGGCCCACTTCGATGCGGTAGGTGCGCTTGCCTTCCTCGGTGTTGTGCGGACGCACCGGGCGTGGCGTGAAATCGCGCGGTCCGGCATCGCGGTCGCGCGAGCGATGCTCGCGTTCGCCGCGGTGTTCATGATCGCCACGGTCGCGGCCGTGCTCGCGTTCGCGGCCGGGTTCGCGCGGGGCGAATTCGCGTTTGGGCGGCGGCGTCAGCAGCAGAGGCTGGTTACCCTGCGCGATGCGCGCGAGCGCGGCAGCAATCTCGATGGCCGGAATGTTGTGTTCCTGCTCGTACTGCTCGATCAGCTGCTGGAACATGGCCAGCTCGCCCACGGCGATGGTGTCGCTGATGCGCTGCTTGAACTTGGCGATGCGTACGTCGTTGACCGCCTCCACCGTCGGCAGCTTCATCTCTTCGATGGGCTGGCGGGTGGCGCGCTCGATCGCACGCAGCATGCCCTTTTCGCGCGGCGTGACGAACAGGATCGCTTCGCCGCTGCGACCGGCACGGCCGGTGCGGCCGATGCGGTGCACGTAGCTTTCCGTGTCGTACGGAATGTCGTAGTTCATGACGTGGCTGATGCGCTCCACGTCGAGACCGCGTGCTGCCACGTCAGTGGCAACGAGAATGTCGAGCTTGCCGTCCTTCAGCTGCTGAATCACGCGCTCGCGCTGCGCCTGCGCAATGTCGCCGTTAATGGCGGCTGCGGCGAGGCCGCGTGCCTGCAACTTCTCGGCGAGTTCTTCGGTGGCCTGCTTGGTGCGCGCGAAGATGATCATCGCGTCGAACGGCTCGGCTTCGAGGATGCGCGTCATCGCATCGAGCTTGTGCATGCCGCTGACGAACCAGTAGCGCTGGCGGATGTTCGCTGCGGTGGTGGTGGACGACTTGATCGTCACTTCACGCGGGTCTTTCAGGTGGTGCTGCGCGATCTTGCGGATCGGCGCCGGCATGGTGGCGGAGAACAGGGCCACCTGACGCTCCGGCGGCGTCGCCTGCAGCACTTTCTCCACGTCGTCGATAAAGCCCATGCGCAGCATTTCGTCGGCTTCGTCGAGCACCAGGAACTTCAGCTCGGACAAGTCGAGCGTGCCGCGGTCCAGATGATCGATCACGCGGCCGGGCGTACCCACCACGATGTGCACACCGCGCTTGAGCGAGTGCAGCTGCGGGCCGTAACTCTGGCCGCCGTAGATCGGCAGCACCTGCAGGCCCGGCAGATGGGCGGCATAACGCTGGAATGCTTCGGCCACCTGAATGGCGAGTTCACGCGTGGGCGCCAACACCAGCGCCTGCGGCTTGCCCGGCTTCAGATCGATGCGCGAAAGGATCGGCAGCGCGAACGCAGCGGTTTTGCCGGTGCCGGTCTGCGCCTGGCCAAGCACATCGCGGCCTTCGAGCAGCGGCGGGATGGTAGCGGCCTGAATGGGTGACGGCGATTCATAGCCGACGTCGGAAAGCGCGCGCAGAACGTCTGGCTGAAGGCCAAGCGCAGCGAAGCCGACGGCTGCCGGCTGGGAATCGGAAGACGGGGAGGACATGGGGAACCTCGACATGGCATGCACGGCGGCATGCGGGAGAATGTCGCTATTGTAGCAGGCTGACCCGCTTAAACCGGGGCTTTTGTTACGCCTGATCGTGAATTTACCGAGGAAATGTCATGTCTGGACGTCTTGATGGTCGTGTCGCGCTGGTGACCGGTGCTTCGTCGGGAATTGGGGAGGCCACCGCGCTGGCGTTGGCCGAGGCGGGTGCCAAGGTCGCAGTTGCGGCCCGTCGGCGCGACCGGCTCGAAGCGCTGGCGCTAAAACTGGAGGCGCTGGGTGCCGAGCCCACCTTGCTGGTGGCCGATCTGAGCTCCGAGCACGAGGCCCAGCGCATCGTTGCCGAGACGGAAGCACACTACGGCCGCCTGGACATTCTCGTGAACAATGCCGGCGTCATGTACCTCGAGCCCGTCGAGGAAGCAGATCTCGGACGCTGGCGACGCATGCTGGAGCTCAACGTGCTCAGCCTGATCGCTTCCACGCAAGCCGCGTTGCCCGGCATGCGCCAGCGGCGCGATGGCCACATCGTCAACATTTCGTCGACGGCGGGGCGCGTGGCCAATCCCAATGCGGCCGCCTATTCGGCCACCAAGTTCGGTGTGGTGGCGTTTTCCGAAGCGCTGCGCCGCGAGGTGTATCAGCACAACATCCGCGTCAGCGTGATCGAACCCGGCGTGGTGGAGACCGAACTGCGCGATCACATCGGCCATGCCACCACCAAAGATGCGCTCAATGCCTGGGCCGACAGCATGCGTCAGCTGCAATCGACGGATGTGGCGGATGCCATCGTGTTTTGCGTGTCGCGGCCGTCGCACGTCAACATCAACGAAGTGCTGATGCGCCCCACAGATCAGGAGCGTTAAGGCGACACTGACCACGTCTCGCCGTCGTCACCGTCCCTGTCTGCCTGCAGATCACAGGGGCGTCGGCGAAGGCAGGCTGGCCGCCTGTCGAGTCGACGCCCCGAAGAGATGCGGGCAGACAGGGACGGCCCCTCATATAAATTTCAATGGAAGAGGTGATGTCTGGAAGGCCCGCAGGCACAGCCGCGTGGCTTGGCAAGACGGCCAGTCTTCCCTGCGCCACGCGCCTGCACCTGCGAACCTTCCAGACATCATGACGACGGCGAGACTTGGTCAGTGTCGCCTTAAGTGCTTCCGCTATCATGGCGGCTAGCGTCCTGACAGGGAAAGCGACGATGACAGGGATTGAAACCATCTCCGAGCAGCGCTGCCACGGTGGCGTGCAGGGCTTCTATCGGCATTACTCCGAAAGCTGCGGCGGACCGATGCGGTTTGCGCTTTTTCAGCCGCCGCAGGCCGCGAGCGAACGCTGTCCGGTCCTGTACTTTCTTGCCGGGCTCACTTGCACCGAAGAAACCGCCACGATCAAGGCCGGCGCGCAGCGTATGGCTGCAGAGCTGGGCCTGATACTGGTGATGCCGGACACCAGCCCGCGCCATACCGGGATTGACGGTGCCACCGGCGACTGGGAGTTTGGTGAAGGCGCGGGCTTTTACGTCGATGCCACGCAGTCGCCGTGGTCGTCGCGTTTTTGCATGCACAGCTACGTCGTCGACGAACTGCCGGCGATGCTTGCGCGGCATTTTCCGGTCGATACCGGGCATAGCGGTATCACCGGCCACTCCATGGGCGGGCATGGCGCGTTGACCATCGCCTTGCGTCATCCGGAGCACTATCGCTCGGTATCCGCGTTTGCGCCCATCGTCGCGCCCAGTCAGGTGCCGTGGGGGCAGAAAGCCTTTTCGCGCTATCTCGGTGACGACCGGTCTGCGTGGGCGTCGTATGACGCGTGCGAACTGGTTCGCCGGCGGACTTTCGACGGCACCATCCTGATCGATCAGGGCGAAGCGGATGCGTTTCTTTCTACGCAGCTGAAGCCTGAGCTGTTCGATCAGGCCTGTGCCGAGGGCGGGCAGTCGTTGCTGCTACGCCGGCATGCAGGCTACGACCACAGCTATTACTTCATCACCAGCTTCATCGACGATCATCTGCGCCACCACGCCAGGGCGCTGGGCCGGTTGTGAACCTGCTGCATCCCATCACGACACCCCGCGCGCTCATCCGGCTGGCCGAAGCGGGCGATGCGTCGCGGCTGTTGCGTTATCGGGTGCAGAACCGAGAGCATCTGGCCCCGTGGGAGCCGCTACGCGAAACCGCGTACTTCACGCTGGACCATTGCACGCAGACTCTGGCCGAGGCGCGTGAGGTGGTTCGTCTCGACCGAGCCTATCCGTTCTTCGCGTTGGATTTGGCTGGCGAAGAGATCCTCGCTACTTTCACGTTCTCTAACGTAGTGCGCGGTGCCTTTCAGGCCTGCCATCTTGGCTACAGCATCGCTGCTTGCCGGCAGGGTCAGGGGTTGATGCATGAAGTGCTCGGTGCTGTGCTGCCGTGCGCTTTCCATCAACTCGCCATGCATCGTGTAATGGCCAGCTACATGCCGCGCAACGAGCGCAGCGGCCGCCTGCTCGAACGCCTTGGGTTCGAGCGCGAAGGCTACGCCAAGCGCTACTTGCAGATTGCTGGCGTGTGGGAAGACCACGTGCTGACGGCGCGCATTTGCGATTCGTAACGTCTTCGCGACGCCGCCCTGTCTACACCGGTTCTGCGGGGCTGCTCAGCTCTTGGCGCTTGCCGCGGTTGCCGGCGTGGCCGGTGGAGGTGTGGCGGGACGCGCGCAGCGTTGCGGCATCCACTGAGGATTGCCGGCGATCAGATCGCAACTCCAGATCAGTGGTGAGCCACCGGCACCGGCGCTGTTGTCCAGCGGCGTAAGCAGAAACACGGGATCCGGCGAAGCACCGGTGTCCCGGGTCGTGATGGTGATGCGTCCGCTCTCGGAGATATCGACCCGCGATGCGTACGGGTTGAGCGACGACTGGGCATTGAACACGAGGTCGCCAGGCTTGAGCTGATTCAAACCGCCGCGTGTGGTCACTGCCTCCATCACCACCAGCTTGGCGGCTTCGCCGGCTTGCAGTGCTTCGTCCAGACGCTGGGTAATGTGGCTGCTACGCCACGCGGGGATCGCGATGGTGGCGATCACTGCCGCGATGGCAAGCAAGGCAAGGCCGGTGATAAGCGGAACGGACTTCGGGCGCTGCATGCCGGTACTCCGCTGGGGCGTTGTTGTAACCGGTAATGTCGCGCCGCGCAGATGAGCGGCCCGTTAACGCGGCCGGGTGGCCGCGTTGAACTCGGGAATCGGCCGGGAGGGGCGTCCCTCAGGCCTTGCTGGCGGCCGGGCGACGGCGGCGCTGGCGATTGCGGTTGCCTTCTGCGGGGCGATCGCCGCCGTAGCCCTGGCCGGCATGGCCATGCGGACGGTGCGAACCCTGCGGGCGACCACCCTGCGGACGAGCCGCCGGGCGCGGCTGACGCTGGCCCTGCACAGGGCGGGGCGCGGCAGCGTCGGTGCGCAGCGGATGCGACGGCTCGAAACCCGGCACGTCGCTGACCGCGATGTCCTGCTTGAGCAGTTTGCGGATGTCGCGCAGCAGGCCCGATTCATCGTGGCTCACCAGCGACACGGCCATGCCGTCGGCACCGGCGCGACCCGTGCGGCCAATGCGATGCACGTAGTCTTCCGCCACCATCGGCAGATCGAAGTTGATCACGATGGGCAACTGATCGATGTCGATGCCGCGCGCGGCGATATCGGTCGCCACCAGCACCGTCACGCGGCCGGTCTTGAAGTCGCTCAGTGCACGCGTACGTGCATTCTGGCTCTTGTTGCCGTGGATGGCGGCGGCACGCATGCCGGCGGCTCCCAGGAACGTCACCAACTTGTCGGCGCCGTGCTTGGTGCGGCTGAACACCAGCGTCTGGCGGCGGCTGTCCTGCGACAGCACGTGCAGCAGCAGGTCGCGCTTCTTACCCGCATCCACCGGATGCACGTGATGCGTCACGGTGGTGGCGACCGTGTTGGCGGGCGTCACCGACACTTCGCGCGGCTGATGCATGAACTGCATGGCCAGCGCCTTGATCGGGCCTGCGAACGTTGCCGAGAACAGCAACGTCTGACGACGCTTCGGCAGCGCGGCGAGGATGCGCTTGAGCGCCGGCAGGAAGCCCATGTCGAGCATGCGGTCGGCTTCGTCCAGGATCAGCACTTCAATGCCGGACAGATCCAGAGAGCGCTGTTGCATGTGATCGATCAGGCGACCCGGCGTGGCAATGACCACGTCCACACCGCGACGAAGCGCCTGCATCTGCGGGCCCATGCTGACGCCGCCAAAGATGGTGGTGCTGCTGACGCGCAGGTACTTGCCGTAGTCGCGCAGGTTGTCGTTCACCTGGGCGGCCAGCTCGCGCGTCGGCGTGAGCACGAGAGCGCGGGGACGGCGTGTCATGGTGGCGCCGGCATTGGACAGGTGCTGCAAAAGCGGCAGCGCGAACGCTGCAGTCTTGCCGGTACCGGTTTGTGCGGCAGCAAGCAGGTCGCCGCCTTCCAGAACAACCGGAATGGCCTGGGCCTGGATGGGAGTGGGTTCGGCGTAGCCTTGTTCGGCAAGCGCACGCAGCAACGCGGGCGCGAGGCCCAGCGATTCGAAAGACATGGAAGCTCCAGAGCAACCCGGAGCGTTCGTCGAACCGCGTTGCAGAATTCAAAATGAGGGGGGGCGGCGTGAGGCCGTGCCGCGGAGTATAGCTGAAAAGCGGTTGATCTGCTTGAAAGAGTAAGTGCAGGGGCGAGAGACGTGAGAGAAAGCAAAGTGAAAGCCAGCTCTCACTCCTCACTTCTCTTCACTCACTCCTCGCTTTTCAGCCACAAGCAGGTAGCAGTCGAACGGCGTTTTGCCATGAAGTGAACGGACGCTGACTCTGAGGCCTGCAGCCTCCAGCGGAGCACGCAATTCATCGATGCTTGGATAGTGCTGTGCACCCACCTGCATCCACCCGCTCAAGCGAAGAAAGAACTCCGACATCCGCGTAAAGGCATAGCGCCAACTCCGCTCACGCATGACGTTGCGCACGATCAGCAGGCCGCCAGGCGCCAGGTGGGCGACGGCGTTCTCCAGCATGGCGCGCTGACCGGTGGCGGGCAGGTAGTGCAGTACGTCGAGCAGGGCGACGTGGCCTTGCAGCGGCTGTCGGGCGAGGCCGTCGACGTGGCGCAAGGGCAGGGTCTGTTCCAGTCCGGCAAGGCGAAAGGCACGCAGGCCGGCTTCGATTTTGCGCGGGTCATTGTCGATGCCGAGATAGCCGGTGATGACGCCTCGTGCGTGCAGGTATCGCCCCAGCAGGCCGATGCCGCAACCGATATCCAGCAATGGCATGGGACGCTCAGCGATCAACGCGGCCGTCGCGGCGTAAGCGGGGTCGGTGGCCAGCTTGCCTTTGACATAGCGGCGCTGGAACCAGTGATCGTACGAATCGGCAATGCGATAAAGCGCGGTGGCATCCATGTCTGGCATGTCAGCCGACTCCGTGACTGCATAACGTGAAGAGGAGTTTGCGCCTCTGCGCCCGCCGATGCACATTCCGCCATGGCCGCCCTTGCGTTGTGCCGGACATGATGGTTCGCTTGGCGCCTTGCGTGCCGCATGGGGGCGGACACGATCAACCTGTGGAAATGGCCATGTCGTTGTTCGCGCCGCTGAGAGAACTGACCACCACCCAGCGCCACACGGTGCTGGCCAGCTTTCTCGGCTGGACTTTGGATGCGTTCGATTACTTCCTGCTCACCTTTGTGATTCTTGGCGTGGCCAAGGAGTTCCAGGTCGGCAAGGAGGAGGTGACTTACGGCTTGTTTCTGACCCTGGCGGCGCGACCGCTCGGTGCACTGCTGTTTGGACGGCTGGCTGACCGCTATGGCCGGCGCCCGATTCTGATGCTCGACGTCGTTCTCTTCTCGCTATTTGAGCTGGCGACGGCGTTTTCCACGTCGCTCACCATGTTGCTGGTGCTGCGCTTCCTGTTTGGCATTGCGATGGGCGGCGAGTGGGGTATCGGTGCGTCGCTGGCGATGGAGTCGATACCGCCGAAGGCACGCGGCCTGGTGTCGGGACTGCTCCAGAGCGGCTATCCCTGCGGCTTCTTCCTGGGCGCGCTGGCGAACTGGTTGCTGGTGGACCACATCGGCTGGCGCGGGCTATTTGTGGTGGGTGCATTGCCGGCGTTGCTGGTGCTGTATATCCGCCGCACCGTGCCCGAGTCCGAGGTGTGGCAGGAAGGCCAAAAGGCCGGCAACAAGAAAGGGCTGCTCGAATCCATGCGGGGGCGCTGGAAGCTGGCGATCTACCTGATGCTGCTCATGATGGCCTTCAACATGTTCAGCCATGGCTCGCAGGACCTGTACCACACCTTCGAAGAGGAGAGCCTGCATTTGCCGACCGGGTCGGGCACGGCGTTCATGCTGGTGGCCATGCTCAATCTTGGGGCGCTGGTGGGAGGTTTGTTCTTTGGTGCGTTGTCCGAACGTATAGGGCGTCGCCGCGCCATCATCGGCGCTGCACTGCTGGCGATCCCCGTCGTTCCGTTGTGGACTCACGGCGGCTCGCTGTGGGCCCTGGC
Source organism: Dyella silvae (assembly GCF_026421305.1). GTDB lineage: Bacteria > Pseudomonadota > Gammaproteobacteria > Xanthomonadales > Rhodanobacteraceae > Dyella > Dyella silvae. The sequence goes on from NZ_JAPJBQ010000002.1 coordinate 702,203, forward strand.
ATTGGGCGCCTTCCTGGTGCAGGTGATGGTGCAGGGCGCCTGGGGCGTGGTGCCCACCCATTTGAACGAACTGTCGCCGGACGAGGTGCGCGGCACCCTGCCAGGTTTTGCCTACCAGACCGGCAACCTGCTGGCCGCGGTGACCGCCAATGCCCAGCTGTGGATCGCCAAATGGCATGGCGGTGACCTGGCCTTCGCCATGTCGGCCTGGATCATCGGCGTCGCCCTGCTGCTAGCCGTGCTGGCCTGGCTTGGGCCGGAGGCGCACGGGGTGCGCTTTGGCAAGGCCCGGCCCGGCACGGGCAGCCAGCCGGAGGGGCTGCTAGAATCCCGGGTTTGATCCATCACGAGACATGCAATGAAGGCTGGCAAGGACAAGGTCATCTCGCTCCACTACACGCTGACGGTGGACGGGGAGAAGGTCGAGAGCTCCCTCGATCGCAACGAACCGCTGTGGGTGCTGCTTGGCCATGGCCAGCTGATCCCCGGTCTGGAGAAGGCGCTGGAAGGCCGCGAGGCCGGCGAGCAGCTGCAGGCGCACATCGCTCCGGCTGAAGGCTACGGCGAGCGTCAGGAAGGTATGACGCAGCGCGTGCCGAAGAAGTACTTCCAGCAGGCAGCCAAGCTCAAGCCGGGCATGACCACGGTGTTGGCGCTGAAGGAAGGCGGCCACCGCGTGGTGGTGGTGCAGAAGGTGGGCATGAGCACGGTCGACGTGGATCTGAACCATCCGATGGCTGGCAAGACGCTGAGTTTCGACGTGACGCTCAATGAAGTGCGTGACGGTACTGAAGAAGAAATCGCTCATGGCCACGCGCATCCGCCGGGTGCCGAGGCGCACTGATAGCGTTGGTTTTCCCTCTCTATGGGAGGGAACTCCGCAAAGCCGCTCCGATTGGGGCGGCTTTTTTGTTGGTGGTTGGTTGAGGTTGATGTTCGCGGAGCTTTTGCTCGTCGTTCCGGTGCAGGCCGGGCATGCGCGAAGCGCGCAGAACGCCCATTGGGTGCTCGCGACACCGTTGAACCCCCTCACCGTCATCCCTGCGAAGGCAGGACAAGCGCGAAGCGCGCAGAACGCCCGCAGGGCGGCCCCGAAGGGGCGAGCGTAGCGAGTCATCCAGTGACTTTGCTCTTCTGCGGTGATGTAGCGCTTCTGCGACCGGGCTCGCCTGCCGCGGGCTTCCGACCTCCTGCCGGAGGCCGGGTCACTTTTCTTTGCTTGCCCAAAGAAAAGTAACCAAAAGAAACGGCACCCCGGATGAGGCGCCTTCCGGGCTTCGCCCTTCAGGTTCGCGTGCGGGTTCCGGGCTTTTCGACGGGGCATCCTGCCCCGACGAAAAGTGGCTGGCATCCATGCCAGCCACCCCTGCGGGGCCTGATCTCCACCCGCCCGCCGCCTCATACGGGGACCCGGTAGATCAAAAGCCAAAGCCAAAGCCAAAGCCAAAGCCAAAGCCAAAGCCAAAGCCAAAGCCAAAGCCAAAGCGAGAGCGAGAGCGAGGCTCCGCTTTAAGTCCTCATGGCTACGGCGCGTTGCGAAGCGCTTGGAAGTACCCGCTGTGTAGCGGCGGAGGTTGCCAAGCAACAACGCACATCGAGCGTTCGAGCTTATCCCTGCGCAATGCTGCCAGCTCTTAAGGCCATTTTCTTTGGGTTACTTTTCTTTGACTCCGGGCATCCTGCCCTCCGCCCTTCGGGCCGGCTTCGCCGTTCGCACGCGCTCCTGCGCGTGCGTGGGCCAGCAAAAGAAAAGTGACTCGGCCTCCGGCAGGAGGTCGAAACGCCCGCCGCGTAGGCGGCACCCTGGCGGGAACGCCATGTTCAGAGCCAAGAGCAAAGTCGCTGGATGACCAGCCTGCGACTGTTGTGAAGCGCCTCCCGCCTTCGCGGGGATGACGGTGAGGGAAACCGACATTGTCGCGAGCACCCGCCCCTCACCCCAGCCCTCTCCCCGGAGGGGAGAGGGAGCAGAACTAACGGGTTCCGCGCACGCCGAGCGTCGCTCAACCCCAATGCATCGAAGCGGCAATCAAAGCGAATCCGATCGTCCACCACAAACAACAACGGCGCCCATCGGGGCGCCGCCATTGCTTTCATCAAGCGAAATCCGCTTACACCAGCGTGATTTCCACATCCACATTGCCACGCGTGGCATGCGAGTACGGGCAGATATCGCGATGTGCGGTGTCGACCAGCTCCTGCGCCACGGCGCGATCGATGCCCGGCAGGCTCACGTCCAGCTTCACCGCGATGCCAAAGCCGGTCGGTTCGCGCGGGCCAATGCCAACGTGCGCAGTCACCGAGGCGCTCTTGAGAGCGACGTTCTGCTGACGAGCGACGAAGCGCACCGCACCTTCGAAACAGGCGGCATAACCGGCGGCAAACAGCTGCTCCGGATTGCTGCCGGCGCCACCCGGGCCACCCAGGCCCTTGGGCACAACCAACTGCAGATCAAGCACGCCGTCGTCGCTCTTGGCGTGACCTTCGCGGCCGCCGGTGACGGTGGCATTGGCGGTATAGAGAATCTTGCTGATGTTCATGGATCAATCCTCGGTGGGGGAGAGTTGCCGGGTGAGTTGCTTCAGTTCATCGCGCAGCGTTCGCATCTGATCAGGTGCCAGTTGCAGGCGCTGCGCCATGCATTTCGGTACATCTTCAGCCTGGTCACGCAGGGCCAGACCCGCTTCGGTGAGGCGGATGTCCACCTCGCGCTCGTCTTCCTGGCGGCGTTGGCGGCTGATCAGACCAGCGGCCTGTAGTCGCTTCAGCAGGGGCGTGAGCGTTCCCGAATCCAGCTGCAGCCGTTGGCCCAGCTCGCGGACGGTGAGGCCGTCCTGCTCCCATAGCACCAGCATCACCAGGTATTGCGGGTAGGTCAGCCCCAGTGGGTCGAGCAGCGGCCGGTAGATGCCGGTGACGGACCGCGAGGCGGCATACAACGCAAAACAAAGTTGCTGGTCCAGCAGCAGGTGGTCGGGGGTGGGCTTCCGTTTCATGGAGCAAATCCTAAGTGCAAAATTAGATTGTGTACAATTCAATTTTTCGATCGAAGCGATAGGCGGAGCCTAAGGGCGAGGGTGGCGGTGGCTGCCGGATCCGTCGGTCGCCTGGGAAAGAGCCAGAGGCTGCGCCCGGCCTGGTGAAACGACGGTCTAAAGGGTGCGGAAACCCTTCATGGCTTGGGGGCAAAAACGCGGGTCAGTCGAGCAAACGCTTGCCGAAGGCGAAGTGATCGCGCCAGTAGGGGCCGTCGATGTCGTCCAGCCGCACGGTGCCGCCGCTGTTGGGGGCATGTACGAAGCGGCCCTTGCCTACGTAGACACCCACGTGGCTGATGCCGCTGTTTCCACCGAAAAACACCAGGTCGCCGCTGACCAGGTCGCTCATCTGGCGCACCTGTGGGCCATTCAATTGGGACATCTCGCGGGAGCTGTGCGGCAGCATGAGGCCGGCGGCGTTGCGGTAGATGTAATCGACCAGACCGCTGCAATCGAAGCCGCCATCAGGGGTATTGCCTCCCCAGCGATACGGTGTGCCGACGAGCGCGATGGCGCGAAACAGCACATCGTTCGCCGTGCCCGTGGCGCCTGATGGCGCCCGTGCCGGCAGGTTGGCCAGGGAAGAGCGGGAGTCCTTGTAGGTAGCCTCAGGCCGGCGCGTGTTGCTGGCACAGGCAGCCAACAGCAGGATCGCCGCTCCCAGTAACGCGCCACGCGCCACGCGCCAGGCCGCGGCCGAGCGCAAGGATGGTTCGGCGGGGTCCAGGTACATCACGCTTCCCCTCGGGCATGAGACGGCGCCGAGGGTATCAAATCAATAACTTGGAGGGAAGTTTTAAGTGATTACTCGAGCCGGGCTCAGCCACTCATGAGCTCGGCTTTTCCACCGTGATATTGCGTTCGCTTACCTTGCGGCCTTCCCGGTCATGTGCCGTGATCTTGAACTCGCCGGGCCAGAGATAGATCGAGTTGATGTTGTTGTCGGCGGTGAACACATAGCGGTCGACCGGGATGGCATCGTCGCTCTCGTTGGCATAGCGTGCTTCGATCACGCAGGGCAGCTGACGCTGGCACATCTCGCTTGAGATCACACGGGTCTGGCGGGTGTCGTCCAGGCTTAGCCAGTGAGGCCGGCGCTGATGGCCGGAGGGCGGCAAGATGACATCGACATCGTGGCGCACCGGGTCGGATGCCCACACGCTGCCGTTCTGGCGGCTGATCAGCACCGACGGCCGCTCCACCGGGAACAGCGCTGAGAGCTGGTTGTAGAGATCCTTCTTGGGCATCGGCCCGATGTCGCGCCAACGCGTCTGGTCGATGGAGAGCGGATCGAACCCGGAGAGTTGCTTGAGCTGCATGGCCATCGGCTTGATGGTGCCGCCCAGGTTGCCCGGCGCCTTGTCGATGTGGGCATATCCCGCGTGTACGAACAGCTTCGCCTTCGGGTCCTTGGCGAATACCTGCTCATAGAGCAGGCGGGCCTGGCCCGCTTCGCGATCGGCAAGCACGTCGGCTTCCGATTCATACGCCACGACCTTGAAGCCAAGCCGGATCGCCTCGCGAATGATCTGCCCATACAGCGGCTCATGCAGGTACTCGCTGCCACTGGTGGCCACGGGGTAGCCGCGGCGCATCAGTTCTTTGTCGTTGTTGCCCAGGGCCTCGGCCGCAAAGTAGGTGAAGCCCTCGGCGCGCAACTTGGGCAACAGCGCAAGCGTCAATTCGCGGGTGTGTGCATCGTGATGCGCCTCGTTGATCATCACGATGTGCCGGTCGGTGGCGAGCTTGGCAATTTCGGTTGCCGCATCGGCGATTTGCCAGTCGGCGGGCGCGGGCAATGGCACCGGCGTCTGCACGCGGTTGTCGAATGGAAAGTCGTTGATGGCTTCGTCGTAAAGCCCAAGCTCGTCATCGACGGTGGACAACAACTGCTGGTCGATCAACCGATCGTCCCTGGTTAACTGCGGCATGACGTCACGCAGATAGAGGTAACGCTTCAGGTCGTTCTTGATATGCGCCGTTTCGCTAAACAGATCGCGCGAGACCTGCATGGCCGAGGATGCCGTAGCTGGCCGCTCCGGCGGCGGCGGTTGCTGCTGCTGTTGCTGCTGGTTCCCGGCGAAAGCCGGGGAGGTAAAGACCATCGCTGCTGCAGCCGCGGCAGCGAAACGCCACGCGTACACCATCCTGCCGGACTTCAGTTCTGACGTATCCATCGCACAGATCCTGTGGGGTTAGGGCCGGGCCATTGCGACGCTACAATAACCGGATGGATGCTTCACGCAGCGATGTGTTGATTCTTGGCGGCGGCGTTATCGGCCTGGCCTGCGCGTACTACCTGCTGAAGTCCGGGGCTACCGTGCGAATTTTGGAGCAGGGTACCCCGGGCTGCGGCAGTTCGCACGGGAATTGTGGAACGATCACCCCCAGTCATGCCGCTCCCCTGGCGATGCCCGGCATGCTCGGCGTGGCGTTGCGCTCGATGCTGCGAGCCGATGCGCCGCTCTACCTCAATCCCCGTTTCGACGGCCCACGCCTGCGCTGGCTGCTTGGCTTCGCCCGGCACTGCAACTGGCGCGATTTTGAGCACGCGGCACATGCTCGCTCGGCCATCCTGCAACGATCGCGAGCCTTACTGGCGACACTGGTGCGTGATGAGCAGTTCGACTGTGAGTTTGGTCAGGAAGGCGAGCTGTATGTCTATCGCACCGGTAAGGCGCTGAAGGCCGATGAAGTGCATCACGCTCAGGTACTCGATCGCCTTGGCGTGGTCGTGGAGCGGCTGCGCGGCGATGAAGTGGAAGCCCGCGAACCCGCATTGAAGCCGGGCGTGGCGGGCGGCCTGTTTCATCCGGGCGATGCACGGCTCCGGCCAGATCGCTACGCCGCCGAGCTGGCGCGTCGCGTGACGGAGCTCGGCGGCACCATCGAGACTGGCGCGCGCATCGAAGGCTTCGGCACGCAGAGCGGCCGCATCGATCACGTGCGCACGACGCGTGGTGAATTTCATGCCGATCGTGTGGTGATGGCGCTGGGCGCATGGTCACCCTTGACCGCCTCACTGCTGGATCTGCGCCTGCCCATGCAACCGGGCAAGGGATACTCCCTGACCTATACACGTCCGTCGCTGGTGCCGCGTCATGCGTTGGTATTGCGCGAGGCCGCCGTGTGCGTCACCACCTGGGAAAGCGGTTTTCGTCTGGGCAGCACCATGGAATTCTCCGGGTACGCGGAAGGACTCAACCGCACCCGCCTTGACGCGCTGCGCCGCGGGGCGGCCGAAGGCTTACACGTACCTGAAGGACCGCAACTGCTGGAGGAATGGTGGGGCTGGCGTCCGATGAGCGTGGATGAAGTGCCGATCATCGGTCCGAGTACGCGTTGGTCCAATCTGATGCTGGCCACTGCGCATGGCATGCTGGGCGTCAGCATGTCGGCAGCGACCGGTGAGCTGGTGGCCTCCCTTATGAATGGCCAGACGCCGGCGATCGATCCCACGCCCTACGCGCCGGCACGCTTTGGCGTGTGACTTATACGCAACCTGCTCATCACCTCATTTAGGGTGAGGAGCAGGGACAGGAGAAGTGCATGGCTGAAAGTTTCGACTTGATCGTGATCGGCGGTGGATCGGGTGGATTGGCTACGGCGTTTCGCGCAGCGCGTCACGGCGCGCGCGTTGCCTTGCTAGAACCGGGTGCCATGGGCGGCACGTGCGTGAACGTGGGGTGCGTACCCAAAAAGGCGCTGTGGTTTGCCGCGCAGTTGGCGCAGGAGCAACGTCTCGCGCTGGACTACGGTTTTGCCTCCTCACCCGGCGCATTGGACTGGGAGCACTTTCGCCAGCTGCGCCACAACTACATCGACGGCATTCGTCAGCGTTACTTCGCGCGCTTGTCCGAGGCGGGCATCCAGGTGTTCGCCGAGACCGGCCGGTTTGTCTCGGCGGATACCATCGCTACCTCGAGTGGCGCGGAATTGCGCGCCACGCAAATCGTCATCGCCACGGGCGGGCGGCCGCGCCGCATCGACGTGCCAGGTTTCGAACTGGGGATGGTGTCCGACGACATTTTTGATCTGCGAACCTTGCCGCGCCGCATCGCGGTAATTGGCGGCAGCTACATTGCAGTTGAGTTTGCCGGGCTGTTGAACGCATTGGGTAGCGAGGTGACCTTGCACCTGCGTCGTCGCCTGCTGACCGACTTCGACGCGGAGCTCGCGGATGCGCTGCAAACGCGCATGCAAGAGCAGGGCGTTGAAGTGCGTCACGGGTTGCAGGTGAAAGGCCTGCACCGTGAGGGTGACGCCATCATGATCGACGATGCCGCGCAGGGCGCCTATGGCCCCTACGATGCGGTGCTATGGGCCATCGGCCGTGTGCCGAACAGTGACCGTCTGGATCTGGAGGCGGCTGGCGTCGAGGTGGATGGCGAAGGGCATGTGATCACCGATGGCTGGCAAAACAGCAACGTGACCGGTATCTGCGCCGTGGGTGATGTCACCGGACGCGCCGAGCTGACGCCAGTGGCCGTGGCGGCAGGCCGCCGATTGGCAGACAGGCTGTTCGGCGGGCAGCCGGAGAGCCGGCTCAACTACGACACGATCCCCAGCGTGGTGTTTGCCGAACCGCCGCTCGCGATGGTGGGGCTCACCGAAGAGCAAGCCCGGGACGTACACGGCGATCAACTGCGCGTCTATCGCAGCCGCTTCACACCGCTGCAATACGCCGTCACCGGCAAGTCTTCCAAGACGTTGATGAAAGTGCTCTGTGCCGGCGACGACGAGCGCGTGGTGGGCATGCATGTGCTTGGCCCCGGCGCAGACGAAATGCTGCAGGGCTTTGCTGTAGCGATGACCATGGGACTGCGCAAGCGCGACCTTGAAGCGACGGTCGCCATTCATCCCTCCTCAGCCGAGGAGCTGGTGCTGATTGGGTGAAGCGAGAAGTGAGTGAAGAAGAGTGAGAAGTGAGAGGGAACAAAGCCCAAGCTCTTCTCTCACTGCTCACTCCTCTTTACTCACTCCTGCTCCTACCCCGCTAAACTCGCCGCATGACCTCGCCCTACACGCTCCACCAAGGCACCGCGCCGTTGCTGATCAGTCTGCCGCACGACGGCAGCCATATTCCCGATGCGATCGCCTCTCGCATGCAACCGAATGCGCGGCGGTCAGTCGACACCGACTGGCACGTCGGCCGTTTGTACGAACCGTTGGCCAAGGCTTTGGGCGCGAGCGTGATCCGGCCGCTGGCGTCGCGCTATGTGGTCGATCTCAATCGTCCGGCGGACGGTCAGGCTTTGTACCCGGGACGTCGCGAAACAGGCTTGGTTTCGACCATCGGCTTCGACGGCGAGCCGCTGTACCTGGAGGGTGAGGAGCCTTCGGCGGAGGAAATTCAACGCCGAGTGAATGACTTCTGGCGGCCATACCATCAGGCGCTGTCGCAAGAACTTGAGCGTGTGCGTGCAGCGCACGGCCGTGTCGTGTTGTGGGAAGGGCACTCCATCCGCAGTCGCGTACCGATGCTGTTCGAGGGTCAGTTGCCCGATATCAATATCGGCACCGCCGATGGCGCCAGCTGCTCGACTGCATTGCAGGCGGCGCTGCAAACCGCGATGGAGAGCCAGTCGCGCTACAGCTTTGTGATCAACGGCCGCTTCAAGGGTGGCTACATCACCCGTCATTACGGAAAGCCGGAAACAGGCGTGCAGGCCGTGCAGCTGGAGCTGGCGCAGCTCAACTATATGGACGAAGACAGCTTTGCCTACGACGAGGCGAAGGCCTCGCGGCTGCAGGAGATCATCGGCCAGCTGCTGCGCTTGTGCGTCGCGTGATCGCAAAAAGCTTCGAGCGTTGTTAGGGAGTTGCAATGTCAAGATCCGGGTCGCCGGAATCTTGCATGCAGGCGGGAAAATTCCAGTTCCGGCATGCATTGAAACATGCGATGTTGTTGCCGTCGCGCCACTCGCGTTGCCGGGTTCCGGCCGGGTCCGCGGCAAACGATGTCGAGGTTTATCACCATGCGTAAGTTCGCGATCGCTTCCCTGCTTGTGGCGGGTGTGGCTCTCTCCGGTTCTGTGCTGGCTCAGGATGCTGCCCCGCAGGCAGCGCCCGCGACCCCTTCAGCTGCAGCCCAGCCGGCCAGTGCTTCGTCGCACCATCACCACAACAAGAAGAGCAACAAGGCCAGCACCGGTCAGCCCAAGCAGAAGGGCAGCAAGTCCGCCAAGCGTACGGCCAAGTCCACGCTGCCACAGACCGCGCCCAGCCACTGAGTCATGATCACAAAAAAGCCCCGGCGCCTGTGCGCCGGGGCTTTTTTGTGGAGAAGTGAGTGAAGAGGAGTGAGAAGTGAGAGAGGGCTTTCTCTCGTTTCACACTACGCGCCATTCACTCCTGGATCGCAGCGATGCATTTCAGCTCGATCGCAATAGGCGTGGGCAAGGCCGTGATGCCAAGCGTCGTGCGGCAGGCATCGACGCCTGCGAAGTACTCGGCGTACAGCTTGTTGTAGGTTGAGAAATCGCGCGCCATGTCGGTGAGAAACACGGTGACGTCGACCAGATCTTCCCAGCGTGCGCCACTCGCTTCGAGCACTGCACGCACATTGGCGAACACCTGACGGCATTGCGCCTCGATGTCGTAGCCAGTCAGCTTGCCGCCGTCGTCGTACACGTTGCCGGGAATTGCGTTGCTTCCCGGCGTGCGCGGACCCACGCCGGACAGAAACAGCAAGTTGCCCACCCGGCGCGCATGCGGATACGCACCCACCGGTGCTGGCGCCTGCTCGGTGCGGACGACACCTTTCATCGGTTGAACTCGGGGATGGTGCCCAGGCGCTGCATGGCGCGCTCATAGGCGGGTTTGAGCTGGTCGCGCGAGCTCACGTGCATGCCAAGGTCATTAACGTGACCATCGAACAAGCTGTAGCACCAGGCGTGCACCGTCAGTTTCTGGCCGCGCTCCCAGGCGTCCATCACCATGGTGGTGTGGCAGACATTGACCACCTGTTCCATCGCATTGAGTTCGCACAGGCGGGCATTGCGCAGGTTCATCATGTCGATGGAGGTGAGTAGCGTCGAGTGCTTCTGGGCGACATCACCCACGTGGCGCAGCCAGTTGTCCACGAGCCCGAGGCGGCGATCGTCGAGCACCGCCTGCACGCCACCGCAACCGTAGTGGCCTACCACCAGAATGTGCTCGACCTTGAGTACGTCGACGGCGAACTGGATGGTGCTGAGGCAGTTGAGGTCGGTATGCGACACCACGTTGGCGACATTGCGCTGAACGAAGATGTCACCCGGCGGCAGATCCACGATCTGCGTGGCAGGTACGCGCGAGTCAGAGCAGCCGATCCACAGATACTTGGGCGCCTGCTGCTGCGCGAGGCGTTCGAAGAACCGGGGATCCTGTGCGCGGACGGCGGCGGACCATTCACGGTTGCTGTCGAGCAGGTTCTGCAGAGGGCTTTTCACGGGGAAGTTCTCAGTAGCGAATGCAAATGTTTTTCGGCTCGGTAAAGAAGCGCAGTGCTTCCGCGCCGCCTTCGCGGCCGAGGCCGGATTGTTTCGTGCCGCCAAAGGGCGTGCGCAGGTCGCGCAACAGCCAGCAGTTGGTCCACACGATGCCGAAATCGAGTTGGGCGCCGAAGCGATGGGCGCGCGCCAGATCGCGCGTCCACACCGAGGCGGCCAGGCCGTAGCCGGTGCCGTTGGCGATGGCCAGCGCGTCGGATTCATCTTCGAAGGGAATCAGGCTTACCACTGGCCCGAATATTTCGTGCTGGTTGGTGACGGCGTCGCTGCCCAGCCCCTCGATCACGGTGGGGGCCACGAACCAGCCATCGGCGCATCGCCCGTCGACGGTGATCGCTTCACCGCCGCAAAGCACGCGTCCGCCTTCATTGCGCGCCTGTTCGATGCAACCGATCACTTTGTCGAAATGTTCCTGCGAGACCAGTGCGCCAAGATCGCTGCCGTTTTCGCTCGGGTCGCCTACGCGCAAGGCCTTCACTCGCGCCAGATAGCGTTCGCGAAAGGCGTCGTAGATGGATCGCTGCACCAGCAGGCGCGAGCCGCACAGGCAGATCTCGCCCTGGTTGGCGAAGCCCGAACGCACGATGGTGTCGAGGTTGGCGTCGCTCAGGTCGGCATCTTCAAACACCACGGCGGGGTTCTTGCCGCCCAGTTCCAGTGACACCTTTTTGAACTGCGGCGCGGCCACAGCGGCGATATGCGCGCCGGTGCGCGTGCTGCCAGTGAACGACACCGCCTTCACGGCGGTGTGCTCGACGATGGCCTGGCCCACGGTGGGGCCGCGACCCAGCACGATGTTCAGCACGCCGGGCGGAAACCCGGCCTCGACGCTCAGCTCGCCGAGCAGGGCGGCTGTGCAGGGCGTGATCTCCGACGGCTTGGCCACCACGGTGTTGCCGGCCGCAAGGGCAGGGGCGATTTTCCAGGTGAACAAGTACAGCGGCAGGTTCCACGGACTGATGCAGCCGACGACGCCGAGCGGCTGGCGCAGCGTGTAGTTGATCGCACCGGTTTCCATGGCATGCGATTCGCTGCTCCACCCCATGATGGTGGCCGCGAAAAAGCGCAGGTTGGAAATGGCGCGTGGAATGTCGAGGTTGCGCGCAAGGCTGAGCGGCTTGCCGCTGTCGCGTGATTCGAGGGCAACAAAATCGTCCAGCCGTGCTTCGATCCGGTCAGCCAGCTTGTGCAGCAACTGTGCGCGCTGTTCGGCTGGCGTGGATGCCCAGGCGGACGCGGCGCGTTGAGCGGCAGCCACGGCGTCAGCGACATCATCAGCGGAGGAATCAGGACAGTGTGCGAAGACCTGGCCCGTGGCCGGTTCGAACACATCCAGCCAGCGATCGTTGCGTGGCGCCTGAAGGCGGCCGTCGATCAGGTTGGCGAGGCGCAGGTTTGGCATCCGTGCAAGCTTAAGGCCTGAGCCCGGTAATTGCACCGGACGCAGGCGTATGCCTTTCCCGGCCAGGCGTAGGGGATTAGCTAAGCGAGCGGGTCCGTCCGCCATCCACCGCAATGCTGACGCCATTCACATAGGCCGCTGCCGGCGTGCACAGGAAAGCCACCACCGAGGCCACCTCGGCGGCCTCACCGAAGCGTCGTGCCGGCACCGTGGCGAGCATGCCCTGGGCGATCTCTTCCTCGCTGCGGCCCGTGCTGCGTACCTGCGCGGCGAGCAGGCCATCCAGTCGTGCGGTGCGGGTATAGCCGGGCAGTACGTTGTTGACCGTAATGCCATCGGCGGCCAGTTCGCTCGAAAGCGTCTTGGCCCAGCTGGCCACGGCGGCGCGTACGGTGTTGGAAACTCCGAGGCCGGCGATGGGTTCCTTCACCGAGGTGGAGATGATGTTCACGATGCGGCCATAGCCGCTGGCACGCATGCCCGGTAGCAAGGCCTGTACCAGGGTCTGGCCAGCCAGCAGATGCTGGCGGAACGCGGTTTCGAATGCGTCCGCGCCTGCCGTATGCGCGGGGCCGCCCGGCGGGCCGCCGGTGTTGTTGATGAGGATTTCGAGCGGGTGGTCATCCACCATGTCGGCCAGTGCTTCCCGCAGTAGCTCGGTCTGCGACATGTCGACGGCAAACCACCGGTGGTGCTGGCCTTGCCGGCGAGGGAGCGCGTCAGTCGCTGCCTTGAGTGCATCCGCGGAGCGGGATAGCAGGGTGACGCTGGCACCCAGTTCGGCAAGCTCGATGGCGCTGGCGCGCCCGATGCCTTGCGAAGCACCGCAAACCAGTGCGTGACGTCCGCTCAGATCCAGCTGCATGACGGGTTCCTTGAAAGGTTAAGGCGACACTGACGAAGTATCGCCTTAAATCAGCGCGCGTTGAGCTGAATACCCAGCGCGCCAAACCAGCAAAGCCATGCGGCCCACAAACTGTAGCGCCAGGCCAGCCGCCAACGGGTGATGGCGCTGTCTTCCAGCGCAGGCAGCACCGGCGAGCGCAATGCCAGTTGCAGGCGCATCCAGGTGCGCATCAGATTGGTTGGGCGGCCCTCTGCTTCGGCAATGATCTGCCATTCACGCGGATGATTTCGCTGTAGCAGCGAAGCAACGCGGTACTGCGCGCCGAAGTGCAGCAGAAAGCAGGCGACGCCGGTCATCAATAGTGATAGGTAGAGCTCGATCATGCGTGCCTGTCTTTAGTTTGTTGCGGGTGAGCGCGTTCAGTCCTTGGCGGCGCCGCCGGCTGCTGGTGTAGCACCGTTGCTGGCGGCGTTGCCACCGGAGGGCGCCTTAGAGGTATCGCTCTTGCTGCTGTCGCCGATGGTCGGCAACGGAATGACATCACGCAGCGTGTTCAGTACGCCATCGCCTTGTGGCGCCTTGGCACAGATCGCGTTGTCGACGGCGCCCTGATAAGTCTTATCCATCATGCCGAGCCAGACCGTGCCGTCGGGACCGTGCGGCACCTTGAATGTGCCGGTGGCCGCCATCTTCACCGGAGCCTCGGCGGAAAACGCCGCCGGCGACTGCTCCCAGTAGGTGCTGCCCGATTGCTGCTTGGCCGAGCTGTACAGCACCAGATAGCGCGCGCGCTTGTCGGTGACTTCAACGCTGCCGAAGGCGCCGGTGCTTTCATCCGTCCAGCCCATGTGTTCGCACAGGCCGACATCCTGCGAGCTGATCGGCTGGAACGCGTCATCCAGGATCACTACCGTGGGCGCGAACAGGTAACTGGCACGCAGCCATCGGCCATTCAGCGCCGCCTTGAAGGCGATGCGATAGGGGAGGGTTGCTTCGCGCGGCAGGCTGAAGCTCAGGAAATAGCTGCGGTCGCCATTGATGCTGGCCACCAGGCTGCCGGGACCCAGCTCGAACTTCTTCGGCTTCCACGGCAGCGTGTTCTGGAACGAGAGATCGGCAAAGGTGCTGCAGCAAGGCGTGGCCTGCTGCAGTGCCTGCTTCGCCTGATCGAGGCTGCTACGGCTGTCTTCCGGTCCCCGCAGGTTGGGTGGCACCAGCGACTTCGCGCTGTGGCAGCCCCCCAGCATGGTGGCGGAAAGGAGAAGTGCAGAAGCAACGATCTGGCGATAACGCATGAGTCAACCGTAAATCAGAATTCAGCCGTTCCCGCCGCACGCGGATAGGGGATGGCATCGCGGATGTTGGAGAGGCCGCACACGTAAACCAGCAGGCGCTCGAAGCCCAGGCCAAAGCCGGCATGCGGCACGGTGCCGTAACGGCGCAGATCACGGTACCAGCCATAGGTGGCCGGATCGAGGCCGAACTGCACCATGCGGCGGTCAAGGTAATCCAGACGCTCTTCGCGCTGGCTGCCGCCGATGATTTCGCCGATGCCCGGCGCCAGCACGTCCATCGCGGCGACGGTTTTGCCATCGTCGTTCAGGCGCATGTAGAAGGCCTTGATCTGCTCGGGGTAGTTCATCACGACCACCGGGCGACCGACATGCTTTTCGGCGAGATAGCGCTCGTGTTCGGTCTGCAGGTCGATGCCCCAGGCCACCGGGAACTCGAATTTCTGTCCCGACTTCTTCAGGATGTCGATTGCATCGGTGTAGTCGATGCGCTCGAACGGTTCGGCAATAAAGGCTTCCAGACGGCTAATCGCATCCGGTTGCACGCGCTCGGCGAAAAACGCCATGTCATCCGCGCGCTCTTCCAGCACGGCCTTGAAGATGGCCTTGAGGAAACCCTCGGCGCAATCGGCGTTGGCGTGGAGGTCGGCAAAGGCGATTTCCGGCTCCACCATCCAGAACTCGGCCAGGTGGCGCGGCGTGTTGGAGTTCTCGGCGCGGAAGGTCGGGCCAAACGTGTACACCTTGCTCATCGCCAGGCAGTAGGCCTCGACGTTGAGCTGGCCGGACACGGTGAGGAAGGCTTCGCGGCCGAAGAAATCCTTGCGGAAATCGATCTTGCCCTCCGGCGTGCGCGGCAGGTTCGCCAGGTCCAGCGTGGACAGGCGGAACATATCGCCTGCGCCTTCGGCGTCGGAGGTGGTGATGATCGGCGTATTGATCCAGAAGAAGCCCTGCTCGGTGAGCCAGCGATGGATCGCCGTCATCATCGTGTGGCGCACGCGGGTCACCGCGCCAAACAGGTTGGTGCGCGGGCGCAGATGCGCCACTTCGCGCAGGAACTCCATGGTGTGCGGCTTCGGCTGGATCGGGTAGGTGAGCGGATCGTCCACGAAGCCGGTGACTTCGACTGTATCCGCCTGGATTTCGAAGCGCTGCCCCTTGCCCTGCGACGGCACCAGCGTGCCGGTGACGATCAGGCCGGCGCCGGTGGTGAGGTGCTTCACCTCGTTCTCGTAGTTGGACACCTTGTCGGTGACCACCGCCTGGATCGGGTCGAAGCAGGAACCATCGGTCACATTGACGAAGGACAGTCCGCCCTTCGAATCGCGGATCGTGCGCACCCAACCGCGCACCGTGACGACACTGCCGGCTTCGATCGAACCGGAAAGAGCCTGCTTGACGCTTACCACCGCCATGGATTGAAACTCCTGCTGGGCGCCGCATATCGGACGCGTAAGTAGAACTAGCCATGATAATGTAGGGATCGTTCAGGTAGCGACCCTTCGCACCCGATTTCCGACCTTCGGCGTTTTGCATTGCCCATGACCATCACCATCACTCCCGCCGCCAGCGAACGCATGCGGTCCTTCCTTGCCGGTACCCCCGGCGCCGCAGGCGTGCGCTTCGGCGTCAAGAAGACCGGCTGCTCGGGCTTCGGTTATGTGGTCGACCTTGCACAGTCGGTGGGCGAGGGTGACGAGACGCTGAATGTTGACGGCATTCCGCTGATCGTCGAAGGCAAGAGCCTGCCGCTGATCGATGGCACGGTAATCGACTTCCAGCGCCAGGGCCTCAACGCCAGCTTCGTGTTCCACAACCCCAACGCCACCGGCGAGTGCGGTTGTGGCGAGAGTTTCACCGTCGGCTGAGACGGCCGAAATGAGGCTGGCCGCCATCGGCTTGCCCCAAGCTGCTGAATTCCTTTACACTTCCGCTTCTGTCCACGCTCAAAAGGCCTGGGCAGAACCTTGCCTCACCGCATAGGGCGGGAGGCTGCGAGGCCATAACGGCCGCATCCACAAGGAGTTACCCCACGATGTCCCTGCGACATTACGAAGTCGTGTTTCTGGTCCACCCTGACCAGAGCGAACAGGTCCCGGCCATGATCGAGCGCTACAAGGCGCTGATCGAAACCGACGGCGGCAAGATCCACCGTCTCGAAGACTGGGGCCGCCGCCAGCTCGCTTACCCGATTGTGAACCTGGCCAAGGCTCACTACGTCATGCTCAACATCGAAGTGAGCCAGAACGCGCTGAACGAGCTGGAGTCGGGCTTCCGCTTCAACGACGCCGTGCTGCGCCATCTGGTCATCAAGCGCGATGCCGCTGATACCGAGCAGTCCTTCATCCTGAAGTCGAAGGAAAAGGACGATGCCAAGTCTTCGCGCCGCCGCGATGACGACAGCGAAGGTGACGAGCGTCCGGGTCGCCGTGACCGTGACGACAACGACAACGATCGCGACAGCGACGACTGAGCAGGAGCCTAAGCCATGTCCAAGTTCTTCCGCCGCCGCAAGTTTTGCCGCTTCACGGCTGAAAAAGTGAAGGAGATCGATTACAAGGATCTCAACACGCTGCGCCAGTACGTCACTGAGAACGGCAAGATCGTTCCGTCCCGCATCACCGGCACCAAGGCTCGTTACCAGCGCCAGCTGGCAACCGCCATCAAGCGCGCCCGCTTCCTGGCGCTGCTGCCGTACACCGACAACCACGACGTCTGATCGTGGCGTGCGCCGGGTGGTGACACCCGGCGCACCGTCAAACTCTTCGGACAACCGTCCACGGCTGCGTCGGGCCCATTCGGCGCTAACGAAAAGGAACCATCATGGAACTGATTCTTCTCGAGAAAGTCCGCAACCTCGGTAACCTGGGCGACAAGGTCAAGGTCAAGCCGGGTTACGGTCGTAACTACCTCCTGCCGCAGGGCAAGGCCGTGCCGGTCAACGCCGCCAACCTCGAAGCTTTCGAGAAGCGCCGCGCCGAGTACGAAGCCAAGGCAGCCTCGCAGCTGTCCGGCGCTGAAGGCCGCAAGGCCAAGCTGGAGGGCGCTTCGGTGACCATCACCGTCAACGCCAGCCCGGAAGGCAAGCTGTACGGCTCGGTCGGTCCGCGCGAAATCGCCGAGGCTCTGGAAGCCGCCGGTTACGACGTGCACAAGAACGAAGTGATCCAGGGCGAAGGCCCGATCCGCCACACCGGCGAGTTCGAAGCCGTGATCGCGCTGCACGCTGACGTGCAGACCGTGGTCAAGGTGATCGTGATCGGCGAAAAGTAAGCCGCTCCATCGCTCGCGATACCCAGACGGGCGCCTCCGGGCGCCCGTTTGCTTTTGGTCTGGCGCGTGGTTTTACCCACCGCCTTATCCACAGATAAACACAGCTTTTCCACAGAGTTATTGTCTCGAAGCCTGAGATGGCGCCGCGTATGCTCTGTGACCATTGCCATGCCGCCGCCGGATTGCCGTCGGTTTTCTCCGAGGAACCGCGATGTCCTTCGTTTCCGACCGTTCCGACGAACCCGGTGGCCGCCGCCGCCGTTCCGACCGCGAGCGCAAACCGCCGTCGAGCTTCGATGCGCTGCGCATGCCGCCGCATTCGACCGATGCGGAGCAGGCCGTGCTGGGTGGCCTCATGCTCTCGCCGGATTCGCTGGACAAGGTGGCCGACCGTCTCAGCGAGCAGGACTTCTACCGCAAAGACCACCGCCTGATCTGGCGCGCCATCACCGAGCTGGCATCCAAAGGCATGCCTTGCGATGCAGTGACGCTGGGCGACTGGTTCGAAGCCAATGGCCTGGCTGAGATGGTGGGTGGCGCTGCGTACCTGATCGAATTGGCCAACACCACGCCCAGCGCGGCAAACATCGCCGCCTACGCTGAGATCGTGCGCGAGAAGTCCGTGCTGCGGCAGCTGATCGACGCGGGCACCGGCATCACCGAAGACGGTTATCAGCCCGAAGGCAAAACCGTGCAGGAAGTGCTGGAGCGCGCCGAGCAGGCGGTGTTCAAGATCGCCGAGTCGGGTGCGCGCGGTAAGAAAGACACAGTGTCCATGCGGGAAGCAGTGAAGGACGCTTTCCGCATTCTCTCCGAGCGTTTCGAAAACAAAGGGCAGCTCACCGGCGTTTCCACCGGCTTCTCCGATCTGGACGAGCTCACGTCGGGCTTGCAGCCCTCCGACCTGATCATCGTCGCGGCACGTCCCTCCATGGGTAAGACCGCGTTTTCGGTGAACATGGCCGAAGCGGTGGCGATGCGCGGCAAGAAAGCCGTGGCGATCTTCTCGATGGAAATGTCGGCCTCGCAGCTGGCCTTCCGTATGATCTCCTCGGTGGGCCGCATCCATGCGCAGCACCTGCGCAATGGCGATCTCGCTGA
Organism: Dyella silvae; assembly: GCF_026421305.1. Lineage (GTDB taxonomy): Bacteria > Pseudomonadota > Gammaproteobacteria > Xanthomonadales > Rhodanobacteraceae > Dyella > Dyella silvae. Next base: position 720,652 of record NZ_JAPJBQ010000002.1, read on the forward strand.
GGAAGACTGGCCGCGGGTCACCAACGCCATCGCGCTGCTGTCCGAGGCCAAGATCTTCATCGACGACACGCCGGGCCTTTCGCCGGTGGAAATGCGCTCGCGTTCCCGCCGCTTGCATCGCGAACACGGTGGCCTCGGCCTTATCGTCATCGACTACTTGCAGCTGATGCAGGTGCCTGGCATGAAGGAAAACCGCGCGACCGAAATCTCCGAGATTTCGCGCTCGCTGAAAGGCCTGGCGAAAGAACTCAATTGCCCGGTGATCGCGCTGTCGCAGTTGAACCGCTCGCTGGAACAGCGTGCGGACAAGCGTCCGATGATGTCCGACCTTCGCGAATCCGGCGCTATCGAGCAGGACGCGGACGTGATCATGTTCATCTACCGCGACGAGTACTACAACAAGGAATCGCCCGATAAGGGACTCGCCGAAATCATCATCGGCAAGCAGCGTAACGGCCCGACCGATACGGTGAAGCTGACCTTCCTTGGTCACTACACCAAGTTCGAAAATTACGCGCCGGATTCGTTTGTGGGCGCATTCGAGTAACGCGATTTCCAGCGCGCGTCTCATCGCTGACAAGTTCTTGATTTAGCGAAACCGTCGCTGTACAGCCGGAGGCGTTACGCGCGCGCTGGGCATCTGACCTCGGCGAGGTTCATGATCATCGGCGCAAGCTTGTGCTCGTGTTCGCGCGGAAGCCTTGGGTGCCTGACTGTCATGAACAAGTCGTTGATACCCGCCCTGATGTTCGGTTGTTGTGTGCTGCTCGCGGGATGCGGAGGCGGTCCGCGTGTGGTGCAGAACAACAATGAAACGTGCGGTAAGCAGATGACCGATCTGCAGGATGCATTGAATTCGGGCGCCATGACCCAGCATGAGTACGACAAAGCCCGGCGCGTCGCCCTTAAGCATTGCGATACGCGCTGATCGTGGCTGCCCATCGGCCAGGTAGGGCGGGGTGGCGCCGATTGCCCTGAGAAAGCCATCTGAGTGGCCCCGGGGCGCCGTCCTGCAAGGCTAGGGTGCTTGCCGTGGGCCGCCAGTTCCCGCAAGGGCTGTTAATCTCTGTCCCGTTCTGGGCCGGCCGGTCCGCATTCCCATCCACCCTTTACATTTCGCGTCGTCGTCACGACGCCAAGCAGGCATGAGTCGCACTACTGTCGCCACCATTCATCTGGGCGCATTGCGCCACAACCTGGCCCGCATCAAGGCCATGGCCGCGCCCGCGAAAGTGATGGCCGTGGTCAAGGCCGATGCCTATGGTCATGGGCTGGAGCGCGTGGCGCGCGCTCTGGACGGCGATGCTGATGCTTTCGCGGTGGCAGCCCTGGGGGATGGTCTGCGTTTGCGCGCAGCCGGGCATCGTCAGCGCATTGTGGTGTTGTCAGGGCCCGATCGCGCCAGCGATATCGCCGAGATGCAGCGCCTTAACCTCGATGCGGCGATCCATCACGAAGAACAACTCCAATGGCTGCGTGAAGCGTCGCCTGCACGTGGTCTGCTGCGCGTGTGGCTGAAGGTGGATAGCGGCATGCATCGTCTGGGCTTTGCGCCTGAAGCGGTGCCGTTCGTGCACGCTCAGTTGGCGGCCATGCCGGGCATCGATCCGGAGATTGGTCTGCTCACCCATTTTGCCGAATCCGAAGTGTTCGACGGTACGCAGACACCGGCACAGATACGCCGCTTCGCTGAGGCTACGCAGGGGTTGAGCGGGCCTCGTTCGTTGTCCAACTCGGCTGCCCTGCTTGGCTGGACCGACGCGCGCGGCGACTGGGTGCGTACGGGTGGCCTGCTCTATGGCTTGTCGGTGGTGGACGGCAAGACGGGCGCGGATTTTGGTTTTCGCTCAGCGATGACGCTAAGCACTCGTCTGATCGCCATCAATCGGATCAGCAAGGGCGAACGCATCGGCTACAACGGCACGTGGACCTGCCCGGAAGATATGTCGGTGGGTGTTGCTGCCGTGGGTTACGGCGATGGCTATCCACGTAGCGCAGTGGCGGGAACGCCCGTGCTGGTGGGGGATCATCAGGTGCCGCTTATCGGACGCGTGTCGATGGATCTGATTACGCTGGATCTTCGCGCCGCGCCGCATGCGAAGGTCGGCGATCGCGTCACCCTGTGGGGTCCGGAGCTGCCGGTGGAGATCATCGCTGCCCAGGCGGGCACGATCTCTTATGACCTCACCTGCGGCATGACGAAACGCGTGCTGTTCGTTGAAGACGAGAACTGAGTAACAGGAAGATGGTCAGGGTTCCGTCTTTCCAGCCCGGGCCCTGGCCTTGGCAACCTCGTCCGGATCAAAGCCCCAGTCACCCTGCTCAAGCCAGTCGTCGCCGAGCATCTCGATAGGGTGCGGCGTACGGCCCGAGCCATTGCCGCAGGCGAGGGCGTCGGCGGCGCAGTACTTGTCGCAGCCCCAGCAGATACGCTCGGGGTGCTTGGGAAATAATGCAATCTTCTTTGCCATGTCCGGGCCGATGGGTAAGGCACCGGGTAGGGAAAGTAGCAAGTTACCTCTGATCGCCTCGTGATCTAGGGCAAAAGCGCTTCGTAATGTCGTCATCTGCCGGCGTCTCGCGGATTGCGATGCTGCCCCGCTAAGCTTGTCGCTCCTCGCGACGCTTTCAGGAACCACGCATGGCCAAAGCCAAAACCGCCTATGTCTGCACCGATTGCGGCGCGGAGCACTCCAAGTGGCAGGGCCAGTGCGTGGACTGTGGGGCGTGGAACACCCTGAGTGAAATCGTGGTGCAGCCGGCAGTGAAGTCGGCGGGCGCAGCGCGCAGCACGGCGGGCTACGCCGGCGCAGCATCCGGTTCGCCGAAGGTGACGCCGCTGACCGCAGTGGCGCTTCATGCGGAAATGCGTACGCTCACCGGCATCGGCGAGCTCGACCGCGTGCTTGGCGGTGGTCTGGTGGACGGCTCGGTGGTGCTGATCGGCGGTGATCCGGGTATTGGCAAATCCACCTTGCTGCTCCAGATGCTGGGTACGCTGGGCACCCAGATGAGCAGTGTGTATGTCACTGGCGAAGAGTCGCTGGCTCAGGTGGCCTCACGTGCGCAACGTCTGGATCTGCCCCTGGCGCCGCTGCATGCGCTGGCGGAAACCTGCATCGAGCGCATCATCGAGCAAGCGCTCAGCAACCGACCGCGCGTGCTGGTGATCGATTCCATTCAGACCATCTGGACGGAGCTGCTGACGGCTGCGCCGGGCTCGGTTAGCCAGGTGCGCGAATCGGCCGCCAAGCTCACGCGCTTTGCCAAAGAAACCGGTACATCGGTATTTCTGGTCGGTCACGTGACGAAAGAGGGCGGTATTGCCGGCCCGCGCGTGCTCGAGCACATGGTGGATGCAGTGCTGTATTTCGAGGGCGAATCGGGCAGCCGCTTTCGTGTGCTGCGCGCGTTCAAGAACCGCTTCGGCGCGGTGAACGAGCTGGGCGTGTTCGCCATGTCCGAGAAGGGGCTGCGCGAAGTGCCCAATCCCTCGGCGATCTTTCTCTCGACACACAGTGGCCCGACATCCGGTAGTGCGGTGATGGTGACGCGCGAAGGCACCCGTCCGCTGCTGGTAGAAGTGCAGGCGCTGGTGGATCAATCGTCGCTGGGCAATCCGCGCCGTGTGGCTTTGGGTCTCGAGCAGAATCGCCTGGCGATGCTGCTGGCGGTGCTGCATCGGCACGGTGGCGTCGCCGCCTACGATCAGGACGTGTTCGTCAACGTCGTGGGCGGCATTCGCGTGCAGGAAACGGCCGCGGATCTGCCCGTACTGCTATCGGTGCTGTCCAGTTTGCGAGACCGGCCGTTGCCGGAGAAAACCATCACGTTCGGCGAGGTGGGTTTGTCCGGTGAAATTCGCCCAGTACCAAACGGCGAGGAGCGCCTGAAGGAAGCGGCGCACCACGGCTTTCAGAAGGCTATCGTGCCCAAGGCGAATGCGCCGAAGAAGGCAAAGGTTGGCGATATGGAAATCGTCCCGGTGGAGCGGCTTTCGCAAGCCATCGACGCCTGCCGTTGATCGTCAGACGCCACCTGTGGGAGCGCACTTGTGCGCGACCGGCCGCTTCAACTCCGCGGTCGCGCACTACAAAAGATGACCTGCTCAAGTGGCCGGTAGCGCCGCAAAGTCAGGGTGCTGTTCCGCGTGCTGCGCAAAAGCGACCAGTCGCGGATAAGCCTTCGCATCAATGGCGTCCGCTACCACCAGTTGGGTGAAGCCCCAGGCTACGGCGAGGGTGATATCTGCCTGCGTCGGCGTATCGCCGAACAACCAGCCATGGACGCCTTCCAGTTCGCGTTCAAGCAGGTCATAAGCCGAGCGGAGCTGCCCCGTCACGCGCTCCAGCCAGCCAGCATCACGTTTGTCCGCATCGCGCTTGTGTTCGTAAACGATCTGCACGCTCTTCTCGCTCGCCGCCAGGGCAATACCGGTCAACCGCAATGCACGCAACCGAGTCTGTGGTTCGCTTGGCATCAGGCTGGGGCGGTCGCTGATGGTTTCGGCCCAGTCGATGATCAGCCCGGACTCGGTAAGCAGCGTGCCGTCGTCCAACTGCAGCGTGGGCGCCTTCACCAGCGGATTGAGTTGGCGAAACTGGTCGAAGTTGCGGAATACCGACCACGAGCGATGGGTGAACGGTACGCCCAGCAGGCGCAGCGAGATCGCCGCGCGGCGGACGTAGGGCGAGTCGAGCATGCCGATCAGTTCCACGAATGCCTCCGTCTAGGAATGGAAAACCACCGTCTTGCCGCCGTTGAGCAACACGCGGTCGTCGAGATAGAGCCTCAGTGTGCGGGCGAGCACGCGGCGTTCGATATCGCGGCCGATACGGATAAGGTCGTCCGGCGTATCGGCATGCGACACCCGCTCGATATCCTGCTCGATGATGGGTCCCTCATCGAGATCGGCGGTGACGAAGTGAGCGGTCGCGCCAATCAGTTTGACGCCACGTCGGTGCGCCTGATGGTAAGGGCGAGCGCCCTTAAAGCCCGGCAGAAACGAGTGGTGGATGTTGATGCATCGGCCAGCCAGACGCCTGGCAAAGTCAGGCGACAGCACCTGCATATAACGCGCAAGCACCACCAGTTCAGCGCCGGATTGCTCGATCAGCGACCACAGCGCGGCTTCCTGCTCCGCTTTGTGTTCCCGGTGCACGGGCAGGTAATGGAACGGAATCGCGTCGAAATCCAGGTGACGATACGTCTCCTGCGGATGGTTGGCGACGATGCCCGCGATATCCATGGGCAACTCGCCGATGCGCCAGCGATAGAGGATATCCGCCAGGCAGTGATCGAACTTCGACACCAGCAGCATCACCCTTCGGCGTTGTGCGCGGTCACGCAGGGTCCATTGCATGGCAAGCGAGGGAGCGAACGTGTCGAGGCCGCGCTTCAGCTCATCGAATGAAAGCTGCGCGCTTTCAAACACCAGCCGCATGAAGAAGCGGCCCGTTTCAGCGTCGCCAAACTGCTGTGCTTCGAGAATGTTGCAGTGATTCGATGCCAGGTGGTTCGACACCGCTGCCACGATGCCGGCGCGATCCGGACAGGACAGGGTGAGAACAAACTGGCGGGCGGCGGTCATGGGACGCGATGGAGTATCAACTCCAGCACCGCCTTGGTGCCGAAGAAAGCAAGCAACAGCACGCCCATTCCAACCAGGGTGAGGTTGACGGCGCTGCGGCCGCGCCAGCCATGACGCCAGCGTCCATAGAGCAGGGTACCGAACACCAGCCACGCAATGATCGACAGCACCGTCTTGTGGATCAGGTGCTGGCCGAACAAGTTGTCGACAAACAGAATGCCGGTCAGCAGGGTCAGCGTGAGCAACAGAAAACCGGCGCCGATCAGGCGGAACAGCAGCGTTTCAGTCAGCGTCAACGGCGGCAGTGCACGCAGCCACGGCCCGAACTGGCGGTGACGAAGCGCGCGCTCCTGCACCGCGAGCAGGATGGCCAGCGCGGCCGCAATCGACAGTACGCTGAAGGCAAGCAGCGCCACGGTGACGTGCAGCTTGATCTGCCACTCCAGTGGCTCAGGCGAGGTCACCGGTGCCGCAAAGGTATCCACGGCAAGCAGCAGGGCCGTCAGCGGAAAAACGATCACGCCCAAGGCAGCGACCGGGCGCGACAGGTTAACCAAGAGTGTCAGCGCCGAGACCACGCAGGCGACCAGTGACAGCGCGGCGAAGAAATGAAGGTCAACCGCGCCGCGATGCATGCTCAGCAGAATGCCCGCGTGAATCAGTACAGCTGTGCCCGCCAGACTCAGGGCCGTGCGGCTCAGTGGCTGACCGCCGCTCAGCAGCGGCCGCGCCAGGCCTGCGGCGGCGGTGAGGTAGAGCACGATGGCAAGCAGGGCGAAGAGGAGGGTGACGGCCATAGCGGGCGAGTGTGGCATAGGGCCGAAAAGCGCGGGAGGGGTGAAGCGACGCGGGTTGACGGCGGGTGGCGCCCTAGCAACAAAAGGTGGTGGCGGACCAGGGTTCAGGTACGAGGGAGCATCCCTGGAGCACAACCCCCGCTATAATCGGCCGTTTCCGCCCACCGGCCTGATCCATGTTCGAGTCCCTCAGCCAACGCCTCTCTGCCACCGTCAACCGCTTGCGTGGGCGCGGTCGCCTGACCGAAGAGAACATCCGCGAATCGCTGCGCGAAGTACGCATCGCCCTGCTGGAGGCCGATGTGGCCCTGCCGGTGGTGCAGGCGCTGGTCGAGCGCGTAAAGGTGCGCGCGGTGGGCCAGGAAGTGCTCAAGAGCCTGTCGCCGGGCCAGGCGCTGGTGAAGGTGGTCAGCGATGAGCTGACCGCCCTGATGGGCACCGCCAACACCGAACTCAACCTCGCGCAGCAGCCGCCGGCCGTTGTGCTGATGGCGGGCCTGCAGGGTGCGGGTAAGACCACCACGGTGGCCAAGCTCGCCCGCTTCCTCACCGAGCGCAAAAAGAAGAAGGTGATGGTGGTCAGCTGCGACGTGTACCGTCCGGCGGCTATCGAACAGTTGCGCACGCTGGCCGAACAGGTGGGCGTGAAGTTCTTCCCGTCGGAAGCGGGCCAGAACCCGGTCGACATTGCCAAGAACGCCATCGCTGCCGCGCGCCGCGAAGTGGTCGATGTGTTGCTGGTCGACACCGCCGGCCGTCTGCACGTGGACGAAGCCATGATGGCGGAGATCAAGGCGCTGCACGCCGCGATCACGCCGATCGAAACCTTGTTCGTGGTCGACTCCATGACGGGTCAGGACGCGGCCAATACCGCCAAGGCGTTCGCCGAAGCGCTGCCGCTCACCGGCGTGGTGCTGACCAAGACGGACGGCGATGCGCGTGGCGGCGCGGCGCTGTCGGTACGTTACGTCACTGGCCGTCCGATCAAGTTTCTCGGCGCAGGTGAAAAGACCGATGCGCTGGAACCATTCCATCCGGATCGCGTTGCGCAGCGCATCCTCGGCATGGGCGACGTGCTGTCGCTGGTCGAGGAAGTCGAGCGCAAGGTCGATCAGGAAAAGGCGCAGAAGCTCGCCGAGAAAGTCATCAAGGGCAAGCGCTTTGATCTCAACGATATGCGCGACCAGCTCGAGCAGATGAACAGCATGGGCGGCCTGGCCGGCCTGATGGACAAGCTGCCGGGTGTGGCAAGCCTGCCCGAAAATGTGAAATCCAAGGTCAACGATGGCGAGGTCAAGCGCATGATCGCGATCATCCAGTCGATGACCAAAAAGGAACGTCGTCATCCGGATCTGCTCAACGGCTCGCGCCGTGCCCGCGTGGCACGCGGTTCGGGCACTCAGCCGGCCGACGTGAACCGTCTGCTCAAGCAGTACATGCAGATGGAAAAAATGATGTCCAAGCTCTCCAAGGGTGGCACCAAGGGCCTGCTGCGGCAGATGCGCGGTGCCATGAAGGGCATGGGCGGCATGGGCGGCATGGGTGGCGGTTTCCCGCCGATGCGCTGAGTCTGAACGGCCCGGCCGGTGTTTTCGGCCGGATTTGCCTGTCAGCTCTTCCTTTTTCCTCAAAATTCATTAAAATGCCGCGTTTACCGCGCACGGCCTCGTGCGTGCTGCCGGCATACGGCAACTCTGGAGCTTTTACTTATGGTCAAGATTCGTCTTTCGCGCGGCGGCGCCAAGGGCCGTCCGTTCTACCACATCGTTGTCACCGACCAGCGCAACAAGCGCGACGGTCGCAGCATCGAGAACGTGGGTTTCTACAATCCGGTGGCTTCGGGCAAGGACAAGCGCCTTGAGCTGAACGTTGCTCGCGTGCAGGAGTGGATTGGCAAGGGTGCGCAGCTGACCGACAAGGTCGCCTCCCTGGTCAAGGAAGCCGGCAAGCAGCAGGCTGCCTGAGTATGACGGCAGCCAGTCGGCGCGTCCTGGTGGGACGCATCGTCGGGCTGTACGGCGTGCAGGGCTGGGTCAAGCTCGAATCCTGGACCGAGCCTCGCACGCGGATCTTCACCTACCAGCCCTGGCTGCTGAGTTCGGCGCCGGGTATGGAGACGGAGATCACGGGAGTGAAAGGTCGTCCGCAGGGCAAGGGGCTCATCGCCCAGATGCCTGGCGTGGATGACCGAGATGGTGCAGCAGCACTGGTGGGTCAGGACATTTATGTCTCCCGCGAACTGCTGCCACCTCCCGGCAAGGACGAGTATTACTGGGTTGATCTCGAAGGTCTCGAGGTCGTCACCACGGAAGGCGTGGCATTGGGTCGGGTCAGTCATCTGTTCGCGACCGGCGCCAACGATGTCGTGGTGGTGAAGGACGGCACGCGCGAGCGGCTGATTCCTTTTGTCCAGGGATCTTTTGTGCGTTCGGTGGATTTGTCCGGCGGGCGCATGGTGGTGGACTGGGATCCTGAATTCTGAGCGCGCCACGCGCTGCTAAATGGGTTGAGGATCATGCGCATCGATGTCGTCACGCTGTTTCCCGACTTCATGCGTCAGTGCGCTGCGGTAGGTGTGGTAGGACGGGCTCAGCAGCGTGAACTGCTGCAGGTGGAAACCTGGAACCCGCGCGACTACGCCACCGACAATTACCGCACCGTGGACGGCCGCACATGCGGCGGCGGACCCGGGATGGTGATGCTGATTCAGCCTTTGCGCGATGCTCTCAAGGCAATGCGTGAGGCGGCACCGGAGCCGGTGCATGTGATTTATCTCAGCCCGCAAGGTGCGAGGCTGACGCAGGGCAGGGTGGAAGCGCTGGCGAGATTGCCGCGCATTGCATTGCTTTGTGGGCGTTACGAAGGTGTGGACGAGCGTTTGCTGGCGCACGAAGTCGACGAGGAGCTCTCCATCGGCGATTATGTGTTGTCTGGCGGTGAGTTGGGCGCGGCAGTGATCATTGACGCCGTGGGCCGCTTGCAGGACGGTGCGTTGAACGACGCGCAGTCGGCGCAGCAGGATTCGTTCTCGGACGGACTGCTGGATTGCCCGCACTATGCAAAACCGGTGCATGACGCACTGGGTGATGTGCCGGATGTACTGCTTTCCGGCGACCACGCGGCTATCCGCCGCTGGCGCCTGAAGCAATCGCTGGGACGGACCTGGTTGCGGCGTCCCGATCTTTTGGCGCAGCGCGCGTTGGATGCGGAATCCCGTGCGCTGTTGGAAGAATTCCGCCGCGAGCATGCTCAGCAGACGCGGCACGACGATACGGCCCATTAAGGGCACAGTGAACAGACAGGTGTTGCCATGAACAAGATCATCGAACAGTTCGAAGCCGAGCAGATCACCCGCCAGCTGCCGGAGTTCGGCCCTGGTGACACCGTGGTGGTGAACGTGAAGGTGAAGGAAGGTAACCGCGAGCGCGTCCAGGCGTTCGAGGGTGTCGTCATCGCCAAGCGCAGCCGCGGTCTGCATTCGGCCTTTACCGTGCGCAAGATTTCGCACGGCACCGGCGTGGAGCGCGTGTTCCAGGCTCACAGCCCGGCCATCGACTCGCTGGAAGTGAAGCGTAAGGGTAAGGTTCGCGGCGCCAAGCTGTACTACCTGCGCAATCTGGAAGGCAAGGCTGCTCGCATCAAGGAAGACGTCGCCGCTGTCTCCGCCGCCAAGGCTGCGAAGAAGGCTGCCGCGGAGTAATCCCGGCGTCTTACAGATTTGCCAAGAACCCCGCGGAGCGATCCGCGGGGTTTTTGTTTGTGCGTTTGACTTGTCTCCCTCTCCCCTTCGGGGAGAGGGTCGGGGTGAGGGGTGGGTACTTGCCTCACCGCTTCATCTTTGTCGTCACCCCGGCGCAGGCCGGGGTCCAGTGACTTTGCACTTGGTTGTCGCGATACGGCGACCGGGCTCGCCTGCCGCGGGCTTCCGACCTCCTGCCGGAGGCCGGGTCACTTTTCTTTGCTTGCCCAAAGAAAAGTAACCAAAAGAAATGGCACCCCGGATGAGGCGCCTTCCGGGCTTCGCCCTCCAGGTCCGCGGACGGGTTCCGGGCTTTTCGACGGGGCTCCTGCCCCGACGAAAAGTGGCTGGCATCCATGCCAGCCACCCCTACGGGGCCTGATCTCCACCCGCCCGCCGCCTCATACGGGGACCCGAAGGTCCAGAGCCTAAAGCCGACGGCTCGTGCAGCTGCGCTGCACATCGCGCCGCCAAGCTTCGATGTTCCTGCTTTCTCGCAGAAGGACCTTGCCGTTACACGGCGAGTTCTCCACATCGTTCGGGAAGCGTAGCGTCCTCTTTACCCAGCCTGTGCGGTCAGGAAGCGTAGCGACTACCTGCTTTAAGTCCTCTCCGCGATGGCGCGTTGCGAAGCGCCTGGAAGTACCCGCTGTGTGGCGGCGGAGGTTGCCAAGCAACGACGCGCCTCGCGCGTTCGGGCTTATCCCCGCGCAATGCTGCCAGCTCTTCAGGCCATTTTCTTTGGGTTACTTTTCTTTTGGGCCAGCAAAAGAAAAGTGACTCGGCCTCCGGCAGGAGGTCGAAACGCCCGCTGCGTAAGCGGCACGCTGGCGGGAACGCCAGATCAGATCCAAGAGCAAAGTCACTGGATCCCAGCGTTCGCTGGGATGACGGTGAGGGGGAGTCAGCGTCGAGGCGAGTATCCACCCCTCGCCTCAGCCATCTTCCTAAAAGAAGCGCCCGGGCCACCCCAAGAGAAGCAATCCCTCACGGCGCGAACGATCACATCAACCGCTGCGGCTCCTGCAGGAAGTTACCCTGCACAAAATCCACGCCGCAGGCGAACAACAGCGACGTGCTGGCAGCGTCTTCCACCCATTCGGCAATCGTCTGCTTCTTCAGCTCACGCGCCTGGCGACAGATCTCGGCCACCTTCTTTTGACTTTCCTGCTGCTGAGGCAGGTCCGCCATGTAACTGCGGTCGATCTTCAGGAAGTCGGCATCGATGTGGTTGAGCAACTGGAACGAGTTGAGGCCGGAACCGAACTGTTCCAGTGCGAACTGACCACCCAGCTTCTTCCAGGAGTTGATGAACTCCTGCGCCGGGCGCAGCGCCGTCACCACTTTGCTCTCGGTGGTTTCCAGCACCAGCTTGCCGTTGGTGAGGGCGGCCCGCTTGAGGCGCTCTCCCAGCCAAGGCAGCAGCTCGGTGTCTTCCAGCGAGCCAGAGGTCAGTTTGACGAAGAACGTGGTCTGGGTACCTGAGCGCTCGCGTGTTTTGAGGTGCTCAATCGCCTGGTTCAGCACCCAGCGGTCAATGGCCGGCGTGAGGTTGTGTTTCTCCGCGATGGGCATGAAGAAGCCGGGCAACACCTCGCCCTGAGGGCCGTTGAGGCGTAGCAGGATTTCGGAGAATTCGCCTTCGGCGTCCTGCAGGCTGATGGACTGCTGGTGGTAGAGGACGAAATCGTTCTGGATAAGCGCCTGCTTGAGCACGCCGAGCCAGTAACGCTCGCGTTCCTCGTCGGCCTTCTCGCGGGCGGCCGGGTCGTGCAGGTCGATGCGGTTGCCGCCTTGGCTCTGCGCGTTGCGCAACGCCTGGCTGGCCTGGTTGAGCAGCAGCTCGGTGTTGGCGTTCTTCTCGCCCATCATGCTGCCGCCGATGCTGGCGGTGACGGTGATGGAGCGGGAGCCCAGGTCAAAAATGCCGCCGGCGATGGCCTGCTGCAGGCTGGCGATCCAGGTCTTGATGCCTTCGTCGTTGCGGGTGTGCAGCAACACGCCCACGGTGTGCTCGGCCAGCAGGCCCGCGGTGTCGTGCGCGCCGAGCACGCCTTCCACACGGTTGGCGAACGCGGCCAGCAGCTCGTCCGCCTTGGCCAGGCCAATGCCTGCCACGATGGATTGCCAGTTGTCCGGCTCGATCAACAGCAACGACTGGCCCTTGGTGCCCTGGGTCGCGGCGGCCACGGCCTGGTCAATGCACTCGAGCATGCGCGCACGGTTGAACAGGCCGGTGACCGGATCGCGCTGCAGCTGCTCGATCACATTGGCGTCGATCTTCTGGCGGCGGAACACTACCTGCAGGCAGGGCTCGCCTTCGAACATCGCGTGGGCGAATTCCACGCTGGCCTTAAAGCTGGATGCATCGGCGCGGCGTGCCTGCAGCTCAATCGGAGCATTGGGTTTCTCGCCGCGGGAAAGGCCCTTGAGGGTGACCTTGAACTCTTCGGCATCGCTGGGGCCGATCATGTCCAGCACCGGCAAGCCGAGCAGGTCGTCGAATTCGGTGTAGCCGAAGGTATCGAGATAGGCCTGGTTGGCGCGAACGTGCATGCCTTCGTGCACATACGCGATGGCGTCGGTGGAGGAATCCAGCAGGGCGTCGCAACGTCGTTCTGACTCACGCAATGCCGCTTCAAGGCGCCGCAGCTGGCGGCGGGCATTGAGCGCGTCGAATTCGCGCTGGATCACCGCCATCAGTTGCTTGGGCTGCGGTCGCAGCGCCACGCTGCGCGCGCCGCCGACGAACAGTTCGGTGATGGTGGTGTTGTCCACCTGGCCAACCAGCGCAATCAGCGAAAGGTCGCGGCCATGGGCATCGAGCAGGCGCGAGACCTCGCGCAGCTCCAGCGTGCCTATGGCGGGGTCAAACAGAACGATGTCGGGACCGAGTTCGTCGAGTGCGGCCGTGATCTGCTCCGCACTGGTCGCCCGCGCGGGGCGCACGGCGATGCCGCTATTGCGCAGCAGACTGATGATTTGTTCCGCGTCTTCGACTGACTTCTCAATGAAAAGGATCTTGATGACCTGGTCAGTTTTTGTGGGCACGTCGAGCTATCCATTGTTCGCGCTGCAGGAGATTGACCTGCCATCGGGGCAGGGCGCGGGCCATCCGTGGTTTTAGCGGATTCCGCCGGTCACTGCCAGCAGAAATATTCCGGAAGTGACGGGGCCCACAAGTGTGCCGTAGTTCGGTTACAGGGGATGCTTCGATGCTTCGCCACCCACTTCACGCACCAGCTTGGGCACCAGGTACCCAGGCAGGCGATGGCGGACGGCTTCCACTAGCGCCAGGGCGCGGGTGTCGTCCACTTCGAAATGGGCTGCACCCTGCACGCGATCGAGCTGGTGCAGGTAGTAGGGCAGTACGCCCGCCGCGAACAGGCGCTCGGACAACGCAGCCAGCGTTTCGGCATCGTCGTTGATGCCACGCAGCAGCACCGATTGGTTGAGCAGCGTGGCGCCCGCTTCGCGCAGTCGGGCGCAGGCGTCATCGACCTGCGCGTCAAACTCGTTGGCGTGATTGGCATGAAGCACGACGACTTTCTGCAAGGGCACAGCCGCAAGCCAATCGGTGAACGCCACATCGATCCGCTCGGGCAGCACCACTGGCAGGCGGGTGTGGATGCGCAGGCGGGTCACATGCGGGATGTCAGCCAGGCCGCGGGTCAGTTCCTCCAGCTTGGCCGTGGCCAGCGACAGCGGGTCCCCGCCGGAAAGGATGAGTTCGGTGATCGACGTATCCTGCCGCACATGCTCCAGCGCCTTGCGCCACTGGCCGGCGGCGGCCATCTCGTCGCCATAGGGAAAGTGGCGGCGGAAGCAGTAGCGGCAGTTGATGGCACAGCTGCCACTGGCGATCAGCAGGGCCCGCCCCTCGTACTTATGCAGCACGCCCTGGGCGGATCGGGACGCCATATCACCCACGGCATCGGTGCTGTAGCCAGGTGCCACGTCCAGCTCGGCCAGTTGGGGCAGGGCTTGCAGCAGGAGTGGATCCTGCGCATCGCCCAGACGCATGCGCGCCACGAAACCCCGTGGTACGCGGACGGCAAAGCCTGCGTGGCCGGGCGGCAGGCGGTCGGCCAGGTGAGCGAGGCCCACCACGTCGAGCAGTTCCCGGGGATCGGTAATGGCCTCGCGCCACAGCGTGCGCCAGTCGGTCTCGGGCGGCGATAGGCGGGCGGCGTGGCTTGCGGTTATCATAGTGGGTCTTGAAACGGGCTTCGGGCCCGGGAAAGCCCCTATTCTAGCCGCCTCCCGGCGGTCTCACATCTGGAGCGCAATACATGGCCACCGCCGGTCTCAACGACGTCAAGAAGGGTATGAAGATCCTTCACAACAATGACCCGTGGGTCATTACGGACGCCGACTTCATCAAGCCCGGCAAGGGGCAGGCGTTCACCCGCATCTTCATCCGCAACCTGAAGAACGGCCGCACCACCGAGCAGACCATGAAGTCCAGCGACTCCTTCGAAGTCGCCGACGTCGTGGATACCGACATGCAGTACCTGTACTCCGATGGCGAGTTCTGGCACTTCATGCACCAGGAAAGCTTCGAGCAGCACCAGGCCAGCAAGGCTGGCATGGGCGATGCCGTCAAGTGGCTGAAGGGCGAGGAAGAGTGCGTGGTCACGCTGTTCAACGGCGAGATCATCACCGTGCAGGCACCGAACTTCGTCGAACTGAAGATCACCGAGACCGATCCGGGCCTGCGTGGCGATACCTCGGGTGGCGGTGGCAAGCCGGCCACGCTGGAAACCGGCGCCGTGGTGCGCGTCCCGCTGTTCGTCACCACTGACGAAGTGATCAAGGTCGACACCCGCACGGGCGAGTACGTCAGCCGCGTCGGCAAGTGACGAACCGGCGCGCGGGCTGCGCCCGCGCCTTTGCCGGTTCGTCATCCCTGCGAAAGCAGGGATCCAGTGAAGTACGTTGTGCGAAGCACGCAATTCCCGCTTCGCACGCTGCAAGACAAAGTCACCGGATTCCAACTTTCGCTGGAGCGACGATGCCTGAGTCGTCATGACATCAGGCAACCATGGGGCGGCCACCGCAAGGTGATCCGCCCCATGTCGTATCCAAACATCGAAAAAGAGCGAGCCCAGGATGAGCCAGACCGCCCCGCAACCCGTCGACCTGTTGATCGAAGCCCGCTGGATCGTGCCTGTCGAGCCGCATGCTGTCGTGCTCGAGCACCACGCCGTGGCTGTCGACAAAGGCACCATCGTGGCCCTGCTGCCGATCAGCGAAGCGCGCGCCGCCTACGCGCCGCGTGAGCGCGTCGAGCTGGGCGAGCACGTGCTGATTCCCGGCCTGGTCAACAGCCACACGCACAATCCCATGACGCTGCTGCGAGGCCTCGCCGACGATCTGCCCCTGATGGTGTGGCTGCAGAAACATATCTGGCCGGTCGAAGGGCAGGTGATCGGGCCCGAGTTCGTGCGCGACGGTGTCGAGCTGGCGGTGGCGGAGATGATTCGCGGCGGCACCACCTGCACCAACGAAAACTATTTCTTCCCCGATGTCATCGGCGCCACCTATCGCCGCATGGGTTTTCGTGCCGTGGTGGGTCTGCCGGTCATCGAATTCCCCACCGCGTGGGCGAAGACGCAGGACGAGTATTTCGACCGCGCCATCGAAGTGCACGACAGCTTCCTCGGCGACGCGCTGGTGGGCACCTCGTTTGCGCCGCACGCGCCGTACACCGTGTCGGACGAGAGTTTCGAGCGCATTCGCGTGCTGTCCGATCAGCTCGACATCCAGGTGCATCTGCATACGCACGAAACCGCGCACGAAGTGGAAGAGGAGAAGGCCAAGAGTGGCCTGCGTCCGTTCCAGCGCCTGCAGAAGCTGGGCATCGTCAATGATCGACTGATCGCGGTGCACATGACCCAACTGACCGACGCAGAGATCGCTGCGTGCGCGGAAGCGGGTGTCTCCGTGGTGCATTGCCCGGAATCCAATCTCAAACTCGCTTCGGGCTTCTGCCCGGCGGAAAAGCTGCGCCAGGCTGGCGTGAACGTCGCCATCGGTACGGACGGCTGCGCGTCTAACAACGACCTCGATATGTTCGGTGAGATGCGCACGGCGGCGCTGCTGGCGAAGGCGGTGGCGGGTGATGCGGCGGCCTTCGACGCAGCCTATGCGCTGCGCGCGGCGACGCTCAACGGCGCGCGCGCCATGGGGCTGGAAGATCGCATCGGCTCCATCGAGGCGGGCAAACAGGCCGACTTCGCCGCCGTGCGCCTGTCGGATCTGGAAACTCAGCCGCTGTTCCACATCGCTTCGCAGCTCGCCTACGCCACCGGCCGTCATCAGGTCACCGACGTGTGGATCAACGGCGTGCGCAAGCTGGCCGGCCGCGTACTGACTGACATCGATACCGATGCCGTGCTGGCCAAGACGCATGCCTGGCGCGAGCGCATCGCTGCCATTGATGCGTGCTGAGGGAACGACGATGAATCGTTATCTCGTCATGGCCATGCGCCGTCCGGATTTCGATCCGGCGGTCGTGCAGCCCCACAAGGACTTCCTCGAAGGTCTGCGTGCCGGTGGCCGTTTGGAAATGTCCGGTGGTTTCAGCGACCAATCCGGAGGCGCCTACCTGCTGTTCGCCAACGACATGGATGAAGCACGCGGTATCGTTCATACAGACCCGGCCTACACCAGTGGCGGCTGGGACATCACGGTCTACGAATGGAACGCGCGTTAAGCTGCGCGCACGTTCCCAAGGATGCTCTCGATGCAAGCCGCAACCAATGTAAGTCCTGAGGAAATCGCCCGCTTCGGCAAGCTCGCCGCGCGCTGGTGGGATCCGGATGGCGAGTCCCGGCCGTTGCATGACCTTAATCCGGTGCGCGCGGCCTACGTTGCCGATCGCCTGAACCTGCGCGGCGCACGCGTGGCTGACGTCGGCTGTGGCGGTGGCTTGCTCAGCGAAGCGCTGGCGAAGGCCGGTGCGCACGTCACAGGCATCGATATGGGTGAGAAGGTCATCGAGATCGCGACACTGCATCTGCACGAAACGCGGTTGGAAACACCGGCGCTCGATGTGGATTACCGCGTGCAGTCATCGGCCAATCTTGCCGCGGCCGAGCCGGAGAGTTTCGATGCGGTCTGCTGCATGGAGCTGATCGAGCATGTGCCCGATCCCGAAGCGCTGGTGAACGATCTGGCACGCATGGTGAAGCCGGGCGGTATCGTGGTGATGTCCACGCTCAACCGTACGCCGGCCGCGTTCGGTGCGGCCATTCTCGGCGCGGAATACATCATGAAGATGCTGCCGCGTGGCACGCATCACTATGCGCAGTTCCTCAAGCCGTCCGAGCTGGGGCGTCTGATGCGTCACGCGGGCCTCGAAGTGGAAGACGTCTCGGGCCTTGGCTACAACCCCATCAACCGCAAGGCGTGGCTCAGCCGCATCACCGCGGTGAACTACCTGATCAGCGCCCGAAAGCCCGCATGAAGCCTTTTCCACAAGCTATCCAGGGCGTGCTGTTCGATCTCGATGGCACCTTGCTCGACAGCGCCGTCGACTTGTACGGCGCGTTGAAGTTGCAGTGCGAGGAAATGGGTGTGGCCGTGCCGCCATTCGAGCCCGTGCGCGAAGTGGTATCGCGCGGTTCGCGAGCGATTCTGCGCTGCGCCTTTCCCGACATTGACGAAGCGCAATTGTTGCAGCTGGTGCCACGCTACCTCGCACTGTACGAGGCGGTGATGGCGGAGCATACGCGCCCCTTCGAAGGTGTCGACGAATTGCTGGAGACGATCGAGGCGCAGGGCATTCTGTGGGGCATCGTCACCAACAAGCCGGCGTTTCTCACCGATGAGCTGGTGCAGCGCATCGGCTGGGGACATCGCGCGGCGGCGGTGATCTCGGGCGATACCTTGCCGGTAAAGAAGCCGGATCCGGCGCCGGTGCTGCTGGCTTGCGAACTCGCGGGGCTGGACCCTGCGCGCTGCCTCTTCGTAGGTGACGACCGGCGCGACATTCTCGCTGGCGGCGCTGCCGGCATGTACACCATCGCCGTGCATTGGGGCTATCTGGATGGCGGCGATCCGCATCAGTGGAACGCCGATCTTGTGCTCAACCAGCCGTCTGATCTGACGGCGCGCCTGCGCCAGTTGCAGGTCACGGCATGAGCGATAGCGCCCTGCAGAGCTATATCGACAAGTGGCTCGCGGTACAGCCACAGCAGCGCATCGCGCTCGCCTTCGTCGATCAGAACAACTATCCCGGCCATATTGCGCTGGCAGCGCTGGAGCAGGAACTGCTCGCCGCCGCGTACGGCATCCGTGAACCGCAGGTGGCAGCCGGCAAGTTGAACTGGTGGGCCGAAGAACTCTCGGGCGCGGCGGCCAGCGGCGGACGCCACCCGCTGACCCAGGTGTTGTTTGACGACGACCGTGCCCACGTCTTGCCGGGCGAGCAATGGGTGGCGCCCGTGCTGGCGGCCATGGCGCAGCTGGAGGAGGGCACGGCAGCCGATTTTCCTGCCCAGCTCGCTGCCAGTTCGTTGCTGCATGGAGCCATCGCCTCGCTGGAAACCGCGTGGTGGTTTGGTGAGGGCACCGCCAGCGAGCGGGCCGCGAGGGTAGCGACGCTTTCACATCTGTTGTTTTCGCTGTTGCGTCTGGAAGAGGACGCCGATCGCGATCGCCTCGCGCTGCCCATGTCGCGTCTCGCACGCTATGGCTTGAGCCGCAACGAGCTGCGGTCTGCCAGCCCTGCGCGCAATGACGCCATTCGCGCCCAGCTGGACGATCTGGACGCTGCCTGGCGCGAAGCCGAGCGCCTGCCCGGGCCGCTCAGTGCCTTCCGGGGGCTGGAGTCGCGCTACGGACGTGCCCTGGTCGCACAGGCGCGCAAGGCGGCCAACCCGCTGGACGTGCTGCGCAAAGGGCAGGGGCGTCAGGGTCCTGGCGTGGTCTGGCAGGCCTGGCAGGCGGCCCGTGCATGGCGCCGCGACGCCGCATAAACCCATGTGGGGACGCAGCGTTTCCCGGGCGCCACTATTGTTAGGCCCCCGTGCTGCCCCAAGATTGACGTCTCTCGCGCGGTTTGCCCGCTCGCTGGATCATAGGATTCACCATGTATACCGAGGAAAACACCGCCCGCCTGCTGCCTGATGTGGCAGTTCACGCCCAGCCGCATCTTGCCGGCGAGCTGGATTGGGTCGGTATGGACGGCATCGAGGTGCCGGTGCGTTTCGATGCGGGCGACGGCGATGTGCAGCGCGCGAGCGCGCGCGTCGGCGCCTTCGTCAATCTGCGCCGCCCGGACAAGCGTGGCATCCACATGTCGCGCCTGTATCTGCAGGTGGAGCAGGCGCTCAGCACCCAGACGCTGAGCGCCACATCGCTGCGCGAACTGCTGCGCGGCTTCCTCGACTCGCACAAAGACCTGTCGGACCGCGCGTGCCTCAGCATTCGCTTCGAGCACCTGGTGCGCCGCCCTGCGCTGCGCAGTGGCAACAGCGGCTGGCGTGCCTATCCGGTGACGATCGAAGCCAGCCTCGTGGGCGACCAGTTTCTGCTCGAGTTCGGAACAGAGATCGTCTACTCCTCCACCTGTCCCGCATCGGCGGCGCTGTCGCGTCAGCTGATCCAGGATCAGTTCGCCAAGGACTTTGACGCCTCCCGGCCGATCGATCACGCCGCTGTGTTGGCGTGGCTGGGCAGTGAAAAGGGCATCGTCGCCACGCCCCATGCCCAGCGCAGCGTGGCCCGTTTACGCGTGCGTCCGGCGGAAGGCGCGGCGTTCGATCTGATCAGCCTGATCGATCGCACTGAGCAAGCCCTGGGTACGCCGGTGCAGACTGCCGTGAAGCGCGAGGACGAACAAGCATTCGCGCTTGCCAATGGCGGCAACCTGATGTTCTGCGAAGACGCGGCGCGCCGCATTCAGAAGGCGCTCGACGCCGATGCAAGTCTTGGCGATTTCCATATTCGCGTGGAACACCAGGAAAGCCTGCATCCGCACGATGCCGTGGCTTATGCCAGTAAGGGCGTCGAGGGCGGTTACGCGGGCAAGGGCTGCGCCTGAGCCGCGGTTCAACGGCAGCCTGTTAGCATCGTGGGGTGTCTGTCATCAGGCTCCCCAGGAGTGAAACATGCTGTCCCGTCTCTCATTATTGGCCGTCGCCGCGATGGCGCTTTCGGCCTGCTCGATGTTTTCGCATCACGCCAAGACCGATACCTCGTCGGCATCCGTGGCGCAACCCGCTGCGCCAGTGAACCAGACGTTGATGAAGTCCATCGTCGGCGACATTCGTTACGACTTGCCGCAGCCCGTACCAGCGGATGCCTATCTGCTGGTGACGCTGGCTGATGTAAGCAAGCAGGATGTGGCGGCACGCACCCTGTCCGAAACGCGTATTCAGCCCGTTGGCGCATCGCCCGTCGATTTCCTGCTGACGTACGACCCGGCTGACCTGCGTGACGGCGTGGATTTCGCTATCGGCGTGCGTTTGCAGCAGGGCGACAAGCTACTGGCCATCAACGATACGCGCGTAAGCGTATTAGGGCGCTCCGGCGAGCATGGTCCGGTGAGCATCACGCTCAAGGCCGTGCCCTAGAGAATCTGCTCCCTCTCCCCGGAAAGGGGCACGCGGAGAGGGGCCATGGATGGCCCCGGCTTTGAGGAGCGAGGAGAGGGTTGGGGTGAGGGGGCAATCTTGCGATTTCCCCCATCAGTTCGTGCTCTCGATCCCCGGCAACAACAACGGATCCAGGCGCACTTCAAACCAATTGACGCCCCAGTGCACATGCGGCCCCGTCGCGCGTCCGGTCATGCCCGCTGCACCGATGACATCGCCTTGCTGCACGCGTTGACCCACTTTCACATCCAGGCGTGACAGATGAAGAAAGTTGGAACTGAGCCCGTAGCCATGGTCGATCAGCACGGTGCCGCCGGTGAGATACAGATCGGGCTTGGCGAATGTCACGACACCTGCTGCAGGCGCTTTGACCGGCGTGCCTTCCGGCACCGCGATATCCATGCCTGGATGCGGTGACTTGGGAGTCCCGTTGAAAATGCGCTGGCTGCCAAAGCGGCCGCTGATGCGACCCTGTACCGGCCAGATGAAGCCGTGAAGAAAGTCCTCACGGTCATCGTCGCGGCGGCGGGCGGCAGCAACTTCCGCTTGTTCGCGCTGGATACGTGCAGCGATGTCAGGCGGCGGGTTGACCGTTTTCTGCGGCACACCGTTCACGCGTTCAACCGGCCAGCTGCGCGGTGTCACCGCAACGCGAGTGGTTTCCCGGTGGCCGTCGCGATAGGCGAGGGCAAGCGTCAGCGGTCCTTTCTCGTCGCGACCGGCGGCGAATACCAGGGTGCCATCCTCGCCCACCCGCACGGTCTTGCCATTCACGGTGGCCGTGGCGATGTCAGGCACCGTGACGACCACCAGCCCGCCTTGCGACACGCTCGAAGGCAGCGTGGCCGCCATGCCAGGCAGGGCGGCCAGTCAAAGGGCAAGCAGCGTGCTTGCCCTGGTCGTCCAACTCATCGGGCAAATGCCAGACGCTGACCGCGCACGCTCTGGTCGATAACGGAGCCGTCCCACACGCGCTGACCATTGACGAAGGTCGCCGCGATCGAGCTGTTGAAGGTGTAACCCTCGAACGGCGACCAGCCGCACTTGGACAGGACTTCTTCGCGGCGCACGGTGTGCGGCTTATTCGGATCCACCAGTACGAGGTCGGCGGCATAGCCTTCGCGCAGGAAACCGCGCTCCTTCACATCGAACAGCGTGGCTGGTGCATGCGTGACCGATTCCACCACGCGTTCCAGCGTCAGCTTTCCCTCAAATACGCGTTGCAGCGCGGCCTGCAGCGCGAACTGCACCAGAGGCAGGCCACTCGGCGCCTTGTCGTACAGCTGGGCCTTTTCTTCCAGCAGGTGAGGTGCGTGGTCGGTAGCCAGCACGTCGATGCGGCCCTCGGCCAGCGCCTTGGTGATGGCCTCGCGATCAGCGGCGGTCTTGACCGCCGGGTTGCACTTGATCAGGAACCGCAGGCTCTCGTAATCGCGGTCGTCAAAGTGCAGAAAGTGCACGCAGGTTTCGGCAGTAATGCGCTTGCCCTTGAGCGGGCCGGGCTGGAACAGGGCCAGCTCGTCGGCCGTGGAAATATGCAGCACGTGCAGCCGGCTGTTGTGGCGCTTGGCGAGCTCAATAGCCAGACGGGTGGACTTGATGCACGCCTCGCGCGAACGGATCAGCGGATGCTCCCACGCAGGGATGTCATCGCCGTACTTCGCATGGGCTATGGCCAGGTTGGCATCGATCATCGGCGTGTCTTCGCAGTGCGTGATGATCGGCGTCGGCGCCTCGCGGAAGATGCCATCGAGCACCTCCGGCTTATCCACCAGCATGTTGCCGGTGGAGGCGCCCATGAACACCTTGATGCCGGGGGCGGCCAGCGGGTCGAGGCGGCGGATGGCTTCCAGGTTGTCGTTGCTGGCGCCCATGTAGAACGCGTAGTTCACCGCCGAGGTTTCCGCGGCGCGGGCGTACTTGGCCTCCAGCGTGTCGCGATCCAGTGCCGGGGGCTTGGTGTTGGGCATTTCCATGTAGCTGGTGATGCCGCCGGCGGCACAGGCACGCGATTCGTGGGCGATGTCGGCTTTCTGCGTCAGGCCCGGCTCACGGAAGTGCACCTGGTCGTCAATCATGCCCGGGAACAGCCACAGGCCACTGGCATCGACCACCTGCTCACCCGGGCGGGCGTCGAGATCGCCGCCAATGGCGTCGATGCGGCCCTGCTTCACACGCACATCGGCATGGAAACGGCGGCCTTCGTTGACCAGTTCGGCGTTCTTGATCAGCCAATCAGTGGACATGGGGTTCTCCAGGGGGGCAACAGCGGCGGAAAGTAAACTGCTCGGGTACCGGATCTTCGCCGCCCTCGCACAGCGGCTGGCAGCGCAGCAGGCGCCATCCCGTCAGCATGCCACCCTTGAATGGACCAAAGCGCACGATGGCAATCCGTGCATAATCGGAACAGCTGGGGTGGAAGCGGCAGCGCTGACCCAGCAGGGGGCTTAGCCAGCGCTTGTAGAAGCCGAGCAGTAGAAGTATTAGTCGTGTCACGACGAGGCTGCCGAAACAGCTTGCGGCATATAGTTGCGCAAGTATTCCAGAAGCATGGTTGCCGGTGTAAGGTCGTTGGGCTATAACACCCGGCCGCCAAGGCCAAAATGGTGAAGGGAAATGGCGAAAACTACGCGTAGTGCGACAGCCACCAAGCCGCAGAAGGGAAAGCCTGCCGGCAAGGTGAAGGACGTCAAAGCCGGCAAGAAGACGGCCGCCACAGGGCGGGCGGCGAAAGCGGTGACCTCCAAGGCGGCCCCGGCCAAGAAGCCGGTCGCCAAGAAAGTCGCCTCCAAGAAGGCTGTAGCAAAGAAGCCGGTCGCCAAAAAGGCTGCGCCAGCCCCCGCCAAGGCGGCTCCTGCCAAGCACGTTGTAGCCAAGAAAGCCGCTCCCAAGCCACAGGCCAAGAAGGCCGCGCCGGTCAAGAAGCCGGTGGTTGTAAAGAAAGAGGTAAAGCCGGTCGCCAAGAAAGTGACCGCGCCTGCCAAGAAACAGCCGCCCAAGGTCGTAGCCAAGCCGGTCGCCGTACCGGAAAAGGCCCCTAAGGCGGCGCCGGCCAAGCCGGTAGCCAAGGCCGTTCCCGCCAAGCAGCCTGCCGCTGCCCGGCAGGTGACGCCGGCACCGGTTAAGGCGGCATCCATCCCCGCCGCGCCGTCCAAGCCGGCCTCTTCGCCCCTCTCGGGCAAGGTGGCCAGCGCAACGGCTCGTCATACCCCTCTCAAAACACAGAAAGCCCAGCAGTCCTCGATGAATAAATCTGCAACTCTCGACAATGGCATCACCCGCGAAGATGGCCGCTATGCGCTGCCTTCGACGACGCTGATCGACCTGCCCAAGGGTTACCGCCCCTCGAATAACGAGGAGTACATGAACCCCAAGCACCTCGCCTACTTCCGCAACAAGTTGCGTGAGTGGCGCGAACAGCTCGTGGAAGAGTCGCGCCAGACGATGGAGAACCTGCGTGACGAGGTGCGTGACGTGGGCGACGAGGCCGAACGCGCCACCCGCGAAACGGAAAACTCGCTGGAACTGCGTACCCGCGATCGCTACCGCAAGCTGATTTCCAAGATCGACAAGGCATTGCGTCGCATCGAAGAAGGCCGCTACGGCTACTGCGAAGAGACCGACGAGGAAATTGGCCTGGAGCGTCTCGACGCCCGTCCGATCGCCACGCTGTCGCTCGATGCGCAGGAGCGTCGCGAGCACCTGCAGAAGCAGATGGGCGACTGAGGTCGCTCGTTTAGCGCCGAAGAGATGAACAAAGCCCCGCTTCAGGCGGGGCTTTGTTTTTAGTAGTGGGTGAAGAGAAGTGAGGAGTGAGAGAAAGCACGCCTCGTACAGCTTTCTCTACGTTGCTCACTTCTATTGACTCACTCCCAGGCTTGCTGCCGCGTATGCCTTGATCTTCGCCAGCATCGCAGCAAGGCCGTTCGAACGTGTTGGCGACAGGTGCTTGGCCAGGCCAATGGCCTCGATGAAACTGGGCTCGGTGGCGATGATGGCGCGCGCGGAGTGACCGGAGTACACGCGCAGTACCAAGGCAATCAGGCCCGAAACGATCGCCGAATCGCTGGTGGCCTGGAAGTGCATCTGCTCGGCATTGCCGCTGGGTACCAGCCATACCATCGATTGGCAGCCGTGCACGCGGTAATCCTCCGTTTTCAAATCTTCGGGGAAATCCGGCAGCTGCTTACCAAGGTCGATCAGGTACTGATAGCGCTCAGTCCAGTCGCCAAAGAAGGCGAACTCGTCGACGATGTCTTGCTGCGCCTGCGCGGCGCTGGATGTGGCGATGGCATTCATGCTGCGTATTATCGCGCGTTTGGGCGCCCGCCGCTTTTTCGCCCTCTCCCCAAAGGGGAGAGGGCTGGGGAGAGGGGTGGGTGCTCGCGGTAGGGTTGAGCTTGATCGGCAGCTTGCGCTTCTGCAGCTCAACCCTTCACCACGCTCCAGCGCGTACCTTGGGCGCCATCTTCAATCGCAATGCCCATCGCCGTGAGTTCTTCGCGAATGGCATCAGCGCGCTTGAAGTCTTTTGCGGCGCGAGCGGCGCGGCGTTCTTCCAGCAGTGCCTCGATGCGTGCCTCGTCAATCTCAGCGGCACCGCTGGCGTGCTTGAACCACGCTTCAGTGTCCTGCTGCAGCAAGCCAAGCAGGGCGCCTGCGCCGAGCAGGGCGGCCTTGGCCGCGCGCTTGGCTTCGAGGTCGCTGGCCTGGCGCGCGGCATCCGCCAGCTGCGACAGTTCAGCCAGGGCCTGCGGGGTGTTGAGGTCGTCGCACAGTGCGGCTTCAACGGTCGGCGGCACTGGCAGATGGGTGGTGTCGACCTCGATATCCATCAGATCGCGCAGCACGCGGTACCAACCATCCAGTGTGCTGATCGATTGCTGGACAGCCGCTTCCGACCAGTCCAGCGGCTGGCGATAGTGGCCGCGCAGCAGCAGCAGGCGCAGTGCCTCCGGCGGGTGCTCCTTCAGCAGCTCGTGCACGAGCATCACGTTGCCCAGCGACTTGGACATCTTGCGGCCGCTGAAGGTGAGCATGCCGTTGTGCAGCCAGTAACGGGCAAATACCTTGCCGCCATGGGCGCAGGTGGACTGAGCAATTTCGTTCTCGTGATGCGGGAACTGCAGATCCACGCCACCGGCATGGATGTCGATGGTCTCGCCCAGATGAGCCTCGCTCATGGCCGAGCATTCGATATGCCAACCCGGGCGGCCGCGGCCCCAGGGGCTGTCCCAACCCGGCAGCTCGGGCGTGGAGGGCTTCCACAGCACGAAATCGCCGGGGCTTTTCTTGTACGGGGCCACTTCGACGCGAGCGCCGGCAAGCAGCTCGTCCGGATCACGGCCGGAGAGGGCGCCGTAGGCTGCGTACGACTCCACCTCGAACAGCACGTGGCCTTCGGCCGCATAGGCATGGCCGTTGGCGATCAGGCGCTCGATCATCGTGATGATCTGCGGGATATGGGCTGTGGCGTGCGGCTCGATATCCGGCGGGGCGATGCCCAGCTTGGCCATGTCCTCGCGATAGGCCTGGGTGTAGCGGCTGGTGATGCTCTCGATGCCGACACCCCGTTCCAGGGCCGCGGCATTGATCTTGTCGTCCACGTCGGTGATGTTGCGGGCGTAGACCACGTTGGGGTAATGGCGGCGCAGCAGGCGAGCCAGCACGTCGAACAGCACCGGGCCACGCGCGTTGCCGATATGCACGTAGTTGTAGACCGTCGGTCCGCACAGATACATGGTCACCCGGTCGGGGTTGAGCGGGGTGAACGGTTCAACGCGGCGCGTCAGGCTGTTGTGGAGCGAAATCGGCATCGGTCAGGAGGTCCGGGCGGTGGGAGCGGGCGCCGTGCGGGCGCAAGCCGGTCGCGCATCTTAACAAGCCGCAGGCTGCTCCGCAGGCGAGGGGAGGAGGCTCCCGCGGCGCCGGGCAACCCGCGGGCCAAACGCATGAACAGAAGTGCCGGAGGACAGGCCTTCAGGAAAACCTCTAAGCCACGATTCAGTGTGAATTTGATGCAATGACTGCTAGAGGTGCACAGAAGCACCTGTTTGACCCCAAGCGGAGGTCGTAATGACCAAGTGGTTGATCCCCGCGCTGGTGTTGTCCTTAGTGACCACCGGCGTATTCGCGCAGGATGCGCGGTACCCGAATCAGAACGACGACAACACCCATTACGGGTGGGCCGATGTGCTGCGCGTCGATCCGGTGTACGGGGTGGCGCGCACCGAGGTGCCCCGCCAGGAATGCTATGACCAGCAAGTGGTGCGTCAGACTCCCAGCCAGGGGTCGACTGCCGGCACCATCCTGGGCGCGGTGGTGGGTGGCGTGCTCGGCAGCACCGTCGGCAAGGGCAATGGCCGCACCGCCGCCACCGTGGCCGGCGCGGTCGCCGGTGGCGCCGTGGGCAACGGCGTGACGCAGTCGGGCGGTGGCGAATACGAAACCACCGAAACCCATTGTCGTCAGGTCAGCGCCGTGAGCGAGCAGCGCCGCATCATGGGTTACGACGTGGAATACCGCTACCGCGGCGAGGTCTACCTCTCCCGCCTCAACTACGACCCCGGTGAGCGCCTGAGGGTGCGGGTCAGCGTTTCTCCCGCCGACTGAGACACCATGAGATCGCCGCCTCCGGGCGGCGATCTGTTGTCTGGCGCGGGCAACCGAGACTACCGTTGTTGCATGGCAGCGAAAATCCCGTCATGATGCGCGTTCAACCATCCGGAACTTTCATGTCCGCAGCCGTCTATACCGCCACTGTCCTTACCAGCGCCCGCATGGCCGCTGGCATGACGTCGCGTGCTCGCCGACCGCTGGTCCGACATTCGGCCGGGTAGGCTGTCGCACGCGTTTAATGTGTATCGACGACAAAACCCGGCCTATAGCCGGGTTTTTTTGTTTCCGGATTTCGACGATTCGACAAGGGCATCCACCAACATGACGCTTCGCCACTTTCTGACCACCCAGGATTACAGCCGCGCCGAGATCGACGCGCTGCTCGAGCAAGCCGCCGCCTTCAAGCGCTCCCCGCGCGGCCAGCAGCTGGCCGGCAAGTCGGTGGCGCTGATGTTCTTCAACCCGTCGATGCGTACGCGCACCAGTTTCGAGCTGGGTACGTTCCATTTGGGTGGCCATGCCGTCGTGCTGGCGCCGGGCAAGGACGCATGGCCGATCGAGTTTGACGTCGGCACCGTAATGGACGGCGATACGGAAGAGCACATTGCTGAAGTCGCGCGTGTGCTCTCGCGCTATGTGGACCTGATAGCCGTGCGCGCCTTCCCCAAGTTCCAGGACTGGGCCGTGGATCGTGAGGACAACGTCATCAAGGCGTTCGCCAAGTACGCCACGGTGCCGGTGATCAACATGGAAACCATCACCCATCCATGCCAGGAGCTGGCGCACGCGCTGGCGCTCAAGGAACACCTGGGCAACCTGCAAAACAAGAAGTACGTGCTCACCTGGACGTACCACCCCAAGCCGCTCAACACGGCGGTGGCCAACTCCGCGCTGCTCATCGCCACCAAGATGGGCATGGATGTGACGCTTCTTTGCCCCACGCCAGACTACGTGCTGGATGAGCGCTACATGGCATACGGCTATCAGAACGCCAAGGAAAATGGCGGTTCGCTCAAGATCAGTCACAACATCGAGGAAGCCTACACTGGCGCCGATG
Organism: Dyella silvae; assembly: GCF_026421305.1. Classification (GTDB taxonomy): domain Bacteria; phylum Pseudomonadota; class Gammaproteobacteria; order Xanthomonadales; family Rhodanobacteraceae; genus Dyella; species Dyella silvae. The sequence goes on from NZ_JAPJBQ010000002.1 coordinate 749,057, forward strand.
TGGTGTACGCCAAGAGCTGGGGTGCGCTGCCGTTCTTCGGCCGCTGGGATCAGGAAAAGCCCATCCGCGACGCGAACAAGCACTTCATCGTCGATGAGGCGAAGATGGCGTTGACCAACAACGGTCTCTTCAGTCACTGCCTGCCGCTGCGCCGCAATGTGAAGGCTACGGATGCGGTGATGGACTCGCCCGCCTGCATCGCCATCGATGAAGCGGAAAACCGCCTGCACGTGCAGAAGGCGGTGATGGCTTCGCTGATCGGCCAGCGCTGATATGTATCAGCCCGCGCATTTTAAGGAAGCCGACAGCGCCAAGCTGCACGCGCTGATGCGCGCGTACCCGTTCGCCACCGTGGTGACGAACGGGGAGGGCGGCCTGGCGGCCAATCACCTTCCGTTCGAACTGGTTGACGGAGCACTCCATGGTCACGTCGCTCGTGGCAACGAGCTGTCGGGTATGGACGGTGCCGAGGTGTTGGTGATATTTCGCGGTCCGGACGGCTATGTGAGCCCGAACTGGTACCCGAGCAAGCAGGAAACTCATCGGGAAGTACCCACCTGGAATTACGCGGTGGTGCACGTGCATGGCCGCTTGCGCACGACGCAGGACGCCGGCTGGTTGCGCCAGCTCCTCGGTCGCCTCACCGATCGGCATGAAGCCGGCCAGCCGGTGCCGTGGCGCGTGTCCGATGCGCCGGAAGACCACGTCGAAAAGATGCTGCGGGCCATCGTGGGCCTGGAGATCTCCATCGACCGCATCGAAGGCAAGTTCAAGCTGAGCCAGAACCATCCCGCCGCCAATCGTGCGGGCGTCCTCGCCGGGCTGCGTGAGCGCGCCGGTCGCGGCGATGCGGAGCTGGCCGATCTCATGTCACGAGAAGAAAGGGGCCGGTCGTGAGCCATACGCATCAGCATCATTACAAGGTCGATGTCACCTGGACGGGCAATCAGGGCACCGGCACCAAGACCTATCAGGGCTATGGTCGCGGGCATGAGATCCGCATTGCTGGAAAGCCGATGATCGAAGGCTCGTCCGATCCGTCGTTTCGTGGCGACGCCAGCAAATACAACCCGGAAGACATGCTGGTGACGGCGCTGTCCACCTGCCACATGCTGTCCTACCTGCATCAGGCAGTGCTCGCCGGCGTGGTGGTGACGGCATACACCGACAACGCCGAAGGCACCATGGAAACCACCGTGCACGGCGGCCGGTTCACCGAGGTGGTACTACATCCGGTGGTGACCATCACGGCGGACAGCGACCCCGCCAAGGCCGAGGCTGCGCACGATCCGGCACATCACGCCTGTTTCATCGCCAATTCTGTGAACTTTCCGGTGCGCTGTGAGCCGCGTATCGTGATTGAATCCATCTAGTCATTTATCCGTTTAGCCATCCATTCCAGGATCTGCAAGTCATGAGCAAAGATATCGTTCTCGCCTTCTCCGGTGGCCTCGACACCAGCTTCTGCGTGCCCTACCTCAAAGAGCGCGGCTGGGCCGTGCACACCGTCTTTGCCGATACCGGCGGCGTGGATGCCGAGGAGCGCGCCTATATCGAACAGCGCGCCAAGGAGCTGGGCGTGGCCAGCCATGTCACCGTCGATGGTGGCCCGGCGATCTGGGAAGGCTTCGTCAAGCCGTTCGTGCATGCCGGTGAGGCCTACCAGGGCCAGTACCCGTTGCTGGTGTCCGACCGCTACCTCATCGTGGACGCCGCCATTGCGCGCGCCAAGGAGCTGGGCACCAAGGCCATCGCCCACGGTTGCACCGGCATGGGTAACGATCAGGTCCGCTTTGATCTGGCGGTGAAGGCGCTGGGCGACTACGAGATCGTGGCACCGATCCGCGAGATTCAGAAGGAGCACACCCAGACGCGCGCCTATGAGCAGGCCTATCTGGAAGAGCGTGGCTTCGAAGTCCGCGCCAAGCAGAAGAGCTACACCATCAACGAGAACCTGCTGGGCGTGACCCTGTCCGGTGGCGAGATCGACCACTGGAAGACGCCGGGCGAGGGCGCGCGTGGCTGGTGCAAGCCGCGTGCTGAATGGCCGTCCGAAAAGCTGTCGGTCACCCTTGGCTTCGAGAAGGGCGAGGCGGTGTCGCTCAACGGGCAAAAGATGCCGGGCGCCAAGCTGCTGGCCAAACTCAACGAGCTGTTTGCGCCGTACGGCGTGGGCCGTGGCATGTATACCGGCGACACCACCATCGGCCTGAAGGGCCGCATCGTGTACGAAGCGCCGGGTCTGATTTCCCTGCTCGCCGCGCACCGTGCGCTGGAAGAGGCCGTGCTGACCAAGCAGCAGAACCGCTTCAAGCCGGATGTGGCGCGCAAGTGGGTGGAAGTGGTGTACGAGGGTTTCTATCACGATCCGATCAAGACCGATCTCGAAGCGTTCCTCGCTTCCAGCCAGGCCTGCGTCAACGGCGAGGTGGTGCTGGAAACTTCCGGCGCGCAGGTCACGGCGGTGGAAGTGCGTTCGCCGCACATCCTCAACGCCAAGGGCGCGACCTACGCGCAGTCGGCCGACTGGGGTGTGGCTGAGGCTGAGGGCTTCATCAAGCTGTTCGGTATGAGCAGCACGCTGTGGGCTGAAGTTAACCGCTGATTTGTCATCCCTGCGTAGGACGGGATCCAGTGACTTTCGCATCCGCGAGGCAAAAAGCACTGGATTTCCGCCTTCGCGGGAACGACGTCAAGGGAATCCCTGAGTCAACCCATTCACCAGACGGATCGCATGAGCGCACTACTGGACGATACCCTCCGACATCTTCGCGCGCTGGTCAGCTATGACACGCGCAATCCGCCGCGCGAAATCGGTACCGGCGGCATCTTCGATTACCTGCGGGAGAACCTGCCAGGCTTCGATGTCACCGTGACTGACTACGGCGCCGGCGCCGTGACGCTTTACGCCGTGCGCGGCCAGCCGAAAGTGCTGTTCAACGTGCACATGGACACCGTGCCCGATTCGCCGCACTGGACGGCCAACCCGCATGAGCTGCGGATCACGGAAGACCGTGCGATCGGCCTGGGTGCCTGCGATATCAAGGGCGCTGCTGCTGCGCTCGTCGCAGTGGCCAACGTGACCCATGGCGACATGGCGCTGTTGCTTTCCACCGACGAAGAGGCCAACGACCCGCGCTGCATCGCTGGCTTCCTCAAGGACAAGCCCGCCTATGACGCCGTGATCGTGGCCGAGCCGACCAAGGGCGAGGCGGTGCTGGCGCATCGCGGCATCCATTCGGTGCAGATGCGCTTCAAAGGTAGTGCGGGCCATGCGTCGGGCGAGCAGAAGCCCAGCGATAGCGCGGTGCATCAGGCCGTGCGCTGGGGCGCTGCCGCGCTCGATTTCGTCGAGAAGCAATCGCACGAGCGCTTCGGTGGCCTCACCGGGCTGCGTTTCAACATAGGTAAGGTGGAAGGCGGCATCAAGGCCAACATGATCGCGCCATCGGCGGAGGTGCGCTTCGGCTTCCGTCCTTTGCCCACCATGGCGCCGGATCAGATGCTGCAAACTTTCCGCACGCTGGTCGACCCGCAGCCGGTCGCATTCGACGAACTGTTCCGCGGCGATTCGCTGCCGGCGGGTGACACCGCCACGGCAGAGGTTCGCCGTCTGGCGGCGCGCGATCTGGCAGACGAGTTGAATATCCCGATTGGCAACGCCGTGGACTTCTGGACGGAGGCCGCGCTGTTCTCCGCCGCAGGCTATATCTGCTTCGTCTATGGCCCCGGCGACATCGCCCAGGCGCACACCGCGGATGAGTGGGTTGCACTCGATCAGCTCAAGCACTACGCCGAAACCATTTACCGCATCATCGATAAGAGCAAGTAAACGTGGAAGCTCACAAGCACACCCGGAAAACCATCGTGCGCCTGCTGTCGAGCATGGGCAGCGCGAAGGAAATCCAGCAGTACCTCAAGCGCTTTTCCCAGTTGGATGCCAAGCGCTTCGCCGTGGTAAAGGTAGGCGGCGCGGTGCTGCGCGACGACCTGCCCGCGCTCACCTCGTCGCTGACGTTTCTGCAGCAGGTGGGCTTGACGCCGATCGTCCTGCACGGTGCCGGCCCACAGCTCGATGAAGAGCTGTCGGCGGCGGGCATCGAGAAGCACACGGTGAACGGCCTGCGCGTCACTACACCGAAGGCGCTTTCTATCGTGCGCAAGGTGTTCCAGGAGCAAAACCTGCGCCTGGTCGAGGCATTGCAGACCATGGATACGCGCGCTACTTCGGTGCCATCGGGCGTGTTCACGGCCAGCTATATCGATCGCGATGTTTATGGACTGGTCGGCAAGGTGAGCGAGATCAACCTCGCGCCGATCGAGGCCAGCCTGCGCGCGGGTTCCATTCCGGTGATCGCCAGTCTGGGTGAAACGGAAGAGGGGCAGATCCTCAACGTCAATGCCGATTTTGCGGCCAACGAGCTCGTGCGCGTGCTGCAGCCGTACAAGATCGTGTTCCTGACGGGTACCGGTGGCCTGCTGGATGATCAGGGCAAGATCATCGACTCGATCAACCTCAGCACCGAATTTGAACATCTGATGTCGCAGCCGTGGATCAACGGTGGCATGCGTCTGAAGATCGAGCAGATCGCTGATCTGTTGAACGACCTGCCGCTGACGTCCTCGGTGTCCATCACCAAGCCGTCCGAGTTGGCCAAAGAGCTGTTCACCCACAAGGGTTCCGGCACGCTGGTGCGTCGCGGCGAGAAGGTGAAGCGCTTTGAGTCGTGGGAAGGCATTGATCTGGAGCGCATGCGCTCCCTCATCGAATCGAGCTTTGGCCGCGCGCTGGTGCCGGACTACTTTGAACACACCAAGCCGTTCCGCGTGTATGTGAGCGAGAACTATCGCACCGCGATGATTCTCACCATGGAAAACGGCCTGCCGTATCTCGACAAGTTTGCCGTGCTGGACGATGCGCAGGGCGAAGGCCTCGGTCGCGCCGTGTGGCAGGTGATGCGCGAAGAAAACCCGCAGCTGTTCTGGCGGTCGCGTCACGGCAACGCCGTCAACCATTTCTATTACGCCGAATCGGATGGCTGCCTGAAGCAGCCGCGCTGGAAAGTGTTCTGGTATGGCATCGACGACTTCGACACGATCGCAGCTTGCGTCGCGCACTGCGCCCAGCGACTGCCGACTTTGGTGGACTGAATCATGAGCACGATCAAACATCGCATCGGCATCGTAGGTGCCCGCGGGCATACGGGCGCCGAACTTATCAGGCTGGTGGCTGCGCATCCCGCGCTGGAATTGGCGTTTGTCTCTTCGCGTGAGCTGGATGGCCAGCGCGTGGCCGATCACGTGGAGGGGTTCCATGGTGAACTGCGCTACGCCAATCTCGATCCCGAGGCGGTGGCCGCGCAAGGCGCCGATGTCGTGGTGCTCGCACTACCCAATGGCAAGGCTGCGCCCTACGTCGAAGCCATCGACAAGGCGAAGCCGGAGACTCTCATAGTCGATCTGTCGGCCGACTACCGCTTCAACGAGAAGTGGTACTACGGACTGCCGGAGTTGACTCGCGCGCGCTGGCGTGGCGAGAAGCGCATCAGCAACCCCGGTTGCTACGCCACGGCGATCCAGTTGTCGATTGCACCGCTGAAGGATCTGCTGGCGGCGCCGCCGGTGAGCTTCGGTGTGTCGGGCTATTCCGGTGCCGGCACCACGCCTTCCGACAAGAACGATCCGGAGAAGCTGCGCGACAACCTGATGCCGTACTCGCTCACCGGCCACATGCACGAGAAGGAGGCGAGCCGTCACCTCAATGTGCCGGTGGAGTTCATTCCCCACGTGGCGCCGCACTTCCGTGGCCTTACGGTCACCACCAACCTGTATCTGGCCCGCCAGGTGAAGCGTGAGGACATCGTCAATCGCTTTAATGCTGCGTACGAAGGCGAGAAGCTGGTGCATGTGGTCGACGAGGCGCCGTGGGTAAGCCATGTCGCCCACAAGCACCACGTGGACATTGGTGGTTTCGCCGTCTCGAACGACGGCAAGCGTGTGGTGATCGTGGCGACGCTGGACAACCTGCTGAAAGGTGCCGCGACGCAGGCCATGCAGAACATCAATCGCGCCATCGGCGTGGATGAATACACCGCCATTCCCGTTTAAGAGCGAGGAATGAGTGACGAGGAGTGAGAAGTGAGAGGGGGAACCTCGACGCTGCTTTCTCTCACAACTCACTTCTGTTTCCTCTTTTCTGAAGGATCTTTCTATGACTCAGCCCCTCTGGCAGAAATCCAATATCAAGATCGACGCCCGCATCATGCAGTTCCTTGCCGGCGACGACGTGGTGCTGGATCGCGAGTTCTTCCTGCACGACATCACCGCCAGCAAAGCCCATGTGGAAGGTCTGGCCAACATCGGTGTGGTGAGTGCCGAGGAAGCGGCGGCGCTGAAGCGCGAGCTCGATGTGCTGGCAGAGGATTTCCGTGCCGGCAGCTTCGTGCTGGATGATCGCTACGAAGACGGCCATTCGGCCATCGAGGCGCGCCTGACCGAGCGTCTGGGCGATGCGGGCCGCCGCGTGCATACGGGGCGTAGCCGCAACGACCAGATCCTGGTCGCCACGCGTCTGTGGCTGAAGGAAAAGCTGGCGGCACTCGAGCAGCATTGCCGTGCCATTGCCGGGGTTTGCCTCGACCGCGCGGCCCAACCGGCGATTCCGCTGCCGGGCTATACGCACATTCAGCGTGCCGTGGTGTCGTCCACGGGCATGTGGTTTGCCGGTTTTGCCGAAGGCTTTATCGACAACGCGCTGCGTGCGAAGCAGACGGCGCTGCTGATCGACGCCAATCCGCTGGGTACCGCCGCGGGCTATGGCGTGAACCTCAAGCTCGATCGCGAGCACACCACGCGGGCGCTGGGCTTTTCCCGCATGCAGGTGTCACCGATTTATGCGCAGCTGTCGCGCGGCAAGTTCGAGATGGCGGTGCTTGAAGCCATCGCGGGTGCCTTGCTGGATGTGCGGCGTCTGGCGTGGGATCTCTCGCTGTTCACCACGGCGGAGTTCAACTTCGTAAAGCTGCCGTCCGAATACACCACCGGCAGTTCGATCATGCCGAACAAGCGCAATCCGGATGTGGTGGAGTTGCTGCGTGCCAGCTATGCCAGCGTGGCCGCGGCGCGAACCGAGATCGAGCAGCTGCTGTCGCTGCCGTCCGGCTATCAGCGCGATCTGCAGTTCTCCAAGGGTTCGTTGTTCCACGGCGTCCGTCACGGCCTGGCTGCGCTTGAGCTGGTGCCTGACTTGTTGGCACGCATGGCATGGAACGAGCCGGTCATGCGCGCCGCCATCGAGCCGGCCATGTACGCCACTGATGTTGCCATTGAGCAGGCGGCGGCGGGCGTGCCGTTCCGTGATGCCTACCGTGCCGCGGCGGATGCTGCTGCCTCGGCCGGCGAGGGGCGTACGCCCGAGGCGAGTCTGGCGGCTCGCGTATCCCCTGGTTCCGGGTATGACCTGCGCCTGGATGCATTGCGCGATAGACTCAGCCGTCTGGACGGCTAAACGGGAAAGGGCATGGGGACCGTCAGTACGGGGAATGCCGAACATTACTCATGGGGTCAGGGTTGCGACGGCTGGCATTTGCTGGCCGGTGACGACCTGAGCGTAATCGAGGAGCGCATGCCGCCGGGCGCATGGGAGGTCCGGCACCGCCATGCGCGATCCAGGCAGTTCTTTTATGTGCTCGAAGGCCAGCTCACGCTGGAGCTGGATGGTGTAACCCATCGCTTGCCCGCTGGGCATGGCTTGCACGTGGCGCCGGAACAAGCCCATCAGGCCCGCAACGAGGGCCCCGGCGATGTTCGCATGCTGGTCGTGTCCTCGCCTCGCAGCCATGGCGACCGCATCGATGCACCTTTAGAGGTGCGCTGATGAGCGAGCGGCCTGGTCACGACATACCCGTGCAAACGCTGCCGTCGTGGCGGCGTGCCGTCCTCAAGGTGGGCAGCAACCTGCTTGCTGCCGATGGTGGTGGCCTGACGGCACGCCATGCAGAAGCGCTGGCGCGCTTCATTGAAAGCAGTCGTCACGCCGGGCGGCAAGTGGTGCTGGTGTCGTCGGGTGCGGTGGCTGCGGGGCGGGCACAGCTGAGGGTGCATGCGCCTTCGGGCAGCGATATTGCGGCCCGGCAAGCTCTGGCGGCGCTGGGTCAGGCGCCGATGATCGCGCTCTGGCAGTCGTTGAGCCCGCGCCCGGTGGCGCAGGTGCTGCTGACCCACGATGACCTGCGCAATCGCCGGCGCTACTTGAATGCGCGCGCTACCCTGCGTGAGTTATTGGCGCTCGATGTGCTGCCGGTGGTGAATGAGAACGACACGGTAGCCGTGGACGAGCTCAAGCTCGGTGACAATGACAATCTGGCGGCCATTGTGGCTGCGCTGGTTGACGCGGATCTGCTGTTGATCGCGTCGGACATCGACGCGCTGTACAGCGCCGATCCCCGTCGTGATACGTCCGCGGTCCCCATCGCCCACGTCACAGCGCTGACGCCCGAGGTGCTGGCCATGGCTGGCGGTAGCGGCAGCGCCGTGGGTACAGGCGGTATGCGTACCAAGCTGGAGGCCGCTGCCAAAGCGGCGGCGGCCGGTATTCCTACGGCGTTGTTCAACGGCAGGGACAGTGCCACGGTGGAGGGACTGGCGCGCGATCGCCTGCAGGGCACCCTGATCGATGCAGCGCGAACGCGCATGCAGGCACGCAAGTACTGGTTGCGGCACGCGCCGGCGGCGCCGGGGCGTATCCATGTGGATGCGGGCGCGGCGAGGGCGCTGGCTGGCGGCCGCGCATCGCTGTTGCCGGGCGGCATCGTGCAGGTCAGCGGCGAGTTTCATCGTGGCGATCTGATCGAGATCGTGGATGGTCAGAACAAGCCGGTCGCGCGTGGCATCTGCCAGTACGGTGCTAACGAGTCGCGCCGCCTGGCCGGGCAACACAGCCGCGAGATCGAACCGTTACTGGGCTACAGCTATGGCGACGAGGTGGTTCATCGGGACGACCTGACCACGCTGGGTGACACGGAGATCACCGAGGAGGTAAGAGCATGAGTGACATCCGTTCGCAGGCGTTGATGTGCCGCGATGCAGCGCCGCTGCTGGCCGCGCTCGATACGAATGCCAAACGCGCCTTGCTTCAGGGTATGGCCACTGCACTCGAGGCAAGCACCGCCGCCATTCTCGACGCGAACGCGCGGGACATGCAGCAGGCCGCCGCCAAGGGCGTGCAGGGCGCCATGCTGGATCGACTGCGTCTGGATGCATTGCGCGTGGCTGGTATCGCGCAGGCGCTGCGCGAGGTTGCAGCATTACCCGATCCCGTCGGCGTGGTGACGCGACGCGAGACGCGGCCCAACGGCATTACCATCGAACGGGTACGCATCCCGCTCGGCGTGGTGCTGATGTTCTACGAAGCACGTCCCAACGTGACCGCTGATGCAGCCGCGTTGTGTCTGATGGCGGGCAACGCGGTGATCCTGCGCGGCGGTTCGGAGGCGATTCATTCCAACCGGGCGATTGCGGCTGCGCTGCACGAGGCGCTGCGTGCTCATGACATACCCGAGGCAGCAGTGACATTGGTCGAGGATCTCAGCCGGGAGACGATGATCGAACTGCTGCAGCTGAGCGACATTGTGGATCTGGCCATTCCACGGGGTGGCGCAGGCCTGATCCGGTTTGTCACCGAGCACGCTCGCGTACCGGTCATCAAACACTACCAGGGTGTGTGCCACCTTTACGTGGACCGCTCCGCCGACCTCGCGCTTGCTCTGAATCTGTTGATCGATGGCAAAACTTCCCGCCCGGGTGTGTGCAATGCACTGGAGACGCTGTTAGTCCATCGCGACGTGGCGAAAGATTTTCTGCCGCGTGCCGCGCAAGCACTGCATGAACGGGGCACGACGTTGCTCGGCGACGCCGCCACGCAAGCGCTCGTGCCGGCAGCACGCGCTGCGACGGAGGATGACTATGCCGCCGAATTTCTTGATCTGATCATTGCGGTGCGCGTCGTGGATAGTCTCGACGAGGCTATCGCCCATATCCGCCGCTTCAGTTCAGACCATACCGAAGTGATAGCCACCAATGACGACGCAGCCGCCGCAACGTTCGTGCAGTCGCTGCGTTCCGCGGTGGTGATGGTCAACGCGTCGTCGCGTTTTTCCGACGGTGGACAGCTTGGGCTGGGCGCGGAGATTGGTATTTCGACGACGCGCCTGCATGCCTATGGCCCCATGGGAGCGGAGTCGCTGACCGTGGAACGATTCGTGGTGCGCGGAGAAGGACAGGTGCGTCACCCGGAGAGCCGAATCGGCTGACCTATGCACCTGCAGGAGCGCACAAGTGCGCTCCTGCAGAGAGCCATGGTTCGGTGCGGGTGGCTGTTGTCTGATCAGCCCCGCTGTGCCCAGTGGCGGGTGGCTTCGACAAACGCCAGGCAATCGGCAAAGCGGTTGTACAAAGGCGTCGGCGAAATGCGGATCACATCGGGCTCGCGCCAGTCGCCAATGATGCCTTGCTCCATCAGGTATTCGAACAACGAGCGCCCGCGTTCGCGGCCACCCAGCACACGGATGGAAAGCTGACTGCCGCGACGCGAGGGATCGCTTGGCGTCACCACTTCCAGCACGTCATGCAGCTGGCTGTGTACCAGCCACTCCAGATAACCCGTAAGGCGCAGCGACTTTTCACGCAGAGGCTGCATGCCCGCGCGACGGAAAATTTCCAGCGATACGCGCAGCGGGGCGAGGGCGAGAATCGGCGGGTTGCTCAGCTGCCAGCCGTCGGCGCCATAGGTGGGCACAAACTCGGGGCCCATCTGGAAGCGCGAGGTCTTATCGTGCCCCCACCAGCCGGCGAAGCGTGGCAGTGTAGTGCGTGCGTGGCGCTCGTGCACGAACGCGCCGCCCACCGCACCGGGGCCGCTGTTGAGGTATTTGTAGCTGCACCAGATGGCGAAGTCGGCGCCGCTGTCGTGCAACTGCAGCGGCAGATTGCCCACCGCGTGCGCGAGATCGAAACCGACCATGCAGCCGTGGCGACTGGCCAGGCGCGTAATCGCGGCAAGATCAAACGCCTGACCGGTGCGGTACTGAATACCCGGCAGCATCACAAACGCGATGCGCGACCCATGCTCGGCAAGCACGCGCTCGATCGCTTCCATGGAGATGAGGCCATTCGCTTCGTCGCCTTCCAGTTCGATCAGCGCGGTGGCCGGGTCGTAGCCATGGAAGCGGATTTGCGACTCGACGGCGTAGCGGTCAGTAGGGAACGCGCCGGCTTCAATGAGAATGGCGTGCCGCTCCGGCGTGGGGCGGTAGAAGCTCACCATCATCAGGTGCAGGTTCACGCCCAACGTGTTCATGGCCACCACTTCGTGCGGCTGCGCGCCCACGACGGTGGCGAGGTCGTCACGCACGAACTCGTGGTAGTCCATCCACGGCAGGCGGCCCTTGAAATGGCCTTCCACACCCAGTTCGCCCCAATAGTCCAGCTCGGCGCTGAGCGCGGGCCGCACCGCGCGCGGCTGCAGACCCAGCGAGTTGCCGCAGAAGTAGTGACTGTCGTGCCCCTCATGGGGCGGGATCAGAAACTCGTCGCGGAAACTGCGTAGCGGATCGGCGGCGTCCTGGGCCTGCGCCCAGGCGAGGGTGGCTTCGTACGGAGCGGACATCAGGGAATCTCTTGCAGATGCGACGTGCCGTTAACCAGCACGTCGCAGAAAGTTCGGCTTACTTCAGGCGAGCGGCGATGGCGTCGCAACCCTTGTCGAACGCGGCCTTCCAGGTGGCGCCGGCCTGGCTCTGCGCCGGGCGCACACAGCGCAGCTGGATGGCGTGGCTGTCCTTGAACCAGTAGCGCTCGCTGTAGCTGAACTGCGCACCGTTTTCTTGCGCGGTGTAGACGAAGTTGTCTGCTGCGCCACCGTTGCCTGGCTGGTAGCCGGTCAGTGCCTTGGCCTTGCTCATGGCGCCGGATACGTACTGCTGGAAGGCGTTGACGTCAGGCACCTGCTTCACCGTCACGGTGACGCGGGCCAGGTTGTTATTGCCGCCGGGTGAGGGGTCGGGCACCTGAAACACGCGTACTTCAGGGTCGCCCTGGGTTTCCATGATGCCCATCCACTGGTCGGGCGTACTGAAGCTGACGCTGCCGCCGGCCATGCTGATGTCTGTAGCGTGGGCTGCGCCAACGACGGCCAGGGCGCTGGCAAAAACCATGTTGCGGAAGAAGCTCATGCCTGCTCCTGTGAGAGGGCGTTAGGTTCAAAACGTTGTCGGGGCAGCCCCAGCCATTCCAGGGCGGTGCCGTGGAAGAGCCGCGCGCGGTTGGCATCATCCAGGCCTAGCGCCTCGATGCCACTCCCCGGATGCTGTTCCCCCAGCGGGAAAGGATAGTCGGTCCCCAGCATGACGCGGTCGACGCCTGTCACATCCAGGAGATAGCGCAGGGCGTGCGGGTCGTGCACGCAGGAGTCGAAGTAGAGCCGCTGGAGATACTCGCGTGGATTACGGGGGTTGTCAGTGGCCACCAGATCCGGCCGCATGCGGAAACCGTGCTCGATGCGGCCGATGCTCCAAGGAAAGCTGCCGCCACCGTGCGCCAGCATCACGCGCAACTTGGGCAGGCGTTCCAGTACGCCGCCAAAGACCAGGCAACAGGCCGCGCGCGACTGCTCGGCCGGCATGCCCACCAGCCAGGGTAGCCAGTACTTGGGCATGCTGGCAGCGCCCATCATGTCCCACGGGTGCACCATCACCGCCGCGCCGAGGTCAGCCGCCGCCTCGAAGAACGGGAACAGCTCCGGCGCGTCCAGATTCCAGTCGTTGCAGTGCGAGCCGACCTGTACGCCCTGCAGGCCCAGCTCGTCGATGCAGCGCTCCAGTTCGCGAATGGCCAGCTCGGGCGACTGCAGCGGCACGGTGCCAATGCCCGCGTAGTGGCGCGGGTAGTTGTTGCAGAGCAGGGCGGTCTGGTCGTTCAGGTGACGATGCAGCTCCAGCGCCTGATAGCCCGGCGCCCAGTACGAAAACAGCACCGGCACGGTGGAAACCACCTGCACATCGACGCCGAATCGCGCGTAGTCGGCGATGCGCTGCTCGGCGTCGAACGCCGACTCCCACACCTCCCGGAAGAACTTGCCGTCCTTGTAGATGCGGTGGCGCCCGTCGTTGTGAATCATCACCGGGAAGCGCTCATCGCCGAACTTGGCCGCCAGGTTGGGCCAGTCGCGCGGAAGGATGTGGGCGTGCGTGTCGATTTTGAGCATATCGGCGAGTGTAAGTCCTGAATTCAAAACCGTCGCGGGACCCGCTGGCGCAAGGCAAGGGGCATACCGCCAGCCCAAGAAGGTATCAGTGTGATGCCTCCGCAGGAATCCGTAGGGCGCAAAGCCCGTGCCCAGGCTCGCTGCGGAGCGCATCTCCGGTTCACGAATGGTGCTCTTGCCGTGCTTGTGAGTCTCAGGCGCAGGCAGATTGGTGCGGCGCAGGATATGCCCACGCCTGTTGAGCCACGTGAGTTTTCATGGCCTGGGTGGTCGCAGCGAAAGCCGAGGCATGGCTGGGCGTGTATCTGTCGCACATTTCCCGGCATCATGTCGGGCGCGATCACACCAGTCCGCCATGGGAGGCCGTATGAAATTTCTGGTCATGATCTACAACGACGACACCCTGCTGGACGCTCTGCCAGCTGGCGAGCTGGACACCATCATGCATGGTTGCTTCGTCAAGGCCGACGCTCTGCGTGAGCAAGGCTATCTGCTCGACTCCATGCAGCTGGAGTCACCCAAGGAAACAAAGTCGCTGCGCGTGCGCGACGACAAGATGAGCATCATCGACGGGCCATTCGCTGAAGCCAAGGAATATCTCGGCGGTTTCAACCTGATCGAAGCGGCGGATATGGACGAGGCGGTGCGTATCGCCAAGGAGTTTCCGTGGGCTCGCACAGGGCGCATCGAGGTACGGCCGGTGCGTGATATCGATGCAGTGCGGCGCAGGGTCGGCGCGTAGCTTTTACTCCCTCTCCCCTCCGGGGAGAGGGCTGGGGTGAGGGGCGGGTGCTCGAGGAAACGGCGCAAAAGAAGCTCGTGCTTCTTTATTGCGGTGGCAAGATTGACCCCTCACCCCAACCCTCTCACCGGAGGGGAGAGGGAGTAATACGGATTACGCCGTCGCCGCCGACTTGCTACGGCTACGCCCGATCACATGGGACAGCGTATTGATGTTGTCCACCAATCGGTCGGTGATGCGACTCAGCAGATCCGCCGCCTGACGGTCTTCCGCCATATTGAGCAACGCCGCATAGGTACGCTGCAGACTGCGCAGGTCAGGCAGCCGATCTGGTGTGCGCGAGTCGCGCAACGCGTCGGCAATTTCATGCAGCGCGGCTGAGGCGTGATCGACAAAGGCGCACATTTCCACCGTTTCCGGCAGGTTGTCGTGATCGTTGATCAGCGCTTCCAGTGTCATCGCAGTACGCGCGAGACGATTGCCGTTGGCGAACAGCGCATTGGCCAGATCAAGCAACGGTGGCGGGGTAGCCGGCTCCGCGCGCATGCGATCGAGCGACGCAAGCGCATTGCTGCGCGCCGTGCGTGCGGCGGTACGGGCCTCGCGGCGGCCGTCGCGCCGTTCGGGGCGGGCGAGTGCGTGCAGATAGTCGGCGTAGGCATCGAGCATGTCCGACAGTGCCGCGCGTGCGCGGCCACGCTCCCAGGTGGGCCACAGCACATAGGCCAGCAGCGCCATGCCACTGCCGAGCGCGGTATTGATGACGCGATCCGTCACCGCGTCGCCCGGGTTCACGCCTTCGAACGAAAGCAGGATAACCACCGTGCCGGTCAGTGCCGCCACGGCCACGCCGTAATGCGCGGTGGCGAGGTAACGGAACGCCATGCACAGCACGGCCATCAGGGCGAGATGCGCCCAGACTTCGTGCGGGGCCACGTACAGCAAGGCCGTGGTGAGCACCAGGCCGAGCACGGTGCCGACCACGCGCAGCAACCCGAAATTGAAGGTGGCGGCGAAGTCCGGGCGAAGCACGATGGCTGCCGTCATGGGTAACCAGTAGCCGTGGGGCAGGGCCAGCTGGCGAGCCACAAACAGCGTGGCAGTAAGTGTTACCGCGCTACGGACAGCGTGGCGGAACGCCACCGAGTGCGGCGTGAGGTTGGCGCGCAGGGTGGCGCGTGCCGAATTGCTGCGAAGTGCCGCCGGTAGTGGCGTCTCGGCCGCTGCAGCGCGCAGTTCGCCGCGACTGCCGGCCCAGTTCGCGTTACGCACCGCCGCGGCGAGCTGGCCCGAGAGCGCGTGGATGTGCGTAGCCAGTCCTTCGGCATTGCCGCCGTTGCTCAGCAGGGCGTTCTCGCTGGCTTGCAGGGTCTGCAGCGCACGCTCCGCCTGTCGCGGCGACTCGCCGGCTTCCAGCGCGTTGGCGATGGCGGCGAGCACCCGTGCGGCGTCGCCGCGGAACATGGCGTGGATGTTCGGGTTGGCGCGCAGCTCCGCCATGGCGGTGAGCTCGAGGCGAATGCGCTCGGCCAGCTCCAGCAACACGCCAAAGGCTTCCATGGCGCGGCCCGTGGCATGGTGCCGGCCCAGCAAGGTGTGTTGCAGCGTGGTCATGGCATCGGTGAGTGCCGGAACATCCGCCTCGTCATGCGCCTGCTGCCGGGCCAGCGAGGAAAGGCCGCGATACACCTCGGCCAGCGCGTGGCGCTCCGGGCGATAACGTTGCAGCGGCCATGCCGCGACCGAGAACACGGTCAGCAGCAGGCCACCGGCAAAGATCAGGCTGGCCGCGCCGATGGCCTCATGCAGTGGACGCGGTGTCGCTGCGGTGACCACCAGCAGGATCATGCTGGTCATGCCCACGCGGGTCATGTCGGTGCCAAACACCACCAGCAGGCCGCCGAGGAATCCGAACACCGCCGTGGCGATCAGCATCGGAATCAGCTGGTCGCCAATCAGAAAGCCGGTCAGCGACGCCAGCCCGGCGGCCAGCGAGGCGAGCAGCAGGCGCACCATGCGCTGCCGGTACGGGCCCGGCTGGTCGGAGAACATGGTGTCCAGCGCGCCGGCGCCGATACCCAGGCCGATGCCCGGGTGCCCACTGGCAATGCCGATGGCCAGCGGCAGGATGACGGCCGCGGTGTTGCGCAACGCTACGCGCATGGGCACATCGGGCCGCTTGGCGGTCAACAGACTGTCGACGACCGTGGCACGCAGCGAATAACCACTCGGGGACATGACGCGTCGTTCACTCCTAAACGATAGAGCGATTTTGCCTTAATGCGCCTGAAGCAAACGCGACGATCAGTGTCGTCAGCCGCCCGGTGCTCCGAGCTGGCGGCTGAGTGCGTACAGCACGCGCAAGTCTTGCGCGTCCAGCGTGTCGCCGTCCATGCCGCGGAAGTGATGGTGGAACGACTTCACCGTGGACGGACGGTCATCCAGCGGATAGCCGATCAGCCCCAGCGCCGCCCATGGGTCAAAGTCCGGCGGCGGATCGGCCAGGGGGCCCTTTGGCCAAAGTCCGAAACCTGCCTGGGCCAGTTGTTGCCACGGGAAGCGCGGGCCGGGGTCGTCCTTGCGGCCAGGGGCCAGGTCCTCGTGGCCGATGATCTGCGTGCGGGGAATGCGAAGCCGGTCGGTGAGATCGGCCAGCAGGCGCAGCAGACTGTCGATCTGTACCTGGGTGAACGGCGAATCGCCGTCGTTATCCAGCTCGATGCCGATGGAGGCGGAATTGACGTCAGTGATGGTGCCCCAGCGTCCGGCACCCGCGTGCCACGCGCGCATGTCGTCGGCCACCAACTGATAGATGCGGCCGTCGTTGCCGATCAGATAATGCGAACTTACCGGCCCGCCGCTATTGGCGGTGCTCAGGGTGTGCAGTGCTTGGGCGGCCGAGTGCTCGTTGGTGAAGTGCAGCACGATCAACACGGGGCGGCGCGCGTCGTAGTTCGGCGAGGGTACCCATTGAGCGATGGGGTTACGCACCGGCGCCGGTGCGCAGCCAGCGAGCGCCAGCAGGCTCAGTGCCAGGCAAGGCAGCAGCACGCGTCGAGTGGAGGTCGATGGCATGGCTTTATGTTGGAGCCGAAGAGAGAGGAGTTAGAAGTGAGAAGTGAGAGAAGAGCATGCAGCTCTCTCTCACTCCTCTTCACTCACTCCTAGATCAAGCGCGGCCGGCGAACTCGCCCGTCAGCGTATTCACCCACACCTTCTCTTCGTTGGTGATGTACTCGGGCACCTGAATTTCGATACCGGTATTGAGCTTGGCGGGCTTGGTACGCTTGGTGGCGCTGGCGCCCTTGAGCTCGGGTGCGGTGTCGACCACGGTAAGCGTGACGCTGGTCGGCACCTGCAGGCCCACCGGTGCATCGTCGATCAGCTGCACGTAGTAGCCCTCGGTGCCTTCCACGATGTAGCCGGCGTTGTCGCCGACCAGCTCCGGCGACAGCATGTACTGGGTGTAGTCCTCGTTATCCATGAACACGAACGCATCGCCGTCCATGTACGAGAAATTCACCTCGCGGCGCACCAGGTCCATTTCCTTGAGATCGTCGTCGGCACGCAGGCTCAGGTCGAACTTGCGGCCACCCGGGATCGAATACATGGTGAAGCGGAAGGTGACGTTGCCGCCACGCGCGGTCGGCGAGCTGCGCTCGATATCGCGCACCTGATACACGTTGCCTTCGTGTTCGACCACGTTGCCTTTCTTGACGTCGGAAGCTTTCATAAGGGCCAGAATGAGTTGAGAGCGAGAAGTGAGTTAAGAGGAGTGAGAAGTGAGAGAGAGCAAGGTGTGGGGAGTGCATCTCTCACTCCTCACTTCTCTCCACTATTTTTCTATCACTTGGGCTGCAAACGCACGGCGCCATCGAGGCGAATGGTTTCGCCGTTGATGTAGCGATTGCCAAGAATGAAGCCCACGGTGTTGGCGAATTCGTCCGGCTTGCCCAGGCGCGAGGGGAACGGAATCGAAGCCGACAGCGACTCCTGCACCTGCGGCGGCATGCCGTCCACCATCGGGGTCCAGAAGATGCCCGGTGCGATGGTTGCCACGCGGATGCCGAAGCGCGAAAGCTCGCGCGCCATCGGCAGCGTCATGCCGACCACGCCGCCCTTGGAGGCGGAATACGCCGCCTGGCCAATCTGGCCTTCGAAAGCAGCAACCGACGCGGTATTGATGATCACGCCGCGCTCGCCATCTTCGCCGGCTTCATTGGCCTGCATAAGGTTGGCGCCGGCCTTGGCCACGTTAAAGCTGCCCACCAGGTTCACCATCACGGTGGTGGCGAAGGTGTTGAGCGGCATCGGGCCATCCTTGCCCAGCATGCGGCCCGCGCCAAGGATGCCGGCGCAGTTCACCAACACATTGAGGCCACCCATGGCGTCGCGAGCGGCGGCAACATTGGCCGTTACGCCTTCCTCAGAGGTGACATCGGTACGGAAGAAGTGGCCACCCAGCGCCTTGGCGGCTTCCTGGCCCTTCTCTTCGTTGACGTCGAACAGGGCGACCTTGCCGCCGTTGGCGACCAGATACTGCGCGACAGCGTGGCCGAGACCGGAGGCGCCGCCGGTGATGATCGCCTTGACCTGATTGAGCTGCATGGGGATTCCTCGGAAAAGCCAAAACCCGAATGGTAGCCGAGGAGGGGGTGAGGCCGCGCGGGCTTGCCCTTTAGCCGTGCGATGTGTGCGGGCGCTCCCGCAGATGGTGGTCCGTCAGGCGTTTGCGCGCTGCAGCAACGCGGTCCACGCTGCCGTCTCACGCAGCCCGGCGAATGGCACCACTGGCCGGGGCGGGTTCTCCGGCGCCTGCAGTTCCAGCTGCCATACGCCCACGTCCCACCAGGCATCGAGCTTGTAACCCGAGCTACGCCACACGCCGGCCGGGGTGAAACCCATGGCTTCGTGCATCGCCACACTGCCGAGGCCAGGCAGCGTGATCACGCCGACGGCCTGGTTGATGCCCTGCAGGCGCATCGCATCGAGCAGCGTGTCGTACAGGCGGCGAGCGATACCGCGCCGGCGCGCGTCGACATGGACGTAGATCGACGTCTCGGCAATCCAGTCGTACGCAGCCCGCTCACGAAAGCGGCTGGCGTAAGCGTAGGCCAGCACGCGCCCGGCATCTTCCCAGACCAGCCACGGGTAGTGCTGTAGCCGCCCCTCGATGCGCTGGCGCATGGTATCGACACCGGGCAGCTCGGTTTCAAAGGTTTCCACCCCGTGCAGCACCGAGGGTGTGTAGATGTCATGGATGGCGGCGGCGTCGTCGGCGCGGGCGATGCGGATCATGCGAGCACTTTTTCCATGCAGATGCTGCGGGAGTTGGCGTGATGTTCGCCGAACGGCGGGCAGCGGCGATAGCCTGCGCGCTCATACAGCTCCAGCGCCTCGGTCTGTGCCGTACCCGTTTCCAGCCGGATCACCTTATCGCCGCGACGGCGCACCACGTTCTCCAGCGCTTCAAGCAATTGCTTGCCCAGCCCCAGTCCCCGGCAGGCCGGTAGCACGTACATGCGCTTTACCTCGACGTAATCGTCGTGACTCACACAGGCGCCACAGGCCACCGGCATGCCGTCGACGCGTGCCGTGAGAAAGGTCACATTGGGCTGTTTGAGTTCCTCCAACGGCACGGGCTGGATGTTGCCGGTGGGGTACAGCTCCGCCAGATAGCCGTCCAATTGCTGGATCAACGGGGTGACGTCAGGCGATGCCGGATCGTCGATCTCGAATTTCAATACAGGGGCTTTCAGCATGCTTCGTACTTCCAGTTGCGACGCTTGCCTTCGGCCAGCCATTCAAGTGTGGTGGCTAGGCGCTTCTGGCGTGTGGCGTCTGTCTTGGCTTCAGTAATCCATTCCACGTATTCGCGTTGCGCGCCGGGTGGAAAGCTCTCATAAGTCTTGCGCGCAGCGGTGTGCTTCTTCATGGCGAGCATGGCGGTAAGGTCGTCAGGTGTTACGGGCGCAGGTTTGGCGGCTTTGGGACGCTTCACTTTCACGCCGGCTTCGTTGAGCGCCATGGCCTTGCGGATCAGCGCCGTCAGCGTCTTCTTCGGTGGGAGATCTTTCAGTGAGGTGAGTTTGCCGAACTGGCCCATGCCTTCTTCTGCGCTGTCTCCGAACACGTCTTTGTGCAGCCAGAAGCCGAACGCGCAGTGTTGCCTGAAGGCCGCCATATTGCACAGCGGCGCCCCCTGGTAACTGAAGAACGGCATGCTCCACTTCACGCCTTCCTCCACCTCGGGGCAAGCCGTATGCACCACCTCGCGCAGATGCTGCAGGATGGGTTGGGCGAACGGTGCGGCCTTGGCGATATAGGCGTCGATGCGCGGGTCGTGAGAGGTCATGGCGGCACTCCTACAGTTCGCGAATAAAGTACTGATCGCAACTGAAATGGCCCGTGCCGCCCATGGGGCATGCCAGCGTCGTGAAGCCGTGGCGGCGATAGAGCGCTTGGGCGGCGTCCATGCCAGTCAGTGTTTCAAGGTAGCAGCGGCGAAAACCTTGCGCGCGGGCTGCGTCGAGGCAGCGTTGCATCATCGCGCTGCCGGCGCCGATGCCGCGGGCGGCCGGCAGAAAGTACATTTTCCGCAGTTCGCAGACATGGGCATCGCCGCCTTCCAGTGGAGCGATGCCGCCACCGCCCAGCACCACGCCATCACGCTCGACGACGAAATAGGCGCTGCGCGGACGCGCGTAGGCCTCATACATTGTGTCCACCTCGGCATCGTGGATGGCGAAGCCGGGGCCGTCCGCGCCGAACTCGGGCATCACCGAGCGGATGATGTTGGCGACGGCGGCATTGTCGCGTGCTTCGATGGGCCTGATATGAAAGTCGGTCATGGCGTCGTTTGCGGCGTGCGGTAGATAACGCCGTCCTTCATCACGAAGACGGCATGCTGGAGATCGTCGATGTGTGTGCTGGGATCGCCATTGAACGCGGCGAGGTCGGCGCGTAGCCCGGGCGTGATGCGCCCAAAGGTTTGCTGTTGGCGCAGGATGCGTGCGGCCACATCGGTGGCGGCATGCAGCGCCTGCGTTGGCGTCATGCCATCGCGCACCATGTTGGCCGGCTCGCGCCAGTTGTCGCCGTGGGTGAATACGCCTACGTCGCTACCGTTTCCAATCATCACGCCAAGCTTGAGCGCCGTGCGGAACGCGCGTTCCGCATCGCGCATGCGCGGCGTCGGTTCGCTTTGCCCCGGCACGTAATGGTCGAAGTACTGCGCGGTCGATTCGACCGCGGTAAGCGTCGGCTCATAGGCCACGCCGCGCTGCTTGAGCATCTTGAACGTGGCTTCGCTGGCGCCATAACCGTGTTCAATGCTGTCCACGCCGGCCTCCACAGCGAGACGCACGCCAGCGTCACTGGCCGCGTGTGCTGCTACCGGGCGGCCCGAAAGATGGGCGGTATCGACGATGGCCTTCATCTCCGCCAGCGACAGCGTGGGTTGCGTGCTGCCGTCGGCGCCAACGCGATAGTCGGCGTAGAGCTTGATCCAATCCGCACCGTGTCCGGCTTGCTCGCGCGTCGCGCGGATGGCTGCATCGACGCCGCTGACTTCCTGCGCGCCGCCAGGTAGTTCCATGTCAGAACGAAAGCCGCGCGGACCCGGACCATAGCTGGCAGTCGCCACGATGGCGCGTGTCGCTATGAACATGCGCGGCCCAGGGATCATGCCTTCGTCAATGGCGCGTTTGATCGAGACATCGGCGTAGCCTGCGCCCTCGGTACCGAGATCGCGCAGCGTGGTGAAACCGGCCAGCAGGGTGGCACGCGCGTGCGCGGCGGCCTCGAGCGTTCGGTAGTCCTGCGGCTCCTTCAGCACCTGATCGTTCCACAACGTTTCGTTGTAAGGGTGCAGGAAGACGTGGGAGTGCAGGTCGATCAGACCCGGCGTCAGCGTCGTGCCCGGGAGATCGATCCGCTGCACCCCGGCAGGCGCGTGGAGGGTGTTCAGCGGGCCCGCCGCAGCGATGGCGCCATCGTGGATCAGCACGGCCCAGCCGGTATGGGCTGCGTCGCCTTCAGCCGTCCATATGCGTTCGGGAACCAACAGGATGTCGCCGCGCGTAGCGGAGGCCATCGCCGCCGAGGTGCCAGTCAGCAGCAGGGCTGCCAGTACACCCATACCAACCTTCCAACGATTCCACCGCATCGGCGCCTCCCACCCTTCAGACGTCCGATTCTAGCGACGTACGCCCCTGGGAGGGGAAGCTCACTTTTTCCTATGGCGAAGCACTGGCGATCTGCTGCGCGCATTCACCGGCGGCCGCCGGGCTGGCCGTCACGCAGCTGGCGAAGTCGGTTGGCAGGTCGGTGACCAACAGCGATTTGCCCTCTCGCATGCTGAAGCTGCTGAGTGGCGGTTTGCAGTCGCCGCCACTGGCGGCGCAGCGCCTGGGTAGCACGGTGTAGTGACACACACCGCTCTTGCTGCGCAGGCAGCGGAAGGTGGCCATAGGCCCATCGATCTGGACCTGGCTGTCGATCACGTTTTCGCCGTTGACGACAGCATGCGTCACGACGGTGTGCCCGCGCTCATATCCAGTGAGGGCCAATAGCATGTAGAAAAGCAGGATCAACGTGTCCATGATGACCTCTTGTAAAGTGCGTAGGGCTTACATGTTTCGGAACAGAGCCATGAAGGGCTGGCTCACCACCAGCGTTTCCGGGCGCTGCTTCAGGCGCAGCGTGCCCTTGCCGGTGTCGTCGCGAACGATGGATGCCACAGCTTTGAGATTGACGATGGTGGATCGATGGATTTGCTTGAATGTCGCAGGGTCGAGCAGGCCGGCCAGCTCGCGGATGGGGGTGCGAAGCAGTGCTTCGCCATCGGCGGTCATGGCGACGGTGTACTTGTTGTCGGCGCGAAAATAGGCCACGTCGTCCACCATGATCAGTCGCGTCTCGCGGCCGTTGCTGGCGGTGATCCAGGTGAGCGGTTGCACACCCGGCGCACCTTGACCTGACAGTTGCCGCAAGAGCGCGGTCAAGGTGGCTGCGTCCGTTGGATGACTGCCGCGTGCCTTCAGCCGTTGCACCGTGGCGTCAAGGCGCGAGCGGGCGATGGGCTTGAGCAGGTAGTCCACGGCGCCACGCTCGAAAGCGTCCACCGCGTACTGGTCGTAGGCCGTGGTGAAAACGACTTGTGTGTTGGGGCTGGCTTCGGTCGTGGCCGCTGCGACTTCCAGGCCGCTGAGGCCAGGCATGCGGATATCAAGAAACGCGATGTCCGGCTGGTGCATGTCAATGGCTTCCAGTGCGCTGGCGCCGTCTTCGCATTCGGCCAGGATCTCCAGCTCAGGCCACGCCTGCGCAAGCAGCTCACGCAGGGCGGTACGCAGCAGCGCTTCGTCTTCGGCAAGGATGGCAGTGGTCACGGCGATGCCTCCGTGCGGCCGTTGTCGGCGACACGCGCCGGAACGGTGATGGTGCTGGCCACGCCTTCGGGGGCATTGCTCACCACCGAGAGCGACGCATCGGTGCCGTAGATGAGCCGCAGCCGTTCACGCACGTTCTTCAGGCCGATACCGGTGCCCGCGGTGGCGGTGCTGAAGCCCACCCCATCATCGGCCACCGTGACGGCGACTGCACCATCGTCGCGGCGGGCCAGTATCCATACCGTGCCGCCGCCGGGCTTGGGTTCCAACCCGTGTTTGATGGCGTTTTCGACCAGGGTCTGCAGCATCATCGGTGGCAGCGAGATGGGGCGTAGGTCGTCCGGCACATCGATTTGCAACGCAAGCCGCTGGCCCATGCGCAGCTTCATGATCTCCAGATAGGCGCGGGTGCGTTCCAGTTCGTCGCCCAGCGTCGACAGCGCGTCTTCGGTCAAAGGCAGGGAGTGGCGCAGGTAGTGGATAAGATGCCCCAGCATCTGATCTGCCCGCGGCGGATCGGTGCGTGCGAGGTATTGCGCGCTGGCCAGCGTGTTGTAGAGAAAGTGCGGCTCGACCTGTGCATGCAACAGATTCAGCCGCGCCACCGTGCGTTCTTTCTCGCTCTCGGACTGTTTGGCGCGCGAGGCTTCGTCGCGGCGCTTTTCGGCAATGCGCCGCGAGATGGCACGCGTAATGGCTTCGGCGTTCTCCAGGTTGGTGCCTTCATCCACGCGGAACCAGTCGCTCCAGGCGGCGGCTTCCGGTTCGCAGATCAGCGTGACACTGCTGGCGCCGTCGCCCGGCGTCACGGTGGCGTAGATCTGGTTGCGCAGATGGCCAAACCAGGTGGATGGGTCCAGCCGCCCGAGCGGGCTGCGGCCGTAGGGTAGGGGGCGTTCCACCTTGGCGCGGATCTGCAGACTGTCGCGGGCGCTTTCGATATCTTCGGTGCGCGGCAGCTCGCGGATGGCCGCGTCGAGCAGGTCGAAGGTTTCGTCGGCCTCGAAAGGCACTTCCACGCGCCGGCGCTGACGGTTGCCCAGTGTGTCGGTATCCATATGCTCGGCGATGAGCCTGACGCGGCGCATATGAGAGACCGCGCTGGTGATCACCAGTAGCAGGGTGAGCGCCACCAGCAACACCGCCATGCCACCCGTGTCGTGATGACGGAAGGGCGCGCTGTTGGTGATCAGCAAGGCCGCGAACAGCAAGGCGAGAAACCATGCCACGACCAGTCGGAAAACAAAGAGCAGGCTCTTGATCACGTCGGAACGCCGGTGGCTGAAGAGGACGGATCGGAGCATACCCAGCGTTGGCGCCGCTGGCCGCTGTTTTTCGACAGATTGGGGATAACGGCGACGAAAGGCCCCCTGGCAGGGATGAAAAGTGGCCGGGGCGCGATCAAACCGGGTAGAGCGAGCGATGCGGGCCGTAGCGGTACCACGCCTGCACGGAGGCGGGCAGCAACCGCGCGAGCGGAAGGGCCAGGCAGTCGCACAGGTTCAGCGTGTCCAGCAGGGCTTGTTCGGTGGGACCCGATTGGCCGAGATACAAGCGCTCCGCCTGGGCCTGGCCAAGCATCCGTTCGCTCCAGTCATACAGAGCGTCGGCACGCTGCATCAGCTGCGCCGCAAGCCAGGGCCGCAGCGGCTCGTGCAGTGTCAGGCCCTCGCGCTGGGCGAGTTGATGAGCCAGGGGCGTCACTTCGCCAGCAATGCCGCGATACCACTCGGTGTGTCCCGCCGCTGCCATGGGCACCGCAAGGGGCGCGGGCGCGCTGTGTTCGGCCCAGGTGGTGAGAAACAGGCGTTCGACGCGACGCGCCTGTGAGACGCGATCAACCTCGATCAGCAAACCGCGGTCCAGATCGAAGAACTCGAAGAAGCGCCGATGCAAGGTGCGGAAGCGCTGTAGCGGCTCGCGCGAAAAGCCGATCTTCAGCAGATCCTCGTCTCGGCAGGGCAGCACATAGACGTAGGCGCTGCCACGGGCGGCGAACCGCGGTTCGGTGAAGTCCTCATCCATGATGGCGTATGAGGGGCCGCATGACGTCGCAACGTATCCAGGAGAAAGGCGCCAGCATGCGCCTCACCCGTCTCATCAGCGCAGACGCGCCGCGCTACGCCGTTGCCGTACGCGCCTTGGTCACACGGCTGGCCGTTTCCTTGTGCAGCTGCGCCGCAAGCCACGCGCCGGTGGCGATGAGAATGTCCAGATCGATGCCCGTGTGCATGCCCATGCCATGCAGCATGTACACCACATCTTCACTGGCGACGTTGCCGGTGGCGCCCTTCGCATAGGGGCATCCGCCGGTACCGGAGACGGCGCTGTCCACCACGCGCACGCCTTCTTCAAGGCAGGCGAGGATGTTGGCCAATGCCTGGCCGTAGGTGTCGTGGAAATGCACAGCCAGCGCGGCCATGGGCACTTCCTGTGCCACCGCGTGCAACATCGCGCGCGCTTTCGCCGGGGTGCCGACACCGATGGTGTCGCCCAGCGAAATCTCGTAGCAGCCAAGTTCGTGCAGACGACGTGCGACACGCACCACATCACTCACCGCCACCTCGCCCTGATACGGGCAGCCGAGTACGGTGGAGACATAGCCGCGCACTTTCACGCCATCGGCGTTGGCGCGTGCCATGACGGGCATGAAGCGTTCGATCGACTCGTCGATCGAGGCATTGATGTTCTTGCGGTTGAACGCTTCGGAAGCGGCGGTGAAGACGGCAATTTCGCTCACACCCACCGCGCGCGCGCGTTCGTAGCCTTGCTCGTTGGGTACCAACACCGGATAACTCACGCCGGGTACCTTGCGAATGCCCTGGTAGACCTCGGCGGCGTCAGCCATCTGCGGCACCCACTTGGGGCTGACGAAGCTGGTGGCTTCGACGGTCTGCAGGCCAGTGCTGGAGAGACGATCGATCAACGCGATCTTCACGTCCGTCGGAAGCAGGGTCTTTTCATTCTGCAGGCCGTCGCGGGCGCCGACTTCTACGATGCGGACATGGTTGCTGGCGTTCATAGCGTTGAGCATAGCGCGTTCATGTGGTTCGGGGCGGAGGTCGGGCCGCTACGAGGGCTTGGATCGTCACCCTTGCGACGGAGTGACAAGCGCAAAGCGCCCGTAGGGCGGCCCCAAAGCGGCAATCGTAGCGAGTTCATCCGGTGACTTTGCTTTGCGGCTTGATTTGGCAGCCTCTCAGCTCGACAAATTCAATCCGCAAAGCGCACAAGCACGGCGTCCGCCTCGACGAAATCACCTTGTGCGGCGCTGACGCTGGCGATGGTGCCGGCGCGCGGCGCCTTCAAAGCCAGCTCCATTTTCATGGCTTCCATCACCAGCAGCTCCTGGCCTTCTTCCACGGCATCGCCGGCATTCGCCTTGACCAGCACGATGCGGCCAGGCATGGGCGCCACGATCTGGTTGCCGCCGCCACCTTCCTTCGATTGCCAGGCAAATGCAGCGGCCCGTTCAAAGGTATGGCGGTGGCCAGCGGCGTCGTGCACGGTGACACGCGACCCATCGACGCGCGCCGGCAGGCGCAATGCTTCGTTATCAATGCGGGCGCTCAGCGCCAAGCCGTCGTGGCGCGCGCCACGCACATCGGCCGTTGCCTCGCCATGCTGCAGGCGGTAATCGCCATCATGGCCGTAGGCGTCGATTTCGTAGCGTTGCCCGTGCAGCGACAGGGCAATGATGCGCTTGCCGGCGTGGCCTACGCGCCATGCGTCGGCACGCGACCAAGGCGAGAACGGATCGGCGTGGTCGTGCGCCTTATTCGCCACGGCGGCTTCATCGTGCAACAACGCGGCGGCGGTGGCGGCAAATAGCACGCGGTCGTCAGGCTGCGCATCGCCCGCGAGGAATTCGTTGAGATGGCGGTCGAGATAGCCGGTGTCGATACGGCATTCGGTCACCACGGGATGACGCGCCAGCCGCTCGAGAAACGCGATATTGGATTTGGGGCCGACGATCTCGCTGGCCATCAGTGCATCGCGCAATCGCTGCAGTGCTTGCGGGCGATCCTGATCCCACACGATCAGCTTGGCGATCATCGGGTCGTAGAAGATCGTGACGGTGTCGCCTTCAATCACGCCGCCGTCGATGCGCACGTGACGCGACGGTGCCGGCAGGCGCAGCTTGAGCAGCTTGCCGGAGCCGGGCAGGAAGTTCTGGTCCGGATCTTCCGCATACAGGCGCACTTCGATGGCGTGGCCACGCGCGTGGATTTGCTCTTGCGCCAGCGGCAACGGTTCACCGTAAGCGATGCGCAGCTGCCATTCGACCAGATCGAGTCCGAGTGTTTCTTCGGTGACCGGGTGTTCAACCTGCAGGCGCGTGTTCATCTCCATGAAGAAGAACTCGCCGCTCTGGCCCACGATGAACTCAACGGTGCCCGCACCCACGTAGCTCACGGCCTTGGCGGCTGCTACAGCGGCGGCGCCCATCGCGGCGCGACGCGCTTCGTCTAGGAAAGGCGAGGGCGTTTCTTCCAGTACCTTCTGGTAGCGGCGCTGTGCGGAGCATTCGCGTTCGTTGAGGTGGATGACGTTGCCGTGGGTGTCGCCGAACACCTGGAACTCAATGTGGCGCGGATGCTCCACGTAACGTTCGAGGATCACGCGCGTGTCGCCAAACGCGCTGGCGGCTTCGCGCTGCGCCGAGGCCAGCGCATCGGCAAATTCGCCCTCGTTGCGCACGATGCGCATGCCCTTGCCACCACCACCTGCCGCTGCCTTGATCATCAGCGGGAAGCCGGTGCGGCGTGCCTGCTCGGCCAGCACCTCGGACGACTGGTCCGCGCCGTGATAGCCCGGCACCAGCGGTACCTCGTGCTGCTCCATCAGCGCCTTGGCGGCAGCCTTGGAACCCATGGCGTCGATACTTTCCGGGCGCGGGCCGATGAAGGCGATACCCGCATCGGTGCACGCACGCGCGAACGCGGTGTTCTCGGAAAGGAATCCGTAACCCGGATGGATCGCCTGCGCACCGCTCTTGCGCGCCACGTCCAGAATCGCGTCGCCGCGCAAGTACGATTCGGTGGGGCGGGGGCCGCCAATGGGCCATGCCTCATCCGCCAGCCGCACATGCTGGGCGTTGGCGTCAGCTTCCGAATACACGGCGATGGTGTGGATGCCGAGCCGGCGGCAGGTACGAATGACGCGGCAGGCGATCTCGCCACGGTTGGCAATGAGTACGCGCTCGAACATGCGGCTTCCGGGGATGATGCGAAGTTGCCAAACGTAGCAGATTGCTGCGCCGCAGCCGATGCGCGGCGCAGCATTTGGGGGTTGCGCCGCTGTATTAGCGAGGCTTATTCCTCATCCCAGTAACCGACCTGCATATCCGCGCGCGTGACCAGACGGAAGCCGCGCGGCGTGCCATCGGGCGCAGGCGGATACTCGGCCATGATGCCGACCTTGCCGCTGTCCGGGTATTCGCAAACCTCCGGCGACTCCTTGGTGCTCACGGCGAGGTAGCGCATCTCCGTGGTGCCGGTATTGATGATCTGGTGCGCCTTCTCCGGACCGCCGGGCGGGCAGGCAATCACGTCGCCTGCGCGAATCGGATAGCACTGGTCGCCCATACGCACTTCGCCATTGCCTTCGAGGATGAAAAACATTTCCTCGTTGATGCGATGGCAGTGGAGGGGAAAGGCGCGTTTGCCCGGCGGCACGGCCGTGATGTTGTAGCCGAGCTTCTTTGCACCGATCTGTGCGGAGAAACGCCCCATGCGCGCTTCAAAGCGGCTGGCGGTATCCCCGGTGGGCCCCATGCCCGGCGGGTAGGGCTGCACTTCGACGTCGGCGATGTTGATGATCGGATGGGTCATGGCGTGGCTTCCTTGGACGAGGTCTGCAGCAACCTTCGGTGCCTGAGACTCTGCGGGTGCTGAAAGACCTGGGATGGCTGTTACCGCGTTGTCACTCCGGCTGGTGACACACCGCTTCGATATTGTGCCCATCGGGGTCAAGCACGAAGGCACCGTAGTAGTGCTCGTGGTAATGCGGGCGAAGCCCCGGTGCGCCATGGTCCCTGGCGCCTGCATCGAGCGCAGCGCGATAGAACGCATCCACCGTGGCGCGGTTGCTGGCGGTAAAGGCCACATGCACGGTGCCATTGCCGTGACCGTGCTGCGACGTGCCGATCCAGAAGGTCGGCACGCCGTGGGTGCCGAAGCCGGCGTGTGCGCCGTCGCCGGTCTGTTCGGCGGTGACTTCCATCAGCAGGGCGCCGCCAAGCGGCGCCAGCACTTTGCGATAAAACTCGCGGCTGCGTTCGTAGCCGGAAACTTGCAACCCAACATGATCGAGCATGGCGTCATTCCCTGAATGGAGCAGTGCGGCGCCGAGTATGCAATGGCGAATGTCAGGCTGTCGTGCACCATGCGGGTGTGCGTTTGCCGAGAAAAGCGCCGAGGCCTTCCTGACCTTCGGGCGATACGCGCAGACGCGCGATCAGGGCGGCGTTTTCGCGATCGATGCGTTCGGCCCCGGCTTCGTCCGCGCCGGCCATGCGCAACGCCAGCTGCTTGGCCTCCGTCTGTGCGAGCGGGCCTGCTTTCGACAACAGATGCAGCGACGCCTGGACGGCGTCATCCAGCTGATCGGCAGCGACGCACTGGTGCAACAGGCCGATCTGCAACGCGGTCGTTGCATCGAACAGTTCGCCGGTAACGAACAGGCGCCGTGCATGGCGCAGCCCGATGGCGTTGATGACATACGGCGAGATCACCGCCGGGACCAGGCCCAGTTTCACTTCGGTAAGTCCAAAGCGTGCGCTGTCCACGCCGATGGCGATATCGCAGCACGCGACCAGACCGACGCCGCCGCCATAGGCCGCGCCATTGACGCGCGCAACGGTGGGCTTGGGCAGGTATTGCAGCGTGCGCATGAGCTTGGCAAGCCGCAAGGAATCGTCGCGGTTCGCCGCTTCGCTGGCGCTGGCCATGCCACGCATCCAGTTGAGATCGGCGCCGGCGGAAAAGCTGGCGCCTTCGCCAGTGAGTACCACGGCGCGAACGCTGGCCTCGGCGCCGGCCTGTTCCAGTGCGGCGGTCAGCTCCGCGATCAGTTCATCATCGAAGGCGTTGTGCACCTGCGGGCGATTCAGTGCGATGCGACGGACGCCGGCGTGATCGGTGATCTGGATGCTGCTGGTCATGGAGTGCTCCTGTCGAGGGGCGACATCTTAAAGCGGAAGCACTCTAATCCTTCGCCGGCAACACCAGAAACTCCGCCGCTTCGAGCGCCGAACCCTGCCAATGACCGGGCGCCACATCGCGCCACCATGGTTGCACCACGTCGATGCGCGCCGGTTCCACCGGTTCGCCCAGGCGTGGCATCAGCAGGCCTTCGGGTGCTTTTGCGAGCAGTACCTCCGCCGGTTCCGCCCACGGATGCATGGCAAGGTTGAAGGTGCCCCAGTGCACCGGCAACAAGCGTCCGCTGCCCAGCTGACGCCATGCGGTCAGAGCGTTGTCCGGCCCCAGGTGCACGCTGCCCCAGGAGGGATGAAACGCGCCGACTTCGATCATCACCAGATCGAACGGCCCGAGGCGCTGGCCGATCTCCGCAAAATGCGGCGAGAGGCCGGTGTCGCCGCTGAAGAACACGGCGCTGCGCTCGCCGCGCAAGACGAAGGAGGACCACAGCGTTGCGTTGCGATCGTGCAGGCTGCGGCCGGAGAAATGATGCGAGGGTGCTGCCGTCATGGTCAGGCCGCGCGGCAGAGTCACGCTTTCCCACCAGTCCAGTTCGGTGATGCGATCCGCCGGTACGCCCCACGCTTCCAGATGAACGCCCACGCCCAGCGAGGTGATGAACGGCACATCCAGCTTCGCCAGCGCCCGGATGGTCGGGTAGTCGAGGTGGTCGTAATGGTCGTGTGAAATCAGCACGGCATCGAGCGGTGGCAGGGCGGCGATATCCACCGGTACCGGCTGAAAGCGTTTGGGGCCGAGAAAGGAAAACGGTGAGGCGCGCGGACCCCATACGGGGTCGGTCAGCACGCGCACGCCGTCGATTTCGAGCAACACCGTCGAATGACCCAGCCAGGTGGCGCGAAGGCCGGTTTCCACCGGACGGGTCCAGGCGGGGCGCGGGTCGAGCGAGGGCAAGGGGCGCAACGGCGTGCGTCCTTCGCCGCCAAAGATGAAATCGGCCATGGATGGCCGCTGATCTTCCACGCGTGGGGCGCTGGAAGGGTAGGTGTTCACAAAGCTATCGCCGCGGTACTGCGCAGACGCCTGCATCCGTTCAAGCCGGAGCCCTGAGGCGTGTCGGGAAAACAAAGCCATGTCGACCTCACGAAGGTGTGTGCCCGGATGCTGCACCGCCCTCCCGGCAGCCACATCCACGAGGTTTGCTATCGGGGCGCGTTTCGCCACTTCCAACCCGGGCGGGTGCGAGACGGTTCAGGTGGCATGTTCTTGCGGGGCGATGGGCAACGCCGAGCGGCATTGGGCCGCGCTGCAGTTCCCGGGCAACTCCTATACAATGCGAACCATTCTTATTTGGTTTTGGTGACCAGTGCGCCTGTCCGACCTGCCGAAAGGGGCTACTGCCGTGGTGGACCGAGTGGACGATGCTCATGCTTCCGACCCCATCGCGCAGCGACTGCGCGACCTTGGGTTTGTGGCAGGTGAGCCGGTTCGCGTGGTGGCGTTGGGCCCGTTGGGCGCCGATCCCCTGCTGATCCAGATCGGTTCGACCCGCTTCGCGCTTCGGCGCAATGAAGCGGCGCGGGTGATGGTGCGACCGGAGATGACGGCATGAGCACCGGCACCGTGCGCATTGCCCTGGTCGGCAATCCCAATTGCGGCAAGACGGCGCTGTTCAACCAACTCACCGGCGGCCGCCAGAAGGTGGCCAATTACGCCGGCGTCACGGTCGAGCGCAAGGAAGGTCGCTTCAGCGCGCCGTCCGGGCGCGTGCTGCAGGTGCTGGATCTGCCGGGCACCTACAGTTTCGACGCTACCAGCCCCGACGAGCAGATCACCCGCGACGTGCTGGAGGGCAACTACCCGGGCGAAGCGGCACCGGATCTGGTGGTGTGCGTGGCCGATGCCACCAACCTGCGCCTGCATCTGCGTTTCGTGCTGGAAGTGAAGCGCCTGGGCCGCCCCGTGGTGCTGGCCCTGAACATGATGGACGCCGCGCGCCGCCGTGGCATCGTCATTGACGTGGCTGAACTGTCGCGCCGCCTCGGCATGCCGGTGGTGGAAACCGTGGCCGTGAAGCGCGACGGTGTGAAGGCACTGATCGATCGGGTGGACGGCGAGATTCCCGAAGCGCCACCGGCCCTGCCGGACGATCCGGCCAGCCGCGCCGATCTGCACGCGCAGGTGCGCGAACTGCTGGCCGCCACCGTGACCATGCCGCGTGCCACCGCCGAGCTCGACGATGCGCTGGATCGCTGGGCGCTGCACCCGGTCTTCGGGTTGGCGATTCTGGCTGTCGTGATGTTTCTGATCTTCCAGGCGGTGTACGCCGCCGGTAAGCCGATGAGCGACCTGATCGGCGCGGGCTTCGGCTGGCTGGGTGAACACGCGACGGCGTGGATGCCCGCCGGGCCGCTGCAGAGTCTGCTGGTCGACGGTGTGTTTGGCGGCATTGGCACGGTAATCGGTTTTCTGCCGGTGATTCTGGTGCTGTTCTTCTTCATTCTGGTGCTCGAAGAATCGGGCTACCTGCCACGCGCGGCGTTCCTGCTGGATCGCCTGATGGTGTCGGTGGGTCTCACCGGGCGCTCGTTCATTCCGTTGCTTTCGAGTTTCGCGTGCGCCATTCCCGGCATCATGGGTACGCGCAGCATTACCGATCCGCGTGACCGCCTGGCCACCATCCTGGTGGCGCCGCTGATGACGTGTTCGGCGCGCCTGCCGGTGTATGCGCTGCTGATCGGCGCATTCATTCCCACGCGCCGGGTGCTTGGCATCTTCAACATGCAGGGGCTGGTGCTGTTTGCGCTGTACGCCGCTGGTGTCATCGGCGCGATGGCGGTGGGCTGGGTGATCAAAAAGATGCGCCGCGACCGCAGTGAACATGCGTTGCTGATGGAGCTGCCGTCCTATCGCCTGCCCAAGGTGCGCGACGTGGCGATCGGCTTGTGGGAGCGCGGCATGATCTTCCTCAAGCGCCTCACCGGTGTGATTCTCGGGTTGACCGTGCTGATGTGGTTTCTCTCCACCTTCCCGGCGGCGCCGGCAGGGGCCACCGGGCCGGCCATCGATTACAGCTTCGCTGGTTATATCGGCCGTGGTCTGCAGGTGATCTTCGCGCCGCTGGGCTTCAACTGGCAGATGAGCGTGTCGCTGATCCCCGCCTTTGCTGCTCGCGAAACGGCAGTGGCGGCGCTGGCGACGGTGTATGCCGTGGGTGGCGACGGCGCTGACGGCGCAGGTCTGGCCCAGGCGCTGGCGGCCAACTTCTCGCTGGCCAGTGCGTTGTCGCTGCTGGTGTGGTTTGCGTTTGCGCCGCAGTGCATGTCGACGCTGGCGGTAATTCGCCGCGAAACCAATTCCTGGCGCAACGTGGGCATCTCGTTCGGCTACATGTTTGTGGTGGCGTATGTGGCCTCGTTCCTCACGTATCAGATCGCGAGCTGGCTGACATGAGTGATGGTTTGCTGCTGCAGTACGTGATCATCGGCGTGATCGTGCTGATCAGTGCGTTGATCACTTTCCGGAAGCTCGCTCCGCAGCTCACCAATCGATGGCTAGCCGCCGCCGCGCTGCATTTCGATCAGCCCGGTCACCCGGCCTGGCAGCGTGCGCTGGGCCGCCGCCTGCAACCCAGGCAGGCCACCGGCAATTGTAGTGACGGTTGCAGCACCTGCGGCGCCTGCGGGCCCAAGCCGCCCGCCGCGGCGCACGACGTGCATCCGCTGGAATTCCGCCCCCGCGCAAAGTGACGCCGAACGCGCCGGCACCATGCCCTACGGGTGATCGGGCGGATTTGTATCCATCGGCGGATGGAACTTGCGGAGGGCCGGATCATCCGGATTGACCGGCGTAAGGATGCCCACCGTCACCGTGCCGGACAGCAGATAGCTCTCGAACTTGGGGTCGTAAGGGTCGCTGCTTGAGCGCAACTGCTGATAGGCGAGCACACCGTCCGTTTGATGGACGCCGGTAACTTCGCCGGGTGTGGTGGCGATGATGCCGCCGTTGCCGACATCGTAACTTGGCGGTGCCTGATGATCATTCAGGCCCACCGTGCCGCCAATCACCAGATGGGGCGCCGCCGAGCCCACACGAGATCCGGTCGCGGAATAAAGCACTTCGCGCCAGCGGGCCTTGGCTCGGGGCATGGCGGCCGCATCGCTGTAAGTGGGCAGCAACTCACGCCAGATAACGTTGGCGTCTTCGAACTGTTGTGGCGTCAGGTGCGCGTATAGCAGCTGCTTGGCGTACACGTACTGCGGCTCGTTGCGCTCGGCGGCGAGTGCGAACCACGCCATGGCGCGCGGCAGATCTACCGGGGAACCCCGCCCATTGAGATAGAGCACGCCCAGGTTGTACTGGGCCGGCTTGTACGCCCACGACGCCGAGACTTTGTACATGGCGATAGCGTGTGCGTAGTCGTGATTCTGGTTGGCGAGGGCGCCCAGATAGAAGAAATACTCTCCCGGGCGGCCGTCGTCCGCAGGCGTATTGAATGGATCCGTGCGGCTGCTGGGCACGTCCGACGTAGCGTGAAAGCTCACCACTTGCGGAGGCGGAGCCTGGGTGTCCACCGGGATCGTGGGCAGTGCCGATGAGGTGTCCGCACAAGCCGCGGCGACTGGGAACCCCAGCAAGGCGACGATGCAGAGTGCGCGCAACGCCGAGAGACTTTGCAAGCTCATAGCGATACCTCCGGTCTTCTACACGGGGAACGCAGCACGTTGACGCTACTCCCAACGCTGGCAGGGAGCAATCGCGACTGGACGTCCGAACGTAACCGATGGAAACGGGCGGTTACGGATGGCCCTGGTCGGCTGCGTCGGGTGGGTTCCCACTGTCATTCTTGGTGGCTTCCCCGGTTTTCTTGTCGACGGGGGTAAGTGCACCTACCGCTACCTGGCCAGACACGGTGGTGAATTTGGGGTCGTAAGGATTATCCGTGGCCCGGAGTTGTTGATAGGCAATGGCGCCATCAGCCTGGTGAACACCCGCCAGCTCAGCGGGATTTTTCGTTTCATGAAACCCGCTGTGGGAATCGTAGCTCGGCGAATTCATGTGATTAGGCGAACCCGCTGCGCCGCCCACTTCCACGTGGGCCGCAGACGATCCCACGCGCGAGCCGGTGGCGTTCTCCTTGGCTTCGAGCCAGCGTGCCTTGGCGCGAGGCATCGCGTTTTCGTCACCGTAAGTGGGCAGCAGTCCGCGCCAGATCTCATTTGCCTTCGCAAACTGTTCGGGTGAGAGATGGGCGTAAACAAGCTTTTTTGCGCGAACGTACTGTGCGTCGTTGCGCTCGGCTGCGAGCGCCATCCAGGCCATGGCGGTGGGCAGATCGACGGCGGTGCCCTGGCCACTCAAATACATCACGCCCAGGTTGTACTCGGCAGGCTTGTATGCCCAGGAGGCCGCCACCTTGTACATGGCTATCGCGTGCGCGTAGTCGCCTTTCTTGACCGCCTGGACGCCCAGTGCGAAGTAGTATTCGCCGGGCCTGCCATCATCGGTGGGCGTGTTGAAGGCGCGCGAATTGTCTTCGGACTTGTTGTCCTCATGGACCACCGGAGCCGCGCTGACGGGCTGGTTGTCGATGGGAATGGTCGGGAGTGCGTTCTGACCTATCGCCATTGGGCTGGAGGTCAAGGCCATGCCAGCAGCGAGGCAACATAGGGAAAATGCGACAGACTTCTGCACGGCCATAGGAGTCCTTCCTTCGTCGACGTGAGAAAGCGCTTTCAAAAACGGTACCGCTCAGGGAGCCATTGCGCAAATGCAGAGATCTCCCCTCAACGGGCGGTGCAGTCCCTGGGGGAAGGCGCAGGTTTTCGCGGGGATGGTTTGGGAGCGCAAGCTTTGGCGATGCGTCCGCCGCGGACAGGAAGGCGTCCTCCCGTGGTTGATCTTTCGGGGGATCGCCTGCACATAGCTACAATCCCAGGACCTACCAGGAGTCCCTCATGCAGCAGCAGCCTTCTCCGGACAACTTCGTGCCAGACGGTGACGCCGCAGAGATCACAGTGCCACCCACGGCCATGCGCCATCCGGCCGGTCATGGCCTGACGGACAACCTGGATGTTGCGGGCCACGACGAAGTGGAGCATGACGCGGCGCTGCGCGATTCCGCGTTGCGCGTGCCACGCTAAGAGACACCGCATCGCCGGTGAGATACCGGTGATGACACATCTTTGGTGAATCATCGTAGGCCGCTCGCCCGTGGGGAGCGGCCTTTCGCAGTTACATGCGGAATACGCCGTAACGCTGCGGCTCGATCGGCGCGTTGAGCGATGCGGAAATCGCCAGGCCCAGCACCCGACGCGTATCGGCCGGATCGATGATGCCGTCGTCCCACAGGCGGGCGCTGGCGTAATAGGGGTGACCCTGGCGCTCGTACTGTTCGCGGATGGGAGCCTTGAAGGCTTCCTCGTCTTCCGCACTCCAGCTCTTGCCACTGGCTTCGATGCCGTCACGGCGCACCGTCGCGAGCACGGACGAGGCCTGTTCGCCGCCCATCACGCTGATGCGCGAGTTCGGCCACATCCACAGGAAGCGTGCGCCGTAAGCCCGTCCGCACATCGCATAGTTGCCGGCGCCGAAGCTGCCGCCAATCACCACCGTAAACTTCGGTACGTGCGAGCACGCTACCGCGGTCACCATCTTCGCGCCGTCTTTCGCGATGCCGGCGTTCTCGTATTTCTTGCCGACCATGAAGCCGGTGATGTTTTGTAGGAACACCAGCGGCACATTGCGCTGATTGCACAGCTCGATGAAGTGCGCACCCTTGAGTGCCGATTCGGAAAACAGGATGCCGTTGTTGGCGATGATGCCTACCGGGTAGCCGTGGATATGCGCGAATCCGCACACGAGGGTCTTGCCATAGCGCGCCTTGAACTCGTGAAACTCCGAGCCATCGACGATGCGGGCGATCACCTCGCGGATGTCGAACGGGCGGCGCGTATCCTGCGGAATCACGCCATACAGTTCTTCCGCGGGGTAGAGCGGCTCGGCCGGCGCGCGCAATGCCAGTGGCATCGGCTTCTTGCGATTGAGGCTGGCGACGATATCGCGGGCAATCGACAGCGCATGGGCGTCGTTCTCCGCGAAGTGGTCGGCCACGCCGGACACGGACGTATGGACGTCCGCGCCACCCAGTGCTTCGGCATCGACTACTTCGCCGGTGGCCGCCTTCACCAGCGGCGGGCCGCCGAGAAAGATGGTGCCCTGTTCGCGCACGATGATCGTTTCATCGCTCATGGCCGGCACATAGGCACCGCCAGCGGTGCACGAGCCCATCACCACGGCAATCTGCGGAATCCCCAGGCCAGACATGCGGGCCTGGTTGTAGAAGATTCGGCCGAAATGTTCCTTGTCCGGGAACACCTCATCCTGCAGCGGCAGAAAGGCGCCACCGGAATCGACCAGATAGATGCAGGGCAGGCGGTTCTCCAGCGCCACCTCCTGCGCCCGGAGATGCTTCTTCACGGTCATCGGGAAATAGGTGCCGCCCTTCACCGTGGCGTCGTTGGCCACCACCACCACTTCGATGCCATTGACGCGGCCGATACCGGTAATGATGCCGGCCGCTGGCGCGGCGTCGTCGTACATGCCATGGGCAGCGAGCGGGGAGAGCTCGAGGAACGGTGAGCCGGGATCGAGCAGGGCGCGGATGCGCTCACGCGGCAGTAGCTTGCCGCGCGCGGTGTGCTTCTCGCGGGCCTTTTCGCCACCACCTTCGGCACTGCGGGCCAGCTCGTGGTGCAGGTCGTCCACCAGCCCTTTCAGCTGCGCGCTGCTGGCCTGGAATTCCGGAGAGCGGGGATCGATCTGCGAGGCGATGACACTCATGAGCTAACACTGCCGTTCGAAGGAAGCCAAGGATGATACCGGTGGTGGCGCATCGGCTAAATCGGCAACGCAACATCCCCGGTGCTTTTCCATTTTTTCGGGCACAAAAAAACCGGCCGCCAGAGGCGGCCGGTTTCTTGAAGTACACGATGGTACTTAGTGACCAGCAGCGGTCGAAGCAGCAGCCGGAGCTGCGGCCGTCGAAGCCGGGGTCGGCGCCGGCTGTTCAGCCGGAGCAGCAGCGGTCGAAGCCGGGGCAGCAGCCGGGGCCTGCTCAGCCGGAGCAGCAGCAGCCTTCTGAGCCTGCTCAGCAGCAGACTGCTGCTGGTCAGCCGACTTCTGGGCGTCCTGCGCGGAATCCTGCGCGCCGTTGCTGCAAGCCGCCAGCAGCGCGACGAGCGCAGAGGCGAGAAGGGTACGCGTGAACTTCATGTTGAATCTCCTTTGCCGTGGAATGCCGTTTGGCGGGCGTATTAATAACGCTTTCGTGGAAATTGCGCCACATCTTTATGTAAAGCAGTGAAAACGGTTAACCCCGCTTTCATCGGCACCTGGGGGCCAGGTGCCGTGAATTGCCGTGAATCAGAGCAATTCCACCGCAATTGCCGTGGCCTCGCCGCCGCCGATGCAGAGGGACGCCACACCACGCTTAACGCCGCGGGTCTTCAGGGCGTTGACGAGGGTGACCACCAGACGGGCACCGCTGGCGCCGATCGGGTGGCCCAGTGCACAGGCGCCGCCGTTGACATTGATCTTGTCGCGGGGAATGTCCAGCTCCCGCATGGCGGCCATGGCGACCACGGCAAAGGCCTCATTGACCTCGAACAGATCGACGTCGCTGACCTTCCAGCCAGCCTTCTCCAGCACCTTGTGCAGGGCGCCCACCGGCGCTGTGGTGAACCACTCCGGCTCCTGCGAGTGGGTGGCGTGGGCGACGATACGGGCCAGCGGCTTGAGACCACGAGCCTTGGCGTCGTCGGCCGACATCAGCACCACGGCGGCCGCGCCGTCGGAGATGCTGGACGAGCTGGCTGCCGTGATGGTGCCATTCTCTTTGCGGAACGCCGGCTTGAGCGTCGGGATCTTGCTGATGTCCGAGCGGCCCGGCTGTTCGTCGGTATCGACCTTCACTTCGCCCTTGCGGCTGGTTACGGTGACCGGAACGATTTCGTCAGCGAAGGCGCCCGATGCCTGGGCGGCCTTGGCGCGCTCGACCGATTCGGTGGAGAAGGTGTCCTGCTCCTCGCGGGTGAAGTGGTACTTGTCGGCGCACAGTTCGCCGAACACACCCATGGCCTTGCCGTCGTACGGGTTGGTCAGGCCGTCCCATGCCATATGGTCGACCAGGGTGCCGTCGCCGTAGCGGATACCGGTGCGCGCGTTGACCATGTGCGGCGCATTGGTCATCGACTCCATGCCGCCCGCCACCACGATGGCGGCAGAACCGGCCTTGATCAGGTCATGGCCCAGCATGATGGACTTCATGCCCGAACCGCATACCTTGTTGACGGTGGTGCAGCCCGTGCTGGCCGGCAGGCCGGCGCCCAGCGACGCCTGACGCGCCGGTGCCTGACCCAGGTTGGCAGGCAGGACGCAACCCATGATGACTTCGCTGACGTCGGCAGCGCCAACGCCGGACTGCTCCAGCGCGGCACGGATGGCCGTGGCGCCCAGCGTGGGCGTAGGTACGCCAGTGAACTGGCCGAGGAAAGAGCCAATGGCAGTGCGCTTGGCACCCACGATGACAACGCTGACGTCCGACATGGAGATCTCCGCAAGTACTTGATAGGGCAAGGATGCCCGGTAGATAACCTAGGGATTATCGCAGTCTGGCCCAGATGGGGGCAAACCAGACCCCTTTGCAATGGCACTGCGATATTTGCGGCATTTAGTTGCGTTTTCGTTGTGCCACTATGTCGGTTGTCGCGCGTTGCTGGGGGCAGGGGGCGCGCACAGGACGTCGACCAGAACACGTGGTAACGGGGTGGGTGCCATGAGTACGGGTATGCAGGGTTTGCGGTACCGCCGTGCGGCGGTGCTGGTTTGGATGGCGTTGGGCCTGGCGGCATGTGGCGGAGGAGGCGGTGGCGGCAACACCCGGCCCACCCCGGCGCCGCCGGTGACTCCGCCGTCAACGCCACCTTCGTCGTCCAGCGTTGCGCAGCCGCCGATTGATGCCCAGCTCAGCCTCACTAACACCTATGCCGCGCATGCGGCGGGCTTCAATGGCGCTGGCGTGACCATCGGCGTGGTGGATAGCGGGGTGATGGCCTCGCATCCTGCGCTGGCCGGACGTGTCATCAAGAATCTCACCTACGTCAATCCGTCGACTAACAACCTCGGTGTCGATGACGTTGTCGGTCATGGAACATACGTCGCGGAAATCGCCGCGGGCACGCCGTTCGGGCAGTTCGCCGGTGGCATCGCGCCGGGAGCGGACATCGTTTCCGCCCGCATCATTGATGACAACGCGCCTGACGATAACGGATCCACGGCGCCGGCGCCGGTGACGGCCTCCGACGCCATTCCGCTGGGCCAGGTCAATGCCGACCTGATCAGCAATGGCGTGAAAGTAATGAACAATTCGTGGGGTGGCATCAGCTGGAGCGCCAGCGACACCGCCACCACGCAGGGTTTTCATGACGCGTACAACACCTTCATCAACTCCTGGGGCGGGCTGGTGGTATTCGCGGCCGGCAACGACTCGCAGGCCAATCCAAGCACCATCGCCGCACTGCCCAGCCTGGCGCCCGACCTGCAGAAGGGCTGGCTCACCGTGGTGGCCGTCAACAGCAATAACCCGACTCAGCTGGAGGGTTACTCCAACAAGTGCGGCATCGCGATGAACTTCTGCCTGGCAGCGCCGGGCGACGTGATCGTGAGCGGCAAGAACGACACCAGCGCCAGCAATGAGACGTACTGGATCGTTGAAGGCACCTCGCTCGCGGCTCCCCAGGTGTCGGGCGCGGCGGCGCTGGTGTGGCAGGCCTACCCTTACTTCACCAATGACCTGGTGCGGCAGACACTGCTGGGCACGGCCGATCCGTTAGGCGGTTCGCAACCCAATACCACGTTTGGGTATGGCGAGCTTGATGTGGGCAAGGCAGTCAACGGCCCCGAACAGTTCAACTGGGGCGACGTCACCGTGAGTTTCAGCGGCGTCTCCAACTGGAATAACCCGATCTCCGGTGCGGGCGGTCTGATCAAGCAGGGCAGCGGTACGCTCAACCTCACGCAGCCTTCCAGCTATACCGGGCTGACTCAGGTGCAGGGCGGCATGTTGGTCGCGAAATCACTGGCGTCCAGCGTCAGCATCGGTGCGCAAGGTGTACTCAGTGGCACGCCGACAATCGGCGGCTCGGTGGCCAATGCCGGCGTCATCGCCGTAAGCGGCACCGATACCACCGTGGGTGGCAATTACAGCCAGGTGGGCGCCGGCCGCCTGGCCGTGTCGCTGGGTTCGGCGTTGCGGGTGACGGGTTCGGCAAGCATCACCGGGGGCGATCTCTATGTCACCGGCATCAACAGCGGCTATCAGGCGAATACGCACACCGATGTGCTCACCGCCAACGCCGGTCTCAGCGGAACGTTCTCCGGACTCAACAAGGCCACCGGCGTACTGCTTACCGCTACGCTCAA
Organism: Dyella silvae; assembly: GCF_026421305.1. Classification (GTDB taxonomy): domain Bacteria; phylum Pseudomonadota; class Gammaproteobacteria; order Xanthomonadales; family Rhodanobacteraceae; genus Dyella; species Dyella silvae. Next base: position 791,099 of record NZ_JAPJBQ010000002.1, read on the forward strand.
CTACAGCGCCTTCGATGCCTGGTTGAACGTGAGCCAGGTGCAAGCCACATCGGTGACTGGCGTGACCTACACGCCGGCATCGTTTGGCGCCGCACAGCGTGTGGATGCGGCTTTTGGCCAGATCAATACGCAGGTCGCTCAGGGGGGCACGACTGCCGGCGGTACGCCCGCGTCCTTCCTCAGCGGCGCTGCCAATCTTCAACAGACCGCCACGACCGCCGCCTTGCAACAGTCGCTGACCAGTCTCTCCGGCCAGTTGCATGCGGCCAGCGCGGCCATGACGTTTGATGCCATGGATGCCGGTACGCGCGCTCTCTCTCATCGCTTCGATCAACTCACCGATGTGGGCAGTGTGGGCGGCTGGACGCAGTCGTTGGGCGACTACGGCAGCATGAGTCGTAGCGGCTATAACAACGTGGGCTACGACCTGAGCGGCTGGATGGTGGGTCAGGACCGGCGCCTGGGTAGCAACGGTGTGGTCGGTTTCGGGGTGAGCCAGAGTCAGGATCTGGGACGTCTGGACGAGTTCGCCGATCAGGGCCGGAGCCGAGCGGTCGAAGGCATGCTTTACGGCGGCCTGGTGCAGAACCAGTGGTATCTGATGGGGCGCCTGGGCGTAGGCACCTATCGCGAAGATATGCGCCGCCATATCGAACTGGGGAGCGCCGTGGAGGCGGTGGCCAGCGACACCAATGGTCACTACGACGTGGCTTATGGCGAAAGCGGTTATCGCCTGTCGCTGGGCAGCGTGCAGGTCACGCCTTACGTCAATCTGCAGTACGCCACGATCCGTACCGATGGTTTCAACGAGCTTGGTGGCGACGGCTTCGGCCTCAAGGCCGGCGCACAGACCATCGAGCGCTGGCAGGGCGGTGCGGGTTTGCGTGCAGGGCGTGACTGGTCGCTGGCGGGCGGCGGCAGTCTGAGTTTGCAAGGCCACCTGTTGTGGCAGCGCGCCTTCAGCATGCACGGTGACGTACTCGACGCGAGCTTCGCCGTACTCAACCAATGGGCACCGGTCGGTGGTATCGGCCTGTCGCGTTACGGCGGCGATGCCGGCTTCAGCCTTGACTGGGCCATTACCGCACGCTCCAGCTTGTCGCTCGGGATGGACCAGTACGTCGCCCAGCACGACCACGGCAAGATGGACACGCTCAACTACCGCCTGTCGTTCTGACAGGCGGCCGCCTTACCCTCTTTTCCCCTGCACGGGACCCGGCTGGGCTAGTGCCCACCTGTCGGGTTCGTGACGTACCGTAAGAATTTGCGCGAAAGCTTGTGCGAATATGGCGCAAGGAGGGTGCTGGCGGAGTCCAGTAGTAAGGAACCGCTGCGCCGGGATGGCACAGGTCGCTCAGAAGAGCACAGGGGAAGCTATGGATAGTGGTGCGCGCGGACTGCAGTTCCGCCAGTTGTCTGTCGTAGTGTGGATGGCACTTGGCCTGACCGCTTGTGGAGGCGGCGGCAACGGCAACGTCAAACCGGCGCCGCCCTATACCCCGCCTGGCCCGGGGTACCAGCCACCGACCCCGGGGTCAGGTGGCACCAAGCCACCCACCACACCGCCCACCACCCCTCCGACGACATCAAACCAGCCGCCGCTGGATGCGCAGTTGTCGCTGACGCAGACCTATGCGGCGCACAAGGCAGGTTTCACCGGTGCCGGCGTAACCATTGGCGTGGTCGACAGTGGCGTGATGCGCAATCACCCCGCGCTGGCCGGCCGGGTGGTCCAGAACCTGGTCTACATCAATCCCGGCACCAACAACCTGGCGGTTGACGACGTCATCGGTCATGGCACATGGGTGTCGGAAATCGCGGCGGGCAAAGCGTTCGACCAGTTCCCCGGTGGTATCGCACCGGGCGCAAACATTGTGTCGGCACGCATCATTTCCGACAGCGCACCGAGCGACAACGGCACACGGCCGCCGACCAAAGTCAGTGCGAGTGACGCAGCGCCGTTCGGGCAGATCAATGGCGACCTCATCACCACCGGCGTCAGGGTGATGAACAACTCCTGGGGCGGCATCACCTGGGACAGCACGGATACCGCGACCACCAAGGGTTTCCACGACGCCTACAGCCCCTTCGTCAATTCGGCGGGCGGATTGGTGGTGTTTGCCGCGGGTAACGCATCGCAACCCAATCCCAGCACGATTGCCAGTTTGCCGAGCCAGCCAGGCGCGAGTGATCTGGAGAAAGGCTGGCTGGTCGCGGTGGCAGTGGACAGCAACCACCCTACGCAACTGGCCAGCTATTCCAATCAGTGTGGCGTGGCCATGCATTACTGCCTTGCCGCGCCGGGCGACGTGGTGGTGAGTGGCAAGGACGATACCGGCAAGGCCACCTTGTGGGTCGTCGGTGGCACCTCGTTCGCGGCGCCGGCGGTATCCGGTGCGGCGGCGCTGGTTTGGCAAGCCTTCCCCTATTTCACCAACGATCAGGTGCGCCAGACGCTGCTGGGCACGGCGGACGATCTCGGTGCGCCGGGCGTGGATCCGGTGTTCGGCTACGGCATGCTCGATGTGGCCAAGGCCGTGAAGGGGCCGGGCCGCTTCGACTGGGGCGACTTCAAGGTCACTCTCAACGCCAACTCCACCTGGGGCAACGCCATCAGCGGTGCGGGCGGCCTCTCGAAGGATGGCAGTGGCACGCTGACGCTGACCCAGGCCCCGACTTACCAGGGCGATACTCACATTTTGAACGGTGCGCTGGTGGCGCCCTCGTTGGCTGGCAGTCTCTACATCGATGGCGCTAATGCCGTGATGGCTGGCGCTCACAGCTTCGGCAAAGACGTGCAGAACCTGGGCGCGCTGGTGGTGGCCGGTGGCGACGTCCATGTCAGCGGCAGTTACTTCCAGGGCATCGGCGGTGGTGGCGCGCAAACCGGGCGGCTGGCGGTCGAGCTGGGCTCGGCGCTCAACATCGATGGCCAGGCCGTGCTGGAAAGTGGCGACCTCTATGTCATCGGCGCCGCCAAGAGTTACGTAGCGAACTCGCATACCAACGTGCTGACGGCGAAGGGCGGCCTCACCGGCACCTTCACCGGGAGTGGGCCGGACCTGGCGCCAGGCGTACTGCTGACCGCCACACTCAATTACGACAGTACCAGTGCGTGGCTCAATGTCACTCAGGTGCAGGCTACCGCTGTCACCGGCATGAGTTACACGGCCGCTTCGTTTGGCGCGGCAAAGCGCGTGGACAATGCCTTTAGCCAGATCAATGCGCAGGTCGGCTCTGGTGGCACGGTTAACAACGGTCCGATTACCACGGACTTCATCAACGGCGCTGCCAACCTGCAGCAGACCGCGAGCACCGCGGCACTTCAGCACTCGCTGGAGAGTTTGTCCGGTCAGCTGCACGCTGCGAGTGCGGCGATGACGTTTGAAGCCATCGACGCCGGCACGCGTGCCTTGTCCGACCATTTCGACACGCTGGTCGACACCCGCGGCACGGGCGGCTGGGCGCAAACGCTGGGCTATCACGGCAGCATGAGCCGCAGCGGCTACGGTGAGGTGGGTTACGACCTCAGTGGCTGGATGGTCGGTCAGGATCGCCGCTTCGGCAGCAATGGCGTGTTCGGTTTCGCGATAAGCCAGAGTCAGGGGCTGGGACGTCTTGCCGAATACGCCGACCAGGGCCAGAGCCGCGCCGTCGAAGGCATGCTCTATGGCGGTGTCACGCAGGGCGCGTGGTACGGCATGGGCCGGCTGGGTTACGGCACGTATCGCGAAACCATGCGCCGGCATCTTGAGCTGGGCAGCGACATGTCCGCTGTCGCCAGCGATACCAATGGCCGCTATGGCGTGGCCTACGGTGAAACCGGCTATCGCGCATCACTGGGTGACGTGCAGTTCACTCCGTACGCCAACCTGCAGTACGCACGTATCCAACGCGATGGCTTCAACGAACTGGGCGGCGACGGCTTCGGCCTCAAGTCGGCTTCGCAGACGGTGGATCGCTGGCAGGCTGGCCTGGGCTTGCGTGCCGGGCATACCTGGTCGTTGGCGGGTGGTGGCAGCCTCAGTCTGCAGGGGTACCTGCAGTGGCAGGAGGCATTTGCCACGCACGGCGATGTTTTCGAGGCCAGCTTCAGCGCATTGGATCAGTGGGCGCCGGTGGGCGGCGTTGGCCTGTCACGCTATCAAAGCCAGGCGGGGCTCACGCTCGACTGGGCGATGTCGGCGCGTTCCAACCTGCAGTTCGGTATGGATCAGTATTTCGGGCAGCACGGGCAGGGCATGATGGGCATGCTCAACTACAGCCTGCGTTTCTGAGCCACCCCACTTCTCCCTCTCCCCTCCGGGGAGAGGGCCGGGGTGAGGGGCCAATCTTGCCGGATACTTTCTTCGTGCGACGCGTGCGCACTTTCAAGGCCGGGCGTCATCCAAGCAAGAAGATGACGCCCTCAACCTCACGCCTTCCCGTGAAACAGCTCGCGACCGATCAGCATGCGGCGAATTTCATTCGTACCGGCGCCAATCTCGTAGAGCTTGGCATCGCGCAACAGGCGGCCCGCAGGGAATTCGTTGATGTAGCCGTTGCCGCCCAGCGCCTGGATCGCTTCCAGCGTTACCTTCACGGCATTCTGCGATGCATTGAGCAAGCACGCGGCAGGATCGATGCGCGACTTCACGTTGTTGTCGAACTGCTGCGCGACCATATAAGCGTAGCCGCGCGATGACTGCAGCGCGGTGTACATGTCGGCTACCTTGCCCTGCATCAGGCCGAACGTGCCGATCGGCGCGTTGAACTGCTTACGCTCGCGCACGTAGGGCAGGGTGATGTCCACGGCAGCCTGCATCAGGCCGATCGGGCCGCCCGACAGCACCAGACGTTCGGTGTCCAGGCCGCTCATCAGCACGCGCACGCCTTCATTCACCTCGCCGACAATGTTCTCGGCGGGAATCTCGCAATCTTCGAACACCAATTCGCAGGTGTTGGAGCCGCGCATGCCCAGCTTGTCGAGCTTCTGCGCGGTGCTGAAACCCTTCATGCCCTTTTCGACGATGAAGGCGGTCATGCAGCGGCTGCCGGCCGCGCGCGGCGCGGTGCGCATATACACCAGCAAAACGTTGGCATCGGGACCGTTGGTGATCCACATCTTGGAGCCGTTGGCGACCCATACGTCGCCCTTCTTCTCCGCCTTGCAGCTCATCGAGCCGACCACGTCGGAGCCTGCACCGGGCTCGCTCATCGCCAGTGCGCCGACGTACTCACCCGAGCACAGCTTGGGAATGTACTTGCGGCGCTGCGCTTCGTTGCCGTTATGGAAGATGTTCTGCACGCACAGGTTGGAATGCGCGCCATAGGAAAGGCCTACCGAGCCGGAAGCGCGGGAAATCTCCTCCATGGCCACCAGGTGGGCCAGGAAACCCATACCGCTGCCGCCGTACTCCTCGGGGATGGTGATGCCGAGCAGTCCCATGTCGCCGAACTTGCGCCACAGATCGGCCGGAAACTGATTTTCACGGTCGATGTGATCGGCACGCGGGGCGATCTCCTTCTCGGCAAACGCATGCACGCTTTCGCGCAGCAGATCGATGTCTTCACCCAGCGGAAACGGACGCATGCCTTAAAACTCCGGAGAAACGTGAGATCGCTATGTTACCGCGCTGCCCATGACAACCCGTTGCGCGACGCACAACGCAAGCCTGCATTCAGCGCCGCTAAAAAAACGTAGCGAGCGGCCGGCTGGCGGGCGTGGGCGGCGCGCAGGAACCGGAGTGGACTGGTCGGCCATGAGGATTCCGGGCACCGAACGCGCCCGCCAGACGGTCGCGCAGTCGTATTGTCAGCGCCTCTCAGCGTTCGTGCAGCGCATTGGCGAGCGTTGCCAGACGATCCCGCTGGGCAAGCACCTGCGCTAGCTGACCCAGCACCAGGCGTGCGGTGTCATCGCGTTCCTGCACGACAAGCGCCGCATGAAGCGCTTCGTCATCGGCCGCGGGAATGGCGTTGAGTCCGCCTGCCAGAGCATCGGCCAATTGTTCGAGCGCGTGAACCGTCAGCGCACCGGCTTGCGTGACAACGTCGCGCGCAGGCGCCGATACGATGGTCTGCCGGTGCACGCCGAGTGTGGAGAGTTGCCCCAGCAAGGTGTGCGCTGCTGCGAGAAAGCGCAACAGCATCTCGGTGCCGCGCCGGTGCCCACCGGGCTCGCGCAACATGTTAGTCAGGACGGTACTCAGCGTGGCGTTGGCGTTGTGGGCGTCGCGCCGTGCGATGCGATAGCCAAGATCATCGCGGCGGCCGCTGGCGTACTGCGCCACGATATGTGCGAGATAGCGCGCGTCGCTGCGTACCATGTCGGCCAGCACATCGTCGAAACGCCGGCCTTGCCAGTCGGGCAGGATCAGACGCATCGCCAGCGCGGCGATCACCGCGCCTATCAGCGTATCGAGCAGACGCGGCCACATGACGTCGTAACCGCTGCCGACCTGATTGAAACACAGCACGACGAACAGCGTGATCGACGCCGTGGCCGTGGGGTAACGCCGCAGGCGCGTAGCGAAAAACGCAACACCGGAGGCGACGATCAGCGGTACCTGCCAGGGGCCGAAAGGCACCAGCCGCAGCGTCACCCAGCCGAGCAGCAGGCCGATGACCGTGCCGGCAACGCGCTGCACCAGCCGCAGGCGAGTCGCGCCGTAGCTTGGCTGACAGACCAGCAGTGTGGTTAAAAGAATCCAGTAACCATTACGTGGATGCACCAGATGCAGTACGCCGTAGCCCACCAAAAGCGCGATGGCCAGACGCAGCGCGTGACGAAAGCGAAAAGAGCGTGGGGTGAGCTGCATGCGAATGCGCTCCCAGGCCTCCGTCAGCGATTGAGGTGCTGGGTTCTGCAATGCACTTTCATCGCCCGTAAGCGGGAGAGCAACCGGCGACTCTCCGGCGAGTTGTCGATGAATGTCGGAAAGATTGCGCACCAGCGCTTCGAGCGAGCGCAGCAGGTGAGCCGCCGGCGGATGCGTTTGCTCGCGGAGCGCATCAAGCGCACCGTGCAGATCCTCCACGGATGCGCTGTTGTCGTTGACAGGCGCGCGTGTGCGAAAACGCAAAGCGTCGGCGCGCTGGCGGCAGGTGCGAGCTTCGAGGCGCAGCAGATGCTCACAGCGGAACAGCATGTCGCTGTGGAACAGCGCCTCGGCAAGCGCATCGTACGGATAGTGCGAGGAACTGATCCGCTCGTGGATATCCTGCGCCATGAAGTACTGCTGCAGCCGTATCGCCGTGGTGCCACGCGGCCGCCGCGATCCGATGCGATCAAGTAGCACCAGGCGCGTATCGTTGAGCGCTTCCACCACGCGTTCGTTCTGCATGGCCAGCGACAGTTGCAGCGCCTCGCGATCCACGCCATGTACCGGGGTGAACAGCGCGGCTTTGCCGTCGAGGACATCGGCAAGCGCATCGAACAGTCGAGCCAGCGACAGTCGCAGCGCCTGTTGTGGCGCCAGTACGCTCCAGAGCAGGGACAGCGCGCCGTACCACGCAGCACCTGCCAGCAACAGCAAAGGCTGGCGCCATGGTTCGGCGGAGGCGCCGGCCTGATCGGCGCCGATCATCGTGTAGACCGCCAACAGCAAGGCCGCCCCTGCGACGGTGGCATAGCGTTCGCTGGCCGCGCCGAGCATGACCAGTACGAAAGTGGACAGCGGCAGGCCGATGGCGAACAGCAGTGGGTACGGAAACAGCCACTGCACCGCGAAAGACGACACGGCGAAGCACACCAACGTCATCAACAAGGTGGTGAGGCGATTGCGCCAGTGGTCCTCGGTTTCCGCCAGGGCACAAGCAATCACGCCGAGCAGGATGGAAACCAGATCGCCGCTGCGTCCCGTGCCGAAACACCATGCCACAGCGCCCCCCAGCGCAAGCAGCACGCGCAGACATTCGGCGTAACGGTCGGAGCCGCGGAGGCGGCGCCAGCGGTAGCTGAGAGAATCGAACATGCCATCAGCATACGATGCCGCCGCACCTTTTGTAGGAGCGCACTTGTGCGCGACATGGTCCAGGCGGGGCATCCAAGAGAAAACGCCGGCCTTGCGGCCGGCGTTCGGAGTGGAGTCGGTGGGCTTACTGCACCTTGGCCAGTTTCGCCTTCAGCTGCACACCCGACATCAGGAAGCCGACGTGGCATTCATAGTTGCTGGCGTCGCTGTACACGACATCGTTGTAATTGCTGACGATGTCGATCACGGCGTTGGCGCCGGCCGCCTTGGCGTCGTCCTGCAGCGCGATCAGCGCGGACTCGAGCACCCAGTCGCAGGTGACCTGATCCTTCTTGCCGAAGGCATTGGTCTTACGGTTGGTGGTGACGTTGTCGTTGACCACGTTCACCGTGCCCGACGGCGCATTGCCAGCCAGGTAGAACTTGATGTTCGGATCGAGGCGGCCGTCCTTCTGGGCCTGGGCCACGACCTGCGCAAAGGGCAGGTGCACGACTTTGTCGGCCGCCATGCTGAGGGCGGGGGCGGCGAACAGAACCAGGGCGGCGAGGCCGAGTGACGTTGCTTTCATGCGTTGATTCTCCTTGCGATGGTGAGTGTCGAGAGAGGGTTATCGGCACAAGTGGCCCGTACCGAAGCCACTCAGCACAGCCCGCCGTTCACCGCCAGCACCTGGCGGGTGACATAGCCCGCTTCGGGACTCATCAGGTATTGAACGGCGCCTGCGACTTCGTCAGGCGTGCCCATGCGTTGCATGGGGATCATGGCGAGAATCTCATCCAGCGGCAGTTCGGCATCGAGCATGTCGGTATCGATCAGGCCGGGTGCCACGCAGTTGACGGTGATGCGCCGCTTGGCCAGTTCAACGGCCAGCGCCTTGGCGGCGCCGATGACGCCAGCCTTCGATGCGCTGTAATTGACTTGCCCGCGGTTGCCGATCAGGCCAGAGACCGAGGTGATGCACACGATGCGACCCGGCGCGCGGCGCCGAATCATCGGCATGACCAGCGGATGCAGCACGTTGTAAAACCCATCGAGGTTGGTGCGCAGTACCTGGTCCCAGTCGTCTTCGGTCAGTGCGGGAAACGCACCGTCCCGGGTCAGGCCGGCGTTGCACACCACGCCGTAGTAGGCGCCGTGTGCGGCGACATCGGCTTCCAGTGCCGCAGCGCAAGCGGCCCGGTCCGCGATGTCGAATTGCAGGATGCGCGCCTGCCGGCCCAGCGCATGGATGGCCTCCTGCACGGCGAGCGCCTCGTCGCGACGTGAGCGGCAGTGCAGAACGATGTCATGGCCGACCGTGGCCAAGCGCATGGCGATGGCGCGGCCGATACCGCGACTGGAGCCAGTAACCAGGATGGTCTCGGACATGGGACGGTTTTCCTAAGCGATGGAAGCAAGAAAGGTAGTCGGATCGAGGGGGCTGAAGACAGTGAGCTGGGCCTCGGCATGTACCCCGTCAGCGTCTATGCGGCAGGCGAAGGCCCCCATGCCACTCTCGTCGTGAAACGTGCGCACCGCCTCGACCATCAGTTCGCTGCCGGCGGGGAACACATCAGCGCTGCTTCGATACACACGCGAACCGAGCAAGAAACCTAGTCGTATACCCTGGTTGGCGTCGAGTGCATGGCTGCCGGACCAGGCCGCAATGGTCTGCGCCATCAGTTCAATGCCCACCCAGGCCGGGAGATGGCCGTCGGCATCGGTAAACGGAGCATCGGGCGCAACCCGCCGCAGGCACACAATGCTTTCCGCGTCGTAGCGCTCGATGCGGTCGAGCAGGATCATGCTGCCGTCGTGCGGCAATACCTCGGCGATGGGCCGCAACGTCATGCCGCGTCTCCCAGAATAAGGGTGGCGTTGTTGCCGCCGAACGCGAAGGAGTTGCTCATCAGATGGCGTCCCTTTCCTCCGGCCAGTTGGCGCCCGGGCGCCACCAGATCGAGCGCGGGCAGGGCGGGGTCGGGGTGACCGTCCCATACATGAGGAGGTAAGCGTCGGTGGCCATGCGTATCGGCGAGGCTGAGCCAGCAGAAGGCCGCCTCAAGCGCCCCCGCAGCACCGAGTGTATGGCCAGTAAGCGACTTGGTGGAGGAGCAGGGAACGCCGTTGGGGAACAGGGTGGAAACGGCCAGGCTTTCCATGACGTCGTTGTGCGCGGTGGCCGTGCCGTGCAGATTGAGGTAATCGATCTGCGAGGCGTCCATGCGCGCATCGGCAAGCGCGGCGACCATGGCTGCCTGCGCTCCCAGCCCTTGCGGGTCGGGCGATGACATGTGATGGGCATCCGAGCTGGCACCACCGCCGAACAGCTGCACAGCACCATGCTCGCGCGTCATGAGGAACAGCGCGGCTGCCTCGCCGACATTGATGCCGCCACGATGCTGCGAGAACGGATTGCAGCGCGCCGAATCGACCGCCTCCAGTGCGTGGAAGCCGTTGATGGGTAGTCCGCACAAGGTATCGGCGCCACCGCACAACACGGCGTCGCAGATGCCCACCCGTAACAGCCGCCGCGCGCTGAGCAAAGCGCGCGCGCTCGACGTGCATGCGGTGGAAATGCCGTAGCACGGACCGGCCAGGTCCAGCCATTCGGCAAGGAAAGCCGCCGGTGCGCCGAGTTCCTGGTGGGCATAGCGGTAATCGGCCGGCCAGACGCCGTCGCGCCGGTAGCCGCCGATGCCCTGCGTCGCCTCGTCGATGCCGGTGGTGCTGGTGCCGATGATGACGCCCACACGTGCGTTGCCGTAACGCGCGATGGCGGCGCGGATATCGGTTTCGATTTCCAACGCGGCCAGCAGCAACAGGCGATTGTTGCGGTTGTCGCGGGTCGCCGCTTGCGCGAATGGCATGGGTGGCAGCTCGCTGCGAGCAGCACCCAGCGGTACGTCCCGGTTCGGTACCCAGCCGGACTCGTGGCGAATGCCCTCATCCATGCCCGCAAACAAGGCCTCGGCTACGGCCGCCTTGCCGGCACCGAGCGCGCATACCACGCCAAGCGCGTTGAGGTACGTGTTCATGCGGTAGCGAAAGGCTTCTGCGCAACGACGTTCACCAGGGTTTCTTCGCGAACGCCCGGTGGCGGCGGCGCGCGGAGACCCCAGCGTTCGAGCAGGCCGAAATCCTTCGAACGGCTCCACCAGAGGTAGGGCAGCGAGACGCGCTCTGTGCCGAAGCGGAAGCCTCGTTGCTGCAACATGGCGAGATATTCGTCGGCGCTCTTTTGCACATCCATTGGGTGACGGAAGAACCAGCGAATCACCCAGGTATCGATATAGGCCTTGGTGGATTCGGCGAACAGCAACATCCCGCCGGGCTTCAGTACGCGCCAGAACTCATCCAATGCACGCTCCTGTTCGACCAGGTGATGGAAAGTCTGATGACAAAAAATCACATCGACACTGGCATCCGGCAAGGCGATCTTGGCGCAGTCGCCGGTGATCAGTTCGACGGGGATATTCTCGCGCGCAGCTTCTTCGCGAGAGAGCTCGATGCTGTGCGGGTCAGCGTCGAGGCCAATCAGGCGCGCCGGCTGAAAAGCGTCGCGCAGCAGGCGGAACGACCGGCCCTGGCCGCAACCCACGTCGAGCAGCGTGGCGACGGGCGGAAGCGGCTCGCCGATCATGCGCTTGAGATCTTTGATCGCTACGCGCAGCACGTGGTGCTGCCACGTGTGCGTGCGCAGGAAACGGAAGCCAATGCGGGTTTCCGGAACATAGGTGCTGCTGGCGTAGGTCATGCGGGATTGGCCGTGAGGAGATAAGGAGTCGAGGTGTCCCGCTTCTGCAGGTGTTGCTCGACTGCGTCGACGAATACTTGCGGCGATACCAACTGCATTTCGCCCTGCAGATTGACGGCGATCTGAATGGTGCTGGCGCGGGTGAGGCGCTGGCCCGTGGCCGCGTCGCGAATCACGTAATTCACTTTGAGCCGGTTGCGCCACTCGACCAGTTCGGCGCTGACCACCAGACGCTGGCCGAAACGTGCAGGCCCGACGTAACGCAGCTGCACGTCGATCACGGGCCAGATCCAGCCGGCGGCTTTCATGTGTTGGTAGTTGTGCCCGATAGCGTCGAGCAGCGCGCACCGCGCTACCTCGAGATACTTCACGTAGTGACCGTGCCAGACCACGTCCATCGAGTCGACGTCGAAGAAGGGCACCGTGATTTCCGTGTCGGTGCGCAATACACCCTTAGCGCGCATGCTCGGTCTCCGTCGCAGGTGTCTTCCAATAGGGGTAAAAATTGAACCATTGCGCGGGCGCTTCCAGGCATCGCTGCGCCAGGCGATCGGCATAGCCCTGGGCCCAGCGCTGGATGGTGGCGTCGCGCTGGCCACGCGCCCAGCTCTCGCCCTCAATGTAGGGCTCAAGATGGATGGTGTAGCGGCCGTCCACTTTCAGGCAGAACATCAGGTTCACCGGGCAACGCAGCAGGCCGGCCATCAACCACGGCCCCTGGGGCAGCGGTGCGGTGTGGCCCAGAAAATCCACCTCCACGCAACGGTCGCCATGCAAGGGCACACGGTCGCCGGCGATCGCCAGCCATTCACCGCGCTCGATGCGCTGAGACAGGTCCATCATCTGCGCCGTGTCCAGTTCGCTCACCTGAATCAGGCGCATGCGGCGCTCGCCAGCCTCGTCCAGCAGGCGATTGAAATGGCCCACGTGATGCGTGTGCACCAGAACGTTGAGCGGCACCTGGTCGCCAAGCTCGGCCATGGCCCGACTCACATCGAGGTTGCCCATATGAGTGCATACCAGGATCTGGCCGCGACCGTTGCCGCGGCTCTGCAACAGGCGTGTGCGAATGTCGTGCGGGTCATCGAGGCTGACCTGATCAAGCCGGAGCTTGCCGCTCCAGACGTCCAGACGGTCAAGCAAGCAATCGGCAAACGCCATGAATTGGCGAAACACGCTGCGGTGGTTGGGCTGCAGCTCGGCGCGTCCGCTCCACGTGGCGAGAGAGCGTTGATATTGGCGGATGCTGGCGCGCCCGCGCCGATCCGAGGCGTAGAAATAAAACACAATCATGTACAGCAGCGGCGCGAGAATCCTGCGGCCCAGGTGGCGGGCAATCAGTGCGGTGAACCGCATCAGGATGAAGCTGCCGCGCTCCTTCTTGCGCGCCCAGTGGTGTTTGGGGGTGTGCGGCTCAGCCATCGGTGTGCTCCCACTGCAGCCGGCCCGAGGAGAACTGCACGTCATCGTTCGCGTAGCCGAACTGCAGGCGCCGCAGCGTTGCGTCGTGCCGCAAGCGGAGTTGCACTACCTCGCCGGGTCGCAACGGTCGCTGGAACTTCAGCATCTCCACGCGACGGCAGCTGCCTGGCGTGCCGAACCGCGCAGCGCCATACGCGAGCGCCCAGGCCACCTGCACCACGCCTGGCAAGATCGGCAGAGCGGGAAAGTGCACATCGAAGTGCTGAAGATCGAGGGGAATGCGCAGGGTAAGCAGGGTGGTGTCGCCATCCGCCTGTTCGCCGAGCAGCTCGGCCTCGGTTGGCCGCGGCTGCGCGAGCAGAGCGTCTGCCCAGTCCTTCCCGGCATCGACAGGCCATGCATCAATCAAGCACCAGGACGCCGGTGTGCTCAGGCCTTGGCTTGCCAATGAATCGGTCAGCGCCTGAACAAAGGCGCGGCGTCCTCGTTGGCAGAGCGCGGACACACCTTCGCCAGTTGGCTGCAGCACGACGCCTGCCGCAGACCATTGTGCTTGCGCCACCCAGGAGTGGCTGCACAAGGCTTCGTTCATGGCGGCGCCGGGATCGATCATGCCGTTGCCCGCAGGCGCTGCCGCAGCAACCACTCGCCGGCAAACAGCACGCCCATGATCAAGTACACGATCAGGCCGTTGTAAAGCGTCCACCAGCTAAGCGGCGCCCATAGCGTAAGCACGCTGGCGGTGAGGGCATTGAACACAAAAAAGCCGACCCACACCCAGGTCACCTTGCGGGTGTAGGGAATGGCGGCGTCAGGCAGGTCCGGCTCCCGCAGGCGCGCGATGCGTTCCACGATAGGAGGGCCAAAGCGCAGGCTGAATGCAAACACTGACAGCAGCAGCACGCTGATCAGCGTCGGGTACCAACGCAACAGCGTCGCCTCGCCGCTGAAGGCCAGGATCACGCAATAGGCCAGCGCCGCCCCCACCATCCAGCGTCCACCCGGCTGCTTCAGCAAGCCCGGAGCGCGAATCAGCCAGACAGCGCCAAGGATGAGCGCGAACATCGGCGTATCGACATGCTCCATGCCGAAATACACCAGGAAGGGGTACAGCAGCCCGATCACGGGCAGCAGGATGGAGCTCAGCTTGCGCATGCAGTCTGCTGCGCTTCGACGAACGCCGCCAGGCTCGCCACGTTGGTGAAATGCTGGCGCGCGTCGCGCGAATCGGAGGCGATCTGGATGCTGTAGCGCTTCTGTAGCGCCAGCGCCAATTCCAGCGCATCGATGGAATCCAGACCCAGGCCCTCGCCAAACAGCGGCATGGAAGGCGTGATGTCGCTGACCTCGATGTCTTCCAGGCTCAGCGTGTCGATGATCAGTTGGGCAATATCACGTTCAAGATCGTTCATGGCAGCAAGAGCTCTTTGAGATAGAGGGTGTGCAGATGTTGGTTGAGCCGGCGCGAGGCGATGGGCAGCGGCGCCTCAGCGTTGAATGCCGCCGGATCGATATCGGCGCCCACGCGCAATCGCACGTGCATGCGCTTATGCGGAATGCTGTACCAGGGCTCGGCCTTGGTCAGCGTGGTGGGGGCCACCGAAATGAATACCGGCGTGATGACTTGCGCGCCGCGCAGGGCAATCGCCGCTGCGCCACGATGAAACGCCGGCGCCTCGCCGGGCGTGGTACGCGTACCTTCGGGAAAAACGATCAAGGTCTGACCGTCGCGCAACACGCCGGCCGCGTGATCCAACATGTCGGGGTCGCCATTGTTGGCGATGTACTCGGCACGGCTGATCGGTCCGCGCATGCACGGATTGCGCCACAGACTCTGCTTGACGATGCAATTGGCGTCGCGAATCTGGGATACCAGAAACACCACATCGATCAGCGACGGATGGTTGGCGATGATCATCTGGCCGGGCCGGCCGAGGCGCTCGGCGCCGATCACCTCGAACGTGAGCACGCCCGTGCGGTACATAAACTGCACGTGCAGATGGAACGCGTAGCTGATCGCCGCCCGCATGCGGCGGCGGCGCGTCAGGCGGCATCCTGGCAACAGCCACAGCAGCGGGAACACCAGTGCATAAAGCAGCACGCCGCCGACACCAAAGAACGCGAAGCTCAAGCCGGTGGCGATAAGCCGCCAGAGATAGAAATCGCCGCGGCGCAGGCCTACGGGATCGGCTGCCAGATCCATTGACGTGTCTTCCATGTATGCACGAGAGAGGTGGTTGGTCCGTGCAACGCCCGTCGAACAAAGTCGAGTGCAAACGGCCAGTCGGTTTTAACTTCGTTGGTGCTGCTGATGAGCTGCAGCTGCCAGCGTGAAGCAGGAGCAGTCCCGGTGCGTGAGGCACCCACGCGCAGCGCGACCGCATAGGAAAAGGGGATATCGTCGATCCAGCCCGCATAGGGCGCGGGCGGGCGCTCTTCGGCGATCACCACGATGACGGCGGGCGCACCCTGGTCCAGTAGCGTGGCCGCCTCGAGCATGGCGTGCTCGAACGTATCGCCCTCGCCAGCGATTGCCACCGCTTCGCCGCGTTGGCCGCGCAGGATGGACCACTGTCCGGCGATGGCGTTGTGTACCGACAATCCGAACTGGGTGGGTGAAAGCGGCTGTTGATCGGCAACGTCGCCAAGCATGGCGTAGGTACGCGTGGTTTCGCCATGACGCGAGGCAAATACGAACGGCAACTGCTCCTCGTCGCCACACAGCGGCCACGCCACGTGCAGCGCGATGCGCGCCATACGGCTGAGGCGGCGGCGTTGCATCGCTGGCAGGAAGCCGCAGTCCGGCTGCTCATCGTGTTCGTCGGGCGTCCACGGCGCGTTGGCCCAGGACTGCCAGGCTTCACTGCTATCCAATCCTGGTGCCCAGGCGCGCCAGTCGGCGATGCGCAGGTCGATCATGCATCGCCTCCGGTGTAGCGGCGGAACATCAGCGACGCGCAGCTGCCACCGAAGCCGAAGCTGTTGGACAGCGCACCGTCGATGCGATGGGGCGTTGTGACATCGAGCAGCGGTGCCTGACTGAACGCGGTATCGCGGTTGCCGATGGCGGTGCCGGTGGTAAAGCCGTGCTGCATCATCAGCAGGCAGGCGATGGCGTCCAGTGCGCCGGCCGCGGCTGGCGCATGACCGATCAACCCCTTGATGGATGACAGCGCAGGCACGCTGGACTCGAGCTCGACAAACACGGTGGCAATCGCCTCCCACTCCGCCAGATCGCCCAGCGGCGTGGAGCAGGCATGGGTGTTGATGTAGTCGGGCAGGGCATCGGTTTGCGAGAGGGCCTGCCGCATCGCATCGGCGATGCCGGCCGGACCGGGACCGACCATGCTGGCCGCATCGGTGCTGGCGCCGTAACCGCACACTTCGGCGAGAATGCAGGCGCCGCGCGCCTGTGCGTGCTCGAGCGATTCCAGTACCAGCACGCCTGCGCCAGCGGCAAGCACGATGCCATCGCGTTCGGCGTCATAGGGACGTGATGCGCGGTCCGGTTGTGCATTGCTGTTGGTCGACAGGGCACCCATCGCATCGAACCAAAGCGCGGTGGTGTCGTGCAATTCTTCACTGCCGCCGCAGATTACTTGCTGCAGTTTGCCCAGCTGGATCAACTCCATGGCCTGGCCGATGGCATGCGCGCCGCTGGTACAGGCCGATGTAATCACCATGCTACGCCCACCGATGCCGAAGGCGTGGGCGAGATTGGCGGCCACCGAACTGCTCATCCCCCGCGTAACGATGTACGGCGACAGTCGCGCGATGCCGCGCGTGGCAAAGCTTTCCAGCGCCGTCTGGTGCTCGCTCAAGGCGGCACCGCCGCCGATGACCAGTCCGCACGAAGGCGAGGAGAGCTGCGCAGAGGTGAGTCCCGCTTGCGCAATCGCCTCCTTCGCGGCGTGCCAGGCGTACCAGGCCGTAGGCGGCAGGAAACGACGCAGTTTGCGTGGCGGCTCTTCCAGCAGGCTCTCGTCGACCGGGCCGCCAACCTGGCAGCGCATGCCCAACGCCTCGAGCTGGTGCATATGGCGCAAGCCGCTGCGCCCGTGGCGCAATGCATCCAGCAGCTGATCATTGCCAACACCCACGCACGACACCGAGCCCATGCCGGTCACAACGACCCGGGGCATTGTCCGGCGAGGCGCGGCGGCAGCGTTCATGCGTCGGCTGCCTTGAAGATCAGCGACGTGTTGATGCCGCCGAAGGCAAAGTTATTGTTCATCACATAACGCGTATGGAGCGTGCGCCCCTCGCCGACGATGTAATCCAGCGGCGCGCACTCCGGGTCTGCCTGCTGCAGATTGAGCGTGGGAGCAAACCAACCCTCGCGCATCATCTCGATGGCCCACCAGGATTCCAGCGCGCCACAGGCGCCGAGGGTGTGGCCCACGTAGCCCTTCATGGAGCTGATCGGCGTTGCGGTGCCCAGCACCGAGGCCGTTGCGTGGCTTTCGGCCACGTCGCCGCGATCGGTCGCCGTGCCATGGGCACTGATGTAGCCGATGGCTTCGGGTGCCAGGCCGGCATCGTCCAGTGCCATGCGCATCGCGACGGCCATGGTTTCGCGAGTCGGCTGGGTGATGTGACTGCCGTCGGAGTTGCAGCCGAATCCAACCACCTCGGCATAGATGCGGGCACCGCGTGCGCGCGCATGTTCGTACTCTTCCAGTACCAGCGTCGTCGCACCTTCGCCGACCACCAGTCCATCGCGGGCGCGGTCGAATGGACGCGGCGTCAGTGCCGGTTCGTCATTGCGCGTGCTGGTGGCGAACAGCGTATCGAACACGGCCGCGCCGGGGCCGGAGAGTTCTTCGGCGCCGCCACAGAGCATCAGTGTCTGCTTGCCTTGCTGGATCGCCTCATAGCCGAAGCCGATCGCCTGGCTACCCGACGTGCAGGCGCTGGAAGTCGGGATGATGCGCCCCTTCAGGCCGAAGAACACACCGACGTTCACCGCCGTGGTGTGCGCCATCATCTGGATATAGCTGGTCGCCGTAACGCCGTGCATGGAGCCGGTGTCGAGCATGTGACCCATCACGCGGATCGGCTCCACGCTGCCGCCGGATGATCCGTAAGCGACACCCATGCGGCCGTCGCTCACCGCGTCGTTGCCGAGCAGGCCGGCATCGGCCAGCGCTCGCTCACTGGCAGCCACGGCCAGCTGCGACACGCGCCCCATCGAGCGAAGGTGACGGCGTGGCCAGGGCGGCAAGGTGAAATCGTCGACCGGGCAGCCGAGCCGCCCGTTGAGCGCGTCGAAGTAGTCCCATTCGGGCATGCGGCGTACCGCATTGCGATACTGGCGCAAGCGCGCGGAAATGGTGGCCCAGTCATGGCCGAGCGGGGTGATGCCGCCGATGCCGGTGATGACGACGCGCTTCATCAGTACGCGTCCTGCAGATGGGAAATTCGGTTCATGAATACGTCTCGGAGGCGGACAGGCTCGCCGGCGCAAACAGCGCCGTGATGCCAATGCCCAGCAACAAGGTGATGCCGACATGCTGCAGCGCCGGCATGGTGCTCAGGCCCAGCAGTCCAAACGAAAGCAGTGCCGTCACGGCGGAAAGCAGCACGCTGGCGTAGCTGGCGCCCGGCAGATGTGCCGTGTGAGGCTCACCCTCGCGCAGGAACACCGCGTAGTTGGCGCCAACACCAAGCACCAGCATCAGCGCCATCCAGTGGAACAAGGTCAGCGGCTCACCGAGGTAGCCGAACGTGGCCATGGTCAGGCCGATGCCAAGCAGCGGCGGCACCATGACGCGCACGGCGCTGCGGCCGTAGCGCCACGCGAACACGGCGCCGACCAGCAAGAGTGCCGCCAACAGCCACAGGCTGGCGTACTCGCGATAGCGTCCGAACAGCGCCGACACGCTTGCCGGCTTGTCGACCAGATGCGTGTCCTGCAGGCCGTTTGTCGCGCTGCGCAGAATGTCGGCATCGTTCTGGCCTTGCGGCAGCACGATCGATGCGTAGCCGTGTTCGCTCTGGCTCATCCACAGATAACGGAAGGGTAAGGACAAGGGCATCGACAGCCAGTCGTCAATCTTGAGCACGCGACCGGGCCAGCCCGCCAGATAGGCTTCGGCGATGGATGCCTTGATACCGGCCTGCTGGAGGGTGGCATCCAGCGCGGCACCCGGTGCGAACAGCGGCGCCAGCGCCGACTGGTTGTCGTGCTGGCGTTCTGCGGACGGCACCATGCTGGCCACGCCGGTCCAGCCATCGAGCTGCTGTTGCGCGACGAGTGCCTGCAGGCGTTGTTCCAGTGCTTCTTCGCGTTGCAGGGTCTGCTCAGGGGTGTCGCCCGTCACCAGGTAGAACTGGCTGACGTTGCCGATACCGGTGATGTCCCGGATGCGCGCTTCTTGCTGAGTCAGTGCGGCCGGTGGCGTGACCAGCAGGCGGATGTCGTCATCGTGGCCAAGGCGCAACCAGCCGGGGATGGCCAGGGCGATAACCAGCACAAACAGCGCGGCGCCGGTGCGTCCTTGTGCGAGGCGTGCCACACGCCGTTGCCACGCCCACGAGATGGTTATCAGGGCCGGGGTGAGCGCTCGGGTGGATGGGCTGGCGGCGAGGGCGGGCAGCAGCCAGAACACGCTAAGGCAGGCCACGGTCATGCCCACCATGGCGAAACAGGCCATCTGGCGTAGCGCCGGGAACGGCACCAATCCCAGCAGGGCGTAGCCCAGCAGTGAGGTACCCAACGCCAGCAGCAGCGCCGGACGTACCTGCCGGGCGCCACGTTGTGGTTGCCAGCCGGTACCCGCATAGGCGCGTGCGCAGAGGTACTGAATGGAATAATCCACCGCTTCGCCGAGCAAGGCGGCACCGAACACCAGCGTAAGCAGATGGATCTGGCCGAACACCAGCAACGTCACCGCGAGCGCACTCACCACGCCGATGGCAGTGGAGAGAAAGGCCACCAGCAGCGGCCGTGGCGAGCGGAAGGTCCACAACAGCAGCAGTGCAATGCCGAGGGTCGAGGCCAGTCCAACGACATGCACGTCGCGCTCGGCGCCGGCACGCGCTGCTGCCGCATAAAACACGGCGCCGGTACGCAGCAACTGCACGCCTTGATAGTCGCGCTCAACGCCATGCCACGCACGGTCTAGCGCTTCGAGCGCGACGCGTTGCACACCATCGTCATAGGACGAGCCGCGCAGGTTGGCGATCACCATCACATAGGTGAGATCGTCGCGATGGGCAGTGAGCAGGTCGTCTTCGGGGACCAGCGGCGAGCGGCTCCACGGCTGCTGATCCATCCAGCGCTGGAGCCAGCCGAACGGATCGTCCTGCACACGAGTGCCAACGCCGGCGAGAAATGGTTCATTCAATCGGCGCGCCAGTGTCTGGCTTGCGTTGTACTGGGGGTGTGCGAGGTTCGCCCGGTCCGCATCGCTGAGCAGGCTGAAACGATAGGGCAGGTAAGGGGCAATAAACTGGTTGAGATCGAAATCCGGCAGCTCGGCGATAACCGATGAAAACGCGTTGGTGGCAGTCAGCGCCTTGCCGAGTGCGCGGGCAGCGTCCTTCGCCTTGGCATCGTCCGCATCGACGACCACCAGCACCATGCGGTCGCCGTTGGCGTGTGCCAGGCGTTCTACTGCGGCTTCGGCCAGTGGATGGCGTTCGGTGACGGGCAACATTGCCAGCAGGTCCGTCTGGATCGGCAGCGGACCGCGCCCGAACAGTTGCCAGGCACCCAGCAGCACCATGCCCAGCGCGAAGCCAGCAAACAGCAGTGCACGCAGGGTCAGGCCGCGAGTGTTCATGGCATGCCCAGCGCTCGCGATTCGATCGGACTCAGCGCGCCGGCATCGCGCGTACCGCTGAATGCGATATCCGTGATTTCGCCGCTCTGCATTTCGACCTGGATCGATTGCAGGAAGGTGTCGCCACTCAGCTCGATGGCGCGCAGAACGCGGGACATGCGTTCCTGCCGCGGGGTGAAGCGCAAAGTCCAGTGCGCGGCATTGCCTCGGGTCTGCACGTCAAACTGGCGCAATGCCTCATCGGGCTGGCCAGACAGCATCGACTGCAGCATCTGGGTGACCTGGGCCACGCCACGGTCACCGTTGCGCAACACCTGCAGCTGGCCTTGTTCGTCGATGCGTGCCGTGCGTGCGCCGGTGAGTGCCAGCGTTTCGCGGTAGGGCTGGGTGACCTGCCAAAGCATGCCGTGCCCGGTGACGAACACCAGTTGCCCCTTGCTCACCTGGGGTTGCACCAGCGCGGGATT
Source organism: Dyella silvae (assembly GCF_026421305.1). Lineage (GTDB taxonomy): Bacteria > Pseudomonadota > Gammaproteobacteria > Xanthomonadales > Rhodanobacteraceae > Dyella > Dyella silvae. The sequence continues at coordinate 812,466 of NZ_JAPJBQ010000002.1, forward strand.
CTCGCGGCTCTGGACGAAGTCCGCGCGTACGCGGGCATGGGTGGCGAGCTCGTCCAGCACGTGCTTGAGCAGGTCGGCGTCCTGCGCATGCAGGCTGCCTGCCAGCAGGCAGAGCAGGGCGGCTATCAGTGCGCGCATACAACCTCCGCACCACGCAGACGGCGCCACAGCAGGCGCGGCGCGCGCGGCAGCATGCCGATCAGCAGGCGTGTATGCATCGCCGAAATGCGCACGTTGTCGTGCCACATGCGGAAATGGGAAAGCCCGTTTTCCGGGTAGATCACGCGGGTGGGCAGATTGCGCACGGGGACGCCGCGCCACACCAGGCGAACGGCCACTTCGGTGTCGAAATCCATGCGTGCAGGGAAGGGTTTGCGTGCCAGCTCGGCGCAGGTGGCAGCCAGCGGGTACAGGCGGAAGCCGCACATGGAATCGTGAATCTCCATGGACAGCGTTTCCAGCCACACAAAGAAATGGGTGATGTAGCGGCCGTATAGACGTCCGCGCGGCACGCTGTCGTCATAGATGGGCCGGCCGCAGACCATCGCTTTCGGGTCCGCAGCGCTCTCAGCGAGGAAGCGCGGTACATCGTTGACGTCATGCTGCCCATCGGCGTCGATTTGCAGCGCATGGCTGAAACCCGCCTGATGTGCGGCTACAAGTCCGGCGCTAAGCGCGCGCCCCTTGCCCTGGTTGCAGGGCAGGCGCAGCAGGCGCACGTCTGGCTGCGCCTGTACGAGCGTGTCGAGCACCTCGCGGGTGGCGGCATCGCTGCCATCGTCCACGATCAACACCGGCAGGCCATGGGCGCGCAGGTCTGCCACGGTACGGACGATGGTGTCCTTGTGGTTGTAAATCGGGATCAGTGCGCAAGGCGCAAATGCGACCCCGCCTGCCGTGGCGCTGGCCATCATGTCAGTGGCCGCCGTGTCAGCGGTGGAGCAGAGCCTGCACGGTGGCTACCACATCGCCCACCGTACGCACGCTCTTGAAGTCCTCGGGCTTGATGCGCATCCCGGTCATTTCCTGCACCTGGATGGCCAGATCAACGGCATCGATGCTGTCCAGCTCAAGGTCGGTGAACAGATGCGCGTCCGGATTCACACGTGCCGGCTCGATCTCGAAGGTGTCGTGCAGCACGCCTCTCAGGCGGGACAGGATGTCCTCGTCACTGATGCCATTGGCCAAGATGGTGCTCATAAATCCTGAAATCCTTAATTCCTGCGCCCTGGCGAGTCGTTGTGTATCGCATGTTTTTGCGATACAAGAACTCGGCAACCTACTGTCGCCGCTGTTGACGCGACACCGCGCAACAAACGACGACGACAGCGAGCCACGTCACCGTGGCTGGAGCGTTCCATATATTGTGATGCGCCGGCGATACCGGCCCCCTTGATATGCCTCAATTGCGTTTGTAGGCAATGCCTTACACAAGAGCATTGAGGCTGAGGGAGTGTAGCAGAAGAAGGTGTCAGTGAGCTGTTCTTTCGATCGTAAGCCGACCGCCCACAGCGAGACTCCATAAAAAAACGAGGCCGCCAGCAAAGCTGGCGGCCTCGTTTTCACCGCAACCGGTAAGCAACCGGTCGCAAGGCTTACTGACCGCGCATGCGGCCAGCAAAGCGCGGACCGTGGTCACCCATGGTCGGCAGCTTGATCTTGCCGATGGCCTCGATGCGCTCTTCGGCCAGACGATCGGCCGCCTTGTAGGTCGGCACGCCATCGTTCTTGGAGATTTCGAAGATGCGGCCCAGGTTGTAGTAGATCGTGCGCATCATGCGCATGGCGCGCTCGCGGTTGTAGCCGTCGATTTCCAGCGACACGTTCATCACGCCGCCTGCGTTCACCGCGTAGTCCGGCGCGTACAGCACGCCGCGGCGCTGCAGCTCGTCGCCGATGGCGTCGGTGGCCAGCTGGTTGTTGGCGGCGCCGCAGATGATCTTCGCCTTGATGCGGTCGATGGTCTGCTCGTTGAGCGTGCCACCCAGCGCGCACGGCGAGTACACGTCGGCGTCGACGTCGTAGATCTCGTCCAGGCCCACGGCTTCGCAGCCCAGCTCGTCCACGCAGCGCTGCACGGCATCCTTGTTGATGTCGGTGACGAACACCTTGGCGCCCTGCTCACGCAGCAGCTTGATGAACTCGCTGCCCACGTGGCCGCAGCCCTGCACGGCGTAGCTGTACTTGCCCACGTCTTCGTTGCCGTGCTTGACCTGCAGCGCGGCCATCAGGCCCTGCAGGGTGCCGAATGCGGTGAACGGCGACGGGTCGCCCGAGCCACCGTGCACCTGGTGCACGCCGGTCACGTATTCGGTTTCACGGAACACGTATTCCATGTCGTTGACGTCGATGCCGACGTCTTCAGCCGTGATGTAGCGACCGTTGAGCGAGTTGACGAAGCGGCCGAACGCGCGGAACAGCGCCTCGGACTTGTCCTTGCTCGGATCGCCGATGATCACCGCCTTGCCGCCGCCCAGGTTCAGGCCGGCCACGGCGTTCTTGTAGGTCATGCCGCGGGACAGACGCAGCACGTCGTTCACCGCGTCCTGCTCGCTCTTGTACGGCCACATGCGCAGGCCGCCGAGCGCAGGGCCCAGCACCGTGTTGTGGATCGCGATGATGGCCTTGAGGCCAGCGTCCTTGTTGTGGCAGAAGACGACTTCTTCGTGACCCGTTTTGGCGATGGTTTCGAAAATCATTGGAACGGAGACTCCACGTTTGGCGGTGCCGTTGGGGACGGGCATCCGCAGGATGGAGGCGGGGTTCGATCCAGTGCGGCCCCGCCAGGGCGTACTAACTAAAGCCTTAAAGTCAAAGCCCCGACGAGTGGTCGGGGCGGTGAATTTAGTTGGATAGTTTAGTACGTCCCCGGAATGGCGCTTGCTGCGTCGCCGCAAGTCGTTGACGTATGGAGGATTTGCCGGTCACGCCGGGGCGGCGAGCCGGCTGTTGCGCCGCCCGTAGGTCAGGTAGAGGGCGCAGCCCAGCAGCAGCCAGATGGTGAAACGCAGGTAGGTAATGGTGGGCAGGCCCCAGATCAGCCAGCAGGAAAAGCCCACCCCGATCAGCGGAACCAGCGGCACCAGCGGGGTGCGGAACGGGCGATGCAGCTCCGGCTGGCGCCAGCGCAGCACCGTCACCGCGCTGCAGATCACGATGAAGGCGCCCAGCACACCAATGTTCACCAGCTTGGCCAACTCATCCAGCGGAAACAGGCCGGCCGCCACCGTGGTGACGGTACCCAGCAGCAGGGTGGAGCGGTGTGGCGTACGCCAGCGGGGGTGGATACCGGCGAACCACCCGGGCAGCAGGCCGTCGCGGCCCAGGCTGAAGCCGATGCGGGCCCCGGCCATCAGGTTGGCGAAGATCACGCTGGTGATGCCGCACACCGAGGCCAGCGAAATCACCACCATGGCCCACGGCAGGCCGATGCGTATGAACGCGCCAGCCACCGGTGCGGCGTTATCCAGCGTGGTATAGGGCACGATACCGGTCAGCACCAGGCAGATGGCGATATAGAGCAGCATCGCGATGCCCAGTGACAGCAGCACCGCGCGGGGGAGGTCGCGCTGCGGGTTGCGGGATTCCTCCGCCGCGGTAGTCAGCATGTCGTAGCCAAACACGGCGAAGAACACGACGGCGGCGCCAGTGACCACGCCATGCATGCCAAACGGCATGAACGGATGCCAGCGTTCCGGCTTCACGTAGGCGGCCCCGGCAATCACGATGAGCGCGGCGCCGGCGATCTTGATCGCGACGATCAGCGTATTGAACCGTGCGCCCCATTCCATCCGGACGGCGAGCAGGGCGGTGATGGCCAGCGAGATAAGGATGGCCGGCAGATTCACCACGCAGCCCGGCGCGCTGCCCCATGCACCTTGCGCCCACACGGGCAGCGGCAGCCCCGCGGCGTCCAGCAAGGCCTGCATATAGCCCGACCAGCCCACCGCGACCACGGCGGCGATCAGCGCGTATTCCAGCAACAGATCCCAGCCGATGATCCAGCCCGCAAACTCGCCCAGCACCGCATAACCGTAGGTGTACGCGCTGCCGGAAACGGGAATCAGCCCGGCGAACTCGGCATAGCACAGCGCGGCGGCGGCGCTGGCGATGCCCGCGATGATGAAGGACAGCAGCACGGCGGGGCCGGCCTGAGTAGCGGCCACCGTACCGGTGAGCACGAAGATGCCTACGCCGATGATGCCGCCAAGGCCGATGGCGGTGAGCTGCCAGAGCCCCAGCACGCGCCGCAGGCCGCTGCCGCCCTTGGCCGCTTCGCTCTGCAAGGCCTCCACCGGCTTTCGCCGCAGCATGTCGTTGATCAGACTCATCGGTTTCTCCCCCTCGTGCAGCGTGTCATTTCATGGTGTTGTCCGCGTCCCGGCGGATGAGTGCATCACTCCTTGGCGTAGGGCGATTTGCCGCCGTCCGCAATGAACTTGTCCACCTGCTGCTGCAGCACCGGTAGCGGCACGGAGCCAAGCGACAATACGGTGTCGTGGAAGGCGCGCAGATCGAAACGTTCGCCCAGCGCTTTCTCGGCTTTCGCGCGTGCATCGACGATGGCCAGTTCGCCCAGGTAGTAGGACAGCGCCTGTCCCGGCCAGGCGATATAGCGATCCACTTCCGTCTCGATTTCGTGCTCGCTCAGCGCGGTGTTGTCGCGCATAAAGGCTTGCGCCTGCTCGCGCGTCCAACCCTGGTGATGAAGGCCGGTATCCACCACCAGACGGCACGCACGCCACATCTGGTAGCTGAGGTAGCCGAAGCGGTCGTACGGCGTGTCGTACATGTCCATGTCCACGCCCAGCCGCTCGGCGTACAAAGCCCAACCCTCACCGTAGGCCGAGATATAGGTGTAGCGGCGGAAATCGGGCAGCCCTTCATGTTCGGCGGCCAGTGGCATCTGCATGGCATGGCCGGGTGCGGACTCATGCAGAGTCAAGGCTGTCAGCGAATACAGCGGGCGCGATGGTAGGTCGTAGGTATTGACCAGATAGATGCCAGGGCCGCCGCGGCCACCGGTATAGAAGGGCGCCAGATCCGCCGGTACTGGTTCGATGGCAAAGCGTTGGCGCGGCAGGCGGCCGATATAGTTGCCGATCTTGCCGTCGACGCGCTTGGCGATCCACGCCGCGTCCTTCAACAGTTCATCCGGCGTCTTGGGGTAGAACTTCGGATCGGTACGCAAGTAGTGCAGAAATTCAGGGAAGCTGCCCTTGAAGCCGCTGTCGTGAATGGCCGCATCCATCTCCTTGCGAATGCGTGCCACTTCCTTGAGACCCAGCTGGTGGATGGCGTCTGGCGTCATGTCCAGCGTGGTGAATTCGCGAATTTGCGATTGATAGAACGCCTTGCCTTGGGGCATGGCTTCCGCCGCCAGCGTGCTGCGCGCCTGCGGCATATAGGTGTTGCGCATGAAGTCCAGCAGCTTCGCGTAGGCAGGCATCACTGAGTGCTGAATGGCGTCGCGTCCCTGCTCACGCAACTGCGCCTGCACGCTCGCAGGGATGGTGGCAGGCATCTTGCGGAACGGCGTGTAGAACAGATTGTCGTCGCCTTTGGCGTTCACCACGTCGGCGATGGATTGATCGCGCCCGGTCAATGTCACGCGCGGTACGCTGAAGCCACGAGCTAGTCCCGCGCGCATGTTTGCGGTCTGTTCGTCGAAGTAGCGTGGCATGTCCTGCAGCTGGAGGATGTAGTGGCGGTAATCCTCTGCCGTGCGCAGCGTCCGGCGTGCGGTGAAGCCGAGATTGGTCCAGAACGCCGTGTCGCTGTTGAAGGGCATTTCCCAGGTGTGGAACTGTTGATCGGCCAACAACGTCTGGATCTGATGGCGATAGACCGCGTAGTTCACCGGATCGTCGCCGCGCAACTGACGGGGCGAGATCGCGTCGAGCTGCTTGAGTACATCAGCCCAGTAGCGCTCGCGCAGGGCCTGGGTGTCCGCATCAACCTTGGGCAGGTGATCGGCTAATGCCTGGTCGTGGCTGTCCTCATCATCCTCGCCCTTGAACTGCGCTTGCCGCCATGCCCATTCCTTGGTGTAGATCGCGTGGAAGCGGGTGGTGGCGTCGTCTTCTGCGTGTGCCGGCAAAGCCGCGAGGCAGAGCGTGCAGGCGAGGGCGAGGAAGAGTGGCTTCATGCAGTTGTCCCGGGTGCGCTCTCACAGAAAGAAAGCAAAGTCATGCGAAGGGTCGATCGATCGCCGGCGAGGGTGGGGTGAACCACGCGGCGCCTTCTTCGGTCACGTAGAAGTGGTCTTCCAGCCGCACGCCAAAACGATCCGGCACCACGATCATCGGTTCGTTGCTGGCGCACATGCCGGGCGCCAGCGCGGTCTGGTCGCCGCGCACGAGATAAGGCGTTTCGTGGATGCTCATGCCACAGCCGTGACCCGTGCGATGCGGGATGCCGGGCAGGCGATAGTCGGGGCCAAGGCCTGCCTTTTCCACCACGGCGCGCGCGGCGCTATCCACCGACTCACAGGTCACACCCGGTCGAACAGCATCGAAGGCGGCTTGTTGCGCTGCCTGTTCCAGCTCCCAGATTCGCGCCTGCTCGGCGGTGGGGTTGCCGTAGATGTAAGTGCGGGTGATGTCGGAGTGGTAACCCTGCACGGTGCAGCCGGTATCGATCAGCACCAGCTCGTCCTGCGCGAGATACTGCTCACCGGGTACGCCGTGCGGGTAGGCGGTGACCTGGCCGAACTGCACGATGCAGAAGGTGGAGCCGTTGTCCGCGCCCATGGTGCGATGCGCCTCATCGATAAATCGCACCAGTTCGCTACGGCTGATGCCCTCGCGCATGAGACCGGCCGCAAGTCGATGCACCTGCAGCGTCATCGCGGTGGCCTGCTTCATCAGCGCCAGTTCGGCGGGTGATTTGCAGATACGGCAACCATCGACGATGGCGCTGGCATCCATCAGGGGTTTGCCGCCCAGCACCGCGCGCAGGCGTTCGGCGACGACAAACGGTGCCGCAGGATCCAGCGCGAGATTGCCGGCGCCACGCTCACGCAGCGCATCGGCGACCAGCTGCTGCGGATCTTCGTGCTCTTCCCACAGGCGCACGTCCGCGGGAACCAGCAATACGCGTTCCAGCGAGCCGGCTTCGAAGGCCGGACAGATGACGATCGGTGCGCCACGCTGCGTGATCAGCAGAGCTACCAGACGCTCGCTGGCACCCCACGGCACACCGCTGAAATAGCGCAGCGACGTGCCCGCCGTGATCAGCACTGCATCGGCACCGAGGTTGCGCAGCAGGGAACGGGCGCGCTCCAGTCGCTGCTGATACTCGCCTGCACCGATCGGGCGTGCGGGAGTCGACCATGGCGCGAGGGAAGCACGTGCCTGGGCGAGGTCCAGTCCGCCAATCTGTCCGTTCAAACTCATCCGCGTTGCGCTCCGAGATCGATATCGTCGATACACCAGACACCATCTATGCAGCGTGCCACGCCGCCGGGGTTGCGGTCGCGCAATTCCGCCGGCAGCTGATGTTCCGGTACGTTGTCGTAGCAGTGCAGGGCGGTGAAACGTTGCATGGCCGCCGGCATGCCCACCGCAGTAAAGCCCGGATGGCTGGTGCTTGGATAGGGACCGCCGTGATTCATGGCCGGACTCACCGCCACGCCAGTGGGCATGCGATTGCCGATCAGACGTCCGACGCGTGAGCGCAAGGCGGAGGCGACCTTTGACCACGCATCGTCATCGCTGCCATCAGCTGCGGTATAGAGCGTGCCGGTGAGATTGCCTTCGAACGCTGCGGCTACGGCAACCATCTGCGCCACATCATCCGCTCGCACCAACAGGCTGACCGGACCAAACGCTTCGGTTTGCAGTGCGTTCGGCTGACTCAGGAACTGCGATGCATCGACGCTGAGCAAGGTCGGCGCATGACGATAGCCGGGCGCACCGGCATCGCCACCCGCCAACAATGCGGCACCCGCGGAACGCAACGTGGCAACACCATGCTGCAAATGGTCAAGCACACCCCGCGAGAACAGTACGCCGGGTGCCGCGCCCGCGAAATGCGCGGTTGCCGCTTCAACGAACGCATCGCCAGCGGCATCACGCGGAACGATCACCACGCCGGGGTTGGTGCAGAACTGGCCGCTGCCCATCGTGCAGGATGCGAAGAACTCCTGTGCCAACGCCGCGCCACGCTCCGCCAGCGCGCCTGGCAGCAGAAACACCGGATTGACGCTGGACAGTTCCATATAAGCCGGAATACCAGCGGCATCGGCGGCGGCCTTCAGGGCGAGGCCGCCAGCGCGGCTGCCGGTGAAGCCGATCGCGCCCAGGCGTGCGTCACCCGCCAGTCGGGCACCGATGGCATGGTCGAAGTGATAGAGCATTTGCACGGAAGCCGGTGGAAGCCCGGCTTGTTGCAAGGCCGTCAGCGCCAGTTGAGCCAGCCGCTCGCTGGTGGCGGGATGCGAAGGGTGAGCTTTCGCAATCACCGGATTGCGCGCAGCGATCGCCGACGCGAAGTCGCTGCCCGCGATGGCGTTGAAGGCGAAGGGGAAGTTGTTAGGCCCAAACACCAGCACCGGCTTGGACAAAGGAGCGCGATGCGCGCGCAGATTCGCAGCCGTGTCGATCACCGGTTGCGTCCACGCGTAGCTGCGCACGGCCTTGGCGGCCAAGCGCAGCTGGTTGGTGGTGCGTGGCAATTCCACCGCCGAAAGACGCGGTTGCTTGGGCAGCGCGGTCTCGGCGTTGGCCAGCGCTACCAGCGTTTCCGCGTCCGCTTCAATGGCGGCGGCATAGGCCTCCAGAAAAGCGGCGATGCGTTCGGGAGGTGTGTCCGCCAAGGCAGCGGCAGCCGCTGTTGCGGCAGCGAGCGCGGCCTCCACATCGGCCTCGCCGCAGATGGGAAACGCGGGGCCGATCGGTTCGCCGGTGGTGGGGTCTTCCGCGCGGAACTCGCCCACCGGCTGCCGCGCCGCGCGCCACTCGCCGTTGATCAACAGAGGCTGCGTGGCCATGTCAGATCACCGGCGCGTTGGCGATGGCGTGATCGATCACGCGCATGGCGGCCTCACGCTCGGTGCCCGTGATGAGCAAACGCGGTGCGCGCACACGTTCGCTGCCCAGACCCACCTTTTCCTGCACCAGTTTGATCAGCTGGACGAACTTGGGCACGGTGTCGAGACGAAGCAGCGGCAGGAACCACGCGTACAGTTCGGCGGCGGCATCCGCACCACCATCGCGTGCCAGCTCGAACAGCTTCACCGACTCCTTGGGGTACGCGTTGACCAGTCCGGCGATCCAGCCGCGTGCACCCATGGCCACGCCTTCGACGATGGCATCGTCCATGCCCACCAGTAGTTCCAGGCGGTTGCCGAGCAGTGAACGCAACGCGGCAAAGCGGCGCACGTCGCCGGAGGATTCCTTCACCGCCTGCACGTTCGGGAATTCATGCGCCAGCTCGGCAATCTGCTCGGGCGAGAAGTCCGTCTTGTACGCAATGGGGTTGTTGTAAAGCATGCACGGCAGATCGGTCGCAGCGATCACCGCACGCAGATGCGCGCCCATCTCGCGCCAGTCGGTGGAATACACATACGGCGGCAGCACCATCAGGCCCGATGCGCCCAACGCCTTCGCCTCGCGCGCCAGGCGCACGGCCTCGTCGGTGGAAAGCGCTGCAATACCGGGAATCACCGGAGCGCGGCCTTCGAGCGCCTTCACCAAAGTGCGGATGATCGCGAGCTTCTCATCGAAACTCAGCGTGGCGGCCTCGCCCAGCGAGCCCAGCGGCACGATGCCTTTGCAACCGCTGTCGATCAGTGTGCGTGCATGCTGCGCGAGAAAGCTGTGGTCGACCTGGCCATCGGCAGTGAAGGGCGTGGTGATGGCGGGAATCACGCCGCGCCAGATGGATGCGTTACTCATGATCAGCTACCTCAATAATCGTCGGAAGAAGGAAACGTCGTGAGACCGGCCAAGGTGGCCAGCCGGGTGGGAAAGACAGGCGGGCGCGCGCCGTTGCGCGGAAAGCGCCCAAGCTCCGCCAGTGCGGTACCGCAGATGCGCCCCTGACAGGCGCCCATGCCGCAGCGTGTGACGAGCTTGGCGGAGCGTGCATCGCTGAAGCCGTCCAGTTCGCCGAGCGTGACGTCTTCGCAACGGCAGATCAGCGTTTGTGCGTTGGCCAGCGAGAGCAGGCGCGGGTCGAGCGCAAAGTGGTGCGAGAGCAGTGCGCCGAAGCGCCGCTCTTTGCCGCGCATTGGAAGTAGTGCGGTAGCGGCTTGCGTCTGTCCAGCCGCCATGTGTCCCGCGATCTCGCCTTCGATACGTGCTACGGCAAGACCACCGATGCCGCCCGCTTCGCCGGCGGCGTAGATACCGGAAACACTGGTTCTCAACAGCGCGTCCACCTGAACGCGCGGGTGCGCTCCCTGATGCACCAGCGCACAGCCGAGCAGTTGCGCCAGTTCGACGTTGGGCACCAACCCGTAACCCACGCCGAGCATGTCGCACTCGATACTCTGGCTGCCGCGTGGGCCTTCGATGTCCACTCGACTCAGGGTGTCATCGCCGGACGCACCGCGAATAAAACTGCCGAAGTGATACGGCACACCCGCCAGGCGTGTGCGCAGGCCCAACGCCTGCATCGCCTTGGCAGGCCAATGCACCAGCTGACGCGCAAACGCATGCACGCTGGCCGCGGCTGCCTGTTCGTAGATGCCAAGAACATGGGCACCGTGCGCGCGTAGCGTGGCGGCGGCGGCAAGCAGTAACGGTCCGCTGCCAGCAATGACGACGCGCTTGCCTGCGACAGGCCAGCCTTGTTTCGCCAGGGCCTGCAGGCCGCCAGCGCCGGTGACGCCCGGTAAAGTCCAGCCGGGGAAGGGCAGCAGCAATTCGCGTGCGCCCGTGGCAAGCACCAGCGCGTCGTAGCGCAACTCGCTGGCGCCACGTGGCATCTCAACGCGCAACGCGGAAGGCTCCACCGCCACCACGGTATGTTGCGAAAGCAGTTCTACCTGGCCCAGGCCGCTGATGGCGGCGCGTGCTTCGCGTGGGGCATGGTGGCGCACGTCATGGCGCCACACTTGTCCACCGGGTTGCGCCTGCGCGTCGATCAGGCCGACGCGTGCGCCATGCGCGGCGGCAGTACGCGCGGCAGTCAAACCTGCGGGACCTGCACCCACCACGAGAATGTCATAGCGCTCAGTCATCGGTGCGCACCTGCATGCCTTCGATCACCGGCGTCATGCACGCACGTACGTGCGGTACGCCATCGATGTTCACCCTGCACTCGAAGCAGACGCCCATGCCGCACAGTGGCGCACGCGCGGTGCCGCTGACCGAACGACGAAAGTGCAGCGTGACATGTGCCATGGCCGCCGCGACGCTGGCGCCCGCCGGGACTTCCACCGGCTGCCCGTTCACGCTGAGTCGGACGGTGGCACTCATGCCGCCATCCTCGATGGGGCATAAGGCGCGGGATCGATGGCCGGCGTGCGGCCGTGGATCAGATCCATCAACAAGCGCGCGCTGCCCAACGCGGTGGTGATGCCAAGGCCTTCGTGACCTGCCGCCACCCATTGATTCGTCGCACCGGGCACGGCGCCAAGGTACGGGCGGCCGTCGGGCGTGGTCGGGCGAAAGCCGGTCCAGATGCGCAGCGCCTGCAGGCGGCGAAGCGCGGGCACAAATGCAAAGCTGCGCTCCAGCATGCGTTGCACCATGGCAGGCGAAACAGAGGCGTCGATCGCGCTGAACTCGCGCGACGAGCCGATCAGGATTTGCCCTGTGGGACGTGGCTGCACATTGAAAGCGACGCTGCTGTCGGCATCGCCATGCGCGCTGTCGGCATAGCCCAGTTCCAACAATTGGTGGCGCAACAAGTTCGGATAGCGTTCCGTGATGATCAGATGCCCCTTGCGCGCACGCATCGGCAACATCGGCAGCAATTCCGGTATGGCACAGCCGGTCGCCACCAGCACGGGGCCGCTCAATCGTGTGCGGTCATCCAGTTGCACGCCACTGCTCAGCAATGCCTGTGCGCGGCGGCCCGCATAAAGGCGTGCGCCGCGCGATTGCGCGCGCTGCACCAGATAGCGCGCCATGCGTGGCGGATACACCACGGCCTCGCGAGGCACGAGCATGCCGCCGCTCAAACCCGGTGTCAGCGCAGGCTCCAGTTCGTAGAGGGTCGCCGCATCGATCAGGTGGGCTTCGACGCCCGCGGCGCCGAGTCGCGCAGCACGCGCTGCGGCGGCGTTGCGATCGGCATCGCTGCGTGCCACCCACAAGGTGCCGCAGCGGCTGAATTCCGCTTCTTTCAGATCCGCAAACGCTTCCCAGTGATGCAGTGAGTAGCGCGCCAGCGCCAGCTCGGCCGGATCGTCATCCATCGCCACCAGATGCCCCATCGCGGCGGCGGTCGCGCCGCCGCCGATCGGGCCGGGTTCGATCAAGGCGACACGCATGCCTTCGGCGCTGGCCGCGTCAGCGCAACTGGCGCCGATCATGCCGGCGCCGATCACGATCAGGTCATAGTGGGCCATCGGGCCACTCATTCCGCGCCGCTGCCCCAGGTGAATTCGTCGGCTTCGTCAATCAACAGCGTGGCGCGCGCCACGACGTGCGCGGTGCCGGTAATGCGCGGCAGTACACCGTGCGTGCCGGGCTGATACTGACCCTCGAACACGCTGCCGAGAATGCTTTCCTGCCGCCACACGTCACCCGGGGCCAGCTTGCCATCGGCGGCAAGGCAGGCCAGCTTGGCGCTGGTGCCCGTGCCGCAAGGCGAGCGGTCGTAGGCGAAGCCGGGGCACAGTACGTAGTTGCGGCCATGCATGCCGTTGACCGGCGAATCGGCGTTGATCTCGATATGGTCGATCTCGCCGCCCTCGGCGCCGGTGATGCGGTTGGCCTCCAGAGCCCGGCGGATAGCTTCGGTAAACGAGGTCAGTTCGCGGTGATTCTCGATCACCAGCGGCACAGGCGTGTGTTTGGTGATGTAGAACCAGTTGCCGCCCCACGCGATATCGCCGGTGACTTCGCCATAGCCCGGCACGTCGACGCGCACGTCTTTGGCGTGGCGATAACTCTCCACGTTGTCGATGGAAACACGTCCATCCTCGTGGAGCTGTGCGCCCACCATGCCCACCGGCGTTTCGATCCAGTGGTGACCCGGGGCGATGCGGCCCATGTGTTGCAGCGTGCGTACCAGGCCGATGGTGCCGTGGCCGCACATGCCGAGATAGCCGACGTTGTTGAAGAAGATCACGCCGGCGCAGGCCTGCTCGCTTTGCGGCGGCAGCAGCAGAGCGCCGACCACGGTGCTGGAGCCGCGCGGCTCGCAGGCGATGGCGCTGCGCCATCGATCGAACTGGTGACGGAAGCGCTCGCGCTTGTCCATCGGCGTACCGTGGCCGAGGTCGGGGAAGCCAGAGACGACGACCCGGGTGGGTTCGCCGCCGGTATGGGAGTCGATGACGTCGATGGTGTGCATGGTGGTCATGCTCGCGCCGGGAGCCGTCAACGGTCTAGAGATCCTTGCCCGGGTTCGATGCGGAATTCGGCACAATGGAAGACACCGGTTGCCATCCTTGCTGCAGGTGCAGCAAGGACTTGCCCGTTACCAGTACTATCGATGGATATGAAGATTTCAGCCGACGAACTGGAAGTGCTTTTCGACGCGTTGCCGGACGTGGTGTTCTTCGTGAAAGACAGCGACGGCCGCTACACCCACGCCAATCAGACACTGGTGCGGCGCCTGGGGCTCAAGCAGCGCAGCGACGTCATCGGCCGCAGCGTGACCGAGCTGTTTCCCGCCGCAATGGGCGGCTCCTATGCCACCCAGGACCGCCGCGTGCTGTCAGGCGAGGTCATCGACAACCAATTGGAAGTCCATATTTCGCCCAATCGCGCGCCGGGTTGGTGTCTTACCTGCAAGCGGCCGCTGGTGGTGCGCGGCAAAGTGCGCGGCGTCGTAGGCATCTCGCGTGATCTGGGCAAGCCAGACGGCAGACATCCCACCTATCTGCGGCTTGGCCGCGTACTCGCGTACCTGCAGGAGCACTACGCCGAGAACGTTCGTGTTGGCACGCTGGCCGGGCTTGCCGATCTTTCGGTGGCGCAGCTCGAGCGTCATTTCCGCAAGGTGTTCCAGCTCACGCCACAGCAGCTGCAGACCAAGTTGCGCATCGAGGAAGCCATGCGTCGCCTGCACGGTGACGAGAGCGTGGCGGCGATTGGCCTGGCCTGCGGTTTTGCCGATCAGAGCGCATTCGCCCGGCAGTTCAAAGCCACGGTGGGCATGACTCCGCGGGACTATCGGGCCATGGCCGCGGCATCGTCAGAGGGGCGGCGCATGCCGTCCATTGACGCTGCGACATGAGCCCATAAAAAAAGCCCTGCGAACGCAGGGCTTTTTCCGTATGGCTGGATAGGGGGCGATCAGCCGGCCACCCACACACCTACATTGAGGTGCCAGCCGTCATTGCGGTGCTCATAGTGCGGGTGCACATAGTGATAGCCCTCGCGCTCGCCTTCCCAGTGGCCGTGGACCGCGACGTACTGGTGGCCATTCCAGTGCCAGTAGCCGCGAGCCCAGACATAGCCCGGACGATGCGGCGGTTCTTCCTCGACCAGCACGGTCGGCGGCGGCTGCGGAGCGATCACTTCGACGTATTCGCGCTGCACCACCTGCTCACGCTCGACCACCACCGGGCGCGGACGGGGAGCCGGCTGCTCCACGACGCAGCCGCTGGCAAGCAGGGTCAAACCAGACAGAGCGATGAGACGGAAACGGATCGACATAGATGAAGTGCCTTTGTGAAAGAAATGTGAGTGTGACGGAGGAACGATGACGTGCCTGGCTTAGGCGTACCTTTCTATTACTGACCTTTTTTCCATCTATTTTTTCTTTGATGGCAAGGACTTGCGATGCCCCTTGGGCCTCCTTCGGTGGCTCTTTCGCCGATGTCGACGCTATGTGATTGACCTGGCTGGGGGAGTGGCCACCGGCGTCTGCCGGCGATGGCCACCGCGGTCGCAAGTTGTTGCCTCAGCGCTCCCAGTGACCCTCATGAAGCCGCCAGCCGTCGTGCTCATGCTCCCAACGCGTCGGGTGGTAGACGTAGCCGGGCCGGGCCGGAACCCAGTAGCCGTCGACCCAGACATGGCGATGGCCTTCCCAGCGCCAGTAGCCCGGTGCCCACACGAAGCCTTCGCGCGCCGGCGGCACCACTTCGTACTGCGGCGGAGGCGGGGCCACGTTGATGCCCACCGAGACCGATACCTGGGCTGCCGCGGATGGGGCGTAGACCGCACCAGCACTGGCGATGCCGAGTGCCGCTAGCAGGGCGAGCCTACGGGTGGTGTGCAGCATGGGGTTCTCCTCCTGTGGTCGCACCAGGCGGCCTTGTGTCGGTGAACGGGTCGTTCTGGCACGTGTTGACGCCTACACGCGGGCTTGTTCAGGTTCGTTTGGGCTAACCACCGCCATTTGTTCAGCTTTCTTTGACGACAAAAGAACGAACGGTCGTGCTATTTTATGCCCCATGAACAGCACACCGACCGTTACCGGCAAGCGCGCGGCCACCCGCGAACTGATCCTTGACCACGCTTTCGAGCTGGCTCGGCGTGATGGGCTGGAAGGCCTTTCCATCGGCTCGTTGGCGCTGGACGTGGGCATGTCCAAGAGTGGCTTGTTCGCGCACTTCGGCTCCCGCGAAGATCTGCAGCTAGCGGTGCTGGACGCCGCACAGCTGCGATTTCTGCAGCGGGTGAAGTGGCCCGCCCTGAAGCTGCCGCGTGGTTTGCCGCGTGTGCGTGCCATCGTCGCCAACTGGGTGGAGTGGGGACGCGAGTATCAGAGCGGCTGCGTGCTGGTTACCGCTGCCAGCGAGTACGACGGCCGCGAAGGCCCGTTGCACGACGCCGTGACCCGGCAGCAGGCGGGCTGGCGACAGGAAATGTGCCGCGCCATCGGCCACGCCATCGAGAACGGCGAGTTGAGCGAGACCACCAAGCCGGCGCTGCTCGCCTTTGAGATTTACGCATTGATGCTGGCCCTGCATCACGACGCGGGCCTGTTTGGTTTTGAAGAAGCGAGTCAGCACGCGCTGGCCGCCTTTGACCGTCTGCTCGTCAGCTATCGCCCGGAATCGGGCCAGAGGACCGCGCCATGACCGCTTACGCCACGCCTGCTGTGCAACAACATCACCGCCATGGCGCCTTCAAGATTGGCGCTGTGCGCGCCGGCTTCGCGCTCGCCAGCCGGCTGGTGCCGACGCGAGCGGTCAATCAGGCCGTGCGCCTGTTCGTCACGCCATTCGCCAGCAGTCGTACGCGTGCACAACGTGCACAACCCGATGCGGCCATGCAGCGTGGCGAGCTCACCATCCACGGCCGGCGCATTGCCACTTATGTCTGGGGCGACCCCTCGCGCCAGCCATATGTGTTGCTGGTGCATGGCTGGTCCAGCTTCGGTCTTCGATATCTGCCCTGGGTCGATTCGCTGCGCAAGATGGGCTATGCGCTGGTGTCGTTCGACCAGCCGGGCCATGGCAACAGCGAAGGGCGCTTCTGCACCTTGCCCGACTTCATCGACACTGTGCGTGAGGTGGGCCGCCACTTCGGCGACGCTGCGCTCACCGTTGCCCACTCGTTGGGCGGCGCGGCCGCTGCGCTTGCGCAGGGTGAGGCGTGGCATGCGCAGAAGCTCATCCTGATTGCGCCGGCTGCTGATCCGGTCGACGCCACCCGCCGGTTCAGCCGTTTCGTGCGCCTTGGCCAGCATCTCTTCGGCCGGCTTCACGAGAGTCTGCAGTCGATGACCGGTGTGAACATCCACGACCTGCAGGTGCATCGCCACCTGCACAGCCTGGGGCAACCGGCCCTGATCGTGCACGACGTGGACGACCGCGACGTGCCCTGGAGCGAGGGCGAGCGTTATGCGCGGCACTGGAGCGGTGCCCGCCTGCTGAGCACGCAGGGGCTGGGGCATCACCGTGTGCTCGACGCGCCAGAAGTGATCGAGGCGTCGCTGGCATTCCTGCGCGGGGATCTGGTGGGCGAGCGGGTGGTGTCTTCGCCGAACTTGCCGTTTGGCGACAGCTGACCGACAGCGAGCGGACTTCCCTGTGGGAGCGCGCCCTGTGCGCTACGGCCGCCCACAGGGTGCGCTCCTGCCGAAATCCGTGCGCCAGATGGCAGTGCACGCGACGGGACAGACAGTACTGCCGCGCACGGTTTCGGCGAAAAACCACATTGAGATCGCGCCGCAACATGTTCCGAACGTAACCATCCATTAAAATCGGGAGTTCGACGCTTACGCAGTTTCGGAGTCCCCATGAGTTCCCCCGCCCAGCACGTTCCCGCCAGCGCCGCCCAGGCGGAGACCCGCCCCCTGCGCTTTGTCACCGCCGCCAGCCTGTTCGACGGCCACGACGCCGCCATCAACATCATGCGGCGCATCATCCAGTCGCAGGGCGCCGAGGTGATTCACCTCGGCCATAACCGTTCCGTGGAAGACGTGGTGCGCGCCGCGCTGCAGGAAGACGCAGATGCCATCGCGCTGTCGTCCTACCAGGGCGGTCACGTCGAGTACTTCAAGTACATGGTCGACATGCTCAAGCAGCATGGCGCTTCCCATATCCGGGTGTTCGGCGGTGGCGGCGGCACCATCACGCCGGAGGAAATCCGCGAGCTGCAGGCTTACGGCGTCGAGCGCATCTATCACCCCAATGACGGCATGAAGCTCGGCCTCACCGAGATGATCGAGGACGTGATGCATCGCACGCGCGCCGCGGCAGTGAAGCGCGCGAAGGAAGAGCCGTCTTCCACCGTGACGCCGCTGGTCGATATCGGCAACGAGATTGCCGTGGGCCAGGTGCTCTCTGCCATTGAGGAAGGCGGTATCGCCGAGGCCGAGCTCGATCATCTGCGCAAGCAATGGAAGATGGCCGGCAAGCAGACGCCCGTGCTCGGCGTCACCGGTACCGGCGGCGCGGGTAAGTCGTCCGTGGTGGACGAGCTGTTGCTGCGTTTCCTGCACGCGTTCCCCGAGATGCGCATTGCCGTGCTTGCTGTCGATCCGACCCGCCGCCGCAGCGGCGGTGCCCTGTTGGGCGACCGCATCCGCATGAATTCGCTGCGCAGCCATCGCGTGTACATGCGCTCGATGGCGACGCGCCGCCAGCACGCCGCGACCAGTGCCGTGCTGCGCGATTGCATCGATTTCCTCAAAGCCCAGCCGTACGACCTGGTGATTGTCGAAACCGCCGGCATCGGCCAGAGCGATTCGGAGATCGTCGATCTGGTGGATTTCCCCACCTATGTGATGACCAGCGACTACGGCGCCGCCAGCCAGCTCGAAAAGATCGACATGATCGACTTCGCCGAGCTGGTCGTGCTCAACAAGTTCGACAAGCGTGGCGCGGAAGACGCACTGCGCGACGTGCGCAAGCAGTGGAAGCGCAACCGCACCGCCTTCTCGCTCACCGACGAGCAGGTGCCGGTGTATCCCACCATTGCCAGCCAGTTCAACGATCCGGGTGTCACCTGGATGTTCACCAACCTGTGCCGTCTGCTGCGCGACAAGCTTGGCCTGCAGGCGGAGAAGTGGACGCCCAGCCTCGACACCACGCTGAAGGAGCCGCGCGCCACGGTGCTGATCCCGGGCAGCCGCGTACGCTATCTCGCCGAGATCGCCGAGCAGGGGCGCGGCATCAACAAGGAAATCGAGCACGAGGCCGAGTTCGCCAGCAAGGCGCAGCACTACTACGAGTCGCTGAAGGATCTGGGCGACGCCCATCTGCCGCGTCCGCTGGCCCGCTACGAATCGTCCGCGCTGCACGAAGAGGGCGTGGACCGCACGCTGCTCACCTTGCGTCAGCGCTACAACGAAGCCATCAAGGAACTCAGCCACCACGCCATCCACCTTCTGCACGAATGGCCGGCGCGCTACAAGTCGGTGACCGATGAGGTCAACGAATACAAAGTGCGCGACAAGGTGATCCGCGTGGAGAACTACCGCGAATCGCTGAGCCACCAGAAGATCCCGAAGGTGGCGCCGCCCAAGACCAAGGACTGGGGCGACCTGCTGCGCTTCCTGCAGCGCGAGAACCTGCCGGGCCATTACCCGTACACCGGTGGCGTGTATCCGTATCGCCGCACCGGTGAAGATCCCACCCGCATGTTCGCGGGCGAGGGCACGCCGGAGCGCACCAACCGCCGCTTCCACTACCTGAGCCAGGGCGGCGCGGCCACGCGCCTGTCCACCGCGTTCGACTCGGTGACGCTGTACGGTGAAGATCCGGCGCCGCGCCCGGACATCTACGGCAAGATCGGTAATTCCGGCGTCAACATCGCCACGCTGGACGACATGAAGAAGCTGTACTCCGGCTTCGACCTCAGTGCGCCGAGCAGCTCCGTGTCGATGACCATCAACGGTCCCGCGCCGATCATCCTCGCGATGTTCATGAACACCGCGATCGACCAGAACGTCGAGAAGCACCTGAAAGAAGATCCGGCGCGCTGGGCCGCGGCCGAAAAGAAGATCGCCACGATGTTCCCGAACGGTCGCCCGCAGTACTCGGGCGATTTGCCGAAGGGTAATGAAGGTCTGGGCCTCGGCCTGCTCGGCGTCACCGGCGATCAGCTGGTGGACGCCGACACCTACGCGCGCATCAAGGAAGAAACGCTGCAGACCGTGCGCGGCACAGTGCAGGCGGACATCCTGAAGGAAGATCAAGCACAGAACACCTGCATCTTCTCGACGGAATTCGCACTGCGCATGATGGGCGATATCCAGCAGTACTTCGTCGACCACAAGGTGCGCAACTTCTACTCGGTGTCCATCTCCGGCTACCACATCGCCGAAGCCGGTGCGAACCCGATCAGCCAGTTGGCCTTCACGCTCAGCAACGGCTTCACCATCGTCGAGTACTACCTCGCCCGAGGCATGAACATCGACGACTTCGCGCCGAACCTGTCGTTCTTCTTCTCCAACGGCATGGACCCGGAATACACCGTGATCGGTCGTGTGGCCCGCCGCATCTGGGCGCGCGCGATGCGTGAGCGCTACGGTGCCAGCGCACGCAGCCAGATGATGAAGTACCACATTCAGACGTCCGGCCGCTCGCTGCACGCGCAGGAAATCCAGTTCAACGACATCCGCACCACGCTGCAGGCGCTGTATGCATTGTTCGACAACTGCAACAGCCTGCACACCAATGCGTACGACGAAGCCATCACCACGCCGACCGAAGAAAGCGTGCGCCGCGCCGTGGCGATCCAGATGATCATCAACAAAGAGCTTGGCCTCAACTTCAACGAAAACCCGTGGCAGGGCAGCCACATCGTTGAAGCGCTCACCGATATCGTCGAAGAGGCGGTGTACAAGGAGTTCGAGGCGATCAGCGAACGCGGTGGCGTGCTCGGCGCGATGGACACCATGTACCAGCGCGGCAAGATTCAGGAAGAGTCGATGTACTACGAGCAGAAGAAGCACGACGGCAGCCTCCCGCTGATCGGCGTGAATACCTTCCTGCCGAAGGATCATGGCGGCGAAATCGCTACGGAGATTGAACTCATCCGTTCGACTGAAGGCGAAAAGGGTCAGCAGATCGACAACGTGCAGGCCTTCGGCAAGATGCGCAATAGCCTGGCACCGGAGAGCCTCAAGGTGCTGCAGAACACCGCTCGCGACCGCAAGAATGTTTTCGAGCAGCTGATGGAAGCGGTGAAGTACAACTCGCTTGGGCAGATCAGCCATGCGTTGTACGAGGTGGGCGGCGAGTATCGCCGGAACATGTAATACCTCTCCACCCAAAGCGCTCGCGCGTTTTCTCCCTCTCCCCTTCGGGGAGAGGGTTGGGGTGAGGGGTGGGTGCTCGCGGTAGCGTTCAATCCCCTCACCGTCATCCCTGCGAAGGCAGGACAAGCGCGAAGCGCGCAGAACGCCCGTAGGGCGGCCCCGAAGGGGCGAGCGTAGCGAGTCATCCAGTGACTTTCGCTCTTGATTTGGCGTTCCTGCCAGCGTGCCGCCTACGCGGCGGGCGTTTCGATCGTCTGCCGACGCTCGAGTCACTTTTCTTTTGCTGGCCCAAAAGAAAAGTAACCCAAAGAAAATGGCCTTAGGAGCTGGCAGCATTGCGCAGGAATAAGCCCGAACGCTCGAGGCGCGTTGTTGCTTGGCAACCTCCGCCGCTACACAGCGGGTACTTCCAGGCGCTTCGCAACGCGCCTTCGCGTAGAGGGCTTAAAGCCGAACGTCGCTTCGCGTCCTCTTTGCTGGCGCTTTGGGTATTTTGCGAGGCACTCCACTTCTCCCTCTCCCCTCCGGGGAGAGGGCTGGGGTGAGGGGCGGGTGCTCGCCGCTACCCTGCCTATCCACGCATCCCGCTGAAACCTCGCCAGCACCGCACCGTGCTAGCCTCGGCTGACTCCTGCCGACCCGGTGCCGCATGCTTATCGTCCACCACCTCAACAACTCGCGATCCCAGCGTGTGCTCTGGTTGCTGGAAGAGCTCGGTGTGCCGTACGGGATCCGTCGATACCAGCGCGACCCGAAGACCCTGCTGGCGCCGCCGGAGTTGCGGGCGATCCATCCGCTGGGCAAGTCGCCAGTGGTCGAGGACGAGGGGCAGGTGCTGGCGGAGTCTGGCGCCATCATCGAATACCTGGTGGATCGCTACGACACCGGGCGCCTCGCGCCGTTGTCCGGCATGCCTGAGCGGCAGCGCTTCACGTACTGGCTCCATTACGCGGAAGGCTCTGCCATGCCGCCGCTGTTGCTGAAGCTGGTGGCGTCGCGCATCGCCAATGCGCCGATGCCGTTCTTCGCCAAGCCGATTGCACGCAAGATTGCGACGACGCTTCAGCGGAGCTTTGTCGATCCTCAGCTGGCCTTGCACCTTGGTTATATCAACAACGAACTGGCCGCTACCGGCTGGTTCGTCGGTGGCGAATTCAGCGCTGCGGATATCCAGATGAGTTTTCCGCTGGAAGCGGCCATGGCCCGCAGCGGCATGAATGCGAAGCTGCCGCACATTGCTGCCTTTGTGGAGCGCATTCACAAACGGCCTGCGTATCGCCGTGCGCTTGAACGCGGCGGCCCGTACACATTGCTCGACTGACGGGACAACACAGTGCTAGGGCAGTGTTTCATCGCCCAGGCGCCCATGATGCGCCCCTTGGAAAAGCTGTGGACTTCGTTGTCCAGAAGGTTTGCAACCGGAGCCGCAGGCACGCGATCGCTGCCCGCTTATCCGACCTGCGGTCTCCGGCTGCAAGCCTTCTGGACATCGTGGTCCCCGCTATGCGCGTCGGGTCATCAGGGGATGCCGCATTGCGGCTACCGCGGCCCGATGCGTAGATGTGAGCGCTTGCTCATGGCGAACAGGCGTCGTTGCGTCAGGCACATCACGAGATAGAGCGAACTTAGTGCCAGCCCTCGCCATGTGCCGTTATCAGCATGGGGATGGAGCAAGAGCTCGTACACCGAGAATGCAAACAGCAGGGCCGCCGCCACCATGCAGAGGCCCCGCACAGGCAGTGGGCGCCATAGGGTGCTTGTCATCGTCTTCATGCCGCCATTGTGCGGAGCGCCCACGTAAAGAAGCGATGCGGCGGATCGGCTTCGCCATATAGAACGTGTAAAAACTTCAGCGCGAACCGCCCCTCCGGACGTCTTTGAAGGCGCTTCTTGGGCGACATACGTCCGCCACTTTTGGATGGCTATCCGGCGCTTCGCGCCCATCTTTACGTCAGGAGTGCGTCAGGTACGCACCACGATGTAAGTCGTGCGTCAGCTTCGCGCCGTGTTTGTTCAATAAAGCGTGAAGAGATAGGAAAAAACGTGGTGAAACGGCGCTGCATGCATCTTTGCGCAAGCTATGGCGGCGTACGATGGTTGGCATCCGGGTCGCGATCAGGGTTTTGGGGCGCTTCGTGAAGATACCGATTTTGATGTATCACAACATCGCTCGAGTGCCGTCTGGCATCAGCGTCTATCGCAGCCTCTATGTGTCGCCTGCGTCGTTTGCGCGGCAGATGGGCTTGCTGCGCACATTGGGCTATCGCGGCGTATCGATGGGCGATGCCATGCCTTATCTACGGGGTGAACAGCAGGGCAAGGTCGCGGTGGTTACGCTTGACGATGGTTATGTCGATAACCTGGAATCGGCGGCGCCCATTCTGCAGCGCTATGGCTTCACGGCGACATGCTATGTCGTCAGTGGCCGCATCGGTCAGTACAACGCGTGGGATGACGAGAAACTCGGTATACGCAAACCGCTGATGACGACCGAGCAGTTGCGGTCGTGGCACGACGCCGGTATGGAAATTGGTGCGCACACGCGTACGCACGTGCGCCTTAGTCAATGTACCGATCAGCAGCAGGTTGATGAAATTGGCGGCTCCCGGGCGGAGCTGGAAGATCGCCTCGGCATCGCCGTCACGCAGTTCTGCTATCCGTACGGTGATTGCGATGAGCGTGCCGTCGAGGCGACGCGTAACGCTGGCTTCGCAGCGGCGACCACAACGCATCGAGGCCGCGCCTCCGCGGGTCCCGCTACCGATTTCTGGCGGCTTCCGCGCATCCAGGTGGCGCGCCATCACCTGTTGCCGCAGGTGGCGGCCAAGGTACTCACCGGTTACGAAGATCAGCGGTCATGAAGCTACTCTTTGTCGGTACCAATCCGGAAAACACGGGCGCTGCCACGCACTTCGTCGCACTGGCGCGTGCCATGGCGGAGGCCGGTCACCAGGTCGAGTGCGTGGTGTCCAGGAAAGGGTTGATTGGCAAAGGCGTAGAAGCGGCCCACCTTCCTGCGTACTACAGCACCTTTCGCAATGTCTACGATGTGCGCGGCTACAAGACGGTGTTGCAGCGTATTGGGAGATTTTCCCCCGACTGGCTGGTCGGCAATTTCGGAAAAGAGTACTGGCCGCTTATCGCGTGTAGCCGTCTTACGCACACGCCTGTGGCGCTGTTTCGGCATCGCCATCCACGCATGAGCAAGCTGTCCGAGTACGGCGTGCCTCGCCTGGCGCAGCGCTTTATTGCCGTGTCCGAATATGCACGTAATACCTATCTGGCGTGGGGTGTTCCAGCGGAACGCGTCAGCATTTCTTATAACCCGGTCGACATGGCGGCCTTCAGGCCTGACCCGCAACGCCGCGCCCAGGTAAGGCGCGAGTTCGGTATCGACGATGACGCTGTGGTCATGGGCTTTGTAGGGCGCATGCATGGCGGCAAGGGCGTCACTCAATTGATGGAAGCCGTGAATGAGGCCATGGCGGTGCAACCGAAACTGCAGGCGCTCTGGGTGGGCAATGGCCCCGAAGAGCATGTATTGCATGGGATGGCGGACCGGAGTGGCATGTCCACCCGTCATCATTTCACGGGCTGGGTGGCCGATACCGCCCGCTACCACTGCGCGTTCTCATTCCTTGCGTTTCCGTCCGTGGAGCCGGAGACGTTTGGTCGCGTCGCCATCGAGGCCGAAGCCTGCGGCGTGCCGGTACTTGGCAGCAATATCGGTGGTATCCCTGAAACCATGTTGGATGGCGTGACGGGTTATTTGATCGAGCCCGGCAATATCCCCGCCTGGCGCGATCGCATCCTGGCCCTGTGCGATGAAGCGCGCTGCAATTCGATGGGTTCGGCGGCGCGCACCTATATCGCGGAGCATTTCAGTAATGCCGCCGTGGCACGTGATTTCGAGCAGCTGCTGCGTGAGGGTAGCGCTCATATGCATCACTACCATCACGCTGCCACCTGACAGCAATCGCCAGGGCGTGCTACCGGCCTGCCGCGTCGACGAGCTTCACCACGTCACTCCATGGCGTGGGACCCTCGTGCATGGCGTACACCGTGTCCACCTTCAGCTGTTCGCGTTCCACCGCCTGCACGACTTCGTGCATGAGTTGCGGGTCGTACAGGCTGTGGTCGGGGTTCAGGGCGAGCGTATCGCTGGCATAAAGCAGGTGGTGCTCAGGGAAATACACCATGTACTGGCGCTCGGTAGAGGCGCCGCGCAGCGGATAGAGCACGACGCGATTGCTGCCATGGCCCACTTCCAGTTTGCCGGCCACGTCGATCCAGTGCGGTGCTTTCGGATGCTGTTGCAACGCATCGGGGCGCAAGTGGTGTGGCGCTGATATCTGGCGCTCAAGCAGCGGCCGGTTAAGGTCGAGTGCGTACACCGTCATGCCTTCGGCGACTGCCTCGCGCACGCCGGCCAGATGTGGCCAGGAGTCGGAGGTAGTGAGTACGCCCTTGATCGGCTGGTTGGGGTATTCGCTGCGCGCCTTGGTGAGAATGCCCTGTGTGTAGGAAGGCGAAATCGGGGCCTCGAGCACCAGTACGCCATCATCCTGCTTGATCAGCGTGGTGTTCCACGCACCTTGGTAGAGCTGCACGCCTGGCGCCAGTTCCGAGCGGGCCTTGTCGCTAAAACTGCGGTTCCACCCCTTGGATTGCGCGCTTTTGGATGCTGCGTCCGCATCCATGGCGAATCGCTGATCATCCAGTTTGTCGTTGAACGTGGCGTCAAGTAGTTGAGTCGAACGCCAGTCGATGCCATTACGTTGCTCGACGATGGTGGTCGGCAACAACAGGCCCTGGAACAGATGCCAGTTGTCAAAATACACGCGCTGGTGGACATCGCCCCAGGCAAACCAAAAGTCGTTGAACGTGCGCGTGCTCTCCATGGCATCGGGTAAATGGTTATAGCCATTGAGCAGCACGCGGATGGGTACACCTTGCCATGTGAATGCCACTACCGCGTGCGGTGTACCGCGCAGCCATTGCGAGGGCGCATAGTGCAGATCAGGTGCGGCCGCTGCCGTGAGAAGCAATCGTTCGGGCCCAAGGGCCAATGCGTCGCGGGTGGCGTCCAGATCTGCCAGTGAGCAGGGGCGGTCAGCCTTCTCCGCACGATTGACGCCGCCCTGTGGTGTGGCGACCAATGTTTGCGTTGATTCAAACTGGTGCGGATCGGATTCGGGCCAGGTGACGGTCGCGAAGCTCAGCAGGCGTTGCCTCGCGAAATCCAGGGTTAGCTCATCGCGCTCATACGCGGTGATGAAAGGCTGCTGCCGGTACGACTGCTCTGTGAGTGCCACGTGTCCGGTGGTCTGGTAATGCACGTTGGCGATGCTGGTCAGCTGCTGATGGCCGCCCATGGCTGCCATGGCCTGTTCGACGCAGGCGTGAACATCCAGGTTGGCGCATCCTTCATGCGCGCTTCCGGGTATGGTCTCACCATCACGAGGTACATCCGTGGCGAGGGCCGATGTGGCTATGGCGAATGCCAGGCTGCTCAATACGAAGGCGGTGCTGCGACTGCGCTTGCGACGATCCATGTGAGGTCACCCTATCGCGCGTGAAGTGAGGTGTCGCGCAGCCTACGGGGCCGTTGCAGGGGTGCCGCCTGTGAGAAGTCATGGGGTGACTTTTGGCCCACTCGCTCTGTGCGGCGGGTTTGGATCGTTCGTAGTGATTGGGGCCTGTTCACACTATCCGTGTGGCCCGCGCCGGGAGCTTTTTGCCCGCCAGACAAGGAAGAGTGAGGGACTGTATGTCGATACACGACCGAGCGATGACGCGGGATGGCGGGCAAAAAGACCCGGCCCTACGGGTTGCTTGTGCGTGGCCGCCATGCGGCAGCGCGCGGCTTGACCTGGCAGCCAGCCAGGCCTGCGCCACGCACTACCACCTGACGGCCACGCACAAGCAACGCGGGCTACACGGATAGTGTGAACAGGCCCTAGTAGACCGTCTCGCTCGCCGCGACCGCCAGGCCGGACACCACGCCCAGCGAAGGATCGCCATGGACCAGAGGAATCTCCGGGAAACAGGCGGCCACCCGGGCCTTTACTTGCGGTGAGCGTGATGTGCCGCCGGTAAGGAACACGCTGGCGGGCAGGGCAGGCAGGTCGTCGCGCACCACGGTCAGCGTGCGCTCCAATTGCGTGAGAAACGGCTCAATCGCTGTGTCGAGATCATCGCGGCTCGCATCCACTACCAGACCGTGCTCGATGAAATTCAGCTCGGCGCGATGGATTGCGTCAGCGCTCAGCCTGATCTTGGTGCGTTCGGCGGCCTGGTTAAGGCGCGTGGTCGCGCCCAGCTCCTGCAGGGCGCGCAGTCGCGGGCCATAAGGTGCTGCAACGAGGCGATAGTTCTGTTTGCGGAACTCGCGCTGCTTGGGCAGGTTGTGCACGCTGGCTGCTTCTACAAATTGATGCTGCGGTATGCGCACGATGTCCTTGCCCATCAGCGGCATGAAACTGTGCAGGCTCACGCCCACATCCAGATCCGTGCCGCCCTTGGGCAGGCCCCAGTTGCGCGCGATCAGCGGCGACGCATCGCCACCCAGTTCCGCGTGAGTGACGTCGGTGGTGCCGCCGCCAATGTCCACGATCAGCGCATGCTGCCGGTCGTCGAGACTCTTGTGATAGTGCATCGCGGCGGCAGCGGGTTCTTCCAGAAAGCTGACTTCATCGAAACCTGCAGCGGACGCGGCTTCGCGCAGAATCTCGATCGCTTGTTCGGAACCGGCAGCCCCCATCGAGCTGCGAAACTCGACCGGGCGGCCAATCACCGCGCCACGCACCGGCTGGCCGAACTGGCGGCTCGCCGTAAGGCGGATGTGCTCAAGAATGTGCGTGGCGATATGCACGATGACCTTGCGCACCTGTGGATCCAGGCGATAGCCGAACATGGATTTGGGCGATTCGATCAGGTTGCCGCCGCCGCTTTCCAGATAACCCTCCACCGCTTCTTCGCCGAACAGCGCGTGCTGGAAGCTGGCGACCGATGAGGTGGCGGCGCGCGCCTGTTCTTCCATCCACTGGCGCCGTACCACGCGCAACGCGTCGCGGCGCAGCTCCTCGTCGGAACGGGAAGTCGTCACGCCTGTCGCCGCCTGCCGGCGTAATTCCGTGCGGGCCGAGCGGATGTGCGCCTCCAGCTGAGCCTCGAGCTCGGGCGTCAGCTCGAAATCGTTCGGGTCGGGCACGAGTTCGGGAAAGTACACGGCCGTGCGGAACTGCTCCGCCTCGCCGAAACGAACCAGGGTGAGTTCACCGTCGATGATGGCAGCCGCCGCCGAATAGCTGGTGCCGAAGTCGATGCCGATATGCATAAAGAGGCCGCGCGCGGATGGGCAATCAGCCATTATCTCAGGTCCTGCCGCTGACTGCCCGGAAAATCGCGCGCTGCATTGAGATGGATGAACCCGAGTAGCAGGCACCCTTCGTCATCCGTGCCCTTGATTCCATCGTTCCGCGTGACGTGAAGGGTGGGGTCACCCGTCGCTGGATCGAATCCCCTGGCAGCCGAGGCGGCCAGGGGCGGGTTCACTCAATAGCCGTCAGGTTCGCGTGATCGAGACACCGCCATCGACAAGCGAGGCCGTGCCGGTCACAAACGCTGAATCGTCGGATGCCAGGTAGAGTACCGAGCGCGCAAGTTCCTCGGGCGTGGCGACGCGCTTGAGCGCATGAAGGTTGGTGATGAACGTGCGGGTCTCTTCCGTGTCGTTCTTGTCCCGGTACATCTCCGTATCGACGGCGCCGGGAAGCACCGCATTGACGCGCACGCCCTGAGGGCCAAACTCCGAAGCCAGCGCCTGGGTAAGGCCGATCAGACCAGCCTTGCTTGCTGCGTAGGCTGCCGTGCCGGGAAAGGCAAAGGAGTAGCCGACAAAGGTGGAGGTGAAGATCACCGAGCCGCCGCCGTTCTTGAGCATTTGGGCAATCTGGTGCTTCGCGCCCAGAAACGGGCCGGTGAGGTTGATGGCCAGCGTCTGGTTCCAGCCCTCTTCGCTGACGTCGGTGCTGGCGCCACCTTCGCCCAAGGTGCCTGCGTTGTTGAACGCCACATCCAGTTGCCCGAACTTTGCCACGGCAAGATCGACCAGGGCTTTGGCGTAAGCCTCCGAACGGACATCGCCCGCCAGCGCTACGGCCACGCCACCGTCCGCTTCAATTTCCTTCACCAGCGTTTGGAGTTCAGACTCGCGGCGTGCACCCACAACGACCTTGGCACCCTCTTTCGCGAAGAGCTTTGCGGTTGCCCGGCCGATGCCCGAGCTGGCGCCGGTCACCAGCGCCACTTTGTTGGTCAGACGTGTCATGTTGGTATCTCCAGATAGGTTGGGACACATGCCCGCGGCATGTGATGGACATACCTTGATCCCTCGCCACTGAAATGACTTACCACCGCGTTGGCGCTCACGTTCGAATTCATCGAACGTGTTGGCGCCAGTCGTTCGGGAGGGCTCACCCCCGGCTACTCAACGATGTTTCGCCCCTGGATAAAGCGTTTCGCCAGCCGCGGTTGACGCAATTGCTCGAGCCACCAGGCAAGTGCACGCCCTTCCTGGTCACCGCGCCATGCCACATAGAGAACATTAGGCTCGCGGGGGTCGGCCACACGGCGTTGCACCAGCTCACCGCTGGCAAGCATGGCGCTGACGCGTTGGCGGGGTAGCCAACCAACGCCGAGTCCATCGCGCTGGGTCAACGCCTTGGCCCGGATGCTTGGCACCGCGAGCGTGGTCTGGCCGCCGATGACGCCATAGGCCCGGCCTTCGTTCCGGTGGGAGGTGTCCGCCACCACCACCGAACGGTGGGCGGCAATCATCTCGCGCGTCAGCGGCTCTTTGACCTTGGCGAGCGGGTGGCGCGGCGAGATAGCGAAAACCCATTCGATAACACCCAGTTCAAACCAGCGAAGATTGGGTGTAGAGGGTGGCTCGTTGGTCGCGCCGATCACCAGGTCCGCGCGTCCGTCGCGTAGTGCCTCCCATGTGCCGCCCAGTACTTCATGCGTGATGCGTAGCGCGACGCCGGAATGGAGCGCATCAAAGGCACGGATCACCGGCATCAGCAGCTCATACTCAATGATTTCATCCGTCACGATCCACAGACGATCTTCCCAGCCACTGGCTACTTGCTTGACGCGTTGGGTCAGTCGCTCAAGGTCCATGCTGAGCCGCATGGCTTCCTTGGTCAGCAACTGGCCAGCGGGTGTGAGTTGCAGACGGTAGCGACGGCGATCGAACAGCAGGGCATCGAACCGTGCCTCTAACTGACGTGCCGCATGCGAAATAGTCGATGGCGCCTTGCCCAGACGTGCCGCTGCACCGGAGAGACTTCCGCTATCGCGAATCGCTGCGAGCAGGGCCAGTTCGTCCTCGGACAACATAGGTGATCCTTTCCAACGATGGCGTGGCAGGCATGGTAGGGCGTATCCCTGCATCTCACCAAGATCGCGCTTTCACAGACTGACCCGGTGCGCCGTTCTTGCCCAAGGCGGACAACCGCCTCGGCGGCGTTGAGGTGGGCGGCAATCGCTTCATGCACCACACCGCTGAAGACGGTAACGATGCCGATGGGCGCGGAGTTGTGTGAGGCGTCATGGAGCCATCGGCGAAACATAGGTTTCGCTCAGACAGCGTGCTTGAGGCACAGGGTTGCCAGGGACTGGCCAGTGAACAAACGTCAATTCCGCGTGAACGATTGAATCCGTATCGCGCATAGCCGTATCGCTTTGTCATTCGCTTTATATACTGTTGGGAGCAATCACATCCGCAGCGCTCCAGATAGCACGACTCACGCACGCGACACGCGAGGAGAGTGGGCATGGTGGCGAATGACGTTACAAAGCGTCCCACGATACTTGTGGTGGACGATGGTCCGGATAACCGGATGCTTCTGTCGGAGTTGCTCAAGCCGCTCTATAACGTCCTGACGGCTTCCGACGGCGAAGAAGGGCTGCGCATCGCGCTGGCACCTGAAAAGATCGATCTGATTCTGCTGGATGTCGTGATGCCAGGCATCTCGGGTTTTGAGGTCTGCAGGCAACTCAAGTCGCGACTCGAAACCCGTGCCATCCCGGTCATCTTTTTGACCACATTGAACGCGACAGAAGACGAGACGCGAGGGCTGGTGCTTGGTGCGGTCGACTACGTCACCAAACCCATCAATCCTCCTGTGCTGATGGCGCGCGTCGCCACCCATCTTCGTTTGAAAGCGGTCTCGGATTTCCTCCGGGACAAAAACGAATATCTGGAACAGGAAGTGGCGCGCCGCACGCACGAGGTGATGGTCGTGCAGGAAGTGACCATTCTCGCGCTGACGTCACTGGCCGAGGCGCGGGATAACGAGACCGGCAATCACATACGTCGCACACAGCACTACGTGAAAGTGTTGGCGGATCATCTCAAGGATCACCCCAGGTTCGCGGGCGAGCTGGATGAGGAGAAGCGGCGCCTGCTGTACCAGTCGGCACCGTTACACGATATCGGCAAGGTCGGTATTCCCGACAGCATTCTTCTGAAGCAGGGGCGCCTGACGCCGGAAGAGTTTGAGGTGATGAAGACCCATACCACGATAGGCCGTGATGCGATCCAGAATGCGGAGGATCATTTGGGCATCAATGTTCCCTTCCTGCGGCTCGCCAAGGAAATGGCCTATTGCCATCAGGAACGATGGAACGGAACGGGTTATCCCGAGGGGCGAGCCGGAGAAGACATTCCGCTTTCCGCCCGCTTGATGGCGGTGGCTGACGTCTACGACGCCTTGATCAGCCGAAGGGTCTACAAGAAGGGCATGCCGCACGAGCAGGCCATGCAGCTGATCAAGAACGGGCGAGGTATCGACTTTGATCCCGATATTGTCGACGCCTTTCTGGTGCTGCAGGGCGAGTTTCAGGCGATTGCCAGGCGCTTTGCCGATGCTGACGTACACGCGCAAGACGAACGGTTGGGCGTGTAGCGTCTCGTTCCTCCTGACGGGTGAGCCTTGTTGGCATGAATGCCCTGTTCGAGCGATTGGTGCGACTACCGCTGCGCCGCCGAATCCAGATCGGCTTTGGCGGCGCGTTGCTGTTGGCGGTGCTGTTGGGTGCGTATGGCCTGAATGTTCAGCGGCTGCAGAAGGAGCGGATGGACAGCCTGTACCAGAAGGACATGCTGGGGCTGGTGCATCTGGAGGAGGCCAGGACAGCGCTGGGCGATATCGGACAAAACCTGCGGGAGGCCGTACTGGTCGATCGTCTGGACGAACGTGCCGAAGCATTGCGTCAGTTGGCGGCGTCGGAAGCGGTGCTGCACCAGGAGATCGCGCAGGCGAGGCCTCTCATCTACCGCGACGACATCGAGCAGAAACTCGCGGCGTTCGAGCTCGCCTTTGCCGGTTACTGGCAACAGGTGCAAGACATCGAGACGCAGCTCAGAAATGCCGCAGGATCGGCGGCCGCCCAGGATGCGGCCATCGCAAGCATGACCTCGCCGGCCTTCCGGCGAAGTGATGCGGCAGCGAAAGGTCTGCTGGCCAGTGTGGAGCAGATGAAGCGTGACGGCGCTGATCAGGAAGTCGTAGCGGCAACCGTGCGCTTTCATCATGGCGTGCAGCTCACGATATGGCTGCTGGTGTTGGGTGTTATGGGGGGTGTGCTGTTCGCGCGCCTGGTCAGTCAATCCATCAGGCGACCGACGGAGGACCTGCGCCATGCACTCGATGCGCTGAGCTCCGGCGCGCTCGATACGACCGTGCCATTTACCAACTATCCGAACGAAGCCGGTGAGCTCGCCCGTAGCATCGTGACCCTGCAGAACGAAGCCAGAAATATGGCAAGGCAGCGTTGGGTGAAGACCCACGTGGCGTCCATCTCCGCCGCGCTGCAGTCCGCGAGCGACGCCGACCAGCTGACCCAGCGCTTCCTCTCGGCCCTGGCGCTACTCATTCAATTGGGGCAGGGCGTTTTCTATGTCTACGAGGAGTCAGCAAAGCAATTGCAATGGTGTGGCGGCTATGCCGCCAGCGGTGCAAAGGCCACCATTTCATTGGGAGAGGGGTTGGTGGGGCAGTGTGCGGTGGATCGCCTGGCCGTGTCGGTGAAACAACCGGCTACCGACTTTCTGAGGGTGACCACAGGTCTGGGGGAGGGTGCCCCGGCCGAGATCATGGTGTTGCCTGTAGCGAGAGGCCATCGCCTGTATGGCGTGATGGAGCTGGCCACGCTGGCGCCGCTCTCCGAAGGTGAACGTGAGTTGCTGGATGAACTCGTGCCGTTGTTGGCGATGAATATGGAGATTCTCGAGCGGGCCATGTGCACGCAGCAGCTTCTGCATGAGACCAGCCGGCAGGCCGAACTGACCGCGCAACAGGCGGTCGATCTGAAAGAGCAGACCATCGAGCTGGAAGCCCAAAAAGAAACCATCGCTGCGGCCAAAGCCTGGTACCGGGGCATTATTGACTCGGCGCCAGATGGCATCCTGATCGTCGACAAGGATGGCCGCATTCTGCTGGTGAACCCCAAGCTGGAGGCCATTTTCGGTTACGCAAGCGGCGAGCTGATCGGCACGCCGGTCGAGCGTCTCGTGCCGTACGCCGCTGGCGCCAGCCACGTTTTGTTTCGCCGTGAGTTCTTCGACCATGACATCAGCCGGCAGATGGGCAGTGGCAACGCCGATCTGCATGGCGTGCGAAAAGATGGCCGGGAGTTTTCCGTGGAAATCGGCCTGTCGTTTCTGCCCGATCTGGAAGGGCGCGGACGATGCGTGTGTGCATCGGTGCGCGACATCAGTGAGCGGCGCGCCCTGGAGGCTGCCATCCTCAAGAGCGAAGAGCGGCTTCAGTACATTCTGGATAGCGGTCCCATCGGCATTGCGGTGTCTACCGGCGGGCGGCTGCGGTTCGCCAATCCGAAATTTGTCGAGATGTTTGGCGTCGGTGCCGGGCAAGAGACCACCGACTTGTACGTCAACCGGGGCGAGCGCGAACAGATCTGGGCGAGCCTTGAAGCCGACGGCATCGTTGCCGAACGCGAAGTCAGGATGTACGACCGGGCTGGCCGCGAGCGGGACATGCTGGTGACTTATCTGCCGATCAATTACGACGGCGAATCGGGTGCACTTGCCTGGGCCGTGGACATGACCGATCGCAAGGCGGCGGCAGATGCCGTGCAACGGGCCAGAGACGTTGCCGAAGAAGCCACCAGGGCAAAGAGTGATTTTCTGGCCAACATGAGCCACGAAATCCGCACGCCCATGAACGCCATCATTGGCATCAGCCAGCTTGCGCTGGAGTCCGGGCCGGAGGCGAAACAGCGCGGTTACCTTGAGAAAATTCATCGCTCGGCGGGCAACCTGTTGGGAATCATCAACGACATCCTCGATTTTTCGAAGATCGAGGCAGGCCAGATGCATATGGAGCGTGTCGATTTCTGGCTGGAGGACGTGCTCGATCAGCTGGCAAGCATGGTGGGCTTCAAGGCGGAGGAGAAGGGGCTGGAGCTGCTGTTCCGGCTGGCTTCCGACACGCCGGCGGGGCTCATCGGCGATCCGCTGCGCCTGGGCCAGATCTTGCTCAACCTGTGCAACAACGCGGTGAAGTTCACCGAGCATGGCTCGATTGTGGTGGGCGTCGAACGCGTGCCTGTAACGCACGATGGCGCGGAACTCCACTTCTGGGTGAAAGACACCGGCATCGGCATGACCAAGGATCAGTGCAGCCGCATCTTTGAATCCTTCGTGCAGGCGGACTCGTCTACCACGCGGCGTTACGGTGGCACCGGGCTTGGTCTGGCCATATCCCGGCGGCTGGTCGAATTGATGGACGGCCGACTCTGGGTAGAGAGCGAACCAGAGCAAGGTTCTACTTTCCACTTTCACGCCCGCTTCGGTCTGCAGCCGGGTGATCGGCAGCCGCGCCTCGCGCATCTTGAAGGGCTTGGCGGATTGCGCGTTCTGGTGGTTGACGACAGTGCGGAGGCTCGCGAAATACTTTCATTCATGATCGCCAGCCTCGGGCTTCAGGCGGACGTAGCCCCTGGCGGAGAAGAAGCACTGCGGCGCATCGACGATGCTCAGCGCGCGGGTCACCCGTACCAGCTCCTTCTGATGGACTGGAAAATGGCTGGCCTGGATGGTGTCGAAACCGTGGGGCGTCTTCAATCCAGTCCACGCGCACCTATTCCAGCGGTGATCATGGTGACCGCCTATGGCCGGGAGCAGGCGCTGGAAGAAGCGCACCGGCAAGGCGTGCGGCTCGATGGTGTGCTCGCCAAGCCAGTGACGCCTTATGTCTTGTCGACAGCGGTATGGCAGGCATTGAGCGAGGAAGGCGCGCCATCGCTATCGATGGCGCCTCAGCGTGCCGAACGCGATCGGGTGGTCGCATCGCTGGTAGGCTGCCGCGTGTTGCTCGTGGAGGACAACGAGCTGAATCAGGAGCTCGCCATTGAGCTGTTGCGTCGTGCCGGTATCGAGACGGTGTTGGCGCGCGATGGGCAGGAGGCACTGGACCTGCTGATGCGAGATTCGCATTTCGATGGCGTGTTGATGGATGGCCAGATGCCGGTCATGGATGGCTACACGGCCGCGCGCGCAATCCGGGATCAGCTGGCACTGGTTGATCTGCCGATCATTGCGATGACGGCGGATGCCATGGCCGGCGATCGCGATAAAGCCATCGCGGCAGGCATGAACGACCACATATCCAAACCGCTGGATGTGGATGCGATGTTTGCCACCATGGCGCGCTGGATCCATCCGAAGAAGCGTCAGGGTGAAGGGCTACCTTCAACGGAGCTCACGAAAGCTACTGGCATGCCCGAGTTGCCGGGCATCGACCAGCGAGCAGGGTTGGCCACTTGCGGCAACATCGAGCCGTTGTACGGGCGTCTGTTGTCGATGTTTTTGCACACGTATGCCGACTTCGCGAATGCGTTCAACGAGGCCAGGCAGGCCACTGACGAGAAGGCGGCATCGCGGCTCGCACACACGCTGCGGGGCGCCGCGGGCAATATCGGCGCCTTGCATGTGGCTGCGTCTGCTGCCGAGCTTGAACAGGCCTGCAACGCCAACGCGCCGCGGGAAGACATCGATCGTTTGCTCGCTGCCGTCAGTGCGGCGCTGCAGCCCGTGATCGATGGTCTGAGGACGCTCGAAGCTACGCCGATTTAGTCGATGTTGCTTCCACACGTACAAGGAGTGACCGTCTCATGGAACGGAGACCACTTTCGAAAAGGCGACCCGAATCGGGACGGCGGCGCATGAAGTGGCGCGGCATCCTCTGACAGACAGCGGAGGGATGGCTGGTTACTTTCCGGTGGTCATTGCAGCACCGCAGTGAAGTAACGCGGATCGCGTGAGTTGCAGCTCACGCGACCCGCTGACCATAAGCAGCTTGCTAGGAGTTGATCATGGCTACACCGGATCATACGGCACCCACGCGCTCGCCGAATTCCCACGGAGGCACCCTCAGGGTCTCTCCCGCGCCGCCGCCTTCCCGGTGACCGCCGCATGGCGTAACGGTCATTCCGGCCGTGCGCCGCAACCCGATATGGGCTGACATATCGCCAGGGCATATGCCGATAGGGATCACTATCGGCGCCGATCCCTGGCTTTAGCACGACTTACAGGGAAATCAGTTGCATGATCGTATGGATACCCCTGCATCCGCAGATGGAAGTGACACGTACACTCCCCGTGCGTTCGCCCGCCGAGGTACTTCAACAGGACTATCTTCGGGCGCGCGGCATTTCGCTCGCGCAACTGGCGCGGATGTCGGGCATCCCCATCGCCAGTGTCAGGCGTATTGCATCAGGTCAACGCGTAAGTCCCATCAGCCCGGGGATCGCGCTGCGCCTGGCTGCCGTATTTGGCACCAGTGCACTGTACTGGCTGGCGCTACAGGCCCGTTATGACCTTGACCGCAAGCACTCCGAGCGAGAAAGAGTGTGGTTGCCCGACGAGGCGATGCAAGGTGGCGCTGGCCGGACTGAGATTGACCACGCGCGATAGTGCGAGCGTGGCATAGCACCACTCAGCCGGTGGCGTCTCGCGAAGAGCCTGCCTTGATCGGTATCACCCAGAGATCCTGGCTGACGATTGAAGACATGGCGTTATGAAGTGGCGGGCATCGTGCCTGGCCGGTGCGGCAAGCGGGGCACGAATGCACCCGCCTGCGGCAAACAAGTTCAAGGGATGAAGCGAGATTACTCCTCGCCGTCTTCCTCTTCCTCGTCTTCCTCTTCTTCGTCCTCTTCGAATTCGGCAAGCTCTTCCACGCGTTGGAAGTTGGCCGCTTCGTCGGCAAAGCTGATGCGCTTGCCATCGGCGCGCATCGGACGAACGTCGCGGCGCTTGCCGCCCGCTTCGTCGGATTCCACCAGGGCAAAGCAGACCAGCGACTCGGCGGTTTCTTCGCCGGCTTCGTCGTAGACGGCAACCCAGCCGGTAGCCGGCATGATCTGGATGATGGTTTCTTGCTTGGACATGACCGCTCCGCGTTGGTTAAACAGCGAAGCTTGCCCGGCGCCCAAGGGGACTGCAAGCGGGTTCGTTGCGGGGTGGTTCACACACCTTTCGGTCAGCGGCGTATCGCCAGTACCCCGTCGAGCGCCAGTTCTGCCTTGAAGCCCGCTTTTTCCAGCCGCCTGGCTACTTCGCGGGGCACGTCGCGGTCGCTGGTGAGTTTGTTGGGGCTGCCGGTGTAATGGAACAAGCGGCCGCCGCGACGCAGCACGCGCGCAAGCTGGTTGTAGAACACTTGCGAATAGAGCTCGCCGGCAATGCCAAAACGCGGCGGATCGTGCAGCAAAGCGTCCACTGAAGCGTCAGGAATTTGCGCGATAGCCTCCGACACGTCGGCATGCGTCAGCTGCAGCCGTCCGCCACTATCAGGTGCATCCGGATCCGGCGACCATGGGTTGAGCGTACGCAACCACAACACGTCGGGATTCTTCTCGAACGAGTGGATGCGGCCCACACCCGCCTCCAGACAGCAGGCAGCAAAGTAGCCCAGGCCACCGCAGGTATCGAGCAGCACCTTGCCGCGCGGTTCCACCAATGCCACTTTGCGGCGCGCGTCCTCAAACGGCGACTCCTTCGCCGTCGGCAGCATCTTGATGCCGTCGATCTCAAATGTCGGAGC
Source organism: Dyella silvae (assembly GCF_026421305.1). Taxonomy (GTDB): domain Bacteria; phylum Pseudomonadota; class Gammaproteobacteria; order Xanthomonadales; family Rhodanobacteraceae; genus Dyella; species Dyella silvae. The sequence continues at coordinate 850,394 of NZ_JAPJBQ010000002.1, forward strand.
GCCCCATTCCGTAGGCACCAGCTTGATCAGGGATCCGGAAAAGCGCGACACCACCACGAACTCGTCGCCGTCCCAATAGTAGATCGTGCGATCTTTCAGCTTGTGAGGGTACGGATAGTGCTGTCCGTTCCACTCCCAGCTATCGGCGTGAAGCAGTGCGCTGCCTTGAGTGCGGGCCAGATCCAGCGATCCCGTCCATTCACTCGCACCGGCATCACGCCTGGCCAGCAACGTATCGGCGACAGGGCGGGTGAGTAGCGGGCCAGAGTAATGCGACATGAGCGGGATCTTGGGGGTGAGCGGGTGGGGATTCTTGTACAACCGGAAACGGATTGATACCTGAGCCTGGCGCGATTTTCCGAAAATCCACGTAAAACAACGCCCGATTCGTCACCGGGCGTTTGGTTTGGATGGCTGGACGGCGGAGCTATCGCACTAGGGTTTGACGAATTTCAAGGTCATGCGATCCGACTCGCCGATCGCTTTCATCCCTGCATGTTCGCTCTCAGGCCCTGATAAATCCGGCGGCAAGCGATGGATGTTGATGTCCTCAGGGTCTTTCGGATTGGCGTTGATCTGCGAGACGTCGGCCAGACGGAAGCCCGCCTTGATCGCCTGCGAAATCATGTAGTCCTCGGAGATGCGGTGCAGTGCGCCGGCGGTGGCCTGACCGTCGGAGAAGGGTTTGGCACGGTGTTCTTCAATGCCGAGAACGCCGCCTGGTTTGAGCACGTCGTAGGACGCCTTGAATACGGCTGCGAGTGTGTCCGGGCTGTTGATCAGCCAGTCGTGGGTGTTGCGGAAGGTCAGCACCATATCGGCCGATCCGCCAGGGCCCAGATTTACCTGGTCAGGTGGCGCGAACGGAATGACCTTGGTGATGTGGCCGAATACCGCCGGATTGCTCTTGAGCTTGGCGTTGAATTTTTCGGCTTTGGGTGACGCCGCTTCGATCAGTTGGCCATGCGCTGCAAGGTAAGGTGCCAGTATTTCGGTATACCAGCCACCGCCCGGCGACAGCTCGATGACGGTCATACCCGGCTGGATGCCGAAAAATTGCAGGGTTTCCACGGGGTGCCGGTACACATCGCGCGCCTTGTTGGCATCGGAGCGCCAGCTGCCGTTGACGGCCTGCTGCAGCGAAACCTCCGCAGCAGGAGGCTTGGTGTCGGCCGCCTGAGCGGCGGCAGCAAATAAAAGCAGGGCAGGGAGCAGGACTAGCGACTTGCACGTGCGCTTGAACATGGTTCGACCCTCCTGGCGATGAGGACTTTAAGCCTACGCCGAAAACGGGTCCGGAGAAAAACTGCTGATGAATGCGGGCATCGGGGTCGATTTTTAAGGAAGCTCTGATCTATTCCCCATACCCGGCATGACGTCCAGAAGGCCCGCAGGGTGTGCTGCGTGGCGCAGGGCAGACTGGCCGTCTGTTCAAGCCGCGTGGCACGCCCTGCGGGCCTTCTGGGCGTCACCCCAGCATCTAAATTCAAAACGTTGGGGCCGCACGCTATGCGCGCATACCGTGCGGTGACGGGTATGGGGAATAGATCAGAGCTTCCTTAAGCCATCTGTACGTCGTTATCACGAAGCGTTACGTCCATGGCGTGTTGTCATGGATGACCTGGGTTACCCGTTGTTCTTACTCTGGAGGAGCACTGCTATGCGGTTTATTCCGTACCTCAATTTCAATGGCAACTGCAGGGAGGCCTTTGACTTCTATGCCGGGGCTTTCCATGGCAAGGTCACCATGCGTATGACCTTTGGCGAATCCCCCTTGGCCAATGACACACCGCCTGATGCGCGTGACCGTGTGATGCATTCACAGCTGGAAACACGGCAGGGCATTTTGATGGGAGCAGACGGCCCGCCGCACACACGCACCGACAACGGCATGGTCAACGTGGATGTCGCCACGCCGGACGAAGCCGATCGCATCTTCAAGGCACTCGCCGAAGGTGGCAGCGTGCAGATGCCTATCGCCGAAACGTTCTGGGCGCATCGCTTCGGCATGCTGACTGATCGTTACGGCAAGCCTTGGATGGTCAATTGCCTTAAGACGATGGGCGAGTGATGGTGATGGCGGGCTGCGTGTAACGCAGCCCGCCAGTCCACCCGGTGTCAGTGGCCGTAGTCGAGCCTGGGATACCAGTCGGTGCCGCGCCCTTCGGGGACGCAATCCAGAATGGTCCAGATGGGCATGAGGTCTGGCGCGCCGCGCGGATCCTGTCCCGGGTCGGCGGTGGCGAAACCCATTTCGCCTGCCCAGAACAAGCGAGCGACGCCATCACGACGGGTGAATACATTGAACGCGGGGTCATCACTGCCGTTGCCATCGGTGGCGTGATAGTCGCGGCTGAAGTGGCCGTTGAGATCCGAATACAGCTTGAGGTGACGCCAGCCGCGTTCTTTCTTGAAGGCCACCAGTTTTTCGATGGGCGAGCGGGCGATGACAGCCAGCGCCACGCGCTGCTCGATGTCCCGTGCTTCGCCATCCCACGCACTGAGCAACGAAGTGCACATGGGGCAAGGCCGTTCGCGCTGCGGGCCGAACATGTAACTGTAGGTGACCAGTGACTGCTTATCGCCAAACAGTCCCGCAAAATCCACCGGGCCGTCTTCGCCCATGAAGCGGTAGTCGCCTTCCACGGTGGGGCCGGGTGGTAACGCACGACGCTGCTCGGCCACGCGCTCAATATGCCGGCGCAACTCGATTTCCTCAGCGAGCAAGGCATCGCGGGCGCGGCGGTAGTCGTCGCTTTCGCGATCAAAGCGCATGCCATTGCGGCGCACGAGCTCGGCGGCAGGAATGAGTTGGGCGATGTCGTTCATGGTGGTGACCTCGGCAGCGGGTGAGGGGACACAAGGCATTCTCCCCACGGCGCTGTTCTTGCTGTGTGGAGCGGCTTCACTATGACGACGAACGGGATGCGATGAATTCGACGCGTTCGCCCTGCCTGCGATGGCGGGCGTTTCACGCCACCTCTACGAGATCTCGGTGGGGCTCAGGCGGCGAGGCGCTCGGCGAGGTAGGGCGACAGGGCGCTGTTGAGGGTGGCGGCCATCTGATGCGCCAGTTCTGCGTAGGTGGCAGCACGCGGTACGCGCGCGCGCTTGGGCGCGTGAGTCAATACATCGACGCGCCTGGTGTCCCGTGCGTCGGAGAGGCAGGCGAACAGGCAGGCGCGCGGGGAATCGAGAAACACGCGCATCTCGATGGTCGCCACGGTATCGAGTGGCTCTCCGTCGACCGGCTTCACCAGGATGGTGAGCGACCGGTGGCCGCGGCGGCGCAACAGACGCAGGCATTCATCCTGCTCAATCACCAGCTGATGGCCATAGGGAATACCAAGGTCGCGAAGCAGTATGGCTTCCATCTCGGCCACGGCCTTGCGCACTTCGTTCTCGATGCGGCCCAGGAAGCCCGCACGCAGCTCGTGGCGCGTGTAGTGCACCGGCATGGTGGAAACCTGAATGTCGTTCATGCGCACCAGGGTGGAGTGGTTGATGCGCGTGAAGCTCAGCCCTGCCGCCTCGTAGCTCTGCGTGGCGTTGGTGCCGCTGATACCCGCAAAAGCGGCCCAGGCAGCTTTGAGATAGGCGATGTTCGGCGCCGATTGCAGCATAGGTTTCCCACCGTAAAGGGTGTGCCCGGCGGTAACCAAAGCCATCGGCCGGGTGGTATGCGCTTTATCGGCGGTGGGCCGGGAAACTTCAGTGCCTCGGATAAGCCACTGACGCCGGACGTTTTTTATGTGCGTCATCCGGGCTGTGCGGCAGGTCACGTCAGCGACACGCGCCCATGATCGAATGACGACATGCCACCCGGCGAAATGGACCCCAGTTCTCGCGAGCAGAAGGCGGAAATCATGTCCAAGGCAAGCGCCAACCCGTTGACGGCCATCAACCACATCGTGGTGTTGATGCTGGAGAACCGGTCTTTCGATCACATGCTGGGCTATCTCTATGCCGATAGCGGCAACGTTTCGCCCACCGGGCAACCGTTTGAGGGGCTCACGGGCAAGGAAACCAATCCGGGCGCCAGTGGCGGGGCCGCAGTGACGGTGTTTCCCATCCAGCCGGGTACCACGGCGACGTATTTCATGCCGGGCGCCGACCCGGGCGAGGGTTACACGGCGACCAACCTCCAGCTGTTTGGAACCAGCACGCCGCCTACGCCACCCGTGGCCACCAATGCGGGGTTCGTCACCAACTTCGCTGCCGCTCTGACGCGCGAGGCGGCCCAAAAATGGCCGATCGTGCCGGGTACCACGGCATCGGACATCATGGGCATGCACACACCGCAAACGTTGCCGGTGCTGTCGGCGCTGGCGCGTGGCTATGCCGTGTGTGATCACTGGTTCGGGTCTGCACCCACCGAAACCTTGCCCAATCGCGCGTTCGTGCAGGCAGGTACCTCGCTGGGACATATGGACGACAGCACCAAGACGTTTGCCGCGCCGAGCATTTATGCGTCGCTGAGCAAGCTCGGCGTGTCATGGATGATCTGCGGCTACAACGCCGATCCGCTGACGCGCATGTCGTTCCCCGATCTGACCAGCGCACCCGACACCCATTTCGGCAAGTTTGCGGACTTCCAGACGGCCGCCGCCAACGGCACGCTCGCTGCGTATACGTTTCTTGAGCCAAGCTGGGGTTCCAGTGGCAACAGCCAACACCCCAACTACGATGTGGCGCTGGGCGAGCAACTGATTCACGACGTGTACTACGCGTTGCGCCATGGCCCGGCCTGGGCCCAGACGCTGCTGATCGTTACGTATGACGAGCACGGCGGCTGCTACGACCACGTACCACCACCCACCACTGCGGTACCGCCGGATGCCTCGGCCGGACAGAACGGTTTCGACTTCAAGCGATTCGGTCCTCGCGTGCCTACCGTGCTGATTTCGCCATTGATTCCCGCGGACACCGTGTTGCGGGTGCCGGGCGGGAGTATGCCGTTCGATCACACCTCCATCCTGCGCACCATCGAGAAACGCTGGAACGCAGCCCCGCTGACGGCGCGTGACGCTGCTGCACCTGATGTGGCCGCGGCGCTGAGTCTGGCCTCTCCGCGTACCGACGATCCGCTCGCCGGCGTGACCGTGCCCACGTCGAAGGGCACCAACCCCGCGGCGGGTACGCCATCGCATCTGCAGCAGGTTTATGCCGAGCTGGTGTCGCAGCTGCCGGTGTCCGATGCGAAAGATAGTGCGCCGGCAGCACTGCCCATGCTGGGTACGGAAGCCGACTACGATCGCTATATCGAGCAACGGTTGGCCCAGTGGAAAGCGTGGAAGGGCGGTCGCGCATCCACCTGACGGTGGCGTATGCATGACCTATGTCCTAGGCGCCCACGCGCCGGGGCTTGCTATAACTGCCGCGACAGGATTTCTCGTTTGAGCTCGCTGCCCCGGCGACACAGGACATGACTGGCGTGGCAACACGTGCCGAGGCATCCACGATGGAGGTCGTGGAGACGGGCTCTCATTGGCAGCACCACATGGCATGACCATTTTGGGGAGAGAAACCGCATGACCCGATTGACGATTCGTCCGCTGCTGGCGGCTTGCCTGCTTGCTTCGATGGGCTCCGCTATGGCTGCGGCCGACAACGGCCAGAGCAATCACAGCATGCTCGGTTTCAGCGCCGATGGCGCCGCCGCACAACAGAGCCTTGAACAGCGCTTTGATGCACTGCTTGATCCCGCCGATCAGCGCGAGTGGCTGAAGCAAATGTCGTCCGGCCCCAACCAGGTGGGCGCGCCGCACAATAAGGCCAATGCGGAGTTCATGCTCGCCAAATTCAAGGAATGGGGTTGGGATGCGCATATCGAGACGTTCAATGTGCTGTATCCCACCCCGAAAAAAATCGGGCTGGAGCTGACGGGCCCGCATCCGTACACCGCCAAGCTGCACGAACCGCAAGTGAAGGGCGACAGCACCTCCGGCATCCGCGACGGCGTGTTGCCGCCGTACAACGTGTATGGCGGCGACGGCGACGTCACGGCGCCGCTGGTCTACGTGAATTACGGCATGCCGGACGACTACAAAGAGCTCGAACGGCGCGGTATCGATGTGCGCGGCAAGATCGTCATCGCCCGTTATGGCGCTGGCTGGCGTGGGCTGAAGCCCAAGCTGGCTCAGCAACATGGCGCGATAGGTTGCCTGATCTACTCCGACCCGCGCGATGACGGCTACGGCGAGGGTGACACGTACCCGCAAGGCGGCTGGCGTCCCGAAGACGGTGTGCAGCGCGGCTCGGTGGCCGACATGCAGCAGTACCCCGGTGATCCGCTGACGCCAGGCGTGGGTTCCACCCCCAATGCCAAACGTCTTGCCCTGAAGGATGCGAAAACCATCCTGAAGATTCCGGTGCTGCCGATTTCCTACGCGGACGCGACGCCGCTGTTGCAATCGCTGACCGGCCCGGTCGCGCCCTCCGGCTGGCGTGGTGCGCTGCCGCTGACCTATCACGTGGGGCCGAGCAGTGCGCCCGTGCACCTCACCGTGCAGTCCGACTGGGGACAGAAGCCGGTGTACGACGTCATTGCCGTGCTCAAGGGATCGGCTGAGCCCGATCAGTGGATCGTGCGCGGCAATCATCACGACGGCTGGGTGTTCGGTGCGTGGGATCCGCTTTCCGGCAACGTTGCGCTGATGGCTGAAGCCAAGGCCATCGGCACGCTCTACAAGCAGGGATGGCGTCCGCAGCGCACGCTGGTCTACGCCAGCTGGGATGGTGAAGAGGCGGGTCTGCTCGGTTCCACGGAATGGGCCGAAACGCATGCGGACGAGTTGAAGAAAAAAGCCGTGCTTTATCTCAACTCCGACACCAACGGCCGCGGCTTCCTCGATGCCGGCGGCAGTCATTCGTTGCAGCACCTGGTGAACCAGGTGGCGGAAGGTGTGACTGATCCCGAGACGAAAGTGAGCGTGCTAGAGCGCCTGCGTGCCCACATCCTGGTGGAGGGTAATGCGAAGGGCGCTAAGGACGAAGCGAAGGAGTTCGCCAAACTCGCCGCTGAAGGTGGCGACGTGCCGATCGATGCATTGGGATCCGGCTCCGACTACAGCGCATTCCTTGAGCACCTGGGTATTGCCTCGCTCAATCTCGGCTTCGGTGGCGAGGACGAGAGCGACGGCATCTATCACTCGCGCTACGACTCGTTCGATCACTACGCCCGTTTTGGCGATCCGACGTTCGACTATGGCGTCACGCTTTCAAAGGTGGCCGGCCATATCGTGTTGCGCACGGCCGAAGCGAACGTGCTGCCGATGCGCTTCAGCGATTTCAGCGACACCATGGGCCGCTATGTCGATCAGCTGCACAAGCTGGTAGACGACACCCGCGAGGCCACCGACAAGCAGCATCGCTTGCTGGATCAGCATGCTTACGCGCTCGTGTCCGATCCGGCCCGGCCGATGGCACCACCGGCTCGCGACTCCGACATGCAGGAGATCAAGCTCGCCCCGCTGGATGATGCAGCAAAGCGGCTCAAGCAGAGCGCGCAGGCCTACGAGGCGGCCTACAACGAGCGTGCAGCGGCAGGCTTCCATTTCTCCGCTTCGCAGCAGCAGCAACTGAACGCGCTGATGGCCCAGATGGAGCAGTCGCTGTCCGACCGCTCGGGCTTGCCAGAGCGTCCGTGGTTCCAGCACATGATCTATGCGCCCGGCATGTTGACCGGTTACGGCGTGAAGACGGTGCCCGGTGTGCGCGAAGCGCTGGAAGCCCGTCGCTGGGATGAAGCCAACCGGTATGCGCAGGTAACTGCAAAGACACTGGACGGTTACAGCACGCAGCTCGATCGGTTGACGGCGTTGCTGAAGAAGGCGTCGTGATACGGCTGAAGGACTAGTCAACCGTCATGATCGTCATCCCAGCTTTCGCTGGGATGACGGCAAAGGTAGAGGGCTGTTTCGCCTAGTCGCCTTTGAGAAACCCGATCTTGCGCTGCTTCGGCAGCTGCTTGATTTCCCATTCCGCACGCGAAGCGGCGGCCCGGTCGGCATAAGGCCGGGCGCCGATCATGCGCAAAGGCGGATGGGATCGTGTGTAGCGCGCGCCTTTGCCAGCCACGTGCGCTTCATAACGTGCTTCAAGATCGTTGGTGATGCCGGCGTAGTAGGAGCCGTCTTTGCACTCGATCAAGTACAGCCACCAGGTATTTGGTTGTGTGGTGGGTTTTTCGCCGACAGTCATGGGTACGCGATGGGTGGTGCACTCGCCTGAAGTTTAGCGTGTGGCGGCTGCCAGCTTCGACTTGGCGAAAAAAGCCACAATCCAGCCGAACAGCAACATGGCCGCCAGGTTGGCGACAAAGCTGAAGACGCTGAAATGCGGGGTGGCATGCAACGCGGAAAGCGGCACCACCACATAGTTCATGACGAAGAACACCACGACGCCATAAGCCACACCCCAAACCGGCCAACGCCGGTTGGCCGCGATGTGGCGGCGCGTGATCAGCACAAACACGGCTGCAATGATGAGCGACATAATCCATTGCAGCAGCATGCCGAGCGCGGCATTGGAAAAGCCGCCGGCCAGCGATGCTTTGCCAAGTACGCCACCGGCGACGTATTTGAGAATGACCACCGGGCTGTAGCCGCTGATAAGCGAAGCCGCGCCGATATCCAACGTACCGGCGACAAGGCCGCCCCAGAGCGTGGCGGCCAGAGCAGGGTGACGCGATCCAGACATGACGTTCTCCGAAGGTACGCAGTGGTCCAGCAGGGAGGAACTCGGCCGCGCCACTCTAATGGCAGGCATGGCCGCAGGCGACATGACTTCCCGCAGGGTGTCAGGCGTTCATCATCGCGTCGGCGGCGAACACGCCGGAAAACATGGACGTGGAGACGCCAAAACCGGGGTAGGTGGTTTGCCCCGCCAGGTACAGGCCTTCGATCGGCGTTCGGTGCGGAAACTGTTGATCTGGCCGGGCAGCGGGCGAAAGGCCGTAAACAGCGCCTCGGTAAAGATGCCACTCGTTGGCGTAGTCACGCGGGCTGATCAGTCGCGTGGTGGCGATATCCAGTGGCTGGTGCCTGCCCAGTGCGGCAATGCTGGCGTCTGCCAGGTCGGAGGTAGCCTGTTCGGTCCAGGCCTCCATGGGCATGTTCTCATCCACGGCGGCGAACATCTCCACGATGCTGCCGCCCGGCGGCGCCAGTTCAGGCATAGGCAGGGTGGGCACGGTGTAGTTGAACCAGTGGACGCCTTGCGGTTGCGAGGTAAGAAACAGCTGCTGCTCTTCCATCATGGGGATGTGATTGACCGAGTGCGCCGGCGGCAGCACGCGATTGCGCAAGCCGAGCTGTATGCCGAGCGTGCGCTGCGATAGCGGTGCACGCTGCACGCGTCGCTGCAAGGTGCCGGGAACGAGCGAGGGATCCACCAGCTGCGTGAAGGTGGTCATGCCGCTGGCGGTGGAGATCACCGCGTCGGCCGCGATGACTTCGCCACTATTGAGCGACAACCCCCGCACACGCCCGCCGTCGATGCGAATACGCGATACCCCTGCGCCTGTGCGAACTTCGCCGCCGAGGCGTCGGAACGTGCTCTCCAGCACGTCGCTGATCGCGCCCATGCCACCCACTGGCAGGTGCAGCCCATCCTGCAGCATCGACACCAGGCCGATGATCAGGAAGATCGGCGTGCGCTCGGCGGGCAGGCCGGTATACAGCGTCACGGCGGCGAGCGCGGCGCGCGCTTGTGGATCGCTGAAACTGCGGCGGAGCTCAGTGGCCAGCGTGCCATGCAGCTTGGGCAAATGGCGCCACGCCTTGATCAGAACACGCGAAAGCGACATCGGTTGCGTGAGCAGATCATTCGCGAAGATGTTGAGCAGCGGATTCCACCGATTGACGCATCGTTCGATTTCATCTTGCAGTGTCGCCGTGCGTGCTTCGCCGTTCTTGCCTTCGATGCGCACATGATGGCGATCACGGAGCGTGATCAGCGTATCGTCCGGCAACAGCGAGGCCTGTGGTGTCGCAATGCGGCGTAGCGGCAACGTCGTGGCGCGGTCGATACCCAGACGCGCAAAGGCATGGTCCAGCAGCTCGGGAACGGCGAGAAACATGGCGCCGTTGTTGAAGCGGTATCCATCGATCAGGGTGGTGGAACAGCAGCCGCCTAACGTATCGCGGGTTTCAAACAGGCTTACTCGCACGCCCTGGCTGATCAGCCGAATGCCGGCAGCAAGCCCGGCAACACCGCCGCCGATAATGGCGACATGCTTGGGTTTCATCCATGCTCTCCGTGGGGTGGGGCGGCCACACCTTAATGCAACCAAGGTGACGATCGTTATCACATGGATCGCCGATGGACCGCCGGTGCCGGTACCATCGCAGGCATGCGCTTTTCAGACCTGCATGCTGGCCCTGCCGAAACACTGGTAGCAGAGCTTCGCGATTATCCCGAATGGCATCGGGGGCGCGAGCGCTATGGTGTGTGGATGGTGCCGGTCGATGATGCGGCTCTGCTGAGCTATATCGGCGACGTGCGCCGGCAACTGGCGGATCTGCTTCATCCTGATGGGCAGAGGCAACCGCATCTTACGGTGTTCGTTTGCGGCTTTCACGAACCGCAACGTGTGGCTGACGATGATTTTCCCCCGGAGCGATTGCAGCAACAGCTTGCGTTGCTGAAGAGCGGCACCGGTGCGCCCTGTTCGTTGCCGTTGGCGTCACCAGACAGTTTTGCCAGTGCAGCGTTCATTCCCGTCGGCGATCCGCAAGGCAGGCTGGCGCATTGGCGGCGGCTGTTGGGACAAGCCAGTGAGGAGGTGCGCCCATCGGCCTACATCCCCCACATCACGCTGGGTTTGTATCGCCGCAGGGTCGATGCGCAAGTGATTCGGGAGAGGCTTGGCGGCATCGACGCACCTGCCATGCCGATGGCGATAACGCAGCTGCATTACGCAACTTACGATACACGCAGCCAGTTTGGCCCTTTACACAGTCACCATCGTCTACCACTAAGTGCGCGAGCGGTATTGCGTTAAGCCGGACGGCCTTTCAACACGATTACGTCAGCATCGTATGCGCGCGGAAGGGCAGGTGTATCGCGCCGGCCTCTTCGATGGCGGGCTCGGCGATAGACAAGAGCTCGCGATCGCCATCGATGACCACCAGAATATGGCCGGAATCGATCTCGCCCTTGAAGCGGCGATGGACCACATCAGGCACTTCGGAGCCGACCAGCGCGCCAGTCCAGCCTCCGATGGCTGCTGCGGCCAGCGCCATCGCGCCCGCGCCTGTCAGGGTGACGCCCAGCGGTGGAATGGCGGCGGCGACTAGTCCCAGCACCACGCCGGTGCCGCCAGCGCAGGCCATGCCGCGCACGGCAGCCGGATAGAAATCGGTGCAACCCGTCATCAAGTGATCAGGAATCTGGTCATGCTCGATGTCCTCCCGGGCGACCAGGGCGATGTCGTCGTCGGGGATGCCTGCTTGCAGCGCAGCGTCCATGGCTGCACGCGCGGAATCGAGGTCGTTGGTGCTGAAGACGCTGCGGATTTTCATGAATCCCTCCTGCCAATGCAACACGCGGTGCGCGCTTGCGGAATGCATGGTGGCGCGACGGTGAATACGATAAAGGCGCCATGTGGTTCATGCGGATACCTCAAGAGGCATTTGCGGTAGGCTCTAACGCCTTTCCTTCGATATGTCGTGCATGAGTTTCCGTCGTTCCCCGTCGCCCGATATACAACCTGACTTGCTGGGAGGCGGGTCGGGCGCGCCTGCCGAGATCCATCGGTTGTTTTTCGCCTTGCTGCCGGGCGAACCCGTGCGGCGGCAGATCGAAACGGTGGCCGCCGGCGTAGCGGTGGCGCAGCATCTGCGTGCACGCATGATTCGCCCGTCGCGCTATCACGCCACACTGCATTTTCTTGGCGACCACCCGATGCTGCGCAACGACATCGTGCAGGCGGCTGTCGGCGCGGCTCGCAAAGTCCGTTGCGCGCCGTTCGATCTGGTGCTGGACAGCGCTTCGGGTTTTCATGGCCGCGAGCCGCCCTGCGTATTGCGTTGCTCGCAGGTGCCGGCGGAACTGACCGGCCTGTGGCAGGACTTGCGGCAGGCGTTGGCGCTGGCCGGGCAGGGCGTGCATCTCTCCCGCACCTTTACGCCGCACGTCACGTTTGCCTATAGCCGTGGTGCACCGCCGCAGGAGATGGCCGTCGAACCCATCACGTGGCGGGTAGATGGTTTTGCATTGCTGCATAGCGTGGTGGGCGGCGGTGACTATCGCATGCTCGACGCATGGCGTTTTGCGCCGGCCTGACCTGCCGTGCCTGGCCGTATGGCCGTCCACCTCGCAAGAAATATCTTGAAGTGGGTGGTGCCATGGTGGCCGGTATAAGGACATACTCACGGCTCCTTCCGACGCCGCCGAGACGTTACATGTTCAAACCCCTGTGTGCTTCGTTGCTGACCTTCGCGGTGGCGCTTCCCGCCACGGCTGCCTCGCTGGATGCTCATCAAGCGCAGGCTCGCGATATTTTCAGCCACTTGATCGCGTTCAAGACCGAAATCGGGCAGGGGCAGGTACCGGTCATGGCCAGGTACCTGGCCGATCAGTTCCGCGCGGCGGGCTTTCCGGATGAAGACATTCACATTGTGCCGCATGGCGAAACGGCGGCGATGGTGGTGCGCTATCGCGGCAATGGCACCGGAGGCAAGCCGATTGCGCTGATGGCGCATATGGACGTGGTGACGGCCAAGCCGGAGGACTGGCAGCGCGATCCGTTCAAGCTGATCGAGGAGAACGGTTATTTCTACGGGCGCGGCACGGAAGACATCAAGAGTGGCGTCACGGTGCTGGCCGCCAACTTTATACGGCTGAAGAAGGAAGGTTTCGTACCCACGCGCGATCTCATCATTGTCTACACCGGCGACGAGGAAACCTCGCAGGACACGATGGAAGATCTGGTCAAGAACCATCGCGACCTGGTGGATGTGGAGTACGCGCTCAATACCGACGCCGGTGGCGGCGAATTGAGCGAGGCAGGCAAGCCACTGGTGTTTGGCGTGCAGACGGCGGAGAAGGCTTATGCCAGCTTCGAATTGACTACGCGCAACCCCGGCGGCCACAGCTCGCTGCCGCGGGCCGATAACGCCATCTACGAGCTGGCCGATGCATTGAAGAAGGTGCAGGCCTATCAGTTCCCGGTGATGTGGAACGACACCACCATCGCCTCGTTCAAGGCGCTGGGCGAGAAGCGACAGGACAAGGTGGGCGAAGCCATGCGCGCGTTCGCCAAAGATCCACATGACGCTGAGGCGGCTGGCGTGCTCGCCGCCGAGCCGTCCGAAGTGGGCAAGACGCGCACCACATGCGTGGCGACGTTGTTGCGTGGTGGTCACGCCGACAACGCGTTGCCGCAGTCGGCCACGGCCACCATCAACTGTCGCGTTTTCCCGGGCGTTGCCATCGATACCGTGCGCAAGTCGTTGCAGGATGCGGTGGGCCCGAAGGTGGAGGTGATGCTGGTTGGCAAAGCCATCGCCAGCGATGCCTCCCCGTTGCGCCCTGACGTGATGGCGGCAGTGACCAAGGCGGTGCATTCGATTCGGCCGGGCGTGGCGATCACGCCCGAGCAGGAGTCGGGTGCGACGGATGGACTCTATTTCCGTGCCGCCGGTATTCCCACGTATGGCGTGAACGGCATGTTCATGAAGAACAGCGATGACTTTGCGCACGGCCTCAACGAGCGCGTTCCAGTCAAAGGGTTCTATGACGACGTGGCTTACTGGTACGTCTTGCTGAAGACGCTGGCGGGTCCGGCGCCGGCGAAGTAAGTCGGCCCGCGAGCCAGTTCACGCTTCCGTGATGTGCCGGAACTCCTGATGCGGTTTATCCTGTGGGGGCGCAGAATGGCGCCCCCACCTCTGATCACGGAGTTCGTTATGCGTCCGACCGTTCTTGCAGTGCTGGTAGCCCTTGCTTTCCCTGTCACCTCGGCGCTGGCGACGCCGCCCGCGCCATCGGACATTCCCGCGTATGTCACCGCGGCCATCAACGACCCTGCCCGTAAGGACGACACCGCCGACGACGAGCGCCGCAAGGTTGGCGAACTGATGACGTTTGCTCAGGTGAAGCCAGGCCAGGCCGTGGTGGATCTGATTCCCGGCAGTGGCTACTTCACCCGCGTGTTCAGCGCTGTGGTGGGCCCCAAGGGGCACGTGTATGCGGTGTGGCCCAACGAATATGCGAAGGAATCGAAAACGGATGTGCAGGCGTCCAAGGCGCTGGTAGCCCAGCCGCACTACGCCAACGTGGGAGTTTTGATGGGCCCCGCGGCGACGTTCAAGACGCCGGAGAAGGTGGATCTGGTGTTCACCTCGCAGAACTACCACGACTACCCCGACAAGTTCATGGGCAAGGTCGATCCGGTGGCCTTCGATAAGCAGGTGTTCGACTCGCTCAAGCCGGGCGGCCTGTTCGTGGTGATCGATCATGCGGCGGAAGCGGGCTCGGGCATGCGTGATACCGACACGCTGCATCGCATCGACCCGGCCATTGTGAAGAAGCAGGTAGAATCGGTGGGCTTCGTGTTCGATGGCGAGAGCGACGTGCTGCGCAATCCGGCCGATCCCCACAACATCAAGGTATTCGACAAGTCGATTCGTGGTCATACCGACCAGTTCGTCTATCGTTTCCGTAAGCCTGGTTAATGGTTTGACTGATACACAACATCCTCAAGTAGTGGAGGGCGCAACTGCGCCCTCCAACGATCCGCCGCCGACGCCACCGCAACGCCCCGACGACGAAGACTGTTGCGGTCAGGGCTGCGTGCCGTGCATCTTCGATCTCTACGACGAAGCCATGGGGCGCTACCGCGAAGAGCTGGCGGCTTGGAAAGAGCGGCATCCGGGCGAATCACCCACGTAACCGCGCACATCGTCCCTTGTGGAAGCGCACCCTGTGCGCGATCGCGGATTAACGACATCCCTCGTCAGCCGGTTGTCGCGCACGGTGAAAACTGAATGGCAAGGCAGCATCGTGGCCTGACAGGCGCGCGCAGGGTGTGCTTGCACAGGAGAGGGTTTTACAATCGGCGCCTGGTTTTTCAGGACGAACCCATGTCTTTCCCGTCGTTGCGAGCCCTGCTGTGCGGACTGGTGCTGCTAAGCGCTCACACCGCTGTCCTTGCGCAAGCGCCGCGCACCGTGCTCCTGGAAAACCTCACCTGGACCGAAATCCGCGATCAGGTGCAGGCCGGCAAAACCACCATCATCATTCCCATCGGCGGCACCGAGCAGAGCGGCCCGGGCATCGCCGTGGGCAAGCACAATGCGCGCGTGGCTTATCTCTCGCAGAAGATCGCCGAGCGACTGGGCACGGCGCTGGTGGCCCCCGTGGTGGCCTATGTGCCCGAGGGCGGCACCGCGCCCCCGACGTCGCACATGCGTTTCCCCGGCACCATCACCCTGCCTGACGCGGTGTTCGAGCAGATGCTGGAATCGGCGGCGCAGAGCTTCGCCGTCCATGGTTTCCGCAACATCGTGTTCCTGGGCGATCACGGTGGCTATCAGAAAGATCTCGAGCAGGTAGCGGCGCGCTTGAACAAAGCATGGGCTGGCAAAGCCAAGGCCATTGTGCCGCCCGAGTACTACGCCAGTTCGTCCGAAGGCTTCGCGCAGCAATTGCGCCAGAAGGGCTTCAAGGATGACGAGATCGGCACCCACGCCGGGCTGGCCGATACCTCGCTGCAACTGGCGGTGGCGCCGCAAATGGTGCGGCTCGACTCATTGCAGCACGGTCCCAGGCTGGGGCAGGCCGATGGCGTATACGGCGGCGACCCGCGCCGCGCCTCGGCTGAACTCGGTCAAATGGGTATCGATGCTATTGTGTTACATACCGTTGACGCCCTGAAGAAAGATACTCAGGGCCGCTGATGCCCCACTCGGGGTCCCCCTGGACTTCCACCCATAAGTTGTCTGCCCATGGCTATTGCTAAAACCAAGCGCTTCTCCCGCCTGTTCCGTCTCGCCCCGTTCGCGCTCGCCGCGGCTTGCGTGGGCGGCAACGCATTGGCGGCATCGTCGGTCACCACCGTTCCCGGCATGCCGCCGGTGACCAACCCCGCGAACATGTACAGCGAAGTGGGCGTCAATCACTTCAGCGCCGAAGTGGCGAAAGACCCTGCGCGCATCTACGTGCCCAACCTGCGTTCAAACGACGTCTACGTGATCGACCCGGCCACCTACAAGGTGGTGGACAAGATCAAGGTGGGCGAAGGTCCCCAGCATGTGGTGCCGTCGTGGGACATGCGCACGCTGTGGGTGACCAACAACGCCGAGCGCAAGAAGACCGGCAGCCTGACGCCGATCGACGCGCGTACCGGCAAGGCCGGTGCGAACGTGCCGGTCGACGACCCGTACAACATGTACTTCACGCCGGACGGCAAAGAAGCCATCGTGGTCGCCGAGGCGTTTGCGCGTCTGGACTTCCGCGATGCGCACACCATGGCGCCGCACTCGAGCCTCCAGGCGCCCGAGTGCAAGGGCATCAACCACGCCGACTTCTCCATCGACGGCAAGTACGCCATCTTCACCTGCGAATTCACCGGCAAGCTGGTGAAGATCGATATGGTGAACCGCAAGGTGCTCGGCTACCTCGACCTGTCCAAGAAGGGCATGCCGCAGGACATCCGCGTGTCGCCCGAAGGCAAGACGTTCTTCGTCGCCGACATGATGGCCGACGGTGTGTACCTGGTGGATGGCGATAGCTTCAAGGAGGTCGGTTTCGTCAAGACCGGTGTGGGCACGCATGGCCTGTACCCGAGCCGCGACGGCACCAAGCTCTACGTGGCCAACCGCGGCTCCAACAAGGTGCATGGCGCGCCGAAGGGCAAGGGCAGCGTGTCGGTGATCGACTTTGCGACGCAGAAGGTCGTGGCCAACTGGCCGGTGCCCGGCGGCGGCAGCCCGGACATGGGTAACGTGAGCGCCGACGGCAAGACACTGTGGCTGTCCGGCCGCTTCGACGATGTGGTCTACGCCTTCGACACCACTACGGGTGCAGTGCACTTCGTCAAGGTGGGTCAGGAGCCGCACGGTCTGGCCGTGTGGCCGCAGCCGGGCCGCTACTCGCTGGGTCACACCGGCATCGTGCGCTAAGCCAAAGCTTGTGCTGCAAACAGAAACGGCGGCTTCGATGAGGCCGCCGTTTTTTTGTGCCCGAATTTTCACCCACTACAACGATTGCTCAAGCATGCCCATGACGATGATGGATGTCCGGATAGTGCGGGTGCGTGTGCGTGATCGGTTCGTGGCGATGCGGGTGCGTGTGCGGTTCCGTACCGTCCCATTCGAAGTCGTGATCGTGCTGATGATGCTCATCGTGTACGTGGCGATGCGAGTGGAGCATTGCCTCGTGCGTGTGCTCATGCTCGTGCCGTTCGGTGAGATGCAGCCATACACCAAGGCCCATCACCGCAGCCGACAACCAGAAGGCGAGCGAGGCGTGTTCGCCGAACAGCAGAATGGCCAGCGCAGCGCCGATGAATGGCGCAGTGGAGAAATACGCGCCGGTTCGGGCAGTGCCAAGGCCGCGCAAGGCCAGCACAAACAACACCAGGCTGACCCCGTAGCCGAGGAAGCCGATCAGCATGGCGGGTGCGATCTGCGTCCACGCAGGCATTGCGGCGCCTATCGCCAGTCCAAGCACGGTATTGATGACGCCGGCGACCAGGCCCTTGCTGCCGGCGAGAAAGAGCGCGTCCTGCGCCGATACGTTGCGGGTGAGGTTGTTGTCGATGGCCCAGCACAGGCAGGCACCCGCGATGGCCAGCGGGCCGACCCACGTGCCCGCGCCGCCCTGCGCGCCTGACCACGAGAGCAGCACGCCACCGGCCACGATGAGCAGCATGCCAGCCACGATACGTCGATCCGCATTCTCCTTGAACACCACCCAGGCCAGCACGGCGGTGAGCACCGCTTCGAGATTGAGCAGCATGGAAGCGGTGGCCGCAGTGGTCTGCGCCAGTCCCACCATGAGCAGTAGTGGGCCAAGCACGCCGCCAAATACCACCGCACCCAGCCACCACCACCATTCGTTCGCCGGCAGTGCCGGCAGTCGTATGGCTCTGTCACGGATGACACGCACCAGATTCAGCCCCACGCCGCTACCTAGATAGAGCAGCCCGGCGAGCAGAAACGGCGACGTATTGCCGACCAGTTGCTTAGCAAATGGCGTGCTGGCACCAAACAGCGCGGCCGCAAGCAGCGCCGCCAGCACGGAGGGGGAGAGCTTGGTCTTGGTCATGGGCTTATCGTGGCGGGACGTTGAGCCGCGAACGCAGGGAGGGCGTGTGCACCATTCTATGCTGGTCAGGTCGCTGTGGGGTGTGCGAATCATTCTTTGTCGGGTGCCAGGCTATTTGGACGTCCATACCCGTGTGATCTTTCTGGCTTGAATGGGCGATAGGTATTCACATCAATACCCAGTCCAACCGTCATCCCCGCGATAGGGGCGGTGAGAAGGCACGTTGGGGCGAGGGCTGGCATTTCGGAACCCCGCCCCCACGTGAAGATTTCCCCGTCGAGGAAGTCACATGATTCCCTTTTCTGTACTCGATCTGGCGCCCGTGACCCAGGGCAGCACCATCACCCAGGCATTCGCCAACACGCTGGATCTGGCGCGGCGCGCCGAAAAGCTCGGCTATACGCGCTATTGGCTGGCGGAGCACCACAATATGCCGGGCATCGCCAGCGCGGCCACCGCGGTACTGATCGGCCACGTGGCCGGCGGTACGTCGACGATTCGCGTGGGCGCCGGCGGCATCATGCTGCCCAACCATGCGCCGCTGCAGGTGGCTGAGCAGTTCGGCACGCTGGCGTCGCTGTATCCGGGGCGCATCGATCTTGGGTTGGGGCGCGCCCCGGGCACGGATCACCCCACGGCACGTGCGTTACGCCGTTACTTCGACAGTGCGGAAGCGTTCCCGCAGGACGTTACGGAACTCTTGGCTTATTTCGAGCCGGCCACCAACGATCAGCCAGTGCGTGCGGTGCCCGGCGCAGGTATCGAGGTGCCGGTGTGGTTGCTGGGCTCCAGCCTGTTCAGCGCACGACTGGCAGCGGCGATGGGCTTGCCGTTCGCATTCGCTTCGCACTTTGCGCCGGATGCCATGGACGAGGCGTTGGCGCTGTACCGGCGCGATTTCCGTCCATCGCGTCGTTTGTCGTCGCCCTACGCCATGCTGGGCATCAACGTGGTGGCCGCCGGCAGCGATACCGAAGCGAAGCGTTTGTTCACCACGCAGCAGCAGAGTTTCATCAATTTGCGGCGTGGCATGCCCGGCCTGATTCCGCCGCCCATCGACGATATCGAAAGTTACTGGACGCCTACGGAAAAATTCGGTGTCGAGCGTGCTTTGGCGTGTGCTGTCGTGGGCGATGCGAACACGGTGCAGGAAGGTATTGAGGCATTCGTGGCGCGTCATCGCCCTGATGAGCTGATGGTCACCGCCAATGTGTTCGATCACGAGGCGCGTTGCAGGTCGTTCGCCACCGTGGCCGAAGTGAGGGAACGGATCGCAGCGAAGTAACGGGGTGAGGAGGCGTTTGCTTCAGAGCGCGGCGGTGGCAAAACTCTGCCGCAGCTCTTGCTGGCAGCGCGCGAGCAACTGCGCCGGAAACTGCGCGACAGGGTCATCGGCATAGCCGGCATCGCTATGGAGCACGCCCTGTTCCGTCAGCACCTGGCACATCGCAAGCCGCTGGGCCGCATGCAGCACGCGGCTCATGGGCAAGGCGAGAGCGGCGTCGCCATGTTCTGCGTGTTCCAGCAGTGCGTCCTGTACGGCAGGTGGCAGATCCCAATGCCGCCCCGCCTCGACGCTGAGCTGTGCGGCGAGTTTTGCGCAGCCCTCGATGAAGGCGGGCGAGCAGGCGGGCAGGGTGGTACCTATTTCCTTGTCGAGCAGCCGCGCCACGGCACCCAGGCCGCTGTAGCAGACCAGGGCCGCCAGATTGGCTTCGAACGGGTCGCACTGGCCCTTGCTGAGGAATACGGCGGCATGGGCACACCGTTCTGCGTGGTCCCATAGCCGCTGCCCCACCACCTGGCCGTTGGCGCCGGCGCTGGCCATCAGGATGGGTTTCATCACATAGACAGAGACCACGTGGCGCAAGCCGATCTGGCCGAGCAGCACCACCGCATGCTGCAGGCTGCCCACCGGATGTGCGGTGCGGTAGGTGACGCTGCCGGTCACCCGCATGACTTCGCCGACCAGCACCGGGTCGCGGCGGATCAGGTTAGCCAGTTGCGCGCCGTTGAGGTTGTCGCTCTTCATGGCCCGCATCAGCTGCGGCAACACCGAAGGCATGCGCGGCAGGCTTCGTACGTCGAAGCGGCCGCTGTCGCACAGGTCCCTCAGCCGCTGGAGGATGGCCTGCTCGCGCGCGACATGGGCGCTGTCGCCGGCGTTGACCGGCTGATTGAGGATGAAGCGGAAGAAGCACTGGGCGATGTCGTCGCCCGACACCACGCCGGCCGGCGGCGTGATGGCCATCGGTACTTCTTGCCGGGGCACGGACGGGCGCTGCGCCGACGTGGTTGCCGCGCTGTCTCGTGCGAAGAATCGCCACCAGTTGCCCATCATCGTGTTGCCTGCTCCCTCGCTCACGCCCCCGCTCCGCCGCTGTATCGGCACGGTATGGGAAACATGTAGCGCCGGGCGTCCGCCTTGCGACGGTGCGCTCAATCTTGCGATGGCGGGTGCAGGTAGCTGACGGCGCCGAGGCCGGCGCGGCGCCCGCTGGCAAAGCAGGCGGTGAGCAGGTAGCCGCCCGTCGGCGCTTCCCAGTCCAGCATTTCGCCAGCGCAGAACACGCCGGGCAGGGCGGAAAGCATCAGGCGTTCGTCCAGCGCCTGCAGGCGCACGCCGCCGGCGCTGCTGATGGCTTCTTCGATGGGTCGAGCCCGCTGCAACCGGAGCGGCAGGTGCTTGATGGTACGGGCCAGGGTTTCGACATCGTGGAACTGGGCCTTGTCGAGCACCTCGTGCAACAGGGCGGCCTTCACCCCGGTGAGACCGGTCTGGCGCCGCAGGTGCTCGCTCATCGAACGGCTGCCATGCGGTCGGGCCAGGTCGGAGCGCAAACGCTCCAGCGTACGGTCGGGTGCCAGATCGAGTTCGATGGTGGTGGTGCCATGCGCGGCGATGGCGTCGCGCATGGCACCGGAGAAAGCGTAGATCAGGCTGCCTTCGATGCCTGTGGCGGTGATGACGCACTCGCCCTGGCGCGCGTGCTCGCGGCCCATAGCGTCACGCAAGTGGATCACCACCGGCTTGAGTGGCGCTCCCGCGAATCGGTTGGCGAGATGCTCGCTCCAGCCGATATCGAACCCGCAGTTGGACGGAACCAATGGCGTTATGTCTACCCCTTGCGCCATCAGCCAGGGCTGCCAGGCGCCATCGGAGCCCAGTTGCGGCCAGCTGCCGCCGCCAAGCGCCAGCACCGTCGCATCCGCGCGAATGGCGCGTTCACCCTCGGGGGTGGCCATGCGCAGCGTGCCGTCCTCGCTCCAACCCACCCAGCGATGATGCACGTGGAAACGCACGCCGCTTTCGCGTAGGCGATGCACCCAGCCGCGCAACAGCGGCGCCGCCTTCAGATCGCTGGGAAACACGCGGCCCGAGGTGCCCACAAAGGTTTCCACGCCAAGGTCGCGCGCCCATGCGCGCAGTGCGTCAGCGTCGAAGTCGTCGAGCCAGGCGCCGACTTCTTTCGCACGCGCCCCATAGCGCTGCACGAAATCCGGCTTGGGTTCGCCATGAGTGAGGTTCATGCCACCTTTGCCGGCGATCAGGAATTTCCGGCCGACCGAACCCTTGGCCTCAAAAACGTCCACGTCGATGCCCGCAGCACGCGCCGTTTCAGCCGCCATCAGCCCGGCAGGGCCGCCACCGATGATGGCCAGGCTGACGTGAGTGGGAGTGGAGGACATGGCGGTTTGCGTGGCGAATGGCCCGCTATTGTACAGGCAGCCCCACGCCACGCCGTTTTCCCTCTGTAGGAGCGCCCTTGTGCGCGATTGGAGACGACACGCTCACGAAGCGCTGCAAAGATGCAACGAATCCATCGCGAAGACCGGCGTACGAGGCACACCCTAGCGTAGCGGCCGCGCACAAGTTCGCTCCCGCAGGGTAGGGAGAGGCTCAGCTCAATTTGTCGATCAGCGGCCTTATCAGATCCAGCGGCAGCGGAAATACGATGGTGCTCGCCTTGCCGCTGTTGGCCATGTCAGCCATGGTCTGCATATAGCGAAGCTGCAGCGACTGCGGTTGCTGTGCAAGCAGCTGGGCGGCGTCGCGCAACTTTTCGGCGGCCTGCAGTTCGCCATCGGCATGGATCACCTTGGCTCGGCGCTCACGCTCCGCTTCGGCCTGGCGAGCGATGGCACGCACCATGGTTTCGTTGAGGTCCACGTCCTTGATCTCGACATTGCTGACCTTGATGCCCCATGGGTCCGTGGCTTCGTCGAGAATCTGCTGCAAGCTACGATTGATGGAATCGCGCTGGGAAAGGATGTCGTCCAGTTCGTGCTGACCCAGCACGGAGCGCAAACGCGTCTGTGCGAGCTGACTGGTCGCCTGATAGAAATCGGCCACCTGCAGCATCGCCTTGTCGGGCTCTACCACCCGGAAATACACCACCGCATTGACGCGTACGGAAACGTTATCGCGCGAGATAACGTCTTGCGGCGGCACATCCATCACGGCCACGCGCAAATCGACGCGCATCATCCGTTGCACGATGGGTATCAGAATGACCAGGCCCGGTCCTTTGGTGCCCGTATAGCGGCCGAGTGTCAGCACCACGCCGCGCTGGTATTCCGGCAGTACTTTGATCGAAAGAAACAGCAGTGCGGCTACCCACACCACAATGACACCGAAGAAGCCAAACATACGGTTCTCCTTTGCTATCCGGCTGGCGTGACTCGCAGCAGTAAGCCATCACGTCCCACCACACGCACGCGCGCACCGGCAGGCAGCGCCGACTCGCAATGCACGCGCCATTGTTCACCGCTGATGCGCGCCCAGCCTTCGCCGCCCGCCGGCACCGCTTGTAGCAGCTCACCGGTGGCCAGCATCATCTGGGAGTCGCCATTGAACACGCGGGCCCGTCGCGATCGCGCCACGAGTCGGAGCAACAGCGCAAGCAAAACCATGGCGGAACAGGCGATGCCGCCAATCACGCCGAGATTCACTGCATAGCCCGGCACACCGCTGCTGAACAGCATGATCGAGCCAATGACAAAAGCGATCACGCCACCGATGCCAATGGCACCGACCGATGGCATCAGCGCTTCGGTAAGCATCAGACCAATGCCAAGTACCATCAAGGCGAGGCCTGCATAGTTCACCGGCAAAAGCTGCAGTGCATACAGGCCAATCAGCAGGCAGATCGCGCCAGCGACACCCGGTAGCAACGCGCCAGGATGAAATGCTTCGATGATCAGGCCATACATGCCGGCGAGCAGCAGCATGTAGGCGATGGTGGGGTGGGTAATGATGCCGAGAAAACGCGTGCGCCAGTTTGGCGCGTAGTCGCGAACGGACAGGCCGGCGACATGCAGCGTGACATCGTTACTCCCGACGCGCACATGTCGGCCATCGGCTTGCGCGAGCAGTGCCGTGGTGTCGTTGGCGATCAGGTCGATCACATGTTGTTTCAGCGCTTCCTCCGCCGTCAGCGTGGCGGCCCCGCGTACGGCCTGTTCGGCCCAGTCCGCATTGCGCCCATTGAGCTGTGCGAGCGAGCGGATCGACGCGATGGCGTCGTTGAGCACCTTGTTGGCTTCGGCATCCGTGGGAGGCTTGGCGGCGGTGCCTGCAGGCGAGGGCACATTACCCACGGGCAGCGGACTTTCCCCGCCTAACGGCACCGGTGTAGCGGCACCGAGATGGGTGGCTGGCGCCATCGCAGCGATCTGGCAGGCATAGAGGATATAAGTGCCCGCTGACGCCGCTCGCGCGCCGCTCGGCGCGACGTAACCCATTACCGGTTGCTTGGCGGCAAGCAGGCTGGCGATGATCTGCCGCATCGAATCGGAGAGCCCGCCCGGCGTGTCCAACTGCACCACGATAGCGACGGCGCCATCACGGGATGCGCGTTGCAGGGTGTCGTCGACGTATTCGGCCGCGGCTGGCCCGATGGGCCCATTGAGATCGATGCGCGCCACAAATCCGTTGGCGCGCGTCGGCCCTTCAGCAGCCGGTTGGGCCGCTGCGGTTGCGGCAAGCAGGGTGATCAGCAGAACCCTTGCCATCGACCCAAGCCATTGCCTCATACCGGCCTCCTTGGGAACGACTACACAATGCGCCAAGGATTGTTGTTTCGGTGTGAGATGGATGCACGACAGGAGCAACCCGCGCTGCCGCTCGTCTGGGGCGCTTTAAGCCCTCTCCGTATTGGCGCGTTGCGGTGTAGCCGTACCGCGTGTCGGATGGATCGATAGGTGCCGATTACCTCGAGCCCCAAGGCTCGTATTAAACACGACGCTACGAGCCTTTCAGGCCATTTTCTTTGGGTTACTTTTCTTTTGGGCCAGCAAAAGAAAAGTGACTCGGCCTCCGGCAGGAGGTCGAAACGCCCGCTGCGTAGGCGGCACGCTGGCGGAAGCGCCACATCCAGAGCTTAAGAGCAAAGGCACTGGATCCCAGCCTTCGCTGGGATGACGGGCTGAGGCTGTGAGGCAAGCATCCACGGCGGATATGACTTAAAGCGCACCACGTCGGATGGTCTTTTCAGCCAAAAATCGGACGTCCATCTCGACCGAGCAGCCCGCGCTCGATCAGCCACCGCAACGCATTGGCTGCATCCTGCTCAAACCACGCCCGCGTTGAACCGAGCCGGTACGTATATCCCCATGCGTCCATATCCAGCATCAGCCGATCCCGCCCAACGCCAGGGAACTCATCGGCAAGGACGATCTGCAGGTAGCAGGTAGCGTCTTCTTCATCGATGGAATCGGTAGCGTCGGTGTGCACAAAGGCGCGACGTTCCGGCGGAAGCACAATGAGATGCCCCGCTTCGTGCAGCAGTGAATGCACGGGCGTGTCGTCACGTGCGTACACCGTGGTGCCGATAATGCCGGCTTCATCGTCGCCCCAGAAGCTGCCAGGAATAGGCGTGCCGGATTCGACCCGTTCCAGGCTTAGCCCGTAACGCGCGAGCAGCGCTGCAGGCGCGGCAAAGCCGATCTGGCCGACGCGCATGACGCTGGCTTCAGGAGAAGGAGTAGTGGACGGTGAAGACATAATGATGAGAGTCGCCGCGCGCAGGCGGCGACGAGGCTGGCGAAGCGTGGCACGGAAAACTCCGTGCCACGGCATCAGCCCGGCTTGGCTTCTGCGTGTTCGGGCAGCGCCACCGAAAGCTCGAGGATTTCGTGTCCGCTGTCGCGCTCGACGTTGATGTTGATGGCGTCGAGGTCGACGTGGACGTATTTCTTGATCACTTCGAGCAGTTCGTTGCGCAGCAGTGGGAGGTAGTCGGGCGCACCACGGGTGGAGCGCTCCTGGGCCACAATGATGCGAAGACGCTCCTTGGCGACGGAAGCGGTGGGTTCCGGTTTGCGCTTCAGGAAATCAAGAATACCCATCGCTATTAGCCCCCGAATACGCGCTGGAGGAAACCCTTCTTGGGCACTTCGAGGAAGCGCATGGCGCGCTCCTCGCCGAGAATGCGGGCAACCGTATCACTGTAAGCCTGGCCGGCATGCGAGTTGTCATCCAGGATCACCGGCACACCGGCGTTGGACGCGGCCAGCACGTTCTCCGATTCCGGAATGACTCCCACCACGTTGATGCCGAGAATTTCCTCGACGTCCTTCACGCTGAGCATCTCGCCCACAGCCACGCGAGCGGGGTTGTAGCGAGTCAGTAGCAGGTGCTGCTTGATGGCGTCGTCACCACGCTCGGCACGACGCGTCTTGCTGGACAGCAGTCCTAGGATGCGATCGGAGTCGCGCACCGAGGATACTTCCGGATTCACCACCACCACGGCGTGGTCAGCAAAGTACATCGCCAGGTGTGCACCCTTTTCGATGCCGGCCGGCGAGTCGCAGAGGACGTAATCGAAACCTTCCTTGCTCAGGTCCTCGAGTACTTTCTCCACGCCTTCCTGGGTGAGGGCGTCTTTATCGCGCGTCTGGCTGGCAGCCAGCACGTAGAGGTTTTCGTAGCGCTTGTCCTTGATCAGGGCTTGCTTGAGCGTGGCTTCGCCGTGCACGACATTGACGAAGTCGTACACCACGCGCCGTTCGCAGCCCATGATCAGATCGAGGTTGCGCAGGCCGACGTCGAAATCGATCACCGCGACTTTCTTGCCGGCCATAGCGAGGCCCGTGGCAAGCGAAGCACTGGTCGTGGTCTTGCCAACGCCGCCCTTGCCCGAGGTGACAACGATAATTTCAGCAGTCAAGGCTCATCTCCGCAAAATGCTTTGTTGTAGTAATGGGCTGTTCGTCAAAGCTTGGCGATCAGCAATTTTTCCCCGTCGAGCCAGCATTGCACAGACTGGCCTTCGAGGTCTTTCGGAATCTCTTCAAACACGCGGTAGTGACCGGCGATGGCCACCAGCTCCGCGCGGAATTCGGAAATGTATATGCGCGCTTTCTCATCGCCCTGTGCGCCGGCCATCGCGCGGCCGCGCAGGCTTCCGTAAATGTGAATGCTGCCATCCGCGATGACTTCGGCGGCATTGGCGATGGCACCCGTCACCACGAGGTCACGGTCGCGCGCATAAACCTGCTGGCCGGAACGCACGGTGCCGTCGACGTGCTGCGCACCGAGCGTGGCCACCGCGGCCACGGGTTCGCTGCGCACCGGTTCGGCGCGACGCGCGGGCTCGGGAGCCGGGGCGGCTGCCACCGGGGCGGCGCTGCCGCCTTCGGCGGGCTCGTAGGCTGCGCGAAATTTGGCGATCAGCGGCAGACCCATGCGGCGCGACAGGGCTTCGACTTCGCTGGTGCCATAGGCCAGGCCCACTGGCAGCATGCCGGCACTGCGCACGGCTTCGAGCAACGCGTCCACCGTGCCGTCATCGGGCAGATCGAGCAGGTGGCTCAGATCCAGCACCACGGCGGCGCGGGAAAACATCTGTGGAGCGGTGCGTACGCGGCGCTCTAGTTCTTCGCAAAGCGCGGCGGCGTCCACGCGCTTGATGCGCACGTTAGCTATGCCGACCTGGCCGAAGCGCAGGTCACAGGCGTCTTGAGTATCCATTCTTGCGTTCATGGGCGCCGCTCTCCAGCGAGGCGGCGCTGGGTAGTATCAGGGTGGAAAGGCCGCTGGCGTTCAGCCAGCCAGGGGACGTCGGGCAGGCCGTCGTGTTCCAGATAAGTGTCGCGCACAAAGACGTAGCTTGGCAGATCCTTGGCCAGCAGGCTGACCTGTGGACCTTCGGTACCCATGCGCTGCTGGCCCACTTCCTGGAAGCCGTAGGTGCCGTGGAACAGCACTACAACGTCGTCGCGCGGCTCCAGAAACACTTCGCAGGTCAACAGCGGCACGCGCACTTCGGCGTAGCTGGTGACGTCGCAATAGAAAATGCGACCCAGCCCGTGGCGGCGGTAGGCGTTGGCGATGACGATGCGGTCGATGTAGGCAAACTGCGGGTAGTGCTCGGAGAACCAGCGATAGTTGGGGCTGTCGTAATCGCTGCCTTCGCGCAAGGCAATCAGGAAACCGGCGAGATGGCCATCAATCTCGGCCACGCGGAAATAGTCCGCGTGGTCGAAGAAGTAGCGCAGCTGCGCCGCGTCCAGGGCGAGGATGGTGCGGCCGGCGGCGTTGTTGAGCGCCAGTACGGCATCCAGGTCGTGCTCTCGCACGTCGCGGATGGCAAGGGCCATTCGTTGCTCCGCATTCTTGTGGTTCGAGGGTAAGACCGTTGGATCGGCCTCGCGTGACATCGCCATTATGACACGCGTCTGGCGGCCGCACATAACACGGCGCACCATGTAAAACCTTTGTAAAGCGCCAACTGGAGTGCCTTCTGGCAGGGGTGGGGGAGTGACTTCTCACGCATTGCACCACGCCGACGACTGGCTAATGATTCGCCTATGTCATGGTCCAATATCAATCACATCCGGCTACTTCGTTATGCCGGGCTGACCACCTACCTCTGTGTGGCGCTGCCGCTGCTTCCGGGCAGCTGGAGCCTTGCGCAGGTCAATTCGTGGTGGAGCAACCCTGATATCTCAGGCTGGATTTTTTCCTACCTGACCTTCGGAGTGACCTACCTGCTGTTGACTCGCCGCTCCAGCATTACCCGTCAGACGGGCTTGCCGCCTATATCGCGGCTGATTGGGCTGGTTATCCTCACCGGCTCGGCGATCGCCATGGGTTGGTTCAGCCAAAGCGGCCTGTCGGCCATGCTGATGCTGGTGATCGCCGTGGTGTTGCCGTGGCAACTGCCGGTAGGGGCGGGCCTGTTGTGGATGCTCACGCAGAATCTGATGCTGATTCCCATCATCGCCAGCTACAAAGGCTGGACCACGGTGACGGCCATCCTGCAGGTATGCATGTACCTGGGCATTTCCGCGCTGGTGTTCTTCACCTCGATGATCGCCAGCCTGCAGGCTGAGGAACGCGAAGCCCAGCGCCGGCTCAATTCCGAGCTGCGTGCCACCCGTGCGCTGCTGGCCGAATCCACCCGTATCGCCGAGCGCATGCGTATTGCGCGCGACCTGCATGACCTGGTGGGCCATCACCTCACCGCGCTCAGCCTCAATCTCGAAGTGGCCAGCCACCTGGTCAATCCGCAGGCGGCCGAACATGTTCAGAAGGCGCAGGTGACCGCCAAGCACCTGCTGTCAGATGTGCGCGAGGTGGTGAGTGAGCTGCGCCAGGACGACGCCATCGACCTCACCCAGGCGTTGCGCAGCCTGGTCGAAGGTGTGCCGGGGCTCAGTGTGCACATGGAAACGCCACCACGCTTCAGCGTGGAAGATCCCCGTCGCGCCCAGGTGCTGCTGCGTTGTGCGCAGGAAATCATCACCAACACGGCCAAGCACGCAGGCGCGCGAAATCTCTGGCTGCGCTTTGACTACATCAACGCCAACCTGTTGGAGCTTGCCGCCCGCGACGATGGCCGCGGTGCGGCGAACTTCAAGCCCGGCAACGGACTCTCAGGTATGCGCGAACGGCTTACCGAGTTCGAAGGCAGCGTGATGGTAGACCCGGCCCTGAACCAGGGTTTTGCGCTCACCGTGCGTCTCCCCCTGGGGGAGGTCAAGGAGCTGGCGCATACGCCGTCACGATTCGAGCCACCCGCGCTCGGCATGTTGTAAGAATTCACGCCGAGGCAACAAGACGTGCCAAAATGGGGACTTGCTTGGATAGCAGCATCGTCCTTCCCCGTTGGCCTCAAGTGCTTCACGCAGGCCATCACCGTTTCGAGGATTAGCGATGATTTCCGTCTGTCTTGTCGACGACCAGAACCTGGTTCGCCAGGGTGTCCGTTCACTGCTGGAC
Source organism: Dyella silvae (assembly GCF_026421305.1). Taxonomy (GTDB): domain Bacteria; phylum Pseudomonadota; class Gammaproteobacteria; order Xanthomonadales; family Rhodanobacteraceae; genus Dyella; species Dyella silvae. The sequence goes on from NZ_JAPJBQ010000002.1 coordinate 879,897, forward strand.
CTGGCGGAGGATATCCGCGTCGTGGCTGAATGCGCCGATGGCGCCCAGGCGGTGCAGGACATACCGCGGATCAAGCCCGACGTGGTGCTGCTCGATCTGCGTATGCCCAACATGAGCGGGCTCGAAGTGTTGCAGGCGCTGTCCGCCCGCAATGAGCTGCCGCCCACCATCATCCTCACGACCTTCGATGACGACCAACTGGTGCTGCAAGGCCTCAAGGCCGGCGCTCGTGGCTATCTGCTCAAGGACGTTTCGCTCGAACAGCTGGTGGAAGCGGTGCGCACCGTCGCTGCCGGCGGCTCGCTGGTAGCACCCATGGTCACCCAGCGGCTGCTGGCCGGGGTGGGGCGCATGCAAAACCAGTTCACCAGCCTGGAGCAGCCCGATCCGCTGACCGAGCGCGAGACCGAGATCCTGCGTCTGCTGTCGGGCGGTTACAGCAACAAGGAGATCGCCAACTCCCTGAAAGTGGCGGAGGGGACGGTGAAAAATCACGTCTCCAACATCCTCTCCAAGCTGGGCGTGCGTGACCGCACCCGCGCTGTGCTGAAGGCGCTGGAGCTGGGCATCGTCTGACCCCCGCCGAATCCTGTCCGGACGCCATTCGCAGGCGTCTGGAAGGCCATTTCACGGCCGGATGGCGTTCCTGCGCGCGAGCAAGTAGTATCGGTGGCTTCGGCGCTGGCCGACCCCCTGTCACGACTCGATTCTTCGGGATTTCCCGTGGCTGGCCGGTCTCCGGCGACTCGACTGCCCTTGTGCCGTGTATAGAGTGACGTGCGGAGAACCCCGGAATGATGCGTGTTCTTGAATTTATTGTGGCCCTGATCATTGTCGCTGTGGCGGCGGTGGTAGTGGGTGTGGTGATGCCTGGCAGCGGCCATGTGGAACGGTCGGTGGTAATCGGCAAGGACATGCGTCAGGTCTATGACGTCGTGAACAATCTCCGCCGCTTCCCCGAGTACTCGGTGCAGCGCGAGTACGACCGCAATGTGAAGTTCGATTTCTCGGGCAAGGCCTATGGCCCGGGCGCCGAGCTCACCTGGTCCAGCAGTGACGACAAGGTCGGTAACGGCAAGCTCACCATCGCTTCGGCCGATCCGAGCTTCGACAAGGTCGACAGCACCGCCAAGAAGTCTTCCGTGGTCTGGAACGTCGACAACGACTGGCACGGCAACGACAAGCACTTCACGCTCGACCTCGAGCGTCAGGGCAGCCGTGGTCAGCTGACCAAGGTCACCTGGTCGTATGACGTGGACTACGGTTTCAACCTGATCAACCGTTACTCCAACCTCTACATTCACGGCGATCCGGATTCCTTCATCCAGTTCAGCCTGAACAACCTGCAGAACGTGCTGGCCTCGGTCCAGAACGTCGACTACACCAAGCTGATCCCGTACATCGATCAGACCCAGCCGACCCCGGTGCTGCTGGTGTCCTCCTCGATCGAGCGCAAGGGTGGTCTTGAGGCTCTGAACGACGCGACTGACAAGGCCGTGGCCCAGATCCAGGCTGCCGCCAAGAAGCTCGGCGTGAACGTGGTGGGTCCGCGCATCATCTACACCACCAACTACGGCGACCAGACCTACACCTTCGACGTGGCCATGCCGATCAGCGCGACCAGCCTGACCGTGGGCGGCCAGACCGTTGAGTTGGCTGCCGCCAAGTCGCCGGACCTGTCAGGTGCGGCCAGTGCCAGCAGCAGCGGCGACGCTGCCGCCAGCACCGCCCCCGCCGACACCACCCCGGGTGGCCATGACCGCTTCGGCCGTCTGATCGTGGACAACGACGTGCGCGCCTTCCTGGCCTTCGGTGGCCCGGCCCTCAAGGCCGTGTGGAACGGTACCGCCGCCGGCGTGCCGCAGACCCGCGACCTGCTGAAGGCCTATGCGCTGACCCACGGCTACAAGTTCGACGAAGTGGTGAACCGCTTCTACGACATCCAGGCCAAGCCGGAAGTGAAGCAGGGCGACGAAGTGAAGCAGTACGCCGAGTTCGACGTGTATCTGCCGCTGAGCTGGGGTCCGGACCAGACGCCGGAACAGGAAGCTGGCATCAAGCCGCCGTCGCTCGACGACAGCAGCGAGCAGGCTCCGGCTTCGGCAGGCACTGCCGCCGCTCCGGCCAGCGCCTCCAGCGCCGCCAAGTAAGCCGCCAGTACCGCAAGCATCGAAAGGGCCCTTCCCAGTGAAGGGCCTTTTCTTTTTTGCGCGACGTACTGCCCGGCAATGGCGAACTTTTCGGTTACATTGCGGGTCGACTTCGCGTTCCCGATGACGACATCCTCGTCGCGAATGCCCGACCACTGCCCTGACTGGACATGATCGAAACCGAACAACTCACCCGCCGTTATGGCGCCCTGACTGCCGTGGACTCGCTGAGCATTCGGGCCGAACCCGGACAGGTGCTCGGCCTGCTCGGCCCTAATGGCGCGGGTAAAACCACCGCGATGCGCATGATTGCCGGATTCCTGGCCCCGAGCTCGGGTACGGCGCGCGTGTGCGGACACGATGTGCGCAAGGAGCCGCTGAAGGCGAAGCGTGCGCTTGGCTATCTGCCCGAGGGCGCACCCAGTTATGGCGAATTGACCGTGCGGGAGTTTCTGACCTTCATCATCCGCATGCGTGGTTTGCAGCGCGATGAGGGCTATCGGCGTTTCGAGCGCGTGGTGGGTGGGCTGCAGCTCGAAGGCGTGCTCGACCAGTGCATTGATACGTTGTCCAAGGGTCTGCGCCGCCGCGTGGGTCTGGCGCAGGCCATCGTGCACAACCCGCAGGTGCTGATGCTCGACGAGCCAACGGATGGTCTCGACCCCAATCAAAAACACACCGTGCGCCAGCTCATCGATACGATGGCGCGTGATCGCACCATTCTTATTTCGACGCATCTGTTGGAAGAAGTGCATGCGTTGTGCAACCGCGTGGTGATCATCGCCAATGGTCGTCTGCTGGCCGACGCCACGCCTGCGGAACTGGAGGCGCGCTCGCGTTACCACGGCGCGGTGTCGTTCAGCGCCCCGGGTAGCGGCGTGTCGCAGGAGATGCTGGGGCGTTTGCCTCAGGTGTCTTCCATCGAGGTGGACCCGCTGGATGGGCGCATCACCGTGTTCCCGCGCCCCGGCGAACGCATCCTTGAACCTGTGGAGACCCTGTTGCGCCAGCAAGGGTTGGAAGTGTCCGAAATTCAACTGGAGCGTGGACGCCTGGATGAGGTGTTCCGCCAGATCACCACCGGCGCGGAGGGCGGGGCATGAGTCCTATCGCAGCGGTGGCGCGCCGCGAATTGCGCAGCTATTTCGTTACGCCGGTGGCGTACGTTTTCCTGGTCATCTTTCTGGTGCTGTCAGGCATCCTCACGTTCTATGCGGGCGACTTTTACGATCGCCAGCAGGCGGACCTGCAGCCGTTCTTCGTCATGCATCCCTGGCTGTACCTGGTATTGGTACCAGCGGTGTCGATGCGCATGTGGGCTGAAGAAGCCAAGGGCGGCACGCTGGAGTTGCTGCTGAGCCTGCCGTTGAATCTGGCTCAGGCCATGCTGGGCAAGTTCGTCGCGGCCTGGCTGTTCGTCGGTCTGGCGCTGGTGCTTACCTTTCCGATCTGGATCACCGTGAATTATCTGGGCTCGCCGGACAACGGCGTGATTCTCGCCGGCTATATCGGCAGCTGGCTGATGGCGGGCTCGTTTCTGGCCATCGGTGCGTGCCTGTCGGCGGTCACGCAGAGTCAGGTGGTGGCCTTCGTGCTGACGGTGGTGGTGTGCTTCCTGTTGATTCTGGTGGGACAGTCGCAGGTGATGGAGTTCTTCCAGGGAGCGGTGCCACGCAAACTGATCAACGGTCTGGCCCACCTGAGCATGCTGCGGCACTTCGAGGCGATCTCGCGCGGCGTGCTCGATCTGCGTGATCTGCTGTTCTTTGTGTTGAGCATGGCTGCCTGGCTCACTGCCGGCGTGCTGGTGCTCGACCTCAAGCGGACGCCATGACCATGGCGCGCATTCATTTCAGCCGTCGCACGGTGCTGTTGGGTTTGCTGGTGTTGCTGGCAGCGGCATTCGTGCTCGTTACGCTTGGCAGCAGCCGCTGGTTGCGCATGGGGCGCGTCGATCTCACTGCCGACAAGTTGTACACGTTGACGCCGGGTACAACGCACATCGTCGGCGGTTTGCGTGCGCCGCTTCGCCTGACGCTGTATTTCTCCAGCCACGCGGCGCGCGACCTGCCGCAGTTGCGCAGCTACGAGCAACGCGTCAGCGAAATGCTGCAGGAAATGGTGGCTCGTGCGCACGGGCGTCTGCGCCTGCAGATCGTGGACCCGGTGCCTTATTCCGATGACGAGGCCAGCGCCGAGGGCTACGGTCTGACGCCGATCAATGGCGGCACCAACGGCGAGCGTGTGTTCTTCGGCCTGGTGGGCAGCACGCTGCCGGCCAATGCGGATAACGATGGCGATGGCGATGAGCACGTCCCGGGTAAGACGCTGGCCATCCCATTGTTCGATCCCTCGCGCGAAACCTTTCTCGAGTACGACATCGCCAAGCTGTTGTTCGAGCTCGATCAGCCGTCCAAACCGCCGATCGGCCTGATCAGCAGCCTGCCGGTGGAAGGTAATCCGGTGATCGGCGAAGAGCCGTGGACGGTGATGCGCCAGCTGGGGCAGCAGTTCGATGTCAAGACGCTTGATCCGGCCAAGCTCACCCGCATCGACAGCCATATCAAGGCGCTATTGCTGATTCATCCCAAGCATCTGCCGCCCGATGCGCAATATGCGGTCGACCAGTATGTGTTGGGCGGCGGGCATCTCGTGATCTTCGTCGACCCTGTAGCAGAGATGGACAACACGCCGTTTGTGGACAGCAACGGCGTCACGGATGACCACAACTCCAATCTTTCCAGGTTGTTCGCTGCCTGGGGTGTGCAGTACGACCCGCAGAAGGTGGTGCTGGATCGGTCGCGGGGGTTGCGCATCGAGCTGGCGGACAGCTCGTCGATGAGCCATCCGGCCATGCTGGCCCTGGGGCAGCAGGAGCTCAATCACGACGATGTGATCACGGCCAGCTTGCAGCGGATCAATGTATCCAGCGCGGGCTATTTCGATCTGATGCCGGGTACTTTGTCCCGCATGTTCCCGCTCATGCAAAGCACCACCGATGCCGAGGTGGTGTCCAGCCAGCGGGTACGTGAATCCATCAACAACCCTGCGGCGCTGCTCGACAATTACCGGCCGGACAACAACCGCTACGTGATCGCGGCCCGTCTGCGCGGACAGTTCGGCAGTGCGTTCCCGGAGCGGGCGGGGCAGCCGGGTCATGTGGCTGCTGCTGCGGGTAATGCCGAAGTGATTCTGGTGGCCGATACGGACCTGCTCAGCGATCGACTGTGGGTGTCGTATACGCAAAGTTTGCTGGGCCAGCCGCAGTTGAGCGCATTGGCCAACAACGGTGATCTGCTGACCAACATCGCCGACAACCTCAGTGGTTCGTCAGCGCTGCTGTCGATTCGCGGCAGGGTCAGCTCGCAGCGCCCGTTTACGCGGGTGCAGGCATTGCGGGCTGCAGCGGACCAGAAATATCTCTCCAAGATGCAGGAGCTGCAGCGCGAGCTGGCCGTTACGCGCACGCGTCTTAGCGAATTGCAGCCTTCCAAGGCCGGCCGCGGCGACACGGTGAGTTCGGAGCAGCGCGCGGAGATAGAGCAGTTCCTGCAGCGTCAGCTGGCCATCAATAAGGCGTTGCGCGATGTGCAGCACCAGTTCAACGCGGAAATCGATGCACTGGGATTGCGCCTGAAGTTCATCAATATCGTGCTGGTGCCCTCGCTGGTGATCCTGGTGGGCTTGCTCTACGGATGGCGTCGTTCGCGGCGCAGCCGGCGACGTGCATGACTCGGTTCGAAAGATCATGGGTGCCGTATCGGACTATGATGGGCGGTCGCTGTGAGTCGAGCCGAACCTGACCGATGATGGCAAGCGTGCTCAAATGGATCGTGCCCTGGGAATTTTCCTGGGTCTTTTTGCTGACCTTCGTGGCCTGCAGCGTGCTGTACGTGCGCGGCTGCCGTCGCCTGTCGGTCAGCTTCGGTCGCCGCCTCGCGTTCTGGATCGGCATGGCGATGATCTACGTGTCGCTGCATACCTATCTGGATTATTTCTTCGAGCATGAATTCTTCATGCATCGCATCCAGCAGATTTTGCTGCACCATCTGGCGCCGCTGCTGATCATCGCTTCGTATCCCGGCACGGTTTTGCACAAGGGATTGCCGTTCTCGTGGCGCTTGCGGCTGCTGCGGCCGGTGCTGCGTTCATGGCCGTGGCGTGCGGTGAGTGCGGTGCTGCTCAATCCGGCCATCGCGACCGTGCTGTTCGTCGTGTTCATCGTGATCTGGCTGATACCGTCGATGCAGACGCTGGCCATGCTGGACTGGCGCATCTACCGCTTCATGAACTGGTCGATGCTGGTCAGCGGGTTCAGCTACTGGTGGCTGGTGCTGGATCATCGTCCGCGGCCGCCGGGCCGCATGACGCCGGGCATCCGCGTCCTGTCGCCGGGTATCACCATGACGCCGCAGATCCTGGTGGGCGCCATCGTCACTTTCTCCAAGGCCGATCTCTATCCGATCTTCGAGATCTGCGGCCGCGCGTTCACCTTCAACGTGCTAACCGCGCAGTTGGTGGGCGGTGTGATCATGTGGGTGCCAGCCGCCATCATCGAATCCATCGGTGGCCTGCTGGCCATGCGCCAATGGCTCCGGTTGTCACGCAGCGGGCGCATCCGCCGCAAGCCATGGCCGGTACGGCGTCCTCAGGTCCCGGCGACGCAGGATTGAGTTGGGCTTAGTGGTCGTGGCCCGTACCGGCGTCGGTAGCGTTGGCCGGCCGCGCGACGAAGTCCGTTTCCAGCGTACTGCCGTCGCCAAAGCCCAGCGTGACCTTGACGGTATCGCCGGGTTTTACCGATGAAGCGGCCTTGGTCAGCATCAGATGGTAACCGCCTGGTGCCAGTTCGGCCTTGCCATGCGCAGGAATCACCAGCGTTTCGACCATGGCCATGCGGCTCACGCCGCCCTCGTCGCTGCTCTTATGCAACATCACGCTGGCATAGGTGGTGCTTCGGGCACTACGCAGGCTGGCGGGTTGGTCGCCGGTGTTTTCCAGCGTGACATAGGCGCCCGCCGGCAGATCTCCCGGCAATACGCGGAGCCATGCCTGGCTGGCACGAATATGTTCGGCCTCGGTGGCATACGCGCCGGTGGTCAATAGCAAGCCAGCAGCGAGCAAGAGCAGGGTGTTTGCAAAACGACAACTCATGCTCCGGTTCCCTGGCTCAGCAGCTGCTGCAGATCGTGGACAAGATCATCCTGTTGATTGGCCGGCGTGGCCAGCAGACGTGCTTTGCCGTCGCGGTCGAATACATAGATGGCCGAACTGTGGCTCACCTCGTACTGCCCATCGCCCTTGTCGGGTTCGCGCGTAAACGCCGAGCGGTAGCGCTTGCTCAATGCCTCGATATCGCGTGCCGGGCCAGACAGGCCAACCGCGCGAGGATCAAAGGCATTGACGTAGGCGTGCATAACGTCAGGTGTATCGCGTGCGGGGTCGACGCTGACGAACAGGATGCGTGCACTGTCGGCAAGCGGACCCAGCTTCTGCAGGATCGCGTGCAGCTGGGCCAGGGTCAGCGGGCAGACATCGGGGCAGTGGGTATAGCCGAAGTAGAGCAGCACCACTTTGCCGCGATAGTTCTGACCGGTAACGGCCTTGCCCTGATCGTCCACCAGACGGAAGTCCAGGTCGGGCATGTGGTCGGTGACATTGGTGAGCCGCCATTCTGTCGAGTCACCGCCATGGCAGGCGGTCAGCAGCGTCATGCAGACGGCGAGCGTCAGCGCCACCAGGGCGGAGCGGACGCGACGAAGCTTCATGCGAGAATCGGTGCGAGTCATTTCCTCAGCATACGACACTGGCCGCTCCGGCGGAGCCCAAGGACACCGCATATGCGACAACCTGCTTCCATGACGGGCGTGCTGGTGGGGCTGGCAGGCGCCAGTGCGGTGGTGCTCGGTGCCTTCGGTGCGCACGCGCTGCGAGACGTGCTCGATGCGCGTGGCAGCGAGCTATGGCACACCGCGGTGAGCTACCACTTCTGGCATGCGCTGGCGCTTGCGTTGACCGCGCTGATCGCGCGGGGCAGGGCGCGCCGTGTGGCCATGGCCGGCTTCGCGACGGGTATCGTGATTTTCTGCGGCAGCTTGTATGGGCTGGCGCTGGGTGCGCCGCGCTGGTTTGGCGCCATCACACCCATCGGTGGCGTGGCCTTCATCGTCGGCTGGATCGCCATGGGCGTCGCGCTGACGAGGAAGGCCTCCACCGATAGCGCAGGCTAAGCCTGGTCAACCCGCGCGGCATAGCAGCCGGGACGGGCAAAGTGGATGTGCAGGCAGGCCACGCGGTCGTCGGCAAACAGCCGCTCGATGAGTGGTTCCAGCGCCGTGCCCTGTGCTACATCGGCATCACACAGCATGCCGTGCTTGTCGAAACCGCGCACGGATAACAGTCTGCGACGCAGTTGATCGGGTACTTCGTCGATGCGATCGAATTGCTGCTCGCCCTCGCGGATGTAGATCGCATAGTTGGAGCGAAAGGGTGAGTCTGCCGGCTGATGCTCGTAATTGAGCAGAATCAGCGTCTGGCCCGGTTCGGCGTCGGTGAGGCTGATACGGCAGGGGTAGCCGTGACCCTCCTCAGCTACCACGCGCATGGCACGGCGTGCAGCCAAAGCGTCGTCAGATAGCGAGAACAATGCGTCGAATGGTTCGGCGGGCAGGCCGGTAATGCGGAAGGACATGTGATGCTCCCGGTGGAAGGAGCCTCAAGCTTGCTGCTGACGTGAGAGAGCGGCCATCCGGATCTTGCGGCCGGTGAAAACGCGAACACGTTTGCCGATGCGCGTTACCGCGCCTTCAATCCGTTTCGTCATCCGCGACAGGATCGGACGTCTCGCGCGTGAGTCGCCCTTGCTTGCGCAACGCTTCGCGCAAAACGAACTCGATCTGCGCATTGACGCTGCGCAGATCGTCGTCGGCCCAGCGCTGCATGGCTTCGAGTACTGCAGCGCTGATGCGTAAGGGGTAGGCTTTTTTGTCAGCCGCCATAGAGCGTGCCGGCATTCACCACCGGCTGAGTGGCGCGATCACCGCACAACACGACCAGCAGGTTGCTCACCATGGCGGCCTTGCGCTCTTCGTCCAGTTCTACCACGCCTTGCTGGCGCAGCTTGTCCAGCGCCATGGCCACCATGCCTACGGCACCTTCGACGATGCGCTCGCGCGCCGCGACGATGGCATTCGCTTGCTGGCGCTGCAGCATGGCCTGGGCGATTTCCTGCGCGTAGGCCAGATGACTGATGCGGGCCTCGATGACACGCACGCCAGCCTTGTCCAGACGGGCCTGGATTTCGTCACGCAGGTGGTTGTTGATCACTTCGCCGTGGCTGCGCAGGGCAGGCTTGCCATCGTCATGTGCGTCGTAGGGATAGTTCTGCGCCATCTGACGCAGGGCGGATTCGCTCTGAATGGTGACGAAGTTCTCGTAGTCATCCACGCAGAACACCGCTTCGGCAGTATCGATCACCTGCCACACCACCACCGAGGCGATCTCGATCGGGTTGCCGTCGCTGTCATTGACCTTGAGCTTGCTGCTTTCAAAGTTGCGCACACGCAGCGAGATGCGGCTGCGGGCGTAGAAGGGGTTGGTCCAGCGCAGGCCTTCCTCGCGCACCGTGCCGGCGTATTTGCCGAACAGCTGCTGCACCTGGCCCTCGTTGGGCGCCACCTGGAAGAAGCCTTTCAGCATGAACAGGGTAACCACGTGGATGAATACGCCGAGCGCGCCCAGGCTGGCCTCGCTGCCGAGCAGAGCCATCGCCTCGCAGGCCAGGCCAGCCAGCGCCAGCAGGATGAAGAAAAAGACGGTCGGAATGCCGGGGACCGAGAAGCCTTGCCGTTCGTTCATGGGTGACCCTCCCTTGGTGGGAAGATTAGATATCAAATTGATATCTAATCGCAAGGGTCAGCGATGGAAGCCGCCGGCAGGGGCGCTGGAGGTTGGCTCGGCGTGGCCAGCCAGTACCGGCGACGAGGTGATCTCATCGATGCGGATCCGGCCCAGCAGGTCGGAGAGATTGAAGAAATGCCATGGGTCGCCATCGCCAACGTCCAGCGCAATATGCGTGCTGTCGAAGTGCTCAAGTGCGGCGTCGAAGCTCTGCCAGCGCCCTTGCACCCAGGCTTGCATCCAGGCGTGCGGCACAAAGACATGAGCGCTGTCCGCGTAGCGGGAGACGTAGACCAGGCCGGTGACAACCCGCGCGGGAATGCCCTGAGCTCGCGCCAGCGCCGTCAGCAGTACCGAGTATTCGGTGCAGTCACCCTCGCGGGTACGCACCACCTCCAGCGCGGAGGCGTAGCCGACATCCAGGCTGTGGCCGGTCACATAGTGACTGACGAAGTTGCGCAGGCGGCGCATTTTTTCCAGGTCATCGTGGGCCCCGCCCACCGCTCCGTTGGCCATCCGGCGGATGATGGGCGCATCGGACTGCACCCAGTCGTTGGGCAGGGTGTCGGCCGGGACGGGTGCTGCCTCGGCGCCGGCCTGGGCGGGACCGATATCGATGATCCAGTCGCCATGCCCAAGCTCGGCGACATGTTGTTCATCGGTGGTGATGGCCGGTTGCGGCGCGTTGTCGGGAACATGGATGCGGTAGCGCAAAAAGGTATCGCGCTGTTCCTGGGGTATCGGACGCGGCGAGGCGAGCAAGGCAGCATGAAACATATCGATGCCTTGCAAGGGGGCCATCGCGCAGGTCTTGCTGCACGCAAGCATTTCCAGGGGCTGCCCCAGCATGGTCAGCGTGCTCTTGCGGACCACGCCGCGGTCGTCGAGCCAGACATCCATGCTTTGTGAGCCACGCGGGGTCTGTAGCACTTCGCGTTGGTGGTTCAACAGTAGGGTGCCTTCGGGCAGCGCGACGCGTTCATCACCGAGTACGTCCATATCCACAGCGGACACCACCTGGCTGGCGGGGTCGAACATGCTCATCAAGTAATGCCCTCCGGGGTGGCTGGCCGCCCTGACCATTGCGAGACGCTGCCCCTCGCTGAGCAGGGCACCGGAGGGCCATGTGAGCGAGGTGTGATGTACGGCCCCGGCGACGGTGGTGGTCACCGCGTACGTGCCGTCCGGCTCGCGACGGCCATCGACCATGCTGTCAGAGGTCGACAGCGTGCTGCGCGAGTAGAACGCCAAGGGCTGTCCGTCGGCGGTTTCCACGCTGCGTGTAAAGACGCTCAAGGGGAGGTTCTTGTCCTCACGGTCCAGCTCGATCAGCAGATCCTGCGAGGTGGTGACCACATTCCCTTCGAGCTGACGATCGATACGCAGGTGACCCACCCGATGACCACCGAGCCGTACGGTCATCCAGGTGGTATCGGCCGACGCACCCTCCGCAGCCCGGACGTCAGGTCCAGGAAAGAGGCATGTGGTCAACACAAGCGAAAGCATGGCAATCCGCTTGCTCATGGTCGCTCCGCGGGGACGGTGACGATCACAGTCAATGCCGATTCGCGCCACCCGTCAATCACCATTTTGGGCAAGACGCACGCGTCTGGCGCACCGGTGACACGGGCCGCTTACAATGGCGTTTTGTGACGTCCGGAGATCCTGATGAAGCCGTTTGGCACGCCTTATTCCGACCATGCCCTGCGGGTGCTGTTGCTGGGCTCCGGCGAACTTGGCAAAGAGGTAGCGATCGAGTTGCAACGCTACGCCGTGGAAGTCATCGCAGTGGATCGCTACGCCGATGCGCCCGCGATGCAGGTGGCGCATCGCAGCCATGTCATTGACATGCTCGATGGCGTGGCACTGCGCAAGTTGATCGAACAGGAGCAGCCGGACCTGGTGGTGCCAGAAATCGAGGCGATCCACACGCCGACCCTGATCGAGCTGGAGAAAGAAGGCCTGCGTGTCATTCCGACCGCGCGAGCCGCCTGGCTCACCATGGATCGCGAAGGCATTCGCCGGCTGGCCGCGGAAGAGCTGATGCTCCCCACCTCGCGCTACCGCTTCTGCGAAACCGAAGCCGAGTACCGCGATGCTGCGACCGAGATCGGCCTGCCGTTTGTGATCAAGCCGGTGATGAGTTCCTCGGGCAAGGGTCAGAGCGTGGTGCGACAGGAAAGCGAGTTGCAGCACGCGTGGGAATACGCGCAATCCGGCGGCCGCGCGGGCAAGGGACGGGTGATTGTCGAAGGCTTCGTGGATTTCGATTACGAGATCACGCTGCTTACCGTGCGCCACAAGGACGGCGTGAGCTTCTGCGCCCCCATCGGTCATCGTCAGGAAGATGGCGACTATCGCGAGTCATGGCAGCCGCAACCCATGAGTGAGATGGCATGGATCGAAGCGCAGCGTCAGGCGGCGGCGATTACGGCTGCTCTGGGTGGCTGGGGCGTGTTTGGCGTGGAGTTCTTCGTCAAGGGCGATCACGTGATCTTTTCCGAAGTGAGTCCGCGTCCGCACGACACCGGTCTGGTGACGCTGATCTCGCAGGAACTCTCCGAATTCGCGCTGCATGCACGTGCCATCCTTGGCCTGCCCATTCCGGTGATCCGGCAGCTGGGACCGTCAGCATCCTGCGCTGTACTGGTCGAGGGCGAGGGTGAGGCGCCGCGTTACTTCAACGTGGCCGATGCGCTCATCGAGCCCGATACGCAGCTGCGTATCTTCGGTAAGCCCACGGTGAAAGGCCGTCGTCGCATGGCAGTCACACTGGCGCGTGATGAATCCATCGATGCTGCGAAGGCCAAAGCCATCAAGGCGGCGAAAGCGCTGCGCGTAGAGATCTGAATGCTTTGCTTCCTCTCCCCTCTGGGGTGAGTATTGAACGGAGGGGTGGTGCTCGCGAAAGGATGTTCGTCGAGCCTGCCGGCGTCGGGCCCTGTTGCACGAAGGCCTCCTCACCCCCGCGCTCACTCCAAAGGGGAGAGGGCGACCTACATGACAATCGGAGACAATGATGGAATCGTCGGGATTTGCGCACTGGCTCGTGGTGGTGGTGGAAACCTTTGCCGCCCTGTTTCTGCTGTTGCTGGTGCTGCTGGTCATGGTGGTGCTGGTGGTGTGGTTTGTCGATCGCAACCAGACCACCAACTCGGTGTTGCGCAACTATCCGGTCATCGGCCATTTTCGTTACTGGTTCCTGCATCTTGGCGAGTTCTTTCGCCAATACCTGTATTCCAGCGATCGTGAAGAGTTGCCGTTCAATCGCGCGCAACGCATGTGGGTGTATCGCGCGGCCAAGAACGTCGACAACACCAATGCGTTCGGCTCCACGCGCGACCTGCGCGGTGAGGGCGTGCCGTTCTTCGTCAACGCGCCGTTTCCCTCGTTGGGCGACCGGCACGTCAAGCCGCGGCCGGTCACGTTGGGGCCGTACTCGCGCGAGCCGTACGAGCATTCGGCGTTCTTCAATATTTCGGCGATGAGCTTCGGCGCACTGTCCGCACCGGCCGTGCGCGCGCTTTCGCGTGGTGCTGCCAAGGCCGGTATCTGGATGGACACGGGTGAAGGCGGACTGGCGCCGTATCACCTCGAGGGTGGTTGCGACATCATCTTCGAGATCGGCACGGCTAAATACGGCGTGCGTACGCCCGATGGAAAGCTCGATGATCAGAAGCTGCTGGCCATCTGCGCGCACAAGCAGGTGAAGATGGTCAGCATCAAGCTGGGCCAGGGCGCTAAGCCCGGCATGGGTGGCTTGCTGCCGGCGGTGAAGGTGACGCCGGAGATTGCCGCGATCCGCGGCATTCCCGTGGGCCAGGATTCGCAGAGTCCCAATCGCCACCTGGACATCGGCAACGTGCAGGAGTTGATGGATGCTATTCGCCATATTCGCGAACTCACCGGCAAGCCGGTCGGGTTCAAAGCGGTGTTCGGCGGCGTCGACTGGATCTCTGACCTGTGCGAGGAAGTGAAGAAGCGCGGCATTGAAAGCGCGCCCGACTTCATCATCGTCGACGGTTCGGAGGGTGGCACGGGCGCCGCGCCGCAAACGCTGATGGAAGGTGTGGGCCTGCCCTTGCATGAGGCCTTGCCGGCATTGATCGACCTGCTGGTGGTGAAGGGTTTGCGCGATCGCATCAAGGTGATCTGCTCGGGCAAGTGCATCACCGCCTACGACGTGGCATGGGCGTTGTCGATGGGTGCGGACTTCGTCAATTCCGCGCGTGGCTTCATGCTGGCGCTGGGCTGCATCCAGTCGCTGCAATGCAACCGCAATACGTGCCCCACCGGCATTACCACGCAGAATCCCAAGCTGCAGCGCGGACTGGTGGTGACCGACAAGAGCGAGCGCGTGGCCAACTACGCCACCAATGTGATGCACGAGGTCGGCATCATCGCGCACAGCTGCGGTGTTGACGAGCCGCGTCAGCTCAATCGCACGCATTGCCGCGTGGTGGGCGACGACGGTCTCTCCGTGCCGCTGGTCAAGCTGTATCCGTATCCGGTGGCGCCGCAGGTGCCAACACCGCAAGCTTGATCAGGTAGAGAAAACGGCCGGCGTCATGCCGGCCGTTTGAGTCGACCGCACTCGCATCGGTGATGCATGGCGACGCGGCGTCGACGTGCCAGGACTTCAGCGGAGAGTTCGCTTAGCTGCTACTGCAGGGTGCGACGATGTCAGTCGTCCGCCATCTCCACCCAGCCCTCGCTGGTGCGGATCTGCAGAGGGCGGAACCGGCGCTTGTAATCCATCTTCGGGTGCCCGGCGATCCAGAACCCCAAATAGATCCAGGGCAGGCCTCGGCGCCTGGCCATGGCGACTTGCTGCAGGATGGCAAACGTGCCCAGGCCACGCTCCGTTTCTTCCGGGTCGTAGAACGTATAGACGGCCGAAAGGCCTTGCTGGCACACGTCGGTCACCGCCACACCGAGCAAGTGCGAGCCCTTGCGGAATTCCAGAAACATCGTGGGACTCCACGGCGCGGTAAGAAACCGGCGGAAGTCACTGGCGTCGGCCTCGTCCATGCCGCCACCGGGATGACGCTGCCGCAAGTAGCGCTCATACAGCGCATGCCGCTCAGCGTTGTAGCCCGCCATGGACTCCACCACCTGCAGATCGGCATTGCGCTTGAGGCAGCGGCGCTGGCTGCGGTCGGGGGTGAAACCGGTGACGTCAATGCGACACGGTGTGCAGGCCCGGCAGTTGCTGCAATAGGGGTAGTAGAGGTGACCGCCAGCGCGGCGGAATCCACGCTCCAGAGCCGGGCCATACAGCTGGTCGAGCTGCGGCGCGGCCGGGTCGATCACCAGGTTCTGTGCCGTGCGCTCAGCAAAATAACCGCAGGTGTGCGGCAGGGTTTGGAAGAGGCGGACACGGTCGGATCGCATGGTCCGATTCTATGTCCGTAAAGGGTCGACGTGTGAGTAGGAAAATGCCGATAAATAGAGTCGGCTGGGGCGGCGACTAGATGACACCCATGTAACGGAGCATGAGAACGACGAAAGCGCCCGCAACGGCCAGCATGACAATGCGGCGGATCCGGTTGGCGACGCTCTGGCGTTTCAAGTCCGGCGAGGGGTTGCGGGCCAGGGCCAGCTCTTCGCCGTGGCGGATGACCGGCTCGATACCCAGCTCCTTGAGCACGGCGCGAGCCGCCGTGTAGTCGTCCGCCTTGCTCACCCATACCTGGGCCCAGTTGTCGCGGTTCTCCTGACGCTGCGAGTAGCTGAAGCGCTGGTAGCTGGCCTTTTTCCAGTTGGAGCGGTTCTCGACCGTGCAGTCGATGCCTTTCTCAGTGAGCAGCGCGACAACGCGATCGATGTTTTCCGGGCGGGGCGAGGTGTAGAGCTGACGCATGGTGAAAGCCTTTCGTTCGTCGCCGGGGCGCGTGGCGGGGATGTGCTGGCCCGGCCAGCCTCATGGCGCGACGGTGGTCGCGCCTATGGCATGGGCCGATTTTACTACGCTGGGCTCTCGCCTCAGTTGCGCAGACGGATGAGGCCTTCCTGCGCGGTCGAGGCCACCAGGCGGCCGTCACGGCTGAAGATCTGGCCGCGGGCTAGGCCACGGGCACCCTGGGCGGTCGGGCTGTCGAAGGAGTAGAGCAGCCAGTCGTCCACGCGGAACGGCCGGTGGAACCAGAGCGCATGGTCCAGGCTCGCCATCTGCACGTTGTGGGTGTAGTACGAGATGCCGTGCGGCAGGGTGGCCGTGCCAATCAGGTTGAAGTCCGAGGCGTAGGCCAGCATGGCGCGGTGCAGGCCCGGCGAGTCGCCGATCGGCGCGGTCAGGCGGAACCAGATGTGCTGGAACGGCGGGCGCTTCACCGGATGCAGCTTGTCCTGCGGCCACACATGGCGGAACTCGAACGGTGCGTCCACGCCCAGCCAGCGCTGCAGCTTTTCGGGCAGCTTGGCCAGCTGTTCCGGCGGCAACGGGCTCATTGGGTCGATGTCCTCGGGCATGGGCACTTCGGGCATGGACGACTGGTGCTCGAAACCGGTCTCAGGCACCTGGAACGAGATGGAGCCATTGAGAATGGGCTGGCCATGCTGGATCGCCACTACGCGCCGGGCGGAGAACGTGCCGCCGTCACGGGCGCGTTCCACGTTGTAGACGATGGGCGCGTTGATGTCGCCGGCACGCAGGAAATAAGCGTGCATGGAGTGCGCTTCGCGTTCCGGTTCTACCGTCTGCTGCGCGGCCGCCAGAGCCTGGCCCAGCACCTGGCCGCCGAACACGAAATGCGTGCCGATATCCCGGCTCTGGCCGCGGAACAGGTTGTCCTCCAACCGCTCCAGTTCAAGCAGGTCGACGAGTTCGCGGACGTGGGTTTCCGTCATGGAAAGGTGCTCGGGGCAAAGAAGACGCGCGATTATAGCGGGCGGCCCATGGTGCCGCGTCAGAGACCCGCGGCGGTGATCCGCTGCAATCCGCTGCCATCCAGCACCTCGGCCCAGGGGAACATCGGGCCCGGGTCGAGCTTGCGCGGCACCTCCACTGACGGGTCGTCGGTGGCGGGCAGGCGGGCGAGGTCCAGATCTTCGTGGCCGGCGATCAGGCGCAGCTGCGGGTAGTCCTGGCGGAGCTGCGCGAGCAGGGCGCGCAGGGCGGCGAGCTGAGCCGGGGGGTACGGCTCGGTCATGGTCTGGCGCCCGGCGTGCCACCAGTCCGGGTACCGGCCCAGATTCACCAGCTCGATGCCGATCGAGTTGGGGTTGTGGCCGCGCACATGGTGGGCCACCCGGGTACCCGGCACATAGCGGTAAATACTGCCGTCGCGGTCGATGTAGTAGTGGCCGCTGGCCCCCGCGCCGCTTTCGTACAGCACGCGCTCACCGTACTCACGGGCCGTGGCGAGATCGGGCAGCTCAGTGCAGTGGATAACCACCATCTCCACCGCGCTGGCAGGGCGCTCGGGCAACAGGGGAACGTAGGGCAGGGGCTGGTCGATAACGTTCACGGTCATACAGGGAGTCTCTCATGCTCGCCTGTTACGATGCGCGGCCTGATGGATGCAGTTTCGGAGACCGCTATGCGCGGCCAGATCATTCTTTCGCACGGTTCGGACTCCGGTCCGGACGCCACCAAGGTCAGCGTGCTGGCCGCTTTCGCCGAGTCGCTGGGCTGGAAGACCCTGCGCCCGGATTACCGCAACGATGATGTCCGGGGCTTCGCCGGTTCGGTCGATCCGCGCCTTGAACGCCTCACAGCGGCCATCGATAGCCTGGATGCGCCACCCGTACTGGTGGGCTCGAGCATGGGCTCGTTCGTGTCCGGCCTGGTCTCGCTGCAGCGTCCTGTGGCCGGTCTGTTCCTGCTGGCGACCCCAAGCGAGATACCGGGTTACCGCCAACCTTTCGACCTGAGTGAAGGCGTGCCTACCATGCTCTATCACGGCTGGAAGGATGACGTGTGTCCGCCGGAGGGCGTGCTGGCTTTCGCCGGCCGCCGCCGTTTGCCGCTGATCATGGTCGATGACGACCATCGTCTGGGCGACAGCGTCGAGCGCATTGTCGAGCAGTTCGGCTTGTTCCTTACCCAGCTGGATGCCGCATGAGCGCCTTCTTCGCCACTTGCCCGAAGGGGCTGGAATACCTGCTGCGCGACGAACTGGCTGCCATGGGCGCAGCGGACGTCAGGGAAGCGCTGGCTGGCGTGCATTTCTCCGGCACACTGGAAACCGCTTATCGCGCCTGTTTGTGGTCGCGTCTGGCCAGTCGCGTGCTGATGCCGCTGGCGGAGTTCGATGCAGCCACGGATGACGCGCTTTATGCCGGCGTGCAAGCCATCGACTGGTCGCAACACCTCGCCTCGCACGCCACCCTGGCGGTGGACGCCAACTCGGCGCAGAGCAAGCTGACGCACAGTCAGTTCATTGCGCAGCGCGTGAAGGATGCCGTAGTCGATCAGTTCCGGCAGCGCGACGGTTCGCGCCCGGGTGTGGACACCGACGAGCCCGACGTACGCATCAACCTGCGCTTGCGCCGCGATCGCGCCACGCTGTCGATTGATCTCGCAGGTGCGCCTTTACATCGCCGTGGCTGGCGCGAACTACAGGGCGAGGCACCGCTCAAGGAAAACCTGGCCGCCGCCATGCTGCTGCGTGCGCGTTGGCCGGAGGTGTATGCCGAGGGCGGCGCCTTGCTCGACCCCATGTGCGGCTCCGGCACCCTGCTGATCGAGGGCGCCTGGATGGCTGCCGATGTGGCGCCGGGTCTGCATCGCGAGTATTACGGCTTCCTCGGCTGGGCCCAGCACGACATTGCCGTGTGGCGTGCCTTGCTGGACGACGCGCGGCAACGCGCCGAAGCCGGTCTGCGCGCGCTGCGCAGCTGCTTCTTCGGCAGCGATGCCGACCCGCGCATGGTGCAGACGGCCAAGCGCAACGCGCAGGAAGCAGGCGTGGCCGGCTTCTTCACGCTGGACAAGCACGACGTCACGCACGTGTCACCGCCGCCCGGCTGTGGCCGGGGTCTGGTCATCACCAATCCGCCTTACGGCGAACGCCTTGGCGACCGGGCCGACATGCCTCGCCTCTACCGGGCACTGGGCGAGACGTTGCGCGAACGCTTCGCCGGCTGGCGCGCCGCTGTGCTGGCGGGCGACACGGAGCTTGGCCAAGCCATCCCGCTCCGGGCCGAGAAGAAATACGCGCTCTACAACGGCGCGCTGGAAACCGTGTTGCTGGTCTTCGAACTGCATGCGCGCAGCGAAGCGCCGCGCGAAGTGAAGCCGTTGTCCGAAGGCGCGCAGATGCTGCGCAACCGCCTGGAGAAAAACGTGCGCCACCTGCGCAAGCGGCTGGAGCGCGAAGAGATTCATTGCTGGCGCGCCTACGATCAGGATCTGCCCGAATACGCGGCGGCCATCGACGTGTACGGCCAGGTGAAGGGTGGGCCCTGGCTGCATATCCAGGAGTACCGCGCGCCGGCCGATATCCCGGCGGAAACCGCCAGGCACCGCCTGCGCGAGATCGTACGGGTGGCAGGCGAGGTGCTTGGGGTGCCGCGCGAGCGCATCGCCCTGAAGACGCGCGAGCGCGGCAAGGGCGGCTCCAAATACGGCCAGTTTGACCAGCGCGGCGAGTTCATCGAGGTGGCCGAAGGCGGCCTGCGCTTCCTGGTCAATCTCACGGATTATCTGGATACGGGATTGTTCATCGATCACCGGCTGGTGCGCGCCAAGGTGCGCGAGCTGGCGTCCGGCCGGCGCTTCCTCAACCTGTTTGCCTATACCGCGACTGCGAGCGTCTATGCGGCCGCTGGCGGGGCGCGCGACACCACCAGCGTGGACCTCTCGGCCACCTATCTGGACTGGGCCTCGCGTAACCTGTCGCTGAACGGATACACCGGCGCGGGACACCGCCTGATGCAGGCGGATGCGATGACGTTCCTGCAACGGGACCGCGAACGCTATGGCTTGATCTACGTCGATCCGCCGACGTTCTCCAACTCCAAAAGAGCGGAGGATTTTGACGTTCAGCGCGATCACGTTCAGTTGCTGCTGGCGTGTGCCGACCGCCTCACCGCAGACGGCGTCATCGTGTTTTCGAACAATTTCCGACGCTTCAAGCTGGATCATGAAGCGCTGGCTGAACGGTTCAGCGTGGATGACTGGAGCGCGCCAAGCATCCCGTTCGACTTCACCCGGCGTTCGGATATCCATGGCTGCTGGTTGCTGCGTTTGCACGCCCAGGCGTCGCCCTGGGGCGACAGTGTGAACCACGTCCGCAATCAGGGTAGGCGCTAAACGCTTTCACGCGTTCTACTCAGTGCGGATTCAGCGCGAAAGTCAGAGCATGGTGCACGGCAAAGAGCGGTGGAAGGCAGTTCGAGTCCTTCTACCGGAATCAAGCCTCCCTAGGGAGACAACCTCATGAACAAAACAAAGACTTCCATCGTCAAGCGCGTTGTTGTGGCAACTGCCATGCTGGTCGGCTGTGCTGCCGTTGCCCCAGCTTTCGCCGGCCACGTAAGCGTGAACATTGGCGTGGGTCTGCCAGCGGTGGGCGTTGGTTACTACGCGCCGGCACCGGTGGTCTATGCACCGCCGCCGCCGGTCTACTACGCGCCGGCTCCGGTGTATTACGCTCCGGCCCCGGTGTATTACGGCCCGGGCGTAGGCGCCACGGTCATTTATGGTGGTCGCGGCGGCTACTACCGTCACGATCATGATCGCTACTACTATCGCGACGGTTACCGTCACTACGGTCACTGATCCGCGCCAGGGTTATACGCCCATGGTACGAAGCCCGGCTTATGCCGGGCTTCGTCGTTTCCGAGGCAGCCGATGCCATGCGATGCACCGGTCGGATAACGGATTCGATGGATGACGAGATGCGCATTGTCAGCCAGCCGCCATCTTCACATCACACGATTTGAACGGTCGCTGCGGCATGGTGCGCGCATGTCACAGTGCGACGTCCGCCGTTCGAGTTATGCGCATACGCTCCATGGTGCGGAGTGCGAGGCCGTCCTTAGCAGGAGGCGGCAATGACATTGGCGCAATCGGCCGTTCAAGCCGAGGCGCTGATGCTGCGATTCCGGCGAATCCGCTCCCGCAGCATCGCCTTATGCGCACCGCTCAGTGCCGAAGACATGATGGTGCAATCCATGCCGGAGGCGAGTCCGGCCAAATGGCACCTGGCCCATACCACATGGTTCTTCGAACAGTTCGTGCTCGAGCGCGACCCTGCGTATCGGTCGTTGCATCCGGAGTGGCACTACCTGTTCAACTCGTACTACCAGACCGTCGGGCCGATGCATGCGCGGCCGCGACGCGGGTTGTTGTCGCGTCCCGGTGTGTCGCAGATTCGTGACTATCGCGAGCGCGTCGACGACGCCGTGAGCGAGCGGCTGTTGCGTGGCGTCGATGCAACCACTCAGGCGATCATCGAACTGGGTCTTGAACACGAGCAGCAACACCAGGAGTTGTTGCTCACCGATATCAAGCACGCGTTTGCTTCCAACCCGCTGCTGCCGGCTTACACGGCGCCACTGGCACCGGCGAAAAACCGTTCGCCGGTGACGCTGGAATTCTTGCCGGGTCGCGAAGGCGTGACAGACATCGGTCACGAAGGGGCAGACTTTGCGTTCGACAACGAGTCGCCCCGGCATTGCGCACTATTGTCGCCGCACGCGCTGGCGAACCGGCTCGTGACCAATGCCGAATAC
Source organism: Dyella silvae (assembly GCF_026421305.1). Taxonomy (GTDB): domain Bacteria; phylum Pseudomonadota; class Gammaproteobacteria; order Xanthomonadales; family Rhodanobacteraceae; genus Dyella; species Dyella silvae. The sequence goes on from NZ_JAPJBQ010000002.1 coordinate 901,628, forward strand.
GCTGCCTTCGTGCACGACGGCGGTTATCGCGAACCGTCGCTGTGGCTCTCCGATGGATGGGACACGGTGTGCCGTGAGCAGTGGCAACGCCCGCTGTACTGGCAGGAAGACCTGTCCAGCGAGTTCACTCTCGCGGGTGTGCAACCCATCGACCCCGACGCGCCGGTAAGTCATATCAGCTATTACGAGGCCGATGCCTTCGCACGTTGGGCCGGTGCGCGTCTTCCCACTGAAGCGGAGTGGGAAAGTGCGGCATCGGGGTTGACGGTGCAGGGCAATCTTCTCGATGCGCACGCCTTGCATCCGCAGTCGGCTGCGTCGGGGACGGGCTTGCTGCAGATGTTTGGCGACGTGTGGGAGTGGACCGCTTCGCCCTACGTCAGCTATCCCGGGTTTCGGCCGCTCTCGGGCTCACTGGGTGAATACAACGGCAAATTCATGTGCGGGCAATGGGTGCTGCGCGGTGGCTCGTGTGTCACGCCGCGCGAACACATTCGCGCGAGTTACCGGAATTTCTTTCCGCCCCATGCACGCTGGCAATTCATGGGGATTCGATTGGGTCAAGACCGATGAATGTACGAGCATTCGAACTTCATGACGACAATCGTCGTCCACCTGCCGACAGTCTCATCGGCATCGTGCAGCGCGGTCTGCGTATGCAGCCCAAGCGTTTGCCATCGTGGTTGTTCTACGACGAGCGTGGTTCTCAACTATTTGAGGCCATCTGCGAGCAGCCGGAGTATTACCTCACGCGTTGCGAAATCGACCTGATGTCCGTGCATGCGGGCGAGATGGCGCGAGCGCTGGGCGAGGATGTGCGGCTGGTAGAATACGGCAGCGGTAGCGGTGTGAAAACACGCATGCTGCTGGAGCACCTGCGCACACCGGTGTCCTATGTGCCGGTGGAAATTTCGCCTGAGCCACTGCGCCGCTGTGTCCAGGACCTTGCTGAAGTGTTCCCCGCGCTGCCGGTACAGCCCTTGCTGGGGGATTTCACCCGGCCACTGCGGTTGCCGATTCCTCCGCGCGTGCCGCGGCACACGGTGTTGTATTTCCCCGGTTCCACCATTGGCAACTTCGAGGCGCGCGAGGCGGCGGAGCTGTTGCGCAAAATGCGCGCTGAGATGGGTGACAACGGCGGCATCCTTATCGGTGCGGACCTGAAGAAAGACGTCGCGACCATCGAGGCTGCCTACAACGACCGCGCAGGCGTCACGGCCGAGTTCACTCTGAACATGCTGGTGCGCCTCAACCGGGAAATCGGTAGTGACTTCAATATTGGCCAGTTCCGGCATGCGGCGCATTACAACGCCATGGCGGGCCGTATCGAAACCTTCCTGATCAGCAAGAGCGACCAGAGGGTACGCATCGGCAAGCAGCAGGTGAACTTCGGCTCTGAGGAAGCCATGCAGGTGGAATACAGCTGCAAGTATTCGCACGACGACTTCGCCACGCTGGCCGGCAAGGCCGGTCTGGACGTGGCGCAGTCATGGACGGACCCTCAGAACATGTTCGCCGTCTATTACCTTGTGCGCGCTGGCGCCAGAGCGACGCCGCACGGTTGATCGCCCAGCCCTCAGGGGCTGAATACAAGCACCAGAAATACCGCGAACATCGACAGGTGGACGGCGCCTTCCAGCATGGTGGTGCGCCAGCCCGAGAAGGTTAGCGAGCTCAACACGAGCGTGGAGGCGAGCAGCACGATGCTGGCGGGTGGCAGGCCGAGCACCACCGGCTTGCCGGTGAACAGGCCAATGGCGAGTACCGCAGGCACGGTAAGGCCCACCGTGGAGGCCGCGCCGCCGAGGCAGAGGTTGATCGCGCGGGTGAGCTCGTCGCGCCGAATGGCGATAAGCGCCGAGATGCCTTCCGGTGTGAACACCAGCATGGCAATGATGATGCCGCCCAGCGCATGCGGCGCACCGGTGGCGGCGATGCCGTAGTCCAGCACCTTGGCCAGGCTCTTGGACAAAATCACGATCGGCAGAATGTTGACCAGCAACAGCAGCACGTGAAACAACAGCTCGCCTTTGCGCGGTTTGCGCGGCGGCGGCGGCGGGGCTTCCGGCAGATTCATATCCGAATCGGATCGCGGCGCGACAAAGTAGCCCTTGTAGCGGCCCGTCTGCAGCCACAGGAACAGGCCGTAGAGTGCGATGGTGAGAATCGAGAAGCTGACGGCCTGTATCGATGTCAGCGAGCCGTCGGAGGTTGAGGTCGTGAAGTTGGGTAACACCAGCGCGATGGTCGCCAGCGGAATGATGACCGCGAGAAACGCCGAAGCACCGTGCAGGTTGAAGGCCTGTTCGTGATGGCGAATGCCGCCGATCAGCAGTCCAAGTCCAACGACGCCGTTGAGCACAATCATCAGCACCGCGAACATGGTGTCGCGTGCCAGGGTCGCCGTATCTCCGGCGCCAAGCATCACGGCGGAGATCAGCACCACTTCGATGAGCACAATCGACAGCGTCAGCACCAGTGTGCCTACCGGTTCGCCGAGCAGGCCGGCGAGTTCTTCCGCTTCGTGCACCACGCCGAACGAGCCCCACACGATCACGAAGAACAGCCACGCAAACAGGGACAGGCCGATCTCATGGCGACTCAGGTGCTGCATCCAGTCCGAGCCGAAGATCAGGAACAGGCCGACCGTGCCCCAGGCGACGATGGGGCGGATCAGCATCTTGGGCCGAAACTGCCAGCGTCCCTCGGTGGATGACAGTGCGTCGTGCGTCATAAGGTCTCCTGCTTGCTGAATTGCCGGCCTGGCATCGCCCCGGGTCGCTGGGTTCGCATCGGCTATGGAGGGTGAGAATACCCAGCGGTGGCCACTGGTGTCCTGCGTCGCGTGTCCACTCTGGCGCATGTCGCGTGGTTGGTCGGTGATTCGACTACCGTCATTGGAGCGCAGGGCTGGTTCTTGGTGTTTCTCCAAGATGCGCTGTGGAGCCTCACCGTCATCCCGGCGCAGGCCGGGATCCAGTTTCCGCAGTTGTCGGCTGTCGCCTCATGCGATCCCGCCAGCGTGCCGCCTACGCGGCGGGCGTTTCGACCTCCTGCCTGAGGCCGAGTCACTTTTCTTTTGCTGGCCCACGCACGCGCAGGAGCGCGTGCGAACGGCGAAGCCGGCCCGAAGGGCGTAGGGCAGGATGCCCGGAGTCAAAGAAAAGTAACCCAAAGAAAATGGCCTGAAGAGCTGGCAGCATTGCGCAGGGATAAGCCCGAACGCGCGAGGCGCGTTGTTGCTTGGCAACCTCCGCCGCTACACAGCGGGTACTTCCATGCGCTTCGCAACGCGCCAATGCGAAGAGGACTTAAAGCAGGTAGTCGCTTCGCTCGCCCTTGACCGCCACCCTGGGCTTTTCGCGAGGCACCCCACTTCGCCCTCTCCCCTTCGGGGAGAGGGCCGGGGTGAGGGGCGGGTGCTCGCGATGAGGCAGCAACGAAGCTATGTAAAGCTCGCGGACGGGAGCTTAGGCAGGACGCCTCGCCCCCAACTGCACCAGCACTTCCTGCGCGGAACGAATGCGTTCGCTGGCGCCGGGCAGCTCCAGGTTCACCTTGAGCTTGTCCTGCCCATCCAACTTGTAGACACGTGGCTGGCCCTGGATCAGGCGAATGATCGCCATCGGGTCGACCTCGGGCTTGTCGCGGAACGTAATACGTCCGCCATTGGCGCCGAAATCGAGCTTGCGGATACCCAGCGGGGTGGCCATCAGCTTCAGGCTGGCAACGGCGAACAGCTGCTTGGCCGGATCAGGGAGCAGGCCGAAGCGGTCGATCATTTCCACCTGCAGGTCGCGTAGATGGTCGGGGTTACGCGCGCTGGCGATGCGCTTGTACAGCGTCAAACGCGTATGCACGTCGGGCAGGTAGTCGTCGGGGATCCGCGCCGGCAGGTGCAGTTCCACTTCGGTTTCGTGCTCGCTGCTCAGATCGAAGTCGGGCAGCTTGCCTGACTTCAGGGCTCGTACCGCACGTTCCAGCAGCTCGGTGTAGAGACCGAAGCCGATCTCCTGGATCTGGCCGGATTGCTCGTCGCCCAATAGCTCGCCTGCGCCACGAATTTCCAGATCGTGCGTGGCCAGCGTAAAGCCAGCGCCAAGCTCTTCCAGCGAGGCCAGTGCTTCCAGACGTTTTTCGGCATCGGCCGTCATGGCCTTGCGGTCCGGCACCACCAGATAGGCGTATGCGCGATGGTGCGAACGGCCCACACGCCCGCGCAGCTGATGCAGCTGGGCCAGACCGAAACGATCCGCGCGGTTGATGACGATGGTGTTGGCCGTGGGGATGTCGATGCCGGTCTCGATGATGGTGGTGCACACCAGCACGTTGAAACGCTGACGGTGGAAGTCCGCCATCACGCGTTCGAGTTCGCGCTCGGGCATCTGGCCGTGGGCGATGCTTATGCGCGCTTCAGGAATCAGTTCCTGCAGTTCGCGCGCCGTGCGCTCGATGGTGTCCACCTCGTTGTGCAGGAAGTACACCTGACCACCGCGCGCCAGCTCGCGCTGGAACGCCTCGCGAATCAGTGCGGGCTCCCATGCGGCGATAAAGGTGCGCACCGCCATGCGATGCGCGGGCGGCGTGGCGATCAGCGAAAGATCGCGCAGGCCACTCATTGCCATATTGAGCGTGCGGGGAATCGGCGTAGCGGTCATGGTCAGCAGATCAACTTCCGCGCGCAGCTTCTTCAGTTGTTCCTTCTGGCGCACACCAAAGCGCTGTTCTTCATCCACCACGACCAAGCCAAGGTTCTTGAACTTGATCTCAGGGGCCAGCAGCTTGTGTGTGCCCACGATGACGTCGATCTGGCCATCGGCCAGGCGCTTGAGTGCGTCGTTCACTTCCTTGGTGGATTTGAAGCGCGATAGCACGTCGACGCGTACCGGCCAGTCGGCAAAGCGGTCCGCGAAGTTACGGTAATGCTGTTGAGCGAGCAGGGTCGTGGGCACCAGTACGGCGACCTGGCGGCCCGCGGTGGCTGCCGCAAAAGCCGCGCGCAACGCCACTTCGGTTTTGCCGAAACCCACGTCGCCGCAGATCACGCGATCCATCGCGCGCGGCGCGGCCAGGTCCTTGAGTACGGAATCGATGGCGTGCAGTTGGTCCGGCGTTTCCTCGAACGGGAAGCTGGCGCCGAACTCCTCGACAAGTTGACGGTCGATCGGCATCGATTCGCCGCCGCGTGCTTCGCGCTGCGCGTAAATGGCCAGCAGTTCGGCGGCCACGTCGCGAACCTTCTCCGCGGCTTTGCGGCGCGCGCGTTCCCACGCATCGCCACCCAGCGAGTGCAAAGGAGCGAGTTCCGGCGCGGTGCCGGTATAGCGGCTCACCAGGCCGAGCTGGGCGACCGGCACGTAGAGCTTGTCGCCCTTGGCGTACTCGATGGTGAGAAACTCACCCTCCATGCCGCCCAGTTCCATCGACACCAGACCCTGGTAGCGGCCCACGCCGTGGTCGACGTGCACGATGGGCGCGCCGATGGTCAGCTCGGTGAGATCTCGGATGATGCTTTCGGGATCGCGTGCCGCGCCGCGCCGGCGCTTGCGTTCCGTACGCACGCGCTCGCCGAACAGCTCGCGCTCGGTGAGCACGGTGACTGCAGGTTCGTTGAGCGCGAAGCCTTGTTCGAGACCGGCGATGGTGATGGCGAACCGGCGTGGTTCGTCCGTCCCGCTCAGGAAGGCTTGCCATCCATCCACCGTTTCCGGCTTCAGACCCGCACTGGCCAACTGCTCGATCAGCGCCTCGCGGCGGCCTGCCGAGTCGGCGGTGATGAGTACGCGCCCCGGATAGCTGGTCAGAAAGTGACGCAGCGACGTGCCCGGCTCCTCGCCCTTGCGGTTGAGCGGCAACTCGGGCGCAGGCTGCGTGCCGACAGACATCGCGTGTTCGTGGCCACCTTCCACCACTTCCACGCGCAAGCGCCTGTTGAGCTGTTCGCGAAGCAACTCGGTCGGCAGATACAGCTCGGCTGGCGGCAGCACCGGGCGCTCGATATCGTGCGCCCGTTGTTCATAGCGCTCGCCAGTCTGTGTCCAGAACTGCTCGGCCGATTCCAGCACGCCTTCGGTGAGCAGGAACACGGCGTTGTCGGACAAGTAGTCGAACAGCGTGGCCGTCTGCTCGAAGAACAGCGGCAGGTAATACTCGATGCCGCCCGGCGTGACGCCTTCCTTCATGTCCTGGTAGAGCGGGCAGCGGCGCACGTCGATGGGGAAGCGCTCGCGCAGCTGCGTGCGGAAATCTTTCGCCGCGTTCTCGGTGAGCGGAAATTCGCGCGCCGGCAGCAGCTCGATGCTCTCCACTTGCTGCTGCGAACGCTGGGTTTCCGGGTCGAAGCTGCGAATGGACTCCACTTCGTCATCGAACAGCTCGATGCGATACGGCTCGCCGGCGCCCATAGGAAAAATATCGATCAGTGCGCCACGCACGGCGAAGTCGCCCGGTTCGGCCACCTGCGGCACGTTGCGGTAACCGGCTGCTTCCAGCCGACGCTGTTCGGCGGCGAGATCCAGCTTCTGTTTCTTTTTCATCACCAGCCCGGCGCCAGTGATATGGCTGCGCGGCGCAATGCGCTGCATCAGCGTGGCAATGGGCACCACCAGCACGCCGCGTTCGGTGCTGGGCAACTGGTACAGGGTGGCGACGCGTTGCGAAACGATATCCGGGTGCGGACTGAACACGTCGTAGGGCAGGGTTTCCCAGTCCGGGAAATGCAGCACCGGCAGATTGCCCGCGAATACGCGCAGTTCGTCCTCCAGCGCATGGGCACGCTGGGTGTCGCGGGTCACCGCAACCAGCAGGCCCTGGTGCGAGCGGGCGGCTTCGGCCACCAGCAGCGCGCGCGACGAGCCGTGCGGCGACGTCCAGAAACGGCGCTGCTTGGGGGTGGAGGGCAGGGACGGATGAGGAATCGTATTAGCCATGCGGACGCTGGATTCGAGGGGCATGGCCTGGCCACACCTGGAAAGCGGGCAAGTGTAACGCGACCGCCCCGGAAGACCGGGGCGGTGGTTCACATCAGCGTGTGGGGCTAGGGCAACACTGATCAAGTCTCGCCGTCGTCACCGTCCCTGTCTGCCTGCAGATCACAGGGGCGGCGGCGAAGGCAGACTGGCCGTCTGTCGAGTCGACGCCCCGAAGAGATGCGGGCAGACAGGGACGGCCCCACATAAGCATTTCAATGAAAGGGGTGATGCCTGGAAGGTCCGCAGACGAAGGCGCGCGGCTTGGCAAGACGGCCAGTCTTCCCTGCGCCGCGCACCTCCGCCTGCGGACCTTCCAGGCATCATGACGACGGCGAGACTTGATCAGTGTTGCCCTGGCTCTCAGAGCTGCAGCGAAATCTGCGTCACGCCGGGCTCTTCCGGGATCAGGCGGCGAACGAAGCCCAGGTCCCTGCACAGTTCCAGCATGGGGCGATTTTCCAGAAGCACATAGCCCCAGATCTCGCTCAGGCCGCGATGGCGGCAATCGTCGACCAGCCGCTGCATCAGCATGGCGCCCAGGCCCTGGCGGGCCCAGTCGTGCTCCACCAGCACGGAGAACTCCGCGCTATTGGCCACGTCATCGACGTAAATGCGGCCGACGCCACGCAGCTCGGCCGGCTGCACGGTTTCGTCCATCAGCACGAAAGCGGTTTCGTGCTCGGGGTCGATCCGGCAGAGGCGCTGCGCCATGGGTTCCGGCAGCTCGCACATTGCATGAAGAAAGCGGCGGCGGATGTCTTCCGGCGACAACCGGCAGAACTGGCGTTTCAGCGCGGCGACGTCACCCGGCTCGATACCACGCAGCCGCAACTCGCGGCCGTCGTGCGTGTGGACCAGCTCACCCTTCGGCCTGGGCAGCTCGAGCAGCCGCGGACGGGCGAACCGTTCGGTGCTGCGCGGCGGGACCAGGTTGCGCCGGGGCGTGGAGTAGTCGATGGCGGGTGTCATGACCATACTTTACCGTACTGTGTGCGCCGCAACATGAACAAAAGGCCTTCAATCACAATCACTTTTGCGGCGCTATGTCGCACCGCATGGCGGCCAACCAGGGCTGACCCCGCACCACGGAAGGGTGCAGCGGGCAGAATGCGCCAATGCATTCACCGGTACGTTGAGGGAGAGTGAAATTCATGGCCGTTGCGACCAAAGGCATCACCCCCGCCCAGCTCGAGGCCCTGTGCGGCCACTGGCCGGGCGTGACACGCGACATCAAGTGGGGAGGCGAGCTGGTCTTCAGTGTGGGCGGCAAGATGTTCGTGGTCATGCCGGTCGATGGCGGGCGGCTGGCCTTCAAGGTCGAAGACGATCGCTTCCTCGAACTGACCGACCAGCCGGGTATGATCGCCGCCCCTTATCTCGCCCGCGCCCGCTGGGTTCAGGTGGTGGAGCCGAAGCGCTTCACCACTGCCGAGTTGTCCGGGCTTATTCGCACGGCCTATGGGCTGATTCGCGCCCGGCTCACCAAGAAGCTGCAGGCAGAGCTGGGCGAGTGGCCTTCAACCAAGGAACCGCACAAGTGAAGCAATACATCGCCAGCATCGCCCTGGTAGTCGCTGACTATGACGCCGCCATCGATTGGTATACCCGCGTACTCGGGTTCACCTTGGTCGAGGACACCGACATGGGTGGCGGCAAGCGTTGGGTGGTGGTCGCTCCGCCGGGCTCGACCGAGACGCGCTTGCTGCTGGCCAAAGCCAGCGCGCCGGAGCAAACCGCACGCGTAGGCGACCAGACGGGCGGCCGGGTGTTTCTGCTGCTGTATACCGATGACTTCTGGCGCGATTACCGGCGCATGAAGGCGGCTGGCGCGGTGTTCTGCGAAGAGCCTCGCGAGGAGGCCTACGGCACGGTGGTGGTGTTCCAGGATCTCTACGGCAACAAGTGGGACTTGTTGCAGCCAAAGAGTTCTTGACCGCTGTAGGAGCACATTCTGTGCGCGCGGGTCGCGTGGATTTCAGCTTCGGTGGGTTGTTGCGCACAGGATGCGCTCCCACCGAATGACGGCATGACTCAATCGGCGATATCCGGCTCGAAGAAACTCCAGCGGATATCGGGAAACTGCGCCTTCATGGCGCGTTCCACCCCATTGATCCCTTCAATGAGCGCGGCTTGGCTGGGCGCCGGTGACATGCGCGCTTTTACCGCCACCATCACGTCGGGTCCCATCTGCAGCGTGATGAGGTTGAGCACGACGTCTACCTCCGGACGGGCGTTGATGAAGGCAATCATGGCTTCACGCCGATTCGGCTCCACGCCCTGACCGATCAACAGCGCTTTCACTTCATAGGCGATGGCGATGGCTACCACCACCAGCAGTACGCCAATGACGATGGTGCCCACCGCGTCATAAAGATGGTTGCCCGTGATCATGGTGGCGACTACCGCCACCAGCGCCACGGCCAGGCCAAGCAGGGCGGCGAGGTCCTCGCCGAAGACCACCAGCAGCTCGCTCGAACGCGTTTCGTGAAACCAGCGCCAGAGGCTTCGTCCTTCGCGCACCTTGTTCACTTCATTCATGCAGCCGCGCATGGAAATGGACTCGGCAACGAAGCCAAATCCCAGCACGCCCACCGCCAGCCAGGGCCACTTCAGCGGTTCAGGGTGACCGAGCTTGTGGACGCCCTCGTAGATGGAAAACATGCCGCCCACACTGAACAGCAGTATCGCCACCAGAAACGACCAGAAATACAGGGCGCGTCCCCAACCCAGCGGATACTCGTCCGATGGCGGGTGATCGGCTTGGCGCATGCCGAACAGCAGCAAACCCTGGTTGCCGCAATCGGCCAGCGAGTGCACGGCTTCGGCCAGCATGGCCCCGGAGCCGGTGATCAGGGCGGCGGCGAGCTTGCTGAGAAAAATCGCGAAGTTCGCGCCCAGGGCGATCAGGATCGCCTTGAGCGAGTTGGCATGGCCGGACATCGTGCATTCCTTTGGACGAAGACAGCAGTGTATTCGGCCCGATGCGTTAGTGAATGCCCACCCCGATGCCGAGGCCGAAGCTTACATTGGAGTGCCCGTTCTGCAGTTCGGCGGCCGTCCAGACGTGCGACTGCGTCACGCTGACCAAGGGAAACACGTAGGCAGCCTCGCCCACGGTGCCGGTATGCGTACCGTTGAGGCGGCCAAAGAGCGTCATGAGCGCGCCATTGGGGTAGTCGAACGATTCGACGTAGCCCGGCGTCACCGCGATAAATCTTCCCCAGCCACCGCCGTTGTCAACTTTGGGACGTTGCGAACTATCCAGTGGATAGGCGGCAATCTCGATCTCGCTGTGGTCGGGAAAGTTGCGTACTTCTACGATGCGCCCGCCCCAGATCACGTCTGCATTCGAATACTGCTGCGGCGACTGCGCCACCATGTTCGGGGCTACCGCCACGGTGCTGGGCGAAGGCTTGTAAATAGGAGCCGGCGCACACGCTGCCAGTATCAGGAGGCTGACACAGAGAGCGCTTTGGCGAAGGAAAGAAGCCGCAGATCGGTTCATGGCGCATATCCGCATGGGTTGCCCTGAGCTTAACGGGCCGGTGCCATGGACGGTATACACCAGAAGCGCGCGATACCCCTACTCAGCCAGCATTTTCTTCCAGCAGCCAATCCAGACGCCAATGCGCGGGCTTGTCCTGTGAGAGCAGCGGCGTCATGGCGCGTAGCGGTTCGCGCAAAACGTCATCCAGCTTCCACGGCGCATTAAGGATGACCATGCCCGAGCCGTTGAGGCGCAGCGGCGAGTCGTCGGGGTGCACCAGCAGCTCTGCCCTCAACACGCGCCTCGCGCCACAGCGCTGCAGCCAGCGGTGGAAAGGCTGCACCTGACTGCGGAGCTTGATGGGATACCAGATCGCATAGATACCCGTCGGCCAGCGTTCCAGCGCCAGCTTCAGTGCCTGCTCGATCACCCGATATTCGCTTTCCTGCGCCTCATAGGGCGGATCGATAAGCACCAGTCCACGCTTTTCCTTGGGCGGCAGCAGCGCCTTCAATGCCTCGTATCCGTTGCGCTGATGCACATGCACGCGATGATCGTGATGAAACAGCTCGCGCAGCAGCTTGGCTTCTTCGGGATGCAACTCGCATAGCTGGGCACTGTCGCCGTCACGCATCGCCTGGGCGGCCTGCAGGGGCGATCCCGGATACAGCTTCAGTCCGTGCTCGTTCCCGGGGAGCCGCAGGATGCTGTCCAGCCAGCGACGGAGCAGCGGCGGCAGCGGTCCGGTCGGGTGGCCGGACGCATGCATGTCGGGGAACAGCAGGCGTGCAATGCCATTTTTGTACTCCCCTGTCTTGCCTGCCTCGGTGCTGTCCAGCGCGTAGCAACCGCTGCCTGCGTGCGTGTCGATGACGGCGAACGGCGTTGGTTTGGCCTGAAGCGCTTCGATGAGTGCGAATAGCACGGAGTGCTTGAGGACATCGGCGAAGTTGCCGGCGTGGTAGGCGTGGCGGTAATTCATGGGAGGAGGGTGCGCCGGATGGTTGGTCATTATAGGGGTGGGTGAGCGGGATTCTTTGTTCTTCAGTGAGTAACGCTCCGCGCGGTTGGCTCCCTCTCCCCTCCGGGGAGAGGGTTGGGGTGAGGGGCGGGTGCTCGCGGTGGCGTTTCTATCCCTCACCTTTGTTCTGTCGCCCTTATTGACGGTGCGGCGACCTGGCTCGCCTGCGGCGGGCTTCCGCTGTCCTGCCGGACAGCGGGTCACTTCTCTTTGCGTGGCCAAAGAGAAGTAACCAAGAGAAAGGCCACCCCGATGGCGCGCCTTCCGG